>NZ_JBNJNB010000001.1:9600000-12408889 GCF_050936285.1 Streptomyces sp. CA-106110 | reverse complement strand
GCCGCCACCGACCTGGGTCGCGCCGACGTCGAGCGTCGCCGCTTCCTCGCGGTGGCCGCCTTCACCACCGCCGGCGTCGCCATGCCGCTCGCCTACGAGCACGAGGCCACCGCCCGCATGCTCCGCGCCCGCACCGGCACGTCCATGGTCGGCGCGGAGAACGTAGACGTCATACGGCAGATCACCGCCGCCTTCAGCGCCGCCGATGAACGCCTCGGGGGCGGGCATGGCCTGACCACGGTCACCGCCTACCTGGCCGACACCGCCGCCCCCATGCTCCGGGGCCGCTTCCCGAACGAAGCGTTACGCCGGGCGGCGTTCGGGGCCGTTGCCGAACTCGCCTACCTGGCAGGCTGGAAACACCACGACCTCGGCCAGGAAGGCGCCGCACAGCGCTACTACCAGGTCGGCTACCAACTCGCCTGCGAAGCCGACCCGCACGGCCACGCCGCCTGGATGATGCGCGCCCTCGCCCACCAGGCCCTCATCCTCAAACAAGCCCACCACTGCGTCGACCTCGTCGAAGGAGCCCTCACCCGCGACCTCGGCCACGTCGACGGCCAGACCGAAGCCCTCCTCCACATCACCCACGCCCGCGCCTACGCCGCCGTCGGCGAAAAGGCCTCGGCGGCCCGCGCCCTGCTCGCCGCCGAAGACGCCCTGCTGCGCGACGACGACCCTCAGCCCAGCTACTCCCGCGTCAGCGGCCCCGCCGCCGGCACCGTGGCCAGCCACACCGCCCGCACCCTCACCGACCTCGCCGACCACATCGGCACCGAGCAACAGCACCGCGACGCCCTCATCCGCTGGGACCCGAGAAGTACAAGCGCGTCCACGCCCTCACCTACGCCGACCTCGGCGACAGCCTCGCCGCCCAAGCCCGCGCCGACGAAGCCGTCGCCGCCTGGTCCCAGGCCCTCACCCTCATGGACGGCATGACCTCCGACCGCACCCGCAAGGCCATCACCTCGCTCCGCTCCACCCTCTCCGTCTACCAGCGCCGCAAAGTACCCGGAGCCACCGAACTCGCCCGCCGCGCACGCGAAGCACTGGCCTAAGCTGCCCACCAACCGGCCGACGAAGGGACACCAACCGTGGCTCAGCCGACCACCGACGACCAGGCCACAGGTCGCGTCGTCCTCCTCCAACGCAGCCACAACGCCACATTCGCCCAAGGCATGTGGGACCTGCCCGTCGGCAAGAGCGAACCCGGCGAACCCATCACCGAAACCGCGGTGCGCGAGCTGCATGAGGAGACCGGCCTGACCGTGAAACCGGAATCCCTGAAGGTCGCCCACATCATCCACGGCGCCTGGGGCGTCGAAGCCCCAAACGGCTTCCTCACCGTCGTCTTCACCACCCACGAATGGACCGGCGAACCCGAAAACCGCGAATCACGCAAGCACGCCCAGGTCCACTGGGTCGACATCGACGCCATCCCCGCAAACTTCGTCGACACCACCGCCAGCGCCCTCCACCGCTACCTCACCAACGGACCCCAGGTATCGCTGGACGGCTGGACGTAGACATTGCCACCAGCCCGTCCCTGTGCCTTCTGGCTCGCCCGAACCTGGACGGGCAGCTGGTGCTGATGCTGGAACGGCCCTTGGCCAGAGAGAAATGCACCGCGTGAGGGCAGCTACTCAGTGACCTTCCCTCCTGGTCATCGGGCCCGCGCAGCGCTCGGTGCGGAGGCAAGGCGGCGTGGATGGGCCGATGCAGAGGTCGCTGCAGACTGCCCGGCTATCGCCGAGCAATTTGGGTTGCAGCCGCTGGCCGTCGGTCCTGTCGCGCTGACGCTGCGCAATCAGATCGCTGCATGCACGGACTCCAACGCCGCCGTGAGCTGGAGGAGCCGGTCAGGTCTAGCCCGGCCGCGGGTGCTACACGTGGCGAACGAAGCGGTGGTACTGGTGGACCGAGCGTCGTTGGAAGAGGCGACCGCCGCTGAGCACGCTCGTGGACCCGTACAGATCCTCCCCGCCGCCGGCGGGGGATGTTCGGCATCGCCAGCTACTTACAGGCTGATGTGGGACGCGAAAACGGCAGTTCATCCAGCGGCTGGGAGTCAAGAATCTTATTGAATGACTCCCATGAAAATGTCCGTGGATAGTAGCTGAATTTCTTGAGGTTAAAGTAGTCCCGATCGGACATGTACCGTCTCGATATTCTGCGGGTCAATTCAATAGCCCGTTCATGCGGGATACTCGAATTGAGGTGAACGAAAGAGTATCCATCTCGTTCCAGCCGCTCACTGTCGACCAGAGTAGCGCCCGCCCGCGAGAGTTCAGACACGTAAGAATAGACGTCACCGCTAGATCTATAGACAATCAGAGGGGTCACCGATACACCCTTTATGCAGTCCCGCCGGCCGTCAAGCCATTGAACGGTCTCGGCGATCGTGTCTTCCGTCTCCCCGGCATACAGCAGCACATTCACTTTCGCCCATATTCCGTTATCCCTGCAAGCATGCAGTAGTTCGTTCGCCCTCTCGAGGTATCTCGTAGGGTTTTTTGTTTTCCCCATCGCCACCAACTGCCGGGGGCTGCCGGATTCGAGACCGAGATCGATCACCTTCAGGCCACACGCGGCCAGGTCGGATATATCAGAAACACGCCACGAGTCCACCCTGGTCTCGCAACGCCAGGTCACTTCCAATCCGTTACTTCGATATTCTTCCTCGAACTCTCGCACCCATGCACGTGAAGGGCGAAAATAGGACGCCTCAAAGTACGGGTGAATAAACTCCGACTCATATTGCTGAATATAGCGACAAAGTTCATGCACTGTCGATGCGGGACTTCGTATAGTCTGTAGCTTCACATTCCGCTCTAGGCAAAAGGAACAACTAAATCCACATCCTCGAGACATCTCGAGACTTGGATGATAATCTCGATAATCATCCATCAGGAAGAAATTAAGGTTCGGTGGCTGAACAAGCGCGGCTTCCGGGGAGCGATCTGGAGATGCACTGCACGAACTGATTGCGCTCCAACGCTGAGGGCCACCCAATAGACTGAGTATTCGACGCTCTGCCGTACCATAAACGAATAGGTCCACATCGGGGAGCCGCTTTTTCGCCCATGCCGGATCAGGGTCGATGACCCAGCGCCCTCCGGCGATAATGGATACTTCCGGAAAACGCTCTTTGAGTGTACGCGAAAATACATGCGCCCATTCAAGGCAAAAACTGCTCGGCAAGGAGAGCATCACCGGGTGGCGAGTTGGAATAATCCCCGACTGCTCTAACTCGCATAGGATGTCAGCCGGATCAGAAAAACCGCCGTGTACAAGTTTGACCTTATAGCCGTTGCTCTCCACCAATGTAGCCAGCCCCAGCAGCCCATAATTGAGATAGAGGTTCAGGCGATTTAGAGGGCTATTGCCCTTCTTCGGCTCGGTGATGCCTGCTGAAACGAAAATGACCGAGTCACGTCCGCCCAACGCTACTCAACCCCTCCAGTACGCAGGCCACACGTTCCGACAGATCAGCGCTTGTGATCGCTATGTAGTGCAACCCCCATTCCCCAAGCAGGCTCCGTATGCGTCGATCGATTCTCTCATGGAAGGAGACATCCTCCGACCTCCAACCGTCTGGATAAAAGGGAATGCTGCCGAAAGACAGATAGATGTGGATATCGTACGCTCGCGCATTCTCGGCGCACGGGTCGATCAGCATCATCTTCTCAAAGTGGGAACGATCGTGAGTGTCTCGCTCTATCCAATAAGCGGCAACGTCCACAAAGGACCGTTCGGTTATAAACCCTTCCCGGCATTTCCTTTCGTCACTCTCTTTTTGAATATAATAAGCAAGTTGGAAGTAGCGAGCCTCCTCGCGGCTCATCTTGTCCATCGCCGAGAAGCCAAGCCTCGCCAGAGTGTCACGCGCATTGATCGACCTTATCTCTGTCGCGTACTTCTGAAATCTGGCATCTCGAAGGAGCGCATGTGCAAGTGTTGTCTTTCCCGTACTCGATGATCCTGTGAGGGCGATCCTCATGAAGCATCCTTCTCCCAGAAAATTCGAGTGTGCTCGGGACTCGCCAACAGGTGTTCAACGTGTCGGCAAATTGCCCGCCCAATCTGTCCCTGGGCAGAGCACCGAAGCGTTGGATTGTTAGTACTGTCAGGTCCTGCGAGAAACGGGAAAAAGAAAACCTGATCGTCCACGATCAGGCACGTAAAATTTGCAACATGAGTGATGTCGACGATCCTTACACGCCCCGCGAGTTGAGTACCAATCCGATCGACAGCCTCTTGGACCTGTTCCTGCCGTACCCGAACCGTTTGCTTCAGGTCGTCGGACGATATATGTTTTCCTTCAAGTTGACTCTGGACTGAGAGAAGGTTTACGGATCCACTGGAAGAACCAGGCGCCGTCGGCCTCGAAACGGTGGTGTCCGGATCCCAAAAGGCAATTACCACATCCAATGGCTGTCTGTGTAGCCGCGCACAGATCTCCTGTAGGTGTTGGTGCACGAAATGACCGTTGGTCATACCGATTGCCCAAATTCTACTTTCGGCGCCGGAGATTAGCCGCTCATAGAGCGCCAGAACTCGGTCATCTCCGCGCTGGCTGAATACCTCCAGTATTCCTTGTTCTTCTACGATCTCTCGGTACGCGTTTTTCTCTACGCTTTCCTCTACTCCTTTCACGGCCTGAACAGCAGATTCTATAAATAGAAAGAGGGCCGTCGCGAACACGGATCCTGCCACATTGAGCCAGGTGTCCTTGCTTAGTCCGAGAATCTTTGCGCTGCTGGAAAGTTGTATGACGAGAAGCAAGAGAAACGAAATTAAGCATGTAAGGACAATGGCGGTGGTTCTTGCACGCTTTATCAGGCCGCGCAGCGTGCGCCAATAGGCGCCGAGGAAGAATCTCGCTGCTTCCGTACGTGAAATCGACACGCTGTGCCACTCCTACGTCTCTGAGAAGCCCGCTAATTTTCCGGAGTTATTCCTGTCCCAGCAGTGCCAGGACGCCACGCCTGCCCGTTCCCCTCCCCAAGGTCCGCCTACTCGCAGTGCCGCAGACATACCCGCTTTGTTCAGCGCCTACGCTGGCATACGACGGCTAAAGCTTGTCCCGTTACCTTGTGCGCCGGATCAGGCTCCGTTGCGGTCCGGTGAGGCCATGCACTCCAGCCACTTGTCCACCACTTCGTGGGACTCGTCCAGAGCCGGGTTGCGACTTCCACCAGGTGCGTAGGCCGGAGACCGGTGGGCGCGCAGCGGCAAGTGGGCGCAGTACCAGGCCCGCTTGGCGCCCGCTTGCTCCGCGTCCGTGCCTGTCCGCGCATAGTTGAGCAGTGCCGTCATGACTCGCCGACGCCCGAAGGTGTAGAGGGCGGGCTCGATGAACCAGCGGCAGAAGCTGGGGTCAGGGTCATAGACGGCTGCGGCCATCAATGGTGCGAAGAACTCCTCGGACAGGCTCAGGCCCCTTCACACGAATCAGCGTCTGCTGCCCGTTCGCGACGAGCTTGCGCCGGCGTCATGGACGACGAACACCTCCAGCTGGCACACCGTCAAGGTGCGCCCCGACTTCAGGACCGTCCCCACTGCCTCGATGCAGTCACCGACCGCGGGCGCAAGGAGGTTGATCTTGTACTCGACGGTGAGCACCTCGGTGTTCTCAGGGAACAGCGTGAACGCGGCGTAACCACCGGCACTGTCCGCGACGGCGCTGGTGGCGCCGGCGTGGAAGTAGCCGTGCTGCTGGGTCACTTCGGGCCTGCCCGGGAGTTCGATGTGGACGCGGCCGGGCGCGATGTGCCTGATCCAGGCACCGAGATGGTGAGCTGCACCCCTGGTCACTGTCGCTGATCGCCGCGGCCTTGATGCCGGTGACCGTCACGGGCTTTCGCACGGGGCTGTGGCTGTGCGGACTTTGTCCCGCAGCACCCGCGTCGCTTCCCGGGCTGCAGCGGGTCGCTGGGCGGGTTCGTGGTGCTGCCGATGTTCTCAAGGTTCAAGATCAAGCTCAGTGGGCCAGACCGAGCAGCAGGGTGGCGGCGGCCAGCAGCAGGAACGGGTACTGCAGACCGAGCGAGTAGTCGCGCATCCGGAGGTGGGTGGCGACTGCGGCGAGGAAGAACGCAACCAGACCGGCCGCCGCGGCCGTGCCCAGCGCCGGGATCCAAAACCCGGCGAGCAGTCCGAGTGCGGCGGCGGCCTTGGGAACCCCGAGGGCGGGCATCCAGGAGCGGGGCACACCCGCCTTGTCCATGCCCAGGGCGACCCGCTCGAAGCGGACGAAGTCGCAGCCCGCGGAGAAGGCACTGTAGGCGATGGTCAGAACCGCGAGGACCACGTAGGCGGCGAACATGACAACCCTCCTGGTCAGTTCTGGAACGCGGCGGCGTGGTCGGCGGCCCACTGGGCCACGGTGCGGGCGGGCCGGCCAAGCATGCGCTCCACCTCTCCCCTCACCCAGGCAGGCCGGCCGACCGTCCGCGCGAGATAGCCGGGCAGGGAGTCGATCGCCGCTTCGTGCACCCAGGGGTTGTGGGACAGCATGGCCTGCCCGGCCCTCTCGGAGGTGATGTCCTCGTAGCGCGGCCAACGGCCCGGCACCTGCCCGAGGATCTCCACCCGCTGCGTGGCAGTGAGCCCTTCAGGTCCTGTCAAGGACGGTTTGCGGCCGATCAGTTCATCGTCCACGAGCGCCCGCAGCGCGAGGGCAGCGAGATCCGCGTCGACGATCGGTGCGGTGCTGGATTGCGTGTAGGGGTCGCGCACCACATTTGACGCCTGCAACTGCGGCTTGCACTGCACCGCATGGGAGGCGAAGGCGCCGGGACGCAGATACGCCAACTGCCCGAATGCGGTCTCGACCGCCTCCCCCAGCTCCTGGTGGATCGCAGCGGTGCTGCCCCGTTCTGCGTCCGGGGTGGCCGGCAACGACCAACGAGGAGAGGGTGACGCCCCTTCGGACGCCTGCCGCCTCGCCGCCATCCAGCAGCGTCTGGGGGCGTTGCCGGAGGGCGGCGAGGTTGAGGAGGAGGGGGCGGTGACGCCGTCGACGTCGGGCTGCACGCTGTCGCACACCTCGACGCCGTCAGGGACGCGGGTGGTGGCGGGTGTGCGGGTCAACGCGCCTACCGTCGCGCCCTTGGCGGCCGGCTCCGCGACGAGCGGGCGCCCGAGGTTTCCGGTGGCCCGGGTGTTCAGGATCATGGTCTTCCCTTTGTTGTTCAGGGTGTTTGCCGGTCAGTTGATCTGAGTGAGCTTGTCGGGATTGGTGACGGCATAGATCTGCGAGACCTGCTGCTCGTCCGGGGTGAGTTCGATGACCATGACGGCGAACGCGGAGTCGTCCTTGGCGAGCACGGCGGCGGGGTCACCGTTGACCGTTCGGTAGCGCAGGTCGACGCCGTCCGGGGTACGGCCGGCGACGCCGGCGATCAGACGGGCGACCTTGTCCCGGCCGTGCAGCGGGCGCAGGATCGTCTGCCGTACCTTGCCGCCACCGTCGGTCCACAAGGTCACGTCCGAGGCGAGAACGTCCATGAGCGCGTTCAGGTCGCCGCCGAGCGCGGCGGCCAGGAACCGTTCGGTCACCTGCTGCCGGACCCGCGGCTGCGCCGGATACTTCGGGCGGCGCTCTCGGACGTGCTTGCGGGCGCGCCGGGAGAGTTGGCGAACCGCCGACGGCGCGCGGTCGAGGATCTCGGCGATCTCGGTGTGCCGGTAGCCGAAGACCTCGTGCAGTACGAATACCGCACGCTGCAGCGGAGTCAGTGATTCCAGGACCACCAGCAGCGCCATCGACAGGGCCTCGGCTCGCACCACGGCCTCGGCCGCATCACCGAACTGCGAGGTTTCGGCCGCCACAGCGCCGCCGGCCGGCGTCGTGATCACCGGCTCCGGCAGCCAGGGGCCGACATAGTCCTCCCGGCGGCGGCTGATGCTCGCCCGGCGGGCCAGCGCCTGGTTGACCGCGATCCGCACCAGATAGGCCCGCACCTGCGCGATCGGCTCCCCCGCCCCCTTCCGGCTGCGCGCCGACCAGGCCAGCCAGGCATCCTGCAGCACATCCTCGGTATCCGCGACGCTGCCCAGCAGGTTATAGACGATCGAGAACAGCAGTTCGCGATGGGCGACGAACTCATCCGTCACCCGCTCGATGCCCTCTGCCTCGGACTGGGACATGGCGGCCTCTCTTGTTCGCTGCGCGTGTCGCAAGCTATGAGCGAACCCGCAGCACGGAGTGTGACGCGGATGCCGAGATGTGGCCCACATCACCCGCGCGCCGGACTCAGCGCAGGGCGATGAGCAGCTTCGCAGCGCGGTCTGGATCGTGGCGGCCTTGGCGGTCCGGTTGTACCGGCGGTGCCGGGCCAGGACGGCGGTGATCTGCGTCCGGGTCAGTCACGCCGCCGCGGCGTGTATAGGCGGGCCCACCATCCGCTCGATCCGCGCCCTGGTCGTTCGCCTGGCGCGCGAGAATGCCTGGTGGGGCAACCGGCGGATCCACGGCGCGCTGGCGGCACTCGGCATCAAGCTCGGCGTTGGTCAGTCCGCCACCCTGTGCGTACCTCACATGCAAGGGCTACCGCCACCGAGGCCGCCTTGTCAGGCAACCGATCCCGACGTCCCCCAAGGTGTCAGGGTGTCCCTGATACCTTGGGGGGTCAGGTGACAACTGGTATGTGCGTGGCACCGCTCTCAACACTTCGCTGACAACACCCCAGCAGCTGGGGAGTGTCGTGAATCAGGTGCAGCAGGCCTCCAACGCCCAGAGGCCGGTCGGGGCGGGCGAATCGCGACGCGGGGCGTGAGCGCCACGATTCGTCGCTTCATGGAATGAACTTGACCTCTGGGAAGGCCGCGTTCGGGCCGTCGAGCAGGTGCTCCCGGTGGTGCCGGAGGTGCAGGTCGAAGAACGCGAGCGGGTAGGCCTGCTGGATGTGCACCGCCCGGGCGGGATCGAGTGTGCCGATCCAGCCCTGGAGGTCCGTGTCGCTCATCCCGACGGCTTGTGCCAGTTGCGGGATCAGGAACTGGACGTCGCAGTACGACGAGTGCACCGCGCCCTCTGCCTGGACGTTGAGCCGCCATCCCCGCAGGTGCGACCAGAACTCGGCGACGCTCGGCTGCGTGGCCCGGGGGGACTCGGCGGTCATCAGCATGAACGGCCGGTCCAGGTCGGTGGTGACCATTGGCTGCATCGGCCCGTCGAAGCTCAGACCGGCCCGAACGCGCTGGTCCTCGCTCATCACGAAGGCCGTCGCCGTCGCGCCTTTCGACCAGCCGAACATGCCGATGCGCTGCGGATCGAGGGCGCCGAGCAGGCCGGCCGGCAGCGGCCGGTATTCGGCGTCGGGGTTGCGGCCGGCCGCGAGGTCCTCGACGCGGTCGAGCACGAATCGGATGTCAGTGGCGAAGTCCCGTGGTGTCAGGGCGGGTACGTCGAGCGGGACCGTGAGCCTGCCGTCGGGGAACTCGCTGAAGGCGTCGTATGTGTGATCCACCGTGACCACCACATAGCCGTGGCTGGCGAGCTCCTGCACCACGATGGTGGTGTCCGCGCGTTGATCGTGCGCGCCGTGCGAGAAAACGACGACGGGCAGTCGTCCGCGGGTTCGCCGAACCGGCGCGCCCTCGTGGCCGGCCGTGAGTGGCGCCACCGCGACGTCGGCGGGAAATCCCGCCGACATAAGGAGCGCTCGTGTCACGGCCGGAGACGTCCAGCGGGCCAGTGGATACCGTTCGACGCCCCGGGCGGGGTACCAGAGGGCGGCCATCAACTCGCGGTGATGCCCGGGGCCGGCCACTGGATCCGGACGGGAAGCGTCGACCAGGTGCAGAGGCACCGTGCCCACCGGGTACGGTCCGGTGGGCACCGGCACAGTGAGCTGCACCGGGCCCGGGGCGGTCGAAACCCCCCACGCCTGGTGTGCGGCGCCCATCGGCACGGCGACCCCAACTGCCAGCGCGGCTTTGAGCATGCGACGGCGCGTCATTCCTTCTCGGTTCATGAACGGTGTGGTTGTCACGGACCCTCCCTGGGTTTCTGGACAGCACTGGGCTACGCCCGGCACTTGGGCCGCCGGGCGCAGCCCGGCCATGGTTTGGTCTTGATCAGCTCAGTGGCGTGACCAAGTGCAGCCTTCACGCGGCACGGACATGAGGTAGGCGAGCACGGCCAGCACCCGGCGGTTGTCGTCGTCGGAGGGGGCGAGCTCCAGCTTGGTGAAGATGCTGGTGCTGTGCTTGGACACGGCCTTCTCGCTGATGAACAGCCGGCCGGCGATGGCGCTGTTGGAGCGTCCCTCGGCCATGAGCTCAAGCACCTGGCGTTCCCGCTCGGTGAGTTGGGAGAGGGGTTCGCGTTCGCCGCGGCGGCGGCCGAGCAGCTTGGTGACCACCTCGGGGTCCATGACCGTGCCGCCCGCGGCGACCGTACGGATCACGTCGACGAACTGGTCGTCGCTGAACACCCGGTCTTTGAGCAGGTAGCCGACCCCTCCGCGCTGGTCGGCGAGCAGTTCGCGGGCGTAGATCTGCTCGACGTACTGCGACAGGAGCAGGATCGGCAGTGCGGACATCCGTTCCCGGGCGGCAAGCGCCGCCCGGAGCCCGTCGTCGGTGTGGGTGGGCGGCAGCCTGATGTCCACGATCGCCAGGTCCGGCCGGTGCTCCAGCAGCGCCTGAAGCAGGCCCGGCGCGCTGTCGGTGGCAGCCACGATCTCGAACCCACGCGCTTTGAGAAGCCTGACCAGCCCCTCCCTGAGCAGAAAGAGATCTTCCGCGACCACTACGCGCACGGCACCTCCATGACCACGATCGTCGGCCCCCCGGGCGGGCTGCTGACCGCCAGGATGCCGTCGAAGGCCGCCAGCCGTCGCTCCACCCCGGCCAGCCCGGTGCCCTGGGCCAGATCCGCGCCGCCCACCCCGTCGTCGACCACCTCGATGCGCAGCATCCCGTCCGCGCGGGCCATGCGAATCTGCAGACCGTGCGCCGAGGCGTGCCGGACGGCGTTGGTGACCACCTCGGCGACGGCGAAGTAGCAGGCCGACTCCAGCGGGGCGGCCAGCCGCTCGGGCAGATCGATGTCGGTCTCACACGGCAGGGGCAGGTCCAGTGCGAGCGCCCGGACCGCCTGCCCCAGGCCCCGGTCGGCCAGCATCGGCGGGTGCATCCCTTTGATCAGGCCGCGCAGTTCCTTAAGTGCCGCCGCCGAGGCGACGCGGGCCTCCACAACCAGTGCGGCGGCCTCGTGCGGATCGCTGTGGATCATCTCCTCGGCGACCCTGAGGTTCATCCCGATGGTGACCAGCCGTCCCTGTGCGCCGTCGTGCAGGTCCCGCTCGATCCTGCGCAGCTCCGCGGCCGCGGAGCTGACCGCATCGGCCCGCGTCTCGGCCAGCTTTTGTATCCGCCGGGCCAGCGCCGCATCCGGCCCCCGACCGAGCAGCCGACCAGCATCCGCCAGCACGGTCCTCGGCAGCAGCCACAGCCCAAGGGCCAGCAGCACCGCCCCCTGGATGCCGCCGAGGACCGACGCATGGTGAGCAACCATCTCCAAGGGGAGGGACGGCGCCGGCATGCGTGGGGAGCCGAACTTCCGTACCTCCACCAGGTGTTGCCCGAACCCGCTCTGGGCGACGTCGTATGCCCCGATCCCCACCAGTGCCAGGACAGCCAGGTTCGCCGCCGCCCCGGGCCAGCGCACCAGCCCGGCCACGACGGCCGCCAGCAGCGCCAGCCCCACCAGGTAAGCCATCACCGCCGGCCCGATCCCGGTGCCCGGCGGCGCCGACTGCCACAGTTCGAGGCCGAGCAGGTCGCCGGTCATCACCACGACGGCGGGCAGCAGCAGGGCCCAGCGCGCGGACCTCGACGCGTCGGCTCCGGCCAGACGCGCGGGGCCGCCGCTTACCGGCCGGAGCACAGCCGCACCGGCAAAGGCGGCGAGCGCCGGGACGCTCACGCAGCCCACCAGGACATTCAGGGGCGTCAGGGCATAGAAAGCAGGGGAATGCGTGAGCGCATGCGTGAGCCAATACGTCCATTCCAGCAGTTCGCCGGTCACCGCTGCGACCACCGGCAATACCCACCGCCTTATCACGCGCGCCGAGAAGGGCAGCGTGGTGGCCAGCAGGCCGGCCATCAGCAGCGCCGACGCGAGCAGCCCGTCGGGTTGCAGATCCGGCGCGGTGACGATGTAGCCGCCCGTTCCGGCGGTGTTGTGCAGGGCGAACAGCAGAGCCGGCACACTGCCGTACGCGGCCACACCCACCAGTCCCGCCACGAGGGGCCAGCCGATCCGCCCAGCCGCTCGCGCGGTACGCCCCGGCCGCTCTCGCGCCTGCTCCGCCCTGAAAGCCAGCACCGCGCAGACCGCGGTCAACGCCACGAGCACGCCCCCCGGCCAGGGCGCCCCGTCCACCGGAAACGGCCACATATCCGCCCCCCGTCTCGTCTTCCGGGCCACGCGCTGTGGCCTGGAGATCATGCTGCTTCCAGCGGGCCGGCAGGCGCCATGGGCCGAAACCTACTTTCGAGGTAGGCAAACACCTACCCCGACCGGGCAGCCTCTGCCGGACGTTTCGACCGGAAAGCGACAGGCGCAACGTGCGGGAGCCAACGACCGAGGTGGCGCCTCCAACCGATACTCACCATGATCGGTACGACAACGGCTTCTTCCTGAGACACGCCCTGGCGGCGGCCAAAGGGAGGCGGTGTCGACGCTGCGGCCGCGCTCGCTGCGCAGGGCGGCAGGGTGGCAGGGTCACCGTCGGGGTTTTCACACGCAGGCGCGAGGGTCCTGACAGAGGCCGGTGCGACTGTCACAGCCGATACCCGGTGCGGATGCGCCCGCTCACGTGCGATCAGCCGGGCAGACTCCACTGCCCGCCCCGCAGGCAAGGAGCGTGGCGGGGCGGGCACAACGCACTCGATGCGTGGTACCCGGGGCATCCAGCCCGTGTGGCCTGGATGCCCCGGCGGCAGGCCAGGTCAGCCGATGCCGGTGACCTGCAGGGCCGTGGTCCAGTTGTTCTTGATCGCGCTGCGGGCGGAGGACAGGGTGATGGTGCCCGCGCACACCGCGTTCTTCAGCTTCGTCTCCACCCCGTCCTTGGAGTGCGCGGTCTGCGAGCCGGAGTAGGGCTCGGGCCACAGGTTCCCCGTCGCCCGGGGCGCGCCGCCCAGTTCGAGGGGGACGAGGTGGTCTTCCTCGTAGTCGGCCATGTTGGTGTCGGAGTAGCCGTAGTCGATGATGCCCTGGGCCTTCAGCGGGTTGGTGTAGGACGTCGGGGGGCGCACGGTGGCGGTCCAGCCGGACACGCAGATGGTGCTGTGGATGTTCGACTGGGTGACGTCCGGGTTGTAGGCGCCGGGCGTGCACGAGGAGTCGGGCAGCGGCAGGTAGGCATGCGAGCAGGTCGACGCCTGGGCGGTGCCCGTGGAGGCGGCGATCAGACCGGCGGCCGCCAGGGCCAGGGCGCAGGTGGTGGCGGTGAAACGACGCATAAGGAGGTACTCCCGCAGGGTCGGCCCGGACAGTGGGGTACCGGGCGGCTGACGGCATGACACCACCACCCAGGTCTATGCGAGTAGACCCCTCGGGTGAACAAGAAGCGACCTGCGCAATCCTTACCTCGCCCTGACCAACCCTTTCCGAAGTTCCCTGTCCCGTCGTAGAGTTGGGCGCCGTTCAGTCGAACCTCGACACAGGCCACGTGGCACAGGGGTGGTGGCCTCTGCGCCCCGCCTGAGGGGCCATCTCACGGGAAGCACGCCAACTCTCCTGGCACGGAGATCAGTAGTGCTTGACCGCACCGCATAGGTTCGCCGAGTTGGTGCTCGCGGCTGTCGTGCCGGTTGGATGTGATGACACGTCCGATCAGTATGGGGAGGCGGGATGGCACAGCCGGTCCGAGTGCGTAGATTGACCGAGCAGGAGGGGCAGAAGCTGCAGCGGATCGTGCGCCGGGGCAGCACCAGCACGGTGCGCTTTCGTCGCGCGATGATGCTGCTCGCGTCGGCGGGCGGCAACAGCGTCCCGGTGATCGCGAAGCTCGTGCAGGCAGACGAGGACACCGTCCGCGATGTGATCCACAGGTTCAACGAGATCGGCCTGGCCTGCCTGGACCCTCAGTGGGCGGGAGGCCGTCCCCGCCTGCTCAACAATGATGACGAGGATTTCGTCGTCCAGACGGCCACTACACGCCCGACTACGCTCGGCAAGCCCTTTACCCGCTGGTCGATCCGGAAACTCGCCGATCACCTGCGTCGCAACGTCTCCCGTCCGGTGCGGATCGGCCGTGAGGCCCTGCGCTGTCTTCTCGCCCGCCGCGGGGAAGAAGTCCACCGACCCGAACTTCGACGCGAAGCTCGACCGGATCGAGTACGCCCTGAACGAGCGACCCGACCGCACCTTCGCATTCGACGTAGTTCGGGCCGCTCGGCATCCGACCGACCGTCGGGACCTGCTGGGCCGGGCAGGGTAGGCCCGACCGGTTGCCGGCCACCTACCACCGCACCCACGGAGTGCGCTACTTCCACGGTTGCTACTCGGTCGGCGACGACGCTCTCTGGGGTGTCAACCGGCGCCGCAAGGGTGCCGACCACAGTCTCGCCGCGCTCAAGACCATTCGGGCGGCCCGTTCGGACGGCGCCCCGATCTACGTCATCCTCGACAACCTCTCCGCCCACAAAGGCAGCAAGATCCGCCGGTGGGCGGCCAGGAACAAGGTCGAGCTGTGCTTCACGCCGACCAACGCCTCCTGGGCCAACCCGATCGAGGCGCACTTCGGGCCGCTGCGGCAGTTCACCCTCGCCAACTCGAACCACCCCAACCACACGGTCCAGACCCGCGCGTTGCACCGCTATCTGTACTGGCGCAACCAGAACGCCCGCCATCCTGACGTCCTGGCCGCCCAGCGCCGGGAACGCGCCCGTATCCGCAGCGAGAAAGGCATCCGCTGACGCGGCCGCCCTCTCAACCCCGCGGCCTGACCGCCCGCCTCCCGTGATCGTCAGTGACCCAGCTCGGGCGGCCTCGCCGCAGGAACCTGCCCTGTCAGGGCCTTTCGGGCTTGCGGGCCAGGAGGCAGGCGTGCGGTCTGTTCACCCGTCCGCCGGGCTCCTGCTCCAATCGCGCGGTGACGACGAGCCCGGCCTGGCCCAGCAAGCCGACCATGCGGTCCAGTGGCAGGAGGTGTGACTCGTAGGACACCACACGGCCATAGCCGCGGGTCGGCTGCAGCCGTTCATCGCCGACGTAGTCTCCCCAGAGCAGGAAGCCGCCGGGCGCGAGCGTGCGGTGGAATTCAGCGAACACCGCCGGCAGCCACTGCGGGGGCGTGTGGTGGGTGGAATACCAGGCCAGGATGCCGCCGAGTTCGTCGTCCCCCGTCTCCAGGGCGGTCATCGAGCCCTCGGTGAACCGCAGGTCCGGATAGGCGTTGCGGGCCAGCTCGATCATCTTCGGTGACAGATCGACGCCGAAGGCGGACACCCCCAGCCCGGCGAGGTGCGCCGTGATGCGGCCGGGGCCGCACCCCAGGTCCGCGACCGGCCCCAGACCGGCCATCCGCACGAGTTCAGCAAACCCCGCCAGCATCGCGCGGGACATCGGGTCCATCTCAGCTGGAGGCGGGACGCGTTCGACGTAGTCGGCGGCGACCGTGTCGTACGACTCCCGAACAGCGGTCAGAAACGAGGGCTCGGCCATGCGGGCGACCCTAGACCAGACAACTGACAGGCCGTGGCGCGGCCTTGCTGGCCTGCCTGACATCCACCACTGCAGACACCCGGCCCTCACACTGACCCGACGAACCTATGCGGTCACAGCGTTAGCGAAGCCCAGCCGCTCCACCGACGCGCCGAACATCGTCACCCCTCGCGCACTGAACGACGTCAGGCCCGTCACCTCGAGGGTGTGACGGGCCCGGCCCACGTCCACGCTGCCACACCCCCAAAATCCCCGCCCACGCTTGGGAAGGACCGCTGCCCCCCAGGCGGGCGGTGCCTTTCCCCGTTGGGTCCGGGGACGGTCTCAGCCGATGCCGAGGCTGCTCAGGGCCGTGGTCCAGTCGGTGACGATGACGCGCTGGGCGGCGGCAAGGGTGACCTGGCCGGCGCAGACCGCGGTGTGCAGCTTCGTCTCCACCGGATCCTTCTTGTTGTTGACCCCACCGCCCGCCTTGTGGCCGGGGTCCGGGGGTTCGACCCACAGGTTGCGGGGGTCGTTGGGGTCACCGCCCAGCTGCAAGCTGATCAGGTGGTCGTATTCTGCGTCACCCATGCGGCCGGTGTAGCCGTAGGAGGCCGCATTCCCTTCCTTCTCCTTGCCGGTGATGGAGACGGGCGGGCGGATCCCGGCGGTGTAGCCGCCCTTGCGGCAGATCGTGGACTTCAGGTTCGCCTGCGTGACAGCCGGGGAGATCGCGCCTGGGGTGCACGCCGGATCCTCCAGGGGCTCGCCCTTCTGGATGCGGTAGTGGCAGCTGCCCGCCGCGGGCTGCTGTTGCACGGTGTACGTCTTCTGCGGACCAGCCCCCACAGCGATCGCCCGCTCAGGCGACCCGCCCAGCGCGCCGGTCCCCGCCGCCGACGCGCTCGTGGACGGCGCCGGGGAGCCGAGCGACGTGGACGAGCATCCCGTCAGGAACACAACAGCGAACAGCACCGACGACACGGTGTGCACAGCAGAGCGCATGACGACCCCTCACCGACAGGCAATAGCTGGGCAGATCTTGCCCGACCACGTCGTCACCATGCCGAGCAGGGGCCCGCGCGAGGAAGCACGGTCGGCGGCAGAAAGGCGCTCTTCGGCATCAGACGGCCCGAACCTGCCGCCGCAGGATCCGAGCGTCCGAACGGCTTGGCTCGCGCCGACCGGACACCCCAACCTGCCTACAAACGACGATAGTTGGGGACATTCGATGAGAAAACAAGCAACAGTTGGCAGCCCCAACGCACAGCGTGTGACCGACTGGTTGAAGTCTGCAGAACACACAGCAGCCCCACGGGCAGACCACGGCGCGGACTGCCACAAATTTCCGACACGGAACACAAGCATGAAAATGAGCGACCACACAAAAATCATCGTTCTGGGAGCAGTCGCCCTCTTTCTCGCCGGCGGCCTCATCGTGATGCTTCAACACGCCTACAAGGCCTGAGAAGCCATCCGCTCACCGATCAACGGGCTTGTCTGGTCGAACGGGGCAGTCGAAGCCGTCCTGAACCGAGCCCGCTCGATCACCGAGCAGCGGGAGCCAGGCCGACCCTCCCTGGTCCAGCACGAACCGAGCGGTGCGCTCAGCAGGATGCGCCCGGACCCAACCGGACACCTGCACGTCATGGCGCGGGACATCAGACTCATCCTGCGCGAACACGACCAGGAACGGCTGGACCGGCTCGCCGAAGTACGCAAGGACAAGGCGGTCTCAAAACACCAGCGCAAGTACGAGCAGAGAAAAGCATCAATACCTGAGCGACGACGCGCTGAAGAACACCGGCAGTGCGGTCGTCCGACGGCTCGCCAAGAACGACGACCTGTGGAGAAGACCATGGCGGACCTCGGTCTGCTCGCCCGTCTGAGCTCATGTGGTTCCACGCGCGGTGTTCGGCGCGGGCCACCAGGCTGCGTCTGAGATCGGGGTCGCCGGTGAGCCGGTGAGCCGGGGGACGACGTCGGTGACCACGGAAACCTCGCCCCTCTCGATCGCCTGGTACCACGAGATCCAGGTCTCGATCTGTTCCCCGCTCATGCCCAGCCGCCACCGCCGCGCGAAGGCTTCCTCAAGGGTTTCGGGTTCGTAGCGGTAGGGCCGGCCGGTGGCCACGGCGATCCGGGTGACCGCTTCGTCGAGGGTCAGGGCCTGGGGCCCGGTGATCTCGAGGATCGCGCCGTCGTACTCGGAGTGGGGACCCTCGTCGAGGGCAACAGCCGTGATCACGTCGGCGATGTCCTCGTGGGTGACGAAGGCGGCCCGGCCGGTGCTCGCGGGGCCGCTCACGACGAACTCCTCGTCGGCGAGGGCGGCCGGCGTCGACGTGTAGAAGCCCGCCCGGAGCACCGTGTGGCGGATCCCGGCCCCCGCCAGGAACTGTTCGGTCAGCCACTGGTCGCGGGCGTTGAGGTAGGTGGCGACCGGCGCCGCGCCCACGAGGGACACATACAGGACCCGGTCCACGCCGACCGCGATCGCGGCCTCGACCGCGGTGGCGTGCTCCTCCAACCGGCGCCCCGTGCGGTGTGCGGAGACCAGGACGAGGGTCGAGGCGCCCTCGAGCGCCTGGCGCATGTCCGAGGCGTCGGCGTAGGCGGCCGGCCCGCGCCGCTGCGCGCCCGGCAGTTCAGGCATGCGGCCAAGGCTGCGTCCGACGAGGAGTTGGGGGACGCCATGGTCGGCGAGTCGGGCCGCGATCCGGCTGCCCAGCGCCCCGGTCACCCCGGTGACCGCCACCGTGGCGTGGTTCTTCTCAGACATGGGTCTCCCTCCATCCGGGGCCGCTGTCGATCGCGGAACCCCTGTTTCCGATGACGTCCGGCGAAGAAAGCGATACCTCGGCTGCGTCCTCCCGCTGTGCGAGGGCGCGATAGTTCACCGCCACACGCATGCCCCGGCCCGCCGGGAGCCGCAAGTCGGCCGCCCCCATGCCGCCGCCTTCCACCAGCGACCAGCGGCAGAGACGTCGTGCCATCCACCGACCCGCAGACATACAAGGAACCGATAACCCCCAGCGCCGCCCCTGCCCGTGATCGGGCCGCGTGACAGGTCGGTGAGCGGTTCAATAACGCATCAGCTCGTGCTGCCATTCGGCCTCGGGCTGGTTGTGCAGTTCGAGGTATGCCTGGGCGAGCACTGCCGGGTCGAAGCGCGCTTCGCCGCCGCCGATGTCCCTCGTGATCGTGACGCTGGTCGCGTGCACGCCCGTTCCCGCCAGTTGGTCGTGAAGCACGTGCACATACGCGCGCAGCGCGGCCTTACCGACGGACAGGGATGCGTGTTCCTTGGAGGGCGACAGCGCATAGCCGCCGCCTGTGTCAGGTGCCCCATGCTCCGGCTCGACCTGGCCCAGGAGCCCCGGCTGCTGGAGATCGAGACCAACACCCGCCAGCGCCTCGGAGAGGCCCAGCGGATGCAGTGGCTCGGTGAGGTCGCCGGCCTGCAGGAGAGCCTGCGGCACATCGCCGACAAGAAACAGCAGGCCGAACGTCTACGAGCCCAAGCCGGCCGAGGTGAGGACGGCGTCGCTGCCCTGGGATAGCCATCACGCCTCCGCGATCCGGAATACTCCCTGGGGCGTCAGGCCACCGCCTCCTACGATCATCAAATGATTAATCCCCTCTATCCCCCCAAGCCCCGCCCCGGAGACCGGGTCGCGGTGCTGTCCCCCTCCTCCGGTCTGCCTGGTCTCTTCCCTATGCCCTACGAATTGGGCCTGCGCAGGCTCCTGGAAGACTTCGGTTTGAAGGCAGTCGAATATCCGACGACCCGGAAGATGGGTGCCACGCCTGAAGAACGGGCCGCCGACATCCACGCGGCCTTCGCGGACCCCGACATCAAGGCGGTGATCGCCAGCATCGGCGGGGACGACCAGATCACCGTTCTCCCGCACCTCGACCACAGTCTCCTCCGCGCCAACCCCAAGCCGTTCTTCGGCTACAGCGACAACACCAACCTGCTGCTGTTCCTGCGGAACCTGGGCATCGTCGGCTACCACGGCGGCTCAGTAATGGTCGAGCTCGGCCGGCCCGGCGCGATGCACCCGATGACCGAGGACTCCCTTCGGTCGGCGTTGTTCACCTCTGGCGAGTACGAACTCACCTCTTCAAGCACCTATGGGGACGTCAGCCGCCCGTGGGAGGACCCGCACACCTTCGAGTCCGAACCGGAGATGGAACCCGCCGACGGCTGGTCCTGGCACAATGGCGACCGGGTGGTCGAAGGCATCAGTTGGGGCGGCAACCTGGAGATCATCTCGTGGCTGCTGATGGCCGACCGCGCAGTGCAACCGGTTGACGCCTACGCAGGCAACGTGCTTTTCCTGGAGACTTCCGAGGAAATGCCACGCGCCGAAGAGGTCTACCGGATCCTTCGCAACATGGGCGAACGCGGGCTCCTGCAACAGTTCCCCGCGCTGCTGATGGGCAGGGCTAGGAGCTGGTCGTTCGAGAACCCGCTCAGCACCCAGGAGAAGGCGCACTTCCGCCAGCAACAGCGAGAGGCCGTCATACGGGCTCTCCAGCAGTACGCCCCCGACACCATGGCAGTGTTCGACGTCGACCTTGGCCACACCGACCCGCAACTCGTGGTCCCCGTCGGAGGACGAATCCGGGTGGACGGCCCGGCACGCCGGATCATTGTTACCTACTGAGCCTGAGCCGTTCGGATCACCGTCACAGTGACGGCGATCCGAACGGGCTCTCACAGATTCGCGACAAACGGACCCCGTCGAAACTCCTGACGATCACACTCCACCAAAGGTTCAGAAGCACATCGCGACTACTGAAGTGCAGAGAAGGATCACCGCGTCCTGCGGGCAGGAGGCCTTCCTCGACGGCCACGTCCACGCTTTTCGCACGCTGGGAGGTATCCCGGCTGGCCAGATCCGCTACGACAACCTGTCTCCGGCGGTCTCGCGGGTGATCCGCAAGAGCCGCTCGCGCGAAGAGCATCCTCGCTGGGCCGACTTCCGCAAGCACTTCTCGATCACCCCTTTCTACTGCGAGCCGGGCCTTCGCGGGGCGCACGAGAAGGGCGGAGTGGAGGGTCAGGTCGGCTACTGGCGCCGCAACTACCTCACCCCCGTGCCCCGCGTCGACAGCCTCGACGAGCTCAACGAGGCCTTCGCCCGTTTCGAGCAGGCCGAGGAGAGCCGCCGGATCGGGTTGCGGATCCGCACTATCGGCCAGGACTTCGCCCACGAGGCCCCCCTGCTGCTGCCGCTGCCCGGGGAAGGGTTCGAGACCGGCCTCGCCTTCAGTCCGCGCGTCGACCGCTACGGCATGGTCGCGGCCGGGTCTGCCGTTACTCGGTCCCGGCCCGGTTCATCGGCCGCACCGTCCACGCGCTGCTGCGGTCCGACGAGGTCGTGGTCTTCCACGGCCGCACGGAGATCGCCCGCCACCCGCGGCTGACCGCCAAAGGCGCCGAACGGATCGTGCTGGACCACTTCCTGGAGGTCCTGCTAGCCAAGCCCGGTGCCCTGGCCGGCTCCGAGGCCCTGGACCAGGCCCGCCGCGAGGGCACCTTCACCCCCGCCCACGAGGCGTTCTGGGCCGCCGCCAAGCACACTCTCGGCGAGACGGACGGCACGAAAGCCCTGGTCCACGTCTTGTTGCTGCACCGGCACCTGCAGCACCGCGACGTCGTCGCCGGGATCCGTGCCGCCCTGGCTGTCGGAGCCTGCACTGCGGACGTGGTCGCGCTGGAGGCCCGCAAGGCCGCCGAGACCGAAGGCCGGTCCCCGACGGTGACCGCGAGCGCCATGCCGGCGGAGCTGGTCACACCGCCCGAGCTGCCGCTGCCCAGTTTGACCGAGCGCCGGGCCAGCCGGCTGCCCGCCGACCAGCGACCCCTGCCCGCCCTCGAACGCTGGGACCAGCTGCTGCACCGTCCAGGAAAGGAACAGCCATGACCGGCCCGCACCACACCCTGACCGAGCCCGCCTCCGATGCCGCGATCGATACCGCCTGCCGGGTCCTGCGGCTGCCGACCATGCGGGCCCAGTTCGCCGACACCGTCAACCGAGCCGAACGCGAGCACCTGTCCTACCGCGGCTTCCTTGCCGAACTGCTGATGGCCGAGTGCGAGGACCGCGACCGACGCCGGTCCGAACGCCGCATCCGCGCGGCCGGCTTCCCACGTTCGAAGTGGCTGTCCGACTTCGACTACACCGCGAACCCCAACGTCACCCCAGCCCTGGTCAACAACCTCGCCACCTGCGAATGGGTCAAGAAGGGCGAGCCGCTCTGCCTCATCGGCGACTCCGGCACCGGCAAGACCCACCTGCTGATCGGGCTCGGCTCCGCCGCCGCGATGGCCGGATTCCGGGTCCGCTACGCGCTCGCCGCCCGCCTGGTCAACGAGCTCGTCGAAGCAGCCGACGACAAGCAGCTGACCAAGACCATCGCCCGATACGGCCGCGTCGATCTCCTTTGCATCGACGAGCTTGGCTACCTCGAACTGGACCGCCGCGGCGCCGAGATGCTATTCCAGGTTCTGACCGAGCGCGAGGAAAAGAACAGTGTTGCGATCGCCTCGAACGAATCGTTCGGAGGCTGGACCAAGACCTTCACCGACCCCCGCCTCTGCGCGGCCATCGTCGACCGCCTCACCTTCAACGGCACCATCATCGAGACAGGCACCGAGTCCTACCGACTTGCCCAGACCAGAGCCAAACAGCAGGCCAAGCGATAGAAGCAGCCCATCGCACCCGACCGCCAGCCGTGTGGTTGGATCACGCGGAACGAATCTTCGCGGCGGTGGGAGGACACGATGGCGGCTCGCGCGGTGCTCTTCGCTCTGGAGGCCCAGGACGCCGAACGCTTCCTGGCCTGCCAGGACGACGACGAGGTCATCGAACTCGTCGCAGAGGTCGAGGACCAGTGGGACATGGACCACCTGTTCGAACTCGACAAGTCCTGGGACGCCCTGCACCGGTGCTTCACTGACGGCGACCTCGCCTTCGACAACGGCGACTACCCGTTGTCGCACGTCATCCTCGGCGGAGTGCCGTTGCACGAAGGTGACAACTACATCGTCTGCTACGTCACTGCGGATCAGGTCCGCGAGGTCGCGAAGGCCCTGGAGCCACTGGACGGGCAGTGGCTGAGCGATCGCTTCGTCACGCTCACGTTCGACGCCTACCAGGGCACCGGCGACGCCGACGACATCGCCTACACTCAGGCGTTCCTGCCCGGACTGAGGAGCTTCTACCTCACTGCGGCGCAGAACGGCCGAGCGGTCATCTTCACCGTCAGTCAGTAGACCGGGGCCAACTCAAGCCGGAACCCGGGGCCAACTCAGACCGGAAGCAGCTCTCGCTCGATCTTCTGGTGGGGCCAACTCGGGCCGGAAAAGTGGGGCCAGTTCAAACCGTTAACGCCACTCACGTGCGATCAGCCGGGCAGACTCCACTGCCCGCCCCGCAGGCAAGGAGCGTGGCGGGGCGGGCACAACGCACTCGATGCGTGGTACCCGGGGCATCCGGCGCGTGTGGCCTGGATGCCCCGGCGGCCGGCCAGGTCAGCCGATGCCGGTGACCTGCAGGGCCGTGGTCCAGTTGTTCTTGATCGCGCTGCGGGCGGAGGACAGGGTGATGGTGCCCGCGCACACCGCGTTCTTCAGCTTGGTCTCCACCCCGTCCTTGGAGTGTGCGGTCTGGGAGCCGGAGTAGGGCTCGGGCCACAGGTTCCCCGTGGCCCGGGGCGCGCCGCCCAGTTCGAGGGGGACGAGGTGGTCTTCCTCGTAGTCGGCCATGTTGGTGTCGGAGTAGCCGTAGTCGATGATGCCCTGGGCCTTCAGCGGGTTGGTGTAGGACGTCGGGGGGCGCACGGTGGCGGTCCAGCCGGACACGCAGATGGTGCTGTGGATGTTCGACTGGGTGACGTCCGGGTTGTAGGCGCCGGGCGTGCACGAGGAATCGGGCAGCGGCAGGTAGGCATGCGAGCAGGTCGACGCCTGGGCGGTACCGGCCGAAGCGGCGATCAGACCGGCGGCCGCCAGGGCCAGGGCGCAGGTGGTGGCGGTGAAGCGACGCATAAGGGGGTTCTCCCGCAGGGTCGGCCCGGACAGTGGGGTACCGGGCGGCTGACGGCATGACACCACCACCCAGGTCTATGCGAGTAGACCCGTTGGGTGAACAAGAAGCGACCTGCGCAATCCTTACCTCGCCCTGACCAACCCTTTTCCAAGTCCCCTGTTTCGTCGCAGAGTTGGGTGCCATTGAGACACACGACAACACAGGCCACGCGGCAGAGGGGTGGTGACCTCTGCCCCCGCCCGAGGGGTCATCTCACGAAAGGCACGACAACTTTGCGGGCGCCGATTATTCATCCATCCTGGTCACGCAGTATGTTGGCCGCAGCCGCCGATGGTGATCATCCACAGCGGTGCTGGATGCGGGTGCGGCCGATCGCCCACCGCCGAGCGGCGGAAGATGTCGTCGTGCTCGGTGCGCACTGTGTCTTCCGTGGTCTAGGGACGGTGGCCGCTCGGGCGGAATCTCTACATCCGTGAGGCGGCGGCTCCGGCGGGCAGACCGCAAGCGGCGTCGTCCGCCGCACCACACACAGTGTTCAGGAACAGTTGCCGGTAGCGTTCGCGGTCGACGCCCATCGCCACTTTGGCGTGCGGGCCGCCGTCGCGACCGGACAGATCGATGTCGCCGTTGCTCGTGCGGTGGTCGACGATGGTCTGCCCGCGGGCGGGCCCGTCGGCCAGGCAGACCTCCACTGGCAACGTTCGCGTGCTGAGTCCGGCGGGGTCAGCGACCGCGCACACCGCTCCGGCGTCGCCGATCGACGCTCCCCCCGCCACCGGGATACGGGCCTCACCGGCGCCCGATACCGTCAGGTGGCGCAGAAGCCTTCCTGCCAGCCTCGGCACGTGGTTCTCGCGGAGGATGAGCTTCTCGATGTCCTCGCCGCTCACAGCGACCTCGTAGGAGACGTCGAGCCCGTACATCGTCGTCGGCACACCGGATCCGAGCACGATCGCGGCGGCCTCTGGGTCATGCCATACGTTGAACTCCGCGACGGGTGTGGCGTTGCCGAAGCCGGCCGAGCCGCCCATGAAGACGATGTGTTCGAGGTTCTCGGTCACTTCGGGGTAGGTACGCAGGAGCAATGCGATGTTCGTCATCGGCGCCAACGGCACCAGCGTCACCGGATCGGGGCTGGTGAGTATCTCACGACGCATCAGCTCCACCGCGTGGACGCCGACCGGCTGCCCGCTCGGCGCGGGCAGGCCGAGATCGGCAAGCCCGTCCTGACCGTGGAAGTGAGTCGCGTCGTGCGGCGCGGAAAGCAGGGGGCGTTCCGCGCCGCGTGCGACCGGCACATCGACTCCGGCCGCGTCCAACACGGTGAGGGTGTTGCGGACGACGGCGTCCACGTGCGTGTTGCCGGCGACACAGGTGACGGCCCGGAGCCGCAGGCCGGGATGGCGCACGGCGAACAAGAGGGCAAGCGCGTCGTCGACACCCGTGTCCACATCGAGGATGAGGTTTTTCATGGCTGGGGGTTCCTACTCCTTGTTCTCCATGGCTTCGGCGACCTCGTCCAGTGGCGACTCACCGGTGAAGGTGATGAACACGTGGTCGAGCGCGTGGGACGGAAAGGGGAAGTCGCCTGCGTAGGCGGCTGAGACCTGGCTGACCGCATCGCGTCCGACGTCCAGACCCCAGAAGGACAGATGCGGGGAGGTGAGGGGTACTGCGGCCTTGCCGACCGGTTCGGATCGGTGGAGCAGTGTGAGCTGCGCCGAGCGGTCGGCGTGACGATGCAGGGCGAAGCCCACCTCGCAGTCGTCCGTGGGCAGTTCGCTGTCGGCGGTGCACACGACACGCTCGCCGAGTGCGAGATGCTCGAAGGTGAGCCGCCCTTCGAGGACGTAGAGAACGTAGCCGCCCTGCACGCTACCGCTGGCCAGCAGCACACCCTCGTCGCTGGCTCGGTGACCTCGCAGGCTGGCGGTGACCCGCATGGAGCGGTCGGTTCCGGTGATCATGCTGGAAAATGGGACGTGCCCCTGTCCCGGACGCAGAACGATGTGGTCGCGGCCCATCAGTCCGTTTGAGGGGCGCACTCCCTGAAGTTCGACGAGTGTGCGGTCGTCGAGCGGTAGCACGTCGTTGGCGCGTGCCACCACAGTTCCTGCAGAACGGCCAGGCGTTGCGGGTGCCGGGTTGCGACGTCGTGGCTCTCGGAGAAGTCCGTGGCCGTGTCGTAAAGCCGCCATGTGTCCTCCTCGTAGGGAGTCCCCTGGTCATGCTCGGTGACCGCCTTCGAGCCGCGGTGCCAGATCCCGCGGTGTCCGATCATCTCCCCGTACTGGGTGTCCCGTGTGTGGGTGCGGCGGGATCGGCGAAAGAGCCATCACCACACCACTTCCCCGCCAACCGCACCCGACATCGACCGGCGATGACGGTTGGTGTCCGACTGAGCCGCCGGACTCGCGTTTACGGCAGCGGCTTGACGTCCACTCAACTCCCGTGCGATTGCGGTGTCCAAGCATCCGTCCACGCATGTAGGCGAGCCGTCTCCGGGAGGAGCCCGAAGCGACCTGCATGCGGTGGTCAGTCTGCGAGCGAGTCGAGTTCCTTCTCGAGGTCGGCCTTCGGCCTGGCGCCCACGATGGTCTTGACCACCTCGCCCCCGCGAAAGAGCTTCATGGTCGGGATGGACATGATCCCGTAGTGGGCCGCGATGGCGGGATTCTCGTCGATGTTGAGCTTCGCAACGGTGAGGCTGTCACGACGTTCAGCGGCGATCTCCTCGAGAACAGGGGCCACGACGCGGCACGGGCCACACCAGGCGGCCCAGAAGTCCACCAGGACGGGCTTGTCTCCCTGCATGACTGTCTCATCGAAGTCGGCGTCGGTCACTGTCACGGTGGCGTGAGGCACAGAAATCTCCTTGTACACGATTGTGGTCACCGGGCTGTACGCCGCTCGGCTGAAGGATGTCGGCCAGTCAGGCCGGCAGGGACCCGGGGGCGCAGCACCATCAGCCGTTGAGAACGTGCTGCGCTGCTCCGGGAGCTTGGGCGCCGCCCTCTCGCCCGTGTCACCGCCTCAGCGGAGGGATGCCCGCCGATCACGGCGAAAGGATCGGCTCCGCCGGCCGCCGGCCGCCGGCAGGTGCTTGTCCAGCTTCACCTGGGCCTCCGCACGGCGCAGGCCTCCGATATCCACCCCGTGCGTAGAAAGGGCGCGCGGGCCGCCGGTCGGCAGGACAGGGGTGGCGGCCCGCGCGGCTGGGGGTGTCAGGCGTGCTGGTGCGGTGTGACGAGGGGGAATTCGTTGTCGGTGTCGGCGACGATGTTGAAGTAGTTGGTCAGGATGTTGAGGGCGAGGTTGCCGATGACCTCGGCGATTTCGGCGTCGGTGACGCCGGCGGCGCGGGCGGTCTTCAGTGTGGTCTCGTCGATGGTGCCGCGGCCGCGGGCGATGGCGTCGGAGAGGGCGAGCAGGGCGGCCGTGTGCGGGTCGGTGGACTGTGCGTGACGGGCGCGTTCGACCTCGTCACTGTCGAGCTCGGCGACGTTCTTGCCCAGGAAGGTGTGGGCGGACAGGCAGTAGGAGCAGCGGTTGTACTCGGCGGTGGCCAGGGAGAGGCGCTCGCGGACCGGGCCGGGCAGCACGCCACCGGCGAGCGCCTCGGACAGGCCCATCCACCCCTTGAGCAGGGCGGGGCTGTTCGCCATCGCCTTCGCCATGTTCGGGACGGAGCCGATGCTCTTCTTGAGTTCGGCGAGCAGGGCGGCGGCCTCGCCGGTGGCCTCTGCGGGGTTTATCTCCGGCAACGTCGACATTGCAGTCTCCTCCTGATGACAGAAACCAGCCACTAATGGCTGCATCAACTTTTTGGCGTTAGGATCGTGGCATGCCGCACGACCGATCGTCAAATGGATAGAGACAACGGCATCCATTAGTCTGGTGTAGTGTGGAGGCATAATGCCGAGGCCGCGACCACAAGCGCGGCGCTGCTGAGTGAATCGCTGCCGCTCGAACTGATGAACACCCCACCCTCGACCGCGGCCGCGATGCCCTCGGCACCGCAACCGAGACCACAGCTTGGCTGCGGGCTCTTGGCGACCGGAAGCAAAAGGGTGCAGACGGGACCACGGCAGGGTCACGCACAGGACCGTCGGAGTGCTGCGGCCCTACTCAGCGGCCTCAGCTGCTACGGCGCCGCGCACCGCCCTCGCCGCCGCGCCCCACGACGAACCACGCCCGACCCCCTCAGCGACCCAGCCTCCAAGCAACGGCCACGGCACGGACAGCATTGATCAAGGACGAATGGCCGCATGTGGAAATGGCCCTGCCCACGACCGGTTGCGCAGTACCGACTGCAACGCCAGGGGTGCTGGCGCTCCGCTTCACCCCGTAGGAGTTCTCGTGCCCAAGTCCCGTAAGCGGGTGCCCGACAAGCGCAAAATCCGTCAGCCGGCAGCCAGTCCGCCCGGCCGGCACGGGGGTAGCCCGAGTCGGCCCACACCACAGCCCCCTCAGGCGCGGATCATACTTCCGCCGCTGGAGCAGATACTTCCCCCCGGCGTGTGGCCGCCGTCGACCACGCCCGCGTCGACGTCCCCCGCGACGGGTGTCCCACCGGTACCGATCCCGGCACCTTCGGCGACGCATGCAAGGGGTGCCTCGCCCATCCGCCCCGCACCCCAGGTCACTGGGACAGAAGCGGCCCCAACTTCCGAGGTTCGGGGCACAGGACGGGCGACCTGGCGGCAGGAGTTTGCCGAGCAGGTACCCGGACTGGCGGCAACCTACTGGTTCGACGCTGGACCGGATACCCATTCCGGCCCTTACACGGTGGCGATCACATTCGTCGGCCTCCGCGAGGGCGGCGAGCCCGGAGAAGATGCGCGGGACCGGTTCGAGCGCGTGGAGACCGTGGAAGGGATAACCCCGGGCAGCGGCCGGATATCGGTCACTGCGAAGGTGGAGGACATCAACCCGGGGACCTGGCATGTCACCGCGACACCGGTCACCCTCGCGCCTGCCGGGCACAGTGGCACCCCTGAACCAGGGCCCCGGCTGGAACCCACGGTGGTGACGACCTCGACGCGCTTGGCGCCGCTGGTCCGTGGCCCGGGCGTACGCCCGTTCGCCTGGCCATTGCTGGTCGCTGTCGGTGTGGCGCTCGCCGTTGTCGTGCAGGTGTTGCTCGCCGCCCGGGCCGGGCTGGACACCGGGACGGCGGTCGTCGCCTCGCTCGCGGGATCCGTGGTGGGTTACTTCAGCGCGAAGGCTTACTACATGGTCCAACACCGCCAGCACCTCCGACGGTTCGTTGGCGCCGGTACCTGTATCCAGGGCTTCCTGCTGGGAGCGTTCGGCACCGCGCTCGCGGTGGTCGCAGCGGCGGGCATCCCCGTGGGGACGTGGCTGGACGTGGCGGCACCGGGAGCGTTCTTGGCCATGGCTACAGCCCGGCCAGGATGCTTCCTGGGCGGCTGCTGCGTGGGACGGCCCACCACCTCACGATGGGGAGTCTGGTCATCCGACCGAAGGGTGGGCATCCGACGCGTACCCACCCAACTCATCGAAGCCCTCCTGGCCCTGACTCTCGGCGCGGCGACACTCGCCGCGGACCTGACATGGCGCCCTGCCATTCCAGGCATGCTCTTCGTCGCGGCCATGGCCGCCTACACCTTGGGACGGCAACTGCTGTTCCCGCTGCGCGCGGAAACCCGCAAGACGAAGGCCGGTCGGCCGCTCACCGCTGCCGCCACGCTCCTTGTACTCCTGGCCGCGCTCACGGCACCCATCCTGGCCTGACACCGGCCGTCCACATACCTCCTCATGCTGCAGGGGCAGGGCAATCGTGCCGCTCCTGTCGCAGGCGTCAGCAACTCGAAGACAAATCCCCACGAGGAGTGGGCGCCGGGACCGGGTAGGCAGCGGGTCCCCCTGGACTCGCGGCCGCGGCGCCAGTGGACCGGCCTGCAGAGGCATCTTCGACACACAGGCCGGAACACTTGGCAAGTCTGGTGGGGAGGACATCACCTGCGCATCAGTCACACGACGGTGATCGTGGTGGAGCATCAGGACCGGCTGACCCGTTTCGGCGTCGAGGGCATCGAGGCCGCCTCTCGGCATCCGGTCGGCGCCTGGTGGTCCTTGACCCGCAGGAGACCACGGACGAACTGGTGCGGGACACCACCGGGGATCTAAATGGGTGCCGCCTGTACGGGCGCGCGGTCGCAAAGAACCGCGCCGCGCACGCCGCCGCTGTCATGACCGGCAAGGCTCCCGGGTGAAGTCACTTTGCAAGGGAACTCTTGCGGCAATCGCTTCGCCCAGGCGCAGATGGGCGGTCAGCCAAGGGCAGGTGAGCAGGCGATCAGCAGCGACGTCAACGGCAGTAGCGGGATGGTCACGGCCATCACCGCAAGAGAGCCGCGCAGGACGGGGTGCGGTGCCTCTCGCGAATCGAGAACGCGCTGGATGCGGATCACGGCGCTGTTGCCGCCTGCAGCCAATGCCCCCTTCGGGGCGCGCGCCGCGGCCATCTCGTACATGGCGGTGGCCAGTACCTCGTGGGAGTGGCTGCTCAGTGCTCGATCGTCCGCGATCATTTCCAGCAGCAATGTCGTCTGCTCCTGGGCGTGGCGAGCGAGTGGCACCCATCGGAATATGGAACGGAAGGCTTGCATTGCGGCCAGGGGAAGGTGGTGGCGGCCCCTGATGTGGCCCTGTTCGTGTTGCAGCACGGCGCCCAGTTGCTCGGGCGTCAGCTGCCGCACCGTCGCATCGGTGATCACGATGCGGGGACGGCGACCGGGTAGGCAATAGGCCGCGGGGGCGTCGTGCGACAGCACGATGGCGCCCAGCTGAGCGGAGTGGCGCCCCACCAGGTCGACGGCTTCCTGGTGTCGGGTCCGTGCACGTCGGGCTCGCGTGAGGTGGAAAGCGAAGCTTGCGATGAGGGTGACTCCGATGGCCGCGGATACGTTGGCCCCCAAGTGGCTTCCAATATCGGGGGCGAGCCGGCCCACGCCCGTGCCCACCGTCCAACCGTCCAGAATGCCCACCAGAGGTTTGATCGGCATGGCCAGGTTGCAGACGGTAAGCGCCACCGCGATCGAGAAGGAGATCGCGAGCGACTGCCACACTGCCGTTGCCAGAGCGGGAGCCCGATACGGCCAACGGCTGCGAAGCATGATCCGTGGGGCAGCGAAGCCCACGGCTGCTGTGTAGCCGACCAGGGCGGGGGCAACGTTCATGGCATTCCCTTGACTTGTCGTCCCACGTTCCGCAGGGCTTCGCGCAATGCGGCGACCTCTTCCTCGGACATGTTCTCGACGAAGTGGACAAGCGTTGCTGGGCGATCTTTACTTTCTCCCAGGGCATCCTCCATGAGCGCGGCGGCGTACGCCTCGCGGCTGCGTACCGGCGTATACAGCCAGGCCCGACCATGTTTGGCTCGGAGCAGCCAGCCCTTGGTGTAAAGGATGTTCGTGACGGTCATGACCGTGGTGTAGGCAACGGGACGTGTCTCGTTGATGTCGTCGACGATCTCGCGGACTGTCGCTGGGCGGTTCCAGGTCCAGAGACGATCCATGATCTCCGCTTCAAGATCCCCCAGCCGCCGCATGGCCCTGACTTCCCTTCGCCACTGAATACGCAAGGTCATGGTAGATGCCTGCCACGCTGGGCCTCCGAGAAGGAAGCGGAAAGGCGCACTGCGCAGGACCCGAAGTCCGGATCTGGTCTGTGCCCCACCAGCCCATCGTGGGAGTCGAGTACAGCTGCGGGGGATGGCTGCGCCAGGGCGAAGGCCGAACGCGATGGTTGCGTTCCTCTCCCCCGGCGGCCGGGCCAGTCATCGCCGCCGCACGTCAGGCTCGCTCCTACTCCTTCTCGGGGTAGACGAATGCGCGGACCACCAAGTGGTTGGGACTTGTCTCCGTCTCGCGCACGATCCGCCCCTCGGCGTCCAGGGCAAACTCAACCTGTACCTTCTCCGAGGGGTAGCCGATCAGCAGCGTGGCGGTTCCCCCAGGTCCGGGTACGAGGTCCGCGTAGGCGGCGCGGCCGCCGCTGTAGGGCTCGGAGGCCAGGAGGTACTTTCCGGTGATGTGTGTGGAGTAGGGGCTGCCGCTTCGGGCGGTGTCGCTGGTGACCCGCTCGTACAGGGTGAACTCACTGCGGCGAAGGATCTGTACGGTGCGTTCCAGCGCCTTCGCGCCGTCTCGGGCGGGCCAGGGTACGGCCAGCGAAACCGTGCCCCCGTCCCATGCGCGGGAATCGGCGCGTAGGGTCACTTGGTTGGTGCCGGACTCCCAAGCGACCGGGGCAACGAAGCAACCAACGCCACAGTCCCGCAGCCGCAATGGGCGTAGCTTGCCGGAGGGGGTGGCCAGCGTCGCAGCCAGCCGGTATCCGGCGTCGGCACCGGGCATGTCCGCGCCCGGTGCGGTCAGCCACACCACGACCTGCCCTGCGCTCGCCTGTACGCTCAACCCGATTTGGCCGATCCGCGCACCAATGGGCACCACCAATCCGGAGGGCGGCGGCGCTGCGGACAGCGCCGCCGCTGTCTGCCCGGGCGGAGCTGCTGCGGTCAGGGAGGCGGTCACCGCCAGCACCCCGACCAGCAGCCACGTTTCCGCACGAACCAACCGCACAGGCAGTCCTCGCTCTCTACGACCCCCTAGCCGAGCGCGGGCCGCCAGCGCGCACCCGGCCACTGCCACCACGAGCGCGGCCTTCAGAAGCACGAGCCGTCCGTAGTCCGTGGTCACCCAGGCGTCAAGCGGTACCACGATCAGTGCCGACAGCACTCCGGACAGCACCACTGCCCCGAACAGCCACGCCGCCATCCACGCGTAGGTGGTCAACGCCGCCCAGGCCGCACCTGGTGCGGACCGCCAGGCCCTCACGCAGCGCAGTACGTAGACCAATGCGCCAGCCCAAAGCCCGGCGGCGACCAGGTGCAGCATCGTGGCCAGAGCGCCCCATCCGGGGAGGAATGACTCCGGATGAGCTCGCCAGCCTTCAGCGACGACCACCGCCACCAGCGGCATCCAGGACGAACGTGGCCGCACGCGCCCGAGTACGGCCGCGACCGCGAACGCGCCGGCTTCCACCAGAGTCAGGACAGCGGGACGGCTGGTCAGCTCACCTGCTGCCGGATCCACGAAGGCAGCGAGCAGGCTGCCTTCACCGACGATCAGCCCGACCAGCCCGAGGCTGGCCAACGTCCCAGCCAGCGAGGCGGGCAGCATCCATGATCGTGGCACCGCCATCTCATCGGGTCGATACCGTCCGACCAACCGCAGGGCCGCCGCTCCCCCGACGGCCAGCGCCAGGGCCGCGAACAGCACCCATCGCAACACCGTCGTTGCCGCCTGACCGCTGGTAGCGGACGCCCCGAGGCTGCCGGTCGACAGCCTGCTGGATGCCCTGGGGCCTACCCCGAACTGGTAATTGCCGGTGACCACGTCCCCGTCGTCAGCGACCACTTGCCAGGTCACCGTGTACACCCCAGGTGCCATTGCCTGCCGGACCGCAACGGTGACCACACGTCCGGCCTTGTCCCGCGCGGCAGAGCCCACTGCCGCTGACGCTCCGTTCTGCGCGGCGATGCGCACTGTGTTACCGGTCAGGGTCACAGGTTGATCGAAGATCAAAGTCAAGGTCCTCGGTGATGACGACACACTCGTGCCTGCACCGGGTGTGGTGAACAGCAGTGACGCGTGCGCGGACGCCGACGGGGCTCCACCCATGGAGAGCGCGAACATGGCCAGAGCAGCGGCGAGCACGACGAATACCCGCTGTCGCACTCCTACCGCACGGCGGCGCCCCCACCCATCCGGTCGCGAGTTCATGCAAAACACTCCAAGCTCTTGGCTCTGAACCCTCAAGATCTAGTAAGCTACTTAGTAGATTAGATGCAGCACTTTGAGCCCTATCAAGCGGGGCCGTGGAACAGGTCGCGAGCGACCGAACCTGGGGTGCCTGGCCAGGTGAGCAGCACTGAAGAGAGCTCAGGGGGTTGGAATGGTGGAGGGATTGGCCAGCAGACGCGACATACCGCGCCCCGCCGCCGTGGCCGGCGGCTTGGGTGATACGCCTTCAGGAGCAACACGGGGACGGTCGGCCGCCCCTGCCCGGGGAGCGCCACCGCGGCGTGCGGCCCGGCGCCAGAACAGACGTGTGGGCGCGCTGGTTGCTGCGCTCATCCTGTCAGCGAGTGCCTGCGCTTCCGGCCACCAGGCCGAGGGCACGGCCCCTCGGTCCCCGGACGTCTCGGAGTCGGCCACGGCGGGAGCCCTGGTGTCCTCGGTTCCCGGTCACCTGACGGTCAACGTTCTCGGAGGACGGGATCTGCCGGCAATTACGGTCGCGCACGCGAGGGTCAGCCTCCTTGCCAGTGGCGACGGCGAATTGTCGATGTCCGTGGTCAACGACGGTAGCGCGCCCGAGCACCTCGCCTTCGTCTCTACCCCGGATGCGGCCCGCACTTCGTGGCGCGGCGCCGTATCGCCTGCCGGAGTGGAGCTCCCCACCGGCAGGACTGTCACCCTCGGCAGCCATGGTGCACCGCAGGTGTCCTTGCACGGTGTCCATGGCATCCATGCCGGACGCGCCGTTCCGTTCATCCTCGGCTTCGCCAACGTCGGGTTGGTTCATCTGCAGGCCCTGCCGCCACCTCGCTGACTGTCTTCGGCAGAAGGCACGTGCCTGTGCCGTCGCCATGTGGACGAGTCCGCGACGCTCGAGACCCCAAATGTACTGTCCTGCCACGACAGTTCGGCACAGCCGCCAACACCGCCACGTCTTCGGCCGCGGAACCACTTGCTACGAAAGCGGCCGCCGTCCGATGACCCACAGTCTCGGGCATCTCGACGCGGCCCTCCGTCGGCACCAGGTAAAGCGAGCCTCGTGAGATCCGGGTGGCCGCGACCTTGTCCATGCCGCAGGTGAAGCAGTGTGCGAACAGGGCGTACGCCCGCGGCTTGCCCTCCGGCACAGTTCCAGTCGTGCAGCGAGCGGTGCGTCCTGCGATCCTATGAACTCGACCTTCTTGCTCCGCATCGGGCGTATCCCTTAGCTCTGCGGGGCTGGGTGGTGGCGCCGGTAGTGGCGGGCGACGCGCACGCGGTTGCCGCACGCCGGAGAGCACCATTCCCGGCGAGCATGGTTCTTGACGAAGAAGAGCGGACAGTTGGGCGCCAGGCAGGGGCGCAGGCGGTCGCGGTCGGCTCCGGTGAACAGGTCGACAGCCTGGTGCGCGATGAACTGCACGGCAAGGTCCGCGGCCGTCCCGGGGCCCCGATAGGCACGGGACGGTTGCCCGTCGGCGGGCCAGACGAGCTCGGGCCAGGCTTGCGCGAGAGCGTTCAGCGTGGCAATCGCCTCCCCTCGCGCCAGCTCCGGCGCCGTAGCCGCAGGGCGCGGATCGTCGGTCGCCTCCGCTGCCAGGTGTCGCAGCGCGTCACGCAGCGCACGCAATGCTCCGGCGACCGGGCGCACCATGTCCTCGTCCATCTGATCGGCCTCGACCGCGGCCTCGACTCCGAGCCGGTGGGCCACCGCGCGAAGCCAGGCGGTGGCCCCCGCGTCGCCGTCAAGGGCGTCGTGGGTGCGGCCGCGATCGAGGGTGACGGTGTTCATCAGCTCGACCGGCAGCGGTTCCCCCAGCAGCGTCGCGCTGGTGGTCACACCTTCCGTAGTCATACGTCCACGATATCACCTGACTAATGGATGAAGTCCGTCTCAATCATTTAACGAAAGGGGAATGGCGTGCCACAGCCCTAACGTCAGAACGTCGCTTAACGGCGGCAGGTGCTGGAGACGTTCTCGGCGGGGATCGTGCGAGACGTGGCGGCGGAGCTGTGCATGCTGTCGTCGGCGCGGGTGCGGGGTAAGCGGGGCAGCGCAGGGACTGCTGCGGTTCTCCACCACGCGGGATCCGGTGCAGTTGGCGGCGTTCGTCCGCGCACGCGTCCTCAAGCCCGAGGGCGAGTACTGGCGGCGCGGGCTGCAGGCGGCGATCGCCTACCGTGCGGACCAGGACCATCTGCGGGTCCCTTACGGGCATACGGCGCCCGACGGGTTCGCGTTGGCGTCGGATTGCCGTGGCTCTCGGCCCGCGCTGCCGGCGTTGCCACTGTGGCCGCAATGCGTATCGGCTGGACCGCGGGTGCGCAGGTCGTCACGCGTGGACGGGATCGCCGGCGTCGAGGGGCTCGGCATGGCGTCGGTAGAGCCATCCGTACGGAAGCAGGTCCATACCGCCTTGCCGCTGCCGGTGGGGGTAGTACGGACTCCCCACTCGTCGCTGAGCTGCTGGACGATGCTGATGCCTCGCCCGGCTTCCTCGCTTGGTGAGGTGTGCGGAGTGTGGACAGGAGTGTGGGTGGTGGTGTCGTGCACTTCAACGTGAAGGCAGTATGGGTTCTGGACGAGCCGGATCATGTAGTCCCGGTGTTCCGGGCTTCCGTGTTCGACGGCATTGCCGGCCAGTTCCGAGACGCATGTCCGGATGTCGTCGCGGCGGGGGCATACGCCCCAGTTGTCGAGGGTCTTCATCGCGAAGTCTCGGGCTGCGCGCACGGTTTGTGGAGTGGCCTTGAAGGTGCGTTGGGCCAGGTACTGCATAGCGGATCCTTGCTGGCGGCGGCACTCAGAGCGTGGGTCTGGTGCCACTGGCGGCCCCGGAACTCGCCGTTAGCACCCAGACTGTCAGGAGGAGGACCTGACAGTTGCGTCAGCTGCGGGGGGTGACGAGTTCGGGGTACTCGTTCTCGGGGCCCACGAAGACGTTGAAGTAGTTGGTCAGAACGTTGAGAGCGATGTTGGCGATGATCTCAGCGATCTCCGCATCGGTGACACCAGCGTTGCGAGCGTCGTCGATGTCCTGCTTGGCAACCGAGCCGCGGCCGCGGAGGATCGCGTCGGACAGCCTGAGGATCGCGTCCACGTGGGCGTCGTTGGAGGCGGCGTCGCGGGCTCGGTCGATCTCGGTCTGGTCCAGCTTGTGTTCTTCGCGAGGAAGGTGTGGGCGGACAGGCAGTAGCTGCATCGGTTGTATTCAGCGGTGCTCAGGGCCAGGCGCTGGCGGACAGGTGCAGGCAAGGTGCCCTGGTTGAGAGCCCCGGACAGCTCGAGCCATGCCTTCAGGACGGCGGGGCTGTTTGCCATGTGCTTCGTCATGTTCGGAACGGCCCCGATGGTCTTCCGCAATGTGGTTGTACAGCTCGGCGACCTCACCGGTGGCGGCGGTGTGCTCGATGCGGGCGAGCTCGGTCATGGTGGGCTCCTTTTCGTCTGGGGGAGCTTTCGCTTCCATTGACGAGTCTGCGCCTTACCAGATGACACGGCCAGCTCATATCAGATCCGATTTCGGCCTCAGAGTCTCACCGATGCGCTGTGGGCTTCGGGTGAAAGGGCCTGAGAAGACGGAGCGGGGACTGCTCCCCCGCACCTACCTCGCCAGCGGGCTGAGGCCGCCACCGACCCAGAGCGCGGCGACCTGAACGGGCTCGGCAACCAAGTCCGCCCTGATTGAAGCGGCTCGACCACAGCGCAGCTGCACTGCGCTGTCCGGACTCCCCCACCCACCGGAAGAACCAGTTCTGGGCGGCAGTTGAGCACCACCGGTTGTCGGTCGCAAGAGCTGACTCGCGCACGCGGTGAGTGCTTCGTCTGGTACAGCGCTGGAACTGGCGGACAGCCGAGGCGCCGGCTGGGGCGACTTCGCCGGCATGGTGGCCGACGAGGGTTCCTGCGGCTCTTGTGCGCTCGACGCCGCAGAGGCGTCTCCCGAAGGCCTGGGCCTCGCGCGGGTCCTTCGGTCCTCGTCGGGCCCTGGGTCCGATGTCCGCTGCTCTGCTCGGGGGAGGCGCACTCAAGGCGTGGAGTGGATCAGGGAACTCGCCGGGTGTAGGTCTCTATCTCGCAGGCGTGAAGGGAAGAGCAACATGACATCCGATCGCGCGTATGCGAGCACTGGGCGCGAACGGGCTCGGGAAGCTGTTCGGCCAGGCGCATGGGTCAGCCGCGATGTCTGGCCTCCGCAGGGGCGCTACTGCGGCCCTGCTACGCGATCTCGCTGCTGCTGGCCCCGTCGGAACTTCGCCGGCGTCGTGCCGATCTGGGCACGGAAGGCGCGCGAAAAGGCGGACTCCGACTGGTAACCGACTCGGAGAGCGATCGCGGCGACCGTGGCGTCTGTGGAACTCAGAAGTTCGGCTGCAGTCATCAATCGAGCTTGGGCGAGGAAGCGCCCCACGGTCATTCCGGTTGCCTTCCCGAAGCGGCGCAGGAAGGTCGCGCGCGACATCGCCGTCTCGCGACTAAGCCGATCGATTGTCCAGTCCGCTGCCGGGTCGCTCAGGACGGAGTCGATGGCCTCCGCGATTCGTTCATCGGCCGCTGCGGTCCACAAGGTGTTTGCCGTGATGGCGCCCGGCGAGGATCGCAGCATCATCGCGAGCAGCGCCGTGCAGAGTGCCGAGAGGATCGCCGCGGTTCCCCTGCCTTCACGCTGAGCCTCCCCTCGCATCAGGGCGCTCATCATGCGCAGGACCTCATCGCTGTCGGCCGACTGCCCGAAGGAGACGTGGATCGGCTCGGGGAGGCTGCGGAACAGCATCTCCCCGGCGCCGGCGTCGACCGTGTAGTGACCGCAGAAGAGGTCGATGACTGCGTCTCCTCCACCTTCGCTGCGCGTAGTTACAAACGCATCGCCGGCGACCTCGGCTATACCCTGCTTCGGGCCCGGCCCGGGGACGATCACTCGATGGGGGGCGCCACTGGGAATCAGGGCGACATCTCCCGGTCGCATATCGAGCACAGTGGCCCCGACGTGCAGTTGGCACTCGCCCTCCAACAGCACATGGAAAGGTGCCTCCAGCTGGTGGTACCGAGCGACATCCATGCGCGTGGACTCGCCCAACAAACAGCGCTTATCAAGGCTGGCCCGGAGACGTGCCATGCGCAGCAGATAGCTCACTGCGTCCATTGTTGAAACTTTCAGGCTAAAAAATTTATTTTGTTAGCTCACTTGTATCACTTATGTCGGATTGCCTCAAGGGAAAGCAGGCGTGCACTGAACACAACCGGGCCGTCACCTCGGGGGTGTGACGGGCCCGGCCCACGTCCACGCCGCCGTGGCGCACAGGCAACGGCATGACCGCGCCCCAGGACGGTGCGCTGCCGGCGCAGGATGGTGTCCGGGCGCTCCAGCAGCCGAAGTCGTCGAACCTTGCCCAACGGCAGGTGATGGAGCAGTCCGGCGACCAGAAACCGGTCGCCCGGCGTGAACACCGGCTTTGCTGCCTGGCGTTGCAGGATCGAGATCCTGGTGCCGGAGCACCAGGATCTCGATCTCCTTCTCACGTCCACTCATCGGCAGCAGGCGTATCAGAGAGAACGTGCTGGTGACGGCGAGGGAGGCCAGGCGCAACAGCACGGCTGATCATCATGCCAAGGCAAGGGCCCCGGCAGTAACGGGCCGCGGACAGCTGATCGCTGATCAGCGGCCTGAACCGGGCGGATGATGTACCGGCCCCCGCATTGGGACTGCGTCTTGTCGTACTGCCGCACCAGCGCCGGATCCAATCGGGGGTATTCCTCCCCCTGAGCGGCTCGCCCGATTGCGGGCCAGGTGACGTCACCTTAGCTTCAACACGGGCGGAGGAGTCCTGAAAAAGCCGAGATAATCCCCTTATGTCGGCTTCCCCTGGCGTCGAATGGAGCATTCATGTCGGTGATGACCGGTACACCACCCCAGCAGCAGATCGGCCAGCAGATCGGGGCGCCGCAGCAGCAGCTCTCGCAGGTGGTCCAGCAGGCGATCCAGCAGGCGTGCCAGCAGGCCAGCCAGCAGGTCGCGCAGCGCATGCAGCAGACGCTGCAGCAGATCCAGCAGGTCCAGCAGCAGCTGCAGCAACAGGGCTTGGCCCACCAGGCGCACCCGTACCTGGCTGTCGCCCTGCAGCACACGCTGCGCGAGGGCGTGCGGAACGCTGTGGAGCAGTCCGTGCAGCAGGCGCTGCCGACCGCGATCCTGACGCTGGTCCAACAAAGCCAGCAGGGCCAGCAGGGCCAGCAGGGCCAGTGGGGCGGCGGCTACGGCCAGCAGCAGTTCGGCCAGCCGTTCCCGCAGTTCCAGCAGCCCGGCTTCGGTTTCGGGCAGCTGGGTCAGCCCTTCGGTATCGGCTGACGCCCGGGCGGCTCCCTGTGCGGTGTGCCCGGAGGGTCGTCCCGGGCACACCGCATCACCGTGAAAAGCGCGAGCCGCCCGTCCCCGGACCAGGAGCACAAGGACGACGTAGACGTAGGCGTGGTGAAGGTGGACGTGATGGTCAAGGAAAGGCCCGGGAACAATCGCGAGAGCGAGTCCGGGGGCGCGGCGGCGGGTGGGCCGGGACCCGAGGGGAAGGAAGCGGGAGAACGCAAGGAGGGCGCACCGTCACCGTTCACGGTGCGGCCGCGCCGACAGCGGTACATGGTGACACCGCTGCCGCAGCATCTGCTCCCCCTGGGAGTGCCCGAACTGAGCATGGACGCGGTCTGCGACCGCCTCGAGCGGATGCCCGAGGTCAAAGTGATCCGCAGGCTCCGGCCCTCGGAAAAACTCCAGTCGAGCGGACTGCAGCCCTCCTGCCCGGAGATCGCGGTCGTCGAGGCGGCCGAGGCCCAGGTGCCGGCGATGCGATCGCTGCATGTGCACATCGAACCGGACCTGCCGCTGTCCGCGGCCGGGCCGATCGCCACGCCGACCGCCGCAGCCGTGCCGCTGCGTGATCCGGGGCTGGTCATGCCCCTGGAACACCCCGTGGACATCACATTGCGCGTCTGCGGCCCCGGCGGCGAACCGCTGGCGGGCGCCGGGGTGTTCCTGATCGGCTCGACCTGGCCGGCCCAGGGCATCACCGGGGCCGACGGGACGGCCACCATCACCCTGGCGACGGAATCCGAACACTCCGTCCAGTCCCTCTACATCCGGCCCAAGGACGGCTACACGGACCGCTGGATCCACCACCCCGACCTGTCGGCGACCCAAGAGAACGTCGTCACCCTCACCCCGCTCGCCAAGGTGTACCCGGAACTGGAACAGCGCCAGCAGTACGGCTGGGGCCAGCAGGCCATGCGGCTGGACCGGCTGCCCCCCACCTTCCGCGCCTTCGGCGTCAAGATCGCGCTCATCGGCTCCGGCGTCAGCGCCGAGCACCCCGATCTGAAGCAACGGGTGCGTTCCGGGACCGATCTCGTGCACGGCACGGACGAGGGCTGGGCGAAGGACGAGGTGGGCACCGGTACGCATGCGGCGGGCGTCATCGCCGGGGCGGACACCGGCAAGGGCGTCATCGGCATCGCGGTCGACGCCGAGATCGACGTCTGCAAAGTGCTGCCCGACGGCCACTTCAGCGACCTGATCGCCGCCCTGGACCACTGCATCGACCGCGAGATCGACATCGCCCACATCGCGGTGGCCACCCCATACCCCTCGGCACTGGTCTCCCGCAAACTCGCCGACGCCGGCGCCGTGGGCATCGCCTGCGTCGCCCCCGCCGGCGACACCGGCGGACCGGTCACCTTCCCGGGCTCGCTACCCACCGTCTTCACCGTGGGCGCGCTGGGCACCTACGGCTCCTACCCGCCCGACACCTCCCAAGCCACCCATACCGGGCCCCAGCTGACACCGGAAGGCCTCTTCGTCGCACCGTTCAGCTGCCACGGCCCCGGAGTCGACGCCGCCGCACCCGGTGTGGCGGTCCTGTCCTGCGCACCGCACGGCGGCTACGCGGCCCTCGACGGCACCGGCACCGCCTCGGCCCACATCGTGGGCCTGGCCGCCCTCGTTCTCGCCCACCACGAAGACTTCCACGGACAACTGCTGCCCCGTGGCCCCGGCCGGGTCCAGCACCTGTTCGAGATCATCGCCGCCAGCTGCCGACAACTCGCCGCCCTGGGCACGGTGGAGGCGGCACGCGTCGGCCGCGGCCTACCCGACGCCCTCGTCGCCCTGTGGCTGGTCCCCGGAGTACAACTCCCCTCGGCCCTGGCACCCTACGTCCTGTCCATCGCCGGGTAGATCCCCACCCGGGCCAAGCACACGGAACGGCACCCGCCTCCAGAAAACGGGTGCCGTTCGGCCTGCAGGCCATCCGGAGGAACCACAGGACTTTGTCAGGGGCCGAGAAAAGCCGCCGCCCACCCACCGACAAAAACCAGAGCAATCGACTCCCCCCACGCCGTGGCCAAGACGCACGGCGATCCCTTCCGCCCCTACGACGGATGCGCCGCCCCGGGCGCCGCCCCGTCGACGCCCCTCTCTTCGAGAGCGCGCCGGCGGCGAGCGGATGCGACCCACGCCAGACGGCGCCAGCCGAAATGGACCAATGACATCGCCGCTCAATGGCCCAAGCCGGCAGACCACTGCGCGACTAGCGTGACGGACATGACGAACACCGCACCCACCCGTGTCGACTTCTACTTCGACCCCGCCTGCCCCTTCGCCTGGATCACCTCCCGCTGGCTGCTGGAGGTCGAACGCGAGCGCCCGCTCGACCTCCGCTTCCATGCGATGAGCCTGTACCTGCACAACACCGGGAACGAACTCCCCGGGTGGTACAGAGAGTTGGTGGACAAGTCGATCGGCCCGGTGCGGGTCGCGGCGGCCGCCGCCCAGCGGCACGGCGACAAGGTGCTGCGGGACCTGTACACCGCGTTCGGCACCCGAATCCACGAGCGCAAAATAGAGGACTTCGACCAGGTGGTGGCCCAATCCCTCGCCGAACTCGGACTTGCGGCCGACCTCGCCGCCGCCGCGCACGATCCGGCGTACGACGAGGCCGTACGCCGCAGCCACGACACAGGCGCCGAACCCGACTCGGGCGGCTATGTCGGCACACCCACCCTGCACGTCGACGGCGCCGTATGGTTCGGTCCCGTGCTACGAGCCATCCCACGAGGCGCCAAGGCCGCACAACTCTTCGACAGCTTCCGGGTACTGGCCGCCCACCCCGACTTCTTCGAACTCAAGCGAACCAGGACCGGAGGGCTTTCGTTCGACTGAACGGGTCCGGCGCGGCCAGACTCCAACCCACGCCCCCCGCGTCGAGGACGCCCTGCCACAGGGCGCTCAGGGGTGGGAAGAGCCCGTTGCCCAAACCCGCCCGACGTACCGGCCGCTTCCACGCTCCCCCGCGCCACACCCTGACCGAGAGTCAACAACGCTCAGCCAAATGTGTATGTCACGGCGGCGAAAGCCTCACCGGCGAGAGCCACCCCGGCCTCGGCGAGCACAGGAGCTCCCTACGCGGCTCCACCACGCCTATACGGTGGTTCGCGCGTGCCTGCCACACCCGTCGCCAACCACGCCCGCCACGGCCTGTTCGCCCCCTACACGACGTGCACCGGCGGTGCGGACGAGGCCGGCCGGTGCGAGAGGGGGCAAGGCCAGTACCGCCTCGTCAGGAAGTGCCGCCGATGATCCGCGCACGCTGCTGCGAGTGGTGGATCAAGCCCGGCCAAAACTACGTCAAACGCGACGTCGAGACAGGGTCGGCGGCCCTCTACCTGCACGCCCGGTGCCGACAGGCCGCCGAGCACCTCGCCGCCCGCCGCACCTTGACACCCTGACCACAGCTCACCGGGCCGCGGGCGCGAGCGGGACACCGTAAGACCGCGGCATCAGGCCCGAAGGGAACGACGAACAACCAGCGGGCCGAACGCCAAGCTGGCGGCAGCAATGGCGGCCGCCCCGTCGGCTTCGGCAAGACGATCTACAGGCGAAGGAACGAAGTCGAGAAGGCGATCAACGCGCTGAGGAGCTCCGGGCCGTGGCCACGCGGTATGACAAGCGCGGCTACGTCTTCCTGGGCAGCGTCACCGCGGCGGCGCTCATGATCTGGCTGCGCACATAGCCGTGCCCCGGTTCTGGGGGTTGAGGAACGTCGGGACGAACGTCGTCATGCCAGGACCGACGCCCCTCAGCGGCCGAGGTACCGGGAGCCGGCCCGGGGCATCTGGAAAACTTCGGGTAAGCCTGTCGAATGCGCGTCGCCCGTCCGACGTAGAGGCGTACCGACCAGACACACAGCCAGAAAGACCCGTGATGGCCCAGTACGCGATCCTCATCTTCGACAACGCCGCGGCCGGCGACTACACCCTGGACCAGCAGGCGGCGAGCAAGCGCCACGCCGACGACCTCATCGACTCCGGCGCCATGATCACGGCGTACGCGCTGCAGTCCGCCGACACCGCCACCTCGCTGCGCGGTGATGTGGTCACCGACGGCGCGCCGCCGGCTACATCGTGCCCTGACCGCCGTCCCGGCCTGACGGCCCTACCGGCTCGGGGGCCGGGCTCAGTTCACCAGAGCGGAGCGCCGCAATCACGCCGCCGTCGATCGGACCCGAGAGCAGCGGTCTTTGCGGATATGAAAGACACGAGAATCTTGGTCTGATTACCCACAGCAGAGGAGAGACCAGCTCACCGCGAAAGAGTCGGTGTGCTGCCGATGTGCACACTTGTGTAAGGTGGTGTTCATGACGGAGACGACCTACTCAATCGTGGAAGCTCGCGCCCGGCTGGGCGCCATCGCGCGCGAGGTCAGCGCCACCCGTGAACCGGTCGCCATCACCGACCACGGCCAGACCATCGCCATACTGGTCAGCCCCGCCGATGCCCTCGAACTACAGGAGATGCGGGCCCTGGCCGCCTACCGCGCGCGCCAGGCGCAGGGCGAGAACGCTGGAGTCCCGCAGGCCGAGGCGTACCGCCGCGTATTCGGCGGAGATGAGGCGTGAGCTACGAAGTCATCTGGGAGCCCGAGGCTCTCGCTCAGGCCGAGCGGTTCGCCAAGGACGACCCTCGGGGCGTGCGGCAAGTGTTCACCGCCGTCGACCGCCTCGCCGACGACCCGCGCCCCGAGGGCGCGTTCGGCAGCGCCGACGTGCTACGCATCCACGTCGGCCGCTACCGCGTGATGTACGAGATCAGCGACCAGCAGGTCCGCGTCAGCGTGATTCACCTCGGCCGTCTGCGCTGAATACGACGGATGGGGGCGACCTCTGCACGAGGCCGCCCCCATCCGTGTTCGCGGACATATCCCCGACCGGGACCAGACGGAAGAAGCGCCCAGGGTGGTGTTCAGCGTGTTGCCAGACGGGGTCATGCGTGCGTGCAGCAGGGCGCTGCGGGTGAGCTCGGCGCCGCGCTTGCATTCCTTGTCGAAGTCGAACAACGCGGTCAGGCCGGAAGCATCAGCGGTGATCACATCCTGGCCGCACCCCGGAGCCGGGAGCTCACCTGACGCGGGCCCCTGCGGCCCGGCCGTCTGCGGTCTCAGCGAGCCGTAGGATCGGGCTGAGGGCGGCGCACCGGATAAGGCTGGGAGAGCACGCGCGGCGGGGAGTGCGAGGGAACGGCTGGCCGAAGTGCTCTGCGGGTCGTAGCAGGCAGGTGCCTTCAGCGCCCAGGTCAAGGCACCCGCGCATATGCTCGGGCTCGCGGGGGCCGGTGTCGGGCCGGTGAGTCTTCCACTGCGCGCGCCACAGGCGAAGAAGCTGATCGCGGTGGCGCGCCCGGCGTTGTTCGGCCGGGGCGAGGAAACACTGAGCGACACCAGCGTCCGCGACATCTGGCAGATCGCGCCGGATCAGATCACCCTGGCAGGCCCCGCGCTGCCAGGGGCTGTGCGGGTCGGCGAAGTAGACCTGGAACCCGGCGTCGATGCGGAGTTGGGCGTGCTGGGCCAGTTCCGTGCCGCGGTCCCAGGTCAGTGACCTGCGCAGTTGCTCGGGCAGCGTGGTAATCGTCGTGGTGATCGCGTCCTTCAACGGCCTCGGCGCCCCGGCCGGCCAGGGCGGGCCCGTTCTTGGTGCGTGGTTCAGTGCCGAAGCCCTCCATCCGGGGCAGATGTAGCAGCATCGTGAAACGTGTGGTGCGCTCCACGAGCGTGCCGATCGCGGGGGTAGGGGACGGGGGTAGGGGACAATCGCTGTGGGCGAGCGCTCACGTAGAGCGTGTCCGGCCAGCTCCATTCGGGCACCACACCATTGCCGCGCGGACACGAGCCGAAGCCGGCCGCCGTGCCACGAAGCTGCCCTTTGACGCAGTCGGGTGCCTCACCGTGTCTTGTGTGTGGAGACCACGGCCCAAGCCTGTCGGCGCGACCAGCGCCCCGGGCGAAGCCGGCGCTGGGACGCTGGGCCCGGCGTCCTGCCCCTCGGGGGACCGTGATGCGCTGCAGCCGCAGGCCGACCCTGAGATGCCGGCGGCGCAGGCCCTTGACATGATGGGAGAAGTGCCAAGGAAACGTCCCTCCCGCTCGGTCGAGTTGAGGGACACGGGTTGAGGCCGGTGCACACACGATACGCGGGCAGAGTCCGCCTCGGGCCTGCGGCTGCGCCGGGAAGCGCAGACGCCACCACGGACCGGCCGTCGGGGCAGCCATTGTGCGAAGACAGGAGAAGCCATGGCCGCGCACACAGCTATCGCTGGGTTGCACTCCGGAGGGATCACGGCGAGCCGATTCGGACTCGCGCTGAACCTCGCCAGCATCGGACGGCTCAAGTTCGAGGATTACGAGGTGGAGAACATCCGTCCTGTGGTCGTCTCGAGCCCACTGCTGCGACGGCCGTTGAGAAGGCTCGGAGAGACGAGACTGGCCAGAGCAATCGGGATCACTGAGATCACGATCGCCGGGATGATCTCCACCGGACGGTGGGCGCCCAGAGTCTCGGCGGCTGGCAGCCTACTCGCGGCCGGGATGTTCACCGTCACGCTCAGTTTCCTGATCAGCACTCCGGAGGCGTGGCACCAGCGGGTCCGAGAGCCGAAGCTCTCGCCGGCCGGCCAATTTCTGATCAAGGACGTGGTGCTGCTGGGCGCTTCCCTGATCACCGCCGCGGAGTCGCTGAGCAGAAGCCGACGACCATGGCCTGTCACGGCTCCCCAGCCGTGAGTGGCTCCGCCCGTGACGCCACCGACGTCCATTGACCCCCTGACTTGCCGGTGGCCCAGCACTGGATTCATCTCCAGACCACGAACCCGATCGAGTCGACGTTCTCCACGGCGAAGCTGCGGACGAAGGTCACCCGGGGCGTCGGCAGCCCGGCCGCTGCCCTGGCGATGGTGTTCAAGCTGGCCGAGGCCGCCCAGGCTCGCTGGCGGGCGGTCACCGCACCCCACCTCGTCGCCCTGGTCCGCTCCGGCGCCCGCTTCGAAAAGGGGCCGGCCGTCGCCGGGCGCCTACGTGAGACGTCGGCGTCTGGTGACGGTGACCCACGAGCTGGGCCGGCACTGCCCAGAGGCACGATCGGCACACTGCCAGAGTCGTAGGACGGCCTCGACAGTGAAGCGGAGGACCACCACTGCGTTGGTCAGAGCCGTCACCCCTGCCAGAGTGACCTGCTTCGTCCCGCGTTCTGCGAGGAAGTTACACAAGGCGTCGTCAAGGCGGCCGGCCGCCGAGGCCGCCCATCGGCGCTCGGCCTTCGGCACAGAAACCGACCGCACGAGCCCGTCGTCACGGGTCAGCGCGAACTCGACCGCGCTCTGAAGGTAGCGGGCGTCGAGGCGTGGCGGATAGCGTTGGTGACCATCTCCCTGACGATCAGCACCGTCCCGAGCTAGACGCCCTCTCCTGGACCCCATGTGTCCCGTTGGCACTGCACAAGGGCCCACGCGGTGCCGACGACGGCGACGTCACTCGCGAAAGCCCAGACCGCCAGGTGGTCAGGACGCGGTGCGCGCGACGACCAGTCGGCCGTCGCTGGACGCGACGGCGCCAGCACGATCCCTGCCGCCTGGAAGCACGCGTCCACATCCGTGCCCGGCCTGTCGAGGGCGACCTGCAACAGCGTCGCCGCTACGGGCCGGGCACGAGCGATGGGGGCAGCTTGAGCGGCCCTTCCTCGTTCTCCCGTCCCGGCTGTGGGGGGAGGCAGCCGGGCTCGCGTCGGGCGGCCGCCTCTGACCACCACTTCAACGGTCCGCCCGTGCACCGCGCCCTGGGCAGGCCCTCGCCCTCGGCCCCAGCACCCCTCTGCCACGCGGTAAGAGTCCGGGCGATGCATGACGCGAATAGGGTAGAAGAGACACTCCAGCACCGTCTGGGAGGTAGGCATGCCGGAGTACAGCAAGAGCCAACAGCGCATCTCACAGCTCACCGACCGGCAGTACCGTGTGACCCAGCGGGACGAGACGGAGCCCTCGTTCTCCAACGCCTACTGGGACAACAAGGCACCCGGTATCTATGTGGACATCGTGTCCGGGGAGCCCCTCTTCGCCTCGGTCGACAAGTACGACAGCAGGACCGGCTGGCCCAGCTTCACGAGGCCTCTGGAGTCCGGCCACGTCGTCGAGAGGCCCGATACCAGCCACGGCATGGTCCGTGTCGAAGTACGGTCGGCTCAAGGGGACAGCCACCTCGGGCACCTGTTCCCGGACGGGCCCAGCGACCGCGGAGGACTGCGGTACTGCATCAACTCCGCCTCGCTGCGCTTCGTCCCCCTGGAGGATCTGGAGCAGGAGGGGTACGGCCAGTACCTGAGCGTCTTCGAGACGACGGAAGAGGACACCGCCGAGAGCCGATGACCGGCGACCAGGGCAAGGCCCCGGAGCCCGAACGGCATGGTGGCTCGGCGCACCGTCATGCGGCTCGGGGCCCAGCAGGGCCCCAGCCGATACCCGTGTACAGCAGTACGGAAAACGCTCATGTGCTGCGGAACCCAAGGGGTCGAGTCACCTCCACGGAGCGGAGGCAGCCAAGACAATAGAGCAGACCCCCTCCAATAGGGTCATCTTCCGCAGCGCTGAGCCATAAGACGCCCGCCGGACCTCACGAGCAACGGAACCTTCGGGCCCGGAAGAAGGACCGCACAGTGACCAGGAACATCGACAGCCTGCACCCAGAAGACGGCGCCATCGTGCCGCCTGAGCAGATCCCCACCGCTGTCACCGCAGGCCGCCTGGCCTACGGCGATGGCACGACCCAGATCTTCCAACCCGATGGGAGCACGTCATACTTCGAGACAAGACGCCAGACGGAGGGCACCTGGTCCGTCGACGAGAATGGGCGCTTCTGCTCCTTCTGGCCGCCCTCCTACCAAGCGTCCTACGATCTGCGCTGGGTGGTGGAAGGGGGAGCAGTCGTCGGCCTGCGGTTCTCCGACCTGAGGAGCGGTACCTGCTTCGACGGCCGTTTCCAATAGCCCCAGGTTCCGCTTGATGTGGCAAACCCGAGCGGTGGCCCGCCAGCTTCCAGCGGCCCCGCCTTCCGGTCGTGGCCGGCAACACCGAGCGGAAGGGATGACCGTTCTTGCCGCCCCGACGGCGATGGCGTGCCATCCGCGGGAGAGGCCTCTCTCACCGTAGGGACGTGTCAATAGCCCCTGGTCCCGCCCCCCAGGGCGCTCTCGGTCGATCAGGCCGGTCTCGACCTCCTGCGCAAGCGCCTCCGCCTGGCCGGGTGACGGGCTGCTGCCAGTACGGACAGTGGCCTCTCGCCAACTCAGCACCAAAAGTGATCCAGAACCCAAATTCAGCGGTTGCCGACAGCCGGGCATACGATTCAGGAGAGCCGTGTCCCGTCGTGGGGAACCCAACAAGAGGCACCATCGTCCGTTCCGCCGATGAGGTGCCGGTCCATTCCGCGTTCCGCGCTGGGTGCCCCAGTACCCCGTTCCGTCGATGTGTCGGCGAGATGACAGCCGTCGGCAGTCCCGTGCCGGAGCTGGGCGGCGCCTCCCAGCAGTCAGACAGGCGGTGGTCCCCCAGAGAAAAGGCCCGGCCGCGTAAGAACTCGACCGTCCACAGCGCTAAAGACCCGGGCTTGAGTCGGTCGCTGACCCGTCTCGGGGCAGTGCCGGCGCGGCCGGCTGTCCCGCACAGAACGAGGCGCCCCGCTGCCGCCGACGCCGCGGCGGTGCCCGACGAGGAGAGAGAGCGTTATGAGAGCGACCATCCAGGGCCGAGTGCTGGCCGAGGCGTCCGACGACGAGATCGTCATGATCGAGGGGAACGTGTACTTTCCTCCGGGCACAGTGGCGCACGAACTCCTCAGCGAAAGTGAGACCCCCTACGTGTGTCCCTGGAAGGGACGCAGCCAGTACTTCAACGCTGTCATCGACGGGAAGGTCGTGGACGATGTGGGTTGGAGCTACCCCGCCCCTCTCGCCAGCGCCGTGAAGCGCGTCGGGCGAGACTTCTCCGACTTCGTTGCCTTCAGCCCCTTCGTAACCGTAGACAGCCACGGCTGATCTCACGTACAGACACACCGGATGCTCCTGGCACCGCACCCGCGCTGCGCAGTCGCACCGTCACGCCCCGTCGCCTGCGCCAGTGCGACTCGTCGGCCATGAGATGCAACGGAACAGCGCCCGTGCCCAGGACATGTCCCTCCGGCACCCCGCCCAAGCGGGCCAGCAGACAGGTTCAGGGCGGACGAAAGCGCGCCCTCTGAGCGTCGCCGTACTCCCAGCTGCAGGCGGGACCGCCGTGGACACAGGCGGAGCGTCCCGACTGGCGGTCCAGCCCGGGTCGGCGTAGGGATGGTCTGGTGGGCGTAGGGCACACCGCCAGGGCCGCCACTGCGCAGACGTGGGCACGCTCGGGCGGTCTGCACGGCTCGCCTCACCACCCCTGGAAGGTGCGGGAAACATGACGAGCGCGTTGAAGGATCTCTCGGACGCTGGTGTGTCCGTGTGGCTGGACACCCTGTCGCGCGAGCGGATCATCTCGGGCAGCCTGGCGGAGCTGATCAGCAGCCGGCACGTGGTGGGCGTCACGACGAACCCGACGATCTTCGGGGACGCAATATCGCACGGAGCGGAATACGGGGCCCGGATGTCCGAGCTCGCGGTTCGCGGAGTGTCAGCCGAGGAGGCGGTCCGCACCATCACCGCGTCGGATGTACGCGATGCCGCCGACATCCTTCGCCCCACTTTCCTCGCGTCCTCCGCCGGCCAGGACGGTCGCGTCTCCATCGAGGTCGACCCCCACATGGCTCACGACACCACGGCGACGATCGCCGAGGCACGTCACCTGGCCTGGCTCGTAGACCGCCCGAACACATACATCAAGATCCCTGCAACCAAGGCGGGCCTGCCCGCCATCGCCGAGACCATCGCCCAGGGCATCAGTGTCAACGTGACCCTGATCTTCTCGCTGGCACGCTACCGGCAGGTTGCTGACGCCTATTTGACGGGCCTCGAGAAAGCCCGTGCCGCTGGGCGCGACTTGTCGCAGATTTCCTCGGTCGCATCGTTCTTCGTCTCCCGCATGGACACGGAGGTCGACAGGCGCCTCGACGCCCTCGACACGCCGGAAGCCAGAGCCCTCCGGGGCAGGGCCGCCGTCGCCAACGCCCGCCTGGCCTACGAAGCCTTCGAGGAGGTCTTCTCCAGTGAGCGCTGGAACCGCCTGCACCGTTCGCGGGCGAACAAACAGCGCCCGCTGTGGGCCTCCACAGGCGTCAAGGACAGCGCGTACGAGGCCACCAAGTACGTCGCCGGGCTGATCGCCCCCGACACAGTGAACACCATGCCCGAGGCAACGCTGCTCGCCGTCGAGGCACAGGGGCTGGCCGCAGGCGGCGACGTCCGCAGCACATACGACGAGGCCCGGGCCGACCTCGAAGCGATCGAGCGCCTGGGGATCCCCTACACCGAAGTCGTCCAGCAGTTGGAGGACGAGGGCGTGGCAAAGTTCCAGGAGTCCTGGGACAGCCTTCTCACAGCGACCGCGGCCCAGCTCGAAACCGGCACACACAGGCTGCACACGCGGCAATGAGAAACGCCCCTCCGGAACACCCCGATTCCCGGGGGCTGCCGCACCTCCCGCACGCTGTTCCCTCCTCCCGGGAGGGCAGGGTAAACCGCGTCCAGGGAGACGGCAGCGGCATTCCGACATGGCTCGAAAGCGCGGCCTGCCGGGATCTCGTCACCGAACTGTTCTTCCCCGTAAGCCCGAAGTGCCCCGGCCGGCGTCAGGCCGACGAAGCGAAGGCCGTGTGCAAGCCGTGTCCTGTCCGCCAACAGTGCGCCAGTTGGGCTCTCGCCACAGCACAGCAGTACGGAATCTGGGGCGGAATGGACGAGGAAGAATTGGTCCTGGCCCGCAGCAGAATACGCCTCAGAACCCGGAAACGGTCCAGCTCCCGGCCTGAAGCCTGAGCCCGGATCCACCGGCTTGATGCCTGTGGATCCGGGTTCAGGGAAGCGGCCGGGCGGCCGTCTCGGGAGCGGCGGGTGTGGATGGCGTCAGCGACGTGGTCCCGGCCGTCGTCCAGGTGGTTGGGCGGGTTCGGATCGGGCTGTGGGCGGCTCGACAGATCGGGTCTGCACCGCTTCTTTGGACAAGACTATGACCTCCCCGCGGTGGCTGATCTGAAGGGGTTCGCCCTCCAGCAACGTATAAGTCACCTGCGAGCCGGTGAGATCGATCCGCAAGCAGCGTTGCCTGAAGTCAAGCGAGAACGAAAGTCGGTTGAGCCTTTCAGGCAGGCTGGGAGCGAAGTGCAGGACCTCTCCGTGGTCGCGCATCCCGCCGAAGCCGGCAACCAGTCCGATCCAAACGCCTGCGAGGGAAGCAATGTGCAGGCCGTCGCAGGTATTTTTCGCAAGGTCCGCGAGGTCCACCAGGGCGGCCTCCCCCAGGTAGTCATAAGCCAGACTCAAGTGGCCGACTTCGGCGGCCATGACGCATTGGATACAGGCCGACAGTGAGGAGTCCCGGACGGTCAGCGGTTCGTAGTAGGCGAAGTTCCGTGCCTTCTGTTCTTCTTCGAAGGCATCACCGCACAGGTACATCGCCAGGACCAGGTCTGCTTGTTTGACCACTTGTTTTCGGTACAGGTCGAAGTAGGGGAAGTGCAGCAACAGGGGGTACTGCTCGGGGCGTGTGCCCGCGAAGTCCCACACGTCGAGGCCGGTGTACCCCTCCGCCTGCTCGTGGACGCGAAGCGCGCGGTTGTAGGGCACAGCCATCGCCTTGGCCGCGTCACGCCAACTGGCGGTCTCCTCCTCGTCGACGCCGAGCGCAGCAGATTGCGCGGGGTGGCGTTCAGCGGCCTCGGCGGCGGCCTGCAGGTTCGCCCGGGCCATGAGGTTGGTATAGGCGTTGTCGTTGGCTACCGCGCTGTATTCGTCGGGACCGGTGACACCATCGATGTGGAAGTGGCCACCAGGGTCGTGGTGGCCGAGGGAGCGCCACAGCCGGGCGGTCTCCACCAGCAGTTCCAAACCGGTCTCGCGTTCGAAGTCCGCATCGCCCGTGGCCCAGACGTAGCGCACGACGGCGGCCGCGATGTCGGCGTTGATGTGGAAGGCGGCAGTGCCTGCCGGCCAGTATCCGGAACACTCTGCTCCATCGATCGTCCGCCAGGGGAAGGCCGCCCCGCGCAGTCCGAACTGGCGAGCGCGGTCGCGTGCCGCGGGCAGGGTGTGCTGCCGCCAGCACAAGGCCTCAGCGACGCAGTTCGGCGAGGTGTAGGTGAGGACCGGCAGGACGTAGGTCTCCGTGTCCCAGAAGGAGTGGCCGTCATATCCGGAACCGGTAAGGCCTTTGGCCGGGATCGCCCGCTGCTCGGCCCGGCGGGCGGACTGCAGCACGTGGAAGAGCGCAAACCGTACTGCCTGCTGGATCTCGGCATCACCGTCGACCTCGACGTCGACATGCCGCCAGAAGTCGTCGAGAAAGTCTCGCTGCTGGTCCACCAGCCCTTGCCAGCCGATGCTGCGCACACGGGCGAGAGCGGCCTCCACTTGATCCCGGACCGCTGGCAATGAGCGGAACCCGGACCAGCCGTACGCGACGAATTTCTCGAGGCGAAAGGTCTGTCCCGGGCTGAGGAGCGTGGTGACGGTCAGGCGTCCCACGTCGTCGCTGCTCTCGCTCCAGGCTCGGGTCGAGTCCGGACCGTGCAGCACGTGGTCGGCAGCGGCAGCGACACGCAAATTGGTGCGGGCTGTGCGGTGCACCAGGCGTAGCCGCGTGTCGCAGGCAGTGTGTTCTTCGGGCTGAAGGCAGGACTCGATGGCGGCGGAGGCACGGGGATCGCCGGTCCGCGTGGGCAGTTGCTCGTTGGCGACGAGTTCCGACTGGATGACGAGGTTCGTTTGGGCGTCCACCGGTTCCACTTCGTAGGCGACCGCGGCAATGGCCCGTTGGGTGAAGGAGACCAGTCTGGTGGAGCGCACCCGGACCGTCTTGCCGACCGGTGAGGTCCACTCGCAGACGCGGTGAAGCAGTCCACTGCGCAGATCGAGAGTGCGCTCGTGCGACCGCAACCGTCCGTAGCGCAAGTCGAACGGTTCGTCATCGACCAGCAGGCGGATCAGCTTACCGTTGGTAACATTGATCACCACCTGCCCGGACTCCGGGTATCCGTAGCCGGCTTCCGCGTAGGGCAGCGGGTGGAGCTCGTGCACACCGTTGAGGTACGTGCCAGGCAAGCCGTGCGGCTCGCCCTCATCAAGGTTGCCGCGCCAGCCGACATGACCGTTGGACAGCGTGAAGACGGATTCGCTCTGGGCGAGGCCCTCCAGGCGGAGCTCGCTCTCGCGCAGACACCACGGCTCGATGGCGTAAGCGGGGTGGCTGATCATGTGCGGCCTTTCAACGACTCGGAGAAGCCCTTCACCACGATGTCGGCACCGGGCCAGCGCAGGCGCCCGCCTGGCCTACTGCGACCGAAGCGCACCACGGCCCCGGCGCCGCTTCGACCGCGCCCGGCGGCGATCGCAGTGTCGATCCGCGCGGAAGCCGCCTCCATTGCCCGTGGAGATCAGAATCCCGCGGCACTGGCACTGGCACTGGCACTGGAGGAGAAATCAGCCCTAGTACGTCCGCTCGTGCTCCCCGGCAACACGTTCCCGCCTGAGGCCGTGCACGGGCGCACCCGCCAGTGCGGGCACCCGTCGACGCGCTGCCCACAGAAGCACGTCGAAGCGACGGAAGGTGGGTCCCGCCGCTTACTGCAGAAGTCGTCGGGGGCTTCCTTCCATGCGGTGACGCGAAGGACTGCGGCCTTTGCCAGCACACAGTCCACATCCCAAAAACACACTGCACATCGTCCGGAAGATTGCGTTTTATCACCCTTGACGTTCTACCCCGTTCCGGCCCGCTGCAGCCATCCGGGGACAGGGCGCTCGCCCCTGGGCACAGGATGTCGGACAGCCGCCCTCGTGGTTGCCTGGCGCCAGTGGCTGTGTACAAGCGCAACCTCTTGGACTCGGCAGGGTGGGCCATGAACGGCCAGGAGGACATGACTCTTGAAGGCTCCCCCGCCCGAAGGCGGGGGGATTCCCGTCCGGCCTTGCGGCCGGACGCCCCTTGCGGGGCGCCTTTGGGCGTGTGTGGGGATTCCAGGCTCAGGCAGCCTTCCGGGCCAGCGGCCCGGAAGGTCTTACGCCCTCAGCACCTGCCGGGCACCAACCCGCCCGGACCAGCATCACGAACGCGGAATTCTTGTCCCGAGGGCGCACGGCTCCGCATCGCGTGCAGGTATACGTTCGTTCCCAGAGAGGCAGCGCGTGCTTGGTTCTCGCTCCGCAGTCTGCGCACTCCATCGTGGTGTGCGCGGGATGCACCAGCCGAGACCGCCCATGCGCCGTGCCACATCCGTGGTTACACGGCCGGCCGTCCCGTCTTCGACACCGGGGGCACTGCACGTGTGGCTGCGGCGGGGCTGCCCGCAGATCGCAATTCACGCGTGATTGGTGCGTGAGCGATCAAGCGAGCTGGCCGTGCTCCTGCCTTCGCGCCGCCCCGCGTGCCGGTCCTCCCGGACAGGACCCCGACGACGTGCCCCGGCGTGGTCAATGAGCGGGTCTCGCCTGCGCGAGGAGGCTCCTGGTGCCGTTCGGTCCCGCTGGGAGAGTTGGCGTGCCGCAGCCTTCGCATCGGACGCCCGGCCCGCGCGAAGGCTGCGAGGAAAAAACAGTCCCCGGTAGTGCTGCGCGTGTCCTGAAACTTCAGTCGTCACTGTCGCCTCGGTATCGCGCCGGCTTGCCGGGGGCCTAACCCACATCCTGTCCAAGTCACTCCGTCGATCAGGCGCCTCATCGACTTTGTAAACTCTTTCGGTGTTGTGACCTAATAACCACAATGCACCGCATATTTTCTAAGTCAAGACGTTTTTGCGTTAATTTGATGGGAAGTTCGACGTGATCACCCTCCGGCTGCCGCACTCGGCACCCGGCGGCCTACTCCATGAAGCCGGGCACGGCATCGGCACGGCAGTGCGTGCACGCCGACACCGAACCGCCGCAGCGCGTAACGCAGCAAGGGCCCCAGGAGAACGTACTTAAGCACGCAATAGAACACGGGCACCTCCCGCCGAATCTCTCCGGTATGCATGTGTGGGGCTTTCCCTGGCAGTGTCGGCATCGCCTGAAAGCCTGGCCGAGGGGCGTCGGCAACATCGGCCAGGTAGGAGCTCCGTCTACCTAAAGAGCACGCCTCGGAATGCGGTCCGGATCTGCCTGGGAGACGCTGAAGTCATGGTCGAGCGTCCCCTAACCGTCGAGGCACCCGGCGGATCTGGCGGCCGCAGTGTACGCGTCGGTGACGAGACCCTGGGCACGGCCAATTCGTTGCACGACCTGACCGTTTTCCTGCAATGCATCGGGCTGGTGGGTTGGGATGAGTTGGACGTGGCCGAATCGGACCTCATCGAGTGGCACGGCGGTGGTCCGGAAGTTTGGCCGTGCCAGGGTGGTGGGCCGGATTGCTGGCCGGGTGAGCCCGCCCCACCGCTGAGGAAAACGAGGCGCGCCTGACAGCGTCCCCTTTGGGCCCGAACAATGAAGTAAGAAACTCCTCAAGATCAATGCTCGTCGGGTTAATCACTCGTGAATTCATACCATTCATCAAATTTAACCTCGTTCGGTCAGCCAGCCGACGCGGCAGCACCGCCCCGCATGCCGGATCAGTCCCTCACGACTGCTCAGCCCGGATCCACCGGCTTGATGCCTGTGGATAGCTTCTCCAGAAACGAGGAAGTGCCTTGTGACCTGCGATGATGGGAGTTCTTCAGGCTTCCAGCACGCACGATCGGCAAGGCACTTCCGAGATGCAATCTTCCCATGCCGCGGCGAGGGTCTCCGCACGGTTTGATGATCCGAATCTGGTCGGCTACGGCGGGCTGGCCCCGGTGGTACGGCTGGCCGAGCGGTGCGCACTGCCCGCACTCGTCGACGAGCACGTCCGGCTGCCGGCCTCGAAGGACGGCACCGGGGCCTTCCCCGCGGCGAAGCTGATGTCGCTGGTCGGTGGCATGGTCGCCGGGTCGGACAGCATCGATGACATGGACCGGCTGCGGCACGGTGGGCTGCCGCGGCTGTTCAGCGGGGTGCGGGCGCCGTCCACGCTGGGCTCGTTCCTGCGCTCCTTCAGTCACGGACACGTGAAGCAACTGCACGCGGTGGCCCGCCGGTTCCTGCCCCACCTGGCCGCGCACACCCCGCTGCTGCCCGGCGCCGACCAGGTGGCCTACGTGGATATCGACGACACGATCCGCCGCACCTACGGCTTTGCGGTCCGCATGTACTGGGTAGGCGGTCCCGTCAGGTGCGGTCCTTAAGCAACCAATGCATGCGGAGGTAGGCATCTCGCTAACAGGAGTACACAATGCATCGTGGAGGTTTGGGAGGTATTCTCACCGAAAGTCGGGCTGAACCTGGGTGTGTGGGAAAGGTGTCAGGCAGGTGACCGTGCTGCCGGTCAGCGGACGCGTGACCGACGCAGAGTAGGTCATGCAGCTGCGCCGGCGAGGGCTCTTCGCACGAAGACCTCACCCACCGCCTGAGGGGTGAGCTGCCGGAAGGGTTTGCCCCGGAGGGCGACGGGAGACACGGCCGACACCGACGGAGAGCGCATCGACGACCAAGTCGGCGACGAGTGTGCGGGACGCCGCTTGGGCTGGGACACCAATGTCGTTGGCGCCAGCTACGACGGCGACGACTACTGGGCTCGAGATGTCGGTCCTGACGGCGGTGCGGCTTCTGCGCAAGAGGCGGCCGTACACGTAGTTGCAGACACCAGGGACGACGAGTGAGTCGCGGCCCAGAGCCGTTCGGAGCCGACACGTTCGGGCTGCTGCCCCCGGACGGTGCCGTTCGAGCGGGGCAGGCGCACGGCCGACTGGGTGATAGGACGGGTATTTCGCCCCGAAGGGTATGGGGCGCACTGTCATCGCTCGGCAGTGTGGGGAGTCATGGACGGCCTGATGGGGCAACTGACGGCGGCAGAGGTAGCGAGGCAGGCAGTTTCAACGCTCTCTACGAAGAAGCAGTCACAGAGTATCCACGCTGAACACCGAGGATGGCGAACATGCCGATCATTTCGCGAGGATTCCACGGGCGGCGCTCTCCTTCGCAAGGGAAGCTGCCACCCGGGCAGTACGAGACGACGGGCTTTCCCGTGCTGGCGGCTGGGCCCACGCCCCGTGTACCGATCGACGATTGGGAACTGACCGTGGTCTCGGAGTCCGGCACTCAGCACACCTGGGACTGGCCCGCCCTGAATGCGCTTCCGGTGGAGTCCCCGACGGTCGACCTGCACTGCGTGACCAAGTGGTCTAAGTTCAATACCCAGTGGCAAGGCGTGTCCCTCGACGTTCTGCTGGCAGATGTACGGACGGAGGCCGAACACGTCCTCGTGTCCTCGTACGGCGGCTACACCACCAACGTGCCCCTGACGGATCTGCTCGACGGTCGGGCGTGGATCGTGTTCGCCTACGACGGTCACCCTCTTGCACCCGAGCACGGCGGACCGGCCAGGCTGCTCGTGCCGCACCTCTACCTGTGGAAGTCCGCGAAATGGGTCCGCAGGATCGAGCTTCGCGAAACGGACGAGCCGGGGTTCTGGGAGAGCGCCGGCTATCACAACTATGGAGACCCATGGCGAGAACAGCGGTACAGGGGAGACTAGGCGACCGCCTCCGCTGGAGGGTGGCCGACGTGACCAGCCGACGTGAGGAGTCCGCTTCGGCCCGCACGCTGTCCCTGGAGGTCTTGGGCTGGCCCGGACACCTGGCAGGGCAGCACGTGGACGTGCGGTTGACCGCAGAGGACGGCTACAGCACTCAGCGGAGCTACTCGATCGCCTCGGTGGCGGACGGCGCCCGCGTGGACCTCACGATTCAGCGCACACCCGGAGGAGAGGTGTCGCCTTACCTGGCAGATGAGCTGATGCCCGGTGACCAGTTGGAGCTGCGGGGGCCCGTCGGAGGGTGGTTCGTGTGGAGCCCGGAGCAGACCGAGCCGGTTTTGCTGGTTGCCGGTGGCTCAGGGCTCGTCCCGCTCATGTGTATGATCCGCTCCCGCGCTGCGACCGGCAGCCGCACGCCCTTCCGGCTCGTGTACTCCCTGCGAACACCCGCCGAGCAGCTGTACGTGCCCGAACTGCGCGGCGGCTCACCGGGTCTGGACACGGCCCTTATCCACACCCGTGAGGCTCCTCCGGGAGCGCCCAGGCCGCCTGGACGTATCACCCCGGAGGACCTGGTCCAGCACAGCTGGCCGCCGGATTTCGAACCGACCTGCTACGTCTGCGGACCCACAGCGTTCGTCGAGAAGGTCGCGGCTTACCTCGTGCTGCTCGGGCACGACCCGGGACGCATCCGCACCGAACGCTTCGGCGGCAGTGGAGGTTGACATGATTCCTGCAGAGCAGGGCGTAGCGGATGCCGGCTACGTGGACGGCAACGTGCTGGCGGGCCCTTTGTCCGAAGTCTTCGTGGCCGACGTGACCGTCGCGACAAGCCAATGCGCCCATTGCGGATCCACAGGACCTGTAGCACTCCTCCACGTCTACGCAGACGCGCCGGGGCTCGTGGCCCGGTGTCAGCGCTGCAGCGAGGTCGTCCTGCGGATCGTGCGTACGAAAGAGGCAGTCTGGGTCGACATGCGCGGCACCGTGGCCCTGTCAATCCCCCTGGAGGCGGAATGAGGCGCTCCGGGCTGGCTTCGAGGCGGACCCGCGCTATCTGGCAGACCCTTCCGACCCCGACGACGAGGACGGCCATCACGACTACGTGATGGCCGGCAGATGGACATCCCTGGACTCGCGGTCTGGTCTCGGGGATCAAGCAGAATGCGCGGAACTGCGGCCGTGCGCACCGGAAACGAGCAGCTGTGCGATTCTCGCGGAAGCCCACGGGGGTGCGTTACGTACCAGTTTGGTCACCGTTGTTCCTTACCGCCGCAGTCGGCGATGTCGCCGACGGTCAGGTGAGGGACAATTACTTCCGACCTGGCCTCGCTCGGGGCGCGAGGCCGAGGGGGTAGGCCCTTGGGGCTGCAACGCCGCTGTCTCATGCTACTCGCCAGTTCGGCCCGCCTCGTCGTTCCTGATGCCTTTTTGAGCCTCGGTCTCCTCGGCTGCAACCTCTTGTGCGACGCTGAGGACCCTGCGCAGGCTCGCAGAAGGGATCACTACACCCCCAGCGCTGTCCATGTAGACGTAGTCGCCTGGTTCTACACAGGCACCGGAGATTTCGACGGCTACGCCGAAGGCGTGAGGCATCACTGTGTCGCCGCCCCATCGGACGGCCTCCCCGCTGCACCACGTAGCGAAGCTGTAGCTGCGCAACTGAGCGAAGTCCCGTAGTCGGCCGTCGACCAGGACGCCCGCCAGCCCGCTGCGGTCCGCTCGGGCCAGCTTGGTGCCGCCGCCGTGGGACACGTCAGGGTAGCCGCCACTGGAGAGCACCAGTACTTGGCCCGCGAGTGGCCTCTCTCCGACCGCCCCGCGGTAGAAATATCCGAAGTCAAGGTCTGCCGCAGTCAGGTCCTCACGGTAGGGCACGTAGGAGATGGTGGCCGCGGACCCGAACAACGGGCGACCGGGGTCGGGGCTGGTCATGGACGGAATGTGCGCCCGATGGCTGTGGATCCGGCCCATGGCATCTACGAGCGTGGCGCAGCCCAGCCGGGCGGCCTTCGCAGCCAATGATTCGTCCTTCATGTCCCGCCTCTCTATACCCGTCCAGCACAGGGCCGGTAACCGCCGGGTGCTGGACGGCCCTGGAAAGCGCGGAGAAGCACGGCTGCTGGCGGCTCCGCCAGCCCAGACTCCCGGCAGAAAATCTTGTAGCCGTCCACCATCTCGTCGCGGTGGTGCACGTAGCCATATCCCACACCATTTCGCGCGCTGCCGGCGGAACCTGAAGCTCCGCGCCGAAGAGGCGCCGCAGGGCGCCAGGCAGCGAGCCGCGACGCGTCGGAAGGCGTCTGGTCCGAAAATAACGTATGCCTGACCGCGGGTTATGGGTAAGGTCACGCCGCTTCGATAGGTTCGAAGCGGACGGTGAGGCCGAGGGCGTTGGCTTGTCAGGTGATCCGGCGAAGGGCTCGATCCGGGTCGTGCTTGGTGTAGTAGTTGCCGCCCAGGTCGTGTGAAGCAGTGTCGTGGGTGAGCATGTGCCGCACGGCGGTGACGATGGAGTGCTCGAGGGCGGCCAGGGCTATCTTCTTGCCCAGGCGGGGCATCAGCTGCATGTAGCGGGCGCCGAGATAGGTGCGGTCGCGGTCGCGGAGTCGCCGCCGACCACCAGCGTCGCGCACGCAGCCAGCACCAGGATCACCACCAGAGGATGCCGCCGCCCTCGCTCCGCTCGCCGGTCAGGGACCTGGCGCAGCCTGCTAGCGAGTAGCCGGGAGGGATCTCACCTCCCGGCTCTCTCAGAACCGTGCGTGAACCTCTCGATTCACACGGCTCCCATCACCCAGTCGTTCGAGGCCGGAGGATTCTCCAGTGGGCGAAGAGCCCCGGGTAGAGCTTGGCGGTCCTCTCCAAGCCCTGCCACGCCCGGCTCCGGCGACGTCGGAGCCGCTTGTACTTCTGCGTGGCCCATCGCATCAGGTACTGATCGATGCCCTTCAGGCTCGGGACCAACGCGGACGGATAGAACCGACCGTAGTAGTTGATCCACCCCCGCACGATGGGATTGATCTCCCGTGCGAGGTCTGCCAGGGACGATCCACTGCGCTGGTGCAGCCGCCATCGGCGGATCTGCGCCCGGATGCGCTTGGCCGCCTCGTCGCTGATCGCCGGGTTGAAGCCGAAGAAGTAGCTCCCCGTCTTCGCCCGGACTTTCCGCGAGCGGAACGTGTATCCGAGGAAGGTGAACAAGACGTGCTCGTACGAACCACGCCTCTTGCCGTCCTTGCAGTACACGATGCGGGTCTTATCGGGATGCAGCCGCAAGCCCCCGCACTCGGCCAGCCGCTGGCCGATCGCCTGACGCACCCGGTGCGCCTCGGCCTCCGTGCGGCAGTGAACCACCATGTCATCGCAGTAGCGCTCGAACCGGACGCCCGGGAAGACCCGATCCATCCAGGTGTCAAGTAGGGTCGGGGACTGGCGCGGTGGATGAGTCTCCGTTTCCAGTCCCCGCCGCTTCAAACCGGACATGCGGTTCTCCCGCATCCGGCTTTCCGACATCGTTCACCGCTGGGCATGCACCGTCGCCCCGTGCCACTTTCCGGACAGGCGGAAGACCCCGAGCCGACTGATCCACCCGTAGTTGTAGCGGGCAGCCCAATTCCGGCCTGAGAGGCCATGTTTCCTGCTGGTGAAAATCGCCAGCCGCTCGTGGACGTACTGGTCCACCGCTTCGAACTTCCGCGCAGAATTTCCCTTACGGAAGTACCCGGCCCATCCCCGGAGCACGGGGTTGAGCTCGGCCACCACGGTAGCCACCGGCCGCTCGGTCCGAGAGCGCGAGGTAGCAGCGCGGACCTTGTCCCGCAGCACCTTCAACGCCCGTTGCGAGGGCCACCGGTACAGGTAGAACCTGCCCCGCCACTTCCACGACTCCACTTTCCGGTGGTGGAAGCCGAGGAACTCGAAGCCCTGCCCACCTCGGGTGAGGCAGGTGATGCCGGACTTCTCGGGGTGCAGTCGCATCCCGAGAAGTCCCAGCACTCTCGCCGCCAGCTGCTGGGCCTGCTCGGCCCGTTGTCTGGTCGGCGACAGGACCACGAAGTCATCGCAATACCTCACCAGCACCCCCAGCCGGCGACCCTCGCCCTGCCACGCCTCATCGAGGACGTGCAGAGCGATATTCGCGAGCAGTGGGGAGAGTACGCCCCCAACGCAATGGGCAACTTCTGCTTCGAGGTCACGCTGAGTTACCGGCGGGTGGAGCGGCCGCGGCGGGGCGGGGGCGGTTGAGATGGCCGGCGGTACGGTCGGCTCATGGCCAGTGGTCTCGGTGCCGGCGGCCAGAGCCCTCCCCGGTGGGCCGAGGCGACAGCCCGGCGAGTACGGCGATGAACGGGGCGAAGGTCGAGACCGCGTGCGTCTTCGACCGCCTGGCGGCCGCGGACCTCTCGGCGGCCTACGCCATCTTGGTACCTCCGCGGCGGGCCCGCGTGCGGCGGGCCGGCCAGGAAGGAGCGCCGCATCATGACGAGCGCGGCGATCTACGCCCGGGTCTCCTCGGCCCGGCAACGGCAGGATCAGACGATCGGGTCGCAGACGGCGGCGCTGCGCGCGCACGCCGCGAAGCTGCGGCTTGAGCTGCCCGAGGAGTGGGTCTTCGAGGACGAGGGGCACTCCGGGGCCACCTTGATGCGGCCCGAACTGGAACGGCTGCGGGACCTGGTCGCGCAGGTCGGGGTGGACGTGGTGCTGTGCTACGCGCCGGACCGCCTGGCCCGCAAGTTCGCCTACCAGGCCCTGCTGATCGAGGAGTTCGCCCGCGCGGGCACCCGGGTGGAGTTCCTGCGCGGCCCGCGCGGCGACAGCCCCGAGGACCAGCTCCTCATCCAGTTCCAGGGCATGTTCGCCGAGTACGAAAAGGCCCAGCTGATGGAGCGCTACCGGCGGGGAAAGGCCTACCGGGCCCGGGCCGGCTCCATCAACGTCCTCGGCGGTGCCCCGTTCGGCTACCGCTACCGGCGCAAGAGTCCGGAGTGCGGGGCCACCTACGAGATCGTGGAGAGCCAGGCCGCACTGGTCGCGGAGCTGTTCCGCCGCTACACCGACGAGGGCGCCTCCATCGCGGAGCTGACCCGCTGGCTCACCGAGTCCGGCACCCGCACCCGCACCGGCAAGACACGCTGGGACCGCAGCGTGGTCTGGGGCATGCTCCGCAACCCCGCCTACGCGGGCACCGCCGCCTTCGGCAAGACCCAGGCCGTCCACGAACCGGCGGGCCTGAACCGCCGGGCCCGCCTGGAAGGCCGCACCACCCCCAGCCCGGTCAAGGCCGTCGCCCGCCCGCCCGAGGAATGGATCACCATCCCCGTCCCCGCCATCATCAGCCCCGCCACCTTCCAGCGGGCCGCCCAGCGCCTGACGGACAACAAGAAATTCGCCTCCCGCAACAGCAAGGACCCCTCCCTGCTGCAGGGCATGATCGCCTGCGCGAGCTGCGGGTACGGCTACTACCGCAGCCACACCACGACGACCGCCAAGAACAAGATCTACTACTACCGGTGCCTGGGCTCCGACGACTACCGCCACGAAGGGGGCCGCGTCTGCGCCGGCAAGCCGGTCCGCGCCGACTACCTCGACGCGGTCGTCTGGGACCACATCACCGCCCTGCTCGCCGACCCCGCCCTGATCCGCGCCGAGATCGACCAGCGCCTGGCACAGGCCCGCGCCGGCGACCCGGCCACCCGCCAACGGCACCGACTCCAGCTCGCCCAGGCCAAGGCAAGCACCGCGATCACCCGCATGATCGAAGCCTTCCAGGAACAGCTGATCACCATCGACGAGCTACGGGCCCGCATGCCCGGCCTGCGGGCCCGCGAGGCCGACCTCCGCCGCCAGCTCGACGCCCTGGAAGCCCAACTCGCCGACCGCGACGCCTACCTGAAACTCGCGGACGACCTGGAAGGCTTCCTCGCCCAGCTCCGCCACCACGCAGCCACCGCCACCCTCCAAGAGCGCCAGCGCGTCCTGCGACTGCTCGTCAAGGACATCCTCATCGGACCCGAGAAGATCACCATCCGGCACCGCATCCCCATCCGCGAACCCACCCCCACCAGCCGACCCCACGACCGCGCCCCCGACACGGAGAGTGACACGGAGAGTGACCGCGGCCCGAGTTATCTATTGCGTTGGGGGCGTAATTGGTGAGCCCTGTGGGGTTCCCGCCCCGGTCGGGGAGGTCACCCCACCCTCCAGTACTCCCATCCGCAGCCACGACCGGATCAGCTTCAGCATCGACCGGTCCACCACGCGCCTCGCCAGCTGAGCGACGAGTGCGTCGTGCCCGATCGTCCCGAAACAGTTCCGGATATCGGCCTCGAACACCCACTCCCGACCTTGGTTCGCCGCAACGCGCACAGCATCGCACGCGTCGGTCGCGGACCGTTTCGGCCGGAATCCGTAGCTCGCCTCAGCCCGGATCCACCGGCTTGATGCCTGTGGACGGTTTCTCGGGGAACGAAGAAGTGCCTTGTGACCTGCGATGATGGGGTTTCTCTAGGACCACATCAGGCACGATCAGCAAGGCACTTCCGAGATGCAATCTTCCCATGCCGCGGCGGCGGTCTCATCCGCGTTCGACGACCCGAACCTGATCGCGTACGGCGGCCTGGAGCCGGTGGTGCGGTTGGCCGAGCGGTGCGGTCTGCCCGCACTGGTCGGGGAGTACATCCGTCTGCCGGCCTCGAAGGACGGCACCGGTGCCTTCCCCGCGGCGAAGGTGATGTCGCTGGTGGGTGGCATGGTCGCGGGCGCCGACAGCATCGACGACATGCACCGGCTGCGGCACGGCGCGATGGGCCGCCTGTTCTCCGGTGTGCGGGCCCCGTCCACGCTGGGGTCGTTCCTGCGTTCCTTCACCCACGGGCATGTGAAGCAACTGCACGCTGTGGCCCGCCGGTTCCTTCCCGAACTGGCCCGTCACGCCCCGCTGCTGCCCGGCGCGGACCAGGTCGCCTACGTGGACATCGATGACACCATCCGCCGCACCTACGGCTACGCCAAGCAGGGCGCCGGTTACGGATACAGCAAGGTCAAGGGCCTGAACGCGCTGCTCGGCATCGTCTCCACACCCCTGGCCGCCCCGGTCATCGCCGCCACCAGGCTACGCAAGGGACCCTCGAACTCCGCGCGCGGAGCGGCGGCGTTCGTCGCCGAGACCATCCACACCGCCCGCGCCTGCGGCGCCAGCGGCCTGCTGGTGATGCGCGCGGACTCGGCGTTCTACGGCGCCGATGTCGTCAACTCCTGCCGGGCGCTGGGCGCGCGGTTCTCCATCACCGTGCGGATGAACGCTTCCGTCAAGACCGCCATCGCCCGCATCGATGAGGACGCCTGGACGCCGATCAAGTACCCCAAGGCGGTCTGGGACGAGGAGGGCCAGTGCTGGATCTCCGACGCCGAGATAGCCGAGACCACCTACACCGCCTTCACTTCCAAGCCAAAGAAGCAGCAGGTCACCGCCCGTCTGATCGTGCGCCGCGTCAAACGCCTGAGCGCGCAAGCCGTCCCCGCCGGACAGGGCACGCTGTTTGACACCTGGCGCTACCACGCCGCGTTCACCGACTCCCCGCTCTCCTTGAACGATGCCGAGCGTGATCACCGACGGCACGCCGTCGTCGAGCAGGTGATCGCGGATGTCAAGAACAGCGCCTTCGCCCACGCGCCCTCCGGGCATTTCCAGGCCAATGCCGCCTGGCTCGCCCTGGCAGCCCTGGCACACAACCTGACCCGCGCCGCCGGCGCACTGGCCGGCACGTTCCATGCCAGAGCGACCACCGCCACCATCCGGGACCACCTGATCAACGTGCCCGCCCGCCTGGCCCGCTCGGCCCGCCGCCTCACCCTGCACCTGCCCGAACGCTGGCCCTGGAGCACCAACTTCACCCAGCTCTTCAACATCGTGCACGCGCCACCAGCCCCCTGACACTCCCTGACCGACCTGCCCGAAAGAGCCCGAGACCTGCGGAAAAGTGGAAGAGCTGGACAGACCAGCGGCCACCCCACGCCCGAATCCGCAACTCAACCCCGACACGGCCTGCACGACCCCGAAACGATCACACCGAAATCAAGCCGGTGGATCCGGGCTCAGTGAACCCGGCCTCGAAGACCGGTTCGAGAACCATCTTCGCGGCCGTCATCACCACCCGGTCCGCCACGGTGGGAATCGACAGCGGCCGGAACTCCCCCGGCCGCCCCGGCTTGGGAATCTGGACCCGCCGCAGCACCGACGGACGATACGTATACGTCCGCAGTCGTTCCGCCAGGTCCTGGAGGAATGCGTCCACCCCCGAGGCCGCCACCGCGTCAACGGTCACACCGTCCACGCCAGGGGCTCCCCGGTTCGCGCACACGACCGACCATGCCCGCCACAGGACGTCCATGCGGTGGACGTGGACATACAGAGCATGGAACCGTCGTTCGGGTTCTTGCTTGGCACAGCGGTAGAGCGTCCACTGCAAGGCTCGGACCTTGTCCAGAGGACGGCCATCCAGTCGTGCGACGCCTTCCTCCCGGCGGATGGAACTAGCCGAAACGGCACTCATCCGGGCCCCTCCCTGTTCGCGAATCGCATCGATGAAGCAGGGGCCCTTCGCTCCCGGCGGGTTATGTTGTCCCGCCGATCGGCACTACTACGACCCCCTCCGACTGCCTCTCGACAACCCGCCACTTCCCGGTTCCGCCGGTTATAGGCGAGCCACGCTCCCGGGCCGCATACCCGGGGCCGAGTAGGCCCTCTCCAGTTCCCAGGACAACCTTCCAGCCGTTCCACGCCCCTTACGCCGGGAGGTTCTTCGGCGCCCGCTCCAGGTTCCCGGACGCCTTCCATGGCCTTCGCCCTACGCATACGGACTCGGCACCCCCTTGGCCCACCCCAACGGGCGGGGTCTGCATATCGACGCTGCAGGCTTCACTTGATGTTGCGGACCGGCCGTTCGCACGCCCCCGAAGGACGCTTGTCACCCCACTTCGACGCCGCCCTCTCGAACGACGCCGGGAGTCAGCTACCGGGGACCCTGGCGTCTCCCCGGACCGGACTTGCACCGGCTGGCTGCCCTGAGCTTGACGTCCGGTTACATCCCCTCCCCCTCTTTCAAGCTGGGACGATGCCCGAACTCCTGGACGTACACGCATAATGCAGAAACAGGTTCGCCAACAGGGGCGAGATCGCCGAGCCCTGGGGACTCCCGCGCTCTCGCGCGGCCAGCTCGCCACTCCTGTGCTGCAGCGGGGCCTTCAGCCAGCGCTCCACATACAGCAGAATCCACCGCTGGTCGGTGTGGTGGGCCACCGCCTTGAGGACCAGGTCATGATCGAGGTTGTCGAAGAACCCCTGGATGTCGATGTCGACCGTCCAGTCGGTCCTCCAGCACCGTTCCCGGCAAGCCGCGACCGCGTCCAGCGCGCTTCGGCGGGGCCGGTATCCATAGGAATCCGGATGGAACAGCGGTTCCACCTCCGGTTCCAGGACCATGGCCGCCGCTGTCTGCGCGATTCTCTCCGCGACTGTCGGCACTCCGAGAACTCTGACCTTGCCTGCTCCCCCGGGCTTGGGGATCTCCACCATCCGCACCGGCGGCGGGAAGTAGCTGCCCGACGACATCCGATTCCACAGTTTGTAGAGGTTGCCCTGCAGGTCAGCCTCGAACTGCTCGATCGACTCGCCGTCGACCCCGGCCGCTCCCCGGTTCGCCTTGACCCTGAGATACGCCTCCCAGACCACACGCTTCGAGATCTCAAACGGCTTTGGCCCGCTCATCCGGCTCCTCCCGGGAACTCCGGTTGACCGCCAAGCAGACCTGGATGATCCGTCCCCTTCGCTCCACCCGCATTACCGGGCTTCCTCACTACTACGAGACGGTCTGCCCCCGTGCCCCGCATCGGTACTCGGCCCCTTGCGGTGTCGGCCGCTTGGGGATCTCCCTCTCGCCGCCGGCCCCGCGGGCCGGCAGCAGTATCGGGGCGACAGGTTCTCACGTTCCGTGCAAGAGCCCGGGTCAGGCTCGCGCCGCCTACATGCCGGACGCCATCCGGGCAGTCAGCAGGCTCCCCCCGGACTTGTCCCAGAGCCCTGGTCTCGCCCTGGTTTCGACGCCACTGAAATCTGTTACGACACGTCATCAGCGGTTCGCTCCCGCTCGCCTTCCTGACCCATACCTGACGCGGTCGTTGCCGCGCCTTTTCCCGCAGCGCTCACTACGAACGGCACTTAACCGACGCAGCCTGCGGTCGAGTAGCCGGGGGGAATTTCACCCCCCGGCCCTCACAGATCCCGGCGTGACAGTCTCCCGTCACCGGGCTCTTGTCATCCTGATCACCAGAACGTGGGAACCCATGCCCAATGGGCGAAGAGCCTGGGGTACTGACGGGTGATACGCCGCCAGCACGCATGGGCCTTCTTGAAGGTCCGCAGCCGCTTGAACTTCTTGCGGATCCAGCGCATCAAGTAGGCGTTGATGCGCTCCAGGAGAGGAAGCAGCGCCGTCCGGTAGAACGCACCGAAGTACTGCATCCAGCCCCGAACGATCGGATTGATCGCCCGTGCGAGCTCGGCGAAGGTCCGGCCGATCTGTCGGTGAAGCCGCCATTGCCGCACTTCACCACTGATCTTCTTCGAGGATTCCTTGCTGATCGCCGGCAGGAACGAGGTGAACCTCTCCCCATTCCTGTCGATGGCCTTGCGAGCCCGGAAAGTGAACCCCAGGAAGGTGAACTCCGTCTGCCCGTACGGACGTCGGCGCTTATTACCATCCCGGCAGTACACGATCTTGGTCTTGTCGGGATGCAGCCGCAACCCAACTTCCCGCATCCTGTTCGCGATTGCCTCCCGTAGTTTCCGGGCCTGACCCTCGCTGACACAGTGCACAACACCGTCGTCTGCGTACCGTTCGAACGGTACGCCCGGATACTCCCGGGCCATCCACATGTCGAACGCATAATGCATGAACAGGTTAGCCAAAACAGGCGAAATCGCAGAACCCTGCGGGGTTCCGCGATCGCGCTGCTGCAAGGTCCCGTCAGGCAGTTGCAACGGCGCCTCAAGCCACCGCCGCACATACAGAACTACCCAGGGGAGATCCGTGTGGGCCCGAACCGCTTTGACGACAAGGTCCCATGGCACGCTGTCAAAGAATTTCTGGATGTCCAGATCGATCACCCAGTCATACTTCCAACAGCGTTTCCGGCACGCCGCGACCGCATCCAACGCGGACCGCCCAGGACGGTAGCCGTAGGAGTCCTGATGGAAGATCGGTTCGACCTTCTCTTCAAGACGCCGGGCTACTACCGTTTGAGCGATTCGGTCAGCCACGGTGGGCACACCGAGCAAACGAACCCCACCACCATGCGACTTCGGGATCTCCACACCCTTCACCGGAGGCGGAAAGTAACTCCCCGAAGACAGACGATTCCAGATTCGATAGAGATTACCCTTCAGATCCTTCTCGAAGTCCTCGATGGAGCGCCCGTCCACCCCTGCCGCACCCTTGTTCGCCTTGACCTTCTCGTACGCCTCCTGAACCTCCCACTTCGAGATCTCAAACGGCTTGTCCGATGATTTCAACTGGTCCACCCAGCTCCTCCCGGAGAACTTCCGGTTGACCGAACGAACAATCAGTCACGGATGACCCGGCCCCTTCGCTCCCCCTTCATTACAAAGGGTTCCTCACTACTACGAGCCGGTCCGCCAGCACACCCCGCGTCGGTACTCAAACCCTCACGGTTCTTCCGCTTGGGCCGCTCCCTCTCGCCACCCGCATGACTCAAGCGGCACTATCAGGGCATGCCTTCTCACGTTCCATGCGAGAGCCGCAGATCAGGCTCACGTCGCCTCCGTGCCGGACACCGCCTGGCCAGTAGACGGGACTCCCGCCAGACTTATCCCGGAGCAACCACAAATCTCCGGTTCTGATGTCACCTGTTTTCTAACGACACTTCAGCAGCGATTCACTTGCGTTCGTCTTCCTGATCCCCACCTGACGGCTCTACCGCCGCCTTTTCCACATCGCTCACCACGACGGTCGTCAACCAACGCAGCATGTGGCGGTTTGGCACCATCCCCCGCAGGACGGAACCGAGGGGCCAAGTCCCTCATCTCTCGCACAGCACCGCATCGCGAAGCTCTCCTACCTGAACTCCCCTCTGCGTTCGTGACACACGTGGTTTGGAGCCTCCCCCTGCAGGGCGACCCCGGAGGACCTACCTCCATCTCCTGCACAGCACCGCTTCCAGAAGCTCCTACACCGACGCCTCCTTCAACGTTCGTGACACACGACCAGCGCAGACTCCGCTGCCGCAGGGTCGGCGGCGAGCTCGGCCTCCCACAGCGCGAGGTCGGTGAGCTGGCCAAGGACAGGGCTGATCAGAGAGGATGCGGACACGAGCGCGGCTCCTGAGACGATCTTCTGGCGTAGGAACCTGAAAGATCATCAGAGGCCGCGCTCGCCTTGCAACTTGCCACCTCACCCCACGGACAAACGACCCAAAACCCATCAAAGATCAACTACGCCGGGGCCGTGGACAGCAGACGATCAACGACACCTCATCGCCCCAAGCGAAACGCCGAGGTTAGTTGCGGCCAGCCATGACCCCGCCGTCGACGTTGAGGATGGCGCCGGTGGTCCAGCTGGAGTCCGATGATAGGAGGAAGGTGATGGCGGAGGCGATGTCCTGGGGGGTGCCGGTCCGGCCGAGCGGGTGCAGGCCGCTGAGCTGCTCCAGCGCCCCTTGCAGCTGGTCGGGGGGGAAAACCTTTGCAAACAGCGGTGTATCGGTGACGGCGGGAGCCACGGCGTTCACCCGGATGCCGTTGCCGGCGAGTTCCATGGCCAGGTTGTGCGTGAGGGCGTGCAGGCCCGCCTTGGCCATCGAGTAGGCCGACGAGGGTGTCACGGCGAGTGCCTGGTGCGCCCACATGCTGCCGACGTTGACGATGGCGCCGCCTTGACCACCGGCGATCATGCCCCGGACGACGGTCTGTGTCAGGAAGAACGTTGACCTGTTCAGGTCGTGATAGGAGTCGTAGTCCGCGACCTCGTAGTCGAGGAAGGGCTTGGGTAGGAAGAACCCCGCAGAGTTGACGAGGAGAGTAGCGTCGGAGTGGTTCTGCGCCAGCTGCATCTGCGCCTCGACGACCTGGCCCCAGTTCGTCAGGTCGGCTGCGATCGACCATGCGCTGCCCGAGCGTGACAGGTTTGCCACTGCGTCGTCGAGTTTCTGGCCCGGGCGGCCGATGATGACCGCGCTGCCGCCCTTCTCGATGACGTTCTGCGCGGTTTTGAGGCCCATGCCGCTGGCGCCGCCGATCGCGACGAGTTTCTTGCCTTCGAAGTCGGAAGCCATACAGATCACATTCCGTTCGGGTATGAACAGTTCCCTCCGGTCATTCCACCCTTTTGCTGCACTACACCGGTCTCTACCGGAACCATGGGCCGCATGGTGTCCTCCGCTCATCCGTGCAGAGCAACGGCAGTGAGGCTCCCCCGAGATGCGGAAGGAGCGGCCACCCCCATCAGGCGTGCGCCCCCGGCAGACACCCGCGCACGCCCACACCTTGATCCGCTACACCACGACAAGGGCACTTCATGGGACGCGATCCAGACGGCGGCCAGCGCGCTGATGCGCATACCTGCCAGCGTACGGCTGAACCTTCCCGTGCAGTGGAAGGTCTAACGTCCGGCATAGAGGCATTGACCTGCGAGGACGACCCCATGCGTATCACCGTGCTGACCGTGCCGGACTGTCCCAACGCCCCGGTGGTTCACGAGCGGATCGCCCGCGCGCTCGACGGCCGCAGCGCGAAGTTGGAGCTGGTCGAGGTGGGCGATCACGAGCAGGCGGCGCGGCTGGGAATGACCGGCTCGCCCACCGTTCTGATCGACGGCGTGGACCCGTTCGCCGTGCCGGGCGCCCCGGTTTCTGTCTCCTGCCGTATCCGCGCCGTGTCTGGAAGGCGGGCGGGCGGGAGGCCCTGCGCTCCAAGGGGGCCCCGGGCTACGACTGCCGGCTCAGCCCCCACCTACAGGTCAGACTTGCCGCCTGGCTGGACGAAGGACCGGCTGCACACGGCTGGGCGGACGACCAGGTGTGGACCGCCGCCCGGGTGCGCACGCTGATCGGGCGGAGGTTCCACATCTCCTACAGCGTCTCCGAAGTGACCCGGCTGCTGCACCGGATGGGCTACAGCGTGCAGATGCCCGCCCGGCCCGCCGCCGAGTGCGACGAGGACGCGATCACCGCATGGCGGGAGGCGACCTGGCAGGAGGTAAAACCCTTGATACCGATGCTGCGCCATGCGGCGCACACACTGCCGACGGACACCCGGCGCGCGGCAGGGCTCGACGCGCTCGCGCGCGACTGCGCGGACCGGCTCCGCGCGATCACCGCACGACAGCTACGTGCCGCGGACGACTGGTCGATCGCCTGGACCGGTTGCGGCTGCGGACTGTGCGCCACCCTGGAGACGTTCCTCGCTTCCCGCTCACTGCGCGTCCCTGGAATGGCCGCTGGCGAAGGACGGGCGCCGGCACGTGCACACCAAGATCGAGTCAGCCGAGCTCCCGGTACGCCACTAGACCAGAAGGCAGGGACGCCCGTACACCCTCGTGCTGACCAAGACCGAGCAGTTGCTCACCCGCGAGCAGACCGCCCGCCGCCGGGCCGATGCCGACCTGACCTGGCTGGCCTCGGCCTGGAACGCCTCCGCCGCCAGGCCGTGTTGAGCCCGCGGCACCTTGCCGACGAGGGCGTACCCGAGCCCAGGCCGAGTGACCCGCGCCGAAAGAGGACCCCAGACTGGTGTCGGCAGGCCGCCGAACACCTCGCCGCCCGCCGCACCTCGACACGCTGACCGCAGCTCACCGAGCCGCGGGCGCGAGCGGGACACCGTAAAACCGCGGCATCAGGCGCAAAGGGAACGACGAACAACCAGCGGGCCAACCGCCAAGCCGGCGGTAGCCATGGCGGCCGACCCATCGGCTTCGACAAGACGATCTACAGGCGAAGGAACGAAGTCGAGCAGGCGATCAACGCGCTCAGCAACTGCCGGGCCGTGGCCAGGAGATTCGACAAGCGCGGCTCCATCGTCCACGGCACGCTCACCGTCGGCTCGATCCGGCTCTGGCTCCGCCCATGATCTTTGCCGGATCTAGTCGCCGGTCGTGCCGTCGAGCATCTCGCGCAGGATGTCCAGGTGGCCGTTGTGGCGGGCCGTCTCCTCGGTGAGGTGGAGGAGGATCCAGCGCAGGTCGACGTGGAGGCCGTCGCGGACGGCTCGCTGGGCCCGCTTGTCCAGGCTGCTCCCGGCGACCAGTTCGCGGTAGCGGGCGCTCTGTTCGGCGTATTCGTGAAGCAACTGCGCCAGCGGAAAGTCGACGGCGATCCGCATCTCGCGGTCGGGGTCCTCCTCGGTCCAGGGGCCCCGGTCTTCCTCGCCGAGGAAGACCACTTGGAACCAGTAGTACTCGACCCAGCGGAGGTGATTGACCACTCCGCTCAGGGTCATCAGCGGTGAGCCCGGCAAAAGCGCCTTGCATGCGTTCTTAGCGGAGACGCCCTCGCACTTGGCGCGGGCGGTGTCACGTGCGTAGTCCAGGAACGTGGTGAGCTGGGTGCGCTCGTCCCACGCGGGCGGCGTGTCATCGATTCTGGTCATCGCGCGAAGCGTGGCCGATCACCGTGGCCGATGTCGAGGCAATTACCGACAGGCCCGCCCTGCTCCCCCACCTCCTTGTCCGGCAGGTCGCTCCAGCAACTTGGCGCCGGCAAGGCCGCCCGGCATCATCCGCCGGACACCCCCCGTGCTGTCAGTCCTTCCTCGAGCCGGTTCGGTGGGTCTTGGCACAGGACGGGGCTCGCAGGTTCTCGGCCCGGCGTTGTCCTACCCGGGGTGTAGCGTCCGGGCCAAGGTCAGGTTCGTGCTCTGCGGTTGACGAAGGAGCCGGGGATGACGAGGACGACAGGCGAGCCACTGGTGGTGGTCTCCCGGCGTATCGACGCCCCGGCAGGGGACCTCTTCCGGATCCTGGCCGCTCCCGGACGGCACCCGGACATCGACGGCTCGGGCATGCTGCGCGCACGGCCTGGCTCGACGGAACCAGCACGATCACACCTGCCCAGCTGGTGCGCTGCGCCCCGATCCTGCAGATGCCTGAGGATGCACTGCTCACCTGCCTGGGCGGCGGCCGGCATGGTTCTACTGGCCACTGCCTCAACCCGCACCGGACCAGGTCGCCGGCAGCCGCTGACTGGCGGCTCCACACCTGCACCGGCGCCCGCCGGCGGCCGTGCCGCCGCCGTGCCATCACCCCGTGGGCAGGCGACTGGGAAACAGCCCGCACAGCACACGCGCCGAGAAGCGGAGTGGAGCGTGCCCCGCGAACATCTGCCTACTGGCGTGGGGTCTCCGCGCCGTGATGTGAGGTGGAGAAGCTGGTTGGGGGCGGACAGCGCGCACCGGAGCAGACTGGGTGGTACCCGTTCAGGTACCATCCCGGGTACCGTAGGGATATGCCAGCACTCAATGTTGAATTTTCCCCGGAAGAGATGGCCCGACTGCGGGAACGGGCAGCGATCACCGGCAAGAGCCTCAAGCAGCACGCTCACGACGTAATCGTGGATGAGGCCGACCGGCTCGCCTTCGTTGAAGGCGCCGTCGCCGAGGCCGTTCGTGTCCTGCCTGGTGTGGTGGCGCGTTTCCCTGAAGGCCTCCGTTGAGCCCGATCATCCGCGTCGACGTCGGGTGGGTCCTGCAGGTCCAGTCCGCGATCTCCCCGCTCAATGTGCCGATCGCCGACTGGGGCGCCCTCGGGTTCATGGCTGATCGGCACAAATTTGAACGCGAGCGCGACGTCCTCTACTACGAAGAGGTCCCGGCCAGGGCAGCGACATTCCTGCATACAGCGCTGTTGGAGCGCCCCTTCGCCGACTACAACCTGGTCATCGGGTGGGGATGTACCTATCAGTACATGCACCTCTCCGGCCAGCCCGTGCGGGTGAAGGACGAGGAGCTCTACGAGCTGGCACAGACGGTGCGCGCGCAGCAGGCCGACCTCAGAGCGGTCGCGCAGCGCTTGGAGGCCTGGCGAAGCGTCTGACTGCGGCCACCGAGGCAGGCCCCGGCCCCTGAGAGCGTCCCGGGAGCGCTCTTCACCGCGCTGGACGCATTCAGCGCTGCTGAGCAGGCCCGACAGCTCCTGAGCGGATGACGGCCCGCTCCCAGTTCCTGCGCCGAGACCGCGGCGGCGTCGTTCCGCTCCCCCAGATTTGGGTAGCCGGGCACTCGCAGCCCATCCCGTTGGATCCGCCGGCACGCGGAGCGGACGTCCTCACCCTCGTGAATGAGGGACATCTGTACAAGGTCGCCGGGCGTCGTAGCCGCATCGACGACGCTCTCGAACTGGCGGCCGCCGTCAACCGAGGGCCGCTGGCCCCGGCCGTCGCGGGCGCCTGGGCAGCTGTCGAATCGCTGCTGTCACACCCGGACGATCCCAAGTCGGAAAACGAGCGGTCCGGCAAAGCCGTGGCGGCTGACCGGATGGCTGCCATCATTGGCTGTTCCTGGCCGCGCGCTGAGCTGACCGCTCTCGCTCACTGGCACAAGCCTCGTGCCGCGGACGAGCTCGCGAAGAACATCGCGGACTGCGGGATGAACCAGGAGCGCGCCCGCCTCGTCGCGGACGCCCTGCGTGAGCGGGGTGCCGGCGCGCTGGAGGTAGACGACCGAGCCGTCCGCCCAGTCCTGCCGCGCCATGACTGTCGCGTACCGCCACGCGCCGCCCGATCGCACCCACAGTGCTGGGGGGTCGCTCCTGGGCCAGGTCCACACCACGGGTTGCCGCCCGTCCTCCGGGCGCCACGGGCGGGCCGGCTCCGGGATAGTGTCCATGCCCTCGACCGTAAGCGGCCGCGCCGCAGGTCAGGCAGTAGGAGCGACGCAAGGCCTTCCAGCCTTCCAGCCCTCGAGCATCCGCGGCCTCAACCTCTCTCCGCCTGAAAGGTGACGCCGTGTAACCCCGAATCGACCGCCGCTCCCCCACCCTGATCCTGGCCGTTTGCGCTTGGATCGTCGTCTTCGCCCTGGTGCTCCTCGGCTGCGCGGTGGGCCGCGCCCTCGACGACGACGGGGCGGCGAGCTGGCCGGCCACGCGCACCGCGGCGGGCGACTACGTCCCGACCGGTCCGCGGCCGTGCACCCTCCACGGAACCAGCCACAGTGGCACGGGCGCCGCGGGTACCAACAATTCGTCGAGTGCCTGGCACGGCAGCACCCGGCAGTCGGCGAAGACCCCGAAGGCCCCGGCCGCGAAGGCTCCCGTGGCGAAGGTTTCGGCCGCGCCGAAGGCTCCCGCGGTGAAGGCCCGGTCGTGAAGGCGCCGCCCGTGCGCCTGTCGAAGTGACGCGGGAAGGGACCAGCCGATGAGCACCCAACCCAGCGTTGACGCCAAGGCCATCACCCGTGCCCTCGAGGGGATGACGCGGCAATTCGCACGCGTCGCCACCGCCCTCGAGGCCACCACACAGCAACTCCAACGGGTCGCCGACGTCCTGGAGACGCCGCCCGGCGAGGACGTCGCCGAGGTGACCTCCGCCCGGCCCGTCGCCGACGTCTCCGGCCCTCTGTGGATCGGCCCCGACGGCGACCCGCTACGGCGCTGCGGGAACGCGTACGAGACCAAGCACGACGGCGTGGCCAAGTGCCACCGCGGCGTCGACCACCTGGGCGCGCACTGCGGGTTCAGCGAGGCCGGAAGCGAGTACACGTGGCCGAACCAGGGGGAACGCCCCGCGCACCTCGTAGGGCGGCCGCCACGGCGCGCCACAAGCTGCGCCGGGCGTGCACGCTCCGCCGGTCATCACCCAACTGACCGGAAGGACCCTCCCGATGCTGAGCAAGCTCGGACTGTCCCGTCGTGGCCTCGTGGTCCTGGTGGCCGCGGTCGCCGTGGCGTTCGCCGTCGGCGTCCTGATGGGCGGGGCATCGTCGACACGGGGGTGGGCGGCACCCCCGGCCCGCGGTCGACCGTGACGCGTACGCCGACGACCACCCCATCGAAGCCCTCGTCTCCGTCGCCGACGCCGCCTGCGCCGACCAGCGCGGTCCCGACCCCGACCCCGACCCCGACCCCGACCGCGACCCCGAGCGACGTGCCGACCGGTCCCGCCCCGTCCAGCCCGTGCAACATGTTCGATCCCGAATGCTCGAGCGGCTCCGGAGGTGCCGGAGGCACGCAGGGCCCGTAGCCTGGCACCTGGACACACCCACCCGTGCCCCGGCCGTCACCTGACGTCCGGGGCGTACCTCATGTCGGCGTCCGCATGTCGGTGTCCGCCCGTAAGGTGCGGGCATGACCGACTCCGCCCCGCTCAGCGACAGCCAGACCGACCAGCTCGTGACCGCGCTCCGGACCGGTCAGAGCGTGGACGCCGCGGCAACCATCCTGGGCCTGGAGTTGTCCGCGGTGTGGGCCAGGGCGCGCACCGACACCAGGCTGACGATCGCCCTGGCCGGCCGGGACCCCGAGACGGGCGACGAGCGTGCCAGGGTCGCGCGGGCCGAGTACCTGCGGCTCCTGGCGCTCGGCGTGCCGCCGGGCCGGGCGCAGCTGATCTTGGGCTCCGGGCACCCGGGTTCATGGCGCGGTGACGATCCCGCGTTCGCGCAGGCCTGCGACGCGGTCTCCGCGGCGGCCGCGCCGTTCGGGTACACGGGGATGACCCGCCTCACCACGGAACGGGTGGCCCGGTTCCTGCAGGCGCTGAGCCAGCCCGAGACGACGGTCCTCGCGGCCGCGGCCGCCGTAGGGGTCACCCAAGCGGCGATCTACCAGCGGCGAAGGCGCGACGCGGAGTTCGCCGTCGCCATGGACAAGGCGCGGGCCGCTGCCGCCCAGGAGACCAGCCGCGTGTGACGCGGGCGCGGCTGCTTCGTTTGGTCTGGTGGCGCGTCTGGTCCGTGCCCCTCACATGGACCGGCGCGCCACTCGAGGGGCCCCGTCACCCGCGGTGCGGGGCCCCTCCAAGGAGCCGTCACCGTGTCCGGACCACGGTGACCACCCCGTGCCTGGTGCTCCCCGCCAGCACCTCAACGACCGGCCCGTCCACGGCGAGCACCTGGTAGAGATCCCCCTCGAGGGTTCGGCCATGCCTGGCCGCGCTCGAGCCGGCCAGCCGCTCACCGATGCGCGTGGCGGGGACGCTCGTCAGCCACTGTGACAGGGCGACGCTTCCGTCGGGGAGTCGTACGGCCAGGGCGTGCGGGCGGGCTTGCGGGCCGGTGAAGCCAACGACGACCCCGTCGACGGTGTCCGCGTGCCGCTGCTTCCGTCAGATGCGCCGGTTGCCGCGGTACGGGCCCGCCTCGTGCTTCCACACCAGGCCCTCGATGCCCCGATCCCGCAGGACCTCTTACCAGAAGGCTGCGACGTCCCGGTCATTGGTCGCGGGCACGGCCTGCAGGGGCGGCCCCAGGCCCTCGAGGAGCTCGCGGAGCAGCGCGCGTCTTTGTAGGTAGGACAGGTGGCGGGCGTCGCCGTGGTCAGGATGCTGCAGGACGTCGAACGCCGCATACGAGGCGGGGTGGAGCTGGGCGAGCGCTCGAGCACGGGCCGGGCGTGAGGCGCTGCGGGACTGCGCGGCAGAGAAGTCGACGCGGCCGCCGACGTACACAACTGCCTCACCGTCGAGGACCGTGGCGGCGCGGAGTTCCATGGCGGGGACGGCCAGGTCCATCCACTGGCTCGTGACGTCGCGTCCGGCTCGGGTGTGCAGGCGCACCGTGTCTGGCAGACGCCAGATGGCCACCCGGTGACCGTCGAACTTAGCCTCGATCCACCGACCGATGCCTGTGGATGACGCTTGGGAAAATGAAGAAGTGCCTTGTGACCTGCGATGATGGGAGTTCTTCACGCTTCCAGCACGCACAATCAGCAAGGCACTTCCGAGATGCAAGTTTCCCATACGCCAGCGGCGGTCTCCGCTGCGTTCGATGACCCGAATCTGATCGCGTATGCCGGGCTGGTCCCGGTGATGCGGCTGGCCGAGCGGTGTGGTCTGCCGCGACTGGTGACGGAGAAGGTCAAGTTGACCGGGGTGACGAACGGCGCGGGTGCGGCGGCGGACGCGAAGGTCACCAGCATTGTGGCCGGCATGGTCGTGGGTGCGGACAGCATCGACGACCTCGACGTCCTGCGGCACGGTGCGATGCCGACCATGTTCGGCGGCATTCGTGCCCCCTCCACGCTTGGCACTTTCCTGCGCGCGTTCACCCACGGCCATGCCCTCCAACTCCACGCCGTACACAGGAGGTTCCTGGGTGCGCTGGCCGCGCATACCCCACTGCTGCCCGGGGCCGACCAGATGGCGTTCATCGATGTCGACTCCACCCACAAACGCGTATACGGCCGCACCAAGCAGGGCGCCGAGTACGGCCGGTTCAAGGGCATCCGCACCCTGCACCCACTGCTGGCCACGATCTGCACTCCACAGTCCCGGCCGGTGATCGCCGGGGTGCGGATGCGCCGTGGCAAGGCAGCCGACTCCCGCGGCGCCCCGAAGTTCGTCAGTGAGGCCCTGGCTACCGCCGCGGAGGCCGGCTGCACCGGCCTGCGCGTCCTGCGGGCGGACTCCCAGTTCTACAACGCCGGGGTGATCGCCGCCTGCCGCCGGGCCGGCGCCCACTTCTCGATCACCGCCGGCATGAACCCCTCCATCAAGCGGGCCATCCTCGCCATCCCCGACCAGGCATGGCGGCAGATCACCTACCCGACCGCGGTGCCCGACCCCGAGACGGGGGAACTCATCTCGGACGCCGAAGTCGCCGAGATACCCGCCTACACCGCGTTCGCCAGCCGCAAGAAGACGGAGCGGGTCACCGCCCGGCTGATCGTGCGCCGGGTCCGCGACCTGGCCAAACCCGCCACCATCGCCGAGCAGGGCGAGCTCTTCCCCGCCTGGCGCTACCACCCGTTCTTCACCGACAACCCCGCTCCGACGCTCCAGGCGGAGCGGGAACACCGCCACCACGCCGTCATCGAGCAGGTCATCGCCGACAGCAAAGCCTCTGCCATGGCCCACCTGCCGTCCGCGCACTTCCACGCCAACGCCGCCTGGCTGACCCTGTGGGCCATGGCCTACAACCTGCTGCGGGCCACCGGCGCACTGACCTCCGCCTTCCACGCCAAGGCCACCACCGCCACCCTCCGCGCCCACCTGATCCACGTCCCGGCCCGCCTCGCCCGCTCCGCCCGGCGCATCACCCTGCACCTCCCGCACAACTGGCGCTGGCAGCACGCCTGGACACACCTCTTCGACACCGTCCACGCCCCGCCCGAACCCGGCTGACAGTCCCTGCCCACCCCGCCCGCCAGGGCCCGACCGGAACCGAACCGTGGAAAAGCTGAGCAGACCAGCGGATACCACCTGCCCAGACACAGACACCGACCCGAAACCCGCTCAAAAACCGGTCAGAAGATCCATTCCAGGCCACGTCGGTGGATCAAGGCTTAGGCTCCGCCCACCATCCCGACCCCGTAGGTGGGGAGGTCACGGACTCGGCCAGGGCGAGCGGCGCGGGGTACTCCACGAGCCCACCTTGCGCCCGCGTGTTCGATCACGCGCGGCAGCGCGCTCACACCCCCCACTACCGGTAGTTTGGAAGGCGCCGTATGCGGATGGCCGCTGACTGGCGACTCCCTGACCTGGTCCGGTGCGAGGTTGGCGCCGCCGTTCCTCGTGAGTTCCCGCTGCGTTCTCACCGAACGGGCACGCAGCGGGCACGCCCGCCAGCAGTCCTGACTAAGCCCGGATCCACCGGAGAGCCGCTGAGTTGTCGGCGGTTGGTGATGGTTGCTTCCGCGGCCTTGTTGTGGGCTTTGAGGGCATGCGGGATCCGCCGGTCTGCCGGCCTCTCCAAGGTCCTCGGGTCGTAGGGGCGGGGTTGGTGTTCAGCATCGTTGGGGCAGTGCGGTGATGGTCTGGAGGGCCTTGGTGTATGCCTCGGCCCAGGGCCATCGCTCGGGAAGTCGTAGCCGCAGTCGCCGAGCGGTGTGGACCAGGCGGCCTGGGACGGTGAACAGGGTCCGTTTCAGGGTGGTGGCTGTGGCTCGGGTCAGCTCGTGACCTGCGAGGATGCCGATGGCGTGTCCGAGGTTGTGGCCATGACGGCGAGCGCGAGCCAGGCGGCATTGGCCGTGAAGCGCCCCGAGGGCAGGTGGGCCAGACCGGCGGATTTGAGTTCGGCGATGGTCTGCTCGACCACCGCATGCCGCCGGTGGTCGGCCTCCATCTTCACCACGTCGCCTTGGCGGTCGGTGACGAACGCGTGGTGGTCGTAGCTGGTGAACAGGGCCAGTTGTGAGCCGGGAGTGGGGCGGACCCGGCGGACGATCAGCCGGACCGTGAGTGGGGTCTTGGTGTGCGCGAAGCAGGTGTAGGTGGTCTCGGCGACGTCTGCGCCGGAGACCTCCGGGGTGGACAACCAGTACGGGATCGGCCTCCAGGCGTCCTCGGGTATCGCGGCGATGGCTGCCTTGATCTTGGGGTCCTGCCGGACGGTGATCGAGAAGCGGACATCCAGCGTGCGGGCGGTCAGCAGCACGGCTTGGGAGTAGAACGCGGAGTCGGCACGGACGCTGAGAGGGCCCGCTGCTCCGGCGTGTCGGACTCGGCTGACGGTCTCGGTCAGGAAGGACTTGGCGCCGCGGGCTGCCCCGGCGTTGCCGCCGCGCAGACGGCAGAACAGAACCTGGCCAGTCTCGGGGCAGGTGGCCAGCTGCGGGTGGTAGCCGCGGACCTTGGTGTAGCCGAAGGCCGCACCCTGCTTGCCGCGTCCGTAGACCGGGACGATGGTGGAGTCCAGATCGATGGTCAATGGACCGGCAAGGTCCTTCGGCCCGCCGCCGGCTGCCCACAATCGGGCGAGCAGTTCCCGGGACACCGCGTCGAGTTGGCGGATGTTGTGCCAGCGGAACGACCTCAACCAGGTACCCACCGTCGAGGGAGCACGGGTGGCGTTGAACAGCTCTCCCGTCGCGCCGGCCCTCAGCACGCTGGTCCGCTGGCACCATCTCTGCGTGATCGTTTCGCTGGTGTACAAGGTGACCCGGAAGCTTCTGTCCGTACCGGCGGTGCTGCTGCGCCGCAACACCTCCAAGGACGCCGAGCTGCTCGTGCTACGGCACGAGAACGCGGTACTGCGTCGGCAGTTGAAGGGCCCGGTCCGCTACGAGCCCGCGGACCTGTTCTGGTTCGCGGCGCTGTCCGCGCAGATACCCCGGCCGCCTTGGCGCACGGTCTTCCCGGTCACCCCCGGCACGCTCCTGACCTGGCACCGCCGGCACATCGCCGCCAAGTGGGACTACAGCGGGCGGCGCTCGCGAACCGGACGACCGCCAACCAGGGAGGCGATCAGGAAGCTCATCCTTCGTCTGGCACGGGAGAACTCCAGGTGGGGGCACAGGAGGATCCAGGGCGAGCCGGCCCGGCTCGGCCACCCCATCGCCGCCTCCACGGTCTGGGAAATCCTCCACGCCGCGGGCGTCGACCCGGCCCCACGCCGCTCCGGCCCCACCTGGCGCGAGTTCCTCACCACCCAGGCCGAAGGGATCATCGCCTGCGACTTCCTGCACATCGACACCGCGCTGGGCAGCAGGCTGTACGCGCTGGCGTTCCTCGAGCACGGCACCCGCCGGCTGCATATCACCGGCGTCACCGCCCACCCGACCCGGGCCTGGGCCGTCCAACAGGCACGAAATCTCGCCGCCGACCTGGGCACGCGCTTGGAGTCACTGCGGTTCCTGCTGCACCACCGCGATGACACGTACGGCGAGGCCTTCGACGCGGCACTCGCAGCCGAAGAGATGGAGATCCTCAAGAGCGCGCCGCGAGCGCCGCGGATGAATGCCCACTGCGAGAGGATCATCAGTAGCATCCGGCGTGAGGCCCTCGATCACGTCCTCACCATGGGCGAGGCCCACACACGACAGGTCTTGGCCACCTACAAGAAGCACCACAACACGCATCGGCCCCATCGGGCCCGGGATCTGGGCGGTGGAGTCGAGCTGCAGACCGTTGGTGCCGTGCTGGGCGGGGATCTCGAAGCAGTAGGTGCTGGTGGCGGTGGTGTCGCGGTGCGCACGGCCATGCCACCGCCCGGCAGCACGTAGTAGCGGGTTCCCTTCGCACCGCTGGCGGCGGTGCGAAGGGTGAGCTGTCCCCTCCGCGCGGCTCGGTCAGCGGGTCACGCTCAGCGACAGCGCGAACCTCCCGTCCGTGTCCGTCCACCAGTGGGTCAACGCCAGTCTCGCTGCGGCGAGTTCATGACGTATGCCGTCCTTGCGGAACTTCGCCGACACCTCGGTGCGCATTTCCTCGCCGCGTATGAAGTCCACCGCCAGGTCGAGGGTGGGGACCTTCACGGTCTGCGCCCTGAGCGCCCGCAGCCGCATCTCGATCCACTCGTTCTCGGGGTCCCACAGGGCCACATGGGCGAACGCGCCGGGGTCGAAGTCGGCCCCCAGCTCACGGTTGACGACGGTCAGCACGTTCTTGTTGAACTCGGCCGTCACCCCGGCCGCGTCGTCGTACGCCGCCACCAGCACCGACTCGTCCTTGACCAGGTCGGTGCCGAGCAGCAGCGCGTCTTTGGGCGCCAGGAGCGAGCGTACGGACGTCAGGAACGCCGCCCGCTCGTCCGGCACCAGGTTGCCGATCGTGCCGCCCAGGAACGCCACCAGGCGCGGCCCGGGTGTGTCCGGCAGCTCCAGGCCGGCGGTGAAGTCGGCGATGAGCGCGTGGACGTTCAGTCCGGGCCGTTCGGCGATCAGCGCATGGCCGGCCTGGGTGAGCGCGCTCTCGCTCACATCCACCGGCACATAGGTGTCGAGGCCGGTCAGCGCGTCCAGCAGGTACCGGGTCTTCTCGGACGAGCCGGAGCCCAGCTCCACCAGCGTGCGGGCGCCGGTCGCGGACGCGATCTCCCCGGCGCGGTCGATCAGGATCTCGCGCTCGGCGCGCGTGGGGTAGTACTCGGGCAGTTCGGTGATCTTTTCGAACAGGTTGCTGCCGTGAGCGTCGTAGAACCACTTCGGCGGCAGTGTCTTGGGCATGCGGGTGAGGCCGTGGAGCACATCGGCGCGCAGCGCGGCGTCTGTGGCGTCCTCGGGAAGGGTGCGGGTGAGATGGAACGGGCTCACGTGCTCGGCTCCTCGCGTGGTACGGATGCCATGTCGTCGCGGAGATCCTTGAGAGGGGTGAGCAGGACGTCGGTGCGCGTGGCCGCGAGCAGTGTGCGGTCGGGCACCTCCTGCCATTGCGGGTCGTCGTCGTAGGGCTCGGAGGCCACGACGGTGCGGCCGGGCTCGGCCAGGTACCAGAGCGTGTCCCCCCATGCGGTGGCGGCGATCGTCTCCCCGTTGGTGAGCAGCAGGTTGAGCCGGGAGCCGGGGGCCGCCTCGCCGATCTCCAGCACGGTGTCGGCCAGCGCCTGTCCCGCCTCGTCGCCGGTGCGCAGCCGGTTCAGCACGAGCGCCCAGACCAGCGCGGAGTCGGTGCGCGCCTCCAGCGACAGCAACTCGGCGGGCGGCAGGGTGCGGGTGAGGTCCGCGACCGAACGGGGCCAGTCGGTGACGGCCCCGTTGTGGCTGAACAGCCAGCGGCCCGCGGCGAACGGGGCGGCGGCGGCCTCCCCTGCGGCACACCCTTCGGTGGCGTCGCGTACGGCGGCCAGGAACGCGCCGGAGCGCACGACCCGCGCCAGATCGGCGAAGGACGGGTCGCTCCAGATGGGTCCCATCCGGCGGTACCGGGCCGGCACCGGATCGCCGGCGGCGTACCAACCGACCCCGAAGCCGTCGGCGTTGACCGTTCCATAGCGCTGCCTGCGCGGCGCCCACGACTGCCGGTAGAGGCTGTGCTTAGGCTCCATGAGTATCCGGCCGAGGGGCTCCTCAGCGCCGAGAAAAGCCAGATGACGACACATCAGGCATCCCTCGCCGTACGGAATCCGGAGAAGATCTGCCGCCGGATCGGATAGTCCCAGTTGCGGAACGTGCCGCGGCAGGCCACCTGGTCCACGGCGAACGAACCGCCGCGCAGCACCTTGTACTCGGGCCCGAAGAAGACCTCCGAGTACTCCTTGTACGGGAACGCGGTGAACCCCGGGTACGGCAGGAAGTCGCTCGCCGTCCACTCCCACACGTCGCCGATCAACTGCCGTACGCCGAGCGGTGAGGCGCCCGCCGGATAGCTGCCGGCCGGCGCCGGACGCAGATGACGCTGGCCGAGGTTGGCGTGCTCGGGCCCCGGGTCGGCGTCCCCCCACGGGTAGCGGCGGGACCGGCCGGTGTCCGGGTCGTGGCGCGCCGCCTTCTCCCACTCCGTCTCGGTGGGCAGCCGGCGCCCCGCCCAGCGCGCATACGCGTCCGCCTCGTACCAGCACACGTGCAGGACGGGCTCGTCGGGCGGCACCACCTCGGTGGTCCCCAAGCGTCGCCGCAGCCACTGCCCGCCCTCGCGCCGCCAGTACAGCGGGGCCTCGAGGTTGTTGGTGCGGATGTGCGCCCACCCCTCAGGGGTCCACCAGCGCTCTTCGCCGTACCCTCCGTCCTCGATGAACGCCTGGTAGGCGGCGTTCGTGACCGGGGTGGCATCGATGTAGAAGCCGGGGACCAGACGCTCGTGCGCGGGCCGTTCGTTGTCCAGTGCCCATGGCTCGGTCGAGGTGCCCATCGTGAACGGTCCGCCGGGCACGAGGACTTCGCAGGGACCGTCGTACGGCGCCACCGGCTCCGGATCGGGTGCGGTCAGCGCCCCCGGCCCGCGGCGGAGCTGATGGGTGATCAGCATCGTCTCATCGTGCTGCTGTTCGTGCTGGGCGATCATGCCGAAGGCGAAGCCCGCCTCGGTCAGGCGCCGGCCCTCGAACGGCGTGCTCTCCAGCACGTCCAGGGCCCGGCCGCGCACCTCGGCGGCGTACCGCCGGGCCTGCGTGGGCGGCAGCAGCGGGAGGGTGGGCCGCGCGGCGCGCGGGTGCTCGAAGGCGTCGTAGATCCCGTCGATGTCGGGGCGCATGGCCTCGCGTCCCGCGACCGTGCGCAGCAGCCACAGCTCTTCCTGGTTGCCTATGTGCGCGAGGTCCCACACCAGCGGTGACATCAGCGGTGAGTGCTGGGCCATGAGGTCGGGTTCGTCGACACAGGTGGTCAGGAGCGCCGTACGGTCGCGGGCCGTGGTCAGCGCGTCCAGTACACGCTCCCGGAGCTTCTCCGGGTCTGTCGGTGACCGGTCGTCGGTCATGTGCGGATGTCCTTCCCGTGGAACCGGGTGTCCTCCCCGCCGGAACGGGTGTCCTTCCCGTGGAACTGGAGCAGCAGATCGTCGGCGGGGCAGCGGCCCCGGGCCACGTAGCGGTCGGTGAACTCCGCGACCAGGCGCCGCACGCGGGCGGTGGCGCCGAGCCGGGGCAGCGCCTCGGCCGCGGCCGCGAAACAGGCGACGGCGGCCTCGTGCAGCTCGGGGTCGCTGAGACCGTCGCGGGCGGCGGCGACCCACAGCGGATTACACGGAGCCGGAAGTGAACCAGCCCGCTCCGCCAGGGGTTTCACCGTCCGGTAGGCGGTCTCGGCGGCCTGCGGATCGTCGAAGAGCGCGGTCGTCACAGCGAGCGGCACGATCCATCCGTCGTCGCCCGGCTGGGCATCGATCATGCGGAATTCAAGATGCCCGCGGGGCCGTATCGGAGGAAACAGCGTCGTGAGGTGGTAGTCGAGGTCACCGCGGCCCGGCGGGTCCGCGGACCGGGTCCAGTCCCGGAAACTCATACCGTCCGGCACACGCCAGGGGCCGGTCTCGGCCCGGACGCACATCACGGGCGCGTCCATCACATGCCGGGCCCACGCGACCCTAGGGTCGCCGCCGAGGGGCGCAGCGCTGCTGCGCCCCGGTTCCATGGCGGCCCACACGAACTGCCGCGTCGAGCGCCAGCCCGTGGGCCGGCCGCGTGACAGCGGAGAGTGCGCGAACGCGGCGACCAACACCGCGCCCAGCTGGTGCGCCAGCCACCAACGCCGCCCGTGCCCGAGGGGGCCCGGCTCCTCGTATCCGGCGTCCAGGCACACCTGGACGGAGGCGGAGGAGCACATCATGAAACGACCCTCGGGGCCGGTGCGGTCCAGGTACCGCTCCATGGCGTCATAGCGCGGCTCACGAAGGAAGCGGCGTGGAGGGTTCCAGAGATCCTGGCCGTAGCCACTGAGGCCGATATCGGCCTCACACAGCAGCGCGCGGACCGCCTCGAGGTCGGCGGAGACGGCCCCTATGCACTCCATCAGGGAGGCGGCCGGAGCTGAGCTGAGCTCCAGCTGGCCGCCGGGTTCGACGGTGAGCGCCGAACTCAGGGGCAGGGACCGCAGTGCGGCGTAGGCCGCTCGTAGACGTTCGGGTGATACAGGGAGCCACGGTCTCCGCAGCTCGTGGACGAGCCATTCCACCTCGACACCGAGCGAGCGGGGCGGTCCGGTCTTGAAGCAGATGCCGTGTAGCAGGGCCTCAGCGTCGGACTCGGTGATGTACGAGTCGGGATCGGTATGGCCCCCCAAGGCTGTGTAAGCCATGGAAGTCCTCCTTGTTGCTGCTTCGCGGCCGATCCAGGGCAGATGGACCAGCGGTGATCATTTAGGACTGGTGCGACCCTGTGGTCGCCCCCGGGTGCTCAGGGTCGATGAGTTCCGAATACTCGGGGTTGTGCTCGATGAAGGTGCGCACGATCGGACACATGCTGGTGACCGTCTTTCCTTGCGTGCGCACGTCGTCGAGGACGCGTCGGATCAGCTCGGGGGCGATGCCCTGCCCTGTCTGCGGCACTCGGGGAACACTGAGGTGGCCAGCAGCACGAGTCGGTCGTCGCTGGCGACGTTGTAGGGCAGGCCGGCGATCTCGGTGTCGCCGACGATGGCCTCGTAGATGCCGGTTTTCTCGTCGTTGACGACGTAGAAGTCGAACGCAGGGGCGTGGGGATCATCGATCACCTCGTCGATGGGGACGGCCTGGTCCTGACTGAGGGTGCCTTTCCCGTTGGGGTACTCGATGGCGTAGCGGGTCTGTTCGGTTGGCTCGGTCATGGGGGTGTTCCTTCGTTGCTTGCTGGTCCGGGGGTACGCCGGGTGCTTACGGGCGAACGCGGATGATCGTCTTCCCCTTGACCCGCGTGGTCGGGTTGAAAGCGGCAACGGCCTCGTCGAAGTCCGCGACCTGGGCGATGTTCGTCTGCAACCGACCATCCCGGACCCGCTGGACGACCTCACCCAACTGCGTGCGATCGGCCTCGACGACGAAATCGACCGCCAGGCCTTCCTTCGGCTGCACCTCGGGCGGGCCGGCGATCGTCACCAGCCTCCCTCCGGCTCGGACCAGGCCTGCTGACCGCTTGCCGATGTCACCGCCGATCACGTCGAAGACCAGATCGACTCCGCCAATGTCTTCCAGTGCCTCGTTGTCGAGGTCGACGAATTCCTTCGCTCCGAAGTCGAGTGCGGTCTGTCGGTCGGGAGCACGTCCGGTGCCGATGACGTAGGCACCGGCCTCACAGGCGAGTTGCGTCACCATCGAGCCGACGCCACCGGCCGCGCCGTGCACGAGGACGCTCTGCCCCACCTCGAAGCGGCCGTGCACGAACAGCCCCTGCCACGCGGTCAGACCCGAGATCGGCAGGCTCGCGCCCACGGTGAAGTCGACATCCCCTGGAAGCGGCGCGAGGTTACGCGCCTCGATGGCCACGTACTCCGCCAGGGTGCCGTCGCGAGTCCACTCTGCGAGCCCGAACACCCGCTGTCCCACCGACAGGCCCCTCGTACCATAGCCAAGAGCGCTGACCACCCCTGCAACCTCGTGCCCAGGGATCGACGGCGTCCGGTCACGGCCGAGCCGATCGGTCCAGGTCCCCGGCCACGTCAGCTCACCGGGGGTGAATCCCGACGCGTGAACCTCAACGAGAACGTCGTTCCCCGCAGCCTCCGGCTCCGGACGCTCTTCCAGCATCATCCCGGCCGTTCCCGCGGCCTGGTCCGTCACAACAATCGCCTTCATTCGGCACCTCCCTGTATCCAGTCTTTGCCTGCGCGGCATGCACAGTCCGGTCGCAACTGGACGATCAAGTCCATATTAGTACGGAGTCATATCGCCCGGCAGACCGGGCCGGCGGGCTCGATCGTCGTTAGAGCCTTGCCCGGCCACAGCCGCGATGCATCTGCGCGCGACGTCGGCCCCACCCCGTCCATGACGGGAAAGGCCTGTACAGGCTTGGGTTTCTCGCTTCTCATTTGCGTCCTGCAACCGCTGCTCGCTGCTGCGTGCTCCGCCCTGTGGTCCCGATGGGTGCGCCGCTACTTAAGGCGACTGAGTAGGACCTTCACGTCCACATTAGGATGGCAGAGAACCGTTCGACAAGCATCAGCGGATGATCCCGTGTTGCGGCGCTGGTCGGCGGGGTTCGACAGTGCGAGCAATGCGAAGGGGCCCTCCACCTTGATCGTGGACACCGACACTGGATCTTGAGTTCAGGGAGAGGAGTCCCAGGTGGGGACCTACAAGTACTCGGCGGAGTTCCGGGCTGACGCGGTGGCGTTGGCCCGTTCGTCGGGCCGGCCCGTCTCGCGCGTTGCCGCCGAGCTGGGTGTGACCCACGAGACCCTGCGGCAGTGGATCAAGACGGCGGAGAAGGCCGAGCGGCCCGAGGCGGTTGCGGCGTCGGCGAAGGACACGGAGATCGCGGCTTTGCGTCAGCAGCTGCGCGAGGTGGAGATGGAACGTGACATCCTGCGCCGGGCGGCCAAGTATTTTGCGGGCGAGACGAACTGGTGAGCCGCTTCGAGTTCGTTGCCGACCACCGCGGCGCCTACGGCGTGAAGCGGCTGTGCACCGTGTTGAACCTGTCGAGGTCCGGGTTCTACCGGTGGCTGAAGACCGCCCCGGCCCGCGCCGCGAAACAGGCCGCGGACGCCGCACTCACCCAACGGATACGCAAGGTCCACGCAGAGTCCGGAAAGACGTACGGGGCCAAGCGGATCACCGTCGAGCTTCTCGCGGGCGGCGTGGTCGTCAACCGCAAACGTGTCGAACGACTCATGCGCCAACACGGCATCCAGGGAGGAAGGTTGAAACGCCGGCACCGGACCACCATTCCGGACCCCGCCGCCCAGCCGGTGCCCGATCTGCTACGGCGCAACTTCACCGCATCCGCCCCCAACCGGACCTGGATCGGCGACATCACCTAATGGGCCCATCGTCGGCGGGAAGTTCCTGTATCTGGCCACCGTCATCGACGTGTACTCCCGTCGCCTACTGGGCTGGTCGATGGCCGATCACATGCGGGCCGAGCTCGTCACCGACGCGCTCAACGCGGCCGTCCGCACTCGCGGCGGCCAGGTGGACGACGTCATTTTCCACAGCGATCACGGGGCTCAGTACGGGTCGAAGGCGTTCGCCGACGCCTGCCACCGGGCCGGGATCCGCCGGTCCATGGAGCGGTCGGCACCTCCGCGGACAACGCCGCCGCGGAGTCGTTCTTCGCCTCGCTCAAGCGGGAGATCCTGCCCGACCGGCGCGGCTGGCCGACCGAACGAGTCGCCCGGCTCGCAGTCTTCCGCTGGCTCGGGTTCTACAACCACCGGCGCAGGCACCCCACGATCGGCTACCTTGCGCCGGTCGCCTTCGAACAGAGATCAACTACGCTGGCCATCGCTGCATGACAGCCGGTGTCCACGATCAAGGTGGAAGCCCCTGCCGCCTGGGCCCGCCGGAGAGGACACGACCCTTCTCACGTTCGATGTGCAGTCTCAGACCGTCGGCGGCTGGCGAACCTGCAGTACGTCGACTTCGGGAGACGTCGCGAAGGTCTGCACGTAATCGATGGCCGCCTGCAACGCGTCCTTTAGCGGGGTGATGTCCCGAGCGACCTGGGCGAGGAGGCTGCCGCCCTGGAATGCGGAGAGAAGCAGATTGGCCAGCTGCGTCGGATCCGCGTCAGTGCTGATGCGGCCGAGTCGCTGCATGTGCTGGAGCCCGTCGCGGAAAATGTCCCGCCACTGGTCGAACGCACTCGCGAGCTCATCGTGAACGTCAAGGTCGGTCTTGATGATCTCGCTCGCGAGGGAGCCGAGGCTGCAGCCTTCCTGGTAGGCGCGCTCGTAGCCGACGTAGAAATCCGCCCACTCCCGAAACGTGTCGAGATCGTCAAAGGAGGCGAATCGCTCACCGCGATGGAATGCGAGGACGCGATCGGCCTGCCATGCGATCACAGCCAGGACGAGACTCTCCTTGGTCGGGAAGTAGTGGTTGAGCTGTGACCCGCTGACGCCGGCTGCGCGACGGAGCTGCTCGTTGTTCGTCGCGTGGACACCCTTGGTGTAGATGAGTTCCGCGGCGTGCTCCAGGATCCGGGCACGCGTCGCCTGACCCTTGTCCGTGAGCTTGTGAGGCACCCGAGCTCGTGTCGTGGCTTCCATACGTCACACGATACCGCAGAGTGGGCTTGACGGCCCAGTCTCGGGGGTGCTAAACCTGAGGAGTGGGCCGCTAAGCCCAAAAAATGCTCGGCCTGACCTGGGCTCGGCGACTACTCGCACACCTACCGGAGGTTGATCCGCTATGTCACGACTGAACACACCCTCTCTCGACGACGTTCCCGCGGGCACACGAGGCATCCTCGACAACTTCGGCGCACAGCTCGGCTTCATCCCGAACATGTTCAAGACCATCGCGTCGAACCCGACCGTACTTGACGCAGTCGTGACGCTGCAGAGCACCATGAGTCGCGTTCTGGACGCGAAGACGCGGCACACCATCGCGCTCGCGGTCTCGGAGGCCAACGGTTGCCGTTACTGCCTGGCGATGCACACGTACGTATCGTCCGAACTCGGCGGAATGTCGAGCGACGACATCGACCTGGCTCGCGCCGGGAGCTCGGTCGACCCCAAGCGCGCCGCAGTCGCTCGCTTCACTCAACGGGTGGTCGAGAGCCGCGGGCGAGTCAGCGACGCTGACCTCGCGGCTGTGCGCGGCGCCGGCTACACCGACCCGGAGATCTTGGCGATCGTCACGGTCGCAGTACAGGCCCTGCTGACCAATTTTCTCAACAACGTCAACCAGACCGACATCGACATCCCCGCCGCCAGCTCGGTCGGTACGCCCAGTTGAGCGCCCAAACCCCAGAGTGAAGATATGGCGGCCGACCTGTACCTACCGTCGGCCGGACCAAGTGAAGGGATAACCATGAAGGCAAGCGGAGTGTCCGGACCCGATGCGGACGTCGTCCTCCTGGAGGTGCCTGAGCCGCCGGCTCCTGGTGCTGGTCAGCTTCTGCTGGAAGTGGAGACGGCCGGTGTAGGCCCGTGGGACCGGCTGCTGAACGGTGCGGGCTGGGATGTGGGACTGCGTCCGCCGGCGGCGCTGGGTGTTGAGGGCATGGGCCGGGTTGTGGCCGTGGGTCCTGACGTCGAGGGCTTTGCTGTCGGTGACCGGGTGCTTGCGCATGAGGCCCCGTTGCCCGGTGGCAGTGGCTTCTGGGCTGAGCGGGTGCTGATCACTGCGGCGAGTGCCGCGATCTGCCCGGCGGGGCTGGATCCGGTGCAGGCGGGGGCGCTGCCGGTTGCCGGGCTCACGGCGTACCAGTCGTTGGAGGCGCTGAGGCTCAGCCGCGGACAGCGGCTTCTGATCACCAATGGTGGTGGGGCGACCGGTGTGCTGGCGTTGCAGATCGCTGCGGCTCGGGGGATCGAGGTGACGGTGACTGCGTCCGCTTCAGCTGCTGAGCGCCTGCGTGGTCTGGGTGCGCAGGAGGTTGTCGACTACCACGACTCGGATTGGGCGGGTCGGGTTCGTGGTGGGTTCGATGGTGCGCTGATCGCTGCTGGTGGTACCGCGCAGGCCGCGCTGTCGCAGGTGCGGGACGGTGGGCGTCTGGTGTCGCTGACCTCGGACGCGCCGACGGAAGAGCGCGGTATCACCAGCACGGACCTCTACGTCCGGCCTGACGCCGCTCAGCTTACCCATCTGGCGGAGGCGGTCGCGGAAGGGAAGCTGAAGCAGAACGTGGAAGCGCTCCCGTTGAGTGAAGGGCCGGCCGCTTTCGCCCGGGTGTCCGCCGGGCAGGCCGGCGGCAAGAAGATCGTGCTCACCTGAGCACATCCACGACGGGCCGTCGCGTGCGCAGCCGTACCCTCCAGGCGCGGCGCGCATCAGGCGGTCGCGCCGGTTCACGGTTGACACCACAGGGGGAGGCGTCGACCGCCGGTCGGGCTCCGGGCTCCGGGGACACGGTCCCCGGAACGGCCGTCCGCGCGGCTGCGATCACAGACCGGGGCATCGGCGGACAACGGGCGCAACGCGATCGGGAAGCCCGCGCAACAGCGCAGAGCGAGCAGCCAGGGCTTCCGCGGACCAGGCCATCGGCCCGCTGCGCCGCGCACTCGAAAAAGGCTGCGGCGTGACGGCCCAGGAGGGCGCGGCACGCAGACGTGGAAGGAAAGGTTGAAGGAGCGATGGGAATAATCACTGAGGACATGCGGCAGATCGTGACCAGCTCCAAGCTGGCGTTCGTTGCGACGGTCTGCGAGGACGGCTCTCCGAACCTCTCCCCGAAGGGGTCCGTGCGCGTCTACGACGACGATCACCTGGTATTCATGAACATGGCCTCGCCCAATACGGTGGAGAACCTGCGACACAATCCGCGGGTTGAGGTCAACGTGATCGACTTCCTGCTCAGGCGGGGCTACCGCTTCAAGGGAACAGCCGAGATCCGCGGGGAAGGCGACCCGGTGTACGACTGGTCCCGGCAGTGGGTGCTGAACACCCACGGCGATCCCATCTACCCGTGCCACGAGGCCGTACTGATCCGGGTGGACCGGGCGCTGCGGGTGGACTCTCCCGCGTACACGTTCGGGCACGTGAACGAGGACGACCTGAAGCGTGAGTGGGCCGCCAACTACGGTGTGGCATACGTTTGATGCGACATCGAGACGTCTGTCACGCGGGGCCGGACGCAGACCGTGGTCTGCGTCCGGCCCCGCGTGACAGACGTCTTTCCTGTGCCGAGAGGCGTCGTGCAATGTCCGGCTCAGGCCATGGCAATCAGCATGTACCCCATGGTGATACCCGTCGCGCTCTTGTAGCAGGTCTGCGGGACTCTGTCGCCCGATTCATGGGCGGCGTCGCTGAGGCTTCCTGTGGGGCCGGGGATCGAGGTCGAGCCCGGCGAAGTGGGTGCGGAGCGAGGTGCCGTCGGGGCGCACGGTGAGGCGGGCGTCGATGCGGTGGACGTTGATCGCGACGGCTCAGAGCACGCGGGCCAGGACTGTCTTGGCATGGCCTCGCTAAGAGTCATCCCGTATTGGGATGCCACCCGATCAGTTCCCGCGTAGGGGTACCGCCGCTGGTTGCGGTGTTTCCTGCGCGGGCGGCTGTTCCGACGTGGTCCTTGTGCCGCTGATTCGCGGGTCGGGTCTCATTCGGGGTGGGCCGGTGCCGGTCGGGGGTGTTTCGTCGAGCAGAGGCTTGCCGGCCGGGGATTCCCGGACCGTGGGCTGCCGCGTGGGTGCGGCCCCTGCTGGGGCGGCCACCGCGCTGCGGTTGACTCGACAGGGCTTCTTGCAGCCCTGGTGAGAACAAGATCTGTGTGGTGCGGGCCTGGACGGTGTCCAGGCCCGCAGTGCTGGGATCGTCCGGGTTTTGAACCCGGACGTGCGCGGCGAGTGCGGCGGAGACCATGTCGCGGTCGGCGACCAGGCCGCAGGAGGTGCAGGTGTGCGCCCGGTCGGCGAGGCTTTTCCGCACCTGGTCGCCGCACAGGCAGGTCTGGGACAGCTTCGTGGTGAAGGTCGACGCGCGCAGCAGGCGGCCGCTGGTCTTCTCGCATTCTTTGCCGATCGCGGCGATGAGCCGGCCAGGTGTGGTGGCTTGCAGGGCGCGGCCCCACAGCCGGTACCAGGTGCGGATGTCGCAGTCCTCGACGGTCAGGTTGACGCCATGATCGGCAACGATCCGCTCAGCGATTCGCCGTGCGCGGTGGTCTTTCGCGGCGGCCGCAGTGGCCGCGGCCTCGGCGAGCTTCGCCCGGTCAAGGCGGTAGCCGGCCGAGAGGGTGTCCCTGCGGTTTGCCTGTTTGGGGGAGCTTGTCCTTGGCCCAGTCGACCAACTTGCCCGCGTAACCGCCGTCGGCCCACACCAGGGTGATCGTTTCGAAGAGCTCGCGCAGGTGACGCAGGGCAGGACGGGCTCCATCACGGTCCTGCACGCTCGCGGTGGTGACCATCACGACCAGCAGGAGACCGAGACAGTCCGTGATCACGTGGCGTTTGCGGCCTGCCACCTTCTTCCCCGCGTCGTACCCGCGACTGTTGGCGCCGACGGTCTCCGCGGCCCGGACGGACTGCGAGTCGATGATCGCGGCGGTCGGGTCCACTTCCCGATCTTCGTCCTTGCGGACCTGGTCGCGCAGGTCGTTGTGGATCGCGTCGGTGTCACCGTCCTGGTACCAGCGGGTGAAGACCGCGTGCACCGTGCGCCAAGGCGGGAAGTCTGCGGGGAGGTTGCGCCACTTGCAGCCGTTGTCGTCGACGTAGAAGATCGCGTCGATGATCTGACGGCGGCAGTATTCCTCCGGACGGCCGCCGTACCCGTCCAGCCACGCCGGCCAGGGCAGCACTTGCGCGATGACCTGCCACTGTTCGTCGGTCGTGTCGGAGGTGTAGCGACGGGGGCGGACCGGATGGCGGGTTCCGTGCCCCCAGCGACAGGCCACACACGGGCAGTTGTCTTCTCCCATCGGGGTGACAGTGGCAGCAGCGGACGCGTACAACGGCATGACAGGACCTCTTGGTGCGGCTCGGCTTCGACACCGCTGTTGCTACCGAGAGGTCCTGCTCATGCGGACGACTTCGCCGGTTCCGGCCCGCACCGCCCAACGATCAGATTGTTCACAGGCTCTGAGGCCGCTCGTCGAACCACTCCTTCAGCCCATCCCGCAGTTCCTCCAGAAGAGATCCGTAGCCGTAGCGGTGCGGGGTGGAGTCTTGCGTCCACAGGCGTTCCTTGCCGCAGAAGCCGCAAGTTGTGGTGTCCAGCCCGTTCGGGGCCTTGCACGGGCAGCGCCACATCAGGCCTGTGTGGACTGCGGCCTCCATGACGTGCTCTTGTGCGTGCAGGCCAGCGGCCCTGATGAGCCGGGTCACCGTGGAGGTTGCCGCCGCGTGCGAACTGGCCCGCGTGGCGGCCTCGTCGGCGGGCTCGCTGGGAACGAGGTGATGTGCGCGACTTGCTTCGTCGCAGTTGGGTGCCGTTGTATCCATGGCCGCACCGTTGGGAGGCCACCAGTAAGCGGCGCAACCGCAGAGAGCGCGCGCGGGGAGGTCTTCAGTCTTGGGCGCAGGCCTTGCTCTGGTACCTGCGCGAGCTGGCGGGAGAGGCCGAGTACGAGCGCTACTGCGCCGGGCACCAGCGCCGCCACCGGCTGGCACCCGTTCCCAGCCAGCGCGACTACCAGGCCCTTCGGGCGCACCGGGCCGAGAGCGCGCCGCGACGCGGCCGCGCACATGCCGGGGCGGTGCTGTAGACGCGAGATAGAGCGTTGGTAAACGCCGCGATGGAAGCCTGAGACGAACGAGTAGCCCCATGTAAGGAGCGTGATTTGCATGGCCATGGACTTCGAAGGCAGAAAACTAGTCGTGATCGGCGGGGCCAGCGGGATGGGGCTCAAGACTGCTGAGTCCGTCATCGCACAAGGCGGCAGCGCCGTGATCGTCGGCCGTGCGGGCAAGAAGCTCGACGCCGCCGCGGCCTCGCTGTCGCAGGCGGGGCAGGCATGGTCGATCGGCGCCGACCTGTCCGACAAGGACCAAGTCGTCGAGGCGCAGAAGCAGCTGGCGGAGGACCACGCCGACACCACCCTCCTCGTCAACGCGGCAGGGTTCTACCTGCCGAAGCCCTTCCTCGACCACGGGGAAGAGGACTACGACTCCTACCACGACATCAACAGGGCGACCTTCTTCCTGACCCAGACCGCCGTGCGCGCCATGGTGGCCGGCGGCCAGGGCGGCGCCATCGTCAACGTGGGCAGCATGTGGGCCCACCAGGCCATCGCGGCGACACCGTCGTCGGCCTACTCGATGGCCAAGGCGGGCCTGCACGCCCTGACGCACAACCTCGCCATCGAGCTGGCGGGCGAGGGTATCCGGGTCAACGCCGTCGCCCCCGCAGTGACCCGGACGCCCCTGTTCGACAAGGTCTTCCCCTCCGATCAGCTGGACGGCGCGATGGAACAGCTCAGCGGCCTGCATCCGCTCGGCAGGGTCGGCACGCCGGAGGAAGTGGCAGCGGCCATCGTGTTCCTGCTGTCGCCCGCCTCGAGCTGGACCACGGGCGCCGTGCTCAACGTCGACGGCGGAGTCATGGCCGGCCGGAACTAGGCCAAAGAGGCTTCCCCACCTCGCCCGGGCCCATCGCCTTCAAGCGGCTTGACACATCAGCCTCGCGCCTAACTACACGGCATTGGTCTTAGATCGGGCGGGTGCGGCTGTCTTGAGCGGCAGTGGGCCCTGCACCATGGCGGTGCAGGGCCCACTGCCGCTCACGCCATCTCCAGGAGCTGACGGGGTCCGAGTCTAGGTTCGCGCGAAGGAGTCGCTGCTTTGCCACGCGGGCACAATGCGTTGCGCGGCGCAGAGCTCGGACAGGTCGTCACTTGGCTGGCCGGGCAGAAGGAGCACCTTGCCCGTCCCCGGCGGGAAGAACGATGCCAAGTCCAGCAGCGCACCGATGGCGTACCAGACCCCCGCCGGACCTTCCACGCGCGCAGTCGTGGCGGCGGTGACCACGAGTTCGCGAGCAGTGAGGTCGGAGATCTCGACCGGCAGGCTCCGCCCGTGGCTCGTGATGAGGTACCCGGTCACTTCGTGCCCCTGCTCTTGCTGCAGGAACCGCTCGTAGCGGGTGACTAGGTCCCGTCGTTTGGCTTCGAGAGGGGTGACCGGGTCCTCGGGCGGATAGTCCCAGTTCTCTCGGCAAGATGTGGGCTGAAGATTCGGCTCCTGCATCGTCATGACGGTGTCCTCCTAGGGGACCAGTTCGTTGGGAGTTCGCCAGACGAGCAAGGCGGGTTTCAGGGGCAGCGTGCAGGCGTGCCCACCTCGGTTGGTCCGGCGCGCCGAACCTTCTGTCAGGCGCCACCAACTCAGGCAAGCCCATGCCGCGGCTGCTGAGGCCACGACGATGAGAGGCGCGACGCCGGATGCCCCCGTCGATGAGTCCAGAGCGACGGGGACGCCCGGCGCGGCAATGTGTCGCCGCCGTGCTCAGCGGTTTGGCTCCAGGCGGGAGAAGGCGTACCGGTCGGAGGGCCAGATCACCGTGACTGCCGCATGCCTGAGGAATGCGGCCAGGTCCGCATCCGGCTTGCCGGTGAGCAGCAGCGCGAGATCGGGCTGAGGGGTCAGGTATCGCCTCAGGTCCTGGAGTTCCCCAACGGCCGCCCACATGGCGGTTCGTGCCAGGCTGCAGCGGACAGTGAGGAGCTCGTTCCGGCTGGGGTCATGGTGAGCGGATTGCTCCGTCAGGGTTCCAGCCGGGGTGACGCGGTACCGGATCAGTTCGGTGTCGTGAACGGCCCGGAGGTAGCGGGTGTAGTTGGCGAGTAGGTTCGCGGCTGCGGAACGGGGCGGGGTGCGTTGGGCTTCGTGTGGGATCGAGTCCCTTGCAGCGCTCACTTGGGTGGCGGTGTCCGCCACTGGAGAGACACGTGGAAGGCCGCTGGGCGGAGCTGATTCTGGTCGGAGCCGGAAAACGAGACGCCGGGCAATTTCGAGTGGCCTTCGGGGGTCACAAGGCGCGTCGGCCCATACGTAGGGCAGGTTGTCGTCCAGGTGGTAGAGGCCGAGGTAGCGCACTTGGGTGGTGTCGGGTCGTTGGTGAAAGAGGCGGAGAGCTCGGCCCTCGCTGCGGTGCTGCAGGATGGATCCGTTGCCCTGGGTGAGGACTTGATCGGTTCCGTCCGCGCCTCCCTCACCGGTGAAGTGGACGTGCTGGCCCGTCCAGCCGTCGAAGATCCCGGAATGATGGTCCGGAGTCGTGAAGAGGATTACGTTCGGCATCTTGCGTGAGGGGCTGATGCGGGGGTGGATTCGACCGCCATAGCGTGTGTGCAGCTCATCGCGGTCGATCAGCGTATCTGGAGCGAGGCCCCATAGGGGTGCGAGCTGGTGCGTGGGTGACATAGATGCTGTCATGGGGTTCCTCTGGAGCGGATGGGTGGTTGGCCGGCGCCACCCTCGGGCCTCCGCGTGCAAGCCCCGCAAGTCCTCGGCCCTTCACCTCCTGAATGGCAGAGGCGATCTGGCAGAAGCAGCGTCTTGCAAACGCTGGTGCAGGCATCTACGCCGTGGTCAGTCCGCGGGTCGAATCGCTCGTCGGGCCAGTGGTCACACGCCCCCGGGCCCTCCCCCACGGACGAATACTCCGCCCCTGCCCCGGTGACACGGCCTACTGCGGGGCCGGGGGTAGCTGTGAGTGGTTCACCTGGCGTCTGGGCTCTTGGGGTAGGGCGTCACGGCCAGCGGGCCGAGCCGGATACTCTCCCGCTCGCGCCGGTTTCTCCCCAGCCGGAAGACATACCGGTGTTCTGTGGACATACGCTGTGTTGCCCCATGTCGTGTTGCGGCTGAGGGAGTCAAGTGGCTTACGAATGGCGGCTGTTCTGGGTTGGTGACGGGGGTCTTCCCGCAGGGGACCGACCCGTACCCGGCTGGGAGGACTTGGAGGAACGCGAGCGAGCGCTCGGGCTGCGCGACCGGCAGCCGATCCTCGTCTCGCCGGAAGGCCGGGTCGATCCTCGGCTGAGCGAGTGCCTGCGACGCTCAGCGTTCTCGGCCAAGGCGCAGGGCACGCAGATCACGTACGCCCCGCTCTACCGGCTGTTCTTCACCTTCCTGTGGCAGCGCGGACTGGACTGGAACGAGGCGTCGGAGGACGACGTCGAGGACTGGGAGGCCTGGCGTCGGCGAGGGGCGACGAACCCGACGCCGGTCGACGGCGGCACGTGGGCGAAGGAGCAGGCCGCGTTGAAGCTGCTGTACGGCATCGCGGCCAAGCGCGGCCTCGTGCCGGCGAACCCGGTCACGCTCGCCTCGCCGACGGACGTGAAGACCTCGGACGTGAAGTGGCTGTCGCCCCGGGCCTTTCGGCTGTGGCGCAACGTCGGGCTCGGCGGCATGCTGCCGAGCGGCCTGGAGGACGAAGCGTGGCGCGGCCGTTCCGCCGGCCGCGACACGGCGTACGCCGACCTGACGTACTCCAGCGGCCTGCGGCGCCGCGAGGGCGGCACCCTGCTGCTCTGCGAACTCCCGGCGCTCGGGCGGCGGAACTACTACCCGGGCAAGGTGGGCCAGGGTGTGGCCAAGCGGGCCGGCTACACCTTCTACGTCGGCCACCCGGCGCTCCAGCGCGTCGAGGGCTACCGGATGAGCACCCGCGCCCTGGCGGTGACCCGAGCTCGCCAGCGGGGCGCCTACGACCGGCTGCCCGACCTGCGCATCATCCAGACGGTCAGCCGGGCGGGCCGCGTGCGGTGGAGAAGCCGCGACGGTCGTACGGGCGAGAGCGCGCTCGGGAGGCTGACGGCCGCCGAGCGGATGCTGCTGTTCGTCGAGGGCGAGGACGGCCTGGAGCCGGCGATGCTGTGGCTGACCGAGAGCGGGCTGCCGCTGCGGTACACGAGCTGGACGAAGGTCTTCGAGCGGGCGAGCGACCGGTGCGCCGCATCGGGGCTCGAGGTCTTCGCGACGCCGAAGATGCTGCGGCACTCCATGGCCCTGCGGACACTGATCGCGCTGCACAACGCGCTGGATCGCCGGCTCGGGCTGACGCCGGCTGAGCGCCTGCACTACGAGGAGGTGTACGGGCAGGTCTGGCTGATGGTCAAGGACATGCTCGGGCACCGCAACGACCAGGTGACGCGGGATGTGTACCTGGAGCCGGTGCGCGGGCTGCAGTTGGAGTCGCTGCTCGGCGACGACGACAACCCCGTGAACGCGGAGAAGATCGCGGAGCTGGCGGCGCGCACGGGCCTGATCCTGGACGCGGCGTGAGCGGGCGGGGGCGCCGGGCGGCGCTGCCTCCGACGGACTACCGCAAGGCGCCGGTGCTGGACGCGGACGGCCTGGTCATCCGCCCGGTCAGCGGCGCCGGGAAGCCGCTGGGCGTGTGGGACTTCCGCGACAGCCCCGGCCCCGTCGACTTCCGGCGGGCGCTGGTGGCCGCGCTGGCCGCGCAAGGCCGGGGCTGGGGCAGCCAGGACACCTACCAGACGAACGCCGGCGCGCTGAAGCTGCTGTTCAAGGACGCCGCGGCGGCCGAGCCGCCCGTCGCCGCGACCGGGCAGATCACGGCGGAGTGGTGGAAGCAGTGGAGCGGCGACATCCACGTCCGCCGGGTCCTGGCCGCGGTCGTCCGGCGGGCGCCCGGGGTGCCGGAGGCGACCCGCGTGTTCCTCCAGACGCCGCGGCGCCGGCCACCGGCCCGGCGCGGGCGGCCGCGCAAGCAGGCCCACACCCGGGAGGAACTGCGCCGGATCCGGGACGCGGCCGCCGCGACGGTGCGCGCCGGGCGGCTGCGGATCGCGGCGAACACCGCGGTCCTCCAGCGGTGGCGGGCCGGGGCGATCGAACGCGGGGACGGCGACTGGCCCCTCGGGGAGGTGCTGGACGTGCTGGCCCGCACCGGGGACCTGCCGCGCTGCCCCAACAGCGCCGACCGCGCGGTGACCGCGTACGCGGAGCGCGCGTGCGGCTTCCAGGGCAACGCCGCCGCGCTGAGCCGGCTCTTTCCGACACCGGCGGAGATCGGGGCGGCGGCCGTGCTGCTGATCGTGCACGAGGCGTGGAACCAGTCGGTGCTCAAGAAGATGGACGTGCCCACCTGGTGGCCGAACGCCGACCGCGAGGACCCCACCGTGCACCAGGTCGACACGGACAAGGCCCGGCGCGGACGGCGCCGGCACGCGAGCAACACGCTCGTCGACCTCGGCGAGGGCTCCAGCGGCCGCGCCCTGCGGCACGTGCTGGAGCTGACCGCACAGGCCCGGACCACCCTGGAGGCGCTGGGCCGGCCCGCGACGAAGCTGCTGGTCGGCCACCGCGGCCTCGGCGGAGCTGAGAATCTCCGGGACCACGAGGTCGGCAAGGCCCTGGAGGGCGCGATCCGGCGCTGGCAGCAGCAGGCCCGCGCAGGCGGCGTCGACCTGCCCACCCGGGTGCACGCCCAGGCGCTGCGCCACAGCGCGCAGGCGCACCACGGCCGGGCCCGCAACAACACCCAGGACACCCACGAACGGGACTACCAGCTGAAGGACGAGGACGTCCGCGCCGCCTCGCGCGGCGCGGTGGAGCTCGGGCTGGCCCAGGCCCTGGCCTCCGCCCGGCAGACGGTCGCCATGCGCCTGATCGAGGAGGTCGACGCCACCGGCGAGGTGAGCGCCGAGCTCGTGGCCAAGGAGGCCGGGATCGACGTGGAGGTGGCGCGCCGGATCGTGGCCGGCCGGCTGCGCACCCCGGTCGCCTCGTGCGCGGACTTCCTCAACTCCGACCACAGCACGGCCGGGATGCCGTGCGCGGTGTCGTTCCTGCTGTGCTTCGCTTGCCGCAACGCGGTGGCCACCGGCCGCGACCTGCCCCGCATCGCCTATCTGCACCAGGCGCTGGAGTCCCTGCGCTCGGCCGTCACGTCGGCGGTGTGGGCCGCGGACTGGGCGACGCACCACGCGCGGATCGGCGACTTCCTCACCACCTACACCACCACCGACGCGCGGCCCCGACTGGTCGCCGCCGTCGCCGACAGCGAGCGGGATCTGATCCACGCGATGCTTGAGAGGAGGCTCGACCCGTGAACGCAACCTCGCCTCTCCGCGCCGGCCCGGAGGTCGTCGACCCAACCCCGGACGCCTTCGTCCTGCCGTTCAACCGGCTGCGGCCCGGCTTCGACCCCGAGCAGCTGCCGCGCTTCCGCGATCTGGCCTGGCGCCTGGCGCTGATCAGCCCCAGGGAGTCGAACCGCTCGCTGGTCATCGACTGGAGCCGCTGCCCCGCCGGGCTGCGCCCCGGCGTGATGCGCGCGGCCTTCGCCGAGCTGAACATCCCGACCCCGGCCGTGCTGCTCCAGCAGCGGGCCTCGCGCTCCACCACACAACCGGGCACCCTGCGCCACAACTTCCAGATCTGGATGCGCTTCGCCACCTGGCTCGACGGCCGCGGCATCACCGAACTCTCCCAGGTCACCACCGGCGACCTGGAGGCGTACGCCGAGCACCTGCGCCCGCTCGGCCGCCAGTGGCGCACCGACGCCAAGGCCCTGTGGGTGATCTCCCGGCTGTGGGCCTACGCCCCCTACCTGCCCGAGCACGACCGGCTGGTCATGCCGCCGTGGGAGGACCCGGCCGCAGTCATGTCCGACTTCCTCGGCACCAACGACGACACGCCCAACGGCGAGAACGCCGTCGCGATCGTGCACCCGGCCGTCATGGCCCCGCTGCTGGTGTGGGCGCTGCGCACGGTCCTGGATCTGTCCCCGGACATCCTGGCCGCCGCCCGCGAGCACCGCCGGCTGCTCGCCGCCATCCCCGACAGCGCCCCGCGCGGCGGCACCGAGACCGCGGTGGCCCACCTGCGCGGCCTGCTCGCGGCGGGGCGGCAGCTGCCCTCCAGCGGTGCGCCCGGCGCCACTGCCGTGCGCGCCCGCTTCGGCGGGCCGCTGCCGCCGATGGCCAACACCTTCCTGGCAGGCACCCTCGGCGTCACCACCTCCCAGGTCGCCCGCGCCCGCGGCATCCTCAACGACGAGCTCACCCCGGCCGACTTCGGCCCCGCCCCGCGCCTCGACGTGCCGCTCGCCGCCTGGATCGGCGCCGCCCCGTGGCGAGAGGCGATCGGCTTCGACGACATGGACGTGCTGATGCTCCACCTGTCCACCGCCGCCCTGATCTGCTGCGCCTACCTCTCCGGCATGCGGCCCGAGGAGGTCCTGGCCCTGCGCCGCGGCTGCTGTACCCGCGTGGAGCGCGACGACGGCACCGTACGGTTCGAGGTCCGCGGCCGGCACTTCAAGGGGGTTCTGGACGAGGACGGCAACGCGATCGGCGAAGGCGAAGTACGAGCGGACCCGTGGATCGTGCTGGAGCCCGTCGCGCGCGCCATCGCCGTCGTCGAGGAACTCGAAGACGGCGAGCAGCTGTTCACCCGCACTCTCTACCGGTACGCCAAGGGCACCTGCATGCCCCGCACCGGCCTGTCCTCCGATACGGCCGTGGAACGGATCCGCGCCTTCACCGCCTGGGCCAACCAGCTCGCCACGCGCCACGACCGGCCCCACGAGCTGATCCCGCCCGATCCCGACGGCGCCATCGCCCTGCGCCGCTTCCGCCGCACCGTCGCCTGGTTCATCTACCGCCAGCCCGGCGGCCGGATCGCGCTCGCGGTGCAGTACGGACACGCGGCCACCGCCATGTCGGAGTCCTACGCTGGCCGCTCCCAGGCCGACATGCTCGAGGTCCTGGACCAGGAGAAGGGCCTGGCCCTGGCCGAGACCCTCAACGAGGCCGGCGAACGCGTCGCCGCCGGCGAGAAGGTCAGTGGCCCGGCCGCCGACCGCTACCGCGCCGCGGCCGCCGAGTTCTCCGACCGCTACGCCGGGACCTACCTCGGCAAACGCGAACTGCGCGCGCTGGTCGCCAACCCCCGCCTCCAGGTCTACGAGGACCCGAAGGCGTTCCTGACCTGCAACCACGACGCGTTCACCGCGCTGTGCAACCCCGACCGCGACCGGGTGCGCGACGGCGGCCGCAGCACCCCCGACCACTCCCGCTGCCATCCGGCGTGCGCGAACATCAGCCGCACCGACAGCCAGATCACCGCCCTGCGGGCCGAGGTGGCGCGGATCGACGCGGACGCCGACGCCGGCCTCGACCCCTACCCCATCGCTACCCGCGAACAGCAGCGCAAGGACCACCTCACCGCCATCATCCGCCGCCACGACGCCCAGCAGCCGGCCCACACCGAACCCACGGAGCGACGATGAACACCCCCGCCGCGACCCCGACCGCACCGGGCCCGCGCGGCGGCGCAGCGCTGGCCCAGCTCGTCGGCGAGGCCCTCACCCGCGCCCAGGGTCACGCCGACACCGAGGGCGCCGCGGAGATCAGAGCCATCACCGACGCCATGGTGCGCCTGCTGATCGGTGCCCCGCTGCGCTCCGACGGAAAGCTGACCGTCGTCTCCCTGGCCATCGAAGCCGGCCTGCGCCGCAACAAGCTCACCCACAAGCACACCGGCCTCAAGGACCTGTTCTACGCCCTGGTCAAGGCCCGCACCCCCGTCCCCGAGGAGCTGCCCGATTCGGCGCGGGCCCGTGCGGCCAGGCAGCAGCAGGACCTGGCCCGCGTCCGTGCCGAACGCGACGATCTGCGCGGACAGGCGCAGCTCCTGGCCCGGATCGTCCACGTCCTGGAGATCGAGAACAGCAAGCTCAAGGAGACCAACGCGGCCTTGGAGCAGCAGGTGGCCGCCCAGTCCGCCGTTCCCGACCTCACCCGCCGGCGGCGCCGGCCCTGACCCGGCGTCAACGCCGAGCGGCGGCACCCGCCCGGGTGCCGCCGCTATCGCGTACGCAGTCCTAAAGAGCGAAGGCGCCGCCCTCGATGAGGAGTTCGGCATCATGAGGCACACCAGCAGCGCGGTGGCCAGCAGCACGACGACCTGCCTCCCCGCCGGGTCACCGCGCCCCCTTCACTGTCCATCCGCCCCTGAGTCTGGCCGCCACGCTGCAACCGTCCTGAGCCCGGCCGGCGGGGAGCTGAAGTTCCTGGCCGTGTTCGACACGGCCAAGAGCCCGGCCGCCTGCGGCCCGAACTCGCCCTCCCGTGGCTGCCGACTCACTAGCGCAGTCCCGCAGGGCTGCACCGGCGCGGAGCCGCGCAGATCCCCGCCCTCTACCGGGCGGCTCCCCCGTGCCCATAGCGCGCCGACCGCTCCGGCGGGCATGGGGACGTCCCGGAGGGTTGCGGATAGGCCCTGCTAATATCCGTACATTTAGCGGAAGTTGAGGTCTCCGTGGCGAAGTCCCCCGGCGTCGGTATACACCCTGATTTGCCCGACACCCTCGTCCATTTCACCGGCCGCCCCAGGGGCGCGTACGGGCCGCAGGCTCCGGCCTTTGCGGCGGGGACGGCTCAGGAGCGGATGGTGAGCATCCTCCTGGAGGGGAAGCTGCGAGGGGCGCAGGTGCCGGGCTCGGACCTTCCGGTGGTCTGCTTCAGCGAGCCGTCCGAGGAGGCCCGAAGGGTCATGCTTCGGACAGGGGTGAGCCAGCGAGGGCCGTACGAGCCCTGGGGTCTGGTGTTCGACCGCGAGGCGCTGCTCGAGATCGGCGTCCGCCCGGTGATGTACCTCTCCGGCGAGGAGATGGACCTCACGGGCGGCCTGCCCGACAAGTCTCGGAACCGTCGAGTCCGTTACGAGCCCGGCCACGCGGACTGGCTGCACGAGCGGGAGTGGCGGCTCTGCTTCACCGAGGAGACGGCCCGGTCGAACGGCGCCCACCTCGCCATCACCAGAGAGTTGACGATCGGCGTGATCGTGGGCGAGCAGGGCTGGCACCCGCCCACCCTCCAGTACCGCCGGAACCTCTCGCTCCCCGGGCTACCGCGAGGCGTGACCGCCTCCGCCCACACCACGATGCAGTTGTTCGCGGGCGCGGCGGACGGCCTCAGGCGCTGGTGGTGGAACGGAGAGGACTTGGTCGAGGACGGCGTCTTCGAGATCGGCGAGCAGATGCAGATCGCGGCGGCGTACGGCCAGGAGTACGCCGACAACTTCAGGTCGGCGCCGCGGACGTCGGCGCCGGACCTCCGGCGGGCCTAGAAGCGGCCCTCCTTGTCCAGGTTGATCAGCATGACGATCCACACGGCGGCGGCCCGCACCACGCCCAGTGCTTCAATCCGGGTCAGCTCCACGTCCTTCTGGCCGCCGCCATGGCGCACCCAAGGCATCGCGGAGCCGTAGTTGTGCAGCTGGTTGATCGCCTGCCACAGCGGGGTGCGCTCGCCTTCGGGGAACAGCCGGCGAAGCCCGGAGTTGATGTCTTTCTGCCCGGAGGCGATCTTGACGACGCCCTCCAGGGTGTTGACGGCCAACGCGACGGCCTGGCGGTCGTCCCCGGCCTTCTGGGCGGTCAGGGCTTTGGACCAGTTGCTCCGGGCGGCGGCGTACTTCCCGGTGAGCAGGGTCAGCGGGCGGACGGTGGCGTCCTGGACGTCCAGTTCCTCGGCCCCCTCGTCGTCCTCGAGGAAGGAGCCGTCGACCATAACGAGCGCGATTTCGGCCTCCTTAAGGATCTTGTTGACCCGCTCGTCGTAGGCCGACGATCCCCACATGCCGTTAGAGGTCAGGGCCTGCTCCAGCAGGTCGAAGACCTTGGGGTCCGGCAGCCGCTGCAGCTGCTCATTGATCCATTCGGGCAGGTCCCTGCCCCACAGGCCGGAGGGCACCGGGATGTCGAGCCAGGCTGCGAGGGTCGCAACCGCCTCCTCCTCCAGGGCGTGTACGACGTCCTGGAGTACTCGGCGCAGCCCGGGCGGGGCTACCTCACGTTCGTGACTCATCGTCAGTCCTTGTGCTCGTCGTGGTGCTTCGGCCTTCATTGTCGCCGAGCCGGCTGCCGGGTTCAGCCCGTTTCGTACGAGTGAACCGCTCCGGACGACGCCGGGCGGCGGGTGGCGTGCGTTCCCGGGCCCGGCGGAGCGGCCCAGGAGCGGCTGCCCTGCGGTCCCGGGGATCAGGTCGTCGGGTCGAGTGCGATGCGCTGCCCGTGCGCGTGGCTGAGCAGGTACAGCGCCGCCTGCAAGATGAGCGCGACGTGGTGCTTGGGCGGGGTGCCGGCCAGGCCGTGGAGGATGTCGTTGCGCACGTTCATCCCGCGGTCGGGGTCGACCAGGAGAAGTTCCAGCGCTCTGCTCCAGTCCGCCGGATACCCGGCCTCCGGCATGCTCTGCAGGAGCTTGCCCAGCAAGTCGACTCCACCGGGGCTCTGCCCCCGGGCCACGGAGACGACAGGAACCCGGGAGCGCAGGAGTTCCCGGAGGATCTGCTCGACCTGTGGCAGCGCGACGCACGCCGCGGCGTCGAGTTCCTCCAGCCAGTAGTAGAGGAAGGCCCGGGCGAGGGTTCGCGCACGGGGCTCGGGCAGCACCGTCTCGTGCACCAGAGCGGCGATCATCTCCAACTCGTCGGGACGGAAGCGCTCGTGGATGCGGTCGAGCTGAAGCGCGGTCAGCATCCCGAACTGCCCCAGGCCGCGGACCTGCATCGCCACGGCGAGGTCGTCGTCGGCCTCTACGGGCGGACGGACGAAGACCGGTCCGGCCGAGTTGACGCGCGAACGCGGGATCTGCAGCAGACCCTTGAACGGGCTGTCGGTCTCGGCCTCGATCTCGGCTTGCGCGCGCATCACGGGGTGGACGTCCGCCACGGTTGCCCACAGCGCGGTCAGCAGATCCGGGGCGGCATCGACCCGGGCCCGCTGCCCGGCGATCACCGCGCGCGGGATGGTGCCCTCGGTGCGGATGGAAGTCCACTCCAGCTTGGTCTGCTGCAGGGCCATCTCGGCACGTGCCCGTAGTTCGGGCAGGCCCCGCTTCCGCGCCTCGGTCGCCGCCCCCGTCAGGAAGTACAGGCGGCGGTGCCCGGCGTCGGCGGCCTCTGCGGCGTCCAGGAGGGTGTGGACCACAGCGGTGTCGATCTCCGTGTGGCGGCTCTGGGGCGCGTCTTTTCGCAGCACATCGAGGAGGCCGATCCGGGCGTCCACGTCGTGGGTGCAGAGGCTGCCCGCCTGCTCGGCAAGGTCCGCGACGTCGTACTCAAGGGTCTGCAGCGCCTGCAGGACGACCAGCAGGGCCCGCCCGTCGTCCTCGGCTCCAGCCAAGAGCAGCTCGGCGAGGGCGAGGGCGTCCGTGGTCGCGCGGTCACGAAGGTCGGGTTGCTTGAACTTGAGGGCCAGCTCCCCGGCCCTCTTCAGGCACAGGGCGGCCCGTGCCCACCCGTAGCTGTCCTGGGAAGCGGCCAGTAGAAGCTGCGCCCCATCGAGGTAGCCGGAGGCCGCGCCACGGACGCGGTCGGGCTTGCGGCCGTGGCCGGCATCGAGCAGCAGATGATGAAGGTGGCCGCGAAGGAGCGGATCACCCACGCAGTCCGCGTACAGGCTCCAGATCTCCAACTGGGCCGGCGTGGTGGGCGGAATCGGCGGAACCTCCCCCGCCTCCTTCCGGGCCTTCAGCACCTCAGACGGCCGGCGGCGCAAGGCCGCGACCAGCGCATCCCGCTGCTCAACGGCCATACTCGAACCGACGTCCATGGCCGCGAGGGAGAACGCGGCGGCTGCGTTGGAGACGGCGTCCTTCGCCGCCGCCATGAGCGCTGTCAGCACGCTCGGCTCGATCTGCGGCATGGGACCTCACTTTCGTCACCAGCAGTATCGGAGCAGCCGGGGTCCGAGCGCACCGATTTTCGTGCGCCCGGGCGGGAAGCCCACGGGTTCAGCGGCCGGGTCAGAACGGCCGCGGTGACCGGCACCCCGAACACGGCCACCCCGCGCAGTTACGCCTCGTCGGCGTCGATGTCGTACAGACCGAAGCGGAACCGCGCGGCGGAAGGAGCCGGAGTAATGGTGCTCGACCACGAAGGTCTTCGATTCCTTCTCCGGCAGCAGCTCGACCGCGTACCGCCGGGCGTCGAACCCAGGGCCCCGGCGTTTGCCGGTGATGTCCGGTTGATCATGTGATGCTGTAGAGGGCGAGGACGCGGTGGCGTTCGGTGTGGGCTCGGCGTCCGGCGGCTGTGTTGACGTAGCCCGCCAGGTGGAGTGCGCCGCGGATCAGGTCGCGGACGGCAGCCAGGACTGCGGGTGTGTTGTGGGTCCTGACCTGGGATTTGTCTTCGCCGAAGACGACATCACGAACCCAGTGGACGGTGTTCTCTACGGTCCAGTGTCCGCGAGCCCAGGCTGCGATCTCGGCCGCGTCGGCCTGTTCGGCGGGCAGGTCCGTGATCGCGTACACGGTCTGGCTGCTCCACTTCTTCGCCCCGTACAGGCGGCGTTTGCGCTGGATACGCAGGACCTGGCGGGCGTGCGGGAACAGTAGGCCGTCGACTGTGACGACCTGGACATGGCGTCGCTCAAGGCGGCCGTGGCCGCGGGAGTCGTCGCGGTGGATGACGGGCACCTCACTCCAGGGAAGGCGCTGGAGCTGACGGGCCAGGTTCCACTGGTTGTTCTTGATAGTCAGGAGGTAGTGGGCGCCGCGTTGGTGCAGGTAGTCGGCGTGAGTGCGTTGGGCGTGCAGGGCATCCACGGTGACGACCGCGTCGGCCAGGTCGGCGTCGTCGATCTGGTTCAGCAGCGGGGCGAATTCGGGGATTTCGTTGGTCTTCGCGCCGATCTCGCGCGAAGCCAGGGTGATGCCGTCGCCGTGGCGGACTGCTGACAGGACGAAGACCCGGCTGCCGTCGGCACGTCTGGCGCCGCGCAGGCACTTGCCGTCCACTGCGATCGCACGACGCCGCCGGGGTATCGGATCGGCCCGGGTGGCAGTCTGGTGGGCCCGGCGCTGTTCACGCTCCACGCCGCCGTCCGGCATCTGCGGCGCGGGCACCACCGGCCCGTCGGGCAGCAGGGGGTGCAGCCAGGCGTAGCCTGCCGCGCTGAGTTCGGCCGGATTCAGGCGCCCCAGAACACTGCGCAAGGTCTTCTCGCTCGGGACGCGGTAGCGGCCGAGCAGCGGATGGTAGGGCAGGTTGAAGGCGGCGAGTCCCTCAGGAGCGGCACGCTTGCACCATTCCGCCGCCGCGGTGATCGAGTCATGACCCGCCGGTGTTATTGCGCAGACCACCAGCGCCAGCAGCGAGGCGAGCCGGTAACGCACCCCACAGGCGCCCCGCGGATCGGTTACCGCCTCGAACTCGGCGACCAGACTGCGCACTTCGTCCCTCGTGCCACTCTCGGCAAGGGTTTCCAGGCGGGGTACAGGACAGGCGGGAGCAGGGATGGGGGATGATGGCGGAACGAACACGGCACCCTCGTGGATCTTGAAGCGTAGAGAACTCCATGATCCACAGGGGCCGTGTTCACCTGATTCCGGGGCTCACCGTCGGCATCAACTCGCCCAAGACCGGACGAGCCCGGCAAACGCCGGGGCCCTGAACTCGGGGTAGCTGCGCCTCGTGGAGGAGTGCCGCCGTCGGCCGTGCGTCCGGGGCTCCGCGACTCTAGCGAGCAAAATGGGCCCATGTCCAAGGCGATCCGCATCATGTCCGACCCCGCCGACGGCCCGGAGATTTGGGGCGTGGGCTGGCTCTCCGGTAAAGGCGCGGAGCTGCTGCGCCAGGCCGGCGACGACCACCTGACGCATGTGGCCGCGTGGCTGGAGCGGTACGGGGATCTCGGGGAGGACGGCCGGGGGCACTTGCTGGTGCCGGCGCTGTGGGCTGGTGTCGACGACCCGGACGACCAGGAATGGGTGGCCGGTGTCGTGTGGCTGGAGGAGGCGGCGGCCGTGCTCTCGACCTGGGCGGTGGAGTACCCGGGGAGCCGGCTCACGGAGCTGGCCGAGCTGGTGAATGTCGCGGCCGGGATGCGCCGGACGCCGTACATCTGGTGGTGAGCCGACGGCTGGGGGCTGGGGATTTGGCCTATCAAATGGACGGCCACTACACGAGCCGGGCCGTGACAGCGAAACAGTTGCCGGCGTCCATCTCGGTGAGCAGCTCCTTGCCGCGGACGTCGGGGCCGGCCTCGCGCTGGAGCACCAGGGCGCACCATCCGGCCTCGCGTACCAGCACGCCCCACAGCTCGGGTGTCGGCAGGCCGCTTTTGAACTGCGTCTCGCCCTGGTAGTCGATCCGGTAGGAGGTCGAGCTGGGCAGGGTGATGGTCCAGTCGGGGTGGGGCGTCTCAGGAATACCGTCGCTCGGCACGAGGTGGGTGAAGCCCGTCTCGGCCAGGGCCTGTTCGAGCGGTGTGCGCGGGTTGGGGATGCCGCCGCGGAGGTCGAGGGCGTGGATCTTGGGCCGCATGCCCAGCATGGGCAGGGGGCGGCCGTTAAGGGCTCGGACGCCGACGACTTTGACGTTCACTGCGGCGAGGAGTTCGAGCGCGCTCATGTGGGGAGCCTAGCGGCGGGGTGGGCTGGAGCCGTGGCCTCATGCGCCACGCGCCTGAATCCGGTGATCACTATCACTTAAACAGGGCACCGCCCAGCAGGGCGACGAAGGCGGTGATGATTGTGGCAGCCCCAGCGATTACAGACGCGAGGACGGAGTCGCCCCCTCGTGACGGCTGAAGCGTCGGAGGGTTCCTGCGCTCAACCTTGCAGTTGGTGGCGGACACTCGGACATCAATCTCGGGTTCATTCGGCACTACTGATTGCTGCTCGCCGGCGTCGACCAGGATGACGTACTGAAGTGTCTGTCCCTTGTGGAGGGGCGTGCTGGTGTCCAGCGCGACATGGTCGGGGTGCTGTGTGGCGTGGAGGACGCGTCGGACCGTCGGCACCGAAGTCTCACGTAGGACGCTGACCACAGTGCCGCCGGTCAACACGATCTCGATCGGCGTGCCGAGGAAGTGCGCGGGTTCGAAATCCTTGTTGCCGACGTTGCTGACCTCGACCTCGACGATCTGGGGGTGGCTGAGCGCGGTCCCGGTGAAGGTGACGGTGATGCCGCTTGTCTGAGCGGCTGCGCGGCCTACAAGGGGGCTCACGCGGGCCGACCAGCGAATCTTTCGGCGTGGCCAGGCGGTTCGGCAGGTGACCCAGATGGCCAGGAGCCCCACAGGGACCGCGGCCCAGGCCGCCACAGCTCCGGTCGCCGCCCAGAAGTTCTCACTCGGCCCGTCGGCCAACATGCGTATCACGATCGGCAGTTATACCCTGTCCCAGCCGCGGTCGAAGCCTTGTTCATGTGGAGAAATGGCTACTTCCGGCTTCCGGCGGTGAGTAACTCGGAGGTGCTGGACGCTGGCTGGCGTCTGGTCACATCGTGGGGTGCATGAGCGACGCACCAGCAGTGGACTACGAGCCCAACCCTCTCGGTACCCGGTGGCCGCCGTGCCCGGTGTGCGGCGCATGGCCGACGGTGACGGCGTACCCTCACCCCACGAGGGATGGGGGCGGTATGGGTTTCTTGAGTCGCTGGAGGAGCCGTCGAGCGCAGGTGACGGACTCTGAGGAAGCGATGTGGGCGGCGTACCAGGCGGGCCACGCGGAGCATCACCGCGAGTGGAACACAGCACCTGCAGTGGCCTACTTCATCGACGGCCGCGAACCGCTTGTCGGCACGCTGAAGCGCCAGACGGCGACTCGTCTGCTGTTCGAGTCGCCAACCCACACAGAGATGATCTTTCGAAGGAATCTGACGGCGCTTGACTACGGCGACCGTCCCGGAGAGTTCCGCTTCACCGTCGAAGGTCGGGCGCTGGAGGCGATCGTATTCACACCGGCCCGTGAACTGGGCTGGATTTACTGGGCGGCTGGGAGGTAGCCCTCTCCGCTGTGAGGCCGCCGGTTAGGTGGTCTCATGCCACGCGCTATTGTGCACGCCCCCGGTCACGACCGTAACTGCTCTCTAGCCCTTCAGTTGTAGATCATGGTCCTTGTGGTACTTCTGACGTCGCGTGAGATGCGGACCGATCCATGCGTCGTCGTGCGCGGGTGCGGCGGTGGCAGGCGCGGGCGACGGTCTGGTGCAGGCGGCGGTAGGCGGACCAGGCCAGGCCGTGCCGGATACGCTCGGCCCGGTCGGGTTGCGGGGCGAGCAGGATGATCAGGCGTTGGATCTCGAAGGCCGTGAAGCGGACGGGGGCCGGGGTGTGGGTGGGGTCATCGTGGTCCCCCTCTCTGGTCGCCGGTCAGTGTGGGCTGGTCTTGGCCGAAGCGGGTGGAGGCCAGTGGGCCCTGTTCCCGGGCGGCTTGGGCGTCGCAGCCGGCCAGGAAGGCGGCGGCGAGCTGGGCGAGGGTGATGTGCCGGTACCAGCCGTGGTAGGAGCGGACCTCGTAGTCGGCCAGTCCGCAGGCGGATTTCGCCAGCTTGATCGCTTCTTCCACCCGCCAGCGTGCTCCCGGGACCAGCACCAGGTCTTCCATCGCTGTCCCGGGTGGTCCCCAGCCCAGGTAGTAGTCGCGCTTGGCTGGTTCCTCGGGGCGGCGGCGCGCGATGATCCATCGTGCCCAGGCCTCGTCGCCGACCGGCTCGCCCGGGTCGATGATCCGGCGTGCCCACCACTGCCAGACGCGGGTGTCCAGCTGGGAGGGCCCGGCTGGTAGCTGAACCCAGTCCTCCTCCTGGGCGACGCGCTCCACCAGCCGTCCCGCATGCCGCCATCCCGGGCGTGCCAGTACCGGCGTGTTCGCCTGGACCGCTACCACGTAGGGCAAGTGATGTTCCTCGAGGAAGGAGCGGAAGGCCTTCTCCCGCCCGTAGACCTCGTCCGCCGCTACCCACACCGCTCCTTCGCCCTGGGGCAGGTCGGGCAGCGCCCGCTCGATCATCGCCTCTGCCAGCCGCGGCTTGGTCATGAAAGCGCGGTCCTCGGGCACGTGCGCGGCCCGGCAGCGCGCCGGGTCGCCTGTCCACTCCTTCGGCAGGTACAACTCTCGGTCGATCAACGCCTGACCGGCCCCGGTCGCCCACGCGGCCATCACCCCGACCTGGCAGGGGAAGACACCCCCGAGCGCCCCGGAATACTGCCTGGCCACCCCGGCCGAGGCCGTGCCGCGCTTGGCGAACCCGGTCTCGTCCACCACCAGCACTCCCGCCCCGCCCGGCCCCGCGCCCTCCCCATCATCCGCCAGCGCCGCGACCACGTGACGCCGCGTGAAGTCCCGCATCCCCTCCACGTCCCAACGCGCACGGTCCAGCAGATGCTGCTGGTTCCACGGCGCACCGTCGCCGGCGTACTCCGCCAACTGCCAGCCGTTCTTCCGCGAGACCGGCCCCAACAAGCCCCGCACACACGCCGCAACCCGACACCGCACGTCCACCCGGGGGAAGAACCGGCCGACCTCCAGCAGCAGGTCGTCCAACTGCCCGGCCCACTCCTCCGCCCACTCCCGGTCCGACACCGCGCCCACAACGTCCAGCAACTCGACCTGCATACACGCCAGTTACCCGCCCTACGAGATCGACGAACTACGACCCCGACCATGATCTACAGCTGAAGGGTCTAGTACTCCAGCCGTAGATCGTGATCTTCAGAGTGGGTTCAAGTCTGAGGCACCGATTGCAGTGGCTGAGGCGGGTCAGTGGTGAGGAAGGTGCGGATGGTCTCGGCGATGGTGGGCCAGTCGTGTCCGAACCAGATGAAGTGGCTGTCGGCCTGGCTTTCGACGAGTTCGGCGTGGGCGATGACTGCGGCAAGGGACTGGGCGTGGGCGAACGGCACGGCTCCGTCCTTGCGGGTGGCGATCACGAGGGTGGGCTGGCCGACTTCGGTGGTGACGTCGGGTGCGGGCTGGAGGTCGTTGATGAACCCGCTTCCCGACCGCATCCGAGAGAACAGCGCAACCAACGTCGCCCGGTCCTGGGCGCGCAGGGCAGCAACGACGTCCCGGACCGGCAGCGTGGACAGATCGCGCAGTAGCAGCCGCAGGCACGTCTCGGGCGCGAGGCGCATGAGCCCGCGCATCGCGCCCCAGGTGGCTTGCTCCGTGGCGGCGGCGAATACCACGTGTGCGCCGATGCGGGTACTGCGATCGGGCCAGGCAAGCCACCCGACGGCGCTTTGAAGAATCAGCCGTTCCACCAGGTCGGGATGGCGCGCCGCCATCGTTGCCGCGGTTGGTCCTCCCCCGGAGATCCCCACGACGGCGGCGACCTTGGCAATACCAAGGTGCTCGCACAGCGCCCTGGTGACGTCGGCGAACCCGCTCACCGAAGTTCCGGTCGACAATGGCGTGCGACCGTAGCCGGGACGCGATGGCGCCAGCACCGTGTAGCCCGACTCAGCGAACACTTCCTCACCCAACACAAGACTGGCCCGCATGTGCCCGCCGTGTAGTACCACCACCACGGGGCCGCCTCGCTGTTCCAGCCGGTACTCGACCGGGCCCTGGTCCAGCCGGACGACCATCGTGGACCGTTCCGCCTCAGTCATCGCGGCCATCCTTTCTGATTCCTCCGGGCTGATGAGGAGGGCCCTGCTTTCACCAGGCGATCTCCTTGTCCCGGTGTGGAGAGGGGTGCGGCCACCGTTGATCATCGTGAGTTGTGTGGACAAACGACGAGACGGTGGCCGCAGGCCACAGCATAGATCCCGCTCGGTGGCGGGAGGCGTTCGAGGTCCTGATGGGCCGGATAGCAGGCCGATTCGCGCGAGTTGAACCCCGGCGCCGGGTGAGGGACTTGGTGCTGGGGCTGCTGTCGGACCTGCCGCGCAAGAACTGCTGGAGCATCGCGGAGTGGGCCGGGGAGGCCACCCCGGACGGCGTGCAGCACTTGCTCAGCCGGGCCAGGTGGGATGCCGACGCCGTGCGAGACGACGTGCGTGAGTACGTGCTGGAGCACCTGCGCGACGAGGATGCGGTGCTGGTGGTCGACGAGACCGGGGACGTGAAGAAGGGCACGCACACCGTCGGTGTCCAGCGCCAGTACACCGGCACCGCTGGCAGAATCGAAAACTCCCAAGTCGCCGTCTACCTCGTCTACGCAGGCCACCGCGGACATGCGGCGGTGGACCGGGAACTGTATATCCCGCGCTCGTGGACATGTGACCCGGACCGCTGCCGGGCCGCGGGACTGGGTGATGACACCGTCTTCGAGACCAAGCCGGAGCTGGCCGCCCGCATGATCGGCCGGTTTCTGGACGCTGGGCACCGCGTGGGCTGGGTCGCGGGGGACGAGGTCTACGGCGGCAACCCGAAGCTACGGGCCGCGCTGGAAGAACGCGGGGTCGGCTACGTGCTCGCCGTCGCCTGCTCGGCCGAAGTCACCACCGGTGCAGGGAAGTTCCGCGCGGATGCCCTGGCCGCGAAGGTGCCCAAGCGGGGCTGGCAGAAAGTGTCGGCAGGGGCTGGCGCCAAGGGGTACCGCTTCTACGACTGGGCCGTGGTCGACCTGGCAGAACGCCGGCCCGGCAGTCACCGGCTGCTGATCCGCCGCAACCGAACCACCGGTGAACTCGCTTACTACCGCTGCTTCTCACCCGCCCCGGTACCCCTGGCCACGCTGGTGCACGTCGCCGGTTCAAGATGGCGGGTGGAGGAGACCTTCCAGTCCGGCAAGGGCCTGGCCGGACTGGACGAGCACCAGGTCCGCCGCTTCACCTCGTGGTCTCGCTGGGTCACCCTGGCCATGCTCGCCCACGCCTTCCTCGCCGTCGTCCGCGCCGACGAACACTCCCGCCATGCCGCCCCGGACGGGCTGATCCCGCTGTCCTGCAACGAGATCCAGCGACTGTTCATCGCGCTCGTCGTCCGGACAATCCACGACGCAGCCCACCGGCTCCACTGGTCCGCCTGGCGACGCCGTCACCAGGCCCGATCCCAGGCCTGCCATTACCACCGACAAGCCACTAGTCAGACATGAAGATCACGATCTACGGCTGGAGTACTAGACGATGCGAAGGGCCGGCGGGTCTCGCGCTGATCTGAGGCCGGCACTTGCGCCCTACAGCGGGGTGGGGGAAACGCAGGAGGACTCAGTGCCCGTGTACAAACTGATCCCCTGGCGAGGGCGAGGCGGTCAAGTTCGTGCATAACTACCCGTAGAGACAGGGCCTCTTGGTAGCACCGGGGGTGACGAACCACTCCGAGCACCAGAGGCCCTGCCATGTCATTGAACGCCGCCTGCGCGCCCGCTGTCACGCCGTGCGCCGAGTCCGCCTGCACCTGCGTCGCCTGCCAGTGGGGTCACGGTCGGCGTCATCCCGCCCGCGTACGCCACTACACCTCGGAGACCACCGATGCGGAATGGCAGGTCATCCAGCCGCTGATGCCCTGGCCCACTTGGCTGGACGGCAACGGCGGTCGCCCCGAGGAGTACTGTCGCCGCCAGATGGTCGACGCGATCTTCTACGTCGCCGACAACGGCTGCAAGTGGCGCAACCTGCCCGTCGACTTCGGCATCCCCTGGCGAACCGCGCACGCCGTCTTCACCCGCTGGTACCAGGACGGCGACGTCGACGCGCTCCACAACGACCTGCGCGACGCAGTGCGCCGCGCCGAGGAACGCGAGGCGGACCCCACGGCGGCGATCATCGACTCGCAGTCCGTACGGGCCGCAGAGACCGTGGGTGCCGACAGTCGCGGATACGACGCGGGCAAGAAAGTACCAGGCCGCAAGCGCCACGTGATCGTTGACTGCATCGGCATGCTCCTGGCCGTCTTGGTCACCACAGCCAGCGTCCAAGACCGGGACGGAGCCCGCCCCGTCCTGTCCCACCTCCGCGAACTCTTCGAGACGATCACGCTGGTGTGGGCCGACGGCGGTTACGCAGGCAAGCTCGTCGACTGGGCCCGCGAGAAGCTCCAGCTCACCCTGGAGATCGTGAAGCGGAGCGACGACATGCAGGGTTTCACCGTGCTGCCGCGCAGGTGGGTGGTGGAGCGCACGCTGTCGTGGATCTTCCAGCGGCGTCGGTGCGTACGCGACTACGAACGCTTACCCGAGCATCACGAAGCCATGGTCAAGTGGTCGATGATCATGCTCATGAGCCGGCGTCTCGCCCGCGCCACTGCTCAACCATCCCGGAAGTGATCAGTTTGTACACGGGCTCTCAGCGCGCCCGCGCTGGGCGGACGGCGCGGCACGATTGCGCCGGAAGGCGCCCTTGAACGCGTTCCGAAGCGCCTTCGAGAGCCGCCTCACCACGAGCAATAACTGACCGCTCAACAACAAGCGTTGACTCCCCGGTCCCAGACGCACACGGATGGCCTAGAGCGTAGCGTGAAAGAAGAGGGGGCAACTGAGCCGTCAGGCAGCAGTCTTTGCTGCCCGCTTGCGAGAAGTGACGGGGAGCCAATCATGTCACGAGACGTTTATGGCCAGTGGGACATAGTCCAGACCGGTGGCCACACAGTGGTCGTGCACGTTTTTCAGACGGCCCTGGACGGCAATTTCGACGGCGCCAAAGCCGTGGAAACGGATAGCGGCTATGCCGACATCACCGAGTCCAGAGTCACCAACGACGAAATAACCTTCTTGATCCCGTGGTCCAGTGGAGCCAGGGGACGGTACACGGGACGCTTCGACTCTCAGGGCCGAATGACGGGTGTGTGTTTCGACGAGGCCCATCCCGAGAACGTTGCGTCCTGGTACGCCAGAAAGGAGCCTGACAACACGTTTCCGTTTAGAAGGTAGCAACGGCTCCGGCCTCGGGCTACGCGGAGTAGTGCCGGCTGGCCAGCAGGAGCGCCGGGGTGCCGGCGGCTCCCAACGGGGGTAATGGAGCCGCCGGCGGCTCGTGGAGCCCGGGGCTCCTACGCCCTGCGTGGAGCAGGTGCCCCGGCTGAGTCGACGCCAGCAAAAATGCCGGGCGATAGTTGAAGGCGGTACAGAATCTTCACGGCCGCCGGCTGGTGCCTGGGTCTCGTACCGTGGCCGCATGTCCTCCTCGCAACCGTCGCTGCCGCCGATTCGTGTGCTCCTGCCGGACGGCCAGGAGCTGTACGGCCGGCTGCATGAGCGTCGCCAGTGGCAGCTGGGCGGTTGGATGTGCCGGGTCGGGATGCCCATGTGGGCCAACAACGGCCCGGCCGAGAGCGTCGAGCCCAACGAGTACCTGGTGTGGCTGACCCCCGAGCAGGCGCAGCCCGTCGAGGGCGTTTCCTACGACGCGGTCCCGACGTTCCCCTTGCCCAAGGAGGATGAGGGCCAGGGCCCGGCCGATGACCGGTGGGCGTTCAAGGTTCAGCGGACCCGTCCGCAGCGCGGGCGTCCGGGTCAGGTCATCGTGCACATCTGGGACTGTGGCTCGGCTCCTGCCGGCGCGGACGAGATCGACCTGTTCGACGCGCTGGAGGTGCTGCGGTCCACGGCCGGGGCGTTCGCGTGCAAGGAGTGCGGGGCTTCGGTGGCGCTCGACCCGCTGGTGCGGGACGGTGAGTAGGGGGCCCTGTCTCCTGGGAGTTTCTTGGCCGGTGCGCCGGGGACAGGGCCTTTCGGTGCAGCCGGTGACCCCGCCTGTAGGTGTGGAGGTGGCCGGGGCCGAAGTGCTGAATTCGGGGGTTACGCCCGTTCCTCTTACGCGCTGGCTTGCAGTGGGTCACACTGTGGCCTCTGTGTGAGTAAGGGGGGACGATGAGTAATCCGTACATCAATGCGCCGATCCGGGCGCGCATGTACTCATCCACTGTGGCCAAGGTGATCTGGGTCGTGGTCGTCGTGGCGTCTGCCGGTCTGATGGCGCCGCCGCTGTTCTTCATCGCGGCGAAGAAGCGGGTCGTGGCCATGTACGTGCCGGCCCTGTACGCCGTCTTCGCCTGGGGCACGCCGATCGTTGCGTCCGTGGTCGGCAACGCGAAGAACTGGTCGGGCGGTGTGCTGGTCTTCACGCTGATCGTCGCGGCTGTCCACGCTGCGATTTTGGACACCGATTGGAAGGCCGGCCGCTAGGCCGGGAAAGGGGGCCCTCGTGATTGGGCTAGTGATCTTGATGTTCCGGCTGACGTTCCGTATCAGCTTCGCAATGATCGACATGGCGTTCTGGGCGTGCACCTTGGGGAAGGTGGACCCGCGGATGCGCCGGTTCGTGTAGGGCGTTGGGGTGTGGGCCGGCGGCTGCTGGCGGGGGATGGGGATTACTGAAGACCGTGCTCGAAGGTCATTGACCATCGTCCTTGCTGCTGGGATCCTTGCCGCCACCCGCCGCTCTGGCAGAACTTCGATTCCAACTAGGGGGTCCAGTGAGACGACGCCGGCTCATCTCCGCGTTCGCAACAACCGCTACCGCCGCGACGATGCTCATGATTCCAGCCACGGTCACCTCTGCATCCGCAACTGACTGCACAGTCAGTGCGCAAGGACAGAACGTCGTCAAAGCCACCGTCGCCGGGGAGGCGTGGGGCGAAGGGATAACGATCTACGGGAACCCGTGCGGACGTCAGGTGAGGGCGAGGGCCCACTGCAACGAATTTCCGTTCGGGACCTACTACGTCCGCGGAAACATCACGACCGCCCCGGGCTACAGCGAGGCGTGGTGCGCGCCCCCGAACCCGCTCTACGGCACCCAAGGTTGGGAAGAGTACTACGATGGCTCGTGGCACTTCCACGCGGCGTAGCGAGGCAGCCATAACCGTCGGAAGGGGCTGAAGATCCCGGGGATCTTCACAGGGCCCCGGCGTTTGCCGGGCTCGTCCGGTCTTGGGCGAGTTGATGCCGACGGTGAGCCCCGGAATCAGGTGAACACGGCCCCTGTGGATCATGGAGTTCTCTACGCTTCAAGATCCACGAGGGTGCCGTGTTCGTTCCGCCATCATCCCCCATCCCTGCTCCCGCCTGTCCTGTACCCCGCCTGGAAACCCTTGCCGAGAGTGGCACGAGGGACGAAGTGCGCAGTCTGGTCGCCGAGTTCGAGGCGGTAACCGATCCGCGGGGCGCCTGTGGGGTGCGTTACCGGCTCGCCTCGCTGCTGGCGCTGGTGGTCTGCGCAATAACACCGGCGGGTCATGACTCGATCACCGCGGCGGCGGAATGGTGCAAGCGTGCCGCTCCTGAGGAACTCGCCGCCTTCAACCTGCCCTACCATCCGCTGCTCGGCCGCTACCGCGTCCCGAGCGAGAAGACCTTGCGCAGTGTTCTGGGGCGCCTGAATCCGGCCGAACTCAGCGCGGCAGGCTACGCCTGGCTGCACCCCCTGCTGCCCGACGGGCCGGTGGTGCCCGCGCCGCAGATGCCGGACGGCGGCGTGGAGCGTGAACAGCGCCGGGCCCACCAGACTGCCACCCGGGCCGATCCGATACCCCGGCGGCGTCGTGCGATCGCAGTGGACGGCAAGTGCCTGCGCGGCGCCAGACGTGCCGACGGCAGCCGGGTCTTCGTCCTGTCAGCAGTCCGCCACGGCGACGGCATCACCCTGGCTTCGCGCGAGATCGGCGCGAAGACCAACGAAATCCCCGAATTCGCCCCGCTGCTGAACCAGATCGACGACGCCGACCTGGCCGACGCGGTCGTCACCGTGGATGCCCTGCACGCCCAACGCACTCACGCCGACTACCTGCACCAACGCGGCGCCCACTACCTCCTGACTATCAAGAACAACCAGTGGAACCTGGCCCGTCAGCTCCAGCGCCTTCCCTGGAGTGAGGTGCCCGTCATCCACCGCGACGACTCCCGCGGCCACGGCCGCCTTGAGCGACGCCATGTCCAGGTCGTCACAGTCGACGGCCTACTGTTCCCGCACGCCCGCCAGGTCCTGCGTATCCAGCGCAAACGCCGCCTGTACGGGGCGAAGAAGTGGAGCAGCCAGACCGTGTACGCGATCACGGACCTGCCCGCCGAACAGGCCGACGCGGCCGAGATCGCAGCCTGGGCTCGCGGACACTGGACCGTAGAGAACACCGTCCACTGGGTTCGTGATGTCGTCTTCGGCGAAGACAAATCCCAGGTCAGGACCCACAACACACCCGCAGTCCTGGCTGCCGTCCGCGACCTGATCCGCGGCGCACTCCACCTGGCGGGCTACGTCAACACAGCCGCCGGACGCCGAGCCCACACCGAACGCCACCGCGTCCTCGCCCTCTACAGCATCACATGATCAACCGGACATCACCGGCAAACGCCGGGGCCCTGGCGTCGAACCCGCCCTCACCGACGTGACGGAAGGAGTGCCGTCGACCGTTCCACCGCTGGCACCAGTCGGAGGCGGTGGGAACCTCGGCCAAGCCGTCGAACGGAGGGGTGTCTTGGACGGTAGTCACGGCCGCGAGCGCGGCGCGCTGGTAGCGTCGTCAGCAGAGCGGCAACACGTGGAAACTGTCCGCAGAACCGATGGGCTCCGAGGTGCCTAACATTGCGCGCACCGACCGCCTCAAAGGCCTCCCGCAGCCAGACCGTTGGGTCGCCGCCCGCGGGGGGAACGCGAGCTCCCAGGGCGATCAGCCTGGCCTCCGCGTACTCGTGCCCCTGCTCCTGACGGCGGATCTTCTGCGCCGCTCGGTCATTCAGCACCGTTCCGTCCGGCAGCAGCTTGACGGTGCGAGGCGTCGCCCTCCCCAAACAGACTGCGTTCGAGGCCTGATAGATCGTGCCCACATGGCCGACTGCGACCGCCGTTCCGGAGGCGTCCCTTCGTGGCACGGGGTCGGTGAGAATTTCAGCGCGACTTGACACTTTTCAGCGAGAAGTGGCACCTCTCTGACCTCGCCTGTTGTGACTGAGCGCGATAGTTGGCCCTTAAGCACGCCAGTTGGCCCCTGAGCGCGATTCCTGGCCCGCCAGATGAGCCGGGACACGATAGTTGGAACCTGGCCACGCATATTGGAACTGGGTAGCTCACGACGCCCCTGGCCTGCGACTCTTCGAGATGCTCGGCATGTCTTATCGACAGTTGGCATGCGTGATCGCGAGCCGAAGCGCGCTGGTCGTCCGGAGGGCAGGCTTCTTGTCGCTGCCTGCATGTAGCTTCCTCGCATGGTCAGGTATGCAGATCCAGGCGTGGTCGAGTGGGTGGAATCCAGCGGCGGTCCGTTGGTGGTGATCCCTGAGTCAGCGTTGCCGTCCTGGCTCGGGGCGGACAGCGACGAGCACAGGGCTGACTATGAAAGTGCCTGTGAAGTCGACGACTGGATCGGCCTCATTTCCGTCGGCCAGGAGTTCGGCCTGGTCCTCGGCGGCGAACCGGCCTCGACGGCGTTCCTCCCTCAGCACGGACTGTTCGTGCGCTGGTGCGCCGCAGAGTCGGAGGCAGAGTTCCTCGAAGGCGTCGGCGCGGCGATTGAGGTGGCCGTGTGGGAGCCAGAGCTGCTCTGGGACGTGTCGGGGCCTGTGGTCTTGCTCGATGCCGTCTGGTCGGGGAGCGAGTTCGAGGGCGAGGATCATGTCCGTGTCGCACTGGAGCCTGGACGTTATGCCGTGTGTGCGGCGTATGTGGAGCCCAATCCGTTGACCTCGCTCGTTCTGGTGCAGCTGCGGAGCCTCCCGTAGTTTCGGTCCCGATGGGTGACACGTGGTGTGCTTCGGCTCAGATCGTGATCGGCCGTCGATCTCTGCGGCCCGCGATGCCGCCAGGGGGTTGGATGAGCATGTGACTGTCTATGACGTAGTCCGCCAGCTTCCCGCCATCGCCGACCTGCGATGCCTTGAAGCCCACGTCTACGGTGGCCTCGACGAGTGGGGCCTGCACGGCGGCTGACTCGCCGGCGCTGTCGGATGTGAGCACCTATCTGGCCGGAGGGGCCACCTATCGTGCTCAGTCACACCTGTCCTCGGCCTTAGACGTCATCTCATTTGGCTTGTTCGATAACCTCTGGGTGTGGAGATCGTTGAGCGGCTGGTGCCGGACGAGTTGTGGGAGTTGTTCCAGCGGGTGGTGCCGGAGGCGCCGACTCGTCCGCAAGGAGGAGGTCGGCGCCGGCACGGGGACCGGGAGGTGCTGGCTGCGATCGTGTTCGTGGCCACCTCGGGCTGCACGTGGCAGCAACTGCCGTCCGCCTCGTTCGGGCCGTCGGGAGCGACGGCTCACCGGCGCTTCACGGAATGGTCAAAGGCCAGAGTGTGGGCGAAGCTCCACCGCCTGGTCCTCGACGAGCTCGGCGCCCGTGGCGAGCTGGACTGGTCCCGCTGCGCCATCGACTCGGTGAACATGCGGGCCCTGAAAAAGGGGAGCTGACGGGCCCGAATCCTGTAGACCGGGGTAAGTATGGTTCGAAGATCCATTTGATCACCGAGCGGACCGGTCTGCCCCTGTCCGTCGGCATCTCCGGCGCGAACCTGCACGACAGCCAGGCCCTCATCCCGCTGGTGAAGGGAATACCGCCGATCCGCTCCCGACGCGGACGCCGACGACGCAGACCGGGAAAGCTCCACGCCGACAAGGGATACGACTACGACCACCTGCGGCGATGGTTACGCAAGCGGGGCATCACACATCGCATTGCCCGCAAGGGCATCGAGTCCTCGACCCGACTGGGCCGGCACCGTTGGACCGTGGAACGCACGATGTCCTGGCTTGCCGGATGCCGACGACTGCATCGCCGCTACGAGCGCAAAGCCGAGCACTTCCTCGCCTTCACCAGCATCGCCTGCACCCTCATCTGCTACCGCAGGCTTACCAAATGAGATGGGTGCGGCTCTTCTGAAGTGAAGGTCGTGGATCAGGCGGTCAGTCTGAATATGGCCTGGTCAGGGTTGGGGTAGAGCCGTTCGTGTTCGCGAGCGGTGTGGAAGGCCCAGTAGTCGTCGAGGTCGCCGTTGCTGGTCACGGCGCGGAGTTTGAGGACGGCTTCGGCGCCGTGCAAGCCCCAGCGGGCGCCGGTGATGTCGAGGCGGTCGGCGATCAGGTGCCGGCAGGCGCCTTCGATCGCGCCGGTCGCGATGGGCCAGCCCTTGTCCAGGGCGGTGTCGTAGTGGAGTTGCTCGAGATGGCCGGTGAGGTAGCGGTGGCAGGTGATGACCGCCTCGCGGCGTGAGGCCGCCAGGTGGGCCTGGTCGGCCAGGGCGAGGAGTTCGTCGGCGACGCGGGCGGCGTGACCGGCGAGGATCGCCGTGATACGGTCGGCGGTGAAGACTTCGGCCTCGCGGCTGCCGGGCTTGTGGAACGCGTGCGCGGCGTCCCAGACGTATTCGGTGACGTGGACGAAGTCGATGAGGACGTGGATCTTTGCGTGGCGGCGTGCGGCTTCGGTCTGGATGACGTCGAGCTGGTGGCGGGCGCCGTCGACCAGGACGATCCAGTCCCGCATGTGGTGCGGGTCGCGGGCCTGGGCCTGGTCGAACGCTTCGGCGATGACCTGCTCAGGGGTTTTGACGAGGGAGGCGGTCAGCCACTTGTTCTCTGCTTTCGGGCGCGGGCGGCGGGTGCGGTGGCCGCTGCGGCCCTCGGGCGGCCCGATCACGTCGTGCGGGCGGCGCGGTGCGGGGCGGGTGTCGAAGAGGCAGGCGATGGTGGCCATCCGTTTCCGGTTGGGTTTCTCGCCCGGCGCGAGCCGGCCCCGCCGCCCCTGGGCCGCGGCCTGCGCGGCTTTGCGGCGGGTGGCCTTGCGCAACCCCTCGGGCCGCATGACCACGCCCTTGCCGTCGGCCTGGATGACCAGGGGCATGTCCCGGCTGCAGGGCAGCGGGATGCTCGCCCGGTAGAAACCGTCGATGTCCGTGGCGGCCTCGACGACGAGTTCTTCCAGCCGGCGTTTGCCCACCACGGTGCCGCACTGCCGCCCGACGGCGGCCAGGGCCTGGTCGAAGGAGCCGCGGACGGCCTCGGTCACGGCCAGGCGGCGCAGGCCCATCGAGTGCCGGCCCGCGGGCAGCGACAGCAGCACATCCGCGGGATGCACGTTGCTCACCCCGGGCCCGCGGTGCGCAACCCGCCCCACCCTCACATGGCCGAAGACGGTGGACAGCCACCGCTCATGGCCCCGCTCCCGCCACGGACGCGTGTGCCCGTCCGGTCCCGTCACCCGCAGATCCGGACAGGCACGGAGGTGTTCCTCCTCGCGTATCGCGCGCAGGTCGAGATGGTCCTGCAGCAGTTGACGCATCAGCGCGCGTCCCGCCGCCCGGAGGTGTTCCTCCAGCTCGGCATGGGTCCATGCGCCGGCCGTCTGGCCTGACAGCGTGGCCGTCAGCAGGTCGAAGGCACTGACCGAGCGCGCAAACGCCTCAGGCGTGCCCCGGTTGTCGTAGTGTTCCATCCGGGCTCTTCTCTCGAGGTTCGTTCTGGTTCGCACCTACGAATCTAGAAGGAAGAGCCCTTCTTTCAGGGCGAGTTGGACGAATGAGTCTTTCTGGTGCGGGATGGGGTGAACAGGCCGGGAGTGGTCTCGTCCAGCCAACCGCGCACCACCAGACGCTTCAGCTTCGACCGCGTCACCTCGATCTTCCCGTTCTCCACCGGCAGACCGATCCGGGGCACCACCTGCTTGGCCCGCACCGGCCCCGGCGCATCATCGACAACCTCGAGAATGTCCTGGTAGACCCGCGGCAGCGCGCTCGCCTCCATGCCCGGCTGCCACTTCGGCACCGACAACACCCCCACGACCTGACGCTCGGCCCCCGCGAACGGCGACCCGTCCCCGGCTGACGACACCGACTCGTCCACGGCACTGTCGCCCGTCATCCTCGCCAGGAGTTCAACGACCGTCTCACGGGTGATCACCAGCCGTGAGAGTCTCTCCCGCTCAGCCCCCAACCGCTCGGTCAACTCGGCCAGCTGGACCTCGAGTTGTTCCACCCGCCCCCGGACCTCGGCCTCCTCGGCTTCGATCACCTCGAACAACGACCCCATCGACACCGCCTCCTCCCCTCAGGGCGAAGACCTGCCCATCCCGACGCCAGTCAACGTCTCCCCAGGTCAGTCCGTCCCTCGAAACGAGCCGCACCCAAATGAGATGGCGTCTTAGGACCCGGTACAGACGGCCTTAGAAGGTGTCTTCTCACCGAACTCGATCGCCGCCTTCTTGCCTGTCAGGCAAGGATGGGAGTGTCTGATCAAAGGATCTGGCTCAGTTCCAGTAACCGCCTGGTAGGCCCTCTCAGCAACCTGACGGTTGCGGTGAGTAACGAAGACTCCGAAGACGTTCTGGCGACCTGACATCAGGCAGGGGTGAAGTTCCCGGTAAGAGTGGGTCTGCGAAGATCAAGCGCCAGCCGAGAGGCTTCACACATGGCGTCCAGAATCGCGGCCGTCGGGCCTACACAGCCGGCCGTCCGGACATGTGATCCACTTGAAGGGTGACGGATTGGCCCAATCCTGGAATAGATCTACACCTGGACCTGGGGGCGGCCCGGGGCGTACGGGCCCGTCTTGAACAAGCGCTGCGACAGGCCGTACGGGATCAGCGGCTGGCACCAGGCAGCCAGCTACCATCGTCACGAATACTCGCGCAGGATCTAGGCGTCGCACGGAACACGGTCAGGGACGTATACGATCAGCTGGTCGCCGAAGGATGGTCGACAGCTCGTCAGGGTTCGGGGACACGGGTGACGCGGGAGACATTCAGCGAGCCCTCGCACAGCAAGACCGCTCCCGTGGTCAGCATGCCAGAGGAGTTCGCTGAGTCATGCCGCGGTCGAAACTACCCTTACGATCTGCGGCCCGGCTCACCAGATCTCTCGTCATTCCCGCGTCACGTCTGGCTTACCGCGAGCCGCCGGGCGCTGGCAGCCGCGCCCCATGAGGCTTTCGGCTACTCCGATCCTCGTGGGCGGCTGGAACTTGCGCGAGTCGCTGGCCGAGTACCTGGCGCGGGTACGCGGAGTACGCACCACCCCAGAACTCATTGTGTGTGCTCCGGATTCGGTCAAGCTATCGGGCTGCTGGGGCGAGCGCTATACAAAATCGGCGGGCAGCAGATCGCGGTGGAAGCACTGGGTTTGCCCAATCCCCCGACAATCCTGCGCGAGGCCGGGCTAGCCTCGATCATTCATGAGTCCTCGTCAGCTTGCTGACGGGGACGTTGTGTCTGTGTGGTGGGTCTTTTCGGGTCTGGGGCAGGTTGAGGACCCGGCTTTCGCGTCGGGTGGGCGCCGGGTTCCACTCGCCGGTGGGTGGTGCGGGTCGTCGGGACGTTCGAATTTGCTGGTCAGCCAGGGTTCGGGCGGGTATGGAGCCTGTCGAGCGCGTGGGTGATGACGTCGGTCCAGGGCCATCGGGCGGTGAAGCGGAGCCAGCGGCGGCGTCCGGTGTTCACGAGTTGGGCGCAGGCGGAGAACAGCCGCATGCGGAGCTTCTTCGGCTCCCAGCGGCGGATGTCGCCGGTCAGGGCGAGCATCGACATCCAGGCGAGGAGGTCGAGTGCGAGGGAGACGATCTCCAGCCAGATCCGGTTCTGGGCGGTGTCGTGCAGGGGCAGGTTGCGCAGGCCGGTGTCGCGGGCGTTTCGGATGCGGTCCTCGCAGCGAGCCCGCCTGCGGTGGCGCAATTCGAGGTCAGCGAGCTGGCCGCCTTTGGTGTTGGTCGCGAAGCAGGTCAGCCGCAGCCCGTCGATGTCGGTGAAGCGCAACTGAGCGCCGGGGTGCGGTCGTTCCTTTCGGACGATCAGCCGCATGCCCTTGGGCCAGGAGGAGAGGTCGGGCATGTCAGTGATCTCCGCGACCCAGGCGCCGGGCCGCTCTGTGCCGCCCGCGTCGTAGGCCGGCGTCCATGCCTTCTTCGGGATCCTCAGAACGGCCTGGTGGATGGCATCGGTGATGGTCATCCCGACGGAATACGACAGCCACCGGCCGCGCCTGGAGAGCCAGTCGAGGAAGGTGTGGGTGCCGCCGCCGGAGTCGGTGCGGATCAGTGTCCGCCGTCCCCGTCGCAGGTGCTTGGGTAGTTGGGCCAACGCGAGTTGGGCGGTTTCGATGTGGTCGGCGGCGGTGTTGTCGGGTAGCCCCAGCGCATTGCTGCGCCGGGGCCCCCTCAGAACCGTGCGTGCCTGCTTTCCAGGCACACGGCTCAAGCAAGTCCCGCGGGCCCGCGGGCAGGCAGAGTTGCTGGTCCCGGTGCGCGGGCGGCGATGCGCCGCCGCGCGCAGTGGGCGTGCATGAGGCAGCGTGCGGTGTCGTCCGGTGGGCTGCCATCCTCGGTGGCGAGCGCCGTGCGGCGGATCGCCTTGCGGACGGCGGTGAGCCACTGCTCCCACTCGGTGGGGCTTTGCGGCTCTTGATCAGCGTGCAGCAGCAGAGTGCCGCAGCCGGGACAGCGGCCGTGCTGCGCGTGTAGCAGCCGCAGCACGAACCGCCCCAGCGGGGGCTTTCGCCGCCGTCGACGATCGGCCCAGTAGCCGGTCAGAGCGGGATCGTCCGGAGACGCTCTGCCCTTCACCAGCCGATGCCGGACAATCTTCGTCCAGGAGAACTTCACCAGGAAGCGGCCGGTGTCCCGGTCGCCGAACACCCAGCGATCCCGCCTGGTCGGGTGGAACGCGCCGAAGTACCGGGCCACGACCCAGCGTTTCGACTTGTTCGGGTGCGCCCGCAGTCCCCACCGGTAGGTGAGCCGCCACATGTAGTGATCCAGAGAGGAGAAGATCTCCTTGGACACCCCGGTGCGGTAGTAGGCCGCCCAGCCCCGGATCACGGGGTTGAGCTTGTTGATCACCGCTTCAGCGTTGGCCCCGTGCAGGGCCTCGACCTCAGCGGCCAGCCTGCTGCGAATGCGCCGCACCGCTGCCTTGCTGGGCTTGGTCAGCAGCTTGCCGTTGCGATAGCGGCGGACGTTGAACCCGAGGAAATCGAAGCCCTCTTCAAGACGGACGACGCGCGTCTTGTCTTCGTTGAAGGCCAGTCCCTTCGGCGCCAGCCACACCGCGAGCTGCTGCTTGACCTGCCGGGCCTGCTCCTCGCTGACGCACAAGGCCACCAGATCGTCGGCATAGCGGATCACCACGGGGGTGCCCGGCTCCGACTTACCCGCGTGCCTCATCCCGTCAGGGAAGTACCGGACCCCGGCGGCTTCCTCAAGCCCGTGCAAGGCGACGTTCAACAGCGTCGGGCTGACTACGCCCCCAACGCAATGGGCAACTTCTGCTTCGAGGTCACGCTGAGTTACCGGCGGGTGGAGCGGCCGCGGCGGGGCGGGGGCGGTTGAGATGGCCGGCGGTACGGTCGGCTCATGGCCAGTGGTCTCGGTGCCGGCGGCCAGAGCCCTCCCCGGTGGGCCGAGGCGACAGCCCGGCGAGTACGGCGATGAACGGGGCGAAGGTCGAGACCGCGTGCGTCTTCGACCGCCTGGCGGCCGCGGACCTCTCGGCGGCCTACGCCATCTTGGTACCTCCGCGGCGGGCCCGCGTGCGGCGGGCCGGCCAGGAAGGAGCGCCGCATCATGACGAGCGCGGCGATCTACGCCCGGGTCTCCTCGGCCCGGCAACGGCAGGATCAGACGATCGGGTCGCAGACGGCGGCGCTGCGCGCGCACGCCGCGAAGCTGCGGCTTGAGCTGCCCGAGGAGTGGGTCTTCGAGGACGAGGGGCACTCCGGGGCCACCTTGATGCGGCCCGAACTGGAACGGCTGCGGGACCTGGTCGCGCAGGTCGGGGTGGACGTGGTGCTGTGCTACGCGCCGGACCGCCTGGCCCGCAAGTTCGCCTACCAGGCCCTGCTGATCGAGGAGTTCGCCCGCGCGGGCACCCGGGTGGAGTTCCTGCGCGGCCCGCGCGGCGACAGCCCCGAGGACCAGCTCCTCATCCAGTTCCAGGGCATGTTCGCCGAGTACGAAAAGGCCCAGCTGATGGAGCGCTACCGGCGGGGAAAGGCCTACCGGGCCCGGGCCGGCTCCATCAACGTCCTCGGCGGTGCCCCGTTCGGCTACCGCTACCGGCGCAAGAGTCCGGAGTGCGGGGCCACCTACGAGATCGTGGAGAGCCAGGCCGCACTGGTCGCGGAGCTGTTCCGCCGCTACACCGACGAGGGCGCCTCCATCGCGGAGCTGACCCGCTGGCTCACCGAGTCCGGCACCCGCACCCGCACCGGCAAGACACGCTGGGACCGCAGCGTGGTCTGGGGCATGCTCCGCAACCCCGCCTACGCGGGCACCGCCGCCTTCGGCAAGACCCAGGCCGTCCACGAACCGGCGGGCCTGAACCGCCGGGCCCGCCTGGAAGGCCGCACCACCCCCAGCCCGGTCAAGGCCGTCGCCCGCCCGCCCGAGGAATGGATCACCATCCCCGTCCCCGCCATCATCAGCCCCGCCACCTTCCAGCGGGCCGCCCAGCGCCTGACGGACAACAAGAAATTCGCCTCCCGCAACAGCAAGGACCCCTCCCTGCTGCAGGGCATGATCGCCTGCGCGAGCTGCGGGTACGGCTACTACCGCAGCCACACCACGACGACCGCCAAGAACAAGATCTACTACTACCGGTGCCTGGGCTCCGACGACTACCGCCACGAAGGGGGCCGCGTCTGCGCCGGCAAGCCGGTCCGCGCCGACTACCTCGACGCGGTCGTCTGGGACCACATCACCGCCCTGCTCGCCGACCCCGCCCTGATCCGCGCCGAGATCGACCAGCGCCTGGCACAGGCCCGCGCCGGCGACCCGGCCACCCGCCAACGGCACCGACTCCAGCTCGCCCAGGCCAAGGCAAGCACCGCGATCACCCGCATGATCGAAGCCTTCCAGGAACAGCTGATCACCATCGACGAGCTACGGGCCCGCATGCCCGGCCTGCGGGCCCGCGAGGCCGACCTCCGCCGCCAGCTCGACGCCCTGGAAGCCCAACTCGCCGACCGCGACGCCTACCTGAAACTCGCGGACGACCTGGAAGGCTTCCTCGCCCAGCTCCGCCACCACGCAGCCACCGCCACCCTCCAAGAGCGCCAGCGCGTCCTGCGACTGCTCGTCAAGGACATCCTCATCGGACCCGAGAAGATCACCATCCGGCACCGCATCCCCATCCGCGAACCCACCCCCACCAGCCGACCCCACGACCGCGCCCCCGACACGGAGAGTGACACGGAGAGTGACCGCGGCCCGAGTTATCTATTGCGTTGGGGGCGTACTCACCCCGCCTTGTGGAGTCCCCTCCTCGGTCGGGGTGAGCTGTTCCCGCTCGACCACGCCCGCCTTCAGCCACTGCCTGATCTGTTCCCGCGCGGGGAACGTGCCGAGCTGGCGGAGAAGATGCCCATGGTCGATGCGGTCGAACGCCGCTGCCAGGTCCGCGTCGAGAATCCACCGGCGGTGCGGGTTCTTGCCCCCGACCGCATTGAAGATCGCCTCGATGGCGTCGTGGCAGCCACGGCCGGGCCGAAAGCCGTACGACTTCGGCTCGAACCGTGCCTCCCACTCGGGTTCCAGCGCGTTGAGGGCCCGCGCCTGGAGAGCGCGATCAACGATCACCGGAATGCCGAGCGGGCGCTGTTTCTTCCCTCCTGCCTTGGGGATATACACCCGCCTGACCGGCCGGGACTTCCAGGAACCGGAGGATCGCTGCATCCAGTCAGCCAGTTCGGCCTTGCCCTGGGGCAGCAGCACCACCTTCCCGTCGATCCCGGCGGTCGTGCGGCCAGCGTTGATCTCCGTGACCCGGCGCACGCTGAGCAGCGTGTTGGCACGGGAGCGGAGCATCAGCTTCTGCAGATTGCGGACCCTTTTCAGGTCCCCTGCCTGCGATGCCGTGAAGATGCGCTGCCGAAGTCGCCGTACGTCGTCCTCAACCTGCTGCCAGTCGACGGCCAGCCAGTCGGTGATCTCGTCCTCGGGTCCGTTCACCGCGGCCGTGGCCACGGCCGCCTAACTTGTCCCTTGGTTCCGGTGCTTCGAGCATCTGGTCTCCACAGACTCACCTGGCCCACGTCGGCACCCTTTCGGGTTCGGGCATGTGCCCGTATCCGGCCGGTTATGCAGGGCGATCGGCGGAGGGCCGAACATGTTGCCCCGTCTTCCCGCTGCCTTTCGGCCGCCGGCGTTTGCTTCTTGGGCCATCCTGTTCCCGCCCGGGGGCTGGGCCTTCCTCACGGTCGGCTCACCGCCCGGTCGCCCGGGCGGACCCCGTCGGGGTTTCCACGTTCCACACAGTTGAGACGCGACCGGGGTGGGTGCCCCCTATACCCCGGGGACGGCGGTGTCCTCCCGGTCGGCGGCAACCTGTCCGACCGGCACCCGCCGCTTCTCAGCGGCCAGTCCCTGCACTCCGCTGGAGACTTCCGTCTGGCGGAGCCCAAACGTGACGAGGCATCATCAGGGGTTCACTCGCGTTCACCCGTCCGGTCTTCCCCTTGCCTGTGGCCCCCGGACGGATCGGGGACCCTTGGGCGTCTTCTTCGAGCTCCGCACCCCACCGTTGCCAGTGACGCACGTCGAAGCGGGGACGGGCCTTGGACACTGGCCCGGATCTACACCCTCGACATCAGTCAACCCTCCGATCGATGTGATCACTCAAACTGTGCGACCTCGTGTCGCACGGAGCCCGCGTTGCCGGGCCGCAGCAGGGCGGCCACCGGTTCCCCGGACCCGGACTGGCCGTGGTCGACGAACGCGACGAGGGGATGGTGGCCGAAGGTCTTCTTCCAGGTCGCGGTGGCGTCCTGCTTCTCGGAGTGGGCGAGGACGAGCACGCCGTCGATGTACACGGTCACCTGACCGTCGGCGGCCGGGCTGCTTGCACCGGCCACCTCCCAGACTCGCTCGCGCGCTTGGGAACGTGCGGCCCGGATTGCCGCGAGGGCCTTCGGTCCGGATACGGCGAGAGCGTCGAGGAGACGGGAGACTGTCGGATCGGAGGCCACCGGGCCGAACACGTCCGGCTCGGCCCGCAGCATGCCGACGTCGGCCAGGCAGTCTCCTCCGAGCGCGACAGCCAGGGCCACATCCAGCAGGATCTTGCTCGGATCGTGCACGGCTCGCGGCTTGCGCCACGGCGTCAGTGCCGCCGATATCGCCGTGTCCAGCCCGGACTTGCGGACCGTCTCGACCAGCAGCACCGACCCGGCCTGCGAGACCACCCCACGGCCACCGCCCTCGACACGGACACGCGGGTACAACCCGCTACGCTTCTTCACCTGGAGAGTGCTTCTTTCCTTGCAGCTGACAGGACCCTCAACAAGTCCCATCGTTGCAGGTCAGCGGCACTCTCCACTTATTTGATCAAGACCTGGACAGGCCCACTCGCGAAAGCGCGAGGCTAGAAACCGTGCAACTGTCACTCGACGCTGACGGCGCCTGCGTCGACCAGCTGACTGGCGAGGATGCGGTGTTGCTCACGCCGTCGCATCAATTCCCGACCGGCGCGGCAATGCCACCCGGGCGACGAACAGCCGCCGTGGCCTGGGCCCGCGAGCACGACGCGTTGATCGTGGAGGACGACTACGACGGTGAGTTCCGGTACGACAGACAACCAGTGGGCGCGATACAAGGCCTTGCCCCGCATCACGTCGCCTATGCGGGCACTACAAGCAAGAGCCTGACACCGGCTCTGCGACTGGGCTGGCTCGTACTACCGCCCCATCTACTAGGACGGGTCGTACGCGAGAAGTACCTCGCCGATCGCTAGTCCTCGGTCTTCGACCAGTTGACCCTCGCCGAGCTGATCACCTCGGGCGGGTACGACCGACATGTGCGGCACATGCGCGCACGTTACCGGCGACGTCGGGACCAGCTAGTCACAGCGCTGGCTCAGCGTGCCCCACACGTGCACGTGTCCGGAATAGCCGCCGGGCTGCATGCCGTCCTGAAACTCCCCGCAGACGGGCCGACCGAGGCCGAGCTGGTCGCCCGCGGGCAGCAGCAGGGGCTTGCGTTGGAGGGGATGGCGTCGTTCGGCAGTGGCACTGTGCCGGCACTGGTCGTCGGCTACGGCACACCGCCAGAGCACGCCTTTGCCGGCGCGCTCGAGCGTTTGTGCGCTGTGCTCGAAACTACGGCGGCTCGTAGTCATCGGGGATGGTCACTTCAACGGCCTTGATCAAGACCACGACGCGGGCCGTGGCTGGACCCACCGTCCGCGCATCGGCGGCCGAACGAAGGGCCCAAATGCCAAACGAAGCTGATCGCGAAGCGGGTGTATCTCCACGCGTGCGGCGGAGAGCAGGCAAGCAAGCCGAGTCTGGCGGGAACAGCCTCCGCCTCTGTCGGGAAACTGCTGGTCATGCCCTGACCGTACGGATGGACACCGATTTGCAGCGTGCGCCAGATGACGTAACAACGAACCTTCGCCGGCATCGCGTGAATCCCGGCCTCGTCCGGTCTGACCACCGACCACCGGCTCAACCGGGGGCGGCCGAAGCTGAACCAGGCAGGAAGCCCTACACCAGGTCGTCAGTGCGGTGATCGTAGGGACGACATCCTCGAGGCGGCCGGGGTCAAGCGCATCAGCTTGGGTCCAGCGCTCTACACCCACGCCAGGGAGGCACTCCAACAGGCTCCTGCCCGGTCCCGGCGGCATTCCGTGGATCTCAGCCCAGGGCGGGATAGTCGCCGACAGCAAGGTCGTCGATCAGGCTCGGGTGGGTGGGCTCCCAGCCGAACCGTTCTCGGGTCAGTGCACTCGACGACGGCATGTCAAGGGCAAATAGGCGACCGACGACGCCGAAGCGCTCAGGCGGTGCCGACTCGACCGGCACCGCGAGCACACCGCCGACGGCCTCGGCCAGCGACCTCATGGTGTCGCCCCCGTCAGCTACCGCGTGCAGGACCGTGCCCGGCTCAGCGTCCTCAAGTGCGATGCGGAACAGCGGGGCGGCGTCAAGCCGGTTGACCGCCGGCCATCGCTGCGTGCCGTCTCCGACGTACGTTGACACGCCCGTTGTCTGCGCAGCGGCGATGAGCACCGAGCAGAAGCCGTACTGCAACCCGCGCTGGTGCACGGAGCGCGGCAGCCGCACGACAGAGGACCGGACACCCTGGGCGGCCAGAGCCAGCACCGCCTCGGAATTGCGGCCACGGCCACCGACCGGACCGTCGGTGGTGTCGGGGTCCTCTTCGGTGGAGGTGTGACCCGGCATCATCGGCGTGAGGCCGGCATGCACGAACGGCTTGCCGCTGTCTGCGAGCGCAGCCCCGAGGGTCTGCACGGCGCGCGCTTCCTCGGCGATGCCCTGCTCCAAGTTGCTCCAGTCGTTGCTGAAGGCCAGGTTGATGACACCATCGGCCTGCGCGGCTCCGGCGCGGAGGCTGTCAAGGTCGGAGAGGTCGCCGCGGAGCGGCGTCCCGCCTGCGGCGGCGACGGCCGCCGCCGCCGCATCGGAGCGGACGAGGCCGAGGACTTCGTGACCGGCGGCGATGAGTTCGGGAACGACAACTGAGCTTGATCTTTAACCTGCACGGTTCTTGTGTTCCGCGATGCTGAGATCGCGTTTCACGGTTTTACCGACGTCGTGGTTGGGTGCCCGGCGGCGGTTCTTCGAGCCGGTCGGGCGTCCGGGGCCGGGCCGGGAAGGTTTGGGTGCGGCCGCCGGACGGGCCGTCTTCGCTCGGAGGTTCCGAAACCCCCGCCGCACCCGCGCGGGCGTGAGCCGGCCCCGGCTCGGCGGGCTTCTCCCAGGGGCGGCGAAGATCCTCGGCGAGTGGGCGGGCGAGCCGGAGCTGCGTGTGGGCGATGATGACCAGCCAGGTCCAGCGGTCCGCCGTATCGGGCTCACGGACCTTCGGACGGGTCCAGCCGAGCGTCTGCTTGATCATCCTGAAGGTGTGTTCAAGATCGAACCTTCGCAGGAAGGCCTGCCAGAACACATCGACCAGTCCAGCGCTCGCACCGGTGACCGACGACCACAGCCAGACCGGCTTGGGGTCACGGTCACCGGGCAGGTACTCGACCCTGAGGCGGATCAACGTGCCATGCAGAACGGGGAGTTCGCCCTCGTGGTCCAGCCAGGGCCCGCGGTGGGTGAGCCGGGGATGCATCCGGTCCCATGCCATCGCCTCGGCTTTCCCGTAGCGGGTGGTGTCGGTGACGGTCGCCACCTCCGGCTCGTGCCAGGTGTCGGACTTGGCCAGGGTGAAGGTTCCGCCGTGCTTGCGGGGCCGGCCCCCCTTGGGGCTGTAACGGTGCGGTGGTGCGGGTCGAAGCAGCACCCGGTCGGAGCGGAGACGGCCCACCAGCTCGACCGGCAGGTCCGTGAGGACGAAAGCGAGGCGGGTGACGTCGTAGCCGGCGTCCATCACAATCAGGATGTCCGGGTCACCGTCGCTCCAGTGCCCTGCAGCGATGATCCGGTCGACAACTTCGCGGAGCTGGGCGGCGGTCACCGCAGTGGCGTCGTCGGCCGGGCCCAGCCGCACCGCGTCCAGCAGCGCGGTCCAGGATGTGCGTCCGGTCTCCAAGGCAGCGACGAAAGAGTAGGGCCAGCCCGGGATGAACTGCGAGTTGCTCTTGGCCCGCCCGTAGACATGACAGAACAGCCGCTCCGCGCTGGTCGGCGCATCGGGCCGCAGCCACGGCGAGACATCGACCGCCAGCACGATCCTCCCATCGGCCGCCCTGGGTAGCGGCAGGGACGCCAACGACCGGCGCAGACGTTCCACCTGGAGGCGCCCGCAGTTCAGCGCGTCGTACATCGCGCCGTGTCCCCGCTGGTGCTCCGCCACCAGCGTCAGGTCGACCAGCGAGGTGACCGGGCCGTCGGCACACAGAACCGCATCCGTCAGCTCGAACAGTGCATCCGCTCGCCGGGACAGGCAGGCATGGAAGTCCTCACGGAAGCAGGACAACACGGACAGCGACTCGACGCGGGCGGCGTCATCCAGAACACTCATCACAGCGGCCGTTTCTTGGTGCTTCGTTGCTCGACACTCCGAAGCCTCAAGGACGGCCGCGCTCTCTGTCCGGCGAATCAAGAACCCCGACAAGAAACGATCTTGCCGAGGTTAAAGATCAAGCTGAGCCGATGCTGCCGCTGGCGCCAGTGACGAACACGCGCATGGGGGGCTCCAGATGACTGCTGCGATGCTGCGTCGCAGGATGAGAACTGGCGGTCCGGGCCGTTCGGGCGCCGCCCGGCGCCGGAACATCTTCGACGAGGCGACCGCGTCTTTTCAGCCTCATTTTCAGCCTCAAGCGCGACTGTATCAGTGCATACATGTCACGCGGCGAACCCGACGCGCGCGACTCGTCGTGGCTGCCCCTCAGCACTGCCGCTGCTCAGCACGGAAGAACCCATCGAACAACTCCACTGTGAAGCCTCCAGGCACTCCTGGACCAAAGGGTCCAGTTTCTTGGTCGATGCCCATGTTATGTATGCTCGCCCTGGACTATATAGTCCACTTAGCTAATGTACTGAAGGTGCCTCGACCGGCCAACGACGGACCGGTGGATCTGCCGCGTCGAGGTATGGGCAAACAGGGGTGGAACCAAATGAGTGGGAACGTGGACAAGGACGCATCCGGCATGGCGGGTGTGCGATTGAGGCCGGAGGACGTCGCGGTCCTGCGACAGGGCGTGACGGGACCGGTTCTGGAGCCGGGCGCGGAGGGGTACGAGGCAGAGTGCGCCACGTACAACCTGAACTGTGCTCTCAGGCCGGCGGTCGTGGTGGGAGCGGCCAACGCGGAGGATGTCGTCGCGGCGGTACGGTTTGCCCGCCGGCACGGGCTGCCGGTGGCGGTGAAGTCGGCTGCCCACCAAATGGTTTCGGCGGCAGAGGGCTCGCTCCTCATCACCACGCAACGGATGAAGGACATCGCCGTCGACGCCGAGGAGCGAACCGTCCGTGTCGGGGCCGGCGTGCGTTGGAGTGAAGTACTGCCGCTCACAGCCGAGCACGGCCTTGCCCCGGTATCCGGTTCGGCACCTGAGGTCGGGGTTGTCGGATACACGCTGGGAGGTGGCCAGAGTCCGCTGTTGGGCCGCTCCCACGGGTATGCCGCCGACCACGTCAGGTGGCTGGACGTGGTGAGCGCAGACGGAGAGCTGCGTCGCGTCACACCCCAGGCCGAACCCGACCTCTATTGGGCACTACTCGGAGGCAAGGGCAACTTCGGAGTGGTGACCGCGATCGAGTTCGAGGTGTTCCCCGTCCGCCGTTTCTACGGTGGAGGCGTCTACTTTCGCGGGGAGGATCTGGAGCGTGTCCTGGCAGCCTGGCGTGCCTGGCTGCCCACCGTCGGTGAAGACATGACGTCGTCCGTCGCCATCCAGCGCCTGCCCGACGTACCGGCGCTCCCCGATCCGTTGCGTGGCGCATTCGTGGTCCATCTGCGGATCGGCTACCTCGGCACCGCTGCCGAGGGCGAGAAGCTGGTCGCACCGCTGCTGGCTGCTGCGCCGACCCTGCTCAACCTGTTGGGCGAGAAGCCCTACTCGGCCATCGGAGAGATCCATCTGGACCCAGTGGACCCGATGCCATACTTCGACCGCTGCCTGTGTCTGACGGAGTTCTCCGAACAGACTGCGCAGGCACTCGTGGAACTGACGGGCGCCGAGTCGGGCTGCGAAGTGACAACTGTGGAAATACGAGCGCTCGGCGGTGCTTTCGACCGAGAGCCGCGGTTCCCCAACTCAGTGCCCAGCAAAGGACTGCCGTATGTCCTCTTCGGCGCCGCGGTAGGCACTCCTGACCATGCCGGGGAACTGCGGGCCGGTCTGGCGCGTGTCATAGACGGACTGGCACCCTGGGCGGCCGAGCGTAATATGGTGAATTTCCTGTCGCCAGACGAGGCAAGAGACACCGATGAGGTGCGTGCGGTCTACGGCAAAGAGCGCTTCGACCGTCTCGTCGCCGCCAAGCGCCGACACGACCCGGACAACGTCTTCCGTCACAACCACAACATCAGCACGCCTGAGTGACATCACGAGCAGGAAAGCCACCCGTCGACAATGAACCCTTCTCGGTAACGTCTCGTGACGGTTCGTGATCTTCGTTCAGGCGGCGCGGCCGTGTTCCAGCTGAAGCAGGACGAGGGCGGCTCGGGCGATCCGGGTGATGCCGCCAGGGTCGAGGCTGACGCGGCGCAGGGCCTTGAACGTGACCTTTAGCAGGGCATTCGCACGTTCGGCGGCGCTGTGGATGCCACGGATCACCTTGTTGAACGTCTGCTGCTCGACGTCGAGTTCGCGGCTCTGGGGCTTTTTGACGGGGTGGCGGAAGCCGTCGCCGGCGTTCTCGTAGCCGAGATCGGTCAGGGTCGGGATGTTCAGGGTGGCGGCGAGTCGGTTCAGTGCGGTGATCAGGCCGTGGGTACGGGCGCAGGTGGTGTCGTGTTCGCGGCCGGGGCGGACCGGGGACACCCACAGCGGCCAGCCGTCCGGGGCGGAGATGACCTGCACGTTCCCGCCATGATGTTTATGCTTCCCGGACCACCAGAGATCGGCTCCGTTGGGGCCGGGGGCGGCGACGCGGTCGGTGCGGATGACGGTGCCGTCCAGGTTGAGGTGGGTGTATCCGGCAGCCGCCGCCCGCTCCAGCGCGGTGGACAGGTCCGGGGCGTGGTCGGCGAGCACGGTCAGTCCCTCGTGCAGGTAGCGGTAGGTGGTGGGCACTGAGATCCCGTTGTCGCGGGCGAGTTGGGCCAGCCGGGTCCCGTCGACGAACCACCGCAGGACAAGGATGCCCTGCTTGAAGACGCCCAGGGCGCGGGTGTTCTTGCGGGTGCCGAGCCGCTCTCGGTGCTCGCGCAGGAGCCGGGCCAGGGTCTCGGCGGTCTCCCTGCCGACATCGAGCACAGCGGTGTAGGTGATACTGGTCAACGCGTGAAGCCTCTGGCCGTACGGAACTTGATCTTCGCAGACCCGTTCCTACCAGGGGCTTCACCCATATCTCACGCCAGGTCACCAGACATGGGGCGACGCCGTCCCGCACGAGGTCACGCACCGCAACCGTCTTGTTGCTGAGAAGACCTCAGTGGGAGATCATCTCGACCGGATACCGGTGACCCCTGTACGACGGCGACGCATCCCCCACGAACAACCCCCTCCACCATGATCAACACGAAGATCATCCCACCCAGTCAGCCAACGTGACAGCGCCTTCTCATCCGCTCGATCCCGGCCAGGGACCGTGAAGTTCCGGTGACCTCGTGCCCGGCCGCAACCATCATCGGGACGAGCAGGCTGCCGACAGCGCCGGTGGCGCCAGCGATGAAGACACGCAACTCCAGTTTCGGAGGGGCGGCGGTGCGAGCTCAGGCTAGCTCGGAAGAGGCTCAAGCCTCGTTGGCCTGCTTGCCTGCTGGCCTCGGTGTTCTCGCTCGTCAGGGTGTCTTGCCATCGACGCTGTCCGGCGGCTGCTACCGCACCTGCCGCGGCGGTGGAGCATGTCCGCCCGGAGGCGGCGGCACCGCCGGCACGGCTCCGCGTCGACCGGCAACTCGAAGAGGTCCTGACCCGCGGGCCCGACCCGCTTCACCTCGCCGAGGTGTTCGGGCTCGACGAGAAGACCGCGATGCGCTATGCGGACTTCGCACGCGCCGTGTTGGAGCAGACAGCCGAGGCAGACCCTGCTGGTTGAACGCGGACCCACGGGGCCATCTCCAGAATCGGGACACCGCACCCTCGGGTTCGCGTTGAAGACTCTTCAGTCTCCGCGAACTCGCGGGGATCAAGGTCCCGGACTCCTACCTCAGTCCCCAGGGGAAAAGTAGATCTGCGTGACCTACCGGCATGTCATTGCGGAGCGCCGCGCACGGTGTTAGCCCAAGGGCATGACCGTCTTCAGAACCGGGATGCGCGCGGGCATCGTCGCGGGTGTGCTCAGTGGCGTGCCGTCGACGGTGCACGCCCTGGCTACGCGGCGCGATCCGCTGGCGGCGACCCGCGCGGCCGGATCGCTCCTGCTGCCGGACGAAGCACGCTCGGCGCGACTGCTCGCTGCCGCTATCCCCGTCCACTTCGGGCTCAGCGTCGGCTGGGGCGTGGCGCTCGCGGCCGTGCTGCCGCGGCGGGCGACCACCGCGTGGGGCGCGCTCGCCGGACTCGCTATCGCCGCGCTCGACCTCAGTGTGCCGGGCAGGCGTACCGCCCGGATCCGCGCGCTGCCACGGTGGCCGCAAGTGGCGGACCATCTCGCCTATGGCGTGATCGCCGCTGCAGCGGTGGCCACTGCACACACCGAGGAACGTAGGGTCCTTTGACCAGGCAAAGCGGGCACGCGCTACCGGTGCGGCGTCGGACGCGGCATGTCACCTTGCTCGTCGTCCTCAAGACCGGGGAGGGCAGCCGCACGTCTGCGGATCTTCTCTTGCTCTTCCTCGGTCCGTCGACGGTCCCCTTCTCCGCCTCGTCCCTCGTCTCCGGCCTCAAGACGCGGCCACAGCCAACCCAAGACAGCCACGTCGCCGCCGCCTGTTCGTGTCACGGAGTATGCCAAGCCTGGCCTGTCACCGGTATTTCGCCCACAGCTTCACGATTGCCGGATACTCGCCGCCCTTTTCGACGGGGACTGGACGGCCGAGGACGCCGTTCCGGCCGTGCTGGTGTAAGCGCGCTGCCTCGACTGGTGCGGCCACAGTCGAGCGAGGTTGCCGCCCGTCTAGGGGGTCGGGTCGGTGGTTCGTCGTCGGGTTTCGCGCAGGTGGAAGTCGATGTACCGGGCGAGGATCAGTGCGTCTTGCGGGTCGTCGGCGTGGAAGGAGATCCGGCGTAGCAGTCGCACGCTGTCGAGTGCGACGCTCTCGCGGGCGAGGACGAACAGGAGGGTGAGGAGGGCGGAGCGGGCGTTGCCGTCGTCGAAGGGGTGGAAGAAGCAGACGTCGAGGAAGGCGCGTGCGGCCCGGGCGGTCAGCGGGAGAGGCCGGGCGGCGTCCTTGGCGCTCTCGGTGAGGCAGGCGTCGAGGCGGGCGCGGGTGTCCGGGGCGATGCCGTAGCGTTCCCGGCCGCCCTTGGCGAAGGCGGGCAGGCTGCGCAACGGCGGCGGCCCGGGCGTGGCCAGGACGTGCTCTTGCCAGCGCTGGATCAGGTCGAAGTCCAGCCGGGCGCCGCGCGCGGCGTCGGCCCGCATCAGCTCCAGGGCGGTGAGCAGGCCCTGTCCGCGGGCGGGATCCAGGATGGCGTCGAAGGTGCGGATCTCCTCCGCCATTCCGTCACGGACTGGTGTCACCGGTGCGTCCCCGGTGCTGTCGGCCGCCTCATGCCACGGCACGGCGTCCCGCACGGCGAGCCAGCGCTTCAGGTGGTCGGGCAGTGGCGACTCGCAGGCTCGGGCATCCGCGTCCGGCCGTACGGTGGCCGCGAGCTGTTCGGAGATGTCCTCGACCAGCACCGGGTCGGGGCCGGTCCAGCTCTCGAACCGCCCGCCGATCGCCTGCTGAACCAGGTGCTCGGCGTCGTCGGCTGGGACGCCCCAGCGGTTGAGGAACCAGCTGAGTACCTGATGGCAGTGCCCGTACCAGCCGCTGCCGCAGCCGGTGCGGTCGGTGACGTGCAGGATCAGGTGGCGGGCGGTGCGGTCCCACAGGATCCGCTGGTCGTCGATACCGGCCAGGTCCAGGGGATAGGCCTCGAACCGGGCGGCCAGGCTCTCCAGCCACTCCCGCCACTCCCGCAGCGCCGCAGTCACCCGATCGAGGGTCTCGTCCGGGGTGGTGACCGAGTCCTGGGGGCAGCACCAGTTGCCGACCGGCCCTCCGTCGAAATCCCCTTCGTCGTGTGCCCACCGCCAGCCGGCGGTCCAGCGGCCGTAGTGCTCGGCCAAGGCATAGGTCATGGCGTCGCACCAGGGGGCGGCCTCCTCCCAGCCCCAGTCGTGCACAGCCCGGTCACCCAGCGGTACGTCGGGGCGTCGGGGCACCCGCCCGGCCGGCCCGAGCGATCTGACCACCCGCGCCGCCGCCTCGCTGTCGAACGGATGACGGGCGGGGTCCACCTCGTCCCAGGTCAGATTGCGGGGGGACAGCTCCATGAACACCGCGCAAGTCTCTTTCCTCACCGGCACCGGTTCAACCCGATTACCGAACCGCGCCGTCACACCTGCCAGGCCGTATCAGGTAGGTTGGGCGTACGGCTATGCGCGTGCGGGCAGCGGGCCGGTGCGGCTTTCAATGTGCCAGGTGTGCCGGACCCGGGTGTTTATGTCCACGCGGTGCTGAACAGTGCGTATTCGAGCAGGTCGGGTGAGGCGTCGGACGGCCAGCCGTCGGTGGACGCCGCCTGGTGGGCGGCGGCGTGCATGAATGAGAGGTAGACGTGGTAGCGGTGGGGTGAACAGTCCTGGTCTCTCCAGACCCAGCGGGCGATCGAGCCGTCGGGGTCGTGACCCGTTTCCCGGCCGACCGCTGAGGCCAGAGACCGCATGCGGTGGGCCAGGATGCGGTCGAGGACGAGCGGTTGGGGGCCGTTCGCCGGCGGGACTGTCTTGCCGGCGAAGTAGAGGAACTTGGTGAAGAAGGACGGCCCGAGCCAGGAAATGCGACCGCGCAGTGCCGCGTAGGCCGCGGTTGCGCTGTGCTCGTTCAGTGCGGTGACCGCACCGGCCAGTGCCGCTTCCAGGCTGTCGGCGGCCAGGATCCTTCGCAGCGTGGCCGGTCCGCTGCCGCCGGGGGAGCCGCCCTTGCCCTTGCCCCACACATAGGTGGCCACCAGGGCCTCTGTGAAGGCCTCGCGCCGCAGTGCGTCCGTGACGATCGATGTCACCTGCGCTCGGCTCACCGCGGCGTCACCGTCGCCCGAAGTCGAGGCCAGGGCCGAGGGCCAGGGCGTGATCTGCGCCCACCGGCTGGGCGTATAGCGGACCGTATGCCCGCCGGGCGTCTTGTCGGGGAGCCGTGCGGCGTTCCTGCTCCACCACCGGACCAGCGCCCGCAGAGCCTCATCGGGCAGCAGCCGCTTGGCCATCTCCCGGTCCACCGCATCCGCCCGGTCCTGTCTGCTCACAGCCCGCCCCCATGAATCCTGCTCCCGCCCGTGCCCCCCGCACTGGCTCGCGATGCAGCACAGGACTGCCCGCAGGGCGGCCGCCGTTCCACTCGTCGCCGCGCTCACGCTGACCACGGCAGCCACAAGACCCCGGCACTACGGCCCGGGTGATCGGGCCGGCGCCGCACAACGGGCAACAGCGGCTCGATCCGCGCCCACAGCTCATTCGACACGATCCACGTCAGTTGCTGACCCCTCCTCATGTGCGGGTCAACAGCCCAACGGACACCGGCATTCCAAGGCCAATGAGCCATGTATGTTAGGACTTCTTATTCTTACGCCGATCGTGCGTCGACTTCCCGCCATGCGGCGCGAGTTGGCCACCACCTAGATCTTGCCGTCCGGGCCCTTTCTTCTGGAACCTTGCGATCCACGTCTTTCGGGCGGCCCCGCGGTGCTCTGCGGTGCGTTGGCTCGACCTGCGGGAGGTTCCTCCATGAATCGTGTCCATAGACCGGGGAGACGGCTCAGTACCGTCGTTCTCGCAGTCATGGCCACCAGTGCTGCCATGCTCCCTTCGACGTCCGCGGTGGCCGCCTCTGCCTTGGCGTCCCCTTCTCCGGCTCCGGCCCCGAGCGGGCCTTCCACCTCCGTAACACCCCCTGCCAAGACGCCACTTGGCAAGGGGCTTTCGGTTCAGCAGCCCAAACAGCGCAGCGGCGTGGTACCCGGCGAGGTCGTGGTGACCCTGTCCGCGGGCACGTCGGTCACCGGGAAGCCGCTGACCGGCCACCGGCTGTCGACAGTGACTCCGCAGACGGACAACGCGGCTGTGAACGCCGCGCTGCGCGCGGTCGGCGCCAAGACGATGCGTGCCGCCGTCCCGGCACTGTCCCAGACTTCCGGGACAGCGCTCCGCGACAACGTTACCTCCCAACCGGCCGCGGCCTCCGCTCTGTCGCGCACCTACGTGCTCCAGACGACAGACCGCGACTCCGATGCGGTGGCGAAGAAACTGCGCAAGACGCGCGGCGTCGCGTACGCGGAACCGGACCGCTACGTCAACACGCTGGACGTGCCGGGCCAGCAGCTGCCCGCGTCCGTGGTCAAGGCCGCCGCACGGGCGGCGGCAGCGCAGGCTCACGCGACGCGGTCGGATGCGGCACGTGCCACCACCGACTCCGATGGGATTCCCAGCAACTACGGCCTGGCGGATTCCGCTCAGGCGCTGCTCAACGCCGGCGGGGTCGACGCGACGGGCGCTTTCGCGACGCTCAAGGACAAGTTCGGGCAGGAGCCCGGGGACGGCGAGATCATCACCAACGTCTCCATCGGAGACCTGGTGGACCAGTCGATGGTGAACGACAGCAACCCGGCAGCTGTCCGAAGCGGAGCCACCACCATCCTGCAGGATGGTCAGCGCTACCTCGACCTGCCGTCGATGCCGCTCATCCCGACCTATGTGTCCGATGGGCAGGGCGGCCTCAGCGGCTCCGCCGCGGTCCAGGGTGAGGACCCCGCGTTGGACGAGGTCCTGCTGGACTTCAGCGTCATGAGCCCGCTGCCCCACGACCTGCAGCGGCCTGACCGGGTCGGGAGCGGCTACACCGACCTGCTCGGCATCGCGCCTGGTGCCAAGTACCGTCTCGTCGTCCCGCAGACCCCGACGACCGATCAGATAGCCTCGGCCCTCATGGCGGCGGCCAACCAGTCGCCCCGCCCCAACGTGATCACCGCCAGTCTCGGCATCGGCACTGACACCCTGGGCTTCGCCGGGCGCTACCTGGAGGACGACCCGGTCGTCCGCGCCACGGTCCAGCACATCGTCAAGCAAGACGGCATCGTGGTGGTCATCTCCTCCAACGACGGCACCCGCCTGTTCACCAAGGCGGCGGTGGGCCCGGACGGTGGCAGCACACCGACCGACCTGGCTGCCGACGATGCCGCGGCCACGAACATCGACGACGTCGCGTTCTCGTCGGTGCCGTCACGGGATCCGGACACCGGCGCCATCGCGGCCGGCGGCACCACCCTGGACGACACGCTCGCCGACCCGGCGGGCAGCCCCACCGTGGCCGAGACCCGCATCAGCGGCTTCGGCACGTTCTCGTCCGGCTTCGGCAGCCGGGTCGACCTCTCCGCGCCCAGCGACAACATCCCCGCGTTCGTCCACCCCGTCCAGACGCTGTTCACTCCCGCCGGCGGGCCCTCGGACGTGAATGTGAGCCTCAACGGCGGCACGTCCGCGTCCGCACCGGAGATCGCCGCAGCGGCGGCCGTGGTGCTGCAGGCGTCCCAGCTGGCCGGACACCACCTGACGCCCGCCGATGTCCGCACCCTGCTGGAGCACACCGGGCGACGCGTCGCCAGCCCGCGGCAGATCGACCAGACCCTGCATGTGGGACCGCAGATCGACGTCACCGCGGCCACCCAGGCGGCTCTCGGCTCCGCGTACCAGGACAAGCCCGCCCTGGTGCGGCTGTCGGTCGCGCACCGGGTGACCCGCGGCAGTCTCGGCGGCATGTTCACGGAGACCTCGGACCCGAACCGCATCGATCTCGGTGACGCTGCCTCCGGGGGCAACGGAGAGGGTCTGGTGGGTCCGGTCACCTTCGCGGGCGACGTCACGGGCCTGCCCAGCGACACGGACGCCCAGTACCGGCTGACCGTGGGCTCAACCGTGTGGACGTCCGACACCCCGGCGATCCGTGTGACGCCGCGTCAACTGCTCACCGCGGCCGGTCTGCCGGTCGTGTCCACGAGCGACCGCACCGTCGACCTGCGCTACGACGTGCTGGTCAAGGGCAACGTGGTGGCGAGTGCCGCCCGTACGATCACCGTCGGTCCCTCCGACGGCACATATGCGGAAGCCCACGGGCCGACGGCGCCCGCGGTCGCCCCGCTGGGACACTCGGTCACCGTGCATTACGACCTGACCGGTGTCAGCGGAATGTCCAACCCGGCCATCGCCGTATCCGGCGTGGGCCACTGGAACCCCGGACTCGGACCGATCTTCTACCCGGCCTGGACGCAGCCTCTGACCGGCACCTCCGGCAGCCTCACCATTCCGGCCAGCGCCTTCCACGGCGGTGCCGGCCTCTACGGCATCGGCATCGTCCAGAGGTCCGGGAACCTCGCGAACAACGTCTACGCCGAGTTCACTCCGATCCGCATCGGCACCGACCGTGCCGCGGACCGCCCGGTGGCGCCGCTGATCACCGACGCGAGCGGAGTCCCCGGCCACTTCGCCACGACCGACCGCGCCCACCCGAAGTTCCGTCTCACGTACGACACCAGCGCCGTCCACGGGGCGGCCGCGGCCGAGGTGGAGTTCTCCGCGCCGGGGCCGACGGGTGGCAACAGGTACAACACGTTCGACAACCCCAATGGCTCGCAACTGGACAATGACGGCATCAACACGCCGTCCACCCTCCACCGGACACTGTCCGGAACGTCGGGCACGGCCGACCTGGACATCCTGAAGCTGGGGCTGCCCACCTCCGAGCTGTACAACGTGCGCGTGCTGGCCCTGAACAGCGACCACCAGGTCATCGGACAGGCGTCGCCGACCGCGGAGTTCGAGGTCGACGACGGTCTCGCTCCGGACGGCGCGCGGGTGCTCGACTTCGCCTTCGCCGGCAAGGACTCGCTGGTCTCCCTGCTGGGCCAGGACGGAACGTCCATGGTGCGGCCGTACGATCCGGCAGCAGGCACCTACGGCCCCGCGCTGGCCACTGACAGCACGCCGAGGTCCACCTATGCGGTGATCGGGGCGTCAGCCACCACCCACCGGGCCCTTGTGGCCCACCGGGCCCGGCCGAACGGCGACGTCGACCTGCAGATCTGGGACACCGCGAACCGGACGATGGTCGCCCAGCAGACGGTGTCCGCCTCGGAGTACGCCTTCGTGAACGCCAAGGTCGATCCCGTCCGGAACCGGGGCGTCGTCCTGCTCCACCGGGTGTCCGACAACACCGACGTTCTGCTGCCGGTCAGTCTGACGACGGGTGCCCCCTCCCCGGTGATTCCGATCCCGGTCTCCGGCGCGGGAGTCACCGATCCGGGCGCCGCCCTCTTCCAGTGGTCACAGCTGGCCATCGACCCCAAGGACGGCACGGTCGTCCTGCTGCCCACCGGTATCCTGTTCTGTGCGGGCACCGTCAACGCGCCTCGCATGGACCTCGACACCGGTACCGCCACGCTGGCCGGGGTCACCTCCCGGTGCAGTCACGGCCTCGCGATCGACGATGCGGGCAGCCCTTACAACGCGTCGAACACGGGGTGGAGCATCAGGCTGCCGGCCCCCAGCGTGATCACCAAGATCGACCCCAGTGGTGAGCCCGACTCGATGCTGGTCCGCCAGGACCGGAGTGGTTCCGAGCTCACCGTCGACGGCGGGCGCGACCTCGCCTTCGAGAAGTTCGGCGGACCCGACGGCCTCCACCTCTTCGGGCTTCCGATGCTGGTCTTCGACAACAACGGGATGGGGCAGATGGACGTCGTGGACCTCAAGACCGGCGAGCACGTGGAGACGGTCAACGGCACCTACGCGTACTCGGACGGCAGCCCGCTGATGACCTTCCCGCTCGGCGCGACCCGGCAATCTCAGGACGGACAGTCCATCCAGCTGGACCCCACCACCCGCACGGGATACACGATCGGCATCAACCGCCAGGAGATCCAGCAGTTCTCCTACTGATGGTGAGCTGACCACCGGCAGGTACCGGGGCGAGGAACGGCAGCCCGTTCCTCGCCCCGGCCGGCACTTCACGCATTTGTTAACCCTCCCGCACGGCCGCGTCGGTCGCCGCTGCCACAATCACCCAGGTCCGCGGAACCCAGGCAGCCCGCACCGCGGGACATGCGTGCCCCACCTGCACTTGATCCGCCCGTCCCACGGGACGGAAGCACCGGGGCTGCACTGACGCGCAGCACTAGGCCCACGGGAACCCTTCTTAGCCCTGACCCACCGCCCGAGGTCCTCGCCTTGGTGCACGATCTCGCCCGACGCGGCCGGCAGCACGCCGCGGGGCGCTGTCACGTTGGCTGACTGGGTGGGATGATCTTCGTGTTGATCATGGTGGAGGGGGTTGTTCGTGGGGGATGCGTCGCCGTCGTACAGGGGTCACCGGTATCCGGTCGAGGTGATCTCCCACTGCGTGTGGCTGTACTTCCGCTTCCCGCTGTCCTACCGCGAGGTCGAGGAACTGATGCTCCAGCGCGGCGTGATCGTCTCTCACGAGACCGTCCGGCGGTGGTGTCTGAAGTTCGGCCAGGCTTACGCCGACGGGCTGCGCCGCCGCCGTCCCCGGCCCGGTGACAAGTGGCATCTGGACGAGGTGTTCATCAAGATCAACGGGGTGCGGAAGTACCTGTGGCGGGCCGTCGACCAGGACGGCAACGTCCTCGACATCCTCGTTCAGTCCCGGCGGGACATGGCCGCGGCCAGGCGGTTCTTCCGCCGTCTGATGAAGAAGACCCGGGCGGTGCCGCGGGTGGTCGTCACGGACAAGCTGCGTTCCTACGGCGCGGCCCACCGCGAGGTGATGCCGTCGGTTGAGCACCGCTCGCACAAGGGCCTGAACAACCGGGCCGAGAACAGCCACCAGCCCACCCGCCAGCGCGAACGGGCGATGAAAGGCTTCCGCAGCGTTGGTGGAGCGCAGCGGTTCCTGGCCGCGTTCAGCGGCATCTCACCCCACTTCCGGCCGCGCCGCCACCTGATGACCGCCACCGCACACCGCCTCGAGATGACCGTCCGCTTCGCTATTTGGGACCAGATCACCGGCGCCACTGGCCGGCCCACCACGGCCTGAGCACCGGCCCGGAGCACGACCCCATCACGCCCCGCCACATCGCCAGACACCCACGCACCCATCAACGTGACAACGCCAGTCGAAGAGGTACGCGGCGTCCACGATGGTCAGGCCGAGCTCGCGTCGGGCCACGGTCTCGAGAGGGAGGGCCTCCGTGTCGTCCTTGAACGCCACGGTGCCAAGGTCCTCGACGCTGAGGGTGTAGCCCCGCAGGCGGGCAGCGTACGCGCCGACGCACAAGGTGACACCGCAGGTGAGGGGTTGATGGGGGCTGAGGCGGTCGGTTCCGGCGAGCCACAGCATCTGGTCGTGGTGCTCGGGGTGGTCGGCGATCTACTCGAGGACACGTGCGGCCAGGTCACGGTCAGCCATGAGCCGGTACTCCTTTGCTCGGCGGGGTTGGTGGCAGGGACCGTGACCGGGCAGCGGGCTACCGCCGCAACCCGCCCGCCGCGGCGGCGACGCGGCCGCGTCGCGGTGGCGTGGGAGTGGAACGCGCGACGGCCCGCACCGCGGGGTGCAGGCCGGTTCAGCGGGACCGGTGGGTGGCCTGGCCGTGCGTCAGGTGACGGCCGTGTCGGCGCAGAACGGTGCTGCGCGAGTGCGGCCCGGCACCACCACCCCTGACCCGGCGTCGGCGCCGTGCGGGACCACGGCGGAAACGCGGCGGGCCTGCCCGGCCGAAGAAGTCAGCGGCAGGGGCAGGCTCGCTCACAAGGCGGGGGCTCGGATCAGTCGCTGGCGTGGACGGCGGCCCAGTTGACGGTGTCGGCTCCGTCAGCGAGTTGTCGCAGGGCGGCCCGAACCTCGGGCGGCTCGAGAACGGGGTTGAAGAGGTGCGCGGCGTCGCGGGAGGTAAGGCCGAGTTCGCGTCGGGCCACGGCCTCGACGGGGAGGGTCTCGGCGCCCTCCTTCAACGCCAGGGTGCCACGGAGCTCGTTGCTGAGGGTGTAGCCGCGCAGGTGGGCGGCGTGTCCGGCGACACACAGTGTCGTCCCGCAAGGGAGAGGCTGGTCGGGGCTGAGGCGGTCGATGCCCTCGAGCCACTGCGCCTGGTCGTGCTGCTCGGGGTAGTCGGTGATCTGCTGGAGGATGCGTGCGGCAAGGTCACGGTCAGCCATGAGCCGGTACTCCTTTGCTCGGCGGGGTTGGTGGCCGGACCGTGACCGGGCAGCGGGCTACCGCCGCAACCCGCCCGGGACGGCGCGGTGGCCTGGGGGTGGAACACGCGACGGCCCGCACCGCGTAGGTGCGGGCCGGTTCAGCGGGACCGGTAGGTGGTCTGGCCGTGCGTCAGGGGCCGCCGGCTGGCGGGTCAGGCAGTGGCGGCGGCAGCGTTGGCTTGGATGGCCGCCCACTGCTCGCGGGTCAGGTAGCCGGTGGTGTGAGCGCGTAGGGCGACCAGTTGGCGGCGCAGCCGCCGAGCATCAACAAGCGCGAGACGCGCCTCCGCCAGGGATCGGCGCGGTGTGATGTAGGTGAGGGGCGCGGATGCCTCTTCCCGCCAGTAGCGGGCGTAGGCCAGGGACCGGCGGGCCTGGCGGAGGGTGAACTCGTCGAGGTGCGCGCGCCGCCACAGTGCCTGAGCCATGGCTGGCTCCTTCCATGAAACACGGTGTTCGGGAGGGACGCCGGGCCGCACGCACCACGCGGGAGAGAAGGGGCTTGTCGCGGGGCGCAGCCCGGTGGAAGCGACGGTGGCTCGGGCCGGGGTAAGCACCACAACCCCGCCGGCCGGGGCGGCGCGGACGTGCGGGTGGAACGCGCGACGGCCCGCACCGTGTAGGTGCGGGCCGGTTCAGCGGGCTCGGGCGGCCGGGCGGGTGTGGTCGGGTCAGATGCGGTGGCGGATCTCGAGGACGGCGCGGCGCCCGATGCGCGCAGCTGCTACCTGAACGGTCATGCCTGGAAGGGGAAGACGTAGGTGAAGAAGTCGGAGGCGTCGCCGTCGTGCAGGAACGTGATCCGATTGCCCTCGATACGGCACAGGCTCGCCTTGGGCCACGCCGTGTTTGTTTCCTGGCGCTCTGCGCCTGGCCGCGTCGCTCGGATCCGCGAAGAGCTGATGCTGTCCACCCGGCGGGGGCCAGACCGGTCAGGGAACCGGTGATGCTCCACATCGAAGGTCTCGCACTGGGCTGCGCGGCGTTTGAATTCGGCAAGGCTCATGGGCACAGGGGGCCTCCTTGAGGTGTGAGGGGCCGCAGTCTTGGACGGAAGTCGTCACAGCGGCTTGCCGTTCCGGCGGCAACGACCCTGACCCGGCAGCGGGCTACCGCCGCAACCCGCCGGCCGCGGTGGCATGGGCGTGGGGGGAACGCGTGACGGCCCGCACCGTGCGGGTGCGGGCCGGTTCGACGGGCTCGGGCGGCCGGGCGGGTGGGGTCAGATGCGGTGGCGGATCTCGTGGACGGCGCGGCGCCGCTTGAGGTCGGTGCCGAGCGGGATGTGCCGGACCGGGTCGGCGGTGCCGTCCTCGCTGATCCGCTGGACGGCCACGCAGCCGTGCGGCTGTCCCAGCTGGGGTGCGAGGACCTCGAACAGGTAGGTCGCCTGCCCCAGACGGCGCGCCCACTCCCCCGCGCTGTGGCCCGGCATGGGCTGGCGCATCCCGACGACGAACAGCCCGTAGGCGCGGGCGGCTTCGACCAGGGCGCGCCGCGTCTCGTAGAGGGCCTCATACGGGATCGCGCGCCGTACGGCGGTGCGGAAGTCGGCCATGGCGTCGTCCATCTGCCGGGGGAAGAGGATGCCCTGCAGGACGGCGGTCAGCTTGCCGAGCGCGTAGGCGCCCTTGCGGGCGGCGCGCTGCCAGGCCGCAGCAACGATGGCGCCGTTCGGGCAGCCGGGCAGGGCGTAGACGGTCTGCCGGGAGGTGCAGGCGGCGATGAGACGGCTCATCGCCATGACGGCCGGATGGTCGCTGAAGACGTGTCCCCCGGGGTTCACCAGCGGTGACACGGTCTGCTCGACGTCGGTCAGCAGCGCCCACTCGGTGGCTCTCGCGGCTTTCCCAGTGGCCTGCAGCGCCAGGTGGAGGATCTGGTAGGCGTTCTCGTCCAGATCGGTGACCGGCAGGGCGCGCAGCGCGGCGTCCACGGCAGTGAGCGTGTCGCGGCTGCCGTGCTGTTCAGCGGCACGCACCGCAGCCTGCCCAGCAGTGATCAGCAGCCGAAGATCGGCCGGACCGGCCGCGCCGGTCGTGCTCTCGCCGATCGCGACGGCGGCGGCGGTGGGGGTGGTGGTGGTGGTCATGAGTCGGGTCCTCCAAGCAAGAGACGAGGCCGGTGGCCGGTCGAGCCGGAACGGGCCGCGCGTGCGGGGTCCGGGGCGGCGTTCTGGCCGGGGGCGGGGTGCCGGGCCACGGGAGCGGCGAAGGGAGGGGGAGCCGCATCAAAACCGCGGCCCGGCAGGAAAAAACTGTGGCCGGATACCGGGCTACCACCGCAACCCGCGCCGGTTGCCCGGCATATGCCGGTCAACGACCGGGTCGGGTCGGCGTGCGGAGGGTCCGGGCATGGCGGCGGCCCCGCACCGTGCAGGGTGCGGGCCATGCGTGCAGGGTGCGGTTACATCCGGTGCAGCAACGCCCGGACGGCCAGGCCCCGCATGTACAGGGGGACGCGTACCGTCCGGCCGTGGACGGTCAGTACTGGTGGCGGGCGGGTCGGCGTACCCACAGCGTGGTGGGGTCGTCGGTGGTGGTGAACGTCATGCCCTCGTGGCTGAGGGCGCGCTGGAAGACGGCGAGCATGGCGTAGACCTTCGGGAGCTCGTCTTGGTGGTAGGGGGCGTCCACGAGGGCGGGCCGCTGGTGGCAGTAGGTGACCATCACGTGGTCGGAGGCGAGGGATGCGCTGCTCGCGTGGAATCCCCAGGCCGGGCCCTCCAGTGCGGTGAAGGCGGCCAGCGGCATGTAGCCGTGGGTGCGCAGGATGCGTGCGATCTGGTGGACGAAGCCGTCTTCCTCGGGGTCGCAGCCAAGGACGGGAGTCGGGCGTTCCGGGAGGGTCACGCCGTCGGGTGCGGCGTACTGGGCGCAGTCGTGGATCACGCCGGACGTCTGGTGCCAGTCGGCGGCCGCCATGGCGTTGAGGACCTGGTGCATGAGCGCGAACCAGGCGGCGCCGTCGGGTGATGTGTCGCCGGGGCGGGGCTTGTGCCGGTAGCCACCCCTGTCGGATAAGCGACAGGAGAGCCAAAATTCACCCTGAACCCGCCAGACACCGAGGATCAGAGTTCACGCGGTGGATCCAGGCTCATACGACGGCACAACCGGCAGTGAACTGTTCCGCTACAGCGGTCGCGAATGCTGGACCACGCCTGTCGACAAGAGGAACGAGATCGCAAATACCCAGACCGTGGCACACTCCGTGTTCCTGCGCCTGGCCGCCGACGGCATTGCCTGCGAGGGGCGCGGCGACGGGGGAGGAAGCTACGCCGGATACCTCTTCGCGGACGGCTCGGAACTCACCTGGGCCGGGAGAGACATTTACGGCCGCAGAGCCGAAAAACGGCTGCAGCAGGAAGTGGCCCGCCGGGCCCGGGCCGCGGAACAAGAGCGCCTGCGCAAGGAGAGGGAAGCGGCCAAGCAGGAGCGGGAGCAGGCGCAGCGGTGGACGGCGGCGCAGCAGGAGAAGAAGCGTCAGGAGGCGGAGCGCAAGCGGAAGGTGGAGCAGGTCGAGCGGGATCTGGCCCGTCGGCAGGCGGCGCGGGAGAGGGAGGCCGAGCAGAAGAGGAAGGAGCAGGCGCGGCAGGTGCAGCAGGCGGCGCGGCGTGCCAAGCAGGGGCAGGTCGAGCAGATGAAGGCCGAGGCACAGCAGCGGACCGGTAAGGTGCAGGCGCGTGCGGCGGCGTTGGACCGAGTGCTCATGGACCGCTCCCCCGGCCTGCGTGATCACCGTGAGGCTGTGGAGCGGGCGCTGGCGGGAGGGGCAACGGCGACCAGACGAGACGTGCTTCACGGGCGCGGTCCAGGCTGATCTGCTGCGCGATCTGGTCGGCGTCGGCCAGGTCCTCGGCCTTGAGGACCAGGCCGACGGCGCGACACCTACACCGAGACCCACCTCGCGATCGCCGGTCTCGTCTCTGACCGATCCGCCCGGCGGGCCCCCGCCGACAGACGAGCACCGAGCTCGTCCTCGTCCGCGACACCGTCTACTGATCACCCACCAGCCGAACCGCCAGGCCGGCACGCCCAGATCTCAATTTCCCCCGAGGTCGTTACTGGCGGTCACTGCGTTCGGGCCCGGCGCTGCGGCACCAGCAGGGCGTAGGTCAGTACCCCGCCTACCGCGAACGCCGATGCCACGACCGCCATCGGTAGGGCCGTGCCGCTGCCGCCGAGGCCGACGAGGGGCGCGGCGAGGCCGCCCGTGCCGTATTGGAGGAGGCCGACGAGGGCGCTGGCCGAGCCGCGGCGGCCGGTGTGGCCGTCCATGGCGCGGGCGGTGCCGTTGGGGCCGATCAGGCCGATGCTGGAGACCAGGAGGAAGAGGCTGGCCAGCACGCCGTCGAGGCCGAGGCCGATGTGGACGGAGGCGATCAGGCCTAGGCCGCCCATCGCGCTGAGGGCCAGGCCCGCACAGAGCAGGGTCTCGATGGAGAAGCGGTGCAGTAGCGCGGAGTTGAGCAGGCCCAGCGCCACGATGCCGAGCGCGTTGGTGCCGAAGACGAGCGAGAAGGTCTGCGCGCTGAGCCCGTAGACGCTCTGCAGCACGAAGGACGAGCCGGAGATGTACGCGAACATCGCCGCCATCGCGAAGCCGCCGCTCAGGGCGTAGCCGACGAAGGCGCGGTCGCGCAGCAGCGTGCCCATGCCGCGCAGCGTGTTGGACAGGCCGCCGGGGCGGCGTTCCGCCGCCGGCAGGGTCTCGCGCAGCCCGAGCGCCGTCGCGGCCGTGAGTGCGCAGCCAATCAGGGAGAGGGCGACGAAGACGCCGCGCCAGTCGGTGATCCGCAGCAGTTGGCCGCCGAAGAGCGGCGCGAGGATCGGGGCCGCGCCGTTGACGAGCAGGAGCAGTGAGAGGAACCGTGCGGCGGCGACGCCCTGGAACAGGTCGGAGACGATTGCGCGGGATATGACGATCCCGGCGCCACCCGCGAGGCCCTGGACCAGCCGCAGTGCGGTCAGCGCCGTGATCGACGGCGTCAGCGCGCACAGCACGGACGCTGCGGCGTAGGTGGCCAGCCCGACGAGCAGCGGGCGCCGCCGCCCCCACTTGTCCGCGAGCGGACCGGCCAGCAACTGGCCGAGGGAGAGTCCGATCAGACAGCTCGTCAGGGTTAGTTGTACGGCGGAGTCCGAGACGTGGAAGTCCCCGGCGAGCCGCGGCAGGCCGGGGAGGTACATGTCCAGGCTGAGCGGCGCGAACGAGGCGAGCGCGCCGAGGATCAACAGCAGACGCAGCCGGCCCTGCCGGCCGGTGCGGTCGGTGGTGGCGGTTCTCTGCTCGAGCGTGGCGGATTCCACGGAGTTCACGGCGGTCGGTTCCTCGCGGTCGGTGCTGGCGGTGGGCGGCGTCGATCTGGACCTTGAGGGCGCCCGTCTTTGGTGGATCAAGGTTGGCACCAGCCTCGGCTTCGGCGCCGGGGCGGGGTTCGTGGGCAAGTAGCGGCTGGACCAGGTGGCCAGCATGGCGGCGGCGGACTCAGCGTCCTCGCGGCGGCTGAGCAGGCGTCCACCAACGCCTGCTCGATATCCGCACCAGGTCTGACGGTGATCCAGTGCTTCTTGTTCATGTGGTAGCCGCGAGAGATGCTCGTGTGCGACGCGCGGAGCGCCTCCGCGTCTGAGGGATCGGCCTTGAGGATCACGACCGGCTCCCCAGGCATCGATGTCTGCAGCATGAACACCTTGCCACCGACTTTCCACACCTCCCAGTCGCCGGTGAACTGGTGCGTGTGCTCTGAACCCGGGAGCTCTGCGGCGCACGCGGCCGCGCGGTTTTGGACTGTCCTGTCTGCGTGCATCTTGGCCTCCTCGAGGTCGGTAGAGGTCGACTGCCCAGCGTCCGTCGAGGAGGGGTGCGGGCGCCGGACAGTCGAGTTGCGCAGAACCGAGCAGGCGCGCCGATCGCGCACCCGCTCAGTTCGTCACATGTGGGTGAAGATCTTCTCGGCGTCGAGGCGCGAGACCGGCTGGTGAGAGACGCGCGTCTCGTCGGGGTAGCCGAGCGCCATGATCAGCGTTGTGGTGAAGTCGGTGTCGGTGAGGCCGAACGCTTTGTCGATCGCGGCGCGGTCGAACCCTTCCATCGGGGTGGCGTCGACTCCGAGAGAAGCGGCGGCCATCATGGTCGCGCCGACCACGAGGTAGGTGTTCTTCTCCAGCCAGTGGAGCACGTCGCCGTCATAGTTCTTCGACTGGATCTCCACGAAGTGGGACGCTCCAGCCTCCCATCCCTTTTGGATCTCCGGGTCCGCGAAGCGATGGTCCGCGCGCTCTTTCGCGAAGATCTCCTGCAAGTGCTCGTCGGGAATCGTCTTGCGGGTCGTGAAGACGATCGCGTGCGAGGCGTTGCGCACCTTCTCCTGGTTGTCCGCGAAGCGGCCGACGAGAGCGTCCGCAAGCTTGTCCTTGCCGGCCTGCGTCTCCAGCACATGGAAGTGGTTCGGCTGGATGTTGATCGTCGTCGGCGAGGTGCGCAGGTAGCGCAGCAGGAGCTGGAAGGTCTCCTCGGGGATCTTCTTGTTCGGGTCGAAGTAGCGGGTGAGGTGCTTGGTGATCAGATTGTTGAGATCCATGCCTGGTTTTCGTTTCGTGTTCGAAGAGATCGGGTCGGGAGGTGGTTTCTGGGCGTTGGAGTCACGTCAGTACGTGGTGAGCGTCGCTGTCATGGGGGTGCCTTACGTGCCGGTCGACGTGGTTTCGACGTCGCTGGTTACGCGCCCGCACCGGGGATGTCGACGACGGTGTCGTTGACGTTGTTGAGGTAGTTCGTGAGCAGCGTGACGACCACGACGGTGACGATCGCCTGGATCTCGGGGTCCGTGTAGCCGGCCTCGCGGACCGCGGCGATGGCCTCGTCGCCCACCTGACCGCGGGTCTCGATCACCTGCTGGGAGAAGCGAGCGACGGCGGCACGCTTGAGATCGGTGGAGCCGCCGGTGCGGGCCAGCTCGATCTCCTCGGTGGACATGCCTCCGAGGTTCGCGGAGATGTATCCGTGCAGCGCCGAGCAGTAGTCGCAGTTGTTGGAGTGGGACGTGGCCAGCGCGATCGTGTGGCGGGTCTTCGCGTCGAGGAGCTTCGCGATGCTGCCCTGCAGGCCCATCACGATCTCGAGGACGGCCGGGTTGGCGGCGAGCGTGGTGAACATGCCCGGAGCGAAGCCGAACTGCTTGGCGATGGCGTCGAGCGTGCCCTGCGTCTTGGCGTCGATGTCGGTGAGCTCGGGCGTGCTGAGACGAGACATGGTGGCGGTCCTCGGGTCGGTATCAGTCTGGGCTGCTTGGCCCACTCGCAGTGAACACGACGTGGAATGGGCTGTCAAGCCCAATCCGTGCTCATGTTGGGCCGCCGAGCCCAATCTGCGGGATAGGGTGGTGACATGCAGATGAACGATGGATCGCGTGATCTTCGCGGGCGCACGGACAAGGGCCTGGCGACCCGAGGTCGCATCCTCGAGCACGCCGCGGACCTGATCTACACGCGGGGGGTCCACGCGACGAACAACGAGCTGGTGCGAAGAGCAGCGGGGGTCAGCGGCTCGCAGCTGAGCCACTACTTCGCGAACAAGGAGAGCCTGGTGCGCGCCGTCATCGACTGGCAGGCCGAGAGCGTGCTCGGCTTCCACCGAAGCGAACGGTTCGCCGGCTTCGACACGATCGAGGCGTACCAGGAGTGGGCGGACTTCTTCGCCGTCCCCGGTCGCCCGTTCGAGAACGGCTGCAGCCTCGGATCCCTCGCGAGCGAGATCGTCAAGACCGATCTGGATGTCCGCGACGACCTCACCCGCGTCTTCGCCGAATGGCAAGACATCTTCCGAGCGGGACTCGAACGGATGCAACATGACGGACGACTCGACGCGTCGGCGGACCCGGCGCGACTCGCACACATGCTGATCGCCGCCTACCAGGGAGGCAGCCTGCTCGCGCAGATCGCCCGCGACGTAGCGCCATTGCGTGACGCGCTGTATGCCGCGGTCGAGCAGCTTCGCGCGTACACAACGTCAGACGACGTCGTGTGAACCTGATACGAAGCCCGGGCCTCTTGTTTGACCATCCCCACCACGCACATGAAGGCCATCCCACGCAAGCGTTCAGGAAAACGCATGCACGTTGCGCTTACTGACCCATGCTCCTAGTGCATCCGTCGCGACCGAGGGCACGCCGCCCGCCGTATGCACAGCATCTTGCTCTGCATCCGCCTCATCTCGCCTAGCCGCCGCCTCGACGTGCCGACACCAGCGATCAGCAGCTGGTGAGCTCGCTGTGCACCGGGCCGGGGTTGGCGTTCACGGCGGTGCGCTTTTCGCGGTGTTCCAGGGCTGCGGACCACAAGGCGAGTCCGAGGGAGGAGGCCGTCATGAGTGCGCCGACCCAGTTGGGGGAGGTGTAGCCGAAGCCGGCGGCGATGACGAGGCCGCCGAGCCACGCGGCCAGAGCGTTGCCGAGGTTGAAGGCGCCGGCGTTGACGGCGGCGGCCAGGGTCGGGGCACCGTGGGCCTTGTCGATAACGCGCACATTCAGCGGCGGCACGGTGGCGAACCCGAACGCGCCGACCAGCAGGACGGTGATCGCCGCAAGCACCTCACTGTGTGCGGTGAGGGTGAACACGCCCAGCACCACGGCCAGTCCGCCGAGCGTGGTGTAGAGCATCGGCATCAGCGCACGGTCGGCGAACCTGCCGCCGAGGAGGTTGCCGATGACCATGCCGATGCCGAACAGGACCAGCAGCCAGGTCACCGCGCTGTCAGAGAAGCCCGCGACGTGAGTCATCATCGGGGCGATGTACGTGATCGCGGCGAAGACGCCGCCGAAGCCGAGCACGGTCATCGCCAGTGCGAGCAGAACCTGCGGTTTGCGCACGGCGGCGAGCTCGTGCCGCAGGTGGACGCCTTCGGGGCGGGGCAGTTCGGGGACGAGCTTGGCTATGCTGAGCAGCCCGATCACGCCGAGGCCGGCGACGAGGATGAAGGTGGTGCGCCAGCCGGCGGCCTGGCCGATGTAGGTGCCGAGCGGGACGCCCACGACGTTGGCGACGGTCAGGCCGGTGAAAAAGATGGCGATGGCACTGGCCTTCTTCTCCGGGGCGACTAGTTCGGCGGCGAGGACCGCTCCGATGCCGAAGAATGCGCCGGGCGCGAGCGAGGTGACGATGCGTCCGACCATCATCAGTCCGAAGCTGGGGGCGAGCGCGGACAGCAGGTTGCCGAGGATGAACAGGCCCATCATCAGCATCAGCATCCGCTTGCGGGGCAGCTTCGTGCCGAGTGCGGTCATCAGCGGGGCGCCAAACGCGACGCCGAGGGCGTAGCCGGTAACCAGCAGGCCGGCGGTGGGAATGGTGACGTGGAAGTCCGCGGCGACTTGGGGCAGCAGCCCCATGGGGACGAATTCCGTGGTTCCGAGACCGAAGGTACCGATGGCGAGAGCAAGAAGCGCCAGAGGCATGGGGTTAACCTTCCATGTTGCTTGAGCGAGTACCTGACGTCCAGGTCGCCGCCGGACTTCCGGGCAACAGCGCGCTGGAGGTTGTTGGGGGGGAAGCTGAAGCTGGCCAAGCTCGGCAAAGCCGAGGAGCGCGGCAAGGTCTTCGGACCGTTCGGCGCGGTCGCCGGACGGCGGATGGTGGCATCCAGGCTTCTTTGGGCTTGTCAGCCCACTCCTGAAGTAAACGCACTCAGGACTGGGCTGTCAAGCCCAATCCTCTCCCGTCGTCCAGCAGCTCGACGCGCTGGACGGACACCCCGTCGAGGTCGCTGCGGCGAAGGCCAGGGGCAGGACGATCCAGACGTGCCACAGGCGCAGGCCCCGCCGTTCCATGCGGCGTCGGGGCGTAGGTACTCCTTATCCGGAGTCCATGCCGGATCCCGGGACTAGGCCGCAGGAGCCCAAATATTGACCTCATCAGGCAGTGTCGGCAGAGGGCGGAGCGGACTGCTGGTACAGGGCGGTGTCCTCACTCGCGGACTGTGCCGTGTACGGCAGCGTGAGTGCGATGGGGTCGCGGGGAGCCATGGCCCTTTGGCCTCGTACGACGACGGTGTCCCGGAAGCCCGCCTCCAGCGGAGCGGCGGCCGCCGGCTGCACCGCGGCCTGCCCCGAGATCACCCCGCGCAGGAACCAGCGCGGTCCGTCCGCGCCGACAAACCGCACTATCTGGAACCCCTCGGTGCCGTTCGGGAGCTGCACGGATACCTGAGCCCGCAGCTCCCAGCCGAGCGGGCCCTCGACCTCGTCGACGACACCGCCCCGGGCACGTATACCGGTTGCGATCTCGGAGCGCACTTCGCCCCAGATACCTTCGGACTTCGGCGCCGCGAAGCCTGCAGTTGGATCGCGCTGTCCTGTAGTACAACGGTCGCGGCGACGATGTCCTCGCCTGTTACTTCGACCCGCAACTCCATGTCCTCGACCAGTGGCACAAAGAGCCCGCCGAGGTCGATTCTGCCGCTGTCGGGATGCGGATCGGCTGGGACAGGGGTATGACGATCCTCAAGGACCGGATCCGGGAACTGCGGCCTGCCTATGTCCCGGTCGCTCCGGTCTCCCGCACGGTCTATCGGCCTGGCGAGCTGGCTCAGTGCGATTGGGCAGCCCTCGGTAGCGGGAGCGGCGCAGGCCGAAGGTGCGTACGGTCTGGGAGTGCAGGGCCTCGACGCCGGCGCGCAGAGCGTAGCGGCGTTTCCACTCCTCGGTGTTCTGGTCGGCCCAGTTGTTCAGCTGGATCTCGTGGAGTTCCCGGGTGGGCTGCAGCGTCACCGTCCGGGGTTGGGTTGGGCTGTGGGTGCACCGGGGCCGCTCGGTGCAGGCCCTGCAGACGGTGGCGGGAAAAGATGCCTGCAGGTATGGACGTTGATTGAGTGTCAGGGTCTTCCCGGGCAGGCTCGTCTGGCCCGTGGGACAGGTCAGCTGGTGGGTGTCCCAGTCGGCGGCGAAGGCCGCCTTGCCGAAGGCCGGGTCCGGGGGCGCCTTGCGGCCGGACCCGGTGGGCAGCGGTCCGGTCAGCGTGACGCCGTGGGCCTGCCGGGCGTGGGGTAGGCGGCGTCCACCAGGTGCTCGCCGGGCAGCAGGTGCAGGTCGGCGAGGTCGGCGTGGATCTGGTCGAGGAGGGTGCCGTCCTGGACGGGGGCGATGGTGGCGGCGGCATGCACGACGACCTCCGGCAGGTCCGGGTCGCAGGCCTCCGTGAAATGTGCGCGGTACCCGCTCCACTCGGTGCCGTTCTTGACGCAGTAGTGCGCGTCGGTGTCGTAGGGGGAGTCGAAGCGCAAGCTGGTCGGGGGGAGTTCGTGGCCGTCGCGCCAGCGCAGCGAGCCGGTGGCATCCCAGTAGAAGTGGTGCGTCCACACCTGCCGGAGGATCTCGACCTGGCGCATGCGGCGCAGCCGGGGCGCTCGATGAGAATGAGACAGAACACCAGCAGCGTCAGGCAGATCACCTGAATCAGTGCGGCGACGCGGTTGTTCTTGTGGACGAAGACCGGGGTGACGGCCAGCGGGCGTTCGAAGTCGCTGTAGCGGCGTTCGACCCTGGATTGGCCGCGAGACCGCCCGGCCGACGGCCGTGGTACCGCTCGCCGGCAGAGCAGGCAAGCGTACACGCATCCGCGGCTCCCCTGACGACTGAGGCGAGCCCACTCCCGCCACGCCTTCCCGGCTTCGGTGCGGCCGTCGCTCCAGTGGCCGCCGAGGTAGGGCATGCACTCGTATACGACACAAGACCCGTACAGCCACTGGCCGGTCAAGAGATCGAGAAAACGCTGGATCAGAGGTAAGGCGTTGCCCCCCCAGGGTCATTGCATGATCGAGATCTGTCTGGGTTCGTCACGTGAGACCGAGGGCTCGTAGCGGCCGCTGGTAGTCGCGGCCGGTGTGGCGGAGGGCAGCGGCGATGTTGGTCTGACCGTCCTGGCGGAAGACGCTGATGGCGAGGTTGCGCAGGGAGGCCATGGCGCGGGGCAGGTTGCCGGCGCGGACCTTGGAGTCGTCCTCGCGGAACGTGCGGTCCCGCACGTGGTGCAGGAGGTTTTCGATGCCCCAGTGGCCTCTGATCCAGGTGGCGAGTTCGGTGCAGGTGGCGTCGAAGACGCTCAGGCTGGTGATCAGGTAGGCGCGCTCGATGGACAGTTTCCCGGTGCTCAAGTCGCGTCGCCACCGTACGACTTGGATTGCCTGGCGGGCGCCGGGGTAGTCGAGGTGGCTGAACGCGGCGACTTTGAGCCGGCGGATCTCGTCGCGGTGGTGGGCGTGGTCGCGAGTGCGGTGCCCGAGCGGGATGTCCCGCCAGGGCAGCTTCCTGACCTGGGCATACAGGCCCGGATGGTTCTTCTTCACGACGGCCACGTAGTGCGCGCCGCGACTGGTCAGATAGGCCCCGTGGTCGTGCTGGGTGTGCAGGGCGTCGGCGGTCACCACCGTGTTCTCCAGCTCGAGACCGTCCAGCAACGGCGCGAAGAAGGGGATCTCGTTGCTCTTGGAAGCGACCTCCCGCTGGGCCAGGACCACACCGTGGTGGTCCATCGCCGCCAGCAGCTGAATCGCTGCGGCCGTTGCGGTTCGCGATCCGCGGACCACCTTGCCGTCGACTGCGATCACCCGTCGCACCGGCCCTTTCTCCGCCTCCGGCTCGACCGGGGGCGGCGTTCTGGCTTGCAGATACGCGCTGATCGCCGCGTCCAGCGCGTCACCGTCCACACGCTGTAGCAGGCGGCGCACGGTTGCGGCGTGCGGCACCGGCCGCAGACCGGTAAGTGGATCGGCAGCGAAGCCGAGGACGCCCAGCACATGCTGCGGGGCATCCCTGATCCACTCGCTGATCGCGATGAGTGAGCGAGCCCCGGTCAGCACCGCCGAGACGGCTGCGCACAGCAACGCGAGGGCGGGATACCGCAGTCCTCGCGCATCGCGGGGATCGGCGACCAGGATCAGGAAACGCCGCAGGTCAGCGACATCGCTTGAGGTGAGGGGATCAGTCGGGGAGCCCAGTTGCTCCAGTGCGGAAGGGATGGGCGATGATGTTCGGGCAGGCACGGTCTCGCTCGGTTCTCATGGGTCTCGACAACCACATGATCACCAGCACCGTGCCTGCTCTGCTCTCCCGGGTCCCTTACCGCACAACAGATATGACGCCACGTCACTCATGAGACCGGCGAACAGGACCAATCCCAATCGTGACTGGTTTGGTGGTCAGGCTGGGGTGGGGATCCAGGCGCCTCGGCCGTCGAAGAGTCGGGTGATGGTGTCGAGCAGGTTGCGGCCCTGCTTGGCGGCGGTAGATAGGTAGCCGCGCACGGCGAAGAAGCGCTCGGCTCCGGGTGCCGTGCGCCAGCCGCCGGAGATCTTCTGCTGGATCTTGGCCATCCGGATGGCCTGCTCGCTGGTGTTGTTGTCGAAGGGCACCCGCCAGTCGAAGGCGAACCGGAGCACCTGGTGGCTTTCGGTGTCGAGGCGGTCGAGCAGGTTCGCGGCCTTGTCCCGTTTGCGGCGTGGTTCGCCGGGGGCGCGGGGCGGGTGCAGGGTCCGTCCGGCGGCGATGATCTCCTCGTAGCGGGCGGTGAGGCGTTCGAGGGCGTCGACGGTGAAGCCGGTGGCGTGAGGGTGCGCGGTCTGGATGTTCTTGATCTCGTCCCAGGTGTCCACCAGCAGCGCGGCCAGCTCTTCGGCCCAGTCCTCGGGGTGGCCGGCAGGCGCGTTGTCCACGACGGAGGCCAGTTCGCGCAGGTGGTGGGCATTGCATAGGGCGTGGACCGCGTCGGTGTACGTCTTGTAGGGCTTCCAGCCGTCGTGGACCGCGATGCCGGTGAAGTGCGGTAGGACGCCCATGGCTTCGAACGCCTTCACGCCGCGCTTCGTGTGGACCTGGTAGAGCGTCAGCGAGCGGGTGCAGGCGGTGTGTACCCAGCAGGTGCGCCCCGCGATCCGGGTGCCGGTCTCGTCGAAGCCGACCACCTCGCACTCGATGAGTTGCTGCCGCACGGCCTCGGTGTGCGGGGCGACTGCCTCGGCGGCCTGCCCGGCCCACCCGAGCAGAGTCGCGGTGGCCACATCCGCGTCCAGGCAGTCGGCCAGCAGTTCGGCGCACCGCTCATAGGGCAGGTGCTGGCGAGTGAGCAGGTAGACCGCCAGGCTCTTCAGCCGCGGCCCGTACTGGGCCGGGGCGGCGGGGGCGTCGGAAGGGGTGGCGGCAGCGTTGACCTGCCCGCAGGCGCAGCGGCGGTGTTCGATGCGGTGCTCGGTCACCCGCAGGCGGATCTCGGGCAGGTCGAAGACCTGCCGCCGCTCGATGGAGACTACCTCGGCCCCGGTCAGGTCACCCGCGCAGCCCAGGCAGGCGGTCGGGGAATGGACCTCGATCGCGTCGGGCTCGTCGACCTGCATCAGCGCGCCCCCGGCGCCGCCGCGGGGCTTGCCCGGGCCTCGGCCCGAGGGCTTACGTAGCGACGTCGGCCTCGCCAGCCCGTCGCTGGACGGCGGCTTGGAGGAGTTCTTCGAGTTCATCCCCAGACGCCGCTTCAGCTCACCGTTCTCCGCGCGCAGCTCAGCGATCTCGGCCCGGGCGGCCGTCAGCTCGGCCCTCAACTCGCCAACGAGTGCAATCAGTTCCGCGTAGCTCGGCAGCGGCGGGGTGTCGGACACGAGATCCAATGATCAACGAGTTGGACGCCAAGATCAACTCAGTGCGCCAGGACCACCAAACCAGTTACTCCCAATCATGCAATGCCCCTGGGGCCGACGGCGAGATCAAAGAACTGATCGTGGCGACACGGCGGTTCAGGCAGTCCGCAGGAATACCGATGAGTTTATGGCCGAACTCGCGGTAGCTCTGCTCGTGCAACGCCTCGAAGACCAGTTGTCAATCGGTGTCGTAAAGAACGCTCAGGAAGAGGTGTTGGGGCCCGCTTCGGAGGCTGTTTTGGGATCCGGTATTGTCGAGGGATGTCCCGTAATCTCCCAACATCGCTTGGATAGTCTAAGATCGCCTATCATCTCGCTCTTGTGTCGAGGGGTCACATAGCTGGTGAGACGTACCCGGAGCGGATCCGGATGGGGCTGCTGTCGCGGACCTTTACGCCCGAGTTGGTTGACTTTGTGGTTGACGAGGCTGGGGCGCGGGAGGAGCGGACTCGGTCCTTGCCGTCGCGGCTGGTGGTGTACTTCGTGCTCACGATGTGGCTGTTCACGGGAAACGGATACGGGCTGGTGCTGCGGGAGTTGGTGGAGCATTGGCCGCGTCGACGGGGTGAGGAGTGGCGGCCGGCCGGCACGGGCTCACTGACGTTGGCCCGCCAGCGAGTGGGGCCCGGTCCGCTCCGGTTGTTGTTCGACCGGGTCGCAGGGGCGAGCGGGAGTCCGGCCACCCCGGTGCCTTCTGGCGTGGCCTGCGCCTGGCTTCCCTGGATGGCTCCCTGCTCGACGTGCCGGACAGCGAGGCGAACGCCGCCGCCTACACCCGCGCCTCCAACGGAGGCGGCCCGGTCCGTATCCGCAGGTACGGCTGCTGGCACTGGTGGAGTGCGGCACCAAGGCGATGATCGGCGCGGTCTTCGACTCCTTCGCGGTGGGTGAGCGGACCCTGGCACGGCGCCTGCTGGTGCACCTGCACACGGGGATGCTCGTGATGGCCGACCGAGGCTTTCCCGCCTTCGGCCTGTGGCAGGCCGCCGCGGACAGGGGCGCCCAACTCCTTTGGCGCGTCTCGGACTCCTTCACCTTGCCGGTGGATCACGTCCTGTCGGACGGCACCTACCTCTCCCACCTCAACGGCCCGCGCGGGGCGCGGATCACGGTGCGGGTGATCGAGTACACGGTGCTGACCACCACCCTCGATAAGGACGGGGCGAGCGGGGAGACCTCCGAGCTGTTCTGTCTGATCACCACGCTGCTCGACCCGGCCTCGGCGCCCGCCCGCGAGCTGGCGGAGCTGTACACGGCGCGCTGGACCAGCGAAACGATCTTCAAACACATCAAAATCGAGCAGCGCGGCGGGCGAACCGCCACCCTCCGCTCGAACAGCCCCGCCATGGTCGAGCAGGAACTGTGGGCCATGCTGTGCGTCTACCAGGCCCTCCACCAGCTGGCCGCCGATTCCGCCCACCGCGCCCACCTCCCCGTCTCGCACATCAGCTTCAAGCAGACCCTCGCCGCCGCCCGACGCTCCGTCGGCGCGGACTTTTCCCCCTCGCCAGCTGACCGCCAAGGTCCGTGACGTCCAGGACGACCTGATCCGCGAGGCCGTCAAGCCCCGCCCCGGACGCGCCGCACCCCGCGCCACCAAGCGCAGCGGCACCGGCTACCGCAGCCTGCGACCCGACGAACCGGCCACCACCCACGTCACCCACACCATCGAGCTCCAGCTCTTCCCCCAAGACCAACGCCCCGCACCACCGAACAGCCCAGCCATCCCGCAGATCACCACATATGACGAGACGTCGCCTCCGCCTCGACAGATGGCATCAGCTGCCTAAATCAAGCGACGTTGCGTAATCTCCGGCGGGCGCGCGACGCAGGCCACGGCTCCCGCGCTCGGCTTCGCGCTCGTGCGGACGGGTTTCCGCTGCCGCGTCGACACAGCGTACGTATACATCCAGCGTGCGGACGCCCCTTACCTGGTGATACACCGCATCCGATGCCGGGCAGCCGAGGATCGCGGGACAGTTCTTGGCTCCGAGATACGGAAAACCGGTTTCCATAGTCGAAAAGGGTTACCGCTTCCTCGGCAGCACAGAGGATCGACGATGGACGTTGGCTGACGTATTCTTTGCTCTGAGTTCTCGAATGGACAACACAAGTAACCATCCGTCCAGCGCTGCTCACCTGTCTGAGGCAGCGTTCCGATTCTTGAAGGATGAAGTCATGGCGTACGATATTGAGAAGTCAAACGCCGAGTGGCGCGCGGAGCTCAGCCCGGAGGAATACAGGGTACTGCGCGGTGCTGCGGACGAACCGGCGTTTACCGGAGAATACACCGACACCAAAGAAAAGGGCGTGTACTCCTGCAGGGCCTGCGGTGCTGATCTTTTCACTTCTGCGGAAAAGTTCGACTCTCGCTGTGGCTGGCCGGCGTTCTACGACCCCAAGGACCTCAATTCGGTCGAAGTGGAGCAGAGCGGGTCCTCCTATCCCGTGGTTCGGTGCGCTCGTTGCGGGTCGTATCTTGGAGAATTGTTCGAGGGTGAGGGATTCGCGACGCCGACGGACAAGCGATACTGCATCAACAGCCTCTCCCTGCGGCTGAAGCCTGCCGATTCCGAATGATCTGGCTCAGCTCATCAATCCAAACGATGCAGGTCATGGAAGGCCTTTCCGACCTATGGTTGAGCTGGCGTGACGCAGGGTGAGGTAGCCCTTGTTCGCCCAGCAAGGGATTCGGGCGTGGTCGAGGGCGTTGAAAATGCGCTGTTCGCCGGGCGCACGAACGTCCTGTCAATGCGTCGCGAGGCCCCTAGCGGTCGGCCGAACGGTCAGCGATGACCTGTACGTTCGTGCCGTGCTTCCCGTGCTTCCGGGATCCCTCTGCGGACGTCGCCGCCGCGGACGGCAGCGGCCATCCGCGGGGCCGCGACGACCAGGTCTGCGTGATCGTGGGCACCCATCGCGCAGACCGGCATCCTGCGGGAGGAGAGGTCGATGGCGGTAGCCGGGTAGAGCTTGCTCTGGCCGGCGGTGAACGCGGCCACACGCGCCCCGTTCCTGTCTACGTCACCCAGGGACCACGCATCGCTTGAGGGCATCACGCTCCATCGCCGGCTGGGCGTTCTCCTTGCCGGGCGCAGCGCTCTTACGCCGCACCCGCTGCAACTCCTCCCGCCCGGACTTGCTCAACCCTCCCGTCTCCGACGCTTCGACGCTCTTCCCGGCCCTGGCGGCCCAACTCCCCAAGGCCCTCGCCGATCCCCGGATCCCGCGCAACCTGCGCGATCGACGTACCTGTCTCGGTCACAGCGCTGGACCGCGTCGCCGCCATTGACGGCTGGCATGACGAGCAGCGATCACGCCCGGACGAGGCCGCGTGAGCCGCACCGCCCGAGCGAAGCCGCACCCGCCGCGACAGCGCGTCTTCGTGTTCGACTCCGAGGCCCTCTCCAAGGCGGTTCAGGGCAATCGGGAGATGGCCGCACTGATCAAGACGGCCCCGCGGTTCGACATTCCGATCGTCACGTCGGGGCTCACGACCTTGGAGGCATGGGACCCTCGCGAAACGTCGAGGCAGGCACTGTGGGGCTGGACGCTGTCCCGGATCCGCATCGTGCACACGGACGACCGGGTGATCGCCCTGGCTCGCGACATGCTGAAGAAAGCCGGCCTGCATGGGCACAAGTACGCCATCGACGCCGTTCTGGCGGCTGTGGCTGGGCGGGAAGCCGCGCAGGGAGCTCAGACAACCGTGTTCACCTCCGACACCGACGACATGAGTCAACTCCTCGCGAGACACTCCGTGCGAGTGGAGAAGGTCTGACCAGACGCCGCCCACACACGCCCGGGAACAGGTCGTCGGCAAACCGGAAGGCGGTCACACCGTACGTGTCGTGCGGCTGGTCGAGCTCGCCGATGATGTTCTCCCGGCTGCGGACCCGGATCGTGACGTCGGGGCTGGCTCTCCAGGCGGCACCGCAGGAGACGCGGTTGCAGGAACAGCCACGGCTGCCGACGATGTCGGCCTCCATGTGCCCTCTGTCGGCGGCGGCAGCCGGGCCCGGGTGGTCGGTGTCAGCGGTGCCTTGGCACTGGCCCTTCAGAGCCCCAGCACCCGTGATCGACCACCGAGGATCCTACAGGGCCGGAACGCGGCCAGTACGGAGCCCCGTCTCCTGAATCTCCCCTGAACGATCAGGGAGTTATCGCCGGCCAGGAGCCGAACGACCCCCAAGCCCGCGAGGATGGGGGGGTCACCCGTCGCACCGGGCGCACAACCGAGGGGGGCAGTCCAATGTGGCGGCGGCCCGGCACGTCTTCGTCCGTCAGCCTCCGTATTGCCTCTGCGGGTAGGTCGATTCCGCAGTTCACCCCTTCAGTTGAAGGCTCCCCTCCCTGAAGGGAGGGGATTCTCCACCCTCCAGGGTTGAGCGGGGATGTACGGCTCAGGCCGCCTCTTGGTCCAGCGGCTCATGTGGTCTTACGCCCTCGACACCGTCCGGGTTCCAACCTGCCCGGACCAGCATCACGCGGGCGGAGTTCTTGTCCCTGGGGGACACGGCTCCGCACACCGTGCAGGCATACGTTCTCATCGAGAGAGGGAGTGCGTGCTTGGTTCTCGCCCCGCACGTTGCGCAGTCCATCGTGGTGTGCGCCGGGTGCACGAGACGGACGTCCTGTGCGTGCTTGCGGCCCATCTCGATCAGGGCACGCTTCGTCGCCGCGATGGCCGCGTCGGCTGCCTTGCGGGCCATGGTGGTCTTCGCGAGGAACTTCGGGCGGAAGTCCTCCACCGCCACTCCGTCATGATCGCGCATGACGGCCTTGGCCACTTGCGGCCGGTGTCCTCACGCTGCCGCGCGATCTTCCTGTGCAGCTTCGCTGCCTGTGCCTGCGCCTTCCGGTAGCCGGTGGATGCACGCTGTCCTTTCGGTCGCCGGCGCCGGGCCATCATCCGCTGGTACTTCGCGAGCCGCTGAGCGGACCGCTTGCCGTGTTCGGCATGCGGAAGGTCGTAGGCGTCGTCCGTGGTGGTCGCGGTCTCCTTCACACCCCAGTCCACGCCCAGGACGTGGCCGGTCTCCACAAGCGGCTCGACCTGGGCCGGGGCGACGAAGGAGGCGTACCAATGTCCGAGCGTGTCCTGGTACACGCGCACGCTCGACGGGTCGGCCGGAAGAGCCCGCGACCACACCACGCTCAGCACGATCTGGCCCGCAAGGTGCAGACGACCGTCCTTCAGACGGAAGCCGCGCCGGGTGTAGTTCAGGCTCGGCCTGGCCTCCCGCTTGCGCTTGAAGCGGGGCATCCCCGCCCGGCGGTGCTGCGCAAGCCCGTCCTTGACGTCCTTCAACGCCTTCGCCCGCGACTTGGCGAAGTCCCGAATCACCTGCTGCTGCGGCACCGAGGCACCCTCGGCCAGCCACGGCATCACCCCGCGGGCGTCGGTCAGCATCCTGTCCAGCTGCGCCGGACCACACGTCAACTTCTCGCCGCCCGCTCTGCTCTGCGCGTGGGCCTGCCGGGACTTGGCCACGCATTCGTTCCAGATCCAGCGGCAGCGATCCCACTCGGCTTCGAGTGCGCGCCGGGCTGTCTTCGACAGGCGTACACGGAAGGTGTACCGGGCATGCCCGGTGTCCTTCGTGGTCGCTTCTGTCGTCATGCATCCGAACCTACCCGGGAGGACTGACAGTTGAGAGTTCTTGACCGTTGTGGGCGGCATCACGGCCGTGCGGGGTGGACGCCGGATCGCCCTGACGGCGATCCGGCTGTCCCTGCCCTGCTCCGCAGGAGTCCGATTCCTCCCCGGCCTGAAGGCTGGGGCATCCTCGGAGAAAGCCGGTGAACACGCCCGGGACCGGGGCGGAGACGCTGATCCAGCTCACTCCGTCGGTTTCGGTTCATCGATCTTGGTCGGTTCGCCTGTGTTCGACACGATGACGGCCAGCAGCTTCGTCGGTTCCGTCGAGCTCGCGTTCTCCGTGAGCGCGTGGTAGGAGTTCGGCGGTTCGGCCCACTGTTCGCCGGCGCGGTAGGTGCGGACCGGCCCGTTGTCGAGCTGGCTGCGTATGGTGCCCTCGAGCACGTAGGCGTAGACGAACGCCTTGCCATGGCGATGCGGCACCGCGCGTGTGGAGGGCGGGAACTCGACGACCTCCGAGGTGAAGGTCTTGCCCGGGACATTCGGAAGTTCCTGCGCGAGCAGCACCTTCACCGTCTCGACGGGCGGCGTGGGGGGTGGTGTGAGTGGTGAGGACTGCTCAGTCCCGGAGACTGCCGCTTTTGCCACGGATGGCTCAGCAGCGGTCGCTCCCCCTGCCGCGGGGACGAAGGCGGCGGCCGTGGCCATCATGCCGACAGCCAGACACCGCACGGCACGTCGTGTTTTGATCATGACGCCGGACCTCCGGTCTTACTCGAGGGTCATCAACCAGCCGGCAAATTCCCCATGATCCGTGAGAAACCGCTCTCCCGCGACTTCGCGGTCATCGGTCCCGGCGGGCTTCACCGTACCGAGCCGACCTGCAGCACGCCGCGTCCCTGGTCACCAAGGCCCTGGGCCGGCTCCGGCTGGGCGCTGGCCGTCCTCCTGCTCGCCCTCGCCGTCTTCCTCGTACGTCAGGCGCGGGCGCACCTGGCCGCCCCCCGCACAGCATGCGTCGCGTACACGCACAGGCCGACCGCGCCCGCCTCCAACTGCGCCGCGTCCCGGAAGAACGCCGGATACCGTGCCCGCCCCACCTCCTCCTTCTGTGCCTTGAGGACGCCCCCGGCGTCCAGCACCTCGTCCGCGCGGTCGATGAACTTCGGCGGGGGAATCCGCCGCCCCTGCTCGAAGGAGGCGATCGACTGGCCCGCGTAGCCCGTGAGCTTCCCGAACTCCGGCCGTTCCGGGCCCGCCCGTACCCGCAGCAGCTTCAACTGCCGCCCGAACGCCGTCACCACGCCCGACCCCGGTTCGTCCTCCGGCCGCGGCCCGGCGTCCTCCCGCCCGCTCCCACCCTCGCCCTGCTCTACTCCGCCACCCTCGCCGACCCGCGCGGCGGCAAGCGGCGGCTGGACCTGCGCGGCCGCGGCACCGGCTGCTTCTACACCGCGCTGACCTGGCGCACGGGCACCAGCCATCTCACGCTGGCGGCCACGGCAGGTGAGGAATGGGCGGGTGGCCGGGCGGGCCTGGCCATCAGCCGGTGATGCGGGTCTTCCGGGAAGCCGACGCGCCGCGGGTGGACTGCCGCCGACACGGGGTGACGGTGACGGCGGTGCCCTGGGCCCGTCACGGCACCGGACACAACTACGCCTTCGATCAGCAGGCCGCCTGGATGGCCTCGGAGTGCTCCAAGAGCGCCACCGCGCTGGGGCTCCCGAGCTTCTGTGGTGGGTTTCATGCTTCGGACGATACTTGGATTGGGCTTGACAGCCCAGTCCCGGACAGCGTTAACTCCAGGAGTGGGCCGACAAGCCCAAAGCGACCGTCGGCACCAACCCGTACGGGAGCCCGGCAGCACCGCGTACACGGCGCCTGCAGTGAACCCCGACACACAGAGAGAGCAAGAAGATGAGCGACAGCAAGCTGTCCAGCGAAGATCCACGTACCGGAGCAGGGAAGATCAACAAGCTCATCGCGCTCATCACGGCTGTGGTGGCTCTCCTGGTGGGTTCCGTGGCCTTGAGCTCCGGAGCATGGGGTGAGAGTCGCGAGCATGACTCCTCGGCACTCCGCCCGACGTCGTCTTACCCGCAGTCTCAGCCACCCGCTGGTTTTCGGTCCAAGTTCGCGGAAGTGAATGGCTTCCGTATGCACTACGTTCGGGGTGGTAAGGGTTCACCTGTGGTGATGATCCACGGGTTCCCCGAGGACTGGTCCGAGTGGCGCAAGGAGATGGTTCCGCTCTCCAAGAACCACACCGTGATCGCCGTCGACCTGCGTGGTGCCGGCCAGTCCCAGGTCACCAAGAGTGGCTACGACGCAGTGCAGTTGTCGAAGGACGTACATCAGCTGCTGACACAGCTGAAGCTCAACAACGGCGTCCAGGTGGTCGCCCACGACATCGGTATGTGGGTCGCCTACGGCTACGCGGCGCAGTACCGCTCGGAGGTACGGAGCATGGCTGTGATGGAAGCTCCCGTCCCGGACAAGAGCATCTACACCTACGCCGCGCTCAACGCCGACCCGAACAGGCCCTCGCCGTGGCACTTCGGCCTGTTCCAGATGCCTCTCGCTGAAAAGCTCATCGCCGGTCACGAGCGCGTCATCGTCCACGACATGATGCTTGAGTACGTGAACCGCGACAAGTCGCCGTTCACGGCGTCGGACTTCGACTACTACTCCCACTTCCTGAAGGAGCCCGGCCGTGCGACGGCCTGGATGAACGTCTACCGTGGGCTCCGCACGGATGTTCAGCAGAACAAGGAGTTCCTGGCCCAGGGCAAGCTGAAGATGCCCATTCTCGCGATCGGTGGTGAGTACTCCTTCGGTTCCGGAGTCCCCAACCAGTGGCACGAGTACGCCGAGGACGTCCAGGGACGAGTCCTAGCCAAGACCGGCCACTTCGTGAACGAGGAGAGGCCGAAGGAAGTGACCGCCGCACTGCAGTCCTTCCTGCAGAAGTAACTCTCACCATCCAGGGATGAGCAACGGCCATCCCCGCGGACGGCAAGGAACAGCTCCGTAGACAGGATCGCGTCGGTGGTCACGAAAGTCTCCACCGGCGCGATCCCGTGCCGCAACGGTCGAGGGACCGGATGAACAGGACGTGGTTCACCGCCCGGTCAGGCCCGAGGCCGCGGTCGCGGCCGGCCGGCTTCAGCTTCCCCTCTACCCCACACAATCTCCAGCGCACTGTTGCCCGGCAGTCCGGAAGCGGCATGGACATCAAGTACTCACTCAAGCAACACGGAAGGGTTGAACCCATGCCCCTGGCGCTTCTTGCTCTCGCCATCGGTGCCTTCGGCCTCGGAACCACGGAGTTCATCCCCACGGGATTGCTGCCCCAGATCGCCACCGACTTCCACATCAGCATTCCCACCGCCGGACTGCTGGTCACCGTCTACGCCCTCGGCGTCGTGTTCGGCTCCCCGCTGATGACCGCACTCGGCACGAAGATGTCCCGCAAGCGGATACTGCTGCTGCTGATGGCCCTGTTCGTCCTCGGTAACCTGCTGTCCGCGCTCGCCCCCAACTTCGGGCTGATGCTCGCCGGGCGCGTCGTCACCTCGCTCGCGCACGGCGCGTACTTCGGCATCGGCGTGGTCCTCGCCACCGAACTGGTCGCCCCGGAGAAGAAGGCCAACGCCATCGCCATCACGCTCACCGGCCTGACCGTCGCCAACGTCGTGGGCGTCCCGCTCGGTACCTACATCGGCCAGGCCGCCGGCTGGCGCGTCACCTTCACCCTTGTCGCCGCCCTCGGCGTGATCGCACTGCTCGCGCTGGCCAAATTCGTCCCCGCCATGCCCCGCCCCGAAGGCGTCCACCTGCGGCACGAGATCGCCGCCCTGCGCAACCCGCAGGTTCCCCTCGCGATGGCGATAACCGTGCTCGGCTTCGGCGGCGTCTTCGCCGCGATCACGTACATCGCCCCGATGATGACCCGGATCGCGGGCTTCTCCGAGGGCTCACTGACCTGGCTGCTGATCCTGCTCGGCATCGGCATGGTCATCGGCAACCTCGCCGGCGGCAGACTCGCCGACCGTGCGCTGATGCCGATGCTCTACGTCGCGCTCGGCGGACTGGCCGTGGTGCTGGCCTTGTTCACCTTCACCGCACACAACAAGATCCTCGCGGCGATCACCACCATGCTCGTCGGCGCGTTCGGGTTCGCCACCGTGCCACCACTGAACAAGCGTGTTCTCGACCAGGCCCACGGTGCCCCGACCCTGGCCTCCGCCCTCAACGTCGGTGCTTTCAACCTCGGCAACGCTCTGTCCGCGTGGCTCGGCGGCCTCGTTATCTCCGCCGGCTTCGGTTACACCGCCCCCAACTGGGTCGGCGCACTCATGGCCGCCGCCGCCCTCGGGCTCGCCTTGTGGTCCACCGCCCTGGAACGCCGCGGCCGACGCACCGCCGTGACCGCTGACCCCGGCCCGGCGCCGAGCCAGCTCACCAAGCGCTGAGCCGCTGTCGCACACGACGAGCCCTTCGAGGACCAGGCTCAGCACGCCGGTACCGGTGACACGAACCCGGTCCGGGAAGACGGTCCTGGCAGACAGAACACCAGTGCCCACAAGCGTGACGTCGCCCGTTGCGGAGCGGAAGCCCCACCCGCTGGACAACTGAGCAACCAGGAATAGGCCCCGGCCATTCTCGTCGGCGATGCGAGCATCGCGCAGGCGCGGGCAACACTTTCCGCTGTCAAAGACTTCGCAGGTCAGGACTTGGTGCTGGATGAGCCGTAGCCGGATCGGGCTGGCGCCGTGGTGGATGGCGTTGGTGACCAGTTCACTGACGACCAGCTCCGTGGTGGACACGAGATGCTCCAGTCCCCATTCACTGAGCTGACAGGCGGTCACATGGCGCGCGGTGCAGACGACGGCCGGGTCAGTCGGCAGCTCCCAGGAGGCGATCTGTGCCGCGCTGAGTGCGCGGGTCCGGACAAGGAGCAAGGTGACGTCGTCGGACGGTGCCTGAGTCGGCACGGTTTCCATCACCGAGGAACACAAGTCATCCAAGGACTGCTCAGGCTGCGCCAGGGCGGTGCCCAGTCGGTGCAGGCCGACGTCGATGTCCTCGTCACGGGACTCGACCAAGCCGTCCGTGAAGAACGCAAGCCGGCTTCGCTCGGGCAGCTCCAATTCTATGGCGTCGAAGGGAACCAGCCCGAGACCGAGGCCGAGCGGCGCCCCAGTGGGCAGGTCGGGGAAGGTGACCTGCCCCTGCGGGTCGATGATCGCGGGCGGGACGTGCCCGGCCCGTGCCATCGTGCACCGCCCCGTGACCGGGTCGTAGACGGCGTACAGACAGGTCGCGCCCACCACCGGGGCCTGGTCCGCGTCGCCGTCTTCCTCGGTCATCCGCCGGACGCTGGCATCGAGATGGCCCAGCAGCTCGTCGGGAGGCAGATCCAGGTCCGCGAGCGTGCGGACGGCGGTGCGGAGCCTGCCCATGGTCGATGCAGCATCAATGCCATGTCCGACCACATCCCCAACGACGAGGGCCACCCGGGCGCCGGACAGCCGGATCACGTCGAACCAGTCGCCAGCCACCCCTGCGTCCATGTCGGCTGGCAGGTAGCGCGAGGCCGCCTCCACCGCGACGCCGCCCCTCAAACAATGCGGGAGCAGGCTGCACTGCAGCGCGAGGGCTGTCGTCGCGTCGGATATCTCGCGGGGCTTCGGCGGTTCAGCGAATGCGGTTTGGTCGGTGGTCGCCATTCCGGTTCCCATCACGTGCGTAGGTGCGAGGGAAGCCGATCTTCAGGAGGTCGGGCAGCGTCGCGTGGTGACCTGCTACGAACAGCCAGTCGGCCCGTGATTCGCCTCGGTCGACGCGGATCGTTTCCTCCAGGCCCTGTGCTCGGGGAGGCGCTGCGGGCTTCCCTGTGCTTCGTTCCTGCTCATGCCCACAACGCTACGTACCCAGTGGCACCGGAGTATGGTCCATTTCTATGAAAGACTCCCAGACCAATTCTGCGGACAAAGCAAGATCGCGATCTACGGAGCTGGGACTCTGACCCACTCCCAAGCGTGGCGCCCCGAGCATGCGACGTGGCGCCCCGGCTTCGCGGTGCAACTGGTCTCACAGGCGGCGCCCAGGGACCCGCCTGGCCGTTCGACGCGAAGTGAAAATGGTCCACACGTGTGGGCGGACGCACGCATACGCTCCGATCATGGCTGCAACAGCGCCCACGCCCGATGAACATCGGTGTCTTCCTCTCAGCCACTGACCTCGACGAGCACTACACCCTGACCACTCGCGAGTTTGCGGAACTCATCGGCAGGGCCGACCACGCCCTGGTGCGGGCGGATCCGATACCGGGCTGATCAAGATCGTCGCCGACGGAGTGCAGGCGCCGGGAGGGCGGCTCACGGCGATCTCGGTCGATCGACGTGAAGAACGTCCCAGGGCGTCCGAAGACGGACGAGCTGGACGCGGTCTGGCTGGCCAAGATCGCCGAACGCGGCGGGTCCGCGCCTCGTTCGTCCCACCGAAGCCGGTGCGACAGCTGCGGGACTACACCCGCACCCGCACCGTGTTCGTCCAGGAACGCACCCGGCACAAGCACCGCGTCGACAAGGCCCTGCAGGACGCGCAGATCAAACTGTCCGGCGTCGTCTCGGACCTGTTCGGCATGTCCGGGCGGGCCATGCTCGACGCGCTGGTCGCCGGAGAACGCAACCCGCGCACCCTGGCCGACCTCGGCAAGGGCAACCTGGTCAAGAAGAAGCCGGCCCTCATCGAGGCCCTGACCGGGCAGTTCGAAGACCACCACGCCCGGCTGCTGCCGGTGCTGCTGTCCACCGTCGACCACCTCACCGCACGGATCGACGAACTCGACCGGCTGATCGCCCGGACGCTGGAGGAGATCACCACCCCGCTAGGCAGCACAGGCACCGAGGAGGAGGCCACCTCGGTCAGTGCGCGGACTCTGGCCGAAAAGCTGGACGCTGTGCCCGGGATCGGGCCGACCATCGCGCAGATCATCCTCGCCGAGATCGGCGCGGACATGAGCCGTTTCCCCACCCCTGAACACCTGGTGTCCTGGGCCAAGTTGTGCCCCCGCACGATCCAGTCCGGAGCGAAGAACCCCTCGGGGCCGGCCGGGCAGGGAAACCCCTGGCTCAAGGGCGCGCTCGGTGAGGCCGCCAACGCCGCCGCCCGCACCGGCACCTTCCTCGGCGCCCGCTACCGGCGCATCGTCAAACGCCGCTGCCATGCCAACGCTCTGGTCGGCGTCGCCCGCTCGATTCTCGTCATCGCCTGACGCCTGATCAACGATCCAGATGCCGACTCCCAGGAGCTCGGTGTCGACTGGCACCGCCGTCACCTCGACCCCGCCAGCAAAACCCGCGACCTCGTCCGCCAGCTCCAGGCCCTCGGCCACCAAGTCTCGCACAGACCCTTCAGTTGGAGATCAGCGGCCCCGCTGTAGTTTGAGGACCGGTGGGTGGCGGCCGTGCCGTGGGGTGTTCGGCTTCGCGGGCATGGTTGCGCCGCCTGTGACAGGCGCGGGCGACGGCCTGGTGGCAGCGTCGCCACCAGGACCAGTGCAGGCCGTGGCGGATCCGCTCGGCCGGGGTGGGCTGGGGTGCCATCACCCACAGCAGTCGGGCGATTTCATACGCCGTGAACGCGATAGCGGCGGTGCCGGTAGGGCTGGTGGGATCGGCGAGGTCCCCCTGTGTGGCCGGGAGGCGTGTCCAAGCTGGCGTGCAGGATCTCCGCGACGCGGTCGGGGCCGGGGGCGGGCTCCTCGTCGCGGGTGGCGGCCGCGGCCTGGACAGCCAGGAAGGCCGCGGCCAGCTGGGCCAGGGTGATGTGCCGGTACCAGCCGTGGAAGGAACGCACCTCGTAATCGGCCATCCCGGCGGCCGACTTCGCGAGCTTGATCGCTTCCTCCACTCGCCAGCGGGCCCCGGGTACACAGACCAGCTCTTCCACGGTGGTCTCGGGCGGGCCCCAGGCCAGGTAGTAGTCGCGCCCGGTGGGGGTCTGCGGCCGTCGCCGGGCGATGAACCACCGCGCCCACGCCCCGTCGCCGGTCTCCGCCTCAGGGTCGGGGATAGGGCGTACCCACCACTGCCAGACGCGGGAGTCGAGCTGGGAGGGGCCGGCCGGCAGGGTGACCCAGTCGTCCTCGGCGGCGTGCCGCTCCACCAGCCTCGCGGCGTGCCGCCAGCCGGGACGGGGCAGCACCGTGTGGTTGGCCTGCACGTTCACCGCGTAGGGCAGATGGTGCTCCTCCAGGAAGACGCGGAAGGCGCCGTCGCGTCCATAGACCTCATCGGCGGCCACCCACACCCGGTCCTCGGGAAGGTTGGGCAGCGTACGGGCGATCATCTGCTCGGCCAGGCGGGGCTTGGTGGCGAAACCGACGGTGTCGGGGACGTGTGCGGCGCGGCAGCGGGCCCGGTCCTCGGTCCATTCCCGGGGCTGGTAGATCTCCCGGTCGATCAGTGCCTGCCCGCGTCCGGTGGCCCAGGCGGCCATCACCCCGATCTGGCACGGGAAGACCCCGCCGAGCGTGCCGGAGTACTGCCTGGCCACCCCGACCGAGGCCCGGCCCTTCTTGGCGAAGCCGGTCTCGTCGACCACCAAAACCCCCGCTCCGCCGGGCCCAGCTCCCCTCCCGCCGTCGTCCAGGCCATCGATGACGTAGCGTCGGGTGAAGTCCCGCAGCGCATCGACGTCCCAGACCGAGCGGTCCAGCAGATGCTGCTGCCCCCACGGCTCGGCGTCGCCGCCGTACTCGGCAAGCTGCCAGCCATTCTTGCGTGACACCGGGGAGAGCAGGCCGCGGATGCACCGCGCGGCCCGCATCCGCAGATCCGCCCGCGGGAAGATCCCGCCAACCTCCACCAGCAGGTTCTCCAACTGATCGGAGAACTCCTCGGCCCGCTCCCGATCGGTGATCTCCGGCATAATGTCCAGTAACTCCGCCTTCATACAAGGCAGTTACCCCCACACGATGACCGAGGAACTACAGCGGGGCCGCTGATCTCCAACTGAAGGGTCAGAGCGATCCGTCCGTGCGTAGCTGCGTGAACGGTTGTTCCGCCTGGTTAGTGTCAGATCCGTCGCGCCGTCTTACTCCAGCATCGGCGCAGTCGGTTCCGCGGCTGATGGCTCCTGCGTGCTCCGTCCTCGAGTTGCGGCGGGTGGTTGGCCCGATGAGTTCGGTCGATCCGTCGACGAGGAGATAATTGGACGATGTAGTCCACATCAGGTTACCGCAGCTTCGGTGAGCGTGTGTGCTTGGTCGTGACTCAGTTGATGCCGCTGATCCACGCGATCCCACCAGTGCGGGGCCGTCATGGCCGGCCCCGCCGGCGACCAGACACGCTGTACGTCGACCGCGGCTACGACCACGACGAGTAGTGCGGGCAGGCCTGCGAGGTCGGGATCACGCCGCTCATTGCCGGGTGCGGCGAGGAGTACGGCTCCGGTCTGGGTGTGTATCGCTGTAGGCTTGCCGATCACCTGAGTGGACTAAAGAGTCCTCTTCGCTGCATGATGGGCGCACCGGAGAACGAAGGTGCGTTTGTCGTGCGGTGCGCGGTCTGGCCCGGGTGTGCCGGCCTGTTTCTGTCCGGTGTCGGTTCCTTGGGCAGAGACACAGCCCGGGGCCTTCAGAAACTCCGGGGTGGTTCAGAGGAATAGAAAGGCACGGCTCGATTCTAGACGTGGCACCAGTGATCAACCTGGCTCGCCGGGGCGGAACGCTCCGGCAGGTCATTTTCACCTGAGGTGGTCTCCCCGGAGGCCTCGTTCGCCGCGTGGGCCGCGCCGATCCTCACCTGATTGACAGACCGCAACCTTGCACGTCGGCACCGCGTACACGGCGCCTGCAGTGAACCTCGAAAAACACAGAGAAAGAACAAGAAAGTGAACGACAGTAAGCTGTCCAGCAAAGATCCACGCATCGGGATAGGAAAGACCAACAGGCTCATCGCGCTCATCACGGCTGTGGTGGCTCTCCTGGTGGGCTCCGTGGTCTCGAGCGTCGGAGCATGGGGCGTGAGTCGCGAGCACGACTCCGTGGCGGCGCAGTCAACGTCGTCCTACCCGCAGTCCCTGCCACCCGCTGGCTTTCAGTCCAAGTTCGCGGAAGTAGATGGCTTTCGCATGCACTACGTTCGGGGTGGTGAAGGTTCGCCTGTGGTGATGATCCACGGGTTCCCCGAGGATTGGTCTGAGTGGCGGCAGGAGATGGTTCCGCTGTCCAGGACGCACACCGTGATCGCCGTCGACCTGCGTGGTGCCGGCCAGTCCCAGGTCACCGAGGGTGGTTACGACGCGGCGCAGTTGGCGAAGGACGTGCATCAGCTGCTGACGCAGCTGAAGCTCAACAACGGCGTGCAGGTTGTCGCCCACGATATTGGTATGTGGGTCGCCTACGGCTATGCGGCGCAGTTCCGGTCGGAAGTGCGCCGCATGGCTGTGATGGAGGCTCCCATCCCGGATAAGAGCATCTACACCTACCCGGCGCTCAACGCCGACCCGAGCAAGCCCTCGCCGTGGCACTTCGGCCTGTTCCAGCTGCCCCTCGCTGAAAAGCTGATGGCCGGTCACGAACGCGTCCTCGTCCACGACATGATGCTCGAGTACGTGGCGGGCGACAAGTCGCCGTTCACGGCGTCGGACTTTGACTACTACGCCCACTTCCTGAAGGAGCCCGGCCGCGCGACGGCCTGGATGAATGTCTACCGTGGGCTTCGCACGGATGTTCAGCAGAACAAGGAATTCCTGGCTCAGGGCAAGTTGAAGATGCCCATCCTCGCGATCGGTGGCCAGCTCTCCTTCGGTTCAGGGGTCCCCAACCAGTGGCATGAGTACGCCGTGAACGTCCAGGGACGACTCCTGAAGAATACGGGCCACTTCGTGAACGAGGAGAGGCCGAAGGAAGTGACGGCTCTGCTGCGCTCCTTCCTGCAGAAGTAGCATTCATCACCGTCAAGGAATGAGCAACGACGATCCCTGCAGACGGCGGGGAGTATCTCCGTGGATAGGGTCGCGCTGGTGGTGACGAGGATCTTCACCGGCGCGATCCGATGACGGAACGGTCGAAGGACTGCACATCACACAGCAGGCCCGTGCAGACTGCCATAAATTTCCGACACGGAAGACGAGCTTGAAAATGAGCGACCACACAAAAATCATCGTTCTGGGAGCAGTCGCTCTCTTGCTCGCCAGCGGCCTGATCGTGATACTTCAACGCGCCTACATAGCCTGAGCTTGACTGTGAAGCTGATCGGAAAATCGATGTGCGGGAGGGCAGCCGGCAGCATCCGGGCCGCTTGCGGACCGGACGGCGGTTCGACGGGACGGTCAGGCTGATGCCGGGCTGAGCGCGACTTGGCGGCCGAGGGCCTGGAGTTGGCGGACGAGGTCGCGGGTTTCGGGGCGGGGTCGAGGTGACTGCGGTGCCAGTCGACACCGAGCCCTTGATAGGAGGCGTCCGGGTCGTTGATCAGGTGCCAGGCCAAGACGAGTATCGAGCGGGCGACGGCGACCAGAGCGTCGGCAAGGCCGCGGCGCTTGACGACGGTGGACAGCAGCACCCGCAGCAGCCGGGCATGGTGGTCTTCGAACTGCCCGGTAGGGCCTCGATGAGGGCCGGCTTCTTCTTGACCAGGTTGCCCTTGCCGAGGTTTGCGAGGGTGCGCGGGTTGCGTTCTCCGGCCACCAGCGCGTCGAGCATGGCCCGCCCGCACCAGGGTGTGGTCGGCCCTGCCGATGAGCTCCGCAAACTCGCGAGCGGTCAGGGTGTAGTGCTCGTCGAGGTCAGTGGCTGAGAGGAAGACACCGATGTCTCCGTCGACGTCGCCCGGTTCCCGGCGATCTTCGCCGCCGACGTCGCGCGTGACCTCGACGAGGTGCTCGCCGTGTCCCAGCGCCCGCTGGCAGCCCAGGCATTTACCGAGGCCGCACCCACAGCGGCGTGGAAGACCAAGCCCGCCTGGGGTCTGGTCGCCGCGTCGGATCACACCATCAACCCCGATGTCGCGTGCTTCGGTTACCAGCGTGCTGGGATGCCCACGATCGAGGTCGACTCCTCGCACCTGGTCATGCTCGCCCACCCCAAGCGCGCGGCCGACCGCCGTCAAAGCCGTGGCTGACCGAGCCCCCCCACCCGCCACGTACAGCCCGCCGTACCGGCTGGGCTGCCACTTTCCGGCCGAACAGGAGCCAAACATGTCTAGCCAGCCCCCATTGCACCAGAAGAGCCGGCTGATCCAGGAGTTCGGAACAGCCAAGCAGTTCCCGATCGCGCTGTCCTACGACGCCCGTATGTACTCCTGCCAGCGCCTCAACCAGCTGCTGGTAGACACCCAGTTCCTGTACGCGCTCTATAAGAAGCATCACTGGCTCATGCGCGACGCCATGTTCTACCCGCTCCATCTGCTGCTGGACCAGTACGCCGAGCAGCAACTCGCCCTGATCGACGACATCGCCGAGCGTGTGCATTACCTGGGCGGCGTCGCCGTGGGCGACCCCCGGCACGCCGCCGAGTTCACGTCCATCCCGCGCCCCCGGACGGCGTCGAAGAGATACCCGCGATGCTGTCCCGTCTCCTGGAGGCCCAGGAGATCATCCTCACCGACGCCCATGACGCGGCCGCCCGCACTGCCGAACTCGGAGACGACAGCAGCCAGAATCTGCTCGTCTCCCAGGTGATCCGTACCGGCGAGCGCCAGGTCTGGTCCCTGGCGGAGCACTTGGTCGTGACCCCGCTCGTGCAGAGCTGAGCGGCAGGGCAGAGCCATGAAGCCGCTCAGTTCGAAGCCTCTGCTCGATGACTGGGACTGGCAGGGCTCCGCGTCCTGTCGCGGGATGGACAGCTCCGTCTTCTTCTCACCGTCCGACGAGCGCGGCGCCCGGCGGCGACAGCGTGAACAGCGCGCCCAGGAGATCTGCAGCGGGTGCCCGGTCCGCCGACCCTGCGCGGCCTTCGCGCTACTGACCGCCCAGCCCTACGGAGTGTGGGGAGGCCTCACCGAGGCCGACCGACGGGCGGCGTAGTTCGCGCGGACTCTCGGCCCTACGCGCCTCACCTCCGTTTCATTCGTGACCCCTTTTACCGCCTCTATCACTTCGACCGCCTCCATCACCGGAAGCGGCCTCCGCATCAAGGGAGACCTCATGCGTGCCTCCACGTCCGTCCGCCGGGACCTCGCCGTTGCATGCGCGGTCGCAGCCACCGGCGCGCTGGCCTTCGCCGCGCCTGTGACCGCTGCGCCGTTGAAGACCACGACCGCGGCGACCATCACCCATCACGACGCCGTCGCACAGATCAAGCCCACGATCGTGCTCGTGCACGGAGCCTGGGCCGACACGTCCGGCAGGAACCGCGTCATGTCCCGTCTGGTGCACGCGAGTTACACCGTCCACGCGCCTTTCGTCGCTTCCATCCCCGGCCCGGTGATCCTGGCCGGCCATTCCGACGGCGGCATGGTCATCACCAATTCCGCGGGCGGCTCAACCCACGTACGGGCTCTGGTCTACGACGACGCCAACATCCGCGACGAGGGAGAGACCGCCTTCCAGATCAACGCCGCCTGGCCCGGGCCCTGCATCACCGCCGATCCCTCCACTTTCCTCAATCTCGTCCCGTACCCCGATGCCCTGCCCGGCGACGCCGACGCCTACCTCAAGTACGCGCCCAGCGGTACCTACCAGGGCTTCGCCGGATGCTTCGCCAACGGTGTCCCGGCCACCCAAGCCAGGTTGCCGGCCGCAGGCCAGCGGCCCTTCGCGGTGAGCGCCGGCTCGCAGCCCTCGGGTACCCGCGCTCGGAAGTCGCTGCCGTCCTGGGCGGTCGTCGGCACCCGGGACCACGCGATCCCCGCGCCCGAGCAGCTCTTCATCGCACAGCGGGCACGCTCGCAAATCGCCAAGGTCCTCGAGGGCCACCTATCCCTCATCACGCGTGCCGACACGATCATCGCGGCCTCCCAGGCCGCCCACTGAGGCCCGGGAGGCCCCGTGTCCACACACCACATGGTCCAGGGCGATGGCTCCGCCGCAGACTCCGGAACGACGGAACTCGAACTGGACGGCCACATCGTCATGAGTGATGACGTCTGTCTCACGCTCCCGCTGCGGTTCATCTACCGCATGAGCGACCCGTATGTCGTGACCCTCGAATTCCCCAGCGAGTCCGCCGATCGCCCCCCTGTCGTTTGGAAGCTCTCCCGCGAGCTGCTGTGGGAGGGCATTCAGCGTCCGGCCGGCCTATGCGACGTCCGGATCTGGCCACCCCGCTCCCGCCTTGGCGGCGGACAACTGAGCATCCTGCTCAAGGGGGCCGGAGATTGGGCGCTGCTGGAGATTCCGTTCTCGACGATGCGCACCTGGCTCGTCTCGGACAGTCTCACGCTCGTTCCCCTGGGGACCGAGAGCCGTCTGATCGACTGGGACGCCGTACTGCAACGACTGCGCAGCGGCTTGTGAATTCTCTATGCTTCGTAATCACGGGAGTCCCTGTTCCTGTCCTCCCGTCATGGCTGCTGGAGCCGCTGTGCGACCAGTTTTCCGCGCTTCCTCCCGCGCGGTCGGCCTATGACGCTGCCCACCCGCTGGGCTGCCGCCGGCGCCGGATCGCAGACCGGATCGTGTTCGAGAAGCTGCTCCAGGTCTGCCGTTTCGGCTGCTCGTATGAGGCCATCGCCGACAGCACCTGCGGCGCTACCACCATCCGGAACCGTCGCGATGAGTGGATCAGGGCCGGGATCTTCGCCGGGCTGGCGACGATCGCGCGGGAGGCCTATGACCGCATCGTCGGTCTGCTGCTGCGGGACATCTCCGTCGTCGGGTGCATCACGAAGGCGCCCGGCGGCGGCGAGTGCGCCCGGCGCAGCCCCGTTGACCGGGGAAAACAGGGCATGAAGCGGTCCATCGCGGTCGACGGCGGCGGGATCCCGCTGGGCCGGGTCCTGGCCCCGGCCGGCCGGCACGACTCCCCGCTGCCGGCCGCCACGCTGGAACAGCTCGATGACATCGGCCCGCTCCCGGACGACATCACCGTCCACCTCGACGCCGGCTACGACTCGGGCAAGTCCCGTGACGAGCTGGCATCCCGCGGCATGCACGGCGACATCGCGCACAAGGGCGACAAGGCCCCCATCCAGGCCGGGCAGCGCTGGCACGTCGAGCGCACCAATGCCTGGCACAACAGTTTCGGCAAGCTACAGCGCTGCTAGGAGCGCAGCGAGAAAGTCATCGACGCGTTCTTCGACCTCGCCGACGCCGTCATCACTGTTCGCAGGCTCATCCGCGAGTCATGGACCCTCTGCAGGTGGGATGGCCGGCCCGCGAATCGGCCGTGATCGAATCACCTACTCGTGCGGCCCTCAACCCCCTGTCCTCCTCCGGAGGCACTCCGCCCCGCGGGCGACGTTCACACGGCCGGCTCGAGATCAGCCGGCGAGCTCGGACAACGGCTCCAGTGCGATGGTGTGCTGGGTGTGCTCCACCTTGGCGCGCAGGTAGCGGAGGTTGTGCAGGGTGGCGTGGAAGCCGGTGGGGACGCGGTCGCGGATCGGGACGCCGAGCCCGCGCAGCTGCGCGGCGTTGCCGAGGTTGTTGGAGAGCAGGTCGACGCTGCCGACGCCGAGGGGGGCGAGCATCTGGGCGGCGGCGGTGCAGTCACGGCCCTCCTCCGGGAGGCCGAGGGCGGCGTTCGCCTCGTAGGTGTCGTAGCCCTGGTCCTGCAGCGCGTAGGTGTCGAGCTTGTTGTAGAGGCCGATGCCGCGGCCTTCCTGGCGGAGGTAGAGCAGGTAGCCGTCGCGGCTCGCGATGCGCTCGACCGCCTCGCGCAGCTGGGGGCCACAGTCGCAGCGGGCGGAGCCGAAGACGTCGCCGGTGACGCACTCGGAGTGGGGACGGACCAGCGGGGCGTCGCCGGTGTCCGGCGGGGACTGGAAACGGAGCAGCAGCCACCGCGCCAGTCCCCGACCCTACTTGGTACTCCAGCCGGACCTCTGTATTTCTCCTGGTCAGCGGCCTGGCGGTGGGGAATGTAGCGGGGGGCGCATGGGCGGGACGGTCTTGACCCGGCCGTCCCGCCAACGTGTGCCCGCGCCGCATGTAATGACAGCGCGACGCAACGATGAAGAACGCGCCTTGGTCAACTGCGGGCAGCAGGTCGGAGGCGGATGGTCATCTCGACATGCCGGAGCACCGCGTCCCTGCTGTAGAGCAGCGGAAACGCCTCACCTCGAGCCCACGGCACGAACAGGTCGTCGTAGTGAGGCGAACGTGGGTCGCCCGATTGACCGGGAGAGTTCATGGCCAGGCTGCCGTCCCAGTTGCCGACGTCCACAACCATGCGGAACGTGGAACCACCCGTCTGCCGGAAGTTCCGGTCGTATGCAGTCAGTCCCACCGTGTCGCCGCTACCCGATCTGGGCAGTGGTCCGACGCGCTTCCACTGGTCGGGAACCCCAGATGTCGGGTCGAGCGCGAGGTTGATGAACGTCGAGTGGTGCAACCGGCCCCACGTCCACGAGCTCCGGTCTTGTCCAAGGAGCTCTTCCAGCTCCTTGGCGGCATCTGCCAGAGAGCCACTCACCACCTTGGTGAGCTCCTTCGCGACCCGGGCATCGTGCCAGTCGATCGCACGAAGCATCCGAAGCTCGGCACGCAGGTCGCCGCCGAACGTCTCGTCACGCAACAAGACCTTGATCGCACCGTCCAGACGCTCGCCCTCGAAGCCGTCTCGACGTAGGTGGGACTCTGCGAGCGACTTACGGAAGTGCCGGCGGAACCAGACCTCGAATACCGCAGCCTCCTGCGAGTCGACATCTTCGACGCCGTCCCACCGCCGGAGAGCTTCGAACAGACTGCCTTCGCCCACTTGCGCAATGTCGATGGGAGCGAGCAGGTCCAGCGCCTCGCGTGCGTGCACGTTCAGAGCATCGCTCTGCATTTCGACGCTCTCCGAGACGCAGACCTCGGAGCTCTCGTCCAGCCAGTCGGCAAGCCGCTCGTACCGGCCACGACTGGGCCAGTCGTACGTCACCGGAGGTCCGGCCTTCTGGAAGGCCTCGGGAAGGTTCATCTCGTTGGCGCTCGCGAACCAGCCCGACTCCGGATTCCGCACCCGGGGCAGGTCGCTGGCCCGGGCGTAGCCGTCCCATTCGTATCGGCCATCACCGGGCACAGGCAGGCTGCCGTCCCAGTTAGGTCGCTTAGGAATCGCTGCGCTTGCCTGCCAGGCGATCCCCCCGTTCGGGGCCGCGACGATCTGGTTGACCGCGGGCGCACCCCAGTGTTCGAGCGCAGCAAGGAACTCGTCGATGTTCTCGGCGCCGAGGTACGCAAGACTTCCGAGGTAGGGCACCATTCCCGGCTCGAGCCACGCGGCGCGGACCGCTACGGAGAACCGACGCTCCGGATCTGTGTGGATGACCGGACCGTGTCGCGTGAAGGTGAGCCGGACCTCCGCCGGATCCGAGTCGCGGACCCCGATCGACTCTGAAACGACCTTGAAACGTTCCCATTGGTCGCCGTACCTGTAACGCCCCAGATCGGATGGATCGAGCTCGTATACGTAGAGATCCTCCATGTCGGCCGGCTAGATCGTCAGACCGAACGCAACCCTGCCGTTGTGACCAAGCGAAATGCCCGGCAGATTTGGCTCGCCAGCCCCGATCACGCTCAATCCAGGCGCCTCGAGGTGCGCGATGTAACGCAACGAAGGCAGCGTCAGAGCTCGGTGCGGATCGCTCGCGAGAATCGGCCGGCCTGTCTCGGTCTTGGTGGCGGCAACAATCCAGTTGTTGCTGCCGTCCACCGGCCGCACGGCAGCATTCGGCGTCTCCTGGCCGGGATAGGTGACAGGCGAGAAGGCAAGGCGGTAGAGGCTCAGAACCTCGTCCTCGATTTCGGACAAGTCAAGCCCGTCCGGGAGTAGAAACGGGTCCGCCGGCTCCCGAGGCTGCCGCAACTCCTCGACTTCTGGTCCGAAGTCACGCAACGTGCGCGCACGCGCCACCTCGTGCTCAGCGTTGAAGAAGAGCCCAACGGTGCGCACGAGCAAGACGTCCTCGGCATGCCACAGCTCAAGGTTACGGAGCTTCAACCACTGGTTCACTTGCGTTACGCCTTCTGACCTTGCTAAGCGGATGACCTGAAGTTCTGCGCGTAATCCCTCGGCAGCCAGGGTGAGGACCAGGGTGCGGCGGTGGTCAGCATCTGGGTGGGTGAGCGTTGTCGGAAGAAGGCGTGGACCTGGCGCAGGCGGCTCGGCCAGGTGACGGCGGTGTTGGCGAGGAACGCCTTCAGCGCGGCCCAGATGCGCTCGACCGGGTTGTCGTGCGGGCTGTAGCGGGCGCCGAACAGCAGGCGCAGGCGGGGCTGGTCGGCCAGGTAGGCGGTCACCGCCTTCGCGTGGTGGATGCTGTCGTTGTCGCAGAGCACCGCGACGGCCGGGGTGTCGGGGTAGGCGGCCAGCAGCAGTTGGAGGAAGGCGACGAAGGTGGCGGCACTGCGGCGGCGGTCGAGGGTGTAGACCCAGGCGCCGGTGGCCACCTCCAGGGCACCGAAGACGGTGGTCTGCCGGTTCTTTCCCGGGGTGGCCACTTGCTGCCGCGTCCCGCGCAGGATCCAGCTCGCCCGGATGTGCGGCAGCAGGTGCAGGTGGGTCTCGTCCTCGGCCAGGACCACCGACCCACGGGGCAGGGCCCGCAGTTGCCGGCGCAGGGCGGCCAGGACGCGCCGCCGGTTCGGGTCGCCCTTGGCCGTCAGGCGGGGCCGCCGCCAGGCCGCCTGCTCGCGCGTGCGCCGGTAAACGGTGCGCGGGCTGATCTTCGGCCGGCCCAGGCGGTGGTGGATCCGGCGGACGGTCCACGGCCCGGGGCGGGTCAGCAGGCGGCGGATGCGCTCGCTCAACCTCGGCCCGCCGAGCCGGGGGCGTCCTGGGCGGGGGCGGTCGGCCAGGCCCGGGGCGCCGTCGGCGTGGTAGCGGTGGATCCAGCGGCGCACCGTGGCCGGGTGGTAGCCGAGCAGCTCGCCGATCTCTCCTGCGGTCAGGCCGGCGGCGGACAGCAGCACCATCACGACGCGGGCGGCCTCCCGCCAGCGGTGGTGCAGCAGGTGGTACAGGTGCTGGTCCGCCACGCCGGGAGGGTTGGCGAACACGGATGCCGGACGCATACTGGCCTTGACCTCGCCGGTTTTGTCATAGTTTGTTCAACCTCGATACAACACCCGGCGAGGTCCCCGTGTCATCGAGGCCATCGCGCCCGGCCGACGCCGCCGCCCCGGATTCCGCGCAGAACTTCAGGTCATCCGCTTAGCCGGGCCCGGACCGTCTGGCAGTGCCGACCCGTCCCGACGTTGTCAAGGCTGCTTTCCACCTTCTCCGGCGATCCCCGGATCGGGCTGCCTCCAACTTCAACCCGGCCGCTGCGACGGCCCGGCGGTGGACCCCTTCCATCTCCACACGATTGCGTTGGACTTCGTGGCGCACCATGTTGCTCTTGCCACTCAACCTGGACTGTTTCCTCTGGGACCCAACCGTCCCAGTATCAGGCTGTCCAGCTCAGCGGGGGAACTTCAGTCCAACGAGTCGATACTCGCGTGACGCGACGGGAAGACACCGCCAAACTCCCTTCATGGCCCTCACCCAACAACTCGCACGCGTGAGCCTCCAGTACTTGGCCCAGTGCCGTGAGACCGCTGCGGATTCGCAGGAGAACGACCCCGGCTGGAACCCCCCGGCCGAGGACACCCTCGACCTCGACTGGGCGATCTGGGGCCTGATCAAAGTCTTCCGCTGGGCCCACATCGATGCCGCGCACACGAACGCCCTTGAGCGGAGCATCACCGGCGACACCGGAGGTGACATCGGATTCCTCGATCACCCTGAGGTCTACGACGGCTTCGGTGCCCCTCCCGCCCTTCTGCCGCCGGAGCTCGTGACCGAGATCGCCCACGCTCTCGATGCCATTGACGTGAGCAAAGCCATCGCCCAGCTTCCGGAAGACAGCGCGGAAGCAGCCCGGGCATGCGGCTTTGAAGGCTTCGACGGGAACCTCTCGGCATACCTCGGGCAGCACTTCGACGCGCTACGGGACTTCTACCACTCCGCCTCCCGCCGTCACCTCGCGGTTGTCACCTGGGTTGATTGAGCAGCCTCGACCAGTACGCCACGACGCTCAACCCACCTGAAATCCACCCTGAACCAGCGACCGCCGCGCGGGTTCCCGGGCCTGCCCTTCCAGGAATCCGCGAACTCGCGCGCTTTCGACCCGGGCGACGCCCTCGTGCTGGCCAACATCCTGCGCACGGATATGCACGCCCACCGAGCCCTGCCGAACGACTCGGACCTGGCCCGTGCCCTCGCCGTCCTGGCCCGCGCCCAGCAGGACGCGACGTGGAATCGACAGCAGATTTCCAACCAGCTCCGGTCCCTGTTGCGGGAGTACTACCCGTCCGCCTTGGCAGCCTTCGAGCCATGGAAGAACGGGCTGTGTCGTATGGAGGCCCGCGAGATCCTCAAGGCCGCCCCGACGCCGACCCGTGCCGCGCGACTGACCCGCACCCAGCTCCAGGCCACCCTCAGGCGGGCCGGCCGCAAACGCGGCATCGATGCCGAGGCCGAACGGCTCCGTGAGGTCTTTCGCGCCGACTGGGCCCACCAGCCTCCGCTGGTCGAGGACGCGCTCGGCAAGCAGATGCTGGCCCTGCTCGTCCAGCTGGAGGCCGCCTGCGTCGCCGCTGACGACCTCGCCGAGGCGGTCGAAGAGGCTTTCCCTCAACACCCGGACGCTGAGATCATCCTCAGTTTCCCTGGCCTTGGCGTCCAGCTCGGCGCCCGGGTGCTGGCCGAAATCGGAGACGACCGCGAACGCTTCGCCGACGCACGCGGCCTGAAGGCATACGCGGGCTCCTCGCCCATCACCAGAGCGTCCGGCAAGAAGTCGTCCATCACCAGACGGTGGGTGAAGAACGACCGTCTCAACCATGCCGGCTACCTGTGGGCCTTCTCCGCGATCACTGCCTCACCCGGCGCCAAGGCCCACTACCCGCGACACCACGACGACCACGGAGACTGGCACGCCGCGGCCCAGAGACACCTCTTCAACCGGATGTTGGGGATGCTCTATCACTGTCTGCAACAGCAGAGGCCGTTCGACGAAGACGCGGCCTTCCCCACCGCACTCGCGGTCGCCGCTTGACGCGTTAACCCCCTGAGGGGTCTACGCGGCCAGAGCACTAGATTTCCGAGTGGTAGCTCGACGAAATTTGTTTGGTGGGCGGCTCTGAGTCATCCGGCGACGTCGACCGGATGATGTCTTCGCGAGGATCGTGGCTCAGCGTCGGGGAGTATGAGGCGGTTGTGTTCGACGGAAGGGGCTCATACGCGCATTGCGGTCGCGTTGCAGTCTTGCCACGGCCTGGGCTGGCTTCAGCACGTCCGACTCGAGCCTGCGGGCGGCTTCGATGTGGTCGGCGGTCCATACGACGCGGATGGCGGTGGAGGACCATCGGCCTTCGCCGTCGTTGAGGTCTCGCTCCACGGCATGGATGAGCCGCGCTCCGGCTTCTGGATCCTGGTCGGCACGGTTAGGCACTTCCCCAAATCCGGACAGGGCGTTCGCCGTCCTCTCGTACCAGGTGGCAAGTGCGGTTCCGGCCTGATCGATCTCTGTGCGCGCCGCGGTCCTGTCGCCGGCGGGTGTTCCCCGGTCCCGACTCCACAGGTCGAGCACCGCGTCTGCGGTCAGGCGCAGCACGGCGACGGCTGTGATCAGCGCGGTGGCATCGGACAGCGGCACATGTTTCGTGCCGCGTTCTGCGAGGAACCCGCGGAAGGCGTCATCCAGTCGGCGGGCAGCCGCGGCCGCACGGGAGCGCTCGTCTTCTGGCACAGGGGTCGTGGGGATGAGCGTGTCGCAGCGTGTCACTCCGTACCCGATCGCGCTGCGCAGATAGCGGATACTCTCGGCGAAGGCCTCCGCTGTGGCCAGGCCGAGGGCTGATCCCGCGCCCCGGGGCCAGAACAGGAGTCCTATCAGCACGCTCACTCCGCAGCCGATGGCGACGTCCTCGATGCGCACCAGGCCGACCGTCCACCCAGTGGGCTCAAGGATGTTGAACAGGATGAGGGTCGAGATCGTGAAGCCTGCTTGCCCGGCGGCGAACGAGATCGTCGCCGGTGCGAGGCCTGTGAACAGTACGGCGGCGGGGAGCAGGACCCACAGGAGCGCGGTATTCGTACCGACGAGGTAGACCAGCGTGCCGCCAATGACGATGCCGGCCGTGGTGCCCGCGATCGCGCGCAGGGAGCTCTGCCCCGTCAGAAGGGCGCTGGAACGCAGGACGGCCATAGTGCCGAAGGCGACCCAGAAGCTGTGCTGCACTCCGGCGACGTCGGCTACGAGCACGGCCAGCCCGAGGGAGATCGCTCCTCGAACGCTGTTGTGGAGCCACACGGAGTGGCGCTCGGCGTGCGACTTGGCCCGCTCCTGGGCTGAGGCCAGGGTGGAGCGCACACGTTCGGGGTGCTGGCCGGTGAGCCGCTGCCACAGGGTGCGTTGACGGGCCTGGACCACAAGCCCGATGTTGGCCGCGATGGCGGAGACCGCGAAGCTCATCTCCTGGGCGCGGAAGCTTGGTTCGAGCGAGCTGACGAACTGGCTCGCGGCGGCCTTGCGTTCGGTGTCATTGCGGGCCGGGTCTGTGGCGGTGCTGTCGGTGTCCGTCAGTCGGGCCGACACGGCCGCGTACTCCATCGCGGAGCGCGCCTGTGCGAGGCGTTTCGCGGCCGCGTCCAGCTCGTCGAGTGCCCGGTGGTCGGTCGCTGCCAGGAGTTCGGCACTGGTCTCGAGCAGGTCGGCGGCGGCTTCTTTGAGCTCGCAAACCTCTGCGCCGGCGGGTCCTGTCTTCTCTGGGAGCGGTACTCGGTCGAGGATTGCCTCCAGCCAGAGGACCTCGTCGACGAGGCGGATGAGGATGCGGGTGGACGTTGTCAGTCCCGTTGGCCGGTAGGACGTCGCGTAGAACGAGGTCCGTAGTGTTTTGACCGTTGTCTGGGCCGAGGGGACGATCGTCTCGAGTGCCTCCTTGTCCGCGGGTTCGAAGCCGCCGAGCATGCAGTCGGCCTCGATCCTGAGCCGCGCCGCCATGGCGTTGCACGCTTGTGCGGTGGCGTTCCTCAACGGCTCTCTCGTGGGTGTGGGCCACAGGAATCGAATGGCCGCAAGGGACGCGGCGCCGGCCATGGCCCAGCCAGCGAGCCTGTCTGGTATTGCCTGGACGGGGCCGGGCAGGGTTGCGGCCAGGATGAAGCTGATGAGCAGAGCTGTGGTGGCGGTGGCGAGCGTGGAACTGACCGCGCCGGAGAACAGCACGAGGAAGCTGACGACGGCTGTTGCCAGTGTGGCGAGCCATGTCTCTTGCGATGTGAGTGCGCCGAGGGGGATCAGTGCCGCGCCGACCGCGATCAAAGCGGTCTGTGCGATGAGCCGCTCCCGCATGGGGCCGCTGAACTCGACGAACAGCAGCATGGCGATCGAGCCGAAGGCTGCGAAGAGAGGCATGGTGGCGTCGTCGGTGATCGCTGTGGTGATCGCGAAGAGCCCCGGCGCGACGACGGCAGCTCTGGTGGACCTGCGGAGCGCGGTGAAGCCTGCGTCTCGTTGCTGCAGGAACTGCATGATTTTCACGACGGGCGCCTCCCAGGGCGAGAACGGAGTGCCGGCGCTGAGGGGTTCTGGCCGGTGGAGTGGAGCGGAGGGGCGGGCAGATCGCGGCTAAGGACTGGTAACAGAAAGAGAGCGTGGAATGACTGAACGTCAAGTGATGTTTCTCTTGCACTGACTTGGTCGATGTGGGGGTGTGCGACGGCTACTGGGGTGGGTGCACGCAGGCCGTGGGAGGTCGAGGACGGGCTGTGGGAACGGATCGAGCCACTGCTGCCGACAGTGGAGCGGCGCTACCGCTATCCGGGCCGTAAGCGGCTTGACCAGCGCAAAGTACTGTGCGGGATCTTGTTCGTGCTGTACACGGATCCGGTGGGAGTTCCTGCCGCAGGAGCTCGGCTTCGGTTCCGGGATAACGTGCTGGCGGCGACTGCGGGACTGGAACGAAGCGGGAGTCTGGCAGCAACTGCACGAACTCCTGCTCGCCGAACTGCGCGCCGGTGACATGCTCGACCTCTCCCGGGCCTCCGTCGACGGCTCCCACCTGCGGGCCTTGAAGGGCGGGAACGCCACCGGGCGCTCGCCAGTGGACCGCGGCAAGACGGGCAGCAAGCACCACGTCATCGTCGACGCCCACGGCATCCCACTGGCCGCCACGGTCACGGGCGGCAACCGCAACGACGTCACCCAACTTCTTCCGCTGATCGAGGCGGTGCCGCCGATCCGGGGAAAGCGCGGACGCCCGCGCCGGCGCCCCGACGTGCTCTACGCCGACCGCGGCTACGACCATGACATCTACCGCCGACAAGTCCGCGAGCTGGGCATCCGTCCCGTCATCGCACGGCGCGGCACCGACCACGGCAGCGGCCTCGGTAAGAACCGCTGGGTCGTGGAAGCCGCCTTCGCCCTCCTGCACTGGTTCCGACGCCTGCGCATCCGCTGGGAGGTCCGCGCCGACATCCACCAGGCCTTCCTCACCCTCGGCTGCGCCATCATCTGCTGGCGACGCCTCAAAACCTCATTTTGATTTGAGTCCTAACTCGACCCCAATCACGCCGCCACCGAGCACGATCACTGACTTGGGGACGCGATCGAGGGTGAGGGCGTGGTCCGACGAGATCACCCGATGGCCGTCGATCTCCAGTCCGGGCAGGGATCTCGGCACAGATCCTGTGGCGAGCACGATATGACGGCCCGTGAGCCGACGGTTGCCGACGTCGACGGAGGTTGCCGACGACAGCCGGCCTTCTCCTTCCACGTAGGTAATGCCGCGTGCGTGGACGAGGCCGGTGAGCCCGTTGCAGAGGCCTGAGACGACCTTGTTTTTGTACGCGTGCAGGGCGTCCAATCGATGCCTTGGAAAGATGCGCGCACTCCCACGTCGCCGGCCTGGCGTGCTTGGTCGGCCAGTTCTGCCGCATGCAGGATGGCCTTGGTGGGGATGCAGCCGTTGTGCAGGCAGGTTCCCCCGAGCTTGTAGCGCTCGACCAGGGCGACGGTGAGTCCGAGCTGCGCCCCGCGTAGCGCGGCGGCGTACCCGGCGCTGCCGGCTCCGAAGACGACGATGTCGTAGGGATCTTCGCGGTGGCTCATGGCGTTGCTCCTTCGCGGTGTGCCGAGCAGCTGCCCGTGCCGAACCGGGCGTCTGGTGGCGGCCACACGTCTCGGTGGGCGCTCCTGGTTGCGGGAGGGCGGGTCTTGTCAGTCGGCAGGGACCATTATAAAGGACTAAACAGTCCGCATAGATGTGATGCACGACAGTGAGCGCGTACCGTGCGAACGTTCCACTGGAGTGAAGGCGCAGCCCGCGAGAGTGGCCAGGAGAGCAGCTTCAGCTGCTCCAACCAACTGGCTGGAGCTGGGTGGCCGGGGAGCGGCATCGCTTCGGCTCATCCCGTCGGCGGGTCTCGCGCGCCGCGAGGACGCTACCCAAAGAAGATGGTCGGGTTCGTGCGGTTTCAGGACCTATCAGTCCTTTATTTGCACTTCCGGTGCGAGGCGCCGTCGGCCCGAGCACGCTGCTTGCGAGGCGCGGTCTCCGCTGCTTGCTGAGGCGCCTCGGAGACAGGCAGCGACTGCCGCTCTGCTGCCCGCCTCCGCGAGGGCATACGTCAGCTCACGGTGTACGTCTTCACGTGAGCGAGGGCCATGTCCATGGCGATACGCATCGGTTCGACATCACGCGTCATCTGCGCGAGCAGGTAGCTGCCCTGAAGGGCGGACATTACGGCCACGGCGAGCTTTGCCGCGTCGGCCTCCTTCTTGAGCTCGCCGTTCTCCTGCATGCGGCGCAGGCCAGCAGCGATCAGTTCCTCCCACTCGCCGAACTTCTCGGCGAGCAGGCTTCGCGCAGCAGAGTCTTGAGCAGCGCGGGCTCCGACCAGCGAACCGAGGGCGCACCCGTACGCACCGTCCTGGAGGGAATTGAGTCGAATGATCGACTCGCTCCAGCGTTCCAGGGCCTGAAAGGAACTCATCCGCTCCAGGTGCTGCCGGTCGCGCTCGAGAATTTGCTGGGCACGCAGCTCAATTACACTGTGCACAAGCTCGTCCTTGTCAGCGAAGTGGCGGTACAGCTGGGACTTGCTGGTCCCGCTCACCGCTCGCACGTCGTCCAAGGTGACCGAGTTGACGCCCTTAACGTAAAAGAGGTCTGCAGCGGCTTGGACGATGCGATCGCGTGTCACAGCTCCGCGAGGCGTCAGGCGCCTCTTCGACGGAACAACATCATCTTCGGCCATGAGGCCGACTTTACTATGCGGGGCTGCCATCGTGGCTTCCAGAGAGAGGGCCTGCATCCCCCTGGTTCCGGCGTCTACTGCAAGCGACGATCCTTCGCTCTCGGCTCGCGCTGACGCCTCGCGGAGCATCAGCCCCACGGTGCCCTCGCCTAATTGTCCGCTCTTGATCGTCATTCTCTGCCTCCTTCTGGGGGGATTCGGGATCGAGGGAGAAGGGCCTTCGTCAATCCCACTCCGCCGCGTCGTGTGGGTCATCTGACTGCTGGCCGTCGGGCTTCGGCCGTGAGCCGGAGACGCGTCAGGCCTTACTGTCTTGCTACGCCACCTGGGCTCGAGCTCGGCTCTCACCGCTCGTCTAGTCGATGATAGATGGACTATATAGTCCCATTGTAGTGCTTTAGACTATGCTAGCCAAGAATTAAATTTACGGGACCAAATCGTCCGTCACATCATGAGTGTTGCACTTGAGGGTGCGTGTAGACACCGTCAGCCGACGATCGGGCGCCGGGATCTTTCGCTGCATGAGATGAGTGCTTTGCAGTCCCCGACAGCGACGATGCCGCACCTAGGTGCTCGTCGAGCGGGCAGGCGCACCGGAGGACTCGGCGACGGACACGCTGCGCTTCCAGACGTCTGAACAGCTCGGATCTGCCCAGCGGAGGAGCGGTGCAATGAGCTGTCATTCGCGGGTGCCGGGCGCAGGTACCCCGCCCGGCCGCTTCGTCCGCGAGCGGCCTGTCGGCTGGACCGCTGCTCCATGCCCAAGTCGATGCCCTTTTCGGGCTCTTCTGACTGATGCGTGGGTCATGTTGAGGCGAGTTGGCGTCCGGGTAGGCTCGGGCGTTCGCCGCCGAGGGTGAGCATGACGAGGGCGATGACCGCGCTGGCGGTGCGGAAGGCGAACCCTCGGCGGATGATCAGGCGGGTCTTGGTGTTGGTCGACTCGATCAGCCCGTTCGACAGACGCTCGACGAGGGCGTTGACGATGACCTCGCGGTGGCGGCGGATACGACGGCCGAGGTCGGCGAAGGTGTCGATGCGGCAGCGCTGGGCCCATGACAGCCACCGGTCCAGGGCCGCGATTGCCGTCTGCGTGTCCTGCTCGCGGGCGATGGCGAAGACCGTGCGCAGGCCTTCCTTGAGTAGGTAGGCGCGGTGCAGGCGCGGATCGGTGGCCGCGATCCAGCCCAGCTTGGCCTGCTGGCGGTGGGTGAGGTCCTCGGGGTTCTTCCACAACGCGAAGCGGGAGTCCTTCAACGCCCTGGCGGTGGCGGCATCCAGGGCCTGGTGGCGGGCCCGGTTCCACCCCGCGCGGCGCTCAGCGTCCAGCGCTTCGGTGGCCCAGGCGACGACGTGGAACGGATCCATGGTGCGTACCGCCCGTGGGGGGTGCGCGGCGACGGTGTCGGCGATCCACTGAGCGCCGTCGGCGGATACGTGTGTCAGCTTCGCGCTCCGCTGTGGGCCGAGTTCGGCGAAGAACCCCTCCAGGACTGCGCGGCCGTGGCCGTCGGCCATCCACACCACCTGCCGGCTGTGATGGTCGACGACCACGGTCATGTACTTCTGCCCCTTGCGGTAGGAGATCTCGTCGATACCGATCCGGCGCAGCCCCGACAGTCGGTCGAGGCCGGTGTCCCGGTCGGCGACGAACCGTTCGACGATCGCCCCTACCGTCCGCCAGGAGACACGCATCAGTTGCGCGACGGCGGACTTGGAGCACTCGGTGGCCATCCAGGCGGCCTGCTGGTCGAAGACCAGGGTGTGCCCGGCACCGTGCCGGGCCCAGGGCACCGCGGCCGCCACAACGCCATGCTCGCGACAGCGCACCCGGGGCGCCTCCGCCTCGAGGAACACCTTCACGGTGCCGGCGTCCAGGCAACGCCAGCGGCGCCGACCGCGCCCCTGGTCATAGCCGCGCCCGGGGCGGCGGCAGATCCCGCACCGGTGCCGCTCCCGCACCACCGGCCGCACCCGGGCGACCAGCACACCCGCATCCTGGTCGATCTCGACCTGCTCGACCACGGCCCGTTCGACCGTCAGCAACCGTTTCCATATCCTGTTCGCAGACACGCCGTCTTCCTGCATGTGGATCTTGACCTCAGAGACCTTGAACCATATGCGCAAGACGGCGTGTTTCACGTATCAGGGCTGGTCAGGCACCCACACATGCGGCTCGTCTTTCGCAGTTTGCTTGGTCGGTAGTGACGACTGGGGCGGCGATCGGTTCTCTTGCGGCGGGTGTCGCCGTCGGCCGGGACGCGAGGAAGCATCGACGGTAGAAAGGTTCCGCTCCTGGGAGGAGGGATTCGTCGATGCTTCCGCCTTCGACTGTACTGCCGTCCCTGGCCGGGCTGCTGGAGGTCTTCCGGCCCTGCTTCCGGGCGCCGACTTACCGGGTGTTCGCCGCCCTGGTCGTGGGGATGATCGCGCAGACCGGCCGCCACACAGTGTGCGGCATGCTCCTGGGCGCCGGGCTGGGCGGGGTGTGGCACCACGCCCGCGCCCACCGCTTCTTCTCGGCCGCCCGCTGGTCGGCCGACCGGGTCGGCCTCGCGCTGGCCCAGCTGATCGCCGACCTGCTGCTGCCACCTGCCGCGGCCCTGGAAGTGGCGGTGGACGAGACGTTCTTCCGCCGCCGCGGCAAGAAGATCTTCGGCGTGCTGTGGGGATACGACGGCTCGGTCAACGCCCCCAAGCCCCTTCAGGTGGGCTGGGGACACTGCTGGGTGATCGCCGACCTGGTGGCGCACCTGCCCGGCTTCCCGCGCCCCATCTGCCTGCCGGTGCTCTTGCGCCTGTGGGGCGGCAAGGGCACCGCCAGCCGGGTCCAGCTCGCCCGCACCCTGGTGGAACTGCTCGCCCGCGCCTTCCCCGACCGCACCCTGCACGTCGTCGCCGACGGCGCCTATGCCACCCACGTGCTGCGCGGCCTGCCGGAGCGGATCACCTGGACCACCCGGGCCGCCGGTCGGTCCGTCTTCTACCGCCTGCCGTCCGCGCCGACCGGCAGGCGCGGACGCCCCCGGCTCAAGGGCGACCGGCTGGGCACCAGCGCCGGCCTCGCGGCCCGGGCCCGCTTCCGCCCCTGCCGCACCACCTGCTACGGACACACCGCCACTGTGCGGGTGGCCGAGACCCTCTGCCTGTGGTACGGCGTCTTCGGCCCCGGCGCCGCACGGGTGCTGAACGTGCGCGACCCCGCCGCCCGGGGCAAGGACCTGACCCTGGTCACCACCGACCTCGCCAGCACGGCCGCCGCCCTGGTCTCCCGTTACGCGGGACGCTGGTCCATCGAGGTCGCCGTCTTCGACGGCAAGCAGTTCGTCGGTGCGGGGCAGGCCCGCAACCGCACCCGGGCCGCCGTCGAGCGCACCGTGCCGTTCGCCGTGATCTGCACCAGCCTGATCCCGCTGTGGTACAGCCAGTTCGGCGACCGGACCGCCGACGTGGCCGACCATCGGCGCGCGGCCCCCTGGTACACCACCAAGAAGGACCCCTCGTTCGAGGACATGCTCGCCGCGCTCCGACGTGTCGTCATCGCCGCCCGATTTAACCCTCTTCGAGCCGAAGCCCCAACAGCCACCGAAATCCTGCAAGTCCAGCACGCCTGGGCCTCCGCCGCCGCCTGACTGCGAAAGTCGAGATGCGGCAGAAGAGCCCCTTTTCGCAGGTCACGCATGGGAAGGAGCGGCTGGATGATCTCCCACATCTCATCGGTCAGGCTGGACGGATAGCATGGGCCGCTGACGGCCTCGGAGTTGTCGCACTGGCACACACCACGTGATCATTCCGGGGCCGTCGCCATACCCAGAGGGCAGATCGCGGCCGTCACGCTTCGCGCATGATCAGCCACCCGACAGGCTCTCAGCGCCAGATGGGCCGCTGCGTACCGAAGCCGGTCCTCTGCCCGAATGAGGGAGGCCATCCGGTGCCGCTCCTCCGCACTCAGGTCGGCGGTGCCGGGTGTGGCTCCTTCCAGCTCCCGGACGTCGAGCAGCCACAGGTCCAGCGATCCCGCGACCGGCATTCTCGGTGCGGACGCGGCCCCGGTCGACGCCTTGACGGGGCCCTGAGGAGCGCGACCGTTGATACTCGTCAATTCGTCCTCCTGCGGGGAGTCAGTTGTTTGAAGGCTCCCCTCCCTGAAGGGAGGGGATTCTCCACCCTCCAGGGTTGAGCGGGGATGTACGGCTCAGGCCGCCTCTTGGTCCAGCGGCTCATGTGGTCTTACGCCCTCGACACCGTCCGGGTTCCAACCTGCCCGGACCAGCATCACGCGGGCGGAGTTCTTGTCCCTGGGGGACACGGCTCCGCACACCGTGCAGGCATACGTTCTCATCGAGAGAGGGAGTGCGTGCTTGGTTCTCGCCCCGCACGTTGCGCAGTCCATCGTGGTGTGCGCCGGGTGCACCAGACGGACGTCCCGTGCGTGCTTGCGGCCCATCTCGATCAGGGCACGCTTCGTCGCCGCGATGGCCGCGTCGGCCGCCTTGCGGGCCATGGTGGTCTTCGCGAGGAACTTCGGCCTGAAGTCCTCCACCGCCACTCCGTCATGATCGCGCATGACGGCCTTGGCCCACTTGCGGCCGGTGTCCTCACGCTGCCGCGCGATCTTCCTGTGCAGCTTCGCTGCCTGTGCCTGCGCCTTCCGGTAGCCGGTGGATGCACGCTGTCCTTTCGGTCGCCGGCGCCGGGCCATCATCCGCTGGTACTTCGCGAGCCGCTGAGCGGACCGCTTGCCGTGTTCGGCATGCGGAAGGTCGTAGGCGTCATCCGTGGTGGTCGCGGTCTCCTTCACACCCCAGTCCACGCCCAGGACGTGGCCGGTCTCCACAAGCGGCTCGACCTGGGCCGGGGCGACGAAGGAGGCGTACCAATGTCCGAGCGTGTCCTGGTACACGCGCACGCTCGACGGGTCGGCCGGAAGAGCCCGCGACCACACCACGCTCAGCACGATCTGGCCCGCAAGGTGCAGACGACCGTCCTTCAGACGGAAGCCGCGCCGGGTGTAGTTCAGGCTCGGCCTGGCCTCCCGCTTGCGCTTGAAGCGGGGCATCCCCGCCCGGCGGTGCTGCGCAAGCCCGTCCTTGACGTCCTTCAACGCCTTCGCCCGCGACCTGGCGAACTCCCGGATCACCTGCTGCTGCGGCACGCTCGCGCCCTCAGCCAGCCACGCTGTCACCCCGCGGGCGTCGGTCAGCATCCTGTCCAGCTGCGCCGGACCACACGTCAACTTCTCGCCGCCCGCTCTGCTCTGCGCGTGGGCCTGCCGGGACTTGGCCACGCATTCGTTCCAGATCCAGCGGCAGCGATCCCACTCGGCTTCGAGTGCGCGCCGGGCTGTCTTCGACAGGCGTACACGGAAGGTGTACCGGGCATGCCCGGTGTCCTTCGTGGTCGCTTCTGTCGTCATGCATCCGAACCTACCCGGGAGGACTGACAGTTGAGAGTTCTTGACCATTGTGGGCGGCATCACGGCCGTGCGGGGTGGACGCCGGATCGCCCTGACGGCGATCCGGCTGTCCCTGCCCTGCTCCGCAGGAGTCCGATTCCTCCCCGGCCTGAAGGCCGGGGCATCCTCGGAGAAAGCCGGTGAACACGTCAGCCACCAGTGACGCCGCATGGTGCTCAAGGTAAAAGTGCCCGCCGGGGAAGGAACGTACGGCGAATGTCGACCCGGTCACCGCTGACCAGGTGTTCACCGAGTCCGCATCCACGTGGTCGTCCTGATCCCCGTAGTAGGCGAAGACGGGGATGTCCAGGACCGGCCCCCGGACCGCCGCCGCATAACGCTCCACGAGACGGTAGTCGGCCCGCACTGCCGGAAGCAGCAGCTCGCGCAGCTCCGGGTTGGCCAAGACCTGCGTGTTCGTGCCACTCATGGCAACCAAATCCTTGATCAGTTCCTCGTCGCTCGCGTCGGCGAGCCCCCGGGGACGGGCCGCACCCGGTCCCGACCTGCCGGAGAGGAACAAGGCCTCGGGCCGGACGCCGCCGGAGGTCGCCGCCAGTCTGACTGCGACCTCGAAGGCCACGGAAGCGCCCATGCTGTGGCCGAAGAGTGCCAGCGGGCTGCCCACAAGGGCGGCGCAGGCCTCCGCGAGCGGGTCCACCAGCTCCTCCATACATTCCGCGGGGGCCTCGAGGAGGCGGTCTTCCCGTCCCGGATACCGCACTGCCAAAAGTTCCACGTCGTCAGGCACCAGTCCGGCCCAGGAGCGGAAGAAACTGGCCGCACCCCCCGCGTGAGGGAAGCAGACGAGGCGGACGCGGGGCGCCTGACAACCTCGTATCAACCGAAACCATCGGGAGGCCGACGTTCCGTACGTACCGCTGAGCACCACGGCTCCTTTTCTGTCGTCATCGCCACACCGCCGATCCTCCGTCGACGAGTGCGACGCCGGGCCCGCCCAGGCGGGGATCGACTGGGCGACATGCTCCACGAGCACGGACATGCCGCATGACCTTGGCGAACGGGGGTTGGGTGCAGATCCGATGAGGGTTCCACGTCCATGAGCAGGCCCTTTTTTCAGCACAGCAGGCCGGCAACGTGGGACGTCCACTCAAAGGATCTGCACCCGTTCGAGGTTTCCGGCAGGGGCCGGGATGGGATTTTTGATCAGAATACTTACCGGGCCGGCGGCGGCAGTGCTCCGATGGAAGGACGGCCGCCGCCGGGATCGAGGCCGACTAGGCCGGCTCCTCTCCGGTCAGTTCCACGATGCGGCGCCAGGCCTCACCGAGCATGTCGGGGCGGACCATCTCCTCGTGATTGCAAGCCAGTTCGGACTCGACGATGTGCCCCGAGACCAGGGGCTCCCAGATCCGGGCGCTCAGCCCCGCGGTGCCGCCTTCCGCAGCCGACAGGAAGTACAGGTCACCCCGAAGCTCTCGAGGCTTGTGCTCCCGGATCAGCCGGTGACTGTTGGCAGCAACCTTGGCGGCTCGCCGGATCTCCTCCTCGGAAAATCCCGCGGCAGCCGGCTCGGCCGACAGTTCCGCATACCAGTCGGGCTCGGCGCCGGGAGCCGGGGACGGCGGATAGGAGTCCATCATCACCACCAGGGCCTCCTCTCCCGCGGCCTGCAACTGAACCGCCATCTCCTGCGCGACGATGCCGCCTAGGGAGTACCCGAGCAGGCGGTACGGGCCATGTTCCTGAACGGTCCGCACCTGCCGCACGTAGTCCGCAGCCATGTCGGGCACGGAAGAGGGCAGCTCCCCGTCACCGTCCATGCCTCGCGCCTGGAGGGCGTACACGGCGGTCCCGGAGGGCATGTGTGCTGCCAACGGCGCATAGCACCATCCCAGTCCGGTGATCGGGTGGATGCAGAACCAGGCGTCGGGTCCGGGTGCCGGGCGAATCGGCAGCAGGACGCCCATGTCGTTCTCGTTCGGACGCGGCTGTCCCAGGCGGTCGGCGAGTCGGCTGACGGTGGGGGCCTCGAAGACGGTGCGGACGGGGACGTCCGTGCCCAGGGCGGTACGGATCTGACCGACCAGGCGGGTGGCGAGCAGGGAGTGGCCGCCGAGTTCGAAGAAGTTGTCGTCGACCCCGACCCGGTCGACCCCCAGAACCTGGGCGAACACGGCGCACAGGATCTGCTCCTGCACGGTGGCGGGTGCCCGGTAGGCGTCGTCGGCCGCGTACACCGGTGCCGGCAGGGCACGATGGTCGACCTTGCCGTTGGCGGTCAGCGGCAGCGTGTCCAGGGTGACGACGGCTGCCGGGACCATGTAGTCCGGCAGGACCCGACCCGCCAGGGCCCTGAGCTCCGCCGGGTCGACCACCGCCCCCTCGGCGGAGGTGACGTAACCGACCAGACGCCGGTCGCCGGCGCCTTCCTCCCGGGCGAGGACCACGGCTCGGGCGACCCCGGGCAAGGACTGCAGCGTGGTCTCCACCTCGCCGAGCTCGATGCGGAACCCGCGGATCTTCACCTGGTTGTCCGCGCGTCCGATGAACTGGACGTTGCCTTCCGCGGTCCAGCGGGCGGTGTCCCCGGTCCGGTACATGCGCGAGCCGGCCGGACCGAACGGGTCGGCAGTGAAACGCTCCGCCGTCAGACCTGCCCGCCCCAGGTACCCGCGGGCCAGTCCGGCACCGGCAAGGTACAACTCCCCGGTCACCCCCACCGGCACCGGCGACAGCGATCCGTCCAGGATGTACACCCGGGTGCCCACAATCGGCCGGCCGATGTGCACCCCACCCGCCACCACACCCGAAAGCGGCTCCGAGACCGTCGCACACACCGTGGACTCGGTGGGCCCGTAGGCGTTCACGAACCTGCGACCCTCACCCCAACGGGAGATCAGCTCCGGCAGCAGCGCCTCGCCCGCCGAGACCGCGGTCTTCAGTGACGTCAGCTGTTCCGGTCCGAGGAGACTCAGCACGGAGGGCGGCGCCGCCATGTGGGTGACCTCGGCCCTGATAAGCAGGTCGTGCATCTCGGGCCCGGGAAGCCGCTCGTCGTCCGAGCCGATGACCAGAGCCGCCCCACTGCTCAACGTCATCACCAGTTCCCACACGGACGCGTCGAAACTCGGGGAAGCCCACTGCAGTACCCGGTCGCCCGGACCCACCTGCAGCGACTCCCTCAGGGCCGCACCCAGTGCGGCGAGGCCGGTGTGCGACACCACGACGCCCTTCGGACGTCCCGTCGACCCGGACGTGAAGATCACGTACGCCGCCTGTCCGGGCAGCACCACGCCCCGACGCTCGGTCGGCGACAGGTTGCCGGTGCCGTGGCCCCGAAGGTGCACCTGAGTCTCCGGGCTGTCGGTCCGGACCACCGCGGTGCCCTCGGGAAGCAGGTGGTGCAGGGTGGAGACGGTCAGGACCAGAGCGGGCCCGGCGTCGGCGAGCAGGTACTCGATGCGATCCGACGGATACCCGGGATCGACGGGCACATAGGCTGCACCGGCCTTCTGGACGGCCAGGACGGCCACGATCAGCTCGACCGAGCGCTCGAGGAGCACGCCGACCAGCGACTCGGGGCCCACGCCCCGACTCACCAACAGCCGCGCCAGCCGGTTGGCCCGCGCGTTCAGCTCGCCGTACGTCACCTCCCCGTCCCCGGACACCACGGCCACCGCATCCGGCGCCAGGGCCGCCTGCGCCTCGAACAGCTCGGGCAGGGTGGCGGGTGCGATGCCGGCGCGGGCCGTGCCGTTGAAGTCGGACAGCACCCGGTGGCGCTCCGCCTCACCCAGGACACCGACCTGGTTGAAGGGGAGGTGCGGTTGCTGCTCGAGTGCTGCCACCAGACTGGCCGCCGTGCTCTGGACCAGGGCGGCCACGGCACGCGGGTCGATCGGGTGCACGGCCTGGACGGTCAGGGAGAATCCCGTGCCCGAGTCGTCGACGGAGACACCCAGCGGGTAGTTGCTCCGCTCCTCGCCGCCGAGGAACCGGATCCCGGCGAAGGCGGGACCGCGGCTCCGGTCCGCGGTCGTCCCACTGCTGTGCCGGTAGTTCAGCAAGGTCGTGAACAGCGGCGTCTGCGGGGGGACCCCGCTCGTCCGCTGTGCCACCGCCAGCGGTGCGTGCTCGTGCAACAGCAGGTCGCCGAGCTGCTCCTGCACCCTGCTGAGCAGGTCCGCGACGCGGGTCGTACCGGCGTTCACGCGCACGGGCAGGGTGTTGATGAAGAGCCCGGGCACCCGGTCCGCACCGGCCCCGGCCTGCATCCGTCCGAACAGCACCGTGCCGAACACCACGTCGTCGCGTCCGGTGAGCGACGCAAGGACCCGTGCCCAGACGGCGTGGAACATGGTGGCGGAGCTCACTCCGAGCGCACGTGCCCGTTCCCTCACCTGCGCGGCGACACCCTCCTCCAGGGACACGGTGACCTCCGTCACGGCGGCACCGTCCCCTCGCACGTCGAAGATCTCGTACGGTGCCGTCGGCTCCGTCACATCGCCCAGCAGCCGCGCGAAATGGCGCTCGTGCTCCGCGTCACTGCCGTCCCGTACGGTCTGCGCGACGAAGTCGCGGTACGGCAGCGGATCCGGAAGGTCGGACACCCGGTCCCCCATGAACGCCAGGACCTCCTCCGCGAGGATGTCGACGCTGGTGTGGTCCTGAACCAGGTGGTGCACCTGCACGGCGGCCAGCCAGCGGCCGGCGTCGGGGGCCTGCGTCATCGCCACCCGCAGCAGAGGCGCCCGTGCGAGATCCATCCCGGTCGGGCACACAGCCAGGAGTCGGGCCACTGCCTCGGCGGTGCCGAAATCCCGCTCGCCGGCTCGCGGGTCCCGGTCCAGCAGGTGAACGGGGACGGTGGCCTGGCGCAGGACCACCTGCACCGGTTCGCCGAGGCCCTGCCACACGAACGCGGTACGCAGAATGTCGTGGCGGTCCACCACGCGCTGCAGTGCGGCCAGGAAACGGTCCAGCCGGTCTCGGTTGTCGAACTCCCACACCCCGGACAGCACATAGGGGTCCCGGTCACCGTCCGAGTCCAGCAGGTGGTGGAAGAGGATCCCGCTCTGCAGCGGCGCGAGCGGATAGATGTCCGCGATGTTCGCCGCCCCGCCGGGGACCTGGGACACCACCTGGTCGATCTCGTCGGGAGTGAGGGTCACCAGCGTGAGCATCGACGGCGTGATCGACCGGGCGTCCGCTGGAATGAGGTTGGGCGGAACAACGACCTTGAGCTCGTCCAGTGCGGTGGCCAGCAGTGCCGGAGTCGGCGTGGCGAACAGCTTCCGCACGTCGACCTGCAGGTCCCTGGCGCGGAGCTGCTCCACCACGGTGATGGCCAGGAGCGAGTGGCCGCCGAGTTCGAAGAAGTTGTCGTCGATGCCGACCTCGGGCAGGCCGAGGGTTTCGGCGAAGACGGCGCACAGGATCTCTTCACGGGCGGTGCGCGGTGCGCGGTGGCCTGCGGCCGTGGCGTACTCCGGGGCGGGCAGCGCCCGGCGGTCCAGCTTGCCGTTGACCGTCACCGGCAGGCTCTCCAGGGCCAGCACCGCGGCCGGCACCATGTACTCGGGCAGGACGTCGCCCAGCGCGGCGCGCAGTCCGACGGGATCCACGGCCGTGCCGTGGTCGTTCGGCGTGACGTAACCGACCAGGCGCCTGTCCCCCGGAGCGTCCTCGCGCACCACCACCCCGGCCTGCCCGACGCCGGGCAGTGCGGCCAGTGCCGTCCGGATCTCGCCCAGTTCGATCCGGAAGCCGCGGAGTTTGACCTGGTCGTCGGTGCGGCCGAAGTACTCCAGCACGCCGTCCCCGGTCCAGCGGGCCAGGTCCCCGGTGCGGTACATGCGTTCGCCGTCGCCGCCGAAGGGGTCGGCGACGAAGCGCTCGGCCGTCAGGCCGGGCCGGTCCAGGTAGCCCCGGGCCAGCTGCACACCGGCGAGATACACCTCGCCGGCCACACCCGTCGGCACCGGGCGCAGGGCCGCATCGAGCACGTAGACCCGGGTGTTCCACACCGGACGTCCGATCGGCACGCCCGCTCCGGGCAGCGGACCCACCGGCGAGTACGCGGTCACATCGACCGAGGCCTCGGTGGGGCCGTACAGGTTGTGCAGGGCCACCGGTGCCAGCACTGCACGGAAGCGCTGCGCCGTCTCGGTGCCCAGTGCCTCGCCGCTGCAAAAGACGTTCCGCAGTCCGGTGCAGTGGGCTGCGGCCGGCTCGCGCAGGAAGACCTCGAGCATGGAGGGTACGAAGTGCGTGACGGTGATCCGTTCGTCGCGGATCAGTTCGGCGAGGTAGCGCGGGTCGCGGTGGCCACCCGGCCGGGCCACGACCAGTGCGGCTCCCTGGAGCAGCGGCCAGAAGAACTCCCACACCGACACGTCGAAGCCGAACGGTGTCTTCTGCAGCACCCGGTCCATGGCGTCGATGGGGTACTCGCCCTGCATCCACTCCAGCCGGTTCACCACACCCTCGTGCGGAACGACCACACTCTTCGGCCGCCCCGTCGAACCCGACGTGTAGATCACGTACGCCGGATGCGAGCCCTGCAGCACGCCGCCGCGCTCCGCAGCCACCAGATCCGTATCGGCCCGGCCCGCCTCCGGCGTGCCGTCGAGCACCAGGACATCAACGCCCTCGGCCGGCGCTGCGGCCTGGCTTCCGGCATCCGCGACGACCAGCGAAGGACGTGCATCAACCAGCAGGTAGGCGATCCGCTCCGCGGGCAGCTCGGGATCGATCGGCACATAGGCGCCCCCCGCCTTCACCACGGCAAGCAGCGTGACCACCAGGTCGACGGACCGCCGCATCAGCACCCCGACCCGGCTCTCCAGGCCCACGCCGCGCTCCACGAGCAGCCGCGCCAACCGGTTCGCCCGCGCGTTCAACTCCGCGTACGACACCGCGACACCGTCGCACACCACGGCAGTCGCCTCGGGCGTCCGCGCCACCTGCGCCTCGAACAACTCCGGCAACGTGCCGGCCGGCACCTCCCGGGCCGTGTCGTTGAAGGTGCCCAGTACCCGCAGGCGCTCCGCGTCACCCAGCACGTCGACCCGGCCCAACGCGACGCGGGTGCCGCCGCGCAGCGCGTCCACCACGTTGCGCGTCGCGGTGGCGATCATGCGGGCCACCTCGGACGCGTCGATCGGCTCCACTGCCTGGACGGTGAGGGCGAACCCGGTTCCCAGGTCGTCGACCATGAGGTTCAGCGGATAGTTGGTCCGTTCCTCGCCGCCGCGGTAGCTGATGCCCGCAGGACCGGCGCCGAGAACCGCCGCCGGCTCGGGGCTGTGCCGGTAGTTCAGCAGCGAGGTGAACAGCGGTGTCCGGGCCGGCACGCCGCTCGCCTGCTGCGCCAGCGCCAGTGGCGCGTGCTCGTGGACGAGCAGACCTGCCAGCTGCTCCCGCATGCCGGCGATCGCCTCTGCCACGTCGATGGTGCCGACCTCGGCCGCACCGGCAGTGTGTTGATGAACAGTCCCGGAACGCGGTCCGAGCCGGCGGCGCCGCTCATGCGCCCGAGGAGGACGGTTCCGAACACCACGTCGTCGCGGTTGGTGAGCGCGCCCACCACCCGTGCCCAGACGACGTGGAAGACGGTTGCGGCACTGGTGCCGAGCCGCCTCGCCGCCTGCCTGACCTGGTCGGCGAGCCCCGCGTCGAGCGAGGCCGTCACCTCCGCGACGCGGGTGCCGTCGCCGTCGACGTCGAGGATGTCGTACGGCGCGGTCGGCTCCTCGACGTCTGCCAGCATGCGGGCGAAGAAGGCCTTGTGTTCCGTGTCGGACGTTCCGAGCCTTGCCTGCGCCACATGGTTCCGGAACGGCAACGGGGCCGAAAGCAGGTCAGGTCGGCCCTGCAGGAGTGCCCGCGTCTCACCGAGGAGCACGTCGAGACTCGCGTGGTCCTGGATCAGGTGGTGGACGGCGAGCACGGCAACCCAGCCGCCGTCCTCCGCCTGGCTGGCGGCCATACGTACGAGCGGGGCCCGCGTCAGGTCCATCCGCGGGGCAAAGGCGGCGAGAAGCCGCTCGGTGGCCGCCGGGCGGCTGAGTCCGCTCGCCGGCACTTCCTCCATCGGGACAGCGGCGCGGCGCAGTACGACCTGCAGAGGTTCGCCGAGCCCCTCCCAGACGAAGGCGGTCCGGAGGATGTCGTGGCGGTCGACCACGCCCTGCAGGGCGCCGAGGAACGCGTCGAGCCGCTCCCGTGTCTCGAATTCCCACGCGGTGCGCAGGACGTAGACGTCACGGTCCTCGCCGGCGTGCATCAGGTGGTGGAACAGGATGCCGGACTGGAGCGGTGCCAAAGGATAGACGTCCGCGACGTTGGCGGCGCCGCCGGGGATTCCGGCGACGATCCCGTCGATCTGGTCCTGGCTGAGGTCGACCAGGGGCAGCATCTCCGGAGCGATGGATGCGGCGCCGGCCGGAATGCGGCTCTCCGGCACCTCGACGACGGCCTCGCCCAGCGACGACGCCATCGAGGCGGGCGTCGGAGCGGAGAACAGGGTCCTCACGTCTGCGGGTACGCCACGGGTGCGCAGTCGCTCCACCAGGGTGACCGCCAGGAGCGAGTGGCCGCCGAGTTCGAAGAAGTTGTCGTCGGCACCGACCCCTGGCAGACCCAGGACCTCGGCGAAAACCGCGCACACGAGCTCCTCCCGGGCCGTGCGCGGCGCGCGGTAGGACTCCGAGGTGGCGTACTCGGGCGCCGGGAGCGCCCTGGCGTCGAGCTTGCCGTTGACGGTCAGCGGCAACGCGTCCAGCGACACGACGGCCGCCGGGACCATGTAGTCGGGCACCTGGTCACCCACATGAGCCCTGAGCACAACCGGGTCGACAGGCGACCCGTTGGTCGCGGGCGTCACGTAGCCCACCAGGCGCCGGTCTCCTGGCGTGTCCTCCCGTACCACGACCGCGGCCTGCGCGACCGAGGGATGCGAGAGCAGTGACGCCTCGATCTCGCCCGGTTCGATCCGGAAGCCGCGGATCTTGACCTGGGAGTCGGCACGGCCCAGGTATTCGAGGTTCCCCCTGGCGTCCCATCGGGCCAGGTCGCCGGTACGGTACATACGCGATCCGGCCGGGCCGAAGGGGTCGGCCACGAATCGCTCCGCTGTCAGCCCAGGCCGGTTCAGGTAGCCGCGGGCCAGGCCGGGTCCGGCCACGTACATCTCGCCCCGGGTGCCGGGCGGCACCGGTCGCAGGTCGTGGTCGAGGACGTGAACGCGCAGGTCCGGGATTCCGCGTCCGACATCCGATCCCACCGTCTCCCTGGCCGCGGCCGCCGGGTCGAGAGCCATGTGGCTCACGTGCACCGTGGTCTCGGTGATGCCGTACATGTTGACGAGAACCGGTCCGTCGAGGTGCTGCTCGTACCACTCACGCAGCCGGCCGAGGTCCAGTGCCTCACCACCGAACACCACGAACCGCAGCGCCAGTCCCGCGCCGTGGCCGGTGGCGGACTCGGCCTGCATCAACTGGTAGAAGGCCGAGGGGGTCTGGTTGAGCACCGTCACCCGTTCCCTCACCAGGAGCTCGAGGAAGTCCTCCGGCGAACGGGACGTGCCGAACGGAACGACCACCAGCCGGCCGCCGTGCAGCAACGCCCCCCACAGCTCCCACACGGAGAAGTCGAAGGCGAAGGAGTGGAACCACGTCCACACGTCGCGGGCGCCGAACCCGAAGAGGTGCCGGGTGGCTCCGAAGAGCCGGACAACTCCGTGGTGGGGCACCACGACGCCCTTGGGCCGGCCGGTGGAGCCGGAGGTGTAGATGACGTATGCCGGATGCGCGGGCAGCAGTACCGCGTTGCGCTCCGCACCGGCAACGTCCTGATCGCCGTAGCCCGCCAGCCTGTCCGTCGTCCCGGGGGCGTCGACGACGAGCCAGGAGACGGTCTCGGGGAGGGTGTCCTGGAGTGCCTGGACCGTGAGGACGAGGGACGGCCGCGCGTCGGTCAGCAGGTAGTCGATCCGGTCCGCCGGATAACTGGGGTCGAGGGGCAGGTAGGCACCGCCAGCCTTGAGGACCGCGAGCAGCGTGACGACCAGCTCGGCGGAACGCTCCATGAGCACCCCGACCAGTGTCTCGGGCCCCACGCCGCGGCTGACCAGGAGGCGTGCCAGCCGATTGGCACGCGCGTTGAGTTCCTCGTAGGACATGTGGCTGCCCTCGAAGGTCACCGCGGTCGCGTCGGGGGTCCGCGCCGCCTGTGCCTCGAACAGTTCGGACAGGGTGGCGACGGGGACCGGGGGGACGATGCCGTCGGAGGCGCCCAGCAGCTGCCGGCGCTCGCCGTCGCTGAGCACGTCCACCTGGCGCAGCCTCGCCGCCGGGTCGTCGGCCATCGCGGCGAGGACCCTGACCAGCCGCTCCGCGTTGCTCTCGGCGGTCTCCCGGTCGAAGAGGTCGAGGGCGTAGGTGACACCTGCGGTGATTCCCGCCGGCGTGCCGTCGGGGCCGAACCTCTCAGCGAACTGGAAGTCCAGGTCGAACCGGGCCGGGAGCCCCGAGGGTTGGATCACCTCGGCGTCGAGGTCCGTCAGCTCCAGTACCGGAGCAGCGTTGTTCTGCAGGGCAAGCACGACCTGGAACAGGGGATGCCGGGCCATCGACCTGGCCGGGGAGAGGTCTTCCACCAGACGCTCGAAAGGCAGGTCCTGGTGCGCGTAGGCGCCGAGGCAGGCCTCCCGTACTCGTGCCAGCAACTCGGCGAAGCTGGGGTCGCCCGAAAGATCGGTGCGGATCACCAGGGTGTTGACGAAGAACCCGACCAGGCCGCTGAGCGCCTCCTCGGCGCGTCCCGCGACGGGCGACCCGACGGGGATGTCGTCTCCGGCGCCGAGGCGGGAGAGCGTGGCGGCGAGCGCGGTCTGGAGCACCATGAACATCGTGACGCCGTGCTCGCGGGCGAGCTCCGCGAGGCGTCCGTGGAGGTCCGCGTCTATCCCGATGGCAGCGACGGCTCCGCGGTGGCTCGTGCGGGCCGGCCGCCTGCGGTCGGTGGGCAGGGCGAGCTCTTCCGGCAGGCCCGCGAGGGCACGCCGCCAGTAGGCGAGCTGGTCGCCCAGCGCACCGGCCTCGGCCTCGGCCTCGTCCCCAGCCAGCCAGGCCCGCTGCCACAACGTGTAGTCGGCATACTGGACGGGCAGTTCGGCCCATGCGGGCCTCCGGCCCCGCCGGCGCGCTGCATAGGATCGGGAGAGGTCCTCGGCGAGCGGGTTCAGCGACCATCCGTCCGCTGCGATGTGATGGACGACCAGGGCCAGCACATGTTCCCGCGGCGCCAGCCTGAACAGCTGGGCGTGGAACGGTATGTCGAGCGCGAGGTCGAAGGACCGGCGTGCGACACGGGACAGCGCCTCCGGCAGTCCTTGCTGCGTCACATCCGCGACGGGCAATTCGAAGCGGAGGTCATCCGCTGCGACGAGGTGCTGGACGGGCTGTCCGTCGACAGTACGGATCACGGTCCGCAGGACGTGGTGCCGCTCCGCCACGTCGTGCAGCGCCGCTGCCATGGCCGCAGGATCCAGGGGCCCGGTCAGGCGTACGAACATCGGGATGTTCCAAGTGGCCGACGGGCCTTCGAGTTCGTGCAGGAACCACAGGCGCTGCTGTGCGAAGGAGAGGGGTACCGCTCCGGTCCGGGCCACCGACGCCAGCACCGGCCGGTCCGGAGCTGCGAACCCGTCGTGCAGCACCGCGGCGAGCCGGCGCACGCTCGGCGCCTCGAACAGGTCGCGGAGCGGGACATCCGCGTCAAGAGCCGACCTGATCCGGCCGACCAGGCGTGTGGCCAGGAGTGAATGGCCGCCGAGTTCGAAGAAGTTGTCGTCGATGCCGACCTTCGGTAGACCGAGGGTTTCGGCGAATACGGTGCAGAGGAGTTCTTCGCGGGCTGTTCGAGGGGCTTGGTAGGCCTGTGCGGTGGTGTATTCGGGCGCGGGAAGGGCGCGGCGGTCGAGCTTGCCGTTGACGGTGACCGGCAGGTTCTGCAGGGTCACGACCGCGGTCGGGACCATGTACTCGGGCAGGACGTTGCTCAGTGCGGCGCGCAGCTTCTCGGGGTCCGGGTCGGCGCCGTCGCTGTCGGGTGTCACGTAGGCGACCAGGCGTTGGTCGCCGGGAGTGTCCTCGCGTACCAGTACTGCGGTCTGGCCTACTGCTGCGTTCCTCAAAGCAGGTAGGCGAACTTCCGGCGCAGTCGGCGGTGCGGTGGCGGTGGTCGTCCCCAAACCCACGGGCGGGCACGGGTGTTGAGTTGGGCGGTGGCCACCCTCACGGCGCAGGCGATCTCGCCGGGGTCGGCGAAGGTCTGCCCGGCCAGCGCGGCCTTGCGCAGCAGCCGCCACCAGCCCTCGGCCAGGTTCAGCCAGCACGCGCCGACGGGGATGAAGACCTGATGGACCCTCGGGTGCTTCCGCAGCCACCTGCGGACGGGGCCGCTGGTGTGGCTGGAGAGGCTGTCGGCGATCACGTAGAGCCGGCCGCGCGGGTTGGCCCGGGCGATCTCCTGCAGTAGCCGGAGCCAGCCGGCGGTGTTGCGGGACGGCGCGCAGAGGGCCACCTCCCGGCCGTCCGCCGGTCGCAGGGCCCCGTACACCCGGGTCTTCTCTCGCCCGCGGGAGTATTCCAGCGGCGCCTTGATCCGGTGCCCGCCGGGAGACCAGCCTGGGGCGGGGGCGAAGGTCCGCGGGATCACCGGGCCGAGCTCGTCCGCGCAGATCGCCGTGGAGCGCGGCGGCGGGTCGGTGTACAGCCCGACGACCCGCGCCCTTTTGGGGCGAACTCCGCATCGGTGCTGTGCGCCCAGGACCGCGGGTGCCGCCAGTGCACCCCCTCTGCCCGCAGGATCCGGCGCACCTGGCTGCGGTGGACGTCGATGCCCCGCTCGCGGGCGACTTCGGTGAGCGCATCCAGCGTCCACTCGCCCGGCCCGGCCTCGTCGGCAGCCTTCAGGACGCCGCCGGGACCGGGCACCGGGCGCCCGGGCGGGTCACTTTCGGCCAGAGCGATGATCACCGAGCGCTCGGCCTCGGTCAGCCGGCGCGGGCGTCCGGGGACCGGCCGGTCGCCGAACCCGTCGATGCCCTCGGCGTTGAACCGGTGCAGCCGCTCCCGCACGGTCTTGGGATGGCAACCCAGTTCGGCGGCGATGGCGGTGACCTGCTTCCCGGCCCAGCTGAGGCTGATCATGCGGGCTGAAGTTCCCCCAACAGTCCCGGCATCCGTACACGGTGCAACCGACACCACGGCCTGCAGACTGCCCCTTGACAAGCCAGTTGAAGACTAGGGCATACGGCTGACAATCAACCGTGCGGCAGCAGTGGAGCGTGGTCCGCCGCTACGCGGCTCCGGGCTGAGGATGAGCTAACCCGGGCGTAAACGCCCGGGCTTGCGCTCAAGAGGAAGGTCAAGCCACTCGGCCTCGGTCTCGACTTCGAGGGCCAGTAGACCCCTCGGCCTCCGTTTCCAGCGCGGCTGGCAGCTCCGCCCTGCGCCGTATGCCGAGCTTGCGGTAGGTGCTGGTCAGGTGGGTCTCCACGGTGCGGCGGGCCACGTGCAGGAGGTCGGCTATCTCGGTGTTCGTGCGGCCGTCGGCGGCGAGTTCTGCGATGCGGCGCTCGCTGCCGGTGAGCGCCGCGGAGCCGGTGAGCGCGGCCGCGGAGCGGCGGGCGCCCCCCGCGCGCAGTGCCTCCTCGGCGCGGGCCCGCAGCCGTAGGGCGCCGAGCCGTTCGGCCTGCTCGGCCGCCTCCCGTAGGCATGCACGTCCCTGCGCCCGCTCCCCGGCGGCGGTCAGCTGCTGCCCTTGTGCGAGCAGCGCAGATGCCAGTTCGACATCGGCCGGTGACTCCCGCAGGACGGCCACGGCCTTTTCGGCCAGCTCCAGACCGCGCCAGCCGCCGGTCGCCCGGCCCAGGACCTGCAGGGCCCGCCCCACCGTGCGCGGGGTGTTCCACACCCGGGCCAGCCGCAGCTCCTCCTGCGCCAGCGTCAGCGCCTCCTGAAGGCTGCCCAGCGCCAGATGGCACCCCGCGGCCGCGGTCCGCCACGGCGTGACGACCGGGCTGAGCACGTCACAGGCCGACTGCCGGCGGCCGCATTCCAGGAAGTCGTGGAGAGCGCCCGTGACGTCCCCCTGGGCGGACCGCAGCAGGCCCCGCGCGTACAGGAAGCTGTTCAGCTCCCGGGAATCGGGCGCCTCCCGCAGGTCGAAGCTGTCCGCGAACCGCCCCGCCTGCTCGGTGCGGCCGGTCTCAACGAGGGCGACCAGGACGTGCGCATCCGCGTTGGATGGCCCGGTGCGATGCGCCGCGGTGGGCCGGGCCTCGTGGTCGGCGAGGAGCCGGCGGTAGTCTGCGCGGGCGGCGGCGATGTCGGCCCGGATGTCCAGCAGACCCTGTTTCATCGGGTGCAGCAGCAAGGGGTGCTGTCCGGCCAGGCCGCGTTCCACGAGCTTTTCCGCCTCGTCCAGTTCGTCGGCCCACTGGGCGACGGCGGCGGCGGTGCCCAGCAGGAAGGGCTCGGCCAGCGGGTCGGCGGGTTCCGTCAGCAGCGCCCGCAGCCGTGCCATCGCCGCCTGTGCCGAACTGGCCCCGGCCGCAGCCGCGTACCGCACCAGCAGGGCCTGTCCGGTGGCGCCCACAAGGTCTGGGGAGCGTTCGGCGGTGTCGCTCAGCCGCCGGTACGCATCCCGGCGGACCGTCTGGTCCTGATCGGACAGCAGCACGGAGGCGGTGTGCACGGTGCGGGCCAGTTCGGGGTGCCCGATCAGTTGGCCCTCGAGCCGCCGCAGCGTCTCCACGGCCGACCGGGTCTCGCCCTGGCCGGCCAGGGCCGTGCCGAGGGCGAGGGCCGTGCGCACCCGGTCGCGGGGCCCGGTCGGCAGGCGCAGTGCCTCGGCGAGGCGCGGTATGCCCCAGGGAGCGTCGTTGCAGGTATACGCCAAGGAGCCCAGCTCGGTCAGTAGCCGTTGCCGCAGGTCGTCCGGCAGCGGCTCGTCCAGGGCCCGGTGCAGATAGCCGACGGCGTCGTGGGGGCGGGCCTCGCACAAGGCGGCGGCCACGGCGTCCTGCAGCACGTCCAGCGCCCAGGGCAGACCGACGGCCCCACTGCCCAGCAGTTGCCCGGCCACGGCCTCGATCCCGTCGCCCCGGCGCAGCATCGCCTCCGCGGTCGCTCGGTGGACGGCCTGGCGCTCGGCGACCGGCCAGCCGGTGAGCACGGCGTCCCGCAGCAGCGGATGCGCGTAGCGGGGGTGGCCCGCGGCGTCCCGCCGCAGCAGTCCGAGCCGTATCATCGCGGTGAGCCAGCCGGGCACCCGGGCGGGGTCGGCCCCGGACGCCTCGGTGAGCAGTTGGGCGTCGACGGTGTCTTGGACGCCGGTCTCCTCCAGGGCCGCGAGCGTCCGCGCCACCGCGGCCGTTGCGGGCCCGGCGCTGTCCAGCCACCAGGAGACGGCCGCCGGGTATGCCCCCGGATACAGCGCCGCGCACGTCTGCGGCACGGCCGGGCACGGGGCGCCGCTCAGGTCGTCCAGCAGGGCGCGCAGTAGCAGCGGGCTGCCCGCGCCGGCCCGTACGCAGTCCACCGTCCACTGCGCCGAGGCCCTGGGGTGGGCGGCCCGGACCAGCTCCGCCGATGCGTCGTGGGTGAGGGGGGCGAGGGTGTGCGTGCGGACGAGGTGCGGCGACAGCGCGTGCGTGAGACTGGTCGGCTGGAGGCCGATGTCGTACTGACTGCGCTCGGTGGCCACCAGCAGGAGCGGTGACCGGTCGACGCGGCGGGCCGCCTCGACGAGCCAGCAGCGCGAGGGGCCGTCGGCGAGGTGGACGTCGTCCACGGCCACCATCAGCGGGCTCTCGGCCGCGTACGAGCGCATCAGCCGCCACAGCCGGGCCGCGCTGGCGCGGTCGTCCCCGCGGGGTGCCAGGTCCGTGAACTGCGGTACGGGGTCGAGGAGATGGCGGATCGTGGAGAAGGGCACGGCGGTGTCCTCAGGAGAACAGCGCACGCGCAGCACCCGCAGGCCGCGGTCGGACGCGTGCGCGGCGGCGGCCTCGAGGACGGCTGTGCGGCCGGTGCCCGTGGCCCCGCGCAGCAGGACGAGGCGACCGCTGCCGGCGCGGGCGCGTTCGACCTCGGAGGCGAGCAGTGCGTGCGCGTCGTCGCGTTCACGCAGCGGTCCGGTCATCCCTGCCTCCAGTGGTCGGTGCGGCGCTTCCGGATAAAGAGAACGTGGCACTACGTCGAGCAGTGCCGCCAGCGCGGTTTGGATCTCGCCGGGTTCGATGCGGAAGCCGCGGAGTTTGACCTGGTCGTCGGTGCGGCCGAGGTACTCCAGTACGCCGTCCTCGGTCCAGCGGGCCAGGTCGCCGGTGCGGTACATCCGTTCACCGGCGTCGCCGAAGGGGTTGGCAACGAAACGTTCAGCGGTCAGCCGTGGACGGCGGAGGTAGCCGCGTGCCAGTTGGATGCCGGCGAGGTAGACCTCACCGGCTACGCCCACCGGGGCCGGGCGCAGGGCTGCGTCCAGCACGTAGACGTGGGTGTTCCACACCGGTCGGCCGATCGGGACTCCGGGCGCCTGGTCGTGGTCGGTGCTCAGCCATGCCGTCACATCGACCGAGGCCTCGGTGGGGCCGTAGAGGTTGTGCAGTGCCACCGATTGGAGGAGCGCGCGGAAGCGCTGGGCTGTTTCTGTTCCCAGCGCTTCGCCGCTGCAGAAGACGTTGCGCAGTCCGGTGCACTGCATTGCGGACGGTTCCCGCAGGAACACCTCGAGCATCGACGGCACGAAGTGCGTGACCGTGACCTGCTCGGTCCGGATCAGCTCGACGAGGTAGCGGGGGTCACGGTGCCCTCCTGGCCGTGCGACCACCAGTGTCGCGCCCTGGATCAGGGGCCAGAAGAACTCCCACACCGAGACGTCGAAGCCGAAGGGTGTCTTCTGCAGGACCCGGTCCGATGTGTCGATGCGGTATTCGCCCTGCATCCACGCCAGTCGGTTCACCACGCCTTGGTGGGTGACCACGACGCCCTTGGGTCGTCCGGTGGAGCCGGATGTGTAGATCACGTATGCGGCGTGCGCACCCTGCAGCGCACCCCCGCGCTCCGCAGCCGAGTCGTCCCCGCTGTCCGGCGTCGCCGACACAGCGGTGTTCCAGGGGTCGTCGGTCTGCACCGTCACCGCCTGCACACGCGCGGCAAGGTCGGTGGCCAGGCCGGCCAGGCGGGCCCGGCCCGCCGCGTCGGCCAGAACGAGGGACGGGCGTGCGTCATCGAGCAGGTAGCCGACACGGTCGGCCGACAGTTCGGGATCGACGGGTACGTAGGCTGCGCCTGCCTTGAGTACGGCCAGCAACGCCACCACGAGGTCGGCCGAGCGTGTCATGCACACGGCGACACGTGACTCCACTGCCACGCCCCGGTCGATCAAGAGTCGCGCCAGCCGGTTCGCCCGGGCGTTGAGCTCGGCGTACGACACCGCCACACCCTCGAAGACCACGGCCGTCGCATCAGGCGTCCGGGCCACCTGCGCCTGGAACAACTCCGGCAACGTGCCCGAGGGCGCCACCCGTGCCGTGTCGTTGAAGACACCCAGCACCCGCAGACGCTCCTCCTCACCCAGCACATCCACCGTGTTCAGGGGAAGGTGCGGACGCTGGCGCAGCGCGCCCACCAGCTGTGTGACGACCGTCTCGGCCATGGCGGCCACCCGGGCGGGGTCGATCGGCTGCACTGCCTGGACGGTGAGGGTGAACTCGGTGCCCAGGTCGTCGACGAGGAGGTTCAGCGGGTAGTTCGTCCGCTCCTCCGTGCCGAGCAGTTCGATGTCCTCACCGGCCCGCCGCGCGGTCGGCACCGGATCGGGGCTGTGCCGGTAGTTCAGCAGCGAGGTGAACAAGGGCGTCTGGCCGGGCACCCCACTCGCCTGCTGAGCCAGTGCCAGGGGGGCGTGCTCGTGGACGATCAGCTCGCCGAGCTGCTTCTGCATGCTCCTGACGGCGTCGGCCACGGTCACGTCACCGGTGTCGACGCGCACGGGAAGCGTGTTGATGGACAGCCCGAGCACCCGACCGGAGTCGGCAGCGCCGCTCAACCGCCCGAGGAGGACGGTGCCGAAGGCCACATCAGAGCGGTCCGAGGTGGCAGCGACGAGCCGTGCCCATGCCACATGGAAGACGGCAGCAGGACTCACCGCCAGCTCGCGTGCCTGCTGCCGCAGGCCATGCGCGAGCTCGGGCGCGAGCGCCAGGCGTGCCTCGGCCGCATCGCCGGCGGAGCGGGTGTCCAGTACCCCGAAGGGGGCCGTGGGCTCGCTGACGTCGCCGAGCAGCGACGAGAAATAGCGCCGGTGTTCCTCCACGGTCAGGCCGCCGCGTGCCTGTGAGACGAAGTCCCGGAAGGGCAGGGGGGCGGGCAGCTCCGCGGTCCGGCCGTCCAGGAATGCCCTGACCTCCTCGAGGAGCACGTCCAGCGTCGTGTGGTCCTGGATCAGGTGGTGCACCTGGAAGAGGGCGAGCCAGCGGGCGCCGGCGGGGTCCTGCGCGATGTGCGCGTGAAGCATGGGTGCCTGGGTCACGTCCACCCTGGGCGGGCATGCAGAGCGAAGTTGTTCCACTGCTCCGACGTCCTCGCCGGCCCCGAGGTCGATCTCGTGCACCGGGATGGCGGCGTGTCGGAGCACGACCTGCACGGGCGTGTCCAGGTCCTGCCAGACGACAGCGGTCCGGAGTACGTCGTGACGGCTCACGACCTGCTGCATCGCCGACATGAACCGGTCGACCTGCTCCCGCGAGGGGAAGCCGAGAACCATCTGCATGACGTATGGGTCGCGGTCGCTGTCCGACTCCAGCAGGTGGTGGAAGAGAATGCCCTCCTGGAGCGCGGTGAGGGGGTAGATGTCGGCGATGTTGGCGGGACCGCCCGGAACACGCGTGGCGATCCGGGCGAGTTCGGCGGCCGTCAGCTCCGCCAGCGGCACCATGTCAGGGGTGATGGCCATGGCGTCGAGCGGGATGTGGCCGGCCGGTGGCGTGTGCGCCACCGGAGCGCTCTGCGCGGCCAGCCGGGCCACCGTGGGCGATGCGTACACGGTACGGACGTCCGTGATGACGTCCCGTGCCCGCAGACGGTCCACCAGCCGCACGGCGAGGAGCGAATCGCCGCCCAACTGGAAGAAGTTGTCGTCGACGCCGACTCGCGGCACGCCGAGGACCTCGGCGAACGTGGCGCACACGAGCTCCTCCCGGGACGTGCTCGGCGCCCGGTAGCTGTCCGCCGCCGCGTGGAGGGGGGCCGGCAGGCTTCGGCGGTCCAGTTTGCCGTTTGCGGTCAACGGCAGCGTGTCGATGGGCACGATGGCTGCGGGCACCATGTAGTCGGGCAGTGCTCCGGCTGCCCCGGCTCGCACCGCAACGGTGTCCACGGCGGCGCCGGCCGCCTCGGGTGTCACATAGGCAACAAGCCGCCGGTCGCCGGGGGTGTCCTCGCGTATCAGCGCGGCAGCCTGGCCGACACCGGGCAGGGAGGTCAGTGCCACCTCGACCTCGGAGAGTTCGATCCGGTAGCCGCGGAGCTTGACCTGGTCGTCGGTGCGGCCGAGGTACTCCAGTACGCCGTCCTCGGTCCAGCGGGCCAGGTCGCCCGTGCGGTACATGCGTTCACCGGCGTCGCCGAAGGGATCGGCGACGAAACGCTCAGCAGTCAGTCCCGGGCGGCCCAGATACCCCCGCGCCAGCTGGATGCCCGCCAGATACACCTCACCGGCTACGCCGGCCGGCACCGGACGCAGCGCGACATCCAGCACATAGGCCCGGGTGTTCCACACCGGTCGTCCGATCGGCACCCCCGCCCCGCCGTCCTGCTCGGTGCATGGCCACGCCGTCACATCCACCGACGCCTCGGTGGGGCCGTACAGGTTGTGCAGCGGCGTTGCTCCCAGGACGCGGCGGAACCGTGCCGCCGTCACCCCGGCGAGCGCCTCGCCGCTGCAGAACACGCTTCGCAGCCCGGTGCATCCCGTCGCGGACGGCTCGCGCAGGAACACCTCCAGCATCGACGGCACGAAGTGCGCCACCGTCACTCGCTCGGCCTGGATCAGTTCGGCGAGGTAGCGGGGGTCCCGATGCCCACCCGGCCGCGCCACCACCAGTGTCGCACCCTGCATCAGCGGCCAGAAGAACTCCCACACCGACACGTCGAAGCCGAACGGTGTCTTCTGCAGCACCCGGTCCGACCCGTCGATGGCGTACTCGCCCTGCATCCACGCCAGCCGGTTCACCACACCCTCGTGCGGAACGACCACGCCCTTCGGCCGCCCCGTCGAACCCGACGTGTAGATCACGTACGCCGCGTGCGCACCCTGCAGCGCACCCCCGCGCTCCGCAGCCACAAGGTCGGTGTCGGGCAGGCTTTGCCCCGACGCATGGTCGAGCACCAGGACGCCGGCCCCCTCCCCCGGCACGTGCGCATCGTGGCCGCCCACCCGATCACGGCTACCGGCATCCGTGACCACCAGTGAAGGAGACGCGTCATCCAGCACGTAGGCTATGCGCTCCGGCGGCAGTTCAGGATCGATCGGCACATACGCACCACCCGCCTTCCCCACGGCAAGCAGCGCGACCACCATCTCGACCGAGCGCCCCATCAGCACCCCGACCCGGCTCTCCGGGCCCACACCCCGCGCCACGAGCACCCGCGCCAACCGGTTCGCCCGCGCGTTCAGTTCGGCGTACGACACCGCGGCGCCCTCGAAGACCACAGCCCTCGCATCAGGCGTCCGCGCCACCTGCGCCTCGAACAACTCCGTGAGCGTCGCGGTGGCGTCGTCAGACCGGACGGGGCCGGTGGCCCAGTCAAGGGTCTGCTTCCGCTCACCTTCCGAGGCGATGTCGAGACGGGCGACGGGGTCCTCGGGGCGCAGGGTCGCCAGGTCCGCCAGCAGGGCGACGAACCTCCGGTGGTGCTCGGCAATCTGCTCGGCCGTGTACAGCGCGGTATTGGCGTGCAGGTCCACTCGCAGCCGGTTGTCCGCACGATCGAAGACCGTGATCGACACATCCCGCACCTGGCCGTGCGCCAGGTCCTCGCGGGCTGTCTCCGCGCACGGCCCGAACCGCAGCGGTGCAGATTCCGGCAGGATGTTCACCAGCGGGCCGAAAAGCGACTGCCCGGTGCCGGAGAGCTTCAGGTCCCGGTACAGGTCCGCGTAGCGGTAGTGCTGGTGCTGCAGGACGTTCCGCGCCTGGCTCGAAGCCCGGCGGACAAGGTCCCGCACGGTCATGCGCGCGTTCAGGCGCATGGGCAGCGGCAGTTCATTCGAGGTCATGGTCAGGGCACGGCGCGTCCCGCCCTTTCGCGCTGCCACCGTGAAGCCGAGGACCAGGTCCGAGGAGTGGGAAGCGCGGTGCAGGAACGCGGCTGCCGCACCCAGCAGCAGCGCCGGGAAACCGACTCCGCATGCACGCGCCAGCCGGCGGAGGGGCTCGCCGATCTCGGCGCCGACCAGGCGCGACTCCCGCAGCAGGCCGTCCGATGCCTCCGCCGTGCGTCCCGCGAGCGTCACCACGTCGGGGCGCTCAGCCAATTGTCCGGCCCAGAACTCCCGGTCCCGCCGGAACCGCTCGCCGGAGCGGTACTCCGTGTCGGCGCCGACGATGGCCTCGAGGCTCATGAAGGGGGTGACAGGAAGGCTTCTGCCCTCGGCGAGAGCCGAGTAGATCTCGGCCACGCGCTGCAAACCCATGTCCGCCGCGAACGCGTCCGCGACGATGTGGTGGGCGCGAACGTACAGCAGCGACGTGGTGCTGCTCACCGCGAAGACAGCGAAGCGCAAGGGGGATTCGACTTCGAGATCGATGACCCGCCTCAGATCGGCGCGCATCCAGGCCTTGGCGGATGCCTCCGGGTCGCTTTCCCCACGGAGATCGACGACCGTGCAAGGCACCGCCGAGTCGCCGTCGACCACCTCCTGCCACACGCCGGTGTCGTCATGACCGAAGCGCACCCGACAGGACTCCGCTTCCAAGGCCATTTGACGGACCGCCGACTCGACGAGGTCGGTCCGGAGCGGACCCTCGATCCGGACGACGGAGGCGACATTCAACGTGGGGTTGCCAGGGTCGAGTTGCACAGCGCGCCACACGCCCTCCTGAGCGGCAGTCAGCCCCGTACGCTTTCGTGTCCCATCAGGACGCATTTCCATGCCCCTCGTGTTCATGCAACTCAACGATCTCTGGCGCAGGTCGAGAACGTGGCGGCCGGCGCTCTGGCACCACCCCTCTGACCGAAGGAGTCCTCGACTGAGGACGGCCCGGGGCCGCCAGCACCTTCTCTGGCGGGCCGGGGAAAGAATGATGAATGCGGTGTCCGTGACCGCCCCGACACATCCGGGACGCAGATGGGTTTATCTATCCGGCTGCGGCGGACTTCTCCATCGCCTCGGCCAAACTGCGAGGTCGCATGTCGGTCCACTCCCGCTCGATGTGGTCGAGACATTCCTGTCGGCTTGCTCCGCCGAATACCTGGTGCCATCCTGCGGGCACTTCTATGTAATCCGGCCAGAGAGAATACTGCCCTTCACCATTTCGAAGGACCAGGTATGTTCCTTCGTTGTCCTCAAACGGATTCGCCATATTGCTCTCCTTTGCAAGTACGAATGAAAAAGGACCAGAAAGTGCGTAGCGGGCCGGTCAGCGTTCGCTCGCGACGAATGCACACCTCGAGGCAGATCCGGCGTCGACATCGTCGCCGGCGGTGGAGCATGCTCGGGAGAAATGCACGTGGTTCTCGCTCAACAAGCGGCTGGCCTGGATGGGATCGTTGTCGTCCGCCATGGACGCACCTTCACTCCGTCGAAGCGACCGCCCTCGACCCTTCGTCCGCGACGACCCGAACGCGCGGCTTCGGACCCTTCCGATCCCCGCGCGGTGGTCCGGGACGCCGACAGTCGGCAGGCAGCGCAGGGAGACCGGTTTCTGTCCTGCTCCGACCCCGGTGCGCTGCGCCCCGGCACAAACACAGCGGCGATGACCGCTGTCACACGACTCGCCCTGCTCCAGCCCAGCGGCACCCCTCGGCGATGGTGACACCCTCGCTGCCGCCGACGAGCTGCAGTGGGGAAGCCAGTCAACCCGCGCACGATGGAGTGCCGCGGTCACGAGCTCGGCGTCGCTGACCTGCCCGCGGTTGTCGACCACCCGTTGCGCGAAGCGAGCGGCCGCGGCGCGTTTGGGATCGACCGAGCTCCCGACGCGGCCGAGCTCGATGTCGTCGCCTGACATGCCGCCGAATTCGGTCGCGACGTAGGTGTGTATCGCCAGGCAGTAACTGCAGCGGTTGGCTTGCGCCACGGCCAGCGCGATGCTGTGCTGGGTCTCCGCATCCAGAACCCGGCTCAAGGTGCCTTGCAGAGTCGTGACAACCTCGAGAACGGTCGGGTTTGACGCGATGGTCTTGAACATGTTCGAGACGAAGCCGAGCTGCGCACCAACGTTGTCGAGTATCCGCTGCGCGCCGGCGAGCGCCCCCTCTAGAGGGGGAACGTTCAGTCGTGACACAGCGAATCGACTTCCGGTCGGGGTGTGAGTAGTCGTCGTCGAGCCCAAGTCGGGCTCGTAGTGCTTCAGAGCTCCGCCGCAGGCCTTACATGCGCTGGCCGCAACCTGGCCGGTGGCGTCGGTTGCGCCGGGCGCCTGGTGACCTGCATTGCGAGGGGTGACTCCGTCGGCGCCGAGTTCCGGATCTCTTCGCCACCGGGACACCGTACGAGAAGGACTATACAGACCAAAAACTTCCACGCAACGCCTCCCCCGGGCGGGCCGAGTCGGCCGCGCTGGATGCAAGCGGGTCAATGTCGCATCGGATCAGTAAACCTGCAGTTCAGAGCCATATCAAGGCTACGCCGTGAGCCATTCGACCGGTCGGAACGAGCGAGTTCAAGCCGCCTCGAGCCAGGCCAGCTCGGGCCCGATCGATCGCCTTGAATGGACTATTTAGTCCACCCTTACCAGTTCCCCGGTGGGCACGGCGCTGCAGCGCGACCGCCGGACGGCCGTCGTGGACTGGGCCAGACGGACCGGCGGGCTGGTATTGGAGGATGACTACGACGGTGAGTTCCGGTTCGACCGCCAGTCCGTCGGGGCGCTCCAAGGACTCGACCCCGACTGCGTGGTCTACCTGGGTACCGCCAGCACGACCCTTGCTCCCGGCCTGCGGCTGGCCTGGATGGCGCTGCCTCCCAGGCTCGCTGAGGAAGCCGTGGCGGCCAAGGGGCAGATCGACTCGTGCGAGGTACTCAGCCAGCTGACGCTGGCGGAATTCATCACCTCCGGCGCCTACGACCATCACGTACGTGCTGCCCGTCGGCGCTACCGCGATCGACGAGACGCTCTCGTCACAGCCCTGGCCCAGCACGCCCCAAAGGTGCGCGTCATCGGGACAGCGGCCGGCCTTCACACCGTGCTCGGTTTGCCGCCCGGAACCGAGCAGCGGGTCCTTCAGTCGGCAGCCCGGCAGGGCCTCAAAGTGGCTGGCCTGTCCCGATACCGCCATGAACGGTCCCTGAGCGCCATGGCCGATGCCCTCGTCGTTGGATACGGGGTGCCCTCCGACGCCGCGTGGCCTCAGAAACTCTCCGCACTCGTGCGGATCTTTTCCGGACGCGCCCCGAGTAGCCGGGCACCCGGACTGACACGGCAGCTGTAGTTCTTGATCGGTGATGCATCGGTGCTGGTCAAGTCGTTGCTGTGGCAGTGATGTTGTTCCATCTGCGGTGGGCTTGGGCGGCTTGGTGTTGGTGGTGGCGACGCCAGGCTGACCAGTGCAGGAGGTGGTCGCGTTCGCGTCGGGGGCGGGGCAGGACTGTGATCCGCAGGAGTCGGAGGAGTTCGCGGCCGCTGGGCGGGACGAGCTCGCTGCTCGTGGTGGCCGTGGTGGTGCGGGCGCGGGCGACGGCCAGGACGGCGGCGGCGAGCATGCTGATCAAGGTCCAGCGCATCCAGGAGTTCCAGCAGGTGGTCTGGCCCTGGTCGAGGCCGCAGACGCCCTTGGCCATCTGGAAGTCCTCCTCGACGCGCCACCTGCGGCACACCACGTCCACAAGATCGGCCAGAGTGACCGGGGCGGCGGAATGGCAGCGGTAGAAGGAGAGTTCACGGGTGTAGCGGTGACGGCGCACCAGGACGGCGGCGTGCCCGGGCCGGTGTCCGTCGGGGGTGTCGTCGGGGCGGATGCCGAGCACGGCCCAGTCGTAGTGGCGGTCGCCCTTCAGGCCGTGGCCGGTGCGCAGGCGCATCCAGCTCTTCTTCGGGACCCGGGCCGCGAGGTCGGTGACGGTCAGGCGGCCGACGGCGGTGTCCACACGGTGATCGGTGCGGACGGCCAGGGCGTAGTCGAAGGCGAGTGCGCGGGCGGCCTGTCGCAGCTCACGGCCGCCGTAGACCTCGTCGCCGGCAAGCCACCGTGCCTGTATGCCCAGGTCGCGGGCACGCTGCAGCATGACGGCGGCCTGCTGGGGCTTGGTGGCGAACTCGATGTCGTCCGGGACGTGGGTGAGCAGGCGGCGTTCCTCGTCGGCGGCCCACTCCCTGCCGAGGTAGAGGGCCCGGTCGATCGGGGCGTGCCCGGTGCGGCTCGCGTAGGTGAGGTGGACCGCGACCTGGCACAGGCCGAGGCCGCCGAGGGCACCGGAGTACTGGTGGGCCGCACCGACGCAGTCCGTGGAGGATTTCTCGTCACCGGTCTCATCCACGATCAACACCGCGTCCGGGTAGGCGAGTTCACCCGCCGTCCAGGCCGCGATCCGGTCCCGGGCCAGATCGTGATCGACCGAAGCGCGGGACAGGAAGTGCTGCAGCCGATGCGGACCGCCGTGCCCGAGGGCCTCGGCAAGGGTCCAGCAGTTGCGGGTGTCCAGCTCCATCAGCATCGCCTCGCACATCTCCCGTGCCAGGGCTCGGGGTTCACGGCGCCCGAAACAGTCCGCGATCTCTTCGGTCACCGCCCCCAGCGCCGTCATCCATGCCTGCTCGGCTATCGTGGCCTCCACGGCCACCTGCTCCTGATACGTCGTCACAAACGTTCATGATCACGGTGGCCGTACCCATGCTCGCAGGCACCCCACCACCGCACTGACCAGCATCGACAACCTACCGATCAAGAACTACAGCTGCCGTGGAAGAACGACGTTGACTGCGCCGCCACGGAGTCATGCTCGCGACTCTCACCCCATGCTCCGACGCTCAAGACCACGGAGCCCACCAGGAGAGCCACCACAGCCGTGATGAGCGCGATGAGCCTGTTGGTCTTTCCTATTCCACCGTGTGAATCTTCGCTGGACAGCTTACTGTCGTTCACTTTCTTGTTCTTTCTCTGTGCGATTCGAGGTTCAGTGCAGGCGCCGTGTACACGGTGCTGGCGTGCAAGGTTGCGGTCTGTCGATCAGGTGTAGATCGGCGCGGCCGACGCGGCGAACGAGGCCTCCATGGAGACCACCGCAGATGAAAATGGGCTCTCCTGCCGCATGTGTGGGTGCCCTGACCTGCCCTGATAGGGGAAACACGCCGTCTCCTGCAAGGCTTGAGGTCTCGAGGCTCAAGTTGGATCAAGCAGGAAAACGGCGTGTCCCTCTTCAGGATATGGAAGCGGACGCTGACGGCTGAACACACGGTGGTCGAGGGCGTCCGGATCGACGAGAACGAACAGTGTGTGATCGTGTCGGTACGGCCCGATGCGCGCCGTCGGCAGCGGTGCGGCCGGTGCCGGCGTCCGGCGCCCTGGTACGACGCGGGGCGGGGACGGCGGCGGTGGCGGGACCTCGACCATGGGGTGCTGCGTGTCTTCCTGGAGGCCCAGGCGCCGCGGGTGACCTGCCGGGAGCACGGGACGACCGTCGCCGCGGTGCCCTGGGCTCGTCACGGCGCCGGGCATACCCATGCCTTCGACCAGCAGGCGGCTTGGATGGCTGCCGAGTGTTCCAAAAGCGCGGCCGCGCAGTTGATGCGTACGTCCTGGCGGACCATCGGTGCGATCGTCGAGCGGTACGTCGCCGACCGCGACCGGTTTGTCGACCGCCTGTCGGGGCTGCGGCGGATCGGCATCGACGAGATCAGCCACCGCCGCGGGCAGAAGTACATGACGATCGTCGTGGACCACGACACCGCGAGGGTGGTGTGGATGGCCGACGGGCACGGCAAGGACGTCCTGCACCGGTTCTTCGACCAACTCGGCGTCGACCGCACCGCCCGCTTGACGCACATCAGCGCCGACGGCGCCGCCTGGATCGCCGATGTCCTGGAACACCGGGCCACGCAGGCCGTGCGCGTCATGGACCCCTTCCACGTTATTACCTGGGCCACCGACGCCCTGGATACCGAACGCCGCTCGAGCTGGAACCGCGCCCGCCGCCAGGCCCAGGACCCCGAGCGGGCCCGGGCGCTGAAGGACTCCCGCTTCGCCCTGTGGAAGAACGAAGCCGACCTCACCGACCGGCAGGCCGCGAAACTCGCCTGGATCGCTGCCACCGATCCACGCCTGCACCGCGCCTGGCGCCTGAAGGAGGCCCTGCGGGCAGTGTTCTCCCTGGCCAAGTCCCGCCCCACCGCGGCCCTGCGGGCACTGGACCGGTGGATCGGCTGGGCCCGCCGCTGCCGCATCGACGTCTTCGTCGACCTCCAGCGCCGTATCCGCCGCCATTACCAGGCGATCCGCGCCGCGCTGACCACCGGTATGAGCAACGGCCTGATCGAGTCCACCAACACCAAGACCCGCCTGATCATCCGCAGAGGCTTCGGCTTCCACTCCGCCGACGCCATCATCGCCCTGGTCATGCTCACCCTCGCCGGCCCCCGCCCCCAACTCCCCGGACGCCAACCCGCCTCAGCATGACCCACACATCAAGCAGGAGAGCCTGAAAATGCCTGCCGGAGCGTTCTGCCCCGGCGAGCCAGGTTGATCACTGGTGCCACGTCTAGAATCGAGCCGTGCCTTTCTATTCCTCTGAACCACCCCGGAGTTTCTGGAGGCGCCGGGCTATGTCTAGGCCCAAGGGACCGACGCCGGACAGAGACAGGCCGTCGCACCCGGGCCAGACCGCGAACCACACGACAAACGCAACTTTTTTTCCCCGGCGCGCCCATCATGCAGCGTAGAGGACTATTTAGTCCACTCAGGTGAAACAAGCCTACAGCGATACACGCCCAGACCGGAGCCGTGCTCCTCGCCGCGCCGGGCAATGAGCGGCGTGATCCCGACCTCGCAGGCCTATCTGCGGTACTTGTCGTGGTCGACGTAGAGCGTGTCTGGTCGCCGGCGGCGAGGAGCACGGCTTCGCACTGGTGGGATCGCGTGGATGAGCGGCATCAACTGAATCAGGACCAAGCGCACACGCTTGCCGAAGCTGCGGTATCTTAATGTGGACGGAATCGTCCAATTATCTCCTGGTCGACGGATCGCCCGAACTCATCGGGCCAACCACCCGCCGCAACTCGAGGACGGAGCACGCAGGAGCCATCAGCCGCGGAACCGACTGCGCCGATGCTGGAGTAAGACGGCACGACGGATCTGACACTGCTGAGCTTCAAAGCGTGGTGTCGGCAGGGGCTGACGGCCTGGGATCCCTGCGGTATGGCGATTGCATGAGGTATGCGCAAGGAGGCGGGCTGACCGACGAGCGGCGGGCCTTCCGCGAGAAGTTGAGATGGAGGCGGCCGAGCGGTTCGCCCAGGGCGACGAGAACGCGGTCATCGCGCACCACCTGCGGGTCAGCGTCCGGTCGGTACAGCGCTGGCGCAAGACCTGGTCCCAGGACGGGCCGAGAGCCCTGGCCTCCTCCAGGGGGCCGGCGTGCTTGCCCCTGCTCACGAGCTGTTCGCGGTGCTGGAGCAGGAGCTGGCCAAGGGGCCGGTGGCGCACGGCTGGCCGGACCAGACCTGGACCCTGTCACGGATCAAGACGCTCATCGGGCGCCGGTTCCGCAAGAGCTACACGTGCAGGGCGTTGCCGCGCTGCTCAAGCGGCACGGCTGGAGCTGCCAGGTGCCGGCCCGGCGGGCGGTGGAGCGCGACGGGGCAGCGGTGGCCGGCTGGGTGAAGGAGACCTGGCCGCAGGTGGAAGGGCCGTGGCGGCGCTCGGTGCCTGGCTCGTCTTCGAGGACGAGGCGGGCTTCTCGATGACGCCGCCGACCGCCCGTACCTGGTCCCGTCGCGGCCGTACTCCCGTCGTGCGGGTGCGGGGCCGCTCCCGCCGCCGCTTATCCGTCGCCGCCCTGACCTGCTACAAACCCGGCGAACGCTTACGGCTGATCTACCGGCCCTGCCGGACGCCCGGCCAGATGGACGCAAGAGCTTCTCCTGGAAGGACTACCGCGACCTCATCCAGACCGTGCACCAGCAGCTCGGCGGCCCGATCGTGCTGGTCTGGCCAAGACCCTGCCCGGCCAGCCCAAGAAGTCCACGGTCACAGATCTCTGACCGCTACTTTGCGGCTGGGGTCAGAGATAGGAGCTCGCACACGCCGTAGATTCGACCGCGACGAACAGGACGGCGGCTGCCGTGCCGGGAGCCTGGAGAAGGGCACTTCGGGAAAGTTGTAGAGAGTCGGGGCTCCCGTAGGACGGGAGTCTTGACAGCCGGGAGACCTACCGGGCCTGTAGCGGCCCGTCCTGAGGGCGCGTCAGCCGCCCGGTCCCCGCCAGCCCCGCCACTGTCCCGCGGAATTCGGCCAGGAGATTGCTTTCCTTGTCGACGAAGTGCTCCGCGGCGTCGCTTAATGCCAAGCTCCGCTGACCCATACACGTGGAAGCGGCTACCGAGCTTGGAGTACGTCGGCGTCGGGAGACGTAGCGAAGGTCTGCACGTAGTCGATGGCTGTCTGCAACGCATCTTTCAGTGGAGCGATGTCCCGCCCGGCCTGGGCCAGGAGCGTGCCGCCCTGGAGGGCAGCAAGGAGCAGATTGGCCAGCTGCGTGGGATCTGCCTCGGCGCTGATGCGGCCGAGTTGCTGCATGCGCTCGATTCCATCGCGGAAGATGTCCTTCCACTGGTCGAACGCGCTCGCGAGCTCGTCGTGGACGTCAAGGTCCGTCTTGATGATCTCGCTCGCCAGGGAGCCGAGAACGCAGCCTTCCTGACGGGCGCGCTCGTAGCCGACGTAGAAGTCCGTCCACGCCCGAAACGCGTCGAGGTTGTCGAAGCAGGCGAATGGCTCGCCGCCGTGGAACGTGAGGACGCGCTCGGCCTGCCAGGCGATCACGGCCAGGACGAGACTCTCCTTGGTGGGGAAGTAGTGGTTGAGCTGCGATCCGCTGACGCCGGAGGCGCGGCGGAGCTGTTCGTTGTTCGTCGCATGGACCCCCTTGGTGTAGATGAGCTCTGCGGCGTGCTCCATGATGCGGGCCCGCGTTGCCTGTCCCTTGTCGGTGAGCTTGTGGGGCTCCCGACCTCCTGCGGTGGGTTTCATGCTTCGGACGATACCCAGATTGGGCTTGACAGCCCAGTCCCGAGTGGTGTTAGCTCCAGGAGTGGGCCGACAAGCCCAAAACAGCTCGGGTGTCACCCGCGCTGACGACGACCACTCACCGGAGGCTGATGCGCCATGTCACGTCTGAATGTTCCTTCTCTTGAAGAGGTTCCTGCGGGTGCGAAGGGTGTCCTGGACAAGGTCGGGGGGCAGTTCGGGTTCGTGCCGAACATGTTCGTGACGCTCGCGTCGAACCCGGCCGTTCTGGACGTGGTTATGGCGTTGCAGGGCTCTTTGAGTCGGGTTCTGGACGCGAAGACGCGGCACACGATTGCGCTCGCGGTCTCGCAGGCCAACGGTTGTGATTACTGCCTGGCGGTGCACTCGTACGTGTCGTCGGAGTTCGGCGGTATGTCGAGCGAGGACATCGACCTGGGCCGGGCGGGGAGTTCGGTCGACCCGAAGCGCGCCGCGGTTGCTCGCTTCGCGCAGCAGGTGGTGGAGAGTCGCGGGCGGGTGAGCGACGCCGACCTCGCGGCTGTGCGGGGCGCGGGGTACACCGACCCGCAGATCCTGGCGATCGTGACGGCCGCGGTGGCAGCGCAGCTCACCAACTTCATCAACAACGTCAACCAGACCGACGTCGACATTCCCGCCGCCAGCTCGGTCGGTACGTCCGGCTGATCGCTCGAACCCTCGTACCGGGCCGCGTACGCGGCCCGGTACCCCTCTCACCGATCCGATGATCTTTCAAGAGAGGGCTTCACGTGCCGGGCTCTGAGCTCTATGAGAAATTCATGGCGTTGCACACCCGTGACGGCGGGTTCGTCATGCCGAACGCCTGGGACGGCCTGTCGGCGTTGATGCTGGCCGATGCCGGCTTCGAGGCGATCGCGACGTCGTCGGCGGCACTCGCCTTCACGCTCGGCCGCCTCGACGGGCGGCACGAGGTCACCCGCGAAGAGCACCTGGAGCATGCGCGGTTGCTCGGTCAGCTCACCGAGCTGCCCGTCAACGGCGATTTCGAGGACGGGTACGGCGACACGCCGCAGGACGTCGCAGCGACGGTGGAGGCGGCCGTGGCGTCTGGGCTGGCCGGGATCGGGATCGAGGACACCTCGGGTGATCCCGAACGGCCGATCCGATGCTTCGACGACGCCGTCAACCGCGTTCGCAGCGCGGTCGACGCGGCCAAGGGGCGCATCGTCGTCACCGGCCGGACCGACAACTTCATCCAGGGGCGGCCCGATCTCGATGACACCATCCGGCGTCTGACGGCCTTCGCCGAGGCCGGCGCGGATGTGCTCTACGCGCCATTCCCACCCGACCGCGACGCACTCGTCGCGATCGTCACCGCCGTCGCGCCGACACCGGTCAACGTCCTGGTGTCGCCGGCAGACAAGGTGCTGACCGTCCCGGAGTTGCAAAAGGCCGGGGTCAAGCGGATCAGCTTGGGTCCGATGCTCTACGCGAACGCGATGGGGGCCCTCGAACACGCCACCAAGGCGCTCGTCGCGGGCGACCTCGCCGCGGCGACGACGGGCATGAGCTTCGACCGTATCGGCGCACTGCTCGCCGGCAAGAAGTAGCCCGAACCCTTGAGGATCTCTACCCATCAACCACTGATCGTAAGAAGAAGGCAGACTGACGTGGACCTCGACAAGCTCATGAACAAGCACCTCACCAGGTACTTCGACCCCAGCACGACCATTCCGGAAGAGACCCTGGAGAAGTTACTGAGGTTCCTGCGCTCCACGCCGACGTCGGTGAACATCCAGCCGAACCACTTCTACGTCCTCGCCACGCCCGAGGGGAAGAAGCAGCTCGCGGACAACCTGGGCGAGCGGTTCCAGGACAACGGCGAGAAGATCCTGAACGCGTCGCACACCATCATCCTCACCACCCGGGCTGACGTGCCCGACAGCCACCTCGAGGCGGTGTTCAGCAAGGAGAGGGCCGACGGCCGGTTCCCTGACCCGTCAAAGCAGCAGCTGTGGGAGTCGATGACCCGGGACTTCCTCAACCTGCGCAACTACGGCTACAAAGACCTGAACCACTGGATGGAGAAGCAGACCTACATGGCGGTGGGCCTGACCATGATGGCGGCCGCCGAACTCGGCGTCGAGGCCACACCGCTGGAGGGGTTCGACCCGACCAGTGTTGACAAGGCGTTCAAGATCCGCGAGACCGGACACAGCACGACGGTGCTGCTGGCCCTGGGCTACCCCGACCCGGAGAGGGTGTACACCAGCCCGATCTCGCGCTTCGACGCCGACCAGCTGTTCACATTCATCTAAACACCCGGAGTTGATTACCTTGGACGGACAGGAGCTGCAGAAGATCGCGGGCGACTGCACTGTGGAACTGCCCGGCGCCGACCTGGAGCATGTTTTCGGCCCCGACTGGGAGGTCTACAAGGTGCGCGGCAAGGTCTTCATGCTCATGACCGACATGCCGGGGCGCCCCGTCGTGATCCTGAAAGCTGATCCGGACGACGCCGCAGCCCTGCGTGAGCAGTACGCAGACATTACCCCCGGCTATCACATGAACAAGAGGCACTGGATCACGGTGGAAGGCGGGGACACCGTCGACGAGAAGCTAGTGAAGGAGCTCGTGATCGACTCCTACCGTCTCGTGGTCGGCGGGCTTCCCAAGTCCGCGCAGCCCGTGGATCCGCGCACCTACGGCCGCCGCGCCTGACCTTCGTCATGCCTATCAGCGGCGAGAAGCTCCAGGACGGAGCGCGCGACACGGCACTGGCGCGGCCCACTGACGGCCTGGCGGTGGACTTCGTTGTCGAGGCCGATCGAGCCGAACTGGGTGAGATCGTGCAGCGGGTGCGGGACGGACGGCTGCGGACAAACATCGGTGACGTCGCGAGCCTCGATGACGCCATCGGTGCCCTCCACCCGACCACGCGACGCAGCGGGAAGACAGTCATCCGCGTACGCCCATAGGCAGCGGACGGCCACAGTCCGACTGGCGGGTCATCCCCACGGTGCACGAGATGAAGCGGCTCGGCCGCGACGCCGCCGAACTCCTCCGCAGCCCCGACCCGTTGGTCTGCGTACGCATCCTGCAGGGCACCACTGCCGCATTGATGGTGCCTCAGGTCCTCGCCATCGGACCTGAACGTGAAGTCATTGACCAGGCCTTCACCGACCAAATGCACAACGAGCGCCGCCTACTGAACCTGCTGACGCCCACCGAGACCACAACACTCGAAACGCTGCTCACGACCTGGCTCTCCCGTATGGCACAGGCCGCCCCAGCAGCAACTGACCAGACACCTATCCGAGCCGCGACCTGCTGGAAAGACGGTATGACGCAGCTTGGCAACACGGGTGATCGTCGCGTGCATCGCGTCGACTTTCGGATGAGGAGAACTCACTTCATGCCCAGCCCCACGGTCTTCCGATCAGCTTCCGCCGCCCCCGGCGACCGAGGACTGCTCCTCGGCCGCGCCTTCCCGGACCAGATCCGGCGGACCTGGGACTTCTACAACGAACTCTTCGCGACCGCCGGGGCGGCTCGGCAGGACGTCACCAAGTGGGGCCAGGAGGCCTTGGAGCACATCGGCGCGCTGGCCCCCGACCTAGCCGCCGAGATCGACGGCATCGCCCGCGGCTCCGGCCTGCCGCCCCATCAGATCGCCGCGCTCAATGCCCGCACGGAGATCCTCGGCCGACTCGGGCAGCAGCACCCGGAGTGCTCGACCGTCGTCCACACCCCGGCCGGCGGCGGCCCACCGGTCACCACCCAGACCTGGGACTGGCACGACGGCATGCGCGATAACTGGTTCGTGTGGACCGTCGAGCACCCGGACGGCCGGGTGGTGCGCACGCTCACCGAATACGGCATCGTCGGCAAGATCGGAGTCAACTCCCGCGGACTCGGCCTCCACTTCAACATCCTCGGCCACCGCTCCGACCAGTCCCCCGAACACCACGGCCCATGGCTCCCCGTCCACGTCCTGGCCCGCCTAGTACTCGACCGCTGCGCGACCCTCGACGAGGCGAAGGCACTGGCCATGGACACCCCGGTCGCGGCCTCTTCCGCGCTCACCCTGTGCGACTACGAGGAAGGCCGCGCCCGCGCCGCCACCGTCGAAGTCAGCCCGGCCGGTCCCGCCCTGCTCCAGCCCGGCGACGACGGCTACCTGCTCCACACCAATCACTTCCTCGCCCCGAACCTGTCCCCCGGAGAGACCATCGGAACGCAGGACCCCGACACCTACCACCGCTTCGAGGCCCTGCAGAAACGCACCCGCCCGCTGGATGCCCCGGACCGCGGCGCCCTGCTGCAGACCCTCACCGTCCACCTCGCCGAGGGCGCGGCCCTGTGCTGCCACGCGGCCCCGACCGCGCCACTCGGCCAGCGCTGGGAAACCCTGGCCACCGTGTCCCTCGACGTCACTACAGGCCACCTCGCCGTCCACCCCGGCGGCCCCTGCACCGCCCAGCCCCTCACCTGGACGCAGGTCTGACAGATCGCCCGCACAACGCTCCGGCGCTCACCCCCCGGTCCAGGCCGCCGACCGCGGACCGGCCCATCAACCGCACCGTCATCCGCCGTCCGGCGACCGCGCCGAACAGTCCGAAGACCTTGCCGCGCTCCTCGGGGGGAAAAGTGGGCTCTCCTGCCGCATGTGTGGGTGCCCTGACCTGCCCTGATAGGGGAAACACGCCGTCTCCTGCAAGGCTTGAGGTCTCGAGGCTCAAGTTGGATCAAGCAGGAAAACGGCGTGTCCCTCTTCAGGATATGGAAGCGGACGCTGACGGCCGAACACACGGTGGTCGAGGGCGTCCGGATCGACGAGAACGAACAGTGTGTGATCGTGTCGGTACGGCCCGATGCGCGCCGTCGGCAGCGGTGCGGCCGGTGCCGGCGTCCGGCGCCCTGGTACGACGCGGGGCGGGGACGGCGGCGGTGGCGGGACCTCGACCATGGGGTGCTGCGTGTCTTCCTGGAGGCCCAGGCGCCGCGGGTGACCTGCCGGGAGCACGGGACGACCGTCGCCGCGGTGCCCTGGGCTCGTCACGGCGCCGGGCATACCCATGCCTTCGACCAGCAGGCGGCTTGGATGGCTGCCGAGTGTTCCAAAAGCGCGGCCGCGCAGTTGATGCGGACTTCCTGGCGGACCATCGGTGCGATCGTCGAGCGGTACGTCGCCGACCGCGACCGGTTTGTCGACCGCCTGTCGGGGCTGCGGCGGATCGGCATCGACGAGATCAGCCACCGCCGCGGGCAGAAGTACATGACGATCGTCGTGGACCACGACACCGCGAGGGTGGTGTGGATGGCCGACGGGCACGGCAAGGACGTCCTGCACCGGTTCTTCGACCAACTCGGCGTCGACCGCACCGCCCGCTTGACGCACATCAGCGCCGACGGCGCCGCCTGGATCGCCGATGTCCTGGAACACCGGGCCACGCAGGCCGTGCGCGTCATGGACCCCTTCCACGTTATTACCTGGGCCACCGACGCCCTGGATACCGAACGCCGCTCGAGCTGGAACCGCGCCCGCCGCCAGGCCCAGGACCCCGAGCGGGCCCGGGCGCTGAAGGACTCCCGCTTCGCCCTGTGGAAGAACGAAGCCGACCTCACCGACCGGCAGGCCGCGAAACTCGCCTGGATCGCTGCCACCGATCCACGCCTGCACCGCGCCTGGCGCCTGAAGGAGGCCCTGCGGGCAGTGTTCTCCCTGGCCAAGTCCCGCCCCACCGCGGCCCTGCGGGCACTGGACCGGTGGATCGGCTGGGCCCGCCGGTGCCGCATCGACGTCTTCGTCGACCTCCAGCGCCGTATCCGCCGCCATTACCAGGCGATCCGCGCCGCGCTGACCACCGGTATGAGCAACGGCCTGATCGAGTCCACCAACACCAAGACCCGCCTGATCATCCGCAGAGGCTTCGGCTTCCACTCCGCCGACGCCATCATCGCCCTGGTCATGCTCACCCTCGCCGGCCCCCGCCCCCAACTCCCCGGACGCCAACCCGCCTCAGCATGACCCACACATCAAGCAGGAGAGCCGAAAAGTGGCACGCACGATGGCGGCTCGGGGAAGTCGACCTTCGGCAGCATGCCGTTGACGAACTGCCGGAACGGCGGCATGAGCTTGGGTTCCTCGGCCTTGCCGAGCTTGGCCGCTTCCCCCACAACCTCCAGCGCGCTGTTGCCCGGCAGTCCGGCGACGACCTGGACGTTAGGTACTCGCTCAAGCAACATGGAAGGGTTGAACCCATGCCTCTGGCGCTTCTTGCTCTCGCCATCGGTGCCTTCGGTCTCGGAACCACGGAGTTCGTCGTCATGGGACTGCTGCCCCAGGTCGCCGCGGACTTCCACGTCACCATTCCCACCGCCGGACTGCTGGTTACCGGCTACGCCCTCGGCGTCGTGTTTGGCGCCCCGCTGATGACCGCACTCGGCACGAAGATGCCCCGCAAGCGGATGCTGATGCTACTGATGGGCCTATTCGTCCTCGGCAACCTGCTGTCCGCGCTCGCCCCCAGCTTCGGGCTGATGCTGGTCGGGCGCATCGTCACCTCGCTCGCGCCCGGCGCATTCTTCGGCATCGGGTCGGTCCTCGCCGCCGAACTAAGGCTTGTCCCGTAACACTTGGCGGCAGTTGAGATGCCCCCACGACCTGCTGCTCGAAGCCGAGATTCGGGCAGGTAGTAGCGGCTGCGGTCGCGCAGACGTCGGTGATGCGGATGCAGATAACGTCAAGGCTCGAACGGCGTCGCAGAGCGTCCGTCGCACGCCAAGAGCTCGGTTCCGGTGGCGTCGAAGTACAGCGTGAAGAACGAGAGCCGGTCTGCCGCGTCGATGATCCCGGTACGCAGTTGCTCGCCGCGGTGCCGCGCGAGGATCTCAACGGTCTCGTCGAGGCCGATGGTCTTCGGCAGACCGCGCTTCAACGACAGTCCCAGCCTCGTTGCGGCGATGCCGTGGACCATCCAGTGGGGCGCCAACCTGTCGAAGATCTGTACCTTACCGCCGGCGGCGATGGCCTCGCGTGCTGCCTTGCACGCGCTCGTCTGGTCGGTGAGCATGGCGGCGATGTCGGGCTGACTTGGGTGCTCGTCTTCGGTGGCCATGCGCTGACTGTAGAGACTGAACGTGGGCGTTGCTACAGGATTCGGCTTGGCCCGCGCGGGGCGGGAGATAGAGGATGGAGCATTCGCGCTGTTGTGCCGGGAACCATGGAACGATCTTGTGGTGGCAGATGTGATCACGGCGTCGAAGTCGTCTTGGATAGCCCCGTTCAGCGGGCTGAGCCCGCGTTCCTTTAAGAAGCTGGTGACCGCCCTGCGCCGCGAAGGTGCGGATCCTGTCCGCAAGGGCCGGCCGTGGTCCCTTCCGCTGGAGGACCGGGTACTGCTCGTGTCGGCCTACTGGCGCACGAATTTGACGATGCGCCAACTCGCCCTGCTCTTCGGCATCTCGAAGTCCGCGGCCGACCGGATCATCGACCACCTCGGTCCCGCGCTTGCCCTGCGGCCCCGCAGGCGGTTCAGCAAGGACACCGTGCTCATTGTGGACGGCACCCTGGTGCCCACCCGCGACCGGAGTATCGCCGAGCAGTCGAAGACATCTCATGTCGTTGAGAGGTCAAGTCCGCGCTCAGGCGGCGAGGGTCAAGGGGGCTGGGAAGGCCCGGTCGCGGTCGTACGTCGTTCGGTTCTGCAGGCAGTGGTAGAGGCAGCCCAGGAGCTTGTTGAACAGGTTCCGCAGTGCGGCGGTGTGGCGTTCTCCGCCAGCTCGTCGTCTGTCGTAATGGGCGCGTGGCGCGTCGGTGCGGAGTGTGGCAAAGGCCCACATGTAGCCAACGCCGGCCAGTCGTTGGTTCTTGACGGTCCGCTCCACGACGACGTGGCTGCGGCCTGACGCCCGTGTCACGGGTGCCGCGCCGGCGTATGCCTTGACCGCCCTCGCGCCCGCGAACCGGGAGCGGTCGTCGCCGATCTCGGCCAACACTCGGGCCCCGGAGAGCACGGACAGACCCGGGAAACTGGTGATGATGTCGGCGTCCGGGTGCGCGAGGAACGCTTCCTCTGTCGCCGCCGCGAGGTCGGTGACACTGCTGCAGGCAGCGTTGACCTGCTGGATGAGTGCCGATGTCTGGTGCCCCATGGCCTCTTCGACCAGGGGGAGTTGGTGGAGGTGCTCCGCGCGAAAGATCTCCCGGAGCCGTTCAACCTCCTTATCAATGCCGCGACGCAGGCGACCCGCCCGTGTCAGGAGTGCGCGCAGCTGGCTGCGGGTGAGTCTGGCCGCGGTGGCCGGGGTGGGGGCGGCCGCAAGGATCGCGCGTGCGTGTGCGGAGTCGAGTCCAAGTTTGCCCGATCCGTGGAAGGCGGTGAGGGCGGCCGGGTAGTACTCGCGCAGGTGGGAGCGGAGCCGGTTGACCATCTGCTGTCGATCCCAGATCGCGTCCTGGTGGGCGCGGGCGAGGACGGCGACGGTTTGCCCGGCTTAATCGACCTGCAACCAGTGTGAGTGTTACGTGCGTGGGAGCCGTGTCTGAGGGTCTGCTGTCTCGATAACCGCTCTGAGTGCCGATGTGCGGCACGTGAGCGAGGGGGTCTCGGTGCAGCTGGGGTTGGTTCTCGGGGACATCCGCGTGCAGGAGGTGGTTCGCGGCGATGGCCGGGTCGAGTACACCGTCCTGCAACCGGGCGGGGAGGTCTTCCAGGCTCCGGATGGCTATCTCAGGTCGTTGACGGCTGGGACCAGCAGGACTTACGCCTACTTGCTGGTCGATTACCTTCGTTGGCTGGTGATGGAGTGCCTCGACTTCTCGACCGCTACGTTCGCTGATCTTGAGCGGTACCTGGGGGCGGTCGGTGCGGAGTACCCAGGCCCGTTTGGACAACCGTGGCGCCGGGGCAAGGAGCCTTAAGGCCAGAGCACCCTGGAGGTGGCGGCGGCCTGCCTGAAGGGCTTCTACCTCTTCCTGGCGAAGCGCGGGGTCGGTATCGAGCTTGCGGAAGCTTTGGACCAAAAGAGGTTGCCGACGACAGTTGATCGGCGGCGGGCCTTTCTGGGACACACCTTGCAGTCGATGCCGGCCAATCCACTCTCGCCGACCAAGAGTGTTCGTCGTCGCCATCCCAAGATGCTGCCGGACGGCGCGAAGCAGGGCCTGCCGACGACGCTCCGCTGAGCGCGTGACCGGATGATCGTCAGTTGGTTGTAGGGGCCCGTGCAGCAGGTCCCACCGCAGCTTTTACGCTCCCTGGACCCGTCGTAGGGCGACTCCGTCAGATGGCTGCGCCGGACAGACCCTTCAGTTGGAGATCAGCGGCCCCGCTGTAGTTTGAGGACCGGTGGGTGGCGGCCGTGCCGTGGGGTGTTCGGCTTCGCGGGCACGGTTGCGCCGCCTGTGACAGGCGCGGGCGACGGCCTGGTGGCAGCGTCGCCACCAGGACCAGTGCAGGCCGTGGCGGATCCGCTCGGCCGGGGTGGGCTGGGGTGCCATCACCCACAGCAGTCGGGCGATTTCATACGCCGTGAACGCGATAGCGGCGGTGCCGGTAGGGCTGGTGGGATCGGCGAGGTCCCCCTGTGTGGCCGGGAGGCGTGTCCAAGCTGGCGTGCAGGATCTCCGCGACGCGGTCGGGGCCGGGGGCGGGCTCCTCGTCGCGGGTGGCGGCCGCGGCCTGGACAGCCAGGAAGGCCGCGGCCAGCTGGGCCAGGGTGATGTGCCGGTACCAGCCGTGGAAGGAACGCACCTCGTAATCGGCCATCCCGGCGGCCGACTTCGCGAGCTTGATCGCTTCCTCCACTCGCCAGCGGGCCCCGGGTACACAGACCAGCTCTTCCACGGTGGTCTCGGGCGGGCCCCAGGCCAGGTAGTAGTCGCGCCCGGTGGGGGTCTGCGGCCGTCGCCGGGCGATGAACCACCGCGCCCACGCCCCGTCGCCGGTCTCCGCCTCAGGGTCGGGGATAGGGCGTACCCACCACTGCCAGACGCGGGAGTCGAGCTGGGAGGGGCCGGCCGGCAGGGTGACCCAGTCGTCCTCGGCGGCGTGCCGCTCCACCAGCCTCGCGGCGTGCCGCCAGCCGGGACGGGGCAGCACCGTGTGGTTGGCCTGCACGTTCACCGCGTAGGGCAGATGGTGCTCCTCCAGGAAGACGCGGAAGGCGCCGTCGCGTCCATAGACCTCATCGGCGGCCACCCACACCCGGTCCTCGGGAAGGTTGGGCAGCGTACGGGCGATCATCTGCTCGGCCAGGCGGGGCTTGGTGGCGAAACCGACGGTGTCGGGGACGTGTGCGGCGCGGCAGCGGGCCCGGTCCTCGGTCCATTCCCGGGGCTGGTAGATCTCCCGGTCGATCAGTGCCTGCCCGCGTCCGGTGGCCCAGGCGGCCATCACCCCGATCTGGCACGGGAAGACCCCGCCGAGCGTGCCGGAGTACTGCCTGGCCACCCCGACCGAGGCCCGGCCCTTCTTGGCGAAGCCGGTCTCGTCGACCACCAAAACCCCCGCTCCGCCGGGCCCAGCTCCCCTCCCGCCGTCGTCCAGGCCATCGATGACGTAGCGTCGGGTGAAGTCCCGCAGCGCATCGACGTCCCAGACCGAGCGGTCCAGCAGATGCTGCTGCCCCCACGGCTCGGCGTCGCCGCCGTACTCGGCAAGCTGCCAGCCATTCTTGCGTGACACCGGGGAGAGCAGGCCGCGGATGCACCGCGCGGCCCGCATCCGCAGATCCGCCCGCGGGAAGATCCCGCCAACCTCCACCAGCAGGTTCTCCAACTGATCGGAGAACTCCTCGGCCCGCTCCCGATCGGTGATCTCCGGCATAATGTCCAGTAACTCCGCCTTCATACAAGGCAGTTACCCCCACACGATGACCGAGGAACTACAGCGGGGCCGCTGATCTCCAACTGAAGGGTCATACAGCACGCAATACGGGATCGTGTTGCCGGTGGGCAGTGACGCCGTTGTGGGCGCCGTCCCATACCCGCAGGAACGGCCCGTGGCCGCCATCAGCATCGCCTGCACTGCGAGCGCCACTTGGCGCCCCGACACACTCATCTACTCGTCCTCCTCACTGCCCGCCACCCTGGAAGCGGTGACGAGCGCCTCGATATCCGCGACCGCGTACCGGTGCAGGCCAAGCTCCGACCACACCGGCATGTCGGCGGGGATCGAGCCGCGCATCAGCCCCAACTCGCCGTTGCCCTCGTCGACGAGTTCCGCGACGAACACCAGCCGCGACACCAGGCCGTAGCCGTGGGCCTGCATCACGCCGGCGAACGCCTGGTGCAGGTCCTGCGCCAGGTCGCTCACGCCAGGCCCCCGTCGGCGACCTGGCCCAAAGCCTCGAAGAACTGGGGCCGAACGGTCTCAACTGCCGGGCCGACGTGCGGGAAGGGCGGCTGGTCGAAGATTCGACCCAAACTGTCCGGGCCGATGTAGCCGAACTCCAGGCGGCGGGCCTGCGGCTTGTTCGTGCCGACGACGCCCATGACGACATCACCCGCCGTGTGCACCTCGTGCGTCCAGGAGCGCCGGTAGTCACCCGTGATCACGTTCGGGCCCGGCCTGCCGCTGGCGTTCGCCTTGATCTGGGTCTCCAGCAGCATCGCGTAGTGCTGCACCACCGCCACCGTCTGCGGCAGCACCCGCTCGGCACGCCCCTGCAGGGCGGCAGCCACCTGCGCGGCGTTGCTGTACGCGCCCCCACCGGGGCTACTGGGGGACGGCATCGGCCACCTCCTGCGGCTTCCACTTGCCCAACGCCCACTCCTGCAGGAGCCGCAGCATGGCCCGCGTCAGCTCGTTGGGGCTGCCGTCCATCAGGTCGTGCCGGGCCAGCACATGCCGCTCCAACTCGCCCGGATCCATCGCGGAAAGGAACGCCGCGGCGGCCGGGCCCGGGTCCGGGTCGACGCCGACGACGACGCGGGCCAGGCCCTCGAAGTCGTCCTTGACGAGCGGGGACAGGAACAGCACCAGCGTCGCCGGCTGCCCGGCTTCCTGGCGAAGCGAGTAGCCGGAAACGTGCTTGGAGATATCGCGGCCGTCGAGAGCTACTGAGCCGGTGGCGTGCTCGGCGGTGATCCGCACCTGACGCAGCTGATCATCCATGCCGATCAGCCTACGGACCTGCACGGACAGGCCCGTCAGATCGCCGAGGAGGCGAACGTGATGCGCTCCGTGAGTCTGGTGGTGCGGCAGATCTCCACCGTGGACGCCTCGGTGGCGTCCTCGGCCAGCCAGGTGCGGCCTGTGCGCCCGTCCGCGCCCTCACTGGTGATGACCTCCACCAGGTCGCCGGGCATCGCGACCGGGGCGCCTACTGGGGTCACCAGCCGGTACCAGGCCGCGCCCTCAGACAGCCAGTCGAAGCCGACGATTTGCGCGACCACGATCTGCCCGTGCGAGGACAGCACCGCGCCCTGCCCCTCGTACACGACGCTCGTCGGGGTCTCGCCCGGCAGCCCTGTCACCGGATCCAGGGCGGGCTGGCCGGCCGTGCGGGAGATCCGCACCGTGTCCGTCATCAGCGCCTCAAGGTCGGTGCGGGCCTGCGAAATGTCCACCACTGCTCATGCTCCCGTCGTCTGCGTGGACTCGTCCATCCACGTGGTGCGGACTACCGCAAGGGTGTTGGCGTCGGAGAGGTCCAAGACCCGCCACACCCGGTTGAGGAGCCCCTGATCCTGGGTCGCTGCGATCACCCGCACACTGTCCTCGCGGGACGCCAGCGGGGCGTCCAGGGGCGTCAGCAGCTTGTACTTGTCGCGGGGGTCGTCCGGGGCGGGCTGCCCCGCCACAGAGATCACCAGGCCCGGCCCGCCGGCGGCGAACACCGCCCCCAGCCCTTGGTAGATGACGATGTCCGGACCCGGCACGTACACGCCCGTATCCGGGTCCAGGACCTCCGGGCCGGGCCGGAAGATCTCTACGGTGTCCACCATGATCCGCGACATGATCGGCGCGAGGGCGGCCAGCGAGATGGGACTGCTCATGCGTTCGAGCCTAAGTGCCCGCGCGGACAGGCCCGCCACACGAAAAGGCCCCGCCCATCCGCCACGGGGGGGGCGGACAGACGGGGCCCGTACGGGGCGCCGACAGGGTCAGGGCATATGGGAGGCAGCCGCATCATCGCGGCGTTCCGCCCAATCCCTGGCCGCGGCGGTGAGCACCCCGCGGTGCTGCATCGGGCGCGTGCGCTCCCAGTCCTCCCAGGCGGCGTAGAGGGTGCTCGCGAAGAGGGTGACGCTGCCCGGGTCTGCCACGGCGTACGCGGGGACCTGCCGCGCGACCCATTCGGCCTGTTCGGGGGTGTGCCCGGCCGCGATGAGCCGCGGGATGGTGAGCGCGGCGTCGGCCCACGCCGGTGCGGGACAGGCGAGGGCCCAGTCGAGGAGCAGCAGTTCACCGCGGTCGGTGACCAGCATGTTGTGCGGGGACATGTCCGTGTGCGCGAGCGCCCGCCCTTGGAGGCCTCTCGGTACGTCGTCGGGCAGGAAGTCGGCCCAGCGCGAGTGCAGCGGCCTCTTCTGCACGTGGTCGGGCCACCGCGTCTGGGAGAGGGTGGCGAGGGTGCGCACGAGGGGGGCGAGGTCATTCGAGCCGGGGGCCAGGTCCGGGTATCGGCCGTCGATGTACTCGTATCCGTACAGCAGCCATCCGCCGGCATCGACGTCGAACAGGACGCGGGGCGAGCGCGGCGCCACCCGCGTGACCCGGGCCTCATGGCGGTACACCCACGCCTGCCGGTCATCGGCCCGGCTGCCCTTCAGGAACAGTCGCCGGGTCGGCGTGTGCACGGTGCAGGCCAGTTGCGACATGACGCCGTGCGGCGCGGTCTCGGCTGCCGTGACGGTGCCGGTCAGCTTCTCGACGGCTGCGCGGGTCGCTGCCGGGAGGTGCTGCCAGTCGATGCGGTCCACCGTGGTCTCCTGTGTCGGGTCGAGCGAAACGGGAAGGCCCTCGGCCTGGCCACAGCGTGGCACAGACCGAGGGCCGACGGGGGCCCGTCAGGAACGGGCCGGGGGGTGGTTCGGGCTGTCCGAGCAGTTCGCGTGGCACTGCGAGCAGTGCGCGAGGTCCAGCTCAGGCCAGAACTCCATGTCGATCTCGTACCCGGCGAGGGTGATTGAGTCGACGGTGCGGGCGCGGAGCGCCTTGCCGCCGCCGTGCTCCTCCGGGTCCAGGTAGCCGGGCTGGTGGTCCACGAACCGGCCGAAGTTCGTCTCGCAGAACTCCCGGTATGCCTTGGTGTGGAGCAGGAAGGCGTGCCAGAAGTCGTCCACCAGCGGCGACGGGCTCAGGGGCCGGTCGCTGTAGTCGCACGCGGCGAGGAAGGCGAGCATCTGGCCGACGCCACGGTCCGCCTTCTCCTCCGTGACCTGGGGGAACTTGTCGCACATGTTGGAGACGAGGGTTGCCCGCATGTCGTCGCTGATCAGGGTGCGTGCGTCGATCAGCGGGCGCTTCGTGCTCGTCGTTGCATCGGTCACGTTCCGTGCCTCCTTGGTCGGTGGTGCGTCGGACGTGCATGGTGCGACCCGCCCCGGGGCTCGACCTGTCCAGGGTTGGGGCCCGGGGCGGGAGTCTGAGAGGGTCAGCTGCTGCGCACGGAGTTCGCACACCGCGCGTGGATCCGGGCCGACCGGGTGGCAGGGGCGGCTTCAGGGGCCGACGAGGGCGGTGACCGGCGGCCCGAGCGCCGTCATCGGCGTACCGCCGCTCAGGCCGCCGGGGTCTCGGTGGTCAGCTCGGCCAGGTCCACGACCGTCACGTCCAGCAGCGACGCGGCCAGCTGCCCGCCGACCATCCACCGCGCACGCCGGTCCATGAAGAGGGCCACGTCGTTGCGTGCGGGGATCGGGTCCGGCACACCCGGCACGTACAGCTGCCCGTACACGCCGTCGAGGATGACCCGGCCGACACGCACCGCCACCACGTTGTCCCGCAGGTGCGGGCACAGGCGGGCGGCGACAGGCGCGCACACCAGGCACAGCGGCGGATGCGTCGTCATCTCGCCCTCAGGCCAGCCCTGCTCAGCGTCCGCACGGTGGTCCTCCAGCAGCCACAGCCAGCCCAGCTCGTTGCGGTCGGCGGGCCCGCCGCACACCTGGCACAGGCGCTTGCGTAGCGCGCGACGCTGCCGCGGGCCGTGAACGTTGCCGTACTCGGGCCGGCCCGAGCCTGGGCGCAGCGCCCAGCGCTTCCACGACACCTTCGTGGTGTCGCGCTGCTGACCTACCAGGGCGATGCCGTCACCGACCTGGATGACGCGGCGCATCGGCAGGTGTTCGCCGCTCCACGCGGCGATGTACGGGACGGGGTAGTCGGGGCGGGTCACACGACCACCGGCCCGCAGGTGAGCCGGCCGTCCGGCACGGAACCTATCCGCGCGCTCTCCCCGTCGAGGGTCTCCAGCCAGCCGCCCACACCCAGGACACGGTGGGTGAAGGTCTGCCGGTGCTCGACGTCGTGGCTGAGGCGGCCCCAGTTGAAGACCAGGCACAGTCGCTCCTGCCCGGGGTGCGACTCTATGGCGGCCAGCAGCTGCTCGAACTGCGGTCTCATATCCCTGATCAGGGCGTCGTCGCCGTAGTCGACGAACCGGCCGCCCAAGCGCCAATGCCGCTCCTCCACGTACTCGGCCAGCGCCGCGAGCCGAAGCTCCAGCATCGCCAGGTTGGTCGTCGCGCAGCGGTCGTACACGAACGCCAGGGGTGCCTCAGCTGAGGGATTCGTCGTCATGGGCGGCTCCACGTCGCACTGGCCAGTGACGACATGCTGGGGGCACAACTAGGCCCCAGTTACCACGAGTTGGTGATAGCTGGGGCCAACAGTTCACTCAGTGTGGCGCGTGCCCGGATCCCAGCCACGAACCGTACGACAGGAAGCTGTCCGACAGCCGACGGTGAGCAGCCTCCAGCCCGGCGTACGTCTCCCGCACCGTCGGGTGGTACTTCGCCTGCTGCGGCGCCGTCTTCCGCGCCAGCAGCAGGCTCTGGAACGACGCCTCGGGTTTCCCCGTCCACATCTGCGCCCGGGCCAGCTCCGCATAGTGGTGACTCGTCCGCGACTTCGGCCAATCCGCCGGGATCGTAAGACCGCAGGTCGCCTCAACCGCCTCGCCGTACTGGTCGAGTTCGGCGAGCACTGACACGCGGTGCACCTTCACGTTGGTCGGGCCGAACGCCAGCCAGTGCACCTGGACGGCCTCGCCGGTCTCCCCGGCGATCCTCTCCGCCTCCACCAGATGCGACAGCGCCTCGCCCTCGTTGTGGGCGCGGCCGGCCATCACGGACGCCCCGAGGTGCAACTGTCCCGTGACGACCCGGCGTTCCCGCGACTCCGGCGCCTGCTGCAGCGTCGACAGCCCCAGCGACACGAGCCGCTGCCCCGTGCGGTATTTGCCTTCCCGAAGGTAGGTGAGCGCCCGCAGGTACTGGAACATGCCCCCGATCACGGCGGAGGAGCCCCTCTGCGCCGCCCAGTCCAGGCGGGCCAGCGACAGCTGAGCGAGATCAGGGAACCCGAGCTTCGCCGCAACGTCGTACGACGTCCGGTAGAACGAGGCCAGCGTCAGCCAGCCCTCACTGCTGTCGGCGATGTGAGCGGCAGTCGTGGCCTCCTCGATGAGGCCAGCGACCTCACTGGCCGCCCTCTTGATGTCGCCGGCACGGACGGACGCGCACAGCGACTCCGCATCGGCCGCCAGGTCCTCCAGGCGCCGCGACCGGATGTCGGGGTCGGCCCCCAGGTCGTAGACGTCGAGAGCTTCACGGATGGGCCTTATCAGCACGTCGAGTTCGTCGGCGCGCAGCTCACTCGCATAGGGCTGCCCCACGACGGTGGCCACGTCCACGCGCATGGCGCGGGCACACGCTGCAACGACGTGCGGGGTGGCGGGCAGGACTCCCTGCTCCGTCTTCGTCAAGGTGCTGTAGGGGACGCCGGACAGGTCTGACAAGGCCTTTTGCGTCAGGTGTCGTTCACGGCGTAGACGCGCGATCCGCACGCCGGTGTGGTCTTCAGGCAGAGCGTGCATACTGGCTCCTGTTCTGCTTCGACACCAGAACAGTAACCCGCGGGCCGCCCTGCGGAACACACGAAGAGCCCTGCTCCGCCGCGAGCAGGGCTCTTCGTCATCCGCCGTTCGTTACACGGCCTGCACGTCGGGGCGCGGCCCGAACGCCCGCCTGCAGCGCGGATGGGAGATCGGCCACTGAGCCGCCTCCTCCACCGTCCGCAGCGTCCCGTTCGGCTTGTCGGTGTCCTGGTGGCTGGTCCAGCCGCAGTCAGGGCAGCCCTGCGACGTTGCGGGCGTTACGCAGGAAGGTCTTGCGCACCTTGTCAGGATCATCGAGGTAGTTGCCCACCAGCACCGCGTCATGCAGCATGACGAACGTGTCGGCCCTGCCGTCCGGATCGTCACGGCCCGCCGCGGCGAGGTACTCGCGCAGAGTCGCGCGGAACCAGGCCCGATGTTCGGCGACCACGCCGCGCACCGGGCTCGCAGGGTCGGAATACTCCGCTGTGGCGTTGATGAACGGACAGCCCCGGGTGTGGTGCCGCGCGGCGTCCTCCGCCATGCCCTGGACGGCCAGTTCCAGAAGGTGATCGGGCGACACCGCGTGCTCGGCAGCGGCCTCGAACTGCGCCCGGACCAGTGCGTCCTCACGCTGAAGGTAGGCGATGACGAGCTGTTCCTTGCCCGCGAAGTGTCGATACATCGTTGACCGGGTCACGCCGGCTTCGCTCAGGATCCGGTCCACGCCGACCGTGTTGATGCCCTCCCGGTAGAACAGGTCGCTAGCGATCCCGAGTAGATGGTCCCGCGGTGCCGCGGCCCGCGTCTTGGCGACTGCAGTCATGACCACATGATAGTCGCTACCGATCGTTCTTTCTTGCTTGTGGGACATGCCACATCTGACTCCTTTGACACAGGTCACCGACGGATGGTTCTGTCGAACCAGAAGGATCGTTCTTTCCGACTAGGAGGCATCTCATGACCGTGCGTACTTCGATCAAGCGTTCCGGCGCCGCGCTCCTCGCAGCCGCCGCCGCGGCGACCGTGGCCCTCGCGGTGACCGGCAGCGCCGACGCAGCCACTACCCACGCCAGCGAGGTTGGTGTCGCCAAGCCCACCATCGTCCTGGTCCACGGCGCCTGGGCGGACGCTTCGAGCTTCGCTCCGGTGACCTCCCGGCTCCAGCACGACGGCTACACCGTCCTCAACGCGCCCAACCCGCTGCGCGGCCTGTCCACCGACGCCGCCTCCGTCGCCGCGTTCGTCAACAAGGCCACCACCGGCCCTGTCGTGCTCGTCGGCCACTCGTACGGCGGAGCGGTCATCACCAATGCCGCGACCAGCATCCCGAGTGTCAAGGCCCTGGCGTACATCGACGCCTACGCCCCGGCGCAGGGCGAGACCGTGTCCCAGCTGACCGGCGCCAAGCCCGGCTCCCAGCTCACGGTCCCCAACCCGACCGACGTGTTCGACGTCGTCCAGGACCCGTCCTCGCCGCAGGGCGACCCGGACCTGTACGTCAAGCGCGATCTGTTCCCCAAGGCGTTCGCCGCCAACCTGCCCGCCGAAGTCGGCGCCGAGCTTGCCGCCTCCCAGACCCCGGTCACCGGCGGCGCCCTGAACGAGCAGTCGGGACCCGCGGCCTGGCAGAACCTGCCCAGCTGGTTCTTCATCGGAACGAACGACCAGGTCCTCCCGCCCGCCGAGCAGCAGGCCATGGCAGAGCGGGCGCACGGCACGGTCGTGACCGCCGCCGCGGACCACCTGTCAATGCTCGAGGTTCCGTCCGTTGTCACGAAGGTGATCGAGAACGCCGCCACCGCCGCGGTCGCTACACGGTGAGCTCCCCGGTCGTGTTCGTCCACGGACTGTGGATCCACGCCTCGGCGTGGCACCCGTGGGTCGACCTGTTCACAAGCGCCGGCTACGAGGCGCGGCCCGCAGACTGGCCCGGTGACGGCGACACGGTCGAGGCGACCCGGCGCTTCCCCCAGCAGGTGGCGGGCTATGGAGTGCAGGACATCACCGATCACATCGCGCGCCAGATCGGCCGGTTCGGCGAGCGCCCCGTGGTGATCGGGCACTCGTTCGGCGGTTTGATCGCCCAGAAGTTCCTGGCCTCAGGCATCGCCTCGGCCGCCGTCGCCATCGACCCGGCGCCGACCAAGGGGGTGAAGGCCCTGCCGATCCCGCAGATCCGTTCGGCACTGCCAGTGCTGCGCAGCAAGGCCAACCGGGACGGGTCCGTGATGCTGACCCGCCGCCAGTTCCGCTACGCGTTCGGCAACGCGGTCAGCCGCGAGGAATCCGACGAGTTGTACCGGCGCTGGGCAATTCCGGGACCAGGACGGCCGATATTCGACCTGACCGCCGCCAAGAAGGACCCGCACTCGCCCACCGAGGTCGACCTGAACGACCGCGTGCGCGGGCCTTTGCTGATCCTCGGTGGGGAACGCGACCACACCATCCCCGAAGTGGTGGCACGCCAGGCGGCCGAGCTCTACCAGCCCGGAACCAACACCGACTACCGGCGGATCCCGGGGCGCGGGCACTCGCTGGTACTCGACAGCGGGTGGCGTGAAGTCGCCGACGTCGTGCTCGACTGGGTCGGGCAGCACGACACCTCCCCGGCCCGCTGACGCGGGACCCACAAACAAGCGCGCATAACCGCAGAGATATCCGGTCGCGGGTACCAACGACGAGCCGCTGGTACCCGCGACAGGGCCCCATACGGAGGCTTCATGCCTGCGCCGCACACCGGCCCCGCCGCGGCGGGGCCGACGCCGCGCCCTCCTACCCACGCCAGTCCGGATCTCCGATGAGGACGACCCTGAGGCTGCACAACTGCATGCCGAGGGTCTGGGACCCATCCGGCACGGGCACCGCCACTCCCGTTCGTGCATCCAGGTCGAGTCGGTGCCGGTCCGAACCGCCCAGGGCTCCAACCCGACTGCACGAAACAGGGTATAGACGTCGTCCGGCACATATGCAACCGCTCCGCCGCCAGAGTCGAGCACGTCTTCCCCGGTGGCCACGATGCCCCACGGCTCGAACTGCCGGTCAACGACCAGGCGGGCGAGATGGTCGGGTGGGCTCTCCAAGAAGCAGATACAGGCGCGTTCCGCCCATAAGGCTAGAGGAGCGCAGCACTTCGCTGCGCAGTATCGAGTCCAGCCGCTCGCTGGCGGTCATGGCCCGGATGTCAGGCGGCGCGCCCGTGTCCCGGGCTCCCTGCCTCTGCTGGTGAAGTGCACCAGCTCCCCGCTCTGCGCAGGCCCGACCGCCCCCAGCACAGGTATCTCAATCATTGCTTCTCCCCGCTTGCCTACCGGAAGGCCACTTAATGTGCCGCCCAGCCTGGGCTACCCTCCGCGGACGGTGGCGTCCCGGGAGACGAAGCTGCGCGCGAGCTGAGGGAGCCGGGCGGCCTCAAAAGCGCTGTACCTCCCGCTCGCGACGAGTTGGAACTTGACACCCTCGCGGCCGTCAGGGCGCTCATAGCCGTCGGGGAGGAACCGGCGGTAGTGCTCGCTGGCGCGGTCGAAGAACTCCGGGCGCTCGGTGCGCGAGAGGCATCCCTCGAGATTGAGAAGGAAGAGGTAGTGACGAATCATACGAGTGAAGAGGAACGGAGCCACAACGTCCAGGGCGCTACGCTCCTCGAGCAAGCCGAAGCTCTCTTCGTAGCGGGCGAAGACGTCGAAATGGGTGCCGCCCGGCGCGCCTGCGGGGTGTTGAGTGTGCCGACGGCGGATCTGGACGCAGTTCCATTTCAGGACACCGATCCGGTCAGCGGCGAGCATGGCGCGGTGGACGACCGTGACCTCTTCGTAGAAGCCGTCGGGGAATGCGAGTCCCTGCCGGGTCCACAAGTCGCGGCGGAACAGACGGTCCCAGGAGTAGGCGGGAGCACCGAAAAACTCGGGCTCGTCGATCGGGGCGAAGGGCTCACGTCCCTGCCGGGCAAGCAGCCCGGCGGCGGCACCGGGCCAGGAGCGGCGGCGATGCGGGCGAGTATGACCGAAGAGAAGAACGTCCGGCTCGTTTGCCGCTCGTAGCTGGTCGGCAATGGCCTGAAGCGTCCCACCCGCGATGATGTGATCGCTGTCCAGGAACAGCAGATAATCACCGGCTGCTTGCTCGGCCCCTGCGTTGCGTATCCGGCTAATGCCGACGACGCCTTTCAGGCGCACGGCCGAGATCCGCCCGTCGCGCCGGGCATAGTCATCCACCAAGTCCGCGGGGCACTCAGCAGACTGGTCCAGGACCAATGCCACGTAGCGTAAGTTGATCAAGGGCGTGGGGCCGCCTTCGACTCCGGGCGGTAGGTTGCTGACCGTGACTCAGGGTGCTGGTGCAGGCGGGCGGTTGCCGGAGTGGATCTCGATCGGGCTGCTGGCGGGCTCGGTCCCACGTGATGTGATCGACGACGCGGTGCGGGCGTTCGGACGGCAGGCCAGACGGTCGGACGGGAAGCTCCCGCCGCATGTGGTGGTGTACCTGGTGATGGCGTTGGCGCTGTTCGCGGACGACGACTACGAAGAGGCCATCACCCGCCTTTCGGAGCCGTTGGAGCGGTGGGGCTGCTGGGACCGGGCCTGGGAGGTGCCCACGACCAGCGCGATCACCCAGGCCCGCAAGCGCCTGGGCTCCGAACCGCTCGCGGAGATCTTCGACCGCATCACCGAGCCGGTCGCGGAGCAGCTCACCCGCGGGGCCTGGCTCGGGCCCCGCCGCCTGGTCTCCATCGACGGCATGGAGTGGGACCTGCCCGACACCGAATCCAACGCCGAGGCGTTCGGCCGTTCCGGGACCGCCGCCAATCCCTCCGCCTTCCCCAAGGCGCGGGTGCTCACCCTGGTCGAGACCGGCTCCCGCGCCCCGATCGGGGCGGCGATCGGGCCGATCGCCGGCAAGCGCGCCGGCGAGCAGACCCTGGCCTTCCATCTGTTCGAGCGCCTGGAAGAGGACATGCTGCTGCTGGCCGACCGGGGCTTTTTCGGCTTCGAGCAGTGGTGCGCTGCCGCCGGGACCGGCGCTGACCTGCTCTGGCGCGTCGGCGACACGCTCACCCTCCCGCTGGTCGCGGACCTGCCCGACGGCTCCTACCTCTCCCTGGTCTACTCCCCCCGCCTCAACACGGCGGCGCGGGGCCGACTGCTGGAAGACGCCCGCGCCGGGCGGGAGGTCGATCCCGCAGCCGCCCGAGTGGTGCGCGTGGTCGAGTACGAGGTCCCCGACCGCGGCACCGACGCCGAGCGGGAGCTGATCTGCCTGATCACCACGATCACCGACCACACGAACGCCCCCGCCCCCCTGCTCGCTCACGCGTACCACCAGCGCTGGGAGCACGAGCAGTCCAACGATGACCTGAAGACCGCCCTACGCGGCCCAGGCCGCATCCTGCGTTCCAAGAGCCCGGACCTCGTCCGGCAGGAGCTGTACGGCTACCTGCTCACCCACTACGCGATCTCCGCCCTGATCTGCCGGGCCGCCACCGAGGCCGACATCGACCCCGACCGGGTCAAATTCACCCGCGCCCTGCGCATCGTCCGCCGCCGCGTCGCCGACCCGGCGGCTATTTCCCCTGAGGACCTGGACGCCGTCCTGGCCAGGGTCCGCGCCGACATCACCCGCAAGAAGAACCTCAACCCCCGCCGCCGCCACCGCAGTTACCCCCGTGTCGTCAAGCGCGCCCGGCACAACAGCTACCGCGTCAAGCGTCCTGCCGACACCGGCACCCGCCATCCGGCGCCGCCCACAATCCACCTCGTCAACGCCCGAGCACTCACTCTCACAGCATGATCAACTTACGCTACGTGGCATTGGGTCCAGGACCGCGACGACCTCAACATCCCGGAAGGACTGATTTAGGATCGAATTCAGGCAGTTTTCAAGGTGTCCCTGAAGGTCGTGAGCGGCGACTATGACGCTGATCATCGGGGATGCAAGCATGGTGACCGAACGTAGGTGGGCAGCCCGCGGCATGACAAGCCCCGTCGGGCGCCCAACTCGCAGCAACATCTAAAGTTCTACACATGCTCACACCGCCTCCGCACATCAGGCCGTGATCACGTCCCTATCGGCTGATCACCACGGCGTTTACGCCCATGAGCGGTTCGAGGGCATTGTCGCGTTGGTTGCGCCGGTGGGATCACTTTGGGGTTGATTGGCTGGAAAGGTTGTCCGGTTGGTCGCCGGCGTCGCACAGAGCCACCCGTACCAGGTCGAGGTCACACCACTGTGCCCGGCGGTGGTCAAATCGTGAAGGGGGTGAGTGCGCGTCTCCACAATGGTGGTGATTCTCGGACGCGCCGATCGAGCAGGCGGGCTTCGAGCCGGACATCCAGTTGCACTACGCGGGCGACATTCCGAGCCCGAACTAGGGCCTGACGCCAGGGTCCCGCCCAGCCGCGCCGGGCGAAACTGGTACTGCAGCGAGAATCCACACACCACAACGACAAAGACGAGGGACAACCCGTGAACAGGCCGGCCCCGCGCAGCGCCACGGTCATGTATGCGATATCCGCGACCTGCGCCGCTATAGGCGCCCTGCTATGGGTGCGCGGTCAGACCAGCGCGCCCCCCAGGTTCTACGCGGACTACCTGGCGGCCGACTCCTACACCCCGTCGGCCTGGCGGGTGTGGTCACCGGCAGTGCCCGAAGAACGTCTTGGCCTATACCTCCTCGGCGCCGGGCTGGTGCTGGCTGCGGCGGCGCGCCTGTTCTCCGTCCGGCGTGACTGAGCAGCGCCAGGATCAGGGCGATTTTCGTCGCCGACCGAAGCGTCGACGACAGCGCCGTCACTCGTCGAAGGACAGGTCGATGTCCGGTCGGCAGACGGAGCACGCGTCCAGGCCCTCGCGCAGCGCCGCGAGGGCATCGTGCGCGTCGACCTGGTGGGCCGGACCGTCGTCGACGTCGCAGGCGCCGATGTGCAGGGTCAGCCGTGGCGGTTCGTTCTCGCCTCCCCGCTCGACGACCTTGAAGGCGGGCCTGTGACCGCCGGTGAAGGTCGGCGGCGAGGTGGGGCGCGTCAGCTTCGCCGGCGGCGCCGGCGGGGGCGTGGCCGGCTGCTCGCCCTCGGCGGCCTGGGCGAGGGCCTGGGCGACGGTGTCGCGTTGCAGCCGTAGGAAGATGCCGACGGTCTCGTTGTCGGTGACCTGCTCCTCGAGCCAGGCCAGGATGACGCGCAGGCGCTCCGCATCCGGTGGCAGCTCGCTCATGGGGGTCATTCTTCCGCGTGGCGCCGGTAGGCGCGGCGGCCCTCGAGGGCCTGGGCGATCGTGTCGCCGTACCAGCGGCGCGCGCTCGGAGTGGTCGTGCGGCTCAGGCCACCATCCCGAGCCGCACGTGGAATGGCCAGCACAGCTACCGCCTGACGTCGAGCTCGGTATACATGCCTGCGGCGTAGTGGCCGGGAAGGTTGCACACCAGCTCGTACCGGCCGGGCTGCAGCGTCACCGTGGACCAGCCTGTCGCACTGGGGGCAATGCCGTCCCCGCTACCCGCGCCGCAAGTCCGCGAGGCTTCGCCGAGGCTGCCTGTCTCGTCAACTTTGCCGTTGGAGCCGACGGCACGCTCCCCCGACACCTGGCCCGCTGGCAGCGGCAAAACCACCACCTCGTGCGTGAGCGCACCCCTGTTGGCCACTCGCAGTGTTACCTTCCCGGCCGAGACCGTAGATGGGTTGGCTACCAAGCGCATCATGCCCATGCCGTGCCAGCCCGGACGGCCACCCGTCGGCGTTGGCCCGCCTGGGCCACGCATCATGCGCCCCATGTCGTCCACCGTCACGTCCACCACGCGAGCTGCCGACGGGGGTGCACTACACCGTGCGCCCTGTGTGGAGGCGGGTCTCGTAGCGCGGAATGCGCCGGTGGCCGCTAGGAATGCCGTCGTGGCGAGGCCCAGCACCAACGCGGCGGCCATGGCGATCACCAGCCACATCCCTCGGCGGCGGCCGGTGATCACGCGTGCCCCCGCAGCACCGTGAGACGGCGTCTGTACTCGTCCTCGTCGATTTCCCCGCGGGCAAACCGCTCAGCAAGCAGGTCCTCAGCTCGCTGGCTCCCCCATCGGGGTTCGCCCGAGGGCGGTCGCGAGCCGGACTGCTGATGGTGATGAGTGCCGGTGAGGTAGCGCACAAGCGCGATGACTCCGGCGATGATCAGGGCCCAGAACAGCACCAGGAACACCGCCATGGCGAACCAGCCGTCCCAGCCCCATCCGCCGTCGTCCCACATCATGCCGATCACTTCCCTCGGCTGGTGGCCGTGCGAATTCCAGCGTGGGCCAACGGAGCGTCGGCGGAGTAGGGCCGTAGTTCCCAGCCAGGGGGCCGGACGACCCCATGTGGCGGCTCAACCTCTCCGGGAACGCTGCCGACAAGGGCATGCCCGCCCGGGACGACACTCGCCCCGTGCCTTATCACAAGGCCCATCACGGGGAAGAGTGCGGCGGTGTGTTCCGCTGACGGCTCGGACCGGGTGGAGGAGCCGGATGCAAGGGTTCCTTAGAGCCGTTCACGCACCTGAGCAGGTGGAACGCGGTGACCGACAGCAGCGTGATCACCGTGCGTATTCACTCAAAAGGGTCACGTGAAGGGGCGGCGGTGTACGTGTGCGGGTCGCATGGGACGGGGCGTTCACGCAGAGGAGTGCCCCGGAAGGAGACATCATGTTCCGCCACTCGATACGTACGCTCGTGGTCGGCTTGTGCACACTGACCGCCGCGTCCCAGGCTGCAACGGCTGTGGCGCTTACCCTGCCGGGTGATCACCACCAGGCCACGTACGCCGCCACCCGGGCTCTCCGCTCGCAGACCCTCTCCGACCTGACCACCGCCATGGAAGGGGAGGCGTTCGCGTACGCCTCCTACAACCTCTTCGGCACTCAAGCCGACAGTCAGGCCTACCCGACCGTCGGCGAGCTCTTCCGCACCACGGCGCAGACCGAACTGAACGAGCACCTGCACGAGGCGGCCACCCTGGTCGGTGTGGTCGGAACGAACGCGGCCAACCTGCGCAAAGCCATCAACGGCGAAACCTACGAGCGCCAGGTCATGTACCGCCGCTTCGCCGACCAGGCCCGCAACGACGGAGACCTCGAGGCTGCCAAGCTGTTCGCGGAGATCGCCGCGGACGAGGGACGCCACCGCGACGCCTACCGCACCGCGCTGACGATCGTGACCACCGGCCGAGGCACCATCCCAGCGCCGCCGAAGGCCGACACGGTGTCGGTCCCCGCCGGACTGCCGAAGGTGAAGGCCGCCCGCACCCGGGCCAACCTTGACACCGCCATGCACGGTGAGGCGCTCGCGCACGCCAAGTACATGCTCTTCGCCGCCCGCGCCCAGCAGACCGGCAATCCTGCGCTGGCCCGCCTGTTCGAAGGGACCGCCGGGGTCGAACTGCACGAGCACTTCGCCGGCGAAGCGGTCCTGGCCGGCCTGGTCAGCGCGACGAAGGACAACCTGAGCAGGGCCATCGCTGGAGAGCACAACGAAGCGACCATCCTGTACCCAGGGCTCGCCAAGCGAGCCACCGCCGTCGGCGACACCGCCGTCGCCAGCTTCTTCCGCGACACCGCCGCCGACGAGGCCAAGCACGCGACCGCCTTCCAGCAGGCACTCGACCAGCTGCACTGATCCTGGTCGAAGGAACGCCCGGCCGGTCGACGTCGCATGGCCCGCCGGGCTGCCGCGTCACCCCCTGGAGCCAGATCTGCTTGTTGAGAATCGACCATGCCAGACCGCCTTCACGCCGGAGTCACCGATGCGGTGCAGGACCATCTCCCCCAGCGGCCGCCTCAGTTGCCTACGATGACGTCCGGCCGCGCCCCGAACGCCCGCCTGCAGCGCGGGTGGGAGATCGGCCACGCCGCGGCGTCCTCCACGCTGCGCAGCGTGCCCCCGGCCTTGTCGGGGTCCTTGTGGCTGGTCCAGCCGCAGTCGGCGCCGTCGAACACCTCCATGAACTCCACGCCCGCCTCACGAGCCCGGTTGAGGGTGCCCGCGTTGTAGGCCACCGCGCTCTTGGCAAGCGTCGCCGACTCCGCCCAGGCCCGCACCGGCATCCGGGCACCGCCCCGGTAGATGACGTAGGCCAGCTGGTGTTCGGCGGCCAGCCGGTCAGCGAGGGCCTTCGCAGCCTGCAGCGCTGTGGTGTGGCCGGCGGCCAGCAACGGCACCTCACGGCGTGCCGCATCCCGCACCGCCCGGTAGAACACAGCAGCCATACGCTGCTCCTCCTCGGAGCGGCGCAGCAAGTCCGCGTACGAGTCGGAGGCCAGCGACTGCAAGGCCTCCCGGTGGATCAGCGTCCACGAGAAATGCCCGCCCACCGCCTGCGCTGCCGCCCGGGCGCCCTCCTCGTACAGGTGGGGCAGCTGGCGGGCCACGAACGCCCGCGCTTCGGCATCCACGCGCTGCCGGAAGTCGACGATGGCGGCCTGGAACTGGGCCAGCCGGTCGGCGACCATCCGGGAGCGGGCGTTGTCGCCGATCGCCGCGATCACGGCCGCCTGCTCGGCTGCGAGACGCTGCCAGGCATCCTCGAGCACCGCGGCGACACGCGCCGCGACGGTGCCGGCGTCGCCGGGCGTCAGCGGCCCGAACTCGTGCGCCACTACCGCCACCAGTGGTGTCGTCGCCGGTGCGCGGACTGCAGCGGGGCAATGACCAGGGTGTCCCCGCCCGTCGTGTCGTCAGGGGCGGTCGCGGCCTCCACGGAGGCGATCTGCCGTTCGATGCCGGTCAGGTTGTTGGACTGGTCGAGGGTGGCGACACCGTTGACGGTCAGCTGCAAAGGCTCGGCCAGCAGCTGGGCGCGCCGCTCGGCCAGCACTTCCAGGGCGACAGCCCTCGCGGAGCCGAGCCGGTCATACCGGGTCTGCAGGTCGGTGGTGTCGGTGGTGGTGCCGAGCTGCGCCAGGAGCCAGGCCAGGACTGCGGGATCCACAGGCGGTGTCCTTCCGGGTAGCGGCGCGACCCGGCACCCCCGCCGCACAGGGGTGCCGGGCCGGGCCTGGCTGGGTTACTGCTCGTCGGCCTGCTTGCGGGTCCGTGCCTTGGGCTTCGCCTCGGCCGCAGGCGTCGTCTCGGGCGCGGGCGTGGGCTCCGGGGTCGGGGTGGGCTCGGTTCCGCCAGCGGGCGGGTCGCCCTCCCCGCCGTCCTCGCCGTCCTCGTCCGGCTCCCACGCGTCGGGGTGGGTGATGGCCTCGGCCAGGTCCTCGTCCGGCTCGTCACCGGGCTGCAAGATCAGCCACTCGTTCGTCTTGGGGTGCAGCACGTGCACCGCTGCCGCCAGTCGCCGCCCCATGTCACAGCACCTTCGCGGTGATGTGGCAGTCCGGCGCGTACAGGACGGGCATGGCCACGGCCGCGCCCTTGGTCCAGATCTGCACCGGGTCGTCCTTGCCGCCACTGGTGACGATCAGGCCCGGCGCGTCCTCGCGGGTGATCTGCGGGTTGCCGCCCCGCGACAGCACCAGCGACTCCGCCGTGGTGCCGTACAGGGTCTGCCCCCACTTGGAGCGGTCCGGGGGCAGCATCACCCACCGGTCGTCCGGCAGGCACTTCGTGGACACGCCGTCCACGCGGACCTACGCCCGGTACAGGTTGATCGGCGGCAGGCCGTAGTTGTCGCGGACCACGTTGATCTGCTGCGGAGTCAGCGAAGCGGTCGGCGTCGTCGACGGGTTGACGCTGCCGTAATAGGCGGCCCGGTAGGCGTTGTTGCCCGCCAGGTAGGAGTAGACGCGCCGCGAGGTGACGACCATCTCGGGCATGGGCGCGCTGATCGAGTCGAGGTAGGAGATCCAGCCCAGCTCGTCCGCGATGGCATCGGCGGTCGGATCGGACCACAGCTTCGGCGAGGTCGGCATGTTCGCGGCCGGGACACCGAAGTCGACGTCGAGGGTGAGGCCGTTCTCCGCCGCAAGGGAGAACTTGCCGTCGGTGAGAACATCGCCGGCGGCCAGCTCCAGACGGGAGTTGATGGCCTCGACGTGCCGCTCCACGTCGTCGTACAGCAGCTGCTCCAGGCGGGACGCGTCCGCGCCACGGCTGGCTTCCTGCAGGAGCAGCTCGACCTCGCCGACCATCAGCTTCTGGCCGAGGGAGGGCAGCATGCCCTGCGTGGACGTCTGCCACGCCTGCCGGTCAGAGAACGGCACCGAGGCGTCGAAGGCCCGGTACTTGGCGGCGTTGACGTAGCGGCCGGTGTTCTTGATCCGCCACATGACGTCCTGGATCGAGACCTTCGCGAACACGGTCTGCGTGAGCAGGAAGTCGGCGGGGGTGGGGATGTAGCGGGCGAACGTGGTCAGGTCCGCCGTGGTGACGTCCTTGATCAGGTCCTGAACAGACATCGTCGGGGCTCCCTTACACGAATCGGATCTGGCAGATGGCGGACGGGGCCACGGCGGTGACGGCGATCGGCAGCTTCGCCGTCTTCACCGAGCCGTGCCACAGCAGTGCGGCCGGGACCTTCGTCTGCGTCGGCGCGAACAGCACCTCCGCGAACACGAACCCGGCCAGGGTCTGCCGGCCGTCGGCGGCGCCCGTGTTGTAGAGGCCGTACAGGCCGCTCGCGGTGATCTTGCCGACGGGGATGCCGGACAGGAACCGCGAGTAGGGGATGGTCGTGTCGGTGGAGGGCACGTAGTGGGTGCCGGACACGAACGTGGACATGTCGAGGGTGATGGTGTCGACCTCGCTGGTGCCGTGGAGGCTGGCAAGCCAGGAACGGTCGGCCGTCAGGTTCTGGGTGGTAGTGACCGGCTGAACGGTCATGAGTACTCCCGTGGACGAAGCGGCTGTGCGTCCGCTCACCGGCTGGTGGCGTCGTCCACGAGTAGGGGGCGTGGTCCCCTCAGGTCCGGCCTTAACCCGCCGGTGGGAAGTCAGTTGTCCTTGACGAAGCCGCGCTGGCGGGCGACGTTCGCGCCGTGCTGGCCAGGCTTGGGCATGTTGCTGCCGCGCGGCGGCGGACCGCCCGCAGGGGACCCACCAGGAGCAGCAGGCGGCACCACGGCGGCGGTAGCGGCGAACAGTTCCGGCCTGCGCGCCTTCAACGCCTGGGCGGCCTCCGTGATGGCGTCCTCGTCGGCGTCGTCGTCGACGGCCAGGAGCCGTTCGGCGTCCTTCAGGTCATCACCGGTCGCACCGAGCGCCACGAGGGCGGCACGCCGTACCGCGGCCCTCTCGCGGGCGACGGCCTGCGCCTCGCGTGCCGTAGCCGCGGCGGTGGCGTCGGCGGCGGCCTGCTCGCGGCGTTCGATCTCGGAGAGCTGCGCGGCCTGCGCGTCGCGCTGCTGCTGCACGAACGCGGTCAGGTCGTCGGTCTTGGTGAACCCGAGCTGCTCGACGAGCCTGCGCACTGCGGAGCGTTCGCCCTGCTGCTTCTCGCGGGCCAGCAGCCGGTTCAGCGCATCCTGGTCCAGGCCCGGCTGTCCGGCCGGCGGCGCGGCCGGGTCGATGCCCGGTGCGGGCGGCAGCTGCTGGTTGGAGGGGTCGGTGGGGTCCGCGCCCAGGATCGGGAAGATGGGGCGGCCGTCACGCCGATAGCCGACGGGCTTACGGGGGTGGGGCAGCAGCCTGTCCATGGGGATCCAGTCCTCCAGCAGCAGCGCCCCCGCGCCGTCGATCAGTGTAGCCACCCCGGCGCAGGCGGCTACTGCCTATGCTGCGGCCATGGCTCCTGACTCGCCGATCCCATCGTGGGAGAACTCACTCACGCCCGAACGCCGGGCCTTGGACTTCGTGGACTTCGCTGTCGACCAGGTCGAACAGCTCGCCCCGCTACTCCCCTACGGGTACGGGCTGGACGGCGTGGTCCGGGCGGCGTTCATGGAGTCGTTCATGGTCAACGTGCGGCTCCTGGTCGAGTTCCTGACCTTCGACCTCGACCCCAAGGACCGGCGGGCCCGTGACTTCGTGCCCGGCTTTGCCAGCCAGGACACCGCCGCAGTTGCCCGGCTGAAGGATGCGTGGACGCTGGCCAGCCGCCACGTCATGCACCTGAGCAAGGACCGCACCCCCGACCTGGACGACCTTGAGCATGTGACCGCCGAGCAGATCCAGCGCATGGCGCGGGACTGCCGGGCGGTCTACGACGAGTTCAGGGCACAGCTGGCCTGACGATCAGCGCGGGCCAGGACCGGCCTCGCCGAGGATCCCGGTCTTGCCGGGCGGCTGCAACGGTGTGGGCGGCAGCGGCTTCGCGTCGGGCGGGCTGGTCGGCGGGCCAGGCTGCGGCACCTTGGCCGGGTCGACGAGCGGCACAGTCGGCGTCGGGTCGGCTTCGGGCAGGCCCAGGTATTCACGGACCGCCTTGTTGTCGCCGGTCGCATCGGCGAGGCGGGCGGCCTGGTCGAAGGCCCGCTTCTGGATGCGTTCGATCTCGTCGGCGATGTCCTCGATCGGGTATCCGGCTTCCTGCAGCATCCGCACCACGGTCTCCAGGGAGAACACCCCGGCCTCGTAGCCCTGCACGGCGTCGTTGAGGACGGTGGTGCGGTCGGTGGGGGTGTGCGCGCCGAACATCAGGCGTGCGGGCAGCGACTCGCCGGCGGGCCACTCCTGCCCGGCCTGGTGCAGGCGCTGCACCATGCGCAGCAGCAGCTGGTACTTGTGGTTGCGGGCCAGACGCAGCGCGCCGACAAGGGAGTCCAGCGGGCCCAACGCGACCTGCAGCGAGTACCCGTTGGGCAGCTTGGCCGGGTCGAGGCTGCCGAGTCCGGCCGCGGTCAGGCGGGTGTTCGCGGCGAGCCGGTCCAGCAGGTGGTCGACGCGCTGGCGGAGCTCGGCCAGCTGCGCGGACGTGTCCAGGGTGTCCATGCGGCCCGAGTCGGACAGCTGCCACACCGTGCCCGCCTCCACACGCACCGGGAGGGGCTGACCGGTGGAGCGGTCGATGGGCAGCCGCGCCCCGGCCAGGGCGACGATGGGTGTGCCGGTGGTGGAGGACGCGGAGGCGCTGTCGGTGTCGGTGGCGGCCAGCTCGTCCAGCAGCTGCAGCACCGTCGCCAAAGTGGACTTGCCCCAGTGCTCGCCGACGTCGGGGATGGTGTTCGGGATGTGCACGACCGGGATGAAGTCGTGCATCAGGTCCAGGCGGTCGAGGACCTGCCCATCGGAGCGCACCCGGTAGGAGGCCTTGTCGGCGGGCAGCGAGAACACGTCGTGGGCGCGGCCCAGGTCCTCCAGCAACCACTCGGCGTCCGTGAGGTAGCACGTCGTCGACGACGGCTTGCCCGGCGCCCACGGGTAGATGCGCGTGACCGTGCCGGTGACCGGGTCGAGGGTGTCGCCGACGACCAGCACCGGGTCACCGTCCGCGCCGACCACCTGCTCCCGCACGGCACGTCCGTCGTCGGTGCGGCCGGGCGCGGTCGCCGCACCGATCGGGCCGAGCTCGTAGGTGATGCGCCGCACGCGGGCTTTCAGGCCGCGTACCGGGTCGGCGGGCAGCTCCCACGCGAAGTGCACACGGGAGGGGTACTCGGCGGAGTCCTGCTCACCCTCGTCCCACTCGGGGAAGTAGAACCCGGGGTCGTAGGTGCGCAGCAGCGCCCGCGCCTTGGACGGCTCCCACGCCAGGGTGTAGACGCCATCCCCGCAGCGCACCGCGCACCGTTCGGCCTGCTGGATCCGCAGCGCCAGCAGCTCCTTGTCGGCCCAGGCGCGCAGCTTGTCCTGCAGGTGGGCGGCGGCCTGGTCCTCGGCGGTCGGCTTGTCCTGTGCGGCGTGGTCAGCGCCCGGCACCACGATGGTCTGCTCCGCGCCCAGCAGGTAGCCGAGCGTGGTGTCGATCAGCTTGGACGGGTCGCCCAACTCGCGGCGCTCCACACCGTGGTGGTCATCGCCAGTGAGGGAGGCCAGCTGCCCGGCCTGGTTGGAGTCGTACGCGGCCAAGAACTTGTAGGCGGCCAGCCGGCGCAGGTCCTCGGCGGGCACCCACGACGTGTTCAGCTCGGGGAACGCGTGGTGGCCGGGCCGGGCCGGGTCGGGTCGGCCATGGCCTGCTTGTAGTTGAGCCACGACCAGGCGTCGATCAGCAGTTCACGCAGCCTCACGGGTGCCCCTCCAGGCGACCGGGCCCCGCGCCCGCGCCGACCAGAATACGCAGCCCTACGGGGTGGGGGCGTCGACGCAGCCGTGCATCCACATCGCGTACCGCAACGAGTGCTGTTCCTTGGCGGTCTGCCGGTCCCACACGGCCTGGCACAGCTCCTCGCTGGGCGTCTTGCCGGTGTCCACCATCACCTGACGTACGGTGCGCCCCGCCTTGAGCGAGGCGTCCAGGCGGGCCTGCGCGGAGGCTTTGATCTGGTCCGAGGTGGGCGCTGCGGGCGCCGAGTTGGAGCCGGGCCACAGCAGGACCACGCCGGCGACAACGGCCGCGCAGGCGGTGCCCGCGACGGCGACTTTCCCCCTGATCAACATGGGCCGGAGGCTAGCAGCCGGGGTCGATTCTGGCGCCCGGCTGTGCCGTTGCTCTTTATGGGGCCGTTTCCGGGGTGTTATCGGCGTCCGCCGAGGCGGTCGTCGTGGATGTGTCCGGCGACGGCGGCGAGCTGGTCGGGGTCGGCGAGTTCGGTCAGTCCGTGCACCGCGGCGTCCATGCGGTCGGGGGAGTCCATGCCGACGACCCAGGTGACCATCTGGTCCTCCAGGGCGACGTGGGCGCCGACGTGGTGGACGAGGCCCTGTTCGTACAGCTGGGCGATGGGTTCGGCCCGCAGGCGTTTGCCGACCTTGGCGGTGACTTCGAGGACGCGGGGCATGAGGGCGCCGTTCGTGGAGCCTTCGCGGCGCAGCTGCTCCCACGCCTGGGAGAGGACCTGGCGTGCCATGTCTCCGCCGTAGTTCGACTCGACCACGATGGCGTCGGCTTTGAGGGCGAGGGCGAGGAGGCAGGCGGTGCGGCCCCAGTCGTTGGCGCCCATGCTTCCGGAGCGGTCTTCGAGGACGTACAGGTGGCCGTCGAAGCCGCGGGCTGCGCCGATGATGCCGGTCTCGTCGCCGATGGCGGACTCTCCGCCGGCGGGGTCGACGGCGACGATGACGCGGGCCATGTCGAGGCCGCCGAACTGGACGGTGGTGAGCCGGTGGTCGTTGATCCAGGCGCGCTGCCACACGCCGCCCTCCGGGGGGCGGGGCTTTTGCTGGTAGAGGGCGGCCCATACGCGTTCGCCGACGCGGCGGCGGGTGGTGGCGTGGTGTTCGGCGTCGAAGCGTTCGGGCCACAGTGGTTCGCCGATGGTCCGGCCGAGGGGGTCGGTGTCGCTGTCGGCGAGCGCCGGCAGGTCGATGATCTTCCATTCGCCTGCCTGCGCGTCGCCGAGGATGCGGCCCGCCAGGTCGTCCTCGTTCCAGCGGGTCTGGATGACGCAGATCGCCCCGTCGGGCTCCAGGCGGGTCTGCAGGACGGACTGCCACCACTCCCACGTCTTGCGGCGCATGCTCGGGGAGTCGGCGGAGGCCATGTCCTGCACGGGGTCGTCGACGAGGGCGATGGTGGCGCCCTTACCGGTGAGGCTGCCGCCGATACCGGCTGCGACCAGGCCGCCCTGGTGCCCGGCTATGTCGAAGCGCATCGCGGCCCGCGAGGATGGGTTGAGGTGGATGCCGAGGTCGTCGCCCCACGTTTCGATGGCGTCGCGGATCCAGCGGGAGTGCTCCTCGGCGAGGTCCCCGCTGTAGGAGGCGATCATGACGCGGCGGTCGGGGTGCTGGCGCAGGTACCACAGGGGCGCCCAGCGGGAGGCCCGCCGACTCTTGCCGTGACGGGGCGGCATCGTGATCATCACGCGGCCGGCGCGGCCCTCGGCCATGTCGATCCACGCCTGGTCGATCAGGTGGAGGTGGCGGGCCTGCATCTCGCGGCGCTCGGTGAGGACCGCGGCGAGCGCGCCGGGCGAGGCGTCCATGGCGATGAGGCGTTCGATGCGAGCGAGCTGGACGCGCAGCTCGGGTGAGGCCTTCGCGGCCATGGCGCGGCGCTGCGCCGGCGGCTTGGACCGGTAGGCGGCCAGTAGCTGGGCTTCCCGCTCGCTGCTAGTCGTCCGAACCACGTGCGGCCTCCTCCGAGATGCCGATGAGGGCTTCGAGTTCGTCCAGGGCGATAGCGGTCAGCTCGCTGCCCTCGGCGGCCGGGGTGACGATCTCTGTCTTGTTGGGCCGGTCGAGGCCGTTCATGCGGGCGCGCCGCTCCATGATCCGCAGTGCGCGGTCGATGGCGGGCAGGTCACCGTCCTTAACGGCCTGCCGGTAGGCGACGAAGAACAGCCGGTCCAGGCGCAGGTTCTCCACCGCACGCAGCTCATCAGCCTTGTCCTCGACCTCGGTGGTGCGCTCCTTGAGGGCCTGGCGGACGTCCTTGCAGGCGGCGTGAATGAGTTGGTCGTCGGTGGGCGACTCCTGGCCCTTCTTGTACCGGTCGATGCCGTAGCCCTGCGGGTAGGCGATCCGGTCAGAGTTGACGGCGGGGTCCGCGGCGAGCTTGCGGCCTACGGTGAGCCAGTCCACGCCGGCCAGGCGTAGGTCGATGGCGTCCGCTCGCCGCTGTGCGATCGCGGCCCGCGCGGCCTTGTCGGGGCGTCCCACCGGCAGGATTCCTTCCGCTGCTGCGCGCCCCCACGCCGAGATTCATGATGGCACTGCACGTCGCGGCCGCGTTTCTGCAGGTGCGCGTGCCAAGTGAGAGCAGGGCCACCACTCCGGATGCGGCGATCAGAAGGATAAAGAGCTGAGGGTGACCGCCCCGGGGACCGGTCAGGGCCGTTCCGGTGAACGGGGGCAGAGCAGAAGCCACCGTGGACGGCGCGGCAAGCATGCACGGACACGCCCGCGTCGCGCAGAACGGCGGCGCACTGGGAGGCGGACTCGGCGCCAAGTGCCCGTGGCGGCCCCCGATGCAGTGGCCCGGGCCTGTGCCTGGCGTGCCTTCGGAGAACGCACTCGGCGGCTACCGCTGGTTCGCCGGCAGCCTCGGCACCCAGGTCGTGAAGGTCTTCGATCTCGTAGCCGCCCGCACCGGACTGCGTGACCACGAGGCGCGGGCCGCGGGGCGGGGCTGGATGCCAGCGACCACCGCCAGCCGCCCCGACGACCACAAGGCGTACTACCGCTGCACGAGTCGCACGTCGCCTGGGCGAGTTACGAGCGGACGCTGTGATCGATACGACCGTCGGCTGAGAGGGCGGCCTTCCATCACGATGACCGGCTTTTCGCGTCCAGTCCCTGGCCGGTGTCACGGCAGCTCCGCGTGCGCTACCGCCGTATGCGACCCGGGCCTATGACCACGATGCCGGAGTTGCAGCGTAGATCGGGTCCCTTCAGGCTGTATCTGGCAAGCGACCTTGATGACGTGAAGAGGTGATCGGGTTGCAGGACCATGCGCGCCCGGTCAGCCCTCCGAAACGTTGGTGTGGGTGACGCGTGCCGCCTCATGAGCCGGTATCCCGGTGAGTCCAGTCGTGATTCTTCAACGACCGGGCCAGCACAGGCATCAGTGGGACGGGAACCGGCTTCGCAATCCCCGTCCCACTCCGGGGCGGATGTCCGGAGTGCTTCTTTGTGGCACGCGCTGCGGACTCCCCCCTCGATCCGTGGTGTCCGCTGACCGTGTAGTCCGCCGTGGCCCAAATGGGCGACGTGTACGACCACCGTCGCCACAGCCCGCCACCAACGACAAGGAGCCACAGAACATGGGTGGAAAGCAGAAGACACTCGCCATACTGACCGGAATCGCGCTGGCAGCCGGACTCACCAGTCCCGCCTTCGGGTCCAGCGCCGCTCACTGGCCAGCCCTGCCCGCCGCGGCCACGGGGTCGGGGGCGTCGGTCGTGGAATGGAACCGCGAGCTCATCACCATCCTCAGCGATCCGAAGGCGCAGCCGGCCACCGTCCACCCCACGCGCAGCTTCGCGCTTCTTCAGGCTGCCGAGTACGACGCGGTGGTATCGATCACCCGGGCCGGCCCCGCCTACATGTTCTCGGTGTCGGCGCCGCGAGGCGCTCGTGCGGATGCCGCAGCGGACCAGGCAGCCCACGATGTGCTGGTCGCCCTGTACCCGGCCAAGCGCGCAGGCGTGGACCAGCGACTGAGCAGCCAGTTGTCCGCGATTCCCAACGGCCCGGGCAAGCAGGCGGGCATGGCTGTGGGAGCCGCGGTCGCCCGCCGACTGATCAGCCTGCGGTCCCATGACGGGTCCTCAGCGAAGCCGCCCCGGTTCCGCCCCGGCGACAAGGCCGGTGACTACCGGCCCACCCCTCCCGACTTCCCGACACCGGTGTTCACCAACTGGGGCTCGGTCAAGCCGTTCGTGCTGGCCAGCGGAGGTCAGTTCCGCCCGGCAGCGCCGCCGGCCGTGAGCAGCGCCGCGTACGCCACCGCCTTGAACGAGGTCAAGAGCCTGGGGAGCAAGACCAGTACCACCCGCACCCCCGATCAGACCGCGGCCGCGAAGTTCTGGGCGGCGGCGCCCGTCTGGAACGTCTGGAACCAGATCGCGCAGAACCTTGTCACCTCCCAGAACGCGAGCCTGGAGAAGGCGGTGAAGGTCTTCGCCCGGCTCGACCTGTCCCTCGCCGACACCGCGATCGCGATGTACGACGCCAAGTACGCCTACCGCGTATGGCGGCCCGTGACCGCTATCCGGCTCGGCGGTACGCGCTACAACCCGGGCATCGTCGGCGATCCCCTCTGGACCCCCCTGCTGACGACCGCCCCGGATCCGTCCTATCCTGGTGCTCACGGCGCCCTCAGCCAGGCGGCGGCAACGACGCTCGCCGGGTTCTACGGTGCGCGGCACCATCTCGTGGTGACGTCGAAAGGCATCACTCGAACCTTTGCCGGCTTCCAGGACGCTGCCACCGAAGCGTGGCTCAGCCGGATCTGGTCCGGCCAGCACACCTCTGTCGACAACCGCGCGGGCCAGCAACTCGGGACGCAGGTGGCCGACTTCGTGGCAGGTCACCTCTGACCGTCCGCACCGGGCGACCTTCATGTGCAACATGGCGGCGGCCAGAAGCCAGTGGTACCAGGCGCATCGGCACCACTGGCACGGGCCACGCTGCGGAAGCAACCGTACGAGGGCGAGGCACGTGGCCGGATCAGTTGCTCGCCGTGGCCGGCCCGGTCGACGACACCTACCGGCGCCCGATGAACCTGCAGCTCACCGTGCAGGAGCCGCTGTTTTCCGGAGAGCCCCGAACGCGAGCAGCAGCGTCCCATGCCTCGAGGCCAGGCCGGAGCACGCGCAGGAGCCCGCAGAGCTCCACATGTGCCCTGGCCCTCGCCCAGGAGGAGAGCGGCACCACGGTGTGGTTCGCCACCCGCCCACCGGTCTGGACAACAAAGAACCCCCGGGTCCACGACCTGGGGCGTGGCAGACCACGCCTCATCGGACCGCATGGCAAGAAGGCCCGAGTGTCAGCGCTGATACCCGAGCACCGTCATCATCCCGCTCTCCGAGTGGTACTGGTTGTGACAGTGCAGCATCCACAGCCCCGGGTTGTCCGCGTCGAACTCGATGACCAGCTTCCGGTGCGGCAGCACAATCGCGGTGTCCTTGCGCGTACGCACCGCATCCACACCTGTGAGCGCGAACGTGTGGCCGTGCAGATGGATCGGATGCCACATGTGCGTGGCGTTGATGAGGCTGAGACGTACTCGTTCCCCCGCACGGACCGCGTGCCGTTGGCGCACGGAGTAGGCCTGGTGGTCAAAACCCCAGTCGAACCTCCGCATGCCGCCCGTGATCTTGATGCGCAGTTCGCGATCGGGGTGGCGGTCGGGCAGGGCCACCGAGTCGTCCGGTTCCAGACGCCGCGCCGGGACGACCTTCCCGGCGAGCTCGTCCGGGCGGACATCCGGCGCCGGAAGATTTCTGCCCTTGTCGGTGCGGAGCACCGCCAACGCGTTGCCCTTCTTGCCCTCGGCCTCGGCGACGAGCGGGAAGGCGCCGTCCTGGACGGTCACCAGGACGTCGTAGCGCTCGGCCATGCCGACGAGCAGGGCGTCAGTCTCCTTGTGCTTCACGGGATAGCCGTCGGTGTGCGTGACGGTCATGGTGTGGTCGCCGAGCGCGACCCGAAAGGCGGTTTCGGAAGCAGCGTTGATGATGCGCAGACGGATGCGCTCGCCCTTGCGGCAGCGGAACACCGAGGGGCTGGTGGGCAGGCGCCCGTTGGCGAGGTAGTAGGGATAGTCGACGCTGCCGGCCTCGCCATGGAGCATGCGGCTGTGGGAGTGGCGCAGCACCCGGGTGGGGCCCGCCGACTTCCTGTTCGACGACGCATGCGGGCTCGCAGACCGGCTGGGGCTCGGGTGATCGCGCCCAGGACCCATGGCCATGCCTCCCATGTCCGTGGAGCTTCCGGGCTTGAGCTGGCCGAGCACCTGATCGGGGGTCGAGCCGTCGACACCGTCGAGCCAGTCGTCCAGGACGACGATCCACTCCTTGTCGTAGTGGAGAGACTCCTTGGGGTCGTCCACGATGAACGGCGCGTACAGCGCGCGGTCGGGCTGCATGCCGAAGTGGGAATGCAGCAGGTATGTGCCCGGATGCTTGGCGGTGAACCGGTAGACGAAGTCGGTCCCGGAGCTGATGGCCTTCTGGGTCAGGTCCGGAACCCCGTCCATGTCGCAGCGCAGCCGCACCCCGTGGGAGTGCAGCGTGGTGGTGGCCGACAGCCGGTTTGCGAGCGTCAGGTTGAGCACGTCACCGGCGGTGACGCGCACCAGCGGACCCGGAACCGCCTCGTTGTACGCCCAAGTCCGGACGGACCGCCCGCCGAGGTCCAGCTTGGACTCGGCAGCCGTGAGCCTGAAGCTGCGGACGCGCCCGGCCCCCCGCTTCCGCTCGGCGGCAAGGACCTCCGGGTCCGAGGGGTTGACATACCCCCGCGGCCCCGGCGGAACAAACCTCCCCGAGGCGCCTGGGCCATAGGCACCAGAGCGAGGCTTGGAGCCGGAACCGTAACCGGAACCAGTGCAGGTCCCCATGAGTACCGCACCGACGCCAGCGATCGGAGCTCGAAGAACGGTTCGCCGCGAAAGTTGATTCATATGAGAATAAAACACGCCAGGCAGATGCTATAGGCGCAAACCGAGTGGATCGTGCCCTTGTTGGGGCCAATTTCCATCGGCAGGCGTAGTCCTTCGGGCCCGCGGTGGCTCTGCGGCATCGAGTCCCGTGATCCGTTCGTAGGGCGGATCGGTTCATGCGGTCAGCACTCCGGCGGTCAGCAGCCCGAGCAGCGCTACACCGACGACTATCCGGTAGATCACGAAGGCGTTGAACGAGTGCCGCGCCAAGAACTTCAGCAGCCCCACGAGATCGAGGCGTACGCGACCACGAACAAGACCGCCGTGCCGACGGCAAGCGGCACCACGCCCATGCCCCGCGCCCACCGCGTCCTTCAACCCGTAGAGACCAGCACCAGTGACGGCCGCGACGCCCTCTTACCGGCGTAAGCCCGAGCCGAATGGCCCACTACGACTGGCTGGCGCTCCGCCTTCATGGGCGAATTACTGATTTCGGCGTTTTGAGGTCAGGCTGGGGCTGGTCCTGTTGGCGTCCTCCGGATGCGGCGGTAGACCGGGAGGTATGAGGTACGCAGACGGTGGCGGGATGAACGCCAAAGAGCGTGCACGGCGTGAGGCAGTACGCCTGCGGGCGTCCGAGCTGTTCGCGGCCGGGGCCGGCGTCCCGGAGGTGGCCCGGCAGCTGCGGGTGTCGCCGAAGTCGGTCTACCAGTGGCGGCGGAACTGGGCCGCCAGCGGCCCGGCGGCCCTGGCCTCCACCGGGCCGGGCGGGCAGCGGTGCAAACTCGGCCCGGCCCTGCGCGGGAAGCTGGCCGCCATGCTGGAGCAGGGCCCGGCCGCGCACGGCTGGGATGAGGACCAGGTGTGGACCGGTGCCCGGGTGGCGACCCTGATCGGCCGGAAGTTCCACGTCTCTTACAGCGTCTCGGGGGCGACCCGGCTGATGCGCCGACTCGGCTTCACCCCGCAGAAGCCCGCCCGGCGGGCTGCCGAGCGCGACGAGGCAGCGGTGACCGCCTGGAAGGAAGGCGCCTGGCCGGAGGTAAAAGGACACAGGCGGCCACCGGCGGCTGGATCTGCTTCGAGGACGAGGCCGGTCAGCGTCAGCGGCCGCCCACCGGGCGCACCTGGGGCCGGCGGGGCCGCACCCCGGTGGTGACGGTGTCCGGCCGCCGGTCGGGCCGCATCTCCATCGCGGGCCTGATCGCACTGCGGCCCGGTTCCCGGACCCGACTGTGCTACCGGATCCGCGTCCATCACGGCCGCAGGGGCGAGCGGCGCAGCCTGTCGGAGACCGACTACATGCGGCTGGTCGATGGCGCCCACCAACTGCTGCGGGCGCCGATCGTGCTGGTCTGGGACCGGCTCAGCACCCATGTCTCGAAGGCGATGCAGCAACTGGTGGCCGCCCGCCCGTGGCTGACCGTCTTCTTCCTGCCCACGTACGCACCGGAGTTGAACCCGGTAGAGGGTGTGTGGTCGCAGTGCAAGCGCAGTCTGGCCAACCTCGCCGCCGGTACGGTCGACCGGCTGGAATCCCTGGTCCGCAATCGGCTCAAGAGCCTGCAGTACCGCCCCGCAACACTCAACGGCTTCATGACCGAGACCGGACTCCAACTCGACTCACCACCGCCCTGACCTCAAAACGCCGAAGTCAGTAGTACTCCAGCTGTACATCGTGATCTTCATGTCTGGGACGCGGCTTGTCGCCGGTAATGGCTGGTGCGTGATCGCTGCTGATGGCGGCGTCGCCAGTCGGACCAGCCGAGTCGGTGGGCCATGTCGTGCAGGGGCTGGACGGCGACGATGAATAGGCGCTGGATCTCGTTGCAGGACAGCGGGACCAGGTCGGCGGGCCCGGAACGGCGGGCGTGTTCGTCGGCGCGGACGACAGCAAGGAAGGCATGGGCGAGCATGGCCAGGGTGACCCAGCGGGCCCAGGAGGGGTAGCGGCGGACCTGGTGCTCATCGAGTCCCGCCAGCCCCTTCTCGGTCTGGAAGGTCTCTTCCACACGCCACCTGGAGCCGGCGACCCTGACCAGGGCGGCCAGTGGCGCCGGCTCGGTGCAATAGCAGCGGTAGTAGGCGAGTTCACCGGTGGTGCGGTTGCGGCGGATCAACAGCTGGCGGCTGCCTGGTGCCGCCTCGACGAGGTCGATGACGGCCCAGTCGTAGAACCGCTGCCCCTTCGCACCGGGCCCGGCCGACAGCTTCTGCCAGGCCCGCTTCGGCACCTTCCGCGCCAGGGCGTCAGCGCGGAACGTGCCCGCGCCGGTGGTCACTTCGGCCGAGCAGGCCACCGCGAGGACATAGCCGATACCGCGCTCCTCCAAAGCCGCCCGCAGCTTCGGATTGCCGCCGTAGACCTCATCCCCCGTGATCCAGCCGACGCGGTGTCCGGCGTCCAGGAACCGTTCGATCATCGTGCGGGCCAGTTCCGGCTTGGTCGCGAAAACGGTGTCCTCGTCGAGCCCCGCTGCCCGGCAACGATCCGGGTCGCACGTCCAAGAGCGCGGGATGTACAGCTCCCGGTCCACCGCCGCATGCCCCCGTTCGCCCGCGTAGATGAGGTAGACCGCGACCTGGGAGTTCTCGATCCGCCCGGCCGTTCCGGTGTACTGGCGCTGGACACCGACGGTGTGGGTGCCCTTCTTCACGTCCCCGGTCTCGTCCACGACCAGCACCGCGGCCTCGTCGCCGAGGTGCTCGACCACGTATTCGCGCACGTCGTCACGGACGGCATCGGCATCCCAAACGGCCCGGCACAGCAGATGCTGCATGCCGTGCGGGCCGGCCTCCCCGGCCCACTCCGCGATCGTCCAGCAGTTCTTTCTCGGCAGGTCCGACAGCAGCCCGAGCACGAGCCGCTCGGCCCGGCGCCGGGGCTCAACCCGCTTGAACCGGCCCGCGATCCGCCCCAACAGACCCTCGAACGCCTCCCGCCAACGCGCGGGATCTATGCTGTGACCTGCGGCCACCGTCTCTTCGTAAGTCCACACAACTCACGATGATCAACGGTGGCCGCACCCGTCTCCGCACCGGCCCCACCAGCAAGATCACGATCTACAGCTGGAGTATTAGGGGGTCATTGCTGCGCTGCGATCGACCGGAATCGAGGACGGGGATCGATACGTTCGGGGGCCGACCACTCGTCGAACACCCCGTGACCCCGGCGCACGGTGGCGAAGGGCGCGCTGTCGAGCAGGGAGGATGGAGCCCGTGAAAGAAGAGGGCAAGGAGGGCTTGTCCGACCCGGAGGAATCGGCGAATCCGAGTAGGCGAGGATTTGTCGCGGGCGTAACGCTTGGAGTGGCTCTCGCTTCTTCAGGTATCTATGAGGTCATCGACAAGTTGGTCACCCCGCCTGAGCGGGTCGATGTCGGGGCTGACAAGCCCCTGCCGCCGGAACAATATGCCATTCCCACACCACGGCTCATCATGGACAACGGCACAGGCGTCGCGAGCAGCAACGGGACGATCCCCGCCCTCATTCCGCCGTTGCATAATCATGTGATTACCGCGACGTTGAAGGTTCCGTCGACCGCGAAGGTTCTGCAGGAGGCACAGCGCCATCTGGAGTCCGTCATCCAGGGCCTGGAGAAACGCTTCCCTCCCCCTCCCAGCGGCCTGGGTGTCGTCGTCGCCTGGGGACTTCCCTACTTCCAGCACTGCATTCCCAGCCTCGGCAGAGGTTCCGGCTTCTTCAAGGCGGGGACCCGTTACCCGGACTACCTGCCGGTGGACCTGATGACGTCCAAAGAGCGGGGACGCAAAATCTATGCACTCCAGGACGCCAGAACGTATCCCAGTGACCAACCGCCTGCCGGCTTCGGACCGGTCCGACTGGAGCAGAACCACGTGGCTGTGCTCCTGCGCAGTGACTCGCTCGACAACATCATGGAGGCCACCAACGCCCTGTTCGGGACGGGAAGCGACCAGGCGGGCGACCTCTTCACCGTAACCAGCATCCGAAGAGGCTTCACGGGTGGCGGTCACACGGGGCAGCAGTCACTCGCGAGCAAACTGGCCATCGAGGCCGGCCTGCCCGGAGCGAAGTCCATCCCCGTCCATGCGCCCATCTTTTTGGGCTTCACCACCACGATCAAATCCGCGGAAAGCTCCACTCCCGTCTCGAATCTGGAGACACTTCCTGGTTGGACCGACCAATGGCCCAACGGTTACTTCAAGTACGGGACGGTCATGCCTCTCTCGCACCTGTACTCAGACCTGGCTACCTGGTATGGGGAAGAGCGAGCGGGATCGCGGGACTTCCCGGAATACGCCGACCGACTCCGCGCGATGTACCGGCCTGGACTCTCGGTGCCCGGGGGAACGGTGACCGTGGATCCTCCCGTCGAAAGCGAAGACGATGTCTTTCAGCGGGTCAAGAAAACCGGCAGCTACGGGCACAACGGGAGCATGCAGCCGGTGAACCGCCTGCAGGAAGCGACAACCAGTAACTATGGCGTGACCTATCCGGTTGGCACACCTGTGTCCAATCGCGGTGATTTCGCTACGCTTGACAACCCGTTCTACTACACATCCGACCCGGTCGGCGACCATTACAGTCCCCAAAAAGCCGCTGGTTTGCACTTCCTGATCTTTGTGCCGACAAGTGAGGCGTTCAACCGTATTCGCCTGGCGATGGACGGCCACTATCCCGAGGGGAAAAGAGTTGACTTCTCCCCGCGCTCACCCAAAGCCGGTCTGAACGCGGTGGTACACACCACCCATCGCCAGAATTTTCTGATTCCGCCGCGGAGTCACCGCTCGTTCCCGCTCGCTGAGTTCCTGAGCTGACCGGCGGGATGGGCCTGTTGCACTCAGGTGTTGTACGGCGGCTGCTGGCGTTCGCCCGGCGCTGACCGCCTCCAGCGCCGGAGGCGATGTCAGGAGCAGCGCAGCAGAATCATGAACCCGTAGTCCATGTGGAGCTGCTGGTGGCAGTGGAACAGGGACAGCCCTGTACTCCAGTCGCACTTCGTGATGTGACGGGTGGTCGCGTCGGACGGTTCAGGTGAGGGCGGCTAGTACTCCAGCTGTACATCGTGATCTTCATGTCTGGGACGCGGCTTGTCGCCGGTAATGGCTGGTGCGTGATCGCTGCTGATGGCGGCGTCGCCAGTCGGACCAGCCGAGTCGGTGGGCCATGTCGTGCAGGGGCTGGACGGCGACGATGAATAGGCGCTGGATCTCGTTGCAGGACAGCGGGACCAGGTCGGCGGGCCCGGAACGGCGGGCGTGTTCGTCGGCGCGGACGACAGCAAGGAAGGCATGGGCGAGCATGGCCAGGGTGACCCAGCGGGCCCAGGAGGGGTAGCGGCGGACCTGGTGCTCATCGAGTCCCGCCAGCCCCTTCTCGGTCTGGAAGGTCTCTTCCACACGCCACCTGGAGCCGGCGACCCTGACCAGGGCGGCCAGTGGCGCCGGCTCGGTGCAATAGCAGCGGTAGTAGGCGAGTTCACCGGTGGTGCGGTTGCGGCGGATCAACAGCTGGCGGCTGCCTGGTGCCGCCTCGACGAGGTCGATGACGGCCCAGTCGTAGAACCGCTGCCCCTTCGCACCGGGCCCGGCCGACAGCTTCTGCCAGGCCCGCTTCGGCACCTTCCGCGCCAGGGCGTCAGCGCGGAACGTGCCCGCGCCGGTGGTCACTTCGGCCGAGCAGGCCACCGCGAGGACATAGCCGATACCGCGCTCCTCCAAAGCCGCCCGCAGCTTCGGATTGCCGCCGTAGACCTCGTCCCCCGTGATCCAGCCGACGCGGTGTCCGGCGTCCAGGAACCGTTCGATCATCACCCGGGCCAGTTCCGGCTTGGTCGCGAAAACGGTGTCCTCGTCGAGCCCCGCTGCCCGGCAACGATCCGGGTCGCACGTCCAAGAGCGCGGGATGTACAGCTCCCGGTCCACCGCCGCATGCCCCCGTTCGCCCGCGTAGATGAGGTAGACCGCGACCTGGGAGTTCTCGATCCGCCCGGCCGTTCCGGTGTACTGGCGCTGGACACCGACGGTGTGGGTGCCCTTCTTCACGTCCCCGGTCTCGTCCACGACCAGCACCGCGGCCTCGTCGCCGAGGTGCTCGACCACGTATTCGCGCACGTCGTCACGGACGGCATCGGCATCCCAAACGGCCCGGCACAGCAGATGCTGCATGCCGTGCGGGCCGGCCTCCCCGGCCCACTCCGCGATCGTCCAGCAGTTCTTTCTCGGCAGGTCCGACAGCAGCCCGAGCACGAGCCGCTCGGCCCGGCGCCGGGGCTCAACCCGCTTGAACCGGCCCGCGATCCGCCCCAACAGACCCTCGAACGCCTCCCGCCAACGCGCGGGATCTATGCTGTGACCTGCGGCCACCGTCTCTTCGTAAGTCCACACAACTCACGATGATCAACGGTGGCCGCACCCGTCTCCGCACCGGCCCCACCAGCAAGATCACGATCTACAGCTGGAGTACTAAGCGTCACGCTGGACGAACCCTTCTGGTTGAATGTTTGGGGCACCTCGCCGACTGAAACGTTGCGGGACTATCGCATCCGACCAGACGACAGTTGGGCAAAGTTTTACTTGAACGCCAATGATACCTATGGCGGCTTCTTCTTGAGTTTCTGGTTCTGGTGGGAGAACACCACCGGCGCGGATGCATCCGTCGACGTATCAACCGGCGTCAGACTGAAGGCCGACTTGAAGTCGAAATCCGTCGGTAGATTCCTTCCGAGCTGACTGTCATTCAAAAGCGGTGTAGCCTCACAGCTCAACGCCACCCTCGAAATCCACCAGCAGGAGGGCCGGAAATGGACGTCACCGCCAGGGCCGCTCCGCCCCGAACAGGACATGCCGCCGATCACCGTTCATGCAGATGGCGGCTGGTGGCTAAACCCGTTCAATGACGGTGATGAGGAGTATCCATTCAGAAGGTCATGATCGGCCTTGCTGTCTGACGATGTGACAGGTGGCGGGTGGGTGGGGCAGGATGCGTGGTCATGTCGTCCGCGCTGGAGTCCGCGTCGCGTGAGGAGCTCCTCGCGTTGATCGGGCTGGTCCAGCGGCAGGTGACGGCCGCGGAAGCGCGGGCCGAGGCCGCGGAGACCCAGGCCGCCGAGCTCGCGGCGGCCAACGAACGATTGACGGCCCGGGTTGCGGAGTTGGAGCGGCGGCTGGGCCGGAACTCGGGCAACTCATCGATGCCTCCGTCCAGTGACGTCTTCGGTAGGCCGGAGACGAAGCCGACGCCCAAGAGCGGCCGTAAGCGGGGCCGTCAACCGGGTGCGGGCGGGTCGGGGCTGGCGATGACCGCCGTGCCCGATGCCGTCGAGGACCACGTCCCGGCGGCCTGCACCGGCTGCGGGAGCACGCTGGAGCAGGGCGACAGCATCGGTTTCGAGCGCCGTCAGGTCCGTGACATTCCCCTGGTCACCGTGCTGGTGACCGAGCACCGGGCCCATCGCTGCCGGTGCGCGTGCGGCACGGTGACCGTCTCGCCGATGCCCGAACAGGTCGCCGGCTCGCCTTCCTCCTACGGCCCGGGCCTGCGGGCCCTGGCCGTCTACCTCCTGGTCTTCCAACACATCCCGTTCGAGCGGACCGCCCAGTTGATCCGGGACGTGACCGGCGCCGAGGTCTCCACCGGCTGGGTCGCCTCCCTGCTGTCCGAGGCCGCCGGCCTGGTCGAGGACTCGCTGAACCTGATCCGGGCCCTGCTGACCATGGGGCACATCCTGCACGCGGACGAGACCACCACCCGGATCGGTACCGCCCGCCGGTGGCTGCACGTGGCCTGCACCGACTTCCTCACTCTGCTGCACCTCGCGCCGCGCTCCCGCAAGGGCGCCGACGCCGGAGGCGTCCTGCCGCACTACCGGGGTGTGCTGGTCCACGACTCACTGTCGCTGTACGCCGGCTACGGCGCCTGCACCCATCAGCTGTGCGGCGCCCACCTGATCCGTGAACTCACCGCCGCCGAAGAAGACTTCCCCGACCACAAGTGGCACCAGCAGATCCGCTGGGCCCTGGCCAGCCTGAACCGCCAGGCCGTCAGGGTCCGCGCCGGGGAGATCCCCGAGATCAGCCCCGACGCGCTCCTCCTGTACTACGAAGCCTTCCACCAGGGCATCGCCGTCGGGCTCTCCCTCCACCCCAAAGCGCCAGGCCGGAAACAGAGTCCGGCCCGCAACCTCCTTCAGCGCCTGCGCGACCAGGCCCACGACATCCTCCGCTTCGCCGACGACCCGCTCCACGTGCCGTTCACCAACAACTGCGGCGAGCGGGCCCTGCGGCCGGTCAAGACCCAGCTGAAGATCTCCGGCTGTCACCAGTCCGAGGACGGCGCCACGGCCTGGCTCGGCGTGCGCTCCTACCTCGACTCCGCCCGCAAACACGGCATTGGCGCCTTCGAAGCCATCCACCGCGCCTTCACCGGCAACCTCTGGATGCCACCCCTCACGCAGCACATCTGACCAGGCACTCTCACACGCCGTCACCGATCACACCCATTCCTTCTGAATGGATACGATGAGGAGCCCTTGTCGGTCAACGAGATCTACACCCTCCAGTACACCGGGCTCACCATGAAGGCAAACGCGGTGACGGTCTTTGAAGTGAACATAGCGGCGCAAGTATGGCTCGATGACGATGCTGCCGGCGGATTCGGCTACATCGACGCGGGGCTTGGGGACAACGTGGTCGGCGTCCCCTCGGTCAAACTCACTGCCCTTCCGCTGACCCACGTTTGAAGGCTCCCCTCCCTGAAGGGAGGGGATTCTCCACCCTCCAGGGCTGAGCGGGGATTTACGGCTCAGGCTGCCTCTTGGTCCAGCGGACCAGGTGGTCTTACGCCCTCGGCACCGTCCGGGTTCCAACCTGCCCGGACCAGCATCACGCGGGCGGAGTTCTTGTCCCTGGGGGACACGGCTCCGCACACGGTGCAGGCATAGGTTCTCATCGAGAGAGGGAGTGCGTGCTTGGTTCTCGCCCCGCACGTTGCGCAGTCCATCGTGGTGTGCGCCGGGTGCACGAGACGGACGTCCCGTGCGTGCTTGCGGCCCATCTCGATCAGGGCACGCTTCGTCGCCGCGATGGCCGCGTCGGCCGCCTTGCGGGCCATGGTGGTCTTCGCGAGGAACTTCGGGCGGAAGTCCTCCACCGCCACTCCGTCATGATCGCGCATGACGGCCTTGGCCCACTTGCGGCCGGTGTCCTCCCGCTGCCGCGCGATCTTCCTGTGCAGCTTCGCTGCCTGTGCCTGCGCCTTCCGGTAGCCGGTGGATGCACGCTGTCCTTTCGGTCGCCGGCGCCGGGCCATCATCCGCTGGTACTTCGCGAGCCGCTGAGCGGACCGCTTGCCGTGTTCGGCATGCGGAAGGTCGTAGGCGTCATCCGTGGTGGTCGCGGTCTCCTTCACACCCCAGTCCACGCCCAGGACGTGGCCGGTCTCCACAAGCGGCTCGACCTGGGCCGGGGCGACGAAGGAGGCGTACCAGTGCCCGAGCGTGTCCTGGTACACGCGCACACTCGACGGGTCGGCCGGAAGAGCCCGCGACCACACCACGCTCAGCACGATCTGGCCCGCAAGGTGCAGACGGCCCTCCTTGAGGCGGAAACCGCGCCGGGTGTAGTTCAGCGACGGTCGGCTGTCACGCTTGCGCTTGAAGCGGGGCATCCCCGCCCGGCGGTGCTGCGCAAGCCCGTCCTTGATGTCCTTCAGCGCCTTCGCCCTCGACCTGGCGAACTCCCGGATCACCTGCTGCTGCGGCACGCTCGCGCCCTCAGCCAGCCACGCTGTCACCCCGCGGGCGTCGGTCAGCATCCTGTCCAGCTGCGCCGGACCACACGTCAACTTCTCGCCGCCCGCTCTGCTCTGCGCGTGGGCCTGCCGGGACTTGGCCACGCATTCGTTCCAGATCCAGCGGCAGCGATCCCACTCGGCTTCGAGTGCGCGCCGGGCTGTCTTCGACAGGCGTACACGGAAGGTGTACCGGGCATGCCCGGTGTCCTTCGTGGTCGCTTCTGTCGTCATGCATCTGAACCTACCTGGGAGGACTGACAGTTGAGAGTTCTTGACCGTTGTGGGCGGCATCACGGCCGTGCGGGGTGGACGCCGGATCGCCCTGACGGCGATCCGGCTGTCCCTGCCCTGCTCCGCAGGAGTCCGATTCCTCCCCGGCCTGAAGGCCGGGGCATCCTCGGAGAAAGCCGGTGAACAGCACGCTGCTTCCGATGGCATGACCTGCGGCGCCCACGGTCCTGTTGGGCGCGTCCCAGGGCGAGGCGGAGAAAAGGGGGCGGCCGCCGCGCCCTACGTCCCGCGGAGAGCACACGGCCCGACGGCCGTCACCGCTGGAAAGCGCGCCCCAGGTGGTGGAGGACCTGGTCGGCCGGTGCGTGCAGGAACTCGGAGAGGTACGCGGACCGTTAGGGCCTGTCCGGAGTCGTGATCATGTAGCGGGTGGTGGCTGCGCAACCAGATGACCGCGCCGCGCAGCTGAAGCCCTGCCATGTAGCTGTCGGGCCTCTTGTCGAAGCGCGTGGCCAGTCCCTTCCAGATCCTTGATCTTGTTAGCTGGGTAGGCCGCGCGGCGAGGTTCCTGCTCCGGGCAGGTCCTTTTCCACACGGCCCCCTCCGAACCCGCCAATGTACCCGGCCTCAAGCATGTTGTGCACCAGCCGCAGAAACCGGCCATCGTGGATTCGTTCTGCCAGGGTCTTGATGACGACTTGATGGTCGATCGAGCCGAAGCAGTCGGAGAATCGCCTTTGATGAACCAGGTCGTACCCGTCCAGGTACTGCCCTGCGGGTGCCGATTACTACGTCCGCGCTGTTCAGGCGGCATGTGCGTACTCGTGGAGGAGGCCGCCAAGGCGAGCACGTCGATGGATGTCCAGCCGGTGGAGTCGGCCGGGTTCGGTGATCGGTTCGGGAACTGGCCGCAGGGGTGCCGCGCTGTGCAGGCTGCGGTGCGGCCGATGCTGGTTGTAGAACGACTCGAACTCGGTGAGCGCGTGGAGCAGGTGGGGCAGGTTCCAGATCAGGATGCGGTCGAGGAGTTCATGTCTGCAGGTCTGCACCCAGCGTTCCATGATTGAGTTCATGCGGGGAACGCGGATGCCGGTGGTGACGATCTCGATGCCCTCGGCCTCGAAGACGGCGTCGAACGCACGGGTGTACTTGCTGTCGCGGTCCCTGATGAGGTGCGTGACGGCAGCGCCGGCGTCCTGGAGGTCCATGACCACGTTCCTCGCAGCCTGGGTCACCCAGTCCGCGGTGGGATGGGCGGTCGCGCCGAGGACGCGGATGCGGCGGTTGACGTGCTCGATGACCGCGAAGACGTACAAGCTCGCGCCGTTCAGCGTGGTGGCGGTGAAGAAGTCACAGGCCAGGATCGCGTGGGCCTGGCCGCGCAGGAACGCGGCCCAGGTCTGACGGTCGCGTTCGGGCACCGGCTCGATCCCGTGTCGCATCAGGATCTCCCACACGCTGGAGCGTGCGACCTTGATACCGAGGACCGCGAGTTCGCCTGGACCCTTCTGTAGCTCCACCCAGGGTTTTCGCGGCCCAGTCGCAAGATGAGAGCCCGGATGCTGCGGCGGGTCGGTGGACGGCCGGACCGCTTGCGACGGGAGGCGTCGGCGTGGCGGCGGCGCATGAGGTCCCGGTGCCACCTCAGGACCGTGTCCGGGGAGACGATCAGGTGTTGGTGGAGCAGCGCGGCCAGGAAAGCGCGATCCGCCGAGGAGACGGGTGGCCTGTCGATCTGCCGCTGCATGACGGCCAGCTGGTGCCGCAACGTTCAATATCTCGATGTCCTTGACGACGTCTCTCATCGGCAGCAACCGAATGAGGGAGAACACGCTCGACACAGCGAGGTAGGGCAGTCGCAGCAGCATGGTCGATCAGCCTGACACGCCTGCCGCTGATCGACGGCCGTTCGCGAGAACCTGCAGCTCACAGGACATGGATGCGGTTTTCGGGCTCTGTCCCACTTTCCGTGATGGGGCGTTCGTTGGGTTGGTCATTGGGCCGCCAGGACGCACGTGCGTAAGAGGGGGAAACCGGCCCGGCCGTACATCCTCCGCTTGATCAGCTTGGTCTTGGTGATGGTGCCCTCGACGACGCCGGTGCTCCAGGGCAGCGTGACCCCGGCCAGGACGGCCGACCAGTCCTGCTCGATCCCGCGGACGAAGGAGCGCAGTTCCGGTTGGTCGTCGGCGAGAACTGCGGTGGTCCACGCCCGTAGCCGGGTGCGGTTGCGCTCGCCCGGCCGGGTCACCAGCGCGGCGAAGCCGCGGACGTGCCCGGTGAGAGCGTCCAGTTCCGGGCAGACCTCCAACGCCTGTTTCAACTGCTGCCGGTCGCCGGGACGCAGACGCTGGGGATCGGACATGATCCAGGCGGTGAGCCGTTTGACCTTCGGCGCCTCCGCGGCCGGTGGCGCCTGCTGCGCGGCGATCAGCGGGGCGAGGTAGCGGCGGACCAGCTGGACGGTGCCGGTATAGCCCCGGGCCCGGATCTCCTCGCACAGCCGGGTCGGAGAGTGCATCCCCTGGTCCCACCGCCGGTGCAGGTAGGGCGTGAAGTCCTCCAGTGTGGTCACCCGCCCGCCCAGGGCCTTGGCCAGGACCTCCTCCACGCTTGCGGCGCGGGCGAAGCGGCGCACGGAGCGCATGCCCAGGCCCAGTTCGCGGGCGATCTCGCCCAGCGCGTAGCCCTGGTCCAGCAGGCCGTGCACGGCGGTGAACCGCTGCCGGGTCCGCTGCACCAGCACCCGGTCCTCGAACGCCGCCGCGATCACTTGGGCGGCGGCCCTCTCGCCGGGTGTGTGCGCCTGGGCCAGCCCCTCGCGCAGCGGAGCGCGCAACCGCGACACCGCCCGCTCGACGTGCTGGCCGAGGTTGTGCCACAGGTGCCAGCGGTCCGCGACGTGGACCGCGCGCGGCGCGCCCCGGTGGCCGCCCTCGTCGTAGGCGCCGTCCCGGTCCCGGCAGATCACCGTCACCCCCGGATGCGCGGCGAGCCAGTCGGCCACGGTGTCGGCGTCCTTGGCGGGCAACAGGTCGACCGGGCGGTGGGTCTGGCAGTCCACCAGGATCGTGCCGGCCCGGTGGCCGCGGCCCAGGGCGAAGTCGTCGATCCCCAGGACGGTCGGCGTCGGCGGCGCGGGATCGGGAAGCGCCGCGAGCAGCCGCAGGAGGGTCATCCGGCCCACCCTGGCGTGCAGCACCGCCGCCAGCCGCGCCCCGGCCCGTCCGGACAGCACCACCGCGATCGCCGTGAGGGTGCGCTGCAGCGCGGCGGTCCGCCGCCCGTGCCGGAACGTCAGGTCGGGCACCTGCTCGGCGAACGTGCGACGCCGGCAGGCGGCGGCGTCGCAGAACAGCCGCCGCACTGACAGGTCGATCACCACCGGCCGGTAGCCGATCGCCGCGTCCGCCAGGCGTCGCCGGTAGCGGCTGTGCACCCGGGCCGAGGCCGTCCCGCAGCCCGGACACGCCACCGGCCCGCCACGCGTCTCCGCCGTGATCGTCAGGGCGCCGTCCGCCTCCTCGACGCCCAGGACCCGGACCCCACTCAGGTGCGGGAACAGCAGGGGGAAGACCTGGCTACACACCTCGCACGCTGCCACCCCGGCCCCACCTGTCAACCATCACGGAAAGTGGGACAGAGCCGGTTTTCGGCACCCGCAGGGTGCTCCGAACCGAGCCGTTGATGGGTCTGCGCAGATGACGATTTGGGGACGATCGTAATCGGTGGCAAGGTCAGTGAGGTTCCGGCGCCCGGGTCACGGTTGCCCGCCCGACTACGGCGCTTCACGGGCGGGAGGGTCCTCGGCTTGGGGAGGTGCACAGTGCGTGTGCATCAGCTTGTACATGCGGTGGACTATGAAGGCCGCCATGGGCAGCTCGACGAAGACGGCGAGCGCGACGGAGTCCCACACGGCCGACGTGCCGAACTCGAGCGAGACGTCGAACCATGCATCGCACACCAGCAGGACGGCGGTCGCCAACGCGGGTATCACCATGGCCAAGTTCCGGCGCTTCCCGAGGACGGCCGTCGTCGCCAAGGCTATGAGCAGCATGATGTCGAAGCCGACCCAGGTCGTGCGCCATGCGTGGACCTGATAGTCGGACGGCAGCTTCAGGCCCAGTATCAGCGTCCAGGGGACCAGGCCCAGTGCGGATGCCGCAAACAGCTCGACGGTGTGGCGCCGGCGCCGCTCCCTGGGGTCGTGACGCTTGCCACGGCGCACGGGCGGGCGAGCGGACCCCGGAGTGTCGGGGAAGGCGGCTGCCACTGAGTTCTGGATCGCCTGGCTCATCGGCGTACCGATTCCTCGAGGTCGCCGCGCAACGACGCGGGGTACCAGGCCGCGACACGCCCCGTGGCAAACCAGCCGAGAGTCCCGAGGAGCACGCCCGCCACCGCACTCGGAAGGTGCCGGCTCAGCAGCATCACCACGGCAGCGACGTCCAGGCCCACCGCCAGGAAGACGAACGACGTGCGCTGCCAGGCCTCTCGCGGCGCGGTGGCCGCTATCGGACGGTCGAGCCGGCTGTGGAAGATCCCCGGAGTGAGGTGGCTCATCGAGGTCCCCTCTCCCGACCTGCCCGACCGTTGTCCATGTCAGCCTCCAGAACGTTCACGAATGCCGCAGTCAGCCCAAGATCCAAGGCCACAGCGGCATCTCTTCGACGTGGTGCTCCCCCAGCCCGAAGAAGTCCAGCCCCGAGGCCTCGGCCAGGACGCCCTCGTCGTCGAGCGCGCGGGTGTTCTCGGGCTGGTCGAGCGGGCGTCCCTCGTCATCCGACGTGATGCCTCCGAAGCTGTCGATCCCGATGACGATCGGGTGCGTCTCGCACGTTTCCACAGCACACCTCCAAGTAATTGACGTGTCAAGCATAAGCAATATACTTGACACGTCAAGCAATGAGGGTGGGTATGGGGACCATGGACAGAAGAACACCGAGCGTCGGGCCCGCCACGCGACGCCTGACGGCAAGGCAACTGACGGTGTGGCGCTCCCTCATGGACACGATGGAGGAACTGAGCTGGCGACTGACGGCGCAACTCCAGCAGGTCGGCCTCTCCGCAGGCGACTATCTGGTGATGCTCGCGCTCAGTGAGGCTGCGGGACACCGTTTACGCTCGTCCGAGCTCGCCGACGCCATCGGCTGGCAGCGCAGCCGGCTCTCGCACCACCTTGGCCGCATGGAGCGCCACGGACTCGTGCGCCGCCAGAAGTGCCCGACCGACAGCCGAGGCGCGGTCGTCACGATCACCGACGAAGGGCTGCGGTCCTTTCGCCTTGCCTCGGCACCGCACTTGCGGGCCGTCAAGCACTACTTCGCCGACGCGCTGACCGAGCACCAATTCGAAGAGCTCGAAAGCATCCTCACCGCCGTGCGCACCCACCTCGCCGACCTGGGCCAGGAGGCCGACTCCGAACGGAGGTGCTCATGACATCGCGTATCCCGAGGGGCGTCGGCATTCCGACCGCAGGGCGCGAGTTCGTCGCCTCCCCTCTTGCGCGCGATCGTCGCTGCCTGATCAGGGGCATTGCATGATTGGGATTGGTCCTGTTCGCCGGTCTCATGAGTGACGTGGCGTCATATCTGTTGTGCGGTAAGGGACCCGGGAGAGCAGAGCAGGCACGGTGCTGGTGATCATGTGGTTGTCGAGACCCATGAGAACCGAGCGAGACCGTGCCTGCCCGAACATCATCGCCCATCCCTTCCGCACTGGAGCAACTGGGCTCCCCGACTGATCCCCTCACCTCAAGCGATGTCGCTGACCTGCGGCGTTTCCTGATCCTGGTCGCCGATCCCCGCGATGCGCGAGGACTGCGGTATCCCGCCCTCGCGTTGCTGTGCGCAGCCGTCTCGGCGGTGCTGACCGGGGCTCGCTCACTCATCGCGATCAGCGAGTGGATCAGGGATGCCCCGCAGCATGTGCTGGGCGTCCTCGGCTTCGCTGCCGATCCACTTACCGGTCTGCGGCCGGTGCCGCACGCCGCAACCGTGCGCCGCCTGCTACAGCGTGTGGACGGTGACGCGCTGGACGCGGCGATCAGCGCGTATCTGCAAGCCAGAACGCCGCCCCCGGTCGAGCCGGAGGCGGAGAAAGGGCCGGTGCGACGGGTGATCGCAGTCGACGGCAAGGTGGTCCGCGGATCGCGAACCGCAACGGCCGCAGCGATTCAGCTGCTGGCGGCGATGGACCACCACGGTGTGGTCCTGGCCCAGCGGGAGGTCGCTTCCAAGAGCAACGAGATCCCCTTCTTCGCGCCGTTGCTGGACGGTCTCGAGCTGGAGAACACGGTGGTGACCGCCGACGCCCTGCACACCCAGCACGACCACGGGGCCTATCTGACCAGTCGCGGCGCGCACTACGTGGCCGTCGTGAAGAAGAACCATCCGGGCCTGTATGCCCAGGTCAGGAAGCTGCCCTGGCGGGACATCCCGCTCGGGCACCGCACTCGCGACCACGCCCACCACCGCGACGAGATCCGCCGGCTCAAAGTCGCCGCGTTCAGCCACCTCGACTACCCCGGCGCCCGCCAGGCAATCCAAGTCGTACGGTGGCGACGCGACTTGAGCACCGGGAAACTGTCCATCGAGCGCGCCTACCTGATCACCAGCCTGAGAGCCTGTCGGGTGGCTGGTTGATTACGCTGCGATGAGGTCTTCGACGGTCTTGGTTCGGGCGGTCTTGCGGTGGGATTCGTGGCTCCACCGCGTTGGCTGCCCGGCGAGCCGGACGAGCATCAGGCGGATCATCGCCACCTTGATCATGGCCTCGGAGGTCGCGGTCAGCCGTTCGTAATCGCGGGCCAGTCGGCGGTTGCGGACCAGCCAGCCGAAACTTCGCTCCACCACCCAGCGGCGGGGCAGGACCTTGAAACCCTTGACGTCGTCGGTCCGCTTCACGATCTGGACGACGATGTCCAGCGCGTTGCGAGCCCATGAAAGCAGCGTGGAATCAACGGAGTTGGCGTATCCGCCGTCGGCCCACACCAGACTGACTGTGCGGAAGCCGGCGGCGAGCCGGGCCAGGACGGTGCGGCCTCCTGCGCGGTCCTGCACGGACGCGGAGGTGACGGTGACGACCAGCAGCAGGCCCATCGTGTCGACGATCAGATGTCTCTTCCGCCCCGTCGTTCGTTTGCCCGCGTCGAATCCACGCGCCTCGCCGCCCTCGCTGGTTTTGACCGACTGGGCGTCGATCACGGCGGCTGACGGCTCGGGATCGCGTCCGGCCCCGATCCGGACCTGACGGCGCAGCTCGTCGTGGACGCGGTCCCAGGTGCCGTCCCGGCGCCACTTGGTGAACCAGCGGTGGGCCGCGTCCCAGGGCATCAGGTCGCGCGGGAGCATCCGCCACTGGCAGCCCGAGCGCAGCACGTAGAAGATTGAGTCGAGCACCAGCCGATCCGGGTACTTGCGCACCCCGCCGCCTTTCCGCAGGTCACGCACGGGGAGGAGCGGCTGGATGATCTCCCACATCTCATCGGTCAGGCTGGACGGATAGCATGGGCCGCTGACGGCCTCGGAGTTGTCGCACTGGCACACACCACGTGATCATTCCGGGGCCGTCGCCATACCCAGAGGGCAGATCGCGGCCGTCACGCTTCGCGCATGATCAGCCACCCGACAGGCTCTCAGCGTCTTCGACGCCACCTGCACCGAACTCGCCACCTGGATCAGAGGCCACTGGGGCATCGAAAACCTCCTGCACCACGTGCGGGACCGCACGTTCCGCGAGGACGACTCCAAGGTCCGCGCCGGCAACCTGCCCCGCGCCATGGCCTCCCTGCGCAACCTCGCCATCAGCGTCTTCCGCCAGGACGGTCAGACCAACATCGCCGCTGCCCTCCGCCACACCGGCCGCGACTACCAGCGGCCGCTACGAGCCCTCGGTCTCACGTGACGAACCCAGACAGATCTCGATCATGCAATGACCCTGGCTGCCTGATCCAAAGGCCTCGCTGCGGCCTGACCAACTGCGGCTGCAGCTACTCAAGACCAACGCCCGCCCGGAGGCGTAGATCGCTACGATTCCGGCATCGCCGGACTCGACCTGACGCGGTCGAACTCCAGGCCCTTCCCGGGCTCCGAGTGTCCACACAGGAACGAATGGGAGGAAGACCCGGGAAACCCAGCTGAATTAGGGCTCTCCTGCTTGATGTGTGGGTCATGCTGAGGCGGGTTGGCGTCCGGGGAGTTGGGGGCGGGGGCCGGCGAGGGTGAGCATGACCAGGGCGATGATGGCGTCGGCGGAGTGGAAGCCGAAGCCTCTGCGGATGATCAGGCGGGTCTTGGTGTTGGTGGACTCGATCAGGCCGTTGCTCATACCGGTGGTCAGCGCGGCGCGGATCGCCTGGTAATGGCGGCGGATACGGCGCTGGAGGTCGACGAAGACGTCGATGCGGCACCGGCGGGCCCAGCCGATCCACCGGTCCAGTGCCCGCAGGGCCGCGGTGGGGCGGGACTTGGCCAGGGAGAACACTGCCCGCAGGGCCTCCTTCAGGCGCCAGGCGCGGTGCAGGCGTGGATCGGTGGCAGCGATCCAGGCGAGTTTCGCGGCCTGCCGGTCGGTGAGGTCGGCTTCGTTCTTCCACAGGGCGAAGCGGGAGTCCTTCAGCGCCCGGGCCCGCTCGGGGTCCTGGGCCTGGCGGCGGGCGCGGTTCCAGCTCGAGCGGCGTTCGGTATCCAGGGCGTCGGTGGCCCAGGTAATAACGTGGAAGGGGTCCATGACGCGCACGGCCTGCGTGGCCCGGTGTTCCAGGACATCGGCGATCCAGGCGGCGCCGTCGGCGCTGATGTGCGTCAAGCGGGCGGTGCGGTCGACGCCGAGTTGGTCGAAGAACCGGTGCAGGACGTCCTTGCCGTGCCCGTCGGCCATCCACACCACCCTCGCGGTGTCGTGGTCCACGACGATCGTCATGTACTTCTGCCCGCGGCGGTGGCTGATCTCGTCGATGCCGATCCGCCGCAGCCCCGACAGGCGGTCGACAAACCGGTCGCGGTCGGCGACGTACCGCTCGACGATCGCACCGATGGTCCGCCAGGAAGTCCGCATCAACTGCGCGGCCGCGCTTTTGGAACACTCGGCAGCCATCCAAGCCGCCTGCTGGTCGAAGGCATGGGTATGCCCGGCGCCGTGACGAGCCCAGGGCACCGCGGCGACGGTCGTCCCGTGCTCCCGGCAGGTCACCCGCGGCGCCTGGGCCTCCAGGAAGACACGCAGCACCCCATGGTCGAGGTCCCGCCACCGCCGCCGTCCCCGCCCCGCGTCGTACCAGGGCGCCGGACGCCGGCACCGGCCGCACCGCTGCCGACGGCGCGCATCGGGCCGTACCGACACGATCACACACTGTTCGTTCTCGTCGATCCGGACGCCCTCGACCACCGTGTGTTCGGCCGTCAGCGTCCGCTTCCATATCCTGAAGAGGGACACGCCGTTTTCCTGCTTGATCCAACTTGAGCCTCGAGACCTCAAGCCTTGCAGGAGACGGCGTGTTTCCCCTATCAGGGCAGGTCAGGGCACCCACACATGCGGCTCGTCTTTCGCAGTTCAGGCGGCAGCGGAGGCCCATGCCCGCTGGACTTCCAGGATTTCGGCGGCTGTTGGGGGTTGGGCCTGCAGGGGGTTAAATCGGGCGGCGATGACGGTGCGTCGCAGTGCGAGGGCCATGTCCTCGAAGGAGGGTTCCCGCTTGGTGGTGTACCAGGGTGCGGTGCTGCGGTAGGCGGCCACGTCCGCGGCCGGGTCGCCGAACTGGCTGTACCACAACGGGATCAGGCTGGTGCAAATCATGGCGAATGGCACGGTGCGTTCGACCGCGGCCCGGGTGCGGTTGCGGGCCTGCCCGGCGCCGACGACCTGCTTGGCGTCAAAGACGGCGACCTCGATGGACCAGCGCCTGGCGTAGCGGGAGACCAGGGCCGCAACTGATGAGGCCAGGTCGGTGGTGACCACGGTCAGCTCCTTGCCCCGCACGGCAGGGTTACGCACGGTCAGCACCCGCACGGGGCGGGGCCCGAAGACGCCGTACCACAGGCAGACGGTCTCGGCCACCCGCACTGTGACGGCGTGCCCGTAGCAGGTGGTGCGGCGGGGGCGGAAGCGGGTGCGGGCGGCGAGGTCGGCGCTGGTGCCCAGCCGGTCGCCCTTGAGCCGGGGGCGTCCGCGTCTGCCGGTCGGCGCGGGCGGCAGACCGTAGAAGACCGACCGGTGGGCGGCCCGGGTGGTGAAGGTGATCCGGTCGGGCAGTCCGCGCAGCACGTGCGTGGCGTAGGCGCCGTCGGCGACGACGTGCAGGGTGCGGTCGGGGAAGGCGCGGGCGAGCAGTTCCACCAGGGTGCGGGCGAGCTGGACCCGGGTGACGGTGCCCTTGCCGGCCCACAGGCGCAAGAGCACCGGCAGGCAGATTGGGCGCGGGCAGCCGGGCAGGTGCACCACCAGGCCGGCGATCACCCAGCAGTGGCCCCAGCCGACCTGAAGGGGCTTGGGGGCGTTGACCGAGCCGTCGTATCCCCACAGCACGCCGAAGACCTTCTTGCCGCGGCGTCGGAAGAAGGTCTCGTCCACCGCCACCTCCAGTGCCGCATCCGGCGGCAGGAGCAGGTCGGCGATCAGGTGGGCCAGGGCCAGGCCGACCCGGTCGGCCGACCAGCGGGCGGTGGAGAAGAAGCGGTGGGCGCGGGCGTGGTGCCACACCCCGCCCAGACCGGCGCCCAGCAGCATGCCGCACACGGTGTGGCGGCCGGTCTGCGCGATCATCCCCACGACCAGTGCGGTGAACACTCGGTAAGTCGGCGCCCGGAAACAGGGCCGCAAGACGCCCAGCAGCCAGTCCAGGGACGGCGGTACAGTCGGAAACGGAAGCATCGACGGGTCACTCCTCTCCGGGAGCGGAACTTCTTCTACCGTCGATGCTTCCTCGCGTCCCGGCCGACGGCGACACCCGCCGCAAGAGAACCGATCGCCGCCCCAGTCGTCACTACCGACCAAGCAAACTGCGAAAGACGAGATGCGGCAGGAGAGCCTGAATTAGCGGGGCCGTCCGCGCCGCGGTCCACCTGCGGGGCCTGCTGTTCTGCAGGCTTCAACCAGTCAGTCAAATGCCATGCGTTGCTGCCAACTGTTGCTTGTTTTGTTCATCGTATGCCCCAACCGCCGTCGTTCCTTGGTGGGTTGGGGCACCCGGTCGGCGAGGGCCAAGTTTGTTTGGACGCTCGGGCCCTGCGGCGGCAGGTTGAAAAACGCTCCATTCGCGGACTTCGGCCCGTCGGTGCCGGGAGCGGCTCGGAGGCGTGAAACCGCACGCGGAGCCGGTGTAGGGCAGGCGTATGCCAGGCGTTCGTCTGCAAAGCGGTACCCATGTCATAGGCCGTTTCAACCATCTGACCCGCTGTCACCTCACTCCGCATCTCGTGGGAACCTCAGGGTGTTCCCTGGCGGGCGAAGGGTTTCATAGGGCCGCTCTGACCGCGGGCTCATTCTCGGTGTCAGCCCTGCCACGAGGTTGCATGTGACTGCCTGGACAGCTGAAAGCTGCTGTCGGGGTGGTCATGGATCCAGGACAGGCCTCCGAGGTCCAGGCGCGGGCGGATGCGGGTGACGGCCACATGGACCAGGCGGGCTTCGTCATGGCGTCCTTCGGAACGCTGACAGGGGTGCGAATCCGACCGCATTCAAAACGGGTCGGCGGTTCACGTACGACCAGGGGGCAACGCTGGTCGGTGGGTAGGGGGCCGGAGCGGCCGATACAGTCAGGGCAGGACAGGTCGCGGCGCGCGCCTCCGGGTCTTGCCGAACCTAGAATGAGGTCCGGTGGTGCAGGGATGACGGTGCCTCGTCGATATCGCTCGGGGCGGGCTCACATGGCCAGGCTGAGGGCCACGGCGGTGGCAGCGGAGAACAGGGTGAGCACGATGGGGGCGATGGCCTTCTTCCGGGTGTCGGGCGTGGCGTAGTCCCCGCACTGGGCGTGGAAGCCCACGGCCGCGATCATCGTGAGTGCGAAGCCGATGGCGGCGGCGATGCCCAGGGGCTGCCAGAAGAGCCCCACGGTCAGGCCGCCGGCCGCTGCGACTTCGGCCAGCCCGATGAAGCGGACCAGGCCCGCGCTCAGTCCCATGCGTGACTGCAGGCCTGCGGACTCGGCGCCCTTCAGCAACGTCTTGGGCGCGCCCGCGGTCAGTGTCACCAGGGCGAGGAGCACGCTGAGAATGGCGGCGGTGGGGTACATGGGAGTGGTTCCTTCCGTGCGGCCCCGGCCTGGCCGGGGCGGGCGTCGCGGCGACCGTGGACGAGCGCACGGGTGTTCTCGGGCTGGTCGAGTGGGCGCTCCTCGTCATCCGACGTGATGTCTCCGAAGCTCTCGATCCCGATGACGATCGGGTGCGTCTCGTACGGTTCCACAGCGCACCTCCAAGTAATTGACGCGTCAAGCTTAAAGCATATACTTGACGCGTCAATCACTTGGGGTGGGTATGGGGGCCGTGGACACGAGAACGCCGCGCGGCGCCCGCCGGCAAGGCAACTCACGGTGTGGCGCTCCCTCGTGGACACGATGGAGGAGCTGAGCCGGCGACTGACGGCGCACCTCCAGCAGGTCGGCCTCTCTGTGGGCGACTATCCGGTGATGCTCACGCTCAGTGAGACTGCGGGACACCGCTTACGCTCCCCCGAGCTCGCCGACGCCATCGGCTGGCGGCGCAGCCGACTCTCGCACCGGGCTCTCGCGCCACAGGCTGCCTTCCGACCCTCACGAAACTCCGCCGTGAATTTGCAACGCTTCTCCGCCATGACAACCAACTTCACTTCCGATTCGACACTGAGATCCGCCGGATCGTCTGCACGCCGAACGCGATCGAGTCGGTCAACGCGCGGATCCGCCGGGCGGCCAAGGCCCGCGGCCACTTCCCCAACGAGCAGGCCGCACTCAAGTGCGTCTACATGGCGATCATGTCGTTGGACCCCAGCGGCAAGGGACAGGCCCCCTGGACCAGCCGCTAGAAGACCGCGTTGAACGCCTTCGACATCACCTTCGACGGCCGTCTCTCGGCAGCACGTCAGTAACCTCAACGGCCCTGGTTACACCGTTCGTTTGACAGGTGGGCCAGATCGCTGCGCTGATCATCTCGGGTGCAGGAAAATGGGGCCGGTGTCCCGGTCAGCCGATGGGTCTGCGATGCCTGTGAGCTCGTTTTGACAGGATGGCGATGGGGGCCAGCCAGGGAACTACGGATTGTTGCCAGGGCATCGGGTCTCCGCTGCCGGGAGCACGCGTGTCAGATTCCGCCTCTTTCCTTGGCCCCTCCGGGACGCCGGCTGCGGTCGCGTGGGAGGGAGAAGGTCATGACCCGGCAGAACGTGAAGGAGGAGGTCATCTATCTGCGGTCGGCGGGGGTGGACTTGGGCAAGCGGTTCCTGCTTGCCTGCGTGCGGACTCCGAATCCTCGACGGGCGGGGAACTGGACGCTGGAGACCGAACGTTTCGGCACGACCCGTGGTGAGGCCTTGCGGCTGCTGGACTGGCTCCGGGAACGGCATGTCGAGATCGTGGTCATGGAGGCGACTTCCGATTACTGGCGCGCGGTCTACTACGTGCTGCAGCCGCACCTGAACCTGGCATTGGTCAATCCCGCGCACCTCAAGGGTGTCCGGGGGCGCAAGACGGATCCCAGTGACGCGGCGTTCTTGGCCCGGGCTGGCGCCTCCGGGATGGTCATGGCCTCGTTTGTGCCCGAGCGCGAGATCCGGGAACTGCGGGATCTGACCCGCCGCCGCACCGAAATCGTCCGTGCGGTGGGGCAGCAGGCCCAGCGCCTGGAGAAGGAGCTGGAGGACACCGGAATGAAGCTGACTTCGGTGATCAGCGATGTCGCCGGGGCAACGGGCCGTGCGATCCTCACCGCCTTGCTGGCCGGGGAACGCGACCCGCACCGGCTCGCCGATCTCGCCTGCGGCAAGGCCCGCCGCAAGATCCCTGCCCTCGTCGAGGCGCTGGACGGCGAGTTCACCGACCACCACGCCTTCATGGTCCGGCACTACCTGGAGGAGATCGACCGCCTCCAGGCCACGGTCACGGCGTTCGACGCGCGGATCGCGGCCATGCTCGCCGGTCGCCAGCAAGACATCGACCTCCTCGACAGTATCCCTGGCATGGGACGTTTGGCAGCGGAGATCATCATCGCGGAGACGGGCGGGGACATGGCCCAGTTCGCCACCGCGCAGCACCTCGCCTCCTGGATCGGGGTCTGCCCCGGCCAGAACGAGTCGGCCGGGGTCAGCAGGTCCGGTCGCACCCGCCCGGGCAACGGAAACCTCAAACGACTGCTCGGCATCACCGCCATGGCGGCCATCCGCGACAGAAACTCCTATCTCTCCGTGTTCTACCGCCGCATCGCAGCCCGGCGTGGCGGCAAACGAGCCCTGGTTGCCGTCATGCACAAACTGGCCATCGCGATCTGGCATGTGCTGCACGACAAAGTCCCCTACCGCGACCTCGGGGCCGACTACTTCAGCCGTCGTGATCCCGAACGCGCTATGCGACGCATGATCAAGGAAGCCAACAGCCTCGGCCTCACGATCCGCTTCGACCCGATCTCAGCCTGACCTGCGAACTACACGTCATTTTCGTGTCAGTAACCCAGACCGGCTGCGCCGGCCGCCGTGAGGCCGGGAAAATCGGGGGCGTGTCCGTCCGGGACGCCGGCGAATCTGTGATGCCTGTGAGCTCGAGCGTCAGTATGGCGTCGGGAGCCGCTTGCAGGAACCGTCAATTGTTGCGGCAGCACGCGGACCAGACTCTTCAGCCCTGTGGCTCCTCCGGACGGCACGCCGTTGAACCCGGTCGCGGTGGGAGGGGCTGTCATGGATGTGCTGCACGAGCGATGCGCCGCCTTGGACATCGGCAAGAAGGACCTCAAGGCGTGCGTGCGTACCCCAAGTCCCAGCGGTCGGCGTTCACGGCGGCAGGAGATCCGGACCTTCGCGACCACAACCAACTCCCTGCTGGAGCTTCGAGACTGGCTGCTGGCAGAGAAGGTCACTCTGGTCGTCATGGAGGCCACGGGCGACTACTGGCGCGGGGCGTTCTACCTGCTCGAGGACTGCCTGAATGTGATCCTGGTCAACGCCGCGCACGCCAAGGGCCTGCCCGGCCGTAAGACCGACGTCGCGGACTCCGCGTGGCTGTGCCAGCTGGGCGAGTGCGGACTGCTGAAGGCGTCGTTCGTACCACCGGAGCCGATCCGGCACCTGCGCGACCTGACCCGCTACCGCTCCACCCTCGCCGCGGAACTCGGCCGGGAGGCCCAGCGGCTGGAGAAAGAGCTCGAGGACGCCGGCATCAAGCTGTCCACGGTGGCCACCGACATCCTCGGGGTGTCCGGCCGGGCCATGCTGGACGCGCTCATCGAGGGGGAACGCGACGTCCACGCCCTCGCGCAAATGGCCAAGGCCCGCATGCGTCCCAAGATCCCCGAGCTCGTGGAGGCGCTGACGGGGAACTTCGGCGAGCACCACGCGTTCCTGTGCCGGCTTCATCTGGAGCGGATCGACCAGCTGAAGACCGCGGTCGCGGAGCTGTCGGCGCGGATCGAGGAGGAGATGCGCCCTTTTGCCCGGGAGCTTGAGCTGTTGCAGACCATCCCCGGCGTCGGCCAGGCCGTCGCCGAGGTCCTGATCGCGGAGACCGGCGCCGACATGGACCGCTTCGCGACGGCCGGACACCTTGCGTCCTGGGCAGGCGTCTGCCCCGGCCACCACGAATCCGCGGGGAAGCAGAAGTCCGGGCGCAGACCCCACGGCAACCGCTGGCTCGGTGCGGCACTCGGCACCGCGGCGATGGCCGCCTCCCGCACCCGCGCCCGCACCTACCTCGGCGCCCGCTACATGCGGCTCATGCCCCGCCTCGGCAAGAAGAAGGCCCTGGTCGCCATCGAGCACTCCATCCTCACAGCGGTGTGGCACATGCTCACCCAGGACACCGGCTTCCATGATCTCGGCGGTGACTACTACACCAAGCACAACCCCGAACGCGCCCTGCGCCGGATCACCCGACAGGCCAACGCACTCGGCCTGACCGTCCGCTTCGAACCCATCGAAGCGGCGTGACCGCCACCGGCCAGTCAGACGTTATTTTCGGACCAGACCCGTCGCGCGTACTCGGTGGGGTCGGGTGGCCGTGTCACGTAGACGTGGTGCGGCCACCCGACCGTGTGATGATGTGAAGTGGCGGTCCGGGTGCGCGGATTGGCTGCAGGCCAGCCCTTCCCCGGACCATCACCGGGGAAGGGCGTTGGGCGTTTGCTGTGGAGTACGGCTCACACTTTGCGCTGTGCACCGTCGAGATGCTCGCGGACGTGTCGATCGGGGTGGCCGAGGAGGAAGCAGATCCCGCCGACGACCGCCACCGCGGCCATAACCAGCAGCGTGATCCAGTCGAGGTTGAAGTATCCGCGCGGGCTGGTCAGCCCCGTCGGCGCCACCACATTGACCAGCATCGCCACCAGGTACAAGGTGGCCAGCACGGTCACCGGCCAGCCCCAGCGGCCGAGACGGAACCGGCCCTCGGGAACCCAGCCGCGTGCCCGCGCCACGATCGCACCGACGACGGTGAGCAGGAAGGACAGGTAGATGCCGCTCACCCCGAAGGACACCAGAGAAACCAGGACGTTGGTGTTCGCCGGGTAGGTAATGAAGCCGAGCTTGATGTCGTGGCTCGGCGAGGCGAACTCCAGCAGCACGAACAGCGCGGTCACCACCGCACCGGCGAGCAGCGCGTTGACCGGCGTACGGAAGCGGGAATGGACCTTGGAGACCCAGGCCGAACGGGGAAGCGCACCATCGCGCGCGTAGGAGAACATCAGACGGCTGCCCGCGCCCTGCACCGAGCTGCCGCAGGAGAAGAACGCAAAGACGATCAGCAGCAACAGGATGTCCTGCAACCAGCTGGGCAGCTGGCCCAGGACGAAGGGGACGCCGCCGCCCTTGACCGTCGCCGCGACCGGATTACTCGCGGGCATCGCCAGCAGCAAGGCGGCGACCAGGACGAAGGACGCAACCCCGCCCCACATCAAAGAGAGCCGCATCGAACGCGGGACCTGCCGCCCGGCGTCCGCTGTCTCCTCGGAGATGTCCCCGGCCGACTCGAAGCCGTAGAAGATGTAGACCGGGGCGAGAACGGAGATGAGCGCAGCGCCGGTCAACCAGTTGCCGTGGAAGTCCAGCCCCAGTGGATTGGCTGCGGCATGCTGCACGTTCTCAGTGGAGAACAAAAAGCCCAGACCGTGGTGGAAGCCGTGCACGGCCAGCACTATCGCGATACCGACCGTGCCGATCAGCTCTACATACACACCGAATTGGGCCACCCGCCCCATCACCCGCGCGCCGGTCACGTTGAGCGCGGTCTGGATGGCCAGCAGGACCACGGTGACCACCAGAATCACCATGTGGGAGGCGGGGTCGAAGGTCCAGCCGAACCAGTTGTGGCCCAACGCCACGGCGTAGCTGACCACGCCGGTGTCCACCGAGGCCACGGTGATGAGCAGCGCTATGCCGTAGAACCAGCCTACGAACCAGCCATAGCGGGAGCCGACGGAGAACTTGCCGTACTGGTACAGGGCTCCGGCGACCGGATAGTGGCTGGCCAGTTCGCCGAAGACCAGGGCGACCAGGAGCATCCCGGCCACCGGCAGCCAGGTCAGCCACACATACGCCGGGCCGCCTGTGCCGACGCCGAGTACGAACAGGGAGTAGATCCCCACCATGGGCGACAGGTAGGTAAAGGCCACGGAGAAATTGGCGAAGAGCCCCAGCACACGGCTGAGTTGGGGTTTGTAGCCGAGACTTTCCAATCTGGCGTCATCGCTCAGCGGGTTGCCGGCGTCTACCGGCGTGGGTGCAGTCATGGCGGATAACCTCAGGGAGAAGGCGGCACGGATCGCCCGCACAGCGGATCGAGGCTGCGGGTGGAGGATGACTGTAGGGCTCCAACGTCCGATCATGAAATAGGCGGAACGCCTTTTCCTCAGCCGCGATGGGACGAAACGTCGCCACCGCTCCGCGCAAACCGCAGAGGTTGCCGGCAGCAGGTGGACGAGTGCAGGCCGGCGCGTGCCCGCTCCCTCGGCGGCGCCCCCGCCCGGCTGACTGGCTGGCTGGCTGGCTGGCTGGCTGGCTGGCTGGCTGGCTGGCTGGCTGCACGAGGAGGTGCTTCGGTTCGGGAGATACCAAACCGAAGCACCTCCAGCTCCCCTCAGGAAGCGGTGTCGAGGACGATCACCTCCAGGCCGGCCTGCCGCCCAGCGGCCAGCACGGCCCGCACGTTGTCCAGCCGGCCGACCTCGCTGGCGACCGGCTCGACCCTCGGCCAGGCCGTGTCTGCCTCGGAGATGAAGTCGTTGTAGGGGGCCACGAGCAGGATCCCTGTCCGGCCTTGGGCGTACCCCAGCACCACACCCGAACGCCCGAACTACCCGTCCGGAGACGGGCCGGTCAGATTCAGGCGAGCGCCGAAGCAGCCGTGGATCACCACTGACGCGCGCCGGTCCACGGTCGGTCAGCTCGGGTCCGGACCGGCGAGCCCGCTCTTGGGCATGCCGGTTCGAAGGACTGGGAGTTCCGGGGCCGTCTGGACGGTCGCACGAGCCTGTTCCCACCTCGCCCCTGCGCGCTCCGGGAACCTGCGATCATCATCCGCATGGCATGCGACGTGTGTGGCAGTGAGCTGGCCGGTGGCCCTGACGCGGTTCCAACGAAGATGGAAGGCGGAGCTTGGGTGGCTTGCGGACATTGTCTCGCGACCGTCATCGTCATGGGGCCCGGTGAGATGCTGCGTCCGCCGTATCGGCCGACCGCAGACCGGTGGTGCGCCGCGGTGGACGCTTCCGGTGTCCCGGAGGTCGAGCACGCCGTCGTGACCACGCTGACCCTGTGTGGGATGAGCGTCGAGCGGGAAGAGCTGACCGGATACGGGTATTCATGGTCCCCGCTCAGGCCGACAGCCTGCACGACATGCCGATCCGTCGCCGCCGATGTCGATGCGCGATGGCCGGTCGGCCGACGCGGCCGTCTCGCCCGCGACGGTTAAGGCGATTTCTGAGCCCAATAGCGGCTGGGGTGCCGGGTGTTCAAGCCGCGGTGGGGAGGGGCGTCCACCCCAGCGGATGCCCTTCTCACTTCGGATCCGGGCACGTTCTTTGCGCTCGGCGGCCAGGGCGTCGCGATGGCGGGCGTAGGCGTTGCGCCAGCGCAGGTAGGCGTGCAGAGCCCAAATCTGCACGGTGTGGGTTGGGGTGGTGGGAGTTGGCGATGGTGAACTAGCGCAGGAGTCCGAAGTGGGCTTCGATCGGGTTCGCCCACGAGGCGTAGGTCGGGGTGAAGCTGCAGGCGGCATGGATCGACTTCAGTGCGACCAGTGTGTTCCCGGCGCCCTTCCTAAGCGGGTTGACGCCCCATAGGCGGGCGTCGCCGACGGAGTAGTTGCCGTGGAAGTACCGCACGGCCTGGGTGCGGTGATAGGTCGCCGGCACCCGGTCGGCGCGCTTCTGGGCGGCCCAGCCAGAGCCCGCGGTGGGTCGGATCCCGAGCGGTCCGAACTCGTCGAAGGCGAACACGAAATTCCAGCTCAAAGCCGCTTCGCCGACCTCAGTCCTGCCTACTCTCTGGCAGTGCGCCGGCGCCCGAGAAGCCGCTCTACTATCGGCACGTGCCGGAGACGTGGAGAAGCCTTGATGCTGGAGCCCGACGCCGTAACTGGTGGTGGACAGCAGTCCTTTCGTTGCTTCTCGCAGGCCTGGCTGTCGGGGCGTACTTCAGTGCCCGAGCAGAGCCGGGCTCCTCCGCGGAGGAGCCCTGGTGGTGGGTGGCTGCGATCGGGGCAGCGTGGTTGAGCGCGCTCTTCTACATGATCAACCGTGGCTACGGCAGGACACTCCTGACACCTGACGGCATGAAGTTCCACACCTTCGTCAGTCGGCGTGCGATTACATGGAGCGAGGTCAAAGGCATAGAGAGGAAGAGCCACACGACTCGCAGCCGACAATGGTGGGAAGTACGTGTGGAACGAGCCAGTGGGCGGTCGCTGGCGATACCGGGGATCTTCACTGCGCGTCGGCATGACCCGTTGTTCGAGCACAACCTAGCCGTAGTGCGAGAATACTGGTCGCGGACCCAACGGTGATCTGACCTCAGTGGCTGACATCAACAGACGCGAACGGTGCCGAGCGGCAAGCCGCAACCGCTCCCGAGCGGCCCTCCCGGCGTCGGTCAACCCGCCACCCCGCGCGTATCTCACTCCACAGGACTACTGGCTCCCGGCCGCCGCTGTTCGGCGAACGGCCAGGGCATCACCCGCCCAAAGTTGTCCGCTCTCGGTCTGGACACCGCCTCCGGCTCCGACGTCAAACGCCTGCTCGCCGAAGGCCACCCCGACGCCATCCGTCTGGCCCGGGAGGCCGGGCGCCGCGTCGGCGAAGTCCTGGTGACCGTCGTCACCGAACGAACCGGCGGAAGCTCGCCGGCGAGCAGACGGGCGACGACGGGCCGATGCATCTCGGGCATGCACATCGCCTCGCCCGCGGCCGCAATGACCTGGGCTGCCTTCGGGCGAAGCATCCGCACGCCGTCCTCTGCGGCGAAGCAGGGCCACGGTCTCCGCGGTCAAGGGCGGCGCCGACCGGGACGGCGGCATCCTCGGCATGGAGCTGCTGCGCCTGGGTCTGGAGCGGGGCCGCACGGCCCGGGAGGCGCTCGACGTCATCTGCTCGCTGGTGGAGCGGCACGAATCGCGAAGCCCCTACATCAACTCGGTGGATCGAGGCTCAATCCGAGCTGATGAGCCTGTACTCCTCAGGGTCCAGCACCTGGGTGCGCTTCCTGTACTCCCGCATATAGCCGGGCCAGTTGGCGACTATCCGGCCTGTGCCGTCGCGGTACCAGGAGTCGCAGCGGGTCCACGCTGTCCCCGCGAATCGGGCCTGCAATGCGCGGTCCCCGGCGGCCTCGACCTCCGGACGCACCTCGATCGCGGCCGCGCCGTTGTGCTGGACCCACTGGAGTGCCTGGCGCAGATAGCCGGCCTGGGCCTCCAAATAGAAGATGATCGAGCCCCCGGAAGTGTTGGTGTTGGGCCCGTACATCAGGAAGAGGTTGGGGAACCCCGGGACCGTGATGCCCAGATGGGCGTGCGGGCCGCCGGACCAGGCCTCGCTGAGCGTGCGACCGCTGGTGCCGGTGACCTCCGTTGGCAACACGAAGTCGTTGGTGCGGAAGCCAGTGCCGTAGATGACGCAGTCCACCGGGTACACCCGGCCGTCCGCGGTCTGGGGGCCTTCCGGCCGCATCCGGACGATCGACTCGGTCACCAGCTCCACGTTCTCGCGCTGCAGGGCGGGCAGGAATGTGGAGCTGAACAGGACGCGCTTGCAGCCGAACTGGTAGTCCGGCAGAGCACTGCGGCGCACCTCGGGATCGCGCAGCTGCCTGCGCATGAACGCGGCGGAGAGCGCCCCGCCGAGTCGGCCCGCAGTGCGCGGGTGGCGGATGGCGACCGTCAATGACCCCGCGTAGCAGGCGATCAGGCTGCGCCACAGGCTCCGCGTCACGGGGACACGTCGGAAGAGCTCGCGCACCGGGCGCGGATAGGAACGGTTGATCCGCGGCAGATACCAGTTCGGTGTGCGTTGAAAGACCGTCAAGCCCGCAACTTGCTCGGCGATCTCGGGGACGAACTGGGTCGCGCTGGCCCCCGTGCCGATCACCGCGACCCGCTTTCCGCGCAGGTCGTAGCCATGGTCCCAGCGTGCGGAGTGGAAGCTGTGGCCGGAGAAGCAGTCCAGGTCGGGGATCCTGGGCAGGGCCGGCTGGTGGAGCTGCCCGGTGGCCATCACCACGGCGTCGGCGGTGCGGGTGGCGCCGGAACATCCGTCAGTGTCCTCGACGGAGACCTTCCAGGTGCGGGAGCGCTCCTCCCAGCGGCAGGCGGTAACCCTGGTGCCCGGGGTGATCAGCCGCTCAACGCCGAACTCCGCGACTACCGCGCGCATATACTCCAGGATCTCGTCGCCCGGGGAGCAGACTCGGGACCACTCCGAGCGCTGGGCGTAGGAGTAGGAGTACAGATGGCTAGGCACATCGCAGGCCGCGCCCGGGTAACGGTTGAAGTACCAGGTGCCGCCCGGTTCGGGCGCGGCCTCCAGTATCTCCAGATCATCGAACCCGTACCGCCCGAGTTCTATCGCCGCCGCGATTCCGCCGAATCCTGCGCCAACGACAACCACCCGCATGAGCGCCTCCTCCACTCTCCTCCGCGAGGCTAAGAGCTATCACGTAATGCGGGTCGGGGCGTGTCTCACTTCTGGGAGTGCTTCGTTTACCGGATGTCGATCTTGAGGTTGTGGAGTGCGGCGACGCCGGCGACGGCGTGGTTGATCGCGTTGCCGCGGCGTCTGCATTGGCGGAGGAACTGGTGGTCTTTGAGTCGGGCGATGGTGTGTTCGGCGACGGCCCGCCGTTTGCGGAACCGGCGGTAGGCGCGGTCTTTGATGATGCGACCGTCGACCCCGCGGCGTGGTGTGCGGATGCGGTCGCATCCGCGGTAGCCGCCGTCACCGGACAGGCGGGGATGATCAGGGAGTGTTTTCTGGAGGGTTTCGCGGAAGACGACCACATCGTTGCGGTTGCCCGGCCAGGCGTCTTTGACGGCGACGACGCGGCGGTCGCGGGCTCTGCAGACGATCTGCACGTTGACGCTGCGCCGGTAGTTCTTGCTCTTCGCTGTGCGTTGCTGGTCGTGGACGGGGATGAGTGTGCCGTCGACCACCCACAATTCCCGCCGGTCGGTGGGCGGTGGCCCGAGGAGTTCGGCGAGCGGTGCGGCCAGCCGAGAAATGACCCGGTGGGCGGCCGCGTGGGAGATGCCGAAGAGGGAGCCGAGTTGCTGCATGGTGAGGTTGGTGCGGTACGCGAGGACGATGAGCAGGACCCGGTCGGGGAACGGCAATGCCCAGGGCCGGCCCCTGCCGGTATCGGGCGCGAGTTCCCACAGTTGCCTGACGAGGTGCTGCATGTGCGGCCCGGTTAGGCCTGTCCAGGCACGAAGGTCGGACGAGGTGCAGTGGGCAAGACGCAGGCGCATGACGGCCATCGCAGAGATCGAAGTCCTCTTGTGAGACGGGGCGTTGTCAGTGGGCTCTTGTAGCTTTGGTGTTGGTTGCCGCACTGGTCAAACTGCGGGCAGGTGACGTCGTCGTTGGGCGTGAGTCAAAGAAGGAGGTGGAGCATTGGTGAGCACAGCATTGGGCAAGCCCGTGTCCGCCTCCGGCGGTGCGCCTCCTGCCCGCCGGTTCCGGGGCAAGAACAAGGGGAAGCGCTGGACGCGGGATAAGGACACCGAGCTTGCGGTGATCCGCCTCCCGCTGGATGTCCACGAGCCTGATACCCGGCACCGGACCGAGGACCTGTTCTCGGCGATGTGGTCGATCAAGCGGGCCTTGCAGCGTGATGCGCGGGACGCGGTCGATGCGTACTGGGCCGGTGATGTCCGCCGCGAAGTGGACGCGAAAGCGTGGCGGCTGGAACTCGGTCTGTCCCGGGAAGGGATGGAACGCCGCGCCTACCGGCACATGGAACACTCGAAACACCTTGCCCATCACGTCACCAAAGCTTTGGTGATGCACCAGGCGGATGAGGTGTTCGAGACGTCGGTGAGCCGGCATTTGTTCCCGGATGCCTCCGGCCGCAGGCACGGCCGGCCCCGCGTGGGCCGGTGGTGGGACTACACCCGCATCCCCGGCCGCGCCCGCTCCCACACCACCTCGCGGACATGGGAAACCTTCCGGCTCCACGGCACCCTCGCCGGGCACCTGGACACCTACCGCCATCGCAGTCTCGACCGCACGTTCCTCACCCCGGAGCAGGTCGCCGCGCTCCCTGCAGGGATCGGGGTGCTCGAGCAGCCGCGGCACCTGCCCAAGCCTGCGCGCCCTTCGGGACGCGTTCAGACGGGCGAGGTGACGGCGAAGAACACGCCGAAGACGCGGGCCGCCACGTGGTGGGATCACACCGGACCTTTGGCCGTCGTGTTCACCGGCGGAGCGGATTCCCGCCGCGGCGACCTGGTCCTGCCCGTCCGCCTGCCGTCGGGTTCGGGCCGCTGGCCGCGTCTGCTGCACTTCCTGAACAACCCCGACACCTGGCACAAGATCGACCTCGTGCGCCGCCGCGACACCTCGGCGCCGGGCGGATGGGCGTACCAAGCCCACCTGACGGTCCTGACCGGCGGCTACGCATCCCCCACCACAAAGGCCCGGCGCGCAGGGGCGGCCGCACTCGAGCGGGTCGGCGGCATCGACGGCAACGTCTCCAACCTCTCCATCGTCTCCTTCCCGAACACCTTCGACCCCGCCGACGGTGGCGTGGAGGCAACCCGGATAGAGCCGTCCGATGAGGAACTCGCCGCACTGGCGAAAGCCCGCCGCAAAGACCGCGGCCGCAAGCGCGCCCTCGACCGCTCCCGCCGAGCCTCCAACCCCGCCCAGTACCAGCCGTCGAAACGGCAGCAGGACCGGGCCGAACGCCGCCAGGCCGCACGCCTGCCCGCCCGGGCCGTCGAAACGCCCTGCGGGGCAAGGGCAGCGAACAAGGCTGGAGTGCCCAAGCACGCGTACCGCCGCGACAGCCTGTCAGCCGGCTACCGGCTCAACCGGGCCCGGCTCGCCGAAGCCGCCGCCACCGCCGCGGCGGCCAAAGACCACCGCGCCCGCCGCATCGCCACAGCCATCACCACTCACCACGGCGCCAACCTGATCGTCGAGGACTGCGACATCCGCACCTGGTACCGCCGGTGGGGCAAAGCCCTGCAGGCCACCACACCCGGCCGGCTCATAGCTGCCATCGGCCGGGAGTGTGAGAAGACCGGCGGGCGGATGCTCCGAGGCTCCACCTTCACCACCAAACTCTCCCAGGCCTGCTTCTGCGGCGAACGCGTTCCCAAAACCCTCGCCGACCGCATCCACACCTGCCCCACGTGCGGGCTCGTCGGCGACAGGGACAAAATCTCCGCCGCGCTCTGCGCCCACGTCCACCTCGCTGATCCGGACGACCCAAGCACCGCGCGCCTGGACATAGTCCAGGCGCACCACACACAGATCGTGTTCCATGAAGGGCTGCAAGAAGCCCTGTCGAGTCAACCGCAGCGCGGTGACCGCCCCACCCGGGGCCGCACCCACGCGGCAGCCCACAAGCCGGAAGTTTCCGGCCGCGGGCCTCTGCTCGACAAAACACCACCACCCGGTACCGCACTTACCCCGAATGAGACCCGACCCGCGAACGAGCGGCACAAGGCCCACGTCGGAACAGCCGGCTGCACGGAGCTGACACGCCACCCAGGCGCGCCGGCTCCGTACAGACATCGGGTGGACATCACCTCATTACGTGATGACTCTTAGCGCGCCCCTCGTGCCCTAACGTCGCACGGCCACCACGAACATGCTGGAGATCGTCGGCGGCCGCACGAGTTTCCCTCCCCGGCTGAAGCCGGGGATACCCCCGCAAGATCAACGGATGGAGGTGCCCCGATGGCATACCGATCCGATCCGTAGTACCGTTCCAATAGGTAGAACTGCAACCGCGACAACGGGAGCCACACATGCCTGCAGTAGGCGAGAGTGAGCGCGCCCCCAACATCGCCAAAGGCGTATGGGACGCCGCCGGAGCCCGCGCCAAGTCCGAGGGCCTGCCTCTCATCTGGATCATGAGCCGCGCCCTCACCGAGTACGCCGCAGGAACCCTTCCTCTGCCCCACACCACCACCGATGGGCACGCAGGGAACCGGCGCGGACGCAGCGTCTTCGCGTCCCACGCGGTATGGAACGGCGCCGACAGGCAACGCACAAAGGACAACGTCCGCTCCATGTCCGCGCTCTGCGAGATCCTGCTCCACGCCTACGCCCGCGGCGACATCCACCCCTACGCCCGCATGGTCACGACGGCACAGCGCGAGGCGCTCGCTGCTGCCTCCGGCACACCCCATGGGGCCACGGGCGCCACGTCCGTACCCGTAGCCGCCTGACCCGCTGTCGTCATGAAAGGACTTAACCAATGACAGCCGCCACAGTCGGCATGCGGGGACCCATCCCTCCCATGCCCGAACGCACCCCCAAAGCGCTGCGCGCTGCCATCGCAGAGCACACGCCCAAGCTCCTGCCGGACTTCGACCGCAATTGGCGCGAGAAGATCGCCGACACCTACGACCTGGCACCCCTCCCCGCCTTCATGGCCCGGTGGTGGGCCGAATTCGCGCTCGCCAGGGATCCTCAGCTGCAGTCCAAGGTTCACCGCCTGGAGGACGAGGCCGCGCACGCCACCGACAACGCCCATGCCAAGGGCCTTGTTGAAGAGGCCGGACGCCTGCGCCGCGAGGCGAGCAAGGCGGAACCCGGCCAGTGACAGCCGAGTTCATGGGCCCTCCGTGGCAGGCCGACTGGACGAAAGAAGCCGAAGACAACAGGAACGCCCTGCCCCTACAGGCCCGCTCCCTGGTCGACGCGGCCCGCGCCGAACTCGTCACCGCGAAGGACCCCTACTTCCGGGGCATCGACAAAGCCGCGGACCTGCCCGCCGGAATGAGCGTCGAACCCGTCCAGTCCACCCGCCCCGGCGGAGCCCACATCATCTACTTCGATCATGGCAGGGGATGGCTGCGATACGTCTTCGCCCCCCGCACAGCCGACCCCCAGATCGTGATCGATGAGTGCATCTGGCTGTAGGCGAGCATCCACGCCGCACCCTCCTCGCCAACCTGCGAGGTCTATAGATGGCACCAGCTTCAAAGAGCAGCGCTACCGAGTCCACGTAGGGCGCTTTTCTGGAGCGGTGAGTGTCGAGCAGCGACTGCACGAGGGCGCCACCTGCGCGGTCTCGGCCCATGGGCTCAGGCGAGGGCGGCGACCATCAGGGCGAAGGCGGCGATGATGACGGAGACGCGGACGTAGTGGAAGCGGTACCAGCCGTTCATCTGCTGCTTCCAGTCGGCGGGCAGGCCGTCGGCGGTCCACGTCGTGGCCCGGCTGTTGATCGGGACGAGCAGCAGGATCGACATGACCACGCTGAGGATCAGCGCGGCGGCGGTGACGACGAGGCCGCACCAACGGCCGCACTCCGACTTCAGGCGCACCGTACGAGAAGCAGCGGGCCCCCGGCGTCGCCAGCTTCTCCTTGAGGTCGTCCAGCTGATAGCCGGTCAGCCATTACGCATCGCGGCCACGGGTGCCCTCCGTGATTGAGGGCGCTGACCATGCACGGCCGGGCCTGTGGTCGGGCCGGCCACGGTGACGGTCAGGGGGTGTCTCCGCACCAGTCGAACCGGCGCCGGTCCACCGGTCTCGGGGAGTACAGGGCGCGGCCGCCCGGCCCGTACCGGCCTATCTCCGTATGAAGGGCGATGTCTTCGGCTCGAGCGTGGTCGGGCCAGTTCGTGATGTCCAGTAGCAGACCATCCAGCGGGCCGGCCACGAGCTCCACGTAGGTGCGCCCCTGCCGCGGTCCGGCATCGTCGTGGTCGGCCCCGTCGACACGGCCGTGCATGAACTCCAGCTCATCCATGGCGGACAGCGTCGCAGCCGCCACCGACGGCCTGCGTGACCCACTCGCGAGATGGCCGTTCAACACGGCATCGCGTGCATGAACATCCGTCCCCCCGCGGACACGCGACCCCGTGCGGGCTCGAAGCCCCGCCCGGACGTCGGGCCCGGGCGGACAGCGTGGACGGCACGTCGACCACGTTCTCGCCCGCCGCGGCCAGTTGCTGGGCCAGGGTGCGGCCCAGGCCGCGGGCGCCTTCGACGGCGAAGCGGCGTTCGGGCCACTGCTCGCACCAGCGCATCAGCTGGCGGAAGGCGCCGGCGTTGACGGCGAACCGGCGCTGGGCCAGCTGATGGCCCGCGGCGTCGACCGCGACGGCGGTGTGGGACGCCTTGTGGGGGTCGACGCCGATCAGAATCACAGGCTGGCCTCGCACTCGCTGAGACAGGGAAGGGAATGCGGCGGGCATCCTGACTTGAAGTCACAGCGTCACCATGATGTTCATGCCTCTGTCGAGCCACACCGCGTGGGTGCCGGCCGGCGGCGGCACGCTAAGGACGAGCCAGCCCGTGGGCGGCAAGGAACAGGTCGAGCCCGTGCCAACCGGCACCCTCGACGCTACGGCCGTGAACCGCGCGTCTGGGATCGATTGAACAAGTCAGGAATGGTGTCCTGACCCTGACCAACGAGCTCTTCGCGGCCATGGCCGCTGCATCCGTCGCCAGCTGCACCATCTTGCGCTTCGATCCGCACAACGCCACCGTCACCGGTGCAACCGCCGGCCACGTCCCTCTCCTGTGAGCTCGGCGTAGCGGCACCCACGGCATCCGGGAACTGCCGGTCGGCCCCAACCTGGGTGTCCTCCCCGCCGCCGCCTACCCCCAGGAAACCTTTCCCCTCGCCGAAGGCACCACCCTCGTCATGGTCACCGATGGAGTGGTCGAAGGCCCCACCCTGCCGCTCGACACCGGCCTGGCACGAGCCGGAGCACTGACCGCTCAAGGCACACAAGAGAGGGCAAGCATCGAATCCACGGCAGACGCGTGCTCGAAGCCTGTCACGACGTCGACCATCTCGACGACGTAGCTCTCCTCGCCATCCGCCGCATCCCATAGACAACATATCGGTCGCCCAACACACGCCAAAGCTCTTCATACCGGCGCCTTGCCCGAGGCGATGTGCGGGCCCGACCAACCCGAGATGCGAACCCCGCTAGACTTGAAAAATCAGCATAACGGTGGTTTGTTAGTTCGGGGGGTAGAGGTTCAGGGTCTGTCCGGTGGTGACCGCGTCGATCAGGGCTTGGAGTTCGGGTGGAGGGGGCGCGTTGGACCAGGCCCGCCACCAGCGTTGCAGCACGATCGACGGGGTCAGCCAGCCGCGGACGGCGCGAATCGCCTTCGGCCAGCACGGCGGCAGTGCCGGGCCCCCTCTCTCCAGCGTCGGCTTCCGGCACCAGTGTTGACGTACTCTCAGGTCCCGCGCTGGTGCGTCCTGCTTCCCAGCAGAAGGCGAACGCGCAATTGACCAGGGTCTGGTGGCGGCGGATCGCGACATTGGAGCGCACCTGGAAGTCGGCCCACCCCAGCTCGTCCTTGACCTGCTTGTAGCCCTGCTCGATCCAGTTTCGAATCCCGTAGATCCGCACGACCTCGGCCAGGTCCGCGGGCGGATAGGGGGACTCGGCCGCGCGGGGCGAGCCGGGGCGGGGCAGGTCGGTGGCCAGGTACCAGGTGGCCTTCTCCGGCAGGGTGGACGGATCGGCGGTGGCCACCACCAGCCGCGTCAGGCCGTCCGGACCCCAAAAGCCCAAGGTGGCGTCGGCGGCCCACCAGGTGGCGGTGTGCCCGTCGCGGAAGGTGCGCACCACCGGCGTCCAGGCGCCGGGCTCCTCGGGGCCGTGCCAGGCCAGTTCGCGGGCGGCGTCCACCGGGGTGCGGGCCTGGTCGCCGTAGGCCCACACCCCGCGGCGGCGCTTGACGGCCATCACGAACGGCACCTTGGCGGCGTGCAGCTCGCACCGGAAGTCGTCCAGGTCCCCGTAGGCGCCGTCGGCCACCGCCGCCCGGAACGCGATCCCCAAGAACCTGGCCTGACAGGCAAGTTGGGCGGCAATCTTCCACTTGGTACGGAAGGCCGGGTCGCTCTTCCCCCGCGGGAAGTGGTGGGCCGGGGTGTAGGGCACGGCGTGCAGCGGGTAGTAGAGGCGCTCGTCGGCCCACAGCGTGGTCACCGTGACCACGGCGTTGTCGGTCTTGCCGTACCGGCCCAGCCACTGCCGGCCCACGTGCGCGGTGGCAGTGCCGTCCTTGCGGTCCCCGGAGTCGTCGATGACCAGCACCCCGCCGGCGTGCGGGGCGGTCGCCTCGCCCTGCAGCAGCAGCTCCAGCCGCCGGGCGTTGACCCGCTCAGGGTCCCAGGTCGACTCGGACAGGAAGAACTGCAGCCGCTGCACCGCCGGGTGCTGGGCCCCCACGACCGGCTCCGCCCCGGCCAGGCAGGTCAGCGTCTTGTTCCGGTCCCGCGGGGCCAGCAGCCCGGTCAGGTACTCCCTAAACCCGCGCCGCTGCGCCAGCGACGAGAACAGGTCGTCGAACCGGGCCGCGTAGCCCTCCAGCGGCCCCGGCGCCGGCGGGCACGGACGCCTCGCGGTCACCATCGCGACCACCTCCGAACAACATCGCCCCCGCCTACCGGCCTACCGCACGTTCCGCCCCAGGTCAACAAATCACCGATAATTATGTTGATAAGGAAGAAACACATATGAAACAGGCAGCAGGCACTGTGACTTAGACAGTGACCAGCAGATCAGAGGCATAGCAGAGGCGAATCGAGTGGACCGCTTTCCTTACCGAACAGCTCAGCGACCGATTCGTTCGCCGAGCCGAGCACTCCCCTCACGTCACTCGGAAGCCTGGGCAACACCCACGCAGCGGTGTCGAGCGCACCATGCCCACCGGCAGGCTGCGCGTCCTGAAGGCACCAGCCATTCTGCCTACCTGCCTCACTGTCGTCCGCCCACCGGAGGAAGTGACGCCTCATGCCCCCGCTCCCGCCGCCAACGTGGATCCCACCGCTATCAAGATTGCCTGTCTGCTTCCCGCGTTCTTGATCCTCGGCGGCATGGCGGCAGATCTCTTCGCTCCCGAGCCGTATATGGGTTTGCCCTTGCTGGCCGCGGCCCCCCTTGTGGGGTGCGTCGTCATGCGTATCCGCACATGCATCGGTGTCGCTGCTGCGGCATGCCTCGCCGGTGTTGCCGTCGATCTGTGGACCGGTCGTCCCCTGCCCGCGACTCTGGTGGACTTGGGTGTGGTCGGGCTGATCGGCCTCATCGGCCTGTGGGTCGGCCACCTGCTGTCTCGGCAGCGCGGCCGCCTGACTGTGGCCCGCGACATCGCGGAAGCGGCACAGCGCGCCGTCTTGCCCTCACCACCCGACCGCGTCGGATCCTTCAGCGTCGCCGCCCGATACGAGCCCGCTCAGACGGAAGCCAGAATCGGCGGTGACCTTTACGCGGTCCAGGAGACACCCTTCGGGCTGCGCGCCATCGTGGGCGACGTTGTCGGTAAAGGCCTGCGCGCCGTACCCGCCGTCTCCGCCGTCCTGGGCGCCTTCCGCGAGGCCGCAGAGTCCGCTCCCGACCTTGGAGTGCTAGCGCAACGTCTGGATCACGCACTCGAGCGAGACTGCCACGCCGACGAACAAAGCGCCGAGTACTACACCACGGCCTTGCTTGCCGAAATCCCGGCCAGCGGTGACACCGTCACGGTGCTCTCCATGGGTCACCCCGCGCCATACCTTCTGCACCCGGGAAAGGTCACGCAGCTAGAGCCGACAACACCCGATCCGCCGCTCGGCACCGGCCTGCCCGAGGCCGCTCAGGACAGCACCCCGGACATCTTCCCCCTGCCTCCTGACGCCACCGTCCTGATGCTCACCGACGGCGTACTCGAGGCCCGCAACCGGCACGGGACCTTCTACGACCCCACAGCAACGCTGACCCGACGCACCGGCGCGCACCCAAAGGACATCGTCGACGCTCTCGTCCGAAGTGTCTCGCAGTGGACCGACGGCGAACGCCAAGACGACCTGGCCGTGCTGGCACTTGCCCGCACCCCGGCAAGCCGCCAGGAGGCAGACCTGGCCGTCCGGGGACAGTGGACGCCGACCCTGCTCCCGCTGCGCGCACCCAACGCATCACCTGCGCCCTCCCCCACTAATCGGAACAAGCAAGGGTTCTGATCTTCCACACGGGGACAGCAGCAAACCCTGGCAGCGGCGGAAAGCCACGAGGATGCGGGGATGCCGCCCGGGGCGATGCGCTGTGCGGGGCGCCGGGTCAACCATTGAAGGCTCCCCTCCCTGAAGGGAGGGGATTCTCCACCCTCCAGGGTTGAGCGGGGATGTACGGCTCAGACTGCCACCGGAGCCAGCGGCTCAGGTGGTCTTACGCCCTCGACACCGTCCGGGTTCCAACCCGCCCGGACCAGCATCACGCGGGCGGAGTTCTTGTCCCTGGGGGACACGGCTCCGCACACGGTGCAGGCATACGTTCTCATCGAGAGAGGGAGTGCGTGCTTGGTTCTCGCCCCGCACGTTGCGCAGTCCATCGTGGTGTGCGCCGGGTGCACGAGACGGACGTCCCGTGCGTGCTTGCGGCCCATCTCGATCAGGGCACGCTTCGTCGCCGCGATGGCCGCGTCGGCCGCCTTGCGGGCCATGGTGGTCTTCGCGAGGAACTTCGGGCGGAAGTCCTCCACCGCCACTCCGTCATGATCGCGCATGACGGCCTTGGCCCACTTGCGGCCGGTGTCCTCACGCTGCCGCGCGATCTTCCTGTGCAGCTTCGCTGCCTGTGCCTGCGCCTTCCGGTAGCCGGTGGATGCACGCTGTCCTTTCGGTCGCCGGCGCCGGGCCATCATCCGCTGGTACTTCGCGAGCCGCTGAGCGGACCGCTTGCCGAGTTCGGCATGCGGAAGGTCGTAGGCGTCATCCGTGGTGGTCGCGGTCTCCTTCACACCCCAGTCCACGCCCAGGACGTGGCCGGTCTCCACAAGCGGCTCGACCTGGGCCGGGGCGACGAAGGAGGCGTACCAATGCCCGAGCGTGTCCTGGTACACGCGCACACTCGACGGGTCGGCAGGAAGAGCCCGCGACCACACCACGCTCAGCACGATCTGGCCCGCAAGGTGCAGACGACCGTCCTTCAGACGGAAGCCGCGCCGGGTGTAGTTCAGGCTCGGCCTGGCCTCCCGCTTCTTCTTCCAGCGGGGCATCCCGGCCCGGCGGTGCTGCGCAAGCCCGTCCTTGATGTCCTTCAGCGCCTTCGCCCTCGACCTGGCGAACTCCCGGATCACCTGCTGCTGCGGCACGCTCGCGCCCTCAGCCAGCCACGGTGTCACCCCGCGGGCGTCGGTCAGCATCCTGTCCAGCTGCGCCGGACCACACGTCAACTTCTCGCCGCCCGCTCTGCTCTGCGCGTGGGCCTGCCGGGACTTGGCCACGCATTCGTTCCAGATCCAGCGGCAGCGATCCCACTCGGCTTCGAGTGCGCGCCGGGCTGTCTTCGACAGGCGTACACGGAAGGTGTACCGGGCATGCCCGGTGTCCTTCGTGGTCGCTTCTGTCGTCATGCATCCGAACCTACCTGGGAGGACTGACAGTTGAGAGTTCTTGACCGTTGTGGGCGGCATCACGGCCGTGCGGGGTGGACGCCGGATCGCCCTGACGGCGATCCGGCTGTCCCTGCCCTGCTCCGCAGGAGTCCGATTCCTCCCCGGCCTGAAGGCCGGGGCATCCTCGGAGAAAGCCGGTGAAGAGCCAAGCGCTGCAGGCGGCTCGCGGCCCGGGTGAGCACTCCGATCTGGTGGGGGGCCTCGGGCGGGCTGCCGTCGCCGGGGACGGTCCAGGCGAGCCGCCCCCAGGTGGTACGTTCGTGGACGAGTATGGGCTCGCAGGCCTCGGAGCAGGAGTGGTCGCGGGCGTGGCCGGTCCGTTCGGCGCGGGCGCGTTCCTTCTCCCCCCGGCCCGGGTGGCCGATGGAGGGTCGCTCGTGGTGCGCGGTGGGCGGCGGTGTGTGAGGCGTGTCCGTCACGAGGTACGTCCCTCCAGGTGCTCGGTGAAGGCGGAAGTGCAGCTGGTGCAGCGGCCGCCGCCGTCGGGGTGGGCGCGCCGGGGGGTCCGGAGCAGGTGCGGCACAGTGGCCAGGCGAGGCAGGCCGGGCAGAGGTCCTCGCTCGGGACGGTTCCGGGCACGCCACAGCCGGCAGATTCGACGAGGGCCCGGTAGGCCAGGGCCTCGCTCACCGGGCGGGCGGCGGCGGAGCCGGTCATTGGCTGCGGCCGCGGGGTATCCCGCACGGGCTGGTTGTCCGCGATGGCGGGCGGCGGGTAGAGGTGAGCTGCGCGCAGGCGGGCGGCGATGATCGCGCCGACCGTCGTCCGCGTCGGGTGGGGCAGGGGTCGGGCGGCGATGACGTGGCGCAGTTGCTCAGCTTTCCAGCCGGCCTCGAGCATCACGGTCACGACGCGGCCTTGGTCGGTCAGCGTCTGCCCGGTCAGCAGTAGCTCGGGGCGGGCCGCCCCGAGGTCGAGCAGCAGCCGGATCCCTGGGTGCATGTCATCCGCTGTGGGCGTGGCTGGTGGGGGTGTTGGCGTGTCCGGCTGGTCCGTCCGTCCAGGTGCTCGTGTCGCTTCGCCGCGGCGCGGACGGAGGGGTCTGGTGTTCTGCCTGTTGGTCTTCTTTCTGTTGGTGTTCTTAGTGCCGGGATCAGCCAACGTAGGCTCAGCCAATCTTGGAAAACCCGACTCTGGTTGCGACCTGGGGTTTTGCAGGACAGGCAGGTCGGTGATGACGTACAGCGCCTGGCCAAGCGTGCCGTCGGGATTCCGCTCGCGGGTGCGGTGGAGGAATCCGTGCCGCTCCAGCTGCTTGAGCCCCGTGGTGACCGCGTCGACGCCCTCGCGGCCGCGGCGCACCAGTTCGGCGACGGTGACCTGCCAGCCGTCCCGATGCGTGCTGACGTACCCGAAGATCCCCCTCGCCTTGTAGGAGATTCGGCTGTCACGGAAGAGGCCGTTGGCGATCTGAGTGAACCGGTCGGCCGCCATCACGCCGCGCCGGATCCCCGCCGTAAAACCGACGTCGCGTTCGTCGTCGTTCGCCAGGGTTGAGACACCCCATGTCGTTGAGTGTCAAGCGGCGTGGGGTTGTGCGTAGTGCGACCAGGCGGTCGCTTCGTCGTAGAGAGAGCGGGTCTTGAGGCATCCGTGGAGGATGCCGACGAGGCGGTTGCCGAGCTGGCGCAGGGCGGGGTTGTAGTCGGCTTCGCGGGCGCGTTGCTTGTCGTAGGAGCGGCGGGCGCCTGGTGCGGCCCGCAGCGCGGAGAACGCCTGGGCTTGCAGGGCGTCGGCGAGTCGGTTGTTGCGGACGTAGCGGGCCTGGACGGTGTGGCTCTTGCCGGAGGCCCGGGTGATGGGGCTGGTGCCGGCGTAGTTCTTGCGGGCTTTCGCGGAGGCGTAGCGGGTGGGGTCGTCCCCGAACTCGGCGAGCACCCGGGCGCCGGTGATCTGTCCGATGCCGGGCATCGAGAGGTAGATCTCAGCGTCCGGGTGCGCTCGAAAATGGGCCTTCACCTGCTCCTCCATCGCGGCTATCTGCTCGTTCAGCGCGATGATCACACGGGCGTGGGCGGTGGCGGTGGCCGCGTAGGCGGCGGTGACCGGCTCGGGCAGGCCGAGCTGCCGTTCGCGCAGCGCGGCCTGGATCGTGGCCGCTTTCGCGTTCCGGTTCCGCCGACGGGCGCGGGCCAGGACGGCGGTGATCTGGGTGCGGGTCAGCTTCGCCCCGGCCGCCGGGGTAGGCGCCTTGATCAGCAGTTCCAGCGCATCCGTGCTGGTCAGCGTCAGGTCCGCGTAGGCGTCAAGAGCGGCGGGGAAGTACTCGCGCAGCGTGCTGCGCAGCCGTTGGAAGGTGCGGGTGCGTTCCCAGATCAGGGTCTGGTGAGCGCGGGCGACGACCTTGACGGCCTGGGCCTGCTCGCTGTCCCCGGCCACCGGGCGGAGCTGGGCCCGGTCGATGCGGACCATGTCGGCCAGCGCATGTGCGTCGCCCTTGTCGCTCTTGGCTCCGGAGGAGGCGTACCGCTCCTTGAACCGGGCGACCTGCCGGGGATTGATCGCATAGACCCGGTAGCCGGAGACGATCAGGGACTGCACCCACGAACCGCGGTCGGTCTCGATCCCGACCACGACTTCGGCGGCATCCAGGTCCCCGCCGCCGTGCTTCGCGAGGAGCTCGTGCAGCTTCGCGATGCCCTCCACCCCCTCGGGCAGCCTCGTGGCGGCCAGCTTCCGGCCGGCCCCGTCCTGGACCTCGACGTCGTGGTGGTCTTCGGCCCAGTCATCGCCGATCAGCAGCAACTCGTCCTCCAGGTCAGGTACTTCGCTTCCCTTGCAGCCTGCGGAAGGCGCGGCGCGGCCTAATGGATTCAATGCTCACGCCCCATCGGGCGGGCACGCCACCCCATGAGCGGTCTGGCCTCCCGGCCGACCAGCAGGGGCACGGTCTCAACCCAGAACTCCAAGGGTTCCGGCGGCAGTAGTGCTCACCTGCTGGCGGCTACGGCACCAAGTCTCTCCGACCCGGCAAGTCCCATTAGGCGGCTCTCAGCAGGGCGACGTCGAGGGTGGCGGGACGGTCGGTGATCAGTAGACGACCTCGCCGAGCGTTCCGTTCGCCCGCCGCAGGCGTTCGCGGACAAGGTAGCCGTACCGTTCCAGTTCCTTCAGGCCGGCGCCGGCCGCTTCCCGTCCGTCGGGCCCTGCGGCAACGAGGTGGGCGAAGGTGCCACCCAGGCCCGCTGCTCGGCCATTGCCGCCTTGTCGCCATGTAGGGGCCAGCTCTGCCCGCGCACCAGTAACTCGACCATCGTCATGCCGTCGCACACGTCGGTCTTCAGCCGAACCTGCCCAGCTGCGCGCCGGCCATCTTGACCTGATAGGGATTCAGTTCAACGACGTCAAGGCCCCGTTCCCGAGCATCACCGCCAGCACCCGGTGATAGTGACCTGCGGCTTCGACGCCCCCGGACGCTGACCGCGGCGAGCCGATGCCCCGCCGCGCGGACGGCCAACTCAAGCGCCTCAGCGCCGGGCAGGGTCAGCTCGTGCCGAGACGTGCATGCCCAAACGTCGCGACCCCTCCGCCGGCATCCGGCCACCACTCGCCCGCGTCCCGCGCCCCCGGACGCTGAGATCTACCTTTCGATGCCCGGCATCACGGAGATCACCGGCGTCCGGGGCTCGCCGAGTTCGGGGACGACCCTACCCGCTACGCTTCCGCCAAGGCCCGGAAGAACTACGCCGGCGCGAGCCCCATCACCCGGACTTCCGGCAAGAGCCACACCGTGACGGCGGTGCGGGCCTGGTCGACGGTCAGGCGCACGGAGACATCACGCGAAGGTGTGCCGTCTTTAGGCATCAGCGCCGTGGGTATCCGGCATCGGCAATTCGAACCACACGGTTTTCCCTCGTCCGCTCGGTGAATTGCCCCATGCCGATGCCAGCGCGGAGACGATGACCAGTCCTCGCCCGCCCTCGGCCTGGTCCTCTTCGCGGGGAACCGTTACGGCCTGCGCGAGATGCGGATCGCTGTCGCGGACCTCTACGCGTATGCGTTCGGGATACCTGTGCACGTAGACGTATACGTCGCTGTCACCGTGGACCAGGCCGTTGGTGACGACCTCCGACACCAGGAGTTCCTCGTCATCGGCCATGGCGGACAACTCCCACCCGGCCAGCCACTCCCGCAGAAGTCTGCGCGTCTGCTGGGCTCCGTGCAGATCGCGCCGGTGGATCCTCAACTGCCGGACGTTGTGCTGAGCTTCAGCCGAGGGTCCTTCGTAGACGACCAGGAGCAACGCGGCATCGTCGGAGCACCGCAGGGGCGCCTCGCTGAAGCCCCTGATGAGTCGGTCACCAACGGACTCAAGGTTCCCGGGGTCGTCGAAGGCCGCGCTCACCGCCTTGGGGTCCACATTGCCTCCGAGACCGGCCAGACCGTCCGTGTAGAAGGCGAGCAACGTGCCCGGCTCGAGTTGCAGGTCCGCCACTTCGTAGGTCGCCTCCGGGTCGATGCCCAGAGGCATGCCTGCGTCGAGGAAGACGGGTGGCATTCGGCCGTCAGCCGTGCGCATCAGAGGCGGTGGATGCCCAGCGGTGGCGATCTGCGCCCTGCCGGTGTCCGGATCGAGCCAGGCGCAGCAGCAGGTGGCGAAGAGGTCGGTTTCCAGGCCGATCATGAGCTGGTTCGCCCGGGCGAGCACGACTCCGGGGTCGTGTCCTTCGGTCGCGTAGGCGCGCACGCCGCTGCGTAGCTCGCCCATGACCACAGCGGCGGCCGTGTTGTGCCCCTGGACGTCCCCGATCACCATCATGACCCGGCCCTCGGGGAGCTTGATGAGGTCATACCAGTCTCCCCCGAGTTCGATTCCGCTGGTCGCCGATGCGTACCTGCTGGTGCTCACCACTCCGGCCGGCTGGGGCAGCACGGGTGGCAGCAGTGCGTGCTGCAGGTCATCGGCCAGCGCGTGCTGAACATCCTGCATCTTGGTTCGTTCGACCGCTTGACCGACTGCCGTGGCCAGCGTTGTCAGCGTTCCCTGCTCGGCGACGATGTCCCTCCGCTCGACGCCGAACGCCATCGACAGGGCACCCACCGCCCTGCGCCCGGCAATCAGCGGCAGGACCATCCAGAAGCATTCCTGGTCCGACAGCGGCTCGGGCAACCGACCGGCTGTCTGTGTATCCCGAGGGCCGTACAGGACCAGGCGCCGTCGGTCCACCGCCTCCGTCTCCGGCCTGCGCTGAGCGAGCAGTGAGCCATGCAAGGTGCGTATGAATTCCCTTGCACAGCCCGAGCTGCAAGCTACGCGGAGCCGATCTCCATCGACCAGGCTGACGACGGCAGCACGGGCCTGGAATCCGTCCAACACACGCTCCATGGACATCTCCACGACGTCCCGGGTGTGAACCGTCGTTGCCAGCAGCGTGGCGAGTTTGTGCAGATGGTAGACGAGCGGAACGGTTGATGAGGTCATGCTTTCGGCGCCCGCCCCCTCACCTTCTACGGTGACCACGTGCGGTACCAGGGGTGGAACCATCGATGTCCCGTGATCGGCCAACCGGTCCAGGTCGCGGGCCAGCGACGAGGCCGCGACGGCCAGTCGCTCCCGGGCCGACTCAGCGATCTCGCCACCTACGAGCAGCCAGAAAGCCGAGAGCGTCCCGAAGCGGCGGGTCGGCGAGAAGAGCGGCGCGGCCGCGGCCTGCAGTGGGAAAGGTGCGAAGACTGTCAGGTCCGGGTGGTCTGTTATGAAGTCCACAGTCGCGGTCTCCACACGGCCCGACTGCCACGCCCGTGACGACGGCCAGCTGCTGTCATCCAGGGGTACATGTTCGGGCGCTCCCACTCCCGCGGCGGTCACCGCCACGACAGCAGCGTGCAGATCCGAGGTGTCCGGCACTTTGAGGTAGACCGTCGCGGCCGCCGCGCCCAATTCGCCAACAACGCTCTCGGCCGCCGAAACCAGCAGTTGTTCTCTATCCCGCGTTGCGAGGGGCAGACGTTTCGACCCCGGCGGGACGGGCCCATACCGTTCCATCTCTTTCGCCGCCCAACTGCCGTTGGCGCTGCTGCTGGCCTCATTTTACTGCCGCTGTCCTGACCTGCTCTGATTTCTTGCCCGATCGTCGGCGCTTGCTGTTCTCAGTTGGCTCGAGCACGGAGTGTGAGGAATCTTCTCGCACACCTGGCGATCCTCGACGCGCTCGGGGTGCGGCATGCCGTGCTTGCGATGACCAGCAGTCACCCCGCGGACCCCGAGCCCGTGCGTGCCGACGGCGTCGAGCGCAGGGACATCGTCGCCGAGCAGGGAACGCTGACAACGCTGGCCACGGCAGTCGGTCAAGGGGTCGAACGAACCAAGATGCAGATGTTCAGAGATGACCTGCAACCCCACGGCGGTGTCACCCAGCGCAGCGCCCGCGACGGGCTCAGCCACTGCGCGGCAGCAGCCGGTTCCCCTCAGCCGAGTTCTCGGCGGTGGTCCGCTCCCGCTGTCGCATCCGTGACGTCGGCGGTGCGGCCTCTGGCCCCCGTCGGCGTTTTCTGCCCGGTGACGTCGCCCGGCCCGGACAACCACCCCTGTGCCCGGCAGCACTACGGCTATGACAGCAGACGGCCGCGCTCATGTCACGCAGGCCGCCCAGCGATGCCGCCGTGCTCCCCGCCCGGCGGATGCGGGTCAACCACACCCGCGGCGCGGGGGCGCCTGGGCCTTGTCTCACGGTCTCGCCGACCACACCTCTGGCCCTCCGCCGTGCCACTCGATCAGGAGCGACTTGGCCCCATACACCTCATCCCAGCCCTCGATGCCCGACGCGGTCCAGGAACACGCTCAAGTCGTGCAGGCTGTGCCCGGTGCCCGGGATCTGATCGTCGATCTGGATACGCCGACCGCCTGTCTCTTCGGACGGCGACACGATCACGCGAGGTTCGACCATTTCACCAGGGTCACTCCTCCCACGCTGGCGCGCATGCTCAGAGGGGCCCCTCTGCAGCACGTAGCCCGCCTCGCCCCATGGGGGAGGGAGCGGCGAGGCGGGCTTGAGGGGTGCGATAGATGTCGTGACGAGCTCACTGTGACACGCGAGGCCTGCCTGGCGAGGTAGCTGCAGCTGCGCAGCCCCTTTAAGGTGATGTGCCTGTCAGGTGGTGAGGCGAACCGCCAGTCGGACAGCTGGCCGTCCTCGCCGACCTCGGCGGTCAGCCGCACGCCCGGCAGATCATGGACCTGGATACCGATGGCGTCGGCGATCTCGGTGGCCGGGTAGCGCTCCGGCTCGGCCTGCTCCGCCGGCGGGACGTCGGCGACGATCTCCGCCTGGTCGCCGAACAGCAGCAGGGCAAGGACACGGACACGCTCAGCGGTCATGGTCTCCATTCCTCGCGATAGGCAGGGTGGTCGCCGTATGCGGCGGCGAGCAACTTGATCGACCAGTAGTACGCGGCGTCGAAGCCACTGTCCGGGTACTTGGCCTAGGTTGGTCTACTCCCACGCCGCAACAGAGGTGACGTACTGAGCCCCGCTTTAGCTTGATGTTTACCCTCGCTGCTGTCTCAGGCGGATGTGTTCGGTGAGGGTTTCGATTCGTTTCACGGTCTTTCCGGGTTCGTGTCGTGGGGCTGGCCTGCGGTTTCTCGAGCCGAGTGGGCGTCCGGGTCCGGGTCGGGCGGGTTTGGGCACGCCGGCGGGGCGGGCGGTTGCCTGCCCCGCCAGAGCACCGAAACCCTCCCGCCCCGGCCCGGGACGACCACCCAGCCGCAAGAACGCCCGGCCCACCCCGCTCTACGACGTGCACACAGTCGGCAAACCAGACACAGCAAAACAGCGAACGAAGAAGTCAACGACTCCTCGCCCCCGTCGCACAGGTTAATAAGGTGTGGTGGTTGCGGTGCGGTAGAACTCGGTTGCGGCGACGGTGGCCGGGACGCCGAGTTCGGCGGCGACTGCGGTGATCGCGGTGGCGCCGACGGCGAGGTCGGCTTGGCCGTCGGTCGTGAAATACGGTGCGATGAACGTGTCGTAGTGGGCTCGGGCTTCGCCTGCGGTCTGTCCGTGGAGGAATGTCTGGATGTGCCGCACCGTGGTGTCGGGGTCGTTGCGGATCACCTGCAGGGCACGCCGGTGGGCTCGTAGGACGGCCTGGACTGCGGGGTTGTCCGGGTGGATATAGGTGGGGTCGACGGCCACGCCCACGGTGGGGATCTGGAAGTGGTCGCCGACCCAGGCCAACACCTGCCAGCCGTGCTCGGCGGCTACCGCCTCCGGTGCCATAGTACTGCCGACCAGGGCGGCGTCGATCTCGCCGTTGCGCAGCCGGCGCAGGTCCATGCCATAGTCGCCGGGCGGGCGGACGATGGTGTGGAGGTCGCGGTCCGGGTCGAGGCCTGCCTTGCGCAGCACGATCCGGGTAAAGCACCCGGGTGCGGTGTGGGGGGCGTGGACCGCCAGCCGTCGGCCGGCCAGGTCGGCCAGCGAGGTCAGGCCGGGGCGGGCGAGGAACCAGAACAGCGGGCGGTGGGTGTTGACATTGAGTGCGACCCAGGGGGTGCCGTCGGTCAGTCGGGACAGCAGTGCTCGGCCGAGCCCGATGGTGGCGCCGCGGCGCAGCCGCTCCTCGTCCCAGGTGCAGCCGTCGCGCAGCGCGACGTGGACGCCCTCGTCGGCGTAGTAGTCCTGCTGGTCCGCGATGTAGGCGGCCAGTTCCTCATGCAGGCCCCGCCCGACATAGGCGAGATCAATGGTGTGCATGAACCTTTTTCCTTCGTTCGTGTCACGTCATGCGCCCGCGTGTATCGCGGGCGCTGCGGTCCATGGCGCTGAGGGGTCGGTGTGCCGGGTGCATGCCGACCGGGACGGTATGCCCGGGCGCGGGGGACAGTGACGCGTCAGTACATGGACATTCCGCCGTTGACCGCGGCCGTGGTTCCGGTCATGAAGGCGTTGTCCTCGCCTGCGTAGAAGGCGACCGCTTGGGCGACGTCGGCCGGGTGTGCCAGGCGGCCCAGGGGGGTAGCGGCCACCTGCCGCTGCTTTTGCGCATCGTCGAACACGTCAGCCGCGATGCGGGACTCCACCGGGCCGGGCGCGACGATGTTGACCGTGATGCCCTGCGGGCCCAGTTCCTGGGCGAGGTACCGGGCGAACTGCTCCAGTGCGGCCTTGGCCGTGCCCAGTGCGATCATGCCCTCCCGGGGCCGGCGGCTGAGGCCGGTACCGAGGTAGATGATGCGTCCCCAGCCCTGTTCCTTCATGGCGGGCAGGACGGCCTTGGTGACCGCGAACGCCGCATGCATCTCGGCGTCGAGCTTGCCGCCCAGTTCTTCCCACGTCATGTCCTGAAACGACTTGACCGCATACGGGATGAGCGCGTTGTGCACGAGTACGTCGATGCCGCCCCATGCTGCCTGGACCTGCTCGACCATGCTCTCGACCGCCGCCACTTCGCGCACATCGGCCTGCACGGCCATGGCCTGGCCGCCCGCGGCCTCGATGTCGGCCACAACCTCCTCGGCTGACTTGCTGCTGCGGAGGTAGTTGACCACCATGCGCATCCCTCGCGCGGCCAGAACGCGGGCGGTGGCCGCACCGATCCCGCTGCTGGCCCCTGTCACCAATGCCACTCTGCCGGTTGACCCAGTCATGGGCCCGCCTCCTCCTCATCATCGCGGGCCGTCGCAATGACCGCCCCGAGTTGGTCGTCGTCGGTGCCGGGGCGTGCTGAGCGGATCGTCCCGTAGAGCACGGTGTCGACGGTCGCCCGCAGCAGATCCGCCGCGGTCCAGTCCAGCTCGTGCGGCAACTGCGAGGTGAGCAGCCGCTCCAACGCGCCGCGGATGATCTCACTGAGCAGCTCGGGCGGCGCCGCCAGCAGTGCCTGCCGGTGTCCGTCCCGGAGCAGCTCGTCGAGCCGCCGGTAGACCACCGCGTCCGTGCGCTGCTCCACGTACTTGCGCAGCATCGCATCCCCGCCCCGCCCGGTCGCGAGCTGAGCCGCGCCGATCCGCCCGAGTTCGATGCCGGCCGCGATCAGGAACCGCTGGACCCGCACATCGAACGGCTGCCCTTCTGCGTCCTCGACCGCCGTCACCAGCGTGCGCTCCACTGCTGCGAACTGCCGCTCCAGCACCGCGGTCAGCAGGCTGCGTTTATCCGGGAAATGACGGTAGATCGTCTTCTTGCTCATCCCGAGCTCACGAGCGAGATCGTCCATGCTCACCCGGGTGAAGCCCGGCGCGAGGAACAGTCGGCCGGCCGCCTCCACGATCACCTCAGCACGCGGCCCGCTATGCTCCGGAACTGAGGGAACTAGTCTAGTTTCCATGGTTTCCATCATGGCCGCCCCCTTCGTGCTGTCAAGGCACTCTCTCCGGGCGTGCGGGGCTGCGCGGCGGAAGGCCGTGATCTTGGTTGGTGCGCTGCGTGGGCGCGGGGTTTCTCCACACGCAGGCCGGAGCGGATCGCGCGGGCGCGCCGACGATGCTGATCGACTCCATCCGCGTGTCCTGCGGCTGCACCGTAACTGGTCAGCCCGCCGGCCGGCCCCGTGGGACCCGCGGGTGCCCTACCCGGCGGTGGTGAGCCCGATGAGCAGCAAGGCGATGTCGTCTGTCCGGGGGGCGGTGTGCCGTGCATGGTCGATCAGGGTTGTGGCGAGCCGGTCCATGGGCTGGGGCCTGGACTGGGCGAGCTGGGCGGCAAGCCCGGCCATGGCGTCGTCCAGGTCGACCCCGGGTGTTTCGACGAGTCCGTCGGTGTACAGAGCGAGGACGGTGCCGGCCGTCAGCGGGATCTCGGTGGAGGGATAGTCCGCGTTGGGGTCGATGCCGAGCAGCAGTCCGGGCGGTAGGGCGAGGACCTCGGCGTGCCCGTCCGGGTGACGCAGAACCGGCGGGGGGTGCCCGGCAGTGGCGAAGACGGCCCGGTGGCGTGCGAGGTCGAGATGGACGTACAGGCAGCTGACGAAGCGGCCCGTATCCATGTCGACCAGCAGGCGGTTGGTCTGCGCGAGGGCCTGCGCCGGCGTGGCCCCGGCGAGGGCCTGGGAGCGGATGGCGGGGCGGATCCGGCCCATGAGCGCGGCGGCCGTGACGTTGTGGCCCTGGACGTCGCCGATGACTGCGGCCGCGGTGGTGTCGTCCACCCGGGCCAGGTTGTAGAAGTCGCCGCCGATGTCCATACCGCGGGCGCTGGGCAGGTAACGGGCGGCCACATCCAGTCCGGGAAGGTCGGGCAGCGAGGCGGGGAGCAGAGCCGCTTGAAGGGTCTGCGCGAGCTCCTTGCTGGTGTCGTAAAGGCGGGCTCGTTCCAGCGCCTGAGCGATCAGTCCCGCAAGTGCGGTGAAGACGACCCGCTCTTGGTCGGGGAAGGGGTGGGGCCGGTCGAAGGCGAAGACGCACGAGCCCACCGGATGCCCGGAGGCAATCAGTGGCAGAAAGGCCCACGCGTGCTGACCTTTCTGGCGGGGGGCGGGCGGGTAGGCATGAGACAGCTCCTCGAAGGTGGCGAAGAAGGCCGGCACGCCGGTGGCGAGGACCCGGACCGCGGGCGCCGGGAAGGTCAGTGGCGCTCCGTCGAACTGCTCCAGGAGCCGGGGGTGGTATCCGCGACAGCCGATGACACGCATTCTGCCGTCCTCGGCCGCGAGCAGGGCCACGGTCCGGGCTCCGAAGGCCGGCAGCATCTCTTCTGTGACCAGATCGACCACGTCGCCCACGCCCACGGCCTCGGAGAGGGCGGCGGCCAGGTGCAGCACCCGGTAGACCTCGCCCAGGGGGATCGGCTCGCCGTGGGGCGCCCTCGTCCTGGTGGGCGCAGTCTGAAAGGCTCCGCCCGGATCGGTCGGCGAGATACGGACGCTCACCCCGGACCCGTCGGGGTACAGCTCGAATGCGAGCCACCGGTCCGGCGCGAGCATGGCGGCGTAGTAACCGGGCTTGCGACTGACCACGGCGGCGCGGAAGTGGTCCTCGAAGGCCGAGTCGGTGCACCAGGGCAAGGACTGCCGGGGGCGTGTGCCGATCAGATCGTGGATGCTCCGGCCGAGCAGAGCGGCGGCGGTGGCACTGACGTAGGTGAACCTGCCCTCGAGGTCGAGGGAGCAGCTGCCCCCAGGCAGCCGCTCGGCGAAGTCCGCCGCGGCCAGCGCCTCGGCCGGTGCCCGCTTGAGGGCGGGCGCCTGCAGCAGGCTGCGTGGTGCCGGTCCGGGACCGACGGCGTGGCCGGTGTCGGCGGCGTCGCGCAGGAACCGCCCCAGGCGCCGGCAGACGGCGCGAACCCGCTCGGGGCTCGGACCAGCGGTCCCGGCTGTGTCGGAGCCGGGCCAGAACAGCAGCAGCGCGCCCCAGACCGTCGTGCCGGTGAGGATCGGCGCCGCGGCCGCCGCATGGTGGTACGGCAGGGCGATCGCCGTGCGCGGGTAACGACGGGCAAACTCCTCGGGGTCGCCGAGCCAGACCAGCCGCCGTTCGCGTACCGCCTCGGCCACCGGAACGGGACTCGACAGGGCCACCGCGAACCACGGCGCGAGATACTCCGCCGGTATGCCCGCGGTCACCTCCAGCCGCAGCGCCCGCCCGTCGGACGCCAGCAGGAAGACCGCTCCCGCGTGCATGCCCGTGTCGCGCACGGCCAGCTCCAGCAGCTGGTCCAGCGCGGCCCGGCGTACCAACTCGGTGGCAGGCGAAGGGGGGCGGGACCCGTAGGACTGGGCGGCGCCGTCTTCCCCTATGGCGCACATACCAGCACCGTACGTCCGCATCAGCCGTCCCCGCGCGGGAGGCCTGGCTGCCGGCCCCGAGGGTGCTTCGGGGATGATCGTCCGGGCACCAGGCACACGCTGACATGGCGGGCGCTCCACGACAGCGTGCGCTCGATCACCCACCTTCGGCTGCACCTGGAACCGCGCTGGCTAGGGTCTCTGCGGACGATCTCGAGCTCGCGGCCGAGGATCTGGGAGGTCCAGTCGATCAGGCGGCCGGCCAAGCCCAGGTCGGCCCAGATTTTCCGCACATCCGGGTGGTTGAGGCGGGTCCGCAGCAGAGGGTACTTGGGACCATCGCGATCTTGGACGCTGGCCGCTACGACATGGACCGCGGGCGCGGTGGTTGCTGTACGTCGCTGCTGTAGGCAATCAAGGACGAGGCATGCCGTCAGCAGACACGTGCCTGGTGAGCGCCTACACTCTCGCTGCGCTGATCGGCGCCAGCCTTGGCATGACGGACTCGTTGACAGACCGAGCGGTGGGTACGGCTGTGGCACGTTGGACGGACAAGGAGATGCGGTGGCAACGACTGGCGGGGCAACGACCCAATCCTGGCGCTGGTATGGCGCGGCCGCCCTGGCCTCAATCGTGTTCCCTGCCGTGTTCGTACAGGCGACTCTCCGCGCACATTGGTACGTGGAACACCCGATGATCATCCCCGGCGACGATTCACCTGGCATCGCCGCAAACGCAGGGAACCTGCTTGCTGTGCCCATTTTCGCCCTTGCTGCGATCGCCTGCCTGCCGTTCCCTCTGTTCTGGGGGATCGTGGCGTTCCGCAAGTGGAAGGGCGCTGCAGCAAAGGGATTGCCGGTGTTTTCCACCGTCCTGCATCGGGTCGCTTTGCTGGTGGCCCTGCGCATCCCGATCGCCGAACGCGCCAAGCCCCGCAAGATCGCCATCAGCAGTGGATCCGACCGCCAGGAGATCTCCGGCTGAGCCGAGCGAGGCCGAACAGCGGCGGAGGACGGGTACCTGATCTCCCCCTCACCCCGTCCTCCGTACCCCTCTGGACACGGAGAAGGGTGGTGCCGAAGTGAGCCTGCGGTGGGAAGCATTCCTCGACCGGGTCAAGGAACGCGGCGAGTACGACAGCCGGCAGGAAGCACAACGCGCAGCCCGCGTGGTGCTCGCCCTGCTGGGCGCACACCTGGTCGGCCAGGTGCGCGCCCAGCTGGCAGCGCGTCTGCCGGAAGACTTCGCCCTGATCCTGCTCAACCCGCTGCAGAGCGCCGAACCCCTGCCACCGGAGCGGTTCCTGCGGGCGACGGCGGCCTGGATCGAGGGGGCCACGGACCAGACCGCGGCCTGGGACGTCAGCGCCGTCCTCAGCACCGTCGCCGACACGGCCGGCGACGAACTGCTGGGGCAGATCCTGCTCCAGCTCCCCACGGGCTACGACCTCCTCTTCGGCCGCCCTCAGCCGACCTGACCACCCCCACACCCGGCGCCCGCACATCTGTGCCGGGCTCTGGCTCCATCACCTCGGCGACAGAAAATCAACAACCGCAGTGATGTCCGACTGGACTCCACCGCTCCAGCACCTGTCCGTCACGACGTACGAGCAGATGCTGGAGAAGGTCCGCTCCGAAGGCGCCTACCCCACCCGGGAACGGGCTGAGGAAGCCGTCCGCCTGGTCCTCGCTGGACTCGGACGCCGGCTGACGGGCGACGAACGCATCGAACTGGCCACCCGCCTGCCCTTCGAAGCCGCACGCATCCTCACCGCGCAGATCCCCGACACCCAGCCCCTCACCGGCTAGGCCTTCGTCAAAGGCCTCGCCGCCCGCACCGGCGCCACCCTGGCCACCCGCTGGGACACCGGATCCGTCCTCTGCGCCGTCGCAGTCCTGGCCGGCCCCGACCTCCTCCCCCGCATCCTGCACCAACTCCCCTCCGGCTACGCCCTGCTGTTCGGCCGCGCCGAACTCACCCCCGCCGCAGAGGCGGGACGTCTCCTCCCGGCGCCCAAGCCGTTACGGACGCTGACGCGTGCACGGGCTGCAAGGACCCCACGGGACTCGTGCCGTCGGCGGCCCCGACATCGCGCCTGGCACCCCGGGGGTGTGCCAGGTCCCCCCTCATGCCCATCGTTCGAAGCCCTGGTTCCCGCTCGGGATCAGGGCTTCGCCCCGTCTCCCGCTGGTGCGCGGGCCGGGGCGGTGCCACGGCGCGCGGGCGAGTGGACCCGAGGTGCGCGGGGGCCTGGCTCGATGGAGTCTGAGGATCATGCAGCACAAGGGCGCGCGGGGGCGGCGGGGAGCATGATGTGGAGGCGGCTCTCGACGAGCTTTACACCACGCCGCCACCCGACTTCGTCTCCCGCCGAGAGGAACTTGCCGCCACCGCTAAGCCTTGATCCACCGGTTTGATGTCTGTGGATAACTCCGCTTGAAACGAGGAAGTGCCTTGTGACCTGCGATGATGGGAGTTCTTCAGGCTTCCAGCACGCACAATCAACAAGGCACTTCCGAGATGCAAGTTTCCCATACCCCGGCGGCGGTCTCCGCTGCGTTCGATGAACCGAATCTGATCGCGTGTGCCGGGCTGGTCCCGGTGATGCGGCTGGCCGAGCGGTGCGGGCTTTCCCGCATGGTGGCCGACATGGTGAGACTGACCCGGACGAAGAACGGCGCGAGCGCGTCGGCGGACGCCAAGGTCGCCAGCATCATGGGCGGCATGGCCGCAGGCGCGGACAGCATCGACGACCTGAACGTTCTGCGCCACGGTGCTATGCCGGCCGCGTTCGGCGGCATCCGTGCCCCGTCCACGCTGGGCACGTTCCTGCGCGCCTTCACCCACGGCCATGCTCTCCAACTCCACGCCGTGCACCGCCGGTTCCTTGGCGCACTGGCCGCGCACACCCCGCTGCTGCCCAGCGCCGACGCAATGGCGTTCATCGACATCGACTCCACCCACAAACGCGTCTACGGACGTACCAAGCAGGGCGCCGAGTACGGCCGGTTCAAAGGCATCCGCACCCTGCACCCACTGCTCGCCACGATCTGCACCCCGCAGTCGAGACCGGTGATCGCCCAAGTCCGCATGCGCCGCGGCAGGGCAGCCGACGCCCGCGGCGCCCCCAAATTCGTCAGCGAGGCCCTGGCCACCGCCATTGAGGCCGGCTGCACCGGCACCCGTATCCTGCGCGCCGACTCCCAGTTCTACAACGCCGGTGTCATCGCCGCCTGCCGCCGCAGTGGGGCTCACTTCTCGATCACCACCGGCATGAACCCCTCCATCAAACGGGCAGTCCTCAGCATCCCCGACGAGGAATGGCAGCAGATCAGCTACCCGACCGCGGTGCCCGACCCCGAAACCGGTGAACTCATCTCAGACGCCGAAGTCGCCGAGATATCCCACTACACCGCGTTCGCCAGCCGCAAGAAAGCGGAGCGGGTCACCGGGCGGCTGATCGTGCGCCGCGTCCGTGACCTGGCCAAACCCGCCGTCCTGGGTGAGCAGGGCGAACTGTTCCCCGTCTGGCGCTACCACCCATTCTTCACCGACAACCCTGCCGAAATGCTCCGAGCCGAACGGGAACACCGTCACCACGCGGTGATCGAGCAGGTCATCGCGGACAGCAAAGCCTCCGCCCTGGCCCACCTGCCCTCCGGGCACTTCCACGCCAACGCCGCCTGGCTCACCCTGTGGGCGATGACCTACAACCTGCTGCGGGCCACCGGCGCCCTGGCCTCCGCCTTCCACGCCAAGGCCACCACCGCCACCCTCCGCACCCACCTGATCCACGTCCCGGCCCGCCTCGCCCACTCCGCCCGGCGCATCACGCTGCACCTACCGCACAACTGGCCCTGGCAACACGCCTGGACACACCTGTTCGACACCGTCCACGACCCACCCAGCCCGGCCTGACAGCCCCTGCCCACCCCGCCCGCCAGGGCCCGACCGGAACCGAACCGTGGAAAAGCTGGGCAGACCAGCGGCTACAACCTGCCCATGACCAACCACCGACCGGAAACCGGCTCGAAACCAGTCAGAAGATCACTCCCCAAACCACGTCGGTGGATCGAGGCTTAGCGTCTCCTGCCACTCGGCGAGCTGGTGGCGGGTGATCAGGGTGTGCTGATGGTCTTCGCCCAGCACCCGCACCATGTCCGAGAGCAGCTCGGCGAAGGCGGCAGCCGCGCCAGTCGCATCCCCCGCCCGGCCCCGCCACAAAGCGAGGTGGTGGCGAGTGTTCAGAGTGTGGGGATGGTCCGGGCCGAGCACCCGCAGCGTTTGCTTTAGGAGTTCGGCCAGGGCATCTGCGGCCCCAGCCGGATCCCCCGACTTCCCCTGATACTGGGCAAGGTGATAGTGGGCGGTTAGGGTGTCGGGGTGGTCCGGGCCCAGCAACCGTTCCCGGTCAACCAACAGTTCGGCGAACGCGGCAGCCGCGCCAGTCGCATCCCCCGCCTCCCCTCGCCACAGCGCGAGATCGCTCCGGGTGATCAGGGTGCGGGGGTGGCCGGGGCCCAGCAACCGTTCCCGGTCAGCCAGCAGTTCGGCGAACGCGGCGGCTGCCCCGGCCGGATCACCCGCCTCCCCTCGCCACCGAGCCAGGTTGCCTCGGATGCCCAGGGTGTCGGGGTGGTCGGGGCCCAGCACACGCAGATAGTCGGTCAGAAGTTCGGCGAACCCGGCGGCTGCCCCGGCCGGATCACCCGCCTGCCCACGCCAGTAGGTGAGGTGGTGACGGGCATCCAGGGTGCGGGGGTGGTCGGGGCCCAGCACACGCAGATAGTCGGTCAGAAGTTCGGCGAACCCGGCGGCTGCCCCGGCCGGATCACCCGCCTCCCCTCGCCACAGGGCAAGCTCACATCGGGCATCCAGGGTGCGAGGGTGGTCCGGGCCCAGCAACCGTTCCCGGTCAGCCAGCAGTTCGGCGAACGCGGCAGCCGCCCCAGCCGGATCACCCGCCTCCCCGCACCACAGAGCCAGGTGATGGCGGGATTCCAGAGCGTCGAGATGGCCTGGGCCAAGGTGCTCACGGGCAGCATGGACCAGATATCGGAAGTGCGTGATGGCAGCGGTAACCTGGCCGGTTTCACCGAGACTTCTGCCCGCGCGGTAAAGGATGGTGTGCGCGTCGGGCCGGTACAGGACGTCTTCGGCGTGGCGGGTGAGGGCGTCGGTGTTGGCGCGCAGGGCCTGGGCGAGGACGGTATTGCGTTCGCTCTCGGGCCAGGCGGCCATGAGGGCATCGGCGGCGGTGCGGGCGTACTGGTCTCGCTGTTCGGGGGTGAGGGTATCGCGGGTGGCCCGCTGGATGAGCTGGTGGACGCGGACAGCCTGGTGGGGGGTGCCCGGTCTGTGGTCGATGAGGCTGAGCCGGTCCAGGGCGCGCAGGACGCGCACCGCGTCTGGGCGGGAGACGGGGGCGAGTTCCGCGGTGGGGTTGGGGCCGGTTGCGGTGCGGTGTGCGGCGAGGTGAGCGCGGGCCACCTCGCCGGTCAGCACGTCCTGGGGAATGCCGTTGGCGTCGAGTAGGGCAGCCAGATGGAGCATGGGCCGGGCCAGGCCGGCGGGGCGAAGCGTGTCGGCGCGGGTGATGGACAGGGACCACGCGGCGGCCAGGGCGACGGCCTGCTCGTCGGGCAGTGCGTCGGGGGCGAGGTCGGCGAGCGTGGTGGCGCGGTCGGCCAGCAGGTCGCGGTAGGCGGCCGCGGCCTCGCCGGCGTCGATGAGGTAAGCGGCGGCCTGGGAGAGGGCCAGGGGCAAGTAACCGAGCTCGCGGCCCAGGGCGGTGAGCTGGTCGGCGGGCTCGACTCGGCCGTGGGCGGCCAGGGACATGGTTAGGTAGGCGACGGCTTCGGCCTCGGTGAACAGGCCAACGTCAACCAGGCGGCGGCCTTCCCCGGTCAGGGCGGCGTCACGGCGGCGGGTGGTGACCAGGGTCCGGCCGTACGGGCTGGCAGGCGGCCACAGACCGCGCAGATCCTCCGAGTCGGCAACGTCGTCCAGAACGATCAGCCACCGGCACGGCTTCTGCCCGGCCTTGGGGGTGAGCCAGGCCAGGAAGGAGCGGGCTGCCTGTTCCGGATTGTCGTGGTCGGCTTGGCAAAGCTCGATGCCAGCCTGCGCGTATCCGGTCACGACGGGCGAGCGCGCGCTGGCGGTGATCCAGACCAGGACGTCGAGGCTGCCGACATCCCAGGCGGTGTGGGCGTAGTCCGCGGCGAGCTGGGTCTTGCCCACCCCGCCCATGCCGGTCAGCACTTGGCGCAGCACCGCGGTACCGCCGCTGTCGATCTCCACCCGCAGCCGGTCGGCCTCGGCACGTTGCTGGAAGGACTGCGCCCGGGAGGGGACAACGCCGACCTGATGCGGCCACGCTGCGGGCACGCGTGGTGCGGCATGCCGATGTTGGTGGATTCCCCCGGTGACTGTTCCGGCGGCGATGCCGCCGCCGGTTGCGGTGATGCCCCCGGTGCCGTCTCCGACGGGGTGGCGCGGGACTTTGGGTGGGCTTGCGGTGGCCGGTCCGCTCAGCCCTGGGGCGGAGCCGGCATGGGAGGGGTGCCGATCTGCGCCCCTCCGTGGATCACACCGGCGGCGATCGAGCCCTGCTCGGCGTTGATGTCCACCGTGTTCGCGGCCAGTCCGCCCGGCCCGGCGACCACGCCGCCCTGGGGGCCGTGCTGTGCGAGCAGGCTGCGCAGCTGCTCGGCCGCCCGCTCCCGCTCGGCCCCGTCCAAGTTTTCCAGCAGAGTCTCGATGCGGGTCTGCCAGACGGCCTCCTGGCGGTTGCGTGCCTGCTCCGCCTCCACCGGGCCCGTGGCCTGCACGGCGGCCGCGGTCTGCTCCAGGCGCTCCAGCTCGGCCTGCTCACGCTGCGTATCGCCCCGGCCGAACCAGCGCGCCACCGCCTGCTGTAGGCCCCTCCAAGCGTCCGTCCCTGCCGCCGTCACCAGCGCCGTGCCGCCGGATGCGGCCAGTGCGATCAATGCCTGGTCGAGCATCCCGACCTCCCCCTAAATCGCGGTGTTGATGGGGACGGTAGCGCCGCATGCGGGGCTCTCGCACCCCGTCTGGCCGAACCCACTTGAAGCTTCCCCGGCACCCCAAAACGGGCGCTCTCGACTGTACTTGAAGGCTCCCCTCCCTGAAGGGAGGGGATTCTCCACCCTCCAGGGTTGAGCGGGGATTTACGGCTCAGGCTGCCTCTTGGTCCAGCGGACCAGGTGGTCTTACGCCCTCGGCACCGTCCGGGTTCCAACCTGCCCGGACCAGCATCACGCGGGCGGAGTTCTTGTCCCTGGGGGACACGGCTCCGCACACGGTGCAGGCATAGGTTCTCATCGAGAGAGGGAGTGCGTGCTTGGTTCTCGCCCCGCACGTTGCGCAGTCCATCGTGGTGTGCGCCGGGTGCACGAGACGGACGTCCCGTGCGTGCTTGCGGCCCATCTCGATCAGGGCACGCTTCGTCGCCGCGATGGCCGCGTCGGCCGCCTTGCGGGCCATGGTGGTCTTCGCGAGGAACTTCGGCCTGAAGTCCTCCACCGCCACCCCGTCATGATCGCGCATGACGGCCTTGGCCCACTTGCGGCCGGTGTCCTCCCGCTGCCGCGCGACCTTCCTGTGCAGCCTCGCTGCCTGTGCCTGCGCCTTCCGGTAGCCGGTGGATGCACGCTGTCCTTTCGGTCGCCGGCGCCGGGCCATCATCCGCTGGTACTTCGCGAGCCGCTGAGCGGACCGCTTGCCGTGTTCGGCATGCGGAAGGTCGTAGGCGTCATCCGTGGTGGTCGCGGTCTCCTTCACACCCCAGTCCACGCCCAGGACGTGGCCGGTCTCCACAAGCGGCTCGACCTGGGCCGGGGCGACGAAGGAGGCGTACCAATGCCCGAGCGTGTCCTGATACACGCGCACGCTCGACGGGTCGGCCGGAAGAGCCCGCGACCACACCACGCTCAGCACGATCTGGCCCGCAAGGTGCAGGCGGCCCTCCTTGAGGCGGAAACCGCGCCGGGTGTAGTTCAGCGACGGTCGGCTGTCACGCTTGCGCTTGAAGCGGGGCATCCCGGCCCGGCGGTGCTGCGCAAGCCCGTCCTTGATGTCCTTCAGCGCCTTCGCCCTCGACCTGGCGAACTCCCCAATCACCTGCTGCTGCGGCACCGAGGCACCCTCAGCCAGCCACGCTGTCACCCCGCGGGCGTCGGTCAGCATCCTGTCCAGCTGCGCCGGACCACACGTCAACTTCTCGCCGCCCGCTCTGCTCTGCGCGTGGGCCTGCCGGGACTTGGCCACGCATTCGTTCCAGATCCAGCGGCAGCGATCCCACTCGGCTTCGAGTGCGCGCCGGGCTGTCTTCGACAGGCGTACACGGAAGGTGTACCGGGCATGCCCGGTGTCCTTCGTGGTCGCTTCTGTCGTCATGCATCCGAACCTACCTGGGAGGACTGACAGTTGAGAGTTCTTGACCGTTGTGGGCGGCATCACGGCCGTGCGGGGTGGACGCCGGATCGCCCTGACGGCGATCCGGCTGTCCCTGCCCTGCTCCGCAGGAGTCCGATTCCTCCCCGGCCTGAAGGCCGGGGCATCCTCGGAGAAAGCCGGTGAACTCACGCTCGGTCGGCTGGCTGCTCGTCGTCAGCGTCCGCTGGTATGCGAGGGCCTGGCACGGTGACCGCGGTGAGGTTCAGGCGGGCGTCCATGTCGAGGTTTACTTCCCCGTACGGGCGTACGTGGGACCAGAACAGCGGGGTCAGGCCGCGCCGGTCGGCGGGTGTGAGGACGTCGGCCCACTCCGGTTCGGCGAGGACGTCCTGGAGCATGAGGGTGTTCACGTAGACCAGGGCGGACTGGAGGATCCGCAGGCACAGGACGAACATCTCCTGCTCGTCGCGCCGGTTCGAGGCGATCTCCCCACCCTTGCCGTAGGCGATCACACTGTTGGCGCCGTTGGAGGACTCCATGACGTTCAGGCCCTCCTCGATCTCCCGCTGAGGTCCTCGCCGAATGGGCCACCGGCGACACCAAAGCCCTCGTCCCCGGCACCCGGCTCGAACAGCTCGTCCTGCGCGCCCTCGCCCAGCGCACAGGCGACGAAGTCCCGCGCGAGAGGGCCGGACGCCGTGCCCTGCGGGAGAGCGCGGGCGCCATCGCCGACGACCTCGCCAGCCAGGTCCTCGTCCTGGGCGTCCGCCCCGAGGGCGACACGGTGGTCTGCGACTGGCTGCGCGATGCCGCCGACTTCGGCATCCCGTTCCGGCTCACCCTCCACCAACTCGCATCCGACCCCGTCGTCCCCGCCGCCGCTGACATCTTCGTGTGCGAGAACCCGGCCGTCCTGCGCGCGGCCGCCGCCGAACTCGAAGCCGGCAGCGCAGCCCTGGTGTGCACCGAGGGCGTACCGTCCGCCGCCTGCCACAAACTGCTCGCCGACGCGGTACGCGCCGGAGCCCGGCTGTACTGGCGGGCCGACTTCGACTGGGCGGGCCTGCGCATCACCGCCACCGCCGTGGAACGCCATGGGGCCCACCCCTGGCGCATGACCACCGCCGACTACCGCGAAGCCCTCGGCCACGGCCAGTCCACACCTCTCGGCGGCCCACCCGCCACAAGCCCCTGGGACCCCCAACTGGCGTGAGCCATGAGGGAGTCGGGTCAAGCCGTCATGGAGGAGCGCCTGCTGCCCGCGCTCCTGGCCGACCTCACCCGCACCTGACGCCGATGCGATTTCGGCCAGACCGGTCGAAGACCGGCCCTACCCGGCCCCGTACCCCCCTCGCGCCCAGGCGACGCGAGGCTCACCAGTTGGATTAACGAACCGTAGTGAACCTGTGGCAGAGTGCTACGCGCACGCCCGGCGCCCAGGCGACGTCGGGCACCCTCCTCGGTCGGGTCTTGCGGCCCGGTCGACCAGCGTCCGGAGGGACGTGCCACGCGGACTGGCGGCTCCTGTCGTTCAGTACCAGGGCACGAAGGCGATTGGCTCCCAAGGCTGAGCAACGCTCAGCCTCGCTAAGCCAACCAGAGACGCTCCCTCCCCAGCAGACCGCTTATGTGGTCCTGCCGGCCAGCGTCCGGAGGGACACGCACAACGGGCCGGACCCGGCTGCCCCGCGCAGCCCACCGGCACCAGGGCATGCACACGATCAGCACACCCACCACCAGCCGACACCGGCCACGAGGAGCAGCGCTGGGCGCGGGATTCCACCTCCACGCTCACGCCTCCCCACCCAGGTGGGCAGATCCCCTCCCAGATATCATGTCTCGTAACGGATCGCTTAGCTGACCAGAGACGCTCCGCTCACTCCAGACGTCGGCTCGCACGTCATGACCCGCGCCACTTCTCCGGCCGCCATAATGGCGTCATGCCCTCTAGCCCACAGCACCCCGCACCCGCGCCGATGGCCCCCTCAAGCGCGGACGCCGACGACCTCGCGCTGTACAGGGAGAAGTTCCGGCGCCGCCTGCCGGAATCGCTAGACGAGCTCCGAGGGCCGACCCACGGTGTCGTGGAGCTGCCGCTGCACATGGCCTGGTCCGGGATGGCGTCGTACGACATGGGCAAGCCTCGCCAGCGCATGGGCCTGTACCGCACCGTCCTGCACGAGGGCCTGCACGACGACCTGCCCCGTTACCTCAACCAGGACCTGCTCCTCCAGCTGTGGCCGGTGCTACGCACACTCGTCGGTCGCACCGTGCGCACCGTATGGGAAGACGCCTTCCCCCAGCTCGCCTCCCGCACTCGGGCAGCCGCGTGACGGACATGCCGGAGCTGCACATGCGGCTTTTGGCGGATGTGATCGCGCTCGGCTCCCCGTATCCACTGGTTCTCACCGGCGGATACGCCGTACGGGCGCACCGCCTCGTGAACCGCCCCAGCCAGGACCTTGATGTCGCCACCGAGAACCCGGCGCCCATGGCCGACATCGCCGCCACGCTCCGCGTCGGCCTGGAAGCCCGTGGCTGGAAGGTGCACGCGCTGGAGACGGCCCCGCTGTCCGCCCGCTTCACCGTGACCGACCCGGCCACCGGGCAGGAGTGCGAAGTCGACATCCTCAAGGAGATCTTCTGGCGGCCGGTCGCCCAGAGCCCGTACGGGCCCGTCCTCGCGGAGGAGGACGTGATCGGGACCAAGGTCCGCGCCCTCGCCGACCGCGGCGCGCCCCGTGATCTGATCGACGTGTTCGCAGCCTCCCGCCGGTGGACCAATGCCGAGCTCGAGAAGTTCGGCCGCCGCCACGCCCGCGGCCGCTTCGAGCCCGAGGACCTGCAGTCGAACCTCACGGGCGCCGAGTGGACCGACGACGAAGCCTTCGCCGCCTACGGCCTGGACGAGACCACGATCACCGCTCTTCGTACCTGGGCCGTGGAGTGGGCCGACGATCTCGCGACCCGACTCCTCGAAGAATCCGATGATCCGGACATCGACTGATCGCATCCGCACCAGAGTGCATCTGCAAGCTGCCGACGAGACCACCAGAACCCAATAGCTCTCGCTCACGCGGCTCAGCGACCCGTGTGCGTGCCGACAATCTCCGTCACCCTATGCGACCTGCGCGTACTCGTGGATGAGGCCGCCGAGTCGGTCACGCCGGAGGATGCGCGATGGGCCGTTGATAGTGGGCGGTTCAGGCGCGCCGACACCATCGGGGCATCGTTGTGCGAGTGATCGGTGAGGCCGATATTCGTTGTGGTGGCTGGCATACTCCTCGACCACGAGCCGCAGGTGCCGCTCTCCGGTGATCAAGATCCGGTCGGTGGCCTCGCGGCGGCACGAGCCGACCCAGCGCTCGGCGATCGCGTTCATCCGAGGCACGCCCGGCAGGATGGGCACCACGCGGGCTCCGACGGCGGTGAAGACCGCGTCGAAGCCCTCGCTGAAGTACCCGGCGTTATCCCGGATCAGGTACCGGATGCCGGCGGTGCGCGTGTCGTCCAAGCTCATCAGGAGGTTGCAGGCCTGCTGGGCCGCCCACTGGGCGGTGACGTTGCGGGTGACACCGGCGATGTGCACCCGCCGGGAGCCGTGCTCGACGAAGAACAGGACGAACAAGCGCCTGAGGAAAACCGTGTCCATGTGGCAGACATCGACGGCGAGGGTACCCGCGGCCTTGGCGGTGAGAAACCGGACCATGAGCGGTCGGCGCACTGGGGCGCCGGGTCGATGCCGGCCCTTTTCAAGATCTCCCAGATGGAGGAGGCGGCGACCTTCCAGCCCAGGTTGAGCAGTTCGCCGTGGATCCGGCGATACCCCCATCCGTCGTTCTCGCGAGCCAGGCGCAGTACCAGAGCACGCAGTGCCTCGGGCTTGGCCGAGCGGCTCGGGCCTCGGTGTGGATAGGTCCACTTCTTCGCGACCAGCCTCGCGTGCCAGCGCAGCACGGTACGCGGGGTGACCAGCAACTTCAGCGCCGAACGATGACGCTTACTCAGCAACCGGAGCAGGGCTGCGAGCACCGCGCGGTCCCAGCGGGTGATGGCTGGCTTGGGGCTGCTGCGCTGCAGGACGGCCAGCTGGTGCCGGAGCACCAGTATCTCGACATCCTTGGCCGCGGAGGAGCGGGCCGGCAGGCGCAGCCAGCCGAGCAGGACGCAGCTGAATCGGTAGACCAGACGGAACGTCACGCTTCCCCAGCGTGTGCCGGCGGGTTCACGAGTAACTTCGATGTGATCACATCGTGACCCTGAAGCCGCAGCTCACCACAGGTGACGGGATTGTCGGCACCCACAGGCTGGAGGCCACCGAGGTGGCGTTCAGGCAGTTCCGCGGGGCCGCATCTCCCGGTGACGGACGATCACCCCGCAACGATCACTGTATTCATCAGCACGAGTACTTCACCCACCGCCCACACCAGCTGTGACCTGCTACTTCAGGTTGGGATCAAGCCAATGGGCTGAGCAGTCCGTGGACGTAGTGCCGCATCCGCCGCCAGGTCTCCACTTGGCAGAAGCGGGCTTCGGTCTGCAGGAAGAGTTCTTCGAGTATTAGCGGTGGTTTGTTAGTTCGGGGGGTAGAGGTTCAGGGTCTGTCCGGTGGTGACCGCGTCGATCAGGGCTTGGAGTTCGGGTGGAGGGGGCGCGTTGGACCAGGCCCGCCACCAGCGTTGCAGCACGATCGACGGGGTCAGCCAGCCGCGGACGGCGCGAATCGCCTTCGGCCAGCACGGCGGTGGGGGCGGGGCCGGCAGTGCCGGGCCCCCTCTCTCCAGCGTCGGCTTCCGGCACCAGTGTTGACGTACTCTCAGGTCCCGCGCTGGTGCGTCCTGCTTCCCAGCAGAAGGCGAACGCGCAATTGACCAGGGTCTGGTGGCGGCGGATCGCGACATCGGTGCGCACCTGGAAGTCGGCCCACCCCAGCTCGTCCTTGACCTGCTTGTAGCCCTGCTCGATCCAGTTTCGAATCCCGTAGATCCGCACGACCTCGGCCAGGTCCGCGGGCGGATAGGGGGACTCGGCCGCGCGGGGCGAGCCGGGGCGGGGCAGGTCGGTGGCCAGGTACCAGGTGGCCTTCTCCGGCAGGGTGGACGGATCGGCGGTGGCCACCACCAGCCGCGTCAGGCCGTCCGGACCCCAAAAGCCCAAGGTGGCGTCGGCGGCCCACCAGGTGGCGGTGTGCCCGTCGCGGAAGGTGCGCACCACCGGCGTCCAGGCGCCGGGCTCCTCGGGGCCGTGCCAGGCCAGTTCGCGGGCGGCGTCCACCGGGGTGCGGGCCTGGTCGCCGTAGGCCCACACCCCGCGGCGGCGCTTGACGGCCATCACGAACGGCACCTTGGCGGCGTGCAGCTCGCACCGGAAGTCGTCCAGGTCCCCGTAGGCGCCGTCGGCCACCGCCGCCCGGAACGCGATCCCCAAGAACCTGGCCTGACAGGCAAGTTGGGCGGCAATCTTCCACTTGGTACGGAAGGCCGGGTCGCTCTTCCCCCGCGGGAAGTGGTGGGCCGGGGTGTAGGGCACGGCGTGCAGCGGGTAGTAGAGGCGCTCGTCGGCCCACAGCGTGGTCACCGTGACCACGGCGTTGTCGGTCTTGCCGTACCGGCCCAGCCACTGCCGGCCCACGTGCGCGGTGGCAGTGCCGTCCTTGCGGTCCCCGGAGTCGTCGATGACCAGCACCCCGCCGGCGTGCGGGGCGGTCGCCTCGCCCTGCAGCAGCAGCTCCAGCCGCCGGGCGTTGACCCGCTCAGGGTCCCAGGTCGACTCGGACAGGAAGAACTGCAGCCGCTGCACCGCCGGGTGCTGGGCCCCCACGACCGGCTCCGCCCCGGCCAGGCAGGTCAGCGTCTTGTTCCGGTCCCGCGGGGCCAGCAGCCCGGTCAGGTACTCCCTAAACCCGCGCCGCTGCGCCAGCGACGAGAACAGGTCGTCGAACCGGGCCGCGTAGCCCTCCAGCGGCCCCGGCGCCGGCGGGCACGGACGCCTCGCGGTCACCATCGCGACCACCTCCGAACAACATCGCCCCCGCCTACCGGCCTACCGCACGTTCCGCCCCAGGTCAACAAATCACCGCTAGCGGTGGTTTGTTAGTTCGGGGGGTAGAGGTTCAGGGTCTGTCCGGTGGTGACCGCGTCGATCAGGGCTTGGAGTTCGGGTGGAGGGGGCGCGTTGGACCAGGCCCGCCACCAGCGTTGCAGCACGATCGACGGGGTCAGCCAGCCGCGGACGGCGCGAATCGCCTTCGGCCAGCACGGTGGTGGGGGCGGGGCCGGCAGTGCCGGGCCCCTCTCTCCAGCGTCGGCTTCCGGCACCAGTGTTGACGTACTCTCAGGTCCCGCGCTGGTGCGTCCTGCTTCCCAGCAGAAGGCGAACGCGCAATTGACCAGGGTCTGGTGGCGGCGGATCGCGACATTGGAGCGCACCTGGAAGTCGGCCCACCCCAGCTCGTCCTTGACCTGCTTGTAGCCCTGCTCGATCCAGTTTCGAATCCCGTAGATCCGCACGACCTCGGCCAGGTCCGCGGGCGGATAGGGGGACTCGGCCGCGCGGGGCGAGCCGGGGCGGGGCAGGTCGGTGGCCAGGTACCAGGTGGCCTTCTCCGGCAGGGTGGACGGATCGGCGGTGGCCACCACCAGCCGCGTCAGGCCGTCCGGACCCCAAAAGCCCAAGGTGGCGTCGGCGGCCCACCAGGTGGCGGTGTGCCCGTCGCGGAAGGTGCGCACCACCGGCGTCCAGGCGCCGGGCTCCTCGGGGCCGTGCCAGGCCAGTTCGCGGGCGGCGTCCACCGGGGTGCGGGCCTGGTCGCCGTAGGCCCACACCCCGCGGCGGCGCTTGACGGCCATCACGAACGGCACCTTGGCGGCGTGCAGCTCGCACCGGAAGTCGTCCAGGTCCCCGTAGGCGCCGTCGGCCACCGCCGCCCGGAACGCGATCCCCAAGAACCTGGCCTGACAGGCAAGTTGGGCGGCAATCTTCCACTTGGTACGGAAGGCCGGGTCGCTCTTCCCCCGCGGGAAGTGGTGGGCCGGGGTGTAGGGCACGGCGTGCAGCGGGTAGTAGAGGCGCTCGTCGGCCCACAGCGTGGTCACCGTGACCACGGCGTTGTCGGTCTTGCCGTACCGGCCCAGCCACTGCCGGCCCACGTGCGCGGTGGCAGTGCCGTCCTTGCGGTCCCCGGAGTCGTCGATGACCAGCACCCCGCCGGCGTGCGGGGCGGTCGCCTCGCCCTGCAGCAGCAGCTCCAGCCGCCGGGCGTTGACCCGCTCAGGGTCCCAGGTCGACTCGGACAGGAAGAACTGCAGCCGCTGCACCGCCGGGTGCTGGGCCCCCACGACCGGCTCCGCCCCGGCCAGGCAGGTCAGCGTCTTGTTCCGGTCCCGCGGGGCCAGCAGCCCGGTCAGGTACTCCCTAAACCCGCGCCGCTGCGCCAGCGACGAGAACAGGTCGTCGAACCGGGCCGCGTAGCCCTCCAGCGGCCCCGGCGCCGGCGGGCACGGACGCCTCGCGGTCACCATCGCGACCACCTCCGAACAACATCGCCCCCGCCTACCGGCCTACCGCACGTTCCGCCCCAGGTCAACAAATCACCGCTAGTGCCCTGCGCCGGAAATTGCGAGTTTAAGTGTCTAGCTTGTTTTGGAGTCAGGGGCGAGCTTAGCGAGGTAGTCGGCGAGTGAATTGAGGATCTCGTCTGCGGTTTTGGTCCAGGTGAAGGGTCTCGGGTTCTCATTCCAGGTGGCGATCCACGCCTTGATGTCGTCCTCGAGGGCTTTCACGGAGGTGTGGACACCGCGTCGGATCAGCTTGTCGGTCAACAGGCCGAACCACCGCTCGACCTGGTTGATCCAGGAGGAGCCAGTCGGAGTGAAGTGGACGTGGAAGCGCGGGTGCCGACCCAGCCACGTTCTGATCTCGGGGGTGTTGTGGGTGGCGTAGTTGTCGCACACCAGGTGCACGTCGAGTCCGGCGGGCACCGCTTTGTCTATGGTGACCAGGAACTTCTTGAACTCAATTGCCCGGTGGCGGCGGTGGAGTTGGCCGATGATGGTGCCGTCGGCGATGTTGAACGCGGCGAACAGGCTCGTGATGCCGTGTCGCAGGTAGTCGTGGGTGCGGCGCTCGGGCATGCCGGGCATCATCGGCAGCACTGGCTGGGAGCGGTCCAGCGCCTGGATTTGGCTCTTCTCATCGACGCACAGCACCACCGCCTTCTCGGGTGGGTTGTGGTAAAGGCCGACGACGTCGACGACCTTCTCGACGAACTGCGGGTCGGTGGAGAGCTTGAAGGAATCCTGCAGGTGCGGCTTGAGGTCGAACTTTTTCCAGATCCGCCCGATGGTGGACTTCGACAATCCGGTGCGCTTGGCCATCGAGGTGCGCGACCAGTGGGTGTCCTCTCCCGGGGTGGACTCCAGCGTCGCGATGACCACGTCCTCGACCTGGTCAAGCAGGATCGAGGGCGGCCGACCTGGGCGCGGCTCGTCCGCAAGCCCGTCCAGCCGACCCGCGATGAACCGCGACCGCCAGCGGTTGACCGTCGCCTGCGCGATGCCGAGTTCGGCGGCGACCTGTTTGTTCGTCCCACCCTCCGCGCAGCGCAGCACGATCTTCGCGCGCAACGCCAGGAACTGCGCGGTCTTCGCTCGCCGCGCCCACCGCGTCAACTGCGCGTGCTCGGTCTCGGTGAGGACCAGGTCCGGCTTGCGCCGGCCCGGCCGTGGCTCGTCGGCCAGACCTGCCAGCCGGTGAGCCGCGAACCGGGAGCGCCACTTGCGCACCGTCGCCACGTTGACGCCCAAGTCGGCCGCCACCTGGCAACTTGACGCGCCATCCGCACAAGACAGGACGATCCGTGCGCGCTCGGCCGAACGAGATCCCGCCCCACCACCTGCCCAACGCGACAACTCGGCGCGCTCCTCTTCGGACAGCACGACCTCGACAGCACGCGGACCCCGATGCGACATGAAAACAGCCTACAGACTTAGGGCGCGTATTTGGTTGTGATCAATGGGCGGTCCGGGTGAGGTCCCTGATCCAGATCATCGAGGCGCGCAGGTGGAGGCCGGCGAGGTAGCTGTCTGGGGTCTTGTCGTATCGGGTGGCGATGCCTCGCCAGGCCTTGAGTTTGTTGATCAGACGCTCGACGGCGTTCCGTTCCTTGTAGAGGTCGGCGTCGTGGCTGACGGGCCGTCCGCCTCTGGAGCCCTTCTTCCTCCGGTTGGCGGCCTGGTCCTTCTTCTCCGGGATGACTGCCTTGATGCGGCGTTTCCGCAGGTGGGCGCGGTTGCCGCGGGACGAGTAGGCCTTGTCCCCGGCTACCGCGTCGGGGCGGGTGCGGGGGCGACCGACGGGGCCGCGACCCGTATTTTCTTGAGCACGGGGATGAATTGCGGGCTGTCGGCGGCCTGGCCTGCAGTCAGGACGAACGCCAGCGGGCGGCACTTGCGGTCGGCGGCGAGATGGACCTTGCTGGTCTGCCCGCCCCTGGAGCGTCCGAGGAGAGCGGCCTTCAGCCGGAGTTTTCGTCGGCGCCGAATGCGTCGTCGTTCTTCCCGCTCGCGGCCGTTTCCGGCGTCCTGCCCGTCTTGTCCTTCCGGACTGCCCCCTTGACCTGGCCTTTTCCTCCTCGGCGGCGGCGTTCTCCAGTGCGGTGAGCACGTCCTCGCTCAGGTGCATCCCGGCGGCGTCGTGGTGAGCGCGTGCGGTGGTGGAGTCGACGCTGACCAGGGACAGGTCCACCTCGCCCCGCTTCGCGGCCTCCGCGATCAGCCCCTCCAGCAGGGCCTCGAACACGCCGGCGTCACGCCACTGACGGAAGCGGTTGGAGACGGTCGACCAGGCGCCGAACTCCTGCGGCATCTCCCGCCACTGCCCGCCGGTCTTGAACCGCCAGATCACGCCCTCGAACTGCTGCCGCAGGCGCTCGGGGTAAGGGCCGTACTCGCCGATCGGCAGGTACGGCCCGATGAACTCCCACTCTTCGTCTGTCAGTTGCACTCGCGTCACGCAAGACGATCTACCGGATCAGACCTCGGCACGAGGGCAAATCCACAAGATTGATCGCGACTCGATACGCGCCCTAGGGCTGTAATTTCCGGCGCATCACACTAGGCAACAGAGGCCGTTCGCCCCTTTGCTCGAAGATCGGTCAACCCTCCTCGATGCAGATTCCGACGGCTGCACCGACGACAGCGCCGATGCCTGCGCCGATGGGGCCGCCGAAGCCCCAGCCGATGCCTGCGCCGACCACAGCGCCGAAGCCTCCGAAGAGGGCGTCGCCCGTGGATATCGCCTTCATAGCGGGTTCGCCGCTGCTGGCGGAACTTGGGGTGAGAAGAGAGTTGACCACACTCACAATCGCCAGCGCGACTGGACTAGAGCAGGGGTCGAGGATCAGCTCACCGTAGTAGGCGCGGACCCGCCGGGCCAGGTTCGGGTCAGTGCCCTCCGGCGCATCGAAGAGCAGCCTGAAGATGGCTACCAATTCGGTCGCCTCGGTTCTGCGGAGCCCGTCCCGCTTGACCAGCTCGTCGAAGCCGGAGTGCAGGGCCCTCTGCCGGTCGCCGCCGTTGGCTGCCATTAAGCGAGCGAACTCCGCGCGTACAGCGACACTGATGTCGCCTGCACTCGTGGCTGCAGCTCGTGCCAACCCTGACATGTCTGGCGTTCTCGTCTCGTGTTCTTGCTGCATCAGGCTTCTCCATCAGCTCGCAGGGGTGTCGCCAGTCATCGTGTAGGCGATCTGCTGGTCGTCGCCGACGACTTGGCGGTCGGTAGCAGCACCACGTAGGGACGTCGACCAGAAAAGCCTTCAGTCATCACTCCGCTGCCCCAGCCCCGACCGCCGTCCGGGTAGAGCTCGTTGAAGACGTCGAAGTTGCCGCCGAAGAAGCGGTCGTGGAACTAGAACTGCGCGAGAGCTGGCATACCCAACCCCTGTCGCAGTACACCTTTATCGCTAATCCGACATGTAGTGCGACAATACTTAGATATGCATATCCTTCACTGAGGCTGATCCTTTGGAGTGGACACCCTGACAATGGATCTTGAAGGTTCAGGAAGGGATGTCCAGGTGGGACGCCAGCCTCCATACCCGGAGGAGTTTCGGAAGGACGCCGTCGCGTTGTACCGAGCCGCCGGTGGCAAGCGCGCGTACGCGGCAGTGGCCGCGGAGCTCGGGATCACCGGGGAGACGCTGCGCACGTGGGTCCACAAGGACACCGCCCAGCACAACGTCCCGGCACCGCGTGGGCGGGGCCGGCCAGAGTCCGGCTGAGGAGCTGGCTCGGCTGCGGGCGGAGAACGCCCGGCTGCTCAAGGCGGAGAAGGAATGGCTGCTGGAGCGCGAGATCCTGCGCCGGGCGGCTGCGTATTTCGCTCGGGAGGTGAAGTGAAGACCCGCCGCTGGGACTTCATCTCCGACAACCGCTCCGACTTCGGCGTCCAGCGGCTGTGCCGGGTCCTTGGGGTGTCCCGCTCCGGCTTCCACCGGCACCGGGCGACTGCCCCGGCCCGCGCCGAACGCCAGGCGGCCGGAGAGCGGGCGGTCGCGGAGATCCGCGCCATCCACGCCGAACACCACGGCGCCTACGGCGCCCCACGCGTGCATGCCAAACTCCGCTCGCGCGGACGGAAGATCAACCGCAAGCGGGTTGCCCGGCTGATGCGCGCCAACCACATCATCGGCCGACACCTGCGGCGCAAGAAGCGCACCACGATCGCGAACAAGACCGCGCCGCCCACCCCGGACCTGCTGAGAGCCTGTCGGGTGGCTGATCATGCACGAAGCGTGACAGCCGCGATCTGCCCTCTGGGCATGGCAACGGCCCCGGAATGATCACGTGGTGTGTGCCAGTGCGACAACTCCGAGGCCGTCAGCGGCCCATGATATCCGTCCAGCCTGACCGATGAGATGTGGGAGATCATCCAGCCGCTCCTTCCCATGCGTGACCTGCGAAAAGGCGGCGGGGTGCGCAAGTACCCGGATCGGCTGGTGCTCGACTCAATCTTCTACGTGCTGCGCTCGGGCTGCCAGTGGCGGATGCTCCCGCGCGACCTGATGCCCTGGGACGCGGCCCACCGCTGGTTCACCAAGTGGCGCCGGGACGGCACCTGGGACCGCGTCCACGGCGAGCTGCGCCGTCAGGTCCGGCATCAAGGTGAGCGAACTGGCCGAAGCACATGAACGCGGTCCAGCCGAAGCAGTCACCGTGCAATGGCGGCTCCTCTTGGAGGACTTGCGCCAGGAGGCGCACCGGTTCGCCCTCGCCTGCCAGACACTGGTGCTCGCCGAGACGGCGTCGGCCGAACCAAAGCTGCGGTAGTTGTATCCGTTCACCAGCCACTGGTCACTTCATTTCACGACCTGCACCGGGTTCCCGTACTCATGGGACGTGCCGTTCGTCGATCCGCTGAGCGACGGACGCTATCGCGTCTGCGGTCCCTGCCCGAGCCGATGCTTACCGAGGCCGTGAACGGCCCCGACCTGCGGCTCCGGGAGCTTGGCGCTGTCAGGAGACACGACGGAAGGCTGCGGCCGGACCGATCACACCGGGCCCAAACTTGTCGCGGATGCGATCGCTTACGGCCTCGGCGACCAGACGGGCCTCGCGGGCCCCATCGAAGCTGATCTGCTCGGCGACCTGATCGGCATCCACCAGATCTTCCGCCTTGAGCGTGATCCCGGTGAGCCGGCCTCGCTGCAGGCCCGCGGCATGCATCAACTGGTAGGCCAGGATGCGCAGATCGTCGTGGTGCGCGGAGGCCTGCGACAGGCGGCGCGTCTTCTCCCAGCTGCCCTTGCCGGCGAACCGGAGCGTCAGCGCCGGGCCGCGGGCTGCCTGACCCCGTTGGCGCAGCAGCCGCTCGAGCTGGATGACCAGGTCGAGCAGAGCGGCGTGGACTTCGGCACCGTCCAGGGTGTGCCGGGCGAAGGCGTGGCGAACCACGGCCGAAGCGGGCAGGGCGCGCGGGACGACGAGGCGGGGGTCGATGCCACGTGCCCGGGCGACGGCCAGACGCCCGGCGCGGCCGCCCAGCAGACGCTGCACTGTGGCCGGCGGCACGTGCCCTCGCCGACGCGCAGGCAGGCGAGTGGAAGATCATCGATCTGCCCGCGCTCGCCGACAGCGAGACCGACCGGCTGGGCCGGGCCCTCGGCGAACCCCTGTGGCCGGAACGCTTCGACGCCGAACACCACGCCACCACCCGCCGCCGCGTCGGCGAACGCGTGTGGGCCGCGCTCTACCAGCAAAAGCCCCGCCCGCCCGAGGGCGGCGTCTGGCAGCGAGCCTGGATCAACAACGTCGCCACACCACCGTCCGGTTCGGCGGCCTCGACATGGCGCGCGTCATCGTCGCCGTCGTGGCGGAGAGCCCGCCATCGGCGACGAGAGCGGCATCATCGGCGCCGCCCGCGGCTACGACGGCCACCTGTACGTGCTCGAGGATCACTCCGGGAGCATGGGCGCCAACGACTGGGGTCGCACCGCCTCCTCGCCCTCGCCCTCGCCCTCAAAGCCGACGCGATCGTGGTCGAGTCCAACTACGGCGGCGACATGGCCCGTCAGGTCCTCTCCCAGGCATGGGAGCAGCTGCGCCGCGAAGGCACCACCAACGGGCAGCTCATGCCCCGCGTCCTCGAAGTCACCGCCAAGGTAGGCAAGCGGCTGCGCGCCGAACCCATCGCCCAGCCGTACGAGCAGCGCCTGGTCCACCACGTCAGCGCCCACGTGCCCCTGGAGGACGGCCCACAAGTGCCCCTGCTCCCGCCCCTCGAGGCCCGGGAACCTCTGACGCCCTAGGGGATCTCGACGCACGGTCACCGTTCCCAGGTCCTCGACGATTGCGGCGTCAGCGCCCCCTAGCCCATTGCGTGACTCGGCGCTCTGCAGAGGCCCAGGATGCCCTACAGCCTGACACCTGCCTCGGGCTTCTCCCTCCGCCCGCTGCGCAGTAGCCAGGTGGCGCCGCCGACGGCGAGGGCGACCGGCCACTCCAGAGCTCCCGCCACCGCCAGCGCTCCAAGTCCTCCGTAAAACGCCAGATCTTCGACGGACAGAGTACCGGGCAGCCGTGCCGTCGCCGCTCGGGCCGTGCTCGTCATCTCCTCCTTGCTGAGATACGGAATCGGCACCGAAGGATGCAGGGTGCGCATGTGCAGGTGCATACCCTGGCCGTTGCCCGCATGCGTCTCCTGTTGCGGATACTCAGCTGCCTTGCCCATCACACTCCTCCTTCCGTCGAAGGTGATGTGCCCTTCCATTGTCGCGCGCCTCTTGCGGCATATGCGGGGGGAAACGATTGCGCTGGAAAGTCGGAAAGGAGCGGGAAGTCCGCGCATTCGCAGTGACGGCCGGGCACAGGACCCGATGCGAAGTGACGTTGCCGGGATCCGACCTGCTGGTTGAGAAGGATCAGAGCGGTGTCTTCCGAGAGACGCGCCGCCAATCGGGCACGCACCTCCCTGAACAAGTGCGTGCCCTGCGGGCGAGCACCGCGCGGGCGGCGCGCTCTGCTTCCTCCCAGCTGTCGTACTTGCCGCGTTCTCGGAGCCCTGACGATTGGGCCCGCCGATCGCTCGCGCCGTGGCGGGTTTCGTTTAGTCCGCGGCGACGGTGACGTTCTCGGCCTGGAGGCCCTTGGGCCCCTGGGTGACGTCGTACTCGACACGGTCGTTCTCGAACAGTTCCTTAAAGCCGGACGTCTGGATGGCAGAGAAATGGACGAAAACGTCCGGGCCGCCGTCGTCCTGCGCGATGAAGCCGAATCCCTTATCCGCGTTGAACCACTTCACCACGCCAGTAGCCATGCTGCTCTCCTCGTACTTCGGGGCACCGCGCAGGGAGGGTCGGGACCGCACCCTGATCACCCCCAGGGGCGCTGCGGCTGCCCATGCCTGGGGCGAACAGGAATGCGGGTAGGGAGTGGGACCTGTGGTGGCGGAGCGGTGGTAGCCGACGATGACCTCGGGCAGACGGTAGCCGTGATGGGTCGCTGCCGCGATGAGACCTTCGGTGATGGTGTCGACCTCGCCGGCGAGCTTGTAGCGGGCCAGGCCCAAGGTGATGACGGTGTTTGTCGTGGGGCCAGGCGCCGCCGCGGTAGTACGAGAGAGAGTGGTACGGCTTCTGTCCGGCGGCCAGGGTGCGGATCACCCAGCCGGAGAAGAAGTCCGGTGCCAGCAGGTGTCGGCCGACCGGCGGGCGTGCTCCGTGTCGAGGATCCCGGACTACAGCAGGTGGCCCGCCTCGGAGGCCAGGGCGTCGACCTGGCGTCTGTCGCCGTCCAGGGCGAGGGCCAGAAGTCGGCAGGACAGTTCCAGCAGCGGTGGATCTGTCGCAGTGGGTACCCGCACAGGTGACGGGACTCCCTGAGGAGATGACTCCCATGCTGTTCATCGGCCTGCTTCTCCTTGCGGGCGTCGGTGCCTTCACGGCGCTTGCCATCGCCGACAACCTCTCCGGCGGCCCCGAGTACACGGTGTCGGTACTCGGCCACGACATCGCCACCCTGAATACCCTCGAGATCTTCAGCGCCGGGCTCGCCCTGGCCCTCATCTTCTGCCTGGGGCTGGCCCTCCTGACCGGCTCGGCGTCACACCGCCGGCACGCCCACGGGGGCCCACGGCGGCTCGGCACCCGGGGCATCGGCTAGCAGCAGGCCCAGTAACTGGTGTCGCCCAGTAAGGCATGAGCACGCCCCCTTCACCGGGGCCGTCGCGCAGGTGGCTACACCGATCGCTGGCTGGGGGCGCTGCTGTTGGAGGACGACACTGCCATGGCCCGCCCGCTGCCCGACCCGCAACCCCATCGGTCACCGACGCGACGGCCGACCGATCTTCCCGATCCTGGGTGCGGTTTCCACTTTGCTCCGCCCCGAGAGCTGGCGCCTTTGGCAAGTGGGGGTGCCTCGACGCACGCCCTCAGCGGCCGAGCGCGTTCTCCAGCTGCTGCTTGGTCATCGAGGAGCGGCCGTGGATGTTGCGCTTCTTGGCCTCTTCGTACAACTGATTCCTGGTGGGTCCTTCCGCGCCGCTGTGGGAGCGCTGCCCACCGCGCTCGGACGCCGACTTCGGGTCACGGGTGGAGGTCCTGCTGGCGCTCTCCGACTCACCGGACCTGGCCCGCTCCTTGTTCACCGTCCGCGCGGCGATTTCCTTGGCCCGCTTGGACGACTCGCCGCGGTCCTCGGCGCTCTTCTTGATGTGCTCGTATTGCCGCTCGCGTTTGGAGCTCGATCCGGCCGGCATGGCGCGGCTCCTTCCTACGCCTGGGGGTGACCTACCACGTCTCGATGCGGCAGCGGTCGCTCGGTCCGGCCTCGCGGATGCTCGGACCGTTGGTTCGGCGACACGATGCCGTTCGTTGCGCCGTCCGTCCGCATCGCCGCGCTTGTCTACTGCCCCTTTTCATTCTGCGCTGGGCTGCGGTGTGTCGCCTCCCTTGTTGCTGCGTCGCTGCTCGGTTGCTGTGGCTGGACATCTGAGGCACCCGGCTGTTCCTTCACGACCATGAGTTCCCCAAAGCAGCAGCCCCCCGCACACGGCCGTCACTCGGCCGGACAGCCCACGCGCTACGTCGGCGGCGGTTTCGGAATGGTTCACCCATCGAGTTCGGCGCGGGCTGCGCGGACCAGATCCAAGGTGGAGCTGTGGTGGGTACAGGCGAGGGCCCGGTTGATCTGTCGAGTGAGCGAGAGGACTGGGCCCCACAGAATTCGCCCGGTGCGGGATCAGTGTCTGCGGGGCGGGACGCACCGGCCCTGACAAGGACGAGCGAGAGGCGGATGCGCGATGGGGCATGGCGGAAATGTGATCGAGGAATTGATGGCCGACCACCGGGAGGTCGAAGAGATCTTCGCCCGGATCCAGTCCATGACCGGCCAGGGTCAGGAGCTGCGTGATGTTGTGGACGAGGTCACCATCGAGCTGGTGCGGCACTCGGTCGCCGAGGAGCAGTACCTGTACCCGGCGGTGCGCGAGCACGTCGAGGACGACGACCGGATCGCGGACAAGGAGATCGCCGATCACAGTCGTGTCGAGAATCTCCTCAAGGAGTTGGAGAAGACGAACGCCGACGACCTCCACATGAGCCCGCTGCTGCAGCAGCTCATGGAGGAGGTGGCCGACCACGTCGAGGACGAGGAGAACAACCTCTTCCCGATGCTCCGCCAGGCCTGTTCCTCCGAGATGCTCGGCGATCTCGGGGAGAAGATCCGGCGGGCCAAGGCCATGGCCCCGACGCGCCCGCACCCCGCCGCCCCCGACACTCCGCCCGCGAACAAGCTCCTCGCCCCGGGCGCAGGCCTGGTCGACCGAGCCCGTGACTTCGTCACTGGTCGCGGCTAACGATCTGGGGAGCAATGATCTTGCGCGAGGTTGGACTGTGACGTGAGAAGGGCCGTACGGGTTGGGAAAGTTGTGAAGCGATCCTGGGCCCGTACGGCCTGCAGCCATCCTGCCCTGTCCGGCATCTCCCGCCAACATCTCGGCGAGTTGATCGAAGAACTCGCCCCGAAGTGGACGGCAGTGCGAGAGTCGGCTCTGCATGAACGACGTGGTGGTGGGCAGCGTAGGGCTGCTGGTGCCGGGCGCAAGCAGAAATTGGTCTTCACCGACCGGCTGCTCGTCACCCTGGTCCACCTGCGGCATCAGCTGCCGCACGCCGCACTGGCCGAACTGTACGAGGTAGACCGCTCCACCGTCTCGGCCGCCATCCGCGAGGTCCGCCCGCTCATGGCAGGGCGCGGCTTCGCCGTTCCTGGCCGGACCGGGGTGCGGCTGCGCACGGTGGAGGACGTCTTCGCCTATGCCGCCGCGGAGGGCGTGGACCTGCGGATCGACGGCACTGAAGTACAAGTCCGTCGACCGCGAGCAGGACGCCCCGGTCGCAAGGCGTTCGTCTCCGGCAAGAAGAAGCAGAACACCATCAAGACCACCACCTTCAGCGACCAGCAGGGCCGCACCCTCTTCTCCGGCGTCACCCGGCCCGGCCGCATGCACGACCAGACCGCCGTACGCACCGAAGGTATTGCCGAGCAGTTCCACCAGCACCCGACGGTGAAAGCCCAGGTCGACGACGGCTACCGGGGCCTGGCCAATGAGTTCCCCGAACAGATCTCAGCGCCGCCGAAGAAGCCAGCCGAGGACGCCTGTGACGGGGACCAGCGGGCCTGGCGGGAAGCGAAACGGCGGCAGTCCTCCGCCCGGATCTGCGTCGAGCACACCAATGCCGAGCTGAAGAAATGGCGGCCGCTCCAGCGGTACACCGGACGGCGCGACACCTACGCCGAAACCCACCTGGCGATCGCCGGCCTCGTCTCCGACCGCTCGGCCCGCAGGCCCACACGCCACCGGCACAGCACCGAACTGGTACCCGTCCGACAGCCGGCCTGCTGATCGCACACCAGCCAACCCGCCAGGCCAGCACACCCTGATCTCAATTGCTCCCAAGATCGTAATCCTGACAGGCCACCCCGCACCCCCGCCGACCGCAAGCGGCCGATACATCACCCAAGGCCAGGTCACCCGAACCACCTCACAGGCTGCCCTGCTCGCAGACACGGCGGGCAACCTCGCGGAGTTTGATGTTGTTTTCCTGGGAGTAGCGGCGCAGCACGTCGAAGGCTTGCTCTTCGGTGAGGTGGTGTCCTCCCATGAGGATGCCCATGGCTTCCCCGATGGCGTGGCGGGTGGCGACGGCCTGGTGCATCTGGGCATCGGTCCGAGCGCTGGAGAAGGCGACCGCGGCGTGCGAGGCCAGCAACCAGCCGGCCATCTCGCTGGCCTCGGTGAACGCTCCCTGTCGGCGGGAGTAGAGATTGAGCGCACCAAGGTCCTCGTCCTCGGTGTAGAGCAAGAACCCCATCATGCTGCCCACGCCCAGTTCATGGGCCTTGGGGGCGTAAGAGGGCCAGCGTTGATGATTCTCGGTAAGGTCAGCGATGCGGAAAACCCGTTCGCCTTCCTGGCTATGGGCAGCGTCGAAGCAGGGGCCTTCGCCGAGATGCTCCTGGAGTTGGTCGCTGTCGCGAACGAGCCTGTCCGTGGGAGCCAGGGTCTGTACCCGCTTGCCCTGCAGGATGAGGATGCTGGCCGCGTCACAACCTTCTACCAGTTGGGTGGCCGAGTGGGTTACCCGCTCCAGAGTGTCGTTGACCGTCTTCTGGGCGAGCAGGTCTCGCGCCATGGAGGCCATCTGCTGCGCGAACGTAGGCCAGTCCATTCCGTCCTCCGTCTCACCAAAACTGGCATGCCCACTGCTCACACCTGCCCGCTGCACGCGCATCCATCATCTGCCTTCACCTGACCTCTACCGCCTGGCAAGCGAGCCGGAGCGGTGGGTGGGCCACCCGGATGGCGAGACCACGGAATCCGGAGAGCTACACCGGGCGGGACCGGCCTGAGCCTTCTACGGTGGAGACGAGAGCAAGTCGGGTGGCACAGCGCAGCAGGATGGTAACTGTGAGCGACCTCGCGGGCCCCAGTGCCGACACGATCATGCTTGAGTTGGTGCAGGCCTTTCACGAGCTGGCTCCCGAGGATCTACCGGAGCTGTTGCGGCGGCACTACTCGGCGCTGGGAATCACTGGGCTGACTGCCTATTGCGCCGACCTACGGCAGGAATACCTGATCGCCCTTCCCGGCAGCCAGGGCATTTCCGCTCAGCGCCTGCCCATCGACTCCAGCTTGGCGGGCTGGGCGTACCGGACCGTTTCGGTGCGTATCGCCGAGGGCGACGCACGCGCGCTGACCCTGTGGCTGCCCGTGGTAGAGGGCGTCGAACGGATCGGTGTCCTGGGTGTTCAGGTCCCCAGCCTCGACGCCGCCATCTTGAATCGTTGCAGGGCGCTGGCTTCCCTCATCGCCTTCGTCCTGATCAGCAAGGGCACCCACAGCGACAGCTACGCCAACCTACAGCGCCGGCAGCCCATGGAGTTGGCCGCAGAGATGGTCTGGGCCTTTCTGCCGCCCAAGTCCATTGGCACGCCCTACGTCACTTCCAGCGCCATCCTGGAACCGGCATACAACCTGGGAGGCGACGCCTTCGACCATGCCCTGATGGGCGACGCCCTGCATGCCGCCGTCATTGACGCCATGGGCCATGACCTCTACGCGGGACTGACCTCTTCCGTGGCCCTGGCGGCCTGCCGCAACGCCCGCCGCAGCAAGGGGGAGCTCCCCTCCATCATCAGCACGATGGACACCACTGTCCACGAGGCGTTTCCCGACCGCTACGCGACCGGCGTGTTCACGCACCTGCAGCGCACCACCGGACAACTCGACTGGGCCAACTGCGGTCATCCCCCACCCATCCTCCTACGCCGCCACGACGTCATCCCCGGTGCTTTCGACAGCCCTCCCGAACTACCCCTCGGCTTGGGACCCGCCCATCCCGACATCCGCCGGCACATCCATTCCACGCAACTGGAACCCGGAGACCGTGTCCTGTGCTACACGGACGGCGTGACCGAAGCCCGGTCCTCAGACGGCGAGGCTTTCGGAGAAGAGCGATTCGTCAACTTCATCCTGCGCGCTACCGCCGCCGGAGAACCTGCCTTCGAAGTCCTGCGCCGTCTCGTGCACGCCATCCTCGACCACCAACAGCATCGCCTCACAGACGATGCCACCGTCCTGCTCCTCGAATGGCACCCCGCAGGCGGGCCTACGCTGGCATCCGGGATGTAAACACCGGCCGTCCGTCGGGGCCGAAGACGTGCTCAAGTTCGCTCAAGATCCAGTCCTCGCCGCCGGCACCTGCAACAGCTCATGGAAGAGGTCTCACATCGAGGACGAGGAGAACAACCTCTTCCCAGTGCTGCACCAGGGCTGTTCCTCCGAGGTGCTCGGTGATCTCGGAGAGAAGATCAGGCGGGCCAGGCCATGGCTCCGACCCGCCCGCACCGCGCCGCCCCCGACACTCCGCCCGCGAACAAATTTCTTGCGCCGGGCGCCGACCCGGTCGACTCGTGCTGTTCCAGCAGTCCAACGATCGAAGGCATCCAATAACACGACGCGCCACCACTCCCACGGACCGCCGCCCCTTTGCCCGACCAGCGGGTACGCCGTCCTCAAGCCCCGAAAGACAACGGCTTCTCAGACCCAAGCCGAGCAGGCCGACCACCCAGACCGACCCCGGACGTCCGACCCGTCTCGCGAGGCGAGAAAGCAGCGCACGGGAGCCAGGAGCAGGCTGGGTAGTGGAGGTGGGTTGCCGTGGCGCAAAACAAAGCCATCTCGCCCGTTGCGGACGCTGCAGTACTGGAAACTCTGTTCCACCAGTCCCCCACAGGCCTGCTGATCCTGGACACGGATCTGCGGATCCTGCGGATCAACCTCACCCGGCCCGTTCTGCACGAAGCGCCCTCCGAACAGGTCCCGGGCCGACGCCTCACCGACATATACGACCTTTCCGCACCCGGTGAGACGGAGGCGATGCTGCACGGCGTGCTGGAGAGCGGCGCTCCCGCACAGGGGCAACTGGTGGGGGTACGCCCCAAGGGCGCGCCGGGGCCGGAGTACCTGTTCTCCGTCTCGGCCTCTCGACTGGAAAGCCCGCAGGGGAGGATCTTGGGCGTACTGGCGGAGATGCTCGATGTCACCGAGCGCGAGAAGGTGGCCGCCCGCCTGCGTGTCTTCAGCTCGGTGCGCGAGCGCGTGGGACAGACCCTCGACGTGGTGGCCACCTGCGAGGAACTGGTGCAGGCGGTGGTCCCGGGCTTCGCCGACGTCGCCGTGGTGGAAGTGGTGGACGCAGTGATACGTGGCGAGGACCCTCCGCCAAGCCCTCTGGCACGGGAGGTGCCGCTGCGCCGTACCGCCTTCGGATACAGCGGCGGCGACGAGCAGCTCCACGCACATCCGGTGGGTGACGTGCGCGCTCTGCCGTTCCCGACGCCGTACGCCCAGACGCTGGCCGACCTCAAGCCCCGCCTCGTCGCCCTGGGCCCCGACACGCCCTGGCTGGCCGCCGTCCCACAGCGCAGCCAGGCGATCCGCTCATCCGGCGCCCACAGCATGATCACCGCACCCCTGACGCTGCGCGGAACCGTGCTGGGACTGCTGAGCCTGTACCGCACCGACCAGGCGGACGCCTACGACACGGACGATGTCACCTTCGCCCTCGTAGTGGCCGCTCACACCGCGCTGTGCATCGACAACGCCCGCCGCTACACCCGCGAACACACCATCGCCCTGACGATCCAGCGCCACGTGCTGCCTCCCCGCCCTGCGACGGGGACCACGGTGGAAACGGCGCACATGCACGTGCCCTCCGAGGTGGGCGGGGGCGGCGGGTTCGACACCTTCGCCCTGTCCGGCGCCCGCACCGCGCTGGTGGTCGGTGACGTCGCAGGACAAGGCATCAACGCGGCCACCACCCTGGGACAGATGCGGACCGCCACTCACTCACTTGCCGCACTCGACCTGGAGCCCGACGAGCTCCTCGCACGCCTCAACGACACCGCCATAAGCCTGGCCCAGGAATACGCAGCTCTGCCGCCCGGCGACCCCATGCCGCTCACGGGAAGCTGCGTGTACGCGGTCTACGACCCGCTCGTCCAGACCTGCACCATCGCCCTGGCCGGCCACCCCCCACCCGTCATCGCCCATCCCGACGGGAGAACCCAGATCCTCGACCTGCCCTGCGGACCTCCCTTGGGCACCGCCGAGGGACCCCCCTTCGCCGCCACCACGATCTCCGTCGCCGACGGCAGCGTCCTCGCCTTCTACACCGCATCCCTCCTGCGCACCTCCCGATCCCCGGACACCCTCCAACAGTCGCTGGCCCACCCCGACCGGCCACTGCAGGATCTGTGCGACGACGTGCTCTACCAGCTGCGGGACGACGCCCGCCACGGCGACGTCGTCCTCCTCCTCGCCCGCACCCACCCGTTCCCCGCCGACCAGGTCGCCGCGTGGCATCTCGACCACCACCCCAAAGCCGCCGCCACGGCGCGCACCCACGCCCAACGCCAGCTCGCCCTGTGGGAAGTGGACGAGGAAACCGCCTACACCACCGAGATGATCGTCAGCGAACTGGTCACCAACGCCGTCCGCTACGGCACCCCGCCCCTACGGCTGCGGCTCATCAAGGACCGCACACTCACCTGCGAGGTCCACGACGGCAACCCCCTCGCGCCGCGACTGCGCCACGCGAAGACCATCGACGAAGGCGGGCGCGGCCTGTTCATCATCGCCCAGCTCACACAGCACTGGGGCGTCCGCTACTCCGCCGACGGCAAGACCGTCTGGGCCGAGCAGACTCTCTGACCGCGCGATCAGCGCGTGAGGGGGCCGGATCACGGCAACACGACCCGACTACCCGACCCCAGTGCCATGCGAACGGACAAGCTCGCCATCGCCTACCAGGCCGCCCTCCAGGCGAATTTCGCGCAGTAGAGGGGCGGCACCCGCTCCCACTCCTCGTCCAGGCTCACCAGTTGGATTAGCGAAGCGTAGTGAACCTGTGGCAGAGTGCTACGCACACGCCCGGCGCCCAGGCGACATCGGGCACCCTCCTCGGTCGGGTCTTACGGCCCGGTCGACCAGCGTCCGCAGGGACGTGCCACGCGGGCTAGCGGCTCCTGTCGTTCAGTACCCCATGGCACGAAGGCGATTGACTCCCAAGGCTGAGCAACGCTCAGCCTCGCTAAGCCAATCAGACGCTCCACAGGCCGCAGTTGGCCAGCACCGTCGTGACGCGCGGGTCGAAAGCGGCAGAGCGGAGGGCGTAGTAGCCGCCGAGGCTCACTCCGGCGGCCGCGATCCGCGTGAGGTCGAGGTCGTCGCCGGTCGTCCAACGCGTCGAGCAGCGCGGAGACCGCTTGCTCGTAGTCGTGCCGGATGCCCAGCTCGAAGCCGACCTCACCCTGGCCTGGGCCATCCATGGAGAGGGTGGCCATCCCGCGGCTGAGGAAGTCCTCTTCCCACTACGGGAACTCTTCCTTGACGGATCCGGTGCCGGGTATGAGCAGGACGAGCGGCGGCCGGTCCGTGCCGCGGGGTCGGCGGAGGTTGCCGACCACCTTGTGCCCTTCGAACGGAACTTCGATCCGTTCGAAGGGTGAATCCAGGATTCGCAGGCCGGCAGCGACAGCGTCGACGCTGCGGTTCGTCAGGTCCCGGTAGCGGGCGTCATCCTGCACCGCCAGGGCTCTTTCCGAAGTGGAATGCGACGCCGGCACGCACCCGCGCGGCGCCGGCGCTCGTCTGCCAGCCCGCGGCCTGGTAGCGGTCTGCCAGCCCCAGATAGTGCTCGATGAAGACGACGGGATAGACCGGCTCGAGCGGGCGGGTGCGCCATTCCGCCATCGACTCCAGGGCCTTGTCGGTGATCGTGGAGATGGTCTCCTTCGTGGTCGTCATCCCGTACGTCTGCGCAAGGTGGGAGACGATCTCGCCGGAGGTCAGGCCCTTCGCAGTCAGCGAGAGCACCAGATCATCCAACGCGCCAGTGCGGCGGGCGTACCTCGGCAGCATCTGAGGCCGGAACGTACCCAGTCGGTCCCGGGGGGCCTGCACCGTCACCGCGCCGACCGCCGCCCCCGCTGGCGCCCCGCGGCCCCGTGGTGCGCGTGGTCGAGGCCGTCATCACCGTGCGCACCGATGACGGCACTGCACGGACCGGCCACTACCGCCTGGTCACCACCCTGCTCGACCCGCGGACCGCACCCGCTGCCACCTATGCCAAGAGGTCGGCTGCGAGACAGGATTCCGGGAGATCAAGACCTATCTGCGCGGCACGCGCCGCGCTCTGCGCGCCGCCGACCCTGAAGTCGCCCGCCAGGAACTGTGGGCCTACCTCATCGTCTACCAAGCGATCCGGCACATCATCTGCCTCGCCGCCCTGCGCGGGGAGGACCTTGAGCCCGCGAGGATCTCCTTCACCGTCGCCCGCGACGCCGTCCAGGACGCGATCACTATCACGCCCCGGTGTGCCGATGCGCACGCCGAACAGATCTACCAGGACTTGTCCCGGCGCCTGATCACGGAACACGTCACTTGCCGGACGTGCCCGCGCATGGCCAAACGACCCCTGTTCCATTTCCCCTCGCGGCAAGCCTCCACCGCTCCGGCCTCGCAGAACGCCACCTACCACCTCGCCATCGCCACCCCGGACATCGCGAACACGCAGACTCAGCACCAACATGAACATGATCAAGCGCGCACCGCGACCCAACCTCGCGCTGCCTAAAGTTGCTGGCATTGGGTGCGATCCCCTCCGGCTACCCGACCGGGCGACCCGCCCATCAACAGGGCGTACAGCAACGGTCCCTGCCGTCAGCACCTGCGGCGACGGGCATCCGGCACACGATCATGGAGAAGGCCGACAGCCGGGCCGCTCGCCTGCGCAAGGGATCAGGAGGCGCTGTTGAGGCCGTATTGGGGGCCGAGTACGGCGACTGCCTTCTTGAGCTCTTCGCCGACATCGTCGAGACGATCCGCTTCTGGGGGGTCGAGGGCTGCACTGATGGCCGCTATTGGACTGCCGTCGGGTGCCAGCAGGGGCGTGGCCACGGCAAAGGCGTCCTTGAACGTGACGCCGCGGTTGAAGGCGAGTCGGCGGGAGCGGATCTCGGGGAGCTCGGCGAGGAATTGCCGGACCTCTCCTGCCTGTTCCGCACCGGCCAGCTCCAGGAGCCGGTACATCTCCTCGTCGGGGACGTTGGCGAGCAGAGTCTTGCCGGCGGCGGTCGTGTAGAGGGGGCGACGGGCGTGGGTGCGCGCGACGAACGTCAGGCCGGGTGACTCCTGACCCGCATGGTCGGTGTAGACGAGGGCGTCCCCGACGCGCACCCCGACGAGGACAGTGCAGCGGAGGACCTTGTTCAACTCGGCCAGGAACTGGTGATCGAGTGACAGTGCGGCCAGTTTGTTCGCGCGCGCGGCGAGGACGAACGGCCCTGGTCCGAGGTGGAACCGGCGGTCGTCCTCGATGAGGTAGCCGCGGGCGAGAAGTCCGTTGGTCAGCTCCTGAACGGAGCTCTTCGCCGCGTCCAGGGCGGCTGCCAGCTCGGCCAGTGTCACGCCCCGCGGGCTCAGGGCGACGGCTTCGAGGATCCCGATCACTCGGTCGACCGTGCGATGCGGGCGGACGGGCATGGGCTGATGCTAGCACCGCCCTCCGAAAAGGACGCTGGCCACCGCCCTCCGAAAAAGTCCATGCACGCGTCTTGTCAGAGAGACGTAGGTCACCGTAGCGTCCCCGCCATCCGGAAATCCGGTTCAGCATACGTAAATCCGTACGACGCGAGATGCCCACGAACATGACCACATCTGTCTCTCCCGGCGTGGCCACCACCGGCAGCGGCGCCCCGCTGCCCCTGGTCGCCCTGCCGCAGGGTGAGCTCCTGACCGTCAACATCGACCAGATCCCGCTGCTCAAGGACGCCATCGCCCCTGGCGTTCACATCCAGCCGCTGCGCCTGGACCCCGAGCGCGGCGAGTGGGTCGTCCTCGGCATCCTGTCGCCCGGGGCCAAGCTGCCCCTTCACTACCACACCGGCCCAGTTCAGGTGTGGACGATCCAGGGCCGCTGGCTGTACAGCGAGTACCCCGACCAGCCGCAGACCGCGGGCTCCTACCTGTACGAGCCCGGCGGCTCGGTGCACACCTTCTACTGCCCCGAGGACAACACCGAGGACACCATTGCCCTGGCCTGGATCGAGGGCGCGGCGGTCAACTTCAACGAGGACGGCACCTTCCACTCGATCATGGACGCGGTTTCCGCTCAGCACCGGACTGAGACCGTGTCGGCAGCGCAGGGCACCGGACCGGTCCCCTACATCCACGGCGGCGCCGTCGGCGTTATCAGCTCCTGATCGGAAAGGGCGACGGCCGACGTTGGACGGCGTCCGGGTCCTGGAACTGGGCCAGATCCACAACGGCCCCTACTGCGGGCTCCCGCTGGCACAACCGGGCGCCGACGTCATCAAGGTCGAGCCCACCCGGCGGCGAGCCACCGCGCTACCGCTCACACGAGCCGATCGACTCCCACGAGTTCGTGATGCCCAACTCCAACAAGCGCAGTGTGGTGCTCGACCTGAAGACCGAATCCGGCCGCCAGGCGCTGCTCGACCTGGCCGAGACCGCCGACGTGCTCATCGAGAACTACGCGCCGGGCAGCAGCCGCACGCTCGGCCGGATAACGCCGATGCCCTGCTCTACATGACGACGAGGCTCGCACGATGGTCGAGCTCAACGCCCGCAAGCTCGACACCTCCCCACGCTCCGGAAGCTGATTCACCCGTCGGACTTCGGGGTGCTGCGTTGTACCGGCACCGCCAGGCCGGCGCGAGGTGCGTGAGCGGCCAAACGTCTGCCTGAAGTGACCCAACCGTCCCGCCAGGACCGCCCCCGAGTTCGCCGATCCCAAGCTAGGAGTCACCCATGGCGTCACTCATGTTCACAATGCTTCTGCCGCCCATTCTCGGGCTGGTGATGTTCGGCCTGGGTCTGACATTGACGGTCGCCGACTTCGCCCGGGTGCTGAAGTACCCGAAGGCCGCGGCCGTGGCCTTGACCTGCCAGATCGTCGTGCTCCCCGCGGTCTGTTTCGGCCTGGTTCTCGCGTTCCATCTGCACGGCGCGCTGGCGGTGGGCGTGATGCTCCTGGTGGCCGCCCCGGGCGGCATCACGGCAAACCTGTTCAGCCATCTCGCCGGTGGCGATGTCGCGCTGAACATCACGCTGACCGCGATCAACTCCCTGCTGGCCGCGTTCACGCTGCCGGTCGTCGTCGCGCTGGCGACGTGGAGATTCCTGGGAGATGAGGCCTCGATCGGTCTGCAGTTCGGGAAGTTCGTTCAGGTGCTGGCCATCGTGCTAGTCCCGGTCGCCATCGGGGTCTGGACACGTCATCGGTTCAGCGCCTGGGCAGACGCCATGCGTCAACCCGCCAAGATCGCCTCGGTGTTGGTGCTGGCGCTGGCGACCGTTGGCGCCCTCACGCAATCCTTCGACGTCTTCGCAGCGAACATGGGCAGGCTCGGCGGAATCGCCCTGGTGCTCTGCACGCTGAGCTTGGTGATCGGCTACGTCGTGACTCGTCTCTTCCGGGTCAGCCGCCGCCAGTCGATCGCCGCGGCGATGGAGATCGGCCTCCACAACTCCACGCTGGCCATCATTGTCAGCGTCTCGGTGATCGGCGACGAGGTGATGGCCGTCCCCGCGGCTCTCTACGGAGTACTGATGTTCGTGCCGGCGGGCCTCGCCTCCTATCTGTTCTCCCGGCGCGCCGAGCCGATCATTGCGCCGGTTCCGGTACAGGGGCGGTAGTCCGGCTCCGCCGAAACCTGACAGCACTGTCCATACCGATGCACTCACATGGAAAGGCTCGAAAACATGACCGCACCCGTCTCTCCCGGCGTGGCCACCACCCGCGGCGGCGTTCCGCTGCCGTTGGTCGCTCTGCCGCAGGGTGAGCTTCTGACCGTCAACATCGACCAGATCCCGCTGCTCAAGGATCTCGTCGGCCCCGGCATTCACATCCAGACGCTGCGCCTGGACCCCGAGCGCGGCGAGTGGGTGTTCCTGGCCACCTTGGCACCCGGTTGCAAGCTGCCGCTCCACTACCACACCGGTCCGGCTCAGGTGTGGACAATCCAGGGCCGCTGGCTGTACCACGAGTACTCCGACCAGCCGCAGACGGCCGGCTCCTACCTGTACGAGCCCGGCGGCTCGGTGCACACCTTCTACTGCCCCGAGGGCAACACCGAGGACACCGTTGCCCTGGCCTGGATCGAGGGTGCGCAGGTCAGCTTCAACGAGGACGGCACCTTCCACTCGGTCATGGACTCGGTGGCCCTCCAGCACCTGACCGAGACCGGGGCGGCGGCACAGGGTGTGGAACCAGTCGGCTACCTCCACGGCGGCGCCGCCGGTGTGATCAAGTCCTGATCGGCAGGGGAGCAGCCATGCGACCGGCGTTCGACGGCATCCGGGTCCTGGAACTGGGCCAGATCTACAACGGCCCCTACTGCGGGCTCCTGCTCGCACAACTGGGTGCCGACGTCATCAAGGTCGAGCCACCCGGCGGTGAGCCACTGCGCTTCCGCTCGCACGAGCCGATCGAGTCCCACGAGTTCGTGATGCTCAACTCCCATAAGCGGAGTGTGGTGCTCGACCTGAAGACCGACGCCGGTCGCCAGGCGCTGCTCGACCTGGTCGAGACCGCCGACGTGCTCATCGAGAACTACGCGCCGGGCACGATGGAGCGCCTCCAGCTCAGCCCGGCGCGGCTCCTCGAACACAACCCGCGTCTGGTCGTGGCCTCCGGCAAGGGCTACGGGTCCACCGGCCCCTACGCCCACATGTCGGCCATGGACATCACCGTGCAGGCGATGTCCGGCAGCGCCTCGGCCACCGGGGAGCCCGACGGGCCGCCCACCAAGGGCGGCGCCGCGTTCGTGGACTTCTCCGGCGGCATCCACCTGTTCGGGGCGATCAGCGCGGCCCTGTTCCAGCGCGAGCGCACGGGACGGGGGCAGATCGTCGAGGTCTCGATGCACGACACCGTCTACCCGATGCTCGCATCCAGCCTGGGCGGCCTGCACAACAACCCCGGCCGAGAGCTCCCCGAGCGCACCGGGAACCGGCACACGGGCATGGCGATCGCGCCGTACAACATCTATGAGGCCAGCGACGGATGGCTGGCGATCATCTGCATCGCCGAGCGGCACTGGCGCGGCGTGGCAACCGCACTGGGCCGGCCCGAGCTGATCGACGACCCCAGGTTCCGCACGCGGAAGGACCGGGTCGCCCACATCGACGCGGTCGACGAGCAGATCTCTTCCCGCACCAGGACGCGGACGCGTGCCGAGCTGGTGCGGGACCTGCAGGCCGCTGGTATGCCCTGCGCGCCGGTCAAGTCGATCCGCGAGGTCGACACGGATGAGCATCTGATCCAGCGCGGCATGATCCAGTACGTCGAGCACCCGGCCAGGGGCCGGGTGCCGGTTGCGGGATGCCCTCTGAGGCTCAGCGACTCGCCGGTGGGCCCGCTGCGGACCGCCCCGCCGCTGGGCGAGTCGACGCGGGAGGTTCTCGCGGAGCTTGCCGGCCACGCGGATGCGGCCGGCGAAGCCGGCACCCAGATCAATGATGAGGATCCCAGGCATGTTCACACCTGAACCCGGTACTCCGCTGGCGGAGTACTACGCCCAGACCCAGCCGCTGACCGGCGCCGTCCTCTCGCGCCGGAGCCTCGGCACGCTGGACGCGGTGACCATCGGCCGCTACGCACTGACCATCGGCGCCACCGACCCGATCCACTACGACCCGGCGGCCGCACGCTCGGCGGGGTACGCGGATGTCGTGGCGCCACCGAACATGCTCGCCGCGATCGTGGAGTGGGGGATCGGCACTCCCGAGGCCCGGCTCCAGCCCGACGGAACCCCCGTCAGCGGTGACACACCCCTCGGTAACGGCGACCTCGGGCTGCGCGTGATGGGCGCCGGCGAAGAGATGGAGCTGGTCACTCCCCCGACCGCGGGGACGGAGGTGGTGCTCGAGAGCGTCCTCGAGGCGGTCACTCCCAAACAGACCCGCGCCGGTACCTGCGTGTTCGTCACCACCGTCAACACGTTCATGTCCGCCGAGGGTGCCGTCCTCAACCGCAACCGGCGCACCGTCGTACTGCGCAACCCACTGCAGGAGTCCTAGTGTCCATCAGCTTCCAGGTCGGGGACATGCTCCCGCGACTCAAGCACACGGCCACGCCATTCCAGCTGTTCCGCTACAGCGCGGTCACCTGGAACCCCCACCGCATCCACTTCGACGACCGCTATGCACGCGAGGAGGGCCACGCCGGTGTCGTCCTGCACTCCCACCTGCGGGCGGCGCTTGCCCTGCGCTGCGTCACCGAAGCTCTCGGCCCCGAGTGGCATGTGGTGAAGGTCGCCTACCGTTTGCGCAAGCCCGTCTACGCGCCGGCCAACCTGGCGTACACCGCCCGAGTGACCCATATCGAGGGCGAGAGCATGACCCTTGAGCTGGCCGAGGAGCACCTCTCCGGCGAGGTGGGGTTCGAAGGGACGGTACGGGTCAACAGGACCGGGGGCGAGAACACCGGCGGCCTTCGTCCCTCGACATCGGAAGAGTCAGCATGACGTCAGCATCAGGACAGGGGCAGCGTCCCCTCCGCGTCGGGAACTGCTCCGGCTTCTACGGCGACCGCGCATCGGCCATGGCCGACATGGCCCGAGCGGGCGACATCGACGTCCTCACCGGTGACTACCTCGCCGAGGTCACGATGCTGATCCTCGGCAAGGCGCGCGCCAAGGACAGCACGAAGGGCCACGCGACCACCTTCCTGCAGCACCTCGACGCGGCGCTCGAACACCTGGTCGCGCACAGGATCAGGCTCGTCGTCAACGCCGGAGGACTCAACCCCGCCGGACTGGCCGCCGCGACCCGCGAACTGATCGCACGCCACGGTCACGACCTGCGGGTCTCCCACATCGAGGGCGACGACGTCTTCGGCAGCCTCGACGGTCTGCGGCAGGCGGGCCATTGCCTGTCGCACCTGACGAGTGGTCAGCCGCTGTCGGACTGGCCGCACCAGCCGCTGACGGCCAACGCCTACCTGGGCGGATTCGGCATCGCGCGCGCCCTCCACGACGGCGCCGACATCGTCGTCACCGGCCGGGTCGCCGACGCCTCCCTGCTCGTCGGTCCCGCCGCCTGGTGGTGGGGGTGGACGCCTGATGACCACGACGCCCTCGCCGGCGCGGTCGCCGCCGGACACGTCATCGAGTGCGGGCCTCAAGCGACCGGCGGCAACTTCTCCGGGTTCCGTACGGTCCCCGACCTCGTGGAGCCGGGGTTCCCGATCGCCGAGATCGCCGCGGACGGCTCCTCGGTGATCACCAAGAACCCGGGCACCGGCGGTGTGGTCACCCGGGACACGGTCACCGCTCAACTGCTCTACGAGATCGGTGAGCCCGCCTATCTCAACCCCGACGTGACCGCCCACCTGGACACCGCCACGCTGACGGACCTCGGCGAGGACCGCGTCGGGGTCAGCGGCGTGCGAGGCTCGGCGCCACCCGGGACGACCAAGGTCGCGATCACCGGGGTGGGAGGCTGGACGAACAGCGCGACCCTCGCGCTCACCGGCCCGGACCTCGACGCGAAGGCCGCCCTCGTGGAGCGATTCGTCCACCGCTACACCGAGGCCGCCCGCGGGCTCGACGCGGTCGCCATCGAGCGCATCGGGCAGGCCCAGCCCGATCCCGACACCCAGAACGCGGGAACCGAGCTGCTCAGGATCACCGTGCAGGGGACGCAGCAGGCCGCTGGGCGCGTCTTCTCGTCGTGCGTGGTCGAGCTGGCCCTGTCCAGCTACCCCGGGCTGTACTCCCTCGGCCCTCCACAATCAGGGTCCGCATTCGGTGTCTACTGGCCTGCACTGCTCGACCAGCGACTGCTCCACCACACGGTCCACCACTACGACGGCACGACCGAGACCGTCGCCCCCGGCAACCCGGACGGCGCCGGTGGGGAGGTGACGCCGCAGGCCGAGCCGGCGCTCGCGCCATCGGTGCCTGCGCCGCGAGCAGACGAACTCGTCGTCGCCCCACTCGGTGAGATCGTGCATGCCCGCTCCGGCGACAAGGGCGGCGACGCGAATCTCGGCGTCTGGGTACGCGACCGTGCGGCATGGGACTGGCTCAGGTCCACCCTCACCATCGAAGAACTGCGACGCCTTCTTCCCGAAACACGCGCACTGGAGATCTCGCGCCACGAACTCCCCAACCTGGGCGCAGTCAACTTCGTCGTCCGAGGACTGCTCGGGACCGGCGCCACCTCGACACTGCGGCTGGACTCGCAGGCCAAAGCACTCGGCGAATGGCTCCGCTCACGCAGCATCAAGGTGCCTCGCTCTCTTGCCAAGACGTAGCTCAACTGTCCCGCGCGGGAGAGCCGTTCGTGAGGTTTTGAATGGTTCTGCCGTCGCCTGATTGGGGTGGGTGTGGGCGGAGTCGGCTGGTCCGCGGGCTTGGGCGTGTTGGGGGTGGCGGAGTAAGTGAGCGCAAGCCGTACCCCCGGTGACTTACGCGCTGCCCTGCGATTGATCTTGGGGCGTGCTGGCCTGGAGGTTCGGCTGGTGGGCGATTCAGCAGGCCGTCGGGCGGGCGAGTACGAGTTCGATGCTCGGCTTGCGGCGGGTGGCCCTGCGGGCGGCGCGGTCGGAGACGAGTCCGGCGACGGCACGGTGGGTCTCGGCGTAGGTCTCCCGGCGTCCGGTGTATCGCTGGAGCGGACGCCACTGACGGTGCTCGGCGTTGGCGTGCTCGACACAGATCCTGCGCGAGGACTGTCGGCGCTTCATCTCGCGCCAGCCGTACTTCTCGGTCAGCGGGGCGTCGTCCTTCTCGTGCTCCTTCGGTTTCTTCGGCGGGGCCGAGACCTGCTCGGGGAACTCGTTGGCCAGGCCCCGGTATCCGTCATCGACCTCGGCCTTCACGCCTGGGTGCTGGCGGAACTGCTCGGCAATGCCCTCGGTACGCATCACGGTCTGGTCGTGCATGCGGCCGGGCCGGGTGGCCCCGGACCACAGGGTGCGGCCCTGGCCGTCGCTGATCGTGGTGGTCTTGATGGTGTTCTGCTTGCGCTTGCCGGAGACAAACACCCGCCGTCCGGGCCTGCCCGCCTTCGGACGGCGGACCTGGCTCTCCATCCCGCGATCCGCAAGGTGACGTTCTCGGCCTCGGCGTAGGCGAACACGTCCTCCAACGTGCGCAACCGCAGCCCGGGCCGCTCCGGGACAGCGAAGCCGCGCTCAGCGAGCAGCGGGCGGATCTCACCGATCGCGCGGCCGATCGTGGACGAGCCCACCTCGTAGATCACGCCCAGCGCCGCGTGGGTGAGCCCGGTCCGCAGATGCACCAGCGTGGCCAGCAACCGGTCGACGAAGACCAGTTCGTACCTCGGCCCCGCCCCCGCCTCCCGGCGGCGGGCATTGCCACGTCGCTCGTGACGCCCGGACTCGCACCGCGCCTCCCAGCGCGGCGCGAGCTCGGCTACCAGCTCACCCAGGTGCTCCTCCGACAAGCCGCAGAAGGCAGAATGGGACATGGCCGCGCGGGCCTGACTCGTCATCACACCCGGATCAACTCGCGCGGCCTTCGCCATGTCCCCACCTGTGACCAAGATCAATCGCGGGGCAGCCCGTTAGACACTCCTGTTGCTGCCCGTTGATTCCTGCTCAATCGGGCATACGGTGGATACGACGGAGTCGCCAGGCGCGGACCTCGCCGTAGAGCACGGATGCCGCAAGTATGAAGAGCACGGTCTCTATGCTCGCTGACCACGGTTCAGGCACCCACCAGTGACCTATGACCGCCACCCCAGCGAGGATCGGCACGGCGAGGAGGTAGCCGCGCACACGCATACGCAGCCGACGCACATCGTGCCGTGGTTCAACTGCCATGATGACCCTGTGTCATCGCGGGATGATGCCTGATCACAAGCGTATGCTCCTAACCTTTGACCGGGAGGTCAATGCTCCAGCAAGGACTCGGGGTTGGATCACCTATCGGCTGGTTCTACTGGAAGTGATTCGGCCAGTCGCCCACTTGGGCCGATGCTCCAGCTTACCGCTGTGGCCTGCGCTGATCCGCTGGGTGGTTGTCATCGCCTGTCATCGTTGGCCGCCCTCGGACGGCTTGGAGACGGCCCCGTGGCTACTCGCGTCCGAGGCTCGGGGCATCTGGGCTTGCTGCCGCACGTCGTACGGGGCCTCTCGATGCCGAGCGCGTCGCCACTCCCGGGTCAGAAGTGCGCTGGCCACGAGAAACAGGACCCAACCCGGCCAAGTGATGTGGGCCATGTCGATGAAGGTGGAGATTGGGGCAGCCACCCAACCACAAGACACCAAGGCGAGCACTACGATGCGCCCTGCTCGGCCAGGGAACCTCGACGCGTCGGCCATACCGTCCCCACATGTTGCTTCTCGGGCTGCGAGCGGCAGTGTACGCGCGCTCGGTGGAGTCTCAAGGCCGAACACCTCTATAAACAATCTTGAAAACCGTCGTGGTGGCGACACCACCGTGGGTTTCAAATCCACTCTCCGCAGACAGGCCGGCCCCTGACCAGGATGAACGGTCGCGGGTCATCTGCGTGTCGGTGCACCGTGATCGCCCGTGGTTGGTTTCCCGCTCGATGGGCACGGAAGGGGTACGGGGTTAGGACTTGTTGCGCTTCTCTCGCCGGACGTCTCTGATCCAGTCCCGGATACCCAGCAAGTCGACTACGAAGGACACTGCGGAGCCGACGGCTCTCAGCACACGAGTAACAGCTGATGCCGTCAGGTCTTCCATGGCATCTCCTGGCTTGTTGGTCCGCACAGAGTACCTGTCGTCGTGCCCTTGTTCAGAAGCCGGAGTACTCATCAGCCATCGGCTGACCTCATACGGCTCAGAGATGGCCCCAGACTTGTCGCCGGGTCGCCGCCACTGTGGCGGCATGGGAGCTGCGCGTCGATCTGTGCGGTTGTCTTGGGCCCCTCGCTGTTCCAGTACTGGCCGGACTTCAATCTCGCTGCCGGCTGGCAGGCCGCCAACCATATGCGGACCGAACTCCCTCTGGACGCACTGGAGATGGCCCTGTGGCGGCGCCGGATCAAGACGGACTCCGGCCTGATCCACCCCAGCGACAATGAGTATGTGAAGTACCGGATGTCCCGGAGGAGGCCACACCACAGCCAGCGGTGCACTACCTCCAAGCCCGGTCCCTTAGGACCGGGTCAAGTTGACGTCGCGGGCAGGGGCCGGGTGGCGATCTCCTGTGCTTCGGTGCGCGTCAGGCCGAACATGCGCAGTAGGCGGGCGGCCAGTTGATCGGTGACGCGCTCGGCATCGAGGTCGGGGCGGGTCTCCAGGAGGTGCAGCACTCCGAGCAGGGCGCCGCCGGTCATGGCGACGGCGGTATGGGGGTCGTCGATGTCCAGCCGCCCGCTGTCGGCGGCAGCCTGCAGGTCCCGCATCGCCTGCGGGGCCAGGCCGCCCTCGGAAGTCAGGTAGGGCATGCCCGTACGCACGAAGATCCTGGCCATCTGCGGGTGGGTGCGCTGCAGTCGGCCGGTCAGGCGGACGCTCGCGGCGAATACCTCCGCCGGGTCCTTCAGATCTCCTACGACGGAGTCCAGAAGGGCGCCGTGTTCTTCCAAGGTGAGAGCGACGGCGGCGTCGAACAGCTCGTCCTTGCTGGTGAAGTGGTTGTAGAAGGAGCCAAAGCCTACGTCCGCCGCCTCGGTGATCTCCTGGATGCTCACGTCGGCCCGCCCCTGCTCGGAGAGAAGCCTCTGCGCGGCGGCGACCAGTGCGGCCCGGGTGCGTGCCTTGCGCCGATCCAGGCGGTTGGGCACCTGGCTGTTGGCCCTGCCCTGTCCGTCGATAGTCATCCCCACACCTTACCCATTGATCATGATGATTTATTCATCAGTGATTGAAACACCTCTTGACGAGTTCACCATCTGGACTGATTCTTTCATCACTAGTGACCGGAGGTTGCTCGCGGGAGCAGTTCGGTCGACGCTGTCCAGGACTCGGGAGAGCCGATGAGTATCCAGGTCGTCCGCACCTCAGACGGCTGGTGGGTGGAGAGCGGCACAGGATGGCTGCACCGCGTCGCAACCGATGCGGACACCACTGCCGGCCTGCTCGCCGACCGCTCCGCCGTGCGGGAGGCGGCCGCCCGCGCCGCGGCCGACCCAGACGCTGGGGTTTCCGCTGGAGAAGGGGAGCTGCTGTCGCCCGTCACCACCCCCTGCCGGGTAGTGGCGCAGATGGTCAACTACCGCTCCCACGCAGTGGACTCCGGATTCGACCCGGACACCGTCCCGCCCGCGTTCTTCCGCAAGGCCTCCGGGTCCGTCAGCGGCCCCTACCAGGACATCGTGCGTCCACAGCACGTGCGGTTCCTGGACTACGAGGTCGAACTCGGTCTCGTGATGGGCGCGGACCTGCCGGTCGGCACCGAGGTCACCGACTCCACCCTGCCGGAGTATGTCGCCGCGCTGGTCGTCGCCGACGACGTCAGCGCCCGCGACGTGCAGCTGCCCAAGACCCAGTTCTACGAGTCCAAGTCGTACCCCACCTTCACCCCGCTCGGCCCCCGCCTGCTTCTGGTCGACGCCGACGACCTGGCCCGACTGCCGGACCTGCGGCTCACGTTGAAGGTCAATGGGACCACCCGGCAGGACCACACCACCACTGACATGATCGTCCGGCCCGCGCGCGCACTCAGCCTGCTGGCCCGCTTCCAGACCCTGAAGTCCGGTGACGTCCTGCTCACCGGAACTCCCGGTGGCACCGCCCTCAAGTCCCCGGGCAAGCTCCTGGCCACGCTTGCCGCCCTGCTGCCCCCGCACAAGCGCTGGCAGAAGTTCTTCGCCCGCCAGCAGAAGAACCCTAACTACCTCAAGGACGGCGACGTCGTCACGGCCCGCATCGCGACCGACGACGGCGTCCTCGATCTCGGTGAGCAGCGCACGGTGGTGCGCGCCCGCTGACGACTCCCGGGATCCCCGCCCGGGACCGGCCGGCCCGGTTCCCCCGTACCGGGTCGGCCACTGACCCCATCTCTCACCCTGCAAAGGCGCACTGGTGACGCTGACACCCACCGACCTGCTGTGGCCCGCCTATGACAGTCCCGCGGACCTGCCTGCCATCGAGGCCGTCCCGCTGCACGAGCGCGGCCTGCCCGCCACCACCTACGACACTCTGCTCCGGGCCGCCCGATTGTGGCCTGACCGCCCGGCCCTGACAGTCCTGCCCGATGCCGCACGCTTCCTGCGTCCCGCCACCGCGACCTTCGCGCAGCTGCGCGACCGGGTGCATCGCACCGCCAACCTGCTGCGCTCTCTCGGCGTCACCCGCCGCGACGCCGTGGCCCTGCTCTCGCCGAACACCGCAGAACTGCCCCCCGCGCTTCTGGCCGCGCAAGCCGCCGGTATCGCCGCCCCGGTCAACCCGGGCCTGGCGCCCGAACACGTCGAGCAGTTGCTGCGGCGCGGCGGGGCAAGAGTGCTCATTGCCGCCGGTCCGCAGCTGGATGCGCAAGTGTGGGCCACAGCGCGGCAGGTCGCCGCCGCTCTGCGCCTGGACGCGCTGCTGGCCTTGGCCCCCACCGCGGCCGACGGTCCCGCCCTGGCCCTGGAGCCGGTCGAGGGCGTACGCGTGGGCTACCTCGCGGAGCTGGCCGCGGCGCACCCGGCCGAGAAGCTGGTGGACATCAAGCCCCCGGCCGCCGACGATCTGGCGGCCTACTTCCACACCGGTGGCACCACCGGGACGCCCAAGCTCGCCGCGCACACGCACGCCAACGAGGTCGTCGATGCTTGGATGGTGGCTGCGAGCATCCCGCTGGACACGGACTCGGTGATGTTCGCGGCGCTGCCGTTGTTCCACGTCAACGCCCTGATCGTCACCCTGCTCGGCCCGCTGCTGCGCGGCCAGCGGGTGGTGTGGGCCGGGCCGTTGGGCTATCGCGATCCCAAGTTGTACGGGGTGTTCTGGAAGCTGGTGGAGCACTACCGCATCGCCGCCATGTCCGGCGTACCCACCGTGTACTCCGTCCTCGCACGCGTCCCCGTCGACGCGGACGTCTCCAGCATGCGGTTCGCCGCCGTCGGCGCCTCCCCGCTCCCGCCCGCCGTACGGGAGTCCTTCGAGGAACACACCGGCATCCCGCTGTGCGAGGGCTACGGGCTGACCGAAGCGACCTGCGCCTCCGCCCTCGGCCTGCCCGGTCACACCCGACCCGGCACCGTCGGTCGGCGCCTGCCCTACCAGCAGGTCAAGACAGTGCGAATCGACCCGGACACCGGCCAGTGGCACGACCTGCCGCCAGGCACCACCGGGGTGCTCGCCGTCAGTGGCCCCGTGGTCTTCGCTGGCTACGTCACCGAGCACACCGCCCACGGGCCGTGCCTGCAGACTGCCGGGAAGATCTGCGACGGCTGGCTGGAGACCGGCGACCTGGCCCGCATCGACGCCGACGGCTTCATCTGTCTCGCCGGCCGCGCCAAGGACCTGATCATCCGCGGGGGCCACAACATCGACCCCGCCGGAATCGAGGACGCCCTCCTCGCCCACCCCGAGGTCACCGCCGCCGCGGCGGTCGGCCGTCCCGACCCGCACGCCGGCGAGGTGCCCGTCGCCTACGTCACCCTCACCCCCGGCGCCCGCGTGGACCCCGCCGAGCTGCTCACCTGGGCCACCGAACGGGTCCCCGAGCGCGCCGCCGCCCCGCGGGAAGTGCTCGTGATCGACGCCATCCCGCTCACCGCCGTCGGCAAGCCCTACAAGCTCGGGCTGCGCCTGGACGCCACCCGCCGCGCGGTCCACGCCGAACTGGCCGCCCACGGCGCGGACTGCGACCCGGAACGGATCGTGTGCCGGCCGCACGACGGCGGGGTCCGCGTCGTGCTGCCCGCCCCCGCCGACGAGTCGGTACGGCACAGGGTCACCGCAGCCCTTGACCGGTACGTCCTGCACTGGCAGTACGCCCCCCAGCACGCCTGACCTGGGCCACAGCGACCCGCTTCCGGATGGCAGCGAGCCATCCCTTCCGCACAGAGAGAACCTCCATGAGGACCACCACCATCGTCCTGGCCATCGTCCTGGCCGGGATCTTCCTCCTGCTGGGGTCGGCCAAGCTCGCGGCAGTGCCCGCGATGCGCCAGGCCGCAGCCCACGTTGGCATGACCACCACCCACTACCGCCTGCTGGGCGCTCTGGAGGCGGCGGCAGCGGCCGGGCTGCTGGCCGGCCTGCGGATCACAGCACTCGGCGCCGCCGCCTCAGCAGGCCTGATCCTGCTCATGGCCGGAGCCGTCGTCGTACACCTGCGCAGCGGCGACCCGGCCGCCCGCTGCCTGCCGGCCGCCGTCATGGGCGCCCTGGCCGCAGCCCATCTCGTCCTTCTGGTCGGCGGCTAGCCGACCGCACACCCGTGGCCGACGCCGACGTGTCGCCGTGACCGCCCAGCCGCCGCCTGGGACCCAAGGAGCATCACCATGAGCCGCATCGACGTCCGCCAGCATCTGCCGCCTCGCGCCTCCACGTGGTGGCCGAAGTAGCACAGCGTCCACGCTCCCGGCCGCCGCGAAGAAGGGCGGTTTCCTCTAGTACGCCGCCGACCGCATCATCGCCGCCCTGGGCGCCGAGACCAGCCGGCTGAGGCTTCGAGGTGATCCTCGAGGACCTGCGCGGCTTCTGGCTGGACACCGCTGCGTGTGGCAACGCCTCCGCGCTGCCCCGCCTGCCGGTCTTCACCCACCCCGACCGGGCGCTCTTCGGAACCGACCGGCCCCTTCGCACTGAACTCGCCGTCGCTCACTTCACCGGCGAGTACGACCGCCACCCGGCCTCGACACCGTCAGCCACCACGCCACCGGCCGGGCAAACGCCCTCGCGCTGTTCCTGCCTCTCCTGAGCCGTCCCCACCCACTGCCCGCGAGCCGCCACACCCCACGGAGTAGCCATGAACGACATCGACGTCCCCGTCCTCATCGTCGGCGGAGGCGGCGCGGGACTCACCGCCTCCATGCTCCTCAGCCGCATCGGCATCGAATCCCTGCTGGTCACCGCCTGGCCCAGCACCTCGGTCCTGCCCAAGGCCCACGTCCTGAACCAACGCGCCATGGAGGTCATGCGCGACGTCGACGTGGCCGACACCATCTACGCCGCCTCCACCCCGGCCGAGCAGATGTCCCACACCGCCTGGTACGTCGGCCTGGCCGGCGAGGGCGAGAACTGGGGCCGCCAGGTCGCCAAAATGGAGGCCTGGGGCGCCGGCGGCCACTCCCCGGAGTGGGTCGCGGCCAGCCCCGAGCGGCAGGCCAACCTGCCCCAGATCCGCCTGGAGCCGGTCCTGCGCGCCCGCGCCGAAAAACTCGCGCCCGGCCGGGTCCGGTTCCACCACGAGCTGACCGAACTCGCCCAGGACAACGAGGGCGTCACCGCCACCGTCACCGACCGCGACACCGGCGAGAGCTACCGGGTGCGGGCCCGTTACCTGTTGGGCTGCGACGGCGGCCGCACCGTCGGTCCCGCCGTGGGCATCGTGCAGGAGGGCGTGCGCAACCTCGCCCGCGTGGTCTCCTTCCACCTCTCCGCCGACCTGTCCCAAGTGGCGGCCGACCCCGATGTGCTGATCCGCTGGCTGTGGCTGCCCAACCTCGGCATCCCCGGCGTTCTCGTGCCCATGGGCCCCGACCACTGGGGACCCGCGTCCGAGGAGTGGGTCTTCCACCTCAACTACGGGCCCGAAGACGACCGCGCGCTGGACGACGAGTCCGTGCTGGCCGACCTGCGCACCGCGCTGGGGCTGACCGAGCAGCAGACGACGGTCCACATGATCTCCCGCTGGTCCCTGGAGGGCGTGGTCGCCGACCGCTACCGCTCCGGCCGCGTCCTGATCGCCGGCGACGCCGCCCACCGACACCCGCCCACCGGCGGCCTCGGCCTGACCTCGGCCATACACGACGTCCAGAACCTCACCTGGAAGGTCGCCGCCGTCCTGAACGGCCAGGCCGGCGACACCCTGCTGGACACCTACGAGGCCGAGCGGCGACCGGCGGACGCCGCCAACGTCCAGCGCTCGCTGGAGAACGCCATGAACCACATTGCGATCAACGCCCTCTTCGGCGGCGGGCCGCAGGCCGACGAGAAGGAGAACTGGCGGCAGGCCCGCCGCCTGTGGAGCGAGGACCCCGCGGACACCGACTTCCGCCGCACCTTCCTGGCCACCGTGGCCGCCCAGTCCATGGAGTTCAACGAACTGGGCATCGAGTTCGGCTACACCTACGACTCCGCGGCGATCGTGCCCGACGGCACTCCCGCCCCCGAGAACCCCGACCCCATCCGCGTCTACAAGCCCGCCGCCCGCCCCGGACACCCACTGCCCCACGCCTGGCTGGAAGACCTCGACGGCAATCGCCTGGCCCTGGCCCGCCTGGTCCGCCCCGGCCGCTTCCTGCTGATCGCCGGGGAGGACGGCCAGGCCTGGTGCGAGGCCGCCGAGAAGGCCGCCGCACAGAGCGGGCTACCGCTGGACGCGATCCGTGTCGGCCACCTCGACGGCGACTACCGCGACCTGCGCTCCACCTGGACCGCCGCACGCGGGCACACCCCGCGAGGCGCCGTCCTGGTGCGCCCTGACCGCTTCATCGGCTGGCGCGCCCAGGACGAGGCCACCGACCCGCTCGCCGAACTCACCACCGCGCTGAACACCGTGCTCGCACGGTAGGGGCCCCTCACCACCGCCCACGCCCGGCCCGCCGACCGCTCTCGCACCAGACGAGCCGGGCATCCCCACCGCCACCCAGCCCGCACCCGCCACCACTGCAACCGGTCGCGGGAGCCGCCGGAAGGGAATCCGCCATGAACGATCCCGCACCCACCCCCGTCCCCACGGCCGACGCCCACCAGGGCCTGCACAGCGAGCAGGGCGCTCTGCGCGGGGAACACCCCGGCCGCGCGGCCCAGCCCGTCATCAAGGTGGTCGACCTGGCCTGGCTCGAGTTCACCAAGCCCGACCTGGACCGCGCCGAGACCTTCGCCCACGACTTCGGCTTCACCACCGCCGCCCGTACCGACGACACCCTCTACCTGCGCGGTGCCCTGGCCGGCACCCACTGCCTGGTGATCCGCCGCGGCCCTGCCTCCCGGTTCGTCGGACCCGTCTTCCAGGCCGCCGACGCCGCCGACCTCGACCGTCTGGCCCGCGCCACCGGACACGAGGTCCGACCCCTCACCGAGCACGGCGGCGGCCGGGCCGTGGACCTGCTCGACCCCTCCGGCATCCCGGTCCGCGTCGTACACGGCGTCGCCGAGCAACCCGCACGCCCTGTGCAACAGCCCCTGGTCTTCAACACCGGCGCCACCGCCGCCCGGGTCAACGCCACCCAGCGTCCGCCCCGCAAGCCCGCTCAAGCGGAGCGCCTGGGCCACCTCGTGCTTTCCACTCGCGTCTTTCACCGCGCCTTGGACTGGTACCTGCAGCACCTGGGCCTGATCGTCAGCGACTTCCTCTACCTGGACGGGCAGCGCGACCGCGGCCCCACCATGGCCTTCATCCGCTGCGACCGCGGCAGCGAACCGGCCGACCACCACACCCTGGCCATGCACCTGGGCCCGGACAACGGCTACGTCCACTCGGCCTACCAGGTCGCTGACCTTGACGCGCTGGCGGCCGGCGGTGAGTACCTGCGCGAGCGCGGCTACCGCCACTCCTGGGGCATCGGCCGACACATCCAGGGCAGCCAGATCTTCGACTACTGGCGCGACCCGGACCGCTTCATGCTGGAGCACTTCACCGACGGCGACCTCTTCGACAACACGCTGGAACCTGGCTGGGCCGCCATGTCCGCCTCCGGCCTGGCCCAGTGGGGCCCGCCTGCCAGCCGGGACTTCCTCGGCACCTCCCCCTCGCCCGGCATGCTATTCCAGGCGATCTCCGCGCTGCGCGAGGACAACGAAATCGACCGCACCCGTCTGCTGGGGCTGATGAAGGCGCTGAACTCGTGACCGCCACCGCCCCCGAGCACGTGCCCGTCGCGGTGATCGGTGCCGGGCCCACCGGGCTGACCGCCGCCACCCTCCTCGCCCGCCACGGCGTGCCCACCCTGGTCTTGGAGCGCCACCGCGCCCCGTATCCGCTGCCGCGCGCCGTCCACCTGGACGACGAGGTGCACCGCATCCTCCAAGCCGTGGGCATCCATGAGACGTTCAGTGAGATCACCCGCCCCGCCCGCGGTATGCGGCTGCTGGACGGCTCCCATCGGGTGCTGGCCGAGTTCCTGCGCGACAACCCGTGCGGCCGGCACGGCTTTCCCCAGGCCAACATGTTCGACCAGCCCGAACTCGAGCAGCTGCTCCGGGACAACCTCACAAACCACCCGCGGGTGACGCTGCGCGGAGGCATCGAGGTCACCGCCGTGACTGCGCCCCCGCACAGCGGCGCTCCGGTGAAGGTGTCCTTCCGGGACGAGGACACCGGTGTCTCCCACACGCTCCTGGCCGACGCGGTCCTGGGATGCGACGGCGCCAACAGCCTGGTCCGCGCCTCCATCGGCTCCCGGATGCAGGACCTCGCCACCGCCCAGCAGTGGCTGGTCGTCGACATCCGCTGCCGCCGGCCGCTGCCTGCCTGGGACGGCGTCCACCAGATATGCGACCCGCAGCGGGCGGCCACCTACATGCGGGTGGGCGAGGACCGCTACCGCTGGGAGTTCCGCCTGCGCGCGGGCGAGCAGCCGCAGGAGCTCACCGACCGCAAGCGTCTGCTCGAGCTGATCGCCCCCTGGACGCCGGGCATCTCCGAGGACGAACTGCACGTCCTGCGCACCGCCTCCTACACCTTCCGTGCCCAGGTCGCCGACCGCTGGCGCAAGGGCCGCATCTTCCTGCTCGGTGACGCCGCCCACCTCACGCCGCCCTTCATCGGCCAGGGCATGGGCTCGGGTCTTCGTGACGCCCACAACCTCGCCTGGAAGCTCGCCCGTGTCCTCACCGGACGGGCGAACGAGGTTCTGCTGAACACCTACCAGGTCGAACGCCGCCGCCACGCGCGGCAGCTGATCCGCACCGCCGTAAATATCGGCGTCCTCATGACCGGGGGTGGAACGGGCACCGCACTGGCCCGCAATGCCGTCCTGCCCGCCATCGCCCGCCTGCCAGGTGCCTCCGGTCTCGTGCTGTCCGCCGTCAGCCCGCCGCTGAGGCCGGGCCCCCTGGTCAGCTCCCGCCGCCGCCTCGGCCACCCGCGTCCCGGGACCCTGTGTCCCCAGCCCCTGATCCCCGGCACCGACGGCAGCCAACGCCCGCTGGACGACCTGCTCGGCGAAGACTTCGCGCTCCTGGCCGGCGCACCGCTCAGCCCGGCCCTGCACGCGCTGGTGCGGGCGCTGGACGTCCGCGTCATCCACCTGCACGACCCCCGGCGACCGGAGCCCGGCACAGGCGGCGCCGACCTTGGTGCCGATCCGGGCACCACCGCGCTGGTCCACTGGATGGGCACCGCAGGCGCTGTCCTGCTCCGTCCCGACCGGGTCGTCCTCGCCACCGCGGCCCGGCCCCGCCTCAGTAGGACGTGCGGAGACGACCTCGCGGCGGCCGTAACGGCCTGGGCTCCCATGCTGTGCAGCCGCGGCCGGGCAGCAGGGGGCGTCATCACCGCTAATTAGCCGTCCGGGTGCGGCGTGGGCGTGCTCGGCCCGTCGGATAGTGGCTGCTCGGCCCAGATGGTCTTGCCGTCCCCGGTGTGGCGGGTGCCCCAGCGGTCGGTCAGCTGGGCGACGAGCAGCAGCCCGCGTCCGCCCTCGTCCGTGGTGCGCGGGTGGCGCAGGTGCGGGGCGGCGGGGTTTCGGTCGGTCACCTCGCAGATCAGGGCCCGGTCGCGGATGAGGCGCAGTTGGACGGTGCCGCCCGCGTAGCGGATGGCGTTGGTGACCAGCTCGCTGACCACCAGCTCGGTGGTGAGCGCCAGCTCGGACAGACTCCAACTGGCCGACTGCCGCTCGGCCAGGGTACGGGCCGTGGCCACGATCGCCGGATCACTGGGGAACGTCCAGGACGCCACCTGCCCCTCGCCCAGGACACGGGGCGATCAGCAACACCACGTCCTCGTCCGGTCGTCCAGCCAGTTCGGAGTAGATCGCCGCGTCGCAGATTGCCTGCACGGAGGAACCGGGACGGGCCAGAATCCCCATCCACCGACCGATGCCTGTGGATGACGCTTGGGAAAATGAAGAAGTGCGTTGTGACCTGCAATGATGGGAGTTCTTCACGCTTCCAGCACGCACAATTCACTGATGAACCACGTAGCAGTTGTCACCCCCGCAGCACGTCAGCGGTTGGCTAGCGACTGATGCCGAGCGCCGACAGCACCACTGCGTCGATGTAGCGGTGTATGAAGGCGGCATCTACCTCCACGTCCTCCAGCAGACATCGGGTGACCACGGCGCCGAGCGTCATGTGCAGCAGGAGGTTGGCTGCAGGCACGTCAGCTTCTATCTCCTCGCGGCTGGCGGCTCGCCCCAGCAGCTGCCGCACTCCGGTGAGCTCGGGCTCAATCATGTGCTGGCGCATGGTCTCCGCGAGGTCGGGATTAATGGCGGAGGCATGGGCCAAACCCCGGATCAGCGGTACATCCACGGCCGAGCCGTCGCCGATGCGATCGGCGAGCTCGTGCAGGTCGCCGGTGAGCGAACCGGTGTCGATGTTCTCGACTTGGACTTCCTTCGTGCGCTTGAGCGCGGTCGCGACCAGCTTCTGCTTGCTCCTCCATCGGCGGTAGAGGGTCGCTTTGCTGCAGCGGGTGCGGACGGCGACCGCGTCCATCGTCAGGGCGTCGTACCCTACGTCGCGCAGCAGGTCGATCACTGCGCCGTACAGCTCCTGTTCCCGTTCGGGCGTCATTCGAGTACGGCGCGCCGGTGCGCTTGAGTCCGCGGTCACTTCCGTACTCCGTCTCTCGCCCCTGCGAAACTGCTTCGCATCCAATCCGACAAGGTGGCGTTGCCCGCCGAAACTGATGCGTTTCGAGGGGTTGGTCTCGACCACTCGGTCGCAGCTTCTGTGACTCGTGTGCGCAGTTTCTATACCGACCATGTTGAGGAGGGGCTAGCACACAGCCCGAGTGTTTTACTCCTCTAGCCCTCGCGCATGGCAGACGCCGTGGGCCTTGCCCAGGCCTACCAGCGCTGCGGGTAAACGGCCTTGACGCAAGCGCCGCTGCGGGCGGGAGGTCTCAGCGGGGCAGCGGGACAGCCACGGGTTCCGCCTGTCCGTCCCATCTCACCCAGACCTCGCCTGGGAGTGGGTGTCCGAATGTGGGAACCATCAGGAACTGCACCGACTCGCCGGGCCGTACCGTTGCGTTCTCCGGCACATTGCGCACGATCGCCGTCGCCCGGTTGCGGTCCAGATGCACTCCGGTAGCCGTCTCCGCACCCCCGTTGCGCAGCAAGTAGGCGTGCTTCCCCCGGCGCTGCAGGTCCCATCCCACCGCAGGACGGCCCGACAACTCAGGCGTCGCGAGCGGTTGCGGAGGCGTCGTAGCGTTCTGCGCCTGCGCGAGCAGTTTCAGAGACTTGGCCAGGCCCTCTTCCACAGCGATTGCTCTGCGCTCGGCCGCCTCGACCTGTGCCTGACCGGCGATGTTTGCTTCCTCGGCAATTTCCGCTTGCCTCTGCGCGTCGCGGCGCGTGAGGAGAGAGATCAGCATGGTGATCACGATGCCGACCCAGGTGGCGATGTTTCCAGCTTGCATGGCTACCACGGCGGGAGGGGCATCCCGCCTTCCTTCTTGCTGTTACTGATTTTCAAAGCACAGTCGTGCGGTGACGGGCTGTCTGCCGTCAGCCCGTCGTGGCTTCTCCTGCCGTGGTGAAGCGGGCCACGGCCGAACGGCTGGAAGTGCCGTCAGGCCCAGGCGACGGCGTCCTCGATGGGCACGCGGGGCAGCCGCGGGAACCACGGGTCGGCACCGGGGTGACCGATGTTGACCACCAGATGCGAACACCAGCTGGTACCGGCGAAGAACTCCTCGTCCACGCCGGCTTTGTCGAAGCCCGCCATGGGACCGGCCGCGAGCCCCGCCGCACGTACCGCGAGCAGGAAGACCCCGGTCTGCAGTGCCGCGCTGTAGGCCGCGAGGCTCTCGCGCGTCTCGACCTGGTGGGCGAACGCCGCTCGCAGCATGTCGCCGCGGGCCGGGAAGACGGTCGGCATCTGCTCGTGGAAGTCGACGTCGTACGCCAGGACCGCCACGGCCGGCGCGCTGAGCGTCTTGGCCCTGTTGCCCTCCTCGAGATGCCGAACCAGTCGCTCCTTGCCCTCGCGGGTGCGCACGAAGAGCACGCGCAGAGGCTGACTGTTGGCAGCGCTCGGCGACCAGCGGGCGAGTTCCCAGATCATGGCGAGTTCGTCGTCGTAGACGGCCTTTGCGGCGAAGGTGTTCGCGGTGCGGGCCTCGGTGAACAGCAGCTTTCGCCCGGTGTCGTCCAGGACATCGAGGGCCTGCGGTTCGCGGTCGGTCATGCTCACGGTTTCTCTCTTACGTGGATGTGCGGATGGTGTGGCGCCGAGCGGGATCTCCGCCCGGCACCACTCGGGGGAAACAGGGTTTGCGGAGCCGAGCGGGGCACAGAATCCCGGTGCTGTCGCTCGCCTGGGCTTGTGGGCCCCTTGCCGACGGTCATGTGTGGTGCGTTGACCGCCTGCTCCGTTCGGCGCCCAACCGGGCGAAGAAGTCGATGAGTTCGGGGTTGTCGAGTGCCGCGGGGTTGAGGACCTGTGCGGCGGGGGCACCCTGGAGCAGGCGTTTGACGGGAACCTCGAGTTTCTTGCCGGTCTTGGTGTGCGGGATGGCCGGCACGGCGAGGATCTCGTCGGGGACATGGCGGGGTGAGGCGCCGGTACGGATCGCTTGGCGGATCCGGTCGCGCAGGGCGCCGTCCAGGGTGACGCCGAGGGCGGGGACGACGAACAAGGGCATCCAGTAGCCGCCGTCGGGTTCCTCCGCACCGATGACGAGGGCCTCGGTGATCTCGGGGAGGCGTTCGACGATGTCGTGGATGTCGGCACTGCCCAGGCGCACACCGTTGCGGTTGAGGGTGGCATCGGAGCGGCCGTGGACGATCACCGAGCCGTGAGAGGTGAGGGTGATCCAGTCGCCGTGCCGCCACACGCCCGGGTAGGAGGCGAAGTAGGCGTCGCGGTAGCGGCTGCCGTCGGGGTCGTTCCAGAAGTACAGCGGCATGGACGGCATGGGGCGGGTGACGACCAGTTCGCCGACCTGATCCAAGACCGGCCGTCCCGCGCCGTCGTACGCCGCCAGTGCCACGCCGAGGTTGGGGGCGGACAGCTCTCCCGCCCAGACGGGGGTCGTGGGGGCGCTGCCGGCGAAGCCGGAGACGACGTCGGTGCCGCCGCTGGTCGAGGCCAGCTGGATGCCGGACCCCACATTGTCACGGACCCAGGGGTAGGCGGAGGCGGGCAAGGTGGAGCCGGTACAGCCGATGACACGGATGGCCGACAGGTCGTGCACGGAGGGTTCGATGCCCAGCTTGGCCATGGCCAGCAGGTACTGGGGGCTGGTGCCGAAGACGGTGACCTTGTGGCGGGCCGCCAGCTCCCACAGGATGTCCGGGCGCTCGATCGGCGCTGGGCTGCCGTCGTAGGTGCAGGTGGCGGCACCGGTCAGCAGGGTGGAGACGACCAGGTTCCACATCATCCAGTGGGTGGTGGTGTACCACAGCAGGCGGTCCCCGACGCCCAGATCGCTGTGCAGGCCGAGGGTCTTGAGGTGCTCGAGCAGGATGCCGCCCTGCCCGTGGACGATGCCCTTGGGCAGGCCGGTGGTGCCGGAGGAGAAGACGACCCACAAGGGGTGGTCGAACGGCACCGGGGCGATGGTGAGGTATTCGGTGCGGGTGGCCGCGTCCTCCCAGGGAACCGTCAGCGCCGAGTGCCCGCCCTTGGCCCACGCGAGGTCCACGTGGTCCACGAGCACCGTGGCCTTCAGCGTGGGCAGGGCGCGCGCCAGTTCGAGCGAGGAGGCGCGGCGGTCGTGAGTGGTGCCGTTGAAGAGGTAGCCGTCCGCGGTGATGAGCACCGTCGGTTCGAGCTGGGCGAAGCGGTCGGCGGCGGCCTTGGGTGCGTAGTCCTGGCCGCACACCGACCACACTGCGCCCAGGGCGGCGGTGGCGAGGAAGGCGATGACGGCGTGGGGGGTGTTGGGCAGGTAGCCCACCACCCGGTCGCCCTGTCCGACGCCCAGATCGCGCAGAGTGGCCGCGACGGAGGCGACCTGGGCGCGCAGCTGCCGGCCCGTGATCTCGTAGGAGGCGCCGGTCTCGTCCAGCGCGGTGATCGCGGGGGCGTCCGGGTGCAGGTTGCGCAACGCGTGGTGGGCGTAGTTGAGGGTGGCGCCGGCAAACCAGCGGGCTCCGGGCATGGTCTCCTGGGCCAGTACCCGCTCGTACGAGGTTGTCGCATCGATGGCGAAGTACTCCCACACCGCGGCCCAGAACCCTTCCAGATCGGTGACGGACCAGCGGTACAGCGCCTGGTAGTCGGTCGGGTCGGGGGCGCCTTCGACGCTCCGGTGCCGGGCGGCCCACCGGGCGAAGTCCGCGATGCGGCTGTTCGCGGCCGCCTGCGGGTCGGGCGCGAGGAAGGGCTCCGGATACGGCGCGGGGTGCGGGGCGGTCATGGTGTGGTGCTCCTCGGCGAGGGGACGGACCGGGCATGGGCGGGACGATGGGCCGTGCGCAGCAGCGGTGCCCAGGCGGCGGTGCCGGTGAATTCGCCGGTGCCGGCGGGGACGGTGTCCATCACAACGCGGTCGGGGCGCAGCAGGACGGCGTCCGCCCGGCCGCGTGCCAGCCAGGCGGCCACGGTGCCGTCGTCGCCCAGGTCCTCGACGCCGATCACGGGTGCGCCCAGCGCCGCGGCCACGGCCGTCACCTGCGGGGTGGGCGGCACGGTGCTCAGGACGGCGAAGGAGTCCCCCAGGACGTCATCGAGGCGCACCCGCCTGCCGTCGACGCTCACCCAGGGCTGGGGGCAGAAGGTGCCGGCCAGCACGCGGCCGACCAGCCGGGGGCGGCATCGCACCAGCGGGCCCGCGGTCAGGGCGGGGCTGAGGTCGCGGCTCACCGTCGCGGTCACGCCGGGGATGCGGCAGGCTGCGCCCACCAGGGCCCGGCGCAGCGCCGCGGCACGGTCCTGTCCGCCGGTCATGGCCCAGCCGACAGCGACCGCGAGGCGGATCACGTGGCGTGCGTGCGGTTTGCGTTCGCGCTCGTAGGTGTCCAGCAGTTCCTCGTCTGCGCCCCGTTTCAGGACCTGGGCGAGTTTCCAGGTCAGGTTGTGGGCGTCGCGCAGGCCGGCACACAGGCCCTGCCCGATGAAGGGCGGGGTGAGGTGGGCTGCGTCGCCGAGCAGGAAGATGCGACCCCTGCGCCACCGGTCGGCGAGGCGGGCTCGGAAGGTGTACTGCGCCTGCCGGATCACCTCGAAGTCGTCGCCCGAGGCGTTACGCGGCAGGTCCACCCAGGGGGCGACCAGGTTGCGCAGGCGCTCCAGCCCGTCCGGGCCGTCCAGGCGCTCGTCCTCGGGCAGCCGGAACTCCCAGCGGTAGCGGTCTTCGCCGACGCGCATGAAGGTGGCCGGCCGGGTCGGGCAGCAGATCTGCTCGACGCCTTCCCAGGTGCGCACCCGGCGGCTGGTGCGCACGTCGATGACCCTCCAGCTCTCCTCGAAGCGCAGGTCCTCCCATACGGCGCCGATGGCGTCGCGGGTGAGGCTGCCCGCACCGTCGCAGCCGAGGACGGCATCGGCCCACACGTGCTCCTCCTCGTCGCTGCCGTCGCGGCGGAAGGTGACCCGGACCGGACCCGTCGAACCGGTTGTTCCGTCGGTGTCCTGGGTGACGGACACGACTTCCACCCCGCCTTGCAGCTCGCATTCCGGGCGGCGCGCCAGGGCGTCGCGCAGGAGGTGTTCCAGCTCGGGTTGGTCGAACATGCTGGTCTGGGGGAAGCCGTGGTGTCCGTGCGGGGACCGCGGGAATTCGCCGATCAGGCGGTGCCGGGCGTCCAGTAGCCGCAGCCCGCGGGCCGTGCGGGCGCGGGCGGCGAACTCCTCGTGGATGCCGGCGCTTTGCAGGATCCGGCGGATCTCGTCGTCCATGGCGACGGCGCGCGGCAGGGGGTAGATGTCCTGGTGGCGTTCCAGGATGAGGCTGCGCACGCCGTGCCGGGCGAGCAGGAGCGCGGCCGTGACTCCCACGGGTCCTGCGCCGATGATCACCACCGGTCTCCTGGATGCGGCGCTCATGGGGTGTCCGTCACAGGGGTCCGCTGCTCGCCGAGGTCGATCCGCCCGTCCGGGGTGGCGATGGTGGCGGTGATGAGGTCACCGTTGCGCAGGTAATGGGGGTTCTTGGCCTGGCTGTTGAAGAAGGCCTTCCATTTCAGTGCGGGCGGCAGCAGCGCGGCGATCTTCTCGACCGGCTTGGGCGGGGCCTTCAGGGCGGTGCCCCCGGGCGTGCCGGTGAGCAGCAGGTCGCCCGCATCGAGGGTCTGGAAGCGGGCGAGCAGGGTGAGCGCTTGGGCGGGCCGTACGATCATGTCGGCGAGCGTGCGGTCCTGGCGCGGCTCGCCGTTGACCGACAGCCGCAGCCGCAGGTTGAGCAGATGGGCGAAGTCCTCGGGCTCCAGCAGGACGAGGTAGGGCCCGGTCGGGGTGAAGGTCGGGTAGGACTTGCTCTCGTAGAACTGGGTCTTGGTCAGCTGGACGTCGCGGGCGCTGACGTCGTTGGTCAGGACGAGCCCGGCGACGTAGTGCGGCAGGTCCCGCTCCTCGACGACCGTGCCCACCGGCAGAGGGGCGCCCATGACGAGGCCGAGTTCCACCTCGTAGTCGAGGAACTTCACGTGCGCGGGGCGCACGATCGTGTCGTGCGGGCCGCTGACCGAGCCGGACGCCTTGCGGAAGAAGGTGGGCGGGATCTCGCCGGTGAAGCCCGAATCGCGGGCGTGGCTGCGGTAGTTGACCATCTGGGCGACGACCCGGCAGGGGGTGGTGACCGGAGGCAGGGCCAGCAGGTCGGTGACGGGCGTGCCGCTCTCGGCCGAGGCGGCGGCCTCGCGGACCGCGGCCCGGTCGGCGAGCAGTTCGGCGGTGGTGACCGCCTTGGACTCGATACGGACGGCGCGCTCGTCCCGGACGACCCACCAGCCGTCGGTGGTGCGCAGAACGTTGGTGCTCATGAGTTCATCGCTTTCATCAGGCCCAGCAGGCGTGCGGGGTCGAGTTCGTTGTCGCCGCGCAGGGCCGACATGACCTCGCGGAGCTTGGCGGGGGACGGGTTGGTGCCCAGGAAGTCCCGGGTGACCGGCGGGCCCCACTGGGCCAGGCCGCTCGCCGACATCGGCGCCCAGCCGGGCTCGAGGTCGCAGGAGAACAGGTCGCCGTCGGCGAAGTGCTCCAGCATGAAGCGGTCGGGGTCGCGCCAGTAGTCGAACAGCTGACTGCCCTGGATGTGCCGGCCGATCCCCCAGCTGCGCTGGTAGCCGCGCTCGGCCAGGTACTCACCGCCGGCGGCGATCGCGTCGAGGTCGGTGACCTGGTAGGCGGAGTGGACGTAGCCGGTGCCGGGCCCCAGGTGCATGGCCAGTGTGTGGTGGTCCACGGCCGTGCTGCCCTGGTCGCAGCGGATGAACGCCATGGTCGGCCCGCGCCCGCGCTGCCCGTCCAGGAACAGGAAGTCGGACACGATCAGCCCGAGGGTGTCCAGGTACCAGTCCAGGGCCCGCAGGAACACGCGTGTCTCGAGCACCACGTGACCGAGCCGCTGGATACGCGAGGGCTCGCGGGGCGGTCGCTGGGTGGCGTTCGTGCGGCGGTGTTCGGTGCCGACATTGAGGATCAGCGGCTGCTGCTCGGACAGAGCGGGCAGCTGTTCGGCGCAGTGCACGACCCGGACCGGGAGGCCCGAGGGATCGAGCAGGGCGAGGGACTGCCCGCCACCGGGGACGTCGATGTCCTGGACGGTATTGCCGGTGGCGCGGGCCAGCCGGTCCAGGTCGCCGCGCTCGGCCGCGCGGAAGGCCGGCCCGATGAAGCGGGACGCACGTCCGCGCCGGATGACCATGCACGGTGAGCCCGCGAACGTGCCGCGCAGCCACAGTTCCCGCTCGGTGCGGGCGGCGATCGCGAACCCGAAGTCACGGGCGAACACCTCGGCCCGGTCCAGGTCCGGCTTTTCGAACTCCAGCCAGGCCAGATCCGCCACCTTGATCACGGGATTCCGGGCCCGTCCGGGGTGCTCGCCGCGCAGGGCGCCCTGCTCGCTGTGGAGATCTTGGTGGGGCGTCTGGGGAGCGGCCCTGTTAACGGGGGTTCGAGACATGGTGCCCTCCAAGCAACACTGCTGTAATGAGGAAATCATCAACTTTGCTGATCCTCATCGTCAATAGGGCGACCCTAGATTATTGATAATCTCATCAGTAATGCCAGACTCATCGCGACGGTTGTTACACTCGCTGTATGCCGACGTCAGCCCCGCCCAAGAACCGCTTCGAGCGGCGCCGTGCCGAGACCCGTCAGGCGCTCGTGCGTGCGGCCCGGCAGATCCTCGCGGAGACCGGGGACACCAGCGCCAGCATCCAGGTGATCGCCGAGCGCGCGGACGTGGGTTTCGGCTCCTTCTACAACCACTTCGCGTCGAAGACGGAGCTGTTCGACGCCGCGGTGACGGACGCCTTGGAGGAGTTCGGCCAGGTCATCGACGAGCGGGTAAAAGGGATCGACGACCCGGCCGAGCTCGTCGCGGCGGGCTTCCGGCTCACGGCCCGGATGGCCGACTCCCACCCGGAACTGATGCGGATCCTGCGTGATCGCGGTCTGGCCTACATTCACTCCGACCGAGGACTTTCCCCGCGGGCCCTGCGCGATCTGGAGCGCGGCATCGCCTCAGGCCGCTTCTCCAGCGCCGACCCGACCACGGCTCTGTCCGCCCTGGGCGGCACCCTGCTGTCCCTCGTGGCGCTGAGGCTGTCTCGCCCCGACCTCGACGGCGACGAGACCGCCTCCGACCTGGCCGAGATGGTTCTGCGCATGCTCGGCGTCCCCCCGGACGACGCCCGTGAGGTCACCCGGCGCCCCTTGCCCGGCCTCAGCTGACTCCGAGTCGGGCCAGCAGGCTGGCCCGGCTACGCCGTGCCACGGGACCCTCGATGCCGGGGCCACAGGAGACGGAAGACCCGGGTGTCTCGGGACGCGAGCCGCGTCGCCGTGCGGCGCTCAGCGTGGGGAACGACGAGCGTGGGGGCCCACGAGCCGGAAGGGCTCTCCTGCCAGGTCGGCAAGCAGGACTCCCGACTGCCCGTTGCACAGCCAGTGCACCTCGACCCGCCATGTGACGTCTTCTGGCGTACTGAGCTTCGAGTGGACGATGAAGCGCTCGGGGTCAAGATGCGAAACCGTGTACGGGAAATCAGGTACGCCGGCGGCCGGTCTCGGCAGGGGCGTCGGGTCGCTGAGGTTCACCTCGAACGTGCGCACCCTCTGCGGTGCCATCGGTGCCGGCCTCGGTGGTTCACCGATCAAGCCAATGTCGGGGGGAGCAGACCGTGATTCCACTCGCACGCGTAACTCACGGAGGATCACGGCGCGATCGGCGGTGGCCTCGACAAACAGGCTCACCGTTGCGCCTGACAGAGCTACCCAGTTGCGGGAGTCCGGGCGCGCTGTCGGGCTTCGGGGCTGTGGGCCGATGTGCCCGCTCAAGATGCCGGTCTGTGCAGCGCGCACGGTCAAAGGGGCTAACGGTGTCGAGGCCAGCAGTGCATGACGGCCACCGGTGATCGCTTTGTCGGCGCCGCGGCTCACGAGCCCGCTGAGAGCGGAGGCGAGCCCGGCGAGGACCGCTGCCACGACCCACTTCCCCACTCCTGGCATGGCGACAGCGGTGATGACGGCCGCAAGCAGCAGGGCGATTACTCCAGCCCGCACGATGAGTCGACGAGAGCGCACCGTATCCCCTCCCCAGCCGCCTGCGATGCCTCACGATGCCCGACCCTCGTAGCACGGACTCCGGGGCGCTGTCGATCGAAGGGGCTGACAACAGGGCGGAAACGCCACGCCTTACACGGGATCACCATACGGCAGGGCGGGAGCGGGTCTTCGCTATGTCCTTGGGTGCGGTTCACGGGCAGGGAAGCGACAGACTGTGGGCGCCGGTGCTCCCTGCAGCGCCGGCGCCCACTCACCCCTGCCCGAGGTGGTCTTGATGAACTTTCTGTTCAGGTATCAGGGGACGAGGATGAGGCGGATCGGGTCGCCGATCTTGTTCTCGAGCCGGTGGATGGCGTCGGCGGCCTCGGCGAGCGGGATGTGGTCGGTGATGGAGGGGGCCAGGTCGAGACGGCCGTTGGACGCCAGCTGCACCAGCTCGGTGACGGACTCGGGGAAGCCGCCGTAGTGACCGCGCACCTGCTTACACAGGTAGTTGAAGGTCAGGCCTTCGGTGATGGTGAGCGGCTTGGGCGCGATGCCGACCAGGATGAGGGAGCCGCCCAGGCCGAGCACGGAGGCGGCCTGCTCGCGGACGGCGGGCACGCCGGCGCAGTCGAAGGCGAAGTCCAGGCCGCGTCCGCTGGTGGCGGCGCGTACCTGGTCGGCGAAGTCGGGGGCGGCCGGATCCAGAGCGAAGTCCGCGCCGAAGGCCAGAGCGCGTTCCCTGGCGCTGGGCAGCGGGTCGACGGCGATGATCGGCGCGGCGCCGACCAGGCGGGCGAGGCGCACGTTGTGCGCGCCCACTCCGCCCACGCCCCACACGCCGACGGACTGGGCGGGACGGACGCCTGCGGTGGCGACGACGGCGGCGTAGGGGGTGGAGACCGCGTCGGGGATGATCGCGGCCTGGTCGAAGGGGAGGCTGTCGGGGATGGGGATGAGGGTGTCCTCGCGGGCGAGGGTGTACTGGGCCCAGCCGCCGTCGTAGTCGATGCCGGCGGTGAGCATCTGGGTGCAGGGGCGGCGGCGCACGCAGCCGGCGCACTGGCCGCAGGTCTTGCCGGCCTCCAAGGTGACGCGGGTGCCGACGGTCAGACCGCGCTTGAGGTCGGGGCCGAGCGTGTGGATCACACCGGAGACCTCGTGGCCGACGGTGACCGTGTCGGAGGTGGCGAACAGCGGGACGAGAGAGCCGTCGATCAGGTGGACGTCGGACAGGCAGACGCCTGCGGCCTTCACCTCGATGAGGACCTCGCCCGGACCGGGCACGGGGACGGGGACCTCCTCCACAAGGAACTTCTTGCTGTCCAGGTGGAAGCGTCCGGCGAGCATGGTGTCCATGGGGATCTGCTTTCTGTGAGCGGCACTCCGCGCGGTTCGGGCCGATGGGTGCCGTGTGGTGTCTGGCTGGCTTGTGGTGGCCGGGAGGCGTGCGGGGTGGCAGGACTGCGCCGCACGCCTCCCGGCGTCCGGGGGTCAGGCGAAGACGTCCTGCTGGTAGCGCTCGTCGGCCTCGAGCTGGGCGAGCCACTGCTGGGCGGCCTCGTCGTCGCTGCCGGTGTGCTGGCGGTAGATGGCCGCGAGGGCTTCGCGCACAGCGGGCGCCATGCGGCGGCCGTCACCGCAGACGTAGATGTACGCGCCGTCTTCGATGGCCTGCCACACCGTGTCGGCGGCGCCTGCGATGGCGTTCTGCACGAACCGGGCGGGGTGGCCGGTCACCGCGGAGAAGGCGGTGTGGACCTGGGCGATCCCGGCCTGCTCCCAGTCCTGCATCTCCTGGCGGTAGAAGTAGTCGTGCTCGGGGTGGCGGCAGCCGACGAACACCTGCGACAGGCCGACCTGGGTGCCGTTCGCCTGCTGCCAGGCCCGCTCCTCCAGGAAGCCGCGCAGCGGCGCGATGCCGGTGCCGGGGCCGATGAGGATCAGCGGGGTGGTGGGGTCGGCCGGCGGGGCGAAGGTCGGGGAGGGCACGCGCACGTAGCCGTAGACGACGTCTCCGGGCTGAAGGCGTGTGATGTAGGAGGAGCACACGCCGCGGTACTGGCAGTCGCCGGACAGGGCGGGGCCTTCCAGCAGGCCGACGGTCAGGCGCACATGGCGCGGGTTGGCCAGTGGGGCGGAGGAGATGGAGTAGAAGCGGGGACGGATCGGGCCCGTCATCTCCAGGAAGACCGCCAGCGGTAGTTCGACGGCGGGGAAGCGCTCCAGGAGGCCCAGCACCGAGACGCGCTTGCCGAGGATCTCCTTTTGGTAGCGCTCTTCGGCTTCCTCGGTGTCGGCGGTGTAGGCCTGCAGCTGCGGCCGGGTCCACGGGCACTGGGTGTGCTCGGCCAGGATGCGCACTTGGGTGCGGGTGGCCACGTCCTGCAGCTCCAGGAACTCGGTGAACAGCAGGCCGGCGGTGACGGGCGTGCCCACCGGCAGGTGCGTGCGGCCGCCGCCGGGCTGGTCGAGCCGGAGGACCTGGTCGCGGTCGACGGCGAGCCGTGCCAGCGCACGGTTGACCAGGGACGGCTCGTTCTTGGCGAAGACGGCGAGGTGGTTGCCGGTCTCGTAGGTGACGCCCTCGGGCAGCTCGATGGTGATGGACTTCGCGGACGGGCGCGGCGGCTCGATCTGGAAGTCCCACAGTCCGGTCGCGTCGGCCACGAGTTCCTCGTTGGCGACCACGGTCAGGGGGTAGGCCTGCTCGGAGACGATGGCGGGGCGCACGTCCGCCTCGGTCAGCAGCTGCACCTGGTAGCGCGGCGCGCCGTCGTCGGAGGTGTCGGCGGCGTACTCCTCGGCCAGGGTGGCCCACAGGGTGTCCATCCAGCGGGTGGCCATGCCGTCGAAGTCGCCGGCGGCGTCCGCGATGCCGCGCTCGATGACGGGGGTGGCTCCGGCGGCCAGCAGGGCGGCCTCGATCCGCTTGGGGAAGGCCTGGTAGGTCGCCACCCACTGGGTGTTGCCGGCGCCCAGCAGTGCGAGCCGCACATTTGCCAGTGAGCCCTCGCTCAGCCCGGTCGCGATCAGGTCGTCGAAGCGCTGGGCGTTGTCGGGTGCCTTGCCGTTGTAGCTGGCGGCGATGACGACCAGCAGGCCCTCGGTGGGCAGGTTGTCGCCCAGCTCGTCCAGGCTCATCAGCGTGGTGCCGAATCCGGAGCGCTCGCTGCGGTCGGCGATGGTGCGCGCCAGGTCCTCGCACGAGCCCAGGCTGGAGCCGTAGGCGACGGTCAGGTTCACCCCGACACCGCTGACCGCTGTCTGCGCCTGCGTGTCGTCGGTCTGCAGGTCGGCGGCGCCAAAGACGGTCCGCTGGTGCTCCTGACGTTTGCGGACGACCAGCTGGAAGTCGCCGGGCTTGCGCGTCAGCGCCTCGCGGACGTCCATCTTGTAGTCGGTGGTGTCGGAGAACCTGAACTTCTGCAGCACCAGCGCCAGCGCCAGACGGGCCTCGGTCAGTGCGAACTGGCGGCCGATGCAGGCACGCACCCCGTTGCCGAACGGCTTGTAGGCGTGCGGGTGCTGCTCGGCGCGGTTCTCCGGCAGCCACCGGTCGATGTCGAACTCCTCCGGCCGCTCCCACGCCTTGGAGTGGGAGTGCAGGGCGCCCATGAGGATGTTGGCCCTGGTTCCCTTCTTCAGCTCGTACCGGTCGCCGATGACGGTGTCGTCGATGGGCGCCTTTGCGATCAGCGGGATGGGAGCCCACAGGCGCAGGGTCTCCTCCAAGATCCGTGGGATCACGTCGAGCTGCATGATCGTGTCGTAGTCCGGGACCGTGTCACCGGGCATGAGGCGGTCGACCTCGGCGTACGCCTGCGCCAGGACATGCGGGTTACGCATCAGCGAGTACGTGGCGAACGACAACAGACCACTGGTGGTCTCGTGACCGGCGATCAGGAAGGTCACCACCTGGTCGCGGACGTTGTCGTCCCCCAGCAGCCTGCCGGTCTCCGGGTCGGTGGCCTCCAGCATCAGGCCGAGCAGGTCCTCCTCGCCGGTACCCTTCCCCTCACGGCGCTCCTTGATCACACTCTCGACCAAGTCCTGCATCAGCTGGATGTTCTCGCGGTACTTCCTGTCGTCCGCCTTACGGAGCTTGGTCATCATCGGCAGTTCCTGGGAGCGCCGCATCGACTCGATCAGCGCCTCCAGCAGTGCGTTGAGGAAGGGGTGCAGCTCCTCCTTGTCGAAGGAGTGGAAGCGGTAGCCGAAACCGGACAGAGCGATGGTGTCCAGAGTGAGCCGGGTGTAGTCGTCGGTAATGGCGACCGGCTGGCCCTCCCGGCTCTCCCACTTGCCGACCAGGTTCTGGGCGATCTCCAGCATCTGACCGAAGTAGGTCTTCATGGCCCGCTGGCTGAAGGCCGGCAGGAGGATCCGGTGGGCCATGGCCCATTCCTCTTCGTGCTGGTGGGCCGTGAACAGGCCCGCACCCGTGTAGTCCCGCACGTGGCTGAGCGGCGTCTTCTCGATCTGCTTGAAGAACCGCGTCTCGTCGCAGACCTCGGCCACCAGGTCCGGGTCGTAGACGAAGACCTGCTCGATGCCGGCGATGTCCATGCCGTAGATGCCCTCGGGGAACCGCTTGGACAGCTCGTTGAAGTACTCCACCGGGTTGGTGTCGGGGATCTGCGGCGTGTTGCCGAGGAGGGGAACCCCACGCGGGGACCGTATGGGGCGAAGGTCGTTCGCGGAGTGGGTGGCCATGGCTTGCTCCTTTGTGCGGAGAGGGGATGGGCAAGGGCGCCGGTCTATGCCGCGGTGCACCACAGAAACATACGCCGTATGGAAGTAATAACATACGCCGTATGGAAAGTCGAGCGCCCTTCGGCCGCACGATCACCTGAAGTCGCCACCTGCGATTAAGACTTTCCGTACGCCGTATGCGGCTGGTACCGTACACGGTATGGAAAAGGCGAAGCGGCCCCCGCGGGGGACCAGAAAAAGGGACGTGCCTCTGACCGAGGCGGGGATCTATGCCGCCGCCCTGCAGCTCATCGACGCGGACGGGGTCGAGGCGCTCACCATGCGCAAACTCGCGACCGTGCTGGATGCGAACCCGATGTCGCTGTACCACCACGTGCCGAACAAGGACGCCCTGCTGCGCGGCGTCGCGAGAATGGTCGGCGCCCAGTTCCGCACCGTGACGCTGGAGGACTCTCCCTGGCAGGAGCGCATCCGCCTGCTCGCCACGGATTTCCGGACGCTGGCGCACCGTCACCCCAAGCTGATGGCCTACTCGTTCAGCCAGCCGGACTTCATCCAGCCCGAAGACCCCTTCTGGACTGCGCTCACCGCGACACTGGACTCCGCTGGGGTGCCACACGCAGAGGTCCCGCAGATCGCCGCTGTCATGTGCGCTGTCGTCATCGGCGTCCTCACCGCCGAACTCAACGGCGCGCTCCACCAGTGGTCGAACCTCACGCCCACCGCCCCCGCTGCCGGCGAAAACGGGCCCACGGAGACAGGCCCTGACGAGAACCGTATGTTCCGCCTGGTGCTGGACACGATCATCACGGGCCTGGAAAGCCGGCTCACCGCCGATCGTGACGGCCAGCGCGCCGGTCGTTGAGTCCGCAGTCCTGAGGCGACCTGCCCCCCTTCAGGCAAGCCCGTGGTCGGGCGAGCTCAGGCGTCGGCGCATAAGGAGGCATCCATCACAGCCGGAGAGGCCGTCTCGATGCGGCCGCTGCAGATGCGCGGTGTGCTGCGGCTGGGCCGGGCGATCGATCTGTGGCCCAAGACAGCGCTCAGTGTCCTGCTCGCGATGGCCGTGCCAAGTCTGCTGCTGCTGGCCGTGGGGCGCGTCGACCTGATGGTGTACACCGTCGGCGGATCCGCGTGCGCGCTCTACGGGCACAGCCTGCCCTACGCTGCCCGCGCCCGCCCCCTGGCCTGTGTGGTGCTCGGTATGGTCGTAAGCAACGGGGTGGGGCTGGCGACTGCGGCCGCCACCAGCAGCACCGCGGTCCGGGTCGCTGTGGCAGCCCTCCTTGCTGCTGCTCACAAGGTTGTGTGCGACGCCACCCGGATCGGGCCGCCGGGCAACGTCGTCTTCACGTTCGTCGCCGCCGGCTGCGCCTTCCTTCCGCAGCACTTCGCCACATCCCCGGCCACCTCGCGCTCACTCTTGCCGCGGGGTTGCTCGCCTGGATGGTGTGCATGGCCCCCGGCCTCGTCCGGTCCCAGGAACCGCAGCGTCTGGCGGTGGCCAGGGCCCTGAACGCTGCCGCGCAGCTCGCTCGCACTCCAAACGACGACCCCGCCCACGCCTCCGCCTGCCGAGCCGCGGCCGCGGCCTGGCGCACGATGTCGCTGGTACACACCCACTCCCCCGAGCGCCAGACCCTGGCACTGCTGCTGACCCGCGCCGAAACCGGCAGCACCGACCCCCGGGAGCTCGCCCGCTGGGCGAGACTCCTGCGCAAAACCACGCCGCTGCCGAATCTCCTTTCGCCCCGCCCGGAAGACAATCAGCTCACCGACGCCGGCGCCGCATTGAGCGCGGACTGGAGCAGACCGTGCCGCGGCGGCCCGCTGAATCGGTATCACGTCCGCCTGCCCAGCGCCCTCCGACCCGGTTCGCACCTGCTGCTCCTCAGCGCCCGGGTCGCGGTCGGCTGCGCCCTGGCCGGCTGGGCGTCCATGGCATTGGGCGTCGGCCGCCCCTACTGGGCCGTGGTTGCTGCCGCCTCGATCTTCCAGTCCAACCTGGCCCCCACCTGGCGACGCGCCCTCAACCGGGTCTTCGGCAACGTCGTCGGCCTCGCATTGTTCGCCGCCCTGCTGCCGATCACCCGCACCGGATCACTCGACCTCGTACTGGCTGTCCTGTTCTTCCAGGTCGCCACCGAGGCGACGATCAGCCGCGGCTACTGGCTCGGCCAGATCTGCATCGTCCAGATGTCTTTGCTGATGCCCCAGTTCGCGCATGTGCAGTCGGCCGGCGAGTTGCTCACGGACCGAGCCCTTGACACCCTCACGGGCTGCGCGCTCGGGCTGCTCGTTGCTATCGCGATCGCTGACCGCCGAGCCGTGGAGCGCGCCGAGAGCGCTCTGGCGGCGGTGGACGCATCCCATGCGGCCGCCGCGTGGTTGATGGCCCAACCGTCCGCCCCCGACCTCGCCGATCTCGTCCATGCCCGCTGCCGTCTGGCGAGCGCCTTGGCCGAGTTGCACGAAGCCGCCGAGGTAGCCTCCGGCGAGTGGCGGCAACGCGCCCCGCCCCAAGAGCGCATCGCTGCCGCCGAGCACGAGAGCCGCCAGATGCTGACCCTTCTGGCGACGTCACTTTCCGCGGGTCAACGTCGATGAGCAGCGATGCTGCTGGGGACCGCGAAGGTTCCCGCGGCGCAGGAGGCGGTGACTCCCGAAGAGACAGTTCCTAGGTGGCCCACCGATGAGACGAGTGTGTCGACCCGGCGGCGACCTACCCCCCTTCAGCCTCACTTCACTGTTACCGCAAGGGTGAGTCGGCGATGGACGTCAGCGCGGACTCGGCGACAATGACGATCTGGCTGATGTCGAAGCCCTCCATGTCGGCGCGAAATTCGGGGCTGGACAGGTACGCCTCCATCCGCTCCTGCACATCGTCGGCGTCTTGGTAGGAGACGAGGGCGTACAGCTGGGGCGCTTCCCTGCCGGGGGCCACCGGCACCGTCCAGACACCGTGTGTGGTGATCCGATGTTTGGCCAGACCGGGAATGTGCTTGGCCCAAATGCTCTCGTAGGCGACGAGCGCCTCAGGGCTGCGCAGTGTGTAGACACGAAGCTGGTACTGGGACATGAAAACTCGTTCCTCGTCTTCGCGAGCACGGATGTCAGTGGTCGGGGCGCGGCGCAGTGGAGGCCGTGTCCGGTCCCTCCGTCCGGCGACGGCGGGACGAAGGGGCGTGCAACGGGCGGCACGCACAGCGCAGGGCGCGGCGGAGGCCGGCGATTGGGACGCGAGCCGCACACGGCTGCCGGGATAAGTACGTCCATTCGCCCGGTAGTTGGGGGGACCTTCTCAGCCTTCCGTGAGCAGATTCGCCAGTTCGGTGTCCCACTCGATGCGCCTGGATTCGGTGCCCTGCGGCACCAGAGCCTGTGTGTGCTGCAGGAAGGTCTTGACATCCCGCATGGGAACTTCGAGCAAGGCGGTACCCGCGGAAGACGTGAGGGCGATGTACATCGCTTGGGCACCATGGCCGACGGCCGACCAGATCCGGACGTCTCCTTCGCCTGCGCAACCCTTCAGGCCATCGGCCAGAAGGTCACGCCCCAGGACCCATTCCACCGGCTCGTCATCGCTGTCGGCGGTGAAAAAGGCGGCATGGACGACATAGGGATCACTGGGCTCGCACCGCAGACGCATTCGCATGCACAGCGAGTAGTTGCGCTCGATGATGAGCTGCACGGCCATCCCCTGTACCAGGGTCCTCAAAGACTTCATTGGCTTTCACTCCAAGGCGCCTCTGCCTCGGCTGTGCCACGTCGCCGGACCGCGCTGGCCGGCAGTGGGGAGGCATCGAAGAGAGGCGTTACAGCAGGGTCCGGGCGCTGGGCGGCATCTGCGGACTGCAAGATTTGTGGCGTCGCAGCGGTTGGGCGATGCGGTCTGCGGCATACGGTGGGCGTCCGCAGGCAGGCGTGAGGGGACAGGCCCTCACCAGGCCGGTTGCCTGGGCGGCGGGCAGGGACCACTGGTCCGTGCTGGAGGTCGCCTCCCTGCCGCCGGCGGGCGTCACGGCGATGCGTGCGGCCTGGGCCCATGGGTACAAGCGGCGCCTGGCTCACCAGTCACCGTGGTTGCGGTCGTGGTGGTACCAGTTCCGGCCGTCGTGCTCGTAGCGGTTCCAGTCGTACCGGTGGTGGGGCCTGTCGGACTTCCAGTCGCATTCCTTGTCGTCCCAGCGGTAGGAGTGACCATCGCGGCCGTGCCAGGCCGAATCGGTGGCGCTGTCGTCGTGATGCCAGCCGCGGATGCGGTCCCAGGAGTAGCCCTCCTCATGCAGGTATCCGACACCGTGGTCCCAGCGGTAGTCGGTGGCCTTGGCGCTGACAGCCGGACGCTGGGCGTGCGTGGTCACAGGAGTCGCGGCCGAAGCGGCGCCGCCCGCACCGAGAACGGCAACACCCGCGACCACCACGGAGCAAGCAGTGGCAGAGATCAGCTTCGTGAGCTTCTTCATGGTCTTTCCTTTCCAGATTGGTGCGGTCTGCACCATCGGCGCTGTGCAGGCGATGTGATGCGTCTGGAACTGGCCGAGCAAGCTTTTCCATACGCCGTATGGAAGCTCTCTCCCAGTAGTACCATACGACGTATGGAAATGTCGAGAGCATCCCGCCGAAGAAGGTCTGGGGTCACAGCGATCCGCCGCCCGCTCGGCGTGCCACGCAAGGACGAGCCGCCGACACTGTCACCGGCACGGTCACACCTGATGACGCGATCAGTTTTGGTGGTATTGGCGATGAAACGGTCTTATCTGATAATTTCATCAGAAATGGGGCAAACGTCGCCGGCTGTCGCGCCCCCGTAAGCCGCTCAACCAGCGACGAGGGCGCTCGCAGCATCGCTCGCCCGGGGCGGCCAGTACCGCCCGAGGGTTCTCAGCCCCTGGCCTTCACCGTCCACCACGGCTACACATCGGGCCGCCGCGCCCCATGCCGACGCTTTGTCACCCCCCGCACCGATGGGATCAACACCGCGATGACGAACACCGACCACATGCCACTCGCCGAGCCTGCCAGCTCTAGCGAGATACCCGTCGATTCCGGTGGCACCGGCAGGGCGTACAGGTTCGACGGTCTGGCAGCCGCCGTGCTCGACAACCGAGGCTCGGTGGTGCGGTGGAGCAGGGCGGCAGAGGACCTGACGGGGGTTACCGCCGAGGAGGTCTGCGGCCACCCTGTGCTGGAACTGGTGGCCGACCTCCCCGACGATCTGCGCAGTGCCACGCAGATGCCGGCATCCGGTCGGGTACGGCTGCTGCACCAGTGCGGCAACATCATCGATGTCACTTTCCGGGCCATCGAGGTGGACGACGCGGAGGAGTTCCTCGTCCTCGCGGCGCCTACCCACCACGTCGCCGACCACGAGCAGGGCGCAGCGCTCCTGCGCGCGCTGTCCTCACAGAACCGGATCACGATCGCTCTGCACGACATGGATCTCGCCACTGTGCAAACCAACGCCACGCCGGGCACTTTCGACGACCGTCCAGTACAGCCCGGCACTCGGCTGTGCGACGTGCTGTGCGCCGAGGACGCCGAGACCCTCGAGGCGGTGTTGCGCCAGGTGCTCGAGACGGGTGCCCCGGTGGTCCGCCAGAAGCAGCAAGTGAGCTGGCGGCACGATCCGGCGCGGCGTCACGCCCTGTGTTTGTCCGCCTTCCGTCTGGAGGACGCGCGAGGACGCCCGACGGGGGTCGCAGCCCTGTACATCGACAGCACCGACGCGCTGCGCGCCCGCCGTAATCTGGATCTCGCCCGCGAGGTGGCCGAGCAGGTGGGAAAGTCCCTGGATGTCGTACGCACCGCGCAAGACCTTGCGGACGTACTCGTACCCGCGTTCGGGGATCTCGCCGCAGTCGTCCTTGCGCAGTCCGTGTTCGACGGGGACAAACCACCCAAGCAGTTGGGCGGTGGAGATCTCCATCTGCGCACTGCGGCCCTGGCGCCGACCACCGCCGCATGGCCGGCCGGGAGCAGGTGCGGCGCCCCCGTCCCACCACTGTCCGACCACCCCCTCCTACGCAGTTCCCAACACGGCAAGACCGTCGTCTATGGCCGTGACGACTTCATCGCCCTGATGGGCGGCCCACAACCGGCCGAGTCCGTTCTCCCGAAAGACGCCCATGCGGTGATGGTGGCGCCGCTGTACGCGCGCGGCCTCACCCTCGGCCACATCGTGGTCTGGCGCACCGGCCGATCCGACCCCTTCACCGAGGACGAGACAGATCTCATGACACAGATCGCCTCACGGGGCGCGCTCGCCATCGACAACGCCCGCCGCTACACACGCGAGCACAGAGCGGCCGTGGCACTGCAGCAGCGCCTCCTTCCCCCGGCCACGACCGACACTCCGGCAGCCGAGACTGCCGGCGTCTACCTGCCCGCAGGCGGCGGGGCGGACATCAGCGGCGACTGGTACGACGCCATTGCTCTGCCCTCTCTCCGGCTGGCCCTGGTCGCCGGAGACGTGGTCGGCCACGGCATGCCTGCAAGTGCCACCCTGGGCCGCCTGCGCGCCGCCATCCAGACGCTCGCGGACCTCGAAATGGAGCCGGACGAGTTGCTCACCCGGATCGCAGACCTGGTCCAGCGCCTTGCAGCCGAAGCCCCACCCGGCGACCACGACAGCATCGGCGCCACCTGCCTGTACGCGGTCTACGACCCGGTCACCCAGCGCTGCACCCTGGCCAGTGCCGGGCACCCTCCACCCGTCCTGCTCCGGCCCGACGGGACCGCCGAAGTCGTCCCTATCTCGCCCGGGCCACCACTGTCCGTCAGCGGCATGCCGTACGAGACCACCACGATCGACCTCGAGCCGGGCAGCATCCTCGCCCTCTACACCGACGGCCTGGTCGAACGGGGCGGCCGTGACATCGACCAGGGGTTTCGGCGTCTGACGGATGCCCTCGCCGCGTCCTGCCGTCCGGACCGTGCGCTGGACGAAACCGGCCGGGCCCTCCTCGCTCACCTGGTGGACCAAGCGCCGCGTGACGACGCGACCCTGCTGCTGGCACGCACCCGCGCCATACCGGCCGAGGACACCGCTCACTGGGAGATCCCGGCCGATCCTGCCGCCGTCTCCAAGGCCCGAGAATGGGCAACCCGCCAACTCACCGCGTGGGGGCTGGACGACCTCCTCTTCGCCACCGAACTCATCGTCAGCGAACTGGTCACCAACGCCATCCGCTACGGTCGTCCGCCGTCGCAGCTGCGCCTGATCCGCCACAACGTCCTGGTCTGCGAAGTCACCGACTCCAGCAGCACCCAGCCCCGCCTGCGGCGGGCCCGCACCACCGACGAGGGAGGACGCGGCCTGTTCCTCGTCGCTCAACTCGCCGCGCGCTGGGGCTGCCGCCACGGCCAGAATTGCAAGACGATCTGGTGCGAACAGCTCATCGAGTGTCCCCCCTGATCACGCTCAGAGCTCGACACGACGTTCACCTGCGCGCTGACACCCGTTCGCGGGCTGCTTCCGACCGTGTCTTCTCCGTGATCGCTTGTGCGCGTCCGACTTCCTGCAGAGTTCTTGACCATCGTGGAACCTACAGAAAGTCCCAGGTCGGGAATCCGACGGACGCCTTCTCGCTCAGCTCGGCCCACACCGTCTTGCCTTGTCGGGCGTGGCGTGTTCCCCAGCGCTCGGCGATGTGGGCGACCAGGAGCAGGCCCCGGCCTCCCTCGTCGAAGGTGCGGGCCCGGCGCAGGTGAGGAGTAGTGCTACTGGTGTCGGAGACCTCGCACACAAGGGCACGGTCGTGGATCAGGCGCAGCCGTATGGGAGGGCGACCGTAGCGTATGGCGTTGGTGACCAGCTCACTGACCGTCAGTTCGGTGGTGAACTCGAGCTCCTCCAGGCCCCAACTGCGCAACTGCTGGGCGACGTTCGATCGGGCACGGGACACGGAGACGGGGTCGGCATCCACGTCCCAGCTGGCAACTTGCCGAGCTCCAAGGGCGTGGGTGCGGGCCAAGAGCAGGGCGACATCGTCCTGCGGTCGATCAGCCGGTAGCAAAGCTCCAAGCACGGTGTCGCACGTGGCTTGCAGGGAGGCAGCAGGCTGGGCGAGGGCTTGGCGGAGCAGGGCGACACCCGCGTCGATGTCGTGGTCGCGGGCTTCGATCAGGCCATCGGTGTACAGGGCAAGGAGGCTGCCTTCGGGTAGGTCGAACTCTGCCGCCTCGAAAGGCAGGCCGCCCAGACCCAGCGGCGGTCCGGGGGGCAGGTCGAGGAGGTCGGCGGTTCCGTCCCGGCTCACCAGGGCCGGCAACACGTGCCCCGCGCGGGCGAGGGCGCACTGGCGGGAAACGGGGTCGTAGACGGCGTACAGACAGGTGGCGCCGATGTCCCCGGCCGCTTCGACGGTCGGGTCTGCGGAGGCTTCGGCCGACAGACGGATGACCACGTCGTCCAGGTGCGTGAGGAGTTCGTCGGGCGGCAGGTCAATGTCGGCCAGCGTGCGGACGGCGGTCCGCAGCCGCCCCATGGTGGCGGCGGCATGGATGCCGTGTCCGACCACGTCACCCACCACCAGGGCGACGCGAGCCCCGGACAACGGGATAACGTCGTACCAATCGCCGCCCACGCCGGCCTGGCCCCCCGCAGGCAGGTAGCGGTAGGCAATCTCCACAGCCGACTGCTCCGCGGTGTGCTGCGGGAGCAGGCTGCGCTGCAGGGTAAGGGCGGTGGCACGCGCGTGCGTGTAGCGGCGGGCGTTGTCCACGGCCACCGCCGCCCTGGCGGCGATCTCCTGGGCAAGAAGCAGGTCCTCGTCGTCGAAGAGGTCGGGATTGCGGTGCCGAATGAACTGCGCGACGCCCAGCGTGGAGTCCCGCGCCCGCAGGGGCACCACCAGCGTCGAGTGGGCCACCAGTTGGTCACCGCCGACGACATCACGGGGCGCTGCCGGGCCCACGTGCCGGGAGGGCTGACCGGTGATCAGGGCGCGAGCCGGTGGCGAACCCTCCGGAGGGATGTGGAGCTGCTGCGGCCGGATCGTCGATGCCGGGTCGCCCTCCACCACCGACCGCTGGGCGACCCGCCTCAACGTCACAGGGCCCTCCACCGGGGTGTCGTTTCCGTGCAGCACGGAATCGAGCAGATCAACAGTGACAAGGTCAGCGAAACGCCCGATGGCGAGGTCCGCCAGTTCTTGCGCGGTGCGGGCGATGTCCAGCGTGGTGCCGATGCGCATGCCCGCCTCGATCACCATCGACAGCCGCCACTGCAGTCGCCGGTCCCGCTCCCCCTGGTAGACCACCACGCCCTGCTCCGACATGCGGTCGACGTAACCGGTCATCGTCACGATCAGCTTGCGCGCCGCTGCGCTGAGCAAGTCGGCATCGTCGGTCAGCCGGGGCATCTCTTCGAGTAGCCGGTCGACGATGACACCCTGCCCGAGCCGGAAGGCCCGCAGTATCACGCTCAGCGGCGTCCGGTGGCGAGCAAGCCGACCCGCGCGGTCAGCGTCGGCCATCGGCGTTTCGATCCGGCCCGGCTCGATGCCGTCCGCCAGGCCGGCCAAGGCCGCGAGAACGTGCTCGGCGACATTCTCCGCCGTCATGCGGGCGATGTCCGGGTCTTCCCACACCTCAGGAACCCCACGCTGCAAGGACCGCTCCACATCATGGATCAGCTGGTCTGCTCGCAGGCTGACCTCACGCGCAGCACGGGACACAAGACTGTCCGCAGTGAAGCCCACAAAAACGACGTTACGCCGCACCGGCGTGCAGAGCCCGTCTCTCACTCGTTCCGGGCCTGTGCGAGCAGTTGGGCCATCACGTCGTCTGAGCCGTCCCTGAGCCAGGTCGTCCAGCACGGTCCTGTTCTCGTACAGCTGCCGCTAGTAGCTCTCTGTAGCGGATCAGGGGTGCTTGGCTGAATTTTCGATCTTTCCGTTTTGTTGCTCGTGTTGCTCGGTCACGGTGGTCAGGTCATGACGACCATGAGGAGGCCGGGATGCGGCAGGAGTGGGAGCCGGACGACCTGCACCACCCCGGGCCCCGTGCGGGGCAAGACCATCCACGTCCGCCTTCCACGGTGACAGCTCCCCTGACGGATCAACCGCGGCCGCGGCCGGAGGAATTGATCCCGCTAAGAGTCATCCCGTATTGGGATGCCACCCGATCAGTTCCCGCGCAGGGATACCGCCGCGGGCTGCGGTGTTTCCTGTGTGGGCGGCTGTTCCGACGTGGTCCTTGTGCCGCTGGTTCGCGGGTCGGGTCTCATTCGGGGTGGGCCGGTGCCGGTCGGGGGTGTTTCGTCGAGCAGAGGCCTGCCGGCCGGGGATTCCCGGATCGTGGGCTGCCGCGTGGGTGCGGCCCCTGCTGGGGCGGCCACCGCGCTGCGGTTGACTCGACAGGGCTTCTTGCAGCCCTGGTGAGAACAAGATCTGTGTGGTGCGGGCCTGGACGGTGTCCAGGCCCGCCGTGCTGGGATCGTCCGGGTTTTGAACCCGGACGTGCGCGGCGAGTGCGGCGGAGACCATGTCGCGGTCGGCGACCAGGCCGCAGGAGGTGCAGGTGTGGACCCGGTCGGCGAGGCTTTTCCGCACCTGGGCGCCGCACAGGCAGGTCTGGGACAGCTTCGTGGTGAAGGTCGACGCGCGCAGCAGGCGGCCGCTGGTCTTCTCGCATTCTTTGCCGATCGCGGCGATGAGCCGGCCAGGTGTGGTGGCTTGCAGGGCGCGGCCCCACAGCCGGTACCAGGTGCGGATGTCGCAGTCCTCGACGGTCAGGTTGGCGCCATGATCGGCAACGATCCGCTCAGCGATTCGCCGTGCGCGGTGGTCTTTCGCGGCGGCCGCAGTGGCCGCGGCCTCGGCGAGCTTCGCCCGGTCAAGGCGGTAGCCGGCCGAGAGGGTGTCCCTGCGGTTTGCCTGTTTGGGTACTCCGGCCTTGTTCGCCGCCCGCGCGCCGCCCGGAACGTGAACGTGCCGTTCCGGGAGTCCGGCGGTCTTGCGTCGTGCGGCTCGGGCCTGCCGGCGTTTCGAGGGCGCGTACTGGCCTGGGTTGGTGGCGCGGCGGGACCGGTCGAGGGCACGTTTGCGGCCCCGTTCCTTGCGACGGGCCTTTTCGAGTGCGGCCCTCTCGGCGTCGGTGAGCTCGACCCTGGTCGAGTGCACCTGTCCGTCTGCGGGGTCGAAGGTGTCTGGGAAGGAGACGACGGACAGGTTGGAGACGTTGCCGTCGATCCCACCGACCCGGTTCAGGTCGGCTGCGGCAGCCCGCCGGGCCCGGGTAGCTGGGGACGCGTATCCGCTGGTGAGGACCATCAGGTGCGCCTCGTATGCCCACCCACCAGGAGACGAGGCGTCTCGGCGGCGGACCAGGTCCACCTTGTGCCACGTCGTCGGATTGTTCAAGAAGTGCACCAGCCGCGGCCAGCGGCCGGCACCGGAAGGCAGCCGCACGGGCAGGACGAGGTCGCCGCGCTGGGAGTCGGCGCCGCCGGTGAACACCAGGGCGAGCGGGCCGGTGTGGTCCCACCAGGTCGCAGCCCGGGTTTTTGGTTTTCCCTTCGCGCTGACGTCGCCGGTCTCCACTCGGCGGGGCCTGGTGGGTTGGGGCATGCGCCGCGGCTGCGCGAGAACACTCGTGGTCGGCGCCAGCCCGGCCGCCTGCTCCGGGGTGGTGATGGCCTGGTCGAGGTCCCGGTGCCGGTAGGCGTCCAGATGCCCGGCAAGGGTGCCGTGCAGAGGGAACGTCTCCCACTTGCGGGCCGTGGTGTGCGAGCGGGCACGGCCGGGGATGCGGGTGTAGTCCCACCAGGTGCCGGTCCTCGGCCGCCCGAACCGGCGACCGGACTCATCGGGGAACAGGTGCCGACTGACGCCTTCCCACACCTCGTCGGCCTGATGCATCACCAGAGCTTTGGTGACGTGCCGGCCCAGATGCCGGGAGCGTTCCATGTGTCGGTACCCGCGGCGTTCCATGCCCTCGCGGGACAGGCCCAGCTCGACACGCCACCCTTTCGCGTCGACATCGCGGCGCACGTCCCCGGCCCAGTACGCGTCGACCGCGGCCCGGGCATCGCGCCGTAGCGCGCGTTTGACCGACCACATCGCCCAATACAGCTGCTCCACCCGATGCCGGCTGTCGAGCCCTCTCACCTCGAGCGGCAGCCGGATTACCGCGAGCCCGGTGCCCTCGCCACGCGTCCACCGCTTGCCTTTGTTCTTCCCACGGAACCGGCGGGCAGACACGTCAGAGGCAGATACCGGGTCGAGCAGCTCTGCACTCACGGCATCCCACCTCCTTTGTCTACGGCAACGGCGATGCCCTGTCCGGAACTTGGCAGCTCCGGCAAGCAAGTCCAAAGCTACAGACGCCCACTGACAACGGCTGGGCGACGGACATGCTTGGCGTTCTAAGGTGCCCTTATGCGCCTGACTCCGGCCCGCTGCACGAGCGTTGAACTCCGCGCCTTCACCGGGCTCACCGGGCCACAGATGCAGCACCTCGTCGAGCAGCCGTGGGAACGGAGACCAGACGCCGACCACGGCCGGAACCGGGCGCTTGCGTTCCCCGACCGGGTCCTGCTGCTCGTCCTCGCCTACCGGACCAACCTCACCATGCAGCAGTTGGCGTCACTGTTCGAAACAACCGACTCCACCGTACACCGCGTGATTTCCCCTCTCGCACCGCTCCTCGGGGAACTCCCGGGGCCGCCCCCGGGTGACCGGCCGGAGCTGTGGGTCGTCGACAGCACCCTCATCCCCGTCCACGACCACACCCACACCGCGAAAAGCAAGAACTACCGGCACAGCGTCAACGTCCAGGTCGTCTGCCGGGCCCGGGACAGACGCATCGTCGCACTCGGTGACGCATGGCCAGGGAACCGCAACGACATCGTCGTCTTCCGGGAAACTCTCGGCCGGACCCTTCCAGCTCACCCGCGGCTCGCCGGCGACGCCGGCTACCGCGGCTGCGCTCACATCAGAACACCACGTCGCGGACCAGACGGCCGCATCATCAAAGATCGGACCTACAAACGGTTCCGGAAACGGCGAGCAGTAGCCGAACACACCATCGCACGCCTCAAAGACCATCAAATCCTGCGGCAATGCCGCCGCCGCGGCGACGCCATCAACCACGCCGTCGCCGGCGTCGCGGCGCTTCACAACCTCAAGATCGACATCAGCTAACTGAAGCCCCAGAGGTGGTGAGGCACGCACCGAACCGCATTACGGGATATCTCTTAGCTTGATCTTTAACCTGCACGGTTCTTGTGTTCCGCGATGCTGAGATCGCGTTTCACGGTTTTACCGACGTCGTGGTTGGGTGCCCGGCGGCGGTTCTTCGAGCCGGTCGGGCGTCCGGGGCCGGGCCGGGAAGGTTTGGGTGCGGCCGCCGGACGGGCCGTCTTCGCTCGGAGGTTCCGAAACCCCCGCCGCACCCGCGCGGGCGTGAGCCGCCCCGGCTCGGCGGGCTTCTCCCAGGGGCGGCGAAGATCCTCGGCGAGTGGGCGGGCGAGCCGGAGCTGCGTGTGGGCGATGATGACCAGCCAGGTCCAGCGGTCCGCCGTATCGGGCTCACGGACCTTCGGACGGGTCCAGCCGAGCGTCTGCTTGATCATCCTGAAGGTGTGTTCAAGATCGAACCTTCGCAGGAAGGCCTGCCAGAACACATCGACCAGTCCAGCGCTCGCACCGGTGACCGACGACCACAGCCAGACCGGCTTGGGGTCACGGTCACCGGGCAGGTACTCGACCCTGAGGCGGATCAACGTGCCATGCAGAACGGGGAGTTCGCCCTCGTGGTCCAGCCAGGGCCCGCGGTGGGTGAGCCGGGGATGCATCCGGTCCCATGCCATCGCCTCGGCTTTCCCATAGCGGGTGGTGTCGGTGACGGTCGCCACCTCCGGCTCGTGCCAGGTGTCGGACTTGGCCAGGGTGAAGGTTCCGCCGTGCTTGCGGGGCCGGCCCCCCTTGGGGCTGTAACGGTGCGGTGGTGCGGGTCGAAGCAGCACCCGGTCGGAGCGGAGACGGCCCACCAGCTCGACCGGCAGGTCCGTGAGGACGAAAGCGAGGCGGGTGACGTCGTAGCCGGCGTCCATCACAATCAGGATGTCCGGGTCACCGTCGCTCCAGTGCCCTGCAGCGATGATCCGGTCGACAACTTCGCGGAGCTGGGCGGCGGTCACCGCAGTGGCGTCGTCGGCCGGGCCCAGCCGCACCGCGTCCAGCAGCGCGGTCCAGGATGTGCGTCCGGTCTCCAAGGCAGCGACGAAAGAGTAGGGCCAGCCCGGGATGAACTGCGAGTTGCTCTTGGCCCGCCCGTAGACATGACAGAACAGCCGCTCCGCGCTGGTCGGCGCATCGGGCCGCAGCCACGGCGAGACATCGACCGCCAGCACGATCCTCCCATCGGCCGCCCTGGGTAGCGGCAGGGACGCCAACGACCGGCGCAGACGTTCCACCTGGAGGCGCCCGCAGTTCAGCGCGTCGTACATCGCGCCGTGTCCCCGCTGGTGCTCCGCCACCAGCGTCAGGTCGACCAGCGAGGTGACCGGGCCGTCGGCACACAGAACCGCATCCGTCAGCTCGAACAGTGCATCCGCTCGCCGGGACAGGCAGGCATGGAAGTCCTCACGGAAGCAGGACAACACGGACAGCGACTCGACGCAGGCGGCGTCATCCAGAACACTCATCACAGCGGCCGTTTCTTGGTGCTTCGTTGCTCGACACTCCGAAGCCTCAAGGACGGCCGCGCTCTCTGTCCGGCGAATCAAGAACCCCGACAAGAAACGATCTTGCCGAGGTTAAAGATCAAGCTTAGAGCCCGTGAACAAACTGATCATTTCCGGTGCTTGGCGTCCTTCGTGCCCGCCAGGCGCCGGGACATCAGCATGATCATGGACCACTTGACCATGGCTTCATGGTGCTCGGGTAACCGTTCGTAGTCGCGTACGCAGCGGCGGCGCTGGAAGATCCACGACAGCGTGCGCTCAACCACCCACCTGCGTGGCAGTACCACGAAGCCCTTGACGTCGTCGTTGCGCTTGACGATCTCGATCGTGAGCTGGAGCTTCTTCTTGGCCCAGGTGACGAGTTTCCCGGCGTAGCCGCCGTCGGCCCAGACCAGGCTGATTGATTCGAAGAGGTCACGCAGGTGCGTCAGCGAGGGGCGGGCGCCGTCGCGGTCCTGCACGCTCGCGCTGGTGACCATGACGACGAGGAGCAAGCCGATCGTGTCCACGATCACGTGGCGCTTGCGGCCTGCCACCTTCTTGCCCGCGTCGTACCCGCGGCTGTCGGCGCCGACCGTCTCCGCAGCGCGTACCGACTGCGAGTCGATGATCGCGGCGGTCGGGTCGGTGTCCCGGCCCTCGGATCGGCGGACCTCGTCACGCAGGTCGTTGTGGATGGCGTCGACGCTTCCGTCCTGCCACCACCGGGTGAAGATGGTGTGCACCGTGCGCCAGTGCGGGAAGTCGCCTGGCAGGTTGCGCCACTTGTTGCCGTTGTCCGCGACGTAGAAGATCGCGTCCACGATCAGCCGACGGCAGTACTCCTCCGGCCGCCCGCCATTGCCGTCCAGCCATGCCGGCCACGGCAGTACCGAAGCGATGACCTGCCACTCCGCATCCGTGGTGTCTGAGGTGTAGCGGCGGGGCCGGGCCGGATGACGGCGACCGTGCCCGAACCGGCAGGCCAGGCAGGGGCAGTGACCTTGCCCGTCTGGGGTGACAGCGGTGGCGGCAGGGGCGTACAACGGCATGACAGGACCTCTTGGCGCGACTGGGCTTCGACACCGCAGTTGCTACCAAGAGGTCCTGGTCGTTCACGTCACTTCACCGATTCCCACCCGCCGACAACGATCAGTTTGTTCACGGGCTCTTAGACGCTCCTGAACCACATTGTTTATCCACGGATCTTCACGGTCACGCTGTATCGGCCCTCATCGCCGACGCAGCGCCGGGCCTCGCCGCAACTGGTGCGGCGGGCTGTGATGTCTGCTGAGCCGGGCCGGACGGCGCGCAGGGTCAGTTCGACAGTGCCGCAGCCGGCGCCTGGGACACACGTGTGGGCTGGTGTGACCCGCGAGGTGTCGGCGGCGGCCAGGACATCCGGTGTTCTGCTGGTGAGGTCGGACCAGTATGTGCTGTGCAGTGTGATCACCACCGAGGTGCCCACGGTGGCGGAGACGGTGCTGTGGTTCGCGCGCTCGTCCAGCCGGAGGTGTGTGGGCGTTGGCGTGGTCGGCGTGGCAGGCTGCGCGGCGTCGGTGCCGCAGGCCGAGGTGGCGGCGAGAGCCAGGCATGCGGCGAAGCGGAGTGCAGAGTGGGTGCGCGGGAGCGCCATGAACGGGACCTTTCCAGGCAGTTTGTGCCGATGAGACGGTTCCGCCCCGGCGGTGGTTCCCTGCCGGGGCGGAACGTGTCGTGCTGTGCCCAGGGAGTCCTGGTGGTGTCAGGAGGCGTTGAGGGCGGTGTCGTCGACCACGAAGCTGGTCTGGAGGCTGGAGTCCTCGGTGCCGGTGAACTTCAGGGTCACCGTCTGACCGGCGTAGCTGGACAGGTTGAAGGACTTGAGTGCATAGCCACTCGCCGCGTTCAGGTTGGAGTAGGTGGCCAGGGTGGTGGAGCCGACCTGGACGGTCAGCTTGTCGTAGGCGGTGGTCGTGGTGGTCTCGGCGGTGTCGATGTGCAGGTAGAAGGAGAAGGTGGCGCTGCATCCGGACGGGATGGTCACCGACTGGGACAGGGTGTCGGTGTGGGCGCTGCCGTAACCGTCCATCCAGGCCTTCCAGCTGCCCGAGTGGGCGGGCTCACCGGCGGAGTTGTCGATCACGCCGGTGCTGGCCGTCCAGGGCGCGGCGGTGCCGGTCTCGAAGCCGGGGTTGCCGAGCTTTTGGCCCGGGCTGGAGCAGCCGCCGGTGGTGCTGATGGTCCAGGTGAACGAGGTGCTGCCGGCAGCGTTCGTGCTGTCCTTGGCGGTGACCGTGACGGAGGAGGTGCCGGCCGTGGTTGGGGTGCCGGTGATCTTGCCGCTGGAGGAGATGCTGAGCCCCGCTGGCAGTCCGGTCGCCGTGTAGGTGAGGGTCTGGCTCGTGTCGGAGTCGGAGCCTGTCATCTGCAGGGACACGGCGGTGCCCACGGTGCCGCTCTGGTTGCCGGGGTTGTTCACTGTGACCGTGTTGCCCGTGGTGCCGCCGACGATCGCGTGCGAAATGGCGCACGCGTTGGTGTCGTTGGACCAGCTGGCCTGCTCGGCGAAGGTGCCGGTGCCCATCGTGACGTTGGCAGCTCCACCTGTCTGGCCCGGAGCGATCCAGGCGCATTCGTCGGAGTTCTCCTGGCCGTTGTACGAGCTGCCGGTGTGGTTGGTCCAGCCCCCGGCCGGGTTCTGGTCCGACATCATTTCGTGCCATTCGTGGCCGAGTGTCATGGTCCAGCCGTCGAGGGTGCCGGGGGAGTTGACGAACCCGACGCCGCAGCCCGCGCCCGAGTCCATGTTGTACGGCTGGTTGCTGAAGGCGACATCGCCGACGGTCGATGTGACCGCACCGCCCGTCAGCGTGGTGTCACCGTTCCAGTCGTGCCACGCGCAGTACTGCCCCTGGTAGTTGTCCGGGTTGGTGCCGTGGGGCGACAGGATCACGTAGTACGCGTCGCGGTTCGACGCAGCCGTGGTGTTGCCGAAGTGACTGGCTGCCTTCACAGCCTCGACGCCGAGCTGGTGCCCGGTGGCGGCACTGGGTGACGCCCCCGAGTTGTCGTACCAGGTGCCGGCCAGCACGCCGCCGCTCTGGTAGGGGACGAAGTTGGCGTTCGCCGGGCAACTGGTCGCGCCGGTGGTCACGTTTGGACCGTCGCACCACTGGGTCAGGTCAGCCGACCAGCGCTCGTTACCGGTGCCGATGTCCTTGAACATCTCCTGGGCAACGGGCGCGGCGCCCGCCGAGTCGCCGGAGAAGGTCAGGTCTCCGCTGCCGTTGGTGCTCTGCGTACCCCACTGGGTGCCGTAGAAGACCAGGTAGACCTTCGAGTGGCTGCTCTGGACACCGATACCGTCGACGCCGCCGCCGTAGGACAGTGTCTGAGGCCCGGTCGCGACGCTCGCGGACTTCTGGGAGGCCGCCCATGCCTTCATCTTGGCATGCTGCTGGAGGGTCGGCAGCGCGCCGTGCCGGTACGGGTGCTGGTACGCGGGGCTGTAGGGGTTGGCGACGGAGCCGCTCGAAGCCTGTGACGCCACCGCCTGGGGTGCGACGGCCAGCATGCCGCCGGCTATCAGGGCTGCGGCCGACGTCAGCGCGGCGGCCCCGCGGCGGGTGAATTGCCGGAGCGGGTTGGGTCTCGTGTGGCCTGTGTTCTGTGATCGCAAGCGACTGCCCTTCCTGGGGAGTTGGTGCCCTGCGGCGGAATCCCTTTCCTGCCAAGGCCATGACAAATCAACCATGCTTTGACAGGACACGGGTCAACTGCCGCCGGGACCTCAAGTGGCGCACGTTCTTCGGTGTGAGCTGCCACCCCGGTCAGTGGTGGTCCCCGCGATGCTACTGAGCGCCCGCCCCGACTGACCATCAGTCAATGGCAAAAGCCTTTGCCTCGTTAGGCAATGCGACGGAGCCCCAACCGCGGTAAATCCAGACAGAGTTGATGTCGTCCATTCCCCGACCAGGAAGACGGAGCGGATCGGCTATAGCGTGTGACGCCATGGACGTGGACGACGAATCAGTCAGTGACCTCACAGCACTGGGCCTGGCACGCTACGAGGCACGGATCTACCTCGCGCTGGTCAGGCGCGAGTCGTACACTGCCGCCGAGGTGGCACGTGAGGCGGATGTGCCCCGTCAGCGCGTCTACGACGTATTGGACGCCCTGGTGCGGCGTCGCCTCGCCACCGTGCGCCCGGGCCGGGTGGCCACGTTCTCCGCGGTCGCACCCGAGCTTGCCACCGCCCGGCTCATGGCGCTGCAACGCGAATCCCTCGAGCGGCTCGAGCAAGTGTCTTCGGCACTAGTCACTGCCCTGCTGCCCGTCTGGTCCGACGGGCGCACAAAGACCGACCCGCTCGACTACATCGAGGTCCTGCGCGATCCCAAGGCCATCGCCGAACGATTCGCCGACATCCAGGAACAGGCCGGACGTGAACTGCTGAGCTTCTCCCAACGGCCCTTCCTTGCCCCGGTCGCCAACACCGAGGGGATCGCGGCGGTGCGCCGACTGCGCAGGGCAGGCGGCCGGGCCCGAGCCATCTACACCCATGACGCGCTCAACGACGCCGAAGTACTGGAGCACGTACGGTGTTTCAGCGAAGCCGGGGAGGAGGCGCGATTCATCGCCGAGCTGCCGCTTAAGCTGATCATTGCCGACGCTTCGCTCGTGCTCTGTGACATGCCGGACCCGGTTGCCGGAACCGGCGCCACCACCGCGCTCTACATCGAACACCCGGCGCTCGCCAACTGCTTGCAACTGGCTTTCCAGAACGTCTGGGACCGCGCCGATCCGACGAACACTGCCCGCGGAGTCTATGGGAAGTCCCGTAATTAGGGCGGGGGTACGCGTGTAACACTGTCGGCATGCGGTGGGGTGCGTTCGGGCGTGGGACGAGGGTGCCACTTGCGATTGCGGCGGGATCCCTGGGAGTGGCACTGGCGGGAGGCTGTTCGCTGGCTGGCGAGATATCGGACGCCCGCCGTATCGACGCCTCACCCGTGCGGGTCCACGGTGTCGTCGAACGGGTGATGCCGGTCAAAGGGGGGACGACGTTCAGGGTCTCCTACCAAGTCGAAGGTCAGCGGTTCGCCACCGAGGACTTGCCGGTGGGCCAAGGGGCCAATCTGATGGACCCCACGGTGGGTACCACCGTGTGCCTCGAAGCCTCGACCGTGCACCCAGAGACGGTACGGCTGTGCGGCCAGAGGTATCCGAGCGGCGACGACATGATCCCCACCGAAGGCCTAATCGTGGTGGCAGGCGCAGCAGGCACCCTGATGGCCGCCGGCTGGATCCTGGTGGTCACCCGACAGGAGCGTCGGGAGAACCGCCGGTCCGTCTCGGCTGCGCAGGCGACTGACCTGACGCCCGCAGGCACCGAAGCTTGAGCGACAGAGATCATTTGCGGGACAGCCTTTAGCCTCGAACCCGGGTGCTGGCGTGAAGAATTAGCCTCTCGTCTGGCGCGAGCCGATGCAGTCTCGTCAACTCCTATCCGCTGGGGGCCGTTGCATGAGCGCTCCGAGTGCCGCCCAATCAGCCTGGTCAGTCCGGCTGTGGCAGTACAGCGACGATCCATGCCGCGGGTGGACCAACCACCTGTTCTCCGACGCAGAGATCACCGGCACCGTAGACGGCGAGCCGATCGGCCCCTACCGGATCACCTCGTTCGATACCACCTCTAACCACCAACCGGGCCAGCTGCGCCCGGTCCTGGAACTGGGCAGTTGGTTCCGCGATCCCAAAGAGGAACCCCCAGCCTCAGGCAGCTCAGGCTGGACCGGCCTGTCGATCCACCAGGAGGTCACCGCACTGCTGTCCCTGATTCTCGGGATCAGGCTGAGTGGCGACGATCCGGTGATCCACCGCCGCGGCGACGACGGAAGCATCACCACCTACCACCCGAGTGCGCGGATCGCACCGAGCGCGCCGTCCTCTCCGTGGGCATCGCCGATCATCCCCGGCCTAGCTCTAAAACTGACGGACGTTATTGACAGGTGGGTCTCCCGTCCCTAGGAGACCCCCATGACTGAACGCGAGCTCGCAAGACGCGCCCGGCACCGGCTCGCTGTGCTGCGCCACGCGGAAGAGGTGAGCGGCAACATAGCCGCGACCTGCCGCTACTACGGCATCAGCCGCCAATGCTTCTACACCTGGCGCCGACGCTACGAAGCCGAGGGCCTGGACGGCCTCAAGGACCGCTCCAGCGCTCCCCATCACACGCCGCATGCCACGACGGCCGATGTGGTGGAGAAGATCCTCTGGCTGCGTCAGCAGTACCACTTCGGCCCAGCGAAGATCTCGATGTATCTGCAGCGGTACCACGACGTGGCGATCAGCACGTCCGGCGTCTGGCGGATCTTGAAGAAGGTCGGCCTGAACCGGCTGCCGGCCTCGCAGCGCTACAAGCGCCGGTCCATTCGCTGGAAGCGCTACGAGAAGCAGCGGCCCGGCCACCAGCTGCAGGTCGACGTCAAGTTCATCGAGCCGCTCGGCCAGAGCGGCCGCAAGAAGCGCTACTACCAGTACACCTCGATCGACGACTGCACCCGCCTGAGGGTGCTGCGCGCCTATCCTCGCAACGACCAGAAGACCGCGATCCAGTTCATCGACTATGTCCTGGCCAAGCTCCCGTTCGCGGTCGAGCAGGTCCAGACCGACAACGGCCAGGAGTTCGGTCAGGCCTTCCACTGGCACCTGCTCGACAAGGGCATCGGGCACGTTCGGATCAAGCCCCGTACCCCGCGGCTGAATGGAAAGGTCGAGCGATCCCACCGCATCGACTCCGAAGAGTTCTGCCGCCTCCTAGAAGGCCAGGTCATCGACGACGTCAACCTGTTCAACAGCAAACTGCAGGAGTGGGAGGACTACTACAACTACCATCGCCCCCACGGCGCCCTCGCCGGCCAGACCCCCTATGAACGCCTACGACAGAAGGCCCGAGACCCACTGTCATAAGCGTCCGTCAGCTGCACACCTGGCTGCCATGGTCGGGCTCATGGTCGGGCCCACCACGCACCTTCAGCCCGGGCGCTCAACGGTTGCGCAGCCCGATTGCGCAGCCCGATTGCGCAGCCCGATTGCGCAGCCCGATTGCGCAGCCCGATTGCGCAGCCCGATTGCGCAGCCCGATTGCGCAGCCCTGAGCGGGCGTTGCGCAATCGGGCTGCACAACACCAGCCGCATCTTGCGCAGTCGGGCCTCGCGCAACAGGCTGCGCAACCGGTCGAAGATCCTGCGCAGTCGAATTGCGCCGGGGGTGGCTGCGCAGTCGTCGGGTTTCTGATCTTGTCTTGCGCAGAACTGTTTGGCGCACTGCGCAGGCGTCTGTCGCGGCCCGGTCGGCTTCCGTCTGCGCATCGTTGTCCAGGGCCTGTGACCGAGCGGCACCTGATCTCACGAGCGTCGCCGCTCAGGGGGATCGTGCGCCGGGTGCGAGGACCTGTCGCCCGTGCGCGGCTAACCCATGGTTGGGGTCAAGGTCTGGGCCGACCACGACCCCAACCCCTGTTGACCTGCCCGCGGCAGAACACCGGCCGTATCAAGGTCTCCATCCCCCGCATTCCGCCGCGTCCGCCGCCGATCCGGGCGGCTATGCGCAGGTGTTCGTCGGCGCGTGGCCTTCGGGCAGCATCGATGCGAGCGTCAGCCATCGCTCAGCGTGCTCAATCCACGGAAATGGAGCCAGACCCTGAGACCGCGGGGTCGGTACAGGGGGCAGCCAGCGGCTGCGAGTTCTTGGGCCGGGTCCGGGTGCTTCGCAGCTTCACGCCAGCAGCGCTGCTGGGGTGTCAGGTCGCGAAGGTCTGGACGAGCGGGCAGGTCCCTCCAGAGCAGTCGATGCGGGACTTGAACACGACGCCCTCGCGATCTGGCGGTGATCCCGCCACCGGCCACGAACCCGACCCAAGGGCGGTAGCAATGGCGCGATCACCGCCCACGCGGCGTCAGGATCCGCTCCGCCTCTTACAGCGGGACCAATGATCTGATGATGGGAAAGGCACCCCCGTCCGGTGGACCAGGGCCCTCAGGTGGCGGGCAGCGGTCGGTTCGTGTGCGGGTGCAGGCGGTCGGTGAGGAAGGCGAGGATCTCGTCGCGGGCCCGGACCGTGGGGTGGCCGGCCTCGTCGACGAGATGGGCGGTGACCACGCTGTGCGGGGTGCCGACCAGGTCGGCGAAGAAGGGCGGCGGGGCCGGGTTGGCGGCACTGTCCGGGAGGACGCGCCCGTCGAAGGCGTCGCCGAGCAGTGCGCAGTAGGCGGCGAAGCGCTGCCCCGTGCACCAGCGGTCGCCCTCGAAGCGGTAGGCGAGGACGGTGAGTCCGTCGCGGTTGAGTCGGTCGCGTACCGCGCGGGCGTCCGCGGCGTCGAGTTCGAGTCCGCCTGGGTCGTCGAGCGGCAGCGACGGGTGGTTGACCACCGGGGCGATCACCGCCGGCTCCAGGGCCATGGTGAGGGCGAAGTTGCCGGTGAAGCACAGGCCGATCGCGCCCACCCCGAGGCCGCCGCACGCGGTGTGGGCCTGGCGCGCCAGGCCGCGCAGCCAGACCGTCACCGGGCTGGTGCCGCCCCCGGCGAAGGCGCGGAACTCCGCGCTGACGCAGGCGCGGCGGACGACCTCCCGGCCGCCGTCGACCGTGGGGAAGGCGCCGTCCGTTCCGAACAGGGAGGGCACATGGACGGTGAAGCCCGCGTCCCGCACCCAGCGCGCGAGCCGTAGGACGTCGGGGCTGATGCCCGGCATCTCGGGCAGCACCACAACCGCGGGCCCGGCTCCGGCCACGTACACCGTCTTCTCCACCCCCTCCACGGCCACGCGACGGCGGGTGAAGTCGTTGATCGGATCGTCGTCGTTCATGGGGTCAGCCTGGTCCCGGGGCCAGCCGCCGGGTGAGGGGCCAGATCGCCAAGGCCAGGGGTAATCTCGCCACACGCGAGGGCGTCGAGCGGTACGTGGTCGGCGATCCGGGGTCGGGGACACCAGGGGGTGCGGGAACGATGGCGGAGGCGGCACGGCAGGCGGAGGACGGTGCGGGTCCGGGCGCCGGACCGGGGGCGCTGCGGGTCGGAATCCTGGCGTACCCGGACTGTTTCGCGTCCGAAGTGTTCGGCGTCCCGGACCTGTTGACGATGGCGGGGCATGTCGCCGGGCCGGACGCGCCCCGCTACCGGGTGTCGGTCGTCTCGCCCCGCCGCCGGGTGATCGCCTCGGGCGGCGCGAGCCTGGACGTGCGTCCCTTGCGCGAGGCCGACGTCCTCGTGGTCCCCGGCTTCGAACTGCGCCCGAACACTGACCTCGACGCGCGCCTCGCCCGGCTCGCCCCCGAGATCGCTGCGATCCGCACGCAGGCCGCCGCAGGCACCGCAGTCGTCTCCCTCTGCGTCGGCGCGTTCCTGCTCGCCGAGGCCGGGCTCCTCGAGCGGCGCCGGGCCACCACCTCCTGGCTGCACGCCGGCGAACTGGCCAGGCGCTGCCCGGACGCCGACGTCCAGCCCGAGCACCTGGTCGTCACCGACACGGGTGTGACCACCACGGCCGCTTTCAGCGCCATGTACGACTTCGCGCTGGACCTGATCCGCCGACACAACGGCGCCCGGGTGGCCCGGACCACGGCCCGGGTGGCGCTGGTCGACGACGCGCGGACCTCGCAGACCCCGTACGTCGACCCGCTGCTCCTCCCGCAGCCCGGCCGGGAGTTCTCCCAGCGGGTCATGCGACGGCTCGAGCAGAACCTCGCCGAGCGGTACGACCTCGCCGCGCTCGCGGACGCCTTCCGGGTCAGCACCCGCACGCTGCTGCGCCGTTTCGCCGAAGAGACCGGACGCAGCCCGCTGGCCCACCTCCAGGCATCCCGAGTCCGTCGCGCCCGCCATCTTCTCGAGACCACCGACCGCACCGTCGCCGCCGTCGCCACGGCCGTCGGCTACCAGGACCCCGGCACCTTCGCCGCCCTCTTCGCCCGCCACACCGGCCATCGCCCGAGCGCCTACCGGGCCGCTTTCCGCCGCACGGCCCGGGCGTCCGCCCCGGACGGCGGCGTCTAGGCATCTTTCCGGTCAACGGATCGTTGGTCAGGTCGTGAGGGATGGGGAAGCTCTCTGACACCGCGTGGGCGGTGATCGCACCTACCGCCGGTAGGAGGCCATGTGGCATGGGCGCGTTTCCCATCCGGGCGATGGCGGGCGAGCCCGCGCGCGGGGATGGTCCCGCCGTACGTCTGCCCTGGTCTGGGAAAGACCCCCAGCGGGTCAAGAACCCAGCGGCTGGCTGCCGTCGGCCACGTCTGGGCCTTCGCATCCCTGACTGCCTCCCCGGGCGCCAGAGCCCACTATGACCGCCGCAAAGGGGCAGGTGACCGCCACATTGCCGCGCAGCGCAACCTCTTCAACCGCTTCACGGGGATGCTCTTCCACTCTCTCCAACACGACGAGCACTACGACGAGGAAAAGGCCTTTCCCAACCCGTGTAGAGGAGACCTGGTCCTGGCACCAACCAGCTGGCCTACGAGGCCGGCAAGTGAGGCGTGGCCGTCAGCACCCTCGTCGGCCGAGCTGGGACCCGGACGCGCTCGTCTGCCGGAAGGACGGTGCGCCAAACCCGCAGCCGGATGAGACGGGCGGCGGGCTCATCGGCATAGGCCTCAGCCCGCGACGCGAGTACGCATGACAGAACGCCCCCTGCACGACGACCACAGTCGTGCAGGGGGCGTTCTGTCATGCCCAGGGTCAGCGCAGCGTGGCGGTCGGCGTGAGAATGACATGGCCTTTCGTCACTCAGGTCAGCAACAGGTGAGCATCACCCGTCAGCGCCAACGACCAGGTCACCGCGCCTGCGCCACTGACGCTCAGATGACGAAGTTCAACTGACACTCCCCCGCAGACCATCACCAAGCGCCCTTCCTCCGGCCGCACCAAGGGCGGGATCACCGCCGTTCAGCCCGGCGGTGACAGCGCCTTCACCGAGAGCCTGTCGTACCGGTCGGGCAAGGACATCAAGCCGCCGTCCCGTAAGCGGCCGGTGCAGCAGATGGACGTGAGCGTCCGGTACACCTACCGGGCGCCCCACGAGGTCTACGGCAAGTCCGGCTACAGCGTGGTCTCCAACGACTTCCTCGCCGACGTCCGGCCGTGCTGATCGCCCAGCGCGGATCACAGGGGTGGACTGACCCGGCGCAGTGACCGTCACAGGGCTCCGGCGTCCCGGGCCGTCCAGACGCTCGGGTAGATCGGCCGGAAGCCGAGCTCCCGGCGGATCCGCTGGTTGGACACGATCCCGAACCACGGATCGGGGTCCGCGAGCTCGTGGACCCCGGCGGGCACCTCGACGCCGTTGACCTGGTACAGCTCGACCGTCGTGACGGGAGCATCATCGGCGATGTTGTAGATCCGGCCGGCGATACCCGGCGCGTACAGCAGACGCATCAGGCCCTGGGCGACGTCCGCGTGGTGGGCCATCTGCAGGCGCTGGTGCGGCGCCCAACGGGCGGCCCAATGCAAGGAGTTGGCGAGGTGCGGGTCGCCCTCGCCGTAGACGAAGGGGAGCCGCCCGATGCGTACGTCCAGGCTCTTAAGCGCGAGCAGTTCGCGCTCGGCCTCGGCCTTGGACTCGGGGTAGGCGCCCCACATCGCGCCGCCCGGCCGACTCTCGTCCTCCTCGGTCAGCGGGCGGCCCCGTCCGACGCCGTACACATTGCCAGTGCTGACCTGCACGAACCGCTCCACGCCGGAGGCCTGCGCGGCGCGGCCCAGGGCCACCGCGGCGTCCCGGTTGACGGCCCACGCCTCCTCGTCCGGCACCCAGCGGAAGGAGGCGGCGACGTTCACGACGGCGTCCACGCCGGCGAGCGCCTTGCCGAGTGTCTCCTCATCGCGCATATCTCCCACGGCGACCTGGGCGCCCAGCTCCGCGAAGCGCTCGCCACGGGCCGCGTCCCGCACCAGGACCCGCACCTGCTCGCCCGGCTGTCGCTGGACCAGCAGCCTCGGCACGAAGCGGCGTCCAACCTGTCCCGTCGTACCGGTCACCAAGGTCAGCATGATGTGCTCCTCACGCACTGTGTCGCCTGTCGTTGATGACCAGCCTCGGCGGATGCGGGGACGACGGGGAGAGACCTCTTCATCAGGGGATCGGGAGTCCCTGGATAAGCCGGCCAGCGTCCCGCACCCTGGAGAGTTGAAGGCTCCCCTCCCTGAAGGGAGGGGATTCTCCACCCTCCAGGGCTGCGTGGGGATTCACGGCTCAGGCCGCCTCTTGGTCCAGCGGACCAGGAGGTCTTACGCCCTCGGCACCGTCCGGGTTCCAACCTGCCCGGACCAGCATCACGCGGGCGGAGTTCTTGTCCCTGGGGGACACGGCTCCGCACACGGTGCAGGCATACGTTCTCATCGAGAGAGGGAGTGCGTGCTTGGTTCTCGCCCCGCACGTTGCGCAGTCCATCGTGGTGTGCGCCGGGTGCACGAGACGGACGTCCCGTGCGTGCTTGCGGCCCATCTCGAGCAGGGCACGCTTCGTCGCCGCGATGGCCGCGTCGGCCGCCTTGCGGGCCATGGTGGTCTTCGCGAGGAACTTCGGGCGGAAGTCCTCCACCGCCACTCCGTCATGATCGCGCATGACGGACTTGGCCCACTTGCGGCCGGTGTCCTCCCGCTGCCGCGCGATCTTCCTGTGCAGCTTCGCTGCCTGTGCCTGCGCCTTCCGGTAGCCGGTGGATGCACGCTGTCCTTTCGGTCGCCGGCGCCGGGCCATCATCCGCTGGTACTTCGCGAGCCGCTGAGCGGACCGCTTGCCGTGTTCGGCATGCGGAAGGTCGTAGGCGTCGTCCGTGGTGGTCGCGGTCTCCTTCACACCCCAGTCCACGCCCAGGACGTGGCCGGTCTCCACAAGCGGCTCGACCTGGGCCGGGGCGACGAAGGAGGCGTACCAATGTCCGAGCGTGTCCTGGTACACGCGCACACTCGACGGGTCGGCAGGAAGGTCCCGCGACCACACCACGCTCAGCACGATCTGGCCCGCAAGGTGCAGGCGGCCCTCCTTGAGGCGGAAACCGCGCCGGGTGTAGTTCAGCGACGGTCGGCTGTCACGCTTGCGCTTGAAGCGGGGCATCCCGGCCCGGCGGTGCTGCGCAAGCCCGTCCTTGATGTCCTTCAGCGCCTTCGCCCTCGACCTGGCGAAGTCCCGGATCACCTGCTGCTGCGGCACCGAGGCACCCTCGGCCAGCCACGCTGTCACCCCGCGGGCGTCGGTCAGCATCCTGTCCAGCTGCGCCGGACCACACGTCAACTTCTCGCCGCCCGCTCTGCTCTGCGCGTGGGCCTGCCGGGACTTGGCCACGCATTCGTTCCAGATCCAGCGGCAGCGATCCCACTCGGCTTCGAGTGCGCGCCGGGCTGTCTTCGACAGGCGTACACGGAAGGTGTACCGGGCATGCCCGGTGTCCTTCGTGGTCGCTTCTGTCGTCATGCATCCGAACCTACCTGGGAGGACTGACAGTTGAGAGTTCTTGACCGTTGTGGGCGGCATCACGGCCGTGCGGGGTGGACGCCGGATCGCCCTGACGGCGATCCGGCTGTCCCTGCCCTGCTCCGCAGGAGTCCGATTCCTCCCCGGCCTGAAGGCCGGGGCATCCTCGGAGAAAGCCGGTGAACCGAGCCGAACTCGCCGACTTCCTGCGCCGCGCTCGTGCCCGCCTGGACCCCTCCGACGTGGGTCTCACGGCCGGCGCCCGCCGCCGTACGCCGGGGCTGCGCCGCGAGGAGGTGGCCCAGCTGGCTGGCATGTCCGTGGACTACTACACGCGGCTGGAACAGTCCCGGGGCCCGCGCCCGTCCCGCCAGATGCTCACCGCGTTGGCCCGCGCCCTGCGCCTGACGGAGGACGAACGCGACCACCTCTTCCACCTCACCGGTGAAGAGCCGCCGCGCCGGGAGGCGACCAGCACGCACGTGCGCCCGGGCCTGCTCCTGGTGCTGGACCGGCTGCACGACACCCCGGCGATGGTGGTGACCGACTGCGGCGAGGTCCTGGCCCAGAACGCGCTGTCGCGGGCGCTGAGCGGAGACGCTCTCGCCCGCCCGCCCCGAGAACGCAACATGATCCGCCGCTTCTTCCTGGACCCGGCGGCCCAGGAGCTGTTCCCTCCCGAGGACCGCCCGGAGCGCGCCCGCGAGCAGGTCGCCGGCCTGCGAGCGGTGGCCTCGGCCCGCCCCACGGACCCCGAACCCGCCTCCCTCGTCGCCGAACTATGCGCCGCAAGCAAGGAGTTCGCCTACCTCTGGGACGAACACGAGGTCGCCGTACGCCGCGCCGCCACGAAACGCTTCCGGCACCCTGCGATCGGCATCCTCGAACTCGACTGCGAGATCCTCGTCAACTCCGACCACAACCAGCAGCTCGTTATCCACACGGCGCGCCCGGGCACAGAGTCGTACGAGCGCTTGCAGTTGCTGCGGGTGGTGGGCTTGCAGGACCTGACGCCGACGAGCTCCTGACCGCGTGCGCACCTTCCGAGTTCGCTCCCTGCCCACCGCACGTCGCCCACGATCCCGAACTTCGCGCCATCTGGGGCCGACAGCGGCACAACGTCTCCCACTGGCACAGGAAGGCAGACGACCACCCCTGCTACCGAGCACTCAAGCCCCTGCCCGACGGCCACGCCGAGCAGCTGGACGAGGCGATCGACAACACACCGCGCCCCGCCATTGAAGGCTCCTCTCCCTGAAGGGAGGGGATTCTCCACCCTCCAGGGCTGCGTGGGGATTCACGGCTCAGGCCGCCACCTGAGCCGGCGGCTCAGGTGGTCTTACGCCCTCGGCACCGTCCGGGTTCCAACCTGCCCGGACCAGCATCACGCGGGCGGAGTTCTTGTCCCTGGGCGAGACGGCTCCGCACACGGTGCAGGCATAGGTTCTCATCGAGAGAGGGAGTGCGTGCTTGGTTCTCGCTCCGCACTGCGCGCAGTCCATCGTGGTGTGCGCCGGGTGCACGAGACGGACGTCCCGTGCGTGCTTGCGCCCCATCTCGACCAGAGCGCGTTTGGTGGCGGCGATGGCGGCATCGGCTGCCTTGCGGGCCATCGTGGTTTTCGCGAGGAACTTCGGGCGGAAGTCCTCCACCGCCACCCCATCATGACCGCGCATCACGGACTTGGCCCACTTGCGGCCGGTGTCCTCCCGCTGCCGCGCGACCTTCTTGTGCAGCTTCGCGGCCTGCGCCTGCGCCTTCCGGTAGCCCTTGGATGCGGGCCGGCCCTTCGGACGCCGGCACCGGGCCATCATCCGCTGGTAGCGGGCGAGCCCCTGCGCGGCCCGCTTGCCGTGCTCGGCATGCGGGAGATCGTAGGCGCCATCCGTGGTGGTGGCCGTCTCCTTCACACCCCAGTCCACACCGAGCACCCGCCCCGTGAGGGCAAGCGGTTCGCTCCGCGCGGGGGCGACGAAGGACACATACCAGTGCCCGAGCGTGTCCTGGTACACGCGCACACTCGACGGCTCGGCCGGAAGAGCCCGCGACCACACCACGCTCAGCACAATCTGGCCCGCAAGGTGCAGACGACCGTCCTTCAGACGGAAACCCCGCTTCGTGTAGTTCAGGCTCGGCCTGGCCTCCCGCTTCTTCTTCCAGCGGGGCATCCCGGCCCGGCGGTGCTGCGCAAGCCCGTCCTTGACGTCCTTCAGCGCCTTCGCCCGCGACTTGGCGAAGTCCCCAATCACCTGCTGCTGCGGCACCGAGGCACCCTCAGCCAGCCACGGCATCACCCCGCGGGCCTCGGTCAGCATCCTGTCGAGCTGGGCCGGACCACACGTCAGCTTCTCGCCGGACCCCTTGGCTCGCTGGTGGACCTGCTTGGACTTGGCCACGCATTCATTCCAGAGCCACCGGCAGCGGTCCCACTCCGCTTCAAGTGCGCGCCGCGCGGTAGCCGACAGGCGCACACGGAAGGAGTACCGGGCATGCCCCGCCCCCTCCGTGCTCGCGTCTGTCGTCATGCAACCGAACCTACCCGGGAGGACTGACAGTTGAGACCTCTTGATCGCCACGGCTCGCTCACCTCGTCGCGGGTGGACGGTCCTTCGCCCTGGAGGCGAAACCCCTATTTCCTGTCCTGCTCCGCAGGAGACCGATTCCTCCCCGGCCTGAAAGCCGGGGCATCCTCGGAGGAACCCGGTGAAAACAAGCCTGCCTATCGCGCTTCTGTCCAGCGGTCGATGGCTGTACCGAAGCACGATAGTTGTCACCATCGGCGGCCACTGACCTGCGGTTTCAGCACGGCGAGGCAAGGTAGTTGTCACCAAGTCAGCACGCTACTTGTCACCACCAGCGCGGAAAGCACGGCAGTTGTCACCGGCTCCAGTACGCCGACGCTTTCTGCGACCTGCACGACGGGGACCGAGCAACTCAGATGGGTGCGGCTCCTTTGGAGGGACCTTTTTCATCGGAGCCAGTCTTGGCGGCTACCAGGCTGGGGTGCCGCGTCACTCCCTGGCATGATCTCGCCTGTGGGTGTGATGTATGACTACTTCTCCGCGGTATCGGACGAGTCGGCCGCCACGACCATCGACTTGCCCGGCGGGCCGGATGGTGTGGGGGCGAAGCTGCCAATGTCCGTCCCGGAGATCGTGCGACGTTACGGGCGCGACGGCCTTCGCGAGTTCCTCAGGTCGCGGCTTCGGCTGGCCGAGACGGGGTTCCACGCAGTGGCCACCAAGGGGTTCGACTCGACGACCGATCTCGGAGCGATCGAGGGGATCTTGACCGGGGTCGACTTCGACGAGTTCCTGGCACGGCCTCGGACCTCGCACGCCGTCGCCGAACGCGACGGAGGCGAGCGTCTGGTGCTCACCATCAGCGATGAGCTTCAAGCATTGCTCACGTCGCCGAGGATCCGGGTCCGCAGCATGGGCGGGCGTCGAGGTGGTGCACTGCGGCGGTGACCGTTCCCTGGCGTCAGGCGGTAGTTGGCGACGGACCCGGTGAGGCCAGTGACTGTTGACGTGGCGCGCGTAGCCGTGGAGGACCTTCTCGGCGTGGCCGCGTCCGAAGACCAGGAGCCGGTCGGTGCACTCCTCGCGTACCGAGCGTATGAAGCGCCCGGCATGCGGGTTGCAGTCGGGGCTGCGGGGAAGGACCTTGACCACGGTGATGCCCTCGCTGGCAACCACGGCGCCGAAGCCGGCGGTGAACTTCGCGTCGCGGTCGCGGACGAAGTGGACGAAGCCGGCCGCACGGTCGCCCTTGATGATCACCTCGCAGCCGTCCGGGGTCACCACCACCAGGACTTCAAGCGGCGACGTGGTCGGTCAGCCAGCTGAGCAGTGGTCTGAGTTCTTCGTGTGCGGCCAACACACGATCGAAGGCCTCCGACGTCTGCAACCATTCGTCACAGCCGAGATGCCGCACGGCACGCAGCGACCGATAGCGCAACAATGCTGCTCGAGGATGGTCGGCAGGGTACTCCCGGGGCCCACGCTTCAGAATGTCCCCGGTGATCTCGAACCCCTTGCCGCGTAGTTCCGCCAACACGTCGCTCAATACGCCTCCGCTTGCCTCAGCGGCGACCGCCGCCCTGAACCTACTGATCTGATCGGAGTCGGCGTACCACCACGCACCCTGGATGTGCAGGCCGTCCAGATTGAAGCGCAGCCCAACCTCGATGTTCCGGGCGATGCGTACCACAGCGGACTGGTTCTGCCACCACCACGGCGTCTTCCCATACCGCCACACAGAATGGTCCTCAAACGCGGGATCCGCCCACGCCAAGTCATGAAGCAGTGAGACCATCGGTTGTCGCACGAGACGTTCGCGCTCCTTGCGAATCTCACGCATCACCTCTTGTGACGGCTCACCTTCGAGACGCAACAAGATATCGAACGCCGATTCGTCCCAACCGGTGAACTGCCTCGACATGTACGTCAACTCCAGCCGTCGTTACACCAGTGCGGCAATGTTGTTCTGACGGGGCGGCTTCCGGGGCCTGCTGCCCAGTCCAGTCGAGTACGCATCTGCTGGGCGATGGCCGACGCGGGGGCACGGGACCGCTGTATGGCTCAAAGCGGCTCTGGGGCCGACCGGTCAGCAGGACCAGTCAGGGCGCGCGACTAAGCGCGGCGGCGGGGCCGATGACGCCGGGACCGAACTTGTCGCGGATGCGGTCGCTGACCTCTTCGGCGACCAAGCACGCTTCACGGACGCGGTCCAGGATGATCTGTCGGCGTCGGCCAGGTCTCTCGGCTTTGAGGACCTGGCCGGTCAGGCGGCCGCGTTGCAAGCCCGAGGCATCGATCAGCTGGTAGGCCATGAGTCGCAGGTCCTCCTCATGCGCGGAGGCCTCCGGCAGGCGGCGGGTCTTGTCCCACGAGGGTCCGCCGGCGAACCGCAGCGTCAGCGTCAGAGCGCGGGCCGTCTGGCCACGGCGGCGCCGCACGTGTCCGAATAGACCCCCGGCATCCGCGGCACCTCCGCCCCAGCCAGCGGCACCCATGCCGACCACGGAGCAAGGGACATGACCTCCTGACCGATCCGATCCGATCCGACCACGTCCACGGGCTGGGGCATGAGCAATCCTTTCGCCGGAGGTACGTCGCGTGCGCTGCGGCTCACAACCTGCGCCTACCTACAGGAAGGGTGGAACCCAGATGCGCATGCCCAGCTGCCGATAGGCGTCTGCGTTATCGCGGATCGTCCACCAATTCCGGCGGGTGAGTTGCAAAGAGGTCGACTGGCCGGGGTGGCGCTTGCCCAGGGCCGAGCAGATCTCTGTCAGGTCGGGCGGGAAGGCCAGGACGCCCATCACAGTGAACGCTTCGTAGAAGACGAGCACGTACCAGCCGACGCCGGGGATGCTCCGCACAGTGTGCTCGTTCGGCCAGTCGGAGAGAGGGTTGGCGAGGTACTTGACCTGTATGTACTCGCCGTCAGCCGATATCAGGTCGTAGTTCGCCTGCACCCGGGATTCGGCGAGTCGGCCTTGCCACAGGGCCGCGACCAGGTGCTCGGCGAACTCGGAGAGGGGGTCCCGGTTCGACTGACCGAGTCCCAAGGTCCCCAGCAGGGTTTGCCGCGCCAACCGGTAGGAGTCCAAGGCGCTCAACAGCTCGGGTAGGCCAGCGCCGTTCGGCGCAGGACGAAGAACGCTATCAGTCACGCAGCCACTATTTCGCACCAGGCCGCAGACCCACCAGTGGCACTGCGACACCGGAAGAAGTTGGCCGTTGCCCGCTGCGGCAGCGGCCAGCCTGGCCGCGCTCGGCGACGCGGTGTTGGGTCAGCAAGCCGCGTCCGGGCCGCCTTGTCGGTTACACCGTCTGCGGCAAGTCGACCGGCCGGGCAGCGGTGCGGTCACCGGTCACACAGGCGGTTGATCACCGTTTGTGCTGCGGCGATTGCGGCGAGAGCGTCCTCAGCAGCCCGGCCCTGGATGATGGTGGCCGGCAGCGCGGTGGCTGAGCAGTGCGTCGAGGCGGGCGCGGACCTGGGCGACGCCCTGGACCTCCGGCGCGAAGACGGCGCCCGTGCAGCCGAGTTCGTACGTTCAGTGCAGGACGTCCGAGAGGGCGCCTTTGTCGGTGAAGGATGCGAGCATCGGTGCCGCCAGGTTCGGGGCGACGCCGGCAGGGGGCGTGGGCGTGTCGATGGGGAGGGGGCCGGGGATGGGTGCGAAGGGGGACACACGGCGGATCCAGACGGCGGTGCTGGGGCACCGGGAGTCCGACGAGCCGCTGGTGTTACCGCTGGAGGCGTTCGAGTTGGACGTCTTCCGGCATCTGTACCGAGGGGCGACGTTCTGGTGCGGGGTGCTGCTGGGCGGCTGCGGCGGGCGGTTGACGACGAAGCTGTACACAGACCTTCTCTGAACTAAGAGACAGCACAGGCACGGGGCGGTTCGTATCGCATGCGGGGACACGAATTCGGATGCATCCCAACCGGCCACGAAAAGGAATTCCCGGGGTGGACGCCATGACCGCGGTCACCGTGCTGGCTGCGGTCGGGGACTTCCACCGCTTCGGCAGCGCCGACAAGCTCGTGTCCTACCTCGGCCTGAACCCGCGGGTGCGGCAGTCCGGCGGGACACGCCCACCACGGCCGGATCACGAAGGCCGGCTGTGGCAAGGCCCGCGGGATGCTGGTGCAGGCCGCGTTCGCCGCGCTGCGCTCCCCGGGCCCGCTGCGGGCCCTGCACCAGCGGATAGCGGCCCGGCGCGGGATGCAGATCGCGATCGTCGCGGTCGCCCGGAAGATCGCCGTCATCGCCTGGCACCTGGTCACCAAGGAACAGGACTACGCTTTCGCCCGCCCGAGCTTGGTCGCCTCCAAACGCCGCAAGCTCGAGCTGACCGCCGGCGCCGAACGCCGGATCGCCCGCCGAGGGGCGGGCTACGACTACAACAACAAGCAACTGCGCCGCCACGAACGCGAGATCGCCGAGCAAGCCGAACGCGCCTACGCTCTGCTGACCGCCCAATGGCAGCCCACGCGCCCGATCGGCAGGCCCCGCCTGCCCGCCGTTCCCGGCGCCGACCCGTGACCTGCCCTCCTTGACGATTACATCCGTGGTCCGCAGGTGGACCCCGTGCTCGGCCGGGAAGTCGTAGAACGCGAGCAGCTCATCCCGGTCGTCGGTGATCTTCGCGACGGCCTTGGGCCACTTTGTGCCGTACGTGCTTGAGAACGCCTCGATCGCCTTCTCGGCGTGGGCCCTGTCCTCTGCGTTGTAGATCTCCTGCATTGCCTTCGTCGCGCCCGGCTGTGCGGACTTCGGAAGACAGTTCGTCACATTGCGGGCTTTATGGACCCAGCAGCGCTGGTGCCGAGCAGTCGGGAACACCTCGATCAGGGCTTTCCACAGGCCCATCGCACCGTCGCCGATGGCGAGCTCGGGGTCGCGCATGCCGCGGCGGCGGCAGTCGCGCAGCAGGTCGGCCCACGACTCGGTGGACTCCCGCAGTCCCTCGGCCACCGCGATCAGCTCCTTGGTGCCGTCCAGGCGGACGCCGAGGAGGACCAGCACGCACGAGTGCGCCTGGCCGAGCCGCACCTTCGGGTGGACTCCGTCGGCCCATACGTAGACGAAGTCGCGGTCGGACAGGTCCCGGTTCTGGAAGGCGGCGTGGTCGTCACTCCACTGCTTCGTCAGCCGAGTCACCGTCGCGGCCGACAGCCCGTCGTGCCGCCGAGGAACTGCTCCAGCGCGGGCACGAAGTCTCCGGACGACAGTCCGTGCAGGTAGAGCAGCGGCAGCACCTCCGAGATCTTCGGTGACTTGCGGCACCACGGCGCAAGGATCTTGGAGGAGAACCGCTTGCGCTCGCCGGTGGCCTCGTCGACGCGGCGGTCGTTGACGCGCGGCGCGGTGACCTCGACTGGCCCGGCTGCGGTGACGACTGTCCGAGGCCGGTGGTGGCCGTTGCGTACGACCAGGCGCCGTCCGCGCTCGTCGGTCTCGGCAGCCAACTCGGCTATGTACTGGTTGACTTCCGCCTCCAGCGCGGCGGCCAGCATCCGGCGGGCGCCCTCGCGGACGATCTCGTCGATCAGGGAGCCGGACGCGATACTGCCGTCGGCGTTCACTACGCTCAGCGCGGGCGTGCCTTCCCGACCCGCGCTGCGAACGCGGGCCTACTCGGAGACCTTCAAGGGATCATCGGGAAGGTACGCCCTCCGCGTTCCTCCCGGCACCGATCCACAGGTTCCGAGCATTGCTCGTCCCGCCGACGGCGAGGGTGTCGTTGAGCATGGTGCGGTAGACCACGTCGGACAGGCGCTCGAGCGCACCGGCTGGGAGCAGACCCTCGAATACATGGCTGCCCAGCTCGAAGCCGATCAGGCGGCCGACCGCCGGATGGGGCTACGACGCCGCCCGGGGGGAGATGACTCGCCCCGACCGGGAAGGTTCGAGCGACAACCGATGAGCAGAGGCAACGCCTCGCCCTCCCGTTCTCGGTTGCCGACGGCATGTGAGGTGTGTGCCGACGACCTGGCCGATGGGGCCGAAGAGTGGGCGCTGTACTCCGCTGCCGAGCACGCTACGAGCACGCACTCTCCGAGGCCGAGCGGTTGGCCGGGGCGGAGCTCCAACGAGATGATCATGATGCACGGATCCAGCGTCCGACCGCGGCCATCTGGTTGACAGATCCCGGAGCGCTGGGAGACTTGTGGTCATTACCGCCGCACAGTAGTCGGGGGGCCACAGTGAGTCACCAGGACCGGCCCAGCAGAACGCGTCAGTCCCGCACTCTCTTTTGGATCGAAGCGGCGCTTGCTGGTGTGGCCTGCTTCCTGACGGTCCTCACCCTGTTCACCCGGGAGTGGATCGAGGCAGTGCTCAACGTGGACCCGGACGGCGGCGACGGTTCGCTTGAGTGGCTCATCGTCGTCGCTCTTGCCATGGTCACTGTCGTCTTCGCGGTGCTGGCCCGGCTGGAGTGGCGGCGCACGCAGCCGGTGAACGGCTGATGGCCGCCCGCCCGCGGACCTTGCCGGGTTCTCCCGACGAGCGGGCCGCCGACGAGGAGTGCCAGCGTCTGCTCGCCCTGATCAAGCAACGATGCCCGGGCCTGTTCCCGGGCGGCGAGGCCGGCAAGCCTTTGCCAGCCGGGGCACTCGGCCCGGAACTGCCGCTGAACGTCGACGAGACGGTGCAGGCATGCCGTCTCGTCGGGCGGCTCGTCGCGGGACTGCCGACCGTGAACCCCGACGACCCAGGGGTCGTGGTCTGGACCCTGGGGGAGGACGAGCTGGCGGTCTTCGTCGCGCAGATCGAGGTCGAGACGCAGGACGGCGCGATCGCCGTCGTCATCCCCGTCGCGTGCGACCAGACCGGACAGCAGAAGGTGACCGTGCGGTTCGCGGTCGGCAGTGCCAAACGGCCGGCCGGCATGCTGGCCGCCACCGACCACCGGCCGTTCGGTCCGGTCGAGATCGTCGATGTCTGGGGCGACGCGCTTGTGTCGTTCGCGTGGCAGGTGGTCACCGGGGTCAGCGTTCGGCTGGCGAATGCGGCGAACCGCGACGAGGACGGCCTGGGCCTCATCCCGGTGGGGCTGGCGGCCAGCCCGAACGGCCTGTCCATCGCGACGATGGCGCGGCATCAGTTCGACCGGCCCGGTGCCGGTCCCGGGGCGACCCGGCCTGGCATCCGGGTACGGCCGTGAGCCTGACCGCCGGCGACCTCGGCAGCCTTGGCAGCCTCGCCAAGGCGCTCGGCCTCGTCACCACCGCCGGCGACCTCAACAGCGCCTGGCTGAGCGAGCCAGGAACGTACCTGTCGAAGATCCTCGCCGACGACGGGCAGCGCGGAGCGCTGGTCGCGTTCGTCGACGAGGTGCTCGGCGACGCGACCTCGACCACCGACCCGCGTGGCCTGACCTGGCTGCCGGTCTTCGAACGCTCGGGTGACGGCGGGCCGGATGTCACGGTGTACGTGGTGCTCGACGACCACGCCGCGGACCATGTCCGGATCGGAGTCGGCGCGAGCGTGGCCGCCTCCGACCAGGTCGCGAGCCTGCGCACGCACGTCCCGCTCTTCCGCGCCGCCAAGGCCGGCCATCCGCCCGCGAGCAGTCCCGTGGTGCTCGGTACCGCCGACGGTTCGATCTCGCTGGACGTCCGGGTGACGGTGAGCGACCCCCTCCTGCAGGCCCTGGAGCTCGTCGCCGACGTCCCGACCGGCAGGGACGCGCCGACCATCGGCCTCAACCTGCTGGGCCTGCGGCTGCCGGGTGACACCGGGCCGCACGACCTCAGCCTGTCCGTGCACGACCTCGCCGAGCTCGAGGCGACCGTGCTGCAGCTCGTGCTCACCGTGGTGAAAGCCGGCGTCGCCGCGGCGGGCAGCGGACCGCTCGCGGCACTGGCGAGGCTGCTGGGCCTGCGTGACGGCAGCAGCGTCCCCGCGCTGCCGGTCGCCGACCTTGTCTCGCGCGGTGTGCCGGCGCTGACCGCGTGGTTCGAGGCGATGCTGCGCGGTGACGCCACCCGCGCCGCCTGGCTGGCCGAGCTCAGTGACCTCTTCGCCCCGCTCGGGGCCACCGCCGATACCGAAGCCGTGAACTTCTCGCTTGGTCCCGCCCGGGTCCGGCTGGGCGTGCACGTCAGCACGGGCACGGGCGGGCATCCGCTGCTCGTCCCCTTCGTCCGGGCCGAGGTCGGGACGGTGGCCGGCGACGCGATCGCGGCCGTCGAGGCCGATCTCGCCTCGATCGACCTCGGGGCGACGGGCAGCACCCGCGCGCTGGTGAGCTGCGCCGCGCACGCCGTCCTCGGCAAGCGCGCGGACGGCCACGGGACCGCCCTGCTGACCGGGGACCCCGCGGTTGACCGGCTGGTCTTCGGCTTCGGTCTTGACGCCACGCGTCGCCCCGTTCTCGTCCTCGCCGCGGAGCACGTCACCATCGGCGGCCAGCTGCACGACGTCATCGACCTCTCGTCGCCGGACGCGGTCGCGCAGGCGGCGGGGACCGTGCTCTCCGCGGCGCTTGACGAGGTCCTGGCCGGGCTGGGTCCCGTGCTCGCCGCTGCCAAGACCCTGCTCGGGCTGACCGCTCCCGCCGGTTTCCCCACCGTCCAGACCACCGACCTCGCCGCGTTCCTCCATGACCCGCTCGGCGCGGTCGCGGCCTACTGGCGGGGCCTGCTCGATACGCACGCAGACGCGGTGCCCGCGCTGCTCGGCATCGTGCGCGACCTGGTCGCGGATGCGAGCCAGGCCGCCGCGCCGATCACCGGGACCGGTACCGCGGCCGACCCCTGGGTGGTGCCCGTCATCGACCCGGTCGCCCTGCACGCCTGGGCCGTCGACGGCGTCCTGACTCTGGCAGTCGGGGCGCGGCTCGTCGTCGACACCCTCGGCCAGGGGTGCACGCGGCTCACCACGCGGGTGTCCGTCGCGCTGACCGCGATCGATCTCGCAGCGCGGCACGTCACGTTCGTCCCCGAGGTCACCGCCTCGCTCGGCGCTGTGGCGGTGGCGACGAACCAGGCGCTGGTGGACATCGGCCCGCTGTCCGTGCACGCCGACGAGATCGGCTTGCGGGCGGCCTGGCGCCCGGTGGGCGGGCTCTCCGTGGGCGTGAACGCTCCTGGCCTGGCCGTCGACGCAGAGGGCTTCTCGGTGCCGGTCACCCTGCCGGTCGTCGGTGCCGACGGCAGCGTCGTGCTCGACGCCGCCGGATGGGACGCGCTCGAGGGCCTGCTCGGTGCCCTCGGGGCGGCCGCTCCGGTCGGCCTCGTCGGCGACCTGGTCCGGCTGCTCGGCTGGCGGCTGCGCGGGCCGGGGGAGATCGGCGGCGGCGTACGGCTCCGGCTGGCCGACCTCGCGACCGATCCCGTCGCCGCGCTGACCACGTGGCTCGGCGCGCTGGCGGTCGAGGAAGCACCGGAACTTGTGCGGCTGCTGCGCCCGCTGGCGCGCTCGCTCACCGGCGGGCTCGGTAACGCCGGCGCGCTCGCCGGCACCGGCACCCCGACGGATCCCTGGCTCCTCCAGCTCCTCTCCGTGCCCGGCAGTCCGGGGCTGGCGACGTGGGTCGAGCCCGCCGGCCCCGGTCAGCTCCCCGTGGCCAACCCGGTCCCGCTGGCGGTCAACCCCGACCGGCCCGGCCTGCCGAGCGCTGGCCTGGTCCGCACGCTGCGTGAGCTGGCGCCTGGCGACCCGGTCGTTGCCGCCCTGCTGACCGACCGGCCCCGGCTCGCCGAGGGGATCGACGCGCTCGTCACCCGCTGGGCGGATTCCGACGGCGTGGTGATCCCGCCACCGGGCAGCGTCGACGGGGCCGACGTACCCGGGATCGCCGTGACCTTCCTGGACGACCTGCTCGGGACCGAGCTCGCGGACGCTCTTGACCTGGAAGACGTCCTCGGCCGCGTGTCCACGACCACGGTGCGCGTATCCGTCGGGACCGTGCCGTGGCTGGACGGCGCGCCGGCCGGGCGCGTCGTCCATCTGGACACCCCCGGACTGCCGCCGGAGGGGTTCACCCTGCCCGGCGCGGCGACGGGCGACTGGTACGTCGTGCTCGGGAGCCGCGCGGCGTGCCGGCTGCCCAGCGGCGACCCGGACGGCGTCGGAGGCCAGGCGGCCCGGCTGGCCCGGTTCCTGACCACCCTGGGGCCTGTCGACCCCGCCATCGCCGTCGTGGCCTCGGCCGAGGCCGGGCATGCCGCCGCGCGCGCGGCGGGAACGGTCGACGCGGTCTCCGACGTCGTCACGCTGGGCACGCCGTGGAGCGAGGTCACGCTCTCCGTCATCGACGTCGCCCCGGCCGCCGAGGCCGTGCGCGCCCTGGCCGCACTCGACGCGGCCGGCGCGGCCACCGGTACGGCGCGCCTGGCCCGGGCGCGTGCGCTGCTGGGCAGGCTGGTAGCCCAGCTTGGCAGCGACGACCCCCTGCGCGAGTTGCGGCTGCCGGGCGCTGCCGCCCCGGCTCCGCACGCCGGCTTGACCGTGCACGCCGTCTTCGGGCTGCTGTCCCAGGCGCTGGTCCAGACCCTCCTGACGGACCTGGTGCTCGCTGCCGCCGGCGCGCGCCGAGCCCTGGTGACCGGCGCGCCCGAGGCGCCGACGGCGGCGCGAGCCGGCGTCGTCGTCCCGCTCGCCATGAGCGGCACGACCGGGATCAGCCTGTCGGGGGCGGTGACCGTCGAGATGGGCGGTGTCGGGCAGACGTCCGGCACCATCGGCCTGCTCGCGGACCGGGCGGTCCGGCTGCACCTGGAGATCCGGCGACCGGGCGGCTGGCTCGTCGGCGGGCCAGACCCGGGACGCGCGCCCGGCTCCCAGCACGACGTCGACCTGCGCTGGGTCGAGGCCGACGTGACCGTGCCCGTCCAGGGCGGCCCCGGTCGCGCCGACGCCCGGATGGTGCTGCACGAACCGCGGGTGTTCGGGCAGACCCGCCCGCGGTGGGTCGTACGGCCCGCGGCCAGCACGAGCGGGGACCCGGCCAACGATGAGACCACCCCGGCGTTGCCGGAAGTCCGGGTCCTGCTGTCCGCCTTCTCTGCCGCGCTGACACAGGCATCCGCCACCGACCCGGCGCTGACCCGGGTCGCCGACGCCCTGCGCGCGCTCGGCGTCGTCGACGCCGCGGGCGGCTCGGTGCCGGACGCCCTCGACCACCTCCTGCACGACCCCGTCGCGTTCTCGGCCAGCCTCCTGGCGGACCCGGCCCGGCGCGGCAGCCTGGCCGCGGCGTTGCGGGGCCTGGTGAGCGGCGGAGGCGTGGGCGAGGTCGTCACCTGGACCGTGGGCGGTGCCGCGATCTCGGCCGACCTCGGCGGGCGCTCCCTGTCGGTCGACGCCGCGGGCGCCGGGGCGGTCCCCTGGGCATTCCAGGCCTCCGTCCCCGCCGCCGGCCGGCCCGCCCTGCAGGTCACGCTGGGGACCTCAGGGAGCACGCCGGCCGGGGGCGCCGAGCTGGCCCTCACCACGAGCCCCGCCACGTCGCTCGTCGCCCGCTGGCACCCGCCGGGCGCCGCAGCCCCCACCATCGTGCGGCTCTGGCCGGACCCCGACGCCGCGGCCGGCCTCGCCCTCCTCGCGCGCCTCGTCCCCGCCGAGCTCGGGCGCCGGGGGCTGGAGTACCTGCGGCGCTTGGACGAGGACGTACGCCCGGTCGCCGACGCGGCCCTCGACGCGATCGGGCTGCTCGCCACCGGGGTGCCCGGCGACGGCCTGCGACCTGTGCGACTGCCGCTCGCCCTCGTCACCGACCCCGTCGGCTGGTTCCGGCACGCGGGTGCGCTCGGCGGGTCGGCGGGCCTCGACCCGGCCCGCGTCATCGGGTTGCTCGACGCCCTCAAGCCGATCCTCGGCGTCCACGGCGGTCCGGGCCGCTGGGAGGTCGCCACCGGGGTCACCATCGTGGCGACGGACAGTGCCGGCCGGACCCGCCTCGGCCTGCAGGTCGCCAGCGGCGCGCTGACACCGGCCCCCCCAGCCGACGCCACCGTCGAGGTCACGCTCGACGCCGGGCTTGTGCTCGCGCCGGGCGGCCCGCCGATCGTGCAGGCGGACCTCGCGCTCGGCCTGCCGGGCGCGACGACGCCGGGTACCCAGGCCCTCCACGTCACTCTCGACGCCGACGCCGACGCCGGCGTCGCCGTCTTCGTCCGTCCCGGCGCCGGCGCCGACATCCCCCTCTACCCGAACCCGCCAGGCCTCGGCTCGCTCGCGTCCGCCGCCACCCACGCGCTGCCGTTCGTCCTCAACGCGCTGGCGGACGAGACCGGCAACGACCTGCCGGGCAAGGCGGGGGCGGTCGTGCGGGCCGTGGGCGACGCCATGGCGCTGCGGACCGGCAACCCCCTGTCGTTCCACGACGCCGAGCTGCAGGCCTGGGCCGCCGATCCCGGCGGCCAGCTCGCCGCCAGGCTGCCGACGCTCGCGGTGAGTGTCCTGGCGGCACTGCGCGACGCGATCGGTCCGGCGCTTCCCGCCGGAGTCGGCATCGCCGTCAGCGGCACCGAGCTGCAGGTCTCGACGGCGTCGGTCGTGGTGGGAGTGACCGCGAACCCCTTCGCCGTCCGGCTCCTGGCGACACCGGGCGGCTTGCCTGGCGTCGAATCCGCGCGGGTCGAGGCCGTGGTCGACGGCTCCGGCCTGCGGGTGCTCGACGTGACCGTCGGCCCGGCCCGCCTGGATGTCGAGGAGGCGACGCTGCGCCCGTACGCGCGGATCAGCGCCGGCAGCGCGCCCGCCGCCGGGCGACGGGTGGAGATCGGGCTTGGGCTCACCGACGACGGCGCGCGCCGGTTCGCGGTCAGGTGGAACCTCGGCGGCGCCCTTGACCTCGTCGCGATCGACGGGACGACGGTGAGCACGGATCCCGCGGCCGTCGCCGGCGCGGTGGTCGAAGCGGTGGTGGACCTGGCTGGCGGCATCGTCGTCGGCCTCGACACGGTGCAGGAGCTGCTCGGCCGCTCCTGCGGCGCGTCGACCATCGGTGCCGTCCTCGAGGGCGTCCTCGTCCACGACGACGCGGGTACCTTCCGGCTGCTGCCCGCGGTGTTCGACCTGACCGCGGTGCTGGCCAGGCTGCAGCAGCTGGCGCTCAACCTGTGCCGGGTCGCCAAGCCCAAGCTTGACCTGGCCGAGCTCAGCCTGGCGCTCGTCGAGTCGCCGCCGGGGACGCTCGGCGTCGAGCTGATCCCGAAGGCGCGGTACGCCCTCGGCGGCGACGACGTCACCATCGCCCTCGAATTCGACTCCTCGTGGATCGGGAAGGACCCGGTACCCGATCCAGGCCTGCTGCTGCGCGTCCTGCACGTGGGCGCCGCACCCGGCGACTTCTCGTTCACCCCCGGCATCGAGATCGACGGGATCGGCATCCGGGTGGCGCGCGCGAGCGGACCACTTCTGGAGCTGTCCTCCCTGACGATCGCCTCCGTCGCCGTGCACGCATACGGCGAGGTGGGCGTGGGCACCGGTGTCGGCGGCGGCATCCAGCTGCAGCTGTCCGATCTCGCCGTGGGGACGGCCGGTGCCACCGGCGGCGGTAACGGGGTGGCGCAGGGGATCATGAAAGACGCCGGCAGCGGCCCGGCCAAGCTGGCGCCCAGGTTCAGCCCGTCGGTGTCGGTGCAGAAGGTCCCGGCCGGGCCTGACGTACTCGTCGGGCTGCGCGCCGGCGACCCCCCGGGGCCGTGGTGGCTGGCCATCCAGAAGGGCTTCGGCCCCGTCTACATCGAGCAGGTAGGCTTCGACGCCCGCGTCGAGCAACGCCACCTGCAGTCGATCTCGCTGCTCCTCGACGGCCGAGTGTCGATCTTCGGGCTCACCGCGGCTGTCGATGACCTGTCGTTGACATTCGTCGTAGCCTCGGACCGTTCCTTCTTCGACCCGTCCCGGTGGGACGTCGACGTGGCCGGGTTCGCGATCTCCTCCGACCTCAGCGGGCTCACCCTCGTCGGCGGCCTGCGCAAGTTCACCGAGCCAGGACCGCCCAATCAGCCCGCCACGATCCAGTACATCGGCATGCTGCTGGCCCGGTTCGGGACGTACGGACTGTCGGTCTTCGGCGGGTACGGCACCGGGCGCGCCGCCGACGGCAGCGAGTTCGCCAGCTTCTTCGCGTTCGGGGCGGTGAACGGCCCGATCGGCGGCCCGCCGGCCTTCTTCCTCACCGGAATCGGCGGCGGACTCGGCATCAACCGCGACCTGGTGTTCCCCGCCGACCTGTCCAGGTTCGGCTCGTTCCCGTTCATCGCCGCACTCGACCCGGGCTACACCCCGCCGTCGGACCCGATGGCCGTCCTGCAGCAGTACAAGGACACCTTCCCCATCGAGCAGGGCCAGTTCTGGTTCGCCGCGGGCATCAGCTTCAACAGCTTCGCCCTCGTGGACGGCGTCGCCGTGGTCGCCCTCTCGGTCGGCGACGGCTTCGAGCTGGCGCTGCTCGGACTCGCCCGGATGGCGCTGCCGAGGCCGCAGTTCGCGCTGGTGTCGATCGAACTCGGCCTCATCTGCCGGTTCTCCACCAAGGAGGGCGTGCTCTGGATCCAGGCACAGTTGACCGACAACTCGTGGCTGCTCTTCCCGGAGATCAGGCTCACCGGCGGGTTCGCGTTCGTGTCGTGGTTCAAGGGGCCCAACCGCGGCCAGTTCGTCCTGACCATGGGCGGCTTCCACCCGGACTTCCACCGAGACGGGTATCCCACCGTCCCCCGCCTCGGCTTCGTCGTCGACCTCGGGTTCATCAGCATCAAGGGCGAGAACTACTTCGCCCTGACCTCCGAGGCGGTCATGGCCGGCGGCCGCCTTGAGGGCTCGGCGGAGCTGGGCCCCGCCTGGGCGCACGTGGTCTTCGGCGCCGACGGCATCATCTTCTTCGACCCGTTCTGGCTGGACGTGCGCGTGTACTGCCGGATCTCGGCCGGCATCACTATCGATCTGTGGTTCGCCACGATCACGATCTCCATCAGCATCGGCGCGCAGATCCACGTGCAGGGGCCGAAGTTCCACGGCGAGGTGGAGTTCGACATCGGCCCGGTGTCGCTCACGCTCGCCTTCGGCGACGAAGGCAGCGAACCCCACTTCATCGACTTCGCGACGTTCGTCCGCAAGTACCTGGAGGAGGCCGCCGGAGGAGCGGCCCGGGCCCTGTCCTCGGTCACCGGGCGCGGCACGCTCACGCCGCGGCCCGGGCTGGGCGGCCCCAAGGACGTCAGCGGGCCGGACGGCACCAGCGACCACCCGTGGGTCGTCGTAAGCGAGTTCCAGTTCTCGGTCACCACGACGATCCCCGTCGTGACGATCCGCGTCGACTCCGTCCCCGATGCCCGCAACAACCCGAGCCAGGCGCTCGGCGTCGCACCGATGAACCAGGGCTCCTTGGAGCCAGGTCTGCGACTGCGCCTGACTGACGCCGCCGGCCACGACCACCTGCCCGACCTGCTCAACGAGCCGGGCCAGCCGCGGATCGCGCTCTCCCTGCGCACCACCGGCACCTTCCCGGTCGCCGTGTGGGGGCTGCCGCAGAACAAGGACGCGAAGAAGGTCCCGCAGGGCGACGTCATCGCCGCCGCCGACGGGCTCGCCGTCGACCTGCACGCCAAGGTCCTGCCCGGGCTGCCGCCGGTCGCCTACCACCGGGTGGAGACCAGCACACGGCGGCCGCTGCCCTTCGTCCAGCCGCAGGTGCGGTCCGGCCTCATGGCGGCGGCCAGTGCCCTGGCCGCGCTCGTGCCCGACGAGCCACCCCTCGAGCTCGCCCAGCACGTCCTCCCCAAGGCCGGGAACAGCGTCACGGCGATGGCCGCACTGGGCCGGGACCGGGCGGCACCGCCCCGTCTTGGCAGCCTGACCGAGGGCCTCGCCGACGACGGGACGCCCCTCGGCGACCGGCCGCCAGGAACGCCCCCGGCCCCGCCGCAGGTCGACCACCGCGTCCTCGCGCCCGTCGCGGTGGCCCTGCTCACCTCGGCGCTCGCCCAGCCGGAACGGGTCGCCGCTCGTACGACCGTGAGCGACAACCCGGCCGCACCCCGCACAGCCGCGCCGACCCTCACGGATACCATGGCCGCCCACGACGTCGCGGTGCCGGCCGTACTCCGCCGGGTCCCGCTGGCCGGCAGTACGGTCCAGACCGCCGGCGGTGTCACCATCGCCCCCACCACCAGCGCGCCGCTGACCCGGGCCAGCCGCGGGCCGGTGACCGCACTCGCCGGGCGCGGCACCCAGCTCGACGGCCAGCTGCGGCTGACCGCGGTCACCGGGTCGCTCACCGGCTCACGCGCCAGCAAGGTGCGGGCCGCCCGCGATGTCGTGGGCAACGCCCTCACGGCCGTCCTCGCCGGAGAGGTCGCCGTCCTCGCATTGCCGAACGCCCGCCGCGACGCGGCCGACGGGGACCGGCCCACGATGGATGTCGCGGGCGACGCCCGGGTGGTCCAGCTCGGCCACGGCGGGCACGTGCTCGCCGACGAGCTGCACCCTCAGCAGGTCACGGTGGTTAAGGGCGCCGAGCGGATCGTCGTCGTAGGGCTCGGCGACCGCGAGGGCGACTCGACCGGAGACCGGCTGGCCGGCTGGCACAGCGGACAGCAGCTCGCGCTGGTGGGCTGGAACGTGGCGCTCGGCGCGCGCTGCTCGCTCCGCACCGAGGGCTCGACGACGAGAGCGCGGCGGCAGCGTACCGGCGCCGGGTGGACGCGCGGCGCGGAGCTGGTCCGCGGCACGACGACGGTCACCACCCGGTTCGTGGACCGTCCGGGTGCGGTCGCCGTGATTCTCGACCAGCCGGTCGGCAGCGAGGCCGGCCGGGGCCTGGCCATGACGCTGGCGGGTGCCGAGCGGATGACCGCGGCGGACGGCGCACCGGTGCCGCCCAGCGTCATCACCGGGGCGGTCCGCAGCGTCGTCGTCTACCCGATCGTGCCGGGTGACCCCGCATCCGGCGCGGGGCCGGTGACCGTCACGGTCGCCAGCGAGGACGGCTGGCACCTAGTCGGCGTGCTCGCCGGTCCTGACGTCGCCACCGTCGTCGCGACCGTGGCTGCCCGGGGCGCCGACGACGCGGTGCGACCCATGACCTCGGGCACCGGTGCCGTCCGCCTCACCTGGAACGGCGACGTGCCAGGGCGGGGGAGAGTGCGCACCCCGCCCGCCAGGCCGACGGTCATGCGCACGTCCCGTACCCCGCGCCGACCAGGGAGAGCGTGATGGTCCAGCCTGGCTTCTTCGTCCTGCACCCGGCGGTGCTGCCGCCCCTGCCGGCCGGCACCTACACCCTGCACGGTGAGGTAGAGGACGTACCCGTCGGCCCGGTCGCCCCGCTGGACAGCGCGATCACGGTCTCCTCGCCGCGCTGGACGATGCCGCCGGACCAGATCCTGTCGACGTTCCCGCCAGCCAACAGCGAGGGCGCGTACCGGGCGACCTTGCCGCAGATCGTGCTGAAGCGCCGTACCCTGCCGTGGGAGCGCAAGGTCGACGCGAACGAGCGCATCCCCTGGCTCGCGCTCGTCGTGATCGCCGAGGGCGAGGGGTCGCTCTCGGCCGAGAGCCCGGTCGAGCAGTGCGTCACCGACTTCACCAAGGTGCCGCAGCCCGCGGACCGCGACGTCGCGACCAGCGTCTACCTGTCGGTGACCCAGACCGTCGTCAACGGCGTCTTCCCCTGCAAAGAGGACCTCGAGCTGCTCGCCCACGTCCGTGAGGTCGACCTCTCGGACAGCGAGCTCGCGGACGGTGACGACGACGGCTTCCTCGCGGTCGTCGTCGCAAACCGGCTGCCGCAGCCGGGGTTCGACCCGAAGGCGGGACACATCCCCCGCAAGTACCTGGCCTGCCTGGTCAACCTCGAGACGCAACTGCCGGTGCTGCCGCCGCCGACGCCTGACGAGACGCTGGTGTTCGAGTTCGACTCGCAGGCACTGGTACAGGACCTGCGGCCGTTGGCGCAGCAGTACGTCGCGAACCCGGACGCCTTCGCCATGGGGGCGTCGACCTCAGCGCCGTTCGCCGCCCAGCGCGACGTCCGCGACCGCGCGGCCCGCCCCGCCGACGTCACCGGCGCGTACGTCGGCGCGGCGGAGTCGGTCGAGACCGTCAGCCACGCCGTCCACACGGCCTCGTCCTGGTCCCCGTCGCCGGCGCAGATCGAGCAGGCCGCCGTGTCGTATGCCGCCAGCGACGCGGCCAAGCTCGTGCGCGACGCGATGGCCGGCTCCTGGCGGCTGCCGGTCGGCGCCATCACCTTCGAGCCCGTGTACCGCTTCCCGGTGCTCGCCCACTGGTCGTTCACCGTCACCGCGGACGGGACGTTCGAGCAGTACATGCAGAACCTCGACGTCGGCCTGCTCGGCACCCTCCACGGCGACAAGCCGGCCCAGCCGGCGCCGACCACAACCGCCGGCCCCCCGCCCGATGCCCGCCCCGCCCCCGAGCTGGCCGAGACCGGGCACGTCGGCCTCGACCACCTGACCCGGCGCGGCGACCAGGTCCGCGCCTGGTTCAGGGGACCGGCTGCGCCGCACCCGACCGTTCGCGAGCAGGCGCCCGCGAGCGGTCCGCAGCAGGGCCGCCTGCCGTTCGCCCACACCTCGGACCAGCTCCGGGTCGTCGTCCCCGACGGCCGCGAGGACGTCTCCTACGCCGCGGCGTACGAGATCGGCCGGCTGCTCGCGCTGTCGCAGTCCGCGGTGGTCAGCGCGCTGATGCGCTGGCGGCAGGAACAGTTCGGCGCCGAGCGCGCGGCCCTGCTCGCGGCGCTGGCGGCGCACCCGGCCGGGTTCCTCGACGACACGCTGTTCGAGCACCGCAACCCCGGTCTTGGCGCGCTCGTCGGCCGGCACATCGTGCTCGGCGCCGCCGGCAAGGCGGATGCCGTGTTCGCCTCGTCCCGGCCACTGGCCGACCCGGGTCGCCCGCTGGACTTCCTCGACGGCAACCTCGACCAGGTCATCGCCGCCGGCCTGGGCCTGGACTTCGAGGCGCTGCAACAGAAGGCGGAACGGCTCAGCATCGTCGGTGCGCTCGTGAGCACGGCCGTCCCGGTGGGCGCGCAGCCCGACCCCGCCCTCGGCGGCCCCGCCTTCAGCGGGCTCCAGGCCGACCTCGACCGGCAGGTGGGTGCGCTGGTGGCCCAGAGCGGCCGTATCAGGGGAGCCGCCGCCGACGCGCTCGACAACCTGCTGGCAGCATCCGAGGAAAGGCAGTGACATGGCAGAGCTGAAGGCCTACCTCGATGCCAGTTTCGTGCTTGAGGCGACGGTCACCGGCCTGATGAACCTCACCCCGGCACCCGCGGACGAGGACGACGAGGGCGGCGTCCACGTCGTCCCGTTCGACATCCGGCAGTGGCTCGCCCGGCTGCGGCTGCTCGAAGGAGTCCCGTTCGCCTATCTCGCCGCCGACAGCGAGCTGCTGCCCCGCGAGTCGATCCGGTTCTTCTACCTCGACCGGCGCTGGACCGACGCGCTGGTGCAGGGCGCCCTGGGCGTCGGCACCGTGTCGAGCGCGGACCGCGCCCAGCTTGAGCAGCTGTACGACGTGATCCGGGCCGAGGTCGACGACGAGGAGCACCGGGTCCGCCCGGTCGGCGGCGAAGGCGCTACCTCGACGTCGCAGACCATCACCGGGTTCCTCCTCCGCTCCCGCGCCGTGAGCGGCTGGCCTGGGCTGCACGTACGCGCGTACGACCGCGAGCTCGCCGAGGGCGACAACGCGATCATCCCCGAGGGCGACGCCCGGCGGCTGCGGCTGCTGCGGATGGAGCGGCTCGCGCCGGCCGTCCTCCTCGTCCTCTTCGACGGGGTGCCGCAGATCGTCCACATAGAGGAACCGCGCCGCGGGATCCAGTTCGGGGTGCGGCTCGACTCCGACCCGGACGGCGTGACGTTCTCGCCGTGGATCCCGCCCCGCGACGCCACCGACCCGCAGAAGGACATCGCCGACAAGGTTGCCGTGCCCTGCCGGCCGGGATCACCCGGCGTCCTGGACTTCCGCCATCTCAACAAGAAGCTCCTGGCCCGGCCGGACACCCACATGTCCGGCGACGGTGTCGTGGACAGCGCCGAGTTCGCCCTTGAGGCCATCCGCTTCCCCTACCGGCAGGTGTTCGGTGACACGGCGCACCCGGTCGAGGAGCTGCTTGACGTCTTCCGGCCGACCGTCTCCATCGAGGCGCAGCCGGACGAGAAGACCGTGGCCCTGACCGAGCGGTTCACTGCGGGGCTGGCATGACCGTTCCGCTTCCCGACCCGGACGCCATCAAGGCCGCGATGGTCAGCCCGCGCTGGTCCGCGCTGGTGCGGGCCGATGCGACCGTGCAGGACATCCGGCTGTGGGACCCGTCCCTGCTGCGCGAGACGCGGGTGCTGGTCCCGGTCGACGTGCAGGCGTTGTATGTCGACCCGACCAACACTTCCGAGCACGTCTTGCTGCCGTTCGGGCTCACCGAGCCGGACGGCCAGCCCGCGGCACCGATGCCGGCCCCCTTCGACCCTGGCGTGCCCCGCGCCCCGGGCGTCTACCTCCACTGGGCCATGCCCGACGCCCTGCTGCGCGGGTCGCTGACCAGGCAGCCGGACGACGCGACGAACCGGCTGGGACTGCCCGCGCTGCCCGACCGCTGGCTGGTGCTGCGGATGCTCGTGATGTCGGGGGCATCGACGGTGCAGACGACAGGCTGGGTGGTCCTCGCCGACACCGGGACGATCGTCCCGCTCGACGACTGGCACGGCGAGCAGGCCCTGCCCCCGGCCGCCCGGCACACCGTGGCGCCCGCCGAGCTGACCGGCAGCGTCGGCGGCTCGCCGCAGTGGGCTTCGACCTACGACGCCGTCGTCGACCGGCTGGCCTTCTACGACCCGCTGAACGTGTTCTCGAACAACGCCGACCCGGCGACCGAAGGCAACCAGGTCGGGTACCTCGTCACCGGCTGGTGGTCCCAGGCCGCACTCGACCCGCTGGACGCGGCGCGCACGGACGCCAGCCTGCACGACACCCTCGACGGCCTCGGCTGGCACCTCGCGCAGACCGCCGGCGACCCGCAGCCGGGCATCGAGGAGCGTACCGTCGACGCGCTCAAGCGGGCGTCTCTGGGGCTGACGACCAGGGAGCGGTATGCCGCCGTCGGCCCGGCTCCCGCCGCCCGGCCTGGTCCGCTGGCAAGCGGGAGCCCTGCCACGACGTCCGCCATCGCGGACGCGATCGAGCCGACGACGAAGTTCGTCAGCGCGGTCACCCCGTTCGCCGACCTGGCCAGCCGGGTCGTCACCGCTGAGCCGAGGTTCCCGCGGTCGACGCTGCTGCACGGCATGGTGCACGGCATTCCGTTCAAGGGGCCGGTGGACCCGTCGCTCGTCAACCAGCCGGCTCCCGCTGACCTCTCGGTCGAGCTCGGCCACCACGGCGACGACGTCGCCGCCACCGTCGCGTCGGACGGGTTCGGCGAGACGACACCGGAGTCGCGCCGGGCCGCCGAGCGCCTCCTGTCGGCCTTCAGCGGGCACCTGCTCGACAGGCTAGCGACTGCCGACGGCCTCGTCGACGTCGAGGAGCACGAGCACGCGTCGGCGTTCACCGCGCTGTCCGGCGGCACGTCGGGGACCGACCGGGTGAAAATGGGCGACGCGTCGGCGCCGCTCACCGCCGGCGGGGCCGGGCGCAGCACCGCGAACCGCCTGACGACCGCGGCGGCGGCGCTGAACGAGACGAGGATCGCGTGGGCCGGCCGCACCCGGTTCGAGCTGCAACCGGACGACGGCGTCGCCCTGCGCCGCCAGGTGCTGGAGTGGACTGCGCCGCAGCCGGTGTCCGAGCCGGTGTCCGAGGTACGCGAGATCGCCAGGCCCGCGCCGCGGTACCACGTGCCGACACCCCCCACCGTGGCCGTTCGCGGGCTGAAGCGCAGCATGCGGCAGCGCGCCACGAAGCTGCACTCGCCGGACGAGCAGTTGCAGGTGCGCTGGCCGTCACAGGTGCTCCACGCGCCGTCGCTGACCGATTTGACGACGGTGCTGCCCGCGGTGCCAACCGGGGCGCTCCCGCCCGAGGTCGTGCCGCTCAGCCGGGAGGCGCTGCTGCTCAACCCCTACCTCGCGCCGTGGCTCGCCCGCGTGACGGCGGACGACCCGACGTCGCGGGCGCAGGGCATGGACGGCACGGCGATCCAGGCCCGGTTCCTCGCCGAGTCGGCGATGCGGTACGGCGCGCAGGCGACGTACACCGGGCGCTCCGCCTTCCTCGGATCGGACGCGGGAGAGCTGACGGCGGTCCAGGTGGCCGACCAGCTGCGCCGCTACTCCGTCTATGAGGGCGTCGAGCCGTCCCCGGTCGCCGTGACCGCCTGGTCGCAGCCGTGGCAGCCGATCTGGCTCGAGTGGGAGGTCGCCATCACCGAGACCGACGACCTGCCCGCCTGGTCGCTGGGTCAGATCGACCTCGACCCACCCGACCCCGTGACACCGACCGGGCGCGTGCTGTCGGCGACCGGGCGCAGCGTGCTCACCACGGGCGTTGCCACCACCATGGCGGCGGCGATCACGGACTGGCTCGCCGCCGAGGAGGCCCGGGACGTGGCCGGCACCGGCGAGCTCGACCCGGCCGACCAGAACGCGCTCGCGTCGCTGCGGTCCAGGCTCGACACCTTCGACGTCCTGTCGGTCGTGCTCGACGGGCTGCGGGACCAACTGCTCGGGGTGCCCTATCTCGACGGCCGCACGGACAAACCCGTTCCCGACGACAGCGTGCCGGAGCTGCTGCTGCGCGGTGAGCTCCGACTGGTCCGCGCCCGCCTGGTCGACGCGTTCGGGCAAGTGCTTGACCTGCCCGACGTGAGCCAGCCCGGGCTGCCGGCCCGCGACGAGGTCGACACGCTGGCGCCGGCCCTGCGTGTCCGGCCACGGCTCACCGTGCCCGCACGGTGGCTGTTCCGGTTCGTCGACCCGGCCGGCCCCGCCGCCGACGCCCCCGAGGCCCGGCTGGACCAGGTCGACACAACGCAGACCGTCAACCCGGTGGCCGGGTTCCTGCTCCCCGACCACATCGACGAGGCCCTCGAGGTGTTCGACGTGGCCGGCAACCCGCTCGGGCAGCTGCTGCACGAACCCTTCGGCGGAGGCGTCGTGTGGGAGCCCGCGCCCGGGCGGCCGCTGCCCCAGGACGCCGGCCCGCTCGACGGGCTCGGTCCCCGGCAGCAGCTCGTCGGGCATCTGGCGGCCGGCGTCGTGGCCGCCGACGCAGCCCACCGCGGCGGACGGCCGGCGCAGCCCGAGACCGAGTCGTGCCTGTCGGCCATGCTGCGCGCCATCGACACGACGCTGTGGTCGGTGGACACGTACGCCGCGCTCGGCAACGAGCACATCGCCGGCCTCGTCGGCCGCCCGGTCGCCGTCGTCCGGGCCCGGCTGTCCCTCGACATCCGCAGCGACATCGACACACTCGACCTCTCCGACCCGGCGAAGCTGGCCCGGCGCGAACAGGCGTACCGCGATCTGGCCGCGCTTTCGTTCCCCGTCCGGATCGGCGAGCTCACCCGGCAGGACGACGGCCTGCTCGGCTTCTTCGTCGACGACGACTACCTGCACTTCCATGTCGTCGACAAGGTCGTGGCATCCTCCGCGTTCGTGTCCGGTCGCGGCCGGGGGCAGCTGGGCCCGTACGGCGAGACGCCTCCAGCCGACCAGCTCGGCACCGAGCCGCTCACCGCGGACTACGTCGTCGCGCAGGACGAGCTGCGCGTCCACCCGGGCCAGAGCGTGACCCTGACCCTGCTCATGCATCCCGCCGGCCGGGTGCACCTTACCTCCGGCGTCCTCCCTCGCAAGTCGATCGCGCTGCAACGCGACTGGGTGGCACCGGGCCTGACGGTCATGGCGCCCTCGGCCCGTATCGGGCCGGTGCTGGTGGACCCGGCGAAGATCGCGCTGCCGCTCATCTCGTCGTTCGGCAAAAACCAGCTGTGGACCCGCCGGGACACCCCGCTGACGTGGAAGGACGACCCCATCCTGGCGGCCACGCAGACGGCACTGCTGCCCGACCTGCCGCACGAGGTGCAGGAGGGCTACATCCGCATCGCGCCCGCACCGCCACCGGGTGCCAGCGGCGCGACCGCCGGAGGTGGCTGATGCCCGGGACGACCCGCGGGCGCGGTCGCAGGACAGCGACCGGGCGCGCCGCGCCGCCCACCGGCCCGGACCGGCTCAAGGACCTCTGGCTGCCGCTCGGTCCGTCGACCGTGATCGGCGGGCAGATGGACGGCACGGCCCACACCACCGGACGGGTCCGCCAGGTCGAGGTCAGCCCCGACGGCAGGCGCGTGTACGCCGCGACCGCGAGCGGCGGGGTCTGGTACAGCCGCGACGAGGGCTCGACATGGATGGTCCTTGGCGGGTGGGCGGTGACGCCGGACGTCCGCAACCTCGACTTCTTCGCCAACACGCTCGTGTGCGGCGCGATCCTCGTCGACTGGGACACCACCGCGGGCGGCGAGAACGACACGGTGTACGTCGGCACCGGGGAGCCGTCGCCGCGCCGGCAGAGCTATCCCGGCGGTGCCCTCGGCGGTATAGGGGTGCTGCGCAGCGTCGGCCCGGTCGCCAAGACGCGCGCCGACCCGTTCGCGCAGGTGTGGGACCGGGAGGGACCCGAGCTCGCCGGGCTCGGGATGTACCGGCTGGCGTTCGACCCGGCCAACCACGACCGGGTCGTCGCGGCGACCAGCGGCGGGCTGTGGACGCGCAGCGTCAGCGGCGGCACCCCGTCCTGGGGAAAGGTCAGCGCCGCACCGTTCGACGACGCGCCGCTGACCAGCGACGTGGTCTGGCTGCCCGACGGCCATCTCTGGGCGGTCACGTGGAGCGGGTCGGCATACGTCTCCGACAACGGCACCGCCTCCTTCGCCAAGGTCGACCTGGACGACCGCAAGGACGGGCGCCTCGCCCTGGCGGGCGCGGCGGACAGCTCGGTCGTGTACGTCCTCGGCAACGGCCCCATGCTGTGGCGGGTGACCGGGACCACCGCCCTCAAGGTCGGCAACGTCCCGAAGCTGCTGTTCGGGAAGGGCGAGGCCGAGCCGAGCGCCGGCCAGGCCGGCGGCACCCGCGCGCAGCCGCTGGACACGAACGACCCGACCGGCAACCAGTCCCACTACGACATGGCGATCGCCGTCGACCCCGGCAACGCGAACGTCGTCGTCCTCGGCGGGTCGGCGGTCGAGACGAGCAACGCGTCGCTCTTCAAGTGCGCCGTGCTCAACCCCGGCGCGACGCCCACCTTGAACTACGCGAAAGCGAACGACCCGACGGCGGCGACGCCGAACGGGACCGCGGGAGCGGATCCGACCTACATCGGCCGCGGCGTGCACGCCGACGTGCACGGCGTCCGCTTCGTGCCGCGCGGCGGGTCGACCGATCTGTGGGTGACCTGCGACGGCGGGGTCTACCGTTCGACGGCCGGCGGCGCCAACCACACCTGGCAGAGCCGCAACAACGGGCTCGGCGTGCTCGAGCCGGGTTACCTGGCCTGTCACCCCACGCAGGAGTCGGTCGTCGTCGTCGGAACCCAGGACAACGGCGTGCTGCGCCGGACGGGTGACACGACCTGGACCTGGGAGGTCGCCGGGGACGGCGGCGGGGTCGCCTTCCACCCGGGCAAACCCGAGCAGTACATCTGCCAGTCCACCGGATCCCACTGGCGCGACCAGGCGCAGCGCGACCGCAACCCGGTCCTGCGCAACTGGCCCTACCTCGACCATGAGCAGAAGGAGAACGACAAGGCGAACTTCTACTCCTCGCCAGGGGTGGTCACGGCCACCAACCCCGCGGGGGTGCGGCTGGCCGTGGGAACGAACCGCACCTGGGTCAGCGAGGACTTCGGTGGCACCTGGTACACCGTCAAGACCGGGTCTGACCCCCGCGGCGGTGGCCGGAGCGACACCAACCAGGACGTGTCGTACGACGACGAGCGCGGCAGGGTGCAGGTGTGCCGGTGGTTCGACGAGAACACGCTGTACGTACTCGCCGAGCACTCGCTGGTGCGGTTCACCCGCGACCCGGGGCCTGGCACGTGGACGCGGTCCGTCATCAGCGACCACAAGAACAAATGCTTCGCCTACAAGGAGTCGGACATCGCCGACGGCACGATGTCCTACCTGCCGCCCCTGGGCTCGTGGAGCGACGTGGCGCTGCACATGCCCGGCGCGAACGGCGCGAACTCGCTCTACGTCGCGTGCGCGGGGGTCAACAGCGCGCCGAAGATGGACACGCTGTGGTGGTTTGACGGTGACAAGACGTGGTGGAAGACCGGTCTGCGCGGGGCGTCCAAGGCCCCGGCGCTCGCCGTTGTCCAGGACCCGACGGACCCGACGCTCGTGTATGCCGGCACGTCGACCGGCGTGTTCCGGGGGACGTTCACGCGAGCGGTGGGCGGTGACCCGGCCTGGGTGTGGACGGACTACATGGTGGGGCTTCCCGAAGCGGCCGTGCAGGATCTGGCGATCTTCAGCGACCCCGCCGCATCGCTGAAGCTATTGCGCGCCGCCCTGCAGGCGCGGGGCGTGTGGGAGGTCGACCTCCTCGGCCCGTGCGACGAGAAGACATACCTACGGGTGCATGGCTTCGACATGCGGCGGCGGCCGTCGACCTCCCTCGTCGACCCGCTCAAGGCCGCCGGGTCCCCCGACCTGCAGCTGTTCCGCAGTCCCGACATCAACGTCCGGCCGGCGCCGCCGGCGACGGCCGCACAGGTCCCAGGGCCGCCGGCGATCGCTCCAGCGTTCGGTGGCCCGGACCCGTCCTTCGCGCTGTGGACCTTTCAGACCGCGTTCCGCAACCTCGTGCCCGCGTGCCGCCCCACCGGGCGGTGGAGCAAAGCCTTCGAGTCGCAGCTGGTGGGCTACAAGTCGGCGAACGGCCTAGGCGCCGGCAAGAGCGTCGACAACGCGACCTGGACCAACATCGTGACCCAGGCGCGCGTCTGGCAGCCGCCGTGGGACGGCGACGGGCCTACAGAGGCCGACCTGCTCCAGCTTTCGGTCGGTGCCGACGACGCGGCGCCCGCGGTCCGGATGGGGGTCCGCCGCGTCAACGTCGACGTGCTCGTGCACCATCGCGGCCTGCAGCAGCTGCCCGGTGCGTCCGCCTCGGTCCTGCTGCTCATCCGCAGGATGACCGAACCAGCCCATACCTGGAAGACGCTGGCCATCCCCAACGCCTTCGCGGGTCAGGTGGTCGCGGCCCTGGGCGGGACGTTGCCGGCCGGTGGCAAATTCGTCGGCGGGTGGACGATCGCGGACACGACGCCTGTCCGGCACCCGGTCGGCAACCTCGACGCCGCCCACCCGCAGGCCACCTCGTTCGAGGTCATCTTCCCTACCACGACGAAGAACGATTCGTTCCTTCTCCTGGCTGTCTGCACCTCAGCCACCTTCCCGGCCACCGCGGCCAGGCTCGCTGGCGCAACGCTCAGGGACGTCCTGACGAACAGCCCGCACACCGCCTGCCACCTGCTGACTATCAAGGTCGCCCCCTGACGCCAGCGGGTCTGTCAGGAACTTCGTGAGTGAGCTCGGCGTGACCTCCGCGGCTGGGTGTGGCTCTTCTGGAGGGACCTGGCTGGACTGGGAATCTGCGGCTTGACCGGTCCTGAAGCCGAGTTGTCTTCTACCGTGTCGGGCAGGAGCGAGGCGGTGCCCGATGAGTTCGTTTCTCGAGGAAGTCCAGCGGCGTGAAGCGGCAGCCCGCCGGGCCCATGCCCTTAAACGATCAGGTGATGGTCCGATTTGCGTGGGCCGCATTTTGCCTGGTCGGCCAGCGTTCCTGAGGTTCGTTCTAGTAGTCGGGTCGCCCGGGGGAATCTCACCCCCGGGCTCCCACGGAACCGTACGTGACAGTCTCCCGTCATACGGCTCTTGTCGTCCTGGTCCTCGACCCCGCCGGGGTCACCCAGGTCCAGTGAGCGAAGTACTTTGGACGCCGCGTGTGGCCCTCGGCCAGCCGCCGCAGGGCCTGTTTCATCCCGGTCCGGTACTTCTTCTGGATCCACCGCAACAGGTAGGCGTTGATGCGGTCGAGCAGCGGGTACAGCGCCGAGCGGTAGAAGCGCCCGTAGTAGTTCATCCATCCCCGGACCACCGGATTGACCATCCGGGCCAGATCGGCTGACTCCTCCGCGGTGCGACGGTGCAGTCGCCAGGACCGTACCGTCCTACTCAGCTTCTTCAGGGCTTGCTTACTGATCGCGGGTAGGAACGCGGTGAACATCACCCCGTGCTTGTCCTTGGCTCCTCGCGGCCGGAACGTGAACCCCAGGAACGTGAACTCGCAGACCGGAAACCGGCCCCGTCGGTTGTCGTCCTGTCGGGTGGCCCGGGGGAATCTCACCCCCGGGCTCCCACAGATCCCGGCGTGAACTTCTCAGTTCACCGGGCTCTTACTGTCCTGGTCACCAAACACGCGGAACCGAGGGAACCCATTGCCAGTGCGCGAGCAGGCGAGGGTAACGCTTGACAATCCCCTGCCAGCTCTCCTGGGCCTTCTTCCTCGACCGCAGCCGTTTGTATTTCTGGCGAATCCACCGCACCAAGTAGGCATTGATGCGTGCCAGGAGGGGATATAGCGCCGATCTGTAGAAGGCGCCGTAATAGTTGGTCCAACCCCGCACTACTGGATTGATCATCCGCGCGAGGTCCATGAAGGTATGACCAGTACGCACGTGCAGTCTCCAGGACCGCACCTCTGCGCTGATCTTGTTCAAGGCGTCCTTGCTGATCGCGGGCAGGAAAGCGGTGAACATCTTCCCGTCCTTTTGCCGCGCTCCGCGAGCCCGGAACGTATACCCCAGGAAGGTGAACGACGTGTGCTCATGTGAGCCGCGTCGATTTCCGTCCCGGCAATAGACGATCCTGGTCTTCTCCGGATGCAGCGCCAGCCCGACCTCGTCCATCCGCTCCGTGAGCGCCTTCAGCACGAAACGTGCCTGACGTTCACTGAAGCAGTGCAACACCGCATCATCCACATAGCGTTCGAACCTGATGGCGGGGAACTTCCTGGCCATCCATGTATCGAGTGCATAGTGGAGGAACAGGTTGGCGAGTACGGGTGAAACCGCTGACCCCTGAGGAGTCCCGCAGTCGCGCTGCTGCAAGGTCCCGTCGGGTAGTTGCAGCGGGGCATTGAGCCACCGCCGCACGTACAGCACCACCCACGGGAGGTCGGTGTTCGCCTCCACCGCTTTGACGATCAGGTCCCACGGAACGCTGTCAAAGAACTTCCGGATGTCGAGATCGATCACCCAGTCCGCTTTCCAACAGCGTCGCCGGCAGACCTCGACGGCATCCAACGCGGAACGCCCCGGGCGGTAACCGTAGGAGTCGGGATGGAAGATCGGCTCGACCTTCCGCTCCAACTCCTGAGCCACCACCGTTTGTGCGATCCGGTCGCCTACAGTCGGCACTCCGAGATCCTGGTGCCTCCGCCATGCGTCTTGGCGATCTCCACCGCCTGCACCGGAGGCGGGAAATACGAGCCGGAGGACATCCTGTTCCAGATCTTGTAAAGGTTTCCCTTGAGATCCTTCTCGAACTCCTCGATCGATACCCCGTCGACCCCCGATGCCCCCTTGTTTGCCTTGACCTTCTTGTATGCCTCCCAGACAGCCCGCTTTGATATTTCGAACGGCTTGCCCGGCGATTTCAACTCGTCCACGCGACTCCTCCCGGGAACTCAGCCCGGTTGATCGAACGAACACCAGTCACGGACAGCCCGGCCCCTTCGCTCCACTCCCATTACAGGAGCTTCGTCACTACTACGAACCGGTCCGCCAGCGGACCCCGACTCGGTACTCAACCCCTTGTGGTTTCTGCCACTTGGGGCGCTCCCTTTCGTCCACCCGAGGCTTGACGGCATCGGGGCACGCCTTCTCCCGTTCCGTACGGAAGCGGCAGATCAGGATCACGTCGTCTACATGCCGGACATCGCCTGGCCAATGAGCGGGTACCCGCCAGACTCGTCCCGGGATAACTGCAACATCCCGGTTTTGATGTCAGTTGTTCGTGTTACGACACGTCAGCAACGATTCGCTTGCGCTCGTCTTCCTGACCCCTACCTGACGCCTCTGACGACGCCTTTTCCTCATCGCTCACCACGACGGTCTTCAACCCAACGCAGCATGAGGTCGAGTAGCCGGGGGAATTTCACCCCCCGGCCCTCACAGATCCCGGCGTGACAGTCTCCCGTCACCGGGCTCTTGTCATCCTGATCACCAGAACGTGGGAACCCATGCCCAATGGGCGAAGAGCCTGGGGTACTGACGGGTGATACGCCGCCAGCACGCATGGGCCTTCTTGAAGGTCCGCAGCCGCTTGAACTTCTTGCGGATCCAGCGCATCAAGTAGGCGTTGATGCGCTCCAGGAGGGAAGCAGCGCCGTCCGGTAGAACGCACCGAAGTACTGCATCCAGCCCCGAACGATCGGATTGATCGCCCGTGCGAGCTCGGCGAAGGTCCGGCCGATCTGTCGGTGAAGCCGCCATTGCCGCACTTCACCACTGATCTTCTTCGAGGATTCCTTGCTGATCGCCGGCAGGAACGAGGTGAACCTCTCCCCATTCCTGTCGATGGCCTTGCGAGCCCGGAAAGTGAACCCCAGGAAGGTGAACTCCGTCTGCCCGTACGGACGTCGGCGCTTATTACCATCCCGGCAGTACACGATCTTGGTCTTGTCGGGATGCAGCCGCAACCCAACTTCCCTCATCCTGTTCGCGATTGCCTCCCGTAGTTTCCGGGCCTGACCCTCGCTGACACAGTGCACAACACCGTCGTCTGCGTACCGTTCGAACGGTACGCCCGGATACTCCCGGGCCATCCACATGTCGAACGCATAATGCATGAACAGGTTAGCCAAAACAGGCGAAATCGCAGAACCCTGCGGGGTTCCGCGATCGCGCTGCTGCAAGGTCCCGTCAGGCAGTTGCAACGGCGCCTCAAGCCACCGCCGCACATACAGAACTACCCAGGGGAGATCCGTGTGGGCCCGAACCGCTTTGACGACAAGGTCCCAGGGCACGCTGTCAAAGAATTTCTGGATGTCCAGATCGATCACCCAGTCATACTTCCAACAGCGTTTCCGGCACGCCGCGACCGCATCCAACGCGGACCGCCCAGGACGGTAGCCGTAGGAGTCCTGATGGAAGATCGGTTCGACCTTCTCTTCAAGACGCCGGGCTACTACCGTTTGAGCGATTCGGTCAGCCACGGTGGGCACACCGAGCAAACGAACCCCACCACCATGCGACTTCGGGATCTCCACACCCTTCACCGGAGGCGGAAAGTAACTCCCCGAAGACAGACGATTCCAGATTCGATAGAGATTACCCTTCAGATCCTTCTCGAAGTCCTCGATGGAGCGCCCGTCCACCCCTGCCGCACCCTTGTTCGCCTTGACCTTCTCGTACGCCTCCTGAACCTCCCACTTCGAGATCTCAAACGGCTTGTCCGATGATTTCAACTGGTCCACCCAGCTCCTCCCGGAGAACTTCCGGTTGACCGAACGAACAATCAGTCACGGATGACCCGGCCCCTTCGCTCCCCTTCATTACAAAGGGTTCCTCACTACTACGAGCCGGTCCGCCAGCACACCCCGCGTCGGTACTCAAACCCTCACGGTTCTTCCGCTTGGGCCGCTCCCTCTCGCCACCCGCATGACTCAAGCGGCACTATCAGGGCATGCCTTCTCACGTTCCATGCGAGAGCCGCAGATCAGGCTCACGTCGCCTCCGTGCCGGACACCGCCTGGCCAGTAGACGGGACTCCCGCCAGACTTATCCCGGAGCAACCACAAATCTCCGGTTCTGATGTCACCTGTTTTCTAACGACACTTCAGCAGCGATTCACTTGCGTTCGTCTTCCTGATCCCCACCTGACGGCTCTACCGCCGCCTTTTCCACATCGCTCACCACGACGGTCGTCAACCAACGCAGCATGTGGCGGTTTGGCACCATCCCCCGCAGGACGGAACCGAGGGGCCAAGTCCCTCATCTCTCGCACAGCACCGCATCGCGAAGCTCTCCTACCTGAACTCCCCTCTGCGTTCGTGACACACGCGGTTTGAAATCTCCCCCGCAGGGCGATTCCGAAGGGCCTTCCTTCATCTTCCGTACAGCACCGCATCAAGCAGCTCTACCTACATAAAGCTCCCCTTCGCGTTCGGGACACACTGCAGTACACGATCCGGGTCTTGTCCGGATGCAACTCCAGACCGACCTCGGCCATCCTGGTCCGCAGCGCGGCCAGAACCCGTTCTGCCTCTGCCAACGTTCGGCAGTGGACCACCCCGTCGTCGGCGAAGCGCTCGAACGGGCAGCCCGGGTACTCCCGGACCATCCACGCGTCGAGTAGGGTCGGGGACTGGCGCGGTGGATGAGTCTCCGTTTCCAGTCCCCGCCGCTTCAAACCGGACATGCGGTTCTCCCGCATCCGGCTTTCCGACATCGTTCACCGCTGGGCATGCACCGTCGCCCCGTGCCACTTTCCGGACAGGCGGAAGACCCCGAGCCGACTGATCCACCCGTAGTTGTAGCGGGCAGCCCAATTCCGGCCTGAGAGGCCATGTTTCCTGCTGGTGAAAATCGCCAGCCGCTCGTGGACGTACTGGTCCACCGCTTCGAACTTCCGCGCAGAATTTCCCTTACGGAAGTACCCGGCCCATCCCCGGAGCACGGGGTTGAGCTCGGCCACCACGGTAGCCACCGGCCGCTCGGTCCGAGAGCGCGAGGTAGCAGCGCGGACCTTGTCCCGCAGCACCTTCAACGCCCGTTGCGAGGGCCACCGGTACAGGTAGAACCTGCCCCGCCACTTCCACGACTCCACTTTCCGGTGGTGGAAGCCGAGGAACTCGAAGCCCTGCCCACCTCGGGTGAGGCAGGTGATGCCGGACTTCTCGGGGTGCAGTCGCATCCCGAGAAGTCCCAGCACTCTCGCCGCCAGCTGCTGAGCCTGCTCGGCCCGTTGTCTGGTCGGCGACAGGACCACGAAGTCATCGCAATACCTCACCAGCACCCCCAGCCGGCGACCCTCGCCCTGCCACGCCTCATCGAGGACGTGCAGAGCGATATTCGCGAGCAATGGGGAGATTGGTGAGCCCTGTGGGGTTCCCGCCCCGGTCGGGGAGGTCACCCCACCCTCCAGTACTCCCATCCGCAGCCACGACCGGATCAGCTTCAGCATCGACCGGTCCACCACGCGCCTCGCCAGCTGAGCGACGAGTGCGTCGTGCCCGATCGTCCCGAAACAGTTCCGGATATCGGCCTCGAACACCCACTCCCGACCTTGGTTCGCCGCAACGCGCACAGCATCGCACGCGTCGGTCGCGGACCGTTTCGGCCGGAATCCGTAGCTCGCCTCAGTGAACCCGGCCTCGAAGACCGGTTCGAGAACCATCTTCGCGGCCGTCATCACCACCCGGTCCGCCACGGTGGGAATCGACAGCGGCCGGAACTCCCCCGGCCGCCCCGGCTTGGGAATCTGGACCCGCCGCAGCACCGACGGACGATACGTATACGTCCGCAGTCGTTCCGCCAGGTCCTGGAGGAATGCGTCCACCCCCGAGGCCGCCACCGCGTCAACGGTCACACCGTCCACGCCAGGGGCTCCCCGGTTCGCGCACACGACCGACCATGCCCGCCACAGGACGTCCATGCGGTGGACGTGGACATACAGAGCATGGAACCGTCGTTCGGGTTCTTGCTTGGCACAGCGGTAGAGCGTCCACTGCAAGGCTCGGACCTTGTCCAGAGGACGGCCATCCAGTCGTGCGACGCCTTCCTCCCGGCGGATGGAACTAGCCGAAACGGCACTCATCCGGGCCCCTCCCTGTTCGCGAATCGCATCGATGAAGCAGGGGCCCTTCGCTCCCGGCGGGTTATGTTGTCCCGCCGATCGGCACTACTACGACCCCCTCCGACTGCCTCTCGACAACCCGCCACTTCCCGGTTCCGCCGGTTATAGGCGAGCCACGCTCCCGGGCCGCATACCCGGGGCCGAGTAGGCCCTCTCCAGTTCCCAGGACAACCTTCCAGCCGTTCCACGCCCCTTAACGCCGGGAGGTTCTTCGGCGCCCGCTCCAGGTTCCCGGACGCCTTCCATGGCCTTCGCCCTACGCATACGGACTCGGCACCCCCTTGGCCCACCCCAACGGGCGGGGTCTGCATATCGACGCTGCAGGCTTCACTTGATGTTGCGGACCGGCCGTTCGCACGCCCCCGAAGGACGCTTGTCACCCCACTTCGACGCCGCCCTCTCGAACGACGCCGGGAGTCAGCTACCGGGGACCCTGGCGTCTCCCCGGACCGGACTTGCACCGGCTGGCTGCCCTGAGCTTGACGTCCGGTTACATCCCCTCCCCCTCTTTCAAGCTGGAACGATGCCCGAACTCCTGGACGTACACGCGTAGTGCATGAACAGGTTCGCCAGCACGGGCGAAACCGCTGACCCCTGGGGAGTCCCACGATTCCGCTCTTGCAAGGTGCCATCGGGCAGTTGAAGCGGAGCTTGGAGCCACCGCTTCACATACAGCACTACCCAACGGGCATCGGTGTGCGCTTCCACGGCTTTGACGATGAGGTCCCACCGGACGCTGTCGAAGAACTTCTGGACATCGAGATCGATCACCCAGTCCCTCTTCCAGCAGCGTTGACGGCAGCGTTCCACCGCCTCCAAGGCCGATCGTCCGGGCCGGTAGCCGTAGGAGTCTTCATGGAATACGGGTTCGACCCGGTCCATCAGATGCCTGGCCACCACCGTCTGGGCGATTCTGTCGGCCACCGTGGGCACGCCCAAGATCCTGACGCCGCCTTCGGGAGACGACTTGGGAATCTCCACCGCACGCACCGGCGGCGGGAAGTACGTCCCTGACGACATCCTGTTCCAGATCTTATAAAGGTTGCCCTTCAGATCCTTCTCGAAGTCCTCAATGGAGCGACTGTCCACGCCGGGCGCGCCTCTGTTCGCTTTCACCACTTCGTACGCCCCCCAGACTTCCCGTTTCGAGATGTCAAACGGCTTGCCTGATGAATTCAACGCGTCCATATAGGTCCTCCCGGGAAGCCCGGTTGTCTAGATAAACAACGTCACGAATGGCCCGGTCCCTTCGCTCCACTCTCATTACAAGAGCTTCTTCACTACTACGAACCGGTCCGCCAGCGCGCCCCGCGTCGGTACTCGATCCCTTGTGGTGTCCGCCACTTGGGACACTCCCTCTCACCCGCCCGAGGACAGGGCAGTATCGAGGCGCGCCTTCTCCTGTTCCATGCGAGAGCGGCAGACCGGGCTCACGTCGTCTACATGCCGGACACCACCTGGCCAGTAAGCGGATTCCCGCCAGGCTCTTCCCGGAGTTGGCTAAAGACCCCGGTTTTGATGCCATCTGTCTGCTTAACGACACTTCAGCAACGATTCGCTTGCGCTCGTCTTCCCGATCCCCACCTGACGCCTCTTGAGCGCCTTTTCCTCATCGCTCACCACGACAGTCTTCGGCTAACGCGGCATGAGGTCGAGTAGCCGGGGGGAATTTCACCCCCCGGCCCTCACAGATCCCGGCGTGACAGTCTCCCGTCACCGGGCTCTTGTCATCCTGATCACCAGAACGTGGGAACCCATGCCCAATGGGCGAAGAGCCTGGGGTACTGACGGGTGATACGCCGCCAGCACGCATGGGCCTTCTTGAAGGTCCGCAGCCGCTTGAACTTCTTGCGGATCCAGCGCATCAAGTAGGCGTTGATGCGCTCCAGGAGGGGAAGCAGCGCCGTCCGGTAGAACGCACCGAAGTACTGCATCCAGCCCCGAACGATCGGATTGATCGCCCGTGCGAGCTCGGCGAAGGTCCGGCCGATCTGTCGGTGAAGCCGCCATTGCCGCACTTCACCACTGATCTTCTTCGAGGATTCCTTGCTGATCGCCGGCAGGAACGAGGTGAACCTCTCCCCATTCCTGTCGATGGCCTTGCGAGCCCGGAAAGTGAACCCCAGGAAGGTGAACTCCGTCTGCCCGTACGGACGTCGGCGCTTATTACCATCCCGGCAGTACACGATCTTGGTCTTGTCGGGATGCAGCCGCAACCCAACTTCCCGCATCCTGTTCGCGATTGCCTCCCGTAGTTTCCGGGCCTGACCCTCGCTGACACAGTGCACAACACCGTCGTCTGCGTACCGTTCGAACGGTACGCCCGGATACTCCCGGGCCATCCACATGTCGAACGCGTAATGCATGAACAGGTTAGCCAAAACAGGCGAAATCGCAGAACCCTGCGGGGTTCCGCGATCGCGCTGCTGCAAGGTCCCGTCAGGCAGTTGCAACGGCGCCTCAAGCCACCGCCGCACATACAGAACTACCCAGGGAGATCCGTGTGGGCCCGAACCGCTTTGACGACAAGGTCCCATGGCACGCTGTCAAAGAATTTCTGGATGTCCAGATCGATCACCCAGTCATACTTCCAACAGCGTTTCCGGCACGCCGCGACCGCATCCAACGCGGACCGCCCAGGACGGTAGCCGTAGGAGTCCTGATGGAAGATCGGTTCGACCTTCTCTTCAAGACGCCGGGCTACTACCGTTTGAGCGATTCGGTCAGCCACGGTGGGCACACCGAGCAAACGAACCCCACCACCATGCGACTTCGGGATCTCCACACCCTTCACCGGAGGCGGAAAGTAACTCCCCGAAGACAGACGATTCCAGATTCGATAGAGATTACCCTTCAGATCCTTCTCGAAGTCCTCGATGGAGCGCCCGTCCACCCCTGCCGCACCCTTGTTCGCCTTGACCTTCTCGTACGCCTCCTGAACCTCCCACTTCGAGATCTCAAACGGCTTGTCCGATGATTTCAACTGGTCCACCCAGCTCCTCCCGGAGAACTTCCGGTTGACCGAACGAACAATCAGTCACGGATGACCCGGCCCCTTCGCTCCCCCTTCATTACAAAGGGTTCCTCACTACTACGAGCCGGTCCGCCAGCACACCCCGCGTCGGTACTCAAACCCTCACGGTTCTTCCGCTTGGGCCGCTCCCTCTCGCCACCCGCATGACTCAAGCGGCACTATCAGGGCATGCCTTCTCACGTTCCATGCGAGAGCCGCAGATCAGGCTCACGTCGCCTCCGTGCCGGACACCGCCTGGCCAGTAGACGGGACTCCCGCCAGACTTATCCCGGAGCAACCACAAATCTCCGGTTCTGATGTCACCTGTTTTCTAACGACACTTCAGCAGCGATTCACTTGCGTTCGTCTTCCTGATCCCCACCTGACGGCTCTACCGCCGCCTTTTCCACATCGCTCACCACGACGGTCGTCAACCAACGCAGCATGTGGCGGTTTGGCACCATCCCCCGCAGGACGGAACCGAGGGGCCAAGTCCCTCATCTCTCGCACAGCACCGCATCGCGAAGCTCTCCTACCTGAACTCCCCTCTGCGTTCGTGACACACGCGGTTTGAAATCTCCCTCCGCAGGGCGATTCCGAAGGGCCATACCTTCATCTCTCGCACAGCATCGCTTCCAGAAGCTGTCCTACATCAACTCCCTTTCGCGTTCAGGACACAATCAACCAACGCAGCTCGGGGCGGTTTGACGCCTCCCACCGCAGGGCGACGCCGAAGGGCCACAAACCTTCATCTTCCGCACAGCACCGCATCAAGCAGGGTCTCTACCTCCATCAACCTCACTCTCAGCGTTCGTGGCACACCTCCAGCTGTAGATCTTGATCTTGGCGTTTGAGCGGGTGCCGTCTCGGTTTGGTTGATCACGTTCTGCCGGCTTCCGGCAGGTAGACCGAATCCTGTTGAGTAGGCACTATGCCCCGGTGAGCATCATCATCAAGTTCTTCGTGGCGCCGGACCGCGATGCTGCCGCTGCCGTCGTGGAAGGCGGTCCGGACGGGGTCTTCGAGTCGCTGACGTACGGCACCTTCGATGCCGAAGAGGCGCTGATCGAGTGGGAGAGCATCTTCACCGGTCGGGGCTTCGAGGAACTCGTCGCCGCTGATGAGCCCGAAGTCCTTGCCGACCCAGGCGATGGCGAGGGCCCGGTTGTCCTCGCTGCTTCCCGGGTGCTTCAGGATGCCCTTGCCGTTGCCGATGAGCACCGGCTTGTCGAGGTCAGCCAGTTGTGGGTGCAGGAGCGAGCGGCAGATGGCGAGGTATTCGGCCTGGAGGCGGCAACTGAGGTCCTGAGCGGCCTGGCCGACCTGGCGCGGGCCATCGGCGAGCAGGAGGAGAGCCTGTACTGCTGGATGGCATAGAAGCGGACCCGATGGCGCGGGTGGCGGGCCGTTTCTCCCGGGTGGAGCCGCGACGCAGGGCACGGGCGTTCGTTCTGGGCCTGCTCGCGGAGCTGCCGCGGAAGAACTGCTGGACGATCGCCGAGCATGCCGGTGACGTCAGTCCGGCCGGCATGCAGCACCTGCTCAGCCGTGCGTCCTGGGACGCCGACCGAGTCCGTGCCGACGTACGGGACTTCGTGGTCGAGCATCTCGGAGACGACGACGCCGTCCTGGTGGTGGACGAGACCGGTGATCTGAAGAAGGGGACAGCGAGCGTCGGGGTGCAACGCCAGTACACCGGCACTGCGGGTCGGATCGAGAACTCCCAGGTGGCCGTCTACCTCGTCTACTCTTCCTCAGTCGGGCACGCCGCCGTCGACCGGCGCGTCTACATCCCGCGCTCCTGGACGCAGGACCCCGACCGGCGCCGGGCAGCGGGCATCCCGGAAGACTTGAGCTTCGCCACCAAGCCCGCCCTCGCCGCCGAGATGATCGCCCAGGCCTTGGACGCCGGCGTGCCAGCCGCATGGGTCACCGGCGACGAGGTCTACGGCGGTGACCCTCACCTGAGTGCAGAGTTGGAGAGACGCCAGATCGGCTACGTCCTGGCCGTCTCGCGCAAGCGGCCGATTCACACGCGCGCGGGCATCTTCCCAGCAGGCGTGCTGGCCCACTGCCTGCCGAAGAAGGCCTGGCAGCAGCTCTTGGCGGGAGACGGTGCCAAAGGCCACCGCTTCTACGACTGGGCCCAGGTCGAGATCGACAGCCCGTCGGGCAGTACGGGCCAACGGTCGCTGCTCATCCGACGCAACCAGCGCACCGGTGAACTCGCCTTCTATCGTTGCTACTCGGCGTAGAGGGACGCCAGAAAATCATCGACCTGTACAGCGACTACGGCGACTACATCACGCTGCGCAGCGCGGACAATCTCCGCGTCCACCGGGACCCGGAGACCTCGACGGTCGTCCTGGAATACGAGGTCCACGGCACGTCGGCCGTGACGGGACGGCCATACGACAACCGCTTCGTGTCCGTCGTGACCGTCCAGGAGCGCAAGGTGACGCGCTGGCGCGACTACCTGGACCCCATCGCCGTATTCGACGCACAAGGATGGCCGCAAGACCGGCGCTCGTAGCAGCCAGTCGTCGTAGGCATGTTCCGGGGCTACCTGTGATCACACGCGAGCTGGAAGCCGACGCTCACCCGGCGTGCCGACCACGAACCCCGGAGTGTCGCGGACAACTACACCGTCGGGGAGGTCGGCGTGCTGTCACCTCCGGCGATGTCCCGGAAGGCCGGCATACCGAGGTCGACGGACCGGCCTCGGCGCGCCTGGTCGGCGTCGAGTTGGGCGAGTTTCCCCTGCGCGCCGGCGAGGCTGACTTCGAGTCCTTCCAGCTCGCCCACCCAGCCCTCGCGTTCGGCCTCCGTGATCCGGGAGAGGAGGTTGTCGCGGATTTCGACCAGCCGCGGGCGCTGGGTGGGTTCGGGACGGAGCAAGGAGCAACGGGGCATGCTCGTGGATGCAAGGGGTTCCGAATGCGCGTCCGCAGATGCCGATCGAGAGCTTCCGCTTCTCGAAGTGGCCGAGGAACTGATCCCACTCTTCCGCGCTGGGCGTCCGGTATTCCTCCGCAGGTCGCAGGGCCCGACGGCGGGCGATGAAGGCTCGATGGGCTTCGATCGCATCGTGTGGGTAGATCGCGTTGTAGCCCATCGTGGTGTTGATGTCCTTGTGGCCGCAGATGATCTGGGCGATGTGCGGGGGCATGCCGTTCGCGATGGCGTCGGTGACGAAGATCCGGCGAAAGTCGTGCGGCTGGAAGCGCAGGGGCTTGCCGTTCTCGTCGATCAGGCCGGTGGCTCCCAGAGCCTCGTTGAGGGCCTTGCGGATGCTGGCCGGCGAGACGGGCCAGCGGCGTCCTGCGGATTCCCATTGGAATAGCAAGGGCAGGGGTGGGTTCCAGAGCCGCTCGCGGTCATCGAACGATGCGACCAGGGGGATTGCTCCGGTGCGGTCACGAACTCGCCAGACGATCGTGCTCAGGACGTCGGCGAGTTCGGGACTGACGAGCAGTGCTCGCTCCTCGTCGGTCTTTGATGGCGCGATCTGCAGCAGCGGGACGATCTCTCCGGTGCTGGGGAGTTTGTATTGCGTGATGCTGTGATGGCTGGTTTCGAGCATTTCCTCGATGCGGACGCCGGTGTGGCGGAGGACCTCCACTGCGGCCCAGGCCCAGAAGGCTCGGTGCTCGTCTTGGGTGAGATTGCGGCGGCGTCCTTGCTGGTCCCAGGCCGATCGGGTGAACCGCGTAACCCGTGCGGCCGACGACTTCGGCTTGATGAACGTCTCTCCGAGGACGGTGAACTCCCCGCCTGGTTCGGCCTGTTGTAGGGCTTCCAGCCGTGCTCGTGCATCGTGGAGGCGTTTGGTGACGAAGTCGACCAAGGTGGGAAGGACTGGAAGCCGTTCGCGCGTCCGTCTTCGGCATCGTGACTGCCGCTGCTTTTCGTGCTTGGCCGTCCGGGTCTCGTCCGCGCTGATGGGGCAGCGGACGGCCCAGGGGCCCCAGCGGGCGGGATCCTCCGCGGCCCATTGTGCGAGGTCGAGGTAGAACGCGCGGATGAGCATCAGGACGGAGATGTAGGAGATCCTCGGCTTGGTGCTCTCAATGACGCTGCCGTCCGGTTGTTTTCTCTGCTTGGTGATGGTGCGGAAGCGCTCCTTCCAAGCGGTGGCGACGTCAGCTGGCAGGTTGATGGAGTCGATCCCCGGGTGGTGGCGTTCCAGGTCGGCCCAGAAGTTGTGGGCCAGCGCCCGGGAGAGGTTTTGCGGCTCTCCTGTCGCTTCCGTGGGTCGCTGACCAGGGGCGATGAACGCAACACGCCGTACCACAGGTACGTTTCGACTGCTGAAAGTACGAAACGGAAGAACCTGGATACGGCGTGCGATCTACAAGCATATGGACTCGGCTGCTCGGAGTCGAACACACGGTGATCGACTTGGTCGAGGCCGAGGAGGATGACAGTGCGGAGGCGGGCGCCGAGGATGTGGTGATCGTGGCCCACGCCCACCCGGCGAAGCGGCGGCGGCAACGCTGCGGGGTCTGCAAACGCCGGTGTGCCAGGTTCGACAGCGGTGAGGGCCGCCGTCGCTGGCGGGCCCTGGACTTGGGCGCGGTCCGCGTGTTCATCGAGGCCGACGCGCCGCGTGTGTCCTGCCCCGAGCACGGCGTGGTCGTCGCCCATGTGCCCTGGGCCCGTCACGGTGCCGGACACAGCCTGGCCTTCGACGACACCGTGGCCTGGCTGGCCACGCACTGCGCGAAGACCACGGTCACCCAGCTGATGCGGATCGGCTGGCGCACAGTGGGCAACATCTGCGCCCGAGTGTGGGCGGACGTCGAAGCGCGTGTGGACCTGCTCGCCGGACTGCGCCGGATCGGCATCGACGAGATCTCGTACAAGCGCCACCACAAGTACCTGACGGTGGTGGTCGACCACGACAGCAGCCGTCTGGTGTGGGCGGCGGCCGGCCGGGACAAGGAGACACTGCGGTCCTTCTTCGACCTCCTCGGCGAGGAGCGCTCGAAGAAGATCACGCATGTCAGCGCGGACGCCGCCGAATGGATCGCCACCGTGGTGGCCGAGCGCTGCCCCAACGCCGTCCGCGTGATGGACCCCTTTCACGTGGTGCAGTGGGCCACCGACGCTCTGGACGAAGTCCGCCGGGCGGTGTGGAACGCCGAGCGCGGCGGCAAGGGCCGGGTCACCGCAGGGTCCAAGGCGCTGAAGAAGGCCCGTTGGGCGCTGTGGAAGAACCCCACCGGCCTGACCGAACACCAACGTGCGCAACTGGAGTTCATCGCCAAGGCCCATCCCGTTCTTCACCGCGCCTACCTACTCAAGGAAGGACTACGCCTCGCGCTGAAGGCCGGCCCCGACACACCCGAGACGCTGCGGGACTGGGTGTCATGGGCTCGCCGCTCCCGCCTGGAGCCCTTCGTCAAGCTGCAACGGTCCATCGTCAAGCACTGGGACGCCATCACCGCCGCCGCCGAACACGGCTTGAGCAACGGCCTGGTCGAGAGCATGAACACCAAGATCCGACTGATCACCCGCATCGCCTTCGGCTTCAAGGACCCCGACGCTCTCATCGCGCTCGCCATGCTCAGCCTCGGCGGCCACCGCCCCCACCTACCAGGCCGTCAAGCTGCATGAACCACCCACGGAAGCGACAGGAGAGCCGGTTTTGCAAGGTGCTGTAGTCGACGCTGGGCTGTCGTTCCTTGAGGTAGTCGACGATCAGGTTACGGACGGGACGGCTACGCAGTCGGAAGCGGTCCACGAGTTGCTCGACGGTCAGCTGGCCAGGTCGGAGGTTGCGCAGACGCAGGCTCACCGGTGCGTCCTCGGGGAAGATGCCCAGTTGGCGAAGCCAGCTGTAGAAGTGAGTGTGGACAGAGCCTTTGTGACGGACGTCGTGCTCGATCAACCGGAGTTCGAGGCAGTCGCCTACCGTGATGTCGCCGATGCCACCGCCCTTGGCGATCATGATGCGGATGATCTGGCTCTGCGCCGTCGCGGCATTGGTCGAAGCCCAGACCTCTTCGCCCAGGAGACCGGCGAGCTTGGCGAAGCCCTCGGGATCGCGGTGGTCGGCGACCGCGGTGCGCAGGTGCAGCGACGGCCGCATCGCGACGAGCCACGGGAGTTCCGGGCAGATGATGTCGTACGCGAGCAGAATGAGCTTGCCCGAAGCCAGGTCAGACCGTTTGGAGATGGAAACCGGTCGGCCCTGACGGTCAGTCCAATCGGTGCTGGTGGACATCCACTCGGCCGGATCCAGACTCGGGGCCGGGCTGGCCTGCCAGCGTTCCTGCCAGGTGGAGCCGGGGAAGTTCTCCAGCCAGGTCAAGATGGCGGCCGCTCCGCGCCGCCGAGTCGACCACTTATGGCTGCCGTCCTGGCCTCGGCGAGGCAGCGGCATGCGGTCGATGATCTCCTCGCGGGACCAGGTCGTCGCCGGCCAGCAGGCAGCTGGCTCCCGCGGCGGGAACTGCTGCAACAGCGCAGCCTGGGCTTCCCCGGACATGTCAATGATGGCCACCGGGTCCGGACGTGTGGTGTGCGCGGCGGCCGTCGTCATGAACGGCCTCCGAACAGGACGCTCAGGGACTCGGGGTTGTAGCCCGGTGCCGGCGGCGGAGGAGTCGGCTTCTGCTGACGGCGCTCGAAGTGGGCAAGGACGCTGCGGACGACTTCTTCCTGGCTCGGGTTGAGATACCGCTGAGTGGTGCTCAGACTCTGGTGGCCAAGGACCCATTGCACACTGACGAGGGGCATCTGCGGGTCCTGGGCCATGCGGTAGGACGCGGTGTGCCGAAGATCGTGAAGCGTCCAGTTCGAGCCCAAGAGCTCGTTAGCGCGGACGAACATCGCCCGGGCGGCGTGATACTCCAGCGGCCGCCAGGGACGCCGCAGAGTCCACCACAGCGGCTCCCGCCGGCCGCGGGGAAGCCCTCGCCGCCATACCTCCTCCTGGTAGAGGCGGAGCCAGACGAAGGCGTCGACAGAGACGGGAAGCTGCTGGTATTCGCGGCTGCCCTTGCGGACGACTCCGATGAGCTGTTCGCCCGGCAGCGGGTCGGCCTGCGTCGTGGTCAGCAGTTCGTCGGCGCGGGCCCCGGTGGAGACCCAGAACGCCAGCAGGGCGCGATCGCGGTGATACTTCAGTCCCGCGAAGAGCTGGTCGAACATCTCATCCGGCACCCGTCGCAGGATACGGTCGGGGACTTTCGGCCGGTAGCGGCCCCGTCGCTCACCCCGGAACGGCTCCCGCGGATCGTGATGGGCATGGGCCCGACGCCCCCGGTGCGACCGATCCAAGGGGAAGGGATTGATGATCGGGCCCGTGCCCACATCCAGGTGGAAGTCGTAGAAGCCCCGCAGCACCGTCTCCGCATGCGCCCGGGTGGCGGGCGCGTACTTCGTTCCCGGTGACGGCTTGCCGGTAATGGGATTCGGCGTACCGGGTTCTGGCCTCGTCGCCGACGGAGGGCTAGGGGTCGTGATCCCACGTTGCTTGAGCCGCCAATGAACGCGAACCGGCTTGTCCGCGATCTGCATCCAGCGGGCGAAGTCCCGCGCTTCCGTCCTGGTCGCACGGTCCCATTGCACATCCAGGGCCCGCAGGAACCGCCACCACCGCAGCAAGTCCAAGGCGTACGACCGGATCGTCGTCGCCGGCTGTCCCCGAGCCTGCAGGTCTGCGAAGTACACGGCGGTCGCCTCGATACGCTCGCCCTCCGGGCCGAGCAGCCGGTACGGCTCCCACGGATCTCCCGTCTCAACTAACCGACCAATCTCAGGCAGCACAAAAGCAGCCAAGTCCCTCTCAGGGAGCGCTGGTTCAGGCATAGCCGGGGAAGCTAGCAGGACCCCGCCTGACCTGCCACTTTTTCCTCACTAGTTCAGTCAACTCACCGGGCCTGCCACTTCGCGCACTACCCCGACCCCGACGAAGCACCGACAGTGTGCTCGCGCACCCATGGGGGCGTTGGTAGCGCCGACCACCTGTACCTCAAGACCGCGACGACCGCGTGGCTACGGGAGCAGGGGCGCGGCGCGCACTTCCACTTCGCCCGGCACGAAGGCGCGCCGGGCGGGTCCGTGGTCGACATCGACGTCGACGGCGGCATGCAACTGCGAGTCCACATCAACGGCGAGGTCCCGGTGCGCTGGGACCCCACCGGACGAACCGAGACGATCCTCGGGCCGGGGGTAGAGGTGGAGTACGAGACGCTGGCCCGCCGCCGGTACGTCAACCGGGTCCGGTTCTACAGCGACGGCCCGTGCCGCCGGATCCAGATCGGCACCGAGGCGCTGGGCCGGGGCACCGAGTGGTCCGCGCTCGAGAACTGCACGATGACCCCGGACGGGCTGGTGACGCCGGTCGTCGCCGAGCTGCGGCGCCGCTGGGAGCGACTCACCTCGCCTCGCCCGGCAGCCGAGGCGCCGGGCACGAGCCATACGACCGCAGGTACCGCCCCCGCAGCGGCAGCCGCCAGCCCTGCGGTCTCGGACGCAGGACCGAGGGAGGTCCACCGCCTGGTGCTCCGGCTGGGCAGCGCGCAGCGCGCCGTAGGTGGCCGTCTGGGGCAGCTCTGGCCTGGTGCTCCGGATTAACCCGCCCTCGAGACTGCGCGATCGGACGCTGTGCGCCTCAGACGCCTCGAAGCGTAGCAACGGTCTTCCCGGTGCGTTCGCGCAGCAGGACGCGCAGGGTGTTGGGGTGTTCGTAGCCGACCTTGCGGGAGATGGTTTCCACGGACATGTCCGTGGTGCGCAGCAGGTGGGATGCCCGTTCGATGCGCAGGTCCTGAATGAAGCGGATGGGTGAGGTCCCCAGGGTGCGCTGGACGGAGCGCTGGAGTGTGCGTTCGCTGACGCCGATGGACTGGGCGGCGTGGGGAATGCTGATTGGCTCGGCAAGGCGATCGCGGGCCCAGCGTTCGAAGGCCGCGACGGTGGGATCGCTCTGCGCCAGTGCGCTGGGGATGGTGTACGCCGACTGTGACGGGCGCTCGTCTATGACCAGGTAACGGGCCACCAGGTCGGCCAGCGCGGGGCTGCCCGCGCGGACGATCGCCAGGGCCAGATCGACGTGCCCGAAGGCGGCGCCCGCGGTGGTGATGCCGTCCGAGGTGACGACCATGTGGCTCTCTTCGACCTGGACTTTGGGATATCTGGCCCGGAAGGCCGGCGCCAGCCACCAGGTCGTCGTCGCGCGCTGGCCGTCCAGGATCCCCGCCTCGGCCAGTAGGAAGGTGCCGGCGCACGCCGAGGCTATCGTCGTGCCGCGCTCGCGGGTGCGGGCGATCAGGTCGCGGACCGGGAGTGATTGGTCCCCGGCGACGTAGTCGAGCAGCTCCGCGGGTCCTTGTGCGCCCGGGGCGGGAACGATCAGCAGGTTCGCCGCCTCCGCGTGCGCGAGAGGCTTGGTGTCCACGAGGTGCCCGGCTCTGGTGCGCACCTGGGGTTGTGGTCCGACCGTCGCGACGTTCCAGGTGGGTGGATCGGAGATCTGCGCACCAATCGCGTTGGCGTTGTCCAGCACGTCGAGGATGGCCGCGAGCCCGGAGTCGAACACGCCGTCATAGACAAGAACCGCTACATCCATGACGGGAACCGTATCATCCGCGTCGTTTCTGCCACTGATGTAGGACCCGACCGGCCACGTACGTTCTGGGCATGCCGGAAATCCGGCAGATCCTGACGCAAGGAGTGACCGCGATGAAGATCGGTTTGCTGGTGCGGATCGAGGCCAAACCCGAGTACGCCGACGAGGTTGAGGCGGCTCTGCGCGGCGCGCAGGGGTTGGCCGAGCAGGAGCAGGGCACGGTGACGTGGTTCGCGTTCCGCCAGGACGCCACCACCTTCGGGGTGTTCGACACGTTCAACGACGAGCAGGGCCGTCAGGCGCACTTGGAAGGTCAGATCGCTGCCGCGCTTGGGGACATCGCGGGGACCAAGCTCAGCGCGGCACCCGTCATTGCTCCGGTGGACGTGCTGGGCGCCAAGGTCTCCTGAACAGCCGTCGCTCACAACATCTGATCACAGGAAGCAGTTAAGGCCGAACAGCGGCCGCAGATCAGCGGCCGGGGATTGAACCCGGCCCCGAAAATACAGTAGGAGCTCGACATGGTTGACATGAATCTTGAGGTCAACATCATCCCTGTGTCCGACGTCGATCGGTCCAAGCAGTTCTACGACAGCCTGGGCTGGAGGTTCGACGAGGACGCTGCCCCGGCGGACGGTGTTCGCATCGTCCAGTTCACGCCCCCGGGCTCCGGGTGCTCGATCACCTTCGGCCAGGGCCTTACGGCGGCCACGCCCGGATCGCTGCAGGGAGCACTGATCGTCGCCGACATCGAAGCGGCCCACAAGGAGCTCGTCGACCGCGGCGTCGAGGCGAGTGACGTATGGCATGGCGCCCCGTTCCCTGCCGAGGCGCGGCTCGAGGGCCGTCACCCCGAGCGCGCCAGTTACGGGTCGTTCTTCTCCTTCGCCGATCCCGATGGCAACACGTGGATAGTCCAGGAAGTCACGACTCGCCTCCCCGGCCGCATCTGATGCAGCATTCGTGTCCAAGGGGGGCCTGCCAAGTGCGATCGCGAGCTGGCAGTATGGGAGGAACGTGCACCGGCTGGTGAACCGCTAGAAGCGTCGGGGCTGCTAGTACTCCACCAGTACTTTGACGATTTCCCTGCTCAGGGGCGGTTTGGGTGAGTGCATTGGGCTGATAGCCGGCCCGTGTTCTCTTTCCCGGGCCGCCCCTCGATCGTGTGCAGCCGCCGCTGATAGTGGCAGCGGCGTGCGACGGCTTGGCGTCGTCAGCGCCCAGTGGGACCATCTCAGCGCGCGTGCGCCGATGAGGCACTGGTGGGTGCGTGGGATGAGGTGAGTAGCCAGTTGCCTGCGCCCTTCTGCCACGGGGGGCACGAGGCAGGAACCGTTTCTGGCCTCCTTTTGCTGCGGCGTCGGCGGCCCTGACCGCCAGGAACGCATGCGCCGATGTGGCCAGGGCGATGTGCCGCATCCAACCGGTGTAGCGGCGGACTTCGTACCGATCAAGGCCACACTCGTTCTTCGCGGCCTGGAAGGCACCTTCGATGGCCCAACGCCTCCCGGCGACGCGAACCAGGTGCTCGCCGGTGGCGCCCAGCGGCGCGTGGGCGACGTAGTAGGCGATCTGATCAGGCTTGCGGATGCCGCGGCGTGCCAGTGCCCACCACTGGTGGAAGGGCATCTCAGCGTCGACGTTCTCGAGGGACGTGATCCGCAGGGCGACCCAGTGGTAGACGCGGGCCCTTCGTCGCCGCACGCATGTCTCTCCCCCACTTCGTCGGGGCCGGGAGAAGAGGTGATCGATGCGTCCGCAATGTTGGACTTGTTGGGGCTTGGGAGCCGCGAGCACATGCCCGTGGCCAGTCTCCTCCAGCATGCGGCACAGCCGCCGCTCCTGGCCGTAGGCGGCACCCGCGGTCACCCAGGCGATCGGCAGCGGCGAGGCGATCGCCCGCAGCACCATGGCCGCGGCCAGCTCGCACACAAGACCAACGGCGCGTTCGCGACGGCCAGCGCACCCACGGTTCCTGCCGTCGTCTTCTGCACCACAATGCGACCGGTTAGTGCTCTGACCGCATAGGTTCGCCGGGTCGTCGGTAGGCCGCGGTGGTTCCACTGCCAACAGGAGGCCTTGTAGCCACGGAGGAGAACGTGTTTTCGGGTCTAACCTGACTGTGTGACGCAGCGATTGAGCACGGTGGTGCTGATGTGCGGTCTTCCGGGAGCAGGCAAGACCACCTATGCGATGGAGTTGGTGCGACGCGGTTTCGCTCGGCTGTCGATCGACGAGGTGGTCTGGCAACGACTCGGGCAACGCGACGCCGGCCTGGTGCTGGGGGTTGAGGCGTTTGACCAGCTCAAGGAAGAGGTCCGCTGCCAGCAGCGGCAGGAACTGGTCGAACTGATGCTGGCCGGGCGCGACGTGGTGGTGGACTACAGCTTCTGGAGTCGCGCCGCCCGCGACGACTACAAGGCGCTGGTTGAAAGCCACGGCTGCCGCTGGGAACTGGTCCACCTCAAGGCCGACCGGACGACACTGGAACGTCGCCTCGAAGTGCGGAACAGCGAAGCAGGCGCCAACTCCGTCACCGTGGATAAGACGCTGTTCAACCGGTACCTGGCCAACTTCGAGGAACCGAACGGAGAGGGTCAGCAGGTCGTCATGCAATCCTCGACTTGAGGATCTGAAGCCCTTCGGCGGGGAGGGGACGCCCGCCCCAGCGGGGGCCCTTCTCACTGACAGCCGGGCCATGACGATGGCTTTCCCGGGGTATTGGGGAGGAGCGCCCACCGTGTTCCGCGGCAAGGTTTTGGCCTCAGGTCTTGAGTCAGGTCCGAGAGTCAGCGCAGGTGCTTGATGACCTCGGCGAACGTGGCCATGTGCGGCTCCAGGACGCTGATGTAGCTGAGGCCGAACTCCTCGCGGTACCGCAGCAGCCGGTCCGCGATCTCACGCGGCGAGCCGAGCAGCACGCCGGGCAACTGGGTGAGCTGGGCGTCGTCGAAGCCGCTGGCCTGGCGGATGATCGCGAGGTCGACCTTCTCCGCGCTCTCGCCCACCGCCGCGACGAATAGGTTCAGCTCGACGTCGTCGAAGCGGTCGCCAGCGGCCTCCCGCAGCACCTGAACGCGGCGGGCGAGCGCATCCTCCGGGGCGACACCCGCCATCACCCCGGCCATGATGGAGAAGCTGAAGATGTCGGCCTCGCGGCCGGCGAGAGCCAGCATGCGGTCGCCGGCGCCACCCAGCATGATCGGCGGCACGGGGGTGTCGGCTTCCGCGGCGAGCAGCGTACGCGTCGCCGCCAGGGTCGCCTCCAGTTTCCGCAGTCGCTGCCCTCCGGTGCAGAATGGCACGCCCACGGCCTCGAACTCGGCCGGGACGTAACCGGCACCGAGCCCCAGTTCGAGGCGTCCGTCGGTGAGGCGGTACACGTCGGCGACATCCCGGGCCAGGTATGCGGGGCTGAGAATGGCGGCATTGAGCACGAACGTACCCAGTCGGATGCTCGTCACGTCGGCCGCGGCCACCACCGCCGGGAACGGCGCGGCCATGCCGAGGTGGTCGGGTACTTGAAGCACGTCGTACCCGAGGTCCTCGACCTGACGCACGCGGGCGCGCCAGGCCGACCGGGAGCCGACGTTGAACAGACTGACCCCGAAACGGAACGGGTGATTGGTCATGACAGCCCTTCGTGTTGATGAGTGGGTGAGCCAATGCGGCCCTGGGCGTAAGCTGAACAGCCCGCCGAGTACTCGGATTTGGGCTCCTGGCGAATAGCAATAGCAATAGCAATAGCAATAGCAAACTGCGAGCGGGATACCAGCCTGCGCGTTTCACTTGCGGCGGCGAGCGAATCTTGAGCGGGAAGTGAAACTGCCTTCCGACACGTTCTTCTCTATCGGACATCCCGTCACCGAGCCGGTCCGCCCGCGCGATCCGTGCTCTGCCTGAGCCCGTCTGGCACCCCGCGCTGGAACAGGCGGCTCCCTGCGCGTAGGGCCGAGGTCGCCGAACTGACCGGCCTGGTCGGCTTTCTGGCCACCCCGGTGGGCACACGGATCATCGTGCGACGCGAGTGCCCTCTGTTCGCCCTAGCGAGGCATGGGCCACCAGGTCTTCCTCACGCCCCTAGGTCCAGGGCTCCCTGCAACCAAGCATGGCTGGAGCTGTCCCGGACAGCCCTGGACCTACTCGCCTGGACACGCATCCTGCTGCTGGAGGGCGAACTGGCTATTGCAGAGCCGAAGGAGCTCCGCTACCAACTCCCGTACGCCGCCGCCCTCATCACCCGTCTGCGCATCGCCCATGAGGACACGCACTCGTCAGCGCCTTCGCCCGTCTCGCCGTCCTCCCACGACCGGCCACCTGACCTGTGGTGCCGCCTTCCAGCCGTATCCCACAAGTGGCGCCTTGCGGGTCAGTGACCTGCGCTCATGCCGCCGTCGACGTGAAGGATCTCGCCGGTGACAAACGGCGCGTTCTCCAGGTAGATCACTGCATCGACGATGTCGCCGGGCTCACCCATCCTGCCGACCGGATGCAGACCGGCGAGGACCTCATGAGCTTCCTCGGCGTGCATGGGAGTCTTGATCAGGCCCGGTGAGACTGCGTTGGTGCGGATACCGCGGGTGGCGTACTCGATGGCGAGGGCCTTGGTGGCCGATTGCAGACCACCCTTGGTCAGCGAGGCGAGAACGGAGGTGACGTTGGAGTCAGCGTTGTCGACCAGGCTGGTTGTGACGTTGACGATATGCCCGGCGCCCTGGACGAGCATCTGCTCGATCGCCAGCTGCGTGATGCGGAAGAAACCCGCCAGGTTCACACCGGTCACGGATGCGTAGTCGTCCTGGGTGTAGTCCGTGAAGGACTTGGCGATGAATACGCCTGCGTTGTTGATCAGGGTGTCGATACGGCCGAACCGCTCGAGGCCGCTGGCGATGACACGTTCGGCGGTGGCGGGGTCGGCGATGTCACCCCGCACGGTCAGGACACCCGCGTCGTGGGAGGGGTCGATCCCGCGTGAGGTGGCGACGACCGCGTATCCGATCTTGCGATAGGCCTCGACGAGGGCGGCACCGATGCCCCGCGAGGCGCCGGTTATGACTGCGACCTTCTGGTTCTGAGAACTCATGGTGATCTTCTCTCTTGTCAGATGAGGGCTTCTCGGCCGGTAAACCGGCAGGCTTTTAAATTGAGATGAGACGAATGAATGGACTGAGTACCGTCCCGGCCAAACGGGGTGCCCCGTCTCCCGACTCGAATCCAGAATCAACCTTGCTGCGCGCGAGGTATTCGGTCGGTGCCTTTCCGGCGGTGGGCTGGAAGTCAGCGATGCCGGCAAAGATCGGACCTAGCTACGAATGTCGGCACATCCTGCAGCATGTGGACGGCAACCGATACAAGTCACGCATCCTCGCGCCTGCGGACGGATTGCGGTATCGGGCGGCGCTCCGTAGTCCTGCACTTAGTTCGCGAACCGGTCGACACCGAACTGTTCCAGAAAGCTGGCGCTCACGTCGCAAGCGAGCCGAATGCAGAGTCGAATCCGTCGACCGTCGGAATGACTGACTAGCCGAATCCGTCATGTCGGGTGCGGTGATGCTACAAGTTTCGGCGAGTTCGGGGATCAGGTTCCGGGACATGAGCGAGCTCTTCGAAAACCCGCGCCTCAGCGCGAGCGCCTATTCCTGCAGGTTCCCTACGCCCGGCGGAAGACGTCCATGCCGCTGACAGTGCTGCTGCGTTGACACACGACACCTCCCACTATAACCTCCTTCATCGATTTGAGCAGTTAGATACAGTCAAGCATGCGAACACTAACTCGTCAACCTCGCCGTGGTGGTTAGATTTCTTGCGACAAGGGTCTTCTGCCGTCTGTTCACACCCCAACTGGCCGTGGAGGGCCGCAGCCACGGGGCGTCCATGGCGCCCGGCGTGGTCTGCGGCATCTTGTGACGGATAGTGGCGTGGTTCCTTAATGCGGCTCAGTCGCGCTGGTAGGCGGCGAGGAGGAAGAGCCAGATCTCGCTGACGGTCGGGAAGCAGGCGATCGCATGCCGCAGCCGCTTGAGCGGGACCTCGCCGACGACCGCGACGGTGGCCGAGTGCAGGAGCTCGCCGACCCCGGGGCCGACGAAGGTGACCCCGAGCAGGATTTCCCGGTCCAGGTCGACGACGATGCGGGCATGGCCCCGGTAGCCGTCGGCGTAGAGGTTGGCGCCCTGGGCGGCATTGAAGTCGAGGTCGACCGTCTTAATCCGGTGGCCGGCGCGGGCCGCCTGCTCGGCGGTCAGGCCCACTGCGCCGGCCTCGGGGTCGGTGAAGAAGACCTGGGGAACGGCGTGCTGGTCGGCGGTGGTGGCGTGGTCTCCCCAGGCGGTGTCGTCCACCGGGCGGCCGACGGCGCGGGCACCGATCGCATCGCCTGCGGTCCGGGCCTGGTACTTGCCCTGGTGGGTGAGCAGAGCACGGTGGTTGACGTCGCCGAGGGCGTACAGCCAGTCGCCGTCGACGCCTTCGACCAGACAGGTGGTGTCCACATCCAGCCAGGAGCCGGGGGTGAGACCGACCGTATCCAGCCCAATGTCGTCGGTGGCCGGGGTCCGGCCGGTGGCGAACATGACCTCGTCGGCCTCGAGTTCGCTGCCGTCGTCGAGGGTGAGCATGACGGGGCCCGTGGGGTCCGGGCGGCGCAGGGCCGACACCTTCACACCGATTCGCACGTCCGCGCCGGCCCCGGTGAGGCTGCGTTCGATCAACTCGCCCGCGAAGGGCTCCATGCGAGGCAGCAGGCGGCGGGCGAGCAGGGTGACCTGGGAGCCGAGACCCTGCCAGAGGGTGGCCATCTCCACCCCGACCCCACCGCCCCCGACGACGACGAGCCGGGCGGGCACAGTGCTGGAGTCGGTGCCATTGCGGTTGGTCCAGGGCCGGGTCTCCTCGATGCCCGGGATATCGGGCAGCGCCGGCCGGCTGCCGGTGGCGATGGCCACCGCGTGCCGGGCGCTGAGGATGTGCTGTGCGCCGTCGTCCCGGGTGACGGTGACCCGGCGGGGACCGTCCAACCTGCCGTGGCCGCGGAGCAGGTCGGCGCCGATGGATTTCACCCACCGGGCCTGGCCGCTGTCGTCCCAGTCGGTGACATAGCGATTGCGGCGGGTGAACACCCCATCGGTGTCGAGCCGGCCGGTCACGGCCTGCCGAGCGCCCTCCACCCGGTTGGCGTCGGCGAGCGCGATGACCGGGCGCAGCAGTGCCTTGCTGGGCACGCAGGCCCAGTAGGAGCACTCGCCGCCCACGAGTTCGCGTTCCACGACGGCTACGGAGAGTCCGGCGGCGCGGGCGCGGTCGGCGACATTCTGGCCGACCGGACCGGCGCCCAGCACGATCACGTCATAGGTGCCGTTTCCCTGGGCTTGCTGTGTTTCGCTCATGGTGTCCTCACATCACGATCGGGCTGATCATTTCGTTCGTTCATGGGATTGCTTGCCGCCGGTCTTCGCCCTGACCTGCGGACGAGGCAGGGGCAGGAAGGCATCGGGAGAGGAGTTGCTGGCCGGCCGTGCGGTCGCCGGCCGGTTAGAGGTCGAGGACGACTTCGGTGGTCGGTTGGCTGCAGCAGATGAGGATGGTGCCGGGCTCGGAGAGTTCGAGGGGTGGGGTGGTGTAGGTGATGTCGCCTGCCACGAGGTGGGTGATGCAGGTGTGGCAGACGCCTGTGCGGCAGGACCAGCGGGTGGGGATGTCGCAGGCTTCCGCGAGATCGAGGAGGGACGCGTGGGCGGGTGACCATGCAGTGGTGATGCCGCTGCGGGCGAAGGTGATGAGGGGGCCCGTGTCCGTGGGGCCGGGTGGTTGGTGCGGCCGGATCGCGGCGGTGAGTGTGAGGCCGGGGTTGATGGCGGGGAGAGCGCTGAACTGTTCCGTATGGATCTGCTCAGGGCGTAGGCCGTGATCGCGCAGGAAGCCACCGAGGTCGTCCATGAAAGCGGGCGGTCCGCAGAGGTAGGCGTCGGCGTCGGTGGGGATACCCAGGGCCATGAGTGATTGGGCGGTCGGGCGGCCCTGGGCGATGTGGAACTCGTCGCGTTGCGGGGTGGTTTCGGCGGTGTAGTAGATGTGCTCGTGGGCGTGGGGAAGTTGCGCCAGAAGGGTGTGGGCCTCGTCCGCGAAAGCGTGGTGGGCGCGGTCGTGGGCGGTATGGATCCACCACACCGGGCGTGGGTCGCGCGTGGCGGCGAGTTGGTGAAGCATGGCCAGGACGGGAGTGGCACCGATCCCCGCGGAGATGAGGACGACCGGGCGGGTGCTTTCTTCGAGCACGAACGTTCCGCGGGGACTGGTGATGTCCACGAGGTCCCCGGGGCGGAGCGTTGCATGGATGTAGCTGCTGACTTGCCCGTGGGGCTCGTCCTTGACGCTGATGCGGTAGGTGGTGGCTGTGGGCATGCAGGACAGGGAGTAGCTGCGCACGGCGGGGGCGGCATCGCTGATCGCGAGGCGGATGGAGAGGTACTGGCCCGGGCGGGCCTCGGGTAGGGGTGTGCCGTCGGTGGTGTCGAGGTAGATCGACGAGACGGTGGGGGTTTCGGGGACGATGCGGGCGACGCGCAGGGTTTTGAAGCCCGGCCATCCCGGTTCTTGTCTGGGCTGCGGGGCGGCGGCCAGTTCGCGGAAGGACTGCTGCCATCCGGGGCTGAGGGCGGGGACGTTCAGGGCTTTGCGTAGCTTCGCGGGGTCGCGGTCGGGGAGGTAGAGCAGTGCGTCAGTGTCGGCGACGCTAAGTTCTTCGGGCCCTTTGCGGGCCAGGGTGATCTCGTCGCCGGCCTGCACGTGTCCCTCGGTGATCACACGGAGGTAGAAGCCAGGGCGGCGGTGGGCAACCAGCAGGGAGGCCATGGCGGGTTCACCCAGCCGCATGCCGACGCGGTAGCAGGTGACACGGGGCTGGGTGACTTCGAATTCGGCTTCACCGATGCGGTACCGGTCGCCGATGCACACCTCGTCGTCGGGCAGTCCGTCGACGGTGAAGTTCTCCCCGAAGCTCCCCAACGTCAGGTCGTCGCGACCGAGCTGCTTCTGCCAGTACTGGTAGGACTGCAACTGGTACACGAGGACGGCACGAATTTCACCGCCGTGCCCGGCCAGGTCTCCTTGACCGTCTCCCTCGATGTTCAGCCGCCGCACCATCCGGGGACCGTCCACAGGGGACTTCCAAGCTCCGGTGTGGACGGTCCTTCCCCGCCAGGACACGTCCTTGGGCATTCCTACATTCAGGGACAGCAGCGTCGCCATTGCGGACCTCCTGCGGGGCGGCCGGCCGGGGCAGCCCTCATGGCGCTGTGACTCTGCGCGCTGGAGCCGATCCTGCGTTCTTGTGCCGGTGCCGCCGCGATTCCGTGATCATGAAGCTATTGGTGCACTCGCTGAGATTCTTCGAAATGGAGGGACCGGCACGGAAGGTGATGTCCATTCGTTTTTCCTGGGCGGATCATTCGTATCGCGCATGCTCGTAAGGTGGCGGCGTACTTCGCGATGCACCAGAATGATCATATGGAGTACATGTTCGAGGTCGTCGTCCTGCCGGTAAGCGACGCCGACCGCTCTTTGGCCTTCTACACCGAGCGTCTGGGCTTCAATCTCGACGTGGACTACGGGCCCAGCCCCGATTTCCGTGTGGTGCAGCTGACGCCTCCCGGCTCCGCCTGCTCGGTGCAGATCGGAGTGGGTCTCACCGACGCCGAACCCGGCTCGGTGAAAGGCCTTTACCTGGTGGTCCCCGACCTTGAAGCTGCACGGGCCGAACTTGCGGAACGCGGCGTCGACGTCAGGGAGATCAAGCACAAGGCGCCTCTCGACACGTGGCAGGGCAGCTTCGAGCCCGGCGTCGACCCGGAGCGCCGCGACTACGCGAGCTTCGCCGAGTTCACCGACCCCGACGGCAACACGTGGACGCTGCAGGAGCGCGGTTTCCGTCCCTCGTGAGCTAAAGCCGTCGCCTCTGGCATCCTGACTTTGACGTTGCTGTAAATTTCCGGGCCTGTGCCCGCTCATTCCGGCTCAGCGGTCCGGCCGTGCGGCCGCTCACGCCTGCAGCCGATCACTAGGAATCAAGCATGGCCACTTTGCGGGCGCTGGAGTGTCTGGTGGCATTGGTCGACGAAGGCTCGGTGACCAAAGCCGCAGGCGTACTGCACATGTCGCAGCCGGCGCTGTCCCATCAGATCGCGGCACTGGAGAGAGAACTGGGCACCCCTGTGGTGGAGCGGCTGGCCCGGGGCATCCGGGTCACGGCTGCGGGCCGAGCTGTCGCCGAGGAAGCACGCGTGGCTCTGGCGGCCTCCTCGCGCGCGGTCCAGGCCGGCCGGCGCGTGGGGGAAGGGCTGGGTGGCCGTCTGCGGATCGCGTGCGCGGAGACAATGACGGCCTGGTTGCTCGTGCCCGTGCTGAGGCATTGGTGCACACGCTGGCCTGAGGTGCAGTTGGACCTCATGGAGTTCAGCAGCGCGGACCGCATGATCGAGCACTTGATGGCCGATGGCACGGACCTGGTCGTGGGGCCCGAGCCGACGGTTACCTCCGCACACGTCGAGGTGCTGGGACGCGAGGAAATGGTGGTCGTCACCTCGCCCGGACACCCATTCGCAGACCGGGAGTCCGTCGCGGTGAAGGAGCTCGTCGGCGAGCCGTTCGTGCACTACGACCCGGAGAACGGTATGAGCGTGTGGGTCGATCAGTTCGTCGCCGCCCGGCAGACCGATCTGACGGTCGTCCTGCGGACCCGCAGCCCGCGGACCGCCGCCCAACTGGCGGGCGCCGGCATGGGAGTGACCATCGTGCCGGTGTCCGCGCTGGCGGGACGGCCCTCGGCTGTCATGCGCCGTCTGGAACCGCGGGTGCACCGTGACATCCTCGCCATCACGATGGCTCCCTCCGACGCGCTGGTCCGCAGGTTCATCGCCGACCTGCGGCGGCGGGGGCTGCCCTCGGTGAACACCGAAGCGCGGGACCAGTTGGGGGTGGTCCTGCCGCGGGAGGGGTGAACCCCGCCGCCCATCAGTAGCCGTGAACGAGCTGATCTGCGCGCGTGCCGACCGTGAACCAGTAGGTGCCGGCCGGCACACCGGCAGCGCTCGCGAGTAGCTTCTGGTGCCCGGGGCTGGGGCATGACAGAGCCGGTCGGGATCCAGCAGAGTCAACGCCGTTCGGCGGAAAGCGCGATCCCGCTCGGGTGGTCGCGTTCAGCGAGGCCGTCACGCCATCGCCATCACGCTGCTCGTCCTGGGTCCGCACGACACCCGCCACCTGTGGCACGGCCTCGCCACGCTCTCTACGCCATCGCCTTCATGCTGATCGGGCCGGTGTTTGCCGACCATCGCATCATGGTCGACCACATCCGCAGCGCCGACCGGGTGGTGCTGTTTCTCGACACCGTGCTGCTGATGGACATCGCGTTCCCGCTCTTCGCCGCCTACGTACTGGCCGAAGCACTCTGCGACGGACACAGGCAGCGCACCGCCGCCGTTTTGCACAGCATCGCGTTCCAACTCGCGGCCGCGTCCCGTCCAACGTCATCTGGTAGTACGCCCGTCATGATCGTCAGCTGCTCGCCGCCACCATCCGACGGCGAGCCAGACAAGAGCGAGCCGGAAGCGCCGGACGATGCCTGCCAGGGCGGCCGAACCATGCTCGGCGCCCTGCTTCCCGCACTCGACGTGACAGTGATCGCCGCCCCCTTCTCTGATGCCGACTTCCATCGCGGGCGAGATCGCCAAGGCGAAGCGGCGGCGGGCCCGCGGGCATCAGAGGTGACCGCCAAAGGTGTTACCCGGCTGCGCCGTCGCGGGCGCGCTGGTAGTGGCGCCTGGCCTTCATCCTGTTGCCGCAGACGGCCATCGAGCACCAGCGAGCCTTGTTGGTCTTGCTGTGGTCGAGGAGGAACAGCCGGCACTCCGGGTTGGCGCAGGGCCGCAGCCGGCCGGGCATGGTCTCCTGCAGCGCGCTCCAGGCCAGGACGGCCTCTACCGCCATCCGGCGCTCAGCAGGGGCGTCCAAATCCCACGACACCCCGGCAGACGAGAGGTGCGGACGGGAGGTGACGCCTTTGAGGAGCGGAGCCAGCGACGCGGCAGGCTGGCTGCCGCGCACCACGTCCTGCAGGGCATCACGTGCCTGTAGGAGGCGCTGGTGCTCTTGTGTGCTGCCGCTGCCACCGTGGACCTGCTGCCAGGACCTGGCCGCTTCCGGGTCTGCCAGCTGGTCCTGGACGACGCCCTTGACCACTGGCGTGGTGTTGAGGAGCTCCAGCAGTGCGTTCTGCTGTTCTGGACCGGTCACCGTCACCATCATCGCCTCCTAACCGCGGTGATTAAGTTGACAGGTTAGCACGAACCTGGCCGCCCTAACTAGAGAAAGGCATTGATTGGTTAGTTTTCCTCCTCGTTTGAAGAACTGCAGTCCCACGCCGGCCGCGTCGAGCGCGACATCGCCTCGGCCGACTGCAGCGGGGTCCCAGGGACACCCTTCTTCAACAGACAGCGCCACCACGGTACCCATGACCTCGCCGTGCTCACGCCGGCCCTCGACGCGGCGCGCGAAGGGGCCGAGGACATCCGCTCCGGGCCGGTGCCGAGGGAGCAGTTCTGCGTCCTGCGCCTGGCCGTGCGGCATTACCGGACCCGTGCGCCACGCGGGCTCACCGTGCCAGGCCGGGCAGGCCGCCGTGCCGCCGTGTGCGCGGGTACGAGGCCGGAGTCCGGGCGCCTCGAGACGGTCGGCCGCGACAGTCCACAGAGCCGAGCCGACCTGCCCCTGATGGACCGCGAGGCAGGCAGGCCGGCGTGACGGCCTGAGCAGGCCTGGGGTGGGCGGCTGCGCCGATGGACTGAGGGTGAAGGCAGGCCGCCGCCCTGCCGCCAGGGCGCGGCGGGTCCTCGACCTCACCCAATCTAACCCTCAAAACCATCTTGACAGGTTAGGTCGAGTGTGCTCGACTGGAGGTGTAACCACTAAAACGCAACCACAGGGGTTAGGGATATGGCCTCCGCAGTCCACCACCGCACCGCCACCATCGACGGTCTCGAGGTCTTCTACCGGGAGGCCGGCGATCCGAAGGCACCCGCCGTGGTACTGCTCCACGGCTTCCCGACCAGCTCGCACATGTTCCGCCACCTGATCCCGGCGCTCGCGGACCGGTACCACGTCATCGCCCCCGACCACATCGGGTTCGGCCAGTCCGCGATGCCGTCGCCGCAGGACTTCCGCTACACCTTCGAGGCCCTCACCGAGGTCACCTCAGGGCTGCTCCAGCACCTCGGCGTCGACCGGTTCGCGATGTACGTACAGGACTACGGAGCCCCCATCGGCTGGCGGCTCGCACTCCAGGCCCCGGACCGCATCACCGCGATCGTCACCCAGAACGGCAACGCCTACGAGGAAGGCTTCGTCAAGCCCTTCTGGGACGGTGTGTTCGCCTACGCCAAGGACCCGCGACCGGACACCGAAGCCCCCATGCGCGGCGCCCTGACCGCCGAGGTCACCCGCTGGCAGTACCTCAACGGAGTCGCCGACCCCAGCCTCGTCAGCCCCGACAACTGGGTCCACGACCAGGCACTGCTGGACCGGCCCGGCAACGACGAGATCCAGCTCGGGCTCTTCCGCGACTATCCCACCAACGTGGACCTCTACCCGCAGGTCCACCAGTACTTCCGCGACTCCCAGGTCCCGCTGCTGGCGGTCTGGGGAGCGGGCGACGAGATCTTCGGCCCCGACGGCGCCCGGGCGTTCGCCCAGGACCTGCCAGGCGCCGAGATCCACCTGCTCGAGTCCGGGCACTTCGCCCTGGAAAGCCACCTCGAGACCATCACACGGCACATCCGCGACTTCCTCGGCCGCGTCCTCGCCTGACGCGCAGGAGCCGAGGCGGCTGCGGCGGACGTGGACCCCCAAGCCCCGTCCGCAGCAGTCGGGCAAAGGACCCGTCATGCAGTACCTCACCCAGCACGCTTTCAGCCCCACCCCCCAGACCGTGCGCGCCGCCCGCGACTTCGCGATGCAGGCCCTCGACTCCTGGGGCGGGTGCCGGCGCCGGGACGACATCCAGGTATGCGTCTCGGAACTGGCCAGCAACGCCGTCCAACACGGAAGCCCCGAAAGCCGCGACTACCTGCTGCGCCTCATCCGTCACCCGCACTGCCTCCACATCGAAGTCCACGACAGCACGCGCCACTCCCCCGTCTGTACCCCGCCCGCATCACCGAGCGCGGAGTCGGGGCGCGGCATGTACATCGTCCAGGAGCTCTGCGACGACTGGGGCGTCAGCAGCACCGACGACGACGGCAAGATCGTGTGGACCTGCTTCCACAGGCCCGAGGCCCACACCTCCCGCTGCTCCTGCACGCCCTGACCGTCAACAAGAATCACCCCACCCTGGGCGCGGCCACCCGCGCACCCCGCACCCCGCACCCCGCATCCGGAAGGAGCACGCCATGGGACTGTCCTGGCAGCAAGGCCCCCTTTCCGCCGGCACGATCGGGCACTTCCTCACGCCCGAACCGCTTCCCGAACGCCTCCTGTTCGCCGAGCGGCTGCGTCGCCGCATGCGCGTCAAGTTCAACGACACCTGGGTCGCCGACAGCGAGGACGTGGTCCTGCTCCACGAGCCTGGCCGCTATCCCGTCGCCTATTTCCCGCGCGCGGACGTCGACGAGCAGGCGCTGGTCCCGAGCGGCAAGGTGACGCAGCACAAGGACCTGGGCGATACCGCCTGGTTCACGGTGCGGTCCGGCGACCGCACCACCGAACGCGCCGCCTGGGAGTTCACCGCGCTGCCCGGGCACGCCGCCGAACTCCAGGGCCGCATTGCGTTCGCGTGGCGGGCGATGGACGCCTTCTACGAGGAGGACGAGCGCATCCTGGGACACGCCGCGGACCCGTACCACCGCATCGACATCCGCAGCACCTCCCGCACACTGGAGGTCCGTCTCGGCGACACCGTGGTGGCCCGCTCCGAGCACCCTGTCGTGCTCTTCGAATCCGGGTTCGCCCCGCGCTGGTATGTCCCGCGCGCCGACATCGACCAGACCCGGCTGCGCCCGGTCGAAGGCCAGACCTTCTGCCCCTACAAGGGCCTGTGCGACTACTACGACATCGGTGACGCGCGCCGTGCCGCGTGGTCGTACCGCAACGCCTACCGGGAGGTCGACCGGATCAGCGACCTGGTGTCCTTCGAACAGGACAAGGTCGAGGTCTATCTCGACGGAAAGCGCCTGTATCTCGAGCCCGGGCAGAACGTCGTCCCCCACGGCGTCGACCGCGGCCTGGACGTCGACGAGATCAAGCCACACTGACCCAGACGAACTCACGTCCTGACTCTGCACCCGTACCAGAGTCCACCGATCCCGACGGTGATGCGGAGACCCTGCAAAGACAGCGGACTTCCCCGCGCGAGGGGGGCCACCTCTTCAGGCAGGCTTTCTGTACTTCGATGGACCTTCCCGGACGGAATCCTCGCACGTTTCGGGATCGCGAGTCGGCTGCTCACCGCCACCACCCATTCAGCTCACTGAAGACCCGTCAAGCAAACAGCGGCAACCCGGTGGTTGGGGTCAGTGACGTGCCACCGAAAGACGGCCGCCGAAGGGGACAGCTAACGCGTTCAGCTGTCGTTCGAGCTCTCAGGACACATCTTCCGGGAAAACCTGCAGTTGGAAGATGGCTCCCGAGGACCGGGGCCCAGTGACGTGGCCGGCCGAGTGCCGCGCACCACGGCCTGCCGTGCGACGCACACCCCAAACAGGTGCAGGCGCTCCCCGAGGCGCAGCTGCGGCCGTGCACCTGCCGAGAAGGGCCGGCTGTTCGGGTCCGCCAGCTGGTGCCGGGCCGCGCCGTTGACCACCGGTGTGATGTTGAGGAGTTCCAGCAGGGCGTCCTGCTGCTCTTGATCGACGACCATGACACCCCCATTCCTCTCCTAACTCTATTGAAGCCATTGACGGGTTAGAAATATGGGGTCACCCTGTAAGAGCAAGTCCCAGAAAGAAAGAACCAGGAACAAAATGATCTCTGCGGTATTTCCATATGAAAAGCAGCGGCGGAAGGTCCTCGACCGCGAGATGGCGTACGTGGAGGTGGGAGAGGGCGACCCCATCGTGCTGCTGCACGGCAATCCCACCTCGTCGTACCTCTGGCGCAACGTGTTGCCGCATCTGCAGCCGCTGGGCCGCTGCATCGTCCCCGACCTGATCGGGATGGGCGACTCCGACAAGCTGCCTGACAGCGGCCCCGGCTCGTATCGCTTCGTCGAACACCGCTGCTACCTCGACGCCCTGCTCGAGGCTCTGGATGTGCGCGAGCGGGTCACCCTCGTAATCCATGACTGGGGCTCGGCCCTGGGCTTCGACTGGGCCAACCGCCATCGCGAGGCCGTGAAGGGTATCGCGTACATGGAGGCGATCGTGCAGCCCCAGGACTGGACTCACTGGGACCTGATGAATATGCGTCCAGTTCTGCAGCAACTGCGTTCAGAGGCAGGCGATGCGATGGTCCTGCAGAACAACTTCTTCGTGGAGGAGATTCTCCCGAAAGCAATCCTGCGCACGCTCTCCGAGGAGGAGATGGCGCAATACCGGCGGCCGTTCGCCGAGCCCGGCGAGGGGCGACGGCCGACGCTGACGTGGGTCCGGCAGATCCCCATCGACGGCGAGCCCGCCGACGTGGCTGAGATCGCGACCGCCTACGCAGAGTGGCTGGCCACGAGCAGTGTGCCCAAGCTGTTCGTGAAGGCCGAGCCCGGTGCACTCCTCGCCGGCGGCGCGAATCTCGAATTCGCCCGCGGGCTGCCGGCGCAGACCGAGGTGACGGTCCCAGGGGTGCATTACCTCCAGGAAGACTCGCCGGACGAGATCGGGCGAGCCATCGCCGACTGGATGGGCACGCTGGGCTGACCAGGGACCACGCCAAGCCACGATCTGGGGCTGGAGTAGTTGGTACAACAGTCGCCAATTACTGGCTGACCAGGGCGTAGTCCAGGCCCGTGCACGTTGGCAGAACCAACGCGCACGGGCCTGGTGGGCAGAGGACGTGCACCTTCACCGCTCACTGAGATATAGGCATGTCTCAGCGAGACACCCATTCCTGGATGAAAGTCCCGTACCCACCCGAAAGAAGGCAGGTCATGGGTACACGCTTCGCAGCCGACCGCCTGGCATACACCTGGTCTCACACCGGCTCCACGTGCGGTTTTACGTCTCCGAGCCGCTCCCGGCGACGACGGGCCGAAGCCCACACATGAGGCGCTTTTCACCTGGCACCGCAGGATCCGAGCGCCCGAACGGCTTGGCTCTCGCCGACCGGACGCCCCCAAACTGCCAAAAAGCGACGGCAGTTGGCAGCCCCCAGGACGCCGAGGAGCACGACTCGCTGGAACCGCGCAACGTCGCTCAGGCGGTCACCGTGGCGCGCCCTGCCGTCCCACCTGGCGTGCGAATCGGGGCCACCACCTGGGCCCAGGCGGTCCCGGATCCCGAGCAGCGAACGGCACCGTGCGCTCCAGGAGCACCATGTCCGACCATGGCTTGGTGAAGTGGCATGAAGAAGGCATTGAGTAGGTGGCCGAGGCGCTGCTGGACCGCGAAACCGGCACGCTGGCTCTGCGTCTCGCCGCTGGCCGGCTGGGTCCTGCGAGGCTGGCCGAGGTCACCGACAACTCGTTCGGTCACCGTCGAACGAACTGCCCTGGATCTGCTGGAGGCTGTCTGGATGCTGGCCGGCGGCTTTGTTGCGACGGACAACGCCGCACTCGTGTGCGCGGCGTTCAGCAGCTCGGCGGCACAGGGGCGCTGACCCGGTGCCAGCAGGGCGCGGCCGATGAGTTCGCGCCGGCCAGCAAGTCAGTATCGGCATGACTGCTACGAACAAACCGCCGGTCGTCTCCCGCTCGGAATGGCTGGCCGCGAACGACGCCCTGCGCACGCGGGAGAAGGCACACACCCGGGAGGGCGACGCGATCGCCGCCGCACGGCGACGGCTGCCCATGACCGAGGTCGACGCGTCGACCCCGCTCGCTGGAGGCACGGGAGAAGTTTCCCTGATCGACGTTTTCGACGGCCGTACCCAGCTGTTCGCGTCGTATCACATGTGGCACGGCGGCCGCCCCGCCGCAGACCAGTGCGAGGGCTGCACCTTCTTCACCGGCCAGGTCCGCGAACTGTCCTACCTTCACCAGCGCGACGTCACCTTCGTCGCCTTCTGCCAGGGTCCCTACGAGGAGTCCGAACGCTACCGCCGCTTCATGGGCTGGGACATGCCCTGGTACTCCGTACCGGCCGAGTCCCACGAACGGCTCCTCGCCGGCCGCCACTTCGGGATGAAGGCGTGCTACCTCCGCGACGGGGACCGCGTCTACGAGACGTACTGGACAACCGGCCGAGGAGTCGAGCCCATGGCGCCCTCCTACGGCATCCTCGACATGACCGTCTACGGACGGCAGGAGACCTGGGAGGACTCCCCCGCGGGCTGGCCGCAGCCTTATGAGACCCGGGGCCAGCAGTTCCGCAAGGATGGACGCCCGACCGCGCAATGGGCACGGCTTGCCACCGGACACGACGACGACATCCACGGCGAGCAGGCCGGTACGGGCCACTCAGGCTGCTGTGGCTGACCCGGCCCCAGCTTCTCAGCGGAACCACCACCCGAAGGCCAGGGCTTCCGGCTCGCCTCTGAGGCCCCGGTCCCTCGGTGGGCACGATCCGCGGGCACGCCTGGCACGCCGGGCTCCCCCGCCAGGGCCACCCACGGCACAACGATCAGATGGTGCACGGGGCCCGAGTCCAGGCCCGGCTCTGCGAGGTGCGGGCGAGGGCGTCCTCGAGCCCGCAACGCTCGTCATGCCAGTGCTGACAGTCCGCGGTGAGGCACGTCCCGGCGAAGCGGAATCATTCCTCGGACCGCCGAAGCGCGCGAGTCCCTGCGACGAAGGCCTGCCGTCCGGACGGGACGGCTTCCCAACAAACCACCTCCACCCCTAACCCGCATACGCCACTTGACAGGTTAGGTCGAGTGTGCTCGACTGAACATATCACCACTGAAGTTCGATAGAGGGGTTAGGGACATGGCGGGCTGTCCGCGGCCGACCCCGTGCGCCGTATCGGCGGTACTGGGGACGTGGCACGCGTGATCTTCGCGTGGACGAAACAGCTTGCCCGTCGATGACGAGCCCGTTCTCGCCTGACTCCGTCACGCTACCCGCCGACAACCGGGGCCTGCCGGCTCCGAGCCCGTCCTTACCCGAACCCGTTCTTCCGAGAGGATCCGGCGGTGACCGAGGAAGCTCCTCATCTCAGCCTCAATCTGTATCTGCGCAATTCTGGCTACCACGAGGCCGGGTGGAAGATCAGCTCGGCTGACCCCGCCGCGCCCCTCGACCCGCGCTACTACGTGGACCTAGCTCGGACGGCGGAACGGGGCGTGCTGGACTCGGTCTTCCTGCCCGACAGCCCCGGCCTGGTCATGTTCCGTGCAGCGCACTTGCCCTCGACCGGGCTCGATCCCGTACAACTGCTGTCCGCGATAGCGCCGGCCGCCACACATATCGGCCTGGTCGCCACCGTCTCCACCACCTACACCCAGCCTTGGGAGACCGCCCGGCGCCTGGCCACGCTGGACTTCCTCAGCCACGGGCGGGCCGGTTGGAACATGGTCACCACCGCCGAACCCGAAGTCGCCGCCAACTTCGGCAGCCTTCCCCACCCTCCCCACGCTCGACGCTACGAGCGCGCCCATGAATACGTCGACGTCGTGCTCAAGCTTTTCGACGGCTGGAGCGACACGGCGGCCGTAATGTCCCGAACTGCGGGCATCTGGGCCGACACCACGCAGGTCACTCCACCGCGCCATCACGGACAGTACTTCGACGTCGAGGGGCCGCTTCCGCTGCCGCGCTCTCCCCAGGGCCGCCCCTATCTCACGCAGGCCGGAGCATCGCCTGCGGGCATGGAACTGGCCGCCAGGTATGCCGATGCGGTGTTCACCCCGCAGCGCGACATTCCCTCGGCCGCCGCCTTCCGCAGCCGGCTGCGAGAGATGGCCACTCGCTGTGGCCGGGCAGCCGACCACATCAAGGTTTTGCCGGGTCTGCCCTTCCTTCTGGCCTCCACCGACGCCGAAGCCAAGGCCCTGCACGCCGAACTGGAGAACGCCTCCAGCGATGAGTTCCGTTGGCGCAACACCGCCCACCTCGCCGGCCTGGACCACACCACCGTTGACCCGGATGCACCGCTGCCCGACCACATCCTCGGCGCCCCGCCCCTGACCAGTTTCGGTGCATCGATCTATCAGCTCGCCAGGCAGGCACCGGCGCCCTTCCGGGAGGTCGCGCGGCGTTTGTCCGCACTGCCGGGTGCGCTGGACTTCATCGGCACCCCCGAGGGCCTTGCCGACCTCATCACCGACTGGTGGCAGGCCGGTGCGAGCGACGGCTTCACTCTGATGCCCAATCTCCTGCCGGATCAGGTCGACATCTTCGTCGACCACGTGGTGCCGATCCTGCAGGGCCGGGGCATCGGCCGCCGCGAGTACCGCGGCACCACGCTGCGCGAACACACCGGACTGCCACGGCCCACTCACTGACAGAGCCAGAAATTGATGACACAACGACCCACCGGCATGCGACGGCGCGGTGCGGCCCGAGGAGATGCACGATGATCCGGTTCGATGCGGTGACCAAGTCCTATCCCGAGGGGACCGTCGCCGTGAACGCTCTCACCTTGGAGGCGGCCACGGGTGAGACGACCGTGCTTGTCGGTCCCTCCGGCTGTGGCAAGACCACCTCGCTGCGGATGGTCAACCGTATGGTCGAGCCCACCTCGGGGCGGGTGTTGCTCGACGACCGCGACACCGCTGTCATGGCGCCCCACGAACTGCGCCGTGGCATCGGCTATGTCATCCAGCAGGCGGGCTTGTTCCCCCACAAGACCGTCTTGGACAACATCGCCACCGTTCCTGTCCTCACGGGCCGCACCCGCCGCCAAGCCCGAACCCGCGCCGCGGAATTGCTCGAGTTGGTCGGCCTCTCGGCCGATCTCGCCTCCCGCTATCCCAACCAGCTCTCCGGCGGCCAGCAGCAGCGCGTAGGCGTCGCCCGGGCCCTGGCCGCCGACCCGCCGGTGATGCTGATGGACGAGCCCTTCAGCGCCCTCGACCCGGTGGTCCGCGAACAGCTCCAGAATGAGTTCGTCCGTCTCCAGCACGACCTCGGCAAGACGATCATCTTTGTCACTCACGACATCGACGAGGCGATCAGGCTCGGGGACAAGGTCGCTGTCCTGGCCGCCGGAGGAGCCCTCGCCCAGGTTGGAAGCCCGGCCGCACTTCTTTCCCGGCCCGCGAACCCCTTCGTCGCCTCGTTCCTCGGCCGCGACCGCGGCTACCGCGCACTGACCTTCGCCCAGGCCGGCCCGCTCCTGGCGACCGACGAGGCCACCGTTCGGCTCGGCGATCCCCTGGCTCTGGCCCGCGACCGGCAATTGGACGGCTGGGTCCTGGTCGTCGACGACCAGGACGCCCCCCAAGGATGGTTGAACACGGCCTTTCTGACCGACCGCCACTCGACCGGCACTGTGAGCGCGGAGCTGCTGTACCTGGGCGGCACGCTCGCCACCGCCCACGGCACGCTGCGCGAGGCCTTGGACGCGGCACTGTCCTCCCCCAGCGGACGCGGAGTGATCGTCCAGGAGAACGGACAGCTGGCCGGAACCGTCACCGCCTCCCAAGTGCTGGCCCGCGTCGAAAGCCGAGCCGCTCACCTGCGCGCCGCCGACCTCCCATCCGCGGCCGCGGCCAGCACCGAGATATCTAAGGCACAGCGATGAACCAGCTGCGGATCTACTTCACCGCCCATCAAGACCAGATCCTCAGCTGGGCCTGGACCACCGTGTGGCTGGCCGCACTCCCCGTTGTGATCGGTCTTGCCCTTGCACTGCCCTCCGGATGGCTCGCCCACCGCCACCGAGCCGTCCGCGTCCCGTTGGCCTCAGGCCTGGGGGTGCTCTACACGATTCCCTCGGTGGTCATGTTCCTGATCATCCCCGAAATCCTTGGCACCAAGATCCTCTCCCCGGTCAACGTGGTGGCAGCCCTGAGTCTCTACGCCTTCGCTCTGCTCGTGCGCAGCGTCCTCGATGGCCTGGACTCGGTTCCGGAAACGCTCCTGTCCACGGCGACGGCCATGGGACACACCACCCGGCAACGACTGCTGTTCATTCAGCTGCCCCTTGCGCTGCCGGTCATCGGTGCCGGGGTGCGGGTCGCGGCGGTCTCCAACGTCAGTCTCGTCTCTGTCGCTTCTGCGATCGGAACCTCCCAGCTCGGACAGCTCTTCCTCGTCGGCAATAACACCAGTTCGCTGCCACCCATCGTCCTGGGCCTGGTGTTCTTCGCCGCTATCGCCCTCCTTTTCGACCTCGTCGTCCTCGCGGCCATCCGGCTGCTGGCCCCCTGGCGGGCGGTGAACCGATGAACCTCGCTCTCGACAACGGGCTGCCCAGTCCCGGCCGGGTTCTCGTCTGGTTCGACGATCCCCTGAACTGGTGGGGCCCGGGCGGGCTCATCGCCGACGTCCGCCAGCACATCGTCTACACCTTGATCGTGATCACGGTGGCAGCCATGATCGCGCTGCCCGTGGGTCTGGTGATCGGCCACACGAGCCGCGGCACCCTGCTGGTCGCCGGAGTTGCCAACGTCCTTCGTGCCGTACCGGCTCTGGGGCTGCTCATCCTCCTGGTCGTGGTCCTGTCTCCGCACATCCACGTCCAAGGCGGCGTGCCCGGCATCCTCGCCCCCGGCAGCGTCCCCTACTTCATTCCCGCGGCCCTGGTCCTGATCCTGATCGCCGTACCGCAGATCCTCACCAGCACCTACGCCGTTATCCAGGCCCTCGACCCCGCCGTCCGCGACGCAGCCCGAGGCTGCGGCATGACCCCCCTCCAGGTCGTCCTCAAGGTCGAGCTGCCTGCCGCGGCCCCACTGATCATCTCCGGCATCCGCAGTGCCACGCTCCAGGTCATCGCCACCCTCGCCGTCGCGGCCTACGCACCGCTCGTGGGCGGCCTGGGCCGACTGATCGTCGACGGCCAGCAAGACCTCGCAGACCCCCGCTACGGCTATCCCGCCATGCTCGCGGCCGGCATCACGGTCGCCGTCCTTGCTGTCGCCACCGATGCCCTCCTCGCCCTGGCCCAGCGCAAGGCCACCTCACCCGGACTCGCACTCGCCCCCACCGACACCCGCCCCCACACGCGCTCCCGGTCGCACCGCGGCCCCGGTCGCATCCCCGCCACATCCAAGGAACTCACATGAGGCGCATCCTGCCTACAGCACTCGTCCTAGCCACCGCACTCGCCGCCGCGGCATGCGGAGCACCAGGCTCCTCTTCCAAGACCACCGCCCCACGCCAGACCACCAGCGCCGCCCCCCGGGCAAAAACCCCTCTCCCGAACGTCCCTGGGAAGGTCACCATAGGATCGGCCGACTTCCCCGAGTCCGAACTGCTGGCCCACCTCTATGCCGGCGCGATGACGGCCCGCAAAGTCGCCGTGCAGATCCACGCCAACATCGGCGAGCGCGCCGCATACGTGAGCGCCCTCAAGGAAGGGTCCATCGGCGCGGTCCCTGAATACACCGGAGCCATCCTCAACTACCTCGCCCCTGAGCAGAAGGCCACCAGCCCGCAGGACATCTACGCACAACTGCAGCGCAGTGCACAGGCGCAGGACCTCACGGTGACCAACTACGCGCCCGCGCAGGACGCCGACACCATCACCGTCACCAAGGCCACCGCCCACAAGTACCACCTGCGCAGCATCGAAGACCTGCAGCATGTCGCGGGCAGGTTCCGGCTCGGAGCCCCCCAGCCCCTGCTGACCGTCCCCTACGGCGTACCGGGTCTGAAGAAGGTGTACGGCGTCTCCTTCAAGCAGTTCGTCGCACTCGCACCGACCGGAACGATCACGCAGACAGCACTGCGCAACGGCACCGTCGACGCGGCCGACATCTTCTCCACCGACCCGGCCATCCCCCGCTACGGCTTTGTGTCGCTCAAGGACCCCCAGAACCTCTTCGCCGCCCAGAACGTCGTGCCCCTGTTCAAGAAGGACGTCCTGACCCAGCCCATGGCCGATGCCTGCAATGCCGTCTCCGCCAAGCTCACCACCGCCGCCCTCGGCGAACTCGACGCACAGGTCGCCCAGGGTGCCGACCCGGACATCGTCGCCCACAAGTGGCTTTCCTCCAACGGACTGGCATGAACCCGCAATCGCATCCTGGCCAACCGAACGCAAGGGCGATCGCCACTCCGTCAACCACACAGCACGATCGCCCGGCGGCGCTTCGCACCTGCCGGCGGACACAGCCGTCCATGCCAGCAGTTCGCAGCACTGCACACGAGTAAGGAAGGAACGCATTGAAGGCTCCCCTCCCTGAAGGGAGGGGATTCTCCACTCTCCAGGGCTGATGTGGGGATTTACGGCTCAGGCCGCCACCGGAGCCGGCGGCTCAGGTGGTCTTACGCCCTCGGCACCGTCCGGGTTCCAACCTGCCCGGACCAGCATCACGCGGGCGAAGTTCTTGTCCCTGGGCGAGACGGCTCCGCACACGGTGCAGGCATAGGTTCTCATCGAGAGAGGTAGTGCGTGCTTGGTTCTCGCTGCGCACTGCGCGCAGTCCATCGTGGTGTGCGCCGGGTGCACGAGGCGGACGTCCCGTGCGTGCTTGCGCCCCATCTCGACCAGAGCGCGTTTGGTGGCGGCGATGGCGGCATCGGCTGCCTTGCGGGCCATCGTGGTTTTCGCGAGGAACTTCGGGCGGAAGTCCTCCACCGCAACCCCGTCATGACCGCGCATGACGGCCTTGGCCCACTTGCGGCCGGTGTCCTCCCGCTGCCGCGCGATCTTCCTGTGCAGCTTCGCTGCCTGTACCTGCGCCTTCCGGTAGCCCTTGGATGCGGGCCGGCCCTTCGGACGCCGGCACCGGGCCATCATCCGCTGGTAGCGGGCGAGCCCCTGCGCGGCCCGCTTGCCGTGCTCGGCATGCGGGAGATCGTAGGCGTCATCCGTGGTGGTAGCGGTCTCCTTCACACCCCAGTCCACCCCGAGCACCCGCCCCGTGAGGGCGAGCGGTTCGCTCCGCGCGGGGGCGACGAAGGACACATACCAGTGCCCGAGCGTGTCCTGGTACACGCGCACACTCGACGGGTCGGCCGGAAGAGCCCGCGACCACACCACGCTCACCACGATCTGGCCCGCAAGGTGCAGACGACCGTCCTTCAGACGGAAACCGCGCCGGGTGTAGTTCAGGCTCGGCCTGGCCTCCCGCTTCTTCTTCCAGCGGGGCATCCCGGCCCGGCGGTGCACCGGAAGCCCGTCCTTGATGTCCTTCAACGCCTTCGCCCGCGACTTGGCGAAGTCCCGAATCACCTGCTGCTGCGGCACCGAGGCACCCTCAGCCAGCCACGGCATCACCCCGCGGGCCTCGGTCAGCATCCTGTCCAACTGCGCCGGACCACACGTCAGCTTCCCGCCGGACTCCTTGCTCTGCCGGTGGACCTGCTTGGACTTGGCCACGCATTCATTCCAGAGCCACCGGCAGCGGTCCCACTCCGCTTCAAGTGCGCGCCGCGCGGTAGCCGACAGGCGCACACGAAAGGAGTACCGGGCATGCCCGGCCCCCTCCGTGGTCGCGTCTGTCGTCATGCATCCGAACCTATATGGGAGGACTGACAGTTGAGACCTCTTGATCGCCACGGGCTCGCTCACCTCGTCGCGGGTGGACGGTCCTTCGCCCTGGAGGCGAAACCCCTATTTCCCGTCCTGCTCCGCAGGAGACCGATTCCTCCCCGGCCTGAAGGCCGGGGCATCCTCGGAGGAACCCGGTGAAATCCCAGAAGACGCTTCGCCGTCCCCTAGCACTGAGTGCGGCCGCGGTGGCGGCGACGGCGTTCGCCGGCCCCCGGGCCGTGGCCGCAACACCCGCTCCCCCCGCGCAAACACAAGGCTCGCCTGTGCACCTCAAGAAGCCCCTTGGCCGGCTGGGCTCGCTCACGAACCTGATCGTCCAGCGACTCCTGGTCAGCGACCTGGTCGCGGCCGCGAAGTTCGGCACGGGCACACCCATCAACGATCCTGCGCGTGAGCAGCAGGCACTGGGCGAGGTCAGACAGCAGGCCATCACTCTCGGTCTGGATCCCGACGAAACGGTGGCCTTTTTCCAAGGCCAGATCACCGCAAGCAAGATCGTTCAAGAGGGCCTCTTCGCCGAATGGACGGCACACCCCAACGAGGCCCCCACGGCGCGCCCCGACCTTAGCAAGATCCGCGCCCAACTCGACCAACTCACCACGGAACTCCTCCAGGAGCTAAAGGCCACCCTGTTTGTACGCGGCACCCTTATCGGCTGCGCTGAGGAATTGACACTGTCCAAGCAGTGGATCACGGCTCTCGACCACGTGGATTTGCTCCATCGCCAAGCCCTCGCCGCGGCCATGCAGTCGGTCTGTACGGGCCCCAGTAAGCGACGGAAGCGGAGCTGAGCACTCACATTCCCGCTGCGCCCCGTACGCCCATCAAGTCCATCGGGAAACTGACTACGACGGAACATCGATCTCCGTCGCCGACAGCGCCGGCGATCATCTGCTCACGCAGCTGCTTTCACCGCGAGATCCGCCTCAGCACGGTCCGCCCCTGAAGACATCGTCGAGAACGGCGACGACGCCGACATCCCATACGAGGAGCTGGAAATTATCGTGACAGACATCATGCAACGCCCCGCGCCCGGACCCGACCTCACACTGTCCTACGGCGAACTGCCGGACCAGGTGATCGACCTGCGTATCCCGCCCGGCATCCCGGCACCGCTCGTCGTCCTGGTGCACGGCGGCTTCTGGCGTCCGGAGCGGGACAGGACCTATATCGCGCCGATGGCGCACGCATTGGCGGCGGCGGGGTACGTCGTGGCGGTGCCGGAATACCGGCGGGCCGGCATGTGCGAGGAGGGCTGGACCGGCACGTTCAACGACGTAGCCGCGGCCTTGGACCAGGTCGGCAAGCTGGCAGAACCACACGGCGCTGACCTGAGCCGGACCACCTGGGTCGGTCACTCGGCCGGCGGCCACCTAGTGCTCTGGGCAGCCGCGCGGCCCTTCCTCCCGGCAGACTGTGCCTGGCACGGATCTTGCGAGGCCACTCAGATCGTGTCACTGGCCGGGTGCAATTCGCTCCGCCTGGGCGCAGAGTGGAACCTCGGCGACGGCGCGGCCAAGAACCTGATGGGCGGAACACCGGACGAGGTGCCAGATCGCTACACCCTCGCCGATCCCGCCGCGCTCACGCCGACGCCGCTGCCGGTCACTCTGGTACACGGGAGTAGCGATACCAGGGTCCCGCTCGCCATGAGCCAGGCTTACCAGGCTGGGCGGCTGGTCGAGGTACCGGGCGCCGACCACCTCGACCTCGTCGACCCGCTGAGCGGCGCCTGGCCGCACGTGCTCGCGGCGATCAGGGTTCCCTGACCACGCAAGGTCAGGGCTCCGGGTTCGAATGCTAGCCCGCCGGGCCGCCGGGGGATCTCACCCCGGGCGGCCACGGGGTGAAGTAGGCCCCGACGAGGTGCCCGTGGCTCGGGTCCTTTTGCGACACGGCAGCTGTAGAGCTTAGTCGTTGGCGTGCCTGTGCAGGTCACGCTGGCATGGGAACGGCCACCGCGATCATGGTCGTTTGTGAAGACAACGCAAGACGTGATGGCCGTGGAGGCCGCGATAGCTCAGCAGAAGTGGACAGTCGGCGCAGGTCGCGGGCTGCTTCCCACGACGGGACTCGCGGCTGCTGGCCCGGGAGACGATGGAGCCAATGCTGATGGAGCTGGAGCGGCGCCACTGCTGGTCGCTGGCGGAGGCGCTGGCGCGTCGGCGGTTCGCAGCGCCCGTTCTGCGGGGTCGATGGCCAGCAGCGGACGCGGGCAGCGCCGCCACCTCGCCCGGCGCGACGGTGGTCAGGACAACGGCGTTCAGGCGGCGGGCAGTCGTGGAAGTGGACGCAGGTTCCCCCTGCATAGTGCGGGCGGGCCCCACGCGGCCTGACGGCCGCGCACGAGCGGTGCGAGGTGCGGTTGCGGGCCGGGATGCCCGCGCGTTCACACTGTGCAGGGAATCTGGGCGATCCATAATGGGCTGCCGAGCGCTGGGCACGTGCGCCTCGTCTACGTACCCCAGCAGCCCGCAGCGGTGCGTAGACATAACCGCCACCACGAAGGCGGCGTAGTACGCCTAGTCGCCGCCGTGCAGCTCGGCCGCGACCGAACCGACGTACCAGGTGGTGTCCATGAAGGGCACCGCGGCGAACGCCACGACGAAGGCCAGGATCGCCGGCCACCGGGGCTGCTGTGCCTCCCATCCCCCAGTGCTGCGGCCGTACGCCGCCGGCGCGCGCCTCCAGATCACCAACGCTTCAGCGTGGGAAGGCGTAACAGCCGGCGTGCCGCCCTTGGGGTCCGGCCACCCTCAGCTGACTGAGGCCAATTCTCTCGGCCGAGTGCAAGCTGGGCGAGGGCAGCAACCCTCTGGCCGAGGCCTTCGGACACCGGACCCCGCGCAACCCGCACTGGTTGGCGTAGCGTCTGGGCTAGTGGCCGACCGGCTGGTCCTGCTTGATCTTCTCCACGACGTCCAGGAGGAGGTCGCTCACGAGGGCGGGTGCTGTGACGATCGGGGTGTGGTCCACGGAGTGGGAGCGCACCGTGGCGCCCATACGCTCGGCCATGAAGTGCTGGTTCTCGGCGGGGATCATGCGGTCGTCCTCGGCGATGAGGTACCAGCTTGGTCGGTCCTTCCAGAGCGGGCGGTTGACCGCGGCCGTGATACAGACCACCGAGATGGGTCGCTGCGCCGCGCGTAGGCGGGTGTGCTCCTCGGCCGTGGCGTTCTGGGCGAACGCGGTGGGGAAGGCTGCGTCGGGAAGCCACATGAGGCCATTGGCGTCGGGCGCAAGTACCGGGGCGTCAGGATGCGGGGTTCCGCGGCTGAAGACCTGGCCCACCGTCTCTCCCTCATCCGGGGCGAGCGCTGCGACGTAGACCAGCGCGCGGACGTTCTCGGCCCGCGTGGAGCCTATGACTCCTCCTGCGTAGGCGTGCCCGGCCAGCACAACCGGGCCGACGACGTGCTCCAGGGTGTGGTTGAGCGCAGCTACATCGTCCTCGAACGAGGTTAGGGGCAGCGGCGCCGCGATCGTGCGTACACCCGCGGCCTCGAGCGCGCTGATGACCTTGCCCCAGCTGGAACCGTCTGCCCAGGCGCCGTGGGTGACGACGACGGTCAGTTCGGAAGACATGTGTACTCCTCGTGGATAGGCCGGTTGCGGCCTTCGTGGCCCGGCCCGGCGTTGACGTGCGTGCGGAAAGGTGCAGAGCCCCGAGGCCGGTGATGGTGCTGTTTCATTCGGGGTCCGCAGGGGGCTTAGAAGCCGTGGTTCGCAAGGAACTCGCGGATTGCTTCGGCGATCTGGACGGCGTGGGTCTCGAGGGCGAAGTGGCCGGTGTCGAGAAGCCGGACCTCGGCGTTGGGGTTGTCACGTTTGAAAGCCTCGGCGCCGGTCGGCAGGAAGAACGGATCATTGCGTCCCCAGATCGCCAGCAGCGCGGGGGTATGCGTGCGGAAGTAGTGCTGGAAGACGGGGTAGAGCTCGACGTTGGTCTTGTAGTCGCCCAGCAGGTCGAGCTGGACCTCATCGGCGCCGGGGCGGGCGAGGTAGAAGTTGTCCAGGTTGTAGCCGTCCGGCGAGACCAGTTCGGGATCCGGGGCACCGTGGGTGTAGGAGCCTCCCCCTGAGTGGTGGACACCCTGACCTCGACCCCGGTGGGGGTCGGGAGAGGGTGACCGATTATGGTGATGAAGGTCTATTCGCCCGAGTTCAAGGCCGACGCCGTGGCCCTGTTCCACTCGGATGCTGATCTCACGATCGCGCAAGCCGCGCGTGACCTGGGACTCAACGCGGAGACCCTGCGGAACTGGATCCGCGCCGACCGCGCCCGCGGCGGCAGCACCACCGGCTTGACCAGGAAGAACGTGACCAGCACCACCCCGGCCGTCGAGGCCACCCGCGAGGAGCTCGCAGCCCGCATCCAGGCCCTGGAGGCCGAGCTGAAGGCCGCCCGCAAGGAGAACGCCACGCTCGCCACCGAGCGGGACATTCTGCGCAAGGCGACGAAGTTTTTCGCCTCGGAGATGACCTGGTAGGCCGCTGCCAGTTCATCGAGGACCACTGCGAGACCTACCCGGTCAAGCGGCTGTGCCAGGTGCTCGACGTGCACCGCTCCAGCTTCTACAAGTGGCGGGCGGGTCGCGAGGCCCGCGCCGCGCGGGAGCGGACCGAGGCGGCCCTGGCGACGAAGATCAAGGCCGTGCACGACGACTCCGACGGCACCTACGGCTCCCCGCGCGTCACCGCCGAGCTGCGGGACACGCACGGCATGGAGATCAACGAGAAGAAGGTGGCCCGCGTCATGCGCAAGTTCAACATCGTCGGGGTGCACCTGCGCAAGAAAGTCCGCACCACCGTGCCCGAGCCGGCGAACCAGGTGGTGCCGGACCTGTTCGGCCGGGACTTCACCGCCGCCGAGCCGGGTGCGAAGTACATGGGCGACATAACCTATCTGCCCGTCGGCGACGGCGAGTTCCTCTATCTCGCCACCGTGCTGGATTGCTTCAGCCGCCGGGTGGTCGGCTACTCCATCGCCGACCACATGCGCACCGAACTGGTCGCCGACGCGCTGCGGATGGCCGCCACGACCCGCGGCAGCCTGGACGGGGCGATCTTCCACAGCGATCACGGAGCCCAGTACACGTCGAAGGAATTCGCCGACCTGTGCAAGGAGTTGGGCATCACCCAGTCCATGGGCGCCGTCGGCACCAGCGCGGACAACGCCGCCTGCGAGAGCTTCCACGCATCCCTGAAACGCGAAACACTGCAAGGCGCCCGCCGCTGGGACGGCGCCCGCGCCTGCCGGCTGTCCGTGTTCCGCTGGCTCACGCGCTACAACACCCGCCGCAGACACAAGAAGAACGGCCAGCTCAGCCCCGTCGCCTACGAGGCCCGACACTCAGCTACACTCACACTTGCCGCATAAGCATACAAACCGGTGTCTACTTCTCGGGGGGAACCCCCGTACTGCCACACGGTGGTCTCTGGGGTCAGGAAGGTGCGCAGTCCTTCGCGGTTGGCCGGGGAACGCTCCTCCCAATATGCGCGGATCGGGGCCCATCCCTCGCTCAGTCCCTCGTCGTACGCGTTGCCGTTCTGGGAGATGATCGCCGCGATCTTCTCGGGATGCGTTGCTGCGAGGCGGAATCCGGTCGGCGCGCCGTAGTCGAAGACGTAGAGCCCGAACCTGGTCAGCCCGACCTCCTCGGTGAACCGGTCGATGACCTGGGCGAGGTGGTCGAAGGTGTAGTCGAACTCGGCTCGGCTGGGCATCTCGGACTGGCCGAAGCCCGGCAGGTCAGGGGCGATGACCCGATACCGGTCGGCCAAGTGCGGGATCAGGTCCCGGAACATGTGGCCAGCGCTCGGGAAGCCGTGCAGCAGGAGCAGGACGGGGGCATCGGCCGGCCCTGCTTCGCGGTAGAAGATGTTCAGCCCGTCGACCTGGACGGACCGGTAGCTCACTACGTTGTTCATTTCACAGCTCCGTGGCTCTGATCGGTGGCGGGGTCTAGCCAACCAAGCACTTTCTAACCTGTCAAGTGAGTTTTAGTAGTTAGATAGATGGGGGTCGGCGCCGCCGGCTCTCGCGCGCGCTCACAATGTGGGGCAGGGTGGGCATGACTACCGGCAGCCAGTCGGCGCGGGCCAGGCCAGCGTGGGCACTTACCGGGGGCGAAGGTCCGGCGCGAGGATCTCGACTGGCGAGCGAACCAGGTGCGCCCCGTCCGGAACGGGCGCTGCCGGGCGCGACTTCCGACGCCCTTGGTCACTTGCCGGGGAGATCGGGTGTCGCAGGCCGCAGATGTGACTCGGGCTAGCGCACCTCAACCCGCGGCCCTCCGGCACGAGACTTCACCGGCCCGGAGTCGCGATCAGGGCACCGCCCGAGTCTTGGTGCTGCGACTTGCGGCCAGGGCCCAGTGCCTCGCTTCCTGCCCCGGACGGAGGCAACCGGCTCAACTGGTTGTGCGGTTGGTGCCAGATTCGTTGCGGGAGCTCTTCCGCTGGGTGGTCCCCCCACCGTGGTGCAACGACGTCAGGGTCGGCGTCGCGCCGGAGACCGGGAAACGCTGGCGGCGATCTTGTTCGTGGCCACCTCCGGCTACACCTGGAGGCAACTCCCGCCTGTCGGACCGTGCTGGCAAACGGTGTGAGGAGCAGGCCTTCTCCAACTGAGGCTGGTCCAGCCAGGCAGCAGCGAGCCGAACTCGACGCCCTTCGCATGCGCTGGCATGCATCGGCTCGGGTGTCGGGAGCTGCGGAACGAAGTTCCTTCGCCCATCCAATCGCCGGGTAGGCCGAGGCCGGCTCCAGGCCCTCGCTCTACTTCCGCAATCATCGCGACGACGTTGGTGTCTTGCTTCCAGCTTGCGATCAAGAAACGGGCGTCTTCGATTGGAACCAGGCCTCCTATGGATATACACGCCTGACCATGGAGAACGTCGGACCCTGCGCCCAAGAGCGTTAGGGCGCGTATTTGGTTGTGATCAATGGGCGGTCCGGGTGAGGTCCCTGATCCAGATCATCGAGGCCCGCAGGTGGAGGCCGGCGAGGTAGCTGTCTGGGGTCTTGTCGTATCGGGTGGCGATGCCTCGCCAGGCCTTGAGTTTGTTGATCAGACGCTCGACGGCGTTCCGTTCCTTGTAGAGGTCGGCGTCGTGGCTGACGGGCCGTCCGCCTCTGGAGCCCTTCTTCCTCCGGTTGGCGGCCTGGTCCTTCTTCTCCGGGATGACTGCCTTGATGCGGCGTTTCCGCAGGTGGGCGCGGTTGCCGCGGGACGAGTAGGCCTTGTCCCCGGCTACCGCGTCGGGGCGGGTGCGGGGGCGACCGACGGGGCCGCGGACCCGTATTTTCTTGAGCACGGGGATGAATTGCGGGCTGTCGGCGGCCTGGCCTGCAGTCAGGACGAACGCCAGCGGGCGGCACTTGCGGTCGGCGGCGAGATGGACCTTGCTGGTCTGCCCGCCCCTGGAGCGTCCGAGGAGAGCGGCCTTCAGCCGGAGTTTTCGTCGGCGCCGAATGCGTCGTCGTTCTTCCCGCTCGCGGCCGTTTCCGGCGTCCTGCCCGTCTTGTCCTTCCGGACTGCCCCCTTGACCTGGCCTTTTCCTCCTCGGCGGCGGCGTTCTCCAGTGCGGTGAGCACGTCCTCGCTCAGGTGCATCCCGGCGGCGTCGTGGTGAGCGCGTGCGGTGGTGGAGTCGACGCTGACCAGGGACAGGTCCACCTCGCCCCGCTTCGCGGCCTCCGCGATCAGCCCCTCCAGCAGGGCCTCGAACACGCCGGCGTCACGCCACTGACGGAAGCGGTTGGAGACGGTCGACCAGGCGCCGAACTCCTGCGGCATCTCCCGCCACTGCCCGCCGGTCTTGAACCGCCAGATCACGCCCTCGAACTGCTGCCGCAGGCGCTCGGGGTAAGGGCCGTACTCGCCGATCGGCAGGTACGGCCCGATGAACTCCCACTCTTCGTCTGTCAGTTGCACTCGCGTCACGCAAGACGATCTACCGGATCAGACCTCGGCACGAGGGCAAATCCACAAGATTGATCGCGACTCGATACGCGCCCTAATAGGGCTTTGTTAGGTGGGAGCTCGGGCTTGTTGCTGGTTCTGCAGAAGTGGTTGGCGGCAAGCTCGGCATATCCCGGTCCACAGCGCCAGAAGGGTCTGGAGTGCCTTCAGGACGGCGTACAGCGTCAGGCCCGAGCAGGGACTTTTGGGTCCAGCCGCAGCTCTGTGCAGAACGCCTGGGCCAGCGCGGCCATGGTCACGTGACGGTGCCAGCCGGTGAAGTTGCGTCCTTCGAAATGGTCCACTCCGAGGCCGTACTTCAGTTCCCGGTAGTCGTGTTCCACCCGCCAACGGATCTTGGCGAGGCGGACCAGGTCGCGCAGCAAAGTGCCGACGGGCAGGTTCGAGAGCCAGTAGTCGGTCGGCTCCGCCGCTCCCGGGGGCCATTGGGCCAGCAGCCAGCACTCGGGCAGACAGCCGTCGTCGGCACGGGGGATGTCTCGGTTGGCCGGGCGCACGCGCAGGGCCAGGAACCGCGAGCGCATCGCGGCGGAGGGGTTGCTCCTGCTGGCGCGGGTGCCGTGCCGCCAGGTCACATAGTGTCCTGCCGTTCGCCCGGCAGCCATGGCCAACTCCTTGAGGGAGGACGGATCCTGTGGGTAGCGCGGGCGCGGGCGCGGGCCGCGTCCGGCGTAGGGGGGCTGTTGCGGGACGGCCTGCCCGGGGTGGGCGCTGGTGGTGGCCTTGACCGCAGCGACGTAGGCCAGGCCGCGCTCTTCCAGGGCCAGGCGGAAGGCGGTGATGTCGCCGTAGCCGGCGTCGCAGACCACCGGTAGGGGCTGCAGGCCCCAGTCCCCGGCCATCTCGTCGAGCATGTCCAGTGCCAGGTGCCACTTGGCCCGGTGGCCGAAGTCCTCTCCGATGCCGCAGCGTCGGCGCCGGGTGCGGACCAGGGCGGCCTGCTCGGGGTCGTCGATCAGGGCGGGGTCCCAGCTCTCGGGCAGGAACAGGCGCCAGTTGGCCGCCGCCGAGGCGGTGTCGCCGGTGAGGTTGACGCTGACGCCGATCTGGCAGTTGGTGATCTTGCCCGCGGTACCGGTGTACTGCCGGGCCACCCCGGGACTGCTGACGGAGGCGGCGTCCTTGAGGAAGCCGGTGTCGTCGACGACCCAGGCCCGCACGGGGAACGCCCCGCTCGCCCAGGTGGCGATGTTGGCTCTGACCTGGGTGTAGTCCCAGGTGGAGGAGGAGATGAACTGCTGCAGGCGCTGGTGGTCCACGCCCAGGCGTTCGGCCATGGGCTGCATGGACTTGCGTTGCCCATCCATCATCAGGCCCCGGACGTAGAGCTCTCCCTTCTCCCGCTGGTCGGCGCGGGGGAGCTCGGCCAGCATCGGGGCGATGAAGGCTTCCAGGCGGGGGCGCAGTTCGTTGATCTCTTCTGGCGTCACGGAACAGATCAACACAAATCCGGCACACAATATTTCCGAGCTAACAAAGTCCTACTAATGCTGCGTTCCTCAAAGTAGGTAGGCGAACTTCCGGCGTAGTCGGCGGTGCGGTGGCGGGGGTCGCCCCCAAACCCACGGTTTGGCACGGGCGTTGAGCTGGGCGGTGGCCAGGCGGGTGGCCTGGTCGATCTCGTCGGGGTCGGCGAAGGTCTGCCCGGCCAGCGCGGTCTTGCGGAAGATCCGCCACCACCCCTCGGCCAGGTTCAGCCAGCACGCGCCGACGGGGATGAAGACCTGATGGACCCTCGGATGCTTCCTCAGCCACCTGCGGATGGGGCCGCTGGCGTGGCTGGAGAGGTTGTCGGCGACCACGTAGACCTGGCCCCGCGGGTTGGCCCGGGCGATCTCCTGCAGCAGCTTCAGCCAGCCGGCGGTGTTGCGGGACGGCGCGCAGAGGGTCACCTCCTGGCCGTCGCGGATGCGCAGGCCCCCGTACACCCAGGTCTTCTGACTGCCGCGGGCGTACTCCAGCGGCGCCTTGATCCTGTGCCCGTCGGGGGACCAGGCCGGCGCGGGGGCGAAGGTGCGCGGGATGACCGGGCCGAGCTCGTCGCCGCAGATCACCGTGGAGCGCGGCGGCGGGTCGGTGTAGAGCCCGACGACCGCCGTTCTTTTGGGGCGAAGTCGGGGTCCTTGCTGGTCGCCCAGGAGTGGGTACGGCGCCAGCGCACCCCCTCGGCCAGCAGGATCCTGCGCACCTGGCTGCGGTGCACGTCGATACCGCCGGCCCGGGCTGTCTCGGTGAGCGTATCCAGCGTCCAGGCCGGCGCTCCGGTCTCGTCGGCGGCCTGAAGGGCGCCGCCGGGGCCGGGCACCGGGCGCCCGGGAGGATCGCTTTGGGCCAGGGCGATGACCACCGAGCGCTCGGCCTCGGTCAGCCGGCGCGGGCGTCCGCTGATCGGCCGGTCGCCGAGCCCGTCGATGCCCTCGGCGTTGAACCGGTGCAGCCGCTCCCGCACGGTCTTGGGATGGCAACCCAGTTCGGCGGCGATGGCGGTGACCTGCTTCCCGGCCCAGCTGAGGCTGATCATGCGGGCTCGCAGGATCCAATCAGCGGGGGCATGACGAGCGCCGGCCAGCTTGCGGATCTTGTGCTCCTCGTCCGGATCACGCGCCGGACGCGCGTACAGAGGCAGATACATGGCACAGTCCTCCACCACGCATCATGCGCCCCCTGACGCCCAGCGGTCCACACCCACTTTGAGGAACGCAGCACTAAGCTTGCGATTTTAGGACGTGAAGATCGTTTAGGTTTGGATTCTGCTGTTCGCCGGACATGGGAACGGCCTTCGGGTGACGCTGGGTTCTCGCCAGAGATCCAGCTGCACCAGAAGGCCGTGATGGACAGTCTGCAAGACACCCCTGCCCGCGTCGAGGCGTTGTCCGAGTTATCCAGGTTCCGTGCGGGTCTCCATGCCTGCTTCACCCGCCGCGGGGATGCCTTGTTCGAGTTGGCGGACGCGATGCTGTGCGCGCAGGGCCCGGTGCGATCACCGGTTGAGCTGTCCTTGGAGCCGGAGTTCCGCCGACGACACGGCTCTGTCTACGACGCCCTGGCCCATGGCCAGATAAGCAGTAGCCGCTTGCGGTACCTGCTGATCGGCCTGTCGGCCCCGGCCAGGGAGGACGAGCCGCTGATGTTCGCGATCGACACCACTCCGCACGCGCGCCCCGACGCCGAGTACGCCGACGAGCGGACGATGGTGCAGGTCCGCGGCAAGGGCGGGGACCGCTGGCTGCCCGGCTGGCCCTACAGCCTGCTCGTCGGCATCCAGTGGGGGTCCTCCTCCTGGGTCGACCCCATCGAGGCACGCCGACTGCGGCCCGGCGAGGAGCACACCGACGTCACGATCGACCAGATCACCGGGCTGCTCAAAGACCTGACCGCGACCGGGAAGTGGCAGCCCGGCGACCCGCCGCCGCTGGTCCTGCTCGACGCCGGCAACTACGCCACCGACCTCACCCACGCCCTGGCCGGCCATGACGTGCAACTGCTGGTCCGGCTACGTGCCACCCGGGTCTTCTACCTCGACCCCCCGCCCCGGCGACCGGGCCAGATGGGCGCGCCGCTGCGCCACGGCGCGGAGTTCTCCTGTTCCGACCCCGCCAAACGACACGCCCCCGACTTCGAACGCACCGTGGAGTCCGAGCTGTACGGCACCGTGACCGTCCGCGCCTGGAGCGGACTGCACCAAAAACTCGGCAGCACCGGCCGCTGGGCCAACTGGCCGCGGGACAAGCAGTTGCCGATCGTGCGCGGCACGGTCCTGCAAGTGGTCGTCGACCACCTGCCCGACGGCCGCAAGCCACCCAAGGACCTGTGGCTGTGGCACGCCGGCCCCGTTCCGGCCGACCCGGACCTGCTCTGGAAGGCCTACCTGCGGCGCTTCGACCAGGAGCACTTCCACCGCTTCGCCAAGTCCTATCTCGGCCTGGCCAGCGCGCACCTGAGCTCGGCGGCAGCCACCGACCGGTGGGTGTCCCTGACCATGGGCGCCTACGCCCAACTACGCCTCGCCCGCCACCTCGTGGACGACCTGCGCCGCCCCTGGCACCCAAGACCGGACCCGGGTAAGCCCCTCAGCCCCTACAAGGTCCGCCTCGGCTTCCGCCGACTCCGCGCACGCATCGGCACACCCGCCGACTCGCCGAAACCCACCCGCCCCGGCCCAGGCCGCCCGAAAGGCTCGAAGAACCGCTCGAAATCCAAGCGACCGCCCTACCGCAAGAGCGAACCGACCACCGGTAAACACACAGAGTGACGACAGAAGCTAAAATCGCAAGCTAAGGGGGTGTCATGAGAACGAACATGATCCGCAACGACCACATGGCCATCACCTACGACGTGATCAACGGCTGGACCGTTATCGAGGTCGATGGCGAGGTCGACGCCCACACCGCTCCTCTGATCTGCGAAGCAATGATCAAGCTTCTCGACGAAGGACACCGCCACTTCGTCCTCGACCTGTCCATCGTTCCCTTCCTCGACTCGATGGGGCTGCGCATGGTCGTGGCGGTGACCAAGCGCATCCGCGGCTGTGGGGGCTCACTGCGGATCACGTGTACCTCCAGCCGAATAATCAGGGTCTTCGAGTTCACCGGCCTGGGAGACGCCTTCGAGTTCTACAGCTCACCCGAGGAGGCAACACGACGCGGCCCGCTGGCCGGCGGCCTGGCGAGCCGGCCCCGCTCCTGAGACCCATGTGGCTCTGCCACCACTTGGGTGTGGTCGACGGAGCCCCGGTAGCGGCCTGGGCGTGGCCGGCAACAGGTGGAGCCCAGCGGAAGCCCAGGCGGCCTGCACCAGGCCGGAAGCGAGGTTACCGCCGCCCGAGTCGCCGGACACCACGATGTTTGACACCTGCAATTCGGCGATGTGCGCCGCGATCCACTTCAGACCGATGGCACAGTCCTCCAGTCCGGCCGGGTAGGTGTGCGGGCCGAGCTTGCCCGCGCCGTTGCGGAACTCGACGCCGACGACGACCAGACCGGTGGCGGCGAGTTCCTGCCGCCAGCGCTGTTAGGGGCGCTCGTGGCCCCCATCATGACCATGGCGCCGCCGTGTATGTGGTATACGCGCGGCAGCGGAATCTCTACGCCCTTCGGGCGGGACACGTAGAGCTTGGTCTCATGGCCGTCCGCTGCCGTGACACTGTGCGTTTTGGCGGCGCCCTCCGCCACACCGCCCGCGACTACAGACGTCCCCTGATCACGCTCGGCCTCACCTGACGAAACCGGACAGAAGGCAATCACGCAAAGACGCTGTGCAACAGCCAGCCTTCTCCGGTCAGTTGCAGACCCTCGTTGCGGGCCCTGTCGACGATCATCGCGATCAACTGCTCGTCGGTTGCCGTATCCGACGCTGCTCCGACGGAAGGCTCTACGGACTCGCGCTCACCGGCGGTCTTGGTCATCTGGCGTGTCCTTGATCATCAGATCCGCTGCTGATTAGACACTCCCCCAGCCCGGTGTCCGGTTAGGCTCTGGTCGCCTGCTCGAACCAGATCGTCTTCCCGCGACCGCTCGGCGTGTTGCCCCATTCGGAGGCGAGACCGTCGACGATGATCAGTCCGCGCCCGTGCTCCGACTCGGAGCCGGGCTGATTCGACAGGACGATCGGCTCCGGCACGGGCGGTGTGGGGTCGGAGTCGCGGACCTCCACACGGACGCGGTCCTCGTACTGCTTCACTCTCAGATCGACGTCGCTGTCGGCGTGCACCAGGGCGTTGGTCACGACCTCGGAGGTCATGAGCTCCAGTTCGTCGGCACGGTCGTCGAGGCCCCACTCGTGGAGATGCTCGCGGACGAAGGTCCTGGCGGCCCCGACCCCCTGCAGGTTGTGGCGGCGGATGCTCGTGCCCTCTGCGTGCTGCAAACCGCCGCCCTGGCCGCCCTGGTACTCCGCAATCAGCAGCGCGACGTCGTCTCGGCGGACCGGTGGCTCGGGCCAGGCTTGGAGGACAAGGCCGACCAGCCGCTCCGGCCGGGTCTCCGCAAAGCGGCCGAGCGAAGCGAGCAGCGACTCCGCGGTGAGCTCATCCGCGGACGACGCGCTCAGGCCGTTGGTGTACAGCATGAGAACTGTCCCGGGAACCACGGACAACTCGGTCGGCCTGTAGCACGGGTCAAGGTCGACGCCGAGCGGTAGGCCGGTCGATATATCCGGAGCAAGCACAGAACCGTCCGGGTAGCGGACCACAGGCCCGGGGTGGCCCGCCGAAGCGATTTCGAGTGTCCCGTCGTCGGAGTCGACATCGACGATGCAACATGTCGCCAGCAGGCCAGGATCGAGCACGGCCAGCATCCGGTTGGTCCGCTCCAGTGCGGAGGTAGGCGTGTGGCCTTCCATGAGGTAGGAACGAATACCGGTGCGGAGCTGAGCCATGACCACGGAACTGTCAATGCTGTGGCCTTCGACGTCGCCCACCACCAATGCGGCCTTCGCCTGGCTCCGCGTGATCACGTCATACCAGTCGCCACCCAGGCCGGAGGCGCACGCCGGAAGGTATCGGGCTGCGGTGGCGAGGCCGGGCAGATCCCAGGTGGCCTCCGGCAGCAGCTTTTTCTGCACACGCTCGGCAAGGCTCTGCTCTGCCTGGTGCAGCCAGGCTCTGAGAAGGGTGGGCCCGAGCAGATCGACCATCATAAGCAAAACGGCCTGTTCATCGATGCCGAGATGCAGCGGGCGGCGGAACCCGAGCGCGAACGCGCCCGTCGGGCGGGAGCCGACACCGATGGGGAGATAGACCCATCCGCCGTCCGCGTTCTCCTCGATCCGCGGTAGGCCCTCGGCCTCGGGGTACTCGTCCAGCAGCGCCGCCTGGTCGCAGTAGACCAGCGGGGCCCTCGTTTCGAGTACGGTCGTGAACGGACTGGGCAGGTGAACGCTAGACCCGTGCAGGCGCTTCACGGCTTCCTGGGGGCAGTCGCTGTACCCTGCCACCCACAGCCTTTCGTACTTAACCGAGGTCACAAGAAAGCTCTCGGCTCCGAACGGCTTCATGATCCTCTGCTGCACCACCTCCATGACGTCTGTGATGTTCGTGGCCTCGTTGAGAGCCGCAGCGAGCTGGTGGATGTGGTACATGAAGGTGATCGCGCTGGACCCGGGAATCTCCGGCAGTCCCCAGTCGCTCGCCCCGGCCTGGCCATCGGCACCACCGGCGAGGACGCGGGCCGGACGCAGGACCGGCGCGATCACCGGTTTGGGCCCCGGAGTCATTGGCACTCCCGCCTCCGCCAGCTCCGAGAGTCTTGTCGACAGTTTGTCGGCCATCGCCCCGAGGTGCGAACCGCTCTTGTCTGTTGGTGACGCTGTTGGAGCCAGCGCCCACACCGCGGTGAGAGCCCCCAGGGGGTGTCCATGGCACGCGAGCGGAGCCGAGACCACCTGCCAGGGGATCGGCACGGCCCCCGGCAGCCTCACCGCTGTACAGGCCGAGGGGCCTCCTATGGCGATCTCGCCACTCCGGGCGGCGACCGCCGTGGGGTACTGAGTCTTGACCGCGATGCGCTCGGGCATGATGTAAATCGTCGGCGGAGTCCCATCCGCTGCCGTCAGCCGCAGGGCCTCGCCGTCCTCTTCGAACAGGTAGGCAAGGACAGCCTCGGCGTCGAGGGCTACGACAGCCTCTCTCAGTGCCTCAACGAGAATGGTGTTCCGGCCGGAGAAATCCATCAGGGTCGACTCCTCGATTCGTGGCACTGCCACGCTCCAGACGACCACTGCCAGTATCGCGCCGTCGGCCCCGACCAGCCCCCTGAGCAGACTGGCTCACGAGGACCGAGCCAGGGTGACGGGGACGATCACCGGCCGAGAATATGTGCACCCCGCACCCTGGCGGCGTCAGGCTTACTGATGCGGCTTGACGAGGGTGAATTCGTTGTTGGAGCAGCGGTCTCCGGCAAAGTTTCGGCGCATTTCGGCTGCCGCGACACAGGGGTGGAAGGTGAGGGTTCGCCTGAGGTCATAGCGCTGCTGGGTCACCAAGAGGGCGATCTGCGCGGCGGCTGCCCCGCAGCGCTTCGCTGGTGTAGCTGTTGAGACTACTGAGGCTGCTGTTGAAACTGTTGCTCAAGGTGCGGCGTTGGCTGATGGTGCGGTCCTGGCCGTGGCTACTCACACACACTCCCGTCGGCCTGGAGGCGTTTCAAGATCCTGCGATTCAGCTCATGGGCGAGCCGCTCGGTGAGCTGGAGCTCGCCCATGAGCCGGCGAAGGTCCTCTGCAGGGTGTCGTTCACCCGGAGGACGCCTTCAAGCACTGGAGTCTTAGCCAGGGAGGCGGGTGAACTCATTGCGCAGGTCGGTTATCAGGCCGTTCTGGTCGACCGTCGCATGTTCCACTCCAGCCACCGTGATGAGGCTGTCGTCTGCCATGCGGGCCGCGGCCACCCATTCGGCTCGCAAGGTGCCGTCCTCGAGAACCGTGGTGTTCCAGTAATGCCGGGAGTCGGCGAAGGTGGCGAAGTGGGTGCGGTAGAAGGCCGCGATGGCCGCGCGCCCGCGCACCGGTTCGGGACCGATCAGGACGGTCGCTTCGGGTGCGAACACCGCCAGCAATTCGTCCAACGCCGACTTTTCGTGCACCGCCCGGTCGGCAAGGCCGATGTAGCGGTCGAGCGGGGTTGCCGTCATTTTGGCCGACGCCGCGTCGTTGGCGGCGACGGCCCGTTCCAGCAGCGCGGGATCGGCCAGGGTGGCGGGATGGCGCAGCATGTAGGAGACGTCGTTGAACGCACGCGCGATGCTTCCGTCGACGAGGGTCGCGCCGACCACCTGCTCCATGGCCCACCGCTGCCGCCGCACGTCCTCGGGCACCACGCGGTCGTTCGTTGCGTCGAGGCGGGCCTTGTCACCGGCCGTGGACACCGACCAGGCCGCGTCCACGACCAGCTGCTGCAGGCGGAAGAACTCCGTGGCCGCCGTGCCGAGGTCAGGGCCGTCGCCAAGGTAAAAGGACAGGCAGGAGGCTTGCAGCGCTGCGGAGCTCATGCCTTGGCCGTATACCGGATTGAAGGACGCCACGGCGTCTCCCACGCTGACCAGGCGCGCCGGGAAGCGGGGCGCTTCGGTGAAGTGGCGCCGTCTGCTCTCCGCCTGGTGATAGGTCACCACGTCGCGGGTGACAGCGCCGCTGGTGGCCTCGCCGAAGATCGCCGGCAACTTGTCGCAGGCCGCGCGGAACTCGTCGATCGTCCTGCCGGGCCGGATGTTGCCGTACCCCATCAGCATGACGAGCCACTGCTCGTCCTCGATCGCGTTCGCCGCGGCGACGGACACCCCGCCCGAGGGGTACTGCGGCGTGAACAGTCCCAGCACACAAGCCTTGTCCAAGTCGTCGGACTTCACTGGGCGTTCGAACAGGGCGGTCGCGTAGTTGATGGGGGCTTCCAGCCGCTCAAGCCGGGGCTGGTCGTAGCCGTCCTGCCCGAGCCAGTCCGACAGCCTGCTGGAGCGGCCCATCGCGTCCACGACGAAGTCCGTCTCCACTACCTCCTCAGCTCCCCTCTCCGGCCCGTTCGTGACATAGCGGACGGCGCTGACGGCGCCGTCGCGGTAGCGCAGCCCCGTCGCCTGGGCGTGCAGGACCGAGACGTTGGGCAGGCCGGTGACCCGGGCCCGGATGAGGGCCTCCAGCAGAGGCCGGCTGATCGACAGCAGTTGGTAGTCGGTTCCGCTCGGCGCTTGGGGGCGTCCGTCCACGGCGGTGAGCGTGAGATCGGTGCCGGCCAACGTCGCGCCTCGGTCCTGTGCCGCGTGACTGAGGCCCGGAAGCCACCGCTCGATCCACAGCCGACCGGCTGGCAGCAGCGTGTGCACCTGCTGGTCGTGGGGCACGCCAGGTCGCGAGGTGCCCTCCGCCGAGACCTCATCGCGTTCAATGATGACGACCCGGCGCGCATGGTCGGAGAGCACCCGCGCCGCGAGCAGCCCCGCGACGCTGCCGCCGAGCACGCAGGCAGTATCCAATACGACGGGCCCACCGACAGGCGGCTCGGCGTCGACGAGTCTTTCGAAGAGGGAAACTACGGTCTCGGTCACGGACGCACTTCCAAAGCAGGTGAGGTGAACATGGGCATGGCTAAAATTTGCGCCCCAAGAAGGGACCCGAGGGGCGAATGGCCGTCACAGCGGCTGTTGGTGCCGAGGAAATCTGCGATCAGCGGATCAAGGCCACTCTCGAGTGGCCCGGACAACGGCTCGTTGCACCTGAGTGCCAATGCCTTCCATACCGAAGGACGGCCGTCTTCCCAGCGGAGGTCCGGGCCGTTGGGCTGTCCACGGACGGACTGAAACTGAAGTGCCTTTAATCTTAGGGGCGTTGGGAATTGCTACCGCAGCGGGTGAGATGAAACTGCTCCGCGTAGCGCGACGTGGCCAAGCGTCATGAGGCAGATGCACCGCCCCACGGGCTGCACCACCAACCGCACTGGCGGTTCCGGTGCTATTGCCCACGCCGAGATTCCTCTTGACCTGCATGGTGCTGACACGGTGTCCCTTACTTTGGATCATCCCAGATCGATGCTAGAGCCCCTTCGGTTACCTGCCGCACGTTCTGCCATGCATCTTTCGGTGGCTCGTGCCAAGTTTTCCTGATACCAGGCGTCAGCCGCTCGTAGGCGGCCTGAGGATCAGCGCGGGCCAGCCGGGCCGCGTCGCGTAGCTCATTTTGGGGCCCCGAGCTACCTCTCAGCCCTGATAGGACCAGGCATGCGGGGGCCGTTGCTGGCTGTGGGGGTTTCCATCCGGGTGGTGGTCGATCCACGACAGTCCGTCCATGTCCAGGCGCTCGCGGGTACGGGTGACGGCTACGTAGGCGAGGCGGGCCTCGCTGTCGTCGATCGGCCCGGGAATGGCGCATCCGTTGGCGTTTTTTTGATCGCTGTCCTTCGGCGGGGTGAGTCGTCGGCGATTCTCACGCGGGCCCATTCGCGTCCCTTGGCCTTGTGCGCGGTGGAGACGGTGACCTCGGCGTGCTGCTCGGGCGCGAGTCCGTCCACGGCGTTGAGGATGGCGTCGGTGCCGTGCTTGTCGACGAGTTCGACCAGGGGCTGCAGGTCGCGCCCGGCGGGATCGTGGGCGGCATAGTCCTGGAGCTCGCCCCAGGCCGGGAAGAGGAGGAGTTCGGGGTGGGCGGTGCGGCGGCCTTCCTTCAGGTCACGGGCGGCCAGGGCGAGGGCGCGCAGGCCGTCTCCTCCCCCGGCCAGAGCGACCCGTTGTCCGACGGTCATCACGGTCATGACTTGGGCCATGGCGCCGGCGTTGGTGCGGCACAGGATCGCGTCGGGGCAGGCCACGGGGCCGAGTTCGGTGGGCACGGTCGGTGTGCCGGTGAGGCGGATGGGTGCGCCTGCGATGTGCAGCCAGCGGTTGGCTTCCTGGGCCAGGTGGGGGCCGAAGCGGAAGGACTGTGAGAGGGCCAGCTGGGTGCCGTCGAAGCCGGTCATGACGTCTTTGGCGCCGCGCCGACCCTGTTGCCCATTGGCAGTTGAGAGCTGACAGCGGCTTGGTGGTGCTGGCAGGGTTGGTGGTGCGGCCGGTTCCTTTCTGATCCTCGGTCGTGGGGTGGGATGGGCGTGTCGATGGAGCCGCAGTCGTGGCCGGAGCCGGATCCCGTGGTGGCGCGGGCGGTGCGGGCGAAGAACTACGGGCGGCAGGTGCCGCTGCCGGTGGCGGTGCGCGACCGGCTGGGGGAACTGTTCCCGGACGAGGAGTTCGCGCAGGCTTTCGGCGCGACGGGGCCGGCGGGCTGGTCCCCGGGTCGGCTGGCGTTGGTGACGGTGTTCCAGATGGCGGAGAACCTGACGGACCGCCAGGCTGCGGAGGCGGTGCGTGACCGGCTCTCGTGGGCCTACGCGCTCGGGTTGGAGCTGACCGACACCGGCTTCGACTTCACCGTGCTGTCGCAGTTCCGTACCCGGGTGGTCGAGCACCATCTGGAGGAGAAGGTCCTGGACCTGCTGCTGAAGAGGCTGACGGAGCAGGGTCTGGTCGGAGCCGGGGGCAAACAGCGCACCGACTCCACCTACATCGTCTCCGCGGTGCGGGACCTACTGATTTCGGCGTTTTGAGGTCAGGCTGGGGCTGGTCCTGTTGGCGTCCTCCGGATGCGGCGGTAGACCGGGAGGTATGAGGTACGCAGACGGTGGCGGGATGAACGCCAAAGAGCGTGCACGGCGTGAGGCAGTACGCCTGCGGGCGTCCGAGCTGTTCGCGGCCGGGGCCGGCGTCCCGGAGGTGGCCCGGCAGCTGCGGGTGTCGCCGAAGTCGGTCTACCAGTGGCGGCGGAACTGGGCCGCCAGCGGCCCGGCGGCCCTGGCCTCCACCGGGCCGGGCGGGCAGCGGTGCAAACTCGGCCCGGCCCTGCGCGGGAAGCTGGCCGCCATGCTGGAGCAGGGCCCGGCCGCGCACGGCTGGGATGAGGACCAGGTGTGGACCGGTGCCCGGGTGGCGACCCTGATCGGCCGGAAGTTCCACGTCTCTTACAGCGTCTCGGGGGCGACCCGGCTGATGCGCCGACTCGGCTTCACCCCGCAGAAGCCCGCCCGGCGGGCTGCCGAGCGCGACGAGGCAGCGGTGACCGCCTGGAAGGAAGGCGCCTGGCCGGAGGTAAAAGGACACAGGCGGCCACCGGCGGCTGGATCTGCTTCGAGGACGAGGCCGGTCAGCGTCAGCGGCCGCCCACCGGGCGCACCTGGGGCCGGCGGGGCCGCACCCCGGTGGTGACGGTGTCCGGCCGCCGGTCGGGCCGCATCTCCATCGCGGGCCTGATCGCACTGCGGCCCGGTTCCCGGACCCGACTGTGCTACCGGATCCGCGTCCATCACGGCCGCAGGGGCGAGCGGCGCAGCCTGTCGGAGACCGACTACATGCGGCTGGTCGATGGCGCCCACCAACTGCTGCGGGCGCCGATCGTGCTGGTCTGGGACCGGCTCAGCACCCATGTCTCGAAGGCGATGCAGCAACTGGTGGCCGCCCGCCCGTGGCTGACCGTCTTCTTCCTGCCCACGTACGCACCGGAGTTGAACCCGGTAGAGGGTGTGTGGTCGCAGTGCAAGCGCAGTCTGGCCAACCTCGCCGCCGGTACGGTCGACCGGCTGGAATCCCTGGTCCGCAATCGGCTCAAGAGCCTGCAGTACCGCCCCGCAACACTCAACGGCTTCATGACCGAGACCGGACTCCAACTCGACTCACCACCGCCCTGACCTCAAAACGCCGAAGTCAGTAATGGGGCTCGTCGGGCGGTAGGAGAGACTACGGTCCGTAGCCGCCAGTAGGTGAGCACTACCGGGACCGGAGCCCTTGGAGCTCTGGGTTCAGACCGTGCCCCTACTGGTCGGCCGGGAGGCCTGACTGCTGATGGGATGGCGTGCCCGCCGGGTGGTTGGGCGTGAGCACTTGATCCATTAGGGCGCGAGCCGTGCCTTCCGTCGGCTGTGCAAGGTCCGTACGAGAGTGAAGGGTTGGGTGCTGGTGCTGTTCATCGGCGATGACTGGGCCGAAGACCACCACGACGTCGAGCTGCAGGATGCGACGGGCCGCAGACTGGCCTCAGCGCGGCTGCCGGAGGGCGTTGCGGGCATCGCGAAGCTGCACGCCCTGGTCGCCCGGCATGGCGGCGATGACCTGGAACCGGGGCAGGTGGTGGTCGGGATCGAGACCGAGCGCGGTCCGTGGGTCCAGGCGCTGATCGCAGCCGGCTACACGGTCTACGCGGTAAACCCCCGCCAGGCGGCCCGGTTCAAGGAGCGGTACGGCACTTCCGGGGCCAAGAGCGACAAGGGCGACGCGCACGCTCTGGCGGACATGGTCCGCATTGACGGCGCCCAGCTGCGGCCAGTGGCTGGGGACAGCGAGCAGGCCCAGGCCGTCCGCGTCGTCGCCCGTGCTCACCAGACCCTGATCTGGGAGCGCACCCGCACCTTCCAGCGGTTGCGAAGCACGCTGCGCGAGTACTTCCCCGGCGCGCTGGCCGCTTACGCGGGGCTGGAGCTGACCAGCACCGACGCGCTGGAGCTACTGATCAAGGCGCCCACCCCGGAGCGGGCGACGAAGCTGACGAAACAGCAGATCACGGCGGTGTTGGCCCGGCAACGCCGACACCACCGGGATCAGAAGGCCGCCGCGATCCGGGCCGCACTGCGCGAGCCCCAGCTCGGCGTCCCGGCACTGGTGGTCTCCGCCTACGCCGCGGCGGCGGTCGCACACGCGAGACTGCTGATCGCCATGAACGAGCAGATAGCGGAGCTGGAAGAGCAGGTGAGTGCGCATTTTCTCGCGCACCCGGACGCTGAGATCTACCTGTCGATGCCCGGCATCGGCGAAGTCACCGGTGCCCGGGTGTTGGCCGAGTTCGGGGACGACCCCACCCGTTACACCAGCGCGAAGGCGCGCAAGAACTACGCCGGGACCAGCCCGATCACCCGCGCCTCCGGCAGGACACACAGCGTCCAGGCCCGCTACGCGCGCAACGACCACCTCGCCGACGCCCTCCACAAGCAAGCGTTCTCCGCCATCAGCGTCTCGCCCGGCGCGCGGCGCTACTACGACAAGCAGCGCGCCCGCGACGCCGGCTACAACCCCGCCCTGCGCCAGCTCGGCAACCGGCTCGTCGGCATCCTCCACGGTTGCCTCAAGACCCGCACCCTCTACGACGAGGCCACCGCGTGGTCACACCACGCAACCCTCACCGCAGCTGCTTGACATCCCTACGCCATGGGATGTCTGAACCGCCTGGAGCTGGCCGGGGAGAGCGTGCGGGCGGCGGTGGAGGCGTTGACAGTGGCCGCGCCGCACTGGGTCGCCGACGTGCTGGACGTGCCCGGCTGGTCGCGCCGCTACGACACCCGCATCGACACCTGGCGCATGCCCTCCTCCGCCACCAAGCGCGACCAGCTCGCGCTGACCTACGCCCGCGACGGCTTCGCCCTGCTCAGCGCCGTCTACGATCCGCGCTCCGAACCCTGGCTGCGCGAGCTGCCCGCGGTGCAGACCCTGCGCACTGTGCTGCTGCAGAACTACACCCGTACCACAGCGCGGGGCGGACGCGAGGTCGTGGCCCGCCGCGCCAGGACCGAGGAGGGCGGTGACGGGCTGCCGCCCGGCCATCTGCGCATCGCTTCCCCCTACGATCTCGACACCCGCTGGTCCGCCAAGCGCGACACCTTCTGGAACGGGTTCAAGCTGCACGTGAGCGAGAGCTGCACGGACGCGCCCGAGAAGGAGCGCACCGCCCCGAACCTGATCACGAACGTGGCCACCACTGCCTCCACCGTCCCCGACACCAAGGCCCTGGACGGCATCCACCAGCAGTTGCAGCGCCGCGGCCTGCTCCCGGGCGAGCACTACCTCGACTCCGGCTACCCCAGCGCCGACCTGATCGTGAAGTCCCGCCAGGCCTACGGCATCGCACTGATCACCCCGGTCCTGCTCGACCAGTCCCGCCAAGCCCGCGAGAACGCGGGCTTCCAGGCCGACGCGTTCACCATCGACTTCAAGTACCAGCAGGTCACCTGCCCCCAGGGCCGGGCCAGCTCCTCCTGGAGCCCGTGCACCCAACACGGCTATCCGATGATCGTGGTCGCTTTCACCAAGCCGACCTGCGGCCCCTGCCCGGTCCGGGAGTTGTGCACCACCAGCCGCCGGGGCTTCCGCCAGCTCACCTTGAACCCGCGCCCGCTGACCGAGGCCCTGCGCACCGCCCGTGCCGAGCAGGCCGACCGGGACTGGCAAGACGCGTACGCCCTACGCGCCGGCGTCGAGGGAACCATCCACCAGGCCCTCACCGCCACCGACAGTCGCCGGGCCCGCTACCGCGGCCTGGCCAAGACCCACCTCGAACACGTCCACAGCGCCGTCGCCCTCAACCTAATGGGGCTCAGCGGGTCGTAGGTGAGACTACGGTCCGTAGCCGTCAGCCGGTGAGCACTACCTCAACCCGAGCCACTGTGAGTTCTGGGATGAGACCGTGCCCCTGCTGGTCGGCCGGGAGGCCAGACTGCTAATGGGATGGCGTGCCCACCGGGCAGTTGGGTGTGAGCACTGGATCCATTAGGGCGCGAGCCGTGCCTTCCGCAGGCTGCGCAAGGATCCTACGAGAGCGAAGGGTTGGGGTGCTGGTGCTGTTCATCGGCGACGACTGGGCCGAAGACCACCACGATGTCGAGCTGCAGGACGGGACGGGCCGCAAGCTGGCCACCACGCAGCTGCTGGAGGGTGTGGAGGGCATCGCGAAGCTGCACGCCCTCATCGCCCGGTACGGCGGCGAGGAACTGGAGCCCGAGCGGGTGGCGGTGGGGATCGAGACCGACCGCGGGCCGTGGGTGCAGGCGCTGATCGCCGCCGGCTACCGGGTCTACGCGATCAACCCACGCCAGGCAGCCCGGTTCAAGGAGCGCTACGGCACTTCCGGAGCCAAGAGCGACAAGGGCGACGCGCATGCGCTGGCGGACATGGTCCGTATCGACCGCGATCAGCTGCGACCGGTGGCCGGGGACAGCGACCAGGCCCAGGCCGTCCGCGTGGTCGCCCGGGCCCATCAGACGCTGATCTGGGAGCGCACCCGCACCTTCCAGCGGCTGCGCAGCACGCTGCGTGAGTACTTCCCCGGCGCGCTGACCGCCTACGCCGCCCTGGAGCTGACCAGCACCGACGCCCTGGAGCTGCTGATCAAGGCACCCACACCCGAGACGGCGGCGAAGCTGACGAAGCAGCAGATCACTGCGGTCCTGGCCCGGCACCGCCGCCGCAACCGGGAGCAGAAGGCCGCCGCGATCCAGGCCGCGCTGCGCGAGCCCCAGCTCGGCATCGCCGCCCCGGTGGCCGCCGCCTACGCTGCGGCGGCGGTCGCGCACGCCAAACTGCTGATCGCCCTGAACGAGCAGATAGACGCCCTGGAAGAGCAGGTGAGCGCGCATTTTCGCGCGCACCCGGACGCTGAGATCTACCTCTCCCTGCCCGGGATGGGTGTGATCACCGGCGCCCGGGTGCTCGCCGAGTTCGGAGACGACCCCACCCGCTACACCTCCGCCAAGGCCCGCAAGAACTACGCCGGCACCAGCCCCATCACCCGCGCCTCCGGCAAGAGCCACACCGTCCAGGCCCGCTACGTCCGCAACGACCGCCTCTCCGACGCCCTCCACAAGCAGGCCTTCTCCGCCCTGAACACCTCGCCGGGCGCCCGCCGCTACTACGACAAGCAGCGGGCCCGCGACATCGGCTACAACCCCGCCCTGCGCCAGCTCGGCAACCGCCTCGTCGGCATCCTCCACGGATGCCTCAAGACCCGCACCCACTACGACGAGGCCACCGCCTGGTCACATCACGCAACCCTCGCCACCGCCGCTTGACACCGCTACGGCATGGGATGTCTCATCCGACTCAACGCCTGGTGGAACGGCAAGCCACTCGACCGCCGCCACACCAGCCACCTCGCCCGACTCGAACTCAGCCTCGCCGCGTAGCCGAATGGGCAACAGGGTCGCGGGTGGATGGGCGCAGTGCGGTCATCAGTTCCAGGCCGGTGACGGCGGTGGAGCCGCGCGGAGTGTGGACGCGGGTGGCGTAGGTGCCCAGCAGGCGGGCGAGTTCGGCTGACTCGAGTTGGTCGGCGGGGCCCCAGGCGCGGGTGTCGAGGGCGTCCCAGGGCAGGATGGCGAACTGGACGCAGTGGCGGCGGGTGCCTTCGGCGGTGCGGTAGACGCGTGCCCAGGGGCCGAAGCCTCGCTTGGTCAACTTCCACTGTGCTACCGCTAGTTGCTAGATGGCCGGGTGGTCGTCGGGCAGGCGCAGGCCGCGTCGGTCCTCGAGCACGGTCGGCAGGCCGAGGCGTTGGGTGGCGGATGCGGTCAGGACAATCAGCGGGTCGGCGTCTTTGCCGGAGCGGTGAAGGCGGGGTGCGCCGAGCTTCGCCTCGAGCAGTGTCCACTCCACCATTACCGGTAGGTCGGTGAGGGGGCAGTCGAGCACCAGGCCGCCGACGCAGTACGCGGAGCCGTCCCCGTCGACGACGGCGAGCGGCCCGTTGATGAAGCGCTCATCCGTGTTGGCTGGGGCCGCCTGCTTGTTCGCCGTGCCCTTCATGGGACCTGGGTGGCGCGGTGTCGCTGATGCGGGAGCCGAAGCCGCAGGCCGTGTTTTGGGTGCCGCCATTGATGCGGGGGCTGCCGGCTGCGCTGTGGTGGACGGAGCGGGAAGGGGCCGCGGTGCGGAGGCGGCGAGAGACGGGGGTAGGGGGAAGCGGGCAGCGAGGCCGTCCAAGAGCCGGATGTAGGCGGCCCGCTTGGGCGGGCGCGGTTCAGTGCGGCCGGACTCCCAGCCGGTCACCGTCTCCCGCCGTACGTGCAGAGCGGTCGCGATCTGCTCCTGGCTCAGACTCGCCGCCTCGCGTAGCCGCTTACGCTCGGCCGGGGCAGGCAGAACGTCCGGCGCGGCAGCCTGCTCGAGCAGGGCGTCAACCGCCGTGAAGAGCCTGTTCTGCTCATCGGACACAAGCGTCACCTCCACCCTCATCCTACCTGAAACACACACTCAATCGCACGTCAATCACACACATTTTGCGTGGAGTTGGGAGAGGTGCGCGGTTATCCGGATAGTCCCTTGACCTGTCGCAGCCAAGGTTGAGTTTCTTTTCTCGCCGAAGGTTGAGCGACCTCAGTGTGGCTAGGGCCAGCCCGTCTCGGCTTTCCGGATCACGCCCTGTTGTCGACTCGGCCAACAGCCCTTGGCCCCAACTGGAGCCGGTCACCACACTCGAGCAGTACCTGCGCGCACTGCACACCTTCAGCGTCGGACGGTTCGCCGGGGAACGGGACGGTATCTGCCTTCCATCGGCCCGTTCCTGGGCGAACTGGCATGCCGTGGTCTCTCGTTCGATCGTCAGGAGTCGAGCCACGTGTTCATAGCGGACACGCAGCTCCGCCCAGACCTGGCCGACCTCTGGCCGTTGCCCGAAGACATGAACCTCTTTCTGAACCTGACCCCGTCCTTCGGCGGCCCCGGCAGCGAGCCCGAGGAGGAACTGGACCGGATGGTCTCCGTACTCGGGCCACTGACCATGAACGTCAGCTGTGACTGCGGCTGGCGGGACCTGCCCGATTTCAAGGGGGGTGGCGTCCAGCTCTGTCTGAACAGCGTCTGGACCGAGCAGTACGCCGAGCCGACCCCCAGTGAGTTCGGTTTCTGGGTCTCCTTCGGCTCCCGCGTCTCCTGGAGCCCGGCCGGCAAGGCCTGGCTGCGTGACTCGGGACTGCCGCGACGCACGTAGGCATGACGACGCCGCCTGCGCGACCACCATGGTCGTGCAGGGGGCGTTCTGTCATGCCCAGGGTCAGTGCAGCGCGTCGATGGCCTTCACGATCAGGGCGCGGGCGTCTGCTCCGTATACGGCCATGCTGCGCAGTTGCTCGAATGCCTTCACGTAGAGGGCGATCTCGGAGGGCCGGGTGACTTGGACGCGCGCTGCGAGCAGTTCGACGGAGACGAGGGTCTCGTCGTACAGGTGGAACAGTTCCTGCGGCCACATCGGGCGTTCTTGGACCGTGCTGGGGATGATGCCCAGTGACACCTGTGGCAGCGCCCCGGCCGTGAGGAGGTAGCCCAGTTGGGCGGCCATCGCATCGGGGTCACCCAGCCGGTAGTGGAGCACCGGTTCCTCGATGACCATCGTGAACCGGTGGCCGGGCTCGTGAATGATGCGGGATCGTTCCAGTCGGGCGGCGACCGCGTCGGCGACGTCGTCGGGGATGTCCCGGAAGCGGGTGATCGAGGTCATTAGGCCGCGTGCGTAGCCTTCGGTCTGCAGCAGGCCGGGCACCATCGTCGGCGAGTAGATCCGAAACTGCTTCGTCGCCTTGAACAGCGGCACGTAGCTGTGTTGCAGCTGCTTCAGTCCGGTGCGGGTCTTGCGTCGCCACTCCAGGTACATCGACTCGGCGGTATGGGACTGGGCGATGATGTCGTCCGCTTGGCTGGTGGCTTCGCAGGCTTCGCACCATCGTCGGATGTCGTTGGCCGATGGCGGGGTGCGGGCGCCCTCGATGCGGTACGTCTTCGGGTGGGACCAGCCGCAGCGTGCGGCCAGCTCAGGCCCGGTGATTCCGGCGTCGGCACGGAGTTCTTTCAGGCGCTGCGCGACGGCTTCGCGGGCGGCCTGGGCCGACGAGGACGGGGAGATGGGCATGAGCTGGCCGGGCACCTTCCGTGTTAGCTGATCGTGTATTGGTCGTGTGGGATCGCGCGTGCCCACACTGCTTCGAAGGCGTCGGCGCACAGCTTCGCAGCGGCCGGGTCCTCGCTGATCTGTCCGCCTGCCGAGGCGCCCTGGCCGGTGAAGTGGTTCCAGCGGATGAGTCGGCCGTCGATGAGCCAGAAGTCGTTGCCCGGCAGGGCGATTGTGCTGGCCTGGCGGCGGGGCAGCCAGCGCACCTGCTCCCCTGCGGCGACGTTGGTGAAGGTGTTGTCGTACAGGAAGCGGGTGTACTCGCTGACCGGCTCGGACACGATGCGCGCCCGACGTACGACGACGCCGCGGCCCACGGTCTCCTGGATGAGATCGAGCCACGCGCGCCACCAGGACGCCCGGTCGGCGGGGTTGTGCCGGTGCCCCGCCCGCCAGTCGGCGAACGGGCCTTTCTCGTAGTCCACGGCGTAGGAGTCGCGCATCTCCAGGTGGACAGCAGTGCTCGTTGCCGAGCCGAGGAGCTCAGGAAATGTCGGCACGTTCGACGGCATCGCACGCCTTTCTGATCATCGGCACCATCCTGGCGGGGATACGGATCAGGGCCTCGTGGTCCGGGATGCCTACCGCGTGGCCGGGGACTGCGAACGCAGCGCACTCGGCTTCGAGTTCGGGTCCCGGCTTCCAGCCCTGCAGTACGAGCTCCCTCGCCTCCTGGTCGACCCACACGGTCGGGCTCTCGCCGTCGCCGGTGTTCGGGTCGATCCCGATGAACTGTAGATCCACAGTCGCCTCCACTGCTCTGTGTGTTCAGGGATGTACACCACCGTTATGCGGCACACATGGCAGGTCAAGACCGCAAACAAGCCGCGTGTACATCGGTGCACATTCCTGGCGATGGCGCTGTTCACGCTCCTAGCGTCGGGAGAAACGACGAAATCCCGGCGAGGCGGCAAAGCCTGCCGGGACATGGCCGACGCCGCGAAGGAGCGCCGACATGAGGCAAGGCACAGCCCGGCCGCCCGAGGCGGCGATCCGGTGAGCAGCGTCGTCCAAGAGATCCCGCCCGACGTACTGGCCGTTCTGGCGCTTCCCCCGCTCGACGGGCTGACCGACGATCAGAGGCGCGGAGCCACATGCGTATGGCACGACGGCAAAAGGCTCACCGGCGAGAAGGCCGTCGCCCTCGGCGAGCACATGAGCCCCCTACGCGGCTCCACCACGCCCACGCGATGGTTCCCGCGTGCCTGCCACACCTGCGTCGCGGACCGCGCGCACCACAGCCTGTTCGCCCACTGCACGACGTGCAAGGACTGTGCGGACGAGGCCGGCCGGTGCGAGATAGGGCGAGGCCTGTACCGCCTCGTCAGGCAGTACCGCCGATGATCTGCGCACGCTGCGACGAGCGGATCAAGCCCGGCCAGGACTACGTCAAACGGGACGTCGAGACAGGGTCGGCGGCGGCCCCGACCGTCTACCTGCACGCCTGGTGCCGGCAGGCCGCTGTCACCCAACCCCTGAGGTACCACCGCAGGTCCCGGATCGCGCTACCGCAGGTATTGGGGTGTTATCTGTGGGATGACTTCAGACGGGTCAGCGACGGGGGAAGAAGTGACGGCGCCGCAGGGTGAGACGGCGGGCCTGCCCACGGCGCGACACCCACGCGGCCCGGCGACGACGTGGGCGGCCGCCCGGTGGACGCCCCCTGGACCCGGCACACCCCGAACGTCCCACGTCCCGCAGCCCGCGACCGCTTTCACCCCCCTGACCGTGCGCGCCAGGCGGCCAGTCGGGTCAGTGCGGCCGTCCGCCGGGGAGCGGGGCACGCGCTGAAGCGGACGGAGCTCTCCGCGAGGTCGGCGAGCGCGGGCGCGTCGAGGGCGAGCCATTCCTGCACTCGCCGGTACTCCTCGAGGAGGGTGGTGCCGCAGAACAGCGGGCAGTCGCTGTTCACCGTCACGGGCACGCCCGCGGCCATGATGGCGGGCAGCGGGTGGTCCGCCAGGGAACTGCTGACCTGCAAAAGCGTGTTGGAGGTCGGGCAGACGTCCAGGCACACGCCCCGCTCAGCGAGTTCGCTGAGCAGCCGGGGGTCCTCCGCGGCCCGGACCCCGTGGCTGATCCGGTACGCGCCCAGCGCCTGAACGCAGGTCCGGACGCTGGCCGGACCCGCGCCCTCGCCGCCGTGCGGCACCGCGGGCAGCCCGGCCTCCCGGGCCTCGCGGAACAGTTCCGTGAAGCGCTCGGGTGGATGGCCGGCCTCGTCACCCGCGAGACCGAGGCCGACCACCCCCGCTTCGCGGTAGGCGACGGCCAGTTCGAGCGACCGGCGTGCCGACTCCATGGGCAGCCCGCGGTTGATTCCGACGATCACGCCCGCCGCGGAGTCCTCGGTCGCGCCGGCCCGCATGCCGTCAAGAACCGCTTCGACGATCCCCTCCGCCGGGCCGAGCCGGCCGCCGTAGCTCGGCGGGATCAGGTACACCTCGCTCCACACCACCCCCTGGGCAGCGGCGTCCTCGACCAGTTCACGCCCTATCCGGTGCAGGTCGTCCAGGCTGCCGACGAGGTCGCGGGCGCCTTCGTAGGCACCCACGAACTCGCCGAGCCCGGCGAACGGCCCGACCGGCGGCGCCGGCCGACCGTGGGCATCGGCCAACTCCGCCGCCGTGGAGGGGCGCAGCGCGCCCTCCAGATGCAGATGCAGTTCGGCCTTGGGAAGTGAGAGCAGATCCGGCGGGACTTGTTCTCCGTTCATTTGGTGTGTCCTCCGTTTCCGGCCGCGCCCGCGGGCGTTGCTTGTTCCAGGGTCTGGCACGGGCGGCCGGTGAGGTCGCACGCGGCGGTGGTGGTAGGGGTGTCGCCGGCTCGGGGGCGGAGCGCCGGCGGGTCGGTCACAGGTTGCGGATCAGGCCGCCGTCGCAACGCAGGGCGACACCGGTGACGTAGGAGGCGGGGGCGCCGCACAGGAACGCGGCGGCGGCGGCGAACTCCTGCGGCCGTCCGTAGCGGCCGGCAGGGATGGTGCGGCGGGACTCGGCCGCGACCTCGGCCGGTGAGCGGCCGGTCCGCTCGGCGGCCGCGGCGTCCAGGCGGGCCACCCGCTCGGTGCCGATCCTGCCGGGCAGCAGCAGGTTGACGGTGACTCCGTCCGCGGCCACCTCTGCCGCGAGTGTCTTGAGGTACGCCGCGAGCGCGGCCCGTGCGAGGTTGGACGAGGCCAGTTGCGGCAGCGGGGCGGCGACGCCGCTGGAGCCGATGGCGAGCACGCGGCCCCAGCCGCGTTCGCGCATGGCGGGCAGGGTGAGGGCGACCAGCCGCTGCTGCGGTCGGACCAGCGCGTCGACCGCCTCGGTGACGTCCTGCGCGGTGACGTCGGCTGCGGCTTTGGGCCGCGGGCCCGGCCCGTTGAGGACCAGGACGTCGATCGCGCCGAGTGCCTTGGTGGCGGCGGCCACCAGCCGTTCGGGGCCGTCGGCGGCGAGCAGGTCGGCGGCGATCCCGATCGCGCCCGGCAGTTCGCCGGCGATCTGCCGCGCGCGGTCGCCGGAGCGCCCGCAGATGACGACGCTCGCGCCCTCTGCGGCGAGCGTCCGTGCGGTGGCCTCGCCCAGTCCCTGGGTGGAGGCGCAGACCAGAGCGGTGCGTCCCTTGAGTCCGAGGTCCATCAGCGCGTCCCCGTCGTCCGCGCCACGGCGTCCAGGTGGCGTTGGAGTTGCTCGGCCAGGGTGTCCGGCATGGCCGAGGCGGGCGGCCGTACGGCGGAGTCCTGGAACAGCCCGCGCCGGCGCAGGCATTCCTTGCGGATGGCGAGCGCGATCTGGGCCTGCTGTTCGAAGTTGACCAGTGGCAGGTACGGCAGCCACGCCTGCCTGGCCTGCTCGTAGCCGCCGCTCTGCCACGCCTCCACGCAGGCGATCAGACCTTCGGGGTAGGAGAAGCCGGTCATCGCGCCGGCGGCGCCGCAGGCCAGTTCGTCCAGCAGTCCGATGCCGCCGAGCCCGCCGAAGACCGGGACGTCCAACTCTTTGGTGAGGGCCGCGACGGCGCCCGGGGTCGGCGGGGCCTCGGCCTTGACGGCGGCGACGAACGGCAGGTCCCGCAGTGCCCTGGCGAGTGCGGAGACTGCGATGCGCACCCCGCTGACCACGGGGTAGTCCTGGACGACGATGCTGGCACCGGTCCGCCGGTGGACCGCGCGCAGGTGTTCGGCGAGCACCGCCGGGTCCGGCGAGTTGACCTGGACCATCACGGCGGCCATCCGGTCGCCGAGCACCTGCTGCGCCAGCCGGGTCTCCTCGGCCACGGTCGCGGTGCCGAGCGAGGTCGCTCCCACCACGAGCGGGAGCGAGCTGTTGGCGGCGACGGTCTCAAGGACCGCGCGCCGTTCACCGGTGTCGAGCTGTGCGGCCTCGCCGAAGACGCCGAGCGCGGTGAGGCCGGTGGCTCCCGCACGCTCGTACGCCTCGACGATACCGGCCAGGCTGGTCGTGTCGATGTCGAGGGCGGGCCCGGTGAAGGGGGTCGCGAGAACGCCCCAGACTCCGGGTTTCAGGGTGGTCGATGACATTCCTGTTCCTCGGTTCCTCACTACTCGTGCGCTGTGAACGGCTGCCGCCGGATCCCGCGGTGGATCGGCGGACGGGCCGCAGTCGCGCGCGGTCCTCCCGGGGCGGCGTGGAATGCGTCTTGTCGGTGTGGTTCGGGCCGGTGATCCGCCCGCGCGGGTCGTCGGCCGCCGGCTGCGTCACGGCGGTGGCGGTCCTGGCCACGTGCACGGATCGCTGCCTTCCTCACTGCGCGGCCGGAAGGAGCCGTGCTCGAACCTCCCGGGGCAGCAGCTCCACGGGCCAGTTCTGGTACGTGACCGGGCGCAGCCAGCGCTGGGCCGAACCCGCGCCGATCGAGCCGTAGGTCGGCGAGGTCGTGGCGGGGAAGGGGCCGCCGTGGTGCAGGGCGCGGGTCACGCTCACTCCGGTCGGCCAGCCGTTCCAGATGACCCGGCCGGCCAGGGAGCTGAGCTGGTCGACGAGGGACGCGGCGACGGTGTCGGCCGGCTCACCGTGAATCGTCGCGGTGAGGCTCGGGCCGAGCGAGCGGGCGATCGCGCCGATCTCGGCCGTGTCCCGGTACTCGATCACGACGGCCGCCGGCCCGAAGCACTCCTCGATGCCGCCACCCCCGCCGGCGAGCACACTCGCGGGGGGTATCGAGACGAGTGTGGGCGAGGTGCCCCCCGAGCCGGCCACCACACGTGCGCCTGGCAGGCCGGACAGGGACGTGGTGCCTTCGGTGTAGGCGCCGGTGATGCGGTCGGTCAGGAGTGTCGCCGGTTCGAGACCGGCGAGGGCGGTGGCGGCGGCGTCGAGGATTCCGGAGTTCTCCGGTGCGATCAGCACGCCCGGCTTGGTGCACAGTTGTCCACCGCGGAAGGAGACGCTGGCGGCGAATTGGGCGGCGATCTCCTCGGCCCGTGCGGCGGCGGCCGCGGGGGTGACGAACACCGGGTTGAGGGAACCGAGTTCACCGTAGAACGGGATCGGGTCCGGACGGCCCACCGCGATGTCGAACAGCGCACGGCCGCCGGCGAGCGAGCCGGTGAACCCGCACGCCTTGATCCGGGTGTCGCGCAGCGCGGCCACTCCCGGCTCCACTCCCTGGATGTGAGCGAAGGTGCCCTTCGGGGCGCCGGCCTTCGCCAGGGCGGTGGCGACGATCTCCGCCGTCAGGGCGCTGAGTGCGGGGTGCCCCGGGTTGGCTTTCACCACCACCGGGCAGCCCGCGGCCAGGGCGGAGGCGAAGTCGTTGCCGGCCACACTGAACGCGAAGGGGAAGTTGCTGGCGGTGAAGACCAGCACGGGGCCGAGCGGCATCATCGACTGGACGAGATCGGGACGGGCCGCGACGGGGTAGTCCGCATCGGCGGGTTCGGCCAGGATCCGGAGCAGCTCGCCGGACTCGGCCGCCTGCGCCAAGTGCTCCAACTGGAACACCGTGCGGTTCACCTCGCCGTCCAGCGCGGTCCGATCGAGGTGGGATTCCGCCGCCGCCAGGTCGAGCAGTTCCGCCCTTTCCTCATCGATCGCCGCACCGACTGCACGCAACCACGACGCCCGCTCGCTGCCGGTGGAGTCACGCAGTGCGGAGGCGGCCTCCTGCGCCGCCGAAAGTATGGATTCAAGCTCGCCCGCGGTGGTATCCGCGCTGGCCAAGGACGGGTTGTTCACGGGACAGGCTCCCTAGCGACGTCGCAACAAACCGTTGACAGAATGAAAATCTTCACTACGTTGTGCCCATGCGTCAAGGCAACGGAGTCACGCAGTGCAAAGGCGGCCTCCTGCGCCGCCGAAAGCATGGATTCAAGCTCGCCCGCGGTGGCGTCCGCGTCTGACCAAGGACGGGTTGCTCACGGGACAGGCTCCCCAGCAACGTCGCAACAAACCGTTGACAGAATGAAAATCCTCACTAGGTTGTGTCCATGAGTGAAGCAGCGAAGCCTCGGTCGAGCGACGGTCCAACGATCGCCCCCATGGTTGCTGCCATCGGTGAGACGGTGCGGTCCATACGCCGGGAACGCACGCTGACACTGGAGCAGCTTGCTGAAGCCAGCGGTCTTTCGGTGGGTGTGATCAGCCAGCTCGAGCGCGGAATCGGCAACCCTGCTTTCGCCACCCTGGTTCAGCTGGCGCACGCCCTGGACGTTCCCGTGGGCCGGCTCCTGCTGCGCATCGAGGACAACAAGTCGCCCATCGTCCGCAAGACGGAACGCCGTCGGGTGGGCGGGCACGGCCTGGCGACCGCCGCGGCCACCTACGAACTGCTCACGCCCGACCTGTCCGGCGCCCTCGAAGCGACCTGGGTGACTTCGCAACCGGGCCACGACACCAGTAAGACGCCGTTTACCCACAACGGAGAAGAGTTCGGGATCGTCCTCTCGGGCAGTCTCGACGTGTTCGTCGACGGCGTGCGTCACCATCTCGAAGCGGGCGATTCCATCCGCTATTCCTCAACGATTCCGCACTGGTACGTCAACGCCGGCGACGAGCCGGCGAACTGCATCTGGGTTTCCACGCCGCCGACTTGGTAGTCAGAGCGGCGCTCCCCGTCCCCTATGCCCGACGGTCCGCACTCGCGGCGGCCGTCCGGAAGGCGAGCCATGTCCATATCTCCCGAAAGGGCGCTCGGCGCCGCCGATTTCACCAACGAAACGTCCGCCAGAGAATCTAAGGATCGTCCCCCAGCGACGCGCCGCGCGATGCTCGGCCTGGGTCTCGGCAACACCCTCGAGTGGTACGACTGGCAGATCTTCGGCCTGCTGGCGGTCACCATCGGCCCGCACTTCTTCCGCAACGAGAGCTCTGTCGACGCGACACTGAGCACCTTGTCGATCTTCGCCGTCGGCTTCGCGATGCGGCCTATCGGCGGAATTGTGCTCGGTGGTGTCGCCGACCGCATAGGCCGCCGCAGGGTGATGCTTCTGTCAGTGGCGATGATGGCACTGACGACTTTGGTCATCGGGGTGATACCCGACGCCGGCACCATAGGTGTGGCGGCACCGCTGATCCTGCTCGTCTGCCGCCTGCTGCAAGGGATTTCCACCGGCGTCGAAGCACCGCTGTCCACGGCGTACGGTGCGGAGGTCATGCCGAAAGGCCGGTCGGGCACGGCCGCCGGTGTCATCAGCTTCTTCGTCAACTTCGGCATTTTGCTCGCCTCGCTGATCAACTATGTGTTGGGGCTCACGCTGGGCGATGCGCTGATGGGTGACTGGGGTTGGCGCATCCCGTTCTGGGTCGGCGCCGTGATGGGCCTCGTCGTACTGTGGCTGCGCCGTTCCCTCCCGGAGACCCTGCACGAGGACGACCCCGAATACGTCGGCTCCACCTCGAGGGTCTGGGGCTCGGTATTCCGCCGGTGGCGGAGCCTGTTGGCGATCATCTTCGTGGTCGGCGCTGCGCAGGCGTTCAACTACGGGTGGAACGTGGGCCTGCCGACCCTTGCGCGCGCCAGATTCCACGAGGACCCGACGGTCGTCTTCGGCATCACCACCGTGCTGGCGCTGATCATGATGGGCGGCTCGCTCGTCGTCGGACGGCTCGCGGACCGATGGGCCCTGTCCCGGGTGTTCCTCTACGGACGGTTCCTGATGATCCCCGCGGTCTTCCTGATCCTGCTCTACGTGCACAAGAGCATCGCCACGTTCACTGTCGTGCTTCTGGTGGGCGCGCCGGTACTGGTGATCAACATGACCCTCTACGTTCTGGTGAGCACCTCGTTGATGCCCAAGGGAGTCCGGGCCGCGGGCTGCGGACTTGGTTACGGGGTCGGGGTCGCCGCGTTCGGTGGCACCGCTTCCTATCTCGTGGTCTGGCTCTCCAGCAACGGATTGAGCGGACTGTTCCCCCTCTACATGGCCGTTCTCGCGGCCCTGAGCATCGCCTTGTATGTGTGGGCGAAGAAAACTGAAGGAGTGTCCCTCGGTGAGTGATCTTCGAGTTGCGCCCGGCTCACTCGACTGCGAGGTCGTGGCCCAGTCCGACGTCGTCGTCGTCGGTGGTGGCCCGGCCGGCGTGTCCGCCGCCGTGACCGCAGCCCGCAGCGGAGCTTCCGTCACCCTGCTGGAGCGCTATCCGGCGCTCGGCGGCCTGGCCTCGGGCGGCATGGTGCTCGTGCTGGACGACATGATCAACGGCCAGGAGATCACCGTCACCGGAATCGTGGCGGAGTACGTCGAGCGCATGACCAAGATGGAGCTGGCTGTCGTACCGCCCGAGGAAGACCGTTACGCCTCGACGGAGATGTGGAACAAGTGGGGCCGCTACGGCGTCTTCGACTTCCACCAGTCGCAGACCCCGAAACCCATCTGCTACGCGGTCGCGTTCGACCCCGACGCATGGAAGAGGGTGTCCAACGATCTGGTGCGCGAAGCAGGCGTGAATCTACGGCTGCACAGCTGGTTCTCGCGGCCGATCGTCGACGACGGGACGATGCGCGGAGTGATCGCGGAAACGAAGGAAGGTCCGCAGGCGATCCTGGGCGACGTCGTCATCGACACCACCGGCGACATTGACGTGGCGTCCCGTGCGGGTGCCTCCTACGTCAAGGATTCCTATCTGACCACGCTCGTCTTCCGCCTCGGCGGGGTCGACACGGCGCAGGCCGAGCGGTTCGAACAGGCCGATCCGAAGGCGGCCCGCCTGATCAATAAAAAGATCAAGCGGGTACTGGGCGGGGCCTGGGAGCTGTGGTGGCTCAAGACCCCGGTCCCTGGCGTGGTGTGGTGCAACGCACCGCACATGACCGGTTACGACGGCACGGACCCGACGTCGATGACCTCGGCCGAGTTCGCGGCACGGGACCGTATCGCGGAAGCCGTCGCCCTCTGCCGGCACACACTGCCAGGCTTCGAGAACGCCTACATCGTGGATGTAGCGGAACAGATGGGCGTGCGGCAGACCCGACTGCTCCAAGGTGAGTACGTAGTCACCGCCGAGGATGTCCACTCGCGAAGGCACTTTGCCGACTCGGTGGCACGCGGACGGGACTACTACACGCCCTACCGTGCCCTACTGCCGAAGGAGGTCGATCAGTTGCTGGTGGCCGGACGGCACTATTCCGCGACCCCACAGGCGCAGAAGATGTCCCGGGAGATTCCGCCGTGCATGGCGATGGGCCAGGCCGCAGGCGTGGCGGCGGCCTTGGCGGCCGATCGTGGCTGCACGGTGCGGGAGGTTCCCCCACCCGACATCCAGGCAGTGATGCGCAAGTTCGGGGCGGACCCGGGCGACCAACCGAGCGCGAACGCGACGGTCACCACCGCATCGACCGAAGGAACGGACGTATGAAAGCACTCGAAGGCATCACGGTCGTCGACTTCACCCAGGTGTTCATGGGCCCCTCAGCCACGCAGCTGCTCGGCGACTACGGCGCGGACGTCATCAAGATCGAGCGCCCGAAGGTCGGCGACCTCTCCAGGTCGTCCATCGTGGACCCGTCCGGCTTGGATAACCCCATCTTCTACTCCATCAACCGGAACAAACGCAGCATCAGCATCGACACCCGCGGCGAGGAAGGCAAACAGGTCGTCCTCGACCTGATCCGTGACGCCGACGTGGTGGTCAGCAACTTCCGGGCCGGGGTGATGGACCGCATCGGGTTCGGGTACGAGGCGATGAAGGCGATCAACCCGCGCCTGATCTGGGCGTCCGGAACAGGCTTCGGCGAAAGCGGCCCCTACGCCCACAAGGGCGGGCAGGACGTGCTGCTGCAGGCCCTTTCGGGGGTGATGTGGCGCCGCCAGAGCGAGGACATCCCGCTGAGCATCTACCCGACAACGTTGTGCGACTACACCACCGGAATGCATCTCCTCCAAGGAATCCTGCTGGCCCTACTCGCGCGCGAACGGACCGGCGAAGGCCAGCGCGTCGACGTCCGCATGTTCGACTCCATGCTCCACATGCAAATGCAGGAGGCAGCAACCCACCTCAACCGCGGAACGGAGATCAACTGGGCGGCCATGCCACTGTCCGGGGTCTTCGCGACCACCGACGGCGCGGTGTGCATGGTCGGCGCCTTCAAGCAGGAGCCCCTGCGCGACATCTGTGCCGCGCTGGACCTCCCCGACACCCTGTGGCAGCGAGCGGACCTGCAGGATCCACCGGGGCACATGGCAGCCAAGGCGGAGCTGCAGGAACTCTTCCGCGACAGGTTCGCCACGAACACCACCGCCCACTGGGTGCATAGGCTCGAGGAACAGGACCTGCTGTGCGCTCCGGTGCTGACCATGGCCGATGCATTGGCGGACGAGCAGACCGCGGTCAACAACATGATCGTCAAAATGGAACACCCCGGCGAAGGCGTCGTGCAGGTGCTCAACTCCCCCATCAGCCTGTCCGCGACCCCGGCCACGGTGGACCGCCGCGCGCCGCAGCTCGGTGAGAACACCGCCGAACTGCTGGCCGAGCACGGATACGACGAGGTACGGATCGCGCGGCTGCGCGAGAACGGAATCGTGTCATGACCGATGAAGTCCGCCTCGAAATCAAAGACTTCGTCGCCTACGTGACGATCGACCGGCCAGCGGTACTCAACGCCGTCGACGGACCAACCACCGACCGCCTCAACCAGATCTGGGCGACGATCGAGGCCTCGTCCGAGGTACGGTGCGTGGTGCTCACCGGAGCCGGCGACCGCGCGTTCTGCGTCGGCGCGGACATGTCCCAAAAAGCGATCGACAAGACCGGCCTCGAGTACTGGTCGCAGCTCGATCCGAACGGCTTCGGCGGGCTGAGCCTGCGCACGACCCTGGACGTGCCGATCATCGCGAGGGTCAACGGCTACGCCGTCGGCGGTGGGATGGAGATGGTCCTGGGCTGTGACATCGTCATCGCCGCAGATACCGCCAAATTCGGACTGACCGAGCCGCGGGTCGGCCGACTGCCGCTCGACGGCGGCATGGTGCTGCTGCAGCGCAAAATCCCGCACAACGCGGCCATGGGCCTGCTGCTGACCGGCAAGCGAGTGCCCGCGAGCGAGTTGCACCGCCTCGGCCTGGTCAACGAGGTCGTCCCCGCGGTAGAACTCGACAACGCAGTGCAGCGCTGGGTGGACGACGTGCTGGCCTGCTCGCCGTCGTCGGTTCGGGCGATCAAGCAACTGGCCACCCGAACCGCTCAGCTCAGCGCCCGCGAGGCACGCGACGCGCGCCTGCCCGCCGTGATGGCTGCCCTCGACAGCGAGGACAGCAAAGAGGGAGTGCTGGCCTTCCAGAACAAGCGCGCCCCGGTGTGGACGGGACGCTGACGACGACGCCCGACGAGGGCGCCTGGGCATGATCGCGACACCCGTTCCACGACAACCTACGCCTGGACCGGGACGTCGAGGGGGATCCCGTGGCCAGCGGCAAACAGTCCCGTGAGCAGGCTGATGAGGGCGACGGCAGCGACGGATAACCGCAGGGATGCGGGGATGCTGCCCAAAACGATGCGCTGTGCGGGGCGCCGGGTCAGCCAGCGAAGGGCCAGGCCTTGCATGCGGGTCGCGGCCGGCGTGAGCGCCCCGACCTGGTGGGGACCTCGGGCGGGCTGCCGTCGCCGGGGACGGTCCAGGCGAGCCACCCCCCAGGGGGTGCGTTCGTGGACGAGCACGGGCTCGCAGGCGGCCGAGCAGGAGTGGTCACGGACGTGGCCGGTCCATGCGGCGCGGGCACGTTCCCTCTCCCATCGGCCCGGGTGGCCGATGAAGGGTCGCTCGTGGTGCGCGGTGGGCGGTGGGGTGTGGGGCGGGTTCGTCACGAGGTACTTCCCTCCAGGTGATCGGTGAAGGCGGAAGTGCAGCTGGTGCAGCGGCCGTCGCCCTCGGGGTGGGCGTGCCGGAGGGTTGGGCCGGGGCAGGTGCGGCACAGTGGCCAGTCGAGGCAGGCCGGGCAGAGGTCCTCGCCCGGGGCGGTTCCGGGCACGCCGCAGCCGGCGCATTCGACGAGGGCGCGGTAGGTCAGGGCCTCGCTCACCGTGCGGGCGGCGGCGGAGCCGGTCATGAGCTGCGGCCGCGGGTCGTCCCGCGCGGGCTGGTCGAGGTGAGCGGCCGCGATAGCGGGCGGCGGGTAGGCCTGAGCGGCGCGCAGGCGGGCGGCGATGATCGCGCCGACCGTGGTCCGCACCGGGTGGGGCAGGGGCCGGGCGGCGATGACGTGCCTCAGTTGCTCAGCTCTCCAGCCGGCCTCGAGCATCACGGTCACGACGCGGCCCTGGTCGGTCAGCGCCTGCCCGGTCAGCAGCAGCTCGGGGCGGGCCGCCCCGAGGTCGAGCAGCAGCCGGATCCCCAGGTGCATGTCATCCGCCGCAGGCGGGGCTGGCGGGGATGTTGGCATGTCTGGCCGGTCCGTCCGTCCAGGTGCTCGTGTCGCTTCGCCGCGGCACGGACGGAGGGGTCTGGTGCTCTGCCTGTTGGTCTTCTGATCGTTGGTGTTCTTAGTACCGGGATCAGCCAACGTAGGCTCAGCCAATCTTGGAAAACCCGACTCTGGTTGCGACCTGGGGTTTTGCAGGGCGGGCAGATCGGTGATGAAGTACAGCGCCTGGCCGAGCGTGCCGTTGGAGTTCCGCTCACGGGTGCGGTAGAGGAATCCGTGCCGCTCCAGCTGCTTGAGCCCCGTGGTGACCGCGTCGACGCCCTCGCGGCGATTACGGGTCTCCCGGAAGTCCGCTTATGCCTGGCATGCCCGGTGGCGGGAGGCCGGCGTGGAGGCGCTGCGGTCCAAGGGGGCGTCGGGGCGGCCGTCGCGGATGACGCCCAACTGGCGGGCCTGGCTGGCCGTCGAGTTGGAGAAGGGCCCGGCCGCGCACGGGTGGGTGGAGGACCAGCGGTGGACGCTGGCCCGGGTGGCCACGATGATCACGCGGCGCTTCCATGTCCGCTTCAGTGCGGCGCAGACCTGGCGCATCCTGCACCAGATGGGTTGGACGGTGCAGGTCCCGCAGCGCCGGGCCGCCGAGCGTGACGAGGATGCGGTGGCGACCTGGATCAGGGAGACCTGGCCGCGCGTGGAAAGACGGTGAGGGACCAGGACGCGTGGCTGTGCTTCGCGGACGAGTCGGGCCAGGTGCTGCGGCCGCCGAAAGCACGGACCTGGTCCCGGCGCGGGCACACGCCCCGGGTCACCGTCCGGGGCGGGGGCTCGGGACGTATCTCACTGGCAGGTGTGGTGTGCCGCAGGGAGGGGCGGCCAACCCGGCTCATCTTCCGGATGCTGGTGCACCACGGCCGCAAGGGCGAACGGAAGGGGTTTTCGGGAGAAGGACTTCGCCGCGTTGCTGGACGCGGCTCACCAGCAGCTTGGCGGGCCCGTCGTGCTGGTGTGGGACAACTACACCCATCACGTCGACGCCGCGATGCGTGAGCTGATCGAGGCCCGGAGCTGGCTGACCGTCTTCCGTTTCCCCGCCTACACGCCCGACCTCAACCCGGCCGAGGGCGTGTGGGCACATCTGAAGAACAGCCTGGGCAACCTGGCCCCGTGCAGCCTCGACGAGCTTGCCGCACTGGCCCGCTCCCGCCTGAAACGGATGCAGTACCAGCCCGCTCTACTCGACGGATTCATCGCCGAGACCGGAGTCATCCCGGCCCCGCCATGACGTCACCCCGAACCGAAAAGGTCAGTAGCGGCGCGCAACAGCACCGACCGGCTACTCCTGAGACGCCGAAGTGGCTCTCGGTTCAGGTGGCCTGCGGCCAGGTGCGCAGCAGGGCGGCAATCCGCGCGGCGGTACAGCCGGGATCCCGAAGCAGGTCACGCAGGGCTATGGCGTCCTCCCGGGTGGGCTTGACCGGGATGTTGGAGGCCTCCAGGTACATCACACCGGTCGCTGCGGCCACGGCGAGGTTGGAGCGCTCCAGCCAGCGGCAGCGGCCGAGGATGTGCACCAGGGCGGCGGCGCGAGCGTAGGGGCCGTCGTAGAGGGGCTGCTCGAGCAGCTCCGCCCGGTGGCAGGCGACCGCGGCCACGGGCACCCCATAGTCGTCTGGGGCCGGGTCCCCGGCGCCCGCGAGCTCGGCGACCTGCAGGATCCAGGGGACGTCGATGAACAGGTCCATTACGCGGCGTGCGCTCCCGGAGCGTGACGGTCGGCACCTTCCGCCTCGTCGAAGACGGCCTGATGATCGTCGAGGAAGCGTCGCGCGGCGTCCAGGCCACGCCGCAGTCCGCCGGCGTCCTCCTTCACGAGGGCGGCGATGTAGTCACCCACGCTCAGGCCGCGATCCTTGGCGCGGGCTCTGGCGAGCTCCGCGATGTCGTCATCGACGCGTGCGCCCAGCTGTGTCTTCGCCATCCCCCGATGGTAACACCTGTTACCACATCGCGGGGCGCGCAGCGGATGCCGGATGCGGGGCTTTGAAGGCTCCCCTCCCTGAAGGGAGGGGATTCTCCACCCTCCAGGGTTGAGCGGGGATGTACGGCTCAGGCCGCCTCTTGGTCCAGCGGACCAGGTGGTCTTACGCCCTCGACACCGTCCGGGTTCCAACCTGCCCGGACCAGCATCACGCGGGCGGAGTTCTTGTCCCTGGGGGACACGGCTCCGCACACGGTGCAGGCATACGTTCTCATCGAGAGAGGGAGTGCGTGCTTGGTTCTCGCCCCGCACGTTGCGCAGTCCATCGTGGTGTGCGCCGGGTGCACGAGACGGACGTCCCGTGCGTGCTTGCGGCCCATCTCGATCAGGGCACGCTTCGTCGCCGCGATGGCCGCGTCGGCCGCCTTGCGGGCCATGGTGGTCTTCGCGAGGAACTTCGGGCGGAAGTCCTCCACCGCCACTCCGTCATGATCGCGCATGACGGCCTTGGCCCACTTGCGGCCGGTGTCCTCCCGCTGCCGCGCGATCTTCCTGTGCAGCTTCGCTGCCTGTGCCTGCGCCTTCCGGTAGCCGGTGGATGCACGCTGTCCTTTCGGTCGCCGGCGCCGGGCCATCATCCGCTGGTACTTCGCGAGCCGCTGAGCGGACCGCTTGCCGTGTTCGGCATGCGGAAGGTCGTAGGCGTCATCCGTGGTGGTCGCGGTCTCCTTCACACCCCAGTCCACGCCCAGGACGTGGCCGGTCTCCACAAGCGGCTCGACCTGGGCCGGGGCGACGAAGGAGGCGTACCAGTGCCCGAGCGTGTCCTGGTACACGCGCACACTCGACGGGTCGGCCGGAAGAGCCCGCGACCACACCACGCTCAGCACGATCTGGCCCGCAAGGTGCAGACGGCCCTCCTTGAGGCGGAAACCGCGCCGGGTGTAGTTCAGCGACGGTCGGCTGTCACGCTTGCGCTTGAAGCGGGGCATCCCCGCCCGGCGGTGCTGCGCAAGCCCGTCCTTGATGTCCTTCAGCGCCTTCGCCCTCGACCTGGCGAAGTCCCGGATCACCTGCTGCTGCGGCACGCTCGCGCCCTCAGCCAGCCACGCTGTCACCCCGCGGGCGTCGGTCAGCATCCTGTCCAGCTGCGCCGGACCACACGTCAGCTTCTCGCCGCCCGCTCTGCTCTGCGCGTGGGCCTGCCGGGACTTGGCCACGCATTCGTTCCAGATCCAGCGGCAGCGATCCCACTCGGCTTCGAGTGCGCGCCGGGCTGTCTTCGACAGGCGTACACGGAAGGTGTACCGGGCATGCCCGGTGTCCTTCGTGGTCGCTTCTGTCGTCATGCATCCGAACCTACCTGGGAGGACTGACAGTTGAGAGTTCTTGACCGTTGTGGGCGGCATCACGGCCGTGCGGGGTGGACGCCGGATCGCCCTGACGGCGATCCGGCTGTCCCTGCCCTGCTCCGCAGGAGTCCGATTCCTCCCCGGCCTGAAGGCCGGGGCATCCTCGGAGAAAGCCGGTGAAGATCTACGACATCGTGACGATCCTCGACGAGCTCCAGGGGCAGGGCCTCGGCATAGTCGCCGGACGTCCGGTTCATGGCGATCTATCAGATATGTCCTGGGAACATGACAGGCACGGATTCCAAGATCATGGAGTTCTCGACGCCCCGTGATCCGAGTGGAAGACCGTGCCGACGCATCATCGCCGATCCCGCCTGCTCTTGACCAGCTTCGCCGGAAGCCCGCGCCCCGGCCTGAGGAGATCCCGGGCCTGCTGGAACAGCTCGCGGAAGTGCCGGACCCGCGTGATTCGCGCGGTGTGCGCCACGCCCTGGCCGTGGTGCTCGCACTGATCGCGTGCGCGGTTCTGGCCGGGGCGACCTCGCTTCTGGCGGTCGGCGAGTGGATTGCCGACGCCCCGGCCCACGTGTTCGACGTCCGCCCCGATCCGGAAGAGGCGGACCCGGCGGACGACTGACCTGACCTCGTCATGGTGCGCTCCGTAGCCGAGGCAGCCGGATGGGCCGAGCCCCTGCAGAGGGCGGTCCGCAGGGCGCTGCGCACCGTCCGTCCCGCCGGCAGCGACGTGGCCTGTCGGTCTATCACCCGTGGATGCTGGCAGCGCTGGACCACGGCGGCTGGCTGATGGCCAAGGCAGGCACACTCGTCCCAGCGGGCTGGGCCGCCAGGTCCCACACCGCTGCGGCGCTGCGCACGGAGTAGGGCGTGGTGACGGCACCCCGAGCCGAAAACCTCAGTAGCCGACCGCTTTGACCTTGCGCTTCCCGGAGGCGAACGGCTTGGCCGCTTTCGCACGTCACTCTTGCGACGGACAGGCAAACCGCTCGTACGAGGGATCTCGGCGGGTTCGACGGATGGCACGCTGGGACCAGCGAGAACCGTTGAGGGGAAAGTAATGATCCACCGTTTGGCAATCCGACTGCTCGGCACGGCCACCGCCGCCACGACCGCTGTCGTGCTGCTGTCCGCATGCTCCGCGCTGGCCCCTAACCAGCACCGCGAGGTCAGCTACGGCGTGAGTGCACCGGTGCACAAGCTGGTCATTGAGGGCCACACAGGGGACGTACAAGTGACCGGCGGTGGTTCGACGGTCAGCGTCACCGAGAGGCAAGACTACAAGAGCGCCCCACCGCACACCACACACACCGCTGCCGACGGTACTCTGACCCTGACCTACAACTGTCTTGACTGCGGCGTCGACTACGACGTACGAGTCCCGACCGGTACGATGGTCTACGTTACCGAGGACACCGGTGCCGTGTCGCTCACCGGCATAGGCGGCCCGGTGACGGCCAACACCGACACCGGAACCATCACCGGCACGCAACTCACGGCCGAGCAGGCCCGCTTGACCACGCAAACCGGCGGCGTCCGGGCGACATTCAGCCGCACCCCGTCCGTCGTCCACGCCACCAGTCAGACCGGCAGTGTCAACATCGCCGTCCCGCGCGGCACGCGGTACGCGGTCCAGGCCGGCGCTCGGACAGGCAAGGTCAATGTCAGTGTCGATCGGGCTGACGACAGCCCGCACGCCATCACCGCGAAGACCGGGACTGGCAACGTTACGGTCGAGCCGGCGTGAGATCGCTTTTCCATTTGAAGGCTCCCCTCCCTGAAGGGAGGGGATTCTCCACCCTCCAGGGCTGCGTGGGGATTCACGGCTCAGGCCGCCACCGGAGCCGGCGGCTCAGGTGGTCTTACGCCCTCGGCACCGTCCGGGTTCCAACCTGCCCGGACCAGCATCACGCGGGCGGAGTTCTTGTCCCTGGGCGAGACGGCTCCGCACACGGTGCAGGCATAGGTTCGTTCTGAGAGAGGGAGTGCGTGCTTGGTTCTCGCTCCGCACTGCGCGCAGTCCATCGTGGTGTGCGCCGGGTGCACGAGGCGGACGTCCCGTGCGTGCTTGCGCCCCATCTCGACCAGAGCGCGTTTGGTGGCGGCGATGGCGGCATCGGCCGCCTTGCGGGCCATCGTGGTTTTCGCGAGGAACTTCGGGCGGAAGTCCTCCACCGCCACCCCGTCATGATCACGCATCACGGACTTGGCCCACTTGCGGCCGGTGTCCTCCCGCTGCCCCGCGACCTTCTTGTGCAGCTTCGCGGCCTGTACCTGCGCCTTCCGGTAGCCCGCGGATGCGGGCCGGCCCTTCGGACGCCGGCACCGGGCCATCATCCGCTGGTAGCGGGCGAGCCCCTGAGCGGCCCGCTTGCCGTGCTCGGCATGCGGGAGATCGTAGGCGTCATCCGTGGTGGTAGCGGTCTCCTTCACACCCCAGTCCACCCCGAGCACCCGCCCCGTGAGGGCAAGCGGTTCGGTCCGCGCGGGGGCGACGAAGGACACATACCAGTGCCCGAGCGTGTCCTGGTACACGCGCACACTCGACGGGTCGGCCGGAAGAGCCCGCGACCACACCACGCTCAGCACGATCTGGCCCGCAAGGTGCAGACGACCGTCCTTGAGGCGGAAACCCCGCTTCGTGTAGTTGAGGCTCGGGCGGCTGTCCCGCTTGCGCTTGAAGCGGGGCATCCCGGCCCGGCGGTGCACCGGAAGCCCGTCCTTGATGTCCTTCAACGCCTTCGCCCGCGACTTGGCGAAGTCCCGAATCACCTGCTGCTGCGGCACCGAGGCACCCTCGGCCAGCCACGGCGTCAACCCGCGGGCCTCGGTCAGCATCCTGTCCAGCTGCGCCGGACCACACGTCAGCTTCTCTCCGGACTCCTTGCTCTGCCGGTGGACCTGCTTGGACTTGGCCACGCATTCATTCCAGAGCCACCGGCAGCGGTCCCACTCCGCTTCAAGTGCGCGCCGCGCGGTAGCCGACAGGCGCACACGGAAGGAGTACCGGGCATGCCCGGCCCCCTCCGTGGTCGCGTCTGTCGTCACGCATCCGAACCTACCCGGGAGGACTGACAGTTGAGACCTCTTGATCGCCACGGGCTCGCTCACCTCGTCGCGGGTGGACGGTCTTTCGCCCTGGAGGCGAAACCCCTATTTCCTGTCCTGCTCCGCAGGAGTCCGATTCCTCCCCGGCCTGAAGGCCGGGGCATCCTCGGAGGAACCCGGTGAAGCGATGGAGGCGGCGACTGCCCGCTCTTCCCCCCGGACGCTGTGGACACTGCCCTCGCGCTACTTGCGGTGGTGGACCGATCACGAAAACGACGAAGCCCTGGTGGCAGGGTGGCCATCAGGGCTCTGTCGTTTTCGCGATCGGCGCGGAATGATCAGTTGAGTCCGAGGGCGGCCGGCGGCCGGGTCATGTCCCGCCCGTGATGGCGCAGGCCCTCCGCAATGTTGGCCCACCCGGCCAGGCGGAGCGCGGCGATGGCCAGATTCCGCAGGGCGACCATCGCCCGCGGCGCGCCGCCGGTCCGCACCCGCGAGGCGTCCTCCGCGAACGTCACATCCCTGACGTGGTGCTCACGATTCTCGATAGCCCAATGCCCGCGGACGCGTTCCGCCAGGTCAACAGCGTTCGCCTGATGCACTGTCAGGCTCGTGATCGCGTAGACGCGCTCGATCGACACCTTCCCGGTGCGCAGGGTGCGCCGTCGGCGGACGATCTGCAGTGCCTGGTCGGCGTGCGGGAATGGCAGTCCTGGCAGGGTGGCGGCCTTGAGCCGGCGGATCTCGTCACGGCCGTGGGCGGTGGCCCGGGTGCGGTCCAGTAGCGGAACCTCCTTCCACGGTAGGTCCTTCACCAGTGAGCCTTTCCCGGTAACCGACGGTCGCTGAGGGTGATCGCCTCCGGGAGTTTCGTGGTGCACTCCCAACTCCGGGCAGGCGTAAGGCCCCTGGTAGGAACGATCTTGCGACAGAAAGATCCGACCGAGGGGCCTCACGTGCCGACCAGTGTCACATACACCGCCGTGCTCGATGTCCGGCGCTCCACCGCCGAGCACCTGGCCCGGCTCCTGCGAAGCCATCGAACCGAGGTCGGCACCCGCCGCGGGCGCCGCGCCCTGGGCTGCTTCAAGCAGGCCGTGCTGATCCTGAGCTGGTTCATCGACGGCACCCGTCTGTCCCAACTCGCCCGCGACAACGCCCTGTCCACGTCCACCGCCTACCGATACCTGCACGAAGGACTGACGGTCCTGGCGGCCGGGGCACCGGACCTGGCCACCGCGCTGGAACGGGCGAAGGCGGCCGGCCTGACCCATCTCAATCTGGACGGCACGGTCATCCGCACCGACCGCGTCGCCGCCCCGGGGCCCAACGGGGCAGACCTCTGGTGGTCGGGCAAGCACAAGCATCACGGCGGCAACGTGCAGGTCATCTCCGCCCCGGACGGCTGGCCGATCTGGGTCTCGCCGGTGCGGCCCGGCCGCGAGCACGACACTACCTGCGCCCGCCACCACGGGCTCGTCGATGCTCTGAACCGGCTCGCCGACCAACTGGGCACACTGACCCTGGTCGACCTCGGCTACGAGAACGCCGGAGACGGCTTCCGTCACCCGGTCAAGAAGCCCGCGGGCGGTGAACTCACCGAAGCCCAGCAGACCTTCAACAAGGTCATCCGAGGCATCCACGGGATGTGCGAACGCGCGAATGCCCTGCTTACTGACTTCGGCGTTTTGAGGTCAGGGCGGTGGTGAGTCGAGTTGGAGTCCGGTCTCGGTCATGAAGCCGTTGAGTGTTGCGGGGCGGTACTGCAGGCTCTTGAGCCGATTGCGGACCAGGGATTCCAGCCGGTCGACCGTACCGGCGGCGAGGTTGGCCAGACTGCGCTTGCACTGCGACCACACACCCTCTACCGGGTTCAACTCCGGTGCGTACGTGGGCAGGAAGAAGACGGTCAGCCACGGGCGGGCGGCCACCAGTTGCTGCATCGCCTTCGAGACATGGGTGCTGAGCCGGTCCCAGACCAGCACGATCGGCGCCCGCAGCAGTTGGTGGGCGCCATCGACCAGCCGCATGTAGTCGGTCTCCGACAGGCTGCGCCGCTCGCCCCTGCGGCCGTGATGGACGCGGATCCGGTAGCACAGTCGGGTCCGGGAACCGGGCCGCAGTGCGATCAGGCCCGCGATGGAGATGCGGCCCGACCGGCGGCCGGACACCGTCACCACCGGGGTGCGGCCCCGCCGGCCCCAGGTGCGCCCGGTGGGCGGCCGCTGACGCTGACCGGCCTCGTCCTCGAAGCAGATCCAGCCGCCGGTGGCCGCCTGTGTCCTTTTACCTCCGGCCAGGCGCCTTCCTTCCAGGCGGTCACCGCTGCCTCGTCGCGCTCGGCAGCCCGCCGGGCGGGCTTCTGCGGGGTGAAGCCGAGTCGGCGCATCAGCCGGGTCGCCCCCGAGACGCTGTAAGAGACGTGGAACTTCCGGCCGATCAGGGTCGCCACCCGGGCACCGGTCCACACCTGGTCCTCATCCCAGCCGTGCGCGGCCGGGCCCTGCTCCAGCATGGCGGCCAGCTTCCCGCGCAGGGCCGGGCCGAGTTTGCACCGCTGCCCGCCCGGCCCGGTGGAGGCCAGGGCCGCCGGGCCGCTGGCGGCCCAGTTCCGCCGCCACTGGTAGACCGACTTCGGCGACACCCGCAGCTGCCGGGCCACCTCCGGGACGCCGGCCCCGGCCGCGAACAGCTCGGACGCCCGCAGGCGTACTGCCTCACGCCGTGCACGCTCTTTGGCGTTCATCCCGCCACCGTCTGCGTACCTCATACCTCCCGGTCTACCGCCGCATCCGGAGGACGCCAACAGGACCAGCCCCAGCCTGACCTCAAAACGCCGAAATCAGTAAGACCACTTTCAAGGCCCTGCGGCGGGTCAGCCTCGATCCCAGCCGCATCACCCAGATCGCCGCCGCGGCCCTCGTCCTGCTCCAGCTCGAATACGACCGCACCATCTGAACGATCACACACAGACATGAGGGCTTACCGGGAAACGCTCAGTGCGTGCAGGCTCGGATGGTTGTCCTTGAGCACGGCGATGTAGTGCGCTCCTTTCTCCTCGACCAGGAACTTCGCGTGGTCGACGTCCTTGCCCGGCGCCGCGGGACGCAGGACGTTCACCCCGCACGCGGTCAGGGCGTTGGCCAGGCCCGCGATGTCCTCGTTGAGCTCGTCCACCAACTGCGCGGGGATCGGGAGCAGTTCCTCCCCCGACGAGCTGGTGTGCTTGCCGAGTTCTGGGGCGACGTTGTCGAAGAAGAACAGGCGCCACGAGGTGTCGGTGTGGTGGCTGGTGTTCGTCAGGGTGACCGCGGTGTCCAACTCAACGGTGGGTATGTCGTGCAGGTCGTGCTCCGAGTACCTTCCGTTCTTGTCGTTCTGGGCCCAGAAGTACCTGATGCTCCCCAACGCGTCCCGCTTGTAGCCGACTTCGATCCAGCTGGACGTACCGCTGTAGGTCGTGAGCCAGAACTCGTTGGTGATCAACCCGTCTCCAGGGGCCATCGTCGGGGTGACGTGGACACGCGTCTGGAACCCCAGGATGTGGTCGCCCAGGATCGTCTTCGCATAGCAGTGTCCCCGAGTCACATCGCCGCAACGGTAGGGCCCCGGTGCTGGCTTCCCGGAATTGCACGCGAGGACCAGTGCCCCCGTGGTGAGAACGGCCGTCCACAGCCGCCCCTTCCTGGCCCCCATCTCTGCCCCTCCCCAAGCTCTGCCTTGAGCGGCCCGTTCCTAGGGCCCGAGCAGCACCGGAATGCCCACGGAAGGAACGGGCGCACCGGCGCCGTCCGCGCCGATCACGAACAGGAGGTACGGGCCCGGGGCAGAGGATGCCGCCGCCCTCGCTCCGCGCGCCGGTCAGGGACCTGTCGCAGCCTGCTGAACAACGCAGACTCCACTGCCGCAGGGTCGGCGGCGAGCTCGGCCTCCCACAGCGCGAGGTCGGTGAGCCGGCCAAGGACAGGGCTGATCAGAGAGGATGCGGACACGAGCGCGGCTCCTGAGACGATCTTCTGGCGTAGGAACCTGAAAGATCATCAGAAGCCGTGCTCGCCTTGCAACTTGCCACCTCACTCCACGGACAAACAACCCAAAACCCATCAAAGATCAACTACGCCGGGGCCGTGCAGCTGCCGTGGCTGAACAGCTACGCTCACGCAGACCGACCGGCCGCTATCAAAACTCCACGTACTGACAACACACATCCACGTCGAAAAATAAATACCGAAAAACCGATACAGCTCAACAGGTCAACGCGGGCGGGCGCCCTGAACAGAGGGGCGGGCCGGGAAGCCCACGGTGCCCGGACGCGATGCTATCGCTTCCGCCTCTCCCTATGAAGATTTGCTGCCCGGGGTCCGTGTCTGGGATCTTGTCCGGGGCGGCTACCTCAAGCGACGCGCCCAGCCGCCTGCACCACTCGCCCCGGGGTCACCACTAGACCGACTGGTGGGGCCGTGGCCGAGCCACGAGCAGCGGCTCTCCGAACTGTCCGTGGCCATAAGAAGAAGGGGAAATAGCGTGAACACCGAAAAGGTTATGGCTCGACGTCTTACGACCGAGGAGGTTTCAGAATTGGGCCTCCAGGAGGATATCTTCGTCTCGGCAGAGATGGACGATCTTCCTCTCGACTGCTATGCCCCGGCTTTCCTTACGAAGCCGGGTAAATATTTCGATGGAGGATCCTTCACGGCAAGGACGATCTTCGGTAAGGAAATTCATATCCTTCCGGACAATGCCGAAGAGCGGGGGATCTGGGTTGCCGACGAGGCAGGGGAAGAAATCGAGGTTCTCCAGAGTGCTGGCGTCCTCCTGAATCTCGCCCTCTTCGTGCCCAACGGGAACAAGGAATCTCTGGAGTCGCTCTACACCGCCGCAAGAGAAGCGTTCGGCGCGGGACTCGTTCAGCGCTGGAACGAGGAAGTCGTCGCAGTCCCGGACGTCAAGGTCGACCTCTTCGAAGAGCCGACCCGCGGGCGGAAGAACACGAACAGCCAGACCCGCGACCGCCGCGCCCTGGACATCTACCCCACCCGAGTGCGGTTCATGGAGCCCAGCGCTGGCTGGAGGTTCATCGTCGAACCGCACGAGGAGACCATCGACAGCACACCGACGATCTGAGCTGACAGCAGCCCAGAGAAGGTACGCCAGCCGATCGGATGCGATCTCTCACAGGCCGATTCCAGCACGCAACATGGGCCGATCGGCTCGGAACGGGGCGCTGGTGGCCGGCGCCCCGCCCTGCGTGACCCACATAGGTTGCGGAGCACGGCCCCGGCGTTGTTCCGTTACGCCCGACTTCGTAGTAGTTGATCAGATGCCGTAGACGGCGAAGGCGTCGTTGTGGTTGAGGAGATCGCGGCGGGCGTGGGCGATGTTGGCTCGTCCGGCGAGGCGGAACGTGCTGATGCCCAGGTTGCGGAAGCTGGCCAGGGCTCGGGCAACCGGCGCATCACCGTCGGCAGCCACGTCCGCCCGCTCGACGACCTCACCCACCGAGCGGTCCTGGACTGGCTCGACCACCGCCGCAACCGCTGGCCGAACACGGCCAACCCCCACCTGCTGATCACCCAGAAGACCGCCGTCGAACTCGGCCCGGCCGGCAAGCTCTGGACCACCAGGGCCACCCGCAACCTCACCGCCACCCTCGAACGGCTCCGCGTCGACCGTCAGCTCGAAGAGGCGCTCACCCACGGCGCCGACCCGCTCCCCCTCGCCCTCGTTTTCGGCATCGACGAGAAGACCGCCATCCGCTACGCGGACTCAGCACGCGCGCTTCTGCGAGAAGCTGCCGAGCAGGCATCGCAATGAAACCCACTCGACCCGCTCAACCCACTGACGAGATCATGGACAGATGCCGTCGACCGAACCAGCAGCCCGCGAGCTTCAGGACCGTGCCGTCCTCTGGCGGATGGGCGAGATCCGCGCAACCGACGTCGTCACTGCTGCCTGTGATGCACTCGTTGCCGGCCTCGACAGTCCTGCCCTGCGGATCTTGGCCGCGTGCACACGCGCGGAGGCGGATTACGATGTCCCCGACCTCCTTCCCCCGGCACTCGACGAACTGGGTCTCACCTTCTACTCAGTGGGCAGCGTTGCCGGACAGGAAGCCGCCGCACGAGCACTTGCCGCCCGGATGCTGGCCGGCGAGCTGACGCCACGCGAGCTGGCCTTCAGGATCCATCAGTGCTTCGGGCACAAGCTGCCTCTGGCCGAGCGACTTGCCGAACTGGACGACGACTACGACGTCCTCGAATACGGCGACAGAACACCGGCACAGGTCGACGCCGATGTCACGGCCGAAGCTCTTCGGCTTGCACAGCATCCTCGTGTTCCAACCGAACCCACGGGTCTACCGACCTGAAGCAGACCGGTGGACCCGTGGGTTCAGGCTGAAGAACCTTCGGTTTCCTTGAACCCACGGGGATCGAGGCCCCGTGCTCCTATCTGTGACCTCAGGTGCAAGGTAGACGGAGGAGCGCAGGTCAGCAGCACAGCGGCCATGGTGGAGAGGCCGCCGGTTCGAGAGAGCCGACTGCGCCGATGACCTGCGCCAACCGCACCAGTTGGCCCCTCAGGTCGCAGATAGGAGCACAGGGCCTGTTCCCCCGGGGAACACCCGCCGAACCCCTCCCGCACCCTCGGGTGCACCCCGTCTGACCTGCGCGGACGAGGCGAACCCTCGAGGTGTGCGGCAAAGGCGAACCCGAACCCATGCGCCTTCCCAAGGCGAACCCGTACGGCGAACCCCAGCAAGGCGAACCCCTCGGCCGCAAGGCGAACCCTGCCGCTCGAGGGTTCGTCTTGAAGCCGTCCCACGAGGAAGGGCGCACCGCTCGGGGGTACGCCCTCACGTCCGCGCGGGGGTTCGCCTTCAGCTGTGCCCGGGGTGCTTCGCTCTGGCCCTCTTCGCCTTCTTGCGCTCGAGCGCCTGCGCGGCCGCCCGCACCCTGTCGGCCTCCTGCTCATCGCGGAGGAGCTCGAGGTACCGCACCGGGTACTCGTCGGCGAGCCGCCGCCGCGCCCGGGCCCGCGGGTTCGCGTCCGGGAGGAAGAACCCGCGGCGCGCAGCCTCACCGGCGAGCACCAGGTGCAAGAACTGCTCTTCACGCTCAGCCCGCGATCGGAAGGTGCCCACGCGCTTGAGGTAGGCGGCGCGGCTCTCCTCGGCCGGGGCGTACTGATACCGGTCCGGCTCGCGCACGACGTCGGGCAGGACCCGCAGCGCCTTGCGCGCCAGCTCCGGGGAGCGGATCGCGTACGCCTGGAGCTCGTAGTCCTCGCCGCGCGAGGCGGCGGGCTTGGACCCGGCAGTGACGAACACAGCGACAGCCTCAGCGAACTCCGGCGTGCTCATCGAGCGGTACAGCTCGATCTGCCGGGCGACTTCGGCCGGATCGGGGTCAGCGCGGCGGGGGCGTCGTGGCTCCTCACCGGCGGGCCCGGGACTGTGCTGCGGTGCCGCCATGCGGGCTGGCCCTCCTGGAATCGCTCGCGGCCGGCCAGAGCCGACAGTGGCTGATGCAAGAACGAGGCGACCGCGCCCCCCGTGTGCCGGATCGTCCCGGGAGCGACCAGTCCCCGACCCCTGGGCCCTCTCGAGCGCAGTGGGCTTGGCGCGTTCCCCGCGGCCGCTCCCGGCCCCAACCAGAAGTGGGCCCGGAACCGCGGGGCGCTGCCTGCGACGGTGGGCGGCGGCCACCTCTTCCTGCGGATGATACCCGCGCGATCTCCACAGAGCGCACGGTCAGAGCACTCTCCGGTCGTGCGCGCCGATCCGCTGGTCACGTCCTCCACGGCCGGGGCGATCTTGCTGGGCTTCCAGATCAGGTCATAGGTGGTCTGCGAAGCGGCGAGAACGGCCGCGACACCCGCGAGGGCGGGGAGCGGACCGTGCTGGAACTGGGCCAGTCCGCCGGCGGACGCCACGGTGGCGACGCCGCCCACGAGCGCGGCGACGACAGCCACGACCCGCTTGATACCGGCGGACCACTTCGGCTTCTGGACGATGGCGGTCAGGGGCGGGAGGAGAGAGCCGACCGCGGAACCGGTGGCGATGAGATCGAGTGTGCTGCTCATGAGGCCTTCCCTTGGGGTGGAGGGGTGGGGTGGGACGGCCGGGACTGTGCCGCAGGGCGGCCGCTTGCGTCCCGGCCGGCCGAGGCCTGGCTCAGTGCGTCTCGGTGAGATCGTCGGCGAGCTCCGGCGGCGGGGCCGGTACAGGCTCGTCGTGCAGCCTGGTGAGCATGGCGCGCAGGCGGTGGATGTACTCGACGGCTGCGGCCTTCCAGCGCCGCGACTGCCGCTGTTCCTCTTCCAGCCGCTCGACGCGGCTCTCGAGCGTGGTCACCCGCTCGAGGGTCTGGGTGTTGGTCGCGCGCTGCTGCTCCAGCAGCCTGGTGAAGCCCTCGGTCACGGTCTGCACGACGGTCACGTACGTCTGGCCCTCGGCTGTGTGCGCGTCCGTCTCGGCCTTGCGGGTGTCCTTCCGGTACACCAGCCACGCTCCGCCCAGCACGCCGGTCATACCGAAGAGGGGGGTGAGGACAGGCGCCAGAGAGGTGAGCCACTCCATGGCGCCTCCTCGGTCATCAGTCATCGGTCGGGGTGCGCGGGAGCCGGGACCCCGAGAGGTCCGCGGCTCCCCGCAAACCCGAACGCTGCACGACCGGGCACGCTTACGTCGTGGCCTGACCCGCGGTCAGGGCGCAGGCACCGTGACCGGGGTGATGTCGGTGATCTCTTGACCGCAACACCCGCAGCTCGCCCGGTAGATGGGCTCGGCAGCGTTGGGGAACAGGTTGATGGTGCGTGCCTGCTCTACGAGGACGCATCCCACGGTGTGGCAGACCACGATGCACGGGGTGGGGGTGGGTTCTATTTCGTCGGGCATCTCTGTCTTCTCCTTGGTTATCGGGCGAGCATCATCCACATGAGGGTCGTGGTGGCGTTGTCCTTCCGGTTGATCCAGAGCGTGAAGCCGTCGGAGCTGATGTTGCTCGCGCTGACCATGACGACGGTGCCGGGAACGGTGCTGTTCGCGGTGACCAGCACGGTGTAGGACCCGGCAGACGCGATCGGCACACCAGTGAGGGTGATGCTGGTGGGGGTATTGGGCACGGGGGTGATCAGGGTGTTGCCCCACGCCATGTTCCCCGGGGTCATATTGCCGAGGACCTTCAGGTCACCGGAGACCGTGGTGAGGTCGGTGTCGATCGTGGCCGTTGTCTGTGCGCCTACCTGCCGCAGGGTGAGGCCGTAGTCAATGATGTCGTCGGTCTTCGGGCCGAGCACGGCGAGCGACGTCTGAGACCCGTTCGGCTCGACCCGGTCGGGCGCAAACTCGAGGGCCGAGCCGGTGTAGAAGATCAGGGTTCCGCTGGGGTTTAGGACGATGCGGTGCCCGTTCGCCGAGCTCTGGACCGTCTTGCCGGTGATGGCGTTGGCGTCCAGCTTGTCGGCTGTGATGGACCCGGCGACTACCAGCGCGTTGTCGATGGCCTTGCGCATCTTGACGTTGGTGACGCACCAGTAGCCGGCCGCCGTGGTCGGTGTCGTCTGGCTGGTCCCGACGCCGAAGGCGGCGAGGTACTTCCCGGCCGGGATCGTGATCAGGCCGCTGATCTTGGTCCAGGTCTGCGCCGCGGAAGGTGCGGTGTTGCCGATGGACGGCCAGAAGACGTTCCCCCCGGACGCGTCCCAGGTCGAGAAGAAGAAGCGAATGTTGCTGTTACAGGTGCTGGACGCGACGACCCACGCCTCCACGTAGGCCCCGTGCTCCTATCTGTGACCTCAGGTGCAAGGTAGACGTAGGAGCGCAGGTCAGCAGCACAGCGGCCATGGTGGAGAGGCCGCCGGTTCGAGAGAGCCGACTGCGCCGATGACCTGCGCCAACCGCACCAGTTGGCCCCTCAGGTCGCAGATAGGAGCACAGGGCCGCTTTGTCGTAAATCCCGCGACGGGCGCTAGCGGTCGGTGGCCTTGGGGTGGCCGGTGGACGCCTGGTCCATCCAGACCGTGCGGCGCTCGACGTCGACCAGGTACCAGATTCTCCCACCGGCCGTGACCTCGATCTGCCACCTGTCCATCGTCTCGCCACGGTGCGTGCCGCGGGCCAGCTCGCCCCTGAGCCGGTGGTGGCGCTCGGTGCGGGTGGCCGGGGCCGGGTCGGTGCGCATCTGGTTCCAGGCGGCGCGGGTGTTGGTCGCGGCCTGGCTGCTGAGCTGGTCCCATCCCTTGGCAGCCTCGCCGTTGGCGAAGCGGATGTCCCACTCGTCCTCGGCGGGTGGTGGCGCGGCGCGGTCTCCGCGCTTTGGGCTCACGCGGCGGCTCCGGGCTCGGGAACGGGAACGGGCCCGAGGTCCTCGCCGGAGTCGGTGGTCAGGGCGGCGTACAGCTCGGGGTCGGCATGCACCTCGGCGGTGTGCCGCCACTCGGCGATCAGCTGGGCGACGGCGGCGGTGTTGTCGAGCTCGTCGGCGGCTTGCAGCGCGTCGACCAGCTCGACCGAGAACTCCCGAACGTCGTGGGCGGGCAGGTACTGCACCCACGGGAACGTCGCCGGCATCACGTCCAGGACCAGCGTGCGGCCCTCCGGCGTGCGCATCATCTCCACGAACATGCGGCTGGTCGCGCCCATCACCTCATGGTCCTGCTTGGCGCGTGCGGCCGTCGTCAGCACCAGGTCCTCGTCGTCCCGCCGCCGGAGCAGTATCCGGCGAGACCCACGCAGCGCGGCCAGCGTCAGCTTGGGCCTGTTCAGCAGCTCCGACAGATTCATCTCCAGCAGACTCATGACTTGAAGTTTAATTGACAAGTCTGGCGAGCGGCGGATGAACGCGGATCACACCACCCGTTCGGGTACTGCTTGAGATCCCCACGCGTCCATGCCGACCACCCCACCCGCAGGTCAGCGCCCAGGTGATGCTCGGCTTGCCGCACCGGGCAGGGCGGCAGCCTCTGCGCGAGGCCGCGTCTTCACGGGTGACGGCTGACGTACGACGGGTGACGCAGCCGTTTGCGGCTCCGACTTCACCGGTGAGGGCGGCAGCTCGTCGGGGCGGACACCTGCCGCCACCACTCGGTCCGGGCGTCATCGAGCCGGGCGGTCCGCGGCGGACGTTCTCAGCTGTCGCGGTCCTCAACCTCGCCTTGCGCCGTCCAGGTCTTGCGCACGCGCTCGGCGCCGTCGGTCTCCTCGATGAGCCGGATCACCACGGACGGGTTGCTGCCGTAGAGCCCGACCCACTCCGTGTACCGATCCTAGGCGGAGCCCGGAACGGTCCACTCGCCCTCGACGGCCGGGCCGCCCGCCTCGAACTGCAGCCGGACGAGATGCCTGGTCCCCATGTGCTGCTCCTCGCCTCGGTGATCGTCTCCATCATCTCGTCCGCGCCCGCCGGCGGCATCGGGACTGGTGGCATGACGTGCCGGACGGCCTCGCCGACGTCCCGTGCGGTGACGGCATGTCCGCCCCCGACCCGGCCCCGCCCCAGATCCGGGTGCTCCTGCCGGACGGCCAAGAGCTGCTTGGCAGCTCCATGGGCGACGACAGTGGCAGCTTGGCGGGTGGATGTACTGGGTGGGGTTGCCCATGTGGGCCATCGATTCAGTGAGCGAGGGGGTCGAGCCGCGGGAGTACCGGGTGTGGCTGACCCCGGAGCAGGCCCAGCCTGTCGAGGGCGCCTCGTACGAGCGAGTCCCGACATACGCCCTGTACGGGGAGCACCAAGGCGCTCAGGCTTCCGACCGGTGGGCGTGGAAGATCCAGCGAACGCGCCCTCGGGACGGGCGCCCCGGACGGGTCGTTGTGCACGTCTGGGACTGCCCCGACGCGCCCGCCGACGGCCCCGAGGTCGACGTGCACGAGGCGCTCGACGTCCTGCGCTCCACCGCCGGCGCGGTCACATGCGCGGACTGCAGCGCCACTGTGGCCCTCGATCCGCTGCGGTAGGCGCGGGTGGTTGGCCTACCAGATCGACACGTTCGTGGTCTGCTGGTGGTAGACCCCGGCGCGCACGTACGGGGAGACGATCATCGTGGGGGTGCGCGACCCGTAGCCGTAGTCGTTGACCATCGGCGGGGCGACGTGGTCCCAGAAGCCGCCGGCCTCGTCGTAGGTGATGAAGATGGCCGTGGAGTTCCAGTCGGGGCTCTTGGCGACGGCGTCGGCCACCTGTCCGACCCAGGCGTCAGGGTTGCCGAGGTCCTCCTCCGGCTCGCCGCTGTAGTCGCCGCCGGGGCGCAGGAAGGAAAAGTCGGGCAGGTTGCCCGAGGACACGTCGGTGAAGAACTGGTCCACGGTGGACAGGTCCGTCAGGTCCGGCGGAACGATCTTCTCCATCCCTACGAGCACGGCGTCTACAGGTGTCTACTTGGGCGGCTCCGGGTGCTGCTCGCCAGGCTGAGGTACCAGTCCGGCCCCGGATTGTTGCTCCAGGCTGGGAACGGTCGCCTTGACCGCGCACGCGTCCGCAGGAAGCTGCTCGAGCGCCTGGTGGGCCTCGGGCAGTTGCGGGGTGGCGATGTGCAGGATCGCGGTGTAGTTGCCGCGGCAGCCGCTGACGGTGAGCGAGGTGGAGGACCAGCGGGTCTCCACCTCGCAGAACCCGGCTTCTTTCAGCATGGCCACGGTCTTGGCCGCGAGCTCCCGGTCGGTCTCCTTCAGTGTCTTTCCGCTGTTGTTGGCCACGGTTGTTCTCCTACGGAAGAAGGACCAGGGCGACATTGCTGTCGGCGTTCTCCGAGCGGCCGCCCGGGTCCTTCGAACCGGAGCCGGGCAGGTAGTAGAGCATCGAGTGCGTGCCCGCGCCGAGCAGCCCAACTGCCTGGTCGACCAGGCTCTGCACCGTGGACACCCCCCCCGGGCACGGCCGCGTTGAGCTGGTCGTTGATGCCGTTCCTGCAGATCGGCTGCCCGCCGTCGTAGTGGTAGGACCAGCCGTCGACGTAGCCGTGGAGGTGCCTGGCTGCATCGAGGTAGAACACCAGCCAGTAGGAGATGGTGCCGTCCGCGTTGGTGCAGTACCCCGGCGTGGTGATGTGGAAGGGAACGAAGATGCGCACGAGCATGTCCCACGGCCGGTGCCGGGCGGGGTTGCTCCCGTAGTAGGGGACGTTCGTCCAGAACACGCCCTGGGCCTGGATGGGGCCTGAACGGTGCGCGGGTGCGTGGATGATGTTGTCCACCGCGCCGGTCACCAGCGGGTTCGACAGCACTTGGGCGAAGTTGATGATCGTCTCGTTGTCCTGCCGGTTCCACGACAGCGTGGCCGCGCTGTTCCCGCCCCGCGATATCCAGGCCCAGCCGCCGAGCGGATAAGGCTGGTTGTAGTTACTGAGCCCGGATCCACCGGCTTGATTCCGGAGTGAGCGTTTCGGGGGTTGTCCTGGCGGTCGGCGAGATGATCTGGCCGTTCGGGCAGGGAGTACTCGCTGGTCTGCCCAGCTCTTCCACGTGTTCGGTGCTCTCGGGCCCTTGCGGGCGGGGTGGTCAGGACTTCTCAGGCGGTGGGTGGCGGTCCGTGCACCAGGTCGAAGAGCCGGGTGAAGTCGTCGGCCCAGGGCCAGTGTTCGGGCAGGTGGAGAGTGAGACGCCGGGCCGAACGGGCCAGGCGGGCCGGCACGCCGATCAGATGGTCGCGGATCGTTTCGGTGGTGGCCTTGGCGTGGAACGCGGACGCCAGGGCGCCGGCGGCGCGGGTTAGATTGTGCGCGAGAGCGGCCAGCGCGAGCCAGGCGGCGTTCGCCTGGAAGTGCCCGGAGGGGGCGTGGGCGAACGGGCCGTTCTTCAAGTCCGCGATCGCCTGTTCCACGACAGCGTGCCGCCTGTGATCACGCTCGGCGTCCGTCAGCGGGAGCGGAGAGTCGGTGAACGCGGCGTGGTAGCGCCAGGTGTCGAAAAGCGTGCCCTGCCCCTCGGGCAGGGCCGCCGGGTTGAGCCGTTTGACGCGGCGCACGATCAGACGGGCGGTGACCTGCTGCTTCTTCGGCTTGGAGGTGAAGGCGGTGTAGCTGGTCTCGGCTATCTCGGCGTCCGAGATCCAGCCCTGTCCCTCCTCGTCCCACACCGCCTTGGGGTACTTGATCGCCTTCCACGCGGCTTCGTCGATGCCCGCGATCGCGGCCTTGATGGAGGCGTTCATCCGCACCGTGACCGAGAACCGGACGCCCAGGGCCCGGCAGGCGTTGACGACATCGGCGCCGTAGAACGCGGAGTCGGCCCGCACGACCAGCAGCCCGCTCGCGCCGCACGCTCGCGCGGTGCGGATCGATTCGGCGACGAACGCAGCCGCACCCCGGGCGGAGTTGGACGGTCCCTTGCGCAGGCGGGTGGCGGCGATCACCGGAGCGGCCAGCGGGGTGGAGACGATCCCGACCAGCGCGTTCAAGCCCTTGACCTTGCTGTATCCATAGCCGGCTCCCTGCTTGGCGTAGCCGTAGGTGCGGCGGATCGTGTCGTCGATATCCACGTAGGCCACCTGGTCGGCGCCGGGCAGCAGCGGGGTGTGCACGGCCAGGTGGGGCAGGAACCGGCGGGCCACCGCGTGCAGTTGCTTCACGTGTCCGTGACTGAAGGAGCGCAGGAACGAGCCCAGCGTGGACGGCGCCCGCACCCCGCTGAACAGCCGCGGCAGCCCACCGTGCCGCAGCCGGTCCATGTCATCGATGCTGTCCGACCCGGCGACCATGCCACCGACCAGCGACATCAGCTTCGCCGCGGGGAAGGCCCCGGTGCCGTCCTTCGAGGCCGGCAGCCGGACGTGCTCGTCGACGAGTGCGGGCAGTGCGCACCGCTCGGCCAGCCGTACCACCGGGGCCAGCCCGCCGTAGCCGACCAGATTCGGATCATCAAACCGTGCGGAGACCCTCGCCGCGGCATGGGAAGATTGCATCTCGGAAGTGCCTTGCCGATCGTGCGTGCTGGAAGCCTGAAGAACTCCCGTCATCGCAGGTCACAAGGCACTTCCTCGTTTCTGGAGAAGCTATCCACAGGCATCAAGCCGGTGGATCCGGGCTCAGTCGCTAGGAAACGTGCACGGTTTGTCAGCCAGCTGCATCCAGCGGGCGAAGCAGCGTGGCACCTGATGGGCGGGGCATGCGATGTTGAGCGACTCGCTCATCACGACGACTGGAAAAGATCTTGATGCGCGCGGGAAATAATCTTCGATGCCGTGTCCCCGTGCCTGATCAGCGCGCTCCGTCGGTGCGTGTCCGTTTCTGACCAGACCTGCCACGCCGGACCTCGACCGCGGGACGTACAACCATCGCCCGGCTTGGCATGTCTGAGTCTCTGTCACAGGCCAGCCCTCTCGGTTGGCTTTCCGAATCTGTGCGCCGGGAAGGAAGATCCGATCGCTGTTCCCGGCGCTTCTCCAACGGAGATCGCATGCGTATTCGCGCTACTGCGGCCGTTGCCGTCGTCTGCGGCGCCGCACTGACCGGCGCTGCCATCCCGGCCGCCCAGGCGGCTGGCACCCTGGGTGCCGCGCGCCCCTGGCAGCTCGCCGGCCACTCCGCGCCCACCACGTGGAAGTCCGCCTTCGCGGCATCCGCTACCGCGGCCGCGCCGTACCCGCTGGCGGTGACCTTCTCGAACGTGAAGGTCGCCGGCGGCAAGCCCGCCGTGTCCGTGGGCACCAGCGCCATCGTGCACGTGCCCTACAGCTTCACCCTCACCGCGACCAACGTCGACGTCTCCGCTTCCGACTTCTACGTCGGCCTGGATCTGTACCGGGGCTCCGCCACTTCCCCGTCGGCCGACCTGTACGGCGACCAGCCGGCGACGTGCACCGTGACCTCCTCCCAGTCCTCGCCCGAGAAGGTCGTCACCGTGGAGACCTGCAAGGGGACCGTCGACATCTACCCGAAGTCCGACCTGCGCAACGCCGACGCCGGAACGAGTTGGCACTCTGTGGCCTGGGCCATCGCCTACAACGGGCAGAACCCCAGCAACCCCTCGGACGTCAGCAAGATCGGCACCGCTGAGTTGACCGGGCAGCGCTCCCCCGCCGTCCAGCGCTTTTCCAAGCTCACCGTGAATGCCGCGCCCGAGCCGGTCAAGAAGGGCAGGACGCTCACCATCACCGGTCGCCTCACCCGCGCGAACTGGGAGACCCACACGTACGCCGGTTACACGGGCCAGAAGGTCAAGCTGCAGTTCCGGAAGAAGGGCACCAACACCTACACGACTCTCAAGACCATCAGCACCGACAGCCACGGCAACCTGAAGACAACTTACAAGGCGACGGTCGACGGTTACTGGCGCTACTCCTTCGCGGGTACGTCCACCACCCCGGCCGTCTCGGCCGCGGGTGACTACGTCGACGTCAAGTGATCACACGCCGAACCTGGTCCTGCGCCGCGGAAGCCCGTGCACACTGTGCGGAGCCCGCACGCAGGACCGAAACTGCTGCCGCGCACCGGAGCGGTGGCCAGTTCGTCCAACCGCCTCGGTGGCATTGAAGGCTCCCCTCCCTGAAGGGAGGGGATTCTCCACCCTCCAGGGTTGAGCGGGGATGTACGGCTCAGGCTGCCACCGGAGCCAGCGGCTCAGGTGGTCTTACGCCCTCGACACCGTCCGGGTTCCAACCTGCCCGGACCAGCATCACGCGGGCGGAGTTCTTGTCCCTGGGGGACACGGCTGCGCACACGGTGCAGGCATACGTTCTCATCGAGAGAGGGAGTGCGTGCTTGGTTCTCGCCCCGCACGTTGCGCAGTCCATCGTGGTGTGCGCCGGGTGCACGAGACGGACGTCCCGTGCGTGCTTGCGGCCCATCTCGATCAGGGCACGCTTCGTCGCCGCGATGGCCGCGTCGGCCGCCTTGCGGGCCATGGTGGTCTTCGCGAGGAACTTCGGGCGGAAGTCCTCCACCGCCACTCCGTCATGATCGCGCATGACGGCCTTGGCCCACTTGCGGCCGGTGTCCTCCCGCTGCCGCGCGATCTTCCTGTGCAGCTTCGCTGCCTGTGCCTGCGCCTTCCGGTAGCCGGTGGATGCACGCTGTCCTTTCGGTCGCCGGCGCCGGGCCATCATCCGCTGGTACTTCGCGAGCCGCTGAGCGGACCGCTTGCCGTGTTCGGCATGCGGAAGGTCGTAGGCGTCATCCGTGGTGGTCGCGGTCTCCTTCACACCCCAGTCCACGCCCAGGACGTGGCCGGTCTCCACAAGCGGCTCGACCTGGGCCGGGGCGACGAAGGAGGCGTACCAGTGCCCGAGCGTGTCCTGGTACACGCGCACACTCGACGGGTCGGCCGGAAGAGCCCGCGACCACACCACGCTCAGCACGATCTGGCCCGCAAGGTGCAGACGGCCCTCCTTGAGGCGGAAACCGCGCCGGGTGTAGTTCAGCGACGGTCGGCTGTCACGCTTGCGCTTGAAGCGGGGCATCCCCGCCCGGCGGTGCTGCGCAAGCCCGTCCTTGATGTCCTTCAGCGCCTTCGCCCTCGACCTGGCGAAGTCCCGGATCACCTGCTGCTGCGGCACGCTCGCGCCCTCAGCCAGCCACGCTGTCACCCCGCGGGCGTCGGTCAGCATCCTGTCCAGCTGCGCCGGACCACACGTCAGCTTCTCGCCGCCCGCTCTGCTCTGCGCGTGGGCCTGCCGGGACTTGGCCACGCATTCGTTCCAGATCCAGCGGCAGCGATCCCACTCGGCTTCGAGTGCGCGCCGGGCTGTCTTCGACAGGCGTACACGGAAGGTGTACCGGGCATGCCCGGTGTCCTTCGTGGTCGCTTCTGTCGTCATGCATCCGAACCTACCTGGGAGGACTGACAGTTGAGAGTTCTTGACCGTTGTGGGCGGCATCACGGCCGTGCGGGGTGGACGCCGGATCGCCCTGACGGCGATCCGGCTGTCCCTGCCCTGCTCCGCAGGAGTCCGATTCCTCCCCGGCCTGAAGGCCGGGGCATCCTCGGAGAAAGCCGGTGAACAATCGCTGGCTCTCGTCACTGCTTCCGGCCCGGCCGTCGGGGAGGTCGCTGATCGCGTAGCGATGGTCATCGATCTCTTTAGCCGACGCCACGGGTGGTCCTGCGGCGGTCAGCCTCCCGGCCTCGGCCGCGATGTGCGTCCCGCGGCCGCCGGAGTCGAGGAGCGGCAGCCCGTCGGCAGCCTTTCCCCATCGCCGGGTCCTCTCCCCGACGCGAAGTTTCCCACCCCAACTGGAGCGGTCCCGCGCGGCGTGCGAATGAAGCGCGGGACCGCCATGCCCTGCTGTCCTGTCAGAGCCGGGCAGTGGAACAGTACGAAGTGCTCCCTGACTCCGCATGCTGTGCAGCGCGTTCGAGTGAGCGCCGGCAATGCCACCCCGGGACGGCTCGGACGCTATCCCCCGTGTTTGTTAGCCCTCCCGCACGGCCGCGTCGGACACCGCTGCCACGATCATCCAGGCCCGCGGGACCCAGGCAGCCCGCACCGCGGGACATCCGCGCACCGCCTGCAGATGATCCGCCTGTCCCACGGGACGGAAGCACCGGCCACAGGCCCCGGCATGCCACTGCTGTCGATGATGGGCGCGTTCCGTGACCCCGTCATACATGGCAGGAAGTTGATGACGACTCAGCACCGCACGCACCACCCCCGCCGTCGCCTTGGTGCGGTGACCGTTGCAGTTCTCGGCGCTGCGGTGTTGACCGCGTGCAACCCGGGCGCGACCAACTCCTCCGGCGCAGGCGGCGCCGGCCCAGCCGCCGGGGCGGCCATGAAGACCCTCGCGCTGGGACAGCCGAGCCCAGGGGACCAGGAGATCTCCCGGTACGGCAAGACCGCGAGATTCTCCATCACGCCCCTCAAGGTGAAGGCAGGCTCGCACAGTGACGTGCGGGAACTAGGGAACGATCCCAAGTACGCCAACAAGCGGCTGGTGTGGGTGTACGTCCACGTCCGGGACGTGGGGGGCCCGACTATCAAGGGGCCCATGGTGATGACCGACATCGGTGTCGAGACCAGCATCGGCAAAGCGACCCGCCTGATCCTCATCGGCGACCTGAGCAGCAGGCCCAACGACTGCGTCAGCGAGAACCCTGACCTGATCTGGCGGAAGGGCAACAGCTGGACGGCCTGCGAGCGGTACGTGATCGACGCCAACGCCAAGGTCACCAAGATCACGTACTTCCAGGGCTACTACAACGACCCCCTCAAGTGGACCGTGACCCGGTGATCGCGCATCTCTCGACGACCACGGGCTGGGACGTTCCCGGGTCGGGCTGACGACCAACTGTGCCCTCGGTCCTCCCGCTGGCGCATCTGTGCCATGACCAACGGCGACACCTCTCCGGTATGGCTGGCCGGAAAGTTAACACTGCATCATCTGCCGGTACTGCACCCGCAAACACGGCGGTGAATTCACATTGCCCTTCATATCTTCTCGTAGAGGACGGCTGACGGCACTCGGCATCACAGCGGCCATGCTGTCCCTTTCGACCACAACATCCGCAGACGCGCAGCCCGTTGGGCAGGTGGAGAGCACGGCACCGGCCGGTGCATCCGGCCCGGCCGCAGCGGCCCCGCAGCCCGGCCCACGTACCGTCACCCTGATCACCGGTGACAAGGTCGTGGTCACGCCCGCCGGAGGCGCCGGCACCGTGACGGTGAGCGGTCCGCACGGTGAGCCCATCGCCGCGCACACCGACACGGTCGGCAAGGACCTGTATGTGTACCCCGAGTCGGCCGCGCCGTACGTCACCGCCGGACTCCTCGACAAGGAGCTCTTCAACGTCACCCAGCTGGTGGCCGACGGTTACGACGACGCCCGGGTGAACCGGCTGCCGCTCCTCGTCACCTACATCCGCAACTCTGCCGCCCGCGCACAGGCCGCACCACGCGGCGCGGCCCGGGTCCGCACCCTTTCCAGCATCAACGGTGCAGCTCTCACCGAGGACCACGGCAAGGCAGCCGAGTTCTGGTCGGCGATCACCTCAAAGGTGAGCGCATCCGCGATGGCCCGCAGCAGCCCCCTCCTCGCCTCGCCCGCACCCAGGCCCACCCTGGCCGGCGGTATCTCCAAGATCTGGCTGGACGGCAAGGCCAAGGCGACCCTCGCCGACTCGACCGCGCAGATCGGTGCACCCGAGGTGTGGCACGGCGGCAACACCGGCCAGGGCGTGGACGTCGCCGTGCTGGACACCGGCGTCGACGACGGTCACCCCGACCTGGTCGGCCAGGTCGCAGAGGCGACCAGCTTCGTACCCGACCAGGACCCCGGCGGCGGTGGCGGCCCCCAGGGGCAGGCGACCGCCGACACGGACACCGTGGACCGCCACGGACACGGCACCCATGTGGCCTCCACCATCGCCGGTACCGGCGCGGCCTCCAGCGGCAAGGAGAAGGGCGTCGCCCCCGGCGTCCGGCTGCACGTGGGCAAGGTCCTCAACGACTCCGGCCAGGGACAGGACTCCTGGATCCTGGCCGGTATGGAGTGGGCCGCCCGGGACGCGCACGCCAAGATCATCAGCATGAGCCTGGGCGGGAGCCCGTCCGACGGGTCCGACCCGCTCAGTCAGGCCGTCAACCAGCTCAGCGCCGAGACCGGAGCGCTGTTCACCATCGCCGCCGGAAACTCGGGCCCGAACTCGCAGACGGTCGCTGCGCCCGGCGCCGCGGACGCGGCGCTGACCGTCGGCGCCGTGGACGGCAACGACCAGCTGGCCTACTTCTCCAGCCGCGGCCCCCGCTGGTCGGACAGCGCGCTCAAGCCGGAGATCACCGCCCCCGGCGTCGACATTCTCGCCGCCCGCTCGCGGTACGCCGGCGGCACCGGCGACTACACGACGATGAGCGGCACCTCGATGGCCACCCCGCATGTCGCCGGAGCCGCCGCGCTGCTGGCCGCAGAGCACCCCGACTGGACCGGCCAGCAGATCAAGGACGCCCTGGTCAGCACCTCCAAGCCGACCCCGGACTACACCGCCTTCCAGGCCGGTGCCGGCCGCGTGGACGTCGCGGCCGCCACCAAGGCCACCCTGTTCGCCACCGGTACGGTCTCCCTGGGCCGACACCCCTGGCCCGCCGAGCCCGGCGCGACGGCCGACAAGACGGTGACGTACACCAATACCGGTGACGCCCCGGTGACGCTGGACCTCGCGGTCTCGGCCCCGAAGGCCCCCACCGGCCTGTTCACCCTGTCCCAGGACAAGATCACCGTCCCGGCGCACGGCACCGGTACGGTCACCGTGACCGCCAACGTCGACCAGGCCGCCCGGGGGAAGAACTACGACGCACGTATCGACGCCTCGGCGGCGGGCGTGCACCTCGCCCACACCGCCGTCGGCTTCACCACCGCCAACCAGACCTTCAAGGTCACCATCATGCCCAAGGACCGGTCGGGCGCGATCTACACAGGCCCCGCGGATCTCATGGGGGCGTCCGACGAGGACTCCGACCCCCTTGTGAACAACTGGGATCTCCCCCTCGGCCTCTTCACCGGCACGTCGCCCGGCGTGATGACCCTCGAACTGCCGGCCGGCACCTGGTCGCTGGGCGAGTGGATGCAGGTCGAGGGCGTTCATGGTCCACAGTCCCGCGGACGCGCCCTGGTCATGGCGCCGGAGTTCGACCTGGACCACGACACCACCATCGTGCTCGACGCCCGCAAGGCCCGCCAGATGAAGCTGCTGACCCCGCGGGAGTCCACGAGCACCGCGCTTCGGGTCGACTACACCCGGACCTTCCCCGGTGTGAGCAACCAGGTCGTGTCCTTCCTCGCGCCGCGCACGGAGGACAGCCTCTGGGCGACGCCGACCCCAAAGGTGACCAAGGGAACCTTCGACGTCCGTACGCGGTGGCGCAACGAGCAGCCCGCGCTGAAGATCTCCATGGGCGGCACGTCGTTCGACGACCTGCTGGTGCGGCGCGGGACCAAGCCCCTGTCCAAGGGTTCGCACCGGCTCGAGCCCGTGTATGTGGGGCAGGGCGCCGCGGCGGACTACACGGGACGTGACGTCCGCGGCAAGGCCGTCGTCGTCGACCGTAACGACACGGTGGGGCTGCCCGACCAGGCGGCCACCGCAGCGGCAGCGGGCGCCCAGCTGCTCCTCGTCGTCAACGACGGCCCCGGCCTCGTGGAGCCGCTTGCCTTCGACAGCATTGCGCCGCTGAACATCGCGACGCTGGACCAGGAGGAAGGCCGGCGCCTGATCTCCCAGGCCACCAAGGCCAGCACCGCACTGGACGTGTACTCCAACCCGACCACTGAGTACCTCTACGACGTGGTGCGGAAGTACCACAACGAGATCCCGGCGGATCTCTCCTACCGTCCGGACACCAGCGACCTTGCGCGGGTCGACATGTCCTTCCGCAACTACCGCCCCGCCCCGGCGACGGACTTCCGCTACGACGTGTGGCCGGAGTCCGATTGGTGGGCCATCGGGTGGCCGGAGATTCCGGGGCAGGGCCAGGGCAATCGCACCGACTACGTGTCCCCCGATGTGCAGTACCAGGAGAGCGCGATGGTCACCGGTGAGACCCGGGTCATCGCCGCGGACAAGCACTACAGTGCGGGCAGCCACACGGCGGAGAACTGGTTCTCCCCGATCCAGCGGCCGCGCATCTCGTACGGCAGCACGATGCTGTCCCGCCAGGACGACGCCCTGTTCGCGTTCGTCGCCGGATGGGGCGACGCGGGCGCCGACCGCGTGGGATACGCCTCGGACCCGGGTGTCCAGGCGAGCACGTCGATCTACCAGGGCGACACCCTGCTCGCCCAGACGCCCAACTACTACACCTATGCGACCGGGCTGAAGCCCGAGCGGCTTCCGTACCGGATCGTCTCGGAGTTCTCCCGGGGCACCTGGGTCAGCCCCTACTCCACCCGCACCCGCACGGTCTGGGACTTCACGTCCGCGGCTGGTCAGCGGTACCAGAACCTGCCCTTGCCGCTGGTCCAGCTCGACTACGACGTCAACACGGACTTCTCGGGCAAGGCGGGCCGCGACGCGGCGTTCACCATCAAGCCGGCCAAGCCGGGCCAGTGGCCGACCGCCTACGCGGAGCTGCCTCCGGCCGCCTTCCATGACGTGACCCTGCAACTGTCCTACGACGACGGCGCCACCTGGCACGAGGCGCACCTGGCCCGGACGCCCGACGGCCGTGGCTGGCGGACCGAGCTGAACGCCCCGAAGGACGCCCGCTTCGTCACCCTGCGGGCAAGCGCTCGTGACTCCGACGGCAACGCCGTGGAGCAGACCATCACCCGGGCCTTCGGCCTGAAGTGACGCCAGCTCACCACCGCTGAGAACGGAACGCAGCCGCCGGGGGCGGGGCCAAGACACGGTCCCGCCCCCGGTCGGCGTACCGGGCACCCTGCGGTGCGTCATGCCCGGAGGAGTGGGATTTCACGTCCGCTGCTGGTCAGCGGTTCCAAAATCTGCGGATCAACCAGTAGACGCGTCCGCAGTCGACATCCCGCGTCGAGGCCAGAACCGACTGTGTCCGGCGGGCCGGTCAGCGGCCACGGCGGGCCGCGTTCTCAAGCCTTTCGACCAGTTCGGCAGCCATCGCCTTGATGGTTTCCAGGCCCTTACGGCCCCACGGCTGCGGGTCCTGGTCGACGACGCAGATGGTGCCGAGCACCACGCCGGTGCTGTCTATCAGTGGTGCGCCCAGGTAGGAGTGGACGCCGATCGCGTCGACCACCGGGTTGCCGGCGAACCGCGGGAAGTCCCGGATGTCCTCCAGCACCAGCGCCCGGCGGCGCTTGACCACGTGCGGGCAGATGCCCATGTCGATGTCGCGGGGCATGACGCGGCCGGGCACCGGGTCCTCCAGCAACGGCGGTCCCACATGGACCGTGGTGTCCTGCGCGGTGCTGTACAGCCCCGCGAAGTACTGGCGGTCGGCGTCGAGGAAGAATTTGACACCGGTTGTTTTTCGGCGAGTACTACCGGAACCCCCAGATGTGCCGCAGAGCCACACCGAAGTCCTTGCCGCTCACCGCCAACCTTGCACGAGCTCGTTGGCTGACAGCGGCTCGAACGTGTTCGCGTCGCAGTTCCGCGAGAACCAGTGCGCGGACGCATCCGTATCCGTCACAAACGGCCCGCACTCGGCGAACCCGCGGGGTTGCTCAGAGACGAGTCATTCCGGGTCGGCGGCTAGTTGTTCTTGCAGTCGGGCGTGCCGGAACTGATACACGGCCCCGGCCTGACGGAGGACACCCCTGCGGTGCGCGTCGTCGAGGAAAGCCATGAGCCGCCAGGGCAGCCTGCCAGCCGCGCACAGCCACAGCCGGGTGGTGAGCAGCCAACCCCAGGCGCTTAGACCGATCGTGAGCGGGCCGACTGGGGCCCAGACAAGCCATAGAGCCAAGTAGTACCGGTAGGGCTCGGCCAAGAGATCGCCAGTGATCAGTACCAGGAGGATGCCGGTTCCGAGCGCGGTCAAGGAGAAGCCTCGGGCAATGACGGCCGCCCGGTCGGCCCTGAGACTGGCCAGAGGGCTGGAGGTGCGAGCGGTGTCGGCTGGTGACACCAGCAGGTAGAACAGCCCAGCCGCGGCGCTGCTGATCACGGCGAGGCCATAGCCAACTTGCAGGCCGAAGGCGGACGACTCGGTAAAGAGCTGCTCGGGGGCGGCGGTGTAGATCCAGTCCTCGATGCGTGGAGGCAAAGGGAAGTCGTAGTCGGGACTGTCCTTGAGGACGGCACCACTCGGCAGCTTCAAGGAAGAATATTGGTCATGCATGTCTTTATCGAATTCGATCGGCCCAAAGAGGGCGGTGCATCGGAGCCTGTACCTACCGCAACCCACCGCCTCGGAGACTTCGGCCAATGTCCCCGGGGTTGCAGAGTCTCCGGCGACGACGACGTGCACCGGGCCGCGAGTGCGCGCATATTTGACGCCATTCGGGAGTCGACCGAGAAGCCAGCCGTTCGCAGTGGTGGCATAGCGCGTGCCATCGGGCCGTTCGTGCAGCACGGCACCGGCAGGAAACTCGCGCAGGCTCGCCCTGGCCGCGAGGGTGGTCCCCTGAGCCAGGCCGAAAGCGGCACCCAAACAGATACCGGCGAGCAAGCCGTAGGCCAACCCTTGAACCAGAGCCCGGCCCGCCTGGCGATTCCGCCGTGCAGCCTGGCCGCGCCCTTGCGCCGGGACACGGACTTTCCACAGCAACCGCACCATCAGCAGGCCGACCACCACGCCGGCTGCAATCAAGACCAGCAGCGTCCTCGCGCCACTTTCTCCGAAGGCGAGGAACGCGGCGGCAGGTAGCAGCACGCCTACCACCACCGTCAGCACGCGGAGCAGGAGAAGGCCAACCGCCGCGCCCCTAGGGGACAGTGCAGCGGGAAATGGGTCCCGGGTAGCGCCAAGAACGGCAAGTACAGGCGCGACGGCCAGCCCGGCTGCTACCGCGTATGCCAGGCCGCCCGGACCTGACCAACTCGGCCCGTCTGCCAACTGATATCCGGAGGTCAGCAAGTTGCCTACGGTGCCCGCAAGGACACCTGCGGGCACCGCCACCGCTGCCAGCATCACGGCGCGTGCCACCGGCCTTCGCCGTGGCCGCCTCGGAGCTGTGGTGCGCGTGGTGTCCTGGGACAACACCAAATATCCGATGCACCCACCGGCAACGGAGGCTCCCATCACCTTGGCCGCTGCTGCCGCGTGACCGAAGCCGGCGGCTATCTCCGCGGACGCGACTACTGTCACGCCTCCCAGGAGGAGGATCGGCGCGAGTTGGCGCAGCGGCCACGGTAGTAGCAGGCGCAGGTGCCACCAGGCGAGGTCGCGTGTCTGCTGGTGTTGCAAGTGGCGGGCGAGGAGGCCGAGCCAGCGCCGGGCGTGCTCGCCGTTGACGGAAGGGGCGTCGCGGAATGCGGCGGGTACGAAGGCGTCCAGGAGGTGCTGTTCCAGGACGGCCACGTCGTGGAAGCGGGGGGCGAGGAGTTCGGCGGGGTCCTCTTCGGTGTCGTCGTAGGCGGCGCGGGCCATCGCCACCATCAGCGGGCTGGTGAGCACCTGGCGCAGCGCCCGGGCCGCCGGCTCGTCGGCATCGGAGCGCAGCCGGTCGAGGACCGGGTCCCAGCGGGTCGTGCGTTGCCCGTTGGCGCCCCGGGTGGGGCGGGCGGTGTGCTGCAGGTAGGCGCTGACGTCCTCGATGGGGAGGGGCTGCAGTTCGACCACTGCGGCTGCGGTGAAGACGTCTCCGTTCTCTACGACGTCGGCGTACTCCTGGGTGCGGCAGGTCAGCAGGACCGGGGCGTCGGCGTCAAGCTCGGCGTTGAGCCGCTGTATCGCGTGCCCCTGCATGGGTGCGGGGATCTCGTCGAGACCGTCGAGGACGGGCAGGATGCGGCCGGCGGTCAGCAGCTCGCGTCCCCAGGTGGCCCCGGGGTAGGTGGCGGTCAGCGAGGCCGTCATCCACTCCTGCAGGCTTTGGTGGTCTGGCAGCCAGTTGGACAGGGGGAACAGGACGGGGACGGCGTCTTGGGGCTGGCGGTGCTCGAGTTGGTCCAGGGTGAAGCGCACTGCCAGCACGGTCTTGCCGCTTCCCGGCTCGCCCAGCACCACCAGCCGCCTGGACGGCACTTGGGTGAAGACCTCGGTGATCTGCTCGAGCCGGGCGCTCAGGTCTTCCGGGCCGCCGATGTTCTCTCGGTGATCGGACAGCCACGGGTCGGCCGACGCCCAGCCAACTTGCAGCGGAGCCGGGTCCTGCAGCCGCCGCAGCCGCCACTCCGCCTGCCACTGCTCCTGGACAACGGCGGCCAGTTGCCCGGTGAGCCGGTCGATCCGCTCCTGCGGCGACCGCCTGCCGTCTTCCGTGGTTCCTTCGCGCAGCAGGCTCATGGCCAGGCCCGTCATGGACAGCCCAAACCCGAGGACAGCCGTTAACGGCTCGGTCTTTCCAAGATCCCCGTTCCTGTCCGCCACGAGGAAGACCACGCCCGTGACGAGCACCGCCGCCACCCAGATGCCATGCCGCCAGTACCGCATCCCGCGGCCCCCCGCCCCCTGGATTTCCCCTGCCCAGACAATACGTGCCGCCACAGTGCCCGGGAACGAGAGAACGCGGACGAGTGCCCGCGATTACCCGGCGCAACGCCGTTACATCGCGAGCTGACCACCAGGCTCGGATTGCGCTCGACCGGCGAGTTGGTCGAGCAACGGCAGGCCGATCCGGAACACCACGATGAGGAACATGCTGAGGACCGTGACCAGTCCGTATTCGCTTGTCCGGACGGTGGTTTCGGGCATCGTCCGCTTACCGCGGCGTCCCATTGCAGTCGACGTACTCGCCATCGGCGGCCCGGTGGGGCTCGACGCAATCGGCGTGTGCCTCTTCGGGGTCGGCTGCGGCGGCGTGCTGGGCGAGGAAGGCGCCGGCGTAGGCGGCGGCCTCGGTACGGCTTGCGTACGGTTCTTCGGCCTGGCCGCTCGTGCCGTCGGCTCCGGTGGCCTCCCACACGTATCCGCGTTCTTACGGGAGTTGCCTGATCTCGGCGATGCCGTCGCCGAGCTCCAGTTCAAAGGGCTCGGAACCGTCCGAGCGGTCAGTCGGCTTGCGTACGGCGCCGGGCCAGCGGAGCCGGACGGCCTGCTTGGTCACGCCCCAGGCGGCTCCAAGGTGGACGTACTTCGACGACGGCACGGTCATCTCTGCGGCCGACATCGAGGTGACGTCGTACGGGCGGCGTGGCCGTGACCAAGAGGGCCCAGTGACCGTTCACACTCTCACCACCACTCGCCTCAAGGCCCCGGAGACACCTGATGATCATGACCGATGACCGGCCCCGCCTGACAACCCCGACCGGCGGGGCGGAATCGAAGCCGGAAAGGCCCCTGAACTGGCACGGTCACCCCTACGTGTGGGCGTGGAACGTGTGCCTGGGGGCGACCAACCCTACGTTCATCGAGGGCGAGTGCCTGGCCGCCGACCTGGCCGGGGCCCCGGCGGACGCGGTGTACAAGGACGAGCGGGACGAGTGGATCACCGTCGGCATGATCGTTCATGTCGACCGGCAGCAGCGGGTGCGCGAGTACGCCCAGGCGCTCATCAAGTGGGAGGCGGCGCTGAAGGCGTACCGGAGCGGGCCGGTGGTGCGGCCGCTGCGGGAGGCCAAGCAGTCGGAGGGCGGGCCGGAGCGGGGCGGGGAGGAGTTCGAGTACTGCATCGCTTTCACTCCTTCAACCATCACGGGTGTGGTGAGGGCGCGCAGTCTGCGCGAGGCGTACGCGAAGCTGACGTCCGGGGAGCAGTTCTCTCCTAGCGGCTACGGCGTCCTCGATCTGACGGGCCCGGACGGAGTCATGTGGCACGTCGGGTTCGACTCGACCAAGAGCCGGATCATCGGCACGAACGACCCCTACATCACCGAGGCGCCCACGCCCGGGGAGGAGGCGCCGGCCGGGCCGGACACCCCGCCGGCGCCGGCCGTCCCCGGGACGGGACGCGGCGTGACCCGCGTCAAGCGCTGGCCCCAGTCGTAACCGCACCGCCCCCTGTACGGCCCGCCCCTCACGACGGGGGGACGGGCCTTTTTCATGGCAATCCCAGGCTGGGTGCCATTGAAGCCTTTTTCCATGTCTCGCAACCTGGGGTTCGGCCGAACTGAGGTGACCCCGGTGGTGTGGACACTCTGACAATGGATCTTGCAGATCCGAGGGAGGGTGTCCTGGTGGGACGTAGGTCTCCGTATCCGGTGGATTTCAGGAACGATGCCGTCGCGCTGTACCGTGCGGCGGGCGGGAAGCGCACGTATGCGGCGGTCGCGGCGGATGTCGGGGTGACCGGCGAGACCCTGCGGAGCTGGGTGCGCCAGGCCGACGAACACGCGGGCCGCGATCACGGCCGCGGCGAGTAGAACTCGGAGAGCCGGGAGGAGGAACTGGCCCGGCTGCGCGCGGAGAACGGCCGGCTACGCAAGGCCGAGAAGGAATGGGAACTCGAGCGGGAGATCCTGCGCCGGGCGGCGGCCTATTTCGCAAAGGAGATGAAGTGAAGACCCCTCCCCAAGCTCTGCGAGCAGGGGATACCCCATGCTGGGACTTCGTCTCCGCCCACGCCGAGACCTTCGGCGTTCAGCGGATATGCCAGGTCCTTGAGGTCTCCCGCTCGGGCTATTACCGGTGGCTCGCCAGCGCGAAGGCCCGCGCCGAGAGGCAGGCCGCCGAGGACGCGCTCGTCGCGGAGATCCGCGAGGTCCACACCGCGCACAAGGGAACATACGGGGTCCGCCGCGTCCACGCCGAGCTGCGGGGCTTCGGGCACACCGTCAACCGCAAGCGCGTCGAGCGCCTGATGCGCCGGCACGGTATCGAGGGCCGGCACCTACGGCGCCGCAAGCGCACCACGGTCCCCGACCGGCTTGCACCACTGGCCCCGGACCTCGTCCAACGTGACTTCTCCGCCGCGCAGTTGGATGAGAAGTGGTGCGGCGACATCACATACGTGCAGGCCGGCGGGACGTGGCTGTATCTCGCCTGCGTCATCGACATCTGCTCCCGCCGGGTGCTCGGCTGGTCGATGGCCACTCACATGCGCACGGAACTCGTCATCGACGCCCTGACGATGGCGGTGGCGACCCGCGGCGGCCACGTGGACGGGGTGATCTTCCACGCGGACAGGGAGCCCGGGCAATACACATCGGCCGCGTTCGCGCAGGTCTGCGACGGCCACGGGATCCTCAGGAGCATGGGCCGGGTCGGCTCGAGCTACGACAACGCCCTCGCCGAGTCGTTCTGGCAGGGACTCAAGAGGGAGACGATGCACCAGAGGCTGTTCACCACGATGCGTCAGGCGAGGCTGGAGATCTTCCAGTGGCTCACCTACTACAACGCCCGACGGCGTCACAGTGCCCTCGACTACCTCTCGCCAGCCGAGTTTGAACAACGGCACCAGCAAGAACGTAAACTCACACTCGCAGCATGAACCCCGTGTCCACACGCCGGGGGACGCCTCAATGCCACGTGCGGCGCCGCACCGGTAGCGTTTGCCGTTTTACCTGGTCAGAGGATCCCGTGTTCCTCGTTGTGTGCGGTGGCCACCGCCGCCGCGGCGATCACGCCGTAGGTGAGATGATCCGCCACTTGCGGCCACCGTGGCAGCGCACGGATCTGGACGGTACGCCTGCCCGGCACACTCAGGTCAAGCGCGGCGATGGCGAGTCCGGCGAGCGCGCCCCACGCGGTGGTCGCCCGCCGCGGCAGCACGGCCGCGAGCGCCACGCCCCAGCCCACACTGAGCCCGAAGTGGACGGGGATTGCGGCAGCGAGCAGTCGCGACGAGCGTGCTTCGTCCGGCAGCAGGAGCGATCCGGCCGCGCGGGTCGCCGCCAGCGGATCGCGCCGCGTGGCCAGGGCGTGCACCGTCGACGGCACGCCACTGAGCACACCGGCGACGATGCCCGCGCGCATCCCGGTTCCGAGGACGGTCATGTCCTTGGACTACCCCGTGCTGGGGCGCTCCGCAATGACCGAGGTTCCGGTGGCCAACTGCTCGGGCGCCGGGTATCCAAGCCTCCGCTTACCGATCAACGGGCTTGTCTGGTCGAAGGGGGCCCTGATCGGGTGGTCGCGGTGCGGTCGGTGCATGAGGGTGTGCTGTCGGCCAGCGGCTCCCGCTGCGGTGCAGGCAAGCACGGCTGACCAGCGGGCTCCGCGGCTGCGCAGCCACTTCTGAAGGCGGCTGGCGCCGAGTCGGCGAATCGCGCCGGGGGTCTGGTAGCCCGTCAGCAGGATCAGCGGTTCCATGGCGGCCAGGTGCAGCTCACGCTCGAGGGCGGGGAAGATGCCGGTCAGCAGGCCGCGCAGGCAGTTGGAGGCACGGGTGTGGTCGCAGACCAGGTCGGTGCGTCGAGCTGTGAGGAGCTTCGGCTCTGCCATGGCCTCGTCCGCGGCCCTGAGCGGGCTGAGGTCCCGAGGCACCCTCGCCTGGTCGGCGATGATCAGCGCATTGCGCGCGTCGGTCTTGCCCTCGCCTCGGTAGCTCCCCGACGCACGGTTCACGGCCCGGCCGAGGATGTAGAGGGGCCGCTGCCCATGGCTGACCAGCAACGTGATCACCACGCCGGCACAGCCGTCCGGAAGATCGATCACCCAAGTGACCTCGACCGCAGCAGGCGGTACACGGAGAAGTTCACACGGGACGCGGTCGCGCTCGTGCGCTCCTTCGGAAAGACCGTCACCGAGGTGGCCCGTCAGATCGAGGTCAGCCCCGAAGGACTGCGGAACCGGGTCAAACAGGACGCGAACGACCCTGGGCAGGGGGCGCCGGAAGAGCTGACGAGGGCCGAGCGCGAAGAACTGCGCCCACTGCGCATCGGGGCGGTCAGGTCGAGGCCGCGTCGTCGGGGTGCGGAGCCTTCGTGCGTCTCGCCGTCGCCCCTCTCCCCCGGTCGCCGCTGCGCTGCCGATCCGGGCCGTCCCGCCAGGTGGCCACCGTCGGCGTCCGAGTCGCCGTACGGGCTATGCCGGGGATCACAGCGCCGCTAGTCGGACTCCAGGGGAATACATGCCCAGTCATGTTGTTGATTTGCATGCGAAGTCATGTATCAACAGGGAGCGCAACATGCAGTTCGGAATCTTCGGGGTCGGTGACATCTCGCCTGATCCGACCACGGGACACACCCAGAGCGAGGCGGAGCGGATCAGCAACCTGATCAAGATCGCCCAGCGGGCCGACGAGGTGGGCCTCGATGTCTTCGCGCTGGGCGAGCACCACAATCCACCCTTCGTGATGTCCTCGCCGCCGGCGCTGCTCGCCCACATCGCGGCGCTGACGGAGCGGGTCATCCTGAGCACCGCGGTGACCCTGATCACGACGAATGACCCAGTGAAGATCGCCGAGGACTACGCGATGGTGCAGCACGTCGCCAAGGGGCGGCTGGACCTGATGCTCGGCCGCGGGAACACCGTGCCGGTATATCCGTGGTTCGGCAAGGACATCCGCCAGGGCGTCCCCCTTGCCCTGGAGAACTACAACCTGCTCCACCGGCTGTGGCGCGAGGACGTGGTCGACTGGGAAGGACAGTTCCGCACCCCGCTGCAGGGCTTCACCTCCACCCCGCGCCCGCTGGACGACGTCCCGCCGTTCGTGTGGCACGGCTCGATCCGCAGCCCGGAGACCGCCGAACAGGCGGCGTACTACGGCAACGGGTTCTTCGCCAACCACATCCTGGCCCCGAACTTCCACTTCAAGCCGATCGTCGAACTCTACCGGCGACGGTATGAACACTACGGCCACGGCACCGCCGAGCAGGCCATCGTCGGACTGGGCGGCCAGGCGTTCGTCGCCAAGCGCTCCCAGGACGCGGTCAACACCTATCGGCCCTACTTCGAGAACTATCCGGTCTTCCGCGGCTCGAAACTGGAGGACTACATGGCGGGCACGCCGCTGACCGTCGGCAGCCCGCAGGAAGTGATCGAGAAGGTCCTCACCTTCCAGGAGGGCTTTGGGGACTACCAGCGCCAACTCTTCTCCGTCGACGCCCTCGGCCTGCCCCTCGACATGGCGTTGGAGCAGGTCGAACTGCTGGGCACCGAGGTGGTACCGGTGCTGCGCAAGGAGATGGCGGCCCGCCGTAAGCCCGGTGTCCCCAACGCCCCGACGCACGCTTCCCTCATCAAGGCGAAGTACGGCGACGCCGAGCCGCGTCAGCCGCGCCCGAACCCGAACCGAGGCGACAACCTGTCGGGCACCTCGCCGTACCAGGACAGCGACCCGGCCGTCGAGGCCAGCTTCCCGGCGGCGTTGTGATGAGCGGCGTCAGCCGACTGGCGAACGAGGCCTGGGAGGCGATGTTCCGGGCCCAGGCGACCCTCGCCCGCGAGTTCGAGTACGAGGGCGACTGGGGTGGCTTCCCGCCACGCGAGTACGGCGTGCTCTACGCGCTGGCCGGAGCGAAGGACGGCTTGCGGATCACCGACCTGATCGACGACGCCCTGCTCACCCAGGCAGGGGTGTCCCGCCTCGTCGCCCGCCTGGACAAGCGGGGGCTCGTCGAACGGCGGCCCGATCCCGACGACGCCCGCGCCTGCCGCATCGTTCTCACCGCCGAAGGCCGTGAAGTGCAACGGCGCCTCGGCCGCGCACACGCCCGGCACGTCACGACTGCGATGACGAGGGCTCTGACTCGCGAACAACTGCAGACGCTGCGCGAGCTGGGCCGCGCACTTCTCGCCGCCGCCCCGGCCACCGCCGCCCACCACACGAAAGCACCCGCGAGGGACACCACATGAACGACCTCACCCCCGCCGCGACCTCGGTGACGGTCGCCGTCGTCAACGCCGGCGTCAGCGATCCGTCCTCCACCCGGCTGCTCGCCGACCGCATAGCCCAAAAGACGCTCGACGCCCTCGGGACGTCGGGCACGACAGCCACCGTGCGCTCGCTCGATCTCGCCCCTCTCGCCACGGACATCGCACAGAGCATCGTCTCCGGCATCCTGGGCCCGAAGATGCAGTCGGCCATGGAGCTGCTCGCCCGCTCCGACGCGGTCATCGCCGCCACACCGGTTTATAAGGCGGGGATCAGCGGCCTGTTCAAGTCGTTCGCCGACCTGATCGACAACGACCTGCTCATCGCCAAACCCGTCGTCCTCGCCGCGACGGGCCAAAGCACACGACACGCCATGGTCGTCGACGACCAGCTCCGGCCGCTGTTCGCTTTCCTGCGCACCATCCCGGTGCCCACCTCCCTGTACGCCGCACCCGAGGACTGGGCCTCGAGCGACCTCGGCAAACGCATCACCCGAGCCGCACACGAGCTCTCCGTCATGCTGCACAGCGGAGCCGGCCAGCAAATCGCCGACAGCAACTGGAGTGGCTACGACCACCAGTTCGGCGGCAACGCCACACGGGCCGAGCGGTCCCTGGACGACGTCGACTTCACCACCGACCTCATGCGACTCGCCACCGGCGCAAGCGCACGCCCTCACGATGGTGACCGGACCGATGTACGTTGACGCACCCGCCCCGGAAAGGGGACAGGCGCAATACGCGCGAGCAGGCCGACGCGCGACGGTGGTGGTCATAGGAGGCGGACAGTCGGGGCTCTCGGCCGGCTACCACCTCAAGCGGCGCGGCTTCGCCAGCGCCCTGACCGGCCCACACGGCCCCGGCAACGAGGGGACCTTCGTGGTACTCGATGCCGAACCGGCGGCCGGCGGGGCGTGGCAGCACCGCTGGGAGTCGCTGCGGATGGGGACCGTGAACGGCATCTTCGACCTGCCCGACTTCCCGCAACCACCCGTCGACCCCGACGAGCCCAGTCGCATGGCGCTGCCGCGCTATTTCGCCGCTTTCGAGCAGGCGAGTGACCTGCCGATCCTGCGTCCGGTGACCGTCACCTCCGTACGGACCGTGGACGACCGGCCCGACGGAGAGCTGGTGGTGGAGTCCAGCGCGGGGACGTGGACCACCCGGGCGGTCATCAACGCCACCGGCACCTGGACCAACCCCGTCCGACCCCACTACCCGGGGCAGGAGACCTTCACCGGCATCCAGGTGCACACCCATGACTACGTCTCGGCCGACCGGTTCGCCGGCCTGCGGGTCGCCGTCGTCGGCGGCGGCATCTCGGCACTGCAGCAACTGGAGGAGATCTCACGGGTGGCCACCACGTTCTGGTACACGCGTCGCGAACCCATCTTCCGCGAGGGCCAGTTCGAGCGCGAGGTCGCCGGCCGTGAGATCGTCGCCAAGGTCGCCGCCGACGTCGAAGCGGGCAGGCCCACCGGCAGCGTCGTCTCCTACACCCACCTGGCCTGGACTTCCTACGCGCTGGCGGCAAAGGAACGCGGGGCACTGCGGCGTCGTCCCATGTTCACCGCCATCGAACCCGACGGCGTCCGCGAGGCAGACGGTTCCTTCACAGCCCTCGACGCCATCCTGTGGGCCACGGGATTCAAAGCCGCCCTGGCGCACCTGGAACCCCTCAGGCTGCGCAACGAACTCGGCGGGATCACCATGCGCGGCACCCAAGTCGCCGACGAACCACGCGTGCACCTGGTCGGCTTCGGACCATCCCAGTCCACCGTCGGCTCCAACCGCGCCGGCCGCCAGGCGGTCAACAGCCTGCTACGGCAGTGGAAGACCACCGCACCGTCCCTCGCCGGCGCGACGGGCACGTCCAGCGAAGTACCAGAGTTCCAGCGGTGACGTCCCGCAGGACGGCGGCCACACCGTATACCTGCCCGCGGTCATCGTGCAGGAGCGTGGCGTGGAACTCGACGGACAGGCGCGTGCCGTCCCTGTGCACCGCCGGTGCCGCCGCGAGGTCGCCCGGCTCGGCCAGCACGCCCCGAAAGACGGCGTGCCGGTATCCGCCCCAGTGAGCCGCGCGTAGCTCCTGAGGAACGATCAGGTCCACCGGCCGACCCACGGCTTCCTCGGCGGAGCAGCCGAACATCCGGGCAGCACTCGGGTTCCATCTCCGGATGACACCACTGCGATCCGCGACGATCACAGCTTCCACTGCCTCGTGAACGACATCGGGCGCGTAGGAGGCCGGGAGCTCGCCGGAGGGCCCGGTTGGGCCGTCAGCCGTCGACGGCCGAGTGGGGCGGGCGGTGCATCGGTCATGGCTGCTCTCCTTCATCACAGGGCAGGCCCGGCGCGAGCAGCGGCGCCGACCGGTGCGGTGCGGCCCTGCGGGACTGCCGTCACGAGCGGGCAGGCGCACCAACGTTCGCGGCGGTGAACCCGGGGCCGCTCTGCCCGGTCATGACGGTGCCCAGTCGCCCGGTCCGCGGCCCTTCCCCACGAGCGCCGCTCAGGCTCGATCCGGCCGACTTGCGCCGTTCGTGCCGGCCAGGCCGACGAGCCGGGCAACTCCTTGCCTTCGGTGTCAGTGGCCCCGCGTACGGTCTGCGCATGGTTGATCAGAATTCTCCCCTGCCCTCAGTGCACGACTTCGCGACCTGGGAGCCCGTCCTGCGACTTCTGCGGGACAGCGGTGCGAAGGAGCAGGCCGCCCCGTCCATCCGCGTGGCGGGACGCATCGGCCAGCAGGGCTGGAGTCTGCCCCTGCGGCGACGGCTACCCCCGCCCGGTCGGGCCGCCCAGGTCGAGGACATGCGAGACGAGATGGAGGCGGTGGAGCGGGTGCGTCACGCGCTCGCGGACGCCGGTGTCGACAACCTCTCGTTCACAGCGGAGATATCGCCGGCCGGCAAGACCGCACTCCGCCTGCTCGGGCCCAGCCCGGCCGTGGAGCCCGGCATCGGCACCCCGCACCCGGGGGCGCTCATCCTGGTTGAGGGCGCCGTTGCCCAGCCCTGGCTCTGTCTTCCCGACCCGGTGCCTGGGGCGGTGCCAGCCCCTTCGGCGGATCCGGCGTTGCTGGAGCGGACGCTCCGTGAGCGGTTGCCCGGCGCCATCGGTGCGACGGAGACGGAGATCGCCGCTGCGGAAGCGCGCCTCGGCGTCACCCTGCCCGAGGAACTCAAGGTGCTCTACCGGGTGACACGGGCACGGTGGGAGGACTGGGGCGACGACGACCAGGCAGCAAAACGTGAATGCATGGCGGTCGGCTGCGAGCTCTTCGCGTTGGACGACCTGTACATCGCCGACGCGTCGTCCCGCCACTGTCGTTCGAAGTTCGCGGCGATGGAAGCGGTCGTCACCCCGCCCGACGCCGCGGTGCAGGGCCTGGTTGGCTCACCCGGCTGGATCGCCTTCGGGGACAATGGCGGTGGCGACCGGCTGGCCCTCGATCTGACACCCGGCCCGCGCGGACACGTCGGACAGGTCATCATCCTCAGCCACGAGGAGAACATCGGCGCCTGCCTGGTCGCCGACTCGCTCACCAACCTGGTGATGAACCAGCGCAGCAAGCGACGTGGCGGCTTTGGCGGGGACCAGCCGCCGGCCGTGGCCCGCGTCAATATTCGAAGCGTCTCTGATTGGCTTAGCGAGCCTGAGTGTTGCTCAGCCTTGGGAGCCAATCGCCTTCGTGCCCTGGTACTGAACGACAGGAGCCGCCAGCCCGCGTGGCACGTCCCTCCGGACGCTGGTCGACCGCGCCGCAAGACCCGACCGAGGAGGGTGCCCGACGTCGCCTGGGCGCCGGGCGTGCGCGTAGCATTCTGCCACAGGTTCACTACGGTTCGCTCATCCAACTGGTGAGCCTGCCAAGCATCGAGGCCGCCGCACACCCCGGCTTGGAGGTCCTGTCCATCGGCGTATGGGACGCCGAGCCACTCAGCCTCACCCCGGTCACCGAGCTACCCCGCCTGCGGCCCTTACCGCCTACCCCGGCACGCTCGCCGATCCTCTGGAGATCGCCGAGCTCACCACACTGGACTTCCTGGAACTCGGCCCGGAGGAATGGCGCGTCCTCCTCGACGCCGGAGCCGTCCCGCGCAGCCTGTCGGCCGCCGCCATCCATGTGCACGGCAACCACGACCCCCTGCCCATCGTGGCCATCGAAATCCTGGCCCTCTGGCACCGGCCCCAAATCATCCAGACGGTCCTTGAAGGCAACCTCGGCCCCAGGCCTTAGCCGGCAGGGGGCAAGCACCAGGTCGCAGGCCCACTCGTCACAGACTGGGACGAGAACGCAGCACGCAACCTCCCCGCTCTTGCGGGGAGGGCAGTAACGGGTACCACAGTGGCCGCAGACCAGGGGGCGTCAGCGCCGAAGCCTGGTGGAGCCGACCAGAAGACCCTCACCACCCGTCCCCGTCCCCGTCACCCGGCGCGGACAGGACGGGCAGGGCGGGCAGGTGGCGCAGCCCTGCCGCACCGGCGGCAGACAGAAACGAGAGACCGTACTCAAGCCGAAGCCTCCCGCTGTGGTGATGTGACGGACCTTCCGGGCCGCAATGCCCGGAATGTTGAGACCTGAGTACGGTCTCGGCAACGGATGGCGTCGCCAAGGTTCGCTCCTGCCGGGCAAGCGCCGTGCATTTCTCTAAATTGGTGCCTGGAGGGGATGGCGCGCAGCGGGCGGGAATGCTTACTGTTTCCCCCGGCAGCGCGTCGGGCGCTGTCGTGGAGCGATGAATCGAGGAGGCCTGCGATGCTTAGCGTCAGCCCTTGGCTCCTCGGTGAAACGTGGCGGCGTTCCAACTCACGTGCGCCCGCGGGTCTGATCTGAATCGGTAGCCGCACCGTCCTCGTGCCCATCTGGCCTTCGAGGCGGTTTTAGCACACCTCCTTTTTCGGGCCTGTTTCTTCAGGTTTCCGTGTGCTGCGCTCGACGTCACTGTTGCAGTCATGCGCCCGTCCGTGACTGGACGGCAGTGGGGTCGGCATGGATTCGTCACTGGCGTCTCAACGACGCCGGCTTGTCGCCATGAGGACATATCATGCTTTCACGTCGTCTGTCCCGTCACGCCCGTACGCGGTGCATCCGCGTTCTCGCCTCGGTGGTTGCCGTCGCCTCTGTCAGTCTCCTGTCCGGTTGCGGGGGCGACTCGTCCGCCGCTGCCGGCTCCAAGGACGCGACGCTGCAATTGGGGTGGATTGCCAACGTCGAGAACATGGGGCCGTACACGGCCCTGGATTCGGGCTACTTCAAGGACAAGAAAGTCAACGTCGCGGTCGCGCCGGGCGGGCCGAGCGTCACCGTGGAGCCGCTGGTCGTGAGCGGCAAGGCCCTGGTGGGGCTCACCTCGGCCGACATTGCGGCCAAGGCGATCATCGCGGGGGCGCCGATCAAGATCGTGGCAGCCACCCTGCAGACCAACCCGACCAGCGTCATGTCGCTTGCCAAAGCTCCCGTCAACACCCTCAAGGATCTTGAGGGCAAGCGGCTGTGCATTCAGACCAGCGGCCTGGAGACGATGAAGACGGTCCTGAAGGCCAACAAGATCGATTTGGCCAAGGTCAAGTTCGTCACTGCGGACTTCGACCCGTCACCGCTGGTGACGGGCCAGTGCGACGCCTTCACGTCGTTCCTCAACAACCAGCCGATCACGCTGGCCTCCCAGGGCGTGAAGACCAAGGTCTTCCCGTTGAGCGACTACGGCTACAACGTCGTCGCCGACGCCCTCGTGGTGAGCGACAAGACCCTGGCCGACCCCACCAAGAGGGCCACCGTCGTCAAGATCATCTCCGCTCTTGCCCAGGGCTGGCGCAAGGCTCTGGACAACACCGACGCCGCCACACAACTCGTCGTGGACAAGTACGGCAAGAACCAGCACCTCGACCTCACGCAGCAAAAACTCGGCGCCAAGACCTACCTCGACCTGGTTCAGAGCGACGAGACCAAGCGCAACGGCCTCCTCTCGATCAGCGATGCCACCGTGAAGGCCAACATCGCCACCCTGAACCTGCTGGGCATCCGCATCACCGCGGACCAGCTCTTCGACACCTCGCTCATCGCGGACGCCAAGCCAGTCGACTGACGCCCGGCCGCGCTCACCCTCCGCCCCATCACAACGAAAGCCGAGTCATGCCTGCTCACCACTCGAAAGACCCGTGGACCCGCGTCACCAGCGTGCACGGGTTCCCCGCCGATGAACTGATCGCCGCGCTGCAGAAGTCGATCCGGCGCGGGCTGCTCGACAACGCACTGCTGGTCGCACGGGAGATGTACGAGACCAGTGCCGAGCTCGAAGAACACCTGTGGATGCGGTTGTCGGTGATCAGCTGCGAGGACACCGGCGACGGCAGCTTCCAGGAGCCGATCGTGATCAACTCGCTCTACCAGATGCACCAGCGCCTGGACCGCAGCTTCGGCGACCGATGGCTCTTCGCCGTCCACGCCGTCCGCTTCCTCACCGGACGCACCAAGGACCGCACCACCGACGAGTTGGCCAACCTCACCGTCCACGACGTCAACGCAGGCAAGCGCCCCGATTTCCCCGACTGGGCCCTGGACGTCCACACACGGCGGGGCCAGGAGATGGGCCGCACGGTCCAGGACTTCTGGACCACTCACTCCCATGTCGAGAACGAACTCCCCAACCGCGATCACCAGTACCTCGACCGTATCAAGGAGCTGCTCGCCTCCGGAAAGTGGCAGGCATGACCACCGCCGTCCCAAGCCAGGGCACCACCGGCACCCGGCGCGGCCTCGTGGCCGAGGGCCTGGGCCGAACGTTCGCCACCAAGCAGGGCGAAGTGGTCGCCCTCTCCAACGTCGACCTCGCCACCCGACACGGCGAGTTCACCGCACTCCTTGGGCCCTCGGGGTGCGGGAAGTCGACCCTGCTCAAGATATTCGCCGGGCTCGATGGCCCCACCAGCGGAGCCGCAACCCTGGACGGCAGCGCTCCGGACGCGGTGCGCAGACAGCACCGCATCGGGGTCGCCTTCCAGGACGCCGCCCTGCTGCCCTGGCGCAACGTGAGCGCGAACATCGCCATGGCCTACGAGGTCGCGGGCCGGCCCACCGACAAGGCGGCCATCGCCGACCTGATCTCACTCGTCGGCCTGAAGGGCTTCGAGAAGGCCCGCCCAGCTCAACTGTCCGGCGGGATGCGCCAACGCGTCGCACTGGCACGGGCATTGGCCCTCGAACCCGACGTCCTCATGCTCGACGAGCCGTTCGGTGCCCTCGACGAGGTCACCCGGCACAGGCTCAACCTGGAGCTTCAGCGTATCTGGCAGGAACGGGCCATCACCACGCTGCTGGTCACCCACTCCATCAACGAGGCCGTCTTCCTCGCCGACCGGGTCGTGCTGATGGCGGCCCGGCCCGGTCGCGTCGTCGAGGTACTCGACATCGAACTCGAGCGCCCGCGCACTGCGGACATCATGCGCTCGCCGCGCTTCCACGAGCTGTGCGACCACCTCTCGGCCGGCCTGTACGGCGAGTCCACGCGGGAGCCGCGATGACCGGGGCCCCCCAACCCGTCACGGTGGCAGGCCTTAGGTCCGCGCTGCTGCGGCTGGCGCCCGCCGCCGTGATCGTGGCGCTGTGGACGCTGCTGGCCGTCTCCTTCACCGGCCTGCGGGTGGTGCCCACACCGTGGGCCGTCATCCATGCCTTCCTGGACGACCTGCCGGTCTACGGACCCAACGTCTCCTCGACGCTGTCGGTGGCCGGCGTCGGGTTCCTGGTCGGCAACGGCGCCGCACTCGCACTGGGCGTCGTGTTCGTCCAAGTGCCCTGGGTCGAGCGTCTGCTGCTGCGGATCGCGGTAGCCAGTTTCTGCGTCCCGCTGGTCGCCATCGCCCCGATCCTGGTCGTCGTGCTCCCGGGAGACGCGCCCAAGCAGACACTGGCCGCGCTGTCGGTGTTCTTCACCACCCTGATCGCGGTGGTACTCGGACTACGTTCCGCCGACCCCGCCTCACTGCAGGTCGTGCGGTCCCTGGGCGGCAGCCAGTGGCAGGCAATGTTCAAGATCCGCTTCTTCGCCATGCTGCCGAGCCTGTTCGGAGCACTCAGGATCGCGGCGCCCGCGGCACTGCTCGGCGCGATCATCGGTGAGTACCTCGGGGCAAGCCAAGGCCTCGGCGTCATGCTCGTCCAGGCCCAGTCCTCCTTCCAGGTGCCACGGACCTGGGCCGTGGCACTGGTCATGTCAGCCCTCGCCGGTCTCGCATACCTGGTCTTCGGAGTCATCGGACGCCTCATGACACCGTGGGCCGCCCACGACGTCACCCTCGTGACCGTCTCCCAACCGCCCCCACCCCCTCGCCGGATGTGGGCCGCGGTGACGATCCCCGTCCTCGGCGTCGCCGGATCCATCGCCATCGTGATCGCCTGCTGGTACGCGCTGATCGCCGCATTCGACCTCAACGCCTACTTCGCCAAGACACCCCTGGACGTGCTGCGGTTCATCACCTCCAGCCCCGAGGCATCCGAAAACCGGGCGTCACTGTGGAGCGGACTGAAGATCACCCTGACCGACGCCGGAGCGGGATACCTGTTCGGAACCCTGGCAGCGTCGCTCACCGCCCTGCTCATCGTCACCTCCAAAACCTTCGAACGCGCCGTCATGCCAGTCGCGATCGCCCTGCGATCCGTACCGCTGGTCGCGATGACACCCCTGCTGGCGCTCGTCTTCGGACGGGGACTGACCGGGGTAACCGTCATCGTCTCGATCGTGACGTTCTTTCCCACCCTCATCAACGTCGTCGTCGGGCTCCGCTCCGCCCCCGCCCTGGCCACAGACGTCGTCCGCTCACTGGGCGGGTCAAACGCCCTGGCCACCCGCAAGGTACGCATCCTCTACGCCCTCCCAGCCTTCTTCGCCTCCGCCCGCACCGCCGTCCCCGGCGCACTCGCCGGAGCGACCCTGGCCGAATGGCTGGCAACAGGGCAGGGCATCGGCTCGATGATCGTCCAGGACTACGCAGGATCGCGTTTCGATGCACTGTGGACGGAATCCGTCATGATCGTGGTCGTGTCCGTGCTCTTCTACACGGCCATCAGCGCACTGGAACGGCCCATCACCAGACGATTCGCCGTCGCCGGAACATAACCCGAAACCACCAACAAAGCAGCCCCGTACCGGCCTTACCGTCATGGAATGCCGGACCCGAACCAGCCCGCCACCCGGGCGCCACGGCACCAGCCCGGCACCGGCACCGGCACCGGCACCGGCACCGGGACCGGGACCGGGACCGGACGGGATCCGACCAGGCCCCACCACACCAAGGCACCAGCACAACTGCGCAGGGCACAGCCACGTGGCCGTGCCCCCGCTCATGCCCACAACAGCAGGAGGACCGCGATGCCCCGGACCGGTGTTCTCGTCGTCGGCAGCATCACCGCGGACGTCACCGCGTTCAGCCGGCGGCTGCCCCAACCCGGCGAAACGGTGCTGGGGGACGACGTCACCCTCGTCCTCGGCGGCAAGGGGGCCAACCAGGCGGTCGCCGCCGCCCGGGCGGGCGCACCCACCTGGATGGTCGGCTGCGTCGGACAGGACCTCTTCCGCGACCTCGCACTGGAGGGCCTGCGCGCACACGGGGTACAGACGTCCGAGATCCGCACCGTCCCCGACCGCACCGGTGTCGCCCACATCCGCGTCGACGCCTCCGGTGAGAACGACATCGTCATCACGCCACTGGCCAACACCGCCCTCACACCCGACATGGTCGACGCCAGCATCGCCAAAACCCGCAATCACACGCGCGTCATGCTGCTCCAACTGGAGGTCCCCGCCGAGGTCACCCGCCACGCCGCCCAGGCCGGGACCGACGCCGGGTACACCGTCGTCCTCGACCCGGCACCCGCACAGCCGCTGCCCGACGACATCTGGGCGCACGTGGACATCGTCACCCCCAACGAGAGCGAGGCCACCGCCCTGACCGGCATCACCGTGGACGGCCCCCACACCGCCGAACAAGCCGCCCACTGGTTCCTCGACCGAGGCGTACGCCACGCACTGATCACCCTCGGCGCAGCCGGGGCCATCTCCGTCACCGCACACGCAGTCCGACACCACCCCGCTTTCCCCGTCACCCCCGTCGACACCACCGCGGCCGGCGACGCCTTCACCGGCGCACTCGGCGCAGCCCTCGCCGCCGGCCTGGACACCGACACCGCCCTCCAACGCGCCATGGCCGCCGGAGCCCTGGCCACCACCCGCCCCGGAGCAAGCCCCTCACTCCCCGACCTGGCCGCAGTCCACGCCCTGCTCGCCACCGCCGATTCCGTAACCGACCTGGAAGAAGCCACCCCGTAAGGCGCACCAACACAACACCCACCAGGCAACCCGGCCCCGTCAAACCCGAGACCGCCACACCGGCCAACTCGTCGACACCGACGCCGACCCACCCACCCCACCCGGCACGAAGCAGACGGACCCCGGCCCTCACCCAAAACCTGCCACGCTTCCTCGATCCGCTCGACGCTGCCCCAACCCCAGGCGGCAGTAACAGACGTGCTCCTGCCGAAGCAGACCAACGAGGCAGGTCCTGCTGCGCGCCGAGATCGAGATGCGGTACGCGCCAGAGCGCCGCACTCCCCGCGCATTGTCGCCGCGGACTTCTTCACGCAGGCCCGCATCGCACAGGTCTCGACCGTACTGCCCCCACGGCAGGACAGGGACACAGTGAGCTGCCCGAAGGACAGCATCTGGCCCCGAAGCCACAGCACATGGGCCGCACCCGGACAGCCAGATGCGCTCGCCGTCACGGACGAGGCCGTCGAAAGCTGGTCCAGCGGCAGGTCTTCGACCGCCGGCGACCCCTCCGGGGCTTCATGGTCGAACTCCTCACGGGCACAACGGCCGGAGACGACGGCCGGCTTTCCCCGGCCGGAACCGAATCATCTCGGCCGGCAACCGCACCGCTCGATAGGACACGGGCGGACAACCCGGCGGCGCCGGCGCGCAGACGGAAGACCAGTGAGGAAGTGGCCCGAGCCGGCCGGGCTTTGGCCTGTGTCTGCATGCCTGATGCGCCGGAGTGAACGACGAGCGAGCCATCCTGGCGTACTCGGCCTCGACGCGCACCTGCAGCAGCGTGGGCGCCCGCGTCAGTGCGGGCCCGCTGCGAGCTGGGCCGCCTGACCTGCAGCTGGCACACGAGCCGGCCCCACCCCAATAGGCGCAAGTCTTCACTTATTGACCGAATTGACTCTTGTGGTGTCCGGTTCAACCACGAGACGTTGGCGTTGTATGGGCCTCCCTTCGCCACAGCAAAGGACATCGGCGGTGCATCTACGCAGGTTGGGACGTGCAGGTATAACAGTGATTGCCGCTGCCATCGCCTCGGTTGCCGCTGTGACACCGGCATCCGCTACGGGACAGGCTTCGGTCTATGACCGTCAGGCCGAAGCGGGTCGTTTGAAGGCTCCCCTCCCTGAAGGGAGGGGATTCTCCACCCTCCAGGGTTGAGCGGGGATGTACGGCTCAGGCTGCCACCGGAGCCAGCGGCTCAGGTGGTCTTACGCCCTCGGCACCGTCCGGGTTCCAACCTGCCCGGACCAGCATCACGCGGGCGGAGTTCTTGTCCCTGGGGGACACGGCTCCGCACACGGTGCAGGCATACGTTCTCATCGAGAGAGGGAGTGCGTGCTTGGTTCTCGCCCCGCACGTTGCGCAGTCCATCGTGGTGTGCGCCGGGTGCACCAGACGGACGTCCCGTGCGTGCTTGCGGCCCATCTCGACCAGGGCACGCTTCGTCGCCGCGATGGCCGCGTCGGCCGCCTTGCGGGCCATGGTGGTCTTCGCGAGGAACTTCGGGCGGAAGTCCTCCACCGCCACTCCGTCATGATCGCGCATGACGGCCTTGGCCCACTTGCGGCCGGTGTCCTCCCGCTGCCGCGCGATCTTCCTGTGCAGCTTCGCTGCCTGTGCCTGCGCCTTCCGGTAGCCGGTGGATGCACGCTGTCCTTTCGGTCGCCGGCGCCGGGCCATCATCCGCTGGTACTTCGCGAGCCGCTGAGCGGACCGCTTGCCGTGTTCGGCATGCGGAAGGTCGTAGGCGTCATCCGTGGTGGTCGCGGTCTCCTTCACACCCCAGTCCACGCCCAGGACGTGGCCGGTCTCCACAAGCGGCTCGACCTGGGCCGGGGCGACGAAGGAGGCGTACCAGTGCCCGAGCGTGTCCTGGTACACGCGCACGCTCGACGGGTCGGCCGGAAGAGCCCGCGACCACACCACGCTCAGCACGATCTGGCCCGCAAGGTGCAGACGGCCCTCCTTGAGGCGGAAACCGCGCCGGGTGTAGTTCAGGCTCGGCCTGGCCTCCCGCTTGCGCTTGAAGCGGGGCATCCCCGCCCGGCGGTGCTGCGCAAGCCCGTCCTTGATGTCCTTCAGCGCCTTCGCCCGCGACCTGGCGAAGTCCCGGATCACCTGCTGCTGCGGCACGCTCGCGCCCTCAGCCAGCCACGCTGTCACCCCGCGGGCGTCGGTCAGCATCCTGTCCAGCTGCGCCGGACCACACGTCAGCTTCTCGCCGCCCGCTCTGCTCTGCGCGTGGGCCTGCCGGGACTTGGCCACGCATTCGTTCCAGATCCAGCGGCAGCGATCCCACTCGGCTTCGAGTGCGCGCCGGGCTGTCTTCGACAGGCGTACACGGAAGGTGTACCGGGCATGCCCGGTGTCCTTCGTGGTCGCTTCTGTCGTCATGCATCCGAACCTACCTGGGAGGACTGACAGTTGAGAGTTCTTGACCGTTGTGGGCGGCATCACGGCCGTGCGGGGTGGACGCCGGATCGCCCTGACGGCGATCCGGCTGTCCCTGCCCTGCTCCGCAGGAGTCCGATTCCTCCCCGGCCTGAAGGCCGGGGCATCCTCGGAGAAAGCCGGTGAATTTCTTCCGGACTGGGCCGAACCACTATTACTTCGACTTCCGGGTCTCCGACACCCAGTGCGACGGATACTCCGTCTATGCGCAGTATCAAAGGGGGTCTTCAAAGTTGAGCGGTGCGGAGGTGTCCGCGGGCTCGGCGGGTGGTGACGCAGCGTGTCCGTAGGCGTTGGTTGTCGGCGTTACGGACCCTTCAGTTGTAGATCATGGTCCTTGTGGTACTTCTGACGTCGCGTGAGATGCGGACCGATCCATGCGTCGTCGTGCGCGGGTGCGGCGGTGGCAGGCGCGGGCGACGGTCTGGTGCAGGCGGCGGTAGGCGGACCAGGCCAGGCCGTGCCGGATACGCTCGGCCCGGTCGGGTTGCGGGGCGAGCAGGATGATCAGGCGTTGGATCTCGAAGGCCGTGAAGCGGACGGGGGCCGGGGTGCCGGTGGGGTCATCGTGGTCCCCCTCTCTGGTCGCCGGTCAGTGTGGGCTGGTCTTGGCCGAAGCGGGTGGAGGCCAGTGGGCCCTGTTCCCGGGCGGCTTGGGCGTCGCAGCCGGCCAGGAAGGCGGCGGCGAGCTGGGCGAGGGTGATGTGCCGGTACCAGCCGTGGTAGGAGCGGACCTCGTAGTCGGCCAGTCCGCAGGCGGATTTCGCCAGCTTGATCGCTTCTTCCACCCGCCAGCGTGCTCCCGGGACCAGCACCAGGTCTTCCATCGCTGTCCCGGGTGGTCCCCAGCCCAGGTAGTAGTCGCGCTTGGCTGGTTCCTCGGGGCGGCGGCGCGCGATGATCCATCGTGCCCAGGCCTCGTCGCCGACCGGCTCGCCCGGGTCGATGATCCGGCGTGCCCACCACTGCCAGACGCGGGTGTCCAGCTGGGAGGGCCCGGCTGGTAGCTGAACCCAGTCCTCCTCCTGGGCGACGCGCTCCACCAGCCGTCCCGCATGCCTCCATCCCGGGCGTGCCAGTACCGGCGTGTTCGCCTGGACCGCTACCACGTAGGGCAAGTGATGTTCCTCGAGGAAGGAGCGGAAGGCCTTTTCTCGCCCGTAGACCTCGTCCGCCGCTACCCACACTGCTCCTTCGCCCTGGGGCAGGTCGGGCAGCGCCCGCTCGATCATCGCCTCGGCCAGCCGCGGCTTGGTCATGAAAGCGCGGTCCTCGGGCACGTGCGCGGCCCGGCAGCGCGCCGGGTCGCCTGTCCACTCCTTCGGCAGGTACAACTCCCGGTCGATCAACGCCTGACCGGCTCCGGTCGCCCACGCGGCCATCACCCCGACCTGGCAGGGGAAGACACCCCCCAGCGCCCCGGAATACTGCCTGGCCACCCCCGCCGAAGCCGTGCCGCGCTTGGCGAACCCGGTCTCGTCCACCACCAGCACTCCCGCCCCGCCCGGCCCCGCGCCCTCCCCATCATCCGCCAGCGCCGCGACCACGTGACGCCGCGTAAAGTCCCGCATCCCCTCCACGTCCCAACGCGCACGGTCCAGCAGATGCTGCTGATTCCACGGCGCACCGTCGCCGGCGTACTCCGCCAACTGCCAGCCGTTCTTCCGCGAGACCGGCCCCAACAAGCCCCGCACACACGCCGCAGCCCGACACCGCACGTCCACCCGGGGGAAGAACCGGCCGACCTCCAACAGCAGGTCATCCAACTGCCCGGCCCACTCCTCCGCCCACTCCCGGTCCGACACCGCGCCCACAACGTCCAGCAACTCGACCTGCATACACGCCAGTTACCCGCCCTACGAGATCGACGAACTACGACCCCGACCATGATCTACAGCTGAAGGGACGGAACCCTTGCATTTTGAGTTCCCGGTCACTCCGGGTGATGCGGGCTGGTCGGGGGTCTGTAGGTAGGGCGGGGAAGTTTCGGCCTGTTCCGTGAGCCTTTGGGGCGGCCGGGCCCTGCGGGCCGGGGTTTCGGCGCCCTGGTGATCGCGGGCAGTTTCGCGCGGAGGCGGCGAAACCCCAACCGGACCCGGTAGGGGCTCAAGGTGGCGTCGACGGGCGGACGGGCCTGCCAGGGGCGGCGGAGATCGTCGACGAGGTCCCGGGCGAGATACAGCTGCGCGTATGCGGCCAGGACGAGCGCTATCCACCGGTCGACGGCTTCGGCTGCGTCCAGGCGCGCGGCGCCCAGGCCGAGGTGGCCCTTGACGAACCGGTGGAAGTGTTCCTGGTCGAAGCGGCGCATGTACGCCATCCACATCAGAACGGGGTCGGCGGGCTGGGGGCCAAGGTGCCACAGCCACAAGTCCTTCTCCGTGCCGCCGCCGTGCGGCAGCCGCTCGACCTGCACCTGCAGGACGGTGCCGCGCACGATGGGTAGGGACTCGTCCTCGGGCCAGTCGCTCCACCAACTGGAGCGGCGGGTCAGCTGCTGGTGCAGGTTGTGCCAGGCGCGGATGGTCACCTTCCCGTACCGGTCGCTGTCAAGGCTGACTTCGCTGTCGGGGGCCGGGCGGGTGTCGGGGCGGGCGCAGGAGAACTCCGCGCCGTGCCGCTGGGGGCGCCCGTTGGTGCCGGGCAGCCTTGGCGGCGGGTCGAAGTGGAAGCGCCGGTTGCCGCGCAGTCGCACCAGGAGCTGGACGGGCAGGCAGTCCAGCTCGGTGGCCAGTTCCGCGCCCCGGTAGCCGGCGTCCAGCAGGATCAACGGGGGCGGGTCGCCCAGCTGCCAGCGGCGGGTGGCCTGCAGGTCTGCCAGCAGGGTGCGGATCTGCCGCAGGGCGACCTCGCCGGCCTGCTCGGTGGGGCGCACCCGCCGCGCCTCCAGCGGCTGCACCCAGGAGGTGGCGCCCCAGCCGATGCCGACCAGGATGCTGTAGTCCCAGCCGGGCAGGAACATGTCCGGCCCCTTGGTGCGGACCATCACCATGGTCCGCTGGTCGGCGAAGCGCGCGTCGGGACGGGCCAGCGGGGTGGTGTCGATGGCGAACATCAGCGGCTCGCCCGCCCGGGCCGGGGACAGGCGCTGGACCAGGGCCTGCCGCAGCCGGTCGGCCGAGACCCCTCCGTGGTGCAGCGCGTCGTACACCGAACTGTGCCGCCGGAGGAACTCCGGCTCCAGCGACAGCTCCACCGGCGACTGCACCGGACCAGCGGTGCACAGCATCGCATCGGCGAGTTCGAACAGCGCATCGCCCCGACGGTACAAACAGGAGCGCAACTGACTTCGAAACGCGGCCAGTTCATGCAGGGCATCGACACCGGGCGTGGGAGAAGGAAGAGTGTGCATCACGGCCTTTGCCTGATCGACTGTCAACTCGTGGCGAGAAGACACGATCATGCAAAGGCCGCCCTGTTGTCATAAGAACCGCGGAATCCGTCCCGCCCCCGACCAGCCCGCATCACCCGGAGTGACCGGGAACTCAAAATGCAAGGAACCCGAAGGCGGCGCGCGCGACGAGCTTGATCACGCGGTTGATCCCCTCGCTCTTGGCGTTGCTGTGGCCGGTGTCGATGAGCGCGGAGATCTCGGTCCACCAGCGGTCGACGGTGACGGCGAGCTGGCGGACTTCGGGGATATCGGCGTCCGCGCACCAGGTCAGGAACTTCCACCGCGCGTGGCCGATGCGGTGGCGGTCGGCGCCGGTGCGGGCCAGGGCGAGGAGGTTGCGCAGGGATTCCTTGGCAATCCATGCGGTCAGCAGGACGCGGCCGATCTTCCCCTCGGCCAGCAGCGGGTTCCACATCTTCGCGAACTGCTCATCGGTGAGGTCCTCGCGATTGCGCAGCAGGCGCCGCCTCGCCTTCCACTCCGGGTCACTGGCGCGTCCACGCCGCCCGCGGACCTCGGCGGTGGTGCGGCGCCGGACCATGGAGAGCATCTTGTTGGCGAGCTGGACGACGTGGAAGTGGTCGACCACGACGATGGCGTCGGGCAGGCCGGTGCGGATCGCGGCGCGGTAGGTGGCCGACATGTCGATGGCGACGTGGCGGATGTTCTTGCGCCAGGTCAGCGGTGTGGTGGACAGCCAGGCCAGGACGTCGGCGACGGCGCGGCCCTCGACCTGGCCAAGCAGCCCGCCGTGGCCCAGCGCGTCGACAAACCCGGTGTGCCACCGGTCCCGGGTCAGATGCCACTTGCCGCTTTCGGGGTCCTGCTCCCACTTCGTCTTGCCCCGCCGGGTCTCGTCGATGCCCAGCACCGTCACCTTGGGCAGCGGGGCGTCGACGACCTCGCGCGCCGATATACGGAAGGCGCGCATCACCGTCGGCCAGGACAGATGCAGGTCGCGGGCAGCCTGGATGACCGTGGAGCCGGCATCGCGCACCCGGCGCCCAGCCGCCTGGCGCAGCCGGGCGGTGATCCGCGCTCCGGCCGGTATCTGGGCAATGCTCTCGGTGAACGACTTCCTCGGGCACTCCGGCTCGCGGCACCACCAGCGGCGCTTGTGCCAGAAGAACTCCAACCTCCGCTCTCCGTAGGGGATGTCACACGGCCGGGTCACCGCCGGCCCCTTCACCCGGGAGGCGATGACCCCGCAGGAGGGGCAGGCCCGCGCCGCCTCGTCCGCCGTGGTCAGGTGCACCCGACGCGTCCCGTCGGCCAGTGACTCGACCCGCACGACGGACACCCCGTCGAGACCCAGCAGCAACGTCGTATCGTTGACCAAGCCCGTGGCTCCCCAATGATCCTTCTGCGTAGAGAACAGAAATGATCAACCAGGACCACGGGCGTCCTGCGTCCGGGGGCCAGTCCCGCCACGCATATCACCCACCGTGACGAACAGTCAGCGTCCCTGATGAGACGCACCGCTCAAGTTCGAAGACCCATCAAAGGGCTGGAGCCAGTCGACGAACCATTCCGAACTCCGGGGGCTGCGGCACACACTCGGACTACTGGCGTCATTTCACAGCGGGGCAGAGCATCAAGTACCGGGTCTGCGTCGACAAACCCTGGTACATCGGCGACACCTGCGGTCGTTGGAAATGGGACACCACGGGTGGCTGAGCCGCGCTGAGGGCTGTCCAGTGAGGCTGGTTGCCATCTGCTGTGAGCCAGGCCCGGGCAGACACCACACCGCAGGCCCGCAAGGCGAGCCCTTGCCGTCAGCCGGTCTTGCGCGCGGTGGCACGTGCCGGCATCCAAAGCCGCGCCGAACTCCTGGTCGCGCTTGCGCCTCTGGTGGACCACGGCCGGGGTGATCCCGGCGGCGACCGCGGCCGCGAGCACCGTGGTCTCGGGCACGCTGAGAGCCTGCAGAAACCGGGCTACGCGTTCGGGGGTGAGACGGGTCAGATCCCTGTACCCGAATGACGGGACCTGGGCCGACACGGCGTCGCAGGCCTGAGCGAACGCTCGATCGTCACTTCTCGAGCCAGCCACGCGACCGGAGCCCACGATAAGCCCTGCCTCGCTCGGAGCCCGCCCGCGGCAAGGAGCCAAAGACCGGCTGGGGCCTCGTGGAGATCATCGTCGCTAAAGTGGCCTCGGTGCGCGACCCGGCAATCCGAACGCCCGTGGCGACGCTATGGCAGACCCGGTCCTCATGATGTGTTCGTCGGTGTTCATGTTCCTGCAGGCGAACCCTGGCGAACATCAGTTGCACGACATTCGGCACGTCAACGGATCCCGCTGCAGGGAGATTTGTCGTGTCAGTCCTTGCTCTCGCTCTTCTCTCCAGCGCGCTGGTTGCCGTCATCGCTCTGCTGACCGCCTTTGAGGTGCGCGTGGCGCACCCGCTGGACGGGGACGGCCAGCGCCGCGAAGGCGGAAGTGACGGTGTTGGAGAGGAAGTCGGAGCCGCCGTCGATACGGACCAGGTTGGGGATGCCGCCGGCAGGTCCGTAGACGTCGTCGCAAAGCTGCACTGCCCTGCGGCCAGACCTGCCATTTCACCCGATTGACGGCCATCAGAACAAGGCCTGTAAGTGAGTCTGTGTATATCATCGAATGCAGCCATGCAGCCTCCTCATTCCCTTTCAGCCTATGTAGCCGGCCTGGAGGTATGCACTGCTCCGTGATTAATTCACATCGGCAACTCGGCCCGACTGTGGCCCTAGTGAAGCTGCCCACATTGCCCCTCCCAGGCGGCGACGGATGAGTCTTACATGCAGCGCCGAAAGCGAGGATGAGTCGTGCCTGGTACGCGCGGCAGGATCAGATGGAAACTGTTCGCCTTCGTCACGCTGCCAAGCCTCACTGCCGGAGCGGCCCTCTCCGTGGACATGGCTAAGGGCGTACTTGCCGCGTCGTACCTTATCTCCAGTGAGAAATCTAAGAGCTCCTCTGAACGCATCAAAGGCGAGGGGCTGATCTCGTACACTGCATATGACAGGGTATACGAGGGGAAGATTGTTCCAGTCCTGGTCTCGGGCCTGAAGGAGTCAAAGACCATGGGCCTTTGTCAATCCACAGTCGTTCGAGACTTCCCGCTCATCGGCACATTCACGGTAAAGCTCACCGCAGCGCAAGTCGTGGCGCGCGACACATACAACGATGTAATCCAAAGCAGTTCCAGTTCTTACACACTGAGGAAGTCGGTCACCGGCATCGCCGTCGGCGCTAGCAGAAATGGGCCGGGCGTCAGGGCGGGGGACAAAACTAACCCCGCAAGTCGGGCAGATGAGGCCGATTCCATCCTGGTGACCAACTCCAAGCAAATCGTGGTGGCCACGAGCGCCGATATCGTCACTACGAGCGGAAGCAGGGTGAGATTCTATAGGGGCATCAACCTCGATTCTTCCGAAGGCTGACGTCGCCGCGGTGGGCGGCTGGCTGCCCGATATGTCCCGTGCCGTGTCGGGACTGGCCGTCGCGTGACGTTGCGGGGGCGTCGGGTTCCACGGGCCCGAGGGTGATGCGGTCCTCTCCTCTCCGGTGTCGTCGGGGTGGTGCCGGCCGTCAGGTGAGGGCCGGAAGCTGGGTGGCCCGCTGCCAGGCGGTGGTGAACGCCGTTGTCCAGGGCCAGGTGCGGTCGAGGTGCAGGGTGCGGGTGCGGGCGTGGGCGGTGAGCCGGGCGGGCAGGTGATACAGCTTCATCCGGATCGTCTCCGGCTCCGCGGCGGCGAGTTCGGGTTCGTCGTGCAGGAGGAGGAGCCGTGTCCAGGCGTCGAGGTCGGCGGCGAGGGTGGCGGCCAGCACCCAGGCGGCGTTGAGTTGCCAGGACTTCGAGGGCAGCAGGCCCAGGCCGACCCTCTTGATCGCTTTCACGCGATCCTCCACCTCTGCGTGATCGCGATACAAGGCGTCGACGAACCACACCTGCCCGGAGGCCGGAACCCCGGAAAGCCCGTGGTGGGCGGGGATGTTGGTGGCGACGACCTGATAGCGCCAGCCGGTGCGCTTCTCGAAGACCGTCAGCTTCTTCTCATCCCGCCGGGACGGTTTGACTCGGCGCACGGTCAGCCGCATCCCGGTGGGCCAGCCGGTCAGGTCGCGCACCCCGGTCAGCTCGGCGACCTGGTAGGAGAGCCACTGGCCGTCCGGGCCCTTGATCTTGTGGACCTCGCCGTCCTGCCGCAGTGCGGCGGTCCACACGTCCTCGGGCAGCAGTGCGATGGCCTGCTCGTCCGCGGTGTTGATCGCCCAGCCGGTCACCCAGCGCACCCGGCGCCGGCTCCTGGTCAGCGCCTGCAGGTGCTCCAGCAGGGCGTGACTGAAGGCCGCGCCATCGATCCGGACCAGCAGCTTCGACCACAGCGGCAGCGGGAGTTGCCGCAGTGCGGCGGCCAGGACGCCCTTGTGGTCGGCGACGTCGTTGGCGGCGGCGTTGCCGGGCCGCAGAAGCAGGGCGACGCACTCGCGGGTATTGGCCACCCACGCCCCCAGCGGATGATGCCCGAACGAGCCCTTGAACGTGCCGGCCGCGCCGTCCTTCCTGCTGGTGCAGGTCACGATGGTGGCGTCGAGATCGAGGACGTACCAGCTGGTGAGCTCCCGCCCGCACACCGAGATCCAGGGGAATCCGCCGGGGCGCAGGGCGAGCATGGTCCACACCACGCGCCGGATCGTGGAGCGCACGCGCTCCACCCGCGCGGCCACCGGGCCGTCGATCGCCTGCAGGGTGCGGCGCAGGGTGCTATCGGAGACCGGGCGCGGCAACAACGACCGCCAGTGGTACTAGAGTTGCTCGGCCTCCAGGATGTTCCTCGCGCCGAGCACGATCGTGCAGGCCAGCTGGATCAGCGCCATCCCGCGATCCCGTCACCCCGGCCCGATGCCCAGCGGAAGCGCGCCAGTCAGGGCCCGGGTCAGCCCGACGCGGTCGGCGACCTTCCGCAGCAGCACCACCCCCGCGTGGCCGACCAGGTTCCTGCCGTCGGCCCGCACGACGAGCCGGCGATCCCATTCGGTAGCCTGCACCTGTTGGGTGTCTCTTCCTCGCGACGTTCTTGATCTCAGCAGTCAGATCATCGCAGGTGGGAGGCACCCTTCTTCTGTCGAGGCGTCAGGTCACATCCGTAGCTGAATTCATGAGGTCGGTGGACGCCCTGCCTACGATGCCATGATCTTGCGGTATCCGCTCATTTCGCACGCGACACTCAGCGTTGAGGAATTCCTTTCCGCAGCCCCGTCCGCGGGAAGCTAGTACGCGAGACATCAGCGCGTCGAGCAGGTTCCGTCGGGCAGTCACACCAGGATCGGGTGTCGAAAGAACCAATGGTGCGACGGGCGTCGGTCACTGGTCTCGTATCGAACGTCGATAACCGCGAGTCACCGTCCGAAGGATGGACCGCCGCGCGAAAGCCTACCTTCCGGCATGCGCCTGCATGCGATCACTACACCACGTACAAAACGTCTGTCACCTCAGCGGTCCTACGGTTTAACTGCTGGCGGATGCACGTCAGCGCACCTTCAGACGTAAAGGGCCGTGACAGGACATGATTCCCACCCGTGCTTTCTGGCTCGCCGGCCGCGCGGCCAGTGGTGAGACGACCTTGGCTATTAGCTCCCCCTGGACCGGGCAGCTCATCGGAAAGGTCAGTGTTCCCACCGACGAGCAGGTCGAGGAGGCGGTGGCGTCGGCATACGCCGTTCGCGATGAGTTCGCGGCTACGCCGGCATATGTGCGTGCCGCCGCGCTCGACCACGTGAGCAAGCGCCTCGTGGAGCGCAGCGAGGAGATCGCGCAGCTCATATCCGCGGAGAACGGAAAGCCGATCAAATGGGCTCGCGGCGAGGTCGGCCGTGCGGTGTCCGTGTTCAGGTTCGCCGCGGAGGAAGCGCGCCGCTTCAACAGTGGCGAGGCTCAGCGGCTGGACACTGACGCCGGCGGCCAGGGCCGGCTCGCGCTCACCCGCCGCTTCCCGAAGGGCGTTGTGCTGGGGATCACGCCGTTCAACTTCCCGCTGAACCAATGTGCCCACAAAGTCGCCCCGGCTATCGCGGCCGGCGCCCCGATCATCCTGAAGCCGGCGCCCAATACTCCGCTCTCGGGCCTGATCATCGGTGACCTGCTTGCCGAGACCGAACTGCCGGCCGGTTCATGGAGCATCCTTCCCGTCGCCAATGAGCGGATGCCGGGGCTGGTGCAGGACGAGCGCCTGCCGGTCATCTCGTTCACCGGCTCCGAGAGGGTCGGGTACGCCATCATGGACTCGGTCCCCAGGAAGCACTGCACACTGGAGCTCGGCGGGAACGGCGCGGCCGTGGTGCTGGCCGACTTTGCGAGCGACGAGGATCTTGACTGGGCCGCCAAGCGTATCGCTGTGTTCTCCAACTATCAGGGCGGGCAGTCCTGTATCTCCGTGCAGCGTGTCATAGCCGACGCCGCGGTGTACGACCGACTGCTGCCGCTTATCGTCGCAGCCGTCGAGTCTCAGGTCACCGGCGACCCCTCGGATGACCGAACCGATGTGGGTCCGCTTGTCAGTGAGGACGCAGCATGCCGCGTCGAGTCGTGGGTCGCCGAAGCCGTCGGTTCCGGGGCCACGCTGTATACGGGCGGCAAGCGGGAGGGCGCCTCGTACGCGCCTACGGTCCTCGCGGATGTTCCGGCAGACACGACCCTGGCCTGCGAGGAGGTCTTCGGGCCAGTTCTCACGGTGCTCAAGGTGTCCGGTGAGGCCGAGGCTTTCGCGGCCGTGAACGACTCCAAGTACGGGCTGCAGACAGGCGTGTTCACACGCGACCTGCAGGCTGCCTTCCGAGCGCATCGGGCTCTGGAGGTCGGCGGAGTCGTGATCGGCGACGTGCCCTCCTATCGCGCCGACCAGATGCCCTACGGCGGGGTCAAGCAGTCCGGTGTCGGCCGCGAAGGAGTGAAGTTCGCCATGATGGATTACACCTACGAGCGCGTGCTGGTCCTCACTGACCTTGCGCTGTAGTAGCAAGGCCCTCCCGTCGGATGCCGTGCTGCGCGCTGGCCGCCGGTCGTGGAGGGCAGGCCGGCGTCGGACCCGAACCCGCCGTCGCCGGCCGCCGTGCAGAATCGGCTGAGCAGCTCGACATCCTCTGGTCCGGTTCAGCGGGCTACGGGCTGAAGGAGCTGCAGCAGGGCAGGCCACGGCACACGACGTCGACAACCATGGCTTCCCTGCTGCTCGTTCTGCTTTCGCACGCGTCCCGTTCGGTGCGGGTTCGCCGTCAAGTCCCTTTGGCGGGTGGCGCCCGCCTTCCTGGTGCTGTGGCTGCTCGGGTTCGTCACGCTCTGCACGGGCGTGGGCGACGGCCGCGGACGAGGGTAGCGGTGGTGATCTGACGCGCACGGCACCATAGGAGTGGGGTCCGGCCGCTAACGACCGGGCCCCCCTCATGTTGCTTACGCCGGTGCCGGCGCTCAGAAGCAGGCGTCTTTTCCATGGGCGCAGCGGCGGACTGCTAGGGCGCGTATCGAGTCGCGATCAATCTTGTGGATTTGCCCTCGTGCCGAGGTCTGATCCGGTAGATCGTCTTGCGTGACGCGAGTGCAACTGACAGACGAAGAGTGGGAGTTCATCGGGCCGTACCTGCCGATCGGCGAGTACGGCCCTTACCCCGAGCGCCTGCGGCAGCAGTTCGAGGGCGTGATCTGGCGGTTCAAGACCGGCGGGCAGTGGCGGGAGATGCCGCAGGAGTTCGGCGCCTGGTCGACCGTCTCCAACCGCTTCCGTCAGTGGCGTGACGCCGGCGTGTTCGAGGCCCTGCTGGAGGGGCTGATCGCGGAGGCCGCGAAGCGGGGCGAGGTGGACCTGTCCCTGGTCAGCGTCGACTCCACCACCGCACGCGCTCACCACGACGCCGCCGGGATGCACCTGAGCGAGGACGTGCTCACCGCACTGGAGAACGCCGCCGCCGAGGAGGAAAAGGCCAGGTCAAAGGGGGCAGTCCGGAAGGACAAGACGGGCAGGACGCCGGAAACGGCCGCGAGCGGGAAGAACGACGACGCATTCGGCGCCGACGAAAACTCCGGCTGAAGGCCGCTCTCCTCGGACGCTCCAGGGGCGGGCAGACCAGCAAGGTCCATCTCGCCGCCGACCGCAAGTGCCGCCCGCTGGCGTTCGTCCTGACTGCAGGCCAGGCCGCCGACAGCCCGCAATTCATCCCCGTGCTCAAGAAAATACGGGTCCGCGGCCCCGTCGGTCGCCCCCGCACCCGCCCCGACGCGGTAGCCGGGGACAAGGCCTACTCGTCCCGCGGCAACCGCGCCCACCTGCGGAAACGCCGCATCAAGGCAGTCATCCCGGAGAAGAAGGACCAGGCCGCCAACCGGAGGAAGAAGGGCTCCAGAGGCGGACGGCCCGTCAGCCACGACGCCGACCTCTACAAGGAACGGAACGCCGTCGAGCGTCTGATCAACAAACTCAAGGCCTGGCGAGGCATCGCCACCCGATACGACAAGACCCCAGACAGCTACCTCGCCGGCCTCCACCTGCGCGCCTCGATGATCTGGATCAGGGACCTCACCCGGACCGCCCATTGATCACAACCAAATACGCGCCCTAGCCGTCACCATGGGCAAGAGCGTCGGTGACGGGTCGTTCCCGCAGCGGCGGAGGGGCTCGGGGTGATTCGTGCCTTGTGGGGCCCTGCCGGGGGAAGGGCTCGTGTCTTCTGCCGCTTCCGCCGGCTGTATGGCTTCGGTCAGATCTGGTTGAGTCCGCCATCTACGAACAGCTCGGATCCGGTGACGAAGCTGCTCTCATTGCTTGCGAGGAACAGTGCGGCAGCTGCGGCCTCGTCCGGGTGCCCCATCCGGCCCAGCGGAATCTGGCTGGCAAAGACGTCCCTCATCTTCGCGGCCTGGTCGGCGTCCGCGGCCAGGCCGGTGATGCCCGGGGTGACGATCGGGCCGGGCACCAGGGTGTTCACTCGGATCGCGCGGCCGCTGAGTTCGTTGGCCCAGGTGCGGGAGAAAGAACGGACTGCGGCCTTGGACGCGGCGTACACGCCAAAGGCGGCGCCGCCTGAGGTGGCGGCAGTCGATCCGGTCAGGATCACCGAGGCGCCGTCATTGAGCAGCGGAATGGCCTTCTGAACGGTGAAGAGCATGCCTCGCACGTTGATGTTGAAGGTGGCGTCGAAGTGCTCCTCGGTGACCTGCTGAAGAGCGGCGAACTCACCGCCGCCCGCGTTGGCGAACAGTACGTCGATGGACCGGCCTTGCTCGGCGACAGCCGCGTAGAGGCGGTCGATGTCCGCGAGGTTCGCGACGTCGCCCCGGACAGCGGTGGCTTCCCCACCGATCTCGACCAGCGCGGCGTCGAGAGCCTCCTGCCGGCGGCCCGTGATGAACACGTGCGCGCCCTCACGTGCGAATCGCTTGGCGGTGGCCAGTCCGATTCCGCTGTTGCCTCCGGTGACGACTGCCGTCTTCCCGTCAAGCTGTCCCATGATCGTTTACCCCTGTCCGGTGCGAACGCCAGAAGACGTGCACCAAGTGTCACTGCGGCATTACAGCCCGAACCGGACGGTCCCGGGCCCAGTTATGGACTGTACGGTAAAGAACCGCGTTATGGACCGCACGGACAAAAACGTGACTGCATCCACACCTCCGAGCAGCGACAGGCTGGCCGACGCCGGCCCGTCCGCGAGGGGCGCCGCGAAAGGCTCCGACCGGGAGCCATGCATCACGCACCCCCGCCATCGCGCGGCCTGCCGCCCTGTGCTGCGATGACGGAGAGACCGCCCGGCCCTCCCGGCGCTCCGTACGGCCGGGACGGCACCTCACAATCTGGACCGATAGGTCAAGAACAACGTATGCTGTTGAACATGGGACGACCGCGGAATTTCGACGAGAACCAGGTACTGAAATCTGCGCGCGAGCAGTTCTGGAATCAGGGCTACGCGGCTACGTCACTGCAGGACCTGACGGACGCCACGGGACTGGGCAAGGGGAGCCTGTACGGGGCCTTCGGCGACAAGCGGCAGCTGTTCTTGCACGTGCTGGACGGCTACCGCGACGAACAGCTGAACGGCGTCCGGGCGGTCCTCACCGGGCCCGGTACGGCCTTCGAACGCCTGACCCTGCTGGTTGAGGGGGTGGCCAAGGGATTCACGGAGGACCCGCAGCGGCGCGGCTGTCTTCTGGTCAACAGCACGTCCGAGCTGCACAGCAATGATCCGGATGTCGTCTCCCGGGCCCGGACCAGCTATCAAGCGGTCGAAGATCTTCTGATCGCCTGCGTGAAGGAAGCCCAGGACGAGGGGACGGTCGAACCGAGCGCGGACGCCCAGGAGCTCGGGCGACTGCTCCTTGCCGTCATGCAGGGCATCGAGTTTCTCGCGAAGACCGACATGGACGGCTCAGCTCTGCTGCAGATAAGCCAGGCCGCCCTCAAGCAGCTGTCCCGGACCTGACTATCCTGCGGGCCGGCACCTTTCCCAGGTGATGTGCCAACAGGCAGGGATCCGGGTGGGCCTGCTTGAGTCGGCGTGCGAGCGTCCGGCGCACCTACCCTCCGAACACCCCCACGAGTGGCCCGGGCGCCCGCTCCAGCGCGGTTGACAGCCTGCCCCTTTCGCCATGCCCTTGAGCAGGCTCTCCGGCCGTGCGGCTGCGCCTCAACGCGGGCCAGACGACGCTCTGGCAGCCGACGGCGCCGGACCATTGCCCACGGGCCCTGGGGGCGAGGTCTCCAGCTCCCCAAGTCCGCGCAGGACTTCGTTCGCGCCTCTCTTCCGCATGCTGGCGGCGAGCCGTCAACTGGTGCAATGATCCACTGACTTCACAATGCACCTGAAGAGGACATACGTTCTTGACTGTGCGGTCCATAAGGCCTACCTTTGAGCTGCGACCCGCGGATTCGCTACTGCAAGTGGACGTCGGGTCGGCGGCTGACGGGCACAGCCTGTTCCGCTGCACGGCAGAGAGAAGCCGGGCGGGACTGCGCGAGGGTCTCGCGTGCCCCACCGCAAACGACTGCACACGCCCAACGAAAAGTGATCACCATGACCACCGCTGCCCAGCCGCCCTTCGCCTACAGCCTTCACAACGTGACGATTACCGTCAGTGACCTCGACGCGTCGATCCAGTGGTGGAACCGGGTGTTCGGCCTCACCCTGCTGGCGAAGTCCCGCTTCGACGCCATCGGAGCCGACGTCGCCTTCCTGGAGGGCCCCGGGTTCCGGCTCGAACTCCTTCAGCCCGCGGGCGGTGTGCGGATCCCCGAACTGACGGCAGAGCCCCACGCCCACATCCGCCCGATCGGCAACAAGGCCCTGGTCTTCCGCGTCGAGGACCTCGCCAGCGTGACCCGCACCTTCCGTGACCTGGGCGTGACGACCGTCTGGGAGCAGATGGACCTCGGCGACGGCAGCATCTCGACCGCGATCCGTGACAACGACGGAAATCTCATCAACGTCTTCCAGCAGGGCGCAAGCCCGATCGGCTGACACGGCGAACCGATCGCGCTCCGTCCATCCATGCGGCACAGGACCGGACGCGCACTGTGGAGACGGCGCGCGATCGCCCTGGCCTCCGAGCCAGGTTCAGCCGCTCCGAACGCGGCTGTCCGGGACGCGGTTAGGGAGCGCCTCCGGGCCGATGCCTGACAGGCGGGGAAGTGGCCCGTCTCGTACGGTGGTCCATACGATGCTGCGGGCGCTTGCACGGTCAGGAGAAGCCACGGGTTACACCACCCGAGTGAACTCCCGGGCACGGTCACCCACCCGCCCTGAACATCACCGCTGGCGGCGGACGGCAGTCTGATAATCACCCGTCGTACTAATCGTTCTGTCGACGCGGAGGACAGACTATGGGATCCGACATTGACGTGCTGGTCGTCGGTGCTGGTCCAGCAGGGTTGCTACTCGCAGGTGACCTGGCCGAGGCCGGAGTGCGCTGCACCGTCGTGGAACGGCGAGAAGGGGAATCCCAGCTAACCCGCGCATTCGCCGTCCACGCCCGAACGATGGAACAACTCGACGCCCGCGGCCTGGCCGACGACCTGCTGCTGACCGGCCTGCGCAACCCGATCCTGCAATTCCTGCGGATCGATCTCTCGCACCTGCCGACCCGATATCCCCACGTACTCGTGACGCCCCAGTACAACACCGAGCGACTACTCCTGGCCCGCGCCCTGACACACGGCGTGAACATCATGCGGGCCCACGAAGTGACCGGTCTCCAGCAAGACCCCACCGGTGTCGACGTCACCGTGAAGACACCAGCCGGCACTGAACACAGCCTGCGCGCAGACTACGTAGTCGGCGCAGACGGACGGAACAGCTGCGTGCGCCAGTCCCTCGGCCTCCCGTTCCCCGGCCGCTCCGCCGTCCGCTCCATGATGCTCGCAGACGTCCGCATGGCCGACCCGCCGAAGAAGCCGCCCACCGTGGCAGCGATCGGAGACGCCTTCGCCATCGTCGTCCCATTCGGCGACGGCTGGTTCAGGGTCATGGCATGGAATCGCCACCACCCCATGCCCGACGACGCATCGGTCGATCTAGAAGAAATCAAAGACGTCGCCCGCCAGGCGCTCGGCAGCGACTTCGGCATGCACGACCCCCGCTGGCTCTCCCGATTCCACAGCGACGAACGCCAGTCCCCCCGCTACCGGGTAGGCCGGGTGTTCCTCGTCGGCGACGCCGCCCACGTCCACTCCCCCGCCGGCGGCATGGGCCTCAACACCAGCATCCAGGACTCCGCAAACCTGAGCTGGAAACTCGCGGCCGTTCAGCGCGGACGCGCACCCGAGGCCCTGCTCGAGAGCTACCAGAACGAACGGCACCCGGTAGGACACCGGGTCCTGCGGATGAGCGGCGCACTGCTCCGCGGCGTCCTCACCACACCACGGGCACTGTGCGGCCTCCGTGACCTCTCAGCGCGTACGGTGCTGCAAACCCCACCAGTGGCCCGACGACTGGCCAAGGCAATCTCGGGAATCGACATCTCCTACGCCGCACCGGCCGGCGCACACCCCCTCGTCGGCAAGCGGGCACCTGACATCCCCCTCACCGACGGACGCAGACTCTACGAAGCCCTCCGCAAGCGACGGTTCATCCTTGTCACCCCGGCCGACACCGAACGCCTCCCCTCACTCATCACAGAGTGGGCCGGCGAGGTCGAGATCGTGTCACCCAAGGGGGCCACCAAGAAAAGCGTTCTGGTCAGACCAGACGCCTATATCGCGTGGGCCATCTCGGACCAGTCGCCTGAACGTCGCATCGACGCCGCCCGCCAAGCACTGACCGAATGGTGCGGGGTAGCCGGGTCTGGCGGGCAGTGACCGGCAGGCCAGAGCGCCAGCCGATGGTCTGAATTAGACCTCGATGTAGGCGATAACGACGACCGTTATCTCGGGTCTATGTGGCCTAGTACTCCAGCTGTACATCGTGATCTTCATGTCTGGGACGCGGCTTGTCGCCGGTAATGGCTGGTGCGTGATCGCTGCTGATGGCGGCGTCGCCAGTCGGACCAGCCGAGTCGGTGGGCCATGTCGTGCAGGGGCTGGACGGCGACGATGAATAGGCGCTGGATCTCGTTGCAGGACAGCGGGACCAGGTCGGCGGGCCCGGAACGGCGGGCGTGTTCGTCGGCGCGGACGACAGCAAGGAAGGCATGGGCGAGCATGGCCAGGGTGACCCAGCGGGCCCAGGAGGGGTAGCGGCGGACCTGGTGCTCATCGAGTCCCGCCAGCCCCTTCTCGGTCTGGAAGGTCTCTTCCACACGCCACCTGGAGCCGGCGACCCTGACCAGGGCGGCCAGTGGCGCCGGCTCGGTGCAATAGCAGCGGTAGTAGGCGAGTTCACCGGTGGTGCGGTTGCGGCGGATCAACAGCTGGCGGCTGCCTGGTGCCGCCTCGACGAGGTCGATGACGGCCCAGTCGTAGAACCGCTGCCCCTTCGCACCGGGCCCGGCCGACAGCTTCTGCCAGGCCCGCTTCGGCACCTTCCGCGCCAGGGCGTCAGCGCGGAACGTGCCCGCGCCGGTGGTCACTTCGGCCGAGCAGGCCACCGCGAGGACATAGCCGATACCGCGCTCCTCCAAAGCCGCCCGCAGCTTCGGATTGCCGCCGTAGACCTCGTCCCCCGTGATCCAGCCGACGCGGTGTCCGGCGTCCAGGAACCGTTCGATCATCACCCGGGCCAGTTCCGGCTTGGTCGCGAAAACGGTGTCCTCGCCGAGCCCCGCTGCCCGGCAACGATCCGGGTCGCACGTCCAAGAGCGCGGGATGTACAGCTCCCGGTCCACCGCCGCATGCCCCCGTTCGCCCGCGTAGATGAGGTAGACCGCGACCTGGGAGTTCTCGATCCGCCCGGCCGTTCCGGTGTACTGGCGCTGGACACCGACGGTGTGGGTGCCCTTCTTCACGTCCCCGGTCTCGTCCACGACCAGCACCGCGGCCTCGTCGCCGAGGTGCTCGACCACGTATTCGCGCACGTCGTCACGGACGGCATCGGCATCCCAAACGGCCCGGCACAGCAGATGCTGCATGCCGTGCGGGCCGGCCTCCCCGGCCCACTCCGCGATCGTCCAGCAGTTCTTTCTCGGCAGGTCCGACAGCAGCCCGAGCACGAGCCGCTCGGCCCGGCGCCGGGGCTCAACCCGCTTGAACCGGCCCGCGATCCGCCCCAACAGACCCTCGAACGCCTCCCGCCAACGCGCGGGATCTATGCTGTGACCTGCGGCCACCGTCTCTTCGTAAGTCCACACAACTCACGATGATCAACGGTGGCCGCACCCGTCTCCGCACCGGCCCCACCAGCAAGATCACGATCTACAGCTGGAGTACTAGTTGCAGCTCAGGGCTTCGCTGCTGTGTGAGGGACGTTAGCGACGGTCCCGCTTCAAATAGGGTGACGGTGTGTCTCAGAGTCCTGATCAGCCGCTTCTGCCGTCTCGTCATCAAGTTGGCAGCCTTCGTGACTTCCTCCATGGAAGGACATACTCGGCCGTCTCAGTCACCATCAGGCTCGACGGTGCACCGTCTCATGCTGCGGGCTCGCCTCTGGATGACGTGAGCAAGGTCTCGAATGCCCTGTATGAGGTTGTCGACGGTCTTGCCAGGCGAGTGCTAGACGCGGTTTTTTCCGGGCAGTCGAACGCTGAGGCGCGTGACGCATGGGTCGCGCTCTTGCTGATCGCCCAGAACTGGCGGGACTCACCTGATCTGCCGGCAGACCTGAAGACCATGGTTGATGAGGCCCTTCCACTCTGATAGGCGGTGGTAACGGGGTGGATCGTCACCAGCCGAACTCGTCAGGTCACGGCTTCTGGTGTCCAGCTGCGCGGAGTCTGGCAGCGGCTTCAGCGAGTGTGTCGTAGTAGCCGGGTCGAGCCAGGAGGACCGAGGTGAAGTGATAGCCCTGTTCCTCGTCGGGTTCGTCGTCCGCTTCGAAGGGGCGCCAGAAGCTGAGAAGAAGGTCTGGTGCGATGAAGGAGGCCGGGTCGTCCTCGGCCTCGGTGATCGTGGCGAGCCCTCGCAGCAGGGTGACCACAGCGGCAGCGGGAGCTGCCGCAAGGCGGTGGCCAGAACCGTCTTGTGGTCGGCGACGTCGTTGGCGGCCGCGTTGCCGGGCCGCAGCAGCATCGCCACGCACTCGCGGGTGTTGGCCACCCACGCCCCCAGCGGGTGATGCCCCCAGGTGCCCTTGAACGTGCCCGCCGCCCCTTCTTTCCGGCTGGTGCAGGCCACGACGGTGGCGTCGAGATCGAGGACGTACCAGCCGGTCAGCTGCCGGCCGCACACCGAGATCCAGGGAAAGCCGGCGGCCCGCAGGGCCAACCAGGTCCACACCAGGCGGCGTATCACGGCGCGGACCCGCTCGACGCGCGCCGCGACCGGGCCGTCGATCGCCTCCAGGGCGCGTCGCAACGTGCGGTCCGAGACTGGTTTCGGAAACAACGCCCGCCACTGGTACTGCAGTTGCACGGCTCCCAGAACGCTCGTCGCGCCGAGAGCGATCGCGCAGGCCAGCTGGACCAGCACCATGCCCCGGTCCCGCCAGCCCGGGCCGGCACCCCCCGGAAGCGCGGCGGCCAGAGCACGGGTCAGCCCCACACGGTCGGCGACCTTCCTCAGCAGCACCACCCCCGCATGTCCGACGAGACGCTTGCCGTCGGCCCGCACACCGAGCCGGTGATCCCATTCGGTAGCCCGCACCTGTTGGGTGTCTCTTCCTCGCGACGTTCTTGATCTAGGCAATCCGGGTCTTCGAATTTAGTGGGGGTGCGCCTCCCGGCGGCTCCGGCGTGTGGTTGCACAGCGTGACCGGAGTCGTTGGTTGGCTCGGTTCCGGAAGCCGAAGGCGTTACGCGCTTCGAGTTTGATGAGGCGGTTGTTGCCTTCGGAGGCGGCGTTGGTGATTCCAGTGGTCAGGTAGGTCTCGATGCCGTCCCACCACTGCTCGATGGTCTCGGCGAGGGTGACGAGTTCGGGCAGGTGGGCGTGGTCGGCGACGTGGGCGAGGAAGCGGTGGCGGGCGGCGGAGATCGCGGAGTGGTCGGGGGTGGTGTGGGCGCGGCTGACGGCGAGGTGCAGGAGGTCGCGCAGGAGTTCTTTGGCCTGCCAGGCGGTGTAGATCTGTCGGCCGTAGGTGCCCATGTGGTCCAACTCGACCTTAAAGAGGGTGTGTTGGTCCTCGGTGAGGTCTTCTTTGTTTCGGCGCAGGAGTTTGCGGACGGTGTAGATGCTGTCGCCTTTGCGGGCTCGGCGGCCGTGCTGCTTCCAGGTGAGGCGGCGGCGCAGGTCGGCGAGGTGGCGCTGGGCGAGTTGGACGATGTGGAAGCAGTCGACGACCACGGCCGCATGCGGCAGGGCACGCTGGACGGCGGCACGGAAGGTGGAGCACAGGTCGATGGCGACGTAGCGGACCTGCTCGCGCCAGGAGGCGGGCTGGGCGGTGAGCCAGTCGGCGACCGAGGCCGCGTTACGGCCCTCGACCTGGCCGAACAGCCCTTGTCCGCCGATCGCGTCGACGAAACCGATGTGCCAGGCGTCCGCGACGAGTTCCCACTTCTCCGTGGCCGGGTTCTGCTTCCACACCGGCTTGCCCCGCCGGGTCTCGTCGATCCCTATCGCCGAGGTCGCGGGCGGGGTCTCGGGCAGGACCTGGGCGGCGTAGTCCTCGAAGCATTGCTGCACGATCGGCCAGCTCAGGTGCAGGTCGCGGCCGGCCTGCACGACGGTGCGGCCGCCGTCGCAGACCGCGGCCCCCGCCGCCTGGCGCAGGGCGGTGGTGGTGCGCATCCCCGCGGGCACCGCGCGTATCGCCTCGGTGAACGAGCCGCGTGGGCACGCGGGGTCGGTGCAGTGCCAGCGTGCCTTGCGCCATCGGATGCTCACCGGGCGCCCACCGCTGGGCAGGTGTCTGGGCCGGGTGGTGCGGTAGTCCTTCAGCCGGGTGGCGAAGACCCCGCAGGCGGGGCAGGCCCGGGCGGAGTCCTCGTTCGTGACCACGTACACCGTCGAACCGCCCGCCCCATCGTCCTTGACCTGCGTCACACTCACCCCCTCCAGCCCCAGAAGTCGCGTTGCCGCCTCGTTGATCCCGGTATCGTCGATGTTCAAGCCCGTGGGGTTTCATGATCGGTTGCCTAGACAACAACCATGATCACGAAGGCCCGCGGGCTCCTTGCATCTGGGCCACCCGCACCCCAACCACCTCACACAGAGTGACCGGCCAGCCCGCCCGTCACCGCCGCACCCCCATCAAGTTCGAAGACCCGGCAATCCAGATCATCGCAGGTGGGAGACACCCTTCCACTGTCGGTGCATCAGATCGCTTTTATAGCTGAATACATGAGGTAAACGCCCTGGAGCTTATGGCGGCCATCGCAATCGCCAATAACCGAGACGGAATCCCAGGAAATGCAGGGGCATTGCATGATTGGGATTGGTCCTGTTCGCCGGTCTCATGAGTGACGTGGCGTCATATCTGTTGTGCGGTAAGGGACCCGGGAGAGCAGAGCAGGCACGGTGCTGGTGATCATGTGGTTGTCGAGACCCATGAGAACCGAGCGAGACCGTGCCTGCCCGAACATCATCGCCCATCCCTTCCGCACTGGAGCAACTGGGCTCCCCGACTGATCCCCTCACCTCAAGCGATGTCGCTGACCTGCGGCGTTTCCTGATCCTGGTCGCCGATCCCCGCGATGCGCGAGGACTGCGGTATCCCGCCCTCGCGTTGCTGTGCGCAGCCGTCTCGGCGGTGCTGACCGGGGCTCGCTCACTCATCGCGATCAGCGAGTGGATCAGGGATGCCCCGCAGCATGTGCTGGGCGTCCTCGGCTTCGCTGCCGATCCACTTACCGGTCTGCGGCCGGTGCCGCACGCCGCAACCGTGCGCCGCCTGCTACAGCGTGTGGACGGTGACGCGCTGGACGCGGCGATCAGCGCGTATCTGCAAGCCAGAACGCCGCCCCCGGTCGAGCCGGAGGCGGAGAAAGGGCCGGTGCGACGGGTGATCGCAGTCGACGGCAAGGTGGTCCGCGGATCGCGAACCGCAACGGCCGCAGCGATTCAGCTGCTGGCGGCGATGGACCACCACGGTGTGGTCCTGGCCCAGCGGGAGGTCGCTTCCAAGAGCAACGAGATCCCCTTCTTCGCGCCGTTGCTGGACGGTCTCGAGCTGGAGAACACGGTGGTGACCGCCGACGCCCTGCACACCCAGCACGACCACGGGACCTATCTGACCAGTCGCGGCGCGCACTACGTGGCCGTCGTGAAGAAGAACCATCCGGGCCTGTATGCCCAGGTCAGGAAGCTGCCCTGGCGGGACATCCCGCTCGGGCACCGCACTCGCGACCACGCCCACCACCGCGACGAGATCCGCCGGCTCAAAGTCGCCGCGTTCAGCCACCTCGACTACCCCGGCGCCCGCCAGGCAATCCAAGTCGTACGGTGGCGACGCGACTTGAGCACCGGGAAACTGTCCATCGAGCGCGCCTACCTGATCACCAGCCTGAGCGTCTTCGACGCCACCTGCACCGAACTCGCCACCTGGATCAGAGGCCACTGGGGCATCGAAAACCTCCTGCACCACGTGCGGGACCGCACGTTCCGCGAGGACGACTCCAAGGTCCGCGCCGGCAACCTGCCCCGCGCCATGGCCTCCCTGCGCAACCTCGCCATCAGCGTCTTCCGCCAGGACGGTCAGACCAACATCGCCGCTGCCCTCCGCCACACCGGCCGCGACTACCAGCGGCCGCTACGAGCCCTCGGTCTCACGTGACGAACCCAGACAGATCTCGATCATGCAATGACCCTGCCAGGAAATGGACATGAGTTCTCGATCACGTCAGCTGACGAACGAGGTGACGGGGCAACGGAAGCGGCACAGCCGCGCCCCGATTGCGCTCTCATTTCCGATACGAAGGACGAACTCATGGGCTCTTTTGATCTGGCCGGACGCGTGGCCCTGGTGACCGGAGCGACCAGCGGCATCGGCGCCGCCACCGCAGCGCTGCTTGCGGAGCGCGGCGCACATGTGCTGGTCGCGGGGCGTGACCGCTCCCGCGGTGAGGCGGTCGTCACCGCCATCCGTGACCGGGGAGGCAAGGCCGACTTCCTCACAGCCGATCTGGGCAAGGCAGAGTCGGTGCGGCAACTGGCGCGGGAAGCCGGCGACCTGGGCGGCGGCCGTGTGGACATCCTGGTCAACAACGCGGGCGCCTTCCCGTTCGGTCCGACGGATCAGACGCCGGACAGTGACATGGACGCCGTCTACGCCCTCAACGTGAAGGCGCCGTTCCACCTGGTGGCGGCCCTGGCCCCGGCGATGGCCGAACATGGGCGGGGAGCGGTCGTGAACGTCAGTACCATGGTCGCCGAGTACGGCGTCCCTGGCATGGCGTTGTACGGGTCGAGCAAGGCCGCGCTCAACCTGCTCACCAAGGCGTGGGCCGCCGAGTTCGGCCCGCGTGGGGTGCGAGTCAACGCCGTTGAGCCCGGCCCGACCCGCACGGAGGGCTCGGCCGGCATGGGCGACGGGCTCGACGCCATCGCCGCCCAGGCGCCTGCCGGACGAACCGCCTCCGCCAGGGAGATCGCCGAGGCGATTGCCTACATGGTCAGCGACGCGGCGAGTTTCGTCCAGGGCGTGGTGCTGCCCGTGGACGGCGGTCGCACAGCCGTCTGATATCCGGTAACCGCCAGGCCAGCGCGGCACTCAACCGCCATCCCACGGTCTAGTCTCCCCCAGGAATCGCCGCCTCGAGTGTCGCTGGCCCTCGAGGCGGCGCTGGTGCCGGAGGCGCGCACGCGATCGCTGCAGGTGGTCGAGCACCAGCGGCGCCGAGCGTGCTCGCCAACGAACCGGCGGAAGCTCGCCGGCCATGCCGCCCAGGGCGATGCGCTGTGCGGGGCGCCGGGTCAACCATCGCGCCCCCTCCGCCGGCATCCAGCCACCACTCGCCCGCGTCTCGCGCCCCTGGACGCTGAGAACTACCTTTCGATGCCCGGCATCACGGAGATCACCGGCGTCCGGGGCTCGCCGAGTTCGGGGACGACCCTACCCGCTACGCTTCCGCCAAGGCCCGGAAGAACTACGCCGGCGCGAGCCCCATCACCCGAACTTCCGGCAAGAGCCACACCGTCCGGGCCCGCTTCGTGTGCAGCAACCGGCTCGCCGCCGCCCCGCAGACCCAGGCGTCTCCGCCTTGCGGGCCTCGCCCGGCGCCCGCCGCTACTACGACAAACAACCCGCCCGCGAGGCCTTATGCAACGCCGCTTGCCGCTAGGTCGGCAACCGCCTCGTCGTGCATCCTCCACGGATGCCTCAAGACCCGAGCCCTCTACCACGAGTGACCGCTTGGTCGCACCATGCGCACTCCCATGCCGCTTGACCACATGGGGTGTCTGACCAGGACGGACGTAATTTCTGGCAGGCACAACGTCCGACCGTATGGCGTTCCGCCCGTGACCTTGCCCTCGCCGAAAACGTCGTTCGTGCAGGTCACGCCCATGTTCGTACTCGTGGGCAATGCTCGGCAACTCTCGATCAAAAGCCTGCGATTTCCGGCGGCGGGGCGGGCTGTGGGGGGAGGCCGCGGAAGCAACTGTCGACAAATTTGCCACTTGGCGTGATCCTGAGATCTCAAATCCGCCGCAACGAGCCGACGGCCAGATCTAGCCGAAGTGGGAGAAATCAACGTGCTTCCATGGAGCTGCGACACCTTCGTGGCCATGGCCGACAGCGTGCCCGGAGGGCACGTCCTGCTGGCCAAGAACAGCGACCGCCCTGTGTCCGACACACAACCCCTGCGCTTCCTGTCGCGCCGCACCGCGCAGGCGGGCGCCACCGTGCGGCTGGCCCACGTCGAGATTGACGACGTCGAGGAGTCCTACGCGCACCTGGGCGGTTCGCCCTACTGGTGCTGGGGACACGAAGAGGGCCTGAACGAATGGGGCGTGGCCATCGGCAATGAGGCCCTGTTCACCAGGGACTGGGCCGCCACGGTTTCCGCGGTCAAGGGCGGCGCCGACCGGGACGGCGGCATCCTCGGCATGGAGCTGCTGCGCCTGGGTCTGGAGCGGGGCCGCACGGCCCGGGAGGCGCTCGACGTCATCTGCTCACTGGTGGAGCGCTACGGGCAGTGGGGCTCCGGTGTCGTGGGGCAGCCGCCGGTCACGGGTGGCTATGACAACTCCTTCCTCATCGCCGACGCCCAGGAAGCGTGGGTGCTGGAGACCAGCGGTCACCGCTGGGTGGCCAAACAGGTCACCACGGGGACGTACGCCATCTCCAACCAGCCGACCATCCGCACCCAGTGGGACCGCGCCAGCGGCGATCTGGTGGAACACGCGGTGGACTCCGGCTGGTGGGAGTCCGCGCCAGGGCGATCGTTCGACTTCGCGCGCGCCTATGTCGACGCTGGTACGCCGCTGCAGTTGTCGCACATCCGGCTCCAGCGCTCACGCCAACTGCTCGGCGAGGCGGTGGGTGCCGGTGGGGTGGGGCTCGGCCAGGCTCAGCGGGTGCTGCGCGACCACTACGAGGACACCTTCCTGGGCGGCCCGTACTTCAACGCGGCGGTGCCCGACTTCCTGAGCCTGTGCATGCACTCCCACCCGTCAGACTTCACCTGGGGCAACACTGCCGGCTCGGCGGTGTTCGTGCTGCCGAAGAGCGGGGAGGGGCTGGCTCACCTGTGGTGGACGCCGGTGACGCCGTGCACCGGTGTGTACGTGCCGGTGTTCGTGGACGCCGGGAGGGTCCCTGGAATCTTTTCTGCGGCGGGGACGGCTGGCGTCCGGGAGTGTCCTGCCGAGCACGCGTCGGTGGACACGTATGACGAAGGGTCCTACTGGTGGCGGTTCCGTCGGCTGCTCGATCTGGTCAAGGGCGGCGAGCAGGCGTGGAGCTTCAACGAGAACCAGCCCGTGGTGCGGCGGGCGTTCGACGCCCTGGAACGGCAGTGGGCGGCCGAACTCCCGCAGGTGGAGAAGGACGCGCTCGTGTTGCGTGAGCAAAGCGATCACACGGCGATGGCGGACTTCCTGGCCGACTACACCGAGTCCTGCGCGCAGCAGGCACTGGAGGTCCTCGACCACCTCGTCGCGCAACTGTCCGGCTGAGAGGCGTTCTGTCACGGCCGGAGAAGCCTTGACAAGCCGATGTGATGTATGCATGCTACCGGCCAGAGCGTCGGATCTGAGATCTCAAGAATGCCACTTGAAGGTGCCATGGACCGTCCGGAAACCGTTCACATCCGCAGCAATGGGCAGGTCACTCTTCCCATGCCGGTGCGCCGTGCGGCCGAACTGCACGAGGGTGACGTGATCGAGGTCGTCCTCCAGAGTGACGGAACGATTCTGCTGCGCCCGGTCGCGGTCCTCGACCGCTTGCAGGCGGACCTGGTCTACCGGGTCGGGGACCGGTCCGACCCGGAGCTCACCGAGGACGACATAAGGGAACGGGCCCGCGGGCTGGTCCGACGCCGCAGGCTTCCGGTCACCACCGGGCGCACGCTCGACGCGCTGGTGGAGCGCTACCAGCGCGGTGACCTGACCCAGCGGGCGTTCATCGGCGAGTCACTGATGCTGGGCCTGCCCTCGGCGTCGATCACGGCGCTGCTGGCCGGCACCGAGCCCGCCCCCGCCGACGCGCCTCCCGGGCCCCCCGTGGCCGAGGAGGCGCCGCAGGCGGCGGTACGGATCGCCCAGGCGTACCACTCGCTGCTGTATCTGCCGCTGTACATCGCCCATGACGTCGGTTTCTTCGCAGACGAAGGAGTGCGAGTCGAGATCACCACCGCCGGCGGAGGCACCGAGGCCTGGTCTGCGGTGGAGGCGGGCGTCGCCGACTATTCCGTCCACGATCCGGTGTTCACCGTCCGCGCTTTCGAACAAGGGATCGGGGATGCGGTCGTGGTCGGCAGCATCTGCAACGGGCAGGCCATTCTGGCGCTGGCCGCGGACTCGGAGGTGGAGGCAACCGACGACCCACGTGTTTTCAGCACGCGCACCGTCGCCGGGCGCACCGTCGCCACCCAGCCCCAGCCCGACTCGCAGTGGGCCCTGCTGCGCTACCTTCAGTTCCTTTACCAGGCGGGCCCCGAGTCTTCCTACCGCGGCCTCCAGGTGCCGATCGGCACCGAACCGGCTCGCGTCCTGGCGGGGCAGGCCGACATCTGCCTCGCCTTTCCGCCGCAGGCGGACGTGGCCATGTCGCAGGGCCTACGCGAGGTCTTCGACTTCTCCACCTATTTCGGCCCGTATCTGCTGTCGGCTCTTGCCACCCGGCGTGGCACCGTGCAGGAAAAGCCCGCACAGCACAAATCGGTGATCACCGCGCTGGAAAAAGCCTGCCAGTACGCCCATGCTTTCCCGGACGAAGCCGTCCGGGTGGCTCAGCTGGAATTCCCCGGTGTCGACTCGAAGGTGATCGAGAGCGCCACACGGCGCTGTCTGCGGCGCAACTTCCTGCCACCCCACGTCGCGGTGGACCACGAGGCCTGGAAGGAGAACGGCGTTCTCAACAGGTTCGTCGGCACCATTCAGCAGTACCACTCGTCGGCCGAACTGGTCGACAACGAGATGAGTCTTCACGTTTATCGCACGCTCGGCAATCTCCGCCTCGTGTGGGACGGTCCCCGCCCCATCGGGAAGCCGGTCGCCATAGCCGGAGCGTGACCAGACGGACGTGAGGTGGGACCAGAACGGCACGCCGGATGTCCCTACGGTCACCCATGCCCGAGGAAAGGTGCACCATGAGCGTACTGGCAAAATTCAGAGGACCGGCGACATCGATCGACGACCAGATCGAGAGCTTCGCAATCAACCGCGTCCCGGCAAATCTGCGGTGGCCCATACCCGCCATCAGCCTCGTGCTTCTCGGCAACGCCACCGCGATGTTCTTCTTCTCCTTCGGTGCCCAGCAGGCATTCCTCGTGGGATGGCCCGGGATGCTCGGTCCGATCGCGTACTTCTTCATCGGCTCCGTGCTGATCGGCATGCTCACCATGCGCATGGCGAGCCGGGAAGGCCTGTCGCAGAACCTGCTCAGCCGGGGTCTCGGTTTCGGCAGTCGGGGCGCGGCAGTCACCTCGTTCATCTACGCCATCAACTACGTCTTCTACTTCCTCTTCGAAGGAACGATCGTCTCGCACGCGATCGCGGAGTATTTCAAGGTCGACATCAACTCCATCGCCGGCATCGGCATCTTCGCCGTGGTGGGCCTGGTCACCCTTCTGGTGGTCCGACGCGGCATGCACGCCATGTCGTTCCTCCAGTCCTGGGGCTTCCCGGTGTTCCTGATCCTGCTCGGCTGGGGCCTGTACAAGATGTTCACGGAGCACACCCCGGTCAGCGTGGGCGGCTGGCATGCCACCGGCGCCACGGGCAGCGTCGCGATGTGGAGCGCGTTCAGCCTCGCCAACGGCCAGATGATCTTCCAGGGCCTGATGGCGACCGACTACGGGCGTTTCGCCTCCCGCAACATCCGCTACCGCGGCACCGCCACCATCATGCTCGGTGAGCTCATCCCGATGTTCGCCGTGATCTTCCTGGGCGCCTTCATCGGCATCACGCTGCTGACCGAACTGCACGGACCGAACGCGCAGTCCAACGCCCAGGACCCGGGCTTCATGTTCGTGTCCCTCATGGGCGGTGTGGGTGTCGTCTTCGCTGTCATCACCCAGATCCGCATCAACGTCATGAACCTGTACGGCGGCTCCATCGCGCTCTCGTCTGGATTCGACGTCGCCGCCAACTTCCGCCCTGGCCGCCAGTACTGGACGTACCTGGTGTGGATTTTGGGCGTGGTCTTCTACGCATTCAACGTCATCAACCACCTGGGGACATTCCTGGCGATCACGGGTGTCCTCACCAACACCTGGGTGCTGATCATCCTCGCCGACTACTTCGTGTGCCGCCGCTGGATGAAGCTCGGCCGGTCGGAGAACATCGAGTTCGAGCCGCACGAGGTGCGGTCCTGGAATCCCTGCGGTCTGGCCTCGCTCGGACTGGCGGTGCTGGTCGGCGCGCTGGGCATCGGCGGCGTGTACCCGGTGTACTACGCGTCGTTCATCTCGATGCTGCTCGGCCCCATCCTGCACGTCGCGTTCACCGCGGGGACCAAGGGCCGCTACTACAAGCCCGTCCAGGCGGACGAGGCCCCGGAAGAGCCGCAGAGCGCCCTCATTTGAAGTGCTCTCCTCCCTTCAGCAAGCCTCAGGAAGGCGAGGGGGACGTTCACCCCGGCGTCAATGCCGATCTCCGGCCCGGGGTGGGGTTCGGGCTTGGTTTCCAGGGTGGTGATGCGGAAGGCGATGTGCCAGCCCAGCTCATCCTTGATCAGTCGGGCGCCGGTGACCCGGCTGTCGACGGCACGGGTCCAGTGTACGGACCGTTGGCCTCCGAACCGACGGTGTCCCGCCTGGTCGACACCCTGGGGCCGGACCGAGAGCCCTGGAGGCGATCCGGGCCGCACGAGCCCAAGCCCGTGAATGCGTATGGAAGTTGGCTGGCTTTTCAGCGCCAGGTGCCGACAGGGAAGTGATCGTGGACCTGGATGGGGTGCTGGTGTTGGCGCACTCCGAGAAGCAGGACGCTGCCGCGGCCTGGAAGAAGACCTTGGGCACCATCCGCTGATGGGCTTCGTCAATCACGGCCGAGGCGGCAGCGGCGAGCCGGTCGCGGGCCTGCTGCGGCCCGGCAACGTGGGCAGCGTGCGACACGAGGTCGCACAGTTTGAGTGATCACATCGATCGGAGGGTTGACTGATGTCGAGGGTGTAGATCCGGGCCAGTGTCCAAGGCCCGTCCCCGCTTCGACGTGCGTCACTGGCAACGGTGGGGTGCGGAGCTCGAAGAAGACGCCCAAGGGTCCCCGATCCGTCCGGGGGCCACAGGCAAGGGGAAGACCGGACGGGTGAACGCGAGTGAACCCCTGATGATGCCTCGTCACGTTTGGGCTCCGCCAGACGGAAGTCTCCAGCGGAGTGCAGGGACTGGCCGCTGAGAAGCGGCGGGTGCCGGTCGGACAGGTTGCCGCCGACCGGGAGGACACCGCCGTCCCCGGGGTATAGGGGGCACCCACCCCGGTCGCGTCTCAACTGTGTGGAACGTGGAAACCCCGACGGGGTCCGCCCGGGCGACCGGGCGGTGAGCCGACCGTGAGGAAGGCCCAGCCCCCGGGCGGGAACAGGATGGCCCAAGAAGCAAACGCCGGCGGCCGAAAGGCAGCGGGAAGACGGGGCAACATGTTCGGCCCTCCGCCGATCGCCCTGCATAACCGGCCGGATACGGGCACATGCCCGAACCCGAAAGGGTGCCGACGTGGGCCAGGTGAGTCTGTGGAGACCAGATGCTCGAAGCACCGGAACCAAGGGACAAGTTAGGCGCCGTGGCCACGGCCGCGGTGAACGGACCCGAGGACGAGATCACCGACTGGCTGGCCGTCGACTGGCAGCAGGTTGAGGACGACGTACGGCGACTTCGGCAGCGCATCTTCACGGCATCGCAGGCAGGGGACCTGAAAAGGGTCCGCAATCTGCAGAAGCTGACCTCGATTGTTCTGCGGCGTGACGGCCTCGCCATGGGCGGCTGTCTGCCCGTTATGTCCCGTGCCGTGTCGGGGTGGGCCGTCGCATGACGCTGCGGGGGCGTCGGGTTCCACGGACCCGAGGGTGGTGCGGGTCTTCTCCTTCCTGGTCCTCGTCGGGGTGGTGACCAGCCGTCAGGGGGCGGCCGGGAGTTCGGTGGTGCGCTGCCAGGCGGTGGCGAACGCGGCCGCCCATGGCCAGGTGCGGTCGAGGTGGAGGGTGCGTCGGCGGGCATGGGCGGTGAGGCGGGCGGGCAGGTGGTACAGCTTCATCCGGATCGTCTCCGGCTCGGCACCGGCCAGCTCCGGCTCGTCATGCAGGAGGAGGAGTCGCATCCAGGCGTCGAGGTCTGCCGCGAGGGCGGCGGCCAGGATCCAGGCGGCGTTGAGCTGCCAGGACTTCGAGGGCAGCAGGGCGAGCCCGACCCGCTTGATTGCTTTCACGCGGTCCTCCACCTCAGCGTGATCGCGATACAAGGCATCGACGAACCACATCTGCCCGGAGGCTGGCACCCCGGAAAGCCCGTGGTGGGCGGGGATGTTGGTGGCGATGATCTGGTAGCGCCAGCCGGTGCGCTTCTCGAAGGCGGTCAGCTTCTTCGCATCCCGGCGCGAGGGTTTACCCGGCGCACGATCAGCCGCATCCCCTCGGGCCAGCCGGTCAGGTCGCGCACCCCGGTCAGCTCGGCGACCTGGTAAGACAGCCACTCGCCGTCGGGGCCCTTGATCTCGTGCACCTGGCCGTCCTGCCGCAGCGCGCAAGTCCACACCTGCTCGGGCAGCAGCGCGATCGCCCGCTCGTCCGCGGTGTTGATCGCCCAGCCGGTCACCCAGCGCACGCGGCGCCGGCTGGTGGTCAGCGCCTGCAGGTGCTCGAGGAGGGCGTGGCTGAAGGCCGCACCGTCGATCCGGATCAGCAGCTTCGACCATATGGGCAGCGGTAGCTGGCGCAGAGCTGCGGCCAGGACGCTCTTGTGGTCGGCGACGTCGTTGGCGGCGGCGTTGCCACACCGCAGTAGCATCGCCGCGCACTCGCGGGTATTGGCCACCCACGCCCCCAGCGGATGATGCCCATAGCTGCCTTTGAACGTGCCGGCCGCCCCCTCCTTTCGGCTGCTGCAGGTCACGATGGTCGCGTCGAGATCCAGGACGTACCAGCCGGCCAGCTCCCGCCCGCACACCGAGATCCAGGGAAAGCCCCCGGGGCGCAGGGCGAGCATCGTCCACACCACGCGTCGTATCGCAGCGCGGACGCGCTCAACCCGCGCCGCCGCCGGGCCGTCGATCGCCTCCAGGGCGCGGCGCAGGGTGCTGTCTGAGATCGGGCGCGGGAACAATCGCCGGCAGTGGTGCTGGAGTTGCTCGGCCTCCAGGACGTTGGTGGCGCCGAGCATGATCGCGCAGGCGAGCATGACCAGGGCCTCGCCGCGGTCACGCCAGCCCGGCCCGGTTCCCTGGGGCAGGGCTCGGGCCAGGGCCGTGGTCAGTCCGGTCTTGTCAGCGATCCTGCGCAGGAGCACGACGCCGGCGTGCCCCACGAGGTTGCGGTCGTCGGCCCGCACGCCGAGCCGGTGGTCCCAGCGGGTACTCTTCACCTTCCGGGTGCCTCTTCCTCGCGACGTTCTTGATCTAGGCAATCCAGATCATCGCAGGTGAGAGGCACCCTTCTGCTGTCAAGGCGTCAGTTCCACTTCATAGCTGAATACATGAGGCTGATGCTCCGCTCCCGTGCCAACACGCTGCTCAGCGTGCGCCGGGTCACGGAGATCAACGCTGGCCGCACGACCGCCGGGATCGACGGGAAGGTGGTGCTGCTGCCCCAGGGCAAGGCCGAACTGGCTGACTGGATGCAGCGATCCTCCGGTTCCTGGAAGTCCCGGCCGGTCAGGCGGGTGTATATCCCCAAGGCAGGAGGGAAGAAACAGCGCCCGCTCGGCATTCCGGTGATCGTTGATCGCGCTCTCCAGGCGCGGGCCCTCAACGCGCTGGAACCCGAGTGGGAGGCACGGTTCGAGCCGAAGTCGTACGGCTTTCGGCCCGGCCGTGGCTGCCACGACGCCATCGAGGCGATCTTCAATGCGGTCGGGGGCAAGAACCCGCACCGCCGGTGGATTCTCGACGCGGACCTGGCAGCGGCGTTCGACCGCATCGACCATGGGCATCTTCTCCGCCAGCTCGGCACGTTCCCCGCGCGGGAACAGATCAGGCAGTGGCTGAAGGCGGGCGTGGTCGAGCGGGAACAGCTCACCCCGACCGAGGAGGGGACTCCACAAGGCGGGGTGGTTACGCCCCCAACGCAATGGGCAACTTCTGCTTCGAGGTCACGCTGAGTTACCGGCGGGTGGAGCGGCCGCGGCGGGGCGGGGGCGGTTGAGATGGCCGGCGGTACGGTCGGCTCATGGCCAGTGGTCTCGGTGCCGGCGGCCAGAGCCCTCCCCGGTGGGCCGAGGCGACAGCCCGGCGAGTACGGCGATGAACGGGGCGAAGGTCGAGACCGCGTGCGTCTTCGACCGCCTGGCGGCCGCGGACCTCTCGGCGGCCTACGCCATCTTGGTACCTCCGCGGCGGGCCCGCGTGCGGCGGGCCGGCCAGGAAGGAGCGCCGCATCATGACGAGCGCGGCGATCTACGCCCGGGTCTCCTCGGCCCGGCAACGGCAGGATCAGACGATCGGGTCGCAGACGGCGGCGCTGCGCGCGCACGCCGCGAAGCTGCGGCTTGAGCTGCCCGAGGAGTGGGTCTTCGAGGACGAGGGGCACTCCGGGGCCACCTTGATGCGGCCCGAACTGGAACGGCTGCGGGACCTGGTCGCGCAGGTCGGGGTGGACGTGGTGCTGTGCTACGCGCCGGACCGCCTGGCCCGCAAGTTCGCCTACCAGGCCCTGCTGATCGAGGAGTTCGCCCGCGCGGGCACCCGGGTGGAGTTCCTGCGCGGCCCGCGCGGCGACAGCCCCGAGGACCAGCTCCTCATCCAGTTCCAGGGCATGTTCGCCGAGTACGAAAAGGCCCAGCTGATGGAGCGCTACCGGCGGGGAAAGGCCTACCGGGCCCGGGCCGGCTCCATCAACGTCCTCGGCGGTGCCCCGTTCGGCTACCGCTACCGGCGCAAGAGTCCGGAGTGCGGGGCCACCTACGAGATCGTGGAGAGCCAGGCCGCACTGGTCGCGGAGCTGTTCCGCCGCTACACCGACGAGGGCGCCTCCATCGCGGAGCTGACCCGCTGGCTCACCGAGTCCGGCACCCGCACCCGCACCGGCAAGACACGCTGGGACCGCAGCGTGGTCTGGGGCATGCTCCGCAACCCCGCCTACGCGGGCACCGCCGCCTTCGGCAAGACCCAGGCCGTCCACGAACCGGCGGGCCTGAACCGCCGGGCCCGCCTGGAAGGCCGCACCACCCCCAGCCCGGTCAAGGCCGTCGCCCGCCCGCCCGAGGAATGGATCACCATCCCCGTCCCCGCCATCATCAGCCCCGCCACCTTCCAGCGGGCCGCCCAGCGCCTGACGGACAACAAGAAATTCGCCTCCCGCAACAGCAAGGACCCCTCCCTGCTGCAGGGCATGATCGCCTGCGCGAGCTGCGGGTACGGCTACTACCGCAGCCACACCACGACGACCGCCAAGAACAAGATCTACTACTACCGGTGCCTGGGCTCCGACGACTACCGCCACGAAGGGGGCCGCGTCTGCGCCGGCAAGCCGGTCCGCGCCGACTACCTCGACGCGGTCGTCTGGGACCACATCACCGCCCTGCTCGCCGACCCCGCCCTGATCCGCGCCGAGATCGACCAGCGCCTGGCACAGGCCCGCGCCGGCGACCCGGCCACCCGCCAACGGCACCGACTCCAGCTCGCCCAGGCCAAGGCAAGCACCGCGATCACCCGCATGATCGAAGCCTTCCAGGAACAGCTGATCACCATCGACGAGCTACGGGCCCGCATGCCCGGCCTGCGGGCCCGCGAGGCCGACCTCCGCCGCCAGCTCGACGCCCTGGAAGCCCAACTCGCCGACCGCGACGCCTACCTGAAACTCGCGGACGACCTGGAAGGCTTCCTCGCCCAGCTCCGCCACCACGCAGCCACCGCCACCCTCCAAGAGCGCCAGCGCGTCCTGCGACTGCTCGTCAAGGACATCCTCATCGGACCCGAGAAGATCACCATCCGGCACCGCATCCCCATCCGCGAACCCACCCCCACCAGCCGACCCCACGACCGCGCCCCCGACACGGAGAGTGACACGGAGAGTGACCGCGGCCCGAGTTATCTATTGCGTTGGGGGCGTAGTCAGCCCGACGCTGTTGAACGTCGCCTTGCACGGGCTTGAGGAAGCCGCCGGGGTCCGGTACTTCCCTGACGGGATGAGGCACGCGGGTAAGTCGGAGCCGGGCACCCCCGTGGTGATCCGCTATGCCGACGATCTGGTGGCCTTGTGCGTCAGCGAGGAGCAGGCCCGGCAGGTCAAGCAGCAGCTCGCGGTGTGGCTGGCGCCGAAGGGACTGGCCTTCAACGAAGACAAGACGCGCGTCGTCCGTCTTGAAGAGGGCTTCGATTTCCTCGGGTTCAACGTCCGCCGCTATCGCAACGGCAAGCTGCTGACCAAGCCCAGCAAGGCAGCGGTGCGGCGCATTCGCAGCAGGCTGGCCGCTGAGGTCGAGGCCCTGCACGGGGCCAACGCTGAAGCGGTGATCAACAAGCTCAACCCCGTGATCCGGGGCTGGGCGGCCTACTACCGCACCGGGGTGTCCAAGGAGATCTTCTCCTCTCTGGATCACTACATGTGGCGGCTCACCTACCGGTGGGGACTGCGGGCGCACCCGAACAAGTCGAAACGCTGGGTCGTGGCCCGGTACTTCGGCGCGTTCCACCCGACCAGGCGGGATCGCTGGGTGTTCGGCGACCGGGACACCGGCCGCTTCCTGGTGAAGTTCTCCTGGACGAAGATTGTCCGGCATCGGCTGGTGAAGGGCAGAGCGTCTCCGGACGATCCCGCTCTGACCGGCTACTGGGCCGATCGTCAACGGCGGCGAAAGCCCCCGCTGGGGCGGTTCGTGCTGCGGCTGCTACACGCGCAGCACGGCCGCTGTCCCGGCTGCGGCACTCTGCTGCTGCACGCTGATCAAGAGCCGCAAAGCCCCACCGAGTGGGAGCAGTGGCTCACCGCCGTCCGCAAGGCGATCCGCCGCACGGCGCTCGCCACCGAGGATGGCAGCCCACCGGACGACACCGCACGCTGCCTCATGCACGCCCACTGCGCGCGGCGGCGCATCGCCGCCCGCGCACCGGGACCAGCAACTCTGCCTGCCCGCGGGCCCGCGGGACTTGCTTGAGCCGTGTGCCTGGAAAGCAGGCACGCACGGTTCTGAGGGGGCCCCGGCGCAGCAATGCGCTGGGGCTACCCGACAACACCGCCGCCGACCACATCGAAACCGCCCAACTCGCGCTAGCCCAGCTGCCCAAACACCATCAACGTGGCCAGCAGACTGAACCACCCCGGTTCGAATAGAGACTCGATTTTATACCTGCTGGTCGATGGTGGCCTTGGCGACGCTGTTCAGCAGCAGTCGGAGTGCCCCTGGGCTCGCTCCAGCACGATCCGGGATCGCAAGGCCAGAGCCTGAGCCGTCGCCAGCGACGCATCCATCCCTCAAGCACAGCCCGCTGGACCTCCGTTACTGACGACGGCGGGATCTTCGGGCCGCAACGATTCACGCCAAACCAACGACGGCGTCGGCGTCCAGGGAGACATCGGGGGCGATGTGGGCGCCGAGGACCTCGCGGTAGAGGGCGACCTCGGCCAGCAGGGAGCGGCGGACGCTTTCGACCCGGCGGAAGCCGTGTCCCTCGCCCTCGAAGAGCAGGAAGCGGTGCCATACTCCGCGTTCGGCGAGGTTGTCCACGATGCGAGTGGCCTGGTCCGGGCGGCAGATGAAGTCATCCGCGCCCTGGAGCATCACCAGCGGCACGGTGATGCGGTCGGCGTTCGCGGCGGGTGAGATCTTGTCGAACCAGGCCCGGTCCTGTGGGAGGACGCCGACCAGGGTGTCCACGTAGCGGGACTCGAAATCGTGGGTCTGCTCGGCCCGCCATCGTGCCGGTTCGCTGATCGGGTAGAGGACCGTACCCGCGCAGAAGACGTCGGTGTGGGTCAGACAGGCCAGGGTGGTCCAGCCGCCAGCCGAACCGCCGCGCACGGCCGTACGGGCGGGGTCGGCCAGGCCCTCGGCGGCCAGTGCGCGGGCGACGGTGACGCAGTCGTCGACGTCCACCACTCCCCACTGCCCGCGCAGCCGGTCGCGGTAGGCCCTGCCGTAGCCGGTGGAGCCGCCGTAGTCGACGTCCGCAACGGTGAAGCCCCGGCTGGTGAAGAAGGAGAACTCCAGGTCGGCGGTGACGCCGGTGGAATTCGTCGGGCCGCCGTGCACCTGCACCAGCAGCGGTGGCCGTTCGCCCTCGGGTGCAGTGGCGGTGGGATGAGTGGGCCGGTGCAGCACGAAGTGGACGGGTCGGCCCTGCGCGTCGTACACGGTACGGCGTTCGGGCAGGGGCTGCCAAGGAGCCAGCGGGTCTTCGGCCTTAGGCCTGACGTGTCGCGCCGGACCGGACCCGGGTGCCAGGGGCACCGACAGCAGGGCCGAGCCGCGGACCGGATCGGCGGCCCGGACCAGGATCCGTTCGCCGTTCGACCAGAGGTCGCCCTGGAAACTGCTCCAGCCGTGGGCGAGTTCGGTCAGTTCGCCGCTCTTCGGCGACCAACAGGACATCCGCTGCGGGCCGTTGCCGTGCGGCAGTACCACACCGTACGGCGTGACGGCGAACCAGCTCGCGCCGACCCGCCAGATGGGGCCAGCGCAATCCTCCTGCAGGGGGAGGACGTTGGCAATCGCGGTGGCCGTCGGCCGGTCGGCGGCCAGGTCGACGCGGTGCAGGTTCCACCAGCCGTCCGGGTCGGCCATCGCGTACAGGGTGTCGGGGCCCGCCCATGCGGCCTGGGAGACGGAGACCTCGGTGCCGTCATGGCTGCCGCCGAGCAGACGAACGGGCTCGCCCGCGACGCCATCGTGCAAGTCGGCGACCATCAGCTCCGAGCTGTCCCACGGCATATGAGGGTGATCCCAGCCGATCCAGGCGAGCCGTCGGCCGTCCGGGGAGAGACGGTGACCGCAGTGGAAGTGGTGCGAGCGGGCCACTACGCGCAGCGCGCCGGGGTCGTGGGCGGCGGCACCGGACAGCGGTACGGCGACGATCTCACGGACGGCGCGGACGGCCGGGTCGGCGTCGTGCGGTCCGGTAGCGGCCCGGGTGGTCTCCCGCACGCACCACACCTCGGTTCCGTCCGGGCCGGTCACCGGGTCGGCCCAGCAGGTCTCCCGGTCGGGCGGGTCGGCCGGGGTGAGCGGGATGAGCACTGGGAACACGTCGTCCTCGGCTGCACCGAGGCGGGGCACCTCGGCGCGGTACAGCCGCTGGTCGCGGTGGTCGGTGAAGACCAGCAGGTGGCGGTCGGCGGCCGAGTCTGCGGCGCGTACCCAGTACGGTTTGCCGCCGTAGCCGAGGGAGCGGTTGCGTACGGAGACGCCGGGGGCGAGCACGGGGACGGGCTCCTCGTGACCGGGGGCGTTGCGCAGCAACCACACGGTCGCGGTGGCCGGGTCGGAGGCGCACCACCAGTTCTCGTCGCTGGCTCCGGAGGGCCAGGAGGTGGATCCGGAGGCGTCGGCGACCGCTTCGGCAGTGATCGGGGACGGCCAGGTGCCGTACGGCAGGTGAGGCGCGGTGGACATGGGTGACTCCGAGTACGGGAGAGGGAGTTGGGCGGGGTGCGGGCGGTGGGCTGCCACGGGGCCCGGTGCGCGGGTTACTGCCCCCTGGGTGGACGGTTCCGGGGCTGGCGTGCCGGCTCTAGGCGCTTGCGGGAAGTTGCGCGCGTACGCCGTGGGCGACAGGTGTCCCTGAATCCGGCTTGAGGGCGGCCCTCGGGCGCTCGGCGGACGGGCGCCCGCCTGCTCACATGGCAGTCAGATGCACCGGGTCGCCGTGGGCGTCGCGGCGGCGCAGGTCGGCCGGGGTCTCCCGGCGGACCATGAGGCGGGCGCGGCCGTCCCGCACAGCGACAACGGCGGGCCGGGGCTGGGCGTTGTAGTTGCTGGCCATGGCGTGGTGGTAAGCGCCGGTGGCCGGGACGGCCAGCAGGTCTCCGGTGGTCACACCGGCTGGCAGGGCGATGTCGGGCACGACCACGTCCCCGCTCTCGCAGTGGCGGCCTACGACCACGGCGTGCACCGGCTCGCCCTCGGCGGGGCGGTTGGCGGTCCACGCCGTGTAGCGGGCGAGGTAGAGCGAGGGACGCAGGGCGTCGCTCATGCCGCCGTCGACGGAGACGAATCGGCGGCGAAGCCCGTCCTTGACGGCGCCGACACGGTAGAGCGTCACCCCGGCGGTGCCGATCATCGACCGGCCGGGCTCGACGGCGAGCCGTATCGGTGAGCCGGGTAGCACGCGTTCCAGGCCCGCTCGCAGGGCCGTCGTGAACTCGGCCGGTTCCAGGCGGGGTTGGCCTGGCAGGTAGGGGATGCCAGCGCCGCCGCCGAGGTCGATATCCGCCACTGTGATGCCGTGTCGCTCGGCGAGCAGGGCGACGAAGGCGGCGATTCGTTCGGCGGCGAAGGTCAGCCCCTCGGTGGCGGTGATCTGCGAGCCGATGTGGGAATGCACACCTGTGAGCCGCAGCGAGGGGTACGCCGCGACGGCGAGCACGGCCTGCTCGGCGTGGCCGCCGCGCACCGGGAAGCCGAACTTCACGTCGTCGCCGCCGGTGGCCATGTAGTCGTGCGTCTCGGCGGCGACGCCGGGGGCGATCCGGACGTAGACGTCCTGGACCCGGCCGGCTGCGGCCGCCGCGTCCGCCAGCCGGTCGATCTCCTCCAGGCAGTCGACGACCACCACGCCGACGCCGTGGGCGACGGCCGCCTCCAGTTCGGCGACGGACTTGTTGTTGCCGTGGAAGACGATCCGGGCGGCGTCGAAGCCGGTGTCCACGGCGAGTTGGAGTTCGCCGCCGCTGCACACGTCCAGGTGCAGCCCCTCGGCGTCGACCCAGCGGACCATCTCCGCGCACAGGAACGCCTTGGAGGCGTAGTGCACCCGGTCCGCGCCGGACTCGCGCCACAGCCGGGCCCGGTGGCGGAAGTCGGCCTCGTCCACCACGTACAGCGCCGTGCCGCAGGCGTCGGCCAGGTCGTCCAGGGCGACGCCCCCGATGTGCAGCCGGCCCTCGACGGTGCGGGCGGTCAGCGGCCACACCTCGGGGGCCGTCTCGGGTGGGGCGGCCGCGGCCAGTCCGTCGGGCAGCGGGGTCCCCGCGCGCGGTGCGGGCAGGGAGGGTGCGGTGGACACGGGGCTACTCCTCGGTGAGGACGACGAGCATGAGCAGGTCGTCGCTGGCGTCGGTGAAGTGGTGTTCGTCCATGGCGGCGAAGTGGCAGCTGTCGGTGGGGCGCAGCAGCCGTGCGGTGCCCGCCACCGCCACCCGGCAGGAGCCGGCGAGGACGAGCACGAATTCCTCGCCGGGGTGGGCGGTCGGGTGGTCGTGGTCGCCGAGGTCGGCGTGGAGCAGCCGGGCGCCGATGCGGCTCGCGCCCGGGGCCGTCAGGTCCCAGATGCCGAGGTGGCCGTCGACCTGGGCGAGCAGCGGGGCCGGGGCGAACCGCGGGGGGAAGCCCGGGGCGACGACGGTGCCCGGCCGGGTGCCGCCGAGGAGTTCGGCGGGTGTGCAGCCGAGGGCGTCGGCGATCTGGCAGAGGGTGCGGACCGTGGGGTTGGCGGCGCCTGACTCCATCTGCGAGACGTACGCCGGTGAGACGCCGGCGCGGACGGCCACCGCGCTGAGAGTGAGGCCGGCGGCCCGGCGCACACGGGCGACGGAGGCCGCGAGCAGGTCCCCGGTGTCGGCGCTGTCGGGGGCCGCGGCCCGACCGGATCCGGTGGGGTCGCTCTTTCCTTCCCCTCCGCCCGGTTCGGCGTCCTGTTGTCCGGGATCGTCCGGGGAGCGACGCGAAATCTCTTCTGGGACGCGGGAATCGGCCGAAGAATTTTCCGCCCCTGTGACTCTTGACGAGGTCATAACGCGACAGTAAGACTCACGCATCGCTTAGATCAAGCAATCTGACACCACCGTTTAACTGTCAGCAGAGAGGCAGTTCAGCACCCGGACTCCCGGGTGTGGGCTGCCCCGAGTGGGAGGGGTGAGCAGTGACCGGTCCTCTGGCGCCAACGCCGACCCTCGAGCTGCTGCGTGCGGCGGCCGAGCTGTGCGGGCCCGCCGCACAGCGCTTGTTCGCGGTACTGGCGGAGGACTATCCGGCCTCGCTGGAGCGCCGTCCGGGTCAGTTGCTGCGCGCGGCCGACGCGAGTGCTGCGGACCTGGACGGACTGCTGGCGGCGGCCGGGGTCGCCTCCACCGACGACCTGCGCCAACTGGCGGCCCGGGAGGTCGGTCTGCGGCTGGCCGAGCCGGATCTGCGGTTCACCAGCCGCGAGCCTCAGTCCGAGCCGCGCGAGCGGTCGGCGCTGCGCCGGATGATCACCGCGGAGGAGGACAACCTCCGCCGTACGCTCGCGGATCTCCAGGCCAACGGCGCCCTGGAGGTGGCGGCCGCGGCCCTGTTGCGGGCGCGGCGACGGTGGGTGCTGGGCGACCTGAAGTCGGCCGGGTACGCCTCGCTGCTGACCAGCGACCTCACCAGCAGCATGCGGGACGTGTTCCTGGTGCAGCCGGCGACGGGCGCGGCGGTCAACGCCATCAGCGACGCGCACGCGGACGACGCCCTGGTCGTGTTCAGCTTCCGCAACTACAGCCGCCTGACGGTGGACGTGGCCCGGGAGTTCCACGCGCTGGGCGCCTCGGTGATCGCGCTGACCGACAGCTACACCAGTCCGGTGTGCTCCTTCGCCACGCACGTTCTGGCGGTGGACACGCGCAGCGAGTCGCCGCACCACTCGCCGACGGCGGTGGCGGCGGCGGCCCATGTGCTGGCGGCCTTGGCCGCCGCAGGCGCCAAGGGCGCCGCCCGTCGCAGTCGGCGCCGCGCGGAGCTCTTCCGCTCCCTGGGCAGTTACGGCCTCGGCCGTCCGGCGTCCGACGCGACCGCGGGCACCTTAGGGGCCGTCGCCGGTGACCCAGGCCTCCCGGGACCCGCCGGCGACACCCCCGGCACGTAAACCCCGGACACCCGTAGCTCCTCCTGCTTCCCCCGGCGACGGCGCCCACCCGCACGGTGGCCGTCCCCGTGCCCTGTCCTCGTCCCCCGTCCCAACCATTCCCCCGCCTCCGCGAGTCCGTCTCGCGGAGCCATCGGCGGCAGAGGGTTCGCCCTCGGTCCCTGTCGCCGGGAAGGCACCTGGTCCCCTCCGCATGAACGATCCCTCTCACTGTCAGGGCAGCGTCGCTCTCTCCTCCGCCGAGGACGCCGCCCTGACCTCCGAAGTCACCGAGCTGTGCGCCCGGTTGATCCGTTTCGACACCAGCAACTACGGCGCAGGCGACTCCCGCGGTGAGCGGGAGGCGGCCGAGTGGACCGCCGAACTGCTCTCCGACTCCGGTTACGAGCCGGTCGTGCTGGAGTCGGCACCGCGACGGGCCAGCACGGTGGTGCGTATCCCCGGCGAGGACCGCGACGCCCCCGCCCTGCTGGTCCACGGCCATCTGGACGTGGTCCCGGCCGAGCCCGCCGACTGGAGCTTCGACCCGTTCTGCGGGGAGATCCGCGACGGGGCCGTCCTCGGGCGCGGGGCGCTGGACATGAAGGACATGGACGCGATGATGCTGGCGGTCGCCCGCTGGTGGGCGCGCCGGGGCGTGCGTCCGCCGCGCGATGTCGTGATGGCGTTCGTCGCCGACGAGGAGGACACGGGCGAACTGGGTGCGGGTTTCCTCGTCGAGAGGCATCCCGGCCTCTTCGAGGGGGTGGCCACCGCGATCGGCGAGTCCGGGGGTTACTCGGTCCACCTGCCCGACGCGAGCAGGCTCTACCCGATCGCCGTCGGCGAGCGCGGCAGCGCCTGGATGGACCTGACCGCGCGCGGTGCCGCGGGCCACGGCTCCCGTCCCGGTCCTGACAACGCTGTCGCCACCCTGGCGGCGACGCTCGCGGCGCTCGCCGCGCACCGCTGGCCGGTCAGGATCGTGCCTGCGGTGGCCGCCCTGCTGGAGGGGCTCTCGGCCCACCTGGGCGTCACGGTCGACCCGGCCGATCCCGCGTCGCTGGCGCAGCTCGGCGAGGCGGCGAAGCTGGTCGAGGCCACCGTCGCCAACACGCTCAACCCGACGATCCTGAAGGCGGGTTACAAGCACAACGTCATCCCGAGCGAGGCGACGGCAGGTGTGGACGGCCGTATCCTGCCTGGCGCGGAGGAGGACTTCTTCGCGACCGTGGACGCGCTGCTCGGCGAGAAGGTCTCCCGTTCCTTCCACAGCTTCGCCGCCCCGGTCTTCGCCGACCACGAGTCCCGTGAGTTCGCGGCGATGGCGGCGGCGTTGCGCAGGGCCGACCCGCAGGCACTGGTACTGCCGTTCATCATGTCCGGCGGCACCGACGCCAAGGCGTTCGCCCGGCTCGGCATCCAGTGCTACGGCTTCGGCCCCGGCCTGACCCCGCCCGGCTTCGACGCCTGGCGGTACGTGCACGGCGTCGACGAGCAGGTCCTGGTGAGCAGCCTGGAGTTCGGGGTGCGGGTGCTGGAGGACTTCCTGCGCACCGACCCTCTCGCCCCTGGCACGGACCGGTGACCGGGCCCCGTACCGCCTGAACCGGCCGGCCACATCGCCACCACGACCGCCCTCCCCCGAACGACCTTGCCACGTCCGTAGCCGCCGCCCTCCTTCCCTCGGACAACCATCGCCACGTCCGCGACGCCCCACCTGCCTCAGACGACCTTCACCACCAGCACGTCCGCACCGACTCGGAAGGCACACCCCGCACGCAGCACCGCACTGCGCCGCACCAATAGATGCATCACGCATCGATTGGCCCCACCGCACGGCCCGCACCCGGGTCCGCAGCGCAGCGGCGCTCGTATCTCCCTCCCGTCCCTTCGCGGCCCCGGCCGCCGGCACCTCTTGGAGAAGTTCACGATGACCACGTCCACCCCCGTGCGCAGAACCGGCCGCAAGGCCGCCGCGCTGGCCGCCTCCCTGCTGATCGGCACCGCCGCGGGCCTCGTCGCCGCGCCGACCGCCTCGGCCGACGACGGCGGCAAGACGCTGCGGATGCCGATCACGGGCATCGGCATCGACTCCCTCAACCCGTTCCTCGCCTACTTCGCGGGTAGCCTGGACGTGTTCTCGGGCATCTACCCCGCCCTGGACACGGTGGAGCAGGACGGCACCGTCAAGCCGTACCTCGCCGACTCCTGGACGACGTCCAGCGACAAGCTCACCTGGACCTTCAAAATCCACAAGGGTCTGAAGTGGAGCGACGGCAAGCCGATCACGGCCGAGGACGCCGCCTGGACGTTCAACCTGATCATGACGAACTCCACCGCGGCCACCGCCAACGGCTCGCTGGTGAGCAACTTCGCCTCCGTCAGTGCACCGACGACACCACGCTGGTCGTCAAGACCAAGAAGCCGCAGGCCACGATGCTTTCGGTCAGCATCCCGGTGTCAGGCATCCCGATCGTGCCGAAGCACATATGGGAATCGCACGTCAAGGATCTCAAGAACTACAAGAACGACAGCTTCCCGATCGTCGGGTACGGCCCGTGGACGCTGACGGACTACAAGCCCGAGCAGTACGCCAAGTTCGACGCGAACAAGGACTTCCTGCTGGGCGCGCCCAAGTACGACCACATGATCCAGCAGGCGTTCAAGAACACGGACGCCGCCGTGGCCGCCCTGCGTTCGGGCCAGCTCGACTACGTCAGCGGCCTCAACCCCACCCAGTACCAGGCGCTCAAGGGCCAGTCCGGCATCAAGGCGTACGAGCAGGTCGGCAACCGCTGGAACGGCATCGAGGTCAACGGCGGCGCCCGCACCCGTGACGGCAAGAAGATCGGTACCGGCCACCCGGCGCTCGGCGATGTCAAGGTCCGTGAGGCGCTGGCGCTCGCCATCGACCGGCCGACGATCGTGAAGAAGGTCCGCGACGGCCTGGCGCAGGTCGGCGCCAGCTACCTGCCGCCATCGCTGCCGCAGTACGCGTGGCAGCCCTCCGACTCGGAGAAGTTCGACTACGACCCGGCCAAGGCCAACTCCGTGCTGGACCAGGCGGGTTACAAGAAGGGCTCCGACGGGATCCGGGTCGACCCGAAGTCCAAGCGCAAGCTGGAGTTCCGCCTCGGCATCCACTCCGACGACGACTCGGACGCCAAGGTCTCCACGTACCTCTCGGGCTGGTTCAAGCAGATCGGCGTCAAGGTCGACATCCAGTCGATGAGCTCCGCCAAGCTCAACGCCGACCTGGCCAAGGGCGACTGGGACATCCTGATGGACTCCTGGTCGACCGGGCCGGACCCGACGTACCTGCTGGGCATCCAGACCTGCGCGGCGCTGCCCGACAGCAAGGGCGAGGGCGGCAGCACCGACTCCTTCTTCTGCGACAAGAACTACGACGACCTGTTCCTGCGGCAGCAGAGCGCCTTCGACGTCAAGGAGCGCTCCGGTCTGCTCCGGCAGATGCAGGCGATCCTGTACAAGGCCAACGAGAACATCATGATCTACAACGCCAACGGCCTCGCCGCGTACCGCAGCGACCGGGTGAGTGGCATCGTGAGCGGCAAGGCTGACTCCACCGGGGACTTCCCCGCGCAGGTCTCCTTCGACCAGTACCTGAACGCGGCCCCGGCGAAGGCCTCGTCCTCCTCCTCGGGCGGCAACTCCGGCACGGTGATCGGCGTCTCGGCGGCCGCGGTCGTCGTCCTGGCCGCCGGCGGTGTGTTCCTGGCGCGTCGCCGCTCCTCCTCCGACGACCGCGAGTAGACCGTGGCAGACACCATCGACGTCACGGGCGCCGTCGCGGCGAAGCCCGCCGGCGCCCCGGACGGCGGGCGCCGGAAGGGCTCCGGGTTCGCGCGCTACCTGGTCACGAAGCTGGTGGCCGCGGCGATCAGCTTCCTGGTCACGCTCGTCATCGGGTTCGTGCTGTTCAGTCTGATGCCGGCCGACCCCGTCCAGTCCATCACCCGCGGCCGTCCCACCAGCGACGCGCAGATGGCCCAGCTGCGCCATCAGCTCGGCCTCGACCAGTCGGTGCCGGAACGCTTCTTCCATTTCGTGACCGACACCCTGACCGGGCACCTCGGCACCTCCTGGGAGTTCCAGCAACCGGTCAGCTCGCTCATCGGCGACCGGCTGTGGCCGACCCTGCTGCTGATGGGCACCGCCACCGTGATCTCGGTCCTGCTCGGGCTCTGGCTGGGCGTCAGGTCCGGCTGGCGGCACGGCAGTTGGCTGGACCGCATCGCCACCGGCGCCTCGCTGACGCTGTGGTCGGTGCCGACCTTCTGGCTCGGCATGATCCTGCTGATCACCTTCAGCGTGGGCATCGGCCCGTTCCCCGGCTTCCTGCCGGCGGGCGGCATGAGCGACCCGGCGATCACCGGTGGCCTGGACCACGTCGTCGACGTGGCCAAGCACCTGGTCCTGCCCTGCCTGACCATGGTCCTGGTGGTCTTCGCCCAGTACGTGGCCGTCATGCGTTCCTCGATCATCGACGAGCTGGGCAGCCCCTATCTGCTCACCGCACGGGCCAAGGGGCTGCGCGACGACGACGTACGGCGCAAGCACGCCGTGCCCAACGCCCTGCTGCCCTCGGTCACGATGATCTTCATGCACCTGGGCACGGTGCTCGGCGGTGCCATCACCGTGCTGACCGTCTACTCCTGGCCGGGCCTGGGGCAGCTCAGCTACCAAGCTCTGAAGGTGCCCGATCTGCCGCTGCTGCAGGGCACGTTCATCGTCTTCAGCGCATCGGTGATCCTCATGAACCTCCTTGCTGACGTGATCTACCGCTTCCTCGACCCCCGGGTGCGTGCCCAGTGACCAACCACGAACCCCTCACCCAGGCGGACCCGCCGGTCGCCGTCCCACCGCCGGCGGGCGCCGAACCCGCGCCGCCGGTCGCACCGGTCGCGGCGAAGCCGCGCCGCAACGGATTCACCGGCTTCGTACGCTCCTTCGTGCGCATCCGCTCCGGCGTGGCGGGCCTCGGCATCCTGGTCGTGTTCGGCCTGCTCGCCCTGTGCGCGCCGCTGTTCATCTCCGACAACGACCTCGACGTCATCAAGGTGGACGGCCCCTCGCTGCACTCCCCCACCGACGGCTACCCGCTCGGCACCGACCAGGAGGGGCGCTCCATCCTGCTGCTGGTCATCTGGGGAGCCCGCTCCTCGCTGTCCATCGGTCTGATGGCGACCCTGCTGACGGTGGTGCTCGGCAGCGCCGTCGGCCTGGTCGCCGGGCACTACGGCGGCTGGATCGGCAAGGCGCTGATGCACCTCACCGACTGGTTCATCGCGCTGCCTAGCCTGCCCCTTGCCATCTCGCTGTCGGCGGTGATCGGGCAGGGAACCGCCTCCATCACCATCGCCATCGCGGTCACCAGTTGGTCGTCCACGGCCCGGCTGGTGCGGGCGCAGACCCTCGCCGTGGAGGCCAAGCCGTTCATCGAGCGGGCCAGGGCGCTGGGCGCGGGCGGGCCGCAGGTGATGCTGCGGCACGTCCTGCCGAACGTCACCCCGCTGATCCTGGTCTCCTCGACGCTGACCGTGGCCTCGGCGATCCTGTCCGAGGCGACCCTGACCTTCCTCGGTCTGGGCGACCCGACCGGCATCTCCTGGGGCGCGATGCTGAACTCGGCGCTGAGCGGCGGCGCCGTCACCTCCGGCGCCTGGTGGTACCTGTACCCGCCGGGCATCGCCATCCTGATCGTCGTCCTCGGCTTCACCCTGACCGGCCGCGCCGTGGAGACCATTCTCAACCCGAGGTCGGTGAAGACACGTTGAACGCGATGCTGGAGGTCAGGGACCTCAAGGTCACCTATCGCGGCGGCGGGCGCACGGTGCCCGCCGTGCGCGGGGTGAACCTCACGCTGGACGCCGGACAGACGCTCGGCCTGGCTGGCGAGTCCGGCTCGGGCAAGTCCACCCTGGCGATGAGCCTGCTGCGGCTGCTGCCGTCCGCCGCCGAGGTCACCGGCCAGGTGCTGTACCAGGGCGAGGACCTGCTCACCGCCAAGTGGAGCCGGATGCGCGCGGTGCGCTGGGCGGAGGCCTCCGTGGTCTTCCAGGGCGCGATGACCGCCCTCAACCCGGTGCACACCATCGGCGACCAGCTGATCGAGCCGATCCTGTTGCACGGCCGCAGGGCCGGCGAGGAGGGCGGCCGGATCACCGACAAGCAGGCCCGCGCCCGCGCGGCCGAGCTGCTGGAGTCGGTGGGCGTCCCGGCGCGGCGGATGCGCAGCTATCCGCACGAGTTCTCCGGCGGGCAGCGCCAGCGCATCATGATCGCGATGGCGCTGGCATGCCGCCCCAACCTGATCATCGCGGACGAGCCCACCACGGCGCTGGACGTGATGGTGCAGGCCCAGATTCTGGACCTGCTCACGGACCTGGTGCGCGACGAGGGCATCGGCGTCATCATGATCAGCCACGATCTGTCCGTCCTCGGCCAGATGTGCGACCGGCTCGCGGTGATGTACGCCGGCGAGCTGGTGGAGTCCGGGCCTTCCCGGCAGCTCCTGGACGACCCCAAGCACCCGTACACCCAGGCGCTGTCCCGCGCCTTCCCCACCATCGGCGACCCCGCCTCCCGCAGGGCGCCGGCCGGGCTGCCCGGCGACCCTCCCGACCCTGCCGCGCTGGGCGCGGACTGCCCCTTCGCGGCCCGCTGCCCGGACGTGCACGAGGTCTGCGACAGCACCCCCGTGAAGCTGTGGCCGGCCGGTCCCGGACGGCAGTCGGCGTGCCTGCGGGTACTGCCCGATTTCCCGAACGTCTCCACGGCCCCGGACGCGCCCGAACCGTACGCTGAAGGAGCCCGCTCATGACCGTCACTACCACCGGCGCGAGCACCGGACCTGCCGCGGCCACGGCGCCCGCGCTGGAGGTCCGCGACCTGCACATCACCTACCCGCCCCGGGCTGGCCGCGGCCCCGCCCGGGCGGTGGACGGCGTCGACCTCCAGCTGGGCCGCGGCGAGATCCTCGCCCTGATCGGCGAATCCGGCTGCGGCAAGTCCACCCTGGCGCGCGCCCTGACCGGGCTGGTCAAGCCCACGTCCGGCGAGGTGCTGTGCGACGGCGTGCCGCTGCGCTACATGAGCGCTGCGCTGAAGGCGCACCGCCGCAAGGTCCAGTTCGTCCTCCAGGACCCCGGCGGCGCCCTGAACCCGCGGCAGAACGTGTTCGACGCGGTCGCCGAGGGTCCCCGGCTGCACCGGATGAAGGACGGCCTCGAACAGCGCGTGCACTCCGCCCTGTCCAAGGCCGGGCTGCGCCCTCCGGAGCAGTTCCTCTCGCGCTTCCCGCACGAGATGTCCGGCGGTCAGCAGCAGCGCGTGGTGATCGCGGGCGCGCTGGCGCTGGAGCCCTCGGTGATCGTCGCCGACGAACCGGTTGCCTCGCTGGACGCCTCCGTACGCGGCGAGATCCTCAAGCTCGTCCTCGACCTGCGCCGCGACCTCGGCCTGTCCTCCTTGGTGGTCAGTCACGACCTGGGGTTGGCTTGGAACATCGCCGACCGGGTGGCGGTGATGTACCTGGGCCGGATCGTCGAGGTGGGCACCGTGGAGGAGGTCCTTCTCGCGCCGAAGCATCCGTACACCAAGGCACTGCTGTCGGTGGTGTCCACGGAGGGCGGCCGCGGTGAGCGGCCCCAGCTGCTGCAGGGCGAGCCGCCGGACCCGACGGCCGTCCCCGAGGGCTGCCGCTTCCATCCGCGCTGCCCGCTGTGGGCCGGCCTCGACGCGGCCGGCCGCGCGGAGGCGGGCTGCGACCGGCGGACGCTGCCGGTCCTCACGGCGCAGGCTCCGACGGGCGGCCAGGCCGCGTGTCACCTCGCGAGCGTATCGTGAACTCGACGGCGACACCGAGGTCCACGGCCGGTACCCGGCAGGGTCCGCCGCTGGTCGTACGCGACGTGGACGGCCCGCTGGAGATGGCCGACTGCATCGCGCTGTACGAGCGGGTCATGGGGTTGCGCCCCGGCGACGGCAGCCTCAACGCGCGCCTGCTGACCGCCCTGCAGGACAACAGCGGCCTGGTCGTCGGCGCCTATCTCGGCGAGGCGCTGGTGGGTTTCACCTACAGCTTCCTCGCCCGCGAGCGGGGCGCGGACGGGCCAGTCCCGCGCCTGTACCAGTACTCGCAGCTGGCCGTGGTGGCGCACGAGCGCCAGGGCCTCGGCATCGGACGGCTGCTCAAACTCGGCCAGCGCGACCGCTGCCTCGCGGAGGGCACGACGCTGATCCGCTGGGCGTACGACCCGATGCAGACCCGCAACGCCCACTTCAACCTGGACGTACTCGGCGCGGTGGTGGACGCCTTCAAGCCCGCGATGTACGGCACCTCGGGCTTCGGCGCCGCCACCGGCGAGTCCACCGACCGCTTCATCGTCTCCTGGCACCTGGGCACCCCGGCACGGCCCGCCGCGCCCGCTCCCAGTCCTCCGCCGGGCGGCTGGAGCGTCGGCCAGGTCCACGACGACCGCGACGACCGGATCGTGGTCCTGCCCGACGACTGGCACCGGCTGCGCGCCGAGGCCGGCCCGGAGCACGCCGCCCGGCTGCGCGGCCGCCTCACCCACACCTTCGCCCGACTGCTCGCCGACCGCACGGCCGTCTCCTGCGTACGGCTGCCGGACGGGCTCGCCGCGTACCGCTTCACCCCCCGTGCCGCCGCACCCGGCACGGCCCCTCGCCCCTGACCGGGGCCCCGCACGGTAGGACGACCCCACATGACCGTCACCCTTGCCGAGATCGAGCTGGCGCTGGTCCGGCTCGACCTCGTCCACTCCTTCGAGACCAGTTCGCACCGCAAGTCGTACCTGGAGCACATCGTCGTCCGCGCGACCGCCGAGGACGGCAGCGTCGGCTGGGGCGAGTGCGCCTCACCCACCGACCCCTACTACTGCGGCGAGTCCACCTGGAGCTGCTGGCAGGTGCTGGGCGAGTACCTCGCCCCGATGCTGCTCGGCCGACCCTGGGACCACCCCCACGACGCGGCCCGGCTCACCGCCAAGGTCAGCGGCAACCACTTCGCCCGCGCCGGCCTCGACATGGCCTGCTGGGACCTGTACGGACAGCGCCGGGGCGAACCCCTGGCCAACCTGCTCGGCGCCGACGCCGACGCGGTGCCCGCCGGGGTCAGCCTCGGCATCGAGCCGACGATCGACGCCCTGCTGGCGCAGGTCTCCCGGCACATCGCCGACGGCTACCGCCGCATCAAGCTGAAGATCCGCCCCGGCTGGGACCTCGAACCGGTCCGCGCCGTCCAGGACGCCTTCCCCGGCATCGCCCTCCAGGTCGACGCCAACACCGCCTACCGGCCCGAACAGGAGGCGGTGCTGGCAGAGTTGGACGGGCGCGGCCTGCTGATGATCGAGCAGCCGTACGCCGCCTCCGACCTGCTCTCCCACGCCCGGCTCGCCGCCCGGCTGGACACCCTGGTCTGCCTGGACGAGTCGATCACCACCCCGGACATGCTGCGCACGGCGCTGTACCTGGGCGCGGCCGACATCGTCAACATCAAGGTGTCCCGGCTCGGCGGGCTCGGCCCGTCCAAGACGGCGCACGACCTGTGCCTGGACGCCGGAGTGCCGGTGTGGTGCGGCGGGATGCACGAGTTCGGCATCGGCAGGGCCGCCAACCTGGCGCTCGCCGGACTGCCCGGCTTCACCCTGCCCTCGGACGTCTCCGGCTCCGACAAGTACTACCGGCGGGACATCGTCACGCCGCCGATCCGCGCCGTGGACGGCATGGTCGCCGTGCCCCGCTCCCGGCCCGGCATCGGCCTCGACGTGGACCTCGACCAGCTGAGCCGGCACACCATGCGCACCTGGACCATCCGTCCCCGCGCCCATCTCACCACCCCTGAGGAGAAGGCAGCATGAAGGTCCTGATCTCCGCCGACATGGAGGGCGTCACCGGCGTCACCTTCCCCGACGACTGCGAGCCCGGTCACGCCCGTTGGGAGTACAACCGGCAGTTCCTCACCGCCGACGTCAACGCCGCGATCGCCGGTTTCGCCGCCGCCGGCGCCACCGAGATCCTCGTCAACGAGGCCCACGCCGACCAGCGCAACCTGCTCCTGGACCGGCTCGACAAAAGGGCCACGCTGCTGATCGGCACGCACAAGCCGCTCGGCATGATGGAGGGCATCGACCGCTCCCCCGACGCGGTCGCCTTCGTCGGCTACCACACCGGCGCCGGCCAGCCCGGCGTCCTCGCCCACACCTATCTGCCCAACACCATCACCGCGGTGCGGATCAACGGCGAGCCGGCCTCCGAGGGTCGGATGAACGCACTGCTCGCCGACGAGTACGGCGTCCCGGTGGTCCTGGTCACCGGCGACGACCTGTGCTGCGAGGACGCCCGCGGCTGGGCTCCGCACGCCGCCCACGCCGTGGTCAAGACCTGCGTGGACCGCTACTCCGCGATCTGCCTGCCGCCCGACGTGAGCGCCGCCCGCATCACCGAGGCCGCCCGCGAAGGCCTCACGGCTCTGCCCGCCTCCACCCGGCCGGCGGCCCCGCCCGCCGAGGGCTACACCTACGAGGTGTCCTTCGACGCCGCCCACCTGGCGCCCGCCGCGAGCTACATCCCCGGCGTCGTCCAGACCGACCCGCTGACTGTGCGGTTCACGCTCCCGACGATGTACGAGGCAATCCGCTGCTTCCGCGCCCTGACCCGTGTCGTCACCTCGGCCGTGGAGAACTGCTATGGCTGAGCCCGCCCAACTCCTCGCCCTGGCCCGCACGTTCGGCGACACGGTGCTGGAACGCTGGGAATGCCTGGTCGCGTTGGAGACCCCGTCCGGCGACGCAGACCGTGCGGCCGTGTTCGGCAAGGAACTCGCCGCCGGCCTCGCCGCCACCGCCGACCGCGTCGAGCAGCCGCCGGGACCGGGCGGCGACCACCTGGTGGCCTACTGGGACGGCCGCGAGACGGAGGGCGACGCGGGAGACGGCCCGTCGGCGGGGCACACGCTGCTCGTGGCCCACAGCGACACCGTCTTCCCGGCCGGGACGGTCGCCCGGCGCCCGTTCACGCTCGCCGAGGACGGGGACACGGTCACCGGGCCCGGGGTCTTCGACATGAAGGGCTCTCTGGTCGCCGTCGAACTGGCCATAGACCTGCTGTCCCATACGGGCGCCACGCCCCGGCGCCCGGTACGCCTCGTGGTGGTCAACGACGAGGAGATCGGCAGCCCCGACGGCAGCCGCCTGGTGGCCCGGCACGCCCAGGGCGCCCACGCAGTCCTCGGCCTCGAACCGCCACTGCCCGGCGGCGCATTGAAGATCGGCCGACGCGGCGTGGCCCGGGTACGGCTTAGCGTGCGCGGGGTCAGCGCCCACGCCGGCCTCGACGCCGCGCTCGGCGTCTCCGCCATCGACGAACTCGTGGACCAGCTCGCCGGGCTGCGGGCGACGGCCGCTTCCCTCCCCGACGCCGCGCTGAACGTCGGCACGATCAGCGGCGGCACCCGCGCCAACGTCGTAGCGGACCACGCCGAGGCGGAGATCGGCCTGCGCTATGCCACCGCCGAGACCGAACGGGCCCTGCTGTCCGCCCTGTTGGAGCCGACGCCAGTGCGGGAGCGGGCCGCCCTGTCCGCCGAAACGCTGTCCCACCGCCCGGCCTGGGCGATGGACCCGGCCAACCCCCTGGCGGCCGAACTGACCACGCTCGCCGCCGCCTTGGGCCTGGATCTGCCCCTCGGTTCCTCCGGCGGCGCCGGCGACACCAACCTCACCGGCGCGCTCGGCATCCCGACGGTCGACGGCCTGGGCCCTGCGGGCGCCGGCGCCCACGGCGAGGACGAACACGCCTCGCTGGCCTCCCTGTTGGAGCGGGCGGCGCTCCTGGCCGCCTTCCTGGACACCCACTGACGCCGCACCCACCCCTTCCCGCGAACGGTGCCCCCGGCGCTCCACGCCCCGCACCGAACGCGGACCAAAACATCCGCACCTCCACCCCTCTCCCCAAGGAGCCCCATGCCCACCCTGCCGCCCGAGGGGCTCGTCCGGCCCTCCGCACCCAAGCCGGGTGACCGTGTCGCCGTCATCGCCGCCAGCGGGCCGCCCAACCAGGAGAACCTGGAGGTCGGCCTGGAATCGCTGCGCGGACTCGGCCTCCAGCCCGAAGTGTTCGCCTCCACGCGGGCGGGCGGCGAGTACCTCGCCGGTGACGACGCGCTGCGCGCCCGCGACCTGACCGCCGCGCTCACCGACCCGGCGTTCACGGCCGTCTTCTGCGCGGCCGGCGGCTACGGCGCCCAGCGCACCCTGGAACTGGTCGACTGGGACGCCGTCGGCACGCCCACCCCGCGCACCGTCATCGGCTTCTCCGACGTGACGGCGCTGCTGGAGGCGGTGGCGGTGAAGCTGGGCTGGACGGGGCTGTTCGGGCCGATGCCCGCCATCCGCGGTTTCCGTCCGGGCCGGGCCGACTTCGACGGGCTCGCCGCGCTGCTCAACGACCCGGCGTCCGTCAAGGAACTGCGCTTCCCCGACTCCCGCCCCTTGGTCGGCGGCACGGCGGAGGGTGTCACGCTGGGCGGCACGGTCACCCTGCTCGCCTGCTCCCTGGGCACCGACACCTCGCTGCCCGCGCGCGGCGGCATCGTCCTGCTGGAGGACGTGGACGAGGAGACGTTCCGGCTCGACCGGTTCCTCACCCAACTGCGCCGCGCCGGTTACTTCGACGGCGCGGCCGGCATCGTCTGCGGCACCTTCACGGACTGCGGCACGCGCAAGCAGGTCGAGGAACTGCTGCACGACCGGCTCGGCGACCTCAGCATCCCGGTCCTGACCGGCGCGGACATCGGCCACGGCGTGCCGCAGCAGACCTTCCCCATCGGTACCCGGGCCCGGCTCGACACGGACGCGGGCATACTCACGTTCCTGAATCCCGTACTCGCCTAAACCACAGCGGGAGGCCCGGCTCCGTTCTTGCGGCCTTGTGGCCGTCCGGGGCCGAGCCGGCGATCGATCTCCGCTCTGGCCCGGACGGCAAGGCAGCTGACCGCGCAGGCCGGGCAGCGCATCAGCGAGGGCGCGCAGCGCGATCTAGAAGCGACGCTGCACACGGTGATGGCAGACCCGGCTGCGGGCCAGGAGTGGATGCAGGGCCGGCTGACCAGGCCGCTGGACAAACCCGCCTGATGCCCCTGTCCGTCGCGGAGATCCGCCTGATCGGACTGTTCCTTCGCACACAACACCTCACGCCGACGCACCATCTGCATTGGTCATGGTGGAGACGGCTCAGTCAGACACGCGCTCGCCGCAGCCACTACAAACGCTGAGGTCAGACCCCTAACTGTGATTGCAGTATTAGGAACCGCAAGGGACGGGACGGCACGCACGCTGCTGGACTCGCGGCCGGGTGTGCCGCCCGGGCACGCCCCGGAACGCCGCCGTGCCCACCTGGGCAAAGCCCGCATCGAGGAGCAGGCCCGAACGAGCGTTGGGAGGTTCTGCGTACTACACGCTGGGCGCCTTCGCCGATACGGCGCTCGATGACGCTGTGTGGCAAGGACACCTTCGCTATGGAGACGGCCTGCCAGAAGCCGTCCGAGCACCCTGGGGCGCTTTGGTACCCCGCAGAGTACGCGTCCGTGGTCTGCCCCGACTGCGATGCCGTGATCACGACCTGACGGTCGTGACCGACTGCCCCGCCGTCGATGCGTCGCCCGAGGGGATCGCTGATCTGCTCGGCGGGGCTGCGATAGGGGGCTCCGCCGCGGTGGACGCGACACTCCGCTGGCGGGTACCGGTTGCCGTGCTGGGCTGGCTGGGCGGCACGCACCTGCTGCTGGGCGTCTTCAACCTGCTGCCCGCCGCGCCACTGGACGGGGGCCGGGTGCTGCAGGCCGTGGTGTGGTGGCGTACGCGGGACCGCGAACGGGCCCAACGGGCGGCCGGACGCAGCGGACAGGTCCTCGGCATCATGCTGGCCCTCATGGGATGGGTGGCATTCTTCAGGGGTGTGTCGGGCGGATTGTGGCTGGTGGTCATCGGCCTGTTCGTGACGAGCACCGCCGCAGCCGAACGACGGTGGGCCCAACTGTCCACGGCCTTGCGCGGCGTACGGGTGACGGAGGCGATGACCAGTCCGGTAGTCGCCGGCCCCGACTGGCTGACCGTGGACCGCTTCCTGTCCGAGGTGGCCGCCCAGGCAGGGCATGCGGTGCTGCCGTTGCTGGACTTCGAGGGCCGGCCCAGCGGTGTCGTACGGCTTAACCGACTGGCCGCCGTGCCGTCCCGGCAGCGGCAGTCGCTGCGTGTACGGCACGTGGCAACCCCCCTGTCGCAGTGCACACAACGCCAGCCCGTTGCTCACCTCGTCCGGGCCGTCTTGGCTGCGCCAGCGCACGTGGGCGGCCCCCACACCCACCGGATTGCGGCCGATGGCGCCATCGAACCCGCAAAACGCGCACGCGTAGGCGTAGGCGTGCAGGACGTCCTCGACGAAACCCGGCCGCCATGTCCGCTGCACTCTCTGCCCCGGGACGGAGATCGCATGCTCATCCCAGCTGGTCACGTCGAGGCCGACGGCGTCGCAGATGGGTGCTTCCAGAACGGGTGTGAAGTGCTGCTGCAGCAGGAGCCTGGCCGCCGCGGCCACGGTGCCGGGCTGGGCCAGCAACCCCTCCACCTGCGAGTGCAGACGGCCGTGGGCGCCATGGGCGCGCAGCCACGCGCCCCGGTCCGGGTCGCTCGCGTGTATCGGCCGGCCGGCGCTGTCGCGTAGGTCCCACAGGGTGCCTCCCAGGTGCACGAAGGGCATCGCGGCACGCTGCCTCGCCAGCGACGGACTCGCCATCGCCGGACCGAAGCCGTTGATCAAACGGCTGACCGGGTCCTCGGCTTCGCCATACGCGACCGCGGTACTCCCCGACGCGACGAACCGGCCCAGCAGCCACAACACCTACAACGGCTTGTGAGGCGCGCGGACCGCTCCGATCCGCGCCTGCCGCAGCCCCGCAAGGGAGCTCAACAATACTCGTCCCGCGTCATCACGACGGCCACCCTGCCATGCCCTCAAGATCGCGCTCGCCGCGGGCTGTGTGCACGCAACAGGACGTGCGCATAGGCCTGGTGTCACAAGGGCGGTTCGCCACTCCAGCCGCCGGTTGAGTGCTTCACACCGCCCGGCTGTGAATCTCAGCTCGAGCAAAAGACATCATTCGAGAGAAACAACAGACTCCACACGCTTTACTATCTCTATGCCGGGCTACGTGCAGCAGTTAATGTCGCTGCCCCATATGCCGGCCCGAGAACACAGAGCGCTTGGCTCCGTACGTCTGCGCTCACCAACCTGGCACAACCGGCCAGGACACCGAAGGAAAGGTTCACCACCATGTCGCAAAGCACGAGCGCTGTTACGGGGCTGACGTCGCAGTACGCCGCCCAGGTGACCGGCGACCTGGAACGCAACGTCAAGGAGCAGGACCGCGTCAGCGCGGAGATTGCGGGATTGCAGGAGCAGTTGGCTGCTCTGCAGTCCGACCATTTGGTGCTGGCCAATGTGCAGCAGGCGCTGGGTATTTCATCGGCCCCCATTCCGCCTGCGGCCGCCCCGGACAGCACCACGGTGCCTGCTCCTCGCACAAAGGCCGCTGCTGACACCGGTGCGGGCAAGCGGACGCGAGCCAAGAAGGCGGACACCGCCGCGCCCAGCCGCACCACGGCCAAGAAGCCCGCGGGCAAGGCCGCTGCCGTGAAGACGGCCCAGCTCACGCTGGTCGAACTCGTCCGTCGCCACCTCACCGGACACAGCGAACCGCGCTCCGCGGCCGACGTGACCACGGCACTGGCCACGGCCCACCCCGAGCGTGGCATCAAGGCCACCGTCGTGCGCACCACCCTCGAGGGCCTCGTCGCCAAGAACCAGGCCCGCCGCGCCAAGCAGGGCGCCTCCGTCTACTACACGGCCCCCAACGCAGCCGAGCAGACGGCCACCCTCGACCCGGAGCAGACGCAGTCCAAGCAAGCCGAGTAAGAACCGCCAGGCGGCGGGCTGTCGCGGCAGACGGCCCGGCTGCCTGCCGCATCACGCTACGCAACGCGCGCCTGCAGCTCGACAGTGCTGTCCTGGGCGCCAAATCGCCGGTGAGGTACAACGCCCAGACCGTCTTCGGCGGTCAGCGGCGTTGGACCATGCAAGCACCGAGGGCGTTGGCCCGACGGGTTCTTCACCTGATTCTGGCGAGGATGCCCCGGCGTTCACGCTGGGGAGGAATCGCCTCCTGATGTCGCGACGCGGGGCGTCGCCGTATCTACTCTCTGCCGGGCGCGGAACGCCCCTCACGGCCGCCCGGCGGAGCCGGACAATGCGAACAACCGCCCCACGGGTTGCCAGGTTGTGCTGATGGTTGGGTGAACTAGGGTCGTGTGTACAGCAGTCGTACTACCGCCTGGTTTTGTGAGACTGGTGGTGCAGGTGAAGTTGCTGCCGACGCCGGAACAGGCCTCGGCGCTCGAGGCGACCCTGCAACCGGGCCGCCACCCATGCCTCGCAGGTTGCCTTCGCCAAGGAATTGAAGGACCACAATGGCCTGCAGAAAGCGGTGTATGCGGATCTGAAGGCGACGTTCGCGCTGTCCGCGCAGCCGGTGGTGCGGGTCGTGAAGAAGGTCGTCGACGCCTACGCCACGCTCAAGACCAACCTGCGGGCGGGCAACCTGGGCCCGCCCACCTCGAAGCGGTACCGCTTCGGCCTCACCCGCTGCACCGACCGGTGTTGCGCCGCAGTCACGGCCGCGTGAACGGTGACCGTCGACGGCCGGCGGCAAGCGCACTGAGGCGGTCGCCGATGACGGAAACACCAGGGCGGGACTCGTTCGCGTAATACCAGGGCTTACGTCGGCGCAGCAGCGCCTCGCCGTGCTCGCACCAGGTGAATCCGGGCTTGCGCAGCAGCTTTCGGAACACCGTGTCGACTGTCTCCGGGTGAGCGGCAGCCAGCCGGCGGATCGGCAGCGGCCCGATCGACTCCTCGCGCAGGTACGTGCGCAGCAGGTCCTGGTACTGCCTGCGGCCCCCGAGCGCCGGGTCCGCGAAGAGGTCTTGGAGCATTCCGTAGTCCGCGTAGAAGTTGAGCCCGTCGACTTGGTCGTAGATGACACCGATGGTGTCCGAGCCCGCCAGTTCCGGCGGCAACTCGAAGAAGGGCAGGTCCAGGCCGGGCAGTCGCCTGCCCCGGGCGCGGTCGGGCTGTTTGGCGACGGCGGCCTCTTGGCGGTGGCGGTAGTAGGCGTTGAGGAGATCTTCGGCTTCGGCAGGCGGAAGGGTCAGTTCGTCGCCGCCGCAGAACTCGACGAACGCGGTCCGGTCCTTCCGCATCGCCTGCCACCCCTGCTCGACCTTCTGGGGGTTGCGGAAGACCAGTTCGGGTCGGCTGGTGGCCAGTTGGAGAGCGGCCTGGGCGATCTCGGTCGCGCTGGACTTGGGGTAGCTCGACATCGCCCCGGACACCAGCCACGCCCCGCCGGCCGAGTGAACCGGTACCAGGCAGGTGTGAAGGAAGCTCCCCTTGGACACTCCTCGGAACGCCGCCCGCCCGACATTCGAGTACGTGCGGTACTCCAGGTCGTCGACCAGGTTCAGCAGGACGACGGCATCCTTTTCCTTGCGCTGGATCTCGAAGATGCCCTCGACCGGGTCGCGCCAGCCGAGCAGCATCTCCCGGTCGAGGGCGGTCAAGTCCTTGCGCCCGGTGACGAACCGGTCCACCACGGTCGAACCGTCCGGCAGGCGGTAGCGCAGGATGAAGTGGTCGACGATCCGGATCGCCTCGCCCTCGTCCAGCTGCCGCTCAGGCCCTGCGGCCTGAAGCAGGAGGGGCGTCAACCACCGGTCGAAGCGGGCGCTCTGTCCGAAGGCGACCAGCTGCCCTTTCAACTCGGCGCTGCGCTCGATGAGGTCGGTCAGCGACCGTTCGCCGACTTCCCTGTGCGTGCCCTGTTCAGCATCAGCCATGTTCAGCCCTTCCACACAAGCCGGTTCCGCGTGGGTGCGAGGTGCCCGGCCTCAACCGGCCCAGTGACGGTACGCCTCGATCCACTGCGCACCCTCCGGCGCCGGGCTGGGCAACGGCAGATCCAGGATTCCGATCGACTGCCGCATGCGGCCGCCAGAGCACAGGGCGACGATCCTTCCGTCCGGCGTGAGGTCGACGCCGCCCACGGTCACCTCGACGCCGAGAACCACCGTGGTGAAGGGCAGGTCGAGATGCTCCTCAAGCATGGTGAACAGACCGGTCAGCTGCTCGCCCTCGTTGTAGGCGTCGACAGTCGCCTCTTCGATCATGGCCTCGAGCTCGGCCGTGTCCAATGCGCTCATGGAGCAACATTAACGAACTGGTCGCGGTGCTTCGGGCCGAAGGCGGCGGTGAAGGCGTCAGTCCAGATACCCATACGCAGGGATGCAGCAGCGCATCCCACCAGCCGACCAGGCAGCGCGAACGCGCGATGAAGGGGTTCCGCTCACCGGGAGCCACGCAAAGGTTCCTGTCCGCGTTCAGACGACCACGCACCCGTCAACGTGACAGCACCTCTCGGCCCGCTTCGCCCGCGAGACCCATCTCCCCAGGGTCGTCTCATTGACCCCCAGGTCCTTCGCGACCTCGGGGACCGGCTTCCTGGTCTCCGTCACGATGCGTACCGCCCCTCACGAAACTCCGCCGTGAACTTGCGACGCTTCTCCGCCATGACAACCAACTTCCCCTGCCGTCACGGACTCCACGCTACGAGGGGAACCTCACGACCTGTTTAGTTGACGGTGCAAGCACATTGCATATACTTGACACGTCAAGGATGCGGCCGAGTATGCGTCGCCTTCACCATGAGTGCCAGCCAGCCCGGTCACGGCAGCCTGGAAGACAGCGAGAGGATTTCAACTATGCCCGAACCGCAAGGTGAAGAGCTGCAGGCCATACGGCGTCGCCAGGATGAGCTGAAGGCGCGGTATCTGGTCGATGTCGCGGAACGACCCAAGACCTCGTCCCGAGGAATTCATCACGCTGCGTTCATCTGTCGAGACGTGGAGGAGACGATCCTCTTCTACCGGGACGTTATGGGCTTCCCGCTCGTGGACCTGGTCGAAAATCGCGATTACCCGGGGTCCACGCACTTCTTCTTGGACATCGGAAACGGCAATATGCTCGCTTTCTTTGACTTCCCGGGTCATCCCCACCCCGAGTACGCAGAGACCATCGGCGGAGGTCACCACGTGGCACTGTCGGTCACCGATGAGACTTTCGCCGACATCAGGACTCGTCTCCGCGAACGTGACATCCCGTTCATGGAGATAGAGGGAGGGGTAGCGCCGAACCTGTTCGTGGCCGACCCCAACGGTCTCAGGCTGGAACTCAACGGGGAGTCTCTCGGATACGCGGCGGGCACGTACCTGTTGTGATGCCGTGCTCGCCCACCTGCTGATCACCGCAGGCCAGGAGCCGTTCGGGAGAGGGAGCAGCAGACTTCGCCGGGATGACAGCTGGCGCCTTCATGGACGGCAGACCCCTTCGACCGAGTGCTTCAAGAGTGATACGTCCTTACAAACGATCAGCGTCGCCGTGGCCGTTCCAGCCCCACAGGTCTCCCCTACCACCTAAGGGCTCGCAGAAGAACAACACGCGGATTCCGGTTCTGGGGCCGATCGTTGTGGTAGGCCTTGGCGACCAGGAAAGAGGCGACGTCAGCCGTCGCCGTAAAGCGTGGCCTCCATTGCCGCAGCCAGACGAATCCCGCAGCTCAGCGAGCCGCGTACCACATGACGACGTACTCGAACCGGACATCAGCGCGTTGTTCTTCTGCGAGCCCTAAGAGTCATCCCGTATTGGGATGCCACCCGATCGGTTCCCGCGCAGGGATACCGCCGCGGGCTGCGGTGTTTCCTGTGTGGGCGGCTGTTCCGACGTGGTCCTTGTGCCGCTGATTCGCGGGTCGGGTCTCATTCGGGGTGGGCCGGTGCCGGTCGGGGGTGTTTCGTCGAGCAGAGGTCTGCCGGCCGGGGATTCCCGGACCGTGGGCTGCCGCGTGGGTGCGGCCCCTGCTGGGGCGGCCACCGCGCTGCGGTTGACTCGACAGGGCTTCTTGCAGCCCTGGTGAGAACAAGGTCTGTGTGGTGCGGGCCTGGACGGTGTCCAGGCCCGCAGTGCTGGGATCGTCCGGGTTTTGAACCCGGACGTGCGCGGCGAGTGCGGCGGAGACCATGTCGCGGTCGGCGACCAGGCCGCAGGAGGTGCAGGTGTGCGCCCGGGCGGCGAGGCTTTTCCGCACCTGGGCGCCGCACAGGCAGGTCTGGGACAGCTTCGTGGTGACGGTCGACGCGCGCAGCAGGCGGCCGCTGGTCTTCTCGCATTCTTTGCCGATCGCGGCGATGAGCCGGCCAGGTGTGGTGGCTTGCAGGGCGCGGCCCCACAGCCGGTACCAGGTGCGGATGTCGCAGTCCTCGACGGTCAGGTTGGCGCCATGATCGGCAACGATCCGCTCAGCGATTCGCCGTGCGCGGTGGTCTTTCGCGGCGGCCGCAGTGGCCGCGGCCTCGGCGAGCTTCGCCCGGTCAAGGCGGTAGCCGGCCGAGAGGGTGTCCCTGCGGTTTGCCTGTTTGGGTACTCCGGCCTTGTTCGCCGCCCGCGCGCCGCCCGGAACGTGAACGTGCCGTTCCGGGAGTCCGGCGGTCTTGCGTCGTGCGGCTCGGGCCTGCCGGCGTTTCGAGGGCGCGTACTGGCCTGGGTTGGTGGCGCGGCGGGACCGGTCGAGGGCACGTTTGCGGCCCCGTTCCTTGCGACGGGCCTTTTCGAGTGCGGCCCTCTCGGCGTCGGTGAGCTCGACCCTGGTCGAGTGCACCTGTCCGTCTGCGGGGTCGAAGGTGTCTGGGAAGGAGACGACGGACAGGTTGGAGACGTTGCCGTCGATCCCACCGACCCGGTTCAGGTCGGCTGCGGCAGCCCGCCGGGCCCGGGTAGCTGGGGACGCGTATCCGCTGGTGAGGACCATCAGGTGCGCCTCGTATGCCCACCCACCAGGAGACGAGGCGTCTCGGCGGCGGACCAGGTCCACCTTGTGCCACGTCGTCGGATTGTTCAAGAAGTGCACCAGCCGCGGCCAGCGGCCGGCACCGGAAGGCAGCCGCACGGGCAGGACGAGGTCGCCGCGCTGGGAGTCGGCGCCGCCGGTGAACACCAGGGCGAGCGGGCCGGTGTGGTCCCACCAGGTCGCAGCCCGGGTTTTTGGTTTTCCCTTCGCGCTGACGTCGCCGGTCTCCACTCGGCGGGGCCTGGTGGGTTGGGGCATGCGCCGCGGCTGCGCGAGAACACTCGTGGTCGGCGCCAGCCCGGCCGCCTGCTCCGGGGTGGTGATGGCCTGGTCGAGGTCCCGGTGCCGGTAGGCGTCCAGATGCCCGGCAAGGGTGCCGTGCAGAGGGAACGTCTCCCACTTCCGGGCCGTGGTGTGCGAGCGGGCACGGCCGGGGATGCGGGTGTAGTCCCACCAGGTGCCGGTCCTCGGCCGCCCGAACCGGCGACCGGACTCATCGGGGAACAGGTGCCGACTGACGCCTTCCCACACCTCGTCGGCCTGATGCATCACCAGAGCTTTGGTGACGTGCCGGCCCAGATGCCGGGAGCGTTCCATGTGTCGGTACCCGCGGCGTTCCATGCCCTCGCGGGACAGGCCCAGCTCGACACGCCACCCTTTCGCGTCGACATCGCGGCGCACGTCCCCGGCCCAGTACGCGTCGACCGCGGCCCGGGCATCGCGCTGTAGCGCGCGTTTGACCGACCACATCGCCCAGTACAGTTGCTCTACTCGCAACTGGCTGTCGAGCCCTCTCACCTCGAGCGGCAGCCGGATTACCGCGAGATGCCGTGGACTTCCATCGCCGTTGTCGCCCTTGGTCGACCTCGCACGGCCCAGCAAGCCCGGCGCTGAGCGGGCCGGAGCTCGCCCGGTGAATCACCCAGCGATGAACACCCGGCCCAGCCGCTCGTTCGTCTGCACGGGCAGACTCGGGACGGGTGCGCCTCACTCAGTCCACCCCAGGGCGGCACACGCATGCCTGGTGGTAATAGATCTGCCGGCCCGCCTCCCTTGCGCCAGATCGAACTGTGCCTGGTCCGGCGCTCGCCGAGCATCGTCTCGAACGTAAGATGCACGAGACCCGGATGGTGCGCGCGAAGTGGTTTAGTTGGTCGTTCTGGGAACGTGCGGGTCGCGGCGAGGGCGTCACCCTGCGTACGTACACGGATAAATCATCCGCCCAGTTCACAGCCTTGATCACCAGTCTCTGATCGTGCCCGCTGATCGCGTCAGAGCCTTGGCCAGTGCCGGGCATCGACAGCTGGCCCGGTATGGGGAGGCCAGCCACCTCTCCCCCACGAAGCCCACCAACCTCGCGGAACTGGCCATCGCCACTATGCAGACACCTCCACCGCAGGGGCGGCGCAGCCGACGCACAGGATCCACGTCGCCGCAGCCCCACGCCGCAACGCGAAAACCCCACCCCCTTGGCAGGGGACGGGGGTTCGCACACGAGCGCCGGGCAGGCCTTGCACCGGCATCTCCCCGCAGGAAGCGGAACATCTTTTCCCGGACCACCAACGCACAACCGGCACCAGAAGTTGCGGCGGCCTGCTCAAGATCAGTCCTAGCGCATGCCCACCCGTGAGCCCGACACTCGGGCCGAGCCGGGCAGTGCGCAGCGTCACCGTGTCCATGCACACACCCCGCCGCAGGGAAACCGACGCCCATTGCGCAGGCCCCCACCCCCGACCACAAGCCCCACCACGGCAGGTCACAGCACCGCACAGCCCGCCGGGCCGGACCACGCAGCTCCCGGGCGCCTGCGCATCGCGTGCGCAACCGGCCCACGCCATGCCGAGACTGCACACACGCGGTCAGCGATTGCGCATCGCGGCCACGGGCGCCCTCCGCGGTTCAGGGCGCTGACCAGGCATGGCCGCACCTGTGGTCGGGCCGGCCACGGCGACGGTCAGGGGATGTCTCCGCGCCAGTCGAACCGGCTCCGGTCCACCGGTCTCGGGGAGTACAGGGCGCGGCCGCCCGGCCCGTATCGGCCTATCTCCGTATGCAGGGCGACGTCTTCGGCTCGAGCGTGGTCGGGCCAGTCCGTGACGTCCAGGAGCAGACCATCCAGCGGGCCGGCCACCAGCTCCACGTAGGTGCGCCCCTGCCGCGGTCCGGCATCGTCGTGGTCGGCTCCGTAGACACGGCCGCGCAGGAACTCCAGCTCATCCATGACGGACAGCGTCGCAGCCGCCACCGACAGCCTGCGTGACCCACTCGCAAGACGGCCGCTGAACCGGGCTGACGGCGACCACATCGTCGCTGCACACCTCGGCCTCCGTCGTCTGCTGCGGGCCCAAGCCCTCAACCCGGGCCCGCACCACCACGTCGCGGTCACTCACTCAGTCTCACTGGAGCGCTCACACACCAGAGCGTCGCGCGCCGCAACGGCACTCGCGGCCGCACAACCCGGCCCCGGCCACAGAGAATCGTTACATCCCGAAGGGTCACAGGGCTGACCCCCTCGCCCCGTGGGCGAGGCCCCCGTTGGCAGCCGTCTCCGCCTTCGCCCGTATGGGCATCCCTGCGCATCGCGACGGCTTTATCCCTTCCTGAAAAGGGCGGGGAAAGGTTGAGACATCGGAACGCGTCAGGGCCGCACCCGAACCTCGGGTGCGGCCCCCATGTCCAGGTTCATCCGGGCCATGCGGTCAGTTCTCCAAGGGGATGCAGGCGGCGATCCCCCGCGCCAGACGCGCCGCCCCGCGGGACACCAGCCCGCCGGCCTGGGCGACCGCCACCAGCAGACGCAGCAGATCGTGCGCCTCCCCGAGGGAGAGCAGGGTCAGGCGCTTGGTCGTGTGCCCGACCGGCGCGAAGTCGATCTCGTCGAGGTCGAGGTGATCGTAGGCGTCCATGCCTGGGCAACGTGGTCGGCAGCCCCGGCCAGCGCGGGCACCGGTCGGGGCTGAGCGAAGTGTGGTCGTGAAGGGCGGTTCGCCTACGCGGCGAAAGGCTCCATGAGGCTTCAGCCGAACGATCGTCCTCATGGGCAATAGGTGAGGCCCGGGGTCCCGCCCGCTGTGCGCACCGCCTCCAGTGCGCCGGTGACGTTCTCCAGCGACCTGCCCGCCGGCAGCGCCTTCGTCCGCGTGGTCGGGGGTGTGCCGATGCATATCCGGCTCACCGACACCGAGCTGTACGGCGGCGCGTACGCGGCCGAGCCCCAGAACCTGTACCCGTAGGCGCCAGGCCCGGGGAGGGGCGGGAGAAACGGCGCAGCACCACGACCTCATGGCGCAAAGAGATCAGCCCGGCATCTCCGGCCCGGTCGGTACGGGAAGCAGCAGAAGCCGGGCGAAGATCCGGGCAGAGCATGCGCAGTGCCATGCCCGCCGAACGGACCAGGTCCGCCGACCCTCGCAAAGTTCCAGTCCAGTGCCTATACGGGAGTTTCGGCATCCCCCAGGGGCTGGTGTAACCGCAGAGCCTGCGGTGGGTGGATAGGGGGTGGCCCGGTGGCCACGGCAGCGGCGGTTGCGCCTGCCGGCAGGGCCCCGTGCTCAGTATCCCAACGCCTGGCCTGCACACAGGCCACTGTTCTTCAGCCGTTCAAGCTTCTGGTCTGCCGCGCATGTGGGCTGACGGAGTGTCGGCCCCGTTCGGTTCGGCCGTGGGCGGAGCATGGTGGTCACCACCCCGCGGCCAGCCACGCGAGGCACCGGGGGATGCAGGTCGCGAGTAGGCAACGGCAGCATCCGAGGAGGCGAATGGTGTGAGCACTGACCGGGCCGACGCCGCGGCGGAACGGCTGATGCGTACGGCGCAGTACTTCTTCCCCGGAACCCAGTCACCCGACCGGCGGATGCTGTACCGCGAGGGCGGCCGGGCGGCGGAGGAGTTCTACCGGGAGCGGTGGCGCCACGATCGGGAAGTGCGCTCCACGCACGGCGTGAACTGCACCGGGTCGTGCTCCTGGCGGGTGTTCGTCAAGGACGGCCTGATCACCTGGGAGACGCAGGCGACCGACTACCCCTCGGTCGGCCCGGACTCCCCGGAGTACGAGCCGCGAGGCTGCCCGCGCGGCGCGTCGTTTTCCTGGTACACCTACTCGCCCACCCGCATCCGCTACCCGTACGTGCGCGGCCCGCTGCTTGAGCTGTGGCGGCAGGCGAAGGCGCGGCACGCGGATCCGGTCGAGGCGTGGGAGTGGCTGACCGCAGACCCGGAGCGGTGCGCCGCCTACAAGCGGGCCCGCGGCAAGGGCGGCTTCGTACGCTGCGACTGGCGCGAGGTCACCGAGTTGGTGGCGGCGGCGCAGGTGCACACCGCGAAACGGTACGGCCCCGACCGCATCGTGGGGTTCTCCCCGATTCCGGCGATGTCCATGGCGTCCTACGCGGCCGGGACGCGGTATCTATCGATGATCGGCGGCACGATCTCTTCCTTCTACGACTGGTACGCCGACCTGCCGATGGCCTCGCCGCAGGTGTTCGGCGACCAGACGGACGTACCGGAGTCCGGCGACTGGTGGAACGCCGGCTACCTGATCGTGTGGGGCACCAACCTGCCCATCACCCGCACCCCGGACGCCCACTTCATGACCGAGGCCCGCTACCGCGGGCAGAAGGTCGTGGTGGTCTCCCCGGACTACGGCGACCACACCAAATTCGCCGACGACTGGCTCGCGGCGACCCCGGGCACGGACGGCGCGCTGGCGATGGCCATGGGACACGTCATCCTGACCGAGTTCTACCGCGACCGGCAGGTGCCGTACTTCACCGAGTACGCCAAAACCTACACCGACCTGCCGTTCCTGGTGCGGCTGCGCGAGCGCGGAGACGCGTTTGTGCCGGACAAGTTCCTCACCGCCTCCGACCTGCCCGGCCGGGATGGCAAGGAGGAGGCGGCCGAGTTCAAGACGGTGCTGCTGGACGCCCGTACGGGAGAACCAGTGGTGCCGAACGGGTCGCTGGGCTTTCGCTGGACGTCCCAGGACGGTGGCCCCCGGTGGAACCTGAACCTGGAGAGTACGGATCCGCTGCTGTCCCTGCACGGCCGGCCAGACAGTGAGGCGGTGGCCGTCGACCTGCCGCGCTTCGACGCAGGGCCCAGCGAGTCCGGCGCAGTGCTGGGGCGCGGGGTGCCGACGCTGCGGGTCGGCGGACACCTGGTCACCACCGTCTTCGACCTGGTGCTCGCCCAGTACGGCGTGGCCCGCAAGGGCCTGCCCGGAACGTGGCCGGCCGGGTACGACGACGCGGACAGCCCCTACACCCCGGCCTGGCAGGAGGCGATCACCTCCGTGCCGGCCAAGGCGGCCGCCCGCATTGCCAGAGAGTTCGCCCGCAACGCCGAACGCACCGGCGGCCGTTCGATGATCGCGATGGGAGCGGGGACCAACCACTGGTTCCACTCCGACCAGATCTACCGCGCGTTCCTGTCGCTGGTGATGCTCACCGGCAGCCAGGGAGTGAACGGCGGCGGCTGGGCGCACTACGTCGGCCAGGAGAAGGTGCGCCCGCTGACCGGCTGGTTCCATCTCGCGTTCGGCCTGGACTGGCAGCGGCCCACCCGGCACATGGTGGGCACCCCGCTGTTCTGGCTGGCCACCGACCAGTGGCGCTACGAGGCGTTCCCCGCCGACACGCTGACCAGCCCGCTCGGGCAGGGCCGGTTGGCGGGACGTAGCCTGCCGGACTGCAACGCGCTGGCCGCACGGCTGGGCTGGATGCCCTCCCACCCCGCCTTCAACCGCAACCCCCTCGACGTGTGCGACGAGGCCGAACGGGCCGGTAAGGAGGTACCGGAGTATGTCGTAGAGGAGTTGAACGCCGGCCGGCTGCGGTTCGCCGCCGAGGACCCCGACGACCCGGCCAACTTCCCCCGCGTGCTGCTCATCTGGCGGGCGAATCTTTTCGCCTCGTCCATGAAGGGCCACGAGTACATGCTGCGGCACCTGCTCGGTACCGACGACGCGGTGACTGCCGCCGAGACCCCGCTGGAGCTGCGTCCCAAGGACGTCACCTGGCGCGAGCAGGCCCCGGTCGGCAAGCTCGACCTGTCGGTGGCCGTCGACTTCCGCATGACCAGCACCTGCCTGTTCTCCGACGTGGTGCTGCCGGCTGCAACTTGGTACGAGAAATACGACCTGTCCTCCACCGACATGCACCCCTTCGTGCACGCCTTCAACCCGGCCATTGCACCGCCCTGGCAGACCCGCACCGACTTCGACATCTTCCACACCGTCGCGGCCGAGTTCTCCCGCCTGGCCGCCACCCATCTCGGCATGCGACGGGACGTGATCGCCGCCCCGCTCGCCCACGACACGGCAGACGAAATGGCGCAGCCACACGGGCGGGTACGCGACTGGAAGGCCGGCGAATGCGAGCCAGTACCGGGCCAGACGATGCCGAAATTGATCGTGGTCGAGCGCGACTACACGGCAGTGGCCGAGAAGATGGCCGCCATCGGCCCGCTGCTGGACCGTCTCGGCACCACCACCAAGGGCCTGACCTGGAAGCCCGACGAGGAGATCGACTACCTGTGCCGCCGCAACGGCACCGTGCGCGGCGGCATCGCCACTGGGCGTCCCTCGATCGCCCGAGACGACCAGTTCTGCGAGGCGATCCTCACCCTGTCCGGCACCACCAACGGCCGTTTGGCCGTGCAGTCGCTGCGCGCGCTGGAGGAGCGCACCGGCGTGGACCTGGCCGACCTGGCCGAGGAACGCTCCGGCGACCGCATCACCTTCGAGGACACCCGGACTCAGCCCCGCGCGGTGATCACCTCGGCGGAGTGGTCCGGCACCGAGTCCGACGGCCGCCGCTACTCCCCGTTCACCGTCAACGTCGAACGCCTCAAACCCTGGCACACCCTCACCGGTCGCCAGCACTTCTTCCTCGACCACGACTGGATGGCCGAGTTCGGCGAACAACTGCCCGTCTACCGGCCGCCGCTGAACATGATGGCCCGCTTCGGCGACCCGACCCGCTCACCGGACGGCCACCCGGAACTCGTGGTGCGCTACCTGACCCCGCATTCGAAGTGGTCCATCCACTCCGAGTACCAGGAGAACCTGCACATGCTCACCCTCTTCCGCGGCGGCCCGGTGATCTGGATGAGCCCGAAGGACGCTGAGAAGATCGGGGTGGCCGACAACGACTGGATCGAGGCGTACAACCGCAACGGGGTGGTGGCCTGCCGGGCGGTGGTCACCCACCGAATGCCCGAGGGCACGGTGTACATGTACCACACCATGGACCGGCACCTGAACGTGCCGAAGACGGAGACCTCCGGGCTGCACGGCGGCGGTGACAACTCCCTGACGAGGCTGCTGATCAAGCCGACTCATCTGATCGGCGGCTACGCACAGTTCTCCTACGGCTTCAACTACATCGGCCCCACGGGCAACCAACGGGACGAGGTCACGGTCGTCCGGCGGCGCAGCCAGGAGGTGCAGTTCTGATGCGCGTGATGGCTCAGGTCGCCATGGTGATGAACCTCGACAAGTGCATCGGCTGCCACACCTGCTCGGTCACCTGCAAGCAGACCTGGACGAACCGGCCGGGATCGGAGTACGTCTGGTTCAACAACGTCGAGACCAAGCCCGGCGCCGGATACCCGCGCCGCTACGAGGACCAGGAGAAGTGGAAGGGCGGCTGGACCCTGAACCGCCGGGGCAAGCTGAAGCTGAAGGCCGGCGGCCGGGTCCGCAAGCTGCTCAGCATCTTCTACAACCCCGACCTGCCCTCACTCGAGGACTTCTACGAACCGTGGACATACGACTACCAGAGCCTGACCACCGCGCCGCTGTCCGACAGCTTCACCAGCGCCCGCCCCAAGTCCCAGCTCACCGGCCGGGACATGCGTCCGGTGCATGGACCGAACTGGGACGACGACCTCGCCGGAGCCGCCGAGTACGCAGACGCCGACCCGAACCTCAAGGGACTGTCGGAGCGGGTGCGGATGGAGTTCGAGCACGCGTTCATGTTCTACCTGCCACGGATCTGCGAGCACTGCCTCCACCCCTCCTGCGTCGCGTCCTGCCCGTCCGGGGCGATGTACAAGCGGGAGGAGGACGGCATCGTCCTGGTCGACCAGGACCGCTGCCGCGGCTGGCGGTTCTGCGTGTCGGGGTGCCCGTATAAGAAGGTCTACTTCAACCACCGCACCGGCAAGGCCGAGAAGTGCACCTTCTGCTACCCGCGCATCGAGGCCGGGCAGCCCACCATCTGCTCCGAGACCTGCGTGGGTCGGCTGCGCCACCTCGGCGTCATGCTGTACGACGCCGACGCCGTCCTGAAGGCCGCCTCGGTCAAGGACGACAAGGACCTGTACGAGGCCCAGCTGTCGGTCTTCCTCGACCCCAACGACCCCGAGGTGCAGGCGGCGGCAGAGCGTGACGGCATCGCCCACGACTGGGTCCAGGCCGCCCGGCGTTCCCCTGTGTACGCGCTGATCAAGAAGCATCGGGTGGCGCTGCCGTTGCACCCGGAGTACCGCACGATGCCCATGGTCTGGTACGTGCCGCCGCTGTCCCCGGTCACGGACGCGGTGCATGCCACCGGCTACCACGAAGACGACCCCGACCGGGTGTTCGCCGCCATCGACGCCCTGCGCATCCCCATGGAGTACCTGGCCAACCTCTTCACCGCCGGGGAGACCAGCGTGGTGGAGGGCGTGCTGCGCAAACTGACCGCGATGCGCGCCCACATGCGCTCCCAGCAGCTCGGCGACCCGCCCGACCAGGACCTGCTCTGCCAGGTCGACAGCAGCGCCGACGACATCGAGGACCTGTACCGGTTGCTGGCCATCGCCAAGTACGACGACCGCTACGTCATCCCCCGGGTGCACGCCGAGGGCTCCGGCGCCCTGATGGCCCAGCACTGCTCCCTGGACTACCCCGGTGGGGTGGCCGATCTCGCCGCCCACGAGGAGGATCAGTTGGCCGCCGCTCCGCCACCCCTGCCGGGCCTGGCCCCATCGAGCGGCGGCAGCCAGTTCCGCGACGGCGACGGGAAGGTGCGCTTCAACCTCCTGGGCTGGAACGGCACCGGCCCCGCTCCCGGCCTCTTCGGCGACGGGGGCAACCGGTGATCCGCCGCCGCGCCCGCCGTCCGGCGGCCGATACGCCATTGGTGCACCGCATGGCCTCTATCCTCCTGCGCTACCCGGACGAGACGATGCTCGCCTGCCTGGACGACATCACCGCGGTCCTGCCCGCCGTCGACGATCCGGCTGACCGCGCCCGGTTCGCCACCGCCCGCGACCACCTGCGGCGCCTGGCCCCCACCGAGGCCGCCCAGCAGTATGTGGACACCTTCGACCACACCCGCCGCCGCGGCCTGCACCTGACGTACTACCGGCACGGCGACACCCGCGCCCGCGGCATGGCCCTGCTCGCCCTCAAACACACCTACCGACAGGCCGGCCATGAACCGCCCGAGGCGGAGCTGCCCGACTTCCTGCCGCTGGTCCTGGAGTTCGCCGCCCTCGCCCCCGAGCCCGGCCACCGCATCCTGCTGCAGTGTCGGCCAGGACTCGAACTCCTCCGGCAGGCACTCCACGAGCACTCCACCCCGTACGCCGGCGTGCTCGACACGCTCTGCAGCCGGCTGCCCGAACCGGCCCGCCATGAGCGCGACGCCTGGCACCGGCTGGCCATCGAAGGGCCCCCGGGTGAACAGGTCGGTCTGGAGCCCTTCGGCCCACCAAAGCAGACCGGACTGGAGCCGTTCGCCCCGCACGGACACCCGACAGCATCCGCAGATCCGACGCCAGAAGCGTTCTTGAGCGCAAAGGAGGGCCGGTGAGTTCCTGGGACCTGTGGTGGTGGGTCATCCTGCCCTACCTCGCCCTTGTCACCTTCGTCGTCGGCCACGTCTGGCGCTGGCGCTATGACCAGTTCGGCTGGACCAGCCGCTCCACCCAGCTGCAGGAGCGCCGCCTGCTGAAATGGGGCGGGCCGCTCTTCCACTACGGCACCTTCGCCGCCATCGCCGGCCACGTCATGGGCATCCTCATCCCCGAGTCCTTCACCCGGTGGCTCGGCATCCCCGAGGACACCTATCGCTGGTTCTCCTCCATCGGCGGTACCGTCGCGGCGCTCGCCGTCGTCTTCGGCGTGGTGATCCTCGCCTTCCGCCGCACCACCGTGCCCAAGGTCCGTGCCACCACCAGCCCCGTCGACTGGGTGGCCCTCATCCTGCTCGCCATCGTCATCGTGCTCGGCATCATCCCGACCATGGGCGTCAACCTCCTCGGTGCCGGCTACGACTACCGCCAGAGCGTGGCACTGTGGTTCCGCGGCCTGTTCGCCGGCAACCCCGACGTCGACGCGATCTCGCACGCCCCGCTGATCTACCAGGTCCATGCCACCGCCGCCTGGGCCATCCTCACCGTGTGGCCCTTCACCCGGCTCGTCCACGCCTGGAGCGTCCCGCTGTGGTACCTGTGGCGTCCTTTCGTCCTCTACCGCTCCCGCACCGCGGCCCACCCCACAGAGCCCGGCACCAGTGGACGCCGCTGGCGCCGCATCGGCGTCCGCTACTGACAAGAGAAACGGCACACCCATCCCCATGCAAAAGCTCTCCCTCGACGCCCGCGTCCGCGAACACCTGGAACGGGCCGCCGCATCCTCCACCGGCCGCAGCGCCGAAACCGTCTACGGCGGCCACGAACACACCCTGCGTCAGACACTGATCGCCCTGCGCGCCGGCACCACCCTGGCCGAACACGAAAACCCCGGCGAGGCCACCGTCCTCGTCCTGCGCGGCCGGGTGCGGCTGCACAGCGGCGACGAGGCATGGGAAGGCATGGCCGGAGACCTGCTCCTCGTACCACTCGCCCGCCACAGCCTGGAGGCCCTCGAAGACGCCGCCGCCCTGCTGACCGTCGCCAAGACCGCCTGACCTCGGCGTCTCCTGGTGGGCCGGCTCCGGGAACCGGGCCTCGCCTCCGGATTGGTTGCCGAAGGTGAGCGGAGGCGTCGGCTACGGCTCGGGCCAGCGGGTCAAGCTCTCCGGTGAAGGCCGAGGTTGGAGTGCGCTGGCCGCTGCGTGACCTTGCCCGTTCCGCGCGGCCAGCCCTCCCCGTACTGCCTGTAGAGGCCCGGCCAGGCGGATTACCGTGCCAGCAGGCTGATCCCCAGCACGGTCAGGGCGATGACCTTGGCGATCTCGAAGGCCACGTAGTACACGTGCCCGTGGGAGCGGGGCAGGTCCTCCCCGGCGAGAACCCGGTCCGACCTGCGGTTCAACCGAGGGCGGACCACCCCCAACTGCACGGCGAGCAGCACCGCCGTGACGACGGTGAGCACCACGACGCCCGCCGGAGAGCCGCCGACGGCCACCGCCGCGACGACGACGGCTGCCAGGACGGACTCGACGAGGTTCAGTGCCCGGAAGACCATGCGGCCGATGCCCAGTCCGATGGAGATGGTCACCCCGGGGGCGCGAAACTTCAGCGGCGCCTCCAGGAAGGAGATCGCCAGGACCATTCCGAGCCAGAGGAAGGTGACCGCGCCCGCGGTCGCGGCCGACGTGGTGTTCATCGATGCGTTGCCTCTCTGCCGTGCCCAAGGACGACTGTCGGGTGTGTCGGATCAAGCCGGCGGCCAGGACGCGAGCCGGCCCGCGAACTCCGGTGGCGAGGCCACGACCATCAGCGAGGCCGGCTGGTCACCGAGGTTGGCCAGGCTGACGCGCTCGCCGATGGCGATGTGGGCGGCGGCCGTACCTGCCGTCAGCGTCCGGGTCTGGCCGTTGTGGTGCAGTTCGACGGATCAGGCCAGCGGAATGAGCACGATCTGCGAGGCGCCGTGGTCGTGTTCGGGCATGGTGGCACCCGCGGGCAGTTCCACGTGGAGGACGGCAACCTGGTCGGAGGTTTCCGCAGTGGTGAGCAGGGCCGCGGTCGGGCCGCCTGGCACGGGTGCGCGGCGGCGGGGGGACGTGGCGATCTCGGCGATGTGCATGACGTTCCTTCCTCGGTATACGGATAATGCGGCGTGGGGGAATCAGACCGGGCTGGGCGGTCACGGGCGCTTCGGCAGGTCAGGCTGGTGCCGGGCTCCGCGAACGGCCCAGCGCCCGTGATGGCTTCCGGCGCCCTCACTCCCCCTGTGGCGGAAGGGCAGCGATGAGCAGGTGGTCACGCCTCGATCAGTCCCAGCTTGGCCGCACCGCCGGGCGACTCGAGCGCGTCGAATAACTCCACGTTCGCCCGGGTGTACTCCCGCCACTCGGCCGGTACGTCCTCCTCGTAGAAGATCGCCTCGACCGGGCAGACCGGCTCGCACGCCCCGCAGTCCACGCACTCGTCCGGGTGGATGTAAAGCGACCGCTGTCCCTCGTAGATTCAGTCCACCGGGCATTCCTCAACGCACGCCTTGTCCTTCACATCGACGCACGGCTGCGCGATCACGTAGGTCATCGGCGCACCTCCTCCCCTCGGTAGAGGTTTTTCAGCACCAAGTTTCTACGAATAATACATATAATAATTAATGTATCCGTTCGGGGTGTGACAGGAGAAGGGCCAGAACCATGACGCTGACGTCCGAGGTGTTCATCCAGGCCACCGAGACCGACCCGGCCATCCAGACGCGGGCTGTGTGATCCGCACCGCCAGCAGCGGCTGCTCGCCGGCCTGCGGCCGAAGGCCACACTGCTGACCGACCTGAAACTGGGCACCGATGCCCGCGAGGCCGCCCTGGCGACCCTGACCGACTTCTGCACCGGCCCGGTACGCCGCCACCTGAACGCCACCGACCAGGCCCTGTACGCCCCCGCTGCAGACTCTCCGGAAACCCGCCTGCTCATCCGGGGCCCTGCGTACTGCCGCGACCGCACTGGACCAGGAGATCGACGCTCTCACCCGCACCGATGACGCGCACCGCGCGAAGGTCATCGCCCAGAGCATTGAGGCGCGCCTGACCACCCACGTGGCGGTGGAGCAGGCCGTGCTCCTGCCCGCCCTCGCCGCCCTGTTCGGCGGCCATCTCACCACCCTGGCCACAGACTTCAGGGCCCTCCTCGACGGCGGTCGCCTCGACCGGCCCGCCGTCCTGGACGTCACCGGCATCCCCCACGGCCGGCGTCACCCTCATGTTTTCGCCCGCTGGGCACGCCTGATCCCCGGTGAAGCCTTCACCCTCGTCAACGACCGCGACCCCGAACCCCTGCGCCATGAGTTTCGAAGCCTTGGGGACGCTCCTCGGCAACACGGACGTCTTCAGAATTTTTACGAAGTAACATGTAATAATTGTGGCGGTATTCGCAGTACCCCAGCCGGACGAAAGAGGATCACGCATGCCACCCGCAGCAGAGGTGTTCATCCAGGCAACCGACACTGACCCGGACGTCCAGGCCCAGCGCGTTGTCCAGGAAACCCACCGGCAACTGCTGGAACGACTGGCCGCGCTCACCGAGCCCCACGAGGAACTCACCACCGCGTCCACCGAACAACTCCGCCGCCTCCTGACGGCCACCGAGCAAACGCTGTACGCCGCCGCGTCCGGCGCCGCCGAAACACGGCTGCTGATCCGGGCACTGCGCACCGCGGCCAGCACGATCGACCGGCACGCCGACTCCCTGACCGCTGCAACGGACAGCTCTGAACGCGCCGGAGCAGCCCGCACCCTCGCGGGCATGCTCAGCGTCCATCTCGGCATGGAGCGCGCCGTGCTGCTGCCCGCCCTGCGGGCGCTGCCGGGAGTCGACCTGTCCGCGCTCGTCGGCGACTTCACCACGGTCCTGGCAGGCGACCGACTGGAAGACCCGGCGGTCGTCGACGTCCGCGGGATCCCGCACGGCCAACGCCACCCGCGCATCTTCACCCGCTTCGCCCGCCTCGCGGACAGGGAGTCCTTCGTCCTGGTCAACAACCACGACCCCAAGCCACTGCGCCATGAATTCGAGGCCACCCACCTCGGCCGCTTCACCTGGGAGTACGTCGAGTCGGGGCCCGAGCAGTGGCAGATCCGCATCACCCGGGTGGACGGCGATGCCTGAGCCGCGGACCGGCGGGCAGCCGGAGGAGGCGACCGTGGCACGCATGCTGTGCAACGTCCAGGCCCTCACCGGCAGACTCCCCGAACCCGCCGGCGTCCTGTGGAAACTGGCCGAATCCGGCCGCCAGCTCGATGCCAACCTGATCCGGCTGCCCGCCGGGGAACACATCGGCACCCACTCCGAGCCCGACCTGGACGTCCTGCTCCTCATCGTCACCGGCGACGGCGTGATGAACACCCCCGAAGGAGAACTGCCCCTGACCGAAGGAGCACTCCTGTGGCTGCCACACGGCTCGACACGCAGCCTCACCGCAGGGCCTGGCGGCCTGGTCTACGTGACGGTGCACCGCCGCCGCCCCGGCATGCAGATCCGTCGCCGCTCCGATCCGACCCCGCTGACGGCACAGCCTCACAGTCCATGACACCAGCACGGCACACGGGAGAGTGAGCGATGCACCTCACCGACCAGGCGATCGAGGAACTCCAGGAACGCCGGGGCAAGGAAACCGTGAGCATGGCCTGGCTCGCCGACCGGCTGCAGTACTTCGCCGACCTGAACCCGGAGTTCGAGATCCCCATCGACCGGCTCTCAACCTGGCTTGCCCGGCTCGACGACCCCGACGACGAATGACGGCTAACGAATGACGAAGCCAGTAACGGGACGCGGGAAACAATTTTTCACTCGTTTCTACGACGCACAGTGGGTAAAATTGGTGAAATGAGTGAGCAGACGTTGCATGATCCAGCCGGCCCTCCCGCCGTGGGCGAGAGCCGGGCCCATGTACTCGACGTACTGCGCGCCACGCCCGAAGCAGTGGGCGTACGGGAAATCGCCGAGCATACGGGCCTGCACTCCAACACGGCCCGGTTCCACCTCGACACGCTGGTCAAGAAGGGGCTCGCCGAGCGCAGTACCGAGGGACGCGGCCGGCCTGGCCGGCCCCGCACCGTCTACCGCGCCGCCGCCTCCCGCGTACCGGCAGGCCGCCGCAGCTACCAGCTGCTCGCCCAGATGCTCACCGGCCTCGTCACCGAAGCACTGCCGCAACCCGCGCAGGCCGCCGTCAACGCCGGAGAGGCATGGGGCCACTACCTCGCCGACACCCCCTCTCCCGCCCAGCGCATCGACACCGACGACGCCATCCGGCGGCTGACCCAAGTGCTCACGGACGTCGGCTTCGCCCCCGGCCCCGCCGAGAACCGGCCAGACCCGGTCATCCCACTGCGCCACTGCCCGTTTAGGGAAGTCGCCGAGGAGCACCGCGACGTGGTGTGCTCCCTGCACCTGGGCCTCATGCGAGGCGCCCTGAAAGAAGTACGCGCCACCCTGGGCGTCGAGCGGCTGGAGCCCTTCGTCGAGCCCTCGCTCTGCTTGGCCCACCTCACACCCACGGAACAGCACGGGGTAGACCGCACCGCCTGAGCACGCACGACGACGCTGACGACTTACCTCCGTCACCTCGTCATCTTCCCGGCAACGGTCAGCGTGCGGACAACCTCACCGCTGGGCTCAGGCTAGGGCATGGCAGGTGCCTGCGGCCCCGAGGGAGGAAATGGGTGGACGCACCACCATGCAAGTGGATAAGTTCCGTCTGGCCATGCGTCGTCTAAGCGGCTTGCCTGAAGTTCTGCGCGTAACTCTTCGGCAGCCAGGGCGAGGCCCAGGGTGCGGCGGTGGTCAGCATCTGGGTGGGTGAGCGCTGCCGGAAGAAGGCGTGGACCTGGCGCAGGCGGCCCGGCCAGGTGACGGCGGTGTTGGCAATGTGGGCCTTCAGCGCGGCCCAGATGCGCTCGACCGGGTTGTCGTGCGGGCTGTAGCGGGCGCCGAACAGCAGGCGCAGGCGGGGCTGGTCGGCCAGGTAGGCGGTCACCGCCTTCGCGTGATGAATGCTGTCGTTGTCGCAGACCACCGCGACGACCGGGGCGGCGGGGTAGGCGGCCAGCAGTAGCTGGAGGAAGGCGACGAAGGCGGCGGCATTGCGGCGGCCCAGGGTGTAGACCCAGGCGCCGGTGGCCACTTCCAGGGCCCCGAAGACGGTGGCCTGCCGGTTCTTGCCTGGGGTGGCCACCTGCTGCCGCGTCCCGCGCAGGATCCAGCTCGCCCGCACGTGCGGCAGTAGGTGCAGGTGGGTCTCGTCCTCGGCCCAGACCACCGACCCGTGGGGCAGGGCGGCGAGTTGGCGGCGCAGGGCGGCGAGGGTGCGCCTGCGCTCGGGGTCACCCCTGGCCACCAGGCGGGGCCGCCGCCAGGCCGCCTGTTCGCGAGTGTGCCGGTACACGGTGCGCAGGCTCATCTTCGGCCGGCCCAGGCGGCGCCAGATCCGGCGGATGGTCCACGGCCCGGGGCGGGTCAGCAGGCGGCGGATGCGCTCGCCCAGCCTCGGCCCGCCGAGCCGGGGCCGCCCCGCGCGGGGGCGATCGGCCAGGCCCGCCAGGCCGGCGGTGTTGTAGCGATGGATCCAGCGGCGCACCGTGGCCGGGTGGTAGCCGAGCAGCTCGCCGATCTCTCCTGCGGTCATGCCGGCCGCGGACAGCAGCACGATCACCGCGCGGGAGGCCTCTCGCCACCGGTGATGCAGCAGGTGATACAGGTGCTGGTACGCCGGACCGGGGCGGTTGGCGAACACGGATGCCGGACGCATACTGGCCTTGACCTCGCCGGTTTTGTCGTAGTTTGGTCAACCTCGATACAACACCCGGCGAGGTCTTCTCGTCATCGAGGCCATCGCGCCAGGCCGCCGCTGCCGCTCCAGATTCCGCGCAGAACTTCAGGTCATCCGCTTAGCGGCCTAAAACGAGCTCGTGCACAGTAAGCGGTGAGACGTCGAGGTCTCGATCGTTGATCATGGTTGTGTGGTGGAGAAAGCGTCTCGTGCAGCGATCGGCGCATGACGTGGATGCATTCGACCCCAAGGGCGCCGAGACGCTGGGTCAGGGCGGCCGCTTCGTTGGATCTGGTGGCGCGTCTGATCCGCTCCCCTCACGTGGACCACGCGCCCACTCGAGGGGCCCCAACCCTGACCGACGGGGCCCCTCGAGGACCGCGCGACCGTAGACAGCGTGTCCGCCGGGTCCCGGTTCGTTGCCTTTGGCAGCGACCGCGACGAGCCGGAGGAGTGATTCCCCTCGTTCGAGGCAGGCGAGGGCGTCACGCTGCCCCGGCAAGGGGCTTGAGGAGTGCGGCTCAGGCTGAATCCCACACCAAGATCATTCTTGCCCGATTACGCAAGCCTCTCGGATCAGCTTTGAGAGCGCGGTTCGTGAAGCTACGTCCGTTTCATCGGGTGTCCTGGGTTGAGCTTGATGGTCACGATGCCGGACGGGTGCGGGTTAGGGCCTGACCGGGTGGAACTCTCCCGGGGTTGACTCTTCGAGGATGCCCCGTTTGACCAGGCGTTTCAGCTTGGAGCGCATGCCCTCGATGCGTTTCGGCTCCATGCCGGTGTCCAGCGCCTCGCACAGGTCCCTGGCGCGCAGGGGACGGTCGGCGGTGGAGAAGGCGTCGAGGATGCGCTGGTAGTCCGGGTGGTCGGGCAGGGCGGGAGGTTCGTGGGCTGGTGACTGAGGGTCGTCTTCGTCGGGCAGCGCGAGGACGGTCTTGCGGCTGATGCGCAGGTTCTCCAGCTCCTGCTCTGCCTCGCGCAGCTGGGCCGACAGCTCCGTGATCTGCTCGCGCAGCTGCTCGGCCCGGGCGGCGGCCTGTTGTTCGCAGGTGGCGAGCTTGTCGAGCAGGGGCTTGAGGTTCACGCGCCTACCACCTGCGGATCGCGCCACGGGGGCGGGGTGTGACGGCGGGTCAGCCGCCGGGACATCACGTCGATCATCGCCCAGTGCACGCGGGAGGCGGAGGAGGACGGGAGGTGCTCGTAGTCCCGCACCAGCCGACGGAAGAACATCAAGATCCCGTAGGTCTGCTCCACGATCCACCGCTTGGCCTGCGGCACGAAGCCGTGCTGGTCGGGGTTGCGCTCGACGATCTCCACCTCGATGCCGAGGGCGGCGCCGTGCTCGACCACCGCGGTCTTGAAGCCCTGGTCCACCAGCGCCGTCTTGACGGTGTCCGTGGCCTTGGCGACGGCGTCCAGCAGCGCAATGCCGGCGGTGTTCTCGTGCGCGGAGGCGGCGAGGACCACCACGGCGATGACCAGGCCGGTCACGTCCACGTCCAGCACCCGCTTGCGTCCCGGGACCTTCTTAGCGGCATCCCGGCCGGTCGTGGCAGCGGGAACGCCGACCGCCGCGTGCACGCTCTGCGTGTCCAGCACCACCAGGCTGGGGCCCTGAACGGAAAATCGATCCCCAGCTGGGCAGGCGGCAGCATCCGTTCCGCGGAGCGGAACGGATGTCCTGGACGAGTGGGAAGTTCAGCTTGCGGGGGCGAGGCTGACGGTGTGGCCGAGGGCCTGGAGCTGGCGGACGAGTTCGCGTGTCTTGCGGGCCGGATTGAGGTGACGCTGGTGCCAGTCGGCGCCGAGGTCCTGGTAGCGGGCGTCAGGGTCGTTGATCAGGTGCCAGGCGATGACCAGGATGGACCGGGCGACGGCGACGAGGGCCTTGGAGTGGCCGCGGCGTTTGACGATGCGCCGGTAGCGTGCGCCGAGGAAGGTGTCGGTGCGGGCGGCCGCGCTGGCGGCCTCGCCCAGCGCCCCTTTGAGCCAGGGGTTGCCCTTTCCGGTCGGGCCCGCGGTGTTCTTCGTCCCGGACTGGGTGGTGCGGGGGCACAGTTTCGCCCACGAGACCAGGTGTTCGGGGGTGGGGAAGCGGCTCATGTCCGCGCCGATCTCCGCGAGGATGATCTGTGCGGCGGTGGGACCGACCCCCGGGATCGCGTCCAGCCGCTCGACGAGGTCTTGTGCAGTCCTGCTGGCGGCCGGCGCGGTGTCCTCGGCGTCAGGCGGGCTGGTTCCCGTGTCGTCGGACGGGGCGGTGATCTCTTCCAGGGCCAGGGCAATCAGCCGGTCGAGCTCACGGATCTGCGCGGTGAGGTGGTCGATGCTGTCCAGCAGGACGTGCAGCAGGCGGCCGTGGTGCTCGTCGAACTGCCCGGTCAGGGCCTCGATCAGCGCCGGCTTCTTCGCGGCCAGGCTGGCCCGGGCGAGGTCCGCCAGCGTCCGGGGGCTGCGTTCACCGGCGACGAGTGCGTCGAGCATGGCCCGACTCGATACGCCGAAGAGATCCGAGACCACACTGGACAGTTTGATCTGCGCATCCTGAAGAATCTTGTCCACCCGGTGCTTGTGCCGGGTGCGTTCCTGGACGAACACGGTCCGGGTGCGGGTGAGATCCCGCAGCTGCCGGACGGACTTCGGAGGGACGAACGAGGCCCGGACCATGCCCCGTTCGGCGAGCTTGGCCAGCCAGACCGCGTCCAGCTTGTCAGTCTTGGGCCGACCGGGGACGTTCTTCACATCCCGCGCGTTGACCAGCCAGCACTCCAGCCCCCGCGCCTCCAAGAGGTAGAAGAAGGGCCGCCAGTAAGGGCCCGTCGACTCCATGACCACGCGTTGGATGCCCTGGCAGATCAGCTTGTCGCCGAGTTCCAGGATCACGTTGGTGGTCGCGGCAACGTTCCAGACCTCCTGGACCCGCCGACCCTCGATGGTGTCGTGCGGCACCCGCAGGCACACCATCCCCGACGCCTTGGCGATATCGATCGCCGCGACCCGGGCCACCGTTCCGTCGTCTTGCTCCTCCGCCAGTTCCCCCATCGTGTGCCTCCCCTTGTGCCTGGTGCGGACGGGGCTGCCCGGGGTGCCTCAAGGGGAAACGGAGAACCTGAACGGCGTGCTCGAGACGACAATGCGCGGCCCCTCGGACGGCTCCCTCACCAGACTCTAATGCGGGCTCAACAGCTCATGGACCTGCGGCGTCGGCGGACAGCCCCAGTACCGATTTTCACGCCGGCGAGGCGTCATCGACAGATGAACGGACAACTCTAATCGGCCGTTTCGCTCGCGCAGTTGGCAGCGCAGCAGCTCGTGGATGGTCTCGGTGGTGCCGTCCTCGCGCCACAGGCCGTAGTAGTACAGCACGGCGCTCTTGGGCGGCAGGTCGTGCGGCAGGTAGTGCCACTGGCAGCCGGTACGGCCCTGGTAAAGGATCGTGTTGACGATCTCCCGCATCTCGTAGCGGCCCTCATGACCACTGACCGAGGGATGCGCGGCCTTCCACGCCTTGATCACCGGCTCGACCAGCGCCCAGCGGGCGTCGGATAAGTCGCTCGGGTACGGCTTGCGCTCACTCATGGCGCTACCCCAGCACCCTCAACCCCGCCGATCGGCCGCTTGTCCCCAAACACACCCGTCCGAGCGATACCAAGAGCCTCAAACTCCCTCAAGCTGCCTCAAACCGCACTCTGAGATCTTCCGCCCGTGGCAAGGGACGACTTACGTTGTCGTAGCCGATCCCTGAGCGCTGACTTGGAGGCATCAATGGCCACGAAGAGCTTGAAGACCACCGCCGTCCTGACCTCAGCTGCTGCACTGACACTGGCGACGTTGAGCGCGCCGGTCGCGGACGCGAAGCAGCCGCCCGTCGGGACGACGACGGCGAAGGCTCTGGTGTTCATTCCGAACCCCGTGCAATCCAGCGGCGACGAGTCGCTCACCGACCAGCACGACTCCGCGACCGCGGTCCCGCGGGGCGACTACTACGAGGTCACGCTGACCGACCTGGACGGTTCCGGCTATCTGCAGGGCACCTGGGCGAACGTGCGCAGTAACACCGGGCCGGCGGCGTACAGCACGGACGGCACCTATTTCTACAACCGGAGCGACGATCGGTTCGAGCAGGTCATGTCGTACTTCTGGGGGACCGAGACGCAGAAGTACCTGCAGTCGCTCGGGTTCGGCAGTGCGCTGCCTGCCGTCAATGCCGAGAGCCAGGACTACAAGGTCGATCAGTACGGCGGGGACAACTCGTTCGAGATCGAGAAGCGGGACACCATCACCCTGGGCAAGGGTGGTGTTGACGACGCCGAGGACGGCGAGGTGATCGTGCACGAGACCGGGCACGCGATTCAGGCCGCCCAGGTCCCGGGCTTCGGGTCGAACCTGGAGTCCGGCTCGATCGGTGAGGCGTTCGGCGACTACTTCTCAGTGACCGTCGGCGACTGGGTGGCGAAGAAGTACGGCGTCCCCGTGAAGGAGCCGTTGGCGTGCGTGATGGACTGGGACTCCACGTCGTACACCTCGACGGTGCCGCACTGCCTGCGCCGGCTGGACGCGGGCAAGCACTACCCGGAGGACCTCGTCGGCGAGGTGCACGCGGACGGTGAGATCTGGTCGCAGGCCCTGTTCCAGATCCGCACGGCCCTCGGCCCGACGGTCGCCGACCGGATCATCGTCAACGCCCAGTTCGGCTTCGCCCCGGACACCAGTTTCGCGGCGGCGGCCCGCCAAACGGTCGCAACCGCCCAGTCGATGTACGGCAACCGCCAGGCCCGCGTAGTCCAGCAAGCCTTCACCGACCGCGGCCTCCTCTGAGAGGGCGGTTCGTGAGTCTTTGAGTGGATTTGCTGTCGCCTGATGGTGTGGCGGCGGGGCGGAATCTACCGGTCCGCAGTAGTTGATCTGGTGATGCGACCGGGTGAGTGAACGCAAGCCGTATCCCAGCGACTTATCGGACTAGCAGTGGTCGTTGATCGAGCCGGTGATCACCGCGTGGAAGAACCGGCACCGCTCGGTCAGCGGTCATCAGGGCGCCTACGACATCCGGGAGATCGTGAACGCGATCCTCTACCAGGGGCGGACCGGCTGCCAGTGGGCCTATCTCCCGCACGACCTGCCGCAGAAGAGCGCGACCTACTACTACTTCGCCGCCTGGCGGGACGACGGAACCGACCAAGTCATCCATGAACTCCCGCGCTGCCAGGTCCGCGAACGCGCCCGCCGATTAGAGTTGTCCGTTCATCTGTCGATGACGCCTCGCCGGCGTGAAAATCGGTACTGGGGCTGTCCGCCGACGCCGCAGGTCCATGAGCTGTTGAGCCCGCATTAGAGTCTGGTGAGGGAGCCGTCCGAGGGGCCGCGCATTGTCGTCTCGAGCACGCCGTTCAGGTTCTCCGTTTCCCCTTGAGGCACCCCGGGCAGCCCCGTCCGCACCAGGCACAAGGGGAGGCACACGATGGGGGAACTGGCGGAGGAGCAAGACGACGGAACGGTGGCCCGGGTCGCGGCGATCGATATCGCCAAGGCGTCGGGGATGGTGTGCCTGCGGGTGCCGCACGACACCATCGAGGGTCGGCGGGTCCAGGAGGTCTGGAACGTTGCCGCGACCACCAACGTGATCCTGGAACTCGGCGACAAGCTGATCTGCCAGGGCATCCAACGCGTGGTCATGGAGTCGACGGGCCCTTACTGGCGGCCCTTCTTCTACCTCTTGGAGGCGCGGGGGCTGGAGTGCTGGCTGGTCAACGCGCGGGATGTGAAGAACGTCCCCGGTCGGCCCAAGACTGACAAGCTGGACGCGGTCTGGCTGGCCAAGCTCGCCGAACGGGGCATGGTCCGGGCCTCGTTCGTCCCTCCGAAGTCCGTCCGGCAGCTGCGGGATCTCACCCGCACCCGGACCGTGTTCGTCCAGGAACGCACCCGGCACAAGCACCGGGTGGACAAGATTCTTCAGGATGCGCAGATCAAACTGTCCAGTGTGGTCTCGGATCTCTTCGGCGTATCGAGTCGGGCCATGCTCGACGCACTCGTCGCCGGTGAACGCAGCCCCCGGACGCTGGCGGACCTCGCCCGGGCCAGCCTGGCCGCGAAGAAGCCGGCGCTGATCGAGGCCCTGACCGGGCAGTTCGACGAGCACCACGGCCGCCTGCTGCACGTCCTGCTGGACAGCATCGACCACCTCACCGCGCAGATCCGTGAGCTCGACCGGCTGATTGCCCTGGCCCTGGAAGAGATCACCGCCCCGTCCGACGACACGGGAACCAGCCCGCCTGACGCCGAGGACACCGCGCCGGCCGCCAGCAGGACTGCACAAGACCTCGTCGAGCGGCTGGACGCGATCCCGGGGGTCGGTCCCACCGCCGCACAGATCATCCTCGCGGAGATCGGCGCGGACATGAGCCGCTTCCCCACCCCCGAACACCTGGTCTCGTGGGCGAAACTGTGCCCCCGCACCACCCAGTCCGGGACGAAGAACACCGCGGGCCCGACCGGAAAGGGCAACCCCTGGCTCAAAGGGGCGCTGGGCGAGGCCGCCAGCGCGGCCGCCCGCACCGACACCTTCCTCGGCGCACGCTACCGGCGCATCGTCAAACGCCGCGGCCACTCCAAGGCCCTCGTCGCCGTCGCCCGGTCCATCCTGGTCATCGCCTGGCACCTGATCAACGACCCTGACGCCCGCTACCAGGACCTCGGCGCCGACTGGCACCAGCGTCACCTCAATCCGGCCCGCAAGACACGCGAACTCGTCCGCCAGCTCCAGGCCCTCGGCCACACCGTCAGCCTCGCCCCCGCAAGCTGAACTTCCCACTCGTCCAGGACATCCGTTCCGCTCCGCGGAACGGATGCTGCCGCCTGCCCAGCTGGGGATCGATTTTCCGTTCAGGACCCGACCCTGGTGGTCCTGGACACCCAGGGTGTCCACATGGCCGCTGGGGTCCCCGCCACCACGAGTGGCCACGATCCGGCCAAGCGGGTGCCGGGCCGCAAGCGCGGACTGGCCGTGGACGTCCTCGGCCTGGTCATCGCAGTCGTCGTCCTCGCCGCGAACACCCACGACAACGCCGCGGGCAGCATCCTGCTGGACCAGGTTGCCGAGCACGCCGGCGGAACCGTCCGCAAAGCCCTGGTCGACCAGGGCTTCAAGAACCAGGTCGTCATGCAGGAGGCCGGCCTGGGGATTGACGTCGAGATCGTCGAACGCAACCCGCAGAACAAGGGGTTCGTACCGCAGCCGAAGCGGTGGAGGGTCGAGCAGACCTACGGGATCCTGATACTGCACCGGCGCCTGGTCCGCGACTACGAGTACCGCCCCTCCGCCTCCCGCGTCTACTGGGCGATGACCCACGTCATGACCCGACGCCTCACCGGCGCGAACGCCCCCTGAAGGGTTCCAAAAGTCCCGCACGGGCGCTGAACTGCACGTTCACCGGCCTGCCGTGATGTTCGTCAGGAGGCATTGCGGTACTCGTGGATCAGTCCGTCGAGGACGTCGCGGCGGGGGATCCGTTGCGCGGGGAAGGGGACAACGTCCGGGTCGTCGCCGGGCGCGCGAAGCTGCAGGGCCCGGTGCGGCCTCCCGGTGTTGTAGTGCTCCGCGTACTCGGCGAGGACGCGCCGCGCGTGCTGCTCGTTGGAGATCAGCAACCGGTCGGTGCACTCGGCCCGCGCCCTGCCCTCCTGCAGTTCGCTTTCCTTCCGCCCCGGCGCGTCGCTGTGCGGCGCTCAGCGTGGGGAACGACGAGCGGGGGCCGACGAGCCGGAAGGGTCCTCCTGCCAGGTCGGCAACCAGGACTCCCGACTGCCCGTTGCACAGCCAGTGCACCTCGACCCGCCATGTGACGTCTTCTGGCGTACTGAGCATCGAGTGGAGGATGAAACGCTCGGGGTCAAGATGCGAAACCCTGTACGGGACATCAGGTACGCCGGCGGCCGGTCTCGGCAAGGGCGTCGGGTCGCCGAGGTTCACCTCGAACGTGCGTAACCTCTGCGATGCCATGGGTCCCGGCGCGCGTGGTGGAGCGATCGAGCCGATGCCGGGAGAAGCAGACCGTGATTCCACTCCCACGCGGAGCTCACGGAGGATCACGGCACGGTCGGCGGTTGCCTCGTGCTTCGGCGAGGGCACTCGGGTTTGTGACGGTGACTGTATTGTCGTAGCGCAGCAGGCTTCGGCCCGAGATCTTTCTCGTTGAACCCAGGTCGCTGTTCGCTCTGAGATGCTGGGATCAGTAGGCGAAAGGGACCGCGTTCATGCAGTGGAAGACCCATGGCGAACGCCAGATCTACACGAACCAGTGGGTCAACTTGTGCCTGGTGGACGTCCAGCAGCCGGACGGCCGTCGCTGGGAGCACCACGTGGTGCGTCTGCGGCACCTCGCCGTGGCTGCTGTGGTCAACGATCGCCGTGAAGTGCTGATGATGTGGCGGCATCGCTTCATCACAGACGCGTGGGCGCGGGAGCTGCCGATGGGGCTGATCGAGGACGGGGAGAGCCCAGAACAGGCCGCAGCCCGGGAGGTTCTCGAAGAGACAGGCTGGCGTCCAGGGCCGCTCAAGCCGCTGATCTACGCCGAGCCGGCCAACGGGATCACGGACTCGCAGCATCACATCTTCCGCGCCGATGGGGCAACATACGTCGGCGAGCCGACGGAGAAGAATGAATCGGACCGGGTTGAGTGGATCCCTCTGGCTGACGTGCGTGGCATGATCGACCGCCGTGAGATCGTGAGCAGCGGGTCACTTGTCGGGCTGTTGTATGTGCTCATGGATGAGGCGATCCGCTGAAGTGCCGTTCGCCTCACACCGTGAGCAGTTCCCGTAGGCGAGCCTCGAACACGGCAGCTGCAGGTTCGCGTCTGTGCGGCTCCAACTGGTCGTAGAACTCCCTGAGATGGCCCGTCACCCGCTGGGATGCAACTGCTGAAGCCTTTTCCACGGCTTGCGTGGCGGTGCGGCAGGCCTGGTCCAGCTTCCCTTGCTGAAGCTGGGTACGAGCCAGCCAGAACGCATGGAATGCGTGGCCCCGCTGGTTGATGCTGTTCTCCCTGCGTAGAGCATCGGCGATCAGCGGCTCGGCCGTGGCTGCCTCGCCCAGGCGTCCGTGCGCGATGCCCGTGTCCACAATCAGTTTGGGCTCGTCGAAGTAGGCCACCCAGGGCGGATCGGAGTCGCTCGGCTGGATGCGCTCGAACTGGCGGTGTGCCTCGGTGATCGCCGCATGCGTCGCGGTCCGGTTGCCAAGAGTGGCTTGGGCGAACGCTTCCCGCATGGCCAACATCGACCGTACGCGTGGGGTGGTTCCAGGCGCTGCGTGCGCCTCGTCCTGGGCAGCGCTGACGTAGGCGAGCGCGTCTGCGGGTTTGTCCTGGTAGGTGGCTTGGAGGCTCATGCATGCCAGGACGTTGGCCATGAACTGCCGGTCGTTGATCTGTTTGGCCAGCTGCAGGGCCTCACCGAAGTACGAACGGGCCTGGCTGTACTGGCGGGCGTCGAAGTAGCGGCCGCTTGAAGTCGCGTGCTGGTTTCAGCGATGCGAGCGCGGAGTCCATCCTGGCTCAGCAAGGCAGCTACCTCCGCGTCCGGGGACGCCGCTCCGGATTGTGATCCGCGCTCGGTGAGGTTCCCAGGGTGCGGTCGATCCGCGTGGCGGTTCCTCTGCGGGAGGGGTGGGCGAGCCGCGGCAACCTGGACGGGGGCTGCTGCTGTCTGCACCGGTCGCTGATCTGTCGTGGGAGGCGTTGCAGGCGATGCGCTTGCGGCCAGGACATCTTGCACCTGGTGTGGTTGGAACAGCGGCTGCAAGGCTCCGTCCGCGGCCTGCATGAGCAAGCCGCGCGCCTGGAGGTCGTCGACGAGGGCCTGGCCCTCCTCCCCGGGAACGCCGAGGGCTTGAGTGAAGTACTCGGGTGAAGCCAGTCCGACGGCGGCGGCGGTCGCCGCCCGGTGCAACGCGTCCGCTGACGCGGTCGGCCGGCGCCCGCGGCCGACAGTTGCGGCTGTCTCCGGCTCCACTGCGGGTGTGCTGCTGGCCACCATGTTCGTGATGCGGGCGTGCATCGCCTCCACGGTGACACGGGGCGAGGCAAGGGCTGTGACGAGCGCCTGGTTGTGGGCAGCGCTGAATGCGGGCCCGTGGATGAAGCGGGCCGTTCGGGCCAGCAGGTCGACCGCCTCATAGACCTCGAAGATCGACGGTTCGTCGACGATCTCCCGCATCACCGTGTGTGCGAGGCCGGTGGATGCCCAATCGATCGCCCATGAGGCAGCGTCCTGCAGACGCCCGATGCGCTGGTTCTCCTCAGGGCTGCCCACGGGGGCAGCCTCGTCCGCGGCCGCGAGTTGTGCAGCGGCGGCGATGTTCTGGATCGATTCCCACTGGGGGTACTCGGCGAGCACGACCGCCTGCTCGTGGAGCTGTCCCAGCAGGGTGCGTAGTTCAGGGGGCAGGCCCAGGACACCCCGCTGCTCGGCCAGCAGACCCGGCAGCCGACCATCAAGGTCGAGGATTCGGACGGCGGCCGCGGAGAGCGCTGTTCGGCACGGTCACTTCCGCGGCGTGACCTCCGCCATCCGTGACCACCCCTGCCCCTTCGTCTCGACGTTGATGATGTCGGGCATCTTTGCCACCACGTCCGGCATCCAGGCCATCGCCGTCTTGAAGTGGTCGGAGTTGACGTGTTCGACGCCCGCATCCTGGGAGGCGAACGCCTCCAGGAGGACGAAACGGTTGAGGTCGGCGATGTCGACGGACCACTCGAAAAAGAGGTTGCCGGGCTCGTCGCGGGTGGCGTCGGTGAAGTCGGCCACGCGATCGAGCCACTGGTCACGGTACTCGGGGCGGATGGTGAAACGTACGGCAATGAATATCATTCGAGGCTCCTCGGGACACGTACGAAGGGGCCCTCAGCCCGCGAACACGCTTGCCAGCAGAGCCACGTTGAGTGCCACCACCACCACGCTGACCGCCCAGGCGCAATATGTGGTCACGCGCCGGTTGACCCAGCGGCCCATGACGTCGGCATCGCGGGTGAGCAGGACGAGGGGGATGAGGGCGAAGGGAATGCCGAAGGAGAGGATGATCTGGCTGAGGACCAGGCTCTCCGTCGGGTCGGCCCCGGCCGCGAGGACCACGATCGCGGGTGTCATGGTGAGCAGCCTGCGCAACAGCACCGGGATGCGACGCCCGAGGAAGCCGCCCATCACCACCTCACCCGCGTACATGCCCACGCTGGTCCCCGCCAGGCCCGAGACGAGCAGGGCCAGCGCGAAGGCGAGGGCCACGGCGGGACCGACGAGCCGCCCGTACGCGTCGTGCGCCGCTCCGAGCGAGTCGGCGGCCTCGGGGGTGCCGGGGTAGAACAGAGTCGCCGCCGACACCAGCAGTGCCACGTTCACGGCACCCGCCAGGACCATCGCCACCAGCACGTCAGTACGTATGTGCCGCAGAAGCCGGTGCCGCAGTGGCCTGTCGGGGTCGTCCACGGGGCCCTGGGCGGGGCCGACGGCCCCAGGGAGGAGAGAGAGGTTGTAGCGGTCGCTGGTGAGCGCCGAGTGCAGATAGATGACGTGCGGCATGACCGTGGCGCCGACGATCCCGCCCGCCAGCACCAGGCTCTCGGTGCCGGACAGCCCCGGTAGCAGTCCGTCGGCGACGGTGGCCAACGGGGCGCCAGCGCCGATGACTTGGCCGAGGAACAGACCGAGGAGGGAGGTCAGCCCCACCGCCATCAACACTTCGAACCGGCGCCGGCCGCGACCGCGCATCGGCATCATCAACAGCGAGACCGCGCCGACGACCACGCCGCCGAGCCACAGGGGCAGCCCGAACAGAAGGTACAGTGCGATGGCCCCGCCGACGACCTCCGCGAGGTCGGTCATCACGACGACCGCCTCCGCCTGCACCCACAGTCCCCACACCACCGGCCTGCGGTACCGGGCCCGGCACAACTCCGGCAGGCTCTTGCCGGTGGCGACACCAAGTTTGGCTGAGAGGTACTGCACCAGCATCGCCACGACGTTGGCGGTGAGCAGCACCCACAGCAGCAGCGGCCCGAAGGTGGCACCCGCCTGGACGTTGGTGGCGAAGTTACCCGGGTCGACATACGCGATGGCGGCGACGAACGCCGGGCCGAGCAGGGTGTACGAGAGGCCGGAACGAAGACGGGGCCGCCGTTCGCCGGGAGTGCGGCCGGACTCGCCGGACAAGCCCTCCCCCAGGGTGGATTCGAGCGGAATGGGATCGAGTTGCCCGGACCGGGCCGGGGCGGGTTCGGCCGTCATGACGTCGCTGCTCTCCTTGTCGGGTACGGACATGGGTCTCCGCGGGCGTGGGATGGCGGCGGACATGGTGGCGGAGCGGGCGATGCGCTCGCCCTGCCACCCAACGCGCTGCCGGCTAAGGAATGTTGGACGGCCGCGCCAGTCCCTCGGCGAGGTCGCCGATCTCTGGGGAGTGGATGGAGCCGGGATTTCCGATGATCTCCTCGACGATCAGCGTCTCGGTGGTGAGCAGCAGGGCGGCGATGGACGCGGCACTGAGCAGGGCGCTGCGGGTGACCTTGACCGGGTCGAGGATTCCGCGTCGGTGCAGATCGGCGTAGTCGCCGCGTAGGGCGTCCAGGCCGCTGCCGACGGGTAGCGCGGCCACCTTTGCCTCCGCCTCGTCCGGGTCGAGACCGGCGTTGATGGCGATCCAGCGCAGCGGTTCGGCGAGCGCCTTGGCGACGATGGCGCGACCCACCGCGGCGTCCCCGTCACCACCAGCCGGTTCGGGCCCGTCGAGCGCGGCAATCTCGGCCCGGGCGTGCAGCAGCGCCGCGCCGCCACCTGCCACCACGCCCTCCTCGGCCGCCGCCCGGGTGGCGGCGAGCGAGTCCTCCAGGCGCATCTGCTTCTCCTTGAGCTCGATGCCGCTCGCCGCCCCGACCCGGATCACGGCGACGCCACCGGAGAGCTTCGCGATGCGCTCGCCGAGCTTGTCCTGGTCGTGCTCGTTGGTGGCACGCTCCAGCTCGATCTTGAGGTTCTCGATGCGCTCGACCACCCGCTCGTCACCGCCGGCTCCGCCGAGGACGGCGGTGGACCGCTCGGTGGCGATGACCTTCTCGGCGCGGCCCAGGTCATCGAGGGTGACGCCCTCCAGAGTGCGGCCCGCGGTGCCGGTGATGACCCGGCCGCCGGTGAGGGCAGCCATGTCCTCCAGTTCGGCGATGCGCCGGAAACCGAAGCCGGGGGCGCGCACCGCGAGCGAACGGAACGTGCCGTGCGCCGCGTTGGTGACGAGCATGCCGAGCGCGGGCCCGTCGACGTTCTCGGCGATGACGACCAGCGGGGAGCCGGTGCGCATCACCTGCTCGAGGATCGGCATCAGCTCCTGCACCTTGGTGATCTTGGTGTCGCAGTAGAGGAGATACGGGTTCTCCAGGACTGCCTCCATGCGTCCCTGATCGGTCACCATGTACGGGGAGATCCAGCCGCTGTCGAACTCCAGGCCCTCGGCGTACTCGACGGTGATTCCGAAGGTCGACGACTCTTCCACGGTGACGACGCCGGTGCGGCCGACGCGGGCTACGGCCTGGGCGATGGCCTCGCCGATGGCGGGGTCGTTGTTGGCGGACAGGGCGGCCACCCGGACGAGCTCGGCATCAGTGTGCACCGGGCGCGACTGGGTGGTCAGCGAGGCGACGGCGGCCTCGACGGCGGCCTCGATGCCGTTCTTCAACAGCACTGGATTGGCACCGTCGTTGACTGCCCTCAGCCCCTCGCGGACGATCGCCTGGGCGAGCACGGTGGCGGTGGTGGTGCCGTCGCCGACGTCCCCGTTGGTGCGGGTGGCCACCTCCTTCACGAGCTGGGCGCCCATGTTGGCGAAGGGGTTCTTGAGCTGGATCTCGCGGGCGATGGTGACGCCGTCGTTGGTGATGGTGGGCGGCCCGGTCAGCTTCTCCAGGACCGCGTTGCGGCCCTTCGGGCCGAGCGTGACGCGCACTGCGTCGGCCAGCGCGTTCACCCCGCTCTCCAGCAGCGCGCGCGCTTCGGCGTTGAAGCGCAGTTCCTTCGCCATGGCGGTGTTCCCTTCAAATTGGGCTCAAATACGGCGGTGTACGGGACGGTGGTGGCGGCCGTGTGCGGTTTCCGCGGTGCGCCGACCCTCACGAACGGGGTCCACGGAACGGCCGCCACCACCTGCATGGGGGTGTTGATCAGGGCACGATTACGGCGCGTCCGCGCACCCGGCCCTGGTTCAGGTCGTCCAGGGCCCGGCCGAAATCGTCCAGCGGATAGGTGACGGTGTGGAGGGTGACCAGTCCGCGCCCCGCGAGTTCCATCAGCTCCACGAGGTCGGTGTAAGAGCCGACCAGGTTCCCGATGAAGTTGATCTCGGTGGAGATGATGTCGATGGTCGGCACGGACAGGGTTCCGCCGTAGCCGATGACGTAGTAGTCGCCGGCCCGGCGCAGCATCCGTACGCCGTCCTCCAGGGCGCCGCCCTCGCCGACGAAGTCGAGCACGGCCTCGGCGCCCTGCCCTCCGGTGAGCGCGGCGACCTGGTCGACCTGGCTGCCGTCGGCGACGACGGTGTGGTGCGCGCCGAGCGTCTCGGCGAGCTTCAGTGCCTGTGCCGACCGGTCGACGACGATCAGTTCGGCCGGGGTCAGCGCCCGCAGCACCTGGATGCCGATGTGCCCGAGCCCGCCCGCTCCGATCACCACGACCTTGGCGCCCGGAGCGAGCGTGCGGGCTGCCTTCTTCGCCGCGTGGTACGCCGTCAGGCCCGCGTCGGCCAACGCGGCCACGTCGGCCGGGGCGAGGCCCGCCTGGAGCGGGACGACCGCGCGGGCGTTGGTGCGCAGGTACTCGGCGAACCCGCCGTCCGCGTCGATGCCGGGGAAGGCGCTCGCCGCGCAGTGCACGTCGTCGCCGCGCCGGCAGGCGGCGCACAGTCCGCAGGTGCCGAGCGGATGCAGGATCACCGGGTCACCGGGCGCGACAGAGGTGACGGCGGATCCGACCTCCGCGACCCAGCCCGCGTTCTCGTGTCCCTGGACGTAGGGCAGACTCACCCCGCTCTTGGCTTCCCACTGGCCCTCGATGATGTGCAGGTCGGTACGGCACACGCCGGCGCCGCCGATCTGCACGATCACGTCCAGTGGTGAGGAGATCACCGGGTCGGGCACCTCGTCGAGCTGGGGCTGATGGTCGTACTGATGCAGTCGTACGGCTTTCATGACGTTTCCTCCTTTCTACGGCTCACCTGTGTCCAGCCGGCGGGCCCGTAGCGAGTGGCCAGCAGCCCCTCGCAGAACTCGGTGTTGGTGCCAATGCCGACGCCAGCCGTGCGGCCCATGAGCAGGTGCCGCTCCAAAGCGACGGCGGGCACGGCGTGCCCCAAGTTGTCGGTGAACAGCGGTGCGGACGCGTCCGCCTGGAGGCCGAGCAGGGCGCGTCGGCGGCGCAGCGTCACCGTCAGGCGCTCGGGCAAGTCGCCCAGGACCGCGTCGGCCAGCTGACGGTGGGTCCAGCCGCGCTCCATCAGCCGTTTGCCAAGGCGGGCCTGGGCCGCCAGGTGCCCTTTGCGCAGGAAGACGGCGCGCAGCTCCTGCATGCGGTCGGGGTTGGCGAGCCCCGGGAACGCCTCGGCGAACGACTTCTCGCATCCCACGCCCTGGTTGATCTCCTCGGAGGCGAAGTGGTCCTCCAGAACCACCGTGCACTCCCCCACCCAGGACAGCCGGGCCAGCTCGCGCCGAGCGTCCTCCACCATCAGCCAGGCGAAGTTGGGAGCGCAGAAGTAGGTGGGCAGCCGGAGTCTGGCCTCCACCGAGCCGTCGGCGCCGACGCTGACGGAGCGGACGAAGCCGAGTTCGGTGATGGGGCGGTCGAGTTCCGGGTCGAGCACCGCCGCCAGGGCCGCGTTGACGGCGGTGACCCGGTCGACCGCCTCGGTGACGGCGGTCATGCCGCCACCGCTCCGGCGGCGGCCAGTTGGGCACTTTCGGGGACCTTGAGGTCGTACAGCCGCGCGTGGTTGAGGCCGAGGATCTTGCGCTTGACGTCGGTGGTGAGGGTTCCGTACTCGCTCTGCAGGTCCTCGGGAATCTGGAAGTCGACGAACTTCTCGATCAGCCACTTCGGGCTCCAGATCGCGTAGTCGCTGCCGAACACGATCCGGTTGCCGTCGAGCCAGTACAGCAGCTCGCCGATGACCTGGGCGAAGTAGCGGGGGCGGGAGTGGATGAACGGCATGACCACGGACAGGCCCGCGTACACGTTGGGTTCCTGGGTGGCGATCCAGCAGAAGTCGTCCAGGCGGGGCAGCCCGGAGTGCTCCACGACGAAGTTCAGACCGGGGAAGGCGCTGGCCGCGTGGTCGATGTCGGCAACGTCGAAGGCGTCCCGGTTCAGCGGCCAGATGGTGGGGCCCTTGTGGACGTGGATGTTACGGATGCCGAGCTCCTGGCACAGGGCCAGGTAGTCCTGTGCCTCGGGGTCGCTCAGCTTCCAGCCCTTGGAGGAGCCGCGCCATTCGGCGGTGTAGAGCTTGACGCCCCGCAGGTTCCACTCCGCGTGCAGCTTGCGCAGCCGCTCCAGGCCCGCCTCGCCCTCACGCGGGTCGAAGGAGCCGTTGGCGATGAGGCGGTCGGGATACTTGCGGGCCAGTTGCCCGTTGCGCTCGGTGGTGTTGAAACCGTTGCGGTAGAACTCGTGCAGGTAGGTGGGCTGGAAGATGCCCCAGTCGACGTAGCCGGTCTCGAACAGGTCGTGGACCAGGTCCCCTTCGGTGTACTTGCGGAACTTTTCCAGCGGCCACACCCATTCCTCGGGGCTGAGGTTGCGCTGGTAGTCGTAGAAGCAGCGGATGAAGCCCTCGCCGTACTTGTTGGCGGTGTTCTCCTCGCTGGCATCCCAGAAGTGGATGTGTCCGTCGACGATGAAGTAGTCGACGCCGTCCTTGCGGTACATGTGGCCCCTCCTCCCAGAATCAGTCGACCGGCCTGAGGTCGAAGTCGATGTATTCGGCGGCGTCCTCGGGGTTGGCGAAGAGCACCGTGCGGTCGTCGAGGTGGACCATGCGGCCGTAGTGGGTGGACATGATCTCCTCGAAGTCGGTCTGGTCGAAGTCGAAGCCGAGAGCGTCGGAGATCTCGTCGAAGTCGAAGGTGAGAACCCGTTCGCCATCAACGCGGATCATCGACGGGAAGTCGCTCACGGTGACGTTCTCCTTGGCCCGCATCACGTCGGCGACGACATGGCCGTTCTGGTTGTTCATCAGCGTCACACCACACCGGTTCGAGGAGGTGCGGTCCGCGCTGAAGGGCTGTGCGCTGATACTGGTCACTTCGCGGTCCTCTCACTCGTGCGGTCGGCGGGGGCCTTGAGCCCCAGGTCCTCGATGAGGCGGCCGAAGCGCTCCTTGGCGCGGTCGAGGCTGTCCTCGAACCGGACGGGTTTCTCGGCGGGCTGTGACCACAGCGGCTGCAGTCGCCGCGCGGCGTCGAGGCTCGCCGGCACCCAGCGTTCCAGCCACTCCTGGGCGATCGCCTTGTTACCGGCGCCGTGGGTGTCGTCGCCGAGCAGGAGGGTGAACAGGGCGCGGGTGTAGCGCAGGTCACGGTCGTAGTCGTTCTCGCCGGCGCCCATGACGGTGGGGGTGGTGTAGTCGCCGTTGCGGGCGGCGATCTGCAGGACGAGGTGGCTGCGGAACAGTTCGCCGACGAGGGGCTCGAAGACGAGGTTCGTTGCGAACAGGGCCTCGGCCCAGTCCTGTACGGCGGTCAGCCGCTCAGTGGTCTCGCGGACGCCCTGCCACGCCGGGTCCGACTGCCACACATCGCGGTGGGCGGAGCCGTCGAAGCCGTCGAGCTGCTCCTCGATGTCGAGGTTGTACAGCGCGAGGTCCTGGGCGAAGCGCAGTTTGTGGACGCTGTTCACCGCGAGCGCGTTGTTGATCATGTTGGTGGGCGCGGAGCGCTGGATGGCGACGAACACGTGCATGCCCAGGCCCTGTTCGGCGTGCATCCAGGCACCGACGTGCCGCTGGACGAACGAAACCCAGGAGCGGCTCCACTGCTGGTACGCCTCCGCCTTGCGGGCGTTGACGAGATTCTGCTGGACCTGCCGCACGACATTGGCGTTGTTGCGGTAGATCGTCTGCTCCCACTCCTCGTTGGGGTCGAGGAAGCGGTGCCAGTCGGACGACTTGAGGGCGGTCCAGTCCTGCGGGTAGCCGGCGGCCCCGTCGGCGAAGCCGTAGATCCAGCCCTGCAGCAGGTGGCGTTCGGGGTCGGGCTGGACGTCGAAGGTGACGTCCTCGTACATGGTGGCCCGCATCTTGTGCGGCTTGTAGTAGGAGAAGGCGCGGCTGGTGGAGCTCGGGAAGACGAGGGCTCCCGCTTCGGCGTCGGTGAACTGCGGTTTGGGGAAGCTGCGTTCGGCCTTGGCCAGCTTGTCGGCTTGAGTGGTCATGCGTACGGCTCCTCGCATGGGTTAGGAGGTTGGGTGTGTGCGCAGGTCAGGCGTCGGTGGACGTGGTGAACTTGTCCAGGAAGATCCGCTCCTCGGGCATTCCCTTGCCGGTGAGCAGCTCCAAAGCGGCGTCGCACATCGGCGGTGGGCCGCACAGGTAGGCGTCGGCCTGTGACAGGTCGCCCTCGTGCCGGTCGACGACCTCGGTGATCAGCCCTTGCTCGTACGCGCCCGCTCCGTCCTCGGACAGGGCCGGTACGAAGGCGAAGTCGCCGAGGCCGCACCCGAGTTCGGCGATCTCGTCGAGCGCGAACAGGTCCCGCCGGGTGCGCGCCCCGTAGTAGAACCGGGTGCGTCGAGCGCTGCCGGTGGCGGCGAGGCCGCGCAACTGGGCCAGGATCGGCGCCATGCCGGCGCCGCCCGCGAGCAGGATCAGGTCACGGTCCGGTGCGTCCCGCATCACGCAGGTGCCGTAGGGACCCTTGACCGTGAGCGGGTCTCCCGGCGTCAGGGCGCCGTCGAGCAGCCCGGAGAACAGGCCGCCGGGGTAGCGCTTGATGATGAACTCCAGTTGGCCGCCGGGCCCTTCAGCGGGCAGGCCCGCCATGGAGAACGACCGCCACTGGTCGGTACCGGGCACCTGGATGTCCACGTACTGCCCGGCACGGTACGGCAGTTCGTCAGCGGGGTCGACGATCAGGCCCAGCCGGACGATGTCGTGGGTGAGCGGCTGTACCACCGCGACAGTGGTGCGGGCCTCCCGCGGCGGGATGCCGGAGAGGAGCATCTCCTCGTCGTAGTTGATGAGTTCGACGCTGAGGTCGCCGTAGGCGTGCACACGGCACAGCAGGACGTATCCCTCCTCGCTCTCGTAGTCGGCCAGCGCGAAAGTGGAGTAGCGCTCCATCTGCTGGTCGCCGTCGAGCAGAAAGGACTTGCAGGACGAGCACTGGCCCTCTTTGCAGCCGTGCATGAGCATGACGCCCTGGCGGAACGCGGCGTCCAGTACGGTCTCGTCCTCGTCAGCCTCGATCTCGATGCCGACCGGTTCGAATCGGATGCGGTGCTTGTCGCCCACAAGGACCAGCCTTCCGGGGCGGCGACCCCGCGACGGAAACATCGCCGCCCCTGCCTGAGGATCGGTCAGGACATCGACGGTGTGATGTTGGTGCGGCCGCGATAGTCCACGACGTGCGCCTCGCGCTCCTCGTCGGACATCTCGTTGAGCGCCACATTGGGGCTGATGAGCGTGTTGCCGCGGATGTCGTCGAGCGTCCACAGCTTCTTCGGGTCGTCGAGGTCCAGGTGCGGCTGGGGGATCAGCGTCTTGCCGTCGTCGCGCACATAGCCCAGGTCGGTGACGATGTCGGCGAGGTCCTGGCCGTGGTAGCAGCTCTCCCACTCGCGCTTGCCGGTGAGGCGTCCCATCGACGGGGTGGGGCGGCCCTCGTACTCGGGGCGGAACGCGGTGGTGTCGGTCCACGCGCAGGTCTCCGAGCAGTACGTGCGCCACTGGCCGTCGACCTTGTCGACCACCATGTCCTTCCGGACCAGGCACGGCACCATGCAGGACCAGCAGCGGTGCGGGTACTGGTAGCCGACGTCCTCGAACGTGATGGGCTTGTTCGCACCCGGGTACCGCATCCGGTTGTACGCCTCCCACCAGGCGCCGTACTCCGCGTACCAGCCCGGGTACTTGGACTCGAACCATTCGAAGTCCTCGTCCGTCATGCCGTCGATGCGCCAGAAGTTGACGGGCCAGCCGGTGGCGAAGAACTGGGCGGTCTTGTGGACGTAGCCGTCGTCCCAGATCCGCTTCCACGCCGCCTCGACGAGGTCGTGCGGGATCTTCAGGCCGTACTTCTCCAGCGGGATCAGGTACGACCGGTAGTAGTCGTCGTAGATCCAGCGCCGCCACATCTCCGCGTAGCTGTCGCGGTCCTTGCGGCGGTCTTTGCTGCCGTACTCGATGAACGTGCCGATGGCGGCGTCCACCACGCAGTGGTTGTTCCACCAGGCGTAACGCAGGTCGCGCTCCAGGAGCTGCCGGTTGTCCTCGTCGGCCAGCGCCATCAGCAGGATCGAGTAGCCGTTGGAGATGTGCCGGGACTCGTCCGACTGGACCGAGTGGAAGACGGTGGGCAGCAGGTAGTCGCCGTTGGCGGCGGCCTCGGCGGGCATCGCCACGAACAGGGTGTTGGTGAAGGCCGTCTCCGCCACCAGCGTCAGGTAGACGTTGGCGGCGGTGATCGCGTCACCGGTGATGAACCCCTCGCCGAACTGCCGGCCGATGGTGCCCGCGTAGCAGTTGGCGAACGCCTTTTCGGAGATGTCGAACCCGGCGGGGTCGATGTAGTGGTTCATGTAGAGGCGCTTGAGGTTCATCTGGATCGTCGAGTGACGTACCTCGTCGATCATCTGCACCGCGAGCCCGTTGTGCAGCTCCGGGTTGGGCACCGCGCCGATCGCCATCGGCATCGCGCGGGCCGCGCTGATCTCGGGGAAGGGGATGATGGACAGGAACAGCTTCTGCCACTCCATCCAGCGCTCCTGGACCTGGCGGAACATGTTGCCGCGGATCGCGCCGTCCATCGCGCCGTAGACCCGGTTGTCCTTCTCCTCCTCCATCGGGAAGTAGGAGCGCAGGACCTGCTTGAGCGGGTCCTTCTTGGGGGCCTTGTCGAAACGGTAGTCGGTCGCGAAGCGGGTGGCCGGCGTCGCGAACGTCGGCTCCCACGACAACTCGGTGATCTTCTTGTGCGCCTTGCTCAGACTCTGTCGGCTCACGGGTAATACTCCTCCGGCTGACTCGGCAGCGATGGGGCTCCCCCGGGCCCCGGCACAGCCGGGACCGGAGGGAAGGGACCTCGTTCGCCCGGCGCTCGTGGCGGCGCACTGCCGTCGGTAACCGGGGCGTCGCCCATCGTGGGAGCACCTGCGGCAGCCGCGCGTCTCAAGTTGAGACGGGCCTCACATCCCGGGTCTGGCCACCACCGGACTTCCGGACTTAACGTGCGGGACATACCGGAAGCCCGAGAGTCATCGCACGGCAGAAGGCGCAGAGCCGATGGAACCTGTGGAATCCGTGGAACCCGAAACGACAGGACGGTCGCACACCGTCTCCCCGCTCGGCCTGGACCGCCCCCTCCCGCACCTCAATCCCGTCCGTGCACGGACCCACTTCCTGGAAGGCGAGAACGTCTCGCCTTCCGAAGTGCGCCCGCCCATCCTCGACTCCTGGCAGCGCTCACGCTTCTTCGGCGTGGACGCCGACCACATCCAGGCCCCCTACAACGCCGTCTTCGACCCGCATTCCCGGCTCGCCACGGCCGCCCGCCCGGTCCTCGACCGGATCTCCGACGCGCTCCAGGGCACCCCGATGTGCCTCATCCTGACCGACTCCAAGGGATGGGTGCGCGAGCGCAGGACCGGCGACCGTGCCCTGCACCGGCACCTCGACGACATCTGCCTTGCGCCCGGCTTCAGTTACGCCGAGGAGTACGTCGGCACGAACGGCATCGGCACCGCGGCCGAGGACGGCCGTACGGCGCAGGTATTCGGCTCGGAGCACTTCTCCGAACGGCTGCAACTGGTGTCGTGCGCCGCGGCGCCCATCCGCAATCCGGGCAGCGGGCGAGTGCTCGGCCTGATCGATCTGACGTCCTGGCAGCACACCGCCTCGCCACTGATGGTGGCATTGGTCCAGCAGGCCGCCGCAGACATCGAGGAGCGCCTGCTCGACATCGGGTCGGAACGCGAACGCGCTGCGCTGCGCGCTTTCTTGACGTCCCGTCAGAGTTCACGCCGGGCGCTGGTCACCCTCACCGACGGCTTGCTGCTCGCCGACGCGGCCGCGACGGAGATGCTCGGCCCGGCCGACCACCGACGGCTGCGGGAACTCGCCGCCGATCCGACCGGGCTGCGCGAGCAGCGGATGCTCCTCAGCGACGGACGGACCGTGCAGCTCCGGGGCCGCCGGGTGGAGGGCGACGAACCCGGCGGGAACCCAGCCGCTTACCTGATCGAACTGCGGCTGGTCGCGGAGCGGGACGAGTCCACACCGCCGCGCCCCGTGGCCCGGGTGTCGCGGCTGGCCGGCATCAGCGGGTCGAGCCCCGTGTTCCGGAGCGCCGTCAACCAGTTGATCCGCCACTGCGAGCAGGGACGCTGGACGCTCGTGGACGGTGAGGCAGGCACCGGCAAGCACGCACTAGTCCGGGCAGTGCACCGGCATGTGGCGCCTACGGCACCGATCAGCGTGCACGACGCGGCGGACGCGCGGGGCGGCGCGGCGCAGTGGCTGCAGGCCGTCTTCCAGGATCTCGCCGAGGACCGCGGCACGGTTGTACTCCGACATCTCGATCTGCTGTCGGCACCCGTGCTCGGACAGCTCGACGGTGTGCTGCGCACTACGGTCGGGCGCTCCGGCTGGGTGGCCGCGCTGCTCACCCATGACCGGCCTACGCTGCCCGGCGCGGGCGCCGACGCGCTGCCGGGTGCCGACGGAGCGGCCGCGTCACGGCCGACGGATCCCGTCGCCGCGGTGCGAGCGCGGTTCGGGGCCGAGGTCACCGTCCCGCCGCTGCGGCACCGCACCGCCGACATCCCCGCACTCGTCACCAGTCTGATGGCACGCCATGGTGGCGACACCGGAGGCGTCCAGTGCACAGACAGCGCGCTGCGGGCCCTCTCCCGGGCACAGTGGCCGGGCAACGTCCGCCAGCTCGAGGGCTCGCTCCGCTACGCCGAGGCGCACCGCTCGGGCCCCCTGATCGAGCAGTCCGACCTCCCACCGTCCCTGCTCTCCCAGACCCAACACCCGCTGTCCGCCTGGGAGTCCACGGAACGCGACCTGATCGTCCAGTCGCTCCTCGACCACGGCGGCGACAAGGCGAAGGCCGCAAAGGCGTTGGGCATCTCCCGAGCGACGATCTACCGCAAGATCACGGCGTATGGGATCCGGTTGGGGCCGGAGAACGGGTGAAGCCGGGAGGGATGTAGCGCCGACAGGGCCTGGTCGGGCGGGCAAACGCCGTCAGCCCCGGGAGCCCTTCCTCTCCCTTCCCACCCCGGCGTTCCACAGCCACAGGCCGAGCGCCTCCCAGCAGCCGAGGACCGCACCCGTGAGGGCGACTCCGGGACCGGCCGGGGCGCCCGCCACCGAGGCAACCGCGCCGCACACCGCCACCAGGGCCCCGAACCCGCCCACCGCGAGCAGCCGTTCCCGGTGTCCCCACGACCGTTTCACCATGTCCGCCCCTCCCACCCGTCACGCGCCGCCTTGGCGCGTCGCCCTGAGCATGCCCAGGGCCATCGATGAGAGGCGTCTCACTGTGAGACGCCTCGGCCGATACGGTGCCGTGCCACCAAACGATCCGCCGGTCTTCGTCCCGTCGGCCGTGCAGGATACGGTAATTCGAGGTGGGTGCGGATCCTCTCGGGGGACGGTTGAACTTGGGTTTTGCTGATCTGGGTGTGGGTGGGGTGTTGTCGTCTCTACCGTGCGGGTAGAGGAGGCGGTGCCGGATGGGCTCGTTGATCGGGGAACTGGAGGCTCGGCAGGCGGCGGTGCGGTCCCGGGTGGAGGAGCTCGAGCGGGAGATCGCCGTGTTGACCGTGCGGTTGGAGGCTGAGCGGGACCGGCTGGAACGGTTGACCGTGACGCGGGAGACGCTGGAGGAACTCGCGGCTGAGGGAGTGGCCGTGGACGCGGTCGAGCCGGTGGGCGGGGGCCGGGTGGTGGGAGCGCAGACGGTGACCGTGTGGCGGGAGGGGATGAGCAGCGCGGATCTCCCTGCGGTCTACCGCGACATCGTGGACGTGATCGACGACGGGCCCGAGCCGGTGCAGGCGAAGCAGGTCGTGCCGAGGATCGGCCTGCCCGCGCAGACGTCGAAAATCGAGGGGACGCGGTCGAAACTGAAGCGGCTGGTCGAGCGGGGCTGGCTGGACGAACAGACACCCGCACTGTTCACCGCGTCGGCCGGAAGGACGGCGACCGGTTCGGTGCGGTGAGCCAACTCCCGGTGGTCAAGGGGCTCTTCTTCCTACCGTCGTAGGTGCCAACCAGGAACAACGGCCGGAAGAAGAGCCCGGATGGAACGCTACGACACCCACGATGTCCCTGACCCGTTTGCCTGCTCGATGGAAGCGGTGGAGTCGCTGGCAGCACGGCTGTCGGCACCCGAGACCGCCGAGTTGGACCATGCCGCGGTGGAACAGCTGATCGAGACCGATGGCCGGGAGATCCTGCGCCGGTTCTTCCAGGACCACCTCGACCTGCGGGCGGCCCGTGAAGAGCAGGCGCCGCCGCCTCGGGCGGTCTTCGGTCCGGACCGCGAGGTGCGGCCGTACCGCGAGAGGGGGCATGCCCGGCAGCTGACCTGCTTGTTCGGCACGGTGAGTGTGACGCGGTGCGCCTGGCGGAGCCGGGGCCTGTCGAACGTGCACCCGGCCGACGCCCAGTTGTCGCTGCCACGCGGCCGGCACAGCCACGGCGTCAAACGCCTCGCCGTGCGCGAGGCGGTCCGTGGTTCCTACGCGCAGGCCGTCGCGGCGATCACCGACCGGTGCGGGCCGGTACTGGGCAAACGCCGGGCCGAGAGCCTGACCGTCGAGGCCGCCGCCGACATCGACGCCTTCTACCACCACAAGATCGCCTCCCCGTGCACGGCCGACATGCCGCTGGTCATCCAGGTCGACCAGAAGGGGGTGGTGATGCGGCCCGAAGCGTTACGCGAGGCCACCCGCCGCGCGGCCGAGGCAAAGAAGCGGCAGGGCAGGCAGGCGCGGCTCGCACCGGGCGAGAAACCGAACCGGAAACGCATGGCGACCATCGCCTGCGTCCACGACACCCACCCCGCCCAGCGCCGTCCGCACGACATCGTCCACCCACCCGGCGGCCGTACCCGCCTGCGGACGGTGCGGCCCGGCCCGAAAGCGGTCAACCGGTGGTGCACCGCCTCCCTGATCCACGACCCCGACGACGTAATCGCCGAGGCATTCACCCAGGCCACCGACCGTGACCCGGGCCATCACCGGCCCTGGCTCATCCTCGTCGACGGCGCCCGCCACCAACTCGACCTCGTCGAAGCCGAAGCACAGCGCCGCAACGCCAAGATCCACATCTTGATCGACTTCGTCCATGTCGCCGAGTACGCGTGGACGGCCGCGCACGCCTTCCATCCTGTCGGCAGCCTGGAGGCCGAGACTTTCGCCGCCGAGACACTCACCGCGATCCTGCACGGACACGCCGCCCGCGTCGCCGACGAGATGACCGCCCGCGCCGAGAAGGAACAGCTCACCGGGGCGAAACGGGACAGCGTCGACACCTGCGTGCGCTACCTGTCCGGCCACCTCGACCAGCTCCGCTACGACACCGCACTGGACAAGGGCTGGCCCATCGCAACCGGATCGGTCGAAGGCGCGTGCCGGCACCTCGTGGGCGACCGCCTCGACATCACCGGAGCCCGCTGGGGCCTCGCCAGCGCCGAAGCCGTCCTCAAACTCCGCGCTGTCCACGCCAACGGCGACCTCGACACCTACCTCGCCTACCACCACACCCGCGAGCATCAGCGCACCTACCCCGACCAGCACCACAACCAACCCAGCACTTGATCAACAACCTTCCCTCAGAAGGATCCGCACCCAGTCGAGGTTGGCGCAGGGGCGCTGGGGTGGATGATGCGTCGAGGCACCGCCCGGTGTCGGATCGGGTGCCTCGACGGAACAGTTTGGCTAGGGCCTGCGGCTGCTGAATACAGCCGCAACTTCGGGGATGCGCTCGATGTAGCCGTTGAGCAGCTTGCGGCCGATGGTGACCGAGTCGACCAGGGGATGGAGGGAGAAGGCCTTGGTGGCGTCGGCGCGGGAGCCGGTGGTGGCGGCGCTGATAGTGAGGCGTTCGACCGCCTTGACCTGCTGCATCAGGCCAGCCTGGTGCAGGTCGGGTTGGGTGATGGTGAGCGGGTGGACACCGTTGGAGTCGACAGTGACGGGCACCTCGACGACCGCGTCGTGCGGGAGGGCGGAGACGGTGGTTCCGTTGCGCACATTGAGGATCATCGTCGCGCGCTCGTTGCGGCTAATCGCGGCCATCACCGCGAGAGCGACACCGGCATAGCCGTGGTGCGCGGGGTCCGGCTGGAAGTATTCGTCGGCCTCGGCTTCTCCCTGTACGGCGCCTTTGGCCTCGGCCATGTAGTTGGCGCTGCGGTTCGCGACCGTCTCCCGCCACAGCGACACGGCCGTGCCCTCGGCCGCCTGTGTCACGCGCCTGTAGAAATCGTGCTGTTGACGGGCGAGGAACTCGCCGCGGGTTTGCGGGGCGTCGAGGATGCCTCGGACGGCGTCCCGGTTGAAGTAGTAGTAATACAAGTACTCGTTGGGGATCACGCCGAGGTCGCGCAGCCACTCGGTGCCGAAGACCACGCCCTCCTCCAGGTCGCCGAGGCGTTCGTCGGCGAGGAGGCGGGGCAGGACGTCCTCGCCGTCGTGTAGGACGCGGCGCATCCAGCCGAGGTGGTTGAGGCCGACGTAGTCGAACTGGGCCCGGGACGGGTCGAGGCCGAGGGCCCTGGAGATGCGGCGGCCCAGGCCGGAGGGGGTGTCGCAGATGCCGAGGACGCGGTCGCCGAGGACGTTCTGCATCGCTTCGGTGATCATCCCGGCCGGGTTGGTGAAGTTGATGACGTAGGCGCGTGGAGCGAGGCGTCGCACCCGGTGCGCGATGTCGAGCATGACGGGTATGGTGCGCAGTCCGTAGGCCAGGCCGCCGGGGCCGGTGGTCTCCTGGCCGAGGATGTTGAGGTCGAGGGCGACCCGCTCGTCGCACATCCGCCCCGTCAGTCCGCCCACGCGGATGGCGGCGAACACGAAGTCGCTGCCCTCCAGGGCGTCGTCGAGCGAGGTGGTGACCGTCACTCGTGGCGCGTCGGCGTGGCCGTCCGCGAACCGGGCGAGTACTTCAGCCATCGCCTTCAGCCGGGCCGTGTCGGTGTCGTACAACCACACATCGTCGATACGGGGGGAGCCCTGGTCGCGCAACAAGGCCTGGTAGACGAACGGCACACGGAATCCGCCGCCGCCAAGGACGGTCAACTTCATGCGAGTATCACCTTTCGGTCCGCCTCTCGGCAGAACTGGAGCGTGTTGGGGTCGGCACCGCCGGTGGTGATCAGGACGTCGATGTCCGAGAGCGAGCACACGCGCAGCGATCCGGTGCCTGGGAACTTGGTCTCCGCAGCGACCAGGACGACCGTGCCGGCCGTCTCGATCATGGCTTGCTTCAGGGGTGCCTCGACGGTCATGTTGTCCACCACGTGGCCGTTGGGTCGCACTCCGGTGCAGCTGAGGAACAGCAGGTCGGCGCTGACCTGGCGGAGTGACTGCTCGGTGAGGGAACCGACCAGGGACTGGTAGTTGCGGCGCAGCACGCCGCCGAGCATCACCAGCCGTACGGCGTCGTCGTTGCGGAGTTCATCGAGCACCGCAAGGCTGCTGGTGATGACGGTGACGGGGCGCCCGCGCAGCCGCCGGGCGATCGCTCGGGGCGTGGTTCCGATGTCCAGGACGATCACGCTGTTGTCCTCGACGAGCTTCACGGCCTCATCGGCCATGGCGTCCTTGAGCGCCTGATCGCGCGTGGCGACGACATCGAACGGAATCTCGTCCATCGCCTCCTCGGCGGCGGGTTCCGCGGCACCGCGCAGGGACAGGGCCGCACCGCCGTAGGTGCGGACCAGTTCGCCGTTGCGGTCCAGTTCCGTCAGGTCCCGGCGGATCGTGGACTCACTGACCTGCAGCCGTTCGGCGAGCTCGCGCACCGAAACCACTCCGGTCGTCCGGAGCGATTCCACGATCTTCGCGTGTCGTTTGCTTGAGGTCACGCATGAAGAATAGCCCCGATGACCGACTTCGGTCACTCAGTGAAGGGATGCTTGTTCGCTGCTGACTGACTCTTGTCAATCCATGAGCGCGGTGCTCATAGTTGAGCACTTCACGAACGGTTGCACCGGACGGAGGCGTTCCCCCGTGCTCGATGTGGTCTTCGCCGGCGAGGTGTTCTGTGACCTCGTCTTCTGCGGCACCCCGCACCTGCCCACCCCAGGAACCGAGGTGTACGCCGACCGGTTCGCCGTCTCCGCCGGCGGAACCGCGAACCGCAGCGTCGCCGCAGCGCGACTTGGGCTGCGCACGGGGCTGTTCGGTGTGATCGGCACCGACCTCTTCGGCGAGCATCTCGCCGCCCGGCTGGGAGCCGAGGAGAACCTGGACCTGACGTGGCTGCGCCGCGACGGCTCAGTGCAGACCCCCGTCACGGTCGCGGTGACCAACGAGCACGACCGCGCCTTCATCACCTACGAGGAAGAAGGCGCCCATCGCCTTGAGGTGTGGGAGGGCGAACTGCCCGACGTACGCTTCCTGCAGCTTGGCATCGGGCGCCCGCTGCCCGGCTGGGCGGCCGAGCTCCGCGCCCGCGGCACGCGCGTGGTGGGCGGCGTCGGCTGGGACCCCACGGGCCACTGGTCACGCGCACTGCTCACCCGGCTTGCCGAAGTCGACGTCTTCGTCTGCAACGCCGTCGAGGCGACGAGCTACACCCGCACCGGCACGATCGAGGAGGCCGTGAAGGTTCTCGCCGCCCTCGTACCCGATGTCGTCGTGACCGACGGTGCCAGCGGTGCGGTCGCGGTGGACGGCGGCACCGGCGAATTGGTCCGGGTTCCCGTTCCCCGCGTGCCGGCCGTCGATCCCACCGGCGCCGGTGACGTGTTCACCGCAGCGCTGATCACCGGCCTGATCCACAGCTGGCCCCTGTCCGCTCGTCTCCGCTTCGCCGGACTGTGCGCCGCACTGTCGGTGCAGAGCCTGGGCGGCGCGAACAGCGCACCGCACTGGCATGCGATCGACGCCTTCCTTGAACGCACCCCCGGCATTCCGGACGCGGACCTCACCCGCATCCGCGCGGTCATGCCCTAGCCGGACACGCGCAGGCCCAAGCTCTCGCGCGCCTAGCACCCCCTCACTCCGAGGGACATCGCCCCTCAGCTTCCCCGACGACTGCTCCACCAGCACGAGGAGGACCACCCCATGACCGAGACGACACCACATTCGCGTCGGCGTGTCATCGCCGCGGCCGCGCTTGCCACCGGCATCTTGACCGGCGTCGCAGCCTGCGCACCCGGCCCCAGCAGCGGATCGCCCGCCGACACGAAGAAGACCACCGGCCCCATCTCCACCAATCCAGCCAAGGCCGGCAAGGTCACTCTCACCGAATGGGACCAGAACACCGACCCCGGCACCAACGCCTCCACGGAAGCACTCAACAAGGCGTTCATGAAGAAGTACCCGAACGTCACCATCAAGCGCGTCTCCCGGTCCTTCTCCGACCTCAAGACGACCCTCAAGCTCGCCCTGTCCTCCGCCAACCCGCCCGACGTCGTCCAAGCCAACCAGGGCTACCCCGACATGGGCGCTTTCGTGAAGGCCGGGCTGCTGCAACCCGTCGACACCTACGCCAAGGCCTACGGCTGGGACCCCTCGTTCCCCGCCCAACTGCTCGACCTCAACAGGTTCACCTCCGACGGCAAGACCTGGAAGACCGGGAACCTGTACGGCGTCTCCCAGACCGGCGAGATCGTCGGCATCTACTACAACAAGGCCAAACTAAAGTCCCTCGGCCTGTCCGCCCCGACCACGCTCCGGGAGTTCGAGACCGCTCTCGCCAAGGCGAAGGCCTCCGGCCTGCAGCCCATTTCCTACGGAGACGCCACCAAGAGCCCCGGCATCCACCTCTTCGGCATTGTCCAGGCCGCCACCGCCGGCAAGGCCGAGGTCCGCAAGCTCGTGTTCAACGAGGGCGGCGCCAAGTGGACGGACTCCGGCAGCCTGAAGGCCGCGGCCACCCTGCGCACCTGGGCCACCAAGGGCTACCTCGGCTCCGGCTTCAACGGCAAGAGCGAGGACCAGGCCGTCGCCGCCTTCTCCCAGGGCACGTCCCTGTTCCTGGTGGACGGCACCTGGCAGTCGGCCGCACTCGCCCCGAAGATGAAGAACAACGTCGGGTTCACAGCACTCAGCCCCGCAGACGGGCAACCCCCGCTCACCCAGGGCGGTGAGGGTCTCGCCTGGGCCGTGACCTCCAAATCCAAGCACCCGGACGTGGCCGCCGCATACATCAACTTCCTCGTCGACCAGCAGGGCATGCAGGTGGCCGCCGACAACGGCAACCTGCCCGCCCTCCCGCCGGCCGACTACAAGCCCGCCGCGGACACCGTCTACGCCGAAGTACTCGCCGAGTGGAAGGCCGTCAGCCAGAAGGACGGCCTGCTGCCGTACCTCGACTACACCACCCCGACCTTCTACGACACCCTTACCGCTGCCGTGCAGGAGTTGACGGCCGGGCAGCTGACGCCCAACGCCTTTGGCGCGCAACTCCAGTCGGACTACTCCTCGTTCCAGCAAGGCAGGTAGGTGCGACCCCCATGGTTGTTACCGCACAAGGTCCGACGGCGCGCAGGCGCTCGGCCGACACCTCCGCCCGGCGCCCGGCCGGGCGCCGCGGCCACATCCAGTGGAAGGGCTATCTGTACATCTTTCCGGCGCTGACCGTCCTGACGGTGTTCCTCCTGGTGCCGCTCGGTCAGCTGGTCCAGATCTCCCTGTACCACTGGGACGGTGTGTCCGCCTCCACTTGGGCCGGACTCGCCAATTACACCGACATTGCCCAAGACCCGCAGTTGCGCGACGGCTTTCTCCACTCCTTCGTCCTCATCATTTTCTTCGCGGTCATTCCGATCGTGCTCGCCCTGCTGCTCGCCGCCGTCACTACCCGCGCTGGCCGACTGCGGGGGGTCTCCGTCTTCCGCGCCATGATCTTCCTACCGCAGGTCGTCGCAATGGTCGTTACTGCCACCGCCTGGACGGCGATCTACGCCCCAGACGGCGTGCTCAACGCCGCCCTGCGCGCTATCGGCCTGAACGCCGTCACCCGCCCCTGGCTCGGCGACTTCTCCACAGCGCTACCCGCCGTCGGACTCATCGGCACCTGGCTGGAGATCGGCCTGTGCCTGGTGCTGTTCATCGCCGGCATCGGCCAGATCCCGACGGAACTGTATGAGGCAGCCAAGCTCGACGGAGCAGGCGCCGCAAGGGAGTTCTTCGCCGTCACCCTGCCCGGGCTGCGCGGGCAGGTCACCGTGGCCCTCACGCTAACCGTGATCGCAGCCCTTCGCACCTTCGACCTGGTGTACGTCGCCACCCATGGCGGTCCGGGCAATGCCACCAGCCTGCCCGCCTTCGAGGTCTACAACCGTGCCTTCGGCACAGGTCAGGTCGGCTCGGCCTGCGCCATCGCCGTCGTACTGACCGCGGTGATCCTGCTCATCACCTTCCTGATCACCAAGCTGCAGCCCAAGGAGGACGGGACATGATCTCCCGTCGTGAACGCGCCCTCAACTACGCCATCTTGACGGCATTCGCGGCGTTGGCGCTCGTGCCGCTGCTCGGTGTGGTGACGTCCGCGCTGACCCCGGTCGCGCAGTCCTCGCCCTCCTTCACATGGCCACATCACCTCGACTGGGGCAACTTCGCCACTGCATGGCGCCAAGGCCACTTCGCCACCTATCTGACCTCCAGCATAGTGGTCGCGGTATCGGTGGTGCTCCTCACGTCCGTACTGGCGATCCTCGCCGGCTTCTCCTTCGCACACTTCGACTACCCGGGGCGGTCGCCGCTGTTCTACGTCACCCTGATCGGCTTGATGGTGCCGCCCGAAGCCTTCGTGATCCCGCTCTACTTCAACCTGCGTGACGCCGGAGTCACCGACTCGTACTGGTCCCTGATCCTGCCGCAAACCGCCCAGTCGCTCGCCTTCGGCGTCTTCTGGATGCGCAACTTCTTCCGCTCAGTGCCGGTCAGCATCATCGAGGCAGCGCGCCTCGACGGAGCGTCGGACTGGCGGCTGTTGTGGCGGATCCTGGTACCCACCAGCCGCCCCGCGCTGCTGACAATGGCCATGCTGGTGTTCATGTGGACCTGGAACGAATTCCTGCTCCCACTCGTCATGATCACCGACGAGAACAAGCGCACTGCCCCATTGGGCCTGGCGTTCTTCCAGAGCGAGCACACCACCCAGTACTCGCTCCTCGCCGCCGCCTCCATCATCGTCGCCCTGCCGGTGGTCGCACTGTATGTGCTCCTGCAGCGGCACTTCATCTCAGGCATGCTGTCCGGCGCAGTGAAAGGCTGAAGACGCCGGGGGGGCGTGCGGCTGTAGGACGCCGGGCCAGCCTATTCGCCCGATTCGCCTAGTGCGACGAGTCCGGTTTCGTAGGCGAGGACGACGGCTTGGGCGCGGTCGCGGAGGGCGAGTTTGGCGAAGATGCGGGTCACGTGGGTTTTGACAGTGGCTTCGCTGATGGTCAACTCGCGGACGATTTCGGTGTTGGACAGGCCGCGCCCCACGAGGGCGAGGATCTGCCGTTCTCTGGGGGTCAATCGGGCGAGGTCGCGGTGGATCGCAGGTGGCCGGCGGGCGTGCCCGTGATCGCGTTCGCTGCGTGTGCCGTGCGCGAAGCGTTCGACGAGGCGGCGGGTGATTGACGGGGCGAGAAGGGCGTCGCCGGTGTTGACGAGGCGGACGGAAGCGGCCAGGTGTGCGGGGGTGACGTCCTTGAGGAGGAAGCCGCTGGCTCCGGCGGCGAGAGCGTCGTAGACGTAGCGGTCGAGGTCGAAGGTGGTGAGGATAAGGACCCGGCAGTAGGTAGCCTGATCGAGGATCAGCCGGGTCGCCTGCAGGCCGTCCATGGTGGGCATGCGGATGTCCATGAGCACGACGTCCGGCTGGAGTTCGCGGGCCGCCGCAACCGCCTCGGCCCCGTCGGATGCTTCGTCGACCACGTCGATGCCGCGTGCGGTGAGGATCATGCGGAAGCCGGTGCGTACCAGGGCCTGGTCGTCGGCGATCAGGACGCGTGGGGCGGGGTCGGCAAGGGTCACGGCTGGTCCAGCGGGATGCGTGCGCGGACCCGGTATCCGCCGCCGAGGCGCCGTCTGGCGTCCAGGTGGCCGCCGTAGACGGCCACCCGTTCCTTGAGCCCGAGCAACCCGCGCCCGGCTCCGCTCTTTCCGCCACCGGTCACGGGCTTTTTTGCCGCGAGGTTGGCGCCGGTGAGCACGCTGGGGCCGCTGTTGAGCACCTCCACGCGCAGGTAGTGGTCCGCGTAGCGCACGCTCACCTCGGCCTTGGTCCCGTCGCCGTGTTTGAGTGCATTGGTCAGTGCCTCCTGCACGATCCGGTACGCGGTCGCGTCGATCCCGGCGGGCAGCGGCCTCGGTTCCCCGGAGATGCGGACCTCCACGGGTAGCCCGGCGAACGCGATCCGGTCGATCAGCGCGCTGAGCCGGCTGAGGCTGGGCTGCGGCGACAGGTCCGTCCCATCGTCCTCGCCGCTTGGCGAGGGCGCGAGCAGGCCGAGCATGTGCCGCAGCTCCGTCATGGTGTCGCGGCCGGCGGTCTCGACGGCGAGCAACGCCGCCGCAGCCTCGTCGGGTACATCGCCCAGCACGTCCCGGGCGGCTGCGGCCTGGATCACCATGACGCTCACGTTGTGGCTGACGATGTCGTGCAACTCCTGCGCGATCCGTGCGTGCTCGGCGTCGACGGCGGCCTGGGCGGCGCTGGCCCGTTCCCGTTCCAGGAGCCAGCCGCGCTCCTCCAGGGCCGTGCGGTGCAGGCGCCGGGCCCGGACGAGCGCCACGGCCAGCCACCCGGCGGCCACGCATGCCGCGGCCAGAGCGGCTGCCAGCCAGGCCGTCCCAGAACTCCACACCGGACCATCCTTGCAGCGCTCACCGCGGTCCGCGTCATGCCCCAGGTGCAGCCGCATACATCCCCGGTATGACCCGGCCGAAGGATACCTCCGGGGTCTGACGATCGGCGCTTGCGGCCGTGTTTGGCTTCCTGCCATGACGAGCGAAGACGGCACGACACCCGACGACGGCACGAGAGGGGTCATCGTGCGGCTGGACGGCGTGCGCAAGGAGTATGGGGACACCACCGCGCTGGACGGGATGTCGCTGGAGATCCGGGCCGGGGAGGCGGTCGCGGTGATGGGGCCGTCCGGGTGCGGCAAGTCGACGCTGCTGAACATGGTCGCAGGCCTCGACCGTCCCACCGCCGGTTCCGTGATCGTGCACAACGAGAATCTCCGGGCCCTGAACGAGACGGGGCTGGCGCTGTTCCGGCGGCACCACATCGGGATGATCTTCCAGTTCTTCAACCTCATCGACGACCTGCCAGCGCTGGACAACGTGGCGCTGGCCGCGCAGCTGACCGGCACACGGGCCCGGCACGCACGCAGGCGGGCGCTGGAGTTGCTCGACGAGCTCGGGATCGCCGACCGCAGGAACATCTATCCGGCGGCGCTGAGCGGTGGTGAGCGGCAGCGGGTGGCGGTGGCCCGAGCTTTGATGAACCGGCCCGCGCTGCTGCTGGCGGACGAGCCCACCGGTGCGCTGGACAGCCGCTCGGGCGAGCAGGTGATGGATCTGTTGCTCGATTTGAACCAGATCGGTCAGACGCTGCTGATGGTCACCCACGATCCGCGGCTGGCGGCCCGGTGCGCCACTCGTCTGGTCGAGGTCACGGACGGCCGGGTGGCCCGCGAGAGCAGCGTGGAGCGCACCGCATGAGCGCGGTGTGGCGGGTTGCGCGTGCCGCGGTGCGGCGGCGCAGGCTTCAGACATTCGTGATCGGTGTCGTCGTGCTGTTGTCGACCGCGACCCTGGTGGTCGCGCTGGGGCTGCTGGATGCCGCCGCGGGCCCCTTCGACCAGGCGTTCAACCGGCAGAGCGGTGCGCAGATCACCGCGGCCTTCGCTCCCGCCAAGATCTCCGACCACCAGTTCGCCCAGACCGCCCGTCGTCCCGGTGTCGAGGCCGCGTCGGGCCCCTTCGGCCAGGCCGTCGTCGAAGTGCCGGCAGGCGCCGGCATCCTCAGCGCCGGCAGGCGCCTGACCGTGGTGGGCCGGGCCGATCCGGCCGGCCCGGTCGATCGACTCAACCTGTGGGCGGGCCACTGGGCCACCGGCCCCGGCGAGATCGTCTTGGAGGCGCCGCCGCTGGCGGGGAACTCGTCCGTCGGCGCAAAGATCACGCTGCCTTTGGGTCCGGCGCTCACCGTCGTCGGCATGGCTTCCAGCACGACCCGCACCGCTGGCGCCTGGGTCGCGCCCAGCCAGATCGCGGCCCTGCACCCGACCGGCACCCAGATGCTCTACCGCTTCACCTCTGCCGCGACCACCGCTGAGATCCGTAGCGATCTCGCCTCCGTCACCAGCGGCCTGCCACGCGGGGCGCTGCTGAACTCGACGTCGTATCTCACCGTCAAGGACCAGGTCGACTCCGGGCCCGGAACGTTCGTGCCCTTCCTGATGGTCTTCGGCGTCCTCGGGCTCATCGTCGCCGTCGTGATCATCATCAATGTGATCAGCGGTGCGGTGGTGGCCGGGTTCCGGCACATCGGAGTGCTCAAGGCCATGGGATTCACCCCACCTCAGGTGGTCGAGGTCTATCTGCTGATGGTGTGCGCCCCGGCGATCCTCGGCTGCGGCGTCGGCACCGCCCTCGGCAACGTCCTGGCGATGCCGCTGCTGAAGAAGGCATTCGAGTCGTTCATCTCAGCGGGTGTCATCCTTCCCGCGAGCGTGAGCCCCCTGGTGGATGTCGCCTGCCTGCTGGGAGTACCGGCCCTGGTCGGCCTGTCCGCGCTCGTCCCCGCACTCCGTGCCAACCGCATGCCCGCGGTGGAGGCGCTCAGCGCGGGCAGCAGGCAGCACGCCGGGCGGGCCATGCGCATCCAGCGCTGGCTCGCTGGCACGCGGCTGCCCCGCTCGGTCAGCCTCGGCCTCGGCCTGCCGTTCGCACGACCGGCCCGCAGCGCCCTGACCATGGTGACCGTGGTACTCGGCGTCACCGTCGTGACGTTCGCCATCGGCCTGACGGGCACGCTCAACAAATTCCAGAATGCCGACCCCTCCCACAACAGCGCTGGTGTCCAGGCCGTACTGCAGGCGGGCGGACCCCAGGGCGAGCGGGAACCCAGGACAGCGGCCACCACGAAGCTCGGTGACGAAGGAACGCAAAAGCTGCTGCGTTCGCTGCCGGGCGCGGTCAACGTGACCGCCGAGGCCGACGTCCCGCTCAACATCGCGAGTTCCACACAGACCATCGGCACCACCTTCTACCGGGGCAGCAAAGGGAACCTCGGCTTCAAGATCGTCAAGGGCCGCTGGTACCACGGTCCGGGCGAGATCGTGCTCTCGTCGAAACAGGTGTACCAAAGCGGTCTCGCGGTCGGCGACGGACTCACCCTGGACCTGAGCGGCAGGCAGACCCACGTGACCATCGTCGGCGAGGTCATGACCGGCCCGGGTGACTCCTTCGCCGACTGGACCACGCTCCAGCGGCTCTCTCCGCACGCCACGGCCCAGAACTACAACGTCCAACTCGCCCACGGCACCGACGTCAGCACTTACCTCACCAAGGCGCAGGCCGCCGATCCCGGCCTGTCCAAGGGACAGCCGCCCACCACCTCCACCACCAACGTGATCATCACCAGCTTCGCCTCACTGATCACCCTCATGCTGGGCACGGTCTCGGCACTCGGCGTCCTCAACACCGTCGTCCTCAACACCCGCGAGCGCCGCCGCGACCTGGGCATGCTCAAGTCGATCGGAATGACCCCCCGCCAGGTCACGGCGATGGTGGTGACATCCATGGCGGCTCTCGGCCTGCTCGGCGGAATGCTCGGCGTGCCGCTCGGAGTCGCCGCACACCGCCTGATCATGCCGCTCACCAGCCGTGCGGCCGAGACCGACCTCCCCAGCTCCATGCTCGACGTCTGGAACGCGCCGATGCTCGCACTGCTGGCACTCGCCGGAGTCGCGATCGCCGCACTCGGGACACTCCTCCCGGCAAGATCGGCGGCACGGCTGACCATCGCCGAGGTACTGCACAGCGAGTGACGAAGTCCGGCCTGAGCACCCCACACCGGCCATGCCACCAGGGGAGATCAGGCCGGACTCGTGGGCAACTATGTCGCACCGTTGGGGCGTGCGCCGCCGTGCGACCGGTGTCACCAAGCACCACTTGTGGCTCCAACGACGCAAAGCGCTCTGACACAAGCTCCACCGTACGGAAACGATTGTTCGCGTTACACCTTGGCGGTGTGTCAGTTTTCGAAGTCGTCTGCACGGATGAGCTGCGGGTTCACCACTGCGTGCAGGGGAGTATGGATACGCCGGGCAGCACGAAGTCGTCTGCACCACGGTGAAGGTGGGCCGGAGTCGCGTGCGCGCCGGAGCGCCGTGGGACGCGGCGGGCTCAGTCGGCGGCGGGTACGGCGCGCAGGTAGCTGTAGACAGTCTCGCGGCTGATGCCGAACTCTCGGGCCAGTACGGATTTCTGTTCGCCGGCGGTGGCGCGCTCGCGCAGTTCGCGGGCTTGCTCGTCGGTGAGCGCGGGCTTGCGGCCGGTGTAGGCCCCGCGCTGTTTGGCTGCGGCGATTCCCTCACGCTGGCGCTCCAGGATCAGTGCGCGTTCGAACTCGGCGAACGCGCCCATCACCGACAGCAGCAGGGTCGCCATCGGAGAGTCCTCCCCGGTGAAGGCGAGGTTCTCCTTGGCGAACTCCACCCGCACTCCCTTGCCGGTCAGCATCCGTACCAAGCGGCGCAGATCGTCCAGGTTGCGTGCGAGCCGGTCCATCGAGTGCACCATCACCGTGTCACCCTCGCGCACGAACGCGATCAGCTCTTCCAGCTTCGGGCGGGCCGCGTCCTTCCCAGATGCCTTGTCCGTGAAGACGCGTTCCACTTCCACGCCATCGAGTTGGCGGACGGTGTTCTGGTCGACGCTACTGACCCTGATGTACCCGACCCGCATCCGCGTGCCCCCTCCGAACCCGACTACCCGCCGAAAACGTCCGAGTGAACTCTAAGAGCCTGCCGGACGAGTGTAAAGAAATTGCTCTAGGGACTCTATTCTGACGCCCTTTCGTGGCCGGGGGCGTGTGGCGTTGGGGTGTACCCCAACGCCACACAACGCCAGGGTCTACTGGGCATCGCGCGAACGATCGTCTGCGTACACAGCGGCAGCGATCCGGATCATCTCCTGCGGGTACAACTGTGCCAACACCGGCAGAGGCGTCAGACACCCTCCCAGCACAAATGCTTGACCCAGCAAGTGACTGGCCCGCGGTAGCCCCACCATCTTTGCCACCTCGGTCAGCGCCCACGCCTGTAGGTTGGGGTCGGTGATGGTCCGGGCGAGCTGCTCGGCCTGCTCAGGCTTGCCGGCTGCGGCCACCGCCTCGGCCACCCCTACCAGAGCCCACGCCTGTAGGTTGGGGTTGGTGATGGCCCGGGCGAGCTGCTCGGCCCATTCAGGCTCGCCGGCTGCGGCCACCGCCCGAGCCACCCCGACCAGCGCCTCCACCCGCTGGTTGGGATCGGTTATGGCCCGGGCGAGCTGCTCGGCGTCGGTGGCCAGTCGGCAGGCCTGCTCAGGCTTGCCGACTGCGGCCACCGCCTCGGCCACCCCTACCAGAGCCCACGCCTGCAGGTTGGGGTCAGTGATGGTCCGGGCGATCTGCTCGGCCCATTCAGGCTTGCAGGCTGTGGCCACCGCCCGCGCCACCTCGGTCAGCGCCTCCACCTGCTGGTTGGGGTTGGTGATGGCCCGGGCGAGCTGCTCGGCCCGTTCAGGCTCGCCGGCTGCGGCCACCGCCCGAGCCACCCCGACCAGCGCCTCCACCCGCTGGTTGGGATCGGTTATGGGTGCGGCTCTTCCGTAGGGAGGGGGTGAGCTGGGAGTTGGGCGCTGGGGCTGTGGTCTTGGGAATGCTGCTTCTACGGTGTGGTCACGACCTTGGGGGCGGCGATGGGTTCGTTGTTCGAGGAACTGGACGCGCGGGAGGCGGCATCCCGCGCACGGATCGGGGAACTGCGGTGGCAGGCCGCCGAGTTGACGCAGGCGATCGAGCACGAGGAAGCGACGCTGTCGCGTTTGGTGATCACTCGGGAGACGGTCACGGAGATCCTAGGCCCGGCCCCGGCCCCGGCCCCGGCCGAAGGCGCGGGCGCGGGCGAATCGCCGACTCAGGTCGGACAGGAGTCCGGGGCCGCTGGCGGCTCGCCGATCGGGGTGTTGACGGTGCGGCCGTGGCAGGCGGGCATCTCGGCGGCCGTGCTGCCACGCGCCTACCAGGACATCCTGGAGGTTTTCGCGGACCACGGGGCAGGGATGCTGCGGGCCGGGCGGGTAGCCGCGGCCGTCGGCCTGGGGAGCGACAAGTCGAAGATCGAGGGGCTGCGGTCGAAGCTGAACAAGCTCGCCGAGCGCGGCTGGCTCGACCTTGAGGGTCCGGGGATGTTCGTGCTGCCGCCGCGGGTGGCCGGGTCCGTAGCGCGCAGTGTTGGGAAACCCGCGCACTGACGGGCTCTTCTTCCTACCGTCGAAAGTGCGACCAATCGATGCGCCCGGAAGAAGAGCCCGATGGAACGGTACGACACTGCTGTGGCAGCTGACCCCTTTGCCCGCGCGACGATCTGCTTCCAGGAGTTACTGTAACTGGAGAGCTCGGCTCCCTGGGGGCGGGTCGGCTCACCCACGACGAGTTGGAAGACCTGCTCACCGAGCGCGGCCGACAGCTGATGCGGCAGTTGCTGCAGGACCACCTCGACCTGCGCGCCCTGCGGGAGGAGGCCGACCATGCCGCCGCTGCGGTGGCGGCCGGGCGGTCGCGCGTCGAGCGGGGGCACGGGCGGGCCCTGGCCACGGTGGTGGGCCCGGTCACCGTGCGCCGCCTGGCCTTCAGGGCTCCAGGGAAACCGAACATCTACCCGGCCGATGACACCCTGGCGCTCCCGCTTACCCGGCACAGCCTCGGTCTTCGCCGCCTGGCGGTGATCGAGGCGGCTCGCGGCTCCTACGACGACGTGCACCGGGCGGTCGAGCGCCGGTGCGGGCAGGTGGCCGGCAAGCGGCAGCTGGAGGAACTGGTCCGGGCCGCCGCGGTGGACGTGGCCGCCTTCTATACGGCGCGCACCCCGGTGCCGTGCACGGGTGAGGTGCTGCTGGTGCTCTCCGCCGATGCCAAGGGCATCGTGATGAGACCGGACGCGCCGCGGCCGGACACCGCGAAAACGGCGGCGGGCAAGAAGCGCGGACGGGGCGTCTTCCGCACTCGCCTCGCGTCCGGGGAGAAGAGCTGCCGCAAGCGGATGGCCGCGCTGGCCTGCGTCTACGACGCCGCCCCGGCACCCCGGCGCCCGCACGACGTGATCGCCGTGCCCGGTGGCCGGACCGGCGGCCGTGCGCTGCGCAAGGGACCGCGTGCCCGGGCCAAATGGCTGACCGCTTCGGTCGACCGTGACGCCGCCGCGGTGATCGCCGCCGCGTTCGACCAGGCCGAGGCCCGCGACCCCGCCCACCGGCGGTGCTGGGTGGTGCTGGTGGACGGCGACCGCCACCAGATCGAACTGGTCGAGGCCGAGGCTGCTCGCCGGAAGGTGACGATCCATCTGATCGTGGATCTGATCCACGTGATCGAGTATCTCTGGAAGGCGTCCTGGTGCTTCCACGCCAAGGACGATCCGGCCGCCGAAGACTGGGTCGCCGAGCATGCGCTGGCCCTCCTGCACGGCCGTTCCGCCGAGGCGGCCGCCCGCATCGCGCGGCAGGCCGACGACCTGGGGCTGACGACCGAGCGGCGCGGGGGCGTCGAGGAGTGCGTGCGCTACCTCGCGAACAAGGAGCCCTACCTGGGCTACGCGCAGGCCCTGGAGCAGGGCTGGCCGATCGCGACCGGGGTGGTGGAGGGCGCGTGCCGCCACTTGATCGCGGACCGCTTCGACATCACCGGATCCAGGTGGAGCGTCGAGGGTGCCGAAGCCCTCCTCCTGCTCCGCTCCGTGATCATCAACGGAGACTTCGAGGAATACTGGCTGCACCACATCGAACAAGAACATCTCCGCACTCGGCAGGCCCGCCACCAGGACGGATACGCCCTCACCGCTTGACCGAGCAGGTCACTACGAAAGAGCTGCACCCATCGCCGATAACCACGTGCAGCGCAACGTGCCCGGCGAGGACGGCGGGGAGTTCATTCTCTGGCTGCTGGTCATCGTGGCCGTGCTGGCGTTGGGCCCACTGTTCCTCGGGGTCTGGATGGTGCCCCACGCCGAGGCGGCCGGCCGGACCATGACGCACGGCCGGTTCGTGCTGCTGCTGGAGATTCCCTGGCTGGCGGTCCTGTGGGGTTGAATGTTCAACGGCGGTGCGGCGGCCTGGTCCTCGGCCGTGGGCACCGCGAGCGCGCTCGGAGTATGGCACGGTACCAGGTCACCGGCGAGGCCAGTGAGGCGCGTGAGGCCGCCAATAAGAAGCCTGAGGAGAGGCGCCTTTGGCGCCGCCGCCAGTAGCCGTCTGACGACCCCGATTTGCTGCGCACCGGTCGACGTCGAGTCGGCCGGAGCGCAGCCGTCTCCGGCATACGTCAGCCCAGGGCCTCGATCGCCTTCAGAACCAGGGCGCGTGCCTCTGGGCCGTACACGGCGAGTTGCTGCAGCCGGGCGAAGCCGCACAGGTAGATGCCCAGTTCGCCGGGCGCGGTGACCGTCACCTTCGCGGCCAGCAGCTCCACATGGACCCTCGTGTCGTCGAAGACGGTGAACTGCTCCAGCGGCCACATGACGTGCTCCCGTGCGGCGGTGGCCGGGATGATGCCGAGCGCGATCGACGGCAGCGCCATGGAGGCGAGAAGGTGGCCGAGCTGGGCCGCCATCACCTCCTGGTCGCCCACCCGGTGGTGCAGAACGTTCTCCTCGAGGAGCGTGGCGAACCGGTGGTCTCCCTCGTGGACGACATGGGAGCGGCGCATGCGCGCCGCGACTGCCTTGTCCAGGTCGTCGGGGGTGTCACGGAAGCCCGCGATGGTGCCCATGAGGGCCTTGGCGTAGCCGGGAGTCTGCAAGTAGCCAGGGACGACGTGGGAGGCGTACACGCGGAACGTGCGGGTGCGCTCGTACAGGGGCGTGGACACCTCCTGCAGGTGCCGCATGCCAGTGCGTTGGAGCCGCTTCCACTGCACGTACATGGACGTCGCGTGTCGGTTCGCTGCCACGAGGTCCGCCGCCTCGTCCACGGCGCCGGACGCCGTACACCAGGCGCGAATGTCCGCGTCCGAGGGCGCCGTGTGCGCATTCTCGATCCGAGACGACTTGGCAACGGACCAGCCGCAGCGGGCGGCCAGTTCCTTGCCGGTGATACCCGCATCCAAGCGCAGCTCCCGCAGGCGGCCTGCGAGAGCTGCGCGCGCTTCCTGCACGCTGGACGTGGGGAACGGGGAGGGCATGGCCGGGCTACTTGACCTCGTACTCGTCGTGCGGGATGGCGCGTTCCCACACCTGCTCGAACGCGGCCTGGCGGATCCCGACCAGGTGAGGGTCGCTGACCAGTTCCTTGCCGGCCCAGTGGCCGTCACCGGAGAAGTGGTGGACGCGCACCTTGCGGTCGTCGAATACCCAGTAGTCGTTGGTGGGCAGCAGCAGGTCCACGGCCTGGTGCCGGGGCAGCCACCGCACCAGCTCGCCGGCCTCCAGGTTGGCGCGGGTCTGGTAGTGCTCCCACCTGATGTAGTCGGTGACCGGCTCCGAGACGATGCGGGCCCGGCGTACGGTCACGCCGCGGGCGACAGCGTCCGCGATGTTCTGGTGGTACGGCCGCCACCACGAGGCGCGGTCGTCCCAGTCGACGCCCTGCCCGTTCTGCCACGCCTCGAGGCGCGGGTTGCTGAAGTAGACGTCCCGCATCTCCAAGTGGACGGCCGATCGTCGGCAGTCGGCGATGAGCTCAGCGAACTCCGGAATCGAGCTCATCGCACGCCTTCCTGATGACCGGAATCATCCGCTTGGGGATCCGGATGACGGTCTCGCCGGCCGGGATCGGCGCCTGGGCCGGGGAGAACCGGTCGCACGTCGCAGTGGTCTCCTCGTCGGCCTGGTAGCCCTGGATGAGCAGGTCTTCTGTGCTGTCGTCCACCCACACGGTGGGGCATCCGTCCTCGTCCGTGTCGGGGTCTATCCCAACGAACCGAATGTTCACGGCGGTTGACCCTTCTGCGCTTACCGATTGCACGGAATTACACCACGGTCTCCGGATGGAAGGTGCTCCGTCAAGAGGGCGCGGTGTCGGGGAGCTGTGCATCTCAACTCGCGTGTAATTCTGTGCAACTTCGTGGCGTGCGCCTGACGCGGGTTTCTAGCGTCAGGGGCTACTGACGAGATCCCCGGTCGCTCGACTCGCCCGGGGTGTAGTGACGCTCGAGGAGCGGTGACATGACGCGACCCGGGGGTTCCTGATGACCGACGTGATGCAGACGGAGAACAGCATCCAGCCGGTGGACATCGCCACGATGCGACAGACCATCGGCCAGCTACTCCCGCCCGACGCCAAGCCGGCCGGCATCAGCGAAGTGGAGACCCTGACCAACCTGCTACGCGACCACATGCAGTTGATCATCCCGGAGATCGAGCAAGCGGCCGGGAAACTGCCGACGGATGATGTGCCCCGGTACTGCGCACTCGCCTGCATCGGCGAGGCCCGCGCCAAGCTGCGGACCGCCGCCGGCCACGGGCCGCACCGGGCTGTGGCCTACGCCCGGAAGCTGGCACGCTCCCTGGCAGCGTTGTGTGACCACTACGAGGCGCTGACCGGCGTGGAAATGTGTCTGGCCTGCGACCAGCCGATCCGTGACCGTGCGGACTCGGTGGCCTACGGCCAGGTCAGTGCCTCCGGTGGTGCCACCAGCGCAGGGCACATCCACACCCGGTGCGCCCACACAGGCCGCCGCCGGTGACCGGCACTCCTCAGCCCGGCAACCTTGCCCCATGGCGGCCACCTCGAGGGCCGTGTGCGTGGGCGTGGACTGCCACCGGGCGCCGACCACCTCGGGTCGCGGGACGTACACGGTTTGTCCCCGGTCGGACGACGGCGCACGAGGCCACTTGGACACCTTTCGCGGCGGCACCACGATCGCCGCCCACCCCCACTAATTCCGCCACCCGCATCTGCATCCCGATGGAATCATTCGATGAGCGCCCACCCCACCGGCCCGACAAGCCCCACCACGAGCCTGCTCGTGCCCTATATCACCAGCCGCGAGGGCGAAGAGCCCGACCTGCTGTCCTCGCTACGCGCCCTGCACGGCCCCGACGGAGACCTGCAGCTGGGCTACTGGGACGAGCTCCGTGAGGACCGTGACCTGCGCGGCGTGCTGTGGGGGCGCTGCTCCCAAACCATCGGCGCCGGCGGCCTGCCCACCGGCCGGCCACGCTGGCGGATGGTCCACCCCTCGAGGCAACGCGAGACCATGCTGCAGTTGCGCTGCCAGGTGCGTGCCCAGAGCGCCCGCACCCGCCACGGCATCGTATTCCTCGCCGGACCGGGTGAGGCGCGGTCCGAGGATGCGGTGGTACGCACTGCGCAGCCTCCGGTCTGCCTCGAGCACGCCCGCCTGGCCGCGGAACAGTGTCCCCACCTCGCCGGGAGGCCAACCGTCCTTCGCGTGCACAGTGCCCCGCTGTACGGGGTGATCGGCACCCCCTACCAGTACGGCCACGGCGGTCTCCAGGCACTGCCCGCCACCGACGAGGCACTGCCCTACGGGCATCCCAGCCTCAGCTGGTTCCTCGCCTCGCAGATGGTGCGGCAGCTACGCGCCTACACCATTGTCGGCCTGGGCGACCTCCCCGACCTGTGACCGCTCAGCTTCCTCAAACCCCCGCCCCCTTGCTCTGGCAGCCCCCGGCCGGACGCAGGGGGCGGGCCCCACCCCGGTGCCGGGCCGCTCCCCTTCCCCCCGGCCCGGCACCGGGGCTCCCACCATCTAACAGCGCATCCGCCACCTGCCCTGCCCGGTTCGCCACGACTGAACGACCTGTTGACGAAGGCGACTTGGTCGGTCACGGTGCCTGCCCGGTGGCCACGGATCCGGTGAGGCTTCGGCCATCGGGCAGCACCAACTGTCGGCGCGTTGAGCCGATGGCCGCGGCACGCCCCTTCCAACGATCCGTCCCTGTACGTCATCGGCTCACGAGAGCGTCTCAACGTCCGCACCAGCCCCACGTGCATCCGACCCGGCGTTTCGGCCACATCCGCATTGCGGGACACCTCGGCGGATCAACGGTCCGTGGCGCTTACACCGGCCGCTTTTCGCTTGGCCATGCGGATTCCTCGCCGTCCGAAACACGTGTGTTCGAACCGGTGGCCCGCTTCGTTGACCCCGATGTCGCCGCAGCACGTCCTCAACGCCGAACCGGAGGAGCCCCATTTTGGCCTCGACACAAACCACCGAAGAGCAGGTCAGTAGCATTCCTCCGCCGCCGCCCGCTGAGATTACGTACTCGGGCGAGCACTCCGTCAACGCGCTCGGCGAAGCATCGTTTGGGAAGCTGAGCGCGCAGATCCCCACCGTGCTGCGCCGCATCGTCCGCATGGCGTGGCGTATCGACCACCGGGCCGTGGTGCTGCTGCTGGCCTGCCCAGTACTCACCGGCATCACCGCAGCTGTGCTGCTGGCGGCGACCGCCCAGGCCATGCGGCCCTGGGACCGCTCGCCAGCAAGGACGTCGTCGAGCGGATGCGGTCAATTGGTGTGGAGATCGTCAACGTCGTGGAAGTGCCGCGCCCGTCCCGGGCCACGCAAGAGCAAGCGAATCTCCTCGGCATCAGCGTTGGCGACCTGGTCCTCGTCATCGAACGCACGTACTACGACGCAGACGGCCGCGCTGTAGAAACCGCTGACATCTTCGTGCCCGACGTCCGCTGGGAAGTGGCCTACGAGTTCGCCGTCGACCGGCCAGCACCGGCCTGAGGGCCTTCTCGGCGAAGGAATCTCGAGGCCTGGGACGGCGCGGGGGCCTAGAGCGTGCGGAGGACCCCGACGACCTTGCCCAGGATGCGCACATCGTCAGCAGGGATGGGTGCGTATGCGGCGTTTCGAGGCATGAGGAGGACCTTGCCGTCCTGCCGCCACAGTTGCTTGACCGTGGCCTCGTCCCCCAAGAGCGCGGCGACGATGTCGCCGTGGTCAGCGGTTTCCTGGCGGCGGACGGTGACGATATCACCGTCACATATCGCCGCTTCGATCATGGAGTCGCCGACAACCCTGAGAGCGAAAAGGTCGCCGTCGCCGAACAGATGGCGCGGCAGCGGGTAGACCTCCTCGACAATCTCCTCCGCCAGCAGGGGTAGGCCGGCAGCGATCCGTCCGACGAGCGGCACATCCACCGTGGGCGCCGCCGTGTCGCTCAGGTCGGGTATCCAGGGGGAACGAACTCGGTAGGCCCGCGGCCTATTCGGGTCTCGGAAAAGGACGCCCTTCCGCTCCAGCGTCACCAGTTGGTGTGCAACCGATGAGGTGCTCGCGAGTTTCACCGCCTGGCCGATCTCGCGCATCGATGGCGGGTAGCCCTGCCGCTGGACCATGGTGGCGATGAACTGGACGATAGCCGCCTGGCGGCTTGTCAGTTCCCCCGCGGCGGGCTGGATGCCCGGCGGCCGACCCAGGCGCGCTGGTGTGCTGTTCTCCATTCCGGGCACCTCCGTACAAGATCTCGCAGAGCGAGACCTTAACCCGCCAGCCCTCATAAATGGAACACTCGTTCGCCGCCCCTAATACTCCAGCTGTACATCGTGATCTTCATGTCTGGGACGCGGCTTGTCGCCGGTAATGGCTGGTGCGTGATCGCTGCTGATGGCGGCGTCGCCAGTCGGACCAGCCGAGTCGGTGGGCCATGTCGTGCAGGGGCTGGACGGCGACGATGAATAGGCGCTGGATCTCGTTGCAGGACAGCGGGACCAGGTCGGCGGGCCCGGAACGGCGGGCGTGTTCGTCGGCGCGGACGACAGCAAGGAAGGCATGGGCGAGCATGGCCAGGGTGACCCAGCGGGCCCAGGAGGGGTAGCGGCGGACCTGGTGCTCATCGAGTCCCGCCAGCCCCTTCTCGGTCTGGAAGGTCTCTTCCACACGCCACCTGGAGCCGGCGACCCTGACCAGGGCGGCCAGTGGCGCCGGCTCGGTGCAATAGCAGCGGTAGTAGGCGAGTTCACCGGTGGTGCGGTTGCGGCGGATCAACAGCTGGCGGCTGCCTGGTGCCGCCTCGACGAGGTCGATGACGGCCCAGTCGTAGAACCGCTGCCCCTTCGCACCGGGCCCGGCCGACAGCTTCTGCCAGGCCCGCTTCGGCACCTTCCGCGCCAGGGCGTCAGCGCGGAACGTGCCCGCGCCGGTGGTCACTTCGGCCGAGCAGGCCACCGCGAGGACATAGCCGATACCGCGCTCCTCCAAAGCCGCCCGCAGCTTCGGATTGCCGCCGTAGACCTCGTCCCCCGTGATCCAGCCGACGCGGTGTCCGGCGTCCAGGAACCGTTCGATCATCACCCGGGCCAGTTCCGGCTTGGTCGCGAAAACGGTGTCCTCGCCGAGCCCCGCTGCCCGGCAACGATCCGGGTCGCACGTCCAAGAGCGCGGGATGTACAGCTCCCGGTCCACCGCCGCATGCCCCCGTTCGCCCGCGTAGATGAGGTAGACCGCGACCTGGGAGTTCTCGATCCGCCCGGCCGTTCCGGTGTACTGGCGCTGGACACCGACGGTGTGGGTGCCCTTCTTCACGTCCCCGGTCTCGTCCACGACCAGCACCGCGGCCTCGTCGCCGAGGTGCTCGACCACGTATTCGCGCACGTCGTCACGGACGGCATCGGCATCCCAAACGGCCCGGCACAGCAGATGCTGCATGCCGTGCGGGCCGGCCTCCCCGGCCCACTCCGCGATCGTCCAGCAGTTCTTTCTCGGCAGGTCCGACAGCAGCCCGAGCACGAGCCGCTCGGCCCGGCGCCGGGGCTCAACCCGCTTGAACCGGCCCGCGATCCGCCCCAACAGACCCTCGAACGCCTCCCGCCAACGCGCGGGATCTATGCTGTGACCTGCGGCCACCGTCTCTTCGTAAGTCCACACAACTCACGATGATCAACGGTGGCCGCACCCGTCTCCGCACCGGCCCCACCAGCAAGATCACGATCTACAGCTGGAGTACTAAGAGCTCAGACCAAAATGGGCGCCCGGTTGGGACACGGCTGCGATCGTCGACGTCGGCAGCCGCCCTGCCGGGTCAGGTCGCGGGTGCCGTGGTTAGCATCCAGTGGCTGAACGCGGCGTCCCGCTGCGCGAACGCGGCTGCTCCGTCGGCGTGTTCGGCAGTTGCGGCGTACTCGCGGGCGGCGTCGAACCGGGCGGCGCGTGCGGCTTCGTGCCGCGCGAACGCCTTCGTGGTGTCGGGCTCGGCCGCCAGGGAGGCACGCAGCACACCGGCGTCCTCGATGCCGAGGTGCCGCCTGCGGAGATGTGCGGGGACAGGCCATGCGGGTTTCGTCGTCGGGTTCGACGGCCGGTGTCCAGGCCTCGGATCGTCGTCGCCATCTGACGGCGGTGAGGGCTGTCACAGATCGCGACTCCACCTTGTCTCATGAAGCAGAAGGTTTTGACCACTTATAAATAGCGAGGACCCTCATGAGCGCCGAACACTCGCACCACATCGAGAACCCCAATGCGACCACACCGCCGCCCCAGATCGACGTTATCGGCTCCGTACCCGGCGCTCCGCAGATACCCGAGGGCGCCGAGGCGATGACGCTCCTGGTCACCCTCCCGCCGGGCTGCGAGGGCGCACCGCCGCACCGCCACTCCGGCCCTGCCTACGGCTATGTCCTCAAGGGCGAGATGATCTTCGAGCTGGAGGGCGAGCCGCAGCGCGTCCTCAAGGCCGGCGACACCTTCTGGGAGCCGGGCGGCGACGTCATCCACTACCAGGATGGCAACAACCTTGCCGACGTCGAGTCCGCATTCGTCGTGACGATGTTCTGCGCCCCCGGCCAGCCGATGCTCATCCCGGTCAGCGCGGAGGAGCTCGAGCAGCGGCGGGATCGTCGCGCGCCTCGCCCCTGAGCGCATAGGGGGAGACCGGTTTCGCGCCGGCCTCCCCCGGCATTCCGGCGCCCGACGACAGCCATGAACAAGACATCCTTGAGCACGATCGCGTCGACAGGGCCATCGATCTTGATATGGCGGTCAGGGGAGGTCACTGCCGTGTTCTTGTCGCTGTTGTGGCGCAGGCCGGTCAGGAGTGGGCCCTCCTAGGGCGCGTATCGAGTCGTGATCAATCTTTGGGTTTTGCCCTCGCTCCGAGGCCTGATCCGGTAGATCGTCATGCGTGACGCGAGTGCAACTGACGGACGAAGAGTGGGAGTTCATCGGGCCGTACCTGCCGATCGGCGAGTACGGTCCGTACCCGGAGTGGCTGCGGCAGCAGGCGGCTTCGCTGTTGGGCCTGAGCATCACCCAGTCCCCGGCGTAGTCGACGCGGCGGACGGGACGGTCCAGGAACGACCGCCGCAGACGCAGCGCGGCGGGCGTCGCCTCCGGCAGGCCGAGCGGCCAGCGCACGACGAACGCCGTACGCGTCGCCTCGGTCAAGCTGGGCAGGTACCACTCGGCGCGCGCAGACCGTGGACACCACCTCGTCGTCGGGCCGCTCCAGCAGGTCCGGTGACGCATACGGCGAGACGAACAGGCTGACCAGACCGCGGCCGGGCGGCACCCGGTCGGGTGCCCTGTGGCGGGACCGGGCCGGCGACCGCTTCTCCAGCACCCGGTCGTCGGCCCGCGTCAGACCCGGAACAGGACGAATCCGGCGGCGACCGATCCGAGTGCCGCGCCTCCGTAGCAGCAGGCGCTGATCGGCCCGCGCATCCGCTGGAGCTGGAGTCCGTCGTACAGCGTGTAGCGGAACCGGTGTGCCCAGTGGAACAGGCACAGGACGCAGAGCCCGAGGAGGACCAGCTTGATCGCCGGGTTCCGCAGTACCGCGAGCAGGTGCGCGTGGTCGGGGAACGGGAGCCAGCCCAGAGGGAAGGCCACGCCGAACAGGAACAGCAGCACGGGGACCAGGAGCGCGGCGACCGTGCCGCCCGCGCTGAACAGCAGCCACAGCAGTGGTTCCGGAGACGACTTCCTGCTCATCGCACTACCCGCCCAGGATCAGCCACGCCACGGCCGCCGACAGCAGCGCCCACAGCAGATAGTGCAGGGCCAGGATCCGGCCCGGCCGGACACGGCGGCCCCGCAGCCGCACGACCATGGCCCGCGGCGCGAGCCGGAACCAGGTGACCGTGTGCAGGAGGACGAAGAGCAGCGCGATCACGTTCACCAGCACGACCCACCAGCGCCCGCTCCAGTCCTGGAACCGCGCGTACGCGCCGCCGCCGTCCGCGACCGCGCCCACCATGAGCAGCAGGTACACGACGAACCAGGCGACGAAGACGGCGCTGAGCTCCCGCAGCACGAAGACGACGTAGGAGCGGCGTCCCAGCCACCACAGCGGCGGGACGGGCCTGTGATACATCGGCGGCCGGGCCGTCGGCCCGGGTGTCCAGCTCATCGCGCCCCCCTCGGCCACAGCAGGTCCGTGAGCGACCGCGTGGCCGCCGTGAGCTTGTAGCGCTGGATGGCACCGGCCGGGTCGACCCCTTTGGGGCAGGCCGTGGTGCACTCGCCGACCAGGGTGCAGGCCCAGACGCCCTCGGCGGCGCTCAGGACGTCCCGCCGGTCCTCGGCGCCTTCGTCGCGGGAGTCGAGGTTGTAGCGCTGGGCGAGGGCGATGGCCGCGGGGCCCAGGAAGCCCGGATCGAGCGCGTACACCGGGCAGGCGGCGTAGCAGAGCATGCAGTTGATGCACATGCTGTACTGCTTGTACTCGTCCATCTCGTCCGGCGTCTGCCGGTACTCGCCCTCGTCCAGCGGCTTGTGCTCCTCCCGGACGATCCAGGGCTTGACCTCGGCGAGCTTGTCCATGAAGTCCTCGATGTCGACGACGAGGTCCCGGATGACGGGAAAGTTCGCCAGGGGCTCAACGCGCACCGGGCCAGGTGCCGATTCGGTCAGGAAGGCCGAACAGCTCAGCCGGGGCTCGCCGTTGACGGTCATGCCGCAGCTGCCGCAGATGCCCATGCGGCAGGACCAGCGGTAGGAGAGGGTGCCGTCCACGTGGTCCTTGATGTGGTTGAGCCCGTCGAGGACCGTCCACTCCTTGCGCAGCGGCACCTCATAGGACTGCCAGCTCGGTTCAGCGTCCTGTTCCGGCCGGTAGCGGGCGACCTGGAGGGTGATCCTTTCCGGGTCCCTGCCTGTCCAGGCCAAGGCCCTGTCCGTCATGGCTGCCGCCTTCCGTAGACGCGTTCCCCAGGGGGCCAGCGGGTGACGGTCACCGGCAGGTACGTCACCCGCGCGGTGCCGTCCGGTGCGCGGTGGGCCAGCGAGTGGGCCAGGTAGCGCAGGTCGTCCCGGGCCGGGAAGTCGGTGCGCTGGTGCGCGCCCCTCGACTCCTCGCGGCGCAGTGCGCTGTGGACGACGACCCCGGACACATCGAGCATGAACGACAGTTCCAGCAACGCGATCAGGTCGGTGTTGAACGTACGGCTGTGGTCGTCGACGGCCGCACGGCCGCACCGCTCCCCCAACTCGTGCAGCGTCTCGGCCGCGGCGGTCAGGGAGGGCCCGTCACGGTAGATCCCGACACCGCTCTCCATCGCGTTCTGCATCGCCGTACGGAGTTCCGCGATGCGGTCCCGGCCCTCGGCGTGGCGGGCCACGAGGCCCTCCAGTCGCCGCTGTTCGTCCTGTGCCTGCGCGAGGACGGCGGCGCCGGGGCCGGACCCCGCGTTCGCCGCGGCGGACTCGGCCGCGGCACGGCCCGCGCGGGCGCCGAAGACCAGCAGCTCGGGCAGGGAGTTGGAGCCCAGCCGGTTGGCTCCGTTGATGCTGACGCAGGCCACCTCGCCCGCGGCATACAGGCCGTCGAGGCCCGTGGCGCCCTGCAGGTCGGTGTGGACGCCCCCCATCATGTAGTGGACGACCGGCCGCACCGGGATCAGCTCCCCGACCGGGTCGATGTTCTGGTACCGGAGGCACAGTTCCCGTACGAAGGGCAGCTTCGTGTCGATGAGGTCCGCGCCGAGGTGGCGCAGGTCCAGGTGGACGACGGGACCGTGCGGCGTGGGGAGGGTCCGGCCCTTGTCGAGCTCGTGCACGAACGCCTGCGACAGCCGGTCGCGCGGTCCCAGCTCCATGCTGCGCAGCACCGGCCCCGGTTCCGGCGTGCCGAGGTCGTAGTCCTGGAGATAGCGGTAGCCGTCCTTGTTGAGGAGCCAGCCGCCCTCGGCGCGCGCGGCCTCCGTGATCAGAATTCCGGTGAACGGCAGGCCGGTGGGGTGGTACTGGACGAACTCCATGTCCTTCAGCGGCGCGCCCGCCCGGTACGCCAGGGCCATGCCGTCGCCGGTCTTGATGCTGGCGTTGGTGGTGAACGGGTAGACCCGCCCGCAGCCGCCGGTGCACACGACGACGGCGCCCGCCGTGATGGCCTCGACCCGGCCGGTGGCCAGCTCGACCGCCACGACGCCGCGGACCCTCCCGTCGTCAACCAGCAAGGTGGTGACGAACCACTCGTCGTAGCGCACGATGTCCCGATAGGACAGTGCCGTCTGGAACAGGGTGTGCAGGAGATGGAACCCGGTCTTGTCGGCGGCGAACCAGGTGCGCTTCTTCTTCATGCCGCCGAACGCCCGTACGGCGATGCGCCCATCGGGTCGGCGGCTCCAGGGACAGCCCCAGTGCTCCAGCCGGAGCAGCTCGCGCGGCGCCTCGGCCACGAACGCCTCGACGGCGTCCTGGTCGCACAGCCAGTCCCCGCCGGACACGGTGTCGTAGGCGTGCTCGTCGAGCGTGTCGCCCGCGCCCGCGACGGCGGCGGCCCCGCCTTCGGCCGAGACCGTGTGGCTGCGCATCGGGTAGACCTTGGAGATGATCGCGACGCTCAGCCTGGGATCGGTCTCGGCGACGGCGATGGCTGCGCGCAGCCCGGCGCCTCCGCCGCCGATCACCACGACGTCATGGGAAGCGGTCATGTCACCACCCGATGTCACCACTCCGACGCCACCGTCCCGGGCGCCGACGCCACGGTCCCGGGGTGCTCACCCCGTCCCGGTGCGCGCGCTCGATCAGGCTTCGCACTCGCCGCTGTGCTCGTCCTGCAGAAGGACCCCGTCGTGACGGACGGTCCTGACGCGCACGCTGCCGTCGTGGAACTCGCGCCGGACCCGATGGCACCCACAGGCGTACCTCACCTCGTCGATGACCAGGCCCGCGGCGTCGTCCTCCTGATAGCGCAGCCCGTCGACGATCCGGCCGCACGGAGCCAGCTCCTCGGTGAAGTCGATGGTGTTGCCGACCATCGCCGCCTCCTCGACGACCGCGGCCCACGCCACCCGCGCGCTCACAGCGAGCGTACCGCCGGTGGACCGCCCGCGCAGACCCAGCGCCCGGGGCCACGTAAGGGCCCGGGGCCACCGCTGCCCGGCCCCCCGGCCGCGCTCTGGCTCGGACGGCGGCGCCGTAGAGCCGTCGGTGACGACGGACGCCCAGCATCACTACCTGCGACTCCGAGATCACCGTGCGTGCCATGGCCGCCCGTGCCTGACGCGCTCCGCCACCGACTGGGAACCCCCGGCGTCCTCCGGGGAGTTCCGGGAAGCCCAGGCCCGGTGACTGACCGGCTCCTCGCCGGGAACCCGGTAGAAGGACTGCGGGACCTCGTCGCGAGGGACGTCGGCGCGATCGGCCGACCGGTCCCCGGGATCCCACCCACCGACCGACGAGGATCACATCAACCCGGGCGCGGAGCACACCATGCCCACAAGGATCCTGCTCGAAGGGCGCCCCGGCGTGGGCAAGACGACGGCCATCCGCCGCCTGGCCACGCTGGTGCGCACCCGTGAGGTCGTCGGCTTCACCACGGAGGAGATCCGGCACGGCGGCACACGCGTCGGTTTCGCACTGGAGACGCTGACGGGCCGACGCGCCGTGCTCGCCCACGTCGACTTCCCGGGACCCCCGCGGGTCGGGCGGTACGGAGTCGACCTGGGCGTCATGGAACGGCTGGCGCTGCCGGCGCTGGAGTGGGCGGCGACGCGCCCGGCGCCCGGGCCGCTGGTCCTCGTCGACGAGCTCGGGCGGATGGAGCTGGCCTGTGCCCCGCTCCGGGACACGGTCGGGTCTCTCTTCCGGGCGGACTTCGACGTCGTGGCCACCGTCCACGTGCATCGCGACCCGTTCACCGACGCGCTCAAGGGCCGCCACGACATCAACGTCGTGCCCATCACCCCTGCCAACCGCGACGTCCTCCCCGAGGAACTGGCACGACGGCTGGGTCCCTGAGCGCGTGCGCGAGCCCCGCCGGCCACCATCGTCGCCACCGGACCCACCCCGGACGGCGCAATCCCCGGCGCGCGGTCTGTTCGCCTGGCGCCCACCCTGGCATCGTGGCGTGTTCATGCCCTTCCTGGGGTGGCCGGCCCGTCAGTCACGACGCCGACCTCTACAAGGAGCGGAACACCAACGAGCGCCTGATCAACAAGCTGAAAGCCTGGCGAGGTATCGCCACCCGATACGACAAGACCCCGGACAGCTACCTCGCCGGCCTCCACCTCCGCGCATCGATGATCTGGATCAAGGACCTCACTCGGACCGCCCATTGATCACGACTCAATACGCGCCCTAGTGGACTTGATCAACCAGTTGTCTACAGGTCGTTCATCTAGATCATCGAGGCGCGGAGGTGGAGGACTGCGAGATAGCTCTCGGGGGGCTTGTCGTAACGAGTCGCGATGCCCACCAGACCTTCAGCTTGTTGATCAGACGTGTAGGCCTTAAGTGGGCGCCTGACCGCGTACAGACGATCGGGCCCCGGCCGCTCGACCCGGGCGACGTCCACCCGGCCGCCTGGACGAATCCGGGGCCCGGTCTTTTCCGACCGGGCCCGCGACCGTGCTCGACCTGCTCTCTGTCAGCCGCCCCAGGACCGGAGCCGGTCGGCGACGTCATAGACCGTCAATCGCAGGGCACGAATGTCGATGATCAAGTCCCGCCACTGTTCGTATGGGGCGTCAACGGTTTCCCCCGAGGCCTGGATGTAGGCGACGGCCACTCCGTAAGCGAAGAGCTCGTTGCGTGCTGGCAAGGGCCGCAGCAGTACGAGTTGCTCCATCAGTGCCGCTGCACGCCAGTAGGCGTCTGGGGAACTTTCGTCCAATTGCGGGGTGTTCACCCGATGCCGCGCCACCGCGGCGACCAGAGCCGAGTAGTCGGTGACAGCAAGGTCCTTGCCCAGCAGCTCCTCCTGCCGGTCGAGGAGCCATCGGATGTCGATGTGCAGTTCCAACGTCAGGCCGCCTGGCGGCTGACGGGCGCGGGCAGGCCGCCGAAGTCGCTGTCAAAGGCCTCGGCGAAACCAGGTCGCGTCACTGCCGCGCGGAAGGCGTCGGTAGCCCGGCCTAGCTTGGCCTGGTTCTCCTCAGTGATGGCCAGGTCGGCCAAGTAGGCGCGCACGCTCATGCCGCGGGCCGCGGCCAGGGTCGCGAACCGGTCCCTGGTTTCGGTGTCGATCTTTACGGTGGTGTCGGCCATACCCCCAGTATGCACTCATGACTACCTGCACGAATACCCCTAGCGAGAAAACGCCCGACCTGCAGCGAAAGCGCTACGTGGCTGTGCTGGCGACCGTCAACGACAAGAGAGTCTGAAGCAGCCCGCGCCGAAGGCGATCGTGGAGGAGGGCTTTGCTCCTGAAGGGTCAATGACGCCAGGAACGGCCGCAAGCACGTCCCAAACACACCAACGCGTTCGTGGAAGCGAGCCGACGTCGACACCGCCGCCGAGTTCCTCAAGGCCGAAGCCCACGCCGTCACGTTCTGACCGCCCCACAGGGTACGCGGCGTAACAGGACGGCGCCCCCTGCCGTTCCTAACCCTGCCCGGCACTCATGCCCAAGGAGACGATCGTGAGCACCGACTACCTGCCGCCCGTCCAGCCGTGCACCCACCTGCACCACACCGGCGCGATCCGTGAACAGCTCTGGTGCGCCGGCCCCGACCCCGCCGACCAGCCCACGCCCGAGGAGCGCGCGCTCGCCGACCAGCTGAAGGCCAAGGTCCGCCAGCTCGAGGCCCGCATCCAGGCGGAGGCCCGCGCCCAGGCGTACCGGGCCGCCGCCGACGAGGCTCACGCCGAAGGGGACCGCCTGTACGGCGACATGGGCCAGAAGGCCGCCGAGGGGGCGTGGAAGGTTCGCGACCTGCTGCGCCGCCGCGCCGACGAGCTCGAGGCCGCCGCCGTCGACGCCCCGGCCGTCACCGCGTAGGAGACCCGCCCCGCATGTACGCACTGCTACTGTGTCCGCTCGCTGTCTGCCAGCTCCCCCCAGATCGCCGCGGCAGGCCCTGTCGTACACCTGAGTGCTGCGCCTGGCCCGCCCTCTCCGAGGCATGACCAGCCCCGCCCCTGCCTCCGAGTCGGCTCCGGCCGACGACGCCCCGTTCCGCCCGCTCGACTTCCCCGCCGACCAGCGCACGGCCGCCGAGCTGTACGCCGCCCTGCACGCCCACCAGGCCACGCTCCCGTGATCCCGCGAGGCGCACCCCGGCTGGCCGGACGAGACCGAGCGGGGCAGGGAGCGCCCCGGCCGGCCCGAGACGCCCGGCTGGACCGCGGACCAGGCCGCGGAGTACGACCGGCTGTTCGGGGAGCTGCGCGACGCCACCGCCGCCGTGCTGTGCCACCCGTGGTGGGAGCGTTGCGCGCATGAGGGGATCGAGGGCCCCGACCTGGTCGCCGCCCGGCAGGCCCTCAAGCACGCCGAGGACGTCGTCCCCCTCGGCCAGGGCGACGTCCGCGCGGCCGCCTGAGCGAATCTGGGGCCCGATCCTGTCTGGGAGGGCCCGAGGCCCCGTAACGGGTGAAGGGCGGGCCCACACGGGCCTGTGCCCCCGCTCGAGAGGCAAGACCATGACTGAGCCCGACCGCACCTACCTGGTGATCAACCCTGGCCCGGTGTTCGGCCCCGGCGCGCGCGTCGTCATCTACAGCTCCGCCCCGGCCGGTTCGATCGTCGACCACGTCGTCGACGGCCACCCGGTCTGTGTCCTGCTCACCGACACCCCGCTGCCCGCCTACGGCAACGTGTTCGCCGCGGAGCTCCAGATCCGCTACCTGTGACCGGCAGCCGGGGCACCCATACAGGCGCGCCCCCGGCCCTGGGTCATCGCTTCCGGCGAATGCACGCCTTGGCGAGGCCCACGATCGCGGTCATGGCGATCATGTAGCCCGTGCCCCGGCCGTCCGGGATTATCTTGGCGTGGTCGGCCGCCTCGAGCAGGGTGAGGCCGAAGAGTCCGACCTGGGCGCTCGAGGGCCGCCGGACCCGAAACAGCTCCCGCTCCTCCGCGCAGGCCTGCGACGCGGTCTCCGCGGCGGCCGCACCATACAGGTACACGGGGATGACCCGCCTCACCACGGAACGGGTGGCCCGGTTCCTGCAGGCGCTGAGCCAGCCGCAGACCACAGTCCTCGCGGCCGCGGCCGCCGTCGGCGTCACCCAAGCAGCGATCTACCAGCGGCGAAGGCGCGACACGGAGTTCGCCGCCGCCATGGACAAGGCGCGGGCCGCCGCTCAGGAAGCCAGCCGCGTGTGACGCGGGCGCGGCCGCTTCGTTGGATCTGGTGGCGCGTCTGGTCCGACTCCCTCACTTGGGCCGTCGCGCCCCTCGAGGGCCCCGTTACCCGGGGTGCGGAGCCCTCGAGGGAACCGCGCGACCGTAGGCGGGCTGGTGCCTACCGTGCCCGCCCATGACTGATCTGCCGCCGCTCACCCGGTACGCCGCGCTTGCTGCCTTCGCCCGAGCGCCGCACTTCGCCTTTCCAGACAAGTGCGGCGCTCGGCTTCGACGACAGCCAGGCCCTGCAGGAACGGCTCGATCAACTCCTACTCATCATCGGTGATCCCGAACCCGCCACGCGGGCGTCTACCAGCTCCGACCCACACCCCGGAAACCACATCCCAGACCTTGCTCCGAACCAGGAACACTCCCTAGCGGCACACGCACCGGACCAGTCCTCGGGCGCTCCGCTCCGTCCGCCGCGCCGGCGAATACCCGGTCTCTCTGCGGGTGGGCACGACGACCTAGCGGTGATTTGTTGACCTGGGGCGGAACGTGCGGTAGGCCGGTAGGCGGGGGCGATGTTGTTCGGAGGTGGTCGCGATGGTGACCGCGAGGCGTCCGTGCCCGCCGGCGCCGGGGCCGCTGGAGGGCTACGCGGCCCGGTTCGACGACCTGTTCTCGTCGCTGGCGCAGCGGCGCGGGTTTAGGGAGTACCTGACCGGGCTGCTGGCCCCGCGGGACCGGAACAAGACGCTGACCTGCCTGGCCGGGGCGGAGCCGGTCGTGGGGCCCAGCACCCGGCGGTGCAGCGGCTGCAGTTCTTCCTGTCCGAGTCGACCTGGGACCCTGAGCGGGTCAACGCCCGGCGGCTGGAGCTGCTGCTGCAGGGCGAGGCGACCGCCCCGCACGCCGGCGGGGTGCTGGTCATCGACGACTCCGGGGACCGCAAGGACGGCACTGCCACCGCGCACGTGGGCCGGCAGTGGCTGGGCCGGTACGGCAAGACCGACAACGCCGTGGTCACGGTGACCACGCTGTGGGCCGACGAGCGCCTCTACTACCCGCTGCACGCCGTGCCCTACACCCCGGCCCACCACTTCCCGCGGGGGAAGAGCGACCCGGCCTTCCGTACCAAGTGGAAGATTGCCGCCCAACTTGCCTGTCAGGCCAGGTCCTTGGGGATCGCGTTCCGGGCGGCGGTGGCCGACGGCGCCTACGGGGACCTGGACGACTTCCGGTGCGAGCTGCACGCCGCCAAGGTGCCGTTCGTGATGGCCGTCAAGCGCCGCCGCGGGGTGTGGGCCTACGGCGACCAGGCCCGCACCCCGGTGGACGCCGCCCGCGAACTGGCCTGGCACGGCCCCGAGGAGCCCGGCGCCTGGACGCCGGTGGTGCGCACCTTCCGCGACGGGCACACCGCCACCTGGTGGGCCGCCGACGCCACCTTGGGCTTTTGGGGTCCGGACGGCCTGACGCGGCTGGTGGTGGCCACCGCCGATCCGTCCACCCTGCCGGAGAAGGCCACCTGGTACCTGGCCACCGACCTGCCCCGCCCCGGCTCGCCCCGCGCGGCCGAGTCCCCCTATCCGCCCGCGGACCTGGCCGAGGTCGTGCGGATCTACGGGATTCGAAACTGGATCGAGCAGGGCTACAAGCAGGTCAAGGACGAGCTGGGGTGGGCCGACTTCCAGGTGCGCTCCAATGTCGCGATCCGCCGCCACCAGACCCTGGTCAATTGCGCGTTCGCCTTCTGCTGGGAAGCAGGACGCACCAGCGCGGGACCTGAGAGTACGTCAACACTGGTGCCGGAAGCCGACGCTGGAGAGAGGGGGCCCGGCACTGCCGGCCCCGCCCCCACCACCGTGCTGGCCGAAGGCGATTCGCGCCGTCCGCGGCTGGCTGACCCCGTCGATCGTGCTGCAACGCTGGTGGCGGGCCTGGTCCAACGCGCCCCCTCCACCCGAACTCCAAGCCCTGATCGACGCGGTCACCACCGGACAGACCCTGAACCTCTACCCCCCGAACTAACAAACCACCGCTAGTCCGGGGGCCGGGCTGCTCATTCAGGTAGTCGAGCACGGCGGGGCCGGCTCATGCGCTGACGCGAGCGCACCCGGGGTCGGCAACCTCTCGGAAGGGGAAGTGTGACTGTCATTGGCTCAGCGCTGCCTCCCCGACGGGACGGGTGGCGTGCTGGTCGGCTTCGTACTCGACGAGCAGGTGCCAGGTGCGGGTGAGGAGTTTGCGGGCGATCGCGATCGTGGCGATCTTCTTGCCGCGGCGATGGGCGATCTGCTCGTAGCAGGCGGCGAACTGCGGGGATCGTTTGGCGGTCTGGGCCGCTTCGCTCAGGATCCAGCGCACCCAGGGGTCGCCCTGTTTGGAGATGTGGCCGTAGCGGACGGTGCGGTCCGAGCCGCGGACGGTGGGAGTGAGCCCAGCCCAGGAAGCGAGCTTGCGGGCCGAGGGGAAGCGGCGGATGTCGCCGATCTCAGCCAGCAGGACCAGAGCGGTGAGTGGTCCTACTCCCGGCAGAGTGGTCAGGACCTTCACCCGCGGGTCATTCTTGGCTTCGGCCGTCAGCCGAGCGTCAAGCCGGTCGATGGGAACCTGGACGGCATCGATCAGCTCCAGCAGGTCGGTGATCACTGTGCGGGAGGACGCGGGCAGCGGGAGCTGCTCCAGCCAGCGGCGGCCGGGACCGCTCCAGCAGCTGCGGCTGGTTCCCCGGTCACAGCCGTGATCGGCCAACACGGCATGGATCCGGTTACGCAACAGGGTCCGCAACCGGACCAGTTGGGCCCGATGTCGGAGCACGGCCCGCTGCTGCCGGACCGACGGCGGGCCGATCCAGGCCTCTGGCAACAGATCGGCGCGCAGCAGCTGGGCCAGGGTGGCCGCATCGACCTTGTCGTTCTTCAACCGGGCCGAGGCGATGGCTTTGCACTGCAGCGGATGCACCAGGTGCGGCTCGAAGCCGTGCTCCTGGAGCAGCTCGACCAGCCAGCCCCAGCCGAAGGCGGCCTCGAACGCCACCGGTGTGCCCGTGGGGAGATCCCCGATCACCCCCAGCACCGGCACCCGCCCGTTGGGCACGTTCCTGTTCACGTTGATCCCACCGCCTTGGTCGGCGATGGCGATCTGCGACCTCTTGCGATGCACGTCGATTCCGACGTAGACAGACATCCCGGGCCTCCTTCCCGAGCTCGTATGGACACCCGGAAACAGCATCCACCGGGCTGGCGCGGAAGGGGGCCCGGCCCTCATAGCGTCAGGTAGGTGGCGTGGTCACGTTGGGCGTGGAGGGCATCGGCGGTAACGACCACCCCCGCGAGATCCGCGTCGTCGATCTGGTCGAGAAGAGGTGCGAACTCGGGGATTTCATTGGTCTTCGCGCCGATCTCGCGGGAGGCGAGAGTGACACCGTCGCCGTGACGGACGGCGGACAGGACGAAGACCCGACTGCCGTCCGGGCGCCTCGCGCCACGCAGGCACTTGCCGTCCACCGCGATCGCCCGCCGCCTCAGCCGTGCCGGCTCGGCGCGGGCGGCCGCCCGGTGAGCCCGGCGCTGTTCACGCTCGGTTGCGCCGTCGGGCATCACCGGCTCCGGCCGGCGGGGCTGTGTGGACAGCAAGGGCCGAAGGTAGTCGTAACCGGCCGCGCCGATCTCACCGGGATCGAGCCGCCCCAGGACGCTGCGCAGGGTCTTCTCGCTCGGCACCCGGTAGCGGCCAAGGAGTGGGTGGTAGGGCAGGCCGAAGGCGGCCAGTTCCTCCGGCGTCGCACGTCGGCACCACTCCGCCGCCGCGGTGATCGAGTCGTGGCCGGACGGGGTCATCGCGCAGACCACCAGGGCCAGCAGCGAGGAGAGCCGGTACCGCACTCCGCAAGCCCCTCTCGGGTCGGTGACCGACTCGAACTCCGTGACCAGGCTGCGGACTTGGTCCTTGGCGGCACCCTGGCCGAGGGCTTCCAGGCAGGGCGCATGAGGCACGGGGACAGCGACAGGGGATGATGGAGGAACGAACACGGCACCTTCGTGGATCTTGGAGCGTAGAGAACTACATGATCCACAGGTGCCGTGTTCACCTGCTTCCGGGGCCCACCACCGACATCAACACCCCAGGCCAGGACGATCCAGGCACTCGCCAAAGCCCTGGGTCCGTAGACGTCGTCGCAAAGCTGCGCTGCCCTGCGACCAGACTTGCCATTTCACCCGATTGGTGGCCATCAGAACAAGGCCTGTAAGTGAGTCTGCGTATATCATCGAATGCAGCCATGCCAGCCTTCTCATTCCCTTTCAGCCTGTGTAGCCGTCCTGGAGGTATGCAATGCTCCGTGATTAATTCACATCGGCAACTCGGCCCGACTGTGGCCCTGGTGAAGCTGCCCACATTGCCCCTCCCAGGCGGCGACGGATGAGTCTTGAATGCAGCGCCGAAAGCGAGGATGAGTCGTGCCTGGTACGCGTGGCAGGATCAGATGGAAGCTGTTCGCCTTCGTCACGCTGCTAAGCCTCACTGCCGGCGCGGCCCTCTCCGTGGACATGGCCAAGGGCGTGCTTGCCGCGTCGTTCCTTATCTCTAGTGAGAAAACTAAGATCTCCTCTGAACGCATCAAAGGCGAGGGGCTGATCTCGTACACTGCTTACGACAGGGCATACGAGGGGAAGATTGTTCCCGTCCTGGTCTCGGGCTTTAAGGAGTCAAAGACCATGGGCCTTTGTCAATCCACAGTCGTTCGAGACTTCCCGCTCATCGGCACATTCACGGTAAAGCTTACCGCAGCGCAAGTCGTGGCCCGCGACACATACAACGATGTAATCCAAAGCAGTTCCAGTTCTTACACACTGAGGAAGTCGGTCACCGGCATCGCCGTCGGCGCTAGCAGAAATGGGCCGGGCGTCAGGGCGGGGGACAAAACTAACCCCGCAAGTCGGGCAGAGGAGGCCGATTCCATCCTGGTGACCAACTCCAAGCAAATCGTGGTGGCCACGAGCGCCGATATCGTCACTACGAGCGGAAGCAGGGTGAGATTCTATAGGGGCATCAACGAGTGCTTCTAGCTGAAGGGTTGTCCCGCAACTGCTCTTGGCATGAGAGGGTTTGGTCAGGACTGGATCCTGCGGACCACTGAGGCCCTTCGCCGCCACGGTCGCGTCGTTCTCGTGGCCTGTCCGGTTTGATCACTTGGTGTCCAATACTCCGTCGGCGCCGACTCGTCCTGCCAGACGATGCCGACCTTCGAGCGCCACGCGCGCCCACCGTGGGCGGGTCAGCCCCCAGCACGGTCACCTCGCCCGCGTCCCGGCCGTGATGGCCCTGAAGGATCTCCACGACGGTGGTCTTGCCCGCCCCGTTGGGCCCGCGCCGGCCGAACACCTCGCCCCGCCCGATCCCGAGATCGATTCCATCGAACGCGGTCACGTCCCCGTACTGCTTGCGCAGCCCCCGTACGTCCACCGCAAGTCCCTTCGCGCGTGTGATCATGGCCACGAGCATCGGCCGGAACCCAACACTCCGGGACGACCGTGCGCACCTGCCTGCGTCCACCGAACGGGGGACACACATGCCGGTGCGACACAGCAACCCCTAACCCCAGCTCCACTCCCCCGTACCGGAACCGACACGATCAGCAACACGCCCGTGAAGAACGCCTCCACCGGGCCGACCGAGCCCCAACGCGCCGACATGCCCCGGACCGTGGACGGCAGTCGTACTGCAGGCACAGCTGTACAGCGACCAGGATCCCCTCGAACACAGGGGACGACCACCGGCGGGCGCACGCCTCGGCACGCACCCGCCGACCGTCCCGGCCAGGAAAATGTCAGGGCATCAGCGCGTCCCGGTCTGCGGGCACGCGGGCCGCGCCGTCGACAAGGCCCGGGCTTGCGAGGAACGCAGCGGGCGAGTGCCCAGACACCGATACGGATGTGGCCTGGCACCCGGCCACATCCGCGGAGCGGAAGCGGGATCCCGGCTCAGACAGCCGCGAAGCATCGCCGGGTAGGCGTCCTCACGCCTTTGGCTGCTCGACAGAGATCTCATAGGCGATCTCCCAGCGCACGTCCGGCACGACGATGTCTGCCGTCTCCACAGGCCGACCGTCCCGGTCGTAGTAGGTGCGCTCGATATGTGTCAGGAGATCACCGACGCTGATACCCAGTAGGTTTGCCTCTCGCTGCGTGGCCCGGCCGGGGCGCGGAACCTCCACGGCTACGTCGAGGGCGATGCCGATGGATTGCATCCGCTCAACGACCCCCATGCCGGCGAGCGGCCCCATCTCCGGCAGGACAATGGGCGTTTCGCCAGTGATGGCCATCGGCTCCCACGACTCGCAGAGCTGGACGGGCTGGTTGTCGGCGAGAAACTCGTACGAGGTCTGCACGCACGGCTCGCCGGGTTCGATGGCCAGGCGCCGGGCGATGTACTCCGGCGCGGGCACGCGGGCCTCGCTATGGGACTCCCAGGTGCCGCGTCGACCCTGTTCCTTCATGTCGGCGCGGAAGGGAGAGCCGCCGCGCCACTCGCTGTGACGGGATCGCACCATGCGCAAGCGCTGCCGCGGCTCGGTGACATAGGTGCCTGATCCGGCGCGCCCCTCGAGGAGACCTTCGATGATCAGGCGCTCACTGGCCTTTTTCACCACGTTGTCGCCGACGCCGTACTCACGTGCGAGCTGGGCGCGCGAAGGGAGGCGCTCGCCGACGGCCCATTCCCCTGCCGTGAGGCGGCGCCGCAGGTCGTCTGCGATGACCATGTACGGCGGCGGCTCCGTGCCCATTCGGTGTCTCCGTGCTGCCCACGTCCGGGCGAAGTTGCCAATCCACTTGGTGCATTGACAATCTAGTGCACCAGCTAGAAACTAGTGCACTAGAAACACGCTACGTGATCACACGTTCACCTGAGGGGACCCGTGCGTTCGAAGGCCGAAAGCATCGCCGCACGGCTCGCTGCCGCCGCGGGTTCCGAGGTGCATCGCACGACGGGGCCGGCCGGTATCCGCTTGGAGGCAGACCTGCCCCCGGAACTCAGCGAAGCAGCTCACGAGATCGTCCTGTCCGCCATCGCCGAAGCCGACGCCTACGGCCACGAGCGCACAGGGGATCGCAACTACGTGTGGGCGATGGTGCACGGCGAGAACCCCAATGAAAACCCGGCGGCCGCTGACACGGCCCCGAGAGTGGTCAGCACTCAACCCAGCGAGGGAGCGTCGACATGACGCACACTACGGCTCCGGCACGGCCCGAGGTCAAGATGAGAATCCGCGCCCATTCCGTTAGCGCCGACAGCGTCGTCACCCAGGACCGCGGCACCCTCACGAGCATCCGCGGCGAGGACCTGCCGAGCCACGTGAACGGCTTCATGAACGGCTTCTCGAGGTGCTCCTGCCCGCGCTGTCCTGCTAAGCGGCTTGCCTGAAGTTCTGCGCGTAACTCTTCGGCAGCCAGGGCGAGGCCCAGGGTGCGGCGGTGGTCAGCATCTGGGTGGGTGAGCGCTGCCGGAAGAAGGCGTGGACCTGACGCAGGCGGCCCGGCCAGGTGACGGCGGTGTTGGCAATGTGGGCCTTCAGCGCGGCCCAGATGCGCTCGACCGGGTTGTCGTGCGGGCTGTAGCGGGCGCCGAACAGCAGGCGCAGGCGGGGCTGGTCGGCCAGGTAGGCGGTCACCGCCTTCGCGTGATGAATGCTGTCGTTGTCGCAGACCACCGCGACGACCGGGGCGGCGGGGTAGGCGGCCAGCAGTAGCTGGAGGAAGGCGACGAAGGCGGCGGCATTGCGGCGGCCCAGGGTGTAGACCCAGGCGCCGGTGGCCACTTCCAGGGCCCCGAAGACGGTGGCCTGCCGGTTCTTGCCTGGGGTGGCCACCTGCTGCCGCGTCCCGCGCAGGATCCAGCTCGCCCGCACGTGCGGCAGTAGGTGCAGGTGGGTCTCGTCCTCGGCCCAGACCACCGACCCGTGGGGCAGGGCGGCGAGTTGGCGGCGCAGGGCGGCGAGGGTGCGCCTGCGCTCGGGGTCACCCCTGGCCACCAGGCGGGGCCGCCGCCAGGCCGCCTGTTCGCGAGTGTGCCGGTACACGGTGCGCAGGCTCATCTTCGGCCGGCCCAGGCGGCGCCAGATCCGGCGGATGGTCCACGGCCCGGGGCGGGTCAGCAGGCGGCGGATGCGCTCGCCCAGCCTCGGCCCGCCGAGCCGGGGCCGCCCCGCGCGGGGGCGATCGGCCAGGCCCGCCAGGCCGGCGGTGTTGTAGCGATGGATCCAGCGGCGCACCGTGGCCGGGTGGTAGCCGAGCAGCTCGCCGATCTCTCCTGCGGTCATGCCGGCCGCGGACAGCAGCACGATCACCGCGCGGGAGGCCTCTCGCCACCGGTGATGCAGCAGGTGATACAGGTGCTGGTACGCCGGACCGGGGCGGTTGGCGAACACGGATGCCGGACGCATACTGGCCTTGACCTCGCCGGTTTTGTCGTAGTTTGGTCAACCTCGATACAACACCCGGCGAGGTCTTCTCGTCATCGAGGCCATCGCGCCAGGCCGCCGCTGCCGCTCCAGATTCCGCGCAGAACTTCAGGTCATCCGCTTAGGCAGGCGGTGACGTCATGACCGGCGCTGTCCACACAAACAGCGAGACCGGCGCTCCGGACATCGAGACGATGCGTGAGACCGTCAACCGTCTCTTGGACCCGGACACCGTCCCCGAGACACTGCCGCCCGCCTCCGACGAACTGGACACGCTGACCCTCCAGTTGCGAGGGCATTTGGACCTGCTCATGCCCGAGGTTGAGCAGGCGGCCGGCAAGCTGGCGAGGAACAGCGTCCCGAGGTACTGCGCACTCGCCTGCCTAGGAGAAGCCCGCCAGAAACTCGCGGCTGAGCCGAGCCCCAAACTGGGGGGTGACCTCGCGTACGCCCGCCGCCTGGCTCGCGTCCTCAACGCCTTGTGCGACCACTTCGAGGCCCTCGACAAGGTCCCGCTGTGAAGACGATCACCGGCCTGCTTGTCTACGTGGCGGCCGCGACCGCCCCCGTCCTCGCCCTGGTGCTCGCGCGGACGCCGAACTGCCGCACCCCCACGGTGGCCGCTGCGGGCCGGGGCCGCACCCGCCATGCCGCCATCCCACCGGGTTCCACAAAACCTGGCGAGGCGGGAACCACCCACCCCGTCGGATCTCCGCAAGCCTCCGGCGGGTCACGACTACAACCACGAGGACAACATGACCGCCGTAGTGGAAGCACCCACCCGCACAGCCCCGGGCATGGTGACATTCCTCGAGCTGGAGATCACCCGCGAGTGCCAACGAACCTGTGCCTCTCACTGCTACGCGCAGGCCAGCCCGGGCGTCGGCCACGGCTCGAGACCGGAGACGCCTGGCGGCGCATCATCACCGACGCGACACGCGTCGGGGTGACGAAGATGCAGTTCATCGGAGGAGAGCCGACACGGCACCCCGACTTCGACCACCTGCTGCGGCACACCCTAGGCGAAGGCCTCGACGTGCAGGTGTTCAGCAATCTATTCCGCGTCCGCCCGAAGTGGTGGAAGCTGTTCGCAGACTCCCGCGCCTCCGTCGGCACGTCGCACTACTCCGACGACCTAGTAGGGCTTGGTTAGGTTGGGATGGGCTTGGTGTGTCTGGGTGGGGGCAGCGGCGTCCGGCACAGCGGGCAGCGCCCGGCCCAGCAGGCCAGCAGGACCTGCAGTCCGGCCACGACCTGGTAGGTCGTCAGGCCGTGGCCGCCGCTTTCGGGGACAGTCGCTCCAGGGTGCAAAACGCCTGGGCGACCGAGGCCAGGGTGAGGTGCCGGTGGAAGCCGTTCCAGGTGCGGCCCTCGAAGTGACCCAGCCCCAAGGCGGTCTTCAGCTCGCGGTAGTCGTGCTCGACCCGCCAGCGGAGCTTCGCCGAGCGCACCAGGTGCCGCAGGGGGGTGTCCGCGGGCAGCGTGGAGAGCCAGTACTTGGTCGGCTCCTTCTCGCCGGCGGGCCACTCGGCCAGCAGCCAGCACACCGGCAGGTCCTCGCCGGGGTGCGCCCGGCGCAGCCGCACTCCGGCGGGGCGCACCCGCAGTGCGGCGAACCGCGAGCGCAACGGGCCCTTGGAGCCCTGCCGCCAGGTCACCCGGTGCAGGGCGCCGTGCCCGGCGTCCTGCACCAGCGTGCGCACCGAGGTGGGTGCCTGCCGGTAGCGGGGCACCGGGGGCCGGCCGGTGCCCGACCAGGCCGGAGCGGTACGCGTGGCGGTCTCGGGCAGCACCGCGGTGTCCGAACGCACCCCGACCACGTAGTCGATGCCGCGCTCTTCCAACGCCAGCCGGAAGGCACCGTCTTGACCGTAGCCCTCGTCGGCCACGATCAGCGGCGGGTCCAGCCCCCAGCACCGCAGCTCGTCGACCATGTCGACGGCCAGCTGCCACTTGGCGACATGCCAGACCTCGTCGGGGATGTGGGCCCGGCGGCGGCGCTTGGCCACCTGGTCGGCGTCCTCGGCGGGCGCGGCGGTCACGTCCCACTGCTCGGGCAGGAACAGCCGCCAGTTCACCGGACAGGAGGCCGCGTCGGTGACCAGGTGCACGCTCGGGGCGACCTGGCAGTTGGCGGTCTTGCCCAGCGCCCCGCAGTACTGCGCGGCCACGCCGGGCGAGGCGTGGCCGTCCTTGGGAAAGGACACATCGTCGATCACCCAGGCGGCCGGGCGGATGACCGGCTCCATGCGCCAGGCCAGCTCGGCCAGCACCATCTGATGGGACCACGGGGCGTCGGCCAGGAACTGCTGCAGGCCCTGCCGGTCCACCCCCAGCCGGGCCGCCATCGGCTCCATCGACTTGCGGCGGCCCGCACCGAGCAGCCCGCGCACATACCGCTCGCCCCACCGCCGCTGGTCGGACCGTCCCAACGGGGCGAACACCTCGGCCGCGAACGCCGCCAACCGGTCCTGGGCCTCCACGAGCTCCTGCGGAGTCATGGCCCTCACCTCCGCGAGGCCAACACGCCCTCCTTCCCCCAAGATAACCAAGCCCTACTAGACGACCACGGGCCATACCGGCAGCCACGCCAAGACCCGGGCGAACATCGTCGAGGCAATCCTCCGGCGCATCCCCATCAACGTCGGATCATCCACATACGGGACGGCCGGCGCACCGACCAGGCCCGGGCGGAGATGCTAGCGCTCGGCGCGAACGCGTGCACATCGACCACGTGCGCGGCATCGGCAACGCGGCCCGCGTCCTGCTCTCCGTGACCTAGCTAGGTTCGATGAGATTGCTCAAGCTTGGGTGCGATGGGACACCAACGGCGAAGTCGGCCTCGCGACCATCAGATGCGCGGCCGGCCACCTCATACCCGGTTCGTCGCGTGCCTGCCTGGAGTGGGCACGTGCACCGCCCCGTCTGCGCCGGCCAGGCCATGCTCATTGCGCGTGTCACACGCGATTCGCCCGCAGAGCTCATCACCCTGAAGACCGGCACGAACGTCGTCGATCAGGCTGCAATTCATGAGAGGAGCACCGTGAAGATCTCCAGTGCATTCGCGTCCTCCTTGGACGCACCCGCTCACATCGTCACCGCAGAGCGCCTCGGCTACGAGCGTGCGTGGCTCTACGACACTCCCCACCAGAGTCCCGATGTGTGGATGCTGCTGGCTCTCGCGGCGGAACGTACCGAGCGCATCGGACTCGGGCCGGGTGTGCTGGTACCGATTCTCCGCCACCCGATGGTGAACGCGGCAGGGGCCGCGGGTCTGGCCGCCCTCGCCCCGGGACGGGTCGCTGTCGCTTTCGGAACCGGTTTCACCAGCGCTCGCGCCATGGGCACCAAGCCCGCCACCTGGGCATTCCTGCGTGAATACATCGCCGCGTTCCGAGGGCTGCTGGCGGGGAAGACAGTGGAATGGCAAGGCGCCCGCCTCCGAATCTGCCTAATCCGAAAGCTGCGGGGCGGGAAGACGGCAGTCCACTGCAGTTGCGCTCATTCTCATGACGACGCGGGAGGGCCCCGGGCTCGTCCGCGCGCAGTGGCGCCGGCGGCGCCCTTCAGGTCTTTGAGGAGCGTGGTGCAGCCCCTGATCAGCGCATTTCGTCGGTCCCCCGGTGTCTGCGCGCCGTTATGGGGGTGCGTACCACGGGAGATCGCAGCTGCCGGGCCGCCACCGGCCGTGTAGCGGCTCGGGAACGGCCGCTGCCCCTGCCCGCGGTCGGTGTCCGTGAGCAGGGCCGGCGGGGAAGGGGCCGTTGGCGTGTCACCTACCGCGGCGCGGCTCCCAGGTAGAGGCGGGCCACCTCCGGATCGTCCAGCAGTTCGGCACCGCTGGCGACGAGGCGGACCCGGCCTGCTTCGAGGACGGCCCCGACGTCGGAGGCGGCGAGACCGGAGCGTGCGTTCTGCTCGACCAGGAGCACGGTGCGGCCGTCGGTGGCGAGTTGCCGGATGCTGGTGAAGACCTGCTGCCGGGATTTGGGATCCAGGCCGATGGAGGGCTCGTCGAGAAGGATGAGTGCGGGGTCAAGGATCAGGGTCCGAGCAAGTTCGACTTGCTTCTGCTCCCCGCCGGAGAGTGAACCGGCGTGCTCCCGCGCCCGTTTGGTGCAGATGGGAAAGGTCTCGACGGCCCGTTCGATGCGGGCCTGCATCACCATGTGGTCCTTGAGCGTGTAACCGCCCATGAGGAGGTTGTCCCACACGCTCATCGCTGGAAACAAGCTGCGGTCTTGGGGGACATGGACGATACCGAGCCCCAGCCGTTCCCTGGGCGAGAGCTTGCCCAGGGGTTTGCCGCGAAAGGCGACGGTGCCTTCTTTCGGCCGCAGCAGCCCGCTGATGGCCTTCAAAACGGTTGACTTCCCTGCCCCGTTGGGGCCGATCAGGCAGGTGACGGTCCCGGATTCGACGGTCAGGTGGACGCCCTTGAGGATGTCGCCGGCACCGTAGCCGGCCACAACGGCGTCGAGGGTGAGGATCGGGGCCACGGTCAGCTCCCCAGGTAGGCGTCGAGGACGAGAGGGTTGGTTTGGACCTCGCCGGGTGTGCCGGTGAAGATTCGCTTTCCCTGGTCGAGCACGATGACCGGGTCACACAGCCGCATGACGAAAGTCATGTCGTGCTCGACGATGAGGAAGGTGACTCCAGCCGCGTGCCGTTGCCGGATGTGGTGTTCCATGGTTTCGATCATGACTGGGTTGACGCCCGCGGTGGGCTCGTCCAGGAGCACCAGCTCCGGGTCGCTCATCAGTACGGCGGCGAACTCCAGCAACTTGCGCTGCCCATAGGAGAGTTCGGAGGCCAGCAGGTCAGCGACGGGTGCCAGCCGGAACTCCTCCAGCAGCTGGCCCGCCCGCTGGCGGTCGGCCCGGCTCACCCGCCGGGTCAGCAGCTGCCGCCAGCTGTAGCCGCCGGCGACCACCAGGTTCTCCTCGACGCTCAGCTGCGGGAAGACCCGGGCCTGCTGGAAGGTGCGGGACAGGCCGCGCCGGTAGAGGCTGCCCGCGTCCAGGCCGGTGATCTCGCGGCCGTTGAAGCGCACCTGGCCGCCGTCGGGCCGCAGGTATCCGGTGATCAGGTTGAACAGCGTGGTCTTCCCCGAGCCATTGGGGCCGATGAGGGCGGTGACGGTGCCGTGCTGGACGGCGAACGAGCAGGAGTCGACGGCCAACGTTCCACCGAAGGCCTTGGTGGCGTCGGTTACCTCGAGCAGTGCGGTCACGGGTGGCTTCCTTCTGTCGTCGGCACGGCGGCGCCGGGGGCCGGACGCGCGGTGGACAGGCCCGCGTCGACGACTCTGGCCCGGTTGCGCCGCCGGATCATGTCCTGGACAGTGGGCAGGATGCCGCGCGGCAGCAGCAGCATGATCAGCAGGAACACCAGAGCGTAAGCGATGAGGTAGACCTGGCTGCCGCCGAGCTGGTAAGCGAGGTACTGCTGGGCGGATTCCAGGATGAAGGCGCCGATGACCGGGCCCCACAAGGTGGCACGACCTCCGAGGAAGGTCATCAGGACGATCGCGATCGTGATCAGCGGGTCAATGGCGAACTGCGGGTAGATGAAGCCCTCGTAGTAGCCCCAGACCGCACCCACCATGGCCGTGAAGCCGACGCTGAGGGCGAAGGCCAGCAGCTTGACTCCGGTGGTGCGCACGCCGATGCCGCGAGCCTTGTCCTCGTCCGCGCGTATCACAACCAGACTCAGTCCGACCTTGGTGCGCGTGATCGCGTACGTGACTGCCATCGCCATCGCAAGCAGCACGAGCAGCACGTAGTAGAAGGGCCGGTCGAAGCTGGCACCCGAGAAGGGCGGCTGCGGCAGGGCCAGCCCCTGTGCGCCTCCAGTGATGCTGTGCAGGTTGAACGCCAGGGTCTGGGTGACGAACAGCAGCGTGATGGTGACGATGGCGAAGACATCGGCCCGAGTACGCATCGCCACTGCCGCGATGGGCAGGCCGAGGACGGCACCGAGCAGGCCGATCACCGGCAGCGCCCAAAATGGCTCGTAACCGCTGGTTACGGAGTGGTGGGCGAACCACAGTCCTTCCACGTAGGCGCCGATGCCGAAGAAGGCGGCGTGGCCGAGGGAGGGATAGCCGGCGAATCCGCCGACGATGTTCCAGGCGCTGGACATCACCGCGAACATCAGGGTGAAGATCAGCATGTTGAGCGCCCAGTGCGCCAGATTGAACGACGGCAGGGCCGCCAGCAGCGCAAAGAAGACGATGGCGCGTGCTGCGCCACGAAACGCTTTCATATGGCCCCCCTGGTCGCAGTGCCGAACAGGCCTCGCGGCCTCAGGAGAAGGATGAGGAGGATAATGACGAAATACGTCATGCCGGACCAGGACGGTGAGAGTGTCGAGGCGACCACGGCGGAGGAGACCGACACGATCACCGCACCGATCACGGCCCCGACCACGCTGCCCAGACCACCGAGCAGGACGATGGACAGCAGCAGCGAGATCAGGTCGTAGTGACTGCCGGAGTTGAAGGGATACAGCAGTCCGTAGACGGAGCCGGCTGCTGCCGCGGTTGCCGACCCGAGCCCGAAGCCGAGGGCGGACACGCGCTGGGCCTCGACGCCGAGCAGGCGGGCGGCGTCCGGGTTCTGCACCGTGGCGCGCACGGCTCGGCCGAAACGCGTCCGGTTCAGCAGCAGGTACAGAAGGCCGAGCGCCACGAGCGAGAGCAAGAAGCCCCACAGTCGCACCAGCGTGATCTGGTAGCCGAAGACGGTCCAGCTGGCGTTGACGTAGGAGGTGCTGACACTTCGGTAGTTGGTCTTCCACATCACGCTCATGACGCCCTCGATGAGCAGGGCGACGGCGAAGGTGACGAGCAGGCTGAGTTCGGAGCGGTCCTCCCTCTTCAGCGGCCGCAAGAAGCACACCTCGACCGCCACCCCGAGCGCGAACATCACGACCATGGTGATCGGGATGGCCAGGAACGGGTCGATGCCGAAGGAGGTGAACAGTTGATAGGCCAGGTAGGCGCCCAGGATGACCATGGCTCCCTGCGCCAGGTTGACGACCTTCATGATGCCGAAGATGAGGGTCTGCCCGGAGGCCATGAGCGCATAGACGCCGGCGGTGAGGATGCCGAGGATGAGGGCCTGGATGAGGCTGTGCATGGCCTGTGTCACCCGCCCCAGTTCGGCTTGGGATAGACCGGGGCGACCTGGGCGACACCAGCGGGGTAGACGGGCACGAGCTTGCCGCCCTGCCACTGGACGAGGGAGAACCCGCCCGTCGGAGAGCCGTCGGCCTTCCAGGCCATGTTCCCGAGCAGAGTGGGCCAGCTCCCCGAATGCAGGGTCTGGGTGATCGTGGCGTTGTCGATCTTGCCGGTCTTCTTGGCGACCTCTTCCAGCAACTGCCCGCAGGCGTAGGCCTCGGCGGACGTGTTGTCGATCTTCTGCGGGGTGCCGCCGTACTTCTTGAGGTAGGCGGCGGTGAATTCGGCGCTTCCCTGTGCGGTGGACCCCGGATACCAGTCACCGGAGGACATGACACCCGTGGTGTTGCGGGCACCCACCTTGTCGGGGAACTGTTGCGGGGAGTTCGCGCCGTTCGACTGGAACATGAACTTCGGGTTGAAGTGCAGCTGCACCAGTGCCTTGACCTGCTGGTAGGCGTCCTGAGTCTGGGTGCCACCGACCAGGACGTCCGGGTGAGCTGCGGCAACTCCGGACATCACCGGGGAGAGGTCCTGGGTCTCGGCCGGATACACCTGCTTGTAGACAGTCTTGATGCCCGCGGCCTCGAACTTGGCTCGAACGCTTTCGGCTACCGGGGCGGCGAACGGGTCGTCCAGCTCCGCGTAGGCGGCGGTCTTCGGCCGCTTCTCGGCCGGGAGAGACAGCATCCAGTTGGCGAACACGTCACCGGAGCGAGTGGAGGGCGCCGGTTGGACGAAGAAGAGGTTGTTCAGGTGCTGTTCGAAGACCTTCGGACCGCCGCCGGCCGGCTCGAGGAAGGCATATCCGTATCGCTTGGCGACCTGCGCCGCCGGTATCGTGAGCAGGCTGGAGAAAGGGCCGAATACCAGATCGACATGGTCCTGGTTGATGAGATTCTGGTAGTTGGTGATGACCTGGGTGGGGCTGGACAGGTCGTCGACGATCTTGATCTGCACCTTGCGGCCGAGCAGGCCGCCCTTGGCGTTGACCGAGTCGGCCCACAGTTTGTAGCCGCGCTGAACAGCCTCACCGGAATCGGCGAAGTCCCCGGTGAGCGACACCGAGGCACCGATCACGAGCGGGCCATGGGCCGATCCGGCGCCATCGGAGCCAGAGTTGGCGCAGCCGGTCGCTGCCAGTGCGCAGGCAGCGACAACCGCGGTCCAGGCATTCCGGCGACGTGCGTTGCGTTTCATGGGTCGTCCTTGTGAGTGGTGTGTGGAGAGGTCATCGCACCAACCAGGGCTGTGGCCGAGCTGGCCGGCCCGCAGCGCAGCTGGGCGGACCCGGTGGAGCAGTTACGAGGAGGCGGGCTGCGCGGCCGCCCTCCCTTCAGCGGGGTTGCGCAATGTCACCGGCGCAAGTTGGTGGCGGGCGAGTGCCTCAGGGAATCCACGATCGCGACACCGCGCGCGGCAGTGATTCGGCCTTATCGCGGGTGCGGGTGGTCTACGACCGGGTTTGACATGCTGCCTCATCTCTTGAGAACGGCACACCCACCGGCCGATCCTTGCAATCGGATGCGGCACCGCCCCGATCCTGGCGCAGCGCCCGATCAAGAAGGAGGCGGGTGGCTGGACAACAGTCGCCTGATCGTCACAGTGGAGTAACCACCGCGGTTGCGACCAGATGATTGGCAATCGATTGCACGACGCCCCATGTTGTGCAGTACGCCACACGGTGTCAAGAGGTCGGAGAACCCGTCTTGCCGCTGGTCCGCCTGCAACCAGGCGGCCGTGCAGGGTGCCGTGTGCGAACGGTTGCAGCGAGGGCTGGGACTTCTTTAGAGTGCTGGGGTGAGTAGCCGCGCGACGATATCCGATGTGGCGCGCCTGGCGGGGGTGCACAAAGCGACCGCCTCCCGCGCCCTGAATCCCGCCACCAGCGGTCGGGTGAAGGCGGCCACGGCTCGGCGCGTCCAGCAGGCGGCCAAGCAACTGGGCTACACCCCGAACGCGGTCGCCCGAAGCCTGCGCACCAACCGCTCGTTCACGGTGGGCGTGCTCCTGCCGGACCTGACCAATCCCCTCTTCCCCCCGATCGTCCGAGGGATCGAAGAGGTACTCAGCGTTCAGGGCTACACGGCTTTGCTGTCGAACACCGACAACGACGACGACCGGGAACGTGCCCAGTTCCAGGCGTTGATCGACCGCCAGGTCGACGGGTTCATCATCGCCACCGGTCAGCGACGGCATCCACTGCTCGAGGGGGCCTTCGAGGCGGGAGTCCCGGTCGTGCTGGTGAACCGCGGCACCGATCAATCGATGTTCCCGCTGGTCAGCGGGGACGACGGGACCGGGGTAGCGCTGGCCGTCGACCACCTGGTCGAGCTCGGCCACAGGGCTATCGCCCACCTGGCGGGCCCGCCGGGACTGACCACCAGTCTGGTGCGCACTCGCGCCTTCCGGCAGGCCTCTCAGGCGCATGCTCTGCCCGCCGACCTGACTCCGGTGGTGGCCAGCGCCGCGTACGAGGAGAAGGCCGGCGCGCGGGCCGCCGAAGAGCTGCTGGATGCTCACCCGGAAGTGACGGCGATCGTGGCAGGCAATGATCTCATCGCCCTCGGCGCGCTCCACACACTGCGGGCACGCGGCCTGTCATGTCCACAGGACGTGTCCGTGATCGGTTTCAACGACATGCGCTTCGTCGACGAATTCCAGCCGCCGCTGACCAGCGTCCGTGTGCCGCACCAGGAGCTCGGCGCCGAGGCCGCCCGCCTTCTGCTGGAGCAGCTGCAGTCGGACCCGGAGCAACCACGCTCACGCCGGCCGATCCCCAAGACCGTCATGCTGCCGGTCCGGCTCGTCGTGCGAGGATCTACGGCCTCTCCCCGGACCCAGACTTCCTAGTCCTGTCGCTGGGCCGCTGTGCTGTCATCCGTGGCACCCGGCCCACAGCCGTGCGCGGGTCCACCCGCCGCGAGGGCGGGGCAGCGCGCGGGAGATCATCACTACTTGCCTCGCTGCTGCTGCTCCCCATGACCTCGCGCTGGGCAGTTCACCTATGTCAGGGTCCCTCGTGGGGCCCGTCCCGCCCAGGCAGCCATCGTTCCGTTCATCGCCATGACTCCCGCGTTTCTATGTGGCTGCCGGCCTTCCAGCACGGGTGGAGTGCCACCGCATGCGCCACGCTCCTGTGCGGCGCATGCGGTGGCGACTTGGGGAGAACGCCCGGCCGCCCACACGCTGCGTCCGCGGGCACATCAGCGAGCGCGGTCGGCGGATAGTGGAAGCCGAGATTGCCGTCATTCACCAGCGAGTCGCCGGTGCACACCGTCTGGTCGACCGGTCAGCGACTTTTCCACGGCTATCCGCGTTGACCAGCGGTCCGAGTCGGACACCTTCGTCGAAGCCGAGTCCGGCCCTGCGCGCGGCCATGGCTGGCGGGGGTCACCTCCCGCCACTGATCGCGGACCGGGACAACTCGGCACCAGAACCGGCCGTTTCCGTCGGCCCCCGTTGGGCGTCGATCCACTTCCCACCCCGAATCTCCGCGCGACGACGACGCTGGCCTGCTACTCCCGCGCTAAGCGTCCGGTCGGTGCAACGGTTGAGGAGCACGATGGGTACTCCGGACTTGCGCGCCTCCTCCAGCAGTGGGTGTTTGCGCCGCGCCGTGGCGACGATGAATCCGTCGGCCTGACGCCCCTGCAGGACGTCGAGTTGATGGCGCTCTTTGACCTCGTCGCAGTCTGTATGGGCCAGCAGCGCGGTGTAGCCCCGAGGCATAAGGGCCGCCTCGATGCCCCGTGCCATCTGGGGGAACAGCGGATTGGTGAGGTCTGGCATCAGGACTCCGACCGTGAACGAACTGTTCGTCCGCAGGCTGCGGGCGGCGGTGTTGGGGGTGAACCCCACCTCCTCCGCTACGACCCTGACCGCCTGGCCGTCGCCGGGCGCACCCGCCCGCTCGTGCGGGGATCGAGGGCGCGGGACGCCGTGGCCTTGTGGACACCAGCAAGTCGTGCGACGTCGGACATGGTGCGGCGCTCACTCGCAGGCGCAGTCTAGGGACGCCGGCCACGTCACCACAACCGATCGCCATGCGATGCAACGCCCACCACTTCGTCCCCTTGCGCCTCCTTCCGCCCCCTTCCAGATTCTCAGTCGCGTTCCGCGAAAGACCGCACGCCCCTTGACAGTCCTGCAGCTACAAAGCCAGCATTTGGCAATCGGTTGCACACTGGCGCGGGCGAGTGACGCGCCTACTCCGCTCGCCACGGACACGATCTGCAATCACCGCAGATCAAACGTTTGCTTTCTCGTTGCGCACTAGGCTCGAACGATATTTTCTTCGAGCAATCGAACGCATGTCACCAAGCCTCTTTCGGCTTCTCCGCTGCGGCGGGGACTGCCGCCGGTCGGCATGCCGACCCTGCTGAGCCGTCTTCCAGGAGTGAGGAACAAGCATGACGTATGTCGCCACGGACCGCCCCCGCATCGGCTGGATCGGTACCGGCCGTATGGGATACCAGCTGGCCGGCAGGCTGCTCGACGCCGGCCACGATGTCGCCGTCTACAACCGGACCCGGGCCAAGGCCGAGCCGCTGTCCGAGAAGGGCGCGACAATCGTCGACCGGCCCGAGGAACTCGCTGGCCGGGACGTCGTCTTCGTCATGGTCTCCGCCTCCGCGGACCTGGAGTCGGTCACCACCGGCCCCGGGGGCGTGCTCACCGCGGAGAACGCCGCACCGGGCGTGCTGATCGACAGCTCCACGGTGTCCACCCAGGTCTCCGCCCTCGTACGGGAAGCGGCCGCCAAGCGCGGCACCGACTTCCTGGCTGCGCCGGTCAGCGGCAACCCGAAGGTGATCACGGCCGGCAAGCTGACCGTCGCGGTCTCCGGCCCACGCGCGGTGTTCGACGCCGTCGAGCCGCTGCTGAACCTGCTGGGACGCGGTGTGACCTACGTCGGTGAGGACGAGGTGGCCCGCCTGGTGAAGATTGCGCACAACGTCTTCCTGGGTGTCGTCACCCAGTCGTTGGCCGAGATCACGGTGCTCGCGGAGAAGGGCGGAGTCAAGCGCTCCGCGTTCCTTGAGTTCCTCAACGACTCGGTGATGGGCTCACTCTTCTCCAAGTACAAGTCGCCGGCGTTGGTCAACCTGGACTTCAAGCCGACCTTCACCAACGTTCTGCTGCGCAAGGACTTTGACCTGGGACTGGCCGCCGCCCGCGAACTCGACGTCCCGATGCCGGTGGCCTCGGCCACCGCGCAGCTCGTCCAGGCGGCGATCGGCGCCGGTCACACCGAAGAGGACTTCGCCACCCTGATCCTCGAGCAGGCACGCCGCTCCGGTATCACGCTGGCACCGGAGAACGTGACGATGGACGACGGCCTGACCTCCCAATCCTGAGTGCTCGGCCGAACCTGCACCAGGAGCCCTGGCAGGTTCGGCAAGCCCGTCGCCAGGCGACAACGCCCTCCCTCGACCGCCCGGACGGCCCTTCGCCGGTTTCCTGGGCAACGTGACAAAGGATGTACCACACGATGAGAGTGACGAGCGCGAGCACCTCGCGCCCCATCCCGGCCCACGGCCACAGCGCGGTCGATTACGAAATGCGCGTGGACTACGACCGGCTGCGGTCCTACCGACTGGAGCGCGCTCGTGGCGTGCTGGAGGCCAGCGAGTGCGGTGCTTTCCTGCTGTTCGACTTCTACAACATCCGCTACACCACGCAGACATGGATCGGCGGCGCCCTCGGGGACAAGATGACCCGTTACGCCCTGCTGACCCGTGGCGGAGACCCGGTACTGTGGGACTTCGGTTCCGCCGCCAGGCATCACCAACTGTTCGCCCCGTGGCTGAAGCCCGACAACTCCCGTGCCGGCATGCTGGGCATGCGCGGCGCCATCGCCCCGGATGCCGGTCTGATGGCCTCGGCGGTCCGTGAGATCAAGGGCATGCTCGAGGACGCCGGTGTGGCGGACCTGCCGGTCGGTGTCGACATCGTCGAGCCGCCGTTCCTGTTCGAGATGCAGCGGCAGGGTCTGAAGGTCGTCGACGCCCAGCAGACGATGCTCGACGCCCGGACCATCAAGTCGCAGGACGAAATCGCCCTGCTGTCCATGGCCGCGGCCATGGTGGACGGGGTCTACCAGGACATCGTCGACGTGCTCAAGCCCGGCATCCGGGAGAACGAGATCGTCGCGTTGGCCAACAAGCGCCTGTACGAGATGGGCTCCGACCAGGTCGAGGCCATCAATGCGGTCTCCGGCGAGCGCTGCAACCCGCACCCGCACAACTTCTCCGACCGTCTCATCCGCCCCGGCGATCAAGCGTTCTTCGACATCATCCAGTCCTATAACGGCTACCGCACCTGCTACTACCGAACCTTCGCGGTCGGCAGCGCCACCAGCTCGCAGCGTGACGCCTACACCAAGGCCCGTGAGTGGATGGACGCCGCCATCGCCGTGGTGAAGCCGGGGGTCGGCACCGACGAGGTGGCTCGGGTGTGGCCGGCCGCGACCGAGTTCGGTTTCGCCAACGAAATGGCCGCCTTCGGCCTGCAGTTCGGCCACGGACTGGGCCTCGGTCTGCACGAGCGGCCCATCATCAGCCGGCTGAACAGCCTGGAGAACCCGGTGGAGATCCAGGAGGGCATGGTCTTCGCCCTGGAAACCTACTGCCAGGCCTCGGACGGCTTCTCCGCGGCACGCATCGAAGAGGAAGTCGTGGTCACCGCCGACGGACCGCAGATCCTCACGAAGTTCCCGGCGCAGGAGCTGTACGTCGCCAACGCGTACTGAGGGGACCCGCCCAACGGCCGGGCCCGTGCAACGGGCCAGCGCCATGGCACACGCGGGCATCATGGGCCCGTGCACCGCAGCCCATATCGCCCCTCCCCAGAGGCCGACCCCGTATGGAACCGCCCGGCAGCGCTCTGCGCAGCGAACCGTGACGACCGCTGGCCGGGCGGCCCGCCCTGACCCGCGGGTGCGAGGGGAAGGGCAGTCTCCCGAACAACCGGAGACCTGCCGCGAGCCGTTGGGGCGACGGCCAACGATCACGGATGACATCCCGGCTGTGCGGCCGGAGTATCAAACCAGTGTCCGTAATCGCCACTCGGGGTACTCGACGCGCTGGCGGCGTTCGGACTGCGCTGCCCTGAGGACATGTCCGTGGCGGGTTTCAACGACATGCCGTTCCTGACGCGGATGTGCCCGCCGCTGACGACCGTGCACGTGCCCCAGCAGGAAATCGGCGCCGAGGCGGCACGCATGCTGCTGAAGTGCATCGACCAGCCCGGGCCGCCCCGGTCACTGCTGCGTCCGCGCCTCCACTGGTCCGGTGCCGCAGGGCTGACGAACCGGTTGCTCCCGCGCTTGCCCGGGCCAGGGATCTGAGCCGACGGGTGACGCGCGCTTGCCGATACGTGGTGGCGACGCGGTGAGTCCGGTGCCGTGTGCTCGTCGGTCGCGTACGGAGCACGGGTGACGTCGACTGCGAACCGCCGGCTCCCTCTCCACCCGGTCGATCGGCGCCGACTGCCCGACCGCGAACTTTGTCGAGGCGTATATGCCCCAGCCCGGGAAGCTTTGGAAGCCGGCGATCGCTGAGACGTTCACCTCCTAGAGCGAGCGCACCTCGGAGTCCGTGCCCTCCTCGACCGCGCCGAGCAGGCCGCGGCCGGCGTTGTTGACCAGCACGTCGACGCCGCCGAAGTGCTCGACGGCTGCGGCGACCGCGGCGTGCGCGGGCGGACACGGACGGCGAGCGGTCATCTTCAGCCCCCAGCAAGGCAGTTGACTCATCCCACCGGCCTACGACCAACCCGACATGCCGTCAACCCACACCATCACCGGATTTGACGAACTACCGGTAGTTGGCCACTTTGAGTATCACAGTCGGCCGCACAGTTCCTTCGCGAACGTTCTGCCGACCGTCCGTGCGTACCTGGAGCACGATGTTTGGGTGATAACCCGTGCAGCATGGCGACCCGGGAGGACCGACTTACACGTCATTGCTCTTGCCGTAGCCGATGCGATGACGTCACAGTCGTACCTCACGACCTTGGGGGTGGCCGGATGTGGCGTACGCGCGTTCGCCGGGTACTGGTTTCCGCTGCGGGCGCGTGCGCCCTGCTCGCTGTGCCGGGCTGCGATGGCGGCGGAGGGGGAACCGCTAAGCCGTCATCCTCCACAGCGGCATCGCACACGTACACCAGCCAGTCCTTTGGAGCACCGCTCACAATCATCGTCCCCACCTCGCTGGGAAGCCGACCGGTGTCGGACACCCGCACCTTTCTGACGTGGGTGAAGGCCGGCAACAAGGTCCGATTCCTGCTGCCCGCGGTGGTATACCGACCAGGTGGCAGCGGAAGCCCCGAGAAGCCGCCCGCCACCTACCAGGGCTACGTCGCATACCTTCGCGAGCAGGCCGGATATCACGCGAACTGGCGGGACGAGAAGATCACGACCGTCAGTGGCCGGGCCACCACACTCCTGACGGGCGACACCAATGAGCCGATGGACGGATCATTCGGCTGTCCGACGGCCAAGGCTGACCCGGGCAAGGACTGCTTCGGCCTCCAGCCTGATTACGACTTCCGCGTGGCCGTCATCGACGCCCCCGGTGGGCCGCTGGTGGCATGGACGCCCGTCGACACCACTCAGGTCGTGAATACTTCGCCCGTCTTCAGGCGGTTCGAAGGCATGCTCCAGACCCTCACATTTCGATAGTTCGGCAGAAATGATCTCGATCGCCGAGGCCCAGTCGTCCTGATACGACGTGTCCCCGGGCGCTGACGGCCAGGGTGGCCAACTATGGCGCTCAGTGGCCAACTACTAGCTGGACCACCTTCCCCTTCGAAGGCGGCTTCCAGGCCAAGCCGCTGCAGCCGCCCGTCCTGCCCGAGTCCGCCCGCAACGGCGAGGGGATCTCGCCGATTGCCGGACCTGCCGCACCCCGATCACCGAAGCGTTGTGGGTTGATGAGCACTGGCGGCTGGACGCACTCGGCACCCAGCTGCGGCTGCCCGCGGCGGTGTTGCTCCAGCTCCGCGGCCACTGCGCAACGAGATCCTTGTAGGCCTGATCAAAGGTGGTCTCGGCCTCCCCCAACCCCGTCACGTGCTGGCTGCCGAGCGAGATGTGTGGGCTGTTGTATCTGAGCTCCAGGTCATGGATTCGGTCTCGGGCGGTGTCGACCCGTTTCTGCGCCCTCTCGAACGCGCGGCCGTCGAAGGGCGAGACATGCTACCCATAGTGCAGGAGCAGCGCGGGCCGCCGTTGGCAGAGGTCACCGCTGCCTCGCATGTTCATGCTCCGCGTAAGCCGTTCCAGGGCGTCGCGAGGTGCCGCAGCACGGCACGCGCCCGTCCATCTCGGGAGAACCCGTTCCGTCGTGAGCCATTGTCGTCCGCTCCGTCCGCCAGGCGAAAGGAAGCCGCGAAGCGCAGGAGGGGCACCAGATCGTCTCCAGGTCCGAACCCGCGCTGACGAACGCCGGGCTTTGCCGCCGATGCACCTGCACAAACGCCGTCCGGTCGCACATCGCCTCGAACGCCGCCGACACCAGGTCGCCAACCTCGACACCGGGTTCCCCGTACGGGTCGGCCGGACTTCGGAAGTTTCGGCCAAGCCTCGGGGCGCCGGGGTGCGCGGCCGCCGGGGAGTCAATGCTGCCCATGGCGACACGCCGGAGAGGGCTACGACCGCAGCGCGGTCGGGGCCCCCGTGGTGCGTTCGGCGGGCCCTTGCCCGGGGCGGGGGCCGGGCGGCATCACCGCCCAGCCCCCGCCCGGTGAGCCGGGCAGGAATTACTGATTTCGGCGTTTTGAGGTCAGGCTGGGGCTGGTCCTGTTGGCGTCCTCCGGATGCGGCGGTAGACCGGGAGGTATGAGGTACGCAGACGGTGGCGGGATGAACGCCAAAGAGCGTGCACGGCGTGAGGTAGTACGCCTGCGGGCGTCCGAGCTGTTCGCGGCCGGGGCCGGCGTCCCGGAGGTGGCCCGGCAGCTGCGGGTGTCGCCGAAGTCGGTCTACCAGTGGCGGCGGAACTGGGCCGCCAGCGGCCCGGCGGCCCTGGCCTCCACCGGGCCGGGCGGGCAGCGGTGCAAACTCGGCCCGGCCCTGCGCGGGAAGCTGGCCGCCATGCTGGAGCAGGGCCCGGCCGCGCACGGCTGGGATGAGGACCAGGTGTGGACCGGTGCCCGGGTGGCGACCCTGATCGGCCGGAAGTTCCACGTCTCTTACAGCGTCTCGGGGGCGACCCGGCTGATGCGCCGACTCGGCTTCACCCCGCAGAAGCCCGCCCGGCGGGCTGCCGAGCGCGACGAGGCAGCGGTGACCGCCTGGAAGGAAGGCGCCTGGCCGGAGGTAAAAGGACACAGGCGGCCACCGGCGGCTGGATCTGCTTCGAGGACGAGGCCGGTCAGCGTCAGCGGCCGCCCACCGGGCGCACCTGGGGCCGGCGGGGCCGCACCCCGGTGGTGACGGTGTCCGGCCGCCGGTCGGGCCGCATCTCCATCGCGGGCCTGATCGCACTGCGGCCCGGTTCCCGGACCCGACTGTGCTACCGGATCCGCGTCCATCACGGCCGCAGGGGCGAGCGGCGCAGCCTGTCGGAGACCGACTACATGCGGCTGGTCGATGGCGCCCACCAACTGCTGCGGGCGCCGATCGTGCTGGTCTGGGACCGGCTCAGCACCCATGTCTCGAAGGCGATGCAGCAACTGGTGGCCGCCCGCCCGTGGCTGACCGTCTTCTTCCTGCCCACGTACGCACCGGAGTTGAACCCGGTAGAGGGTGTGTGGTCGCAGTGCAAGCGCAGTCTGGCCAACCTCGCCGCCGGTACGGTCGACCGGCTGGAATCCCTGGTCCGCAATCGGCTCAAGAGCCTGCAGTACCGCCCCGCAACACTCAACGGCTTCATGACCGAGACCGGACTCCAACTCGACTCACCACCGCCCTGACCTCAAAACGCCGAAGTCAGTAGACCTTCAGCAAGGTGAAGTCCAGCTTCGTCGTCTCTCCCCTCCTGATCTTCACCGTCGCCGTCTGCGGCTGGTAGCCGCTGAACGCGCAGATCACCTGCAGCGGGTCGTTTCGGATATCGAGCCACAGCTGGTAGTGGCCGCTCGCGTCGGTCCTGAGCGTGTAGTGGCCGGCCGACGTGTTGATTTGGACCGTTGCGCCGGGCAGCGGACCCGACGCTCCGGTGACCGTGCCGCTGATCTTGCCCCAGGACTTGGGCGGGTTGACGGTCATCGACACGGGCACGAGCTGTGTCGGGTACGGCGTGTCCGTCTGGATCACGGCGCTGGCTGTGTACGTGCCGGGTTGTGTGATGTCCGGGACATTCGCGTCGCCCGTCACGGTGACCGTGACGCTGGCCCCCGGTGCGATCGTGAGTGTCGTCGGGTTCACCGAGAGCCAGCTCACGTGGTTCGTCTCGCCGCAGTCGACCATGCCCGGCAGCACCTCGGAGGCGGCCTCCGTCGCGCTGTCGCCGAGACCGTCCGTGAGGACGCCGCCGATCTTGTAGAAGCCGCACGCGCTGCCACCGCGGAAGAGCGCGTTGTTCGAGTTCGCGATCGGCGTCCAGGTGTCGCTGACCGGGTCGTAGGCGAATCCCTGATTGGTGAGGACGCTGCCCTGCTGCGTGAGACCGCCGGAGACCAGCAGCCTGCCCTCGGCCGCCGTGCTCCCGGATCCCCACAGGTCGATCGGTAGATCGGCCACCGCTGCCCACGTGTCGGTGTTCGGGACGTAAACGTACGTGTGGCGTATCGAGCCGCCGTGGTCGGTTTCACCGCCGGCGCAGTACAGCGCACCGGAGATCGCGCCGCAGGACTCCCAGCTGACCGCCTCGGGGTAAGGGGTGCCGTGGCTCCAGGTGTCGGTGGTCGGGTCGTATACCATGACGTCCGTGGTGCCGCACGTGAACCTGTCGCAGCCGCCGACGACGTACATCTTGCCGCTGAGTACGGCGACACCGGCGGCGGCGAACGGATGCGGGTTCGCTGCCGCCGTCGTCCACGCATTGGTTGCCGGGTCGTAGACCTCGGTCGTGCCGTCAGGGGCTCCGGTGTCGCCCCAGCCGCCCGTTGCGTAGATCTTCCCGTTCAGCGCCGCCATCGCCGGCTGCTCGCGGACATCCGCGGGGTCGGCCAGCAGGGACCAGGTACCTGCGGTGGGGTCGTAGGCATACAGCCTGTTCAGGTCCGCGTTGCCGTCGTCCCCGAACGCTGAGTAGACCTTGCCGCCGAGCGAGACAACGCTGTTGTCCTGGATCGGGGTGGGGTAGTCGGCGATCGTGGTCCACGGTGCGTCGGCCGGTACCGCGGTGTTGGGTTTGGCATCGGTCGCCTTGCGGCTCGAGCCGGTCTTGTCGTGCAGGGAATGCGGTGAGTATGTGCCCTTGATCCGCGTGGTGGGTGCGCCGTGCGCGGTCATCGGCGTGGAGCCGCCGACCTGCTCACCGAGGGTCACCTTGGCCGGTGCGGTGCCGGTGTTCTTGACGGTGACGGCCTGGCTGGCCTGCCCCTGCCACGGCGTGGTGAGGCCGATGCCAGCCGGCGTGACCGCGATCCTGCCGGCCTTGAGTTCGAACGGCGTCCGGGTCACCGCGTCCGCCACGACAGTGACGTGGGCGGTTGCCGTGGCGTAGTTCCGCTTTGCCGCCGTGAAGTCGTGCGTACCGGTCAGCGGCGAGAACATCGAGTAGAAGCCACCGGACAGATTCGGGTCGTCCGAATCCGCCGTGGTTGTCACATGCTCGGCCGGTTGGTCGACGCTGGTGACGGCCGCGCCGACAACCGGCTGGCCCGTGTTGGCGTCGGTGACGGTTCCGGCCACCAGGCCGCCGGGGACCAGATCGCATGTGCGGTTGCCGAGGAAGACGTTGTCCACCTGCCATATTCCCTGGAGGACACTGGTGAAGTGGAACCGCACCTGTACCGCGGACTGGTGGGCGGCCATCGGCAGCGGCACGTCCTCGACATCCGGGCCGTACACGGCCGGCTGGTACCCCCGGTGCCAGACGTTCGTCCAGGTGGCGCCGCCGTCCGTGGTGACATCGACGTCCGCGTTGGACTTCCATGGATCGTATTCGGTGTTGAACGTCAGGTCCGGGTGCGCGGAATCGGAGAAGTCGGTCACCGGGGAGATCACAGACATGTCCCCCGGGTTTGCCGCGCTCATGGCCTTTGTGGAGTTGACGGCGAAGCCGCCGCTGCCGCCGGTACGGTTGCCGAGCCGTTGCGGGTCGTTGAACTGCCATCCGCCCACGGCCGTGTTCTGCAGGGTCCAGCCGGACGGAGCCGACGTCCCGTCGAACGTCTGCGTCGTGCCGGTACGGCCGCCCGTGTATCCGGATGCGGTGCAGGCATACACGTCGATCGGGACGCTGAGATCAGCGGTGATGTCGGAGGTCCCGACGGTCACGTCCTTCGACACGGCCTGGTAGCCCGGGTAATTCGCGTTCACGTGGAGCCTGTACGTCTGACCCTGCGGCAGCGTCAGGCTGAAGTGGCCGGTGTACGGGTCGGTGTGGACCCCGCCCGGTACGCCGTCGGCGGTGATCGTCGCATACAGCGGCCAGGCATGGCCCGAGCCGTCGGTGACCGTACCGGATACCGTCGACGTGGGGAGCGGGTCGAGCGCGAAGTTCTCGGTCACCGAGCCGCCGTCGGTGACGGTGACGTCGTTGATCGTCTTGCTCGCGTACCCGTAGTCCGCGGCCGTCGCGCCGTACGTGCCCACTGGCACCGAGGCGCTGTAGTGGCCGGAGGCGTCGGTGATGGCCGTCGCGTCGTTGACCGTTACCGTGGCGCCGGCCACCGGTTTGTTGGTCGAGGAGTTGGTGACGGTACCGGTGACGACGCCGTGCGGACCGGCGGTGAACGCGGCGAGACCGTTCGGCGTGCCGAGCCCGGTCGGGCCGTCATAGCCGGGGCCGGCCGTGCACAGGTACACCGGCGTGCACGCGCCGTTGGAGCCGGCCGTCACGTCGTTCAGATGCGCCGTGTCGGCGTACGGGTACTTCGCCGGGTTCGTGTTTGCGACCGGGGTACCGGCGTCGGCGTACACGCCCGCGATGATCGGCGACGACGCGCTGGTGCCGCCGAACACGTTCCAGCCGCCGATCTGGTAGGAGTCGTAGACAGCGACGCCGGTCGCGGGGTCGGCGACAGCGGAGACGTCCGCGATGGTGCGATTCGTGCAACCAGTGTCATTCTGCCAGGACGGCTTGGGATCGTATGCGGAGCAGCCGGAGCCGGTGCCTTCGCTGCTGGAGGTGTTCCACACCGACTCGCTCCAGCCCCGGGAGTTGCTCGCCCTGGTCAGCGAGGTGCCGCCGACGGAGGTGACGTACTGGGAGGCAGCCGGATACTGGGCACCGTAGCCACTGTCGCCAGCGCTGACGGTGATGGCGACGCCCGGGTGGTTGAAGTACGAGGTATCATAAGTGGTGTCGGAGGAGGACTCCGAACCGCCGTAGCTGTTGGAGACGTACTTGGCACCGAGGCTGACCGCCTCGTTCACCGCCGTGCCCAGGTCGGACATGGTCGCGAAATCGGCCTCGACGAGCACGACGTGCGCCCGCGGGGCCACCGCCGACACCATGTCCAGGTCGAGGGAGATCTCACCGGCCCAACCGGAGTCCGCAATCGGGTAGTTGGTGCCGCCATGCTCGTCGACCTTGCGGAAACACCCATTGGCCGTCGTGCACGGCGGCAGGCCGTACTGGGAGCGGTAGATCGCCAGGTCAGCCTCGGCGTTCGGGTCATCCTGGGCGTCGACGACCGCCACCGTCTGGCCCGCACCGCCGTTGGCCGGCAGCCCGTACGCACTCGCCAGGTCTGCCGGACCGTAGCCGGACACCGCAGCGAGCGCTTGGAAGCCCTTGCGCGAGACGACGTCAGTGCGCCGCTGCGCGAAGCACCGCGCCATACCCTTCTTCTTCGGCAGGGCACATAGCGTGGTGGCGTGCTTCTTCGTCGACGACGCAGGTGGCGCCGCGGACGTGGCGGCCCCGCCCCTCGCGGCGCCAGTGCGCCCGGCGGCCACGGGTGCGCCGGACGACCCAGCGCCAACGCTCGCAGCGGCCGGACAGGCCATACCGAACATCATCAACATGGCGGCCACAACGGCCCCCACTATTCTTCGTCGCAGTCGGGGTGCTTTCCGGATGGGGTCCACGGAGATCCTTCAATAGACATGCACCGGTGGCTCGTTGAGCACCGAGACCGTCGGTGACTCGCCGAGGCCCGATGGGATCCGGTTGAATCCGTGCCTGACACCGTCGTAGACATGCAACTTTCACGACAAGGGATCTTCACGGCGGGAAACAGCCTCACGGCGCAACTTCGCCACCCACGACCCCTTGACGCACACCGTCCACCGCCGCTGACGGCCACTCAACAACCCGCAGGGAGCGCACCGCTGCGGCAGCGGAGGGGTGGAGCAGTTCAATCCCGATCGCGGATGTGGAAGAGCATCCCGAGATCGCTCCGGGAAAGTCGCAGACCATCGATATCTCCGGGTTCGTCGACCTCGACCAGGTCGAGCCTGTGTATTTCGCCCGCACGTACTACCTGGCGCCCAGGGGCGAGGAGTACACCAAAGTGTACGAGCTGTTGCGAGCCGCGCTGGAGAAGGAGAACAAGACCGGGATCGCCACCTTCGTCATGCGGGCCAAGCAGTACCTCGTCGCCCTGCGGGCACAGCACGACGTGCTCGTGCTGCACACCCTTCACTGGGCCGATGAGGTCCGCGACCCGCACGAGGAACTGCCCGCCATACCCAAGCGAGCCACGGGCAAAGGGAAGGAGCTGGAGACCGCGCGTCAACTGATCGACGCTCTGTCGACCGACTGGCATCCCGAGGACTATCACGACACATACGAAGAGCGTCCAAGAGTTCGTGACCGCCAAGGCGAAGGGTCAGGAGATCATCGGCGAGGAGGCTCCGCCGGAGGCCACGAACGTCATCGACCTGATGGACGCCCTGCAGCGCAGCGTCGAACAGACCCGCAAGAGCCGCCGCCGGCCGAAGGCTGGCGGCGGCGGAGCCAAGCGGAAGCCCTCGGGTACCCGCCCGATGCAGAAGAGGACGGTCAGTGCGAGCGGGAAGAAGCTGGAGCAGATGAGCAAGGGGCAGCTGTACGAGCAGGCCACCCAGCGCGATGTCCATGGCCGCTCAAAGATGAACCGAGACCAGCTCATTCGCGCCCTCACCAGAACATCCTGAACGGCGCGGAGCTGCAGGGCACCACCTGCCTGCCGCGAACCTGGCAGGCCGCTCCGCTCGCGCCCCGCACCGGTGGTGCGACTGACCGATCAGCGACCCATTCCGCTCCTCTGGCAGCGCGCACGACCGCACGCTGCCCGCCTATGTCCTCAACCGACCGCGGGCACTCGGTGGGGATTCCATACCGTCTAGGGAGGCGCCAATCATGGTCATTCGGCATCCCCCGTGGGGGGAAAGGGGCGGTTCGAGCGGTTCGCCGAAGCAGCGTCGAACTTCACCAGCTCTCTGCCGTTCTACGTCGTGTGCCTGGTACTGATCGCCTTCTTCATCGCCGCGCACGCAGCAGGCCTGGCAGTTACGTGGCAACTGTCGGCTGGAGACCTCATGACCTCCGTGACCCTGCTGCTGCTCGCCTTGCTCAAGAACGCGGAGCGGCGTGCCGAGCACACCATCCAGAGGAAGCTGGATGCGATCGCCACCGCGCTCCTGGAGCAGGACGAGGGCGAGGCGCGCAAGGCGCAGGAGGACCTACGCCGCGCGCCCTGCTCACGGCTGCCCAATAACCTGATGGCAGACGTGACCGTGTCTGCTGGGGCAGTGAAGGGAGGCAGGCCGACCGGGCTGGAGTCGGATCTCGCGACGACCAGCGGCACGTTGGAGGGACGAGTGGCCGAAGCTCACAGGCTTGCCGTGGCCAAACTGATGGCTCGCGGTTTGTTGAGGCATCGCCGTGGCGCACCAAGCGTGTTGGCCTGGCTACTCGGCTTTCACGACTGCGGACAGAGCCCTGAACTGCCCCGCACCCCGATCATCGACCGCACCCGCCATCGCTACGAAGTCAGCCACCTGCTGCTGGAGAACGGCTGGACGGTCAGCGCGATCGCCCGGAGGCTGAAGCTGGACCGCACGACCGTGCGCCGCTTCCGAGACACCGACCTCGACGAACTGCTGGCCTCCGCCTGTGACCGCCGTCCGAAGATCCTGACGCGGTTGTGCGTGCGCGGATCATGGTGCACCTGCGGTGCCGCTTGGTGCGGCGCACGGGGTATCCGCTCGCGTGTGCGCACCGAATCTGACGTCGTGGGAGCATATTGCGCTTCGGGAACACAGAGGGTGGGCTGTGGCGGAGAACGTCTCGACGGCACCGATGCCCAACTTCGCGGCGACCGCCTTTATCGCGGCCCACTCCGCTTTGGGTAGTGGGGGCGGATCTCCGCGACCATGCGTACGGCACGCTCACGAAGCTCGGCAGGGTATGGGGACGGACGGGCCATGGCTCGATCCTCTCAGGGAATCGAGCCTCCATCGGACTCGGAGCGCTTCAGCTTTCCTCCTGGATGCACGGCCGGCCTTGAGGTGGGGCGGCCCCGTGCAGCGTGCGAAGGAAGCACGGGGCCGCCGGCCCGCGCTTGTCCTGTCTGAAGCGGGGCTTGCCACTGACGACCGTACGACCCCGGTGCTTCATCCGCGTGTCTGGTGGGCCGTATGAGTGGGGCCTCCAGCGGAGTCCGCCCGCGTGGGGCGGCTCCGGCTCTTCTCTGGGAGGGTCAGTTGCCCGCGGAGAAGAGCGGTTCGAGGTCGGCCCACCGATCGGCGATCGCATACACGGGGACGATGTCCAGGGGGGTGGCGCGCTCAACGACCTTTCCGCCGGTGTGCTGGTGGCCGGTCCAGACGTCGACCCACTGGCCGTGGGGCAGATACACCTCCCTGCTGTCGGCGCCTGGTTGGGTGACCGGCGCGATCAGGAGGGCCGAGCCGAGCCGGAACTGGTCGGGGAAGTCCCAGATGCGTTCGTCCTGGGGGTCGTCGAAGAACAGTGCGCGCATCAGTGGCTTGCCCTGTGCCAGGCCGGTGCGGGTCTCCTGGGTGAGGTAGGGCACCAGGCTCTCGCGCAGGTGGGCGTATTTGCGTGAGATTTCCAGGACGCGGGGGTCGCCGGAGCGGGCGGCGATGTTCCATGGGGTGCGGTCGCGCAGCGGCAGCCGGTGGTGGTTGTACTCCGAGTGGTATTGCATGATCGGCATGAAGCAGGATGCCGCCATGGCCCGCAGATACAGTTCGGCGTCCGGGACGTCGCCGGAGAAGCCTGCGATGTCCCAGCCCCAATAGATGATGCCGCAGGCCGAGGCGGTGATGCCGGCGTTGAGGGAGTGCCGGTAGGCGTCCCAGGTGGAGTCCTCGTCGCCGGCCCAGAAGACGCCTGCGTTCTGTGAGCCGGTGAACCCGGCGCGGCTGAAGGTGATCGGCGCCTTGCCCGCCTCGCGGAGCAACTCCCGGTAGGCGCGGGGGTATTCGACGGTGAAGAGGTTGTTGGTCTGTGCGCCGGCGGTGCCGTCTGCGTAGTGGAGGTCTTCGCCCCAGGCGTGTTCGCCGCCGTCCGTTTTGAAGCCGTCGATGCCGACCTCGTCGACCAGGTAGCGGCGCTTGGACAGCCACCATTGGCGTGCCGTGGGGTTGGTGAGGTCGGGCATGAGGGCTTGGGGGAACCACCAGCCGCGGTTGCGGTAGGGCCGCTTGCCGCCTTCCTCCATGACGGTGTACCCGTGGTCGATCATTGCGCGGGCGTCCGCGGCCGCCTGGCCGCGGGGCGCGGGGCGCATCTTCATCAGGGGAATCTGCCAGAGCAGCACCTTGATGTCGCGCTGGTGCAGTTCGTCGACCATGCCCTTGGGGTCGGGCCAGGCGCCGTCGGTGGGGAAGGTGAAGTCGGCCAGGCGGTGGGGTGCGCCGTCCTCGTTGACCGTGTACTGGGCGTCGCGGAAGACGGTGAAGGTCGCCTCGTCGCTCCATGCTTCGATGACCAGCACGCCGACGGGGATGTCCTCGTCATGGTGGCGGTCCATCTCGGCCAGCACGCGCTGCTGCGTGTTCCACTCGTTGCCGCTGGCCCACAGGCGGAAGACCCAGTCGGGCAGTTCCTCGGGGAGGCCGGCTTCGTCGAGGAAGGCGGACAGCAGCTCATGGGGCGCGCCGTGGAAGCAGGCCGTCTCAAGTGAGCCGTCCGGCGGGGTCTGCGCCTCGATCCACAGCAGGTCGGGGTCGCTTGCGCCGATGTCGTACCAGGTGCGGCGGGAGGTGCGCAGATGGAAGGCCCAGCTGTCGCCGCCCAGCACCATCGCGAAGGGCATCGGCAGGTAGGTGCGGGGGGTGAAGCCCTGGCCCTTGTACTGCTCGAAGACCTGGGCGTCCAGGGTGCGTCCGCGCTGGTCTACGGCGTTGTACCGTTCGCCGAAGCCGACCACGTGCTCGCCGGGTGCCAGCCGTAGCGCGAAGCGGATGCGCAGGACCGTGCCGTCGGCGGTCACCAGACTGGAGAGGGAGTCCTCGACCAGGCGGCCGGCGTCTTGGGTGACCTGCAGCTGTTCGGCTCCCTTGTGCCATGCGGCCGGGGTGACAGTGTGCCAGGAGGTGCGGCGGATGCGGCCGTCTTGGTGGTGGGCTGCGAAGCGGTAGCGGGCGCGTGTGCCTTCGGCGAGCGGGGCGGGGCGTACCACCCAGCGGTGGCGCCGGTCGCGGCCGCCCGCAGCGGCTTGGGCGAGGTGGCTGTCGGTGTTGCCGCCGCTGTCGCCGGTTTGTTCGGTGGCGTCTTCGATGGCGGCGGTCAGTTCGGTGACGCCGTCGCCGGTGTCCCACTCGCACACCACGGCCTGGATGCCGTGTCCGGTAGAGGCGCGGATCTCGAAGGGCTCGCCTGCCAGGGGGGTCACGGGCACGCGCTGGTCGTCGGTGGGCTGGTAGGCGTGGCCCGAGCCGTTGGGGCGGTGGCGGATCATGCGGAGACTTCCAGTTCGTGGGCGAGGATCAGGTACATCGCGTGGGACCACAGCAGCGGGGTGGCGTTCGGTCCCCAGCGCTCCTGCCACCTGGGCAGGTGTTCGGGTGCCAGGAGGGTTGCGCCGGGGGCCTGTTCGGGCAGCAGGTCGTCGGCGGTGGCGTGGGAGGCGATCCAGTCCAGTTCGCGGCGGGCGTCGGCGGTGCGGCCGATGCGTGCGTAGTGCCAGCCGAGGAGGCCGGCGAGGACGGGCCACTGCCCGCCCCCGTAGAAGACGTCTCCCAGGTAGCGGTGCACGCCGCCTTCCGGCTCGAGCAGGTCGTGCTCGATCGCGGCGAGTGTTGCGTGGGCGATGGGTCCGGCCGGGTCCACGGAGGCGAACGGTGTCAGGCAGGCCAGCAGGCTCGCGTCGACCGCCGGGCTGCCGAGCCACTTCGCCAGGTGGCCCGCGTGCAGGCCGCTTTCGCGCACGAGGGCATCGATCTGCGTGACGGTTGGCGCGCACAGCCCGGTGTCGTCAAGTCCGGCCGCCTCGATCGCGGCGAGGCCGCCGCGCAGGGCGCCGAGGGTGGCCCCGTGCCGGTGTTCCTTGGACTCCTCCCACCAGTCGTAGCAGGGCAGGTCCCAGGTTGCGGCGAGATAGCCGACGGTGAGGCGGATCGCCTCGCGGTAGGGGGCCGGATCGCCGCCGTGCCGTCGCAGATGCTCGCTCAGCGCCCACAGCCAGGTGCCGTAGCCGTCGGTCTGGAAGTCCCACCAGCCGACGTCGCCGGTGTCGGCGCCGTCCAGGGTGTAGCGGGTGGGCAGCAGGTCGGCCTCGGCCAGAGGTTGGCCCGCGGCTTTGGCCGCGATGATCCGCTCGATGCGGTCGGCGCGGTCGGTGACCACCTTGGCGCACCAGTGGTGGAAAGCGTCGGCGGAGTCGGCGGCGCCTGCTCGGGATGCGGCCTCTGCGATGAACGACCCGTCGCGGAACCACGAGTAGCGGTAGACCGGGTAGCTCGGGCAGGCCGGGTAGGCCCCGGAGGGCGCCTGGTGGGCTGTGATCACCTCCAGGCTGCGGCGGGCCAGGCGCGCATGACCGGGCGACTGCGTCGTGGGGGTGGACAAGGCGAGTGTCTCCTGTGTGGGTGGTGCGGGGTGTGGAGGAGCGGAGGTGCCCGGTGCGGCCGGGGGGTCGGGCGCCCGCGGGGCGGTCAGGTTCCCCGTGGGCGCCCGAGGCCTCAGTTCAGCAGTGCGGTGACCTGCCGGGCGGCCTGGGACAGTGCCCTGGCGACATCGGTGCGGCCGGCGGCGGCGTCGGCGAGGGCGTTGTTGACGATGTCCTGCATCTGCTGCTGCTTGGCGATGACGGGCGCCGCGGCCTGCTGCTTGAGGGAGTCGAAGACAGCCTGGCGGTTGGCGGGCTTGCCCGCGTTCAGGTAGCCGGCGACCTTGCTGGTGTCGGCCAGCGGCGGGAGCTCCCAGGAGGAGTCGACGCGGGTTTTGGCGGTGGTGTCGGAGGCGGTCAGGTAGGCCAACCACTTGAAGGCGGCATCGGCGTGCTGGGTGGTCTTGGAGATGCCGACGGAGTTCTGGAAGACCGCACTGGCCTTGTGGGTGTCACCGGGCTCGACGGCCACGTCCCAGTCGAAGGGCACGTTCTGCAGGGCGCTGAACTGCCAGTTGCCGTTGTGCCACATGGCGAGCTTGCCGGCCTTGAACAGGTTGGTGTCGTAGTCGGGGGTGTTCGCGCTCTTGGCCACATCGGGCATGGTCGTCTTGTTCTTGCTGATCAGCCATTTCGCGGCGGCGATGCCCTGGGGGCTGTCGAAGGTCGCCTTGGTGCCGTCGGCGGACAGGAAGGAGCCACCGGCCTGGTCGAGGGCCTTGGAGAACTCGTTGAAGGTGATGGGCTGGAAATCTCCCCACACCCCCTTGCCCGCGTCGGTGAGCTTGCGTGCGGCGGCCTGCTCGTCCTTCCAGGTCCAGCCGGCGGTGGGAGTGGCGACGCCGGCCTTGGCGAAGAGCGTCTTGTTGTAGATGAGGACCACGGTGGAGAAGGACTCCGGCAGCGCGTACTGCTTGCCCTTGTACTGTGCGGCCTTCAGGTTGGCCGGGGCGTAGGCCGAGGAGTGGAAGGAGGGGTCCTTGGCGGCGGGCTGGGCCAGGTCCAAAAGGGCGCCGGAGGAAGCGTAGGTGGCCAGGCTCTGCTGGTCGAGTTCGAAGGTGTCCGGCACGGTGCCGCCGGAGATCGCGGTCTGCAGCGTGGTGGCGTAATTCGCGTAGGGAACGGACTGCACCTGGACCTTGATGGTCGGGTTGCTCTTCTCGAACGCCGCAACGATGGCATCGAGGTCCTTGGCGTGGTCGGCACCGGCGGAGAAGGTCATGTAGCGGACGGTGCTCACGCCGTCGGCGGAGGCCGATCTGGTCGCGGAGCCTTGGGCGCAGGCGGTGGTCAGGGCCAGTGCCGCGACGCTGGCGGCGAAGGCGGCGATCCGGGGGGTGTGCATGGCGGTCTCCTGGAGTGGCAAGGGCAAAGCAATGGAGGGTGCGGGGGAAGGAGGGAGGGCAGGGTGGCGGGGCGGGTGGCCGGGGCTACTTCAGGCCCGACTGGGCGACGCTCTGCACCACGTACTTCTGGGCGAAAAGGTAGAGGATCATGATCGGGAGCGTGCCGAGGACGGAGCCGGCCATGGTCACGTTCCACTGGGTGCTGAACTGGCCCTGGAGGTTGGCCAGCGCCAGCGGGAGGGTCATGAACTCCGGTGATCGGATGATGACCAGCGGCCACAGGAAGCTGTTCCAGCTGGCCATGAAGGCAAAGACGGAGAAGGTCGCCAGCGCGGGCCGCACCAGCGGCAGCACCACCGAGGCGAAGATCCGCAAGTGGCCGGCGCCGTCGAGGCGGGCCGCCTCGTCCAGTTCCCGGGGCACGCCGTCCATCGCCTGCCTCAGCAGGAACACTCCGAAGCCGGAGGCGAGGGTCGGGGCGAGGACGGCAGCGTAGGTGTCGACCAGGTTCAGTGACTTCATCTCCGCGAACAGCGGGACGATGAGGACCTGCAGCGGCACCATCATGGTGGCCAGGTAGCAGCCGAAAACCAGGCCCCGGCCGCGGAAGCGCAGCCGGGAGAAGGCGTACGCGGCCATGGAGCTGGTGATCAGCTGGATGACGGTCGAAATCAGGGCCAGCCCCAGGCTGTTGACGGCAACCCGGGTGAAGGGCACCGCGTGAAAGAGGCTGCGGTAGCCGTCCCCGCTGACAGTGCGGGGCAGCAGGGAGGGCGCTGAGATGCCGCTGCCGTTGGACTGCAGCGAGGTGATCAGCATCCACAGGAACGGGAAGAGCATCACGGCCGCTCCCAGGACCACCAGGGTGGTCAGGGATGCCGCCCGCAGGCGCCGGCGGGCGGTTGTGCCTGGGCTGCGGTGTGCCGTACGCGGACGGGGAACGGCGGAGTCTTCCGGCGTGGCCGCGGAGGGCCGGGCGGGTGTCCGGGTCAGTTCAGGCATGGGTCACCCACCGCCTCTGGATGCGGGTCATGACGACGGTGACCACCATGATCACCGCGAACAGCAGCCAGGACAGGGCCGACCCGGTGCCCACCTGCCCATACCGGAAGGACAGGTCGTAGACCTCCTCGACAACCGGCCGAGAGGATCCGGCGGGGCCGCCACCGGTCATCACGAAGACCTGGTCGAACACCTGGAAGCCGTTGATCAGCGAGATGAGGACGACGAAGTATGTGGACGGCGACAGCAGCGGCAGCGTGATGCGCCAAAACCGCTGCCAGGGGCCTGCACCGTCGAGCGTGGCCGCCTCGTACAACTCCTGCGGGATCGCCTGCAGCCCGGCCAGCAGGATGACCATGACGAACCCGAGGTCCTTCCACGCCGAGGCAAGAATCACCGACGGCAAAGCCCACGTCGGGGACGCCCACCAGTCGGGACTGGGCAGGCCCACGGCCGCCAAGGCCCGGTTGAGCAGTCCCCCGTCGGGACTGAGGATCCACTTCCACGTCAAAGAGACCATCACCCAGCTGGTGACGACCGGCAGGAAGTAGATCGACCGCAGGATGCTGCGCCCTCGCATGCGGCGGTTGAGGGCGAGCGCCAGCGCCAGGCCGCCCGCGTACACCAGCGGCAGATAGCCGGCGATGAAGTACACGGTGTGCCCAAACGCGGCACGAGTGTCGCCATCGCCCAGCAGGTGCCTGTAGTTGGCCAACCCCACCCAGCGCATCGGGGAGATCAGATCCCAGGAATGCAAGCTGATCCACAGCGAAGAGAGCATCGGGCCGGCCGTGAACAGCAGAAGCGGAACCGCGCTCGGCGCCAGAAAGAACAGCACGGCGCCACGGTTACGCCACGTGCGCCGTCGCACCGCAGCCGAGGCCGGGGCACGGCCGGCACGCACAGAGGAGGGGTTGAATGTCATGTCGTACCCCGGCCGCCCGCCGCGTCGCCGAGCCCATGGACGCGGCGACGGGGATCGACGCCGCCGACGCCTCCGTCCAACGACGCGGCAAGCACCAGGGCAGCAGCTCCCTGCGCCCAGATCGTGTCCGTAAACGGCTCGACAGTAATCGCCAGCTCCTGATCACGGCGACGCCCATGGCGTTGCAGGGCTGCCCTCACGCCCGGCTCCCACCAGCGCCAGGAGCGAGTCCCCTCCCCCATGACCACGATCTCCTCCGGGTCCAGCACGGTCGTGAGCCCGGCCAGCTGGCGGCCCAGGATCTCTCCCGCTTCCCGCAGGATGCCGCGTGCCCGCTCGGCCCGGTCATCGGCTCCGTCCGCGAGGTCGGCAAGGTCATCCGGTGTGGCGTCCTGCCCGACCAGGCCGGCCGAGCGTGCGGTGCGCAGCAGGGCGTCATCACCGATCAGGGCTTCCAGGCACCCGTGATTCCCGCACGTGCACAGCGGACCGTCCGAGGCGACCGGAACGTGACCGAACTCCCCGGCACCGCCGTGAGCGCCGCGATAGACATGGCCGCCCGCGACGATGGCCAGGCCGACGCCACGGCCGATGGTGACCACCAGGAAGTCGTTCAGGCTGCGGCCCCGCCCGTACAGGCGCTCCCCACTGCCCAACGCGTTGACGTCGTTCTCCACCAGGACAGAAAGCCCCAAAGCCGCGCCGAGCATGGTGCCCAACGGCACGTTCTGCCAGTTCAGCATCGCGGCGTCCACGACCCCGCTGTCCGGACGGTCGACAAAGCCGGGCACCCCCACCCCGATCCCCAACAGGGGCGGCAGATCCTCGGCCGGCTTGGTGAACGGGCGCAGCAACTCCACAATCGCGGGCACCGCCTCGAGTGCTGTGGCGTCGAACGGGATCGTCACGGTGTTGGTGACCTGCCCGTCCAGGCGCATGTCGACCAGCACGACGTGGTCGGCGGCCACCTTGACGCCCAGGGCCCGGCCGGCATCGCCGACCAGGCCGACCAGCCGAGCGCGCCGGCCCCCGCGGGAGGGCTCCTGACGATCGAGCTCCTCGATCACCCCCTGCGCCAGCAGACGCCGCGTCACCTGGGTCAGCGTCGCCGGACTCATCCCCAGCTCCCGGGCCAGCGCGGCCCGCGACATCGGCCCGGCCCGGCCCGGCCCAGCAGGGCCAGCACAGCCGTACTGGAGAGATCCTCACCCGCCAACCTGTTCATTCGCACTCTTTCTTTAGTTGCTTAAGAAACTTGCTGAACGAACGCTAGGCCGGACACCCCCCACGTCAACCCCCGGTTTCCGCGAGGTTTCCAACAGCGATCCGGACACCACCGAAACCCCCCAGGGGGCCGTCCGGGCACGACCAACCCCCTCCCCGTCTGCACGACGACCCCGGGGCCACACAGAGGCCCTCCAGGGACGCACCCGACAAGGCAGCGCAGAGGCGAAGTCCGGGCTATAAGCGCCCACCCAGAATGGACATGGGACTGCTTTGAAACGGCTCATCGGCGCCCCTGACGCACGATGAGCACGCAGCTGCCGATGCCCTGGGCAAGTGAGCGAGTGCGAGGCCACCGAGGTCGTCCAGTGCGGAGACGGGCGCGAGGTCCATGCCGCCAACTCACCCGGCACCCCCGACCAGGCTGACGGCCACAGGCCCCGACCACCGGTCACGGCCCGGCAACATGCGCATGGGGCTGCCGTGGTCGGGCTCATGGTCGGGCCGACCAGTGCGCCGCCCGCGCGGCAGATGGATGCGCAATCGCGTCTGCGCAATGAAGGCGGCACCCGTTGCGCAGGCGGCTGCCCAACCGCCTCCAGGTCCTGCGCAGTCGGCTGCGCACATCGGCACGCGGCCGCCAGGCTTGGGGCTGAGCACTGGGCAGAGTGTGCGCAACCGGTCTGCAGCGGCCGGCTCCTGGAGGCGGCGGGCGCCCGATCCGTCGGTGGCCCCTCCATCTGTACTGGCCCCGGATCGCTCCGGCCGGCTCCCCGGTCCCCGCCGTCTTCACGGCGGTGCTGGTCGGCTCAGGCGGCCCCGGCCCCGGTCCTGTCCGGGCCTGTGGTCGGGTTCATGGTCTGGGCTGACCATGAGCCCGACCACGGGTTTTGTGTCCCCATCGTGACCGTGGTCGGGCCTTCATGGTCGGTGGTCAGGTCGGGGCCTGCGGGTTTTCTCAAGGTCAGCAAGTACACGTTCTGACCTGGGAGGTTGACCATGTCGCCTGGCAAGCAGGCCTCGGTGAGCGAGGCTGCTGCGCCGATGGCTGCGGGTGCCCGGCTGGAGACGATGCGGCGGCGCGTACGCCTCTCAAGGCTGGCCTTGTTCACCGCGATCGCCGCGGGGCCCGTTGCCCTGGGTGTCGCGATGATGTCCGGTCCGGCCACGGGGGCGGCCGCCCCGACGGCCAAGCCCACCGCGGTGCGCACTGCGACGACCAACGCCGACCCGGCGGGCTATGCGCAACTGTTCGTCGGCGCGTGGCTGCGCAGCAGCACCGATGACGCAGACAGTGCGCAGGCGCGGATTGCGCAGTCTCTGGCGCCGGCCGTCGAGCTGCCCGCCGCGGCCGCCGATGCGCAATCGAAGCTTCAGTCGGTGACGGCGGTGCGCAGTGTGCAGCGTGAGGCCGGCCGGTGGTGGGTGACGGTGGCTGCGCAGTACACGAGCGGGCAGGTGCGCTATTTCGCGGTGCCCGTGGCTGCCGACCCCGCGGGCGGCTCGTTCGCGGTGACTGGTGCCCCCGGAGTGGTGGCGGGCCCGGGACCTGTCCGGGCGTCGAAGTCGCCATACTCGGTGGCCGTCCCCTCCGGTGGTGATCTGTCCTCCGCGGTCGGGGAGTTCTTCGGCGCGTATTTGACCGGGTCCGGGGAGGTCGACCGCTACCTCGCGCCCGGCGTGAACCTGGCGCCAGTCTCTCCCGCCTCCTACACCGCGGCCACCATCCAGCAGATCCTCGCCACGGAACAGGCCGCCGCCGGCACGGTGCCGGCCGACGGCACCACCGTCCACGTCCTTGCCCAGGTAGAGGCCCGGGACGCAGACGGACGGTGGCCGCTGGCCTACGAGCTGGCCCTCAAGGCCCGCTCGGGCCGCTGGGAAGTCGCGGCTCTGGAGTCCCAGGCCGTGCAGAACGGGGGACGGTCGTGACCACGGTGCACAGCTTGATGCTCGCAGGCCAGCTCAATGACCTTGGCAACGCGTGGATCACGATGTTCAAGGACTGGGCGACCAAGGGCCTGCAGGCGGGTCTGGTCGTGCTCGTGGTCGTCGTCATGATCCAGAGGTTCAGCCTCAAGGCCGGGATCGGCGCGCTCCTGCTCATGGTGATCGCGCTCGGGTTGTACAACGCGCGCAACGACTTGGCGAACATGTTCACCGACGAGGTGAAGAACCCGTCCAAGGGTGCACCCATCACCCCCGGCATCGTCCAGTTGGAACGTCCCGCTGCCCGTGACCACTCCGCAGGCCCGGGAGGCCGGCTATGAGCGCGGCAGCCACGGTGCGGGTCGGGCGCTTCTACACCGCCGCGCGCCGTCACCCCTGGGTGCTGGGCAAGGTCGCCGACTGGAAGATCCCCCTCGGCCCCTATACGCCCGTCCAGATCGCGGTCGCGGTCGGCGGCGGCTTCGTCCTGGTCAAGACGATCCCGCTCTGGATGTGGATGGGCCCCGTCCCCATTGTGGCCTGGGTCCTGGCCATCTGGGCGGTGCGCCGACCGAAGATCAAGGGCCGCGCCCCGATGCAGGCCGCGCTGGGATGGGTGCTGCTCGCCTGGCAGCCGCCCGGCGGACGCATCGGCGGCCGGGCCGCACGCGACCGCACTGCCCGCCCGCTGCTCGGCGGCTTCACTATCGAAGAGGCTGGTGTCGCGCTCCCGTCCATGGCCGCGCTGTCCCCTACCGAACAGCCTGCAGCCACCCGGGCTTTGCGCACAAGCCCGGCAGCCCGCACGGCCAGGCGGCGGCGCCCTGCGCTGCAGGCACACCAGGACTCGGTGCGTCCGGCATCGGGTGTGCAGCAGCTGCTCGCCCTTGCCCAGCACAGTGGGGGTGCGCGGTGAGGGTGCCGATCCGTCACATCGCCGGGCACCTCGTCTGGTCGACGCACGGCAGCGTATGGGCCATCTACCGGCTGCACCCCGGCCCGGACGCACGCGGCCGCACAGAGGAGACCGTCCAGGGCACCTACGTGCCGGCCGCGGTCCGCGACGAGCAGCTCGCGAAGATCACGCATCTGGTCCGCTCCCTGTCCGGGGCGCCGCGCCTGTTCGGGCTGTGCGCGCAGGTCGACTCGGGCGAGATCGCTCTGCGCATGATCGAGGGCATCGAACCCGGCGGCCAGGCGGCCGACGACGGCCCGCATCCGTGGGTGGAGAACGTCGAAGCCACCCTGGATCTGCTGAACCAGCAGGAGATGCACCGCCGCACGCTGTGGCTGGCCGTGCCTCTGACTGCCGACCGCGCGGGTGGGCAACTGACCGCGCAGCTCGGTGCGGTGTGGGCGGACGTCGCGCCGGTGCTGGGCATGCGGTCCGCGCCCGTGGCTCGGCGGGAGGTGACCGCCTACCGCGAGCAGGCCTCGCGGGTGGAGGCTGCGCTCGCCGGCGGCGTGGCATTGCGTCCGGCGCGTCCGGCGGAAATCGTGTGGATGATCCAGCACGCCCTGCACCGCGGCCTTAGCGAGCCGCTGCTGGCCGAGGCCGAGACCAGCGATCTGTACGGCGGTCAGATCCGGGGCGGGGTGCTGCGCTCCCCCAGTTACGCCGACCTCGGACAAGTCCGCCTGCAGGAAGGCGGCATCGACCCCGCACTCCAGAACGTCGACGACCCGCGGGGTGCGGACCGGAACACGCGGTCGGGCAGCAACGCCTGGTGGCGGCAGAAGACCTCCTCCCCGCTGCGCAGGCGGTGGCTGCAGGTCGAGACAGACACCGGCGTGGGCTACCAGGTGCAGTTGACCTTGGCCGAGTGCCCACCCGCCGTCAGCCAGGACGCCGCCGACCTGTTCGCCCAGCTGGAAACCCTCGACTTCCCCGTCGACTACACCGTCGACCTCACCCTGGTGCCGGCAGAGAAGGCCCGCGACCAGGTGCGGCGCAAGAAGAACGAGCTGATCGACCAGGCCGACCAGTACGACGCCCGGCCCACCGGGATGCCCGCCTCCCTGACCGAGGCTGCCCGCGATCTGGCTGAGCTGGACGCCCGCCTGTCCCGCACCTCGGTCGAGGTCGAAGTCCAGTCCGTCACGGTTCTCAGCGTGTGGGGGCCCACCGCCGGCATCTGCGATGCCCGAGCCCGGGCTCTTGCGGCGCTGCTGTCCGGCGCCGACTACCGGACGGTGCGCCCGGCCGGGCTGCAGGAGGCCCTGCTCACCCTCGGTCTGCCCGGCACCGTGCGGCCCGGTGTGGTCCGGGAGTTCACGCAGCATCAGCTCTCCGAGGACTGGGCGCTGACCGGCGCCTTCACTGTGGGCGAGGTCGGCGACCCAAACGGCACGTTCCTCGGCATCGACCTGGACTGCGGCACCACCCGCCCCGTGATGATCAACGTGGCGGATGCGCCGAAGCAGGACGCCTCCGCCTCCCTGGGCATCGTCGGGGACCTCGGGGCGGGAAAAAGCGTCCTTCAGAAACTGATCGCGGAAGCGGTGTGGGCGCGCGGCGGGGTCGCGATCTGCATCGACCGCACGCCTGTACGCGAGTGGGCCACCTTCGCCCGCACCGCGGCGAAGGGACGCTGCCAGATCATCGACGCCGCCCAGGCCGAGGTGTCGATCGACCCGCTGCGCATGTTCGACGGCCCCGAAGGCCGCCATTACGCCCTGTCCTACCTCGCCCTGCAGCTGGGCATCGGCCTGATGAGCACCAACGGCGAGGTCCTGCACCACGCCGTCGAGCAGGCAGCCGCCAGCGGCGCCCCGTCGATGCACCGCGTGGTGGAGACCCTTCAGGAGATGGCCCACCGGGAGGTCGGCAAGCGGCAGGACGCGGCCGCCACCCTCTCCGGCCTCATCCGGGTCGTCGCGACCAACCCCCTAGCTCGGATGGTGTTCGACCCCGCGCTGCCGCCGGTGAGGCTGGACGCTTCCAGCGCCTTGGACATGATCGTCATCACGACCACGGGTTTGAAGCTGCCGCCGAAGGCGGCGTTCGACAAGCCGGAAGTGCTGCATCAGCAGCCGCTGGAGGCCCTGATCGGCCGCGCGGTGCTCTACCTGATCGCCGCGATCGCCCGGCAGAGCGCGTTCGAGGACCCCAGCCGGTTCACCGCGGTCATCCTCGACGAGCTGTACTGGCTGACGTCCTCCGCCGAGGGCACCGCCCTGGTCCACGAGATCCTCCACGACGGCCGCAAGCACGGCGCCGGCCTCATCGCCGGATCCCACGACGCCAAGGAACTCGGCCCGGACCGCGGCCTGATGGCCTACCGGGCGCTCGCCCGCACCGCTGACCGCGAACGGGCCCGTCGCGGACTGGAGTTCGTCGGGCTCGACGCGAACGACCCGGAGCTGCTGCGGCTGGTGACCACCGGTCTGTCCCCGGTCGGGCAGAAGGGCCGTGAGGGCGGGTTCCTGCTGACCTGCCCCCGGCAGAACACCGGCCGGGTGAAGTCCGTCATCCCCCGCATCACGCGCATCGCCACCTCCATCACCACCACACCGGGACGCCGCCGCACGACCACGGGCTCGCACCCGGATTCAGCACAGGGTCCGCACGTTGCTGCGACAGCCGGTGATCGTCCAGAGGAACACATGTGATGAGCTGCTTCTCCCCCAGCCGCTCCCGGCGCATCGCTGCGGCCGCGAGCGTGCTCACGGTTCTTTCTGTCGCCGTCGGCGTGCTCGCCCTGGCCCTCGGGCTGAGCCTGCCAGAGCCGTAGTGGCCGCACACCGGGAACGCCGTCGCCGCAAGTGCCCGCCCCGCGAACCAGGACCCGTGCGGCCTGATCGTGGGACCTGCCACGACGTACTGCGAGCGCGGCACCACGGCCTCCGCCTTGTCTGAGCACCACGCCGCCGGGGCGGCATGGAGGCTGGTGACGGTCGCAGCGGGCATGGCCGCCCTCCTGACGTGGCGGCACCGGGGCTCCAGCCGCGAACGGACTGCCACGCACCTACGCAGCCCAAGCCAGCGGCCGCACCGCACGGGATCGCCACGGGGAGACGATGTGACCCGAACACCACGCCGTTCAGCGAGGTTCACTCGCCTTCGCACCCGAAAGAGCGCGCCCGCCATAGCAGTCGGGGGCCTGTGCACCGCGCTGGCCCTTTCCTCGTGCAGCAGCCCCTCAGGCAAGCACTCTGAGTCCCCATCGTCCGCTGCCGCCAAGCCGTCTGCCACCCAGGACTCGAGGGAACAGAGCGCCCGGAACGCCGCACTGGCCGCCTGGCACGGGATGGACGTCGAGATGGTCAAGGCGTACCACCAGGGCAGGTCTTCCGGCACCAAGCTCTCGATGTACGCCGCAGACAAGGCCCTGGCGAAGATCGAGAGCGAGCTGTTCCAGTACCGCCAGGCTGGCGTGCACTTCGAGCTCAGGGTGCCATGGAGTCACCGTTGAAAGCACTGTCCGTGTCCTTGGTCAGCTTAGGCCGCGACGCGCCCGGGCCGATCTGCTGGTCGCTGCGCAGCTCCCGTAGCCGCGAGAGCAGGTCCTGCATGGCGGACATCGGCAGCGCCTGGACATATGCAGAGATGTCACCCCCGCCGATGTAGTCCGGAACGTCAAACTTCGCGAACTCGCGGACGATACGGATCATCGCGGCGTTCTCCGGCCCCAGCAGCGCCACCTCAGCCTTCAGGTCGAGGGCGACACGCCGGAACTCCTTCTGCGCCTCGTATTCGTCGATCCTGTCTTTGAGCTTAGCGTTCTCTACTTCCACCTCCAGCCTGTCGCCCTGCATCTCCGCGGCGAACTGCTCCTTGAACGCCGCATGCAACGAGGGGTCGTCGGGCATGAAGTTGCCCAGCCTGGTGTCCAGCACCTCGATGCCCCACCTTTCCAGAGCGTGCTTGACCTTGTCCGTGAGGTCCTTGCGGGTGTCGTGGTAGCGATTGAGGAACTCGCGTACCGAGCTCGTCGTGGCGATCTCGCTGAAATACGCGGCCACGGTGACGCCAAGGACGTCTCGCACGAACCGCTGCATCGGGGCGGGGTCGTCCACCAGGCCGCCCAGTCCCTGTGTGCGGACGCCGCCGAACTGGCTGACGAGCCTTGGCGCGATGCTCCGCGGGATCCGCAGGTTCTGGGAAATCTCCACGTGCAAGCGGTAGCCCTGCACGTTGACGGTGATCTGCCCGAGGTCTGCATCGTAGTTGGTGGCCTCATCGGTCTGCTTCTTGTGCCACTTCAGGATCAGCACGCGGGTCGGGATCAGCATCACACGCGCGAACCAGGGGTTGAGCGCGTAGCTGGTGCCCTCGCCGAGCGTCTCCTCCTGCACACCTCTGCAGCCTCCGTTGGCCAGGAACACCCATGGCAGGCGGAAGCTGCGGTGCCCGTTCACCCAGGGGGCGACCGTGGCAGTCGTGTCCCGTCCGGGCTCGGCCCCGTCCAGCGTGACCACCACACCCGTGTAGCCCTCTTCGATCGAGACCTCCTTCAGGTGGGCCTCGGTCAGCCCGTCCCGGGAGGCTGCGACGTTGTCGACGGTGACGACCTCGAACAGCTCCGGATTGATGTCGTAGTACGCCCCGCCGCCGAGGACGGCGAGTTGTCTTCCCTGCTGACCACCGCCGAGCAGGAACGCCTGGCCGTCCTGAAAGTTGTCGCACTCTACATGGCGTCCGAATCTCTGGTCCGCAGGCCTGACCGTGCCATCTTTCGCCTGGACCAGGCCGACCGTGCCCGCGGGCACATAAGTACGCGGCATCATCCGGACGGTGAACAGCCGGGTGTTGATGTAGTACGACTGGCCGCCGGCAAGGGTGGCCAGCTGGACGCCCTGCTCGCCACCGCCGAGGAGGAACGCCGGGCCGTCCTGGAAGCTGCGGCATTCCACATGACGGCCGAGTGCGCGTCCGTCCGTCCGGGTGCGGCCTTCGGTGGCCGAGACCAGGCCGATCATGCCCACCGGGACGTGCACTCGAGGCACGTATTCAACCGAGTGGATGAACGGGGTCAGCCAATGGAACCCGCTGGGGAGCAGGGTGCGTGCGAGCACACCTCGTGCGCCGGTCGGGTTGATCTGCTTGAACGCAGGGTCCGGGTGCGTCGGGCCGAATCGCCGGGTGATGATGCCGACGTGGCCGGAGGGCACCACGACACGCCCGGCCCAGCCCACCCAGACGGCAACTCCGACCAGCACCACAAGGGGTATCACAACATCCATGAGGCGGCCTTCCACTCTCGCAGCCGCGCGTGGACAGCCTGCACGGTCGCGCTCCAACGGTCATACCAGTCGGGATGGTTCTGCTGATGCGGGTCCCGCAATGTCGGGAAGAAGCCGGACCGCCTGCCTGGCCCGGCTTGTCGCACGAAGTCGCTGTAGAGTCTGGGCACCGGGTCGTCCGGCGAGGCACGCCAGCCCAGCGCGGCACTTAGGTCGGGGAAGCGCGGACCGCGCCGCCCGGGGGCGGGTGCCAGTGCCAGTTGCCGTCGGAATCCCTGCCGCCCGTGGCAGTGGCCGGCCCACACCGCGTCGATGCCGGCCAGCAGCTCCAACGGCACAGCGGTGGCGTGGCGTTCACTCAGCCAGCCCTGGGTGAGCCGGCCCGCCTCCTCCATGACCAGCCGCGTGGTCAGCAGGTCGGCGTGCTCGTACTCGTCCTCGGCGAGATGGGCGCGTAGCTGCTCGAGCGCGGCCGAAGCCGACACACGCACTACCGGGGGCGCCGGGATGCCGACACCTGTCGAGTGGGCGTCGGGCAGCTGGACCGGGCGGCCCTCGGCCACGTCCATGTGGATTCCGCGCAACAGCTCGAGTTCCGCCTCATCGAGCAGCCCGCCGTCGCGGGCGTCCACGTGCCAGGTGGCGGCGAGATGGTAGTTGACCTCACCATGCAGCAGGACGGGGACGAACGGGCGGTCATGCACCTGACCTTCGAGGATCATGCGGGTGACGTCGTCGGAGTCCTGGGACTCCGGAGTCATCACGACGACCACCGCCACGGCATACCGGAGCTGCTGCCGGATCGTCCAGAAGTGCGCATCCCCCGGGCGCAGGTCGCCGACCGACCAAACCCGCAGCCCCTCCGCTCTCAGTTGTCCGGCCAGCAGCCGGCCGTACGCAGCGTCGGAGGGCGCGTAGCACACCACGAAAGCGGGCTGTTCCGGCGCAGTGATTGGCCTGGGCGCAGCGGGTTGGGCGGCCGCGAGATTGTCGTCGGGCCGCGAACTGCCCGCGGGGATGGGGCGGCCCGCGACAACGGCCGCGAGTTCGGCGACCTTCTCACGGAACTCATGGCCGGTCGCCCCACTGAAGTCGCGCCACACCCGGTTGGCGGCGAACGCAGGCGGCTCCGCCCGCTCGAGCAGAACCGGTATGAACCGCAGGCCGCGTCGAGCAGAGGCGGTGGCCAGTGCCGCGTACTCCTCCATAGCCCGGGTAGAGCGTGCCGATGCCGGGCTGATCACAGCGATGCCGTGCGCGGCGGTAAGGAGAGCAGCGTCCACCTTGTGGACCACTACGTCGCCCGGTTCGATGCTCCACTGGTCGAAGAACAGCGACACCCCGTATCCGGCCAGATGTTCGGCCAACATCCTGGCCCAGGCGGCATCCTCAGCGGCATAGGAGAGGAACACGTCGTTCAACCCGCCGGACCTCCAGGGTGAGCGGTGGCACGAGCCGTCAGTTCCAGCGAGACCACGGTAAGGTCGGAACACGCCATTCCACCCCGTTGTCACACAATCAACCCGACCGTGCTATCAGCGAGTGAGGTCAAAAGCCTGTGGGCTGGGTCCGTTACCCTGGTAAACGTCTCCGGAACTGTATTCGGTCACGTGCACGTCAAACTGGGCGCCCGGGAAGTGGCCGTAGAACTCCTGGTTGGGGATGGGGAACGTCGCCCGGAAGCAGCCGCGGCTGTCGGTCGGAACGGACCCCATCGGATTGGTGTGGAAGATCACTTCGACCTTCCCATTGGCCACCACGCCGGATCCGCTCACGGTGATCCTGGTATGGATGTCACCGCTCGACGGAGAGAGCGACAGCCCGCCTGCGGCCGGACAGACACCTCCCTGCGCCGTCGATGGCGAATCCGAGGGCCTGGAGGAAGCGCGGCCCTGCGCCGTCGATGGCGAATCCGAGGGCCTGGACGAGGCGGGGCCCTGCGGCATGAGCCCGAAGAGCCCGCCGTCGCCGCCGAACAGCTGCGAAACTCCGTAAAGGATCCCTGCCACCCCCGCCCCCAACACGGCCAGCCTGAAAATGAGCCTCGCCCGCCCCAGCACTCGGCGCCGCCCGACGAACGGGGCCGCGGGCGGTCGGGGCCGAGGTGGAAGCTGAGGCCGCGGCCGGGATCGAGGTTCGTGCTGGGGCCCGGGCTGGGGGCGGGGCTGAGGCTGAGGCCGGAACAGAGGCCTGGGATCGGGCCGGAACAGTGGCACGGGCGGAGGCGTGGTGGACTGGGCAGGAGGAGGGGTTGCGCGTTCCGCGTCGGCGAGAGGAGCCGGCACGGGTGCGGGCAGTTCCTCCAGCAAGGGCGCGGCAAGGTTCCTCAGCGCTGCCGTGCCGCGCGCTTTCCAGTGGGGGCCGAGCTCCGTCACCGCCACGCGCTCCACCGCGCTCGCCAGCATCCTGGCGCCGGGGCGCAGCTCGGGATTCTTCGTCAGCCCGTCAGCGATCAGCGGGCGCAGCGGCCCGGGGACCGCCGTCATCGGTACCGGCGCCGTGGTGTGCCGTGCCATGAGACTGAACAACTGCACCAGGGGAAAGGGAAGGTCACCCGTCAGACACATGTGGAACACACAGGCCGCCGCGTAGACGTCGGCCGCGGGCGTCGCGGCACCGGCTCCGCGCCACAGCTCCGGCGCACGCACTCCGGGCGCCCCTATGGTCAGCGCGGCGAGTCCGAAGCCGGACACCGTCACCGCTCCGGCACCGTCGATCAGCACTTTGGCCGGTCGTACATCACCATGGACCAGCCCGCGGTCACTCGCGGCGGCCAGCGCCCGCAAAATGCGATGGAACACCACCAGCGCCGCCGAAGCGCGCAGCCTCCCATGCACCTCCAGCACCCGCGACAGGGCGACGCCTTCGACCGCGTCGCTCACGAGCGCGCCGCCTACCGCCGAGACGGAACGGCTGTACGCGGCAGCGACCCCCTTCGCCTTGACGTACCGGCGAAGCCGAACCACCTCGGGCACATCGATCCCGGCAAGCCGCTCGACGTCTGCTTGGAAGGCCTCGGCGCGCCGCTGATGGATCAGCAGCCCCGCGGGCACGTACCGCACGACCACAAGTCCGCCACTCTCCCCGTGGACCCGCGCCAGCGCCGTCCGCCCGCACCGCCCGTCGTGCAGTTCCCGCACTTCGGTGCTCCCCGGCAACCGCCACGGCCGGGTCACCATCGCCACCGGCATCCGCTGTGGTGGGCAGGTGTGCAGGGCACCGCATCCAGGGGGTAGTACAGGTTCTCGTCCGCCCACAGCGTGGTCACCGTGATCACGGCACTGTCGGTCTTGCCGTACCGGCCCACCCACTGACGGCCCACGTTCGCAGTCGCCCGACCGTCCTTGCGATCGCCGGAATCGTCGATGACCAGCACCCCATCCGGATGCGGAGCCGTGCGCGGATCGCCCAGCAACCGTTGCAGACGCCGGGCATTGATCCGCACGTGCTCCCAGGGGGATTCGGAGAGGAAGAACTGCAGCCGCTGCACCGCGGGATGCCGGGCTCCCATCACCGGTTCAGCCCCAGCCAGACACGACAGGGTCTCGTTCCGCTCCCGCGGCGCCAGCAACCCGGTCAGATACTGAAGAAAACCCCGACACCGAGCCAGGGAGTCGAACAGACCACCGAAGCGGGCAGCGTACGGTTCCAGCGGGCCCGGAGCTGGCGGACACGGACGACGAGCAGCCATCACACCCACCTCTACTCGTGGCGATTCCGTTGGCGGACGACCGCAGCGCGTCCTGCGGCCGGAGGTTGACCACATCACCGGGCTCGATACTCCACTCGGCGAAGAACGGCGACAGACCGTGCTCGACGAGTTGTCGGGCCAGCTGTCCGGCCCAAGCGGCGTCCTCCGCAGCGCAGGAGACGAACACGTCGTTCAACGGCGGAACCCTCTCGGAGGAGGACCAGGCTAAGGGAGGAACGCCCGCCTCCGCCCCGCTCTCGCGCAATCGGCACCGCACGGTGAGAAGAAGGAGGATCGCTTGAGGTCAGAGGAAGTGTGCGGGCAGCAGTTCGGGGAGGCATTCGGGGGCATGTCTGCGAAGGCGACCGGGAACATGTCCGAAGAAACGTCCGGGGAGATTGTCTGCGAGCACCCGCAAGTCCTCCTGCCCCAGCCGCTCCCAGTCCGGGCCGCACTCCGCACGCGCCGCCCACTCAACTTCGGCCGCCAGGTCATCGGCGCCCGGACGCGTCACCGGACCCTTCGCCAGCCCGACGCACAGCGGGGCGCGCAGCGGTCGGGCAACGGCTCGGGGCGGCACCGCAGCGGTGACGTGCCGGGCCATCAGGCTCAACAACTCGCGCACGGGAAACGGAAGTCGCCCGGTCAGGCACAGCTGGAACAGGCACGCGGCCGCATACACGTCGCCTGCGCTCACCGCACCTCCGCCGCCGCGTCACAGCCCAGGCGCACGCAGCTCGGCTGCCCCGGCTGTAAGCGCGGCGCGTCCCAACCCGGTCAGCAACGGACGTCCATCGGCGCCGACAAGCACCTTGCCGGCCGCACATCACCGTGGACGAGTCCGCGCCGGTGCACGGCTGCCAAGGCCGGCAGCGTCTACCGGAAGACGACGAGCGCTCCCCGCACGGACAGCGCACGGCGCCGCTCCAGCACCCCGCCAGGCTCACCCCATTGACGGCATCGCCCACGAGCGCGCCCCCGACCGCCCCGGCCGACCTGGCGTACGCCGCCGTGAGCCGGGACGCCTCGACGTACTGGCGCAGCGGTACCGCCCCAGGCAGCTCGACACCGGGTCAGCCGTGCAGCGTCCACGCGGAAGGCGGCTGCGCGGGGCCGGTGGATCAGCAGGGCGGCGGGTATGTAGCGCACGGCGACGAGGCCGCCGTTGTCGCCCTCGCTGCGGGCCAGCACGGTACGACCACGGCGCCCCCGCCGTAGCACGCGCACCTCGGTACCGCGCGGCAGCTGCCACGGCCCGGTCACCACCAGGTCAGGCACCCGCCTCGCGCCGCTCCCGCAGGGCGATCCGCGCCAGCCGGTCGACTTCACCCTCGTAGCCCTCGCTGCCCGGCCCGCCACCGAGGTCCACCGGCTGCCGGATGGCGGCGAACGGAGGGAGACCGGCGCCACCGACACGCGCGGGCACGAAACGCAGACCGCCGTCGTACGTGCGCTGGAGCAGTGCCGCGTACTCGTCCCGGATTCTGGCGTCGGCCATGCTGCCCACGCCGAACAGCAGTACACCCAAGGTCGCGTCGGCGAGCGCCCGTTCGGCCTCCAGGAGCGGGATGAGCCCCGGCTCGACCCACCTCACCAGGAACGCGGACAACCCTGCGTCCCGCAACCGGCCGGCCAGCGATTCGGCGGCACCGGCTTCGGCATCGGCGTACGACACGAAGACGTCGTACGGCCTCTGCGGCTGCCCTTCCGGGGGCCGCCGCCGCGGCGCCCGCACCTGCCGCCGCCGAACCATGTCCCGTACGGGCACATAGGCGAAGTACGCCGACGCCACGGCGGCGACCACACCGACGACGGCAACAGCAAGGTTGGCCCCCTCCATCATGACCGAAAGTCTAGGGTAATTGCCCCCGAATGCAGACGGACTGTCTCCTCGCCCTCCACGACCGACTTCCGCGAGGCCACCCACACCGACAGCTGTCGGGTACGACTCCACCTCGCTGCCAACGCCCTCACCGCACCGCAGCCGCCGTCGTGTCCGTCCTGGCGGTCGCTGGTTGAGCAGTTCCGCTGCGGGTGCCGCCGGCGACTGGCGTGCCAGCTTCGCCGAGACAGCTCGCTCGCTGACGGCGACGACCAAGGATCAGCAGGGGGCCGCATGCGGTGGCGCCCTGCCGCTTTGGGGTTACCCGCCTGGCCGTCCGAGGCGCCAGGTAGTCTCGCTTCGCCCGTCCCGCCGCACCCCGGGCCAGGACGCCGGCAACCCGGCGGATTCATGGTGCTGGTTCAGTCGGGTGGTGTGCAGGTGGTGGCCCGGTTCCAGATGGGGGCCTGACGGGTGGTCGGGCGGCGCGGTGTTCTCTGGTCAGGGTCATCTGCCAGATGGCGAGGAGCAGCAGCGTGCCGATTTCGGCGAGGAAGCTGAGGACGGCTTGCGGCGAGGGCTGCAGACCGCGCTCGGTGAATCCGAACACGCCCACGGTGCGCGAGGCGGTGAAGCCGCCGAGGGCGCCGAGCGCGACGCCTGCCGCGGCGGTCCTCAGCAGCAGGGGTGGTGTCCCGATCAGCAGCAGGGCAGCGAGGGAGAAGGAAGCGCTGGCCTGCAGCAGGAACAGGGGGCCGATGATGTGGATGAAGCGGTACTCGTCGATGTAGAGCTGGGCGTGGATGTATCCGCCGGCGGCGAGGCTTGCAGCGGTCGCCGACCGCAGGGCGGGGGCGAGGAATCTTCGGGTGTTCATGCCAGCCTCTGGTCCTTGATGGCCAGCTCGCGGTCGCCTTGGCGGTAGCCGACGCTGCGGATGCCGAGTGCCTCTTTGAGCTGCCGGGCAGGGACGACCTGCGGGGTGGGGGCGGGGGCACGGCCCGGTTTGGGCAGCGGGTAGGCGGTGGTGGTGGCGGAGTGGAAGGTGATGTTGCCCTCTGTCTTGGTGAACAGCTGGTGGACGTGCCCGTTGAGACAGGTGACGGAGGAGAAGCGGCGCAGGAGGGCGATGACCTTGAGGGCGTCGTCGGTGCTCCAGCCCCACTGCGGGTACATGGCGAACAGCGGAATGTGACTGAAGACCACGATGGGGGTGTCCGACGACAGTCCGGCGACGTCCCTGCGAACGAAGTCGATCTGATCGTTGCCGAGGTGGCCGAGCTTTTCCAGGCTCAGGGTGTTGACCAGGGCAATGAAGTGCACGCCGTGGGTGTCGAAGCTGTACCAGCCATCGCCGAGCGTGCCCATGCCGAAGGTCCGCCGGTAGGCGCGGCCCGCATCGCCGATGGAGTCGTGCTCGCCCGGTACAGTGAAGACGCGGTCTGTCTTCATTTTGGACATCATCTGCTTGACCTGGTCGAACTGCCCGGCCGTGGACAGATGGGTCAGGTCGCCGCTGTGCATGACGAAGTCAGGCCTGAAGCCTAGCGAGTTGACCTGGTTGATCGCTTCGGTGAAGGAGCCGGCCACGTCCATGTTCGCCGGGCCCCGGAACCCGATATGGCTCTCGGAGACCTGCACGAACCGCAGCGCACCGCTTCCCGCAAGGTCGGCCCCGGCGGGCACCCCGGCGTTGGCGCCCGGCGAGCCAGCGATGTGGCTGATCACCTCTCCACTGGCCACGGTCAGCACCACCGCGCCCCGAACCACCCTGCGTGCCTCAGTAGTTGACGCCTCGTCATGCCGTGTTCCGTATGGGGGCAACCGGCGTCGTCAGCCGGTTCTCCGCCGTGGCAGTCGTAGTAGTCGGCCATCAGGTCACCTCCACGGTGGCGGTCATGAACGGATGGATGGTGCAGAGGTAGGCGTAGGTGCCGGGCTTGGTGAACGTGTAGCTGTAGGTGGCATGGGTGGCCAGGGCGGCGGAATGCAGCGGGCCGCCCGATCCGGCACTGGTGACGGTATGGGCGTCGGTGTCCTGATTGGTCCAGGTGACCGTCGTGCCCGCTTTGACCTTCAGCATGGCCGGGGAGAATGCGAAGTTCTTGATCGCCACGGCGTTCCCGGTCACCGGCGCGCCGGTGACCGGGGGGTTCTTGGGCATGCTCATGCTGGGCATCGGCGAGGCGCCCGGCGTGTTCCCCGGCCCCGTGGCGCCGGGCATCCCGGCCGTCTGGTGCTGACCCGGACCGGGTGTGATGGCGCCGGCTCTGGTGGACGAGGAATGCCAGGGCTGGCTGCATGAGCTGAGGAGCCCCACCGCGCCGGCGGTGGCGATGGTGGCGACGGCCAGCCCGGCCGCGGCCCGTGATCGACGGCCTGGTGTGCGAAAGTTCAGGTGCATGGTGTCCGTTCCTCACTGATCAGGCAAAGACGGGGACTGCGCCGACTGGGCGCAGGCAACCGCAGGGATGTGTGGTGGATGCCGTGTTCATGGCCGCATAGCCCTCACGGACCCAGCGAACGGGCAGTGGCGCTGCGTGCCGGACGCTCGCCTCGAGGTGCCCCGCGCTGCGCATCCGCCCTTGCATGTCGCGAAGGTGCAGGCGGCGTACGGCAGTTCCCCATGCGGGGGCCGCGAGTGACTCGTGGCAGGCCGGCGGTGCCCGTGCGGGTGGTGCCCACGCTGGGCCGGGCGGAGTTCCGCCCTGGTGGTTGCACGGCTCTCGGTCGCTGTACGCGTCGAGCGCTGCGCAGAGCGGGCGCCCTGGTGTGCGCTGGGCACGGGCCGGGGCCGCGCGGCAGCGCCGACTTCGATGCGCGGGGGTGGGACGAGCGTGGCTGGCGCAAGGAGTGCGTGCGTCGCGTGGTGCATCTTGGTCACTTCTGATCCGCCTTTTGTCCGTGGGGTATTGATGAGGAATTGCGAGCAAGTTCGCTCTCGTCTGGCTCCACGGACGACAGGGGGTCCACGGTTCAACCCATATGCACTTTTTGGGAGAGTTCGCGGCATTGCCCCAGACCACCCCGCCTCCCCCAGGCGCTGGGCGCAGATGGTCCTGGTGGTGTCGTGAGGCCTGGCACGAAGTGCCGCCCCCGACGATCACAGAGTGTCACCTGTGCCGCGTCGTGCGTTACAGGACAAAGCAGTGCATATGCGCGATGATCGGCTTATGTCCTGGAGTTCCCGAAAACGTGATCCAAGGACCGATCCGGATCGCTCCGCGCACCGTGTCTCTGGTATAGGGACCCTGTCGACCGCGGATGAGGAACTGCTGCGCACCCTTTACGCAGAACACGCAGGGCCCTTGTTCCACTACGCGCTGCGACTGACCTCAGGAGATCGGCAATGGGCGGAGGATGTGGTGCAGGAGACGCTGCTGAGAGCGTGGCAGCATCCCGCCGCGTTCGACCCCGCACGCGGCCCGGCCCGGGCATGGCTGTGTACGGTCGCCCGCCATCTGGTCATCGACGCCCACCGGGCCCGGCAGGCCAGGCCGACCGAGGTCGGCGGCGACGTCCTGGAGCGAGCCGCCGAGCACACACCCGGCGAGGACCAAATCGAGCAGGCACTGCAGAGCTGGGCGGTTGCCGACGCCCTCCGGACGCTGTCCCCGGACCACCGCGCTGTGCTGCTGGAGACCTACTACAGGGGCCGGACCATGGCGGAGGCCGCACAGGTTCTGGGCATCCCGCCGGGCACCGTGAAGTCACGGACGTACTACGCCCTGCACGCCCTGCGACTGGCACTGCAGGAACGGGGAATCGAGCCATGACCGCGGCCTGTAGGAGGTGGCGACCATGAGTGCGGGGCACGACGCCCTCCGGCTGGCACTGGGAGGATACGTCCTGGGCACGCTGCCCTCGACGGAAAGGGAACAGGTGCGCGTCCACCTCGCGGAATGCGACGAGTGCCGGACCGAATACACCCAGCTGGCGGGACTGCCTGCACTGCTGGCGACGGTGACCGCTGCCGAAGCCGCGGGCCGGACGCTGCCGACAGCCAACGGGGACCTAGCCGACCGGCTGGTGACACGGGCAGCCGAAAGCGCGCAAGGCTCCCCGCCCGCACGGCCCGCCGTGCCTGTGGTACCGCAGGCACCACAGGCGGGTGTGCTGGAGAGGCTGCTGCAGCAGGCCGCGGCCCGGCGCCGAAGGACCTGGCGTCTGCAACTGGCCGGCGCCGCCGCCTCCCTGACGTTCATCGCGGCAGCGGCCGGCGGCACATGGCTGGCGGCTGTCGGCCCTGTGGGCAGTCAGGCGACGCCGCCCGGGCCGACCGCGCCGACTGCCTGGCGCACCTTCTCCGGAAACGATCCCGCCACCGGCGTCTCCGCCTCGGTGAAGGTCTGGCCCTCTGCTTGGGGCAGTGTCCTGCAGGTTTCCGCCAAGGGCGCGCCCGCCGGAATCACCTGCCGGCTGCAGGCGGTCGGCCCCAACGGAGCCAGGACGGACGGCGCCACCTGGCGGGCAGGTGAGTACCCTCCCGGCACCACGATCCCAGGGGCGGTGGCCATGTCCCCGGGAGCCATCGAGCACTTTGAGATCCTCGCGGGCAACGGTCAGAAGCTGGTCACCATCCGGGCGTGAGGCGAGGCCGGGACGGTCGCGTCACTCGGCGGCCTCGCCGCCCCGTGACGCGACCACAGCTGTCGGGTGTGAGCCCACGGCGGCACAAGGCGCCAGGAAGATGTCGTCACCGAAGGGTCGGGCCGTGGGCGCAGAGGGGGCCGGGCAGCCGACAACAAGCGAACCGCCTCAAGACCGGTAAATCGGGCGGGAGGAGTGCGCTGAGGACGTCCAGCCGATGGTCATCGGGAAGGCTTGTGCTCGTGCACGCTCGTGATCACCGTCGTCGACCGATGTCACCACGCCACACGGCTCCGGGTTCGGCGAGATCGTCCGACAAGGGCACCCGGCGGATGAGTGCGGCGGCCTGGGAGGCCGACACCGGCACCTCTATGGCCGAGGGGCTGATCGGCCCACGCGCGCAGGGGCGGCTGGTGGTCGAAGCGGCTGCCGCCGACCGGGCAGGGGCGCCACCACGGCCGGACTGATCAAGGTGAAGGCCGTCCGGGTACACGACCGGCGAGTCGAGGGGCGGGCCCAACCGGCCATCCGGTCGATCTGGCCGCTGTGGTGTCACACATCCCCGGGGCCGGTCAGGCGCTGTGGCTGCTTCGCCTGCACAACCTGTCAGCGGGGGACTGTGTCCACACCGGGGCAGTTCTGCGGCTCGGTCGCAGGGCTCTGACCGCTCCCGTCACGCGGCTTCGGCAGTGGCAGGCGGCCACCCCACGCCGGGACTCTCGGATGCCAGCCGCGTACACGGGTGGGCACGGCTGTCCAGGGGGCGGCGGCATGCACCTCAGGCGCGTCTCTGATCGGCTTAGAGAAACCAAGTGATGCTCAGCGCCTTGGGCCAATCGCCTTCAAGCCCTGGTGCCGTACGACCGCAGTCGCCGGCCCGCGTGACACATCCCTCCGGACGCTGGTCGGCAAGACCGTGAGGCCACACCGTAGAGGGTGCCCGACATCGCCTGGTCGCCGGGCGTACGTATCACACACGGCCAAAGGATCACTACGACTGGCTGATCCAACTGGTGAGCCCCCGCCGGGAGGAGGCCGAAGCGGCGCACCGGCGGTTTCCGGACCCTGGTCACCCTCACCCCCGAATCCGGCGAACCAGCCCAGTCCACAACCGACTTGATGCGTCAGTGCGCCGACGGCGCGTGCACTTCCTGCTCGGGTGGCCGGTGCCGCCGCCCTGGCCTTTGCAACGGCCCGGCCGAGGTGCTTCCCCTCCCGCGCGAGCCGAGGTATGCGGTTCACCCAACGACCGGCGACCTCGACTCTCCTCTTCCTGCGAAGTCCGAGCAGCCAGGAGAAGAGGATCCAGGATGGCTGCACGCCGAGGGCCGCGACCGAGCCGACACACGGGCACGGACGTTCCCCCGGCTCCACGGCGTCAGGTTCCCGCAAGACCGTCCGCAAGACCACGGGCGAGGAGACCGGGCTGCCGGCGCGTTGTCCGGACGAGTTCGGCATCGAGCTCTGGCAAAGGCGAGTGAGCCGAGTGAGCCCAGCCACGCCGCCGGCCATCACATGACTCACAAGAAACAGAATAAAAAGGGCGAATAGCTCGAACCATTCAGCATGCGCCGTCCGTGGAACTGACTGAGCGCGCCCATGCAGGATCCCGCTTACCGACCGCCCCCAAAGTTGTCGACGGTCTTCCCGTTCCGATCTCCACACATCCACAGAAGAGCCAGAAGACCATGTTCGTGACCGATTCCCCCAACCCGAGCTCACTGCTGGGCCAGCCCTGCCGCCACCAGGCGCTGCTCACCCTGCCCGCGCAGGAGGCGCACGTCTCCGCCGCTCGTCACTTCGCCGCCGATCTGCTGGAGACCTGGCGTGTGCCCGCAAGCGAGCGGGACTCCGCCATTCTCATCGTCGACGAACTCGCCGCCAACGCCGCACAGTACGGCCGCGAGCGCATGACCCTGCTACTCGTCCTCGACCACGGCACTTTGCACATTGTGGTCGCTGACTCCGGCACGACCGTGCAACGCCATCACCCCGACATCGCCCCCGACGAACACGGCCGCGGCACCGGCATCGTCCAGTACCTCGCCCAGTCGACCGAGGTCCGCCAGACACGCAGCGGCCGTGAAGTCCGCGCTTGCCTGAGGTGCCCGCCATGACCGGGCCGGACGTTCCGCACGAGCTGCAGCCCCCTGCCCGGGCCGGCACCACAGCACAGCGACGAGTCACCGGGGGCGGCTACGACGCCAGCTCACCCGACCACCCCGCCGAGTGGGCCTTCGCAACCCACAAGCCCTGCCCCATCGACGGCTGCCCGGGCCCGGCCCAGTTGCCCATGCGGTCCGCGGCACACCCGCCGGCCCACGAGCACGGCGGCCCCGACCACGGCACGGTGCGGTGTCGACGCTGTGGCTCCGGCCCCTGCGTACCGGCGGAGGTTTGAAGGCTCCCCCGCCTGAGGGCGGGGGGTTCCCGTCCGGCCTTGCGGTCGGACGCCCCGTGCGGGGCGCCTTGGGGCGTGTGTGGGGATTCCAGGCTCAGGCAGCCTTCCGGGCCGGCGGCCCGGAAGGTCTTACGCCCTCAGCACCTGCCGGGCACCAACCCGCCCGGACCAGCATCACGAACGCGGAATCCTTGTCCCGAGGGCGCACGGCTCCGCATCGCGTGCAGGTATACGTTCGCTCCCAGAGAAGCAGCGCGTGCTTGGTTCTCGCTCCGCAGTCTGCGCACTCCATCGTGGTGTGCGCGGGATGCACCAGGCGCACATCCCGCCCATGCTTGCGGCCCATCTCGATCAGGGCGCGCTTGGTTGCCGAGATAGCGGCGTCGGCCGCCTTCTCGGCCATGGTGGTCTTCGCGAGGAACTTCGGGCGGAAGTCTTCCACCGCGATCCGGTCATGGTCGCAGACCACGGACTTGGCCCACTTGCGGCCGGTGTCCTGACGCTGCCCGGCGACCTTGGCGTACGCCTTCGCGCGCAGCTTCTTCGCCTCGCGGTAGCCCTTCGAGGCGGCCTGCCCCTTGGCCGGGCGGCGTCGGGCCATCATCCGGTCATAGCGCGAGAGCTTCGCCTGGGCCTTCTTCCCATGCTGGGCGTGGGGAAGGCCGTAATCGTCGCTCGTGGTGGTCGCACTCTCCTTGACGCCCCAGTCGATCCCGATCACGCGGCCGGTCTCCGGCAGCTGCTCAGTGGTGGCGGCGGTCACGAAGGACGCATACCAATGCCCGATACTGTCGCGGTACACGCGCACCGAGGACGGCGCCTTGGGCAGCCGGCGCGACCACACCACCGTCAGCACGATCCCGCCCGCCAGGTGAAGGCGCCCGTCCTTGAGACAAAACCCACGCCGGGTGTAGTTCAACGACAAGTCGGCCTCCCGCTTCTTCTTCCAGCGGGGCATCCCCGCACGCTGCCGCATCGGCAGCCGGGCCTTGATGTCCCCCAGCCCTTTCGCCCGCGATGTCGCGAAGTCGCGTATGACCTGCTGCTGCGGCACGCTCGCGCCCTGCGCGAGCCACGGCGTCACCCGACGCGCCTGGGTCAGCATCTTGTCCAGCTGCGCTGGACCACACGTCAGCTTGTCCCCGGAACGCACCTTGTTGTGCAGGTACACGGCCTTGGACTTGGCCACGCACTCGTTCCAGATCCAACGGCACCGAGCCCACTCCGCTTCGAGCGCAGCCCGCGCGCCGGCGGACACACGAAGACGATACGTGTACCGGGCATGCCCGGCATCCCCATCCGTCATCGCGTCCGTCGTCATGAACCCGAATCTATCCGGGAGGACCGACAGTTGAGAGCTCCTGATCAAAGCGGGCCTGCTCACCCCGCCCCGTGGTCGACGGCCAATCACCCTGGCGGCGATTGCCCTTTCCCCGCCCTGCTCCGCAGGAGTCCCATTCCTCCCCGGCCTGAAGGCCGGGGCATCCTCGGAGGAACCCGGTGAACATGGACGTCAACCCCGAACAGCGGCGAGAACATCGTCGCCCCGCCTCGCACGAGGCGTACGCGAATGCGCCAGACCTGCGCCGCGAAATACACCAAGTACTCGCTCTCGGGGCCGAACGCGACGGCCGCCAGGCCAGGCCCGTCACCGGCCCCCTGCTCGATGCGACGGCCGCCGAACGCGCCTGGCTGCTACGCCGGGCCGCCCTCATGGACCGGATGGCCCTCGCCGACCCCGGCCCCGGCCCGGTCGCAGCCGCCGCAGAAACCGCCGAACAGCTCGTCCTGCACGACCGCCGCCATCCCGACCTCGTGGCCGGCCCGCACCACCCCGACGCGATCACACGCGCCCCCAACCGCCGCCTCTACGTCCGCCAGGAGTACGCCGCCTAGACAGCCGCCGGGCACCCCGGAATCTGAATCGACCCCGACCCGACAGGAAGAAGGACACATGCCCAGCAAGGACATCGACACCCGGCATGCCCCCGCAGCAGCCTGCCAACTCCGCTCGCCTCGCCTCCCACGCCCGACAGCCGTGCGTGAACATCGCGCCGGCCGGCGACAGGAACGGCCACGTCAGGCAATGCCGATGAACACGCCGTGGCCGAACGCGAGTGACGCAGATATGAAAGCCGACGCGGAGGCCCGGCGGGTACCCGGCAGCGGCCTCTTCGGCAGCGCCGGCAGCTGCGTGGCGGCCGCCCGCACGATCCGGCAGGGCCTCACGGCGGAGCCGTCCGCTCCACCCCAAGGTTGTACAGGTACGCACGGTAGCAAGCATGTGTTCGAAGGGCTGGTGTGACGATGTTCCGCAATGCGCTGGAGCCCTGGCACCTGCTGATCCTGGTCGCGGTAGTATTTTTGATCTTCGGCGCGAAGAAACTACCCGACACGGCCCGGGCGCTGGGCAAGTCCATGCGGATCCTCAAGAGCGAGACCAAGGCCATGAAGGACGACGGCGCCTCCAACGAGCCACGCCCCGAGCCTGAGCCTGCACCGGGACCGCGGACGATCTCGGGCGCTCCCGGAGACACCGCCACCGCCCGCACCGCGCCCACGGACAGCACGACCAGCCACCGAGACTGAGCCCGGTCCTGCGCGCCCCCGGCTCATCCCCGCACGAGACGCTGCCCAAAGCCTCCCCAGCCGGCTCACCTCTTGCGCCAAGGCCGGGAAGTTAAGGCTGGCCGGGGCACTGTCCAGGCGGGGGCTGATGTGTGCTGACCTGGGGCTACATGCGGAACGGGACCGCTGGTAGATCTTGGGACGTCCTCGCAAGACAGTCCGAGATCCAGAGCAGAGGTCCCGTTGCCCGGCCAGTGTGCCACCATCACCCTCACTCGTTCCAGCACGGTCGCCGCTGGGGTCTACGCCCCGGGCCATCTGGGCGAGTTGACACAGGTCATCCCCTTCGAGCTGGTCGACGCCGTGCTGGAGGAGACCGGACGGACCCAGCAGCGGCTGCGCGCGCTGCCCTCGCGCGTCGGCGTGTACTACATGCTCGCCCTGGCCCTGTTCCCCGACCACGGCTACCAGGGCGTCTGGCGTCAACTCACCGCCGCCCTTGGCAACCTGCCGCTCCCGCAGGTGTCGACCACCGCGCTGCGGCACCTGCGCCGCCGCCTCACCCCCGCCCCGCTCAAGCTCCTGTTCGAGACCCTGGCCGGACCGCTGGCCCAGCCCACCACACCCGGCGTCCGCTACCGGCACCTTCGCACCGTCGCCTTCGACGGCTGCTCCTCGATCAAGACCCCGGACAGCGAGCGGGCCCGGGGCTGGCTCGGCAAGATCCGTTATCGGCTCGCCTGGGCCGGCTACCCCACCCTCATGCTGATGGCGCTGGTGGAGACCGGCACTCGCGGCCTGCTCGGCGCCTGCCTCGGCCCCAGCAGCGCCGGCGAGACCAGCTACGCCAAGCGCCTGCTGCCGCTGCTGGGCCGTGACCACCTGCTGCTGATCGACCGGGGCTTCGACAGCAACACCTTCCTGGCCGAGGCCGCCGCCACCGGCGCCCAGTTCCTGGCCCGCTGCAAGTCCACCCGCCGACCGCCCCTGCTCCGGGCCCTGTCCGACGGCTCCTACCTTTCCCGATTCGGGGAGCTGACGGTGCGCGTCATCGAGGCCGACATCGTCTGCGTCCTGGCGGACGGCACCCACGTCGGCGGGCGCTACCGCCTGGCCACCACCCTGCTGGACCCCGTAGCCGACCCCGCCGAGCGTCTGACCAGGATCTATGCCGAAAGGTGGGAGATCGAATCGGCGTTCTTCGCCCTGCGCTCCACGCTCATGGCAGGCCGGGTCCTGCGCTCGGGCGACCGGTTCGGCATCGAGCAGGAACTGTGGGCCGCCCTCGCCCTCTACCAGGCGCTTCGTACCGTCATGGTCGACGCCGTGGAGTCCCACCCCGGTATCGACCCCGACCGCGCCGGCTTCATCACCGCCCTGCAGGCCGCGCGGACCCAGGTCATCCTCGCGGCCGGGATCGCCCCCGAGCACCCCCAGCCGGTCGGCACGATCGGCGCCGCGGTCCTGGACAACCTGCCGCCCGCCCGCCGCCTGCGCATCAGCGCCCGCAAGGTCAAGTCACCGATCTCGCGCTACCACACCTTCAAGGGCCAGGCCCGCCCCCAGGCCGACACCCCGGTGACCGCCATCGAGATCACCATCCACGACCGCACCAGTACCCCGCTCGCGCCGCCCAGCACCGTCCCACCATCGACCGAGGAGAACAACGGGCATGAAATCATGGAGAGTTCACCTACCGACGGCACCTCCGAAGAACACGATTCGGCGGACCCGGGCGGCCGGATGACACTCGCCCTCGCCGTGCTTGCCAGCCGCCCCGGCGAGCCCTGGCACGCCCGCGATGTCGCCCGCATCCTCGGCGTCACGAACATCAACAGCTTCCGCGTCCAGATGTCCCAGTGGGCTCACCGCGGCGTGATCCACAAGACCGGACCCGCCACCTACACCCTCGCCTGCTGACCGCGACGGGCCTCGACGCCAACCACAAGACCCTGTAACTGGTTTGGTGGTCCTGGCGCACTGAGTTGATCTTGGCGTCCAACTCGTTGATCATTGGATCTCCTGTCCGACACCCCGCCGCTGCCGAGCTACGCGGAACTGATTGCACTCGTTGGCGAGTTGAGGGCCGAGCTGACGGCCGCCCGGGCCGAGATCGCTGAGCTGCGCGCGGAGAACGGTGAGCTGAAGCGGCGTCTGGGGATGAACTCGAAGAACTCCTCCAAGCCGCCGTCCAGCGACGGGCTGGCGAGGCCGACGTCGCTACGTAAGCCCTCGGGCCGAGGCCCGGGCAAGCCCCGCGGCGGCGCCGGGGGCGCGCTGATGCAGGTCGACGAGCCCGACGCGATCGAGGTCCATTCCCCGACCGCCTGCCTGGGCTGCGCGGGTGACCTGACCGGGGCCGAGGTAGTCTCCATCGAGCGGCGGCAGGTCTTCGACCTGCCCGAGATCCGCCTGCGGGTGACCGAGCACCGCATCGAACACCGCCGCTGCGCCTGCGGGCAGGTCAACGCTGCCGCCACCCCTTCCGACGCCCCCGCCGCCCCGGCCCAGTACGGGCCGCGGCTGAAGAGCCTGGCGGTCTACCTGCTCACTCGCCAGCACCTGCCCTATGAGCGGTGCGCCGAACTGCTGGCCGACTGCCTGGACGCGGATGTGGCCACCGCGACTCTGCTCGGGTGGGCCGGGCAGGCCGCCGAGGCAGTCGCCCCGCACACCGAGGCCGTGCGGCAGCAACTCATCGAGTGCGAGGTGGTCGGCTTCGACGAGACCGGCACCCGGATCGCGGGGCGCACCTGCTGGGTACACACCGCCTGCACCCGCTCGCTGACGCTCTACCAGGTCCACACGAAGCGCGGCGTGAAGGCGTTCGAAGCCATGGGCGTCCTACCGCACTTCACCGGCATCGCGGTCCACGACGGCTGGAAGCCCTACAAGACGTACACCGACGCGGTCCACGCCCTATGCAATGCCCACCACCTGCGCGAACTGGCCTCCGTCGTGGACAACGCGCCTGCCGGCCACCCCGAGGACTGGGCCGAAGAGCTGGCCGCGCTGCTGGTGGACACCTGGGACGAGATCAAGAACATCCAGACCGCGCACCCTCACGCCACCGGCTTCACCGTCGACGCCCTCGAACGCCTCACCGCCCGCTACGAGGAGATCATCGCCGCCGGACGGACCCTGCACCCGCCCCGCGCCCCCGGCGAACCACGCCGCAAACGGGACAAGGCCGCGAACCTGCTCGACCGCCTCGACACCGAAAGCCACCAGGTGCTCCGGTTCGCCTTCGACTGGCGGGTGCCCTTCGACAACAACACCAGCGAGCAGGCCATCCGGATGGCCAAGATCCAGCAGAAGATCTCCGGCGGCTGGCGCACGGCACCCGGAGCCGAGCGCTTCTTCGCCGTGCGCGGCTACCTATCTACCGCCGCCAAGCAGGGCCGCAACCTGCTCGACACCATCACCCGACTCTTCGACGGCCGAGGCGCCTGGATCCCCACCCCAGCCTGACCACCAAACCAGTCACAAGACCCTTAACTTCCCGGCCTTGCCTCTTGCGCTGTCGGGCCGCCCGCGTCGTTGTCTGCGGTATCGGCCGGCGTCCTGGCCGGAACAATGCTGCTTCCTGGCCCGGGCGCGCGGCGCGTAACAGTGGACGGCCTGGGGACCATCGTGAGCCGCCCACCCTCGGGCAGGGCAAATCAGCTCGCGGTAAGTGGTGCCGACCTGGACCAACTGCCTCCCGGACGCCCTACCGGCCGCAACCGGCGCCATGGCGAGCTCGCGCCCCACCGGGTGACGGAGACGATCAAGTACTGACGCAGGGCCGGCAATCTCCGGTCCGCCGCACGAGAAGAGGACGTGGCGTGCCCCAGTCGGCCCGCAACAAGGACAAGGATCCCGAGGGACGGATGCCGCTCGCGGAGCACCTTCGTGAGCTCCGCAACCGGGTCGCCAAGGCCGTTCTGGCCATCCTGATCGTCACGATCGCCTCGGCCTTCTCCTACAAGGACATCATCAACCTCGTCACCAGGCCGGTGCTGGACTCGGTCGGCTGCCCGACGTCCTTCGCCGACCTGGCCAAGCAGCCCGCGGCCACCACCTGCGCGCGGATCACGATCAACGGTCTGCTCGCGCCCTTCACCCTGGCGCTGAAGGTGTCCCTGATGGCCGGCGTCGTGCTGACCTCGCCGGTATGGCTGTACCAGCTGTGGGCGTTCGTCACCCCCGGCCTGCACAACCACGAACGGAAATACGCCTACGCGTTCGTCGGCGCGGGCGTCCCGCTGTTCTTCGGCGGCGCCTTCTTCGCCTACAAGCTGCTGCCCACGACCGCCAAGGTGTTGATCGACTTCACCCCGCACGGGGTGGACAACCTGCTGCCGCTGGACGATCTGCTCGACCTCGTCACCCGCATGGTGGTCGTCTTTGGTCTCTCCTTCGAGATGCCGCTGCTGCTGGTGATGCTGAACCTCACCGGGGTGCTGACCGGCCGGAGGATGCTCGGCCGGTGGCGCGGCATCATCCTGGGGATCACGGTCTTTTCGGCTGCGGCGACGCCGAGCACGGACCCGCTGACCATGCTGGCGCTGGCCGCGCCGATCTGGCTGCTCAATTTCGCCGCCGTTGTCTTTTCGCTTCTCCATGACCGGCGCAAGGCCCGCACCGAGGCAGAGGGACCCGGCGACAACGAGGCCTCCCAGCCGCCGGACATCGGCGAAGTGGAATCGGTGTCCGCCGGCCAGGCCCTGCCAGCACAGACGGACGCTGACGACGACCGCGCCGACGGGTAAGACGACGTGACCGGAGGGCGCCTTCAGTAGGACACGGAGCGCGAAGTCCCCGCCCACGCGCAACACCAGCTCCAGGCCGCCCGATCCCCGCCGTGCTGATCACGCGCCGCTTCTGAACTCCTCGACCGGCCTGAAACGCCCGAGGGCCCTGTCTCCGCAATTGCGGAGACAGGGCAGGCGACAGCATCCGGGCCGCTTGCGGACCGGATGGCGGTGAGACGGGACGGTCAGGCTGATGCCGGGCTGAGCGCGACTTGGTAGCCGAGGGCCTGGAGCTGGCGGACAAGGTCGCGGGTTTTGCGGGCGGGCTCAAACTCGCACGGCGCGTGGAGCAGGTGACGCTGATTCCATATCAGCGTGCGGTCCAACAGCTCCCGTCGGCAGGTCTGCACCTACCGCTCCATGACGGCGTTCATCCTCGGCATCCGGACGCCACTGAACACGACCCGAATCCCCGCGTCGTTGAGGATTTCGTCGAACAGGTCGGGGTACTTGCCGTCCCGGTCCCGAATGAGGAACCGGGCCCGGCAGCCCGTGTCCTCCAAGTCCATGAGGACGTTCTTCGCCGCCTGCTTCACCCAGGCCGCGGTCGGGTGCGCGGTGGCGCCGAGGACGCGGATCCGCCGGCTGGCATGCTCAATGAGGGCCAGCACGTGCGGCCTGGCACCGGTGACAGTGACTGCCTCGAAGAAGTCGCAGGCCAGCAGAGCGTCGGCCTGGGAGCGCAGGAAGTCTGCCCACGTACTGGAGCTACGCTCCGGCGCTGGCTCGATTCCGGCCTCCTTCAGGATCTCCCAAACGGTGGAGGCGGCGACCATGATGCCCGGGAAAGGAAGTCAGTCCAGGTCGTCGGGGTTGATCCCCTGAGCCCGCGCCAGGGCGAACAAGACGCGCTCAATAGCGTCGAGACGCTGCGTGATCGTACGATCCCCTACAGTACCGATCGCGGCAGCGAGGGAATCGGTGTTTCCGAATGCCGTGGCCTGCTGCTCACCGAATCGCTGGAGCTGCTCATCGTGCTCCGCCAGGGTGCGACCGGTGCGGGACGCCTCCGCCTCCAGATCCCGCAGCCGCTCGTCAGACGTAGCCATCTCTCGCGCCATAGCCCCCTCCTTCCAGACCACGCCGCTCGCCGAGGGCGAAGACCAGCGCCCCGGGCACGCCCCGTAAGTAAGTTGAAAATTTACCTAAGCAAATATGTTCCAGGGCTGAGTTCGAGCCAAGTTGCCCGCGTTACAGCGAAGTTGGGTCAAATTCGATCAGGCATATGCGTAACCTTCTACTATCGCAAACACAGAACTACAGCTCCACCAGCCGCGAACGGACTGCCACGCACCTGCGCAGCCCAAGCCAGCGGCCGTATTGGACGGGATCGCCACGGGGAGACAAGGTGACACCAACGCCAGGCCGGCGCGGGCGCGCGCCGCCGGGCGCGGCCAGCCTCCTGTCTTCGCCCCGGCTGGCCGCGCCCGGCGGCGCGCCGCGTGCAGGGGCCAGTACGGGTAACCGTGAGGCCCGCGGGCACGGCGGCACCACTGGGCGGTCTACGTGGCACGAGCGCGGCCGTCTGCGGCCACGGCCGTAGTGCCGCCGATCAGGCCAGCAGCGGGAGGGGCGGCATCCGGGCGGGCAACGTCGCCGGGCAGAAAGGCCTTCCCGGGCCGAGCGCCGTACCGCCGCCGTCACAGATGCGGCAGCGTGAGCGGACCACGCCCAAGAGATTGGCTGATGGGAAGCTGGCTGCTGCCGCGCTGTGGTTGAGCCCGTCGTGGGCGCTCCGCTAGGTGCACCGCCATGGGGCTGCAGGATGAGTCGACTCCCACTCAAAGCACTCCGCCGACTTCGCGGCCATCTCCGCGAAATCAATTGCAGGGCCAGCCACGTCGTGGGTACGGTCCGCATGTGGTCACTACGCCCCGTGTTTCTTAGCTCGGACACCAGCTTCGACGCCATCCTTGTGTCCTAGAGCTGTTACGGAGCGTAACCTTCATGAAGACTCTTCGCGGTCCCGTCCTGCTTCGGAACCGGGACTTCTCGCTGCTGCTGAGCGGCCAACTGATCTCTGCCATCGGCGATCAGGCTCACTTCATGGCCTTGCCCCTGGTCGTACTGGCCCTCACTGGGTCGCCCACGCAGGCCGGGTTCGTACTTGGCCTCGGCACCGTTTCCTTCCTCGCGTTCGGCCTGGTCGCGGGCGCCCTTGTCGACCGGTGGGACCGCAAAGCCACCATGATCTGGTGCGAGCTCGGCCGGACCATCCTCACTGCCGGCGTCGTCGCCGCACTGTGGCTGAACAGGCTCACGATGCCCCAACTGTACGCGACGGCCTTGCTCGCCGGGATGCTGACCACTCTCTTCCAGGTCGCAAGCACCGCGGCGCTGCCCAACGTTGTCGACCCCCGACACCTGTCCACTGCCCTTGGCTACCAGCAGTCCGCCACCGGCGCAGTGAGCGTCTTCGGAGCTCCGCTCGCCGGTGCGCTCTACGCCGTCGGGCGGGTCGTTCCGTTCGCCGTCAATGCGGTGTCCTTCGCCGTGTCTGCAGCGTCACTACGCCTGATGCGCACCCAGTTCCAGGTGGACCGGCAGGACGCACGAACGACGGTCGGACTCACCACCGAGATCCGGGAAGGGCTAGGCTGGCTATGGCGTCAACCGGTCATTCGCTTCCTCACTTTGGTATCGGCAGCGGACAAAGTGCGCTACGGCGCCGGGTACCTGTTGATCATCACTCTCGCCCAACAGCTCGGCGCCTCCCCGCTGTGGATAGGCGTCATCTTCAGCGGCGCGGCGGTGGGCGCGATGGTCGGGGCGCTGGTATCAACCAAGGCCACGCGTTGCTTCCGGCTTGGGAGGATCGCCGCGGTGATGCTGTGGGTGGAGGCGCTGATGTTCCCGTTGTACGCGCTCGCTCCAAACCCGCTGGTACTGGCAGCCGTTGCCGCCGCCGAGTCACTGGTCGCGCCGGTGTATGCCGTGGCCATGACCACTCACCAACTAGCCATCACCCCCGATGGGTTGCGGGGTCGCACCACGAGCGCGGTCTCGACACTCACCACGGGAGCCTTGTCAATCGGCACGCTCGCGGGCGGTGCACTGATCTCTACATTGGGCGCCAAGCCTCTGGTCTGGCTCTCCGGAGGGTGGCTGCTCACCCTGGCCATCCTCACCACGCTCAACCGGGCCGTACGGCAGGCACCACGAGCCGACGGGGTCCCGCGCAATGACGCCGCCAGCTCACCCGAGACCGCAGACATGAACGGCTAGCCTCCCCACTGCAGCCCGATTCGCGTGGGGTGCGGTTCCTCCGGAGGGAAGAAGTGAGGGGGAACGCCGGGCGGGGCGCGCATGTACCGTCCCGTCTCTACCGTGGTGGTGGAGACGGGACGGCCGAAGGGTTCGCTGTTCGAGGAGTTGGAGGTACGGGAGGCTACTACCCGTCGCCAGGTGGAGGAGCTTAACGTCGAACTCGCTGACCTGACCGGCTGGTGAAGCACGCTCGGGAGAGGCTGGAGCGGTTGCGGATCGCCCGGGAGACGGTGGCCGAGGCGATGGCGGAGACGTCGGACGGACTCCTCGGCGGCGTCGGATGTGAGGCCGGACATTGCGGCGGTGGGTGATGAGACGGCGTCGCCATGAGCAGCCGGTACGGTGACCTTGCCTGCCTCGTACCCGCCTAGCAGGGCCCAACAACCCAGACACTGCGACGACAAGGAACCCGCCCATGCCCGAGGCCAACAAGATGGTTGGAGTCGTAGCCCACCCGATCGGCTGGGTGTCCGGTGGACGCCACGAGGTGTTCGACGACGCCTGGGGCGAAGTTACGGCGCTCATCCGGCTCGACGACAACCGGTTCGGGCCCGAAGCGCTCGCCGGCCTGGACGCCTTCTCCCACCTGGAGGTCGTCTATCACTTTGACCGCGTCCCAGCCAGCAAGATCGAGACAGGCGCCCGCCACCCGCGCGGCAACACGGAGTGGCCGCTGGTGGGCATCTTCGCCCAGCGCGGCAAGAACCGGCCCAACCGGCTCGGCGTCTCGCGCTGCCGCCTCATCCGCGTCGCCGGCCTCGAGGTTCACGTACAGGGCCTGGACGCCGTGCACGGCACCCCGGTGCTGGACATCAAGCCCTACATGAGCGAGTTCGCACCCGAGGGCGTCACCAGCCAGCCCGCGTGGTCCACCGAGATCATGCGCGATTACTACTGATCTGGCAGACGTACAGGCGCGCTCATGGCCCCGCACCTCACCGGTGTGGGGCCTCCGTTTTGCGCGGGATAGGGGATGTCCATTGGGTGCGCTTCCTCTGAAGGGAAGCATTGAGGGGGAACGCCGGGCGGGGTGTACATGTACCGTCCCGTCTCTACCGTGGTGGAGAAGGGCGGCCGAAGGGTTCGCTGTTCGAGGAGCTGGAGGTACGGGAGGCTGCCACCGTCGCCAGATGGAGGAGCTTGAGGCAATGCGGTCCGAGCACTAGGCGCCCTATGCGGTGCCGGAGGCACCTGTATCGTCGGGCTCCACACTCTTGCGCCGACGTGCCCACATCTCCTTCACGCACCGCAGCAGGTACCACCAAGCGAGCAGCCCAGATGCCCCCCATGTGGAGCGCTCCGCGACATCCATCGGCTTGGAGACCACAGCCACAGGGGCACCAATGGCTGCTCCGACGGCGAGTATGACCAGCCTGGGGTCCACCAGGAGACGCGATTTATTCCGCGGCATGCCCTTCTCTTCCCTCTCTACGGATCAGAAGTTGCCCGCGCCCCATCCGTGCCCGATCCTGCGGGAAACCACGGTGTCGAGCGGTCACCGCACAACGCTACGGCCCCTGACCGTTTCAGGGCGCCTGGTCAGGGGCCGCTCATCTGCGCCGCAGGTGTGGGATCTGAACCCACGGTGGCTCGCGCCACGACGGTTTTCAAGACCATCCCCGCCCGACGACCCCTGACCGCAGTCTGACGACAACGGCAACGGACGTCAGCGTAGGCAGCGGTATGCCACGGGGTGTCGACGTCTGTCGTTGTCGAGCCGGATCATGATCCTTGCCGCACGATCAACTCGCCTGAAAAGCAGAGGATCGGCTGTGCCCTGCGTGCCCGGTGCGTGCCCGGTGCGGCGGGACGCAGCGGGGACTCACGGGGAACAGCAGCACCGATCGCGCTCCGGACCAGGCGTCCTCTCCGGAGATGCGAAGGGGCGGCCCCGGTCGGGACCGCCTCTCCGTCAGCTTGGTCAGGATGCGCCATTGACCCGGCTGAAGAGCCGGCCGGCGAGGTCGGCGCCCACGACTGCGCCGGTCTCGTCGCGGGTGAAGAAGCCGCGCTGTCCCTTGAAGGCACCGCTGGTGACGATGTACTCATCGGCGTCGCCAGGCAGCAGGCCGAAGTCGAACGGCGGGTAGTCCGCAGGGAGCTCCTTGTCCGATGCGGCACGCAGCTCCGGTTTGATCAGGACCTCGAGGGTGAGGCCTGTCCCGTCCGTGCGGACCGTGAGGGTCATGGCGTCGATGTCGTAGGTGCCGACCAACTCCTGGGCCCGCGCCAGGTCATGGGGGACGGGCTCTGGGTCCCGGTCGACCACGCCGAGGTAGTGGTCAAGCACCCAGCGGACGACGGCCTGGTTGAAGGCGACGCCGTCCGGGCCGGCGTTGGACATCACGGTGACGGCGAAATCGTGTTGGGGAACCAGGAGCAGTTCGGCGAATTGGCCGTTGCCTGATCCGCCGTGTCCGACGGTACGGACGCCGTCGACGTCGCGCAGGAACCAGCAGATCCCGAAAGCGTCACCGAGCGTGCTGCCGCGTAGCTCGACCGTCTGCTCCTTCATCCCGTGCAGCACCTCGGCGGGCAGGACGCCGTCTTGGCTGCCGAGGTGGAACCGGGCCCACCGCAGCTGGTCGGACACCGAGGAGGCGATGCCGCCACCGGGGTTGTTGCCCCGGGTGTCCTTCCACTGCCGAGCGACCGCCGGCTTCCCGTCCACGCCGGGGTTGTGCCCCATGGCGAACCGCCGGGTCATGATGTCATCAGTCTTGTAGAAGGTGTTCGACATGCCCAGCGGTTCGAGGACCGACTGGGCAACGGCCCGCTCGTAGGTCAGACCGGTGACCTTCTCGATGATCCGTCCAGCCAGGTTGTAGCCGGCCTGGCTGTAGGAGGCCCGGGTGCCGGGCGGTGCGATCTGGTCAAGCTCGACCATCCTCGTCACGTAGCCGGCCAGGGCGTCGTCCCCGTCACCGGTTTCGACGATGAGCCGGACGCCCAGCCCGGCGGTGTGATTGAGCAGGTTCAGCACGGTCATTTGAGCCGCCGCCCGGTCGTCGGCGAGCTCGAGCTCGGGAACGTATCGGCGCACCGGTGCGTCCAGCTCCACCTTCCCCTCCGCGACCAGGCGCATCAGCACGGTTGCCGTGAAGGTCTTGGTGACCGAGCCCAGATGGAACAACGTGTCCCGGTCGACCGGCAGCGGGTTGTCGACACTCGTCACGCCATGGGTTGCGTAGATCTCCCGGCCGTCCGCCCACACCCCGACGGCGACGCCGGGGATGCCGAGCCTCTTGGCTGTAGCCTCGACGAACTCCGACAGCTTCTCCTGCGACATGACTTCCCCCTCCTGGCACTTGAACTAAGTACAGGAATGACTCTAGGGCGCCTCTTGAACAAAGTGCAACTCCAGGACTGAACTTAGTTCAACTAAGCTGGCGGCCATGCCGCGAGACACCCTGACCGCAGACCAGCAGCCCCTCGGGGGTACAGGCTGTACCTGCTGATCGGCAGGTACAGCCCGATGAACTGCCACTCCACATCCGTCAGTTGCACACGTGTCACGCAAGACGGTCTAGCGGATCAGGGCCGGCGCGTGGGCGATTCCCGCAGATTGCCGAACAGCGAGGGCTCAACCCGGTGAACGGGGCTATCCAGGACGGCTGCGACGCCGTGATCACAGCAGACATCGAAAGGTCATTTCACTCGTCGCCAGGTGTCCCGTTCACGGCAGTTCTGGAGGGTCCCACCGAACCTTGAGCGGCGCTCTTCACCGGCGCTGGTGACCTGGGTCAGTCGAAGAGGGCAATGACTCCATTCACCCAGATCGCGAGGAACGCAAGGGCCCCCACCAGGCAGCCGACGCCCGCCAGCACACCGCCGACCGTCCACGGCTCGGAGGGCGCCTCGCACCTCTCCTCCAGGCCGTCCCGGTAGGACGCGGGGTCGTCCCAGTCGACCGGGTGCCCCAGCTCCTCGGCGCAGGCGTTCTGTACTGCGACCAGCTGCCCCTCCGCGAAGGCGGTGGCAGCCATCGCCTCGGGGCCGCGCCAGGCGAGGGCCTTCATCCGCCACCCGGGAGACCCGTACCGCGCCTCGAAGGCGGCGGTCTCGTCGGCGTTGCGGTCCTCTTCGAGGTACATCCAGCGTCCGGCCTCGGCGGCGTCGCCGTAGAGCCGGTACACCTCGGCCAGACGCCGGCGTAGCGTCAGGTCGTACGGGAAGGATGAGACGAGACCGCGCAAACGCTGGCGCGCAACGGGAACCCGGCCGGCGGCCAGGTCTGCATCGACTCGGGCAAGAGTCTCTCTCAGGGGCATGAACACATGATCGGGTACCGCACTGATCCACGTCGACCTGGTTTGTCGCTCAGCACTCGCTCGCTCTCAACGGCATCGACTGAACCCTACTGAGACGGGACACCATCACTTACGGGACCTGATAAGGATGTGGCACGCAAGATCGACCGGGCCGTCGTGCCCACTGCGTGCCTGTTCCGGCGGGACGTGGCGGGGACTCACTCGGAGCAGCGGCGCCGACCACGCTCCGCCCCAGGTCAGGGACTTCGCAGCCGCGTTGCGCCGGCGCTTGACTGCGTTTATTGAGACTCCCCACCGACCGCGCTACCCGTGCTGCCCGCGCTGTAAAGTACTCCTACCGATCAGGGGGAACCATGGAAGATCTGGCAGCGTCGCTCATATCTCGCGTGTTGAGATCCGTCGCGTCAGTGGCGTCCTTCGTCGTGGACGTGCTCGGTGTTCGCGACTGGATCAAAGACGTCAGGCGCGACAAGCGCGGAAAGCGATGACCTGGCACTCTGTCCCGTTGTGGCACAGCAGCGAAGTACCGCAACCCCCGCGAACGCAGCCGACCGCCGCTCGGCTTCTGGGAAGCCCTGGCCACTGCGGCCGAACAGATGCGGCTGCAGAAGAGTGAGGCCTGGTGCCATTGGCGCTGCTACGAGACTCGCAACGGCATCATCCGAGCCGACCTTACCCTCCGCCCGTCCACCGAAGCGCGGCGGCAGACGCCCATCCCCGGTGCTGGCGTCTTGCGACCAATGTGGAACATCGGAAACCGGACCCCGACCGGCGAACCGGCCCTCAACATTGCCCAGCTGTGGGTGGAGTTCACACCCTTTTTGGAGCCCGGTAGGCAAGCCTCGGTACGCCTTGCTCCTCTTGACCCCTCCCAATGGCGACACCTCCAGCCCGGCCAAGTGATCACCGTGCACGAAGACCAATCCGTGGCAGGCACGGCAGTTGTCCTGGAGGCGGCCTACGGCCACGTCCACCGCATAAAAACGGGCGCCGTCGGCTCGTGCCGTTCCCTCTCTGCCAAAGTAGACCGAGTCAGGCATACTGGATGATTCATTGAGTCGAGGGCGGAGAAGGAGTAGTGCCCAGGTGGCCAGCACCAACGACCACGGGACCCCTGATCCGCAGGTAGCAGCCCGTTCCGCCGGCCCGCGCCGGTACACAGCGGAGTACAAGGCGAGGATCCTCGCGGAGTACGAGACGCTGGACAAGAAGGGCAAGGGTACTCTGCTGCGGCGAGAAGGCCTGTACTCGTCGCTGATCACGACGTGGCGGCAGCAGCGGGACAAGGGTGCCCTGGACGCGCTCGCCGCCCCGGCCGGGAGGCCGAAGGCGGACCCGAGGGACAAGGAGATCGAGAAGCTCAAGGCGGAGAAGGCCCGGCTGGAGGCCGATCTGGCCAAGGCCCGCACCGTCATCGAGGTGCAGGGAAAACTCTCCGCGCTGCTCGACCAGTTCGCCACGGACAGCGCCCCGACCCGGCACGGCGAGAAGAACCAGTGAGCGAAGCCCAGGTCGCGGCCGTGGTGTTCGACACCGCCCGCGACCAGGCCCTCGAAGAGCTCACTTTGCTGGTCGGACGGGTCCAGGCGTGCGCGGCGCTCGGCGTGAGCCGGGCCACTTACTACCGCCACCACCGCCAGAGCCCCGCGCCCCAGCGGCCGCGGCGCGAACGGCGGCGGCATCCCCGGGCGCTCTCGCCCGAGGAGGAGATACGGGTCCTCGACGTGCTGCACTCCCCGGAGTTCGCCGACATGGCCCCCGCCGAGATCTACGCCGTCCTCCTCGACCGTGGCGTCTACCTGTGTTCGGAATCGACGATGTACCGGCTCCTGCGCCGGCGCGGCGAGGTCCGTGAACGCCGCCGCCAGGCCGTCCACCCGCCCCGGACAGTCCCCGAGTTGGTCGCCGAGGCTCCGAACCGCGTCTGGTCGTGGGACATCACGAAGCTGAAGGGGCCGGTGACGGGCGTCTACTACTGCCTCTACACAACCATCGACATCTTCAGCCGCTACACCGTGGGCTGGATGATCGCCGCCCACGAGAACAAGGATCTCGCGGAGCGTTTCCTGTCCGAGACGATCGCCAAGTACGGCATCGGACCAGGCCAGTTGACGATCCACTCCGACCGCGGGTCCCCGATGGTCGCGCAGAACGTCGCCCAGATGATGGCGGGTCTCGGCGTCACCAAGTCACACTCCCGGCCAAAGACGTCCAACGACAACCCCTACAGCGAGAGCCAGTACAAGACCCTCAAATACCGGCACGACTTCCCCGACCGATTCGGCTCCCTCGAGGACGCCCGCGCGTGGTGCACCCGCTTCTTCACCTGGTACAACCAGGAGCACCGGCACTCCGGGATCGGCCTGCACACCCCCTACGACGTGCACTTCGGCCTCGCCGGACAACTCCGTGAGATGCGAGCCGACGTCCTGGAGACGGTCTACGCGAAGCACCCCGAACGCTTCGTCCGCAAACCCCCCGAGCCTCCAAAGCTCCCCGCAGCGGCCTGGATCAACAAGCCGACACCAGCAGGCCCACTGATACCGGCGCAACATTAGAACGACATGCCTGCCTTGATCGCTTTGACAGGTTCCGGTTGATGCAGGGAGACCACCCCCGCACGAGGTTGTATCCCTGGGCCGACTCTGGGCCGTCCGAGGCGAACCGACGTTGACAGATGACGACAACTGGCCCCAGCATCGGCGCAGGTCACGCGGGCAGCTAAGGCGGACCGCCGCACGTGAGGGACTTGGCTCATCGCTTCCAGAAGAACTTGCCGATACGTGATCCAACACCGAGTCCCTGCTGGAGCATTGACCCACCGGGCAAAGGTGAGCAGCATACGCTTGTGATCAGGCATTATCCCGCGATGACACAGGGCCATCATGGCAGTTGAACCACGGCACGATATGCGTCCCCTGCGTGTGCGTCTGCGCGGCTACCTCCTCGCCGTGCCGATCGCCGCTGGGTGGGCGGTCATGGGTCACTGGTGGGTGCCTGAACGGTGGTCAGCGAGCATAGAGACCATGCTCTTCGCGCTTGCGGTATCCGTGCTCTACGGCGAGATCCACGCCTGGCGACTCCGTCGTATCCACCGTATGCCCGATTGAGCGGAAATCAACGGGCAGCAACAGTGAGTGTCTAAGTGCCTGACAACGCCAGCGCACAGCGGCGAACAACCGCGAACGTCTACGGACCGTCGCAGCAGGTGAGAGACATACCAGCCCGAGGTTAAGTGCCCAACAAACTTCCTTCGGGACGAAGCAGTCTCTGATCCACGGCGCCCAGCGCCTCTCCGCCCACACGGGGAGAGCGGCCGGCGCAGTGCCCGACCGCTGCAAACGCGGCGCCTGCGACACAGCTCCGACACAGTCGGTGTCCCCGTACCAAAACGGATTGGCTCCCGTGCAGGTCAGGCGGGATACGAGGCTCGATCGGCACAAACACTCCGGAGCCGTGAGCCTGGGCGGTTCGCGAGTAGGCTCCTCGCTGGGCTGACCGGCTCCGCAACTCCAGGAAGGGAGTCGATCGACAGGTGTACCCAGGCGTACGCAGACTCTGCGCCGCACTCCTGTGGCTTCTCAGCGTGGCGTGGTTTGCGCAGAACTCGATCACGGGGCATGGCGTGTGGAGGGTGGTGTCCGCTGCTGTTCTCCTGATGGCGTTGATCCTCACGGCCCTCGCGCTCTGGGAGCGCACGCATCCTCTGCCCAAGCGGCGACGGGCGCGCGAGCATGACGGCAACGGCTGACATCCATTGGTGCCATCAACGCCGCCGGACTGCGACGGATCGAACCGGATGCTGGAGGACCTGATATTGCCCATGAATGAGGATTCCAGCAGGCGGAGCAGAGTCGCGATCGAACTCCTAAAGCGGTGGTCTGGCATCGAGGGCCGTGATTCGGCACCCTGCGGGGCCGTCTCTGGGCCGTCCGAGGGCGGCCGACGACGACAATTGTCGACGGCTATGCCCCTGGTCAGAGATGGCACGTCGGATTCCACCGCAGGTGTTCACCCGCGAAGCTGTGTTGAGGAAGATCAGAAGTCGTCCGTAGACGACGCAGAACGGCCGAAAGGCTGACGGTTACTGGTCTGCGGGGCGACGCAGCGAGCGCCTCTGAAGCAGGCCGCCCAGGATGAGCAACGCCATGGCGAGAACGAAGAGCATATCCAGCACGATCTCCGAATCCCCTGCCACCCTGAAGGACATGACCGTCGCCAGGCCCGCGGCCAGCGACACCGTCCCATACCCCCACAGGTCCGGCCGAACTACGCGGCCTCGCAGCCACGGCGCCAGCCAACCGGTGGCCAACGCCAGGACACCGCCCACAGCCAACAGGCCAAAGCCCGCCGCAGCCGCGCCCACAAGGAACCAGTCCACGTCCCACCCCTCCATTCGCGTGTCCCATCACGCGGGCCTGATCATCGCACGGAGCCGCAGCCGGGTACGGGCAGTTGCCTGTGAGGGCCACCCGGCCGCCCCTGGGCCGTCCGAGGTCAGCCGACGCCGGAACAGCGACGTAGAGCACCGCTGGCGCGGCCACAAGGCCGACGCCGACCTCGGACCCTGAACAGCACGAGCCCGACGCCCACGGCTACGCCGGCCCCCTCTGACTGAGATCACCGACTCCTGGCGGGATTGGTGACGGGGACGGTACAGCAGCGGAGTACAGCAACCACAGCAATCGTCCCCGCCCAGCAGTGACCTCGAAAGACCACAGAGCAACCTGTATGACCGCTGTCGCCCGATCTCTGTAGAGCTACGGATCAGAAGGTCTCTGACATCCATTGCTGACATCAACGTCGTCGGACGGTGGCGGATCCAACGGGCCTCCAGCGGATCGGAGAGCCGCCGCCGCTCATTGTTCCGGCAGATCGCTGGGAGCCGAAGTCGAACTTGTAAAGCGGCGGTCGCGTCAAGTGACCCGTCTCACCGAAGTTTGATCAGTCTCACCGAAGCTTCACGGGGTTGGACTTCGTCTCATCGGACTTTCACCGCTCGCTGATCCGGAGCCGTGTCAGAGGCGGGGTCTAGGGCAACGTCGCTTGGATAGTCTAAGATCGCCTATCATCTCGCTCTTGTGTCGAGGGGTCACATAGCTGGTGAGACGTACCCGGAGCGGATCCGGATGGGGCTGCTGTCGCGGACCTTTACGCCCGAGTTGGTTGACTTTGTGGGCTCTCCGGGCATGGATGTGGGTCAGCCGGTCCGGGTTCGGGGTCGTTCGTGGGGTAGGACAAGGGTGATGGGTCCGCAGGTGAGCATGACGAGGGCGAGGGCGGCTGTGGCGGTGTGGAAGCCGTAGGCGCGGCGGATCAGTAGCCTGACGTGGTTGTTGAGGCCTTCGGCCCGACCATTGTTGATCTTCAGGCGGATGGAGGCCAGGATCCCGTCGCGGAACTTGCGGATGGTCTTGGCTGCCTTGATGAACGCGGGCAGTTGGGAGCGTTGGGCCTGCGAGATCCAGCGGTCGATCAACTCGCCTGCCTCGCCGGCGTCCAGGTCCCCGGCGAAGATCGCGCGGAAGGATTCCTTGAGCCGGTAGGCTCGCCAGACTCCGCCGCCCTTCCGTTTGAGCTTGCGCAGGGTCGTGGCCTGCTCGTCGGTGAGGTTCTCCGGGTTCTTCAGCAGGCTCCAGCGGGCGCCCTTGAACTTCTTTGCCGCAGCCTGATCGCCGAGTTGGCGCAGCTCGTTCCATGCCTCGCGGCGCACGGCGTCCAGGGCGTCACCGACGAGCTTGACCGCGTGGAACGGGTCGATGCAGATCACGGCCTGCGGGGCGTGGCCTTCTTCGCCAACGCTCTTGGCGAAGGCCGGCCCCATGTCCATGCTGACCGCGGCCAGTTCTGCAGCGCGCTCGGGGCCGAGTTCATCGAAGAACTCGTCCAGGGTCTCGCTGTCCTTGCCCTCGGATCCCCAGACGATCTTCTTGCCGGTGTGGTCGGTGACCAGGGTCAGGTAGTTGTGGTGCTTCTTCCAGCTGACCTCGTCCACCCCGATGGTGACCAGGTGGTCGAGTCTGTCCTCGTCGAGGCCGTCGGCGACGACGCGGGCGCAGATGCGGCCCACGGTGTGCCAGTCGATGCGCTGCAGGCGGGTGATGGTGGTCTTGTCGGTGCGGGTGGCCAGGTAGGCGATGACATCCTCGAAGTCGCGGGTGAAGCCGCAGTGGTGCCGGGCGAAGGGCACGGCTTCGATCTTGACGCCGTGCTCGGGGCAGCGCAGGCGGCGCAGGCCGGCCCGGACGACCAGGCCCCAGCGGCCCAGGTCCAGGTGCCTCCAGCAGGAGGACACCGGCCTGGTGTCGTAACGCGTGCGGGTGGTGAAACCGCAGCCGGTCTCCGGGCAGGCCAGACACCGGCGGGTCAGCGCCACGTCCACGATCACTCGGTCCTCGCCGAACGACACGTCGGTGACGCTCACGCCAGGAAGCTCCAGGAGGCGGTTGAATGCGGTGGTGACGCGCACGGTGCGTGGACTCCTGTAGCTTCGGTACGGCCTTCGACAGCCTCCGAATCTACGGTCCGCCCCGTGCGCGTCCTACGTTTCACCACCCCAGGCGGAACGATCCAACCCGATCAATACATTGACCCCGAGATCCCACCCACCAGCCCACACTCATGCCCGGAGAGCCACTTTGTGGTTGACGAGGCTGGGGCGCGGGAGGAGCGGACTCGGTCCTTGCCGTCGCGGCTGGTGGTGTACTTCGTGCTCACGATGTGGCTGTTCACGGGAAACGGATACGGGCTGGTGCTGCGGGAGTTGGTGGAGCATTGGCCGCGTCGACGGGGTGAGGAGTGGCGGCCGGCCGGCACGGGCTCACTGACGTTGGCCCGCCAGCGAGTGGGGCCCGGTCCGCTCCGGTTGTTGTTCGACCGGGTCGCAGGGGCGAGCGGGAGTCCGGCCACCCCCGGTGCCTTCTGGCGTGGCCTGCGCCTGGCTTCCCTGGATGGCTCCCTGCTCGACGTGCCGGACAGCGAGGCGAACGCCGCCGCCTACACCCGCGCCTCCAACGGAGGCCGGCCCGGTCCGTATCCGCAGGTACGGCTGCTGGCACTGGTGGAGTGCGGCACCAAGGCGATGATCGGCGCGGTCTTCGACTCCTTCGCGGTGGGTGAGCGGACCCTGGCACGGCGCCTGCTGGTGCACCTGCACACGGGGATGCTCGTGATGGCCGACCGAGGCTTTCCCGCCTTCGGCCTGTGGCAGGCCGCCGCGGACAGGGGCGCCCAACTCCTTTGGCGCGTCTCGGACTCCTTCACCTTGCCGGTGGATCACGTCCTGTCGGACGGCACCTACCTCTCCCACCTCAACGGCCCGCGCGGGGCGCGGATCACGGTGCGGGTGATCGAGTACACGGTGCTGACCACCACCCTCGATAAGGACGGGGCGAGCGGGGAGACCTCCGAGCTGTTCTGTCTGATCACCACGCTGCTCGACCCGGCCTCGGCGCCCGCCCGCGAGCTGGCGGAGCTGTACACGGCGCGCTGGACCAGCGAAACGATCTTCAAACACATCAAAATCGAGCAGCGCGGCGGGCGAACCGCCACCCTCCGCTCGAACAGCCCCGCCATGGTCGAGCAGGAACTGTGGGCCATGCTGTGCCTCTACCAGGCCCTCCACCAGCTGGCCGCCGATTCCGCCCACCGCGCCCACCTCCCCGTCTCGCACATCAGCTTCAAGCAGACCCTCGCCGCCGCCCGACGCTCCGTCGGCGTGGACTTTTCCCCCTCGCCAGCTGACCGCCAAGGTCCGTGACGTCCAGGACGACCTGATCCGCGAGGCCGTCAAGCCCCGCCCCGGACGCGCCGCACCCCGCGCCACCAAGCGCAGCGGCACCGGCTACCGCAGCCTGCGACCCGACGAACCGGCCACCACCCACGTCACCCACACCATCGAGCTCCAGCTCTTCCCCCAAGACCAACGCCCCGCACCACCGAACAGCCCAGCCATCCCGCAGATCACCACATATGACGAGACGTCGCCTCCGCCTCGACAGATGGCATCAGCTGCCTAAATCAAGCGACGTTGGGGTCTAGGGTGCGGAGCCGTGGACGCTGCTGATCTTGACTATCAGGCCCGAACGTTGACGGGCTGCATTCCTTCATCACTGGTAGCCCGGCTTCTCGAGCTCGGCCATGAGCGGGAGGTGGAGCTGCAGGCCGGCCGCGGGGAGTGGTTCTGCGCGCTGGGGTGGGCGCGATTGCTGGGCGATCGGCAGCAGTACGCGCGGGCGCTGGAGGTGCTCGCCCCGTACATCGCGACGGGCTGGTGGCCAGCGGCCCAAGCCCAGGCCGAGCTGCTGGAGGGTTGGGGGCGGGCCGACGAGGCGATCGCGCTGTGCCGCCCGTACGCGGAGGCCGGGGACCGGCTGGTCCTGAACTTCTTCGCTCGCCTGCTGTCCCGTCACGGCCACGGCGCCGATGCGTTCGCGCTGCTGCGGCCCGGAATCGATGACTGGTTCCTCGCCGAGGGCCTGGTGGACGTCGCCGAAGTCGCGGGTCTGGACGAGGAGGCTGCCGCGCTGTTGGAGGCCCGCATCGCCGCGGCGGTCCCGGCCTGCGACGACCCCGACTGCGGCAGGCTCCGCCTCGAACCGTCCAACGCCTTCCCTCTGCTCGCCGCCATCCGGGAACGACAGGGCGGGATTGAGGAGGCGATCGACCTGCTGCGCCGCCGGGATAGCACCTCGGTCAACGGCCGCGACGCGCTGGCCGACCTGCTGGCCAGACACGACCGGATCGAGGAACTGCGCGCGTACGCGGCCTCCGAGTACCACGGGCACGCCGCGCAGCGCCTGGCCGAGGTCTTTGAGGAGCGCGGCGATGCGGAAGGAGCGATCACCGTCTACCGGACGTTCGCTGAAGAGTCCGACGGCATGTGGCACGTGGCCGTCCCGCTGTCCGAACTCCTGGTCCGGCACGGGCAGGGCAACGAGGCGATCGGAGTGATGCGTACCCTCGCCGACCGGCCTGGCGGCGCGGAGGACTGGATCGTCCACACGCTGTGCACCCTGTACGCCGACCAAGGCCGGGCCCCCGACGGCCTGGCCTACCTCGACATTCTCAAGACGCGCCGCGGCGGCAAGGAAGACTGGGACTTCTTCCGGATCCGGCTCCTTCTCATGGTTCGCCTCGGCCTGCTCGACGAAGCAATCGAGCAGACCCAGACGCACCCCGAACAAGACACCTGGTACGCGGCCTGGTCTCTGTCCGACCTCCTCGCCACGGCCGGCCGCGCCGAGGAGGCCCTCTCCGTTCTTGAACGGCACCCGGCCTGCAACACCTCGCTCCGGGCCAAGTGCCTCATCGACCTCGGCCGCATCGAGGAAGCGGTGCAAGTCCTCCAACAACGCCCGCAGCCCGCACCGGCAGACGATCCTTGGGCCGGCACCCACTCCACCGAACCGCCGTTCTGACACTGCTCCACCAGCTCGGGTCGCTGCTGAGCGCTGTGGTCAAACTTCCTTGAGACCGACCAAACTTCGGTGAGACGGGTCATCAAGGCCCGGACGGCAGTGACGGCAACGCTGACGGCAACGAGTGCGGACGACGACAACACCCGGCGGCCTGTCACGGAAGCCCCGCAGACTTGCTGGCCCAGCCAACTGGGGTGTGCCCACATCTCCTAAACGCTTGGCCACAGGTTCGAGTCCTGCCGTACGCCACCATCCAAAACGCCCCAGCGGGGATCTTCCTCCAGGGCGTTTCGTGTCTCTGGCGGCAACGGAGCAGTCGCCGCACCAAACCAACAGTGCCTGTCGGGGGCGGTGCAGCGCGCCGTCAAGCTCCAATCCGCCGTCCGTCTCGTCTCGCCGAGGCGATCACGGCGGAAACGATGGCGGTCACGACGAGGCTCCCCATCATGACCATCCCCACGCCGACCATGAAGAGGCCGCTGGAGTCGTCCGACCAGTCGTAATAGGCAGCAACGGTGAGGCCGACCGTGGTGCCGAGCACAGCGCCTGCGATGTAGCGCCGGGATGCCGCCCAGCAAACCGGGGCCAGCAGAGTAAGCACCAGCCCGATCACCTGCCACGCCTCGTACGGACCGGTCGTCGTGCCATCGGGTTGCACGTCACGATGCTGGTCCCAGCCCAGCCAGGCAGCCCACGCTGCTAGCGACACCCCAGCCAGCACGAGGATCGACAACAGCTGGCGAACAGGTCTCAGTAGTCCATGACGCATGACCCAAGCGTTTCCGCTCATCCCATCACCGACCAGAGCGCAACTACTCAGCTCCGCCTGAGTACATCAGCTATGGGCACAGACATATTGGGCCAGGTTAGCTGCCCCGCAGGTGAGGGAGCCAGGCGACCTCGCTGCGGCCCCCTTTACCCCGGCACGCAGAGTCATCTGTGGCGGACTTGAGGAGCCGAAGGCAGCTCCAGTCCAAAAAGCCGCTCCGCCGACCGCGTTGGCACAGCAGAGCCGTTACGCCGTTGTGGCGGCCTCCACCCCGATGTCCATAGCATTGCGGCGTGAGCCGAGAGGTCGAGGACCTGAACCGCCGCCTGCTCCGCGCGCGCGATGCGATGGACCGTGCCTACGCAGAGCCGCTCAACGTTCGTGTCATCGCTGCGGTGGCCCACATCTCACCGGCACATTTCAGCCGCTGCTTCCGCACCGTGTTCGGCGAGACGCCGCATCGCTACCTGCAGCGGCGGCGGGTAGAGCGCTCGATGTTCCTGCTGCGGGAGACCGACCGCAGCGTCACCGACGTCTGCTTCGACGTCGGCTTCACCAGCCTGGGGACCTTCAGCCGGACCTTCCGGAAGATCGTAGGGGAGACGCCGTCGGGCTACCGCAGCGGCAATGGGCCGATCGTCGCGCCCAACTGTGTCCAGATGGCGAACACCCGACCGCGGGCGGCGGCACCGGTGGCGACACGATCGAGCAGTTTTGGATAAGCCACCGCCGAGGCGGCTCCCTAGGCTGAGGACGTTCCAATCACCGCTTGCACAGGAGAAAAACGCAGGATGATCACGAAGCTGAATGTCGCGTCCATCTACGTCCTCGACAAGGACGAGGCGCTGGACTTCTACGTCAACAAGCTCGGGCTCGAAAAGGGCAATGATGTCCAGCAGGGCGATTACCGCTGGCTGACCGTCCGCGTCCCTGGCGACAGCGGTACTGAGATCTCCCTGGAGCAGCCGGGCCCGCCGCTGCACGACGACGCGACGGCTGAGCAGCTCCGCGAGTTGATCACGAAGGGCGCCCTGGGCGGCCTCGTCCTGAACACGGACGATGCCCGGGCGCTGTACGAAAGCCTCAAAGCACGCGGCGTCACCGACTTTACCCAGGAGCCCACCGACCACTTCTATGGCACTGACATGAGCCTCCGGGACCCGTTCGGCAACGCCATCCGGATTCTTCAGCAGGGGAACCCCTAGCCCTTCAGTTGGAGATCAGCGGCCCCGCTGTAGTTCCTCGGTCATCGTGTGGGGGTAACTGCCTTGTATGAAGGCGGAGTTACTGGACATTATGCCGGAGATCACCGATCGGGAGCGGGCCGAGGAGTTCTCCGATCAGTTGGAGAACCTGCTGGTGGAGGTTGGCGGGATCTTCCCGCGGGCGGATCTGCGGATGCGGGCCGCGCGGTGCATCCGCGGCCTGCTCTCCCCGGTGTCACGCAAGAATGGCTGGCAGCTTGCCGAGTACGGCGGCGACGCCGAGCCGTGGGGGCAGCAGCATCTGCTGGACCGCTCGGTCTGGGACGTCGATGCGCTGCGGGACTTCACCCGACGCTACGTCATCGATGGCCTGGACGACGGCGGGAGGGGAGCTGGGCCCGGCGGAGCGGGGGTTTTGGTGGTCGACGAGACCGGCTTCGCCAAGAAGGGCCGGGCCTCGGTCGGGGTGGCCAGGCAGTACTCCGGCACGCTCGGCGGGGTCTTCCCGTGCCAGATCGGGGTGATGGCCGCCTGGGCCACCGGACGCGGGCAGGCACTGATCGACCGGGAGATCTACCAGCCCCGGGAATGGACCGAGGACCGGGCCCGCTGCCGCGCCGCACACGTCCCCGACACCGTCGGTTTCGCCACCAAGCCCCGCCTGGCCGAGCAGATGATCGCCCGTACGCTGCCCAACCTTCCCGAGGACCGGGTGTGGGTGGCCGCCGATGAGGTCTATGGACGCGACGGCGCCTTCCGCGTCTTCCTGGAGGAGCACCATCTGCCCTACGCGGTGAACGTGCAGGCCAACCACACGGTGCTGCCCCGTCCCGGCTGGCGGCACGCCGCGAGGCTGGTGGAGCGGCACGCCGCCGAGGACGACTGGGTCACCCTGCCGGCCGGCCCCTCCCAGCTCGACTCCCGCGTCTGGCAGTGGTGGGTACGCCCTATCCCCGACCCTGAGGCGGAGACCGGCGACGGGGCGTGGGCGCGGTGGTTCATCGCCCGGCGACGGCCGCAGACCCCCACCGGGCGCGACTACTACCTGGCCTGGGGCCCGCCCGAGACCACCGTGGAAGAGCTGGTCTGTGTACCCGGGGCCCGCTGGCGAGTGGAGGAAGCGATCAAGCTCGCGAAGTCGGCCGCCGGGATGGCCGATTACGAGGTGCGTTCCTTCCACGGCTGGTACCGGCACATCACCCTGGCCCAGCTGGCCGCGGCCTTCCTGGCTGTCCAGGCCGCGGCCGCCACCCGCGACGAGGAGCCCGCCCCCGGCCCCGACCGCGTCGCGGAGATCCTGCACGCCAGCTTGGACACGCCTCCCGGCCACACAGGGGGACCTCGCCGATCCCACCAGCCCTACCGGCACCGCCGCTATCGCGTTCACGGCGTATGAAATCGCCCGACTGCTGTGGGTGATGGCACCCCAGCCCACCCCGGCCGAGCGGATCCGCCACGGCCTGCACTGGTCCTGGTGGCGACGCTGCCACCAGGCCGTCGCCCGCGCCTGTCACAGGCGGCGCAACCATGCCCGCGAAGCCGAACACCCCACGGCACGGCCGCCACCCACCGGTCCTCAAACTACAGCGGGGCCGCTGATCTCCACCTGAAGGGTCTGAGATGAGTTCACCGGTTTCGGGGTCGGGCACCGCGGTCGGGTAGCTGATCTGCTGCCATTCCTCGTCGGGGATGCTGAGGACTGCCCGTTTGATGGAGGGGTTCATGCCGGTGGTGATCGAGAAGTGAGCCCCACTGCGGCGGCAGGCGGCGATGACACCGGCGTTGTAGAACTGGGAGTCGGCGCGCAGGATACGGGTGCCGGTGCAGCCGGCCTCAACGGCGGTGGCCAGGGCCTCGCTGACGAATTTGGGGGCGCCGCGGGCGTCGGCTGCCCTGCCGCGGCGCATGCGGACTTGGGCGATCACCGGTCTCGACTGCGGGGTGCAGATCGTGGCGAGCAGTGGGTGCAGGGTGCGGATGCCTTTGAACCGGCCGTACTCGGCGCCCTGCTTGGTACGTCCGTAGACGCGTTTGTGGGTGGAGTCGATGTCGATGAACGCCATTGCGTCGGCGCTGGGCAGCAGCGGGGTGTGCGCGGCCAGTGCGCCAAGGAACCGGCGGTGCACGGCGTGGAGTTGGAGAGCATGGCCGTGGGTGAAGGCGCGCAGGAACGTGCCCAGCGTGGACGGGGGCACGGATGCCGCCGAACGCGGCCGGCATAGCACCGTGGCGCAGAACGTTCAGGTCGTCGATGCTGTCCGCGCCTGCGGCCATGCCGCCCATGATGCTGGCGACCTTGGCGTCCGCCGACGCGCTCGCGCCGTTCTTCGTCCGGGTCAGTCTCACCATGTCGGCCACCATGCGGGAAAGCCCGCACCGCTCGGCCAGCCGCATCACCGGGACCAGCCCGGCACACGCGATCAGATTCGGTTCATCGAACGCAGCGGAGACCGCCGCCGGGGTATGGGAAACTTGCATCTCGGAAGTGCCTTGTTGATTGTGCGTGCTGGAAGCCTGAAGAACTCCCATCATCGCAGGTCACAAGGCACTTCCTCGTTTCAAGCGGAGTTATCCACAGACATCAAACCGGTGGATCAAGGCTAAGCGCTTGGCCGCAGGTTCGAGTCCAGCGGTCGTACCCCTCTCCGTCTCTCCGTCGAGCGGACGCTGCGCGACGAAGGCTCGCATGCGTCGCCGTGCACCCAGTCGCGACATGAAGCCCGAGGCGTCTGTCGAGTACAACAGCGTTAACCTCCTAGCCGCGGTGGTTAGCGTGGTGGGCACCAACGGCACAGCGCGTGCTCATCTGGCCGTGGTCGACGATCAACTCGACACCGCCGCCGACCAGGTCTGCGAGGTTGTCCGGCAACTGGGCACCCCGTCACCGCCATACGTATGAAAGCCGCTCCCTCTGGTGTCCGAGAAATGTTGTTGGTGCAAGTCAGCCCACCACTCCGACAACAACGCGTTGTGAGCGAGCCCCAGAGGGATCCCCACTTGCCGAGTATCGGACAACGCTTGATCATTTACGACCGAAACGACGCTTGCCGCCACCGCTCGGTACGCGACGGTCAGGGCCCTCACCGTCGCCAAATCTGATCACGATCAGGTGACTTTCAGGGGTCGAGACAACCTCACATCCTCTTCACCAGTCACACACGTGCCAGACACAGCACCACCCCTCTCACCTTGACGGCGGGCCCTGGCCAAGTCGCAAGGGGCGCACGATCTCCCGGGGGAACAAGATGCCTGACACCCGCAACGACCTGATCGCCGCCGCGCTGCTACGCCTGCGTGCCTGCGGAGGCACCGGCAGCACCGACAAGCCAGCCGCGAAACAGCGAGCCGCAATCAGCATCCAGCCCTCGGTTACTGGTGGGCACCTGGAAGTCGATTCCCGCCAGCTGCATGTCAACCCCAAGTGACCGTTACCCCGCATCTGGCCATTCCTCCGGAAGCTCTGGCGGCTCCGGGTCAGCCTGCAACTGCCGCTCCGCTCGCCGCCCGTTCTCCGCTCGCAGCATCGTCAACCACGGCCAAAGATCCGGTAGCCGTTGTGCCGAGCAGGCCAGCCGGTGCTCGATACGGCAACGTTGAAACGGATCTGGCGGACACACGCCGTAGACGGTGACCCGACCGTCGGAGAGCTCGATCCACCGATACTCCGCCGGCACCGCACGGTCGAGACCGGCTCGACTAAGCGGATGACCTGAAGTTCTGCGCGGAATCTGGAGCGGCAGCGGCGGCCTGGCGCGATGGCCTCGATGACGAGAAGACCTCGCCGGGTGTTGTATCGAGGTTGACCAAACTACGACAAAACCGGCGAGGTCAAGGCCAGTATGCGTCCGGCATCCGTGTTCGCCAACCGCCCCGGTCCGGCGTACCAGCACCTGTATCACCTGCTGCATCACCGGTGGCGAGAGGCCTCCCGCGCGGTGATCGTGCTGCTGTCCGCGGCCGGCATGACCGCAGGAGAGATCGGCGAGCTGCTCGGCTACCACCCGGCCACGGTGCGCCGCTGGATCCATCGCTACAACACCGCCGGCCTGGCGGGCCTGGCCGATCGCCCCCGCGCGGGGCGGCCCCGGCTCGGCGGGCCGAGGCTGGGCGAGCGCATCCGCCGCCTGCTGACCCGCCCCGGGCCGTGGACCATCCGCCGGATCTGGCGCCGCCTGGGCCGGCCGAAGATGAGCCTGCGCACCGTGTACCGGCACACTCGCGAACAGGCGGCCTGGCGGCGGCCCCGCCTGGTGGCCAGGGGTGACCCCGAGCGCAGGCGCACCCTCGCCGCCCTGCGCCGCCAACTCGCCGCCCTGCCCCACGGGTCGGTGGTCTGGGCCGAGGACGAGACCCACCTGCACCTACTGCCGCACGTGCGGGCGAGCTGGATCCTGCGCGGGACGCGGCAGCAGGTGGCCACCCCAGGCAAGAACCGGCAGGCCACCGTCTTCGGGGCCCTGGAAGTGGCCACCGGCGCCTGGGTCTACACCCTGGGCCGCCGCAATGCCGCCGCCTTCGTCGCCTTCCTCCAGCTACTGCTGGCCGCCTACCCCGCCGCCCCGGTCGTCGCGGTGGTCTGCGACAACGACAGCATTCATCACGCGAAGGCGGTGACCGCCTACCTGGCCGACCAGCCCCGCCTGCGCCTGCTGTTCGGCGCCCGCTACAGCCCGCACGACAACCCGGTCGAGCGCATCTGGGCCGCGCTGAAGGCCCACAGTGCCAACACCGCCGTCACCTGGCCGGGCCGCCTGCGCCAGGTCCACGCCTTCTTCCGGCAGCGCTCACCCACCCAGATGCTGACCACCGCCGCACCCTGGGCCTCGCCCTGGCTGCCGAAGAGTTACGCGCAGAACTTCAGGCAAGCCGCTTAGAGCCTGTCGGGTGGCTGGTTGATTACGCTGCGATGAGGTCTTCGACGGTCTTGGTTCGGGCGGTCTTGCGGTGGGATTCGTGGCTCCACCGCGTTGGCTGCCCGGCGAGCCGGACGAGCATCAGGCGGATCATCGCCACCTTGATCATGGCCTCGGAGGTCGCGGTCAGCCGTTCGTAATCGCGGGCCAGTCGGCGGTTGCGGACCAGCCAGCCGAAACTTCGCTCCACCACCCAGCGGCGGGGCAGGACCTTGAAACCCTTGACGTCGTCGGTCCGCTTCACGATCTGGACGACGATGTCCAGCGCGTTGCGAGCCCATGAAAGCAGCGTGGAATCAACAGAGTTGGCGTATCCGCCGTCGGCCCACACCAGACTGACTGTGCGGAAGCCGGCGGCGAGCCGGGCCAGGACGGTGCGGCCTCCTGCGCGGTCCTGCACGGACGCGGAGGTGACGGTGACGACCAGCAGCAGGCCCATCGTGTCGACGATCAGATGTCTCTTCCGCCCCGTCGTTCGTTTGCCCGCGTCGAATCCACGCGCCTCGCCGCCCTCGCTGGTTTTGACCGACTGGGCGTCGATCACGGCGGCTGACGGCTCGGGATCGCGTCCGGCCCCGATCCGGACCTGACGGCGCAGCTCGTCGTGGACGCGGTCCCAGGTGCCGTCCCGGCGCCACTTGGTGAACCAGCGGTGGGCCGCGTCCCAGGGCATCAGGTCGCGCGGGAGCATCCGCCACTGGCAGCCCGAGCGCAGCACGTAGAAGATTGAGTCGAGCACCAGCCGATCCGGGTACTTGCGCACCCCGCCGCCTTTCCGCAGGTCACGCATGGGAAGGAGCGGCTGGATGATCTCCCACATCTCATCGGTCAGGCTGGACGGATAGCATGGGCCGCTGACGGCCTCGGAGTTGTCGCACTGGCACACACCACGTGATCATTCCGGGGCCGTCGCCATGCCCAGAGGGCAGATCGCGGCCGTCACGCTTCGCGCATGATCAGCCACCCGACAGGCTCTTAGACCACGCCTTCGTCGCCCGTTCGCCCTTCAGTATCTGCCCCTTCCGACACAGAAAGCAATAGTGCAATCACGGAGCGCGTTCATTTCGCTCCGAGAGGGACCAGGGTCGTACTCGACGGGGCGCCCGGAACCAGATCCGAGATCACCCGACCCCGTCGTCCGACGCCCTGGATGCAATCGGCGTAAACAGAAGGACGTGGCGATGAACCCTGTCCGGCAATCCGGCCGAATACCGGCACGCGCTCTGCACGGCACCGTCGCGGTGCTGACCACGTGCGGTTTGCTGCTCACCGCCTGTGCGACCATCGGTCCGGAACAGACAAGCGCGCGGCTGAGCCCGGGCCACGCTCCCCAGGGAGCGGTCGGCACGGCTTCCGCATCCCCGGTGCCGCCGGGGCTGCAGCGCTACTACGGGCAGGAACTGCACTGGAAGACCTGCCCCGGTGCTCCCGCGTTCCAGTGCACGACCGTGAAAGCACCGCTGGACTACGCCCACCCGGACGCGGGCGACATCAACCTCGCAGCCGCCCGCAAGAAGGCCACCGGGACCGGCGCCACGAGGATCGGTTCGCTCCTGTTCAACTTCGGCGGCCCCGGTGCATCGGCCATCGATGGCCTCACCGCCGCCCCCGATGCGTACGCCTCCCTGAACGCGACCTACGACCTGGTCGCCCTCGACCCCCGCGGTGTCGGCCACAGCACCCTGGTCGACTGCGGCACCGACACGTCCACGGCCGCCACGGACTCGGGCGCGAGTACCACGTCGACGGACCAGGAAATCCAGGCACAAGCCGCGGCGTGGGCGGAGGTCGGCGCGGCATGCGCCCGTCACGCCGGGCGGCTGTTGCCCCATGTCGGCACCCTGGAGGCGGCTCGGGACATGGACCTGATGCGCACCCTCCTCGGTGACGAACAGCTGCACTACATCGGCTGGTCCTACGGCACCTATCTCGGCGCGAGCTACGCCGAACTGTTCCCCTCCCGCGTGGGCCGCATGGTGCTCGACGGAGCGGTCGACCCCTCCCTCGACGCCGCCAGTCAGAGCCTGAACGAGGCGCGGGGCTATCAGGTCGCCTGGGAGGCGTTCGCGGCCGACTGCGCCGCCCGTGACGACTGCCCGGTGGGGCACTCCGTCAAGGAGGCCAGCCGCACCCTTGACTCCCTGGTCGCCTGGTTGGATCGCTCCCCCCTGCAGCAAGGCAAGGTCATCACCATCGACGGGGAAACAGTGCTCCAAATGACCGGCATCCTGCTCAGGGCTCCCAGCTGGCCGGCGCTCCGCCAAATGCTCCGGGAGGTGCTGGCCGGTCACACCACCACGCTGCTGAAAGTCCTCGTCAGTGCACTTCCCGGCAACCCGGGGGACCAGTCGCTGACAGCGGTCGACTGCCTGAGCTCCACCCTCGGTCCCCGCTACACCGCCGGCCAGGCAAAGGCAGCTCTTGCCGAATTCGTCCGGGTGGCGCCTCAGTTCGGGAAATCCTGGGTCTCGTCTCTCACGTCGTGCACCTCATGGCCCGTCCCGTCCCAACAGACCGCGCATCCCATCACCGCGCCCGGTGCCGCACCCATTCTGGTTGTGGGCACCACGCGCGACCCCGCAACCCCGTACAACGAGGCACAAGCACTCGCCCGCCAACTCCAGTCCGGCCGGCTACTCACCTGGGATGGTGATGGTCACACCGCCTACGGACGAGGGAGCGCCTGCATCGACAACGCCGTCAACCACTACCTGCTCGACGGGCGCCTCCCAAGGGCCGGCATGATCTGTACTGACGCGCCCGACAACGCGAACAAACCTGTGGGCACGGCGCCCGAAGCCCCCACACCCGTCGGAATGCGCCGATGACGCTGCACAGGAGATAGAGAAACTGCACACGCCCCGGACAGCGAGCAACACGGGAGGGCGCGCAGTCCGGGCCGACTGCGAGTCGTCCCAGGTCAGCCGAGACCGACCAGCAATGACAGAAGCCCACGGCATCTGAGCTGGTCAGAGCCGTGGGCTTCTGGTGTCCTGCTAGTCGGCCGCACGGCTGATCAGCAGACCTGCTCCTGAGGGCCGTCCGCAGACCCCCCGACAGACATCGTGTCGAAGACGTGTCGAAGGTGACATGCAAGGCTCCACCAGGCCGTACGACTGCTCAGGTCAGCGACCAACTGCGGGCGAACAAGCTGTGCGCCTTCTAAACGCTCGGTCGCTCGAAACGTCCCGCAGTCGTGCCACATCGTGCGGTCAATCACGGTCAACGGCGGTTCGCCACAGTGGAGATGTGTGAGTGACCTGGGCTGCTGCTAGAGCTCGTATGACCTGGGCGCCAGGGCCACCCGTACCCCCGCCCTTACAAGACCCACCACTCACCCGAGCAGCCACACTCGGCCAGCACTCGCAAACGGCGCCCCGTCCATCTCGGAGCCTGAGCGCCCCCCGGAGGCATGCTCTTGTCCGCGGGCCGTCCGAACGCCCGCGCATCAGGCGAGTTGATCGGTCGGAGTGGATCTCGTTTCGTCCCGACGATAACCAGCATTGACACCGGTGATTCGCCGCTGCGTAAGCCTGCGAGGTGCACGGGTGCCCGGGTGCGGGTCCTCGGCCCGGCTCCCCCGACACTCGCCACCTGTACCAACCTGGCCTACTGGCGGAGGAAGGCAGGGAAGAGCGATGGCGCTGTCGGTTAGCGAACGCTCGGAAAGCAGCCCAGCCGCGCGAAGATTCTGTGAGAGGACGGGCCGGAGGCGTCGAGTGACTTACCCACACACACCCCTGCAGCGTCATCGAGCAGCTGATCGCTTGAAGCCATGACATGGACGATAGCCAGGGCCGCCGACACGCCGGGCTCAAGCCCGACCCGTTGGTCTACGAACGCAACAGAGGCCCACTCGGCATCCGCTACCGCTACCGCTACAAGTCATGCTGAATCGATCAGTACGGCACCTCTAGGAGGCCGTGCTGGTATGCGAACAGGACAGCGTGAACGCGATCGCGCAGGGCGAGTTTGTCGAGGGCGTGGTTGACGTGCGTTTTGACCGTGGTCTCGGCGATGAACAGGGTGCGGGCGATCTCCGCGTTGGTGCGGCCACGGACAAGCAGCCCGAAGACCTCGCGCTCGCGCGCGGTCAGCCGGTCGAGCACGGCGGGCTGTGGGACAGGCCGTTGCGGAGGGTTGGCAAACGCTCTGAGCAGGCGTTTGGTGATTATCGGTGACACAAGGGCCCCGCCGTCCGCTGCCGCGCGCACCCCCATGATCAGTTCCTCCGGGGGCGCGTGTTTGAGGAGGAAGCCGCTGGCCCCGGCCCGGAGTGCGTCGTACACATACTCGTCCAGGTCGTAGGTGGTGAGCATGACGACGCGGGCGTTGGTCGGCTCGCTGAGGATATGCCTGGTCGCCTCCAAGCCGTCCATGCGGGGCATCCGGATGTCCATGAGGACGACCTGCGGTCTCAGCTCCCGGGCCAGTGCCACGGCCTCTTTGCCGTCCGCTGCCTGGCCGGCCACGGAGAATTCGGGTTGGGCCTCGAGCAGGGAGGCGAGCGCGGTGCGGATCATCGCCTGGTCATCGGCGAGCAGGATGCTGACCGTCATCGGTGTACCTCGCTGCGGCCTGATCGGGATTGGGGAGGGCGGCAGTCACCGCGAAGCCGCCGTCCGGCGTGGGACCGGCGCCCACGTATCCACCGTAGAGGTCCACCCGCTCGCGGATACCGAGCAAACCGCGGCCGCCGTTCGGGTTCGCGGGGGCCTTGGTCCGTGGCGGCTCGTTGACGACGGAGAGTTCCAGCTGGCCGGTTTGGTATCCGAGCGCGATCCGCACCGGGGCGCCGGGTGCGTGGCGGGCCGCGTTACTCAGCGCCTCCTGGACGATGCGGTAGATCGAGAGCTCCAGTCCGGGGGTCAATGGCCGCGGGATGGATCCGCCGATCGTGAATTCGACTGGCGTCCCGCGGGCGCGTGCCCCGGCAACGAGTTCTTCCAGCTCGGCGAGCGATGGAGCGGGGCGGCGATCGGGTGCGTGAGAGTCATCCCGGCGCAGGGTGCCGAGTAGGTGGCCGAGTTCGGTCAGAGCCTCCCGTCCGAGCTGTTCCACTGCGGACAGTGCCGCGCCCTGGTCCGCCGATGGGGTAATGCGGGCGGCCGCGGCCTGCACGGTGATGGCGGAAAGCTGGTGAACCAGCACGTCGTGCAGTTCGCGTGCGATGCGGGCGCGCTCGGCCAGATGCGCGGCTTCGGCGGCGGATGCCGCCTCGTGCCGCCGGGCGGTTGCCGCGTCACCGATCAGGAATGCCGCCCCCAAGAGCCCCCAAAAGGCCCCGTTCATCCGGTGATCGTTGTCAAACAGCCCGATGCCCGCCGCCGCCGCAAGCGACAGCGCGCCCAGCGTCTGCGCAATGCGCCGGTGCGCACCGTGGGCGCCAACCCCGTACGCCGCAACCAGTACCGCCGCACCCGCGGCGACCTGATGCTGATGCAGCGCTCCGCGCAGCAGATAGGCGCCGATGGTGATCCCCCACAGCGTCAAGGGAATCCGACGCCGCCACAGGAACGGCACCGACTGGGCCAGGGCCAGCAGCAGGTAGCCGACGACCACCAACGTGTCCGCGGAGTGCCCCGGAGGCCGCCACCACCAGGGCACGTCGGGCAGCGACCACAGCACCAGAACAGCCGTGACCAAGTGGTCGGCCCTCCTCGGCGACATCCGCATGCTGCCAGCGTACGTGCGCACACCCGGGCCCATAGCGGTCATCCGAGGATGTCACTGCGGCGGAAGACGACTACGGCGCTCACCATGCACGCGGCTGCCAGCCCGGCCAGCGCAGCGCCTTCCACATCGATCACCAGGTGGGTCGGCGTGCTCCCCGAAGTATCGAAGAACCGCGACCAGAAGTTGTCCGGAACCGTGGTGATCGACTGCTGGCCGGCACCAAAGCCCATCCAGTTCTGCACCCACGTCGCAGGTGTCCATCGGCCCAGCCCCGGCAGCGAGGCAGTGGCCAGCAGCCCCAGGAACACTCCCGCACACGTGCCTAGAGCGCCGACCGCGCTGCGGGTGAGCACCGACGCCAGCAAGCCCACTGAGGTGATCACGGCCAGCACCAGCCCTGCGCGGCAGAACTGCCCGATCGAGTGGGTCAGGGAGGCGTGCGCTGTGGGAAGGCCATAGGCGTGCGCCGCGATCGGCCCGGCAACGGCCAAGACCACCCAGCCCGCGGCCATCACCGCGACGGAGGCCAGCCAGACGCTCGCCCACTTGGCTGCGAGCACCTGTCCGCGGTGACCGCACTGGGTGAGCAGGGACTTGAGAGTATGCCCCGACCACTCTGCGCCCACATGGCCGCCGACCAGCAGCGAGACCACCAGCACTCCGGGCAGCGAGGCCATCAGGCCGGCGGCCTCGGCGCCCGCACCGGACGGGCTGAGCCGCTCGGCGGCGTGCCGCGCACTGGCGAGCCTCGCCGGCTGCGCCTGCCGGTCCCGCAGCCGTTCGGTTCGCTGAGCCTCTGCACAGGAGACGTCTGCCGGCAGACGCATCGCCGCGCAACTGGGGATCGCGGCGGGCCGGACGTACTCTTCGGCGTTGCTCGCGCCGCCGACGGCGAGGAACAGGATGAACACGACGAAACCGAGTGCGCAGCACCACAGCAGGGGGCGATGGAGCTTGCAAAGTTCAGCGTGCAGCAGGCGCATCATCAAATTCCTTCGGTGACCGGCACTCGGAGGTCAGGTGCAGGAAGCGGCTCTCGAGCGTGGCGCGCTCGCGGCGTATCTCGCGTGCCCACAGGCCTGATCGGCCCAGGGCTTCGTTCACCGTCCGTGGGTCGGCCTGCTCGACCAAAAGCGCGTCCGGACCGCTCACGTGCGTCTGCCACCCCGTCAGGACCTCTTGGGCGTGCGGTAGCTCGTCGGGGCTCAGGGTGACCCGGACCACGGCGTGTTGGGCGGCGAGGTCGGCCACCGAGCCCTCCTCTACCAGTTGTCCAGCGTGCAGCACGGCGACCCGGTCACAGACCTGCTCGATCTCCGACAGTAGGTGGCTGGAGAGGAAAACGGTGGTCCCGGCGTCCGCGAGTTCGCCCAGCAAGGTCCGCATCTCCTGGATGCCGACCGGGTCCAGACCGTTGGTGGGTTCGTCCAGGATAAGCAGTGACGGCTGCCGCAGGAGTGCAGCGGCGAGACCGAGCCGCTGCCGCATGCCCTGTGAATACGCCCGCACCCGGCGACTGGCGTCGGACGCTAGGCCGACCCGGTCGAGGGCGACCAGAACAGCATCTCGTTGCCTGAGCGGTGGGCCGCTCAGCGCCAAAAGTTCCAGGTTTTGCCGGCCCGTCGCCCAGGGGTGAAAGCCCGGCTCCTCGATCATGGCCCCGATCTCGGCCAGGCCGACAGGGTCGGGCAGCGGCCGGCCGTGGATCCATGCTCGCCCGGACGTCGGACGCACCAGGCCCAGCAGCATCCGCATAGTCGTGGTCTTGCCAGATCCGTTGGGCCCCAGAAACCCGAATACCTGGCCGGGCTCCACCGTCAGATTCAGACCGTGCACCGCAAGCCTTGACCCGTACCGCTTGGTCAGACCCGCACAGCGAATTGCGTAATCCATGACGGACGACGCTAGGCTGCCGCGGCCGTCATGTCGTCAGCGCAGAGACGAGTTCGGCCTCGTCGATACGACGAGGCCAAGTCAGGCACCGGCACACTGAGGTGCCCTCTGCGATGGGACACACGCGGCAATGGATCTTGTACCGCGGTGCTCCGCACCGCCCACGGACCCTGACGACTTCGGCGGCGGCGGCCGACCATACCTGCAAGACCCACGAGGCGGTGCGCCTGGAACTGACGGCTGCGCTCCTGCGAGCGGACTTGCCGCCATCCAACACCCCACTACCCGACGTCAGTTGCGCCACCAAGGACGGCCACTTCCTCCACGAGGTTCTCGGCGCCAGCCGCTACGCCTACGCAGACCTGCGCTCGGGAGCCGTCCGCCTCCTGGAAATCAACCACACCCTCCCCACCCCCGCAGACCGCCTCCACCTGCTCCTGTGCCAACCACCCACCAAGGACTGGGCAGCCGACACCCACCGCGACATCTTCGGCATCCACGTGCTGCGACGCACCAAAGAAGGCTGGAACGGCCAGGACACGAAACCTCCCTCGGCACCGACCCGGCATGACCCCCGGCCGACGCCCGCGAGTCTCAACCTCGCCGCGGGCTGCACATGAAAGCAGGGCCTCTGGCTCAACTTGAGGTTGACGAAGAACAGCAAGGACACCGAAGGCCCGCACTCCCGGAGAGGCGTGCGATGACTGCACGGGGGCTCTTCCACGACGGTCACAGCGTTGAGGCCCTGTCCGGGAACAGGACAGGGCCTTCCGCGGCCACCGCCTTCCAGTGGTGGCCAGGAGGATGCACGCGCGGTGCAGCGCGAGATGCGCCCTGGGCTCAGAACCAGCCCGTCCAAGCGTCGGGACAGTCGCACAGGGTGGCATGGTACGCGCGCGCAGTCAGCGTTCCGTGGTCGTCGACCATCGGGGTCCACGTACTCGTGCCACTGACGTACGCGCTGTAAATGGTGCCTGTGGTGCTCTGCACCGACACGTAGTCACCGACGTAGGAGCTCAGCAGGCGGCCCCATGCGGCGCCGCAAGCAGGGCTGTAGCGAAGCTGTAGGACACGGCCGTCCGCCGCCGTCACCTGAGAGCCGGTGTAGGCGTCGGCGTAACAGCCCATGCCTTGCGGGTCCTTGCCGTTGCAGGTGGATGCGTAGCAACCCACCGACGCGTAGGCCGGGGTGGTTCCGGTCAGGGGAATGCTGAGTGCAATGGCTGCTGCGACGAGCAGCATGCCGATCTTCTTTCGGATCACGGGTTACCTCCTGCCTTGCCGCCCTGCGATACCGGGCAGCCCACTCGGTCCGTGCGCGCAGACTCTAGAGCACGTATTGTTGACGCGGACATGGTCGCGACAGACACAACTTCCTTTGGTGGCGGCAGAGTTGGTGTGTGCAATTGACATCGGTGGTGGGCGTCCTTCCCCAGTGGCTGATGTCGTTGCAACCTTGAGGGGCACTCCTCGAACGGGAGTCTCGATCGTGCGACTGTGGCGGGTGCCGCGCATGCAGCAGAGCCTCGTGATAGCTCGGAGGGTGTCGGCGCCAACCCGCGTTCCACGAGCTTCTGAAGCGCCTGTGTTTCGTCAAGCCGCGAAAGCGAACTGGATGGGCGTCAGGGGCACGCCGCGGCGCCACCAGGTCGCCGCCGCACCGTCAAAGCGGCCCGCTGTCGCCAGTTCCCAGACCGGTGCACATGCGTGGCAAGCCGGCGCGTACCTCCTGCAGTCTCTACGGCGGCAACCGCCGGTGCCGGGTACTGGCCGCAGGCCGCCGAGGCTCCACTCCGCGGCTCAGTTCTCGACGGGTCCGCCGGCGAGCGAGCCCCACGTCAGGGCCGGGCCCAGGCGCGGGGCGCGGGCGGCTCCAGCCAGCCGTAATTGACCGCGTCATACATCGCCCCGTGCCCGCGCCGGTGCTCGGCCGTCGGTGTCAGCTCGACCAGCGAGGCGACTGGCCCGTCCGCGCACAGGACCGCGTCGGTGAGCTCGAAGAGCGCATCCGCGTGGGCGTAGAGGCGTTCGTAGAAGTGGACACGAAAGTGGAACAGGATGCCCAGCGCGGCGTCAGCGGGCTGTTCAGGGGCGAGGCTCTCACCAGCGGCCGTTCCTTCACACGAGGATGGTCGACACCTCGAAGCGTGAAGAACGGCCGTCCTGCTGTCCCGTGAACGAACCAAGATCAGCAGGTCAGGGTGTACGGCCGAGGTCAAACACCAAGCTGAGGCTGTCCCTTGGCTTCTGTGACTTGCTGCGACAGGCCACAGGTGGCGATCTGTCATCTCGTTCGAACCACAGCGCCACACGGTGCAATGCGATGGCTGAACAGTACCGTTATTGTCGCGGCACATCGCGCCATCGACGCCGGGGGTTTCGCGTGAGTGAGTCGAGCCGTATGGGGTTGGTCGTCAGCGCACGGTGGCTCGCATATCCGTCCGACCAGTCGTACATGGTCGAGTCCGCCGACATCGTTGCGGATGCCTTGTACGACCCGGCCCTGGGCCAATGCGTACCGGCGATCGGCGGGTTGCGGGTTCTGCACGATCCGTCCAAGGAGTTACTGGAGCAAAGCATCCGTCAGGCCTTCGAGACGGCCTCCATCACGGAAAGCACCCTCGTGCTGTATTTCGTCGGTCACGGATACCCGGACGACGAGCGGTGCGAGTACCACTTCATCCCGTCCGACCACCCGGCCGACTACGACGCCGTGCCGGTGCACGCCTATCCGCTCGGCGAGCGCATCAGCGCGCTGAACCTACGGTTCCCTGGCACGGACGGCCTGATCCTGATGGTCGACACCTGTGAGTCCGGCAGGTTGTGGGAGCCGGAGCGGCGGGCCTGGACCTTGGCTATGCCCCGGGCTGTGATCGCCACCGCCACCGGCCGCGGGTCCGCCTGGAACGCCGACTTCACCCGGGTGGTGGGTGAGGGCGTCCAGGCGGGTATTCCCTCGGCTGGCTACCGCCTGAGCCCCGCGGACTTCAAACCGCTGCTGTCGGAGCTGACGCGGCAGCGGGCGCATCACTTCGATCACAGCAGAAGCGACGACGAAGGCCTGTGGATCAGCGTCAACCGCGCTTCCAGTGTCAGCCGCCTGACGGAAGTGGTGCGCCAAGTCACCGGCGGTCGCGGCCTGGAACGCATCAATCGCCGCTATCAGCGCCCGGAGGGCCACGAGCCTGTCGGAGAAGCTCTGCGAAAGCACCGGATGGTGGCGGTCCTGGGGCCGAGCGGCTGCGGCAAGAGCGCCACGCTGCAGATGACCGCGATCGACTCCCTCGATCTGGATCGAACCGGCCTGGATCCGGATCCCAGACAACCCAGGCAGGCCGTGGCGTTCTTTCCGATCGCCGGTGACACCGCCCCCGTCGGCTTCGCCCAGCAGATCGCCCGGCAGCTCGACATATCGTCAGGAGGCCTGTTCCAGGAGGCCGAGCAGGACTTTCTCGCGACGTTGTCCCCGGACGAGGAGAAACGTCTCCCGGCTGTCGAGCGGTGGCTGACCGGCCCGTTGCGGCACCTGCCTGCCGACTCCGACGTCCTGATCGTGATCGACGCCCTCGACCAGCTCCCCGATGCGGCAGGTTCCGAGATCCCTGACTGCATCGCCGAGTTGGACGACGCCACCCTGTACGGGCACGTCCGGGTGGTCGTGTCCGCACGCCACCGCCTCGGCTACCCAGCACCGGCTCTGCCATCGGGCTTCGAACGGATCAGGGTGCCGCCCGCCAGTGGCCGCCAAGTCCTCCGGTATCTCCAGCGGCGCGGACTCCACCCGGACCATGCCCCGGAAATCGTACGGATCGCCGATGGTAACTGGCTGATCATCACCCTGCTCTGCAACGAGCTGGACGGTCCCTCCGTCCGTGACGGAGGACTGCCGACTACCCGTACAGACCTCTACAACCGACTCCTGTCACGGGCCTGCGGCGGCGACGAGGCGCTGTGGGCCGGGCGGTTCGCCCCCGTCCTTGGGGTGCTGGCGTCTGCGGGCCACGACGTCGCCATGCCGCTGCCTTTGCTGCGGGCCGCCTGCGCCCTGCTGGACGGGCCGGCGACCGTCCCCGCCATACGTACCGTGGTGGTCGCTTTGCGCGATGTGGTGGAGCGCATGGACCCGGGAACCGACGGGGAGGAGCTCACACTGATCCACTCGACGCTCATTGAGCATCTGCGGGACGCGCTCAACCGCTTCCCCCTTCCCGACCCCGCCCGTACTCACTCGGCAATCGCCTCGGCCCTGGCTACCCTTGCGCCCATGGACCGGGACCGCGACAGGCCGAGGGACAGCGATCCGGTACGGGCGTACGCCGAGAGCATGGAGGCCGTTCACCGCTGGGAGGCCGGGGATCTGGACGGAGCGGTCGACGTGCTGATCCGCCGTCCAGCACTGCGGGCCATCGACAACAGGGACCGCTGGACGAAGTGGTCGCGCATGATCGCCGACCGACTCGGCCCCGTCTCGCTGCTCAGCCTCAGAGCGCGGCGCGAGCTGGCATCGTGGACCAGCCGCTGCGGCATGTTCGAACCGGCCACCCAGCTCTACGACCGACTGCTGCCGGACGTCACCGACGCACTGGGCGGGGACGACCCGCTCGCCCTGCGCGTGGAACTGGACGCGGCCTCCTTCCGCGGTGTGTCGGGCCATGCCATCGAGGCACGGGACCGGCTGGATCGGCTGGTATCGCGCATCGTGCTGATCGCCGGACCGCACAGCGAGGTCGCGCTCGAGGCCCGCCACGCGCTGGGGAACTGGATCGGCCTCGCGGGCGCCCCCCGCGAGGCGCGGCAAGGGCTACGCGATGTCCTGCGCGACTGCCGGGAGCACCTGGGCGAGGACCATCCCGAAACCCTTGCCGCCCGCAACAGCCTGGCCCGCTGGACCGGGGAATCCGGCCGCCCCGCGCAGGCCGTGGACGAGTTCCGGGCACTGCTGCCCCTCCAGGAACGCCAACTCGGCCCACTCCACAGGGAGACCCTGCGCACACGCAACAACATCGCCTACTGGAGCGGCGAAGCCGGCCGGCCCGAAGAGACCCTGACGCTCCTGCGCGAGCTGATCGACGACCAGACGGCGACGCTGGGCGAGTACCACCCAGACACCCTCCGCACCCGCCACGGTATCGGGCTGTGGACCGGCGTCAATGGAGACCCCGCCGAGGCGATAGGCATCTTGACCGGCGTGCTGGAGGACCGGGTCCGCATCCTGGGCCCAGGCCACCCCGACACCCTGCGCACGCAGAACAACCTCGGCCGGTGGACCAGTGTGCTAGGGCGCTACGACGAAGCGATCCGCATCCTCGAGGAAGTGAGGGAGCGTCGCACCAGGACACTCGGCGCGGCTCATCCGGACACGATGCGGACGGTCAACAACATCATCGATTCGACCGGCGCCTGCGGCGACCACGCCGGGGCCCTACGCCTCGCGGACGAACTACTCCCCCTTCAGGAGGACATCCTCGGTCCTGTCCACCAGGACACCCTCAGGACCCGCTTCAACCGTGCAAGGTGGCAGGCCGCCGAGGGAGACCGAAGCGGCGCGCTGGCCGCACTGCGCTCCTTGCTGGGTGACCAGCGGGACGCCCTCGGCCCAGCGCATCCCGACACCCGGCGCACCGCCGAAGAGATCGCCGCGCTGGACGATGCCTCCGGATGATCCTCAGGAGACACGCGAGGAGTCGGGGGCTTCCGGGTCTGCCGCCTGCAACGCCCTCAGGGCATGCGTCACATCGCCGGCCATGCCCTTGAGAACCACCTCGCGCGTCCCATCCGGGCCGGTCGTCCGCACCATGGCCTCCAGCGGAGCCGAGCCGTTCGGCAACGACCTCGATGTGCGGCGTGCATCGATCACACGGAGTGCGATGTCAAGGGCGGGTGCGGCGATCTCAAGGGCGGCCACCAGCAGTTCACCGCCCTGACGTCCCGGCACCGAAGGATCGGGAACACGCTTGACGGGCCCCCGCACGGCAGGCAGCGCCTCCAGCTCGGCGCGGATCTCGCGCACGGCCTGCCGGGCTGTCTCCGCGGCAGCGTCCGACACCACCGGGGAAAAGATCGCTACCTCGAGCACCACAGTGTCCACGTCCACAAGACCACAATAGTTGCCAACGGCCGCAAGAAAGAGAGAGTTTCATGGGTTTGGAGATCGGCCTTGTCATCTTCGACTGCGATGGCGTCCTGGTGGACAGCGAACGCCTCGCCGCACGCGTCGACTCGGCCATGATCACCCGGCTCGGCTGGACGCTGAGCCCGCAGGACGTCGCACGACGCTTCGTCGGCCACTCCAAACAGTACATGCGCGAACAGATCGAGCAGCATCTGGAAACTACACTGCCCGATGACTGGCAGACCCCGTTCGAGGAGGCGTACTGGGCGCTGGTCGACGCGGAACTCACTGCGGTCGAGGGCGTACGCGAGGTGATCGAGCGGCTCACCGTACCGTACTGCGTCGCCTCCAACGGCAGTCACGAGAAGATGCACCGCTCACTCAGCCACGCGGGCCTGCTGCCGCTCTTCGCCGGCCGGCTGTTCAGCGCCGACGATGTGGCCGCCCCCAAGCCCGCCCCCGATCTGCATCTTCATGCGGCCGCAGCGATGGGTGTCCCGCCGCAGGCATGCGTGGTGATCGAGGACAGCTACTCCGGAATCCGCGCGGCACGGGCAGCGGACATGCGGACCTTCGGCTTCACCGCAGGGGTGGCAGCCGCCGACCAACTAGCAGGACCCGGCACCGTCCTGTTCAACCAGATGAGCGAGCTGCCAACGCTGCTCGCCGACGCGGGAATGCCCCATCACAGCGCCAGGCTGCGGTAGCAGGCCCGCAAGGCAGCCGACCGGGTCGCCAGTGGTCGCCGAACCCAGGTGCGTTCACCCCCTGCGGCGCTCGGCCGCCGCTGGCGCAGGCAGTCGCGGAAGTGCTGGGGGCTGTGCAGGCGGCACCTCAGCCCCCATCATGACAACTGCTCAATGTGGGACGCCTCTTGGGCATCCGTGGCGCAACGGGCAAGCAGGGGGCGACATGACAGCAGTGCTGGCGAAGGCCAGGAGCATCGCGTGGATCGGGTTGACGGTCATCGGGCTGTTCCTGCTTATGGCGCCGATCATGGACATACTCTCCGACCGCTCCCACGGCCTGCCGACTGATCATGCGCCGGTCTTCACGAAGCTGGCCGGCGCCTCGTTCAACACCGTGAAGGGCTCCGCACCAGGAGCGGCGCACTACATCACCACCCTGGAATACGGCTATGCGCTGCACGAACTCACTTTCGCGCTGCTTTTCTTGGTCATTGTTCTCGTTCCCTTCCGTCGAGGGGAACGGTGGGCATGGTTCGCCTGCTGGTTCGTTTTGATCGCGGCGATCGGCTACACCGCCACCATCGCCGACCACGACAGCACGCTGCTCGCACGGAGCCTGATCGCCGACATCGCGGTACCCGTCCTGTTGCTGCTGTCAGCCCGTGCCTTCCTCGGCGCCGCCACTGAAGGGAAGCGGCAGGGCGCGGCGCCAGGCGGCGTCGGCCAGTAGGCGCAGGCCGTTGAGGCCCACAATCACGGTGGATCCCTCACGTCCGGCGACACCCAGCGGCTGCGGCAGGGTGCCTACGAGGTCCCAGATGACCAGGCCGGTGATGAACAACGAGGCGATGATCACGTTCTGCACCACCAGGCGCCGGGCCTGCCGGGACAGGCTGACCACGGTGGGGACGGCGGAGAGTTCGTCGCACACGATCACGGCATCGGCGGTCTCCAGCACGAGGTCGGATCCGGCACGGCCCATGGCGATGCCGGTGTGGACGACAGGGAGGGCAGGAGCATCGTCCACGCCGCCCCCCGACCACGAGTACCTTCCGCCCGGAGCTCTCCAGTCCCTTCACGGCGGTGACCTTGTCCTGCGGAGTGATGCCCCGCGGAATCTGGTGCGACTGTGGCGCGCCCCCACCCCACCTACTGTCCGGGCAGGGCGGTCGCTACTCGGCGAATGGCTCCGTGAGGCCCGCGGAGTGCGGATGCCAGCGCTATGCGGGCTTTGAAGAGGCGCTGCATCTCGCTGCAGGTCAGCGGGATTAGACCGTTCGGCGTGGGTTGACGGGCATGTTCCTGTACAGAGATGACGGCGCGGAAGGTGGTTGCGTCATCTCATGGGATCCGCTACAGACGCTACTCAGTCCAGATGATCTTGCCGTCGGAAGTCTAGCGATAGCCCCAGTCATGGGCGGGGCGGGTGTGATGAACAAGTCCCGCCCGCCTTCGTCAAATGCGCGGGCGTGGCCGCAAGCAGCACGGTGGCGATGGGCTTGCGCGGGCTGATTGCTTGACTCGCGACTCCGTAAGCCATAACTTACGTAAGTGGTGACTTACGAAGATGCCTTGTCAGCACTGGCCGACCCAACCCGCCGGGCCATCTTCGAGCGACTCGCCGATGGACCCAAAGCGGTGAGCCAGCTGGCAGAGGGCCTGCCGGTGAGTCGCCCTGCGGTCTCCCAGCACCTGAAGGTGCTCAAGGAGGCCGAGCTGGTAGTGGACCGAGCCGTCGGTACACAGCGCCTCTACCAACTCAACCCGGCCGGGCTGGACGCCCTGCGCGCCTGGCTGAATCGGTTCTGGGACCAGGCACTGGCCGCCTTCGCCGCGGCCGCCGAAAGCGAAGGAAAACAAGCAGATGACTGATGCATCCGTCCGTAAGAGCGTGACCGTCGAAGCGCCGATCGCGAAGGCATTCACCGTCTTCACTCAGGACTTCGACGGCTGGTGGCCGCGTAACCACAAGATCGGAGAAGGTGACCTGAAGCAGGCGGTACTCGAAGGCAAAGAAGGCGGCCGCTGGTACGAGATCGACACCGACGGCAGTGAGTGCGAGTGGGGCCGCGTGCTGGCCTGGGAGCCGCCCACGCGTCTGGTGTTGGCCTGGCAGATCGACGCCACCTGGAAGTTCGACCCGCAGTTGGTGACCGAGGTAGAGATCCGCTTCATCCCCGAGGGGCCCGGCCGTACCCGCGTGGAACTCGAACACCGTGACCTGGACCGCTTCGGCGAGGCCCAGGACCAGACCCGCGCCGCGTTCGACTCACCAGGAGGCTGGTCAGGGCTTTTGGAGTCGTTCGCCCAGCAGGCAACGGCATAGCCCGGGCTCACAACACCCGGGACGCCTGAACATCATTACAGAATCGAACCAGTGGCAAGCCGGGCAGAGCGTGCGACGAGGCCGGGTGGCGCCCGCATGTTCACAGTGCCCTGGACTTCTTGTCGTCCCAGTGTCTTCCGTTGCAGGACCCCGTGCGGCTCCAAGGCGAACTGCTGGCCGCCATCGAGGAGGCAGGGACCCTCACGTTCGGGGACCTGGTCGAGACGACGCGGCTCCCGGTGCTCGCCCGCGCGCACGCGACACATCTGCTCTGGCGCCGACAGCTGGCCACGGATCTGGGCACCACCATGAGGGATGGTTCGCCCGTCTGACTCGGTTCCTCACCACGCGGCACTCGTGACCGCCCGAGGCTGGGGGCTTCGCGATATCGCCATCGGCGCCTGCCTGCTTCTGAACGGGGTCGAGTGGTGGGTCGAGTCGATCGAGCCGCAGCTCGGCTGGCTCCGCCTGCTCGACGAGGCCGGACAGCAGGAAGAGCGGACGATCCGCTGGTTGACCCAGCACCCGGACGTCCGCACAGGCGCCATCGTCGCCCGCCGGAGCACCGGTGTCTGGACGGGTAGCGCGGTCCGTCGCCCCGGCGCACCATCGGGGGAACCGACGCGAGGAGGAGGTGTGCCATGGCGAGGAAGCGCGACGAGGAGGCGCTACGTGACCTGCTCCGCCTCCCCGTCGGCGAGCCGGTCGACCTGTCCGCGTACGACACCGGCGCGCCCCCCGGCGGCCCCGACAACAAGGCCGCCGGGCTCGCGGCCACCGCCCGGATGGGCAAGGAGCTGGCCGGCCTGCAGGAACGCCTGTGGGCGGCGGCGACCACCGGGGACCGCCGACGGATACTGCTGGTGCTGCAGGGCATGGACACCAGCGGCAAGGGCGGCACGGTCAAGCACGTCATCGGTCTGTTCAACCCGGCGGGCTGCTCCGTCCACGCCTTCAAGGCCCCCACCTTCGAGGAGCGGCAGCACGACTTCCTCTGGCGGGTAGCAAAGGCACTCCCGCGTCCCGGCGAGATAGGCATCTTCGACCGCTCACACTACGAGGACGTCCTGATCGCCAAGGTCCGCTCCCTGGCCCCGATCGGCGAGCTCGAGAGCCGCTACGACCGGATCAACGGATTCGAGACGTCCCTGACGGACGACGGGCTGACGATCATCAAGTGCTTCCTGCACATCTCGTACGACGAACAGCTGCGCCGACTGCTGAAACGCCTCGACACACCGCACAAGCGGTGGAAGTTCAACCCCGGCGACATCGACGAACGGGCCCCATGGCCGGCCTACCAGCGGGCGTACGAGACGGCCCTGACCCGCTGCGCGACCCTGGCCGCGCCCTGGTATTTGGTCCCGGCCGACCACAAGTGGTACCGCAACTGGGCCATCAGCAGGCTCCTACTGGAATACCTGCGCGAGCTGGACCCCCAGTACCCGGCGGCCGATTACGACGTGGAGGAATGCCGTGCTCTGCTGCTGGCGCAGGACGGCTGACTTGCGGAAGCGGTGGCAGCCGGGTGCGTACAGTGATGGACGGATTCAGCACTCGCGTACTACGGAGGCCTCGGAGCACCAACCGGAGCGGGCGCTTTGGACTGGCCGGTCGCCTTGGCCGTCGGCCGAGCCACCTGGCTGCTCCGCAGCGGGCGGGAGGAGGAAGCCGCCTACATCCAACAGTGGTAGGCACCCCACACGCAGGGAAGAGCGGCACCCGGCTGCAGGGGCAAGTAGCCGTGAATTCCGGTACGGCGGTGCATCCACCAATCAGCCGCAGCCGGGACGACTCAGAGTGGTAACACTCCATAGAGCAGGAACCTTCGATTGGCGTCCTCCGTACTGGTGGAGCGGACGCGCGCGGGGAGATCGCGTCTGCGACGACAGCGCCGCCAAGCGCGGACCACGGGATTCTGAGCGAGGTGCATGCAGGAGTCCCTCTGCGATGTCAGCGGCCTGTAGACCGCGGTCGGAGCGGATAGGGCGTGCTTCTCGTGCCTGTGCCAGCAACCGACGGGCCGCCGCTCGGGGAGGTGAGCGGCGACCCGAGCCGCTTAGGTCAGGACTTCCCACGGCCGGTGACGAAGTCGCGGACGCGGTCGACCAGACCGGCACCGGGTGCCAGGAGCTTGTTCCCGGGCGGCGTGTCCGGGGCGCCGGGGTGCGGGCGAGTCGGCGCAACCGCCTTGGCCCGGCGCACTTGGGCCCCGAGCTTGTCGAGCTGCTCTGGGGTGCAGACTTGCGTGAGGCTGGGGAACAGCTGCTGTTCCTCCTCCATCACGTGCTCGGTGACGTCGTTGATTAGCTTCTGGACGAGGACCTCGAACTCGGGATGGTCGACGTCGCGGCTCTCCAGGTCCTTCAGGACACGCTCCACCTCGGCGTGATCCTGGATTTCCTTGTCGGCCAGGGCATCGCCGCCGGGGAGGTGCTCACGCACCGCCGGATAGAGGTACATCTCCTCGGCGACGGAGTGTCGTACGAGCTCGATGGTGATTTCGTCCACGACGGTCCGGCGGTCCTTGTGGCCCACCGGCAGCGCGCGCAAGCGTCCGAAGTACTCCTCAACTTCGCGATGGTCCGTGGTGAGCTCGTCGATGACGTTGCCACCGTGCCCCATCACACACCTCTTTCGGGTCGCGTTCGGTCGTTGTCCCGTGCGGTTTCCCCCTCCCATGGCAGCCACGCACGTGTCATCCGGCCAACTGTCCGTGGAGAGCAGCAGCCAAGGCCGGTGTGGGACCCGACGCACACCCTCGGCTGGCGGGACCTGCCATCCGCCCAACGCTCGGGCATCAGACCGTGCGGCACCAGCGACACGGCCCGAGTGCAGGCATCAACATCAGCGCAGGCTCAAGCTGCGGCAGTCGCCGATCACTGCGACCGTTGGTCCAAAGGCTAATCGGAGGGGAGGCAAGGATGATCACTGCGCATCGGCCGGGGCCGGGGATCGGTCGAGGGTGGCCGATGCTGCCGTTGGCTGGGTGATGACGTGTGGCTGGGGCTGTGGTCCGGGTCAGGCATCGGCTCCGGCCTACGCGCGGCGCCCCCGTTGTGGGGGCCGTGCCAGTCCAGGCACAGCACGGTGGCGTCGTCGTGAAGGTGCCCGTTGCAGGCGTCGATGACCGTAGCGGTCAGGATGCGCACGACTTCGCGGGGATGCTCGGAGGCGGTGTCACGGATCAGGCCGGGCAGGTCCAGGGTCTCTACCTGGCGTTCTTGCATGCCGTCGGTGTAAAGGACCAGGCGGTCGCCCGCGCGCAGATCGAGGTCCTGGACGCGGTAGGTGCCTTGTGCGGGGACGCCGAAGGGCAGATTGATCTCCAGATGGACTTCGTCGACGGCGCCGCCGCGCAGGCGCAGCGGCCAGAGGTGGCCGACGTTTACGAGGTGTGCGCCGCTGCCGTCCAGGGCGATACGCAGCAACTGGCCGGTGGCGAAGGTGTTTCGGCCTTGGTCGAGCAGGGCCTGGCTGGCCTGCTCCGCCAGACCTGCCCCGGCGCGGCGGGCGCAGCGCGAGGCGTTGACCAGGAGGGTGGCCAAGCACCCCCGGTGGCAGGATCAGTGCCATGGGCACCGAGAGAGTCTGGGTGTACCGCGTGGAGGAGCCGCACGGCTCGCAGGGCTGGCACCCCTACGGCTCCCACTCCCACCGGTCGCGGGGAGTGGTCACCACCGACGCCCCGGGGCAGGACGCCAGGTACGTCGCCGCCCTCGTCGTCACGGACCTGCTCACCGAGTGGAAGGTGAACGGCATCGGCCAGCAGCACGTGCGCGTGATCGTGTGGGCGGACGAAGAAGGCGCCGGCCCCAGGGACGCGGCCTTCATGGTGGAGATCCAGCCCGGCGCCGACGGAGAGTGATCCACCGCGACCGGATTCGCGCACCGGCGGGATACCGGCCCGGGGGCGAGCGTAGATGGATCAAGGGATGCGTAGGGTGGACAGACGGTCACTGAGGGTGACGCCGCGAACTTTCCGGGTTTGGGGAGGAGAGGGGCGGAAAATGTTCGCAGAGGCCGGCCAGCCATGGGCTTTCGCCCGGCTCGCTGTCAGTGAAGTGTGCGACAGTCGGTCGGTGATACACATTGGACGCGGCCTCCTGGAAGGCCTGGATGAGGTGGATTGGGCCGAACTGGGCCACGCGTACGGAAGGGCGCAAGACGTCCCCGGACACCTCACCACGTTGTGTGGTCATGACGAGGCCGCCCGCGAGGGCGCCTTGATGTCCTTGTTCGGCAACATCTGTCATCAGGGCACCCGATATTCCGCGTCACCGCATGCAGTGCCTTTCCTGGCCCGTATCGCCCTGGCTGGCCCCCACCCGATCCGACACGGATCTCGGAAGACTCCGCTCTGATCCTTCTCAACCAGCAGGTCCGGATCCCGCCAGCGTCACTTCGCGTCGGGTCCTGTGCCCGGCACACGCACTGCGAATGCGCGGACTTCCCGCTTCCTTCCGAGTTTCCAGCGCAATCGTTTCCACCTCATACGCCCCAAGAGGCGCGCGACAATGAAAGGGCACATCGCATTCGACGGAAGGAGGAGTGTGATGGGCAAGGCAGCTGAGTACCCGCAACAGGAGACGCATGCGGGCAACGGCCACGGTATGCACCTGCACATGCGCACCCTGCATCCTTCGATGCCGATTCCTTATCTCAGCAAGGAGGAGATGACGAGCGCGGCCCGAGCGGCGACGGCACGGCTGCCCGGCACCCCGCCCGCCGAAGATCTGGCGTTTTACGGAGGACTTGGAGCGCTGGCGGTGGCGGGAGCTCTGGATTGGCCGGTCGCCCTCGCCGTCGGCGGCGCCACCTGGCTGCTGCGCAGCGGGCGGAGGCAGAAGCCCGAGGCAGGCGTCAGGCCATAGGCCTTATCCTGGGCCGCTGCAGAGCGCCGAGTCACGCAATGGGCTAGTAGGGCTTGGTTATCTTGGGGGAAGGAGGGCGTGTTGGCCTCGCGGAGGTGAGGGCCATGACTCCGCAGGAGCTCGTGGAGGCCCAGGACCGGTTGGCGGCGTTCGCGGCCGAGGTGTTCGCCCCGTTGGGACGGTCCGACCAGCGGCGGTGGGGCGAGCGGTATGTGCGCGGGCTGCTCGGTGCGGGCCGCCGCAAGTCGATGGAGCCGATGGCGGCCCGGCTGGGGGTGGACCGGCAGGGCCTGCAGCAGTTCCTGGCCGACGCCCCGTGGTCCCATCAGATGGTGCTGGCCGAGCTGGCCTGGCGCATGGAGCCGGTCATCCGCCCGGCCGCCTGGGTGATCGACGATGTGTCCTTTCCCAAGGACGGCCACGCCTCGCCCGGCGTGGCCGCGCAGTACTGCGGGGCGCTGGGCAAGACCGCCAACTGCCAGGTCGCCCCGAGCGTGCACCTGGTCACCGACGCGGCCTCCTGTCCGGTGAACTGGCGGCTGTTCCTGCCCGAGCAGTGGGACGTGACCGCCGCGCCCGCCGAGGACGCCGACCAGGTGGCCAAGCGCCGCCGCCGGGCCCACATCCCCGACGAGGTCTGGCATGTCGCCAAGTGGCAGCTGGCCGTCGACATGGTCGACGAGCTGCGGTGCTGGGGGCTGGACCCGCCGCTGATCGTGGCCGACGAGGGCTACGGTCAAGACGGTGCCTTCCGGCTGGCGTTGGAAGAGCGCGGCATCGACTACGTGGTCGGGGTGCGTTCGGACACCGCGGTGCTGCCCGAGACCGCCACGCGTACCGCTCCGGCCTGGTCGGGCACCGGCCGGCCCCCGGTGCCCCGCTACCGGCAGGCACCCACCTCGGTGCGCACGCTGGTGCAGGACGCCGGGCACGGCGCCCTGCACCGGGTGACCTGGCGGCAGGGCTCCAAGGGCCCGTTGCGCTCGCGGTTCGCCGCACTGCGGGTGCGCCCCGCCGGAGTGCGGCTGCGCCGGGCGCACCCCGGCGAGGACCTGCCGGTGTGCTGGCTGCTGGCCGAGTGGCCCGCCGGCGAGAAGGAGCCGACCAAGTACTGGCTCTCCACGCTGCCCGCGGACACCCCCCTGCGGCACCTGGTGCGCTCGGCGAAGCTCCGCTGGCGGGTCGAGCACGACTACCGCGAGCTGAAGACCGCCTTGGGGCTGGGTCACTTCGAGGGCCGCACCTGGAACGGCTTCCACCGGCACCTCACCCTGGCCTCGGTCGCCCAGGCGTTTTGCACCCTGGAGCGACTGTCCCCGAAAGCGGCGGCCACGGCCTGACGACCTACCAGGTCGTGGCCGGACTGCAGGTCCTGCTGGCCTGCTGGGCCGGGCGCTGCCCGCTGTGCCGGACGCCGCTGCCCCCACCCAGACACACCAAGCCCATCCCAACCTAACCAAGCCCTACTAGTGCTCTGACCGCATAGGCACCTCAGGCGGTTAGCGCGTCAAGTCGGCTGCTGGAGGCGGTCGAACAGGTGGATCCCTTGCTCAGGGGAAGAGTGGGATGATCTCGCTGTGGAGACTCCTGATTCTTCGTTTCGTCGGCGCCTTCTGATCGAGGCGCTGACAGTCGTGGCGGCGCCTGCGCTGGACCAGACGACGTGGCTGGAGAAACACGGTGTCGTGGCGGACGAGATTGCCCTCGACTTTGACCACGCATTCCGCATGGCCAAGCGCCTTGCGGAGGAGGGGTTCCTCGATCGTGATGCGCTGCCCGATCTGCGGATGCACACGCGCGGCAGCTGGGACCACGTCACAAACAAGGCGTACAACTTCCGAGGACCCCCGCTACCGCGATCCCGGTGCGGCGGGACGCGGGTCACCTGGGGAGCCTGACGCTCGTCGGCGCGGTCATCGGGTGGCCTGCCGGGAGCGGCCCAGAACAGGCAAGGCGACCGCCAGGGCGAGTGCAGCGGAGCCCGACACCAGAAGCGGGACGTGCCCGTCGGCGCCCCAGGCGAGTCCGGCCCACAGGCCGGCGAGGAGGACAGCGGCGCCGGTGGCGCCCTGGTAGAGGCCCTGGGCTGTGCCCTGTTGGCGGTCGGGGACGAGGGTGGAGATCCAGGCTTTGCCGACACCGTCGGTGCAGGAGGCGAATCCCCCGTACAGGGGCAGGACCACGAAGACCAGCCACGGCGTGTGAATGATGCCAAGGCCGAGGTAGCCGACGGCGAAGAAGAGCAGACCGGCCGCGAACACGAGCGGGCGCGACAACCGGTCCGACATGGCTCCAGCGGGGTAGGACAGGGCGGCGTAGGCGAGGTTGTAGACCACGTACGCTCCGAAGACCCCGGCCGTGGACAGGCCCAGATCGTGGGCGCGGAGCAGGAGCAGCGCGTCGGGGAAGTTGACCAGGTTGAAGACGAGCAGCACGGCGAGGACACGCCAGTACGGCCGGGTCAGGGACCGCCACGGAGTCCGGGCTGTCGCCGTCGACGCGCTGCCCGTCCGGCCCGGGTCACGGACAGCTGCGACCAGGGCGACCGAGGCCACGGCCGGGATCACCGCGACCCAGAACAACGGCCGCAGATGGTGGTCGAGTGCCTCGTACAGCGCCAGGCCGGCCAGCGGGCCCACCACGGCACCCGCGGTGTCGGCAGCCCGGTGCAGTCCGAACACCTTGCCGCGCTGCCCGTGGGGAACGCCGTCGACGAGGAGCGCATCACGGGGTGCGCCCCGCATGCCCTTGCCGAGCCGGTCGACCACCCGCGCCACCAGCGCCACAGGCCACACAGTGGCGAGCGCGATGAGCAGCTTGCCGACCGCGGCCAGCCCGTATCCGGCGCAGATAAGGGGACGGCGGGCGAAACGGTCGGACAGTCTCCCGGCGGCGACCTTGGTGACCGACGCAGCCCCTTCGGCCAAGCCCTCGATGGCACCGACCACGGCAGGCGGGGCGCCGAGCACGGTGGTGAGGAAGATCGGCAGGATCGGGTAGAGGAGTTCGCTGGCGGCGTCCTGGAGGAAGGAGACCCCACACAGCACTGTGACGTTGCGGGTCAGCCACGCGGGCCGTCGCGCTGATGAGGATGTCGCCAGGGCGGGCCGATTCACGGGTGCAGTATCTCCAGAAACCGGCCGAGCGCCGAGGTGGCGTCGGCCAGGGCGAGGGCCGACACCGTGACCAGCGACGCGGCAAGCATGGCGGCGCCGGGGCGGCTTTCCAGACGGGTGCCCTGCAAGGCGCGGACCCGGGCAGTGACCTGGTGACCCAGGTACGCCAATGCGGTGGCGCGGCCACGTCGGGTGCCAGCGAGGGCGGCGCGGGCCAGAGAGCGGGCCGCAAGCGATCGGCTGGCCACCGCGTGAGCGGCCTCCTCGTCCGCCCAGCGTTCCAGGGCGAAGCCGAGTTCGTCATGCAGCCGCCGCAGCAACGGGTTGAGCGCACAGGCCAGCTTGCCCAGCGCCTGTTGTGACGCTCCGCAGACGTCTGCGGTTGTTCGCCGCTGTGCGTCGGCGTTGTCACGCAGTTAGACACTCACCGCCCAACCCGACCAGGCGCTTAGAAAATGCGGGCACACCGCAGCAGGCTGGACCAGCGGGTCCGCAGGGCTTCCGTGACAGGCCGCCGGGTGTTGTAGTCGTCCGCGCTCGTTGCCGTCAGCGTTGCCGTCACTGCCGTCCGGCCCTCGATACGTGACCACCGCTTTACAAGTTCGATCCCTGGCGCGCGTGCGCTGCTCGGACTCGTGCTCTGAGGCCGTTGCGAGTCCGGCTCCGAGCGCCGGGCTCCGTCGTCGTCCGGCGCCATCACCATCCTCACAGTCAGCTGGTGATGTCACCTGATCTGACCTCGCCCTGCTCAGCGGGCCGAGAGCGGCACTGCGTGGGACGACTCGGCCGAGTGGCGGGTCCCCAGACTTCAGCGAGTGACCTTTCCGGTCATCCTGGAAGAGTGACCCGCCGCGCCACCGATGATGACCGCCCGTCCCGGCAACCGCCCGAAACGGCCCGTACTGATTACACCGGCGCGGTGTACGGCTCTCTCCTGGCCGCGTCAGTGGTGACTGGAGCCAGTGCGCAAAGCCAATTTCCGCGTCTCCATCTCGTGCTGCTTTTGCTCTGCACCGGATTGGTGTTCTGGGCCGCGCACGCCTACGCCCACCTCGTCGGCGACCGCCCGCGGCACGAGCCTGTGACGTGGCGAGAGATCCGGCATGTCTGCGCGAGGGAATGGCCGATCGCGCAGGCGGCGATTCTGCCAGCCGTCGCTGTCGCGATCAGCCCGCTGCTGAGCCTGAGTCTCAGGGGCGGTGCGTGGCTGGCGCTCGGCGTCGCTGTGGGCCAGCAAGTCCTGTGGGCCAGTGCAGCGGTCCTACGGGCCGGCGCCTCTCGACCGACCGTGGTGTCCGCCGGCGCTGTCAATCTCGTGCTCGGTCTGATCATCGTGGCCGCCAAAGCGGCACTTCAACACTGATCACGAACGTCGGCAACCAGGTCGCGAACCCACCACTTTAGGAGTGAGGTTGGGTGATCAACGCCCTACCTGTGGCTATCGAGCCTCGGCGTGATTCGGCTGCCTTCCCTCGGAGGCGCTCCGATTCCCCGTGAGTCCCCGCGGGTTCTGGCACGAGAGTGGCACGGCTACATGTGGTCTTGCAGTAGCTGGTGCAACCTTTCAGACTCGCCTTCATGAGTGGGGGTCCGTGACCAAGTCGAGCGGTTCGTGCGAGCGACGCGGAGCTGGTTGCCGGACAGAAAAGCCAGTCTGGCGTACTCTCGTACCACCGAGCGAAACACCGTCGAGTCCTTCACGCGGCCGTGCATAGGACTCCTGCCTGTGTCGTCCGTCAGGGAATTATCCCTCATCCAACCAGGGATCCAGTCCAAGCGCCCGCAGTCGCGCCTGTTCCCGTCGATGAAGGAAGCGCGGGCGGGTAATGCCAGCTATGAAGCCCTCATTGAAAGGGCGCGGCTTGTTTTCACCGAAGGCTTTAAGTAGCACCTCGGCCATTCCGTTGTCGAACTCGACGAAGCCCTCCGGCCCTTCTGAGTTGAACTCCCACACCACGACAGGCCATCGATCCGGGTCATCCCCACGCGCAGACCAGAAATAACTGTTCTGATTTTCGTCCAATCCCCAAGAGATTAGACTCCCGCGATTAGGCCACGCGGGATATGGTGCGGACGCCTCTTCCAGCCAGTCTTCCATAGGCGTGAACCAGGCATCGAAGGGGCCATCACCGGGCGCACCATCATTTGGGCGTGAGATTTCCAGGACGTCACTGATCGCACCTGTCCCATAGACAGCCATGAAATCCGTGAAATCCGAGGGGAAGTCCGTACCCCATACCTGCCGTACCTGGTCCCAGTCGATCTGGTCCCCCGCACCCTCGTGTGGCGGCATCCGACTCACCAGCGAACGTACGCTCTCGTGCACGCCTACCTCCGTGTATTCGCTGCCAGCATGATCAGTCCCTCTCTGCTGGCCCTCACAAACCGCACGCTACGGCAGCTCCGCGTGCTGGTACGGCGTCGTTCGTGGCCGTTGTCACGCAGTTAGGCACTCACCTGGCCCCGCCCCCGTCGTTGTGGCTCTGGCGGTCGATGGCTGCAGCCAGTGCGAGGATGGCGTGGACTTGGGCAGCGGCGATGGCGAGTGCTTCAGAGCGCTGGAAGGTCTTTGAGTGGAGTTCGTCCAGTATCTCCTGGGCTTTGTTCGCGTGAGTTTCGTAGTCCGCCATGGTCCCCCTCGTGGTAGTGATCCGCACTGTAGTGAACAACGCTACGGCTGCCACCTGATCGGGACGCGAGGGCACGGCGGCTTGGACCTGGGGCCTCATCCTTATCAGGTCAATCATCGGGGACCGTCGACGTCGACCAACCGGTCCTACGCCTCGGCCGATCGTCCGCTGAGGTCCGGCGCCGATCGCTGCTGTTCGCGCTTGTTGGTGTCAGCCGCTGATGTCAGCCGTCGCACGCAGTCTAGACAGCGGAGTCGCCTCTACTCCTCGGCGCAAAGGACCACGTCGGCAGCACGCGCGTACCCCTTCGGATCATCAACTGCCACCCGCACCCGCCACCGTTGCGGTCCCCCGATGTACTTGACGAATCGACTCTCTCCCAACACGTCACCGATCACGAAGCGCCGGTCTGCCAAGTAGAGCGACCCATCGAAGACCGTGGTAAATGATGGATCGGCGGCGACACCCTGACCGTAGTCCCGAAACAGCCGCACCTTGATCAGAACCGCCTGCGCTTGTACACGGACAATGACGTGAGTGTCGGAGGATGCAGCGGGAGCGCCCCCCAACTCCAGGTCATCGCGAATCCAGTCCGGGGACCCCAAAGCCATGATCGGGTTGTTGACGTACAAGTCGACTCCGGCTATCTGCACGGGTTCGCCCTCCTGTCAGCTTTGGGGTTGCCAACGTACTCGCGTACACCCGGCATCCAACCTGTACCCGCACTACCTATCCCCAGCTCCCATCCCGTTCGCCGTCGACCCACACGCATGTGGAGCGGGCGTGGTTCATGGCGTCCAGGTGGAGCGCGCCACTGTACGAACGACCTGGGCGCCAGAAGGCTGTAAATCTGCCGGCTCAGCCTTCCCAGGTTCGAATCCTGGCGCCGCCACACTCGGGAGTACTGGCCCCTGACCAGCAAGTTTGGTCAAAGGCCGGTCTCTTTTCTGACCCCTGCGATTATCCGCCGCTCCCCGTGGTTCCCCGCCTCTTCGGGCACGCAGCGGGCACGGTTGATCGTGGCGCCCTAGACCTGCCGCGTCCCGCGTCCGGTCACACTTGTCGGGCGCAGCATGACCTTGATCACGCCGGAGCTGCGCCGGTCTCACGCGCTCCGTGTTTCCCGGTGTCGCCAGGTAGTCCGGCCCACCACCGGGACTGCGGGCCAGGCGGGTGACGCACTCGCTTTCGAGTTCTGTTCGTCCTAGTCAGGACACCGTTCGGCTTTGTTCGCGGTCGTTCACCGCCGCACTCCAGGCGGCAGGCACGTACGCCCGTGAACGGCTCCGGCCACCGATGAATGAGACCAATACTGAGACCACGTCCCGTCCGCCCTGTCATTGCTGTGTTTGACCTGCATGCCGGATGCTCGCGGCGGAGCGGGATGGCTCGGTTACTCCTTGCGCGGGGGTGGTGTGCCGGAGGCCCGTGTGTGTGAGGGTGCGGAGTCCAGGTCTTGTTCGGCCCAGATGACTTTGCCGCCCGATGCTGGGCGGGTGCCCCATCTGCGGGACAGCTGGGTGACCAGGGAAAGGCCGCGGCCGTTTTCGTCGATGGCGCGTGCGTGACTCAGACGCGGGGAGTTGGCGTCGGTGTCGAATACTTCGCAGGTCAGGGCTTGGTGGTGGATCAGACGCAGTCCGATCGGGCCGGTGCTGTGGTGGACGGCGTTGGTGACCAGTTCACTGACGATCCGTTGTGTGGGGTCCTGGGGACCTTCCAGGCCCCATTCGGTGAGCTGGCGGGCTGCCATGTGCCGGGCGCTGCGGGCAGCGGTTTGGTCGTTCGGCAGCGTCCAGGAGGCGACCTGGGCGGGGCTGAGGGAGCGGGTTCGCACCAGAAGGAGGGTGATGTCGTCGGATGGTGCCTGACGCGGGCGGGCCTCGGTCGCTCGGGTGCACAGGTCTTCCAGGGAACGACTCGGTTGGGCCAGGGCGGTGGCCAGGCGGCGCATTCCCACGTCGATGTCGTGGTCGCGGGTTTCGATGAGGCCGTCGGTGTAGAGGGCGAGGAGAGTGTCCTCGGGCAGTGCCAGCTCCACGGCCTCGAACGGGACGCCCAGCCCGAGGCCGAGGGGGCTTCCGGTGGGCAGGTCGGGGAAGGTGACCTGGCCCTGCGGGTCGACGATCGCGGGCGGAGGGTGCCCGGCCCGTGCCATGGTGCACTTCCGGGTGACCGGGTCGTAGACGGCGTACAGACAGGTGGCGCCCACCACCGTGGGGGTCTGGTCCGCGGCGTTGGCGTCTTCCTCGGCGAGTCGCTGGAACGTGTCGTCGAGACGGGCCAGCAGTTCGTCGGGGGGCAGCTCCAGGTCGGCGAGCGTGCGTACGGCGGTGCGGAGCCTGCCCATGGTCGCGGCGGCGTTGATGCCGTGTCCGACGACATCACCGACGACGAGGCCCACCCGGGCGCCGGACAGCGGGATCACATCGAACCAGTCGCCTCCGACGCCGGCTTCCGTGTCGGCCGGCAGGTAACGCCAGGCCGCCTCGACCGCCGCGCCGCCCATCAAACGGTGGGGCAGCAGGTTGCGTTGGAGCGCGAGGGCCGCGGTGTGTTCGCGCGTGTACTGGCGGGCGTTGTCCAAGGTCAGTGCGGCCCGGGTGACGATCTCCTCGGCGAGCAGCAGGTCATCCTCGTGAAAGGGAACGGGGTCCTCGGTGCGGACGAACAGCGCGACACCCAGGACGGCGCGCCGCGCAATGATGGGCACGATCATCAGGGAGTGGATCCCGTTCTCACGGATCTTTTGCGCCCGTGCCGGGTCGTGGTCGATCCATGTCCCAGGGGAGGTGTCCAGTACCGGTTCCAGGTGGGACCTTCCCGTGTGCAGGACGCCGGCGTGCGGCGATGTTGGGGGGACGGAAACCGTCTCCCCTGGCGCAAAGGTTGATTCTGGGATTCCTGGGTGGATCGAGGCCTGACCGGCACGGAGGAATACGGGAGGGCGACCGCTCATGTCGATGGGGGTCGAGGGCTCTTCGCCGAAGGGGATGGACTCCGCCAGGTCGACGTAGGCGAAGTCGGCCAGCAGGGGCACGGCAAGGTCGGCCAGTTCCTGCCCGGTCCGCATGACGTCCAGGGTGCTGCCGATACGCGTGCTGGCCTGGCTGAGGATGGCAAAGCGCTCGCGCGTCCGCTGATTGCCGGTGACATCCACGCTGATGACGCACACCCCCAGTGTCGTGCCGTCCGCGTCCTGGAGGCAGAAGTACGAGGCCGAGAATGCATGCTCCCGGCGCGGATCTTCCGTCGGCCACACACGGTACTCGTGGACCGCGGTGGTGCCGTTCCGCAGCGCCTGCTGCATCACCGCTTCCAGGGCTTCGGACTCGGAGCCGGGCAGGGACTCGGTGAGTCGACGGCCGAGCCGTCGGTCGCGGGAGATGCCGTCGTGGCTCTCTGTCGTGTCGTTCACCCAGACGCAACGTAGCTGCGGGTCACGAACGACGATGCCGATCGGCGCGTGGGTGAGGAGCGACTCCCGCACCGATCCGTTAATCGCTCCCCGGGAGAGCCTGCCGATGTCCGTGACGGACACAAGCCACCGGAATGCTCCGTCCCGCCCCCGCAACATCGACATCCGATGGTTGAAGTCGAGCATGCGGCCGTCGCGGTGGCGCACCGTCATCATGCCCGACCAGTCATTCTGGGCACCGCACTGCTCGATGAACGCCGATATCGTCGGCGTTTCCTCGAAAGGCTGCAGCACGAGTGCGGCAGAGTGGCCCACCACGTCCCCGGCGGAGTACCCGAGAAGCCGCTCGGCGGCCTGCGTCCATGCGACCACCGTCCCACGCTCGTCGAGCATGGCGACCGCTGACTCGGACATCTCGCGCGTATTCAAGCGGCTACCAAGGGTCACCCTGTCCGTGTTGGTCATAGAGCTGTCTTCCTCACCTAGGTGGCTGTCGTTCTCGCGTAGGTCGGCTGCGGCTGCGGCGACCAGGACCACGGCGGGGTGGACGGCTGGAGCAGCATGCGTCCCGGCAGGACGTGGACGACCTCGGCCGGGTCCCGCCGAGATCAATCCGACCAAATTTGCACCTTTTGGGTATTGGACCGGATAGAACTCCGATCTGTGACAGGCTGCAGCTTGCTCGCAGATGAAATGGCCAGGCGTGCGCGAAGCACTGCGAGCCCGCGTCACCGTCAAGGCTGTGGCCTAAGCGCCTCGAGCCCACCACTTTCCCCAGCTCCCATCCCGTCTGCCGTCGACCCACACACCGTGGAGCGGGCGTGGTTCAGGGCGTCAAGGTGGAGCGCGCCACTGTACGAACGACTGTGAGGATTGATCACGGCACCGCTCGGCGGCCTGACCCACCGAACGATTGACGCTTTGGGCTGTCCTTTCGAGGAATCGTCGGCCGGCTGGGCGGTGCCGCTATGCACGCGGCCGGTCGAGCGCCTGTGACCTCATAGGAGCCCGGCCAAAGGTCCCATCACAGTCTTGTCCTGACGCCCGACCGGCCCGTGCGATCCCTCGCGCATCGCACGGAAGGACAGCAGTAGTCAGCATGGCAGATCAGATCGCGGTGGTCGGCGGCGTGGACACCCACACCGACTTCCACCAGGCAGCGGTGATTGACACCATTGGTCGGCACCTGGCCACCGCTTCGTTCCCCACCACCCCCGACGGCTACCGCCGCCTGCTGGAATGGGTGCGCGTGCACGGTGACGTGCTCGCCGTCGGGGTTGAAGGCACCGGCGCCTACGGTTGCGAACTCGCCCGGTTCCTTCGGGCGAACGAGGTGTCCGTGGTCGACGTCGACCGCCCTGACCGCAAGGCCCGGCGGGTCAACGGCAAGTCCGACCCCGTCGATGCCTACGCCGCCGCGACCCCTGTCCTGTCCGGCCGCGCCCACGGCCGGCCCAAGACCCGCGATGGCATCGTGGAGGCCATCCGGTCCCTGCGGGTGATCCGCCGCTCGGCCATCAAGTCCCGCACCCAGACGATCAATCAGATCCGCACGCTCATCGTCTCCGCCCCCGCCGAGGTCCGGGAACGCCTGCGCAGCCTGCCCAACTACCAGTTGATTGCGCAGCTAGGAGCGTGTCTCGGTAACCGGCTACTGGCCCGGTGGTCGTGATCGGCGGGATCGGTTGTGATCGTCCGTTGGTGGTCTGAGGTGCTCGGGTGGGTCGTGTGCCGCTGAGTTTCATGGCCCGGTGGGCGTGGCGGGCCGGTGAGCCCGGCTGGTCAGCCGGTCACGGTAGCGAGTCCTGCCGTTCCGGCGTGTCGGAAGATCTTGCGGAGGTTGTGGCAGGCGGCCAGCAGTCGCCACTCGCCGCGGGCTCCGTCTTCGCCGCGCAGGTGGAGTTGGCGGCCGTTCTGGCAGGTCATGATCTGACCGAAGACGGGTTCGACGATGACTTTTCGGCGGGCGTAGGCGGCTTTACCGAGCTTGGTCCGCAGCTTTCGGGCCATGCGTTCTTTGAGCGTGGCGTCCTTGGGGATGCGTCCGCGGGGTGCGGGTGGGACCTGTTCGTCGTGGGCGAGTCGGCCGGTGGCCATGAAGGTGTCGGTGCCGCAGGCCAGTTGGCGGTCTTTCGCCGCCTCAAGGTTGGTCTCGGAGCAGTATCCGGCGTCGACCAGCGCTTGCTTGGGATGCGTGCCAGTGTTCGCTGCGCACTGGTCGAGCATCGTGGTGTAGTTCAGCGCGTCCGAGGGGTTGCAGGTGACGTCGGCGGCGGTGATGACCTGATGTTTATCGTCCACGACGGCCTGGGCGTTGTAGGCCTGGATGTAGGCGCCGTCGCTGTTCTTCATGATCCGCGAGTCGGGGTCGGTGAAGTTGGCCTGGGCCTTGGACTTGGGCCGGGCTGTGGCGGCAGCCTTCTGTCCCGCGTCGGTGACGGCCTGCTCGTCGCTACTGCCGGCGCGCTCCTGGCGGCGGCGTTCTTTGTCTTCCGCGTGGCGGCGAGCCTTCTCAGCCGCTTCGGCCTCGATCTGCGCGCGGGCGGCCTGCAACTTGGCCAGGCGCTTCTCGCGCCGGTCCAGCTCAGCGGGCAGGTCCACATCCTTGCCGTCGGGCCCGAAGACCTCATCCTCGGCTTCGTCGGTGGCCTCCGCGTCAGCGAGCAGGTCCCCAGCCCGAGCCTCCAAAGCGGCGATCTCGGCCTCGAGCCGCTCTTCCTTGTCGACCAGGCGGCCGTAGCTCATCGCCTTGTGCTGGGATGCGCTGGCCTCCAGCTTGGTGCCATCCAGCGCGACGCGGCCCATCTTGACCATTCCCAGCTTCTGGGCGAGGTGCAGGGACTGGGTGAACAGACCCGCGAGCGCGTCCAGGTGGCGGCGGCGGAACCGGGCGATCGAGCGGAAGTCCGGGGCCTGATCAGCGGCCAGGAACCGGAACGCAACGTCATCGACGCAACGGCGCTCGATCGCCCGCGAGGAGCGGACCCCGGTGGTGTAGCCGTAGATCAGCAGCCGCACCATCAGCCGCGGGTCGTAGGGCGGGTAGCCCCGCTTCTCGGTGTAGTCCGCCAGCACCGGTCCAAGATCGAGGACCTCGTCGACCAGCTCGGCGACGAACCGGGCCAGGTGGTCCTCGGGCAGCCACTCGTCCAGCGACGGCGGCAGCAGCAGGACCTGGTGCGGGTCGAACGCCCGAAACGTCTTGTCCACCGCTGCCGGGCGGGCCTGCGGCCGCTTGTTCTCCACCGGCTCGACCTCGAACAGCCCATCCCCACCACGCATACCAAAATCATCCCGTACGAATGATCACGGACCGCGCGCGGGTCGCCGGTTACAGAGACACGTTCCTAGCCCCAATCCCGTGTAGATAGCGCGTGGGGCCTGTGTGCCAAGTGGCCTGAAACGGGACGGAGCTCCTGCTAGAACCGTGTCGACCAAGATCACTGTTCGGCGGGAGCTCCGTTGGGTACCCAGTCTGTCATTTCTCGTGAAGTTGTTGTTGCCGCCGGGGCGTTCGCGCCCGGCCATCTGGGCGAGTTGACCCGGATCATCTCGTTCGAGATGGTCGACGAGGCGTTGACGCAGACGGGCAGGGTGCAGGAGCGGGTGCGGGACCTGCCGTCCCGGGTGGTGGTGTATCTGCTGCTGGCAGGGTGTCTGTTCCCCGGGCTGGGCTGGCGGCAGGTGTGGCAGCGGTTGACGGCGGGACTGGAAGGGCTGACGGTCGCGGACCCGACCGGTGGTGCGCTGGCACAGGCCCGCAGGCGGGTGGGGGCCGAGCCGCTGCGATGGCTGTTCGACCTGCTGCGTGGACCGGCCGCCGGCATCGCCACCACCGGCGTGTGGTGGCGCGGGCTGCTGGTCTGCGCGATCGACGGCACCACCATGGCGGTGCCCGACAGCCCGGCGAATCTGACCGAATACACCAAACACCGCTGCAACAACGGTGGTGCGGGATATCCAGCGTTGCGACTCCTGGTGCTGGTGTCCTGCGGCACCCGCACGGTCATCGACGCGGTGTTCGGACCAACCACTGACGGCGAGACGACGTACGCGCCGCGCCTGCTCCGCAGCCTGCGCAAGGGCATGATCGTGCTGCTGGACCGGAACTTCGCCGCCCAAGCGCTGGTGACCGCCATGGCCAGAACCGGCGCGCACGTGCTGACCCGTGTGAAGAACGGCCGTCGGCTGCCCGTCCTGGGCCGCTGCGGTGACGGCTCCTACCTTTCGGCAATCGGCGCCGTCCCCGTGCGGGTCATCGACTGCGAGATCACCATCACCACGGCCACGGGACGCAGCACCGGCCTCTACCGCCTCGTCACCACACTGACCGACCACAGGACCCACCCCGCCGCCGAACTGATCACCCTGTACCACCAGCGCTGGGAGATCGAGACCGCGTATCTGGAGATCAAGTCCACCACCCTGGGCGGCCGTGTCCTGCGCGCCCGCACCCCGGACGGTGTCTCCCAAGAGCTCTACGCCCTGCTGGTCACCTACCAGGCCCTGCGCCTGGCCATGGCCGACGCCACCGCCGCCCGGCCCGGCATCGACCCCGACCGGGCCAGCTTCACCACCGCCCTGAACACCGCCCGCGACCTGGTCATCCAGGCCGCGGGCGTCATCGCCGACACGGTCGTCGACCTCGTCGGGGCCATCGGCCGCCACGTCCTGGCCGACCTCATGCCCGACCGACGCATCCGCACCCGGCCCCGCGTCGTCAAACGCGCGATCTCCAAGTACAACGCCAAAGGCACCATCGACCGGACCAGCTACAAGGCCACCATCAGCATCGACATCCTGACCGCACCAGGACCTTGACACCCAGCCCAGCCGCCTATCTACACGGCATTGCAGCTAGCCCGCTCTCGCCCCGGCGCGGACCTCGCCGACCCGACCTGCGCAGTCCGCACCGCACTACGGCGCCTGGCCCGCCGCTACCAGCACCTCACCCAGGAGATAGCCGAGGCCGACGCCGAGCTCGGCCCCCTGGTCGCGCAAGCGGCTCCCGGGCTGGTGGATTTGATCGGTGTGGGTACCGAGACGGCCGCCCAACTCCTGATCACCGCAGGCGACAATCCCGACCGGCTGAAATCGGAAGCTTCCTTCGCCCACCTGTGCGGGGCGGCCCCCATCCCCGCCCGTTCCGGCCGGACCAACCGTCATCGCCTCAACCGCGGCGGCGACCGCCAGGCCAACCATGCCCTCCACACGATCGCCCTCGTGCGCATGCGCTACGACCCCCGCACCCGGCTCTACGTCGCGCGACGCACTGCCGAAGGCATGTCCAAGAAGGACATCTTCCGCTGCCTCAAGCGCTTCATCGCGCGAGAGGTCTACAAACATCTGACCAGCATGAATACCCCACAGCTACACCACCTACAGGCCACTTGACGATCTATAGGAGTCAGCCGTTCACCTGCGGATGACGCCTCGCGGACGTGAAAATCGGTCCAGGGGCTGTCCGCCGACGCCGCTTGATGTTTGGGCTGTGAGCCCGCATAGGAGTCTGGTGAGGGAGCCGTCCGAGGGGCCGCACACTGTCGCCTTGAGCACGCCGATCAGCTTCTCCGTTACCCCTCAAGGCTCCCCGGGCAGCGCCGCCCGGCCATCACATCAGGGGGTACATGGTGGAGGAGTTGAGAGAAGACCACGACGACGGAACGGTCGGGCGGGTCGCGGCGATCGACATCGCGAAGGCGTCAGGGATGGTCTGCCTGCGCGTCCCGCACGACACCATCGAGGGTCGGCGCGTCCAGCGGGTCTGGACGGTCGCCTCGACCACGAACACGATCCTGGAGCTCGGCGACCGCCTGATCTGCCAGGGCGTCGAGCGGGTCGTCATGGAAGCGACGGGTTCGTACTGGCGTCCGTTCTTCTACCTATTGGAGGCCCGCGGACTGGACTGCTGGCTGGTCAATGCGCGCGATGTGAAGAACGTCCCTGGGCGTCCGAAGACTGACAAGCTGGACGCGGTCTGGCTGGCCAAGCTCGCCGAACGCGGCATGGTCCGTGCCTCGTTCGTCCCGCCCAAGCCGGTCCGCCAGCTGCGGGATTTCACCCGCACCCGCACCGTGTTCGTCCAGGAGCGCACTCGCCACAAGCACCGGGTGGACAAGGCCCTCCAAGACGCGCAGATCAAACTGTCCGGCGTTGTCTCGGACCTTTTCGGCATGTCGGGACGGGCCATGCGCGACGCCCTGGTCGGCGGCGAACGCAACCCCCGCGCCCTGGCCGACCTCGCGAAGGGCAACCTGGTCAAGAAGAAGGCGGCCCTGGTTGAGGCTCTGACCGGGCAGTTCGAGGACCATCACGCACGGCTGCTAAGGGTGCTGCTGGGCACCGTCGACCACCTCACCGACCAGATCCAGGAACTCGACCGACTCATCGCCTGCACGCTGGAGGAGATCACCACTGCGTACGACGGCTCGGGAGAGGGACCGTCCACCGGTGGCGTGAACGCCCGCAACTTGGCCGAGAAGCTGGACGCGGTCCCTGGGATCGGGCCGGCGACCGCGCAGATCATCCTCGCCGAGATCGGTGCGGACATGAGCCGCTTCCCCACCCCTGAACACCTCGTCTCATGGGCGAAGCTGTGCCCCCGGACGATCCAGTCCGGGGCGAAGAGCACCACCGGCCCGGCCGGGCAGGGCAACCCCTGGCTGAAGGGGGCGTTGGGCGAGGCCGCCAACGCCGCCGCCCGCACCGACACCTTCCTCGGCGCCCGCTACCGGCGCATCGTCAAACGCCGCGGACACGCGAAAGCCCTGGTCGCCGTGGCCCGCTCGATACTCGTTATCACCTGGCACTTGATCAACGACCCGGACGCCTCCTACCAGGAGCTCGGCGCAGACTGGCACCAGCGCCATCTCAACCCTACCCGCAAGACCCGCGATCTCGTGCGCCAACTCCAGGCCCTCGGCCACCAGGTCACCCTCGAAGCCGCATCCACCTGACTCACCCACCCCGACATCCGGTCCGCAAGCGGCCCGGATGCTGCCGCCTGCCCTCCCGAAGCTCAATTTTCCGATCAGCTTCTGTGAGCTCAAGGCGGATGACCTGTACAGATGGCTCTACGTTCGTGATCGTTCGCCGGAGTCTGTAAATCTGCCGGCTCAGCCTTCCCAGGTTCGAATCCTGGCGCCGCCACACTCGGGAGTACCGGCCCCTGACCAGCAAGTTTGGTCAGGGGCCGGTCTCTTTTCTGACCCCTGCGATTATCCGCCGCTCCCCGTGGTTCCCCGCCTCTTCGGGCACGCAGCGGGCACGGTTGATCGTGACGACCTAGACCCGCCGCGTCCCGCGTTCGGTCACACTTGCCGGGCGCAGCATGACCTTGATCACGCAGGAGCTGCGCCAGTCTCGCACGCTCAGCGTTTCCCGGTGTCGCCAGGCGACCCCGGGCCCCTGCCTTACGCAGGTCAGCCTCGCGTCGTCCTGTCCGGCCACACCCGGATGACGCCGACCCAGGCCGCCTGAGCCTGCTCCACCATGTTGCCCGGGTTGCCCTTCCCCGTCGGCAGCACCCGGTCTGGAACAGACGCCATAGGCGATCAGGCACGAGACCTTCGACTATCTCCATGCCGATACAACGAAAGACCTCCTGTCATGCCACTGTGCGGGCGGGCCGATCCTGTTCGATGTAGCGCCGGAAGCCCTGAGCCAGGGCTTTGAAGCCGCACGACTCGTAGAAGGTGTGGACGTACTCGTCGTCGGCCGCCAGCAACTGCACCTTGTAGCAGTCAGCCGATTCACCCAGCCCGACAGCCGCCTCCATCAGCTGGCGTCCGACGCCACGTCGCTGAAAGGAGCTGGCAACGACCACGTTCTCCACGAACAGAATGGCCCGGCCGCCACGGGTAAGGTTCGGCAGGACTATGCAGTCCGCAGTTCCGACCACGACACCAGCGGCCTCGGCCACCAGGACGGTCCGTCCCTGCTGCCCGGACACGGCCGCCCATATTGCTTCGGCCGACCCCTGGGGCAGCGGCGCATCTTCGGGATTCAACTCGCCGTAAAGAGCTAGCAGCGATGACAGGTCCGGCTCGGCAGCCGACCGCACAGCGATCTTCATGCACCGAAGCCTAGAGCGGCCCAACGGCCCATGAGGGCTCCAATCAAGACGGCGTCTTGATGGCCGAGTTAACTGCCGGCACGCTGTGCACGTTGAGGCACGACGGACTGCCGCCGACACCCGCTTTAGGAGCGAGGTTGGGCGATCACGCGCATGACCTGCGGATTCCGTACCGTGGGCAGAGTCCGCCTGACTCACCTCTGCAGACCCCGATTCCCCGTGAGTCCCCGTCTGTTCTGGCACGAGAGCGGCATGGCTCCGGCTTCGCAGTGCTTGCACTCCACGAAATAGGAGCATATGCTCCTATGCGCTTGATCCCCGCAGCACCGTTGAGGAAACAAAATGATCAATACAGAGGATCTTGTCAGCCGGAACGCCGCGTTCGCCGCCCGTGGCGCGCATGAGGGCCTGCACATCCTGGGCAGCGGCAACCTGATGGTCATCGGGTGCGTCGACTCCCGTGTCGACCCGAGCCACGTGCTCGGGCTCGACCTCGGCGAGGTCACGGTGATCCGCAACGTGGGCAGACGCGTCAACCCGGCCGTGTTTCGCACCCTGCTCATGCTCGCGAAGGTCAGGGAGGCCCACTCCGGCGACCGCCCCGCAGGCACGCACATCGTGGTCATGCAGCACACCGATTGCGGCATCAGGGACATCGCGGCGTTCCCCGAAATGCTCGCGAACGACTTCGACATCCCCGTCGAGGCGGTGGACGGGAAAGCCGTCATGGACCCGGTCGCCGCCGTCCGGCTCGACGTCGGGGTCCTCAAGGAGGTGCTCAAGACCAGGATGCCCGCAGGCCTCGTGACAGGGCTTGTCTACGACGTCGAGACCGGACTGATCGAGGTCGTCGCCCCGACCACGGGGGCCGGGGAGGAATAGGCACCGGCTTCGCCCACCTCGCTTGATGCTCCAAATGCGAGTATTTGCTCATATCGGGCGTGACCGCAGGCCGTGATCACTCTGAGTGGTCGGCCGCGCCACGCCGACCTCCTGAACGGCGCCAACAGCTGACCCGCCCCGGCCAACAGCCCGGGGCAGCGCGGACGCCGCGCCCTCCTGTCCGCAACTCCACAAGGTGAAGAAATGATTTTGATAACCACCGCCAACGGTGCCACCGGCCGGCCGATGGTCGACTACCTGCTCAAGGACGGCTTCAGCGTCCGCGCCCTGGTCCGCAAGGACGATGCACGGGCACAGGAGCTGCGCGAGGCGGGCGCCGAGGTCGTCTTCGGTGACCTCCTCAACCTCCGTGACGTGCGAGCGGCCCTGGAGGGGGTCCAGCGTGCCTACTTCAACTATCCGGTAGCGGACGGCCTGGTGGAGGCCGCCGTCATGTTCGCGCAGACAGCGAAGGAGCAGAAGCTCGATCTCATCGTGAACATGTCGCATTTTCAGTCGCGTCCCATCGCGCGCAGCAAGACCACCCAGAACCACTGGCTGGCCGAGCAGGTCTTCGACTGGTCCGGCGTCCCGACCACCCACCTGCGGCCCACGGTTTTCGCGCAGTGGCTCCTCTACATCTCCGGGTTCATCCGCCGTGGCCGCTACGCGATGCCCTTCAACGGGGACAGCCGCGTCGCTCCGATCGCCGGCCGTGACGTCGCACTGACCGCCGCCAAGATCTTCGCCTCGCCCGAGAAGCACGCCGGCCAGACCTACAGGCTCACCGGCCCGGTGGAGTACAGCCACCAGGAGCTCGCGGCCGAGGTGAGCCGGGTACTGGGCAAGGACCTTCCCTTCGAGCAGATCACCGTGAGCACCTTCCTTGAGTCGATCGGTCTTTTGAACGACACCGCCAAGCTCAAGCACTTCGAGGCGATCATCATCGACCAGCAGGAGGGGCTGCTGGCAGGCGTCAGCGACGCGGCCCCGAGCATCACCGGCCAGCCGCTGGTGACGGTCGAGGAGTTCATCAACGAGCACCGCTCCGCGTTCGGGCTCGGCCCCGCCAAGTCGGCAAGCTGACCTCCCCCGACGGGCCCGGCCGGAGCATGCAGCTGCCCCTGATTCCCGCACGCATCGATGAGCAGCGCAGCATCACCGTGGGCCGGGCGGCCTCGAAAGCAGCGACAGAGCCCGGTCGGCCGCCTTGGCGCGCAGCCCGTCCGGCCTGTGTCCCGGCTGCGTGCGCCCGGACCCTTTCCCGGGTGCGGTCGTGCAGTCGCCAGTGAAGCCAGACGCCGCCCGCGGCATCATCGAACTCGTCCAGCTCGATCTCAACACCACCCCCTTATCGGACGGTTGAGGGCTCGGTGGCCCAAGTGATCGAGGGGCGTGAACACCTCTCTAGGAGCGAGGTTGGGCGAGTGGTGCTCTGAGCTGCGAACTGTCCACATGGGCCGACTGAGGGCCAGTCACCTGCCGGTCACCGTCGTTCCCCGACCGTCTGCGCGGCCTGCCCTGGAGAGACGTCCGCCTGGATCACATCGAGCGCACCCGGGCCCACCACCGCGTCGAGATCCGCCGCCTGAAGACCGCGGCCTTCGCCCAGCTCGACTATCCCGAAGCCCGCCAGGCCCTCCAAGTCGTGCGTTGGAGGAAGGACTTCACCAGCGGCAAGCTCACCATCGAGCACGTCTACCTGATCACCAGCCTGCCGCCCGGCATCGCGAGCGGCACCCAACTCGCCGCCTGGATCCGAGGCCACCGGAGGATCGAAAATCTTCTGCACCACGTCCGCGACCGCACCTTCCGCGAGGACGACTCCAAGATCCATGTCGGCCGGCTCCCCCGCGTCAGGGCCGGTCTGCGCAACCTCGCGATCAGCGTCCACCGCCAGGACGGCCACATCAACATCGTCGCCGCCCTACGCGAAACCGCCCGCCACTGGAACGGGCCCCTGACAGCCGTCGGACTCACCGGATGAACCCGGACAGAAGACGATCACGCAACAGACCCTGGCCAGCTGACCGTGCCTGTACTGCGTTCGCCCCTACCCGAACAGGGACGCTCTGCCTGGTTTCGTGCCACCCCACGCCGGGTCGATGCCGGCGGCGGAGTCACCGCGAAGCCGGCCGAGATCATTTACTGTTCCGGTCGCGGCCGGGTCGCTGCCTTCAGGTTGCGGACAAGTTCCTCGCGGCCCTGGCCCCCCTCCCTTGTACCATCGGCACGGCGCCACGCGGGGGTACCGGGGCCGAACCGCCAGGACTCGCTCAACGGGCCATTGTCGACGGTGTCGTACCCGAACTGGTCGTTGAGCCGGGTCACCAACTCGACCGCCTCGGGGAAGTCGCTCGAGACCGTCAGCGCCAGGCGGTCCGGGGCCCCGGCGGGCCGGCCCCTGTGCAACAGGATCGCGGCCCGGATGAGGGTGAACGCCGTGGCCACCTTCGATTTCGGCAGTTGCTCCTGCCGCAGCTCATGGACGGTCTTCTCCCCTGAATCGATCACGGGGAAATTGCCGTCGCGATAGATGGTGTAGTTGTTCGTGTCGAGCACGATCTTGCCGGCGAGTTCCTCGGCGGGCATGTTGTTGACGAGTTTGAGTGGCGCGGCGATGACGGCGAAGTCGCCGGCCGTGGCGGCCTGTGCGGCGGTCGCGGCACGTGCGGACGGTCCCAAGTCGGCGATGAGACGCGTGAGGGTTTCCGGGCCGCGCGAGTTCGCGATGACGACGGTGTATCCGTTGGCGATCGCCGCGCGGGCGATCTGGGATCCGACCTGGCCTGCTCCGATGATTCCGATCGTCGTCATGCGGGCCTGCCAGCCTCGTGCGAGGTGGCCGAGGAGGGCATGGCCGCAGAGGCCAGTAGCGACAGCTTGTCCGCGTCGCTGGATCCGGGTTCCGGGTGGAACACGACGAGCATCATGCCCTCGGCACCGGCGATGCTCATGCGCTCCCGGTTGAGGGCGAGGTCCCCGACCTGAGGGTGGTCGAAGCGGACGACACCCCCGGTCTGCCTCCGCACTTCATGCTTGGCCCAGAGCTGACGGAACCGAGGACTGGCCAGCGTGAGCTCTCCGGTGAGTTCGATGAAGCGGGGGTCGTCGATGTCTTTGCCGACGGCCTGCCGCAGGCCGGCCATAAGGCATTCCGTGGCGACCGTCCACTCCGGGTACAGCGCCTGTCCCGCTGGGTCGAGGAACATGTCCCGGAGCTGGTTGCCGCCGACGGCCAGACGGGGATCGATGGCTCGGGCCAGGGCGTTGGAGGCCAGAACGTCGAAGTACCGGTTCTCGATGAACGCGGGCTGGACGAGGGAAGCCAACAGCTTCAGCGCACCCGTCGGCGGAGTCTGTTGACGCGGCCGGCGTCTGCGCCGCCGGGGAACGTCCGTGACGAGCGTGAGCAGGTGGGTGAGGCCGTCGTCGTCGAGGTGCAGGACACGAGCGATCGACTCGAGCACTTGGGGTGACGGGTTGCGGTCCAGGCCCCGTTCCAGCCGCAGGTAGTAGTCCGCGCTGATGCCGGCGAGCATGGCCACTTCCTCCCGCCGCAGTCCCGGCACACGCCGTACACCGGTCTCGGGGATACCGGCTTGCTGCGGCGTCACCAAGTCGCGTCGGGCCCGCAGGTAGACCCCCAGAGCGTTGGTGGATTCGTTCATGCACCTGAGTCTAAGTCGCTGCGGCGGCATCAGAGGGGGCCCTGTCAGACCCCAGGCTCAAGGGGACTCTAGGTGCGCATCTTGGCTGTTCATAGCGTGTTCAGTGGCCCTTTCGGGCCGCTGAACGCCTGAAAGGACGCACATGACCGTCTCACTGATCGCCGGAGCGCGTACAGAGGTAGGGCACCGATGAGCGTATCGACCGGATCCGCCGTGACGTCGACCACCCGCGAGTCCTCGTCGTGGGCAGCTGTCGCCTCTTTGGGGCTGGGGATCTTCGCAATCATCATGTCGGAGTTCCTGCCTGCGAGTCTCCTCCCCCGCATGGCCGCCGGCCTCGGCGTCAAGTCGGGTGAAGCGGGACAAGCCGTCAGCGTCACCGCGTTCTCCGCCGCCCTGTCGGCTCTGCTGATCTCGGTGGTCCTGCCGCGCGCCGACCGGCGACGAGTCATGATCGGGCTGACGCTTCTGGCTGCCGTCTCGGACGTAATCGTCGCCTTCGCGCCCAACCTCGTCGTGCTCCTGTCCGCGCGGCTCCTGCTGGGCATCGCGCTCGGCGGGTTCTGGGCGATGGCGACCGCGATGGCCGCGCACCTGGTACACGCCGACCATATCGGCCGCGCACTGACCGTCATCAACTCCGGCGTCTCGGTCGCCACCATCGCCGCCGTACCGCTGGGCACATGGCTGGGCGAGATCTGGGGCTGGCGGGAAGTGTTCCTGCTCGGCGCCGCGGTCGCGGTCCTCGCGCTGCTCCTACAGGCGTCGGTACTCCCCCATATCGCGCCCACCGCGTCGAGCGGACTGCGAGCACTCGGGTCGGTGCTGCGCTCCCGCATCGTCCTCGCCGGCCTGTTCGCGATCCTGCTGATCTTCAGCGGCCACTTCAGCGGGTTCACCTACATTCGACCGGCCGCCGTGAGCCTGTCCGGGATCGATGGTGGTGGCTTCGCCGTGCTGCTGCTCGTGTTCGGCCTCGCTCTCTTCCTCGGCACGGCTCTCAGCGGCCCCCTGGCCGACCGTGCACCACGAGCGGGGATGCTCCTGTTCCCGGGAGTACTCGGCGCCGGGATGCTCCTCATGTTCGTTGCCGGCGGTTCGATCGCCGGCCTGTTCACCGCGGCAACGGTATGGGGTTTCGGATTCGGGGGTGTGCCGACCACGTTGATGAGCTGGGGATCCCGGACCCAGCCGACACAGCTGGAGCAGATCGGCGGGGTCCTTGTGACCGCCTCCAACATCGGCATCACCGTCGGCGCGGTCACCGGCGGCTTCCTCATCGACCTCGCCACAGACAGCACGCCACTGCTCATCGGCGGTCTTGCAGCGATCGCGGGCGCCGCACTGCTCTCGGCCCTGCGCCGGTAACGGACACCCTCATGGGCCACGCCTCGGTGTACAGGCACCGCTGGCCCCGTCCTGGTCGAGTCTCACCATCACTGACAGGTCTGCGCCGGCGCGCCCAAACCTGCCACCTGGACCAATCACCTCACCACCGGCCTCAGCCTGGTGGTGAGGCGATTATGAACGTCGAGAGGAGCCCTGATCGTAGTGCAGACCGAGATGGTGGACGGGGGACTCGGTGGCGATGTCGACGAGGGCTTCGGGCCGCTGGCCGACGAGTTCGCCCGCAACTTCACCGAACGTGGCGAGATCGGCGCCGCCTTCGCGGTCTACCAGGACGGCCGCAAGGCCGTTGACCTGTGGGGCGGTTACCGCGACGGGCATCAGCGCACCCCCTGGGCCGAGGACACCATAGTCACCGTCTACTCCAGTACCAAGGGAGTGGCGGGCTTGCTGATCGCTCGTGCCCGTGACCGCGGGCAAATCGACTACGACCGGCCGGTCGCGGACTACTGGCCCGAGTTCGCCGCACACAGCAAGTCCGCCATCACCATCCGACAACTGCTGGCCCACCAGGCGGGACTGTCCGCGCTGGCACGGCCGATCACCCTCGCCGAGCCACGCAACCCGAATCTGCTCGACGCGTTGCTGGCCGATGCCGTTCCGTTGTGGACGCCGGGCAACAGACACGGCTATCACGCCGCCACGATCGGATTCTACGAGGACGCCCTACTGCTGCGGGTCGACCCGCAGCACCGTTCGCTGAGCACGGTCCTGACCGAGGACGTGCGCCCACAGGGCGCCGAGTTCTACATCGGCGTGCGCGGCGACGTCAGTCGCGAGCGTATCGCGACCATCCACGGCTTCGACAACGCCGAGCTGACCGAGCACATCGACGAGATGCCGGCCGCATTCGTGGCAGCCTTGAACGACCCCACCACGTTGACCGGGCGGACGTTCACCACCAACCAGGCCACCGCCGGAGTGGAGGCAGTCAATCAGCCGGAGGTGCTCGCCCTGGAGCTGCCCAGCGGCAACGGGACCGGTCAGGTGCGATCGATCGCCGCCCTCTATGCGGACGCGCTGAACGGTGGTCCGCTGCTGAGGCTTACCCCCGGCACGCTCGACGAGCTCGCCGCCCCCGCCGTGGATCCCACCGAGGGACGCCGCGACCTCGTGCTGCACGTCGACACCAGGTACTCGCTCGGATTCTGGAAGCCCTTCCCCGCCTTCCGCTTCGGTAGCGACGATGGCCGGGCCTTCGGCTGTCCCGGCGCGGGCGGCTCATTCGCCTTCGCCGACCCCGCTACCGGAATCAGCTTCGCCTACGCGCCGAACCGTTCCGGCTTCCGTATCTGGGACGACCCGCGCGAGCTGGCTCTGCGCGACACTCTGTTCCGTACCGTGCTCGGTCAAGCTGACCAGCGGCCCCAGGCCTGACGCGGGCCGCGTCAGCGTCGCCGAGATGGCCGGTCACGTAGTTCACATAAATCGTCGCAGACTACGTCGAGGTCTGCGTCGCGGCAGCGGTCCGGGGCGAAGGTCGAGAAACGCGGAACGTAGAGTTCCCGGTCGACTGCAGCGAGGCCGCGCTTGCCGCGGTTCGCCGTCGACCAATTCGCTGCGGTCGCGGTCGAACACTCGGGGAGTGGACGCGATGGTGGGCGATCCCGCCGTAGCCGCCGTAGCGGATCGAGGTCTCGGCGAGGTCGAAGTCCGCGACCGTGGTGTCGGCGGTCGTTGCAGATCGACGAGCGGCATCGGCTGGGCGACCGCTCTCGCGCTGCGGCCGCCCAGCCGGTCGTCGCCGTGCCGGGAGGCGGCAAGCGTCTGGCCCCCCCGGGGGTAGCGGGTATCGCTCTGACCTCGGCCACCAAGGCCGCGCTCAAATCAATGACTCGCTGGCGCAACCCTGAAAAGAGCCGCTTCCAGCTCGTCGACGACCACCGGGACGCCTTCGAGGTGAAGCGGTACTGCGAGGTCCTGGGCCTGAACAGGTCCAGCTACCACAGGTAGCGGGCTGGCCGGTGAGGGCGCCGCGGCGCCCTGGGAGATCCCAGGGCGCCGCGCCGGTGGCTGCCTTGGTCAGGCGGCCAACTGCCGCAGCATGTCGGCCGAGTCGTGCAGCGACGTCATCTGTACGAACCGGCCGTCGCTGACCCTGTAGATGGCGTATTCGACGATCTCGAAGGAGGCGCCGGAGGGAGGAACGCCGAGCCACTCCTTCACCGGGGTGCCGGTGTTGGTCGCGCGCACGGCGATCCGGTCCCGGTCAAACAGCAGCTCCTTGACCTCCCAGTGGAGGTCCGGAACGGCGTCGATTTCGTGCGTCAGGACCGCGATGACGTCGTCGCGGGTGCCCGGGTCGCCGTTCAGCACGACGTCGTCGGCGATGAACTCGTCCAAGCCGCCGAGCTCGTGGGCGTTGAGCGCCGCCACGTAGCGCAGGTACCACTCCTTGAGGGCCGGGTCGGTCATCAGCTTCTCCTTTTGGGTCGTCGGTCCCACGAGGGGGCCGATGGAAAGCGGCGGGGACTGGTGCCCCGCTCAACTCACCACTGACATTAGGAACGGCGATGATGGCGGCCCAGAGTCCTCTCAAGCCGGGGGACTGGGAGGGCCAGGCTCGTCGCGCCGTGTGGACCTGGCCTCGATTCATGAGAGGTCGTTTTCTCCCGGCGTTCTATGCGCCGGAACTGAGGGGCAGGACCAGGCCGTTGCGGACGGTGTCAAAGTCGCACCGGAGATTGAGGCGAAGGACGCCAGTGGGGCCAGTGTCCTGCTCGGCGTCGACGATCCACTCCTCGAGTCGGTCGCCGCCGGCCGCCGCCGGTCACCCCTCAGTGGGCAGAGTCAGTCTTGGCAGGGCGTAGCCGACCAGTGGCCCGATGCCTGCAGCGAAGACCACGGTGGCCAGGCCCACGTTGCCGCCCAGCAGCCAGCCGACGATGAGCACCGTCACCTCGATTCCCGCCCGGGCGGCGATGAGTGGCACCGCGCGTTGCGTCAGCCCTGTCATCAGCCCGTCGCGCGGTCCGGGCCCCCACCCGACCCCGACATACAGTGCTGTGGCGACGGCGACGCCAACCACGGACATCGCCAGGAACAGCACGCGCACGCCCCAAGAGTCCGGTGTGGGGATCCAGGCGATCCCCAGATCCAGAAACGGGCCCACCAGCAACGCGTTCGCGGCCGTGCCCACGCGGGGCGCTGGCGCAGTGGGCCCCACAGGGCCAGGAGTGCCATTGAAGGCTCCCCTCCTTGAAGGGAGGGGATTCTCCACCCTCCAGGGCTGATGTGGGGATTCACGGCTCAGGCCGCCACCTGAGCCGGCGGCTCAGGTGGTCTTACGCCCTCGGCACCGTCCGGGTTCCAACCTGCCCGGACCAGCATCACGCGGGCGGAGTTCTTGTCCCTGGGCGAGACGGCTCCGCACACGGTGCAGGCATAGGTTCTCATCGAGAGAGGTAGTGCGTGCTTGGTTCTCGCTCCGCACTGCGCACAGTCCATCGTGGTGTGCGCCGGGTGCACGAGACGGACGTCCCGTGCGTGCTTGCGCCCCATCTCGACCAGAGCGCGTTTGGTGGCGGCGATGGCGGCATCGGCCGCCTTGCGGGCCATCGTGGTTTTCGCGAGGAACTTCGGGCGGAAGTCCTCCACCGCCACCCCGTCATGATCACGCATCACGGACTTGGCCCACTTGCGGCCGGTGTCCTCCCGCTGCCGCGCGACCTTCTTGTGCAACTTCGCGGCCTGTGCCTGCGCCTTCCGGTAGCCCTTGGATGCGGGCCGGCCCTTCGGACGCCGGCACCGGGCCATCATCCGCTGGTAGCGGGCGAGCCCCTGCGCGGCCCGCTTGCCGTGCTCGGCATGCGGGAGATCGTAGGCGTCATCCGTGGTGGTGGCCGTCTCCTTCACACCCCAGTCCACCCCGAGCACCCGCCCCGTGAGGGCAAGCGGTTCGGTCCGCGCAGGGGCGACGAAGGACACATACCAGTGCCCGAGCGTGTCCTGGTACACGCGCACACTCGACGGGTCGGCCGGAAGAGCCCGCGACCACACCACGCTCAGCACGATCTGGCCCGCAAGGTGCAGACGACCGTCCTTCAGACGGAAACCCCGCCGGGTGTAGTTCAGGCTCGGGCGGCTGTCCCGCTTGCGCTTGAAGCGGGGCATCCCGGCCCGGCGGTGCACCGGAAGCCGGTCCTTGATGTCCTTCAGCGCCTTCGCCCGCGACTTGGCGAAGTCCCGAATCACCTGCTGCTGCGGCACCGAGGCACCCTCGGCCAGCCACGGCGTCAACCCGACGCGCCTCGGTCAGCATCCTGTCGAGCTGCGCCGGACCACACGTCAGCTTCTCTCCGGACTCCTTGCTCTGCTGGTGGACCTGCTTGGACTTGGCGACGCATTCATTCCAGAGCCACCGGCAGCGGTCCCACTCCGCTTCAAGTGCGCGCCGCGCGGTAGCCGACAGGCGCACACGGAAGGAGTACCGGGCATGCCCGGCCCCCTCCGTGGTCGCGTCTGTCGTCATGCATCCGAACCTACCCGGGGGGACTGACAGTTGAGGCCTCTTGATCGCCACGGGCTTGCTCACCTCGTCGCGGGTGGACGGTCTTTCGCCCTGGAGGCGAAACCCCTATTTCCTGTCCTGCTCCGCAGGAGTCCGATTCCTCCCCGGCCTGAAGGCCGGGGCATCCTCGGAGGAACCCGGTGAAATGATGATGGTGGTCTGGCCCAGGGAGAACCCGGTGACCGGCGAGAGACCCTGAGTGAACACCGTCCACGGATCGGCGCCGAAGTCGGCTTTCACCAGCATGGCGAGGCTCATCCCTTACAGGGCCACGCCCAATGCGAGCCGCATCGATCGCTGCCCTGGGCGGTCCTTAAGACTGGTCATGGCGCCGGGGGCAGCCGTGAGGAGCGCCGCTGCGGCGTGCGCGGCAGCTGCCATGGCTTCGCTTGCCTGGCCGGGTCCGTGTACGAGGACCCGTGCGGTGACTCCGCCGATCAGCAGCAGCAGTTGCGAGGCGAGTTCGCCCGGTGCGTCGCACTTGGCTTCCTCGCACAGGCCATGCAGTACGTCCAGCAACCACTGCTTCTCGGCCCGTACGGCAGCGGTCACTGCATCGTCTGCGGCGGATTCGGCGGCCGCGTTGAGGAAGGCGCAGCCGCGGTGACTGGAGTGCTCGTACCAGGATTTGAAGGCTCCCCCGTCTGAAGGCGGGGGGTTCCCGTCCGGCCTTGCGGCCGGACGCCCCTTGCGGGGCGCCTTGGGGCGTGTGTGGGGATTCCAGGCTCAGGCAGCCTTCCGGGCCGGCGGCCCGGAAGGTCTTACGCCCTCAGCACCTGCCGGGCACCAACCCGCCCGGACCAGCATCACGAACGCGGAATCCTTGTCCCGAGGGCGCACGGCTCCGCATCGCGTGCAGGTATACGTTCGTTCCCAGAGAGGCAGCGCGTGCTTGGTTCTCGCTCCGCAGTCTGCGCACTCCATCGTGGTGTACGCGGGATGCACCAGGCGCACACCCCGCCCATGCTTGCGGCCCATCTCGATCAGGGCGCGCTTGGCTTGCGAGATAGCGGCGTCGGCCGCCTTCTCGGCCATGGCGGTCTTCGCAAGGAACTTCGGGCGGAAGTCTTCCACCGCGATCCGGTCATGGCCGCAGACCACGGACTTGGCCCACTTGCGGCCAGTGTCCTGACGCTGCCCGGCGACCTTGGCGTACGCCTTCGCGCGCAGCTTCTTCGCCTCGCGGTAGCCCTTCGAGGCGGCCTGCCCCTTGGCCGGTCGGCGTCGGGCCATCATCCGGTCATAGCGCGAGAGCTTCGCCTGGGCCTTCTTCCCGTGCTGGGCGTGGGGAAGGCCGTAATCGTCGCTCGTGGTGGTCGCACTCTCCTTGACGCCCCAGTCGATCCCGATCACGCGGCCGGTCTCCGGCAGGTGCTCAGTGGTGGCGGCGGTCACGAAGGACGCATACCAATGCCCGATACTGTCGCGGTACCCGCGCACCGAGGACGGCGCCTTGGGCAGCCGGCGCGACCACACCACCCTCAGCACGATCCCGCCCGCCAGGTGCAGGCGCCCGTCCTTGAGACAAAACCCACGCCGGGTGTAGTTCAACGACTGAAGTTCCCCCGCTGAGCTGGACAGCCTGATACTGGGACGGTTGGGTCCCAGAGGAAGCAGTCCAGGTTGAGTGGCAAGAGCAACATGAGCAAGCGGTACACGCCCGAGTTCAAGCAGGACGCGGTGGAGCTGGTTCGCTCCTCCGGTCGGAACGTGACCGAGGTCGCCCGGGAGCTCGGCGTGAGTGCCGAGGGGCTGCGCGGCTGGGTCAAGCAGGCGAAGGTCGACCGCGGCGAGGGGCCCGCTGGCGCGCTGACCAGTGATGAGCGGGACGAGCTGCGGCGGTTGCGTCGTGAGGCCGCCGAGCTGAAGAAGGCGAACGAGATCCTGGTAAAAGCAGCGGCCTTCTTCGCGAAGGAGATCGTGAAGTAGGCGAGGTGTGCCTCTTCATCGATGCGGAGAAGGCCACCGAGGGCAACCCCGATGGCTACAGCGTTGCGCTGCTGTGCCGTGTACTGAAGGTCTCGCGCGCCACGTACTACTTCTGGCTGGCAAGTCGGCCGGCCGTCGCCGAGCGGCAGCGCGCCGAGGACGAACTCGCTGAGGAGATACGGGAGATCCACGGGAAGTCGCGTGGTGCCTACGGCGCCCCGCGCGTGCACGCCGCGCTGCGGCGCAAGGGCCATGCGATCAACCGGAAGAAGGTTGAACGGATCATGCGGGAGCGCGATATCCGAGGCGTGACCCGCCGCAAGCGCCGGTACCTGACGAAGCAGGACACCAAGGCCGCCCCGGCCCCGGACCTGGTCGGCCGCGACTTCACCGCCGCCGAACCCGGCACGAAGCTCGTCGGGGACATTACGTATCTGGCGACGATCGAGGGCTGGTGGTACCTGGCGACGGTCATCGACCTGGCGACACGCGAGGTGATCGGGTACGCGATGGCCGATCACCACCGCGCTGAACTGGTTACCGACGCGCTGGAGATGGCCGCCGGGCGCGGCCAGTTGCAGCCCGGCTGCATCATGCACACCGACCGCGGCAGCGAGTACACGAGTAGCGAATTCTGCCGGAAAATAAGGAAGTTGAACCTGAGGCAGAGTATGGGGAGAACCGGCATATGCTACGATAACGCCGCAGCCGAGAGCTTTTTCGGTTTGCTCAAAGCGGAGATCGGCACGACCGTCTGGGAGAGCCGCGAGGCGGCTCGCGCCGACGTCTTCCGCTTCATCGAAGTCGAATACAACCGCACCAGGCTCCGCAAACACCCCGAGTTCGGGTACCTCACCCCACTCGAAACCCGAGCCAGGCTGCAGCACGACTTCACCCCCGCAGCGTAAGCATCCGCTGTCCAAGATCAGGGGGGAACTTCAGACGGATCGGCCTCCCGCTTCTTCTTCCAGCGGGGCATCCCCGCACGCTGCCGCATCGGCAGCCGGGCCTTGATGTCCCCCAGCCCTTTCGCCCGCGATGTCGCGAAGTCGCGTACGACCTGCTGCTGCGGCACACTCGCGCCCCGCGCGAGCCACGACGTCACCCGACGCGCCCCGGTCAGCATCTTGTCCAGCTGCGCTGGACCACACGTCAGCTTGTCCCCGGAACGCACCTTGTTGTGCAGGTACACGGCCTTGGACCTGGCCACGCACTCGTTCCAAATCCAACGGCACCGGTCCCACTCCGCTTCGAGCGCAGCCCGCGCGCCGGCGGACACACGAAGACGATACGTGTACCGGGCATGCCCCGCATCCCCATCCGTCATCGCGTCCGTCGCCATGAACCCGAATCCATCCGGGAGGACCGACAGTTGAGAGCTCCTGATCAAAGCGGGCCTGCTCACCCCGCCCCGTGGTCGACGGCCAATCACCCCGGCGGCGATTGCCCTTTCCCCGCCCTGCTCCGCAGGAGCCCGATTCCTCCCCGACCTGAAGGCCGGGGAGGAATCGGAGGAACCCGGTGAATCCCTACGGCCGGTTCGAGCTGGACATGAACAGACGCCTCGACCTGGACCTGACGGCCCGGGACGCCGTGCCCGGGCCGCGCGCCCCCCAGGGCAGACCGGCGGCGGCCCTGGGGTGAAGAGCTGGGCTCCGATCGCCTACGAACAGCATCTGGTCACCAGTACCCTCGCCGCATAACGACACGAATAGGTGTCCGCTTCACGGGGGCAAGGCCCGACCCGAACTTCATGGTTCCGCGCCTTACTGCGTCCATGGCGGATACCTCAGGTGATCAGACCGGCGCTGGTCAGCCAGATGTGTTCGCAGGTCGAAGATGCCTTTTGCAACTCCTCGCGGGACTCTTGCGAGGCGTGGTAGAAGGTCCGCTCGATCATCCAGCACAGGGCGCGTGCCATCGCTGTGGCCTGTTCTGGTTCGGTGCCGGCCTGGATGCCGGCGCGTTCCAGGACGGCGGTGATGGCCGTGATGAACAAGTCGGCCGTGTGGTTCCACAGTTCGCCGATCTCCGGCACGGTCAACGACAGGTCGATCGCTGTGCGCATGACCAGGCCGTGTTCGTTCCACAGCTCGACCGTGCGCTGCATGGCTGCTGCGATGGCCTGGCGTGGCTCGTCGGTCTGCGCGGTGGCCCGGGACCGCTCCCACAGGTGCTCGACGGTCCGGGCCACGAGCGCCGTGACCACTTCTTGCTTGGAGCCGAAGTAGAAGTAGAGAGCGCCACGTGTGATGCCGGCGCCCTGCGCGATGTCGCCAACGGTCATGGCGTCGTAGCCCTGTTGCGCTAGCAGAGCTTCGCAGGTGTCGAGGATGGCCCGCTCCCGGACATCACCCTTGCGTTCGGTGGTGCGTCGGCTCCGCGCGGGGTGGTGGCCGGGCATCAGAGCTGAGCGCCCTCGGCGAAGTCGGTGGTACGGGAGAGGGGCTCCCATGCGCGGATGTCCTCGTCCACGGCCGTGCGGGCGGCGGTGACCAGTCGCAGCGCGTCCGAGCCCAGGACGAGGTGGGCCGGCGGCTGGTCGACCGACGCGATGTGCACGAGGGCGTCGCCGGCTTTGGCCGGATTGCCCAGCTGATTGCCGCTGGCCTTCTGGCGCGCTTCGCGGATGGGGGTGAACAGCTCGTCGTAGTCGTCGACGGTCCGTGCGGCACGTGTCATGGACCGTCCGGCCCAGTCGGTGCGGAAGGAACCGGGCTCGATCGCCGTCACGTGGATTCCGAACTGCGCGACTTCCTTGCCCAGTGCCTCGAGGATGCCTTCCAGGGCGAACTTGCTGCCGCAGTAGGCGGACATGCCGGGCACGGCCATGAGCCCGCCCATGGAGGTGACGGCCATCAGGTGTCCGCGGCGGCGCTGGCGCATGTGGGGCAGCGCCGCCTGCAGGGTGGCCACTGCACCGAACACGTTGACTTCGAACTGCCGTCGCACATCGGCCAGCGGGGTTTCCTCGAAGGTGCCCTCCAGGCCGTAGCCCGCGTTGGCGACAACGACATCCAGGGGGCCGACGCTCTGCTCCACCTCCGTGATGACACTCGAGACGGCGGCGTCGTCGGTCACATCCAGGATGCGGCCGTGCGCGTCCCCGGGCTTGAGCCCTTCGAAGGCCCGCAGGTCCTCCTCGGAGCGGACCGTGCCGACGACGGTGTGCCCGGCGGTCAGGGCGGCTTGGGCGAAGGCACGTCCAAGGCCCGTGCTGACGCCGGTGACGAGCCACTTCTGCTGCTGCACTGCTCCTCCAGAGAGGTCTCGCGAGGAGCCGGGTCGCTCCTCCAGCAAAAGTCTACACAGTGTCGATTTTTATCGTTACCACGTCGATTCTGGTAGTGCTCACGGGATGGAGTCCTGAAGGTCATCGGCGTGCCGCGCATCGCCCGGATCGGCGCCGTCGGGGCCCAGCAGCCAGGCCGTCGACCAGAGCCGCACCCCGATCATCACAGGGGCACCCAGCGAGGCCTGAGAGAAGATGCGGGGCTTGACCACCGGCAAGCTGCCATTCGCCTGTCGTCAAACGAACGAATGACGACAGGCGCGGCGGGCGCCCAATGGACCCGGGTATTGGGCGACTCGGAACGACACGAGGGTGATGTGGAAGCCGGGCGTGAAGGCCATCTGCTGCCGGGCGGGCAACAGTTGGGACGGATCGCCGCACTCCGCGCCGGGTGCTCGCCGCTCGGGCATTCGAGGCCAACACCGCCCTGCTCGCCCTGCTGACGGGCCAACTGGCCCCGGCCGTCATCCGTCGTCTCGACACGGGGCGGTTGGACATCGGGCTGCGTCAGTGCTGCGCGGCCTCCCCTTCGGCCGGCCGGGGGACGGTGTCGCCGATGACGCCGGCGAGGCGCTCGAGCTGCGCGGCGAGTTCGCGGCGTTCCTGAGGGGTGAAGTGCGACAGCGCCTTGGACTGGCGCGCCCGCAGTTCCGCCCGCATCGACGCGAGCCGGTCGGCGCCGTCCTCGGTGAGGCGGATGAGGACCTGACGCTCGTCGTGCGGGGAGCGCTGCCGCGTGACCACGCCCACCGCTTCGAGCTGCTTGAGCATGCGGGTGGCGGTGGGGACGCTGACCTCGGCGGTGACGGCGAGCCTGCCGACCGGTAGGCCCTCACTCCGAGCGTCCGCAGCGAGGGGCTCCAGCAGGGTGAGCTGCGCCATGGAGAGCCCTGCCCCGGAGCGGCCCATCGTGGCCGCCCGAGAGCGGCGCATGGCATAGAACAGCCGGTCGGCGGCCTGCGCCAGCTCCGGGATGCCCGCCTCGTCTCCGGCTGAGTCCTGGAGGTCGTTCTCTTCGTGCTTGCTCGACTCTCGCATGACTGTTAGCTTACTAAGAGACTTCGTTAGCAAGCTAAACTTTAGGAGGCTTGGAGTCGTGGATTTCCCCGCACGCATCGATGTTCACCAGCACATCGTCCCGCCGGTCTGGGCCGACACCCTGGCCGCGCGCGGCCTGAACTCCGGCGGCTGGGCCATCCCCGCCTGGAGCCCGCAGAGCGCGATCGCGATGATGGACCAGCAGGGCATCGCCACCGGCGTCATGTCCGTCACCTCGCCCGGCGTCCACCTCGGCGACGACGCGGCCGCCCGCGATCTGGCCCGCGCCGTCAATGAGCAGGGCGCCGAGGTCGTCAAGGACAATCCGGACCGGTTCGGTCACTTCGCCAGCATCCCCCTGCCCGACGTCGACGCTGCCGTCGCCGAGGCCGTCCATGCCCTCGACGTCCTCGGGGCCGACGGCGTTGTCCTGATGTCCAACGCCCACGGCAAGTACCTCGGCGACCCGGACTTCGAGCCCCTGTGGGCCGAGCTGGACCGCCGCGCCGCGAACGTCTTCGTCCACCCCGCGCAGCCGCCGATGACACTGCTGCCCGGCACTCCCGCCCCGCTCGCGGACTACGTCTTCGACACTACCCGCACCGCCCTGAACATGGTGCTGAACGGCGTCATGGACCGGTACCGCGACGTGCAGGTGATCCTCTCCCACGGCGGCGGCTTCCTGCCGTATGCCGCCTACCGCATCTCCGGCCTGACCTCCACCGTCGTGGACCGGGACCGCAAGGCGGACGACATTCTGCGCGACCTGAAGCGGTTCTACTTCGACACCGCCCTGTCCGCGAGCCCCTCCGCCCTGCCGGCCCTGCTCGCCTTCGCCGAACCCGGCCACGTCCTCTACGGCAGCGACTGGCCCTTCGCCCCGCAGGAGGCCGGCACCTACTACAACGACTTCCTGGAGACCTACCCCGACTTCACCACGGGCCAGGCCGAAGCCATCGACCGCGGCAACGCCGAGGCACTCTTCCCCCGCCTCGCCCGCTAATCGCCCCGTCCTCGCGCACGCGCCACATCAGCGCAGTGCCACGATGCCCCGCACCGACGGTGCGGGGCATCGGCGCGGCGCACGGGCCGGAGCGGCGTTTGGTGCACCCGCCCGTGTCAGGACAGGCGCGTGAAGTCCTCTGTGGCGAGCGTGAGGTCGGGCCGGCGGGCCATGCGACCGGCGAGGCGCAGGCCCTCGAACGCCTGCGGGCTCAAGCCTGCCGGAACAGGCCGGTGGGGAAGGTGAAGGTGCCGGGGTGGACTCGGTCGAGCTCGCGGCGGACGGTCGGCCAGGTCGCGCCGGCGGTGTCTCGAAGATGCAGACCAGGAGGAGGGCACCGGCCGTGATCGGGGTGCGGCATGTGATGCGCAGTCTCACGTTGTGTCCTTTTGGGTAAACGGTGCGAGGCAGGGCCGGTCTACGTCTCCGCACTTCCGCCCGCGCAACGGCCCGATGAGACGCAGAAGCGCTTTTGCTTTGACTGGCTTTCAGGTGCTTGCGCAGTGTGTTGCTGGACGGCGCCATGACGTCCCTGGAGTCTTCCCCTCACCAGATAGGCGACGGTCTCTCATGGCTGCCACCGGGTTCAGGCGCTGTCACCACGTTCAGCCGGCAGGATTCGGAGTACAGAGCAGCATCGCAGCCAAGTCGCTGGTGGCTTCGCACACGGCCGCCTGGCTCCTCCGGGAGCTGCCGTCGCGCAGTCGGTCATGGAACGAACGCGGTTCCCGTTCGCCTACCGCCAGCCAGAGCCGGTACGGGTGGGGCCGATGGGGCGTGGTAACGCCAGCATGCGCTCATTCTCTACGGCAGGTGCGGGGCGATATGGTCGGCGATTGTCTGGAGGATGCGCGTGTTGTAGTCGACGCCGAGTTGGTTCGGGATGGTCAGGAGGAGGGTGTCCGCGGCGGCGACGGCCGCGTCGGCGGCGAGTTCCTTCGCGATGACGTCTGGCGGGCCGATGTAGCTGCGGCCGAACCGGGATATCGCTCCGTTGAGGATTCCGACCTGGTCGCGGTTGTTCGCTGTGCGGCCGTCCCCGAAGTACAGGCGGTCCTCGTCACTGGTGATGGGCAGGACACTGCGGCTGACGGACACGCGCGGGGTGTGTTTGTGGCCCGCCGAGTGCCATGTCTCGCGGTAGATGTCGATCTGCTCGCGCTGGAGTTCGTCGAAGGGCGTTCCGGTGTCCTCGGACAGCAGTGTGCTGCTCATGAGGTTCATGCCCTGCTCGGCAGTCCAGACGGCGCTTGCGCGCGTCGAGGAGCCCCACCAGATGCGTTCGGCGAGGCCCGGCGAGTGGGGTTCAACTGGAAGTCCGATGGAAGGGCCTGCGGCCGGGTCGGTCGATGCGATGGGGTGTCCGGCGATGGCGAGGCGGAACTGGGCGGTGTAATTGCGCGCCATGTCGGCGTCGCTCGTCCCCTCTGCGGGGACGTGCCCGAATGCCTCGTATCCGCGGAGCGCCACCTCCTGTGATCCGCGGCTGAGTCCCAGTTGCAGTCGTCCTCCGCTGATGAGGTCTGCCGCCGCGGCTTGCTCGGCCATGGCGTAGGGGCTCTCGTAGCGCATGTCGATGACGGCCGTGCCGATCTCGATCCGGTGTGTGCGTGCGGCGATGGCGGCGAGCAAGGGAAAGGGGGTGGACGCTTGGCGGGCGAAATGGTGTACGCGCACGCCCGCCATGCCGATCCCGATCTCCTCGGCGGCGATCGCCAGCTCGATGGTCTGAGTCAACGCGTCGCGGGCGGTGCGGGTGTGTGAGCCCGGTACGGGCTGGTAGTGGCCGAAGGAAAGGAAACCGAGAGTCTTCATCGTGGTGTCCCGTGGTTGTTTTGGGTTGCAGAGGACCGGCGCCCTCGCCGTGTGTCTGGTGGGTTGACGGTGAGGGCGCCGGGGCGCTCAAGCGCCGGCCGTCTGTGCGTGCCGGCGTGCGTTGAGGCCGAGGGCGGCGATTGCGCTGGCGAGGGCGAGCGCGGTGGCGGTCCACCAGGAGATGGCGTAGCCGTGGTGCGGGTCGGAGTTGGGCAGAGCGAGGAAGATGACGAGAAGGCTCACACCGAGGACCGAGCCGATCTGGCTGCCCATGTTGACCACGGCGCTGCCGGTGGCTGCTTGGTGCGGGGGAAGGTCGCGGGTCGCGGAGGAGAACATGGTGGGCAGCGCCAGACCCATTCCGAAGCCTCCGATGAGCCAGCCGGGGAGGATACCGGAGGCGTAATGGATGGCGTGCCCGCCGGTGGAGACGGTGATCAGGGCGATGCCGGCACCCGAGAGCAGGGCGCCGACTGCGGCGATGGTGCCGACGGGCAGCCGGTGGGCAAGTCGCGCGGCCAGCAGGGAGGCAACGAACACCATGCCTGGTCCGGGTGCCACCGCGAACCCCGTCTTGACCACCGACCAGTCGCCCTGCTGCTCCAGCCACTGGATGACGCCCAGCAGTTGGAGTGTGAACGAGGCGTAGAACAGGACGACCGCCGCATTCGCCGAGGAGAACACCACGTTCCGGAAGATGCTGAGTTCCACAATCGGCACGTGCGCGCGGGACGAGCGGACGACGAACGCCATGAGCGACACCGCGGCCAGGATCAGGCTGCCGAGCGTGGACGCCGCACCCCAGCCCCAATCCGGGGCCTTCACCAGCCCGACGGCGAGGGCTCCGACGGCGAGGATGATCAGCAATCCGCCAAGCAGGTCAGGGATGCGGGTGGCAAGGTCGTGGCGGACGTTGGGGATCAGGGGGATCGCCATGGCGATGGCGGCCACGCAGAGGGGGATGTTGATGAGGAAGATCCACTGCCAGGCCGCGTTCGCCAGGAGACCCCCGGCCGCGGGGCCGGCCGCGGCGGCGAGTGACCCGCTGGCCGCCCAGATCTGAACGTACTTGTGCACCTTCGCAGGCGGGGCCGTCGCAAGGACCAAGCCAAGGCTGGCGGGGGTGAGCACCGCCGCCCCGGCGGCCTGGATGACGCGGAACACAACGAGGAGCCATAGATTCCCCGACAGCGCCGCACCCAGGCTGGCGGCGGCGAACAAGCCGAGGCCGAGGATGAAGGCGCCCTTGCGCCCGTAGCGGTCTGCCAGTCGGCCCGCGGGGACCAGCAACGCAGCGAAGACGATGGCGTATGCGTTCAGGATCCAGCTCAGGTCCGACAGGTCGCGTGTGCCGATCCCACGCCCGATCGGGTCGAGGGCGACGTTGACGATCAGCAGGTCGAGCGAGGCAAGGAAGGTCGCCGTCGCCAGCAGCGCCAGGACGAGCCCAGGCCTGCCAACGCTCGGTCCCGGTGCGCCAGAGGGGGCCGCGGAGGTTGTGTCCTGGCCTGGAGGGGAATGGACGAGGGTCTGGTCGGGCGGAAGGCCGTCAGGCATGGCTCCTCTTTTCACCGGGTCTGTGGTGGGTGCTCGACATCCGTGGCGTCGACACACGGGGCATAAGTAAACGGAAACGTTTACCTAGGGAGCGTAGCACGCCACACCCGGCTAAGTGGCCGCGCGCGTATACTTACGGCATGATTCAGGAGCCGGAGGTCCGTCGCCGGGGCAGGGCGGCACGCGAGCGCATCCTTACGGCGGCGGCGACGCTGTTCGAGAGACAGGGGATCAACCCCACCGGCATGGAGCAGGTCGCGGCGGCAGCGCCCGTGTCCAAGCGAACCCTGTACAGCCATTTCCCGACCAAGGACGACCTCGTCGTGGGCTACCTCAGGCACCTCGAAGAAGCCGGGCTGACTCTCGAAAGCATCCTCGAACGCCAGGACCTCTCACCGCGGGACCGACTGCTCGCGCTGTTCTCCGCCCCCGTCGAGGTGAGCGGCCCGATCCGGGGCTGTCCCTTCATCGACGCCGCCGCCGAGTTCCCTGACCCCAGCAGCCCTGTCCACAGGTACGCGAGCGAACGGAAGGCGCGTCTCGCGCAGCGCCTCGCCGAACTGGCACGAGAAGCCGGGGCCGTCAACGCCGACATCCTTGGTGAACAACTCGCCATCCTTTCGGACGGCGCCTCGAGCCGGGCGATGGTCCTCAACGACGCCCGGTGCACGAGCTACGCCAGAATCGCGGCCGAAGCACTACTCGACGCGGCCACCACCGTGTCGGCACCCACCTAGCCAAGAGCCATCACGTAATGCGGGTCGGGGCCTACTGCCCCGCCAGGGGTGCCTGTTTACGGGATGTCGATCTTGAGGTTGTGGAGTGCGGCGACGCCAGCGACGGCGTGGTTGACCGCCTCACCCCGGCGCCTGCATTGGCGACCCGCGGGCGGCTCGCCATGGGTGAGCCGGACTGGGACACCCTGACCGTCGACCATCCGGACAGCGACCTTTCGCGCGCCTACACCCGGTGCGTCACAGACAAAGTCGTCCGCAACTCCCGCCCCGCCGTCAGCAGGACGCCGCCACCCCGTATGCCGCGATGCCCAGTCAGCGGCGGTGACGTAGCCGAGTCGTAGTTGCCAGTCCGGCGACGACAACCCGCCGGGCACAGCTCCCGGCGGGCACGGACAGTGACCAACCCCGCTTGCACTCATCCCGAACTCGCGACACCTGAATACGCGCGCCCACCAGTATCAACCCCTGCTACTGCGGTCCTGTGAGATAGAACGTTCTGCCTTGACAGGGTCAGTCGGATACCTCTAATTGAGACCAAACGTTCTCCCTTGGATGGTTTGACATGCGTATCTGTATCCCGCCTCGCGTCCGACAGGAGAAAGAACCGACGGCTGCGATCGAGACCCGAAGGCACACCCCATGGATACCGTCGCCACCGGACTGACCTTCCGCGACGCCACTGACCCCGACGTCGACACCCTGGTGGCGCTGATCAACTCGGCCTACCGAGGGGAAGCCAGCCGGGCCGGGCGGACCAGCGAGGCGGGCATCCTCGAAGGGCAGCGGACGGATCCGGAGGGCGTGCTGGCCGTGATCAAGTCGCCCGACAGCAGGCTGCTGACGGTGGAGCGGGACGGTCGCGTGGTCGCCTGCTGCCAGCTCGAGCACCGCGGCGACCACGCCTACTTCGGCATGTTCGCGGTCAATCCCGCCCTGCAGGGCGGGGGTCTCGGCAAGCTGATCATCGCGGAGGCGGAGCGGCAGGCCCGCGAGACCTGGGGCGTCAAGGAGATGCACATGACGGTGATCTCCGTACGCGAGGACCTGATCGCCTGGTACGAGCGCCGCGACTACCGCCGTACGGGAAGCATGACTCCCTTCCCGTACGGCGACGAGCGCTTCGGCATCCCGCAGCGAGACGACCTGCAGCTCGAGCTGCTGGTCAAGGAGCTCGCGTAGGCGGCACGCTTCCCCCTCGGAGCGGGGAAGCAGCGGACGGCCCGCGCACAGTGTGCGCGCCGAGGAACGCGACCTGTCCACCAGCAGCACGCTGACGTTCAGGTCCCATCCGACCAGATCACGCCGCCGATCAGGCCCTGGCCGACCCGGTCGGCGACCCGAAAGCAGTTGGCCCACCATGAAAGGAAGCCCTCCCATGACAGCCGCACCCATCGTGCTCGCCGCGACCCGCTCACCGGTCACGTCCGGCCGGTCCTGAACCTCGCCCGTCACCTCGTCGCCGCCGGACGTCGGGTCAGGGTCGTCAGCAGCAGCCGGTTCGCGCCGCAGGCCGAAGCGGCGGGGGCAGCGTTCGTCCCGCTGGCCGGAACGGCCGACTTCGACGACCGCCGCCTCGGTGAGCTGCAGCCGTGGCTGCACGAGCTGGCACCGGGCCCGGCGTTCCTGCAGACCATGTTCGGCTGGTTCACCGATATGGCGCCGGCGCAGAACGCCGTGCTGCAGGAGGTGTTGGCGGAGCAGCCGGACGCCGCCGTCGTCCACGAGGCCGCCTTCTACGGGACGTGGCCGCAGTTGCTGGGCGCGACCGGGATCCGACGGCGGCGCACCGTCGGCCTCGGGGTGTTCCCCCTGACCCTCAGCGGGGCCGAGCTGACCATGATGGGGCCTCCTCCCCCGCGCGCCGGGCTCGACGTGCGGGGAGCGGCTGCGGCGTTCAACGCCGAACTCGCGACGCAGCTCGCCGGCGCCACCGCGCACGCCCAGCAGGTCATGGCGGAGCTGGGCGCGACGGCCACGCTGCCGGTGATCAGCGACGCTCAGGTCCTGCTTCCCGACGTGTTCGCTCAGCTCACCGTGCCGTCCTTCGAGTACCGCGTATGACGACGCCCTCATGGAGTCGACGATCGGCCTGTACAAGCAATGCCGCGGAGTTAAGTCGTCCCGCATCACGTCAAGTTGATTAGCTTCCGGTCCAAGGCGACCACGAAGAACGGGACCTCTGTTACAGAGGTGAAGCCGACCAAGGTCTTCACTGCTCCGAGCGGAGGTCCCGTTGCCCGACCAGTCTGCCACCACGACGGTGACGCAGAGCATCACCGTCGCCTCGGGCATCTTCGCGCCCGGACATCTGGGGGAGCTCACGCAGCTTCTTCCCTTCGAACTGATCGACGATGTGCTGGAACACACCAGGGCGGTGCAGCGCAGGTTGCGCCTCATCCCCTCCCGCGTTGGGGTGTACTTCGTCCTGGCGATGTGCCTCTTCCCGGAAGCCGGATACCTGCGCGTCTGGAGCAACCTGATTGCCGGGGTGCGGACCCTGGCCTCGAGGGTCCCCTCGGAGAAGGCACTGCGCGAGGTACGCAGACGTCTGGGGACGGCTCCGTTCCAGGAGTTGTTCGAGACGGTGGCCGGCCCGCTCGCCCGCCCTTCGATGCCCGGAGTGAGCTACCGGCGATGGCGTACGGTCGCCTTCGACGGATGCAGCTCGCTGCAGGCTCCCGACACCTTCCGGATCCGTGAGGTGCTGGGAAAGACCCGCCGCCACCGAGGCGTGGAGGGATACCCACACGTCCGGCTGATGGCTCTGTGTGAGACCGGCACCCGCGGTCTGCTCGGGGCCGTGTTCGGGCCGACGAGCACGGGTGAGCCCGGATACGCCAGACGTCTGCTACCACTGCTGGACGAAAGCATGCTGTTGCTCACCGACCGGAACTTCTCCGGCGACGAGTTCTTGAACGAGGTCGCCGACACCGGCGCCCAGCTCCTGGCATGACTTACCTACCGCCGTCGCCCGGCTGTGATCTCCGTACTGCCGGACGGTTCCTACCTGACCCGGCTGCGCGGCCGCACCTTCCGGATCATCGAGGCCGAGGTGACGGCGAACTGCGCCGACGGGAGCCGCGCCACGGACCGATACCGGCTGGCGACGACGCTCCTGGACCACCAGACGGACCCGCCCGACCGACTGGTCGCGCTCTACCACGAGCGCTGGGGTGCGACACGAAGTCGCACGAGATTGAGTGAACTGCCTGACAGAGGATCGACTTGATGTCGACAGCGTAGTTCCGGGCCAGTGCTCAAGGCCCGTCCCCACTTCGACATGCGTCGCCGGTAACGGCGGGGTGTGAAGCTCGGAGGAGAAGCCCAAGGACTCTCGTTCCATCCGGGAGTTACAGGCAAAGGGGAAGACCGGACGGGTGAACGCAAGTGAACCCCTGATGATGCTTCGTAATCGTGACCCCCGCCGATGGGTTGTTCCAGCGGGGTGCAGGACTGGCCGTTGAGAAGCGGCAGGCGCCGGCTGAATCCCCATCGTCAGCCGGGAGAGCATCGCCGTCCCGGAGTTTAGGGGGCACCCACCCCGGTCGTATCTCACTCGTGTGGAACGTGGAAACCCCGTTGGGGTCCGGTGCCGGAGGGCGCCGGTCAGCCGACCGCAAGGAAGGCCCAACTCCCCAGCGGGAACAGGATGACCCAAGAAGCGAACGCCGGTGGCCGAAAGGCAACGGGAACCCGCGGCAGATGATCAGCACCTCTGCTGGTCGCCCCGGACAACCGGCCGGATACGGGCACTGCCCGGACCCGAAAGGGCGCTGACGTGGGCCAGGTGGGCCTGTGAGGAATCGATGACCATCAGCACCGGAACCGAAGGGCAAGTTGGACACCATGACGATACGAACAGTCGAGGCGCGAACCGCTTCGGATGTCGACGGCGTGGTGAACGGACCGGAGGGCGACTCCACCGATTGGCAGTCGATTGACTGGCAGCGCGCGGAGGAGGAAGTACGGCGGCTGAGGCAGCGGATCTTCACGGCGTCACAGGCAGGGGACCTCAAAAGGGTCCGTAATCTCCAGAAACTGATGCTCCGTTCCCGTTCCAACACGCTGGTGAGCGTGCGGCGGGTGACGGAGGTCAACGCTGGCCGCAAGACGGCAGGTGTCGATGGGCGGGTTGTCCTGCTGCCCCAGGGGAAGGCCGAGCTGGCCGACTGGTTGCAGCACCGGGTGACCCCCTGGAAGCCCTTGCCTGTCAGGCGGGTGTTCATCGACAAGGCCGATGGCCGCCAGCGCGGTCTGGGAATTCCCGTGATCATCGACCGGTGTCTTCAAGCCGTGTCGCTGAATGCGTTGGAGCCAGAATGGGAGGCACGGTTCGAGCCGAGATCCTATGGATTTCGGCCCGGCCGAGGCTGCCACGACGCGATAGGAGCGATCTTTCTGGCCGCCAAGGGCAAGGACCCGAAGCGGCAGTGGATCCTCGACGCGGACCTGGCAGCGGCGTTCGACCGAATCGACCATGATCGCCTACTGGCCGCCATCGGACAGTTCCCCGCCAGGGGACTGGTCGAGCAGTGGCTCAAGGCCGGAGTGATCGATCGCGGCTGCTTCGCCCCGACCGAGGAGGGGGTCCCGCAAGGCGGGATCATCTCCCCCGCGCTGATGAACGTGGCCTTGCACGGAATGGAAGAGGCCGCCGGAGTCCGCTACCGACCCACCGGTCCGCGTGCCGGTGAACTGGCAGTAGGCTCACCGACCTTGATCAGGTACGCCGACGACCTGGTGGTGCTCTGTCACAGTCATGTGGAAGCCCAACAGGTCAAGGAACGGCTCGCCGTGTGGCTGGCGCCCAGGGGGCTGGCCTTCAACGAGGACAAAACGCGCATCGCGCACCTCGCCGAAGGCTGCGACTTCCTGGGGTTCACCGTCCGCCGCTTCAACGGCAAGCTGCTGATCAAGCCGAGCAAGACGGCCGTGCGACGAATCCGGGCACGGCTCACCGCCGAAGTGCTGGCCCTTCGGGGACAGAACGCGGCAGCGGTGATCGCCAAGCTCAACCCGATCATCCGGGGTTGGGCTGCCTACTATCGGGGCGTAGTCTCCAGCAAGGTGTTCACCTCGCTGGACAACCACGTGTGGAAGCTGGTCTACAAGTGGGCCAGGCACACGCACCCGAACAAGCCGAGGGGCTGGGTGACAGCCCGGTACTTCGGCCGGTTCAACACCTCCAGGCAGGATCGGTGGGTATTCGGCGACCGGGAGACCGGCCGCTATCTCGCCAAGTTCGCCTGGACAAAGATCGTCAGGCATCAGCTGGTCATCAAGGGGGCGTCCGTGGACGACCCGGCGCTGACCGAGTACTGGGCCTCGCGGCGACGCAGGAACAAGCCCCCGCTGAGCCCGTCCTGGTTGCACCTGCTTCAGGGGCAGCACGGGCGGTGCCCTCTATGCGGAAGCCTTCTCCTGCATGCCGACCAGGAGCCGCAAAGCCCCCAGGAATGGGAGCAGTGGCTACGGGCGACCCGGACGGCGGTGCGCGGCAACGCGCTCACCCTCATCCCGGACGCAGGCCAGCCGGACGATCGTGTCGCCTTCCGACTGATTCACGTCCACTGCCACCGCTGGCGCGGTAGCCGTGGACCGGCAAATCTGGCTGCCCGTGGGCCTTCAGGGCCTGCTTGAGCCGGATGCGGTTAACGCCGCCCGTCCGGTTCTGAGGGGGGTGCGGCGCAGCAATGCGCCGCACCTACCTGACAGATCGAGGTGTCCTTCCTTGCGCTCAAGGACACACTGTTCGCCGGCCGGGTTCTGCGCTCGGGCGACCCGGTGGGCCTGCAGCAGGAACTGTGGGCGCTGCTGGTCGTCTACCAGAGCCTTCGTCGTGCCATGGTGGACGCGGTCGAGTTCCGGCCGGGCACCGACCCGGACCGCGCCAGCTTTACCGTTGCCCTCCGCGCGGCGGCAGAACAGGTGATCACCGCGCGGGCGGTTCTCGAATCCGCCGATGGCCATGGCGGCATCGCGCAGGCCGTACTCGATGCGCTGCTACCGCCGCGTCGGGCGCGCACCAGCGCCCGGCTCGTGAAATGCCCGATCTCGCAGTACACCGTGGTCTCCCAGGAACGTCCCAGGAAGAGCCAGCTGATCACCTCAATGCAGGTTGCCGTCCACCGGCGTGACGAGACCGAGCCCGATGACCTGGGCTTCAGGGAGCGCACCCTCCGTCTCTTGCGCACGGATCCCGGACGAGCGTGGCGCACCGTCGAGATCAGTAGGGCCCTCGGCATCACGGTGAGGGCGAAATACCGCAGTCTGTGCACACAGATCAACCAGTGGGCCGAGCAGACCATGCTGATCCGGGAAGGGCGAGGGAGATACCGGATCGCCCCCGAATGACTCGCCCCTGCCAACTGAAACTGATCAACTTGACGTGATGCGGGACGACTTAACTCCGCGGCATTGCCTGTACAAGACCGAGGTCATCAAACCGATGCGGCCCTGGAAGACGCTCTCACACGTCGAACTCGCCACCGCCGAGTGGGCCGACTGGTACAACCACCGCCGCCTCCACGGTGAGATACGGCACATCCCACCCGCCGAATAGGCGCCAACTACTACCGAGCAAGCACGAAACCCCAGCTCACAGCCACCAACTGAGGTCTCCAAAGAACCCGGGGCGCTTCGCTTTCGGTCCGGGTGGCTTCGTGTGGTTCTCCGAGGGCGGGAAGATGGAGCACGAGGCGACGGCTGACCAAGACGTCACCTTCGTCTTCACCCTCAACAATCCTTCGGCATCGAATTCTGTGCCGACCCACCCTCTAGGCTGGACGCCCCACACCGCCACCACCGAGGGCTACCCCGCCGTTTCGTGTGATCACCAGGAAGGTGCCCCACCGTGCCTGACGCCACCAGCCTTCCGCCCGCCGACCGCGAGGTCGCCCGCGTGGGCGGAGTGTTCTACGGCGACACCGGCGGCACGGGCGACGGCTCCGGCATGCCAGTGGTGCTACTGCACGGCTTCCTGTTCGACCAGAGCATGTGGCGTGCTCAGGTCGCGGCGTTGAGCGCGCGCGGTCATCGGGTCATCACCGTCGACCTCCCCGGCTTCGGCGCCAGCGCCGTACCAGAGGAGCCGGCGACGATGTCGACCTACAGCACCGCGGTCGCGGCGATCATCGACCAACTGGCGCTGCCGCCGGTCGCCCTGGTCGGCTACTCCATGGGAGGCCAGGTCACGCTGGACACGTACGCCGCCCGCCCCGATCTGGTCGCACGCGTGGTCCTGGTCGACACCGTGGCGCACACCGACCTGCCCGAGGTCGCCCAGGGGCGCCGGGATCTGGCGGCCCGGCTCGAGCGTGAGGGCGTCCGCCAGTACGCCGAGGAGTTCCTGCCGCAGCTACTGCGCCTCGACGGCGCTTCCGCGGCGACGGTCAGCCACGCGCGCACCATGATGCAGGCCGCCAACCCGGTCGGGGCCGCCCGAGCGTTGCGTGCCCGCGCCGACCGCCCGGACTACGGACCGGTCCTCGACGCCTGCCCCTTCCCGGTGCTCATCGTGGTCGGCGAACACGACCACTTCGACCAGGGACGCTTCGGTGCCGGGATGGCCGAACGGGCGCCCTACGGCACGCTCGAGGTGGTCGCTGGTGTCGGCCACACGCCGCCCCTCGAAGCGCCCGACGTCTTCACCGGCCTGCTCGCGCGCTTCCTCGGCAACTGAGGCGGCGCCACCAGCGACACAAGGCCGCTCAGTCGGCGACCGTCGCCTGGCCACGAACGCGCCACTCCCGCTCCAGCACGAGGCTCACCGCCGCTCCGACCAGCAGCCCCCAGAACGCTGCACCGATGTGCCACACGGTGATGTCAGAGACCGTGACAAGGAACGTTACCAGCGCCCCGGTGGTGTAGGAGCCGACGAACGCCGCCTGGAACGCTCCTTGGAGCGGCTTGAGCATCGCCAGGCCACCCAGCGCCGCGACGTACGCCGCGGGCATGGTCGTGATGACCCGGACCATGCCAGGGGCGAGGAGACCGAACCCGATCGCGAGCACCCCGCACCAGATCGCCGCCGCGTAGTGGCGACGTGGCTCGCCCGAGGCGGTGACGAGAGCATTGGTCGGCCCTGCCAGACACGTCGAGGCGCCGCCGAACGGCGCGCTGAGGAGTGATGTCACGCCGCAGACGGCGGTGACCTGGTTCATCCGCGGCTCGTGTCCGACACCGCGCAGCACCGCCATCCCCTGCCCGTTCTGCACCAGAAGGACGGTGACCAGCAGCGGAATGGTGAGCTCGACGAAGGCCGAGCCGGTGAACCTCGGAGTCGTCCAGACCGGGTGCACCAGCCAGCGGCCGGAGAGACCGACGCCCGTGTGATCGCCGAGCAAGACGGCGACGGCACCGACCGCCAGCGCCACCAGGACAGCGGGCAGCCACCGAGCCAGACGCGGCACCGCGCTGACCACGATGAAGGCGATCACCATCGGCCCGGCCACAGCGAGGTCGGTGTCGACGGCCCGGACCAGATCAGTGCCGAAGCTCAGGAAGACCCCCGCCACCATTGCCATCACGATCGGCATCGGCAGCAGCCGCATCACGCGGTCGACCTGACCGCTCAGCCCCAGCAGCACGAGCAGCACCGCCGCCATACAGAAGCCGCCGACGACCTCGGGCCACGTCGTACCGGCGGACATCGCCTGCCCGACCACCACGGTGCCCGGAATGGTCCAGAAGTACACCAACGGCTGCCGGCTCCACCGCGACGCGACGATGGTGAGGACGCCGTTGAGACAGAACACAGCGCTCACCCAGGAGGCGACGACGGCGGCCGAGAGGCCGGCCGACTGGCCGACCGCCAGGATCACGGCCACCGGGCCGGTACAGGAGAAGAGGAACCCGACGAAGCCGTTGGCGAGCTCGAGGCGTCCGAAGGCACGCGGATGAGCCGCGACCGCGGCGGGCTGGAGGCGGGTGGTCACCGATGAGGCTCCTGGTGTTCGGCGGCGCGGGCCGCGAGCTCGGTCCGGCTGCGCAGGCCGTACTTCGCGTAGATACGGGTCAGGTGGAATTGCACGGTCTTCGGCGAGATGAACAGCCGCGCCGCAACCTCGCGGTTGGACAGCCCCGAGGCGACCATCTGGGCGACGGTCTCCTCCTGCGGAGTCAGCTCCCCGGGCGTCCGCGGGCCCTGTGGCGCGCGGACTCCGCCAGCTCGCAGCTCACGATCCGCGGCCTCGACGCGCGTCCGTGCACCGAGTGCATCCCAAAGGTCGCGGGCGGTGGCGAGCATGACCTCGGCATCGCGGCGCTGGCCGGCTCGCCGCAGAGTCTGCCCGTAGACGAAGGTGACGCGGGCCTGCTCGTAGCGCAGCGGCAATCCGTCGAGCTGGGCCAGGGCGGCGTCGAAGGATCCTCGGGCCTGGTCGAGCTCCCCTCGCGCCCCGTGCCACCGGCCGCGCGCAGCGGCAAGACGGGCTTGTGCGGAGTGGTGACTCTCCTCAGCCGCGCGCCGCTCATGCGGGGCGAGGAGCTGGTCCGCCTCGTCGAGACGCCCATCGGCGATGAGCGCTCCCGCCAGCGTGTCAGCCCACGGCCAGATGCCCGGCTCGGCGAGCGAGCTGCCGGGCCCGGCCTGGGCGAACGGCGCCAGGATGCGGCGTACGCCGGCGTAGTCGCTGCGTGCCTCAGCCAGGTGGGCGCGGGCCAGCAGCGTCGGCACCCGCATGATCTCGTACCCCTGAGCCTCGGCCTCGGCGGCACGGGCAGCCTCGGAAGCGGACTCCCACTCGCCCCGCAGCACATGGATCTCGGCAGCGGTCCACTCCAGCAGGGGCGTGACCAGCACGATCCCCGACCCCGCGGCCAGTAGGCGTCCGCGGGCGACCGAGGCCATGGCCAGGTCCCACTCGCCGGTCAGGAACTGCACTCGGGCGAGCCAGCCCAGAGCCCACAGCGAGATCCGTGTCGAGCCACCGAGAACCCACGGATCGGTGACGCCCTCAAGACGGCTGCGAGCCTCGTCCGGATCATCGATCAGGACGCCGAGCCAGCCGTGGCCCATCTGCACCCGCTGCGCCTGGGCGCCGTGACGTACCATGCTCGCCACGGCGCTGTATGCCGCCTGCGCCTCGGCGAACCGGCCGGACACGGCGAAGCCGAGCCCTCGGATGGCGGCCGCCTCGATGCCCGCGCCCGAGTCGGGCCCGGCCAGCTCGATGGCGCGATCGGCCCAGTCGATCAGGTCGGCGCCTCGGCATTGAGCCAGCGAGTGCAGCACATGTCGTTGCGCGATCAGCGCCGCGGTGGCCGGGTCCCGTGTCGCGTTGACGATCTCCCACGCCCGCCTGAGTCGCACCTCGGCCTCGTTGGCTCGACCCCGCACGATCGCGAGATACGCCAGCGCCGCATTACGCAGCGGGGTCTCCCGCATGCCTTCCACCGTCGAGACGAGTGCGCCCGCACCGGCACAGTCGCCTGCGGCAACGAGCGCGTCGACCGATCGGATCAGCCGTTCGTCCCTGGGCGCCGGGTCCGAGGTGAGTCTGCTGGCATCCCGGAACAGGTCCGCGGCCTGCGCCCAGGCTCCGTCCTCGCCACGCTGGATCGCCAGCACGGTGATCCGCTCGGCCAGATGGTCGTCGGGGACCGGCGTCGCGGCGGCCAGATGGCGCATCTGGGCGACCGGGTCGGTCACGATCTGCGCGGCACGTCGATGCGCCTCGGCCGCGTCACGCGCCCCCATGGTCTCCAGCACCGCCGTCGCGATCAAAGGTGTGCGCCACCGAGGCTCGTGGATCGGCCGGGGATCGATCAGGCCACTGCTGCGCAGGTCGTCGAGCGCGGCGAGCGGATCCTCGAGGGCACCCAGCGCCGCGGCGTGTCCGAGCTCCGCGCCCGGGCCCAGGACGGCGAGCGCCTCGGCGAGCGCGCGTCCCGCAGGCCCCGCATCAGCCAGGGCGCGCGTCACCTCGACACGGACGTACCCAGGCGCCGGCAGCTCCCGGTCGGGGCGGATCCACCGCGCCGGCGGCAGCTCGTCGAGCAGCGCGAGCGCGTCCCGTGGGTTCCCGTCGGTGTGACGCGTGAGCGCGGCCGCCATGCTCGGGGGGAGCACACGCCCACGCAGCGCGGCGAGCTCGACGATGGCCGACGCCTCCAGCCCTTCGATGCGGAGCGCGTCGTCGGCCAGGTCACTCAGCCGTGGCGCACCGTGCGTGGCCGAGAGCACGATCAGCACCGGTATCTCGGGGTGGCGGTGCCGTACCGAGCGGAGGGCATCGACCGAGAGGTCGTCGGCCACCTCGGCATCGTCGACAACGATCAGCGTGGGCTGCTCCACCAGCCCGGCTGCCAGGCGGTCGGCAGCGTGGCTGGGGTGGAGCGGGGGCTCCCGGCGCAGAAGCTGCCGCAGGACGGCACCCGCCTCGTGCCGTTCCCAGGCCACGGCCTGGGCATGGCGGGTCGGAGCGCCGGTCGTGCTGACGAACGCCCGGAGCAGCGCTGTCTTGCCGATCCCCCGGTCACCGAGGACGAGCACCGCTGCCGCTCCCGATGTGCGGGTGGCGACCAGTCGCTGCTCGAGCTCGGCGAGCTCGTGCTCGCGTCCGACACATCCGGCTCGTTCGATGATCACTGTCACCCTCTGGACGCAATGCCGTTGTTTTATGCCGTGTCCTTGGGATCAGACGATGAAGTCGCGGCTCATCCGAGGTCACCGCCCGCGACCGGCAGCACGGTCCCGGTGATGTAGGCGGCCTCGTCCGAGGCGAGGAAGCAGATCGCCGCGGCCTGCTCGTCCAGTGTCCCGTAGCGGTGCAGAAGCGACGACTCCAGGGTCTGGTCGATGTGAGCCTGGAACCACGCCTGCTCCACTGCGTTCGTGGGCTGAGGGGTGCCCCGGGAGATCCGTCGCGGCGGGGCGTCAGTGCCGCCGGGCGCCGTTGCCACGACGCGCACCCCCGCGTCGGCGTACTCCATGGCGAGCGAGGCGGTGATCGCGTTGATGCCGCCCTTCGCCGCGGAGTACGGGATCCGGTGGATGCCTCGGGTGGCCGCCGAGGAGACGTTGACGATCACGCCGTGGCCCGCTGCGACCATGGCGGGGAGCGCCGCGCGACAGGCGTAGAGCGTGGTCATCAGGGAGCGGGTGACCTCGGCATCGATCTCGGGGGCGGTGAACTCGACGAACGGCTTGAAGTTGATCGCGCCGCCGACGTTGTTGATCAGCACGTCGATCCGCCCGTACGCCGCCAGCGTCTCGCGCACCAGAGCGGCCGCACCGTCGTACTGCTCGAGGTCAGCGCAGACCGCGCGAGCAGGGACCCCCGTGGCGGCGAGGTCGGCGGTGACCTCGCGGACCAGCTCCGAGCGATCGACCAGCACCACCTGTCCGCCCTCGGCGCCGATCCGCCGGGCGACCGCCTCGCCGATTCCCTGGGCGGCGCCGGTCACGATGACAACCCTGCCTCTGAAGCGGCCGGGGGCGATGAACCGCGGCGTGGTGCTCGCGACGCGGTCGGACATCGCGCGGCGCATGGTCTGCTTGGACCGCTCGGCGTGCGCGGCGATCAGCGTCCGGGCCTGCCCGCGGTCGCCGGCCTCGAAGGCCGCGACGATGTCCAGGTGGTCCTGGGCACAACGGGGGTGGCACCAGGTCGCGTCGCGCAGCACCTCCTCCATCCGGGCCTTCACCCCCAGCGCCTGGTAGGCCTGCAGCAGATGGGCGTTGCCGGTCAGGGCGAGCAGGTAGTCGTGGAAAGCGGCGTTCGTCTCGGTGTAGCGGTGCGGGTCGGTGAACCGCGCACGCGCTGCGTCGACGTACGGCACCGTCGACTCGGCCAGGAGCCGGTAACCGGCCAGCTGCTGTGAGGTGAGCCGGCCGATGGTGAGTTCGAGCGCGCCGAGCTCCAGCGCCTCGCGCGCCTCGAAGAGGGCGTCGGAAGCCTGGATGTCGGGGTGCTCCTCCCCGATCTGGTAGCCGTCCTCGGCGATGGTGGTCGGGGCCTGCTCCTCGATCGCGGCGAAGACCTGCTGACCGGCCACCGTCCGCGCGTCCGCGTCCGGCAGGAGCGCGCCGTCGACGTCGAGCGCCGTCCGCGCCTGGTCCGCCGCGGCCCTGGCCGACGGCGGTGCGACCAACTGGCCGGCGATCCGCCGGACCGTGTCGTCAGGGCCGTCGGCAGGCACCGCCCCTGAGGCGCCGGTGGCCGCAAGGGGCGCCAGCGCCGTCGCCGTCGCCGGAAGGATCTCCTGGCCGGCGTGGCCGCGGGCGTCGGGCGAGAGCATCAGCTGCTCGCAGGGCGCGACGCCCACCGGCTCCGCGGCGCGCGGCGGGCTCGTCGCGGCGGTCGTGGCCGTCGCGGCCAGCGCGAACTTCTCGTAGTAGAAGCCGGACGGCTCGATGCCGGCCTCGGCCACGTGAGTACGCACCGACTCCACCATCGGGGGCGGGCCGCACAGATAGACGGCCGCGGCACCGTCGTGCAGATGATTAGGGCTGAGCAGCGCGGTCACATAGCCCTGGTTGCGGGCGGTGGTGGCCGGATCGGAGACGCAGTGGTCCCAGGTAAAGTGGGGCAGCGCGGCGGCCAGTTCGCGGAGCTCGTCGAGCTTGACCACGTCGGTGTCGGTGGACACGCCGTAGATGAGGTGGAGCGGGCGGGGCGAGTCCTCGAGGCGGAGCTTGCGCAGCATGGAGAGGATCGGCGCCAGGCCGGTGCCACCTGCAAGGAGCACCGCGGGACGGTCCGCCTCCCGCAGGAAGAACGAGCCGTGCGGACCGGTCAGGCTGAGCTGGTCGCCGACGGCGGCACGCTGGTCGAGCCATTCGGACATGACGCCGCCCGGGGTGAGCTTGACCAGGAAGGTCAGCCGCTCCTCGCTCGGCGCGTTGCTGAAGGAGTAGGACCGTGTGACGTCCGTGCCGGGCACGGCCACGTTGACGTACTGCCCGGGAAGAAAGGCGAGATCGGCCCGGTTCAGGAGGTCCACCGAGAGCTCGACCGTGGTGGCGCTGAGCCGGTCGATGCCCACGACGGTGCCGGTGTAGGCGGCGGCGCTGGTCTTGGCCACCTCGCTGGTGCTGTTGATCTGCAGCACGAGGTCGGTGCTCGGTCGCAGCTGGCACGGCAGCACATAGCGCTGTGCGGCCTCGTCGGCCGACAGAGCGTCGTCGATGTAGGTGCCGTGCTCGTACTCACCTGATTCGCAGAACGCCTTGCACGTTCCACAGGCACCGTCGCGGCAGTCGAGCGGGATGTTGATGCGCTGGCGGTACGACGCGTCCGCGACCGTCTGGTCCGCGCGACAGGTGATGAACCGGGTGACCCCGTCCTCGAAAGCGAGCGCGACCTGATGGGTCGCCGCCTCGCGGGATGCCTCGAGCCTGGTGGACGTCATGGGGACCTCAGAAGTGATACACGTCGACGACGTGGTGGATGTAGTCGTTCTTCAAGATCACGGTCTTGCGACGGATCAGCGGCTGCTCGCCGGAGAAGTCGATGGTGTAGAACGACGTGCCGTAGTACGGGTCGACGGTGTTGTAGCGGAAGTACATCGTGTGCCAGTTGAAGCGCACGTCGACCAAATCGCCGCGGCGCTCGATCACCTCGACGTTGCTGATGTTGTGCGAGGTCCGCGGCTCGGGGAGCGACGTCGCCGACGAGCGCTCGGTGCGGATGCGGAAGACCCGGTCCTCCAGACCGCCCTTGTTGGCGTAGTAGATCAGCGACATCTCGGTCTGCGGATCCTCGGTGAGCCGGTCGTCGTCGGCCCAGCAGGGCATCCAGTAGACGACGTCGTCGGCGTAGCAGGCCAGCCACTTCTCGAACTCGCGGTCGTCGAGGTAGCGGGCCTCGCGGTAGAGGAACTGCTCGATGGCGTTCTGCGTGATCAGCCTGGCCTCGGCGGGTGCGGATCCGGTCGTTGCGGTGGTCATCTCAGTTCTCCTCCTCGGCGGCGACGGCGGCGCGCATCGTCTCGAGCCAGTAGCTGTGCTGAACCGGGTAGAGGCCCTCGTCCTCGTTGCGCTTGCCGGCCGAGACGACGCCCGGCATGTCGAGCGCGGTCGCGACCTCGTCGGGGCCCGAGACCCAGTGCTCGGCGCCGCGGCTCATGTCGTTCCACGGGGCTGCGGTGGCGCGGAAGGTCAGCTGGCAGGAGCGGAACTCCTCGAGATCGTCCGGGGTCGCCATGCCGGAGGCGTTGAAGAAGTCCTCGTACTGCCGGATCCGCCAGGCCCGCGACTCGGCGCTCTCCCCCTTCGGGGCGATGCAGTAGATGGTGACCTCGGTCTTGTCCGGCGCGATCGGCCGGAAGTGGCGGATCTGGGTGGAGAACTGGTCCATCAGATACACGTTGGGATAGACGCAGAGGTTGCGGGAGCCCTTCACCATGAACTCGCCCTTGGCCTCGCCGTAGGTCTGCTTCAGCTCCTCCATCCGGTCCCACAGAGGTCGGTCCTGGGGGTTGGCCGCCCAGGTCCACAGGCACAGGTGGCCGTTCGGGTAGGACCAGTAGCCGCCTCCGGACTTGCCCCAGCTGCCGGCGTCCAGGGTCTTGGTGGCGTTCGTCGACTCGCCCGTGTTGCGGCGCGAGGTGGTGGCCGCGTAGTTCCAGTGCGTGGCGGTGACGTGGTAGCCGTCGGCACCGTTCTCGGCCTGGACCTTCCAGTTGCCGTCGTAGGTGTAGGTGGAGGAGCCCCGGAGCACCTCCAGGCCGTCCGGCGACTGGTCGACCAGCATGTCGATGACCTTCGTCGCGTCGCCCAGGTGCTCGGAGAGCTCCGCGACGTCGGGGTTGAGGCTGCCGAACAGGAAGCCCCGGTAGGAGTCGAAGCGGGCGACCTTGGTGAGGTTGTGCGAGCCGTCGGTGTCGAAGCTGTCCGGGTAGCCGGCGCCGTCCGGGTCCTTGACCTTGAGCAGGGTGCCGTCGTTGCGGAACGTCCAGCCGTGGAAGGGACAGGTCAGCGTGGTGCGGTTGTCGGTCTTCCTGCGGCACAGCATGGCGCCGCGGTGCGCACAGGCGTTGATCAGCAGGTGCAGCCGGCTGTCCTTGTCACGGGTGATCACGACGGGCTGCCGGCCCATGTACGTCGTGAAGTAGTCGCCCGGCTCGGGGACCTGGCTCTCGTGCGCGAGGTAGATCCAGTTGCCCTCGAAGATGTGCTTCATCTCCAGCTCGAAGAGCTCGTCATCGGTGAAGATCTGCCGGTTGGCGCGGATGACACCCGCCTCCCGGTCATCGACGACAGCCTGGTCCAACAACTCGCTGACGCGGCGGTACGGGCCGATGCGACGCTCCAGCATCTCGGTCATGGTGACCTCCAGGAAAATAGGTGGCATCGACTGGGTTGAAATCGACCGTCGCATCACTAGGGCGAGCGTCGTACCCGGTAAATGCCTAGTCCTGACCTAGCACTCGATTAATAAGCAGCCACTCTTAATCGAGTCGAAACATGTCTTTGCCCCCTATGGATTGCCCGACCTAGTGTGACGGGCACGACTTGGCGTCACTGGGACTCCAGCCGATCTGCCGACCTGAGGACGGGCGTCATGGACCTGCGGCACCTGCGCTACTTCACCGCCGTGGCCGAGACCTGCCACTTCGGGCGTGCCGCAGAGCGCCTCCACGTCGCCCAGCCCGCGCTCTCGCAGGCGATCCGTCAGCTGGAGGCCGAGCTCGGCGTCACGCTGTTCAACCGCACCACGCGACAGGTCTCGCTCACCCCTGCCGGTGAGTTCCTCCAGACCGAGGCGGCCCGCATCCTGGGCGCCCTGGACGACAGCCTGCGCGGCGTACGGCGGATCGCGGCCGGACGGCACGGCCTGCTGCGTCTGGGCCTGACCGGCACGTCGTCGTTCTCGCATCTGCCCCGGATCGCCCGGCTGCTCAAGCGCGAGCTGCCCGGTGTGGCGCTGGAGATCCACGCCGACCTGCTCACCTCCGAGCAGTGTGACGCGCTGCGCGCCGGCACGATCGACCTCGGCCTGCTCCGGCCGCCCGCGGCGGGTGAGGGCATCGAGCTGAGCCTGCTCGACGAAGAGCCGCTGGTCCTGGCCGTGCCCGCCGATCACCGTCTCGTGGCCGAGCCCATCATCGCGATGGCCGACCTGCGCACCGAGCCGTTCATCCTCTACGACGCTCGCCAGTCGGTGGTCAACGACGCGGTCACGCGCGCCTGCCGTACCGCCGGGTTCGTGCCCCACCGCGAGCACGCGGCACCCGGCACCTCCGTCCTGTTGGCGCTGGTGGCCGCCGGCCTCGGGGTCTCACTCGCCCCGGCCGGCGTCCGCTCCCTCCCCCTGGACGGCGTCGTCTTCCGCGATGTCGCAGACGCGGGCTCGGTGGGCCTCGCGCTGGGGCGCCGCGCCGACGAGGACAACCCGCTCGTCAACGCCGTCGTCGCACTGCTGACCGCCACGTCCGGCGCGGCCTCCGTCCCTACCGAGGAGCCTGCATGAAGATCGTCCGGGTCGAGGCGATCCCGTTCTCCATCCCCTACCTCAAGCCGCTGAAGTTCGCCTCCGGCGAGGTGCACGCGGCCGAGCACGTGCTCGTCCGGGTCCACACCGACGACGGGATCGTCGGCGTCGCCGAGGCGCCACCCCGGCCCTTCACCTACGGCGAGACCCAGCAGGGCATCGTGGCGGTCATCGAGAACGTCTTCGCCCCGCAGATCGTCGGCCTGACGCTCCTCCAGCGCGAGGTCGCCCACCAGCGGATGCGCCGCACGATCGGCAACCCCACCGCGAAGTCGGCGATCGACATGGCCATCTGGGACGCGCTCGGTCAGACCCTGGGCCAGTCGGTCAGCGACCTGCTCGGCGGCTACACCGACCGGATGCGGGTCAGCCACATGCTCGGCTTCGAGGAGCCGCAGAAGATGGTGGCCGAGGCCGAGCGGATGCGCTCCACGTACGGCATCACCACCTTCAAGGTGAAGGTGGGACGGCACCCGGTATCGCTCGACACCGCGGTGGTGCGCGCGCTGCGGGAGCGCTTCGGTGCCGAGGCGGAGCTGTACGTCGACGGCAACCGCGGCTGGTCGCCGGCGGAGTCGGCCGCAGCGATGCGCGAGATGGCCGACCTCGACCTGCTCTTCGCCGAGGAGCTCTGCCCCGCCGACGACGTCCTGGGCCGCCGCTGGCTGGTCGCTCGGACCGCGGTGCCCACGATCGCCGACGAGTCCGCGACCACGCCCGCCGAGGTCACCCGGGAGATCCTCGGGGGATCGGCGACGGCCGTCTCGATCAAGACGGCACGCACCGGGTTCACCGTCTCTCAGCGCGTGCACCACCTGGCCGAGGGGCTCGGCATCGAGGCCGTCATCGGCAACCAGATCGACGGCCAGCTCGGCACCGCGTGCGCAGTCACGTTCGCGGCGGCCTACCGACTGACTTCGCGCCGCGCCGGGGAGCTGTCCAACTTCCTCGACATGAGCGATGACCTGCTCGCCGAGCCGTTCCAGATCCGTGACGGCCACCTGAGCGTGCCGTCCGGCCCCGGCCTCGGCGTCACGATCGACCCCGACAAGCTCGCTCGCTACCGCACCGACGGTCGGGCCTGATCCACCACCGCCCCCCTGGGGCCGAGAAGAACAAGCGACAGGAGAAGCACCATGACCTCTGAGGTTGCTAGCGCCGCCGCCTCCGGCGCCAACGCCACCGCACGCTTCCAGAACGACAAGTCTCCCTACGAGGCGGTCAAGGACGTGCCGAAGGAGCGCGTCGACAAGCTCGCGCGCCGCGTGCTCGAGGCCGTCCACGCCACCATCCGCGAGGAGAACGTCACCTACGCCGAGTACAACGCTCTCAAGGCGTGGCTGATCCAGGTCGGGCTCGACGGCGAGTGGCCGCTCTTCCTGGACGTCTGGGTCGAGCACGTGGTCGAGGAGGTCGCCACCTCCGACCGCCAGGGCAACAAGGGCACCATCGAGGGCCCGTACTACGTCCCGAACTCGCCGGTGATCTCCGACGAGAAGGGTGTCGGCACCGTCCCGATGCGCGAGGGCGAGGGGGGCACGCCGCTCACCTGGACCGGCACCGTCACCGCGGTCGACGGCACCGCCCTGTCCGACGCGAAGGTCGAGATCTGGCACGCCGACGACGACGGCTTCTACAGCCTGTTCGCCCCCAACCTGCCGGAGTGGAACCTGCGTGGCACGAACCACGTCGGCCCCGACGGCTCCTTCGAGATCCACACCGTCCAGCCCGCGCCGTACCAGATTCCGACCGATGGTGCCTGCGGTGCGCTCATCGAGGCGGCCGGGTGGCACGCCTGGCGCCCGGCCCACATCCACGTCAAGGTCTCCGCTCCGGGCTACCAGCTGCTCACCGCGCAGCTCTACTTCCCCGGCGACGCCCACAACGACGACGACATCGCCTCGGCGGTGAAGCCGGAACTGCTGCTCGACCCGCAGCAGCAGGCCGGCGGCTCGGCGACCGTGGCGTACTCCTTCGTCCTCGACCCGGAGGCCTGAGTGCTCTTCCACGTGCGGATGGACGTGCAGATCCCGCACGACCTCGACCCCGAAGTCCGGGCTGCGACCGTCGACCGGGAGAAGGCGTACTCGCAGGAACTGCAGCGGGCCGGCAAGTGGCCCCACATATGGCGGATCGTCGGCGAGTACTCGAACTACTCGATCTTCGAGGTCGAGTCGGGCGACGAGCTCCACCAGATCCTGTCCGACCTGCCGCTGTTCCCCTACATGGACATCGCGGTGACGCCGCTGGCGACACACCCGTCCGACATCAACGGATAGCCGTCTGCCACCACGGGGCTGCTCGACCGGAACGACCCGGTCGAGCAGCCCCGCTCCCTTCCCCCACCTCTCCCTGAGCCTCGGACGAAAGACACTCTGCATGAGCACCGCCACTCGCTCCACGACACCTCGGATCGCCATCGTCGGCGCCGGCATCGGCGGGCTGACCCTCGCCCTGGAGCTACGCCGCAAGGGGTGGGAGGTACACCTCTACGAACAGGCCGAGGAGCTGCGCGAAGTCGGCGCCGCCGTCGCGCTCTCGGCCAATTCGGTGCGCCATCTGCAAGCGCGACTCAACCTCACCGAGCCGCTCGCCGCGGCGGCGGCCGACGTGGACGGCCTGGTCTTCCGCTCCGGACGCACCGGCGACGTGGTCGGCCGGGTGCTCTCGCGTGCCGACTACCACCAGCGCTGTGGAGCGCCGTACTACGGCATCCACCGAGCCGACCTTCAGGCGATCCTGCTCGGCGCGCTCGCCGGCCCAGACGCAGGGTGCGGGGTGGAGGGTCTGCACCTCAAGAAGCGGCTTGTCGACATCGACGACTCCGGCGCGCAGGCCCGTCTCCACTTCGCCGACGGCTCCTCGGCCGAAGCCGATCTCGTGATCGGAGCCGACGGCGCCCGCTCGACCGTACGCCGCCTCCTGCTCGGCTACGACGACGCGCTGTACTCCGGCTCGTCGGCCTGGCGTGGCATCGTGCCGGCCGACAAGCTCGATCTGCTGCCCGACCCGGAGGCGATCCAGTTCTGGATGGGGCCCGGTGGCCACCTGTTGCACTACCCGATCGGCAACGGTGACCAGAACTTCTTCCTCGTCCAGCGCACACCGGAGCCCTGGTCCGCCTCCAGCTGGGTGACACCGGTCGAGCGCGAGGGCGAACACCTCACGATGTTCGCCGAGTGGCACCCGGCGATCGTACAGATGATCAGTGCCGTCCCGGTCACCGAGCGCTGGGCGCTCTTTCACCGTCCGCCCTTGGAATCGTGGTCGAAGGGCCGGGTGACCCTGCTCGGCGATGCCGCGCATGCGATGGTCCCCCACCACGGTCAGGGTGCGAACCAGTCGATCGAGGACGCCATCGTCCTCGCCGACTGTCTCCTGGCCGACAGCGACTGGGAGGAGGCCCGCGCACGCTATGAACAGCTACGACATGCCCGGACCCGCCGCGTGCAGACGGCATCGATCACCACAGGCGACGTCCTGCATCTGCCCGACGGTGAGGCGCAGCGCCGGCGCGACGCGCGGCTGGCCGCCCCGGACGCGTTCGACCGGCACCTCGCCTGGATCCATGCTTTCCACGCCGCTGGAGAGGCATGAGGGGCTCCCCGCGCTCGCCCCGGCCCGGCAGGTCAAGCCGCTGCTGCGCCGGGGCGCGGTACCCAGCACCCGCTGGACAGATCTCGGGCATGAAACCCCTGGAGTACGTCTGGAAGGCCGCCGAGGACCTGCACCCCACCCTGCCTGCCCGCCAGACGCACGTCGCAGACATGGCCCGCACCATCTGGAAGGCCACGCCAGCCGCGTCGTGGCTGACCTGAACGCCCATGCCCGGGCCCACGGCCTCCATGAGGAGAGCCAGACCGCTCAACTGCCCAGCCTGCAACGCGCCATCGCCTATACGAAGTCGCGGTCCTTGAGGTCGCGCTGCTGGAAGACGGTGTGGTCGTCCTACCACTGCTTCGTCAGCCGCGTCACGGACGTCGACGACAGGCCGGCCGAGCCGCCGAGGAACTGCTCCAGCGCGGGCACGAAGTCCCCCGAGGGCAGTCCATGCAGGTAAAGCAGGGGAAGCACGTCGGACATCTTCGGCGACTTGCGGCACCACGGGGCCAGGATTCTGGAGGAGAACCGCTTGCGCTCGCCGGTGGCCTCGTCGACGCGCCGGTCGTTCACCCGAGGCGCAGTGACCTCCACGGGCCCTGCCGCGGTGACGACAGTGCGGGGCCGGTGGTGGCCGTTGCGAACCACCAGGCGGTGCCCGCGCTCGCCTCGCTCAGCCGCCAACTCGGCCATGTATTGGTCGACTTCCGCCTCCAGCGCGGCAGCGAGGATCCGCCGGGCTCCCTCGCGGACGATCTCGTCGATCAGGGAACCGGACTCCGTCGTGCCGTCCTCGTTGACCACGCTGAGCATGGGCGTACCTTCCCAACCGACGGTGCAACGTCGGTCCACTCGGTGACCTATCGATCACTCGGGAAGGTACGCCCTCCCACGTCCCAACCCGAGGCCGATCCACAGATCTTGAGCATTGCTCATCGCCGGCGACGCGGCTCCCGATCCCGCATCCGGCGCCGTGCCGGCTGCTGTCGGGTGACCACCGAAGTGCTCGTTCGTCGCTGACGACCCGGGCACACATCCCGGCCGAGTGATCAGCTCAGAGGGTGGGGTCGCCGGCGGGAATGCCGATGACGGTGCGACCGGCCAGCTCGTAGTTGGCCGCCGACAGGACGGCATGCTGCGCTGCGGCGTGGCCGTCGCGGAACAGCCTGCCCAACCGGCTCGACTCGTACAGGGCGGTCGAGCTGCCCAGCTCGTACATCGAGGTGAGCACGGCGCGCGCGGTCTCGCCCGCGTGGGCAAGCGCGCCCCGTACGGCACCGCGCTCCGCTTCCGTCGTGGGGCGGCCGGCGGTCGCGGCGGCATCCAGATCGCCAAGCGTGGTCAGCAACAACGCCAATGCGGCATCGACCCGCGCGCCGGCCGGCCCATGGCAGCCTGGATCCGTGGGCCACGGGCCTGGCCAGCGGCGGGGAGCAGACGCCAGACCAGGCCCGTGGGGTTGGGGAAGGGGCATGTTCCTCGCCGGCATGCTTGAGTCGCAGCACCCAGACGAGGAAGAAAGTGCCGCCGAGGACGAGGTCTCCGGCCAGGCCTGTCCGGAGACGTCGTCCTTGCTTGCATGAAGAAGCACGATGGAGAACGTTCGCTCGAAGCATGCCCGGGACGCGCGCTCCTGAAGTCAATACCGAACGTTCTACCTCCACGCGGTGAGGCAGCCCATCAAGGATCCAGCGAGAGGACGCCCCGCTTTGAGTGGGGTGGGGAATCGCCACTCCCCCGATTCCGTTGTGGCCGAGCAGGCAGTACCCGCTACCGGCAATCGCGGCGGTACGGCCACGGGGTGACCGCGACACGGTCGCCCCCGCGGAGTTCGGTGACCTCCGGGCCGCTGGCGCCCACTTCGCCTCCGGACTCGTGGCAGAACACGATCGGCAGCTTTGACGCGAACTCCTCTGCGGGATGGGCAGATCGGTGTCTCATCGCCCGCAGAAGGACAAGTGGACCACGACCTGGTTGGAGCCGAGCGGGATCGGGGACGGAGGCGGAGACAGCTGCCTTGCCGACCGAGGGCTTCGGCGCAGTGCGCTGACGTCCAGTGGTTGACAGGGTGACTCACCACCCACGCCCGCACACGCCCTCTCGGCCTCAACCGCGCTTGACCCTGGGCGTCGGCGTTCACCACCACCTGGCAGCGAGCCGTCCGGCCCCCGGCCCTCGCCTGACGGCCGGCCGGCACCCCTCAAGCGATAACGGCTTCGGACCGGGCCCCTCACTTCGCAACCACCCGCGAACTTCCGACTCAGGACGCCGGAGGTCCACGGCAGTTGAGGCCGCCCCCCTGCGGACCGCCACCTGGTCGCGACGATCGAAGACTGAACACGGGTCGGCAAGTCCAGACGGCGTGGTGAGCAGGCAGACAGGTCCTCACCTGGGCGGCCCATGACACGGCCGTCCGGCATGCCGAATGACACAGAAGCTGTCGGCCTCCGGCATGGAAGTCGACCTTGATAGCGTCACACATTCTTGTATAGTGAGCGCTACATACACAGAGGGGAGGATTGAAGTGCCGAACATGATGGATGTCAGGGACGCTCAGTTGGCTTATACCGAGGTCGGTTCGGGCGACCCGGTCCTGTGGCTGCACGGCTCGGGGCCGGGAGCCACGGGTATGAGCAATTTCGGCGGCAATCTGGCGGCCTTCGAGGACTACCGGAACATCGTCGTGGACCTCCCCGGCTGGGGAAGCTCCCCGCGGCCCTCGACCGACGAACCGCTGATCTTCCACGCGGCGGAACGTGTATGCCGCGCGATGAGGGCTCTCGGGATCGAACGCGCCCACCTGGTGGGCAACTCCTACGGGGGAGCCGTCGCGATGCGCATGGCGATGCGCTATCCCGACCGCGTGGACCGGCTGGTTCTCATGGCCCCGGGCGGAGTTCTCCCAGCGGACGCGCCACCGTGGCCTGTCGGGCTTGACCGCCTTTTCGCCTACATGGCAGCCCAGAAGCCTTCCCGTGAGGCAATGACCGAGTTCGTGCGGCTGATGGTGTTCGACGAGACACTGGCCACCGAGTCCCTCATCGACGAACGGTACGAGTCGAGCCTGAAGGCGCACCCCGAACTGCCGATTCCCCCGAACTTCGGGGATCTGACCCCCGACCTGCCCCTCATCGCCGCCCCCACCTTGCTCGTCTGGGGGCGGGAGGACCAAACCGTTCCGCTTACCTGGGCGCCCAAGATCCTTGAGGGCATACCCAACGCGGAACTCCGCGTGCTGCCGCACTGTCGGCATTGGGTGCAGTACGAGCGGGCGCCTGAGTTCAACCACATTGTTCGCGAGTTTCTGCAGGGCGGCGTGACCGCCGGGGCGGAGGGATGAAACTGTGGGTATACGCAAGCTGGGTTATGTCGGGCTGAACGTCACGGATGTCCATGCTTGGACCGACCTGCTCAGGCGCACGCTGGGGATCGGTGTCACCACGGCGACGTTCGGTACGGATGAGGTCGCGCTCGTCGAGCTGGACGAGTTCAAGTACCGCGTGGCTTTGTATCCGTCCGCGGAGGACAGTCCACGGGAACTGGGCTGGATCGTTGACACGCCGCGCGAGCTGGACCGGCTCAGCCAAAGGCTCACCGATGCGGGTTTCACGGTTGAGGACGGCTCGGCGCAGGAGATGGAGCTGCGCGGCGCCACCCGCCTGCGGTGGTTCACCGACCCGGTCGGATACCGGGTGGAGCTGGCGGTCGGTGAGGCCAAGGCGCGTACTGCTGCCGCCCGGCTCGGCGGGGCACGTGCTGGTACTACGGGTCTGGGGCACTTCGTGCTGGCCAGCCCCAAGTTCGCCGAGCTTCGCGAACTGTATGAGTCCGTGCTGGAGTTCAAGCTGACCGACTACCGTGCTCCCGGCTTGTTCTTCTTCCGCTGCAATACGGCCCACCACAACATCGCGCTGGCTCATGCGGACACGACGGCGATTCACCACCTGGAGTTCGAGCACGGCTCGATCGACGACGTCGGGCGGTCTTACGACCGGGCCAAGGCCGATGGTGCGCCGATTTCGATCAGCCTGGGACGGCACATGAACGACAAGGCGATCTCGTTCTATGTGCGAAACCCCAGCGGTTTTCATCTTGAGATCGGCTGTGGCGGGATCGAGGTGAGCGAGGACTGGGTGCCGCACGACTTCGGTGTCTCGGATGTGTGGGGACACCATCACGCCAACGCCAATCCGTTCGCATCGTCGAAGTCATGAACGGCCCTCTTCAGGGTCCTGCCCCCGCCGCCGCGCGATCGTCACCAGCGCGGCGAGCGGGATCAGCCAGGCCGTGGCGACCCGGTTGTCCTCGCGCAGCCGACTGCTGTTCAGGCTCTCGCCCACCGGTTCCGCACCACGCGGTCTCGGCAGCGTCAGCCGTCGCAACGTGCCCGTAGCTGCCGTGGCAGTCATGGCTGCCTGAAGCGGTGTCGGCGTGCTCATCAACTACGTGGCGTGGCAGACGGCGGTGCGCAGGCTCTGCCCTCGCGTGGCCCGAGTGGATCGCCGCGCCGTCCGTCCGCGCACTGCCTGCAGAAACTGGCCGCGTATCTCGAGCAGGGCCCGGCCGCACACGGCTGGGTGGAGGACCAGGTGTGGACCGCCGCCCGGGTGGCCACGTTGATCGGCAGGAAGTTCCACGTCTCCTACAGCGTCTCCAGGGCGGCTGCTCAGGGTCCGGTCCCGCATGTCGTCCTTGACCCGCCGGATCAGTTTCTGGTCACCGTGTTGCCGGGCCAGGATCAGACACGGACCGGGATCCTGTCCCCGGTGACGGTCACCCCGATCACGATCCGCGGCAGGTCGCGCGGAAGTCCTTCGGCTTCCCGAAGGTGCGGAACCCGTCTGGTCAGGGGCACATCCGCTGCCGTCCGCATCGGCCGGAGCCTCCTCCCGTCGGGCAGGAGGCAGCCCTTCTCGTCCCGGGCGACGGGTTCGTCCGGCTCCGCCAGTTCGACGTAGGTACTGGTGGTGTCAAAGAACAGCAGGTCGACCTCGAGGTCGAGGAGGTTCGCGACCTCGTCGAACACCCGCTTCTCCAGATCGTCCTGGGAAACCGGCAACCCAGGAAGTCGACCTCTCGCCGCGACCGCAGCTACGGCATCAGCGCCGCCCGCTCGGAGCCGGTCTGCGGCTTCCTCCGGCTCCGTGAAGCGACGCGCGGGCCTCACTTGCCGGACCCGGCGGTATCAGCGCGCCGGGTCGGCGCATTCCTGGGTGCCGGCAGTGGTGAGGAGGTCCAGCATGCCCGCGCCGTCGGTGCCGACCGCAGGGGTGAACCAGAGCAGTCGCTGTCGGTCTTCCTCGCTGAACAGGTTGAAGCAGTCGACCTCGATCGGGCCGAGTGTGGGTGGACGAGGCGTTTGCGGTCACCGTGCCGAATTGCCACGTCGTGGTGGACCCACAGCTCGGCGAATTCGGGAGAGAGGCGGAGCAGGGACGCGATCAGTGAGTTGACTTCGGCGTCCTTTGCCGCTCACCGGGCGACGGTCACCCTGAGATCGGCGACCAACGCGCGGGACTCGTTCTGATGGTCCGCTTCGGAGTACAGACGCCGGGCGGATCCCAAGGCCGACCGACTGGTGACCGTCAAGGTCCTCACCAGCCCCGTGCTCGAGTCCTGGAACTGGAGTGCTGGGCGGCCTGCATGCACTCTTGAAGGCTCCCCTCCCTGAAGGGAGGGGATTCTCCACCCTCCAGGGCTGCGTGGGGATTCACGGCTCAGGCCGCCACCGGAGCCGGCGGCTCAGGTGGTCTTACGCCCTCGGCACCGTCCGGGTTCCAACCTGCCCGGACCAGCATCACGCGGGCGGAGTTCTTGTCCCTGGGCGAGACGGCTCCGCACACGGTGCAGGCATAGGTTCTCATCGAGAGAGGTAGTGCGTGCTTGGTTCTCGCTCCGCACTGCGCACAGTCCATCGTGGTGTGCGCCGGGTGCACGAGGCGGACGTCCCGTGCGTGCTTGCGCCCCATCTCGACCAGAGCGCGTTTGGTGGCGGCGATGGCGGCATCGGCCGCCTTGCGGGCCATCGTGGTTTTCGCGAGGAACTTCGGGCGGAAGTCCTCCACCGCCACCCCGTCATGATCACGCATCACGGACTTGGCCCACTTGCGGCCGGTGTCCTCCCGCTGCCCCGCGACCTTCTTGTGCAGCTTCGCGGCCTGTGCCTGCGCCTTCCGGTAGCCCTTGGATGCGGGCGGCCCTTCGGACGCCGGCGCCGGGCCATCATCCGCTGGTAGCGGGCGAGCCCCTGCGCGGCCCGCTTGCCGTGCTCGGCATGCGGGAGATCGTAGGCGTCATCCGTGGTGGTGGCCGTCTCCTTCACACCCCAGTCCACCCCGAGCACCCGCCCCGTGAGGGCAAGCGGTTCGGTCCGCGCAGGGGCGACGAAGGACACATACCAGTGCCCGAGCGTGTCCTGGTACACGCGCACACTCGACGGGTCGGCCGGAAGAGCCCGCGACCACACCACGCTCAGCACGATCTGGCCCGCAAGGTGCAGACGACCGTCCTTCAGACGGAAACCCCGCCGGGTGTAGTTCAGGCTCGGGCGGCTGTCCCGCTTGCGCTTGAAGCGGGGCATCCCGGCCCGGCGGTGCACCGGAAGCCGGTCCTTGATGTCCTTCAGCGCCTTCGCCCGCGACTTGGCGAAGTCCCGAATCACCTGCTGCTGCGGCACCGAGGCACCCTCGGCCAGCCACGGCGTCAACCCGACGCGCCTCGGTCAGCATCCTGTCGAGCTGCGCCGGACCACACGTCAGCTTCTCTCCGGACTCCTTGCTCTGCTGGTGGACCTGCTTGGACTTGGCGACGCATTCATTCCAGAGCCACCGGCAGCGGTCCCACTCCGCTTCAAGTGCGCGCCGCGCGGTAGCCGACAGGCGCACACGGAAGGAGTACCGGGCATGCCCGGCCCCCTCCGTGGTCGCGTCTGTCGTCATGCATCCGAACCTACCCGGGGGGACTGACAGTTGAGGCCTCTTGATCGCCACGGGCTTGCTCACCTCGTCGCGGGTGGACGGTCTTTCGCCCTGGAGGCGAAACCCCTATTTCCTGTCCTGCTCCGCAGGAGTCCGATTCCTCCCCGGCCTGAAGGCCGGGGCATCCTCGGAGGAACCCGGTGAACAACACAGACACCGGCACCTTCGGGAGAGGGAACAATAACTTGATCCACTGCGGTTTATCGACTGCGCGCGACGGCCCCACGACGTCGCCCCGGTCGACGGCCTCGGCGAGTTGCTCGCCAAGCGCCGCATCACCAACCACAGGAGTGTCAGAACGTATGGACGGAACTGCGGACGACTCGTGGGCGGCAACGGGTCTGGATCCACTAACCGGGCGGGTGTTGGAGCACCTGGTGGCCGTGCCGTCAGCGGACGTCACCGAAGTGGCGGCGACGCTCGGGGCGTCCCGCGCGGAAACCGAACAAGCACTACGTCACCTCGCGGACTCCTCACTGGTGCTGCAGATCGACGGCTCGGCAACGCGATGGGCGGCCGGCCCCCCGCGGTCCTCGCTCGGCGCCTTGCTGGCCCGGCGACGGGGCGAACTGGCCCGCCTCGAGGGGCTCGTGGAGCGCCTTCACGAGGTGTACGAGGCGGTGACCGGCCCGCGCGCTTCGCACCTGGTGGAGGTTCTGGAGCGCGAGGATGAGGTGTCGGCGCGCTATGGTCAGCTGCTGAAGGGGAGTTCGGTCGAGATACTGCACCTGGCGAAGCCACCGTATGTGACGGGTCCACAGGCATCCGCCGGGGAGTTTGGAGTGGCGCACGGAGTGCGGATGCGGTCGGTGTACGAGACGGAGGACTTTACCGACGCACTGTCCCTCAAGACGGCGCTGCGCGGGACGGGCCGGGGCGGAGAACTGCGGCTGGCGTCACGGCTGCCGGTGAAGTTGGTGGTGTTCGACCGGGCGGCGGCTCTGCTGCCGGTGCGCGGGGACCGCCCGGCGGCGGGTTCACTGGTGGTGCACTCCCCCGCGCTGGTGGTGGCGCTGGTGGCGCTGTTCGAGAGCGTGTGGGAGCGCGCCAAGCCGGTGTCGCTGGCAAGCCGACACGATGGGCCGATCCTAAAGCGCAGCCTGACGACCGTGGGGCCGGACCAGCGAACACGGGAAATCCTGCATCTGATGGCAACCGGGATGAAGGACGAGACGATCGCCCGCGTGCTCAAGGTGAGCCGCCGTACCGTGCAGAAACACATCAGCGATGCGGGTACTCTGCTCGGCGCCCGGACCCGGTTCCAGATCGCGCTGCTGGCGGTGGAGCGGGGGTGGCTGAAGGAGCAGGCCTGACGGCTTGCAGCCGTGCGCCGGCGTGGCCGTGTTCCCAGGTTGTGCGCCGCTACGAGCGGTCACCATCGCGTCCCAAGCGGTGGGGCGCTCATTGGCTCTGTGGCCTTGAGCGTGGGATTCTTGCGGGTGACCCGGCCGCCGTGCACCCGTAGGGCACGCATGAGTGTGCCGGCCCGGGAGGCTCACCAGTGGGATGAGCGAAGCGTAGTGAACCTGTGGCAGGGTGCTGCGCGCACGCCCGGCGCCCAGGCGACGTCGGGCACCCTCCTCCGTCGGGTCTTGCGGCCCGGTCGACCAGCGTCCGCAGGGACGTGCCACGCGGACTGGCGGCTCCTGTCGTTCAGTACCAGGGCACGAAGGCGATTGGCTCCCAAGACTGAGCAACGCTCAGGCTCGCTAAGCCAATTAGAGACGCTTGTTGAAGTGCGCGGCCCCGCGTCAGGGCTGACGGCCACCGCATGGTGTTCCAGGGGCCACAGCCCCTGGTGACCATGCGGTGGCCGTTACGCTCTCCACCGGGCCGGACGCCGGTTACGACCGTTGGGCGGGCCTCAGAAGGTCAGGCTCCAGCGCTGGAGATGACCCGGGTCCAGGTCGTAGAAGCCCGGGGTGCCGTCGGTGACACGCAGCTTCCAGGTGCCGACCGTGGTGACCGCCGAGGCGTCGACCGTGTAGGTCTCGTGCAACTCGGGCGTGATCACCCAGGGTCCCCAGGGCTTGACGTGGATGACGGTGCCGTCGGGGGCGATCAGGTCGATCACCATGGCATTGCTGAACTCGTGGTCGAGGTCGACCGTGACCTTGAGGTCACTGGGGGCGTTGCCCGGCTTCCCCCGGTAGACCAGCGGGGACTCGACCACGCCCCACTTGGGGATCACATACGTGGTGGGGTTGACGAAGAAGTGTCCGCCGGATTCAAGAGCGGTCCAGGTGAACGAGAGGTTCCGGGTGTCCCCGGCCGCATCCGTGATGACGATGACCGAGCTGTAGTCACCGGCCTTGTCGGGCGTACCGGTGATCAGGCCGGTGGTGTGGTCGATCGACAGGCCATGGGGCAGCGACTTGGCCGAGTAGGTCAGCGCGCCGGGACGGCTGCTGGACGCGGTGATCTGGCGGCTGACCGGCTGGCCGACCGCCACCGGCTCGGTCGGCGGCGGCTCCACGGCGATGTGATTGACGAAACGTGTCCCGACGTTGACGGCCGCCCAGGCGTTGGCCACGGCCTCGTAGGCGTCGCTGTCCGCACCGTAGAGGTCGGTGGCGGCCTGGAGCGTCGCAGTTCGGGCGCCCGCGTAGTCGGTGGTGCTGGTCATGTAGACGGTGAGCGCGCGGTACACCACATCGGCGGCGTCGGTCCGACCGATGCCCGCCACCGGGAGCCCGTCGTACGTGGGGCTGTCGTAGTCCACGCCGTTGATGGTCTTCTGCCCGCTGCCCTCGGCAAGCAGGTAGAAGAAGTGGTCACCCACCCCGGCCACCATATGCGGTTCGTCCCACTTCGCCTGCGGCGTCCAGTAGTCCAGGGGAGCGTAGCCGACGGAGCTGATGCCGGCCTTGGAGGGACGGTCCATGTAGCGGATGGGCTTGCCGTCGCCGTGCAGGTCGTCCAACTCGGCCATCGTGTAGTCGGGCACGTCGTTGGGGTTGTCGGCGTAGAACTCGACGGCGGCGGCCATCATGTCGCTGATCGCCTCGTTGAGGCCCGGCGATTCGCCGTTGTTGCCCAGCCCGGCGGTGGCGGAGGTGACTCCGTGCGTCATCTCGTGCGCGGCGATGTCCAGGGACGTCACCGGGTGCTGTCCGTCCGCGCCGTCGCCGTAGCTCATGCAGAAGCAGCCGTCCTGCCAGTTGGCGTTGGCGAGGGGGACCCCTTGCACGGATTCGTAGTGGACTCGGGAGGTGCTGCCGCGGCCGTCGTTGGCTATGCCGTTGCGGCCGAAGCTGTCCTTGTAGAAGTCCCACGTCGTCTGCGCGCCGTACGCCGCGTCCACCGCCGCGGTCTGGGGGTTCGCCGCCGTTCCGTCGCCCCAGACGTCGTCATCGTCGGTGAGCAGGACCCCGTTGGAGTTGACGCTCGAGTCGAGCGTCCGGTGATTACCGTGCGCGGGGTCGATCAGGGCGTACGTGCCGTCGTCCTGGCGGGTGGAGCCGATCGTGACCTGTCCGCTGTAGAGGCTGTTGCCCTGGGCGGACTCCACGTGTTCGGAGTTTTCCAGGGTGGCGCCGCCCGCGGCGTCGGTCACGACGTGGCGTTCGCTGGGGGACCCGTCCTGTTGTACGCCGGTGACGACCGTCTCCCAGGCCAGCTGGGGCTTGTCGTTCATCATCCAGACGACCTGGCGGGGGGCGGTGCGCGCGTCCCCCTTGCGGGTGCCCTTGGCCGCGGCTTTGCTCAGGGCCGACTTCTTCGCGTCGTCCGCCGACACCTTGGCCTTGGCCGTCGGTAGGGTCAGCTTCGCCTTGGAGGCGTAGGTGACGGTGCGGGCCCCGCGTCGCTGATGGACCACCAGGTCGCCGCCGATCACGGGCAGTCCGGCGTAGGTGCGCTCGTAGCGGGTGTGGACCGTTCCGTCGGCGTCCTGGATCACGTCCTTCGGGATCAGCTTCTCGTGGGGGCCGAGGTTCAGTGAACGGGCGGTGTCCGGCGCCGCGTTGGTCGCCTGGTCGAGCAGTTGTCGACGCTGTCCGGGCGACAGGTGAACGCTCCCTGCCCCCGGTCTGGCCGTCGCCTTGATCTGCGGGAGCGCTCCCACCTTGCGGGTGCCCCCGGACGCGTCCGAAATGGAGGCGGCGCCCGCCGAGGCGGGCAGGGCGGAGAAGGCGAGTGCTGCGGCCGTGATCACCACGGTCGCGGCCAGGCGCCGCCGGGGCCGGTGCGAACCCTGTGGGGACGCAGCCCTGTTACTGGAGGAGTTCAATCTGCGGGACCTTCCGTTTTCGGCGGTGTGTCGATGTCGAAAGCCGCGCACGACGCGACTCGAGCCCTGTCTCGTGACTGCTGGTCAGCGCGCCCGCGGCTCGCACTGCACCTTCGCCGCCACACGGGCACCATGACAAGGAGAAGTCGGAGGGGACTACGTGCAGTTGCACAGGTGTGAAACCGGCGCCCGCGGCCAGGACACTCCGAGCGAACACCGGTCGGCTGCTCCGCCCCCGGCCACGTACGGGCACACGCCGAACAGCGGGGCCGGCTGCCGCAGCGTGAGGTCGGTCCGCCAGGAGGCGGCGACAAGGGCGCCGTCGAGTCGATCACCTTGATCCTCACCCGGGAATTGCGCGGGCGGGACATCACCGTGAACACCGTTGCCCCCAGGCCCACGGCGACAGAACTGTTCCTGAATGGCAAGACGGGCAAAGGGACCGACCGGATTGCCAAGATCCCGCCTCTGGAGAGGCTCGACACGCCGGAGGACATCGCCCGTGGGATCGCCTTCCTCACCAGCGAGCAGGGCCACTGGATGAACGGCCAGGTCCTGCGGGTCAACGGGGGCATGGTGTGACGCTGCCGCCGCTGGACCGCCGGATGTGGGCGGGGAGCGAGACAGTGCGCGTCGTGAGCCGGGCGGAAGACGCGCCGTACGAGACTTTCCTCGTCAGGAGACCAGGGCGGTGCCCAGATCCTCCGTCGCGAGATAGGGGTTGAGCAAGGGGTGGCGGCTGCCCACCGCGACATCCCGCCAGTAACGCTGCAGAGCGTTCGTCGTGCGGAAACCACTGGCGCCGTGCAGGTCGAGCAGCCGCTCGACAGCTTCCCGGCAGTCCCTCGCGGCGCCCGTCAGGCTCATCTGCAGCCGAGCGCGCTCGAGTTCGGTGAGACCGGCCCGCGAGCTGTCATGGGCGACGGCAAGCATGGTCTGCTCGGCCCGGTCCACGAGCCGCGCGGCCTCGGCGAGCCAGTGCCGCGCGCCGGGAGACTCGCCCATGCGCGCGTAGCCTGTCATGAAGGGCTTGCGAGGGGACGCGAACATGTCCTCGACCACATTCAGTGCACCCTGCGTCGCGCCGACCACCGTTGCCAGTGTGCACACCGCGAAGAACAGCCGGTCCTGCGGTCGCGGCGGGGCCGCAGGGGCAGTCTGACGAGCCGGCACCAACAGGCCGTCGGCGACAAGGCGCTGGCTTCCCGTGCCACGCATACCGGCCATGTGCCAGTTCTGTTCGATGACCAGGTCAGCGACGGACACCACCATGACGTGGTACGCACCGTCGATCATCAGCGCGAGCTGCGCCCAGTCGGCGTCCTCGCAGCCGGAGACGGAGTCCCACCGACCGGTGACACGCACACCGCCCGCTTCGCGGACTCCCTGAGCGGTGGGAGCTCCGCTGCCGCAGACCAGCACGTCAGGATCGGCAAAATACTCCTTCTGTATCGGTTCGTCAAAATTCTGGGCGAAGAGAGTCTTGGCGGTGGCGCAGGTGCCGGCAATCCACGCGGCGGACGGACAGGCCCTGCCGATCTCTGTCAGCCGGACGGCGCTGTCCGTCGCGTCGGCCCAGGCGCCGCCGTACTGGACGGGCGTACGCCGGGCCAGTGCCCCGCTGCGCCGCAGCGCCTCGACGCTCGCCGCTGCCAGGCGGTCCTGCCGCTCGGTCTGCTCCGCATGCGCAAGCAGGACCTGGTCGTGCTCATTGTTCGCTGTTGCCTTGATCATCACCTTGCCAAGCCAACCAGCGGTCCCGCCGGGTGGCCATGGCCGCGTGATGCGTCAGCATACGAATCCGTGCGGAGTGACTGTTGTTACCCTTCCACGATCGCGTGCCGCGCGGTCAGCGACGTCACCATGCCGTCCGCATCGGTGACCTCGACACCCCGGTCGGAGGCGATCCGCCCCTGACCGCGATACAGCGCGATCCCGACGGAGTCGAGCCTGGAAACCTGCCCGTCGTCATTCCAGTGCGAGGAGAAGGAGTCACGCCGGCGCAGCACGGCCGCGACGTCCAGGTCCCCGGCCACCGCCTCACGCGCTCCCGGCACCTGCCGGGCCGCCCGCAGCGCGGCCGTGCTGCGCAGCAGTGCCTTGGTCGGCATACACGCCCAGTAGGAGCACTCACCACCGACCAGCTCCCGCTCGACGACGGCGACTCTCAGCCCGCCCTGCACCACCCGGTCGGCGACGTTCTCCCCGACCGGACCCGCGCCGATCACAACAACGTCATACGTGTGGGCGGTTACGTCAGTGGCGTGGTCAGTCATGTCAGTCCTCCTTCGCGGCGCGGCCCAGGCGCAGGGCCGAGATGAGGAAGAAGATGCCGCCCGGGACGGCGTAGCCGATCGCGCTGGTGAGCGCGGGGTCGCCCGCGCCGGCCGACGCGACGAACGAGCCTCCGGCCAGGACCGAGATGGCGCCGCTGAGGATCATCGGCCACTGGCCCCCCAGCTTGCGGCGGGGAACAGCCACGATGAGCTGGACGAGCCCGGACACGATCGCCCAAGCCCCCCACACCCGCAGCACCGCCGGAATTCCCGACGCACAGGCAACACCCACGCCCACGGCCGCGACCAGACTGGCCGCCATGTTCACATAGAGCAGGGTCGGCGATGATCCGGTAGTGCGCGACGACCTCGCGTCGACGACGGCCGCACCCACGTCGAACAGCGGATACAGCACCAGTAGCACAGTCCCGACCGGAGTGATCTCGTCCGCCATCGTGAGCATCACGAGAGCCCACACGATGGCGAACGCGAACCGCACGAAATACAGCCGACGCAAAACAGACGCCGTCCCGGCGATGGCGGACGGCGCAGCAACGGTGCTCACAATGATCCCTTTCGGTGGATGTGTTGAGGAGAAGTCAGTTCGGCGTGTGCCGCGGTGGGGTGGCGCCACGGGTCAGCGGTGGCCACTCTCGCGGGACCGAACGTTCTATCTCGTATTTTTCGAAGAGCCCTATGAGACGCCGCACATGCGAAAGCCGGCCGTCCCAGGGTGGTCCCGGCCGCTCGGCACGACCGGCCGGGTGCGCTACGCAGAAGGGATTTGCGCCTTTGGCGTCAGCCTCGTCCGTTCGGTCGGCCCACCCGGACGCCGACGTAGTCATCATCTTCATCTTCTTTCCGGCAGCCCGGTTACGGGGCTGCCGCTTTCGAAGCGGCGCTCCCGCGTGCCTCGCCACCGGGCCCGGACTCACCGGATTTTGGAGGGCGTGCGATGTCCCGTCCGGTCGGCCCTGCGGCCGGGAAGGTTCGCCGGGTGGGGTGATCTACAGGTTGTTCGAGTAGAAGCTGGCAAGCCGGTCGACGGCGGCGTCGACGTACGCGGGTTCGTCGTACATCTCGTAGTGGCCGGCGCCGTCGATCACCATGAGGTCGACGGGGTTGGGGGCCAGCTCCCACAGCCGCATGCCTGACTCGTAGGACCCGGTGTTGCCGATGCGTCCGGCGAGGATGACCTGCAGCGGCTGGGTCATGAGCTGGTCGACCAGGTGGTACGCGTCATAGCCCAGCAGCAGCGAGTCGCCGCGGGAGAGGCGGCGGTTGGTGGAGCGCTCATGGCCGCCCCGCTCGGTGCGGTAGTAGGTGATCGCCTGGGTCGTGTCGATGTCGGTCATCCCCGCTGCCGCCGCTTCCTCCAAGGTGTCGGGCAGCCAGTTCACGCGGGCCGGCTCGCCGGAGCGGGACTCTTCGGTGCGCGCCTCGGCCATGCGCTCGAGTGCGGCGGCGGGGCCGTCCGGTTGGAAGCTGCGGAACGAGGTGCCCATGTTGCCGGGGACGACCGCGCCGACCGCCTTGATGCGGTGATCCGTGCGGGCGGTGTGCACGGCGTAGCCGCCGCCGGCACAGATACCCAGGACGCCGATGCGCTGCGGGTCGATGCCCGGGGTCGTGGTGAGTGCGTCGATGGCGTAGGAGATGTCCTCACCGCGGCGGTAGGGGTCCTCGAGGTCGCGGGGCTCGCCGCCGCTCTGACCCTGATGGGCGGGGTCGAACACGAGTGCCGCGATACCCCGTGCGGCAAGGCGGGACGCATAGTTCGCGCCGATCTGTTCCTTCACGCTGCTGCCGGGGGTGGAGAGCACCACGGTGCGCGTCGAAGCCGCATGGTCGGCACTGTCGGGCAGGTAGAGGTCCGCCGCGAGTTCGATCGGGCCGCGCGGGATCGTCATGTGCCGAAGCATGGGAGGGCACCTTCCGTGAGAGGCTCATACCGTTCTGAGCGCTGACGACACGCGTGATGTCCTCCACCCGCCGCTCAAGCGCATCGGCGAGGCGGCAGAGAGCGTCCGCCCGCCGCGCCGGCTGCCAGGCAGCCCATCCGCCGGGATCGTCGAAGGCGGCACGGGCAGCCGCCACGGCCGCGTCCATGTCCTTGTCGCTGCCCGCCGGGACGCTGCCGAGAACCTCCTCGGTGCTCGAACCAAGCACCGTGATCTTCTCTTCGGACGCGGGTGCAACCCACCGGCCCCCGATGAAAAACGAGTTGTGGTGCGGATTCACGCTGTCTCCTACAGCGGATGATCTCATGCCCAAGCCCGGTAGTGGTCGACCGGAAGGGGGTGGTTGACGGGCACGACACGGGAGTTGACCGCTGTCAGGCAGCCTGGACAGAACAACTGCCGGAAGACGACCTCCGCGTCGACGTACTCCGACGGGTCGTGCCAGATGTGGGGGCCGGCTTCGGTCGGTGCCGAGTCGCGGAGAGCCAGCCCCTCGACGAACGCGCCCTCGGCCAGTGGCCCGATCTCGGTGCTGCAGTGGACGCACACCACCGTCGCGCCATCGGACGATTCAAGGACGGCGAGATTGTCGTCGAGCCGGCGTGCCTCGCTCAGGTCGTGCGTACCGATCGGCGTGAGCCGGGTGCCGGACAGTCCGACACCGGAAGCGCGGCGGTGCCGCAGCTCATCGCGGACCTCGTCAGTGGCGGTCACGTCCACTCGGCCGTCCTCGCCAAGCACGACGCCGTAGACATCCCGGGCGGCGTCTGCCGACACGCGTACCTGCAGCACGTCCTCGCGGACACTTTCGGCCGGGCGGAGCAGAGGGTCGCCGTATCCTCCTCCCGCCTGCCAGTGCAGATAGAGAGCGTCACCGGAGCCGAGATTCGATTCCCCCTCGCAGGGCAGCACCTCGACGTCGCCGCCGAGTTCGTCCAGGTCGGCGGGAATCGCCGTCGCACCGGCGAGCTGGGGCACGTCGATACCGCGCACCACCAGGTCGAGCTGGGAGTTGCCCGGGTACCCTCCGGCCAAGCCGACGTTCTGGTTCGCGACCTTGCCGGTACCCGAGACGACCAGTGACATCGTTCCGGTCTGGTCCGGGTGCTGCACGTAGCAGACCGAGCCGCTCATGCCGCCCCGCTGCCGGCCCGGACCGCCGGAGTCGGTCTGCTCCCGGCGCCACAGGGCGACCAGGGGGTAGAGGTACTCGGTCATCTCGACGTCAGGTGCCCGTGCGGAGGGGATGATGAGCCGTCCGCCGGTGTCGACGCCATCGTGATGCACCTGGGCTCCATAGCCGCCGGCCATGACGTCGAAGATGGGGGACACGAAGCCCTTGCGACCGCCTCCGCGGACATCGACGCCGGACACCACGCACAGGTCGGTGGTGCCGTTGCAGATCGACTGCACATCGGTGCGGTGGTCGGGTTCGGCGTCCAGCATCTTGGCGATGACCTCGGCGACGAGGTTGCCCGAGCCCCAAGCCGGTCCGAAGGGCCCCTTGCCTACGGCCGCCGGGAACGAGGCGTTGGTGATGGTGTCCTCGTCGGTGATGATCTCGAAGCAGCGCATGAGGCCGCCTGCCGCCCATGGGATGTTCCCAGCCAGCAAGGGCAGCATGGTGAAGACGATCCCGGCCCGCAGTCCCGGGTAGGGGCAGTTGATGATGCCTGTCTGCCCGGCCGTTCCGCGGAAGTCGAAGACGAGCCGGTCGGCTTCCTTGGTCATCGCGACCTTGATGGCGTGCAGATCGCGGTCACCGGTCTGCGACTGCTCCTGGTAGCCGACCGCGGTCCACGTCCCGTCAGGCAGGGTCTTCAGCTTGGCCCGCAGCCGTCGTTCGGCGTCGTCCATCATCCGGCGCATCACGGCCTTGACGGTGTCGGCGCCGTACTTGGTGATGAGCCGGAGGATCTGCTCGGCGGCGTTCTTGTTGGCGGCGATCTTGGCACGGAGATCGAGACCCACCAGGTGCGGAAGCCGTGACCTGCGGACCCAGGCGTCGGCCACGTCGCGCTGCAGCACCCCGCCCCGGACCACCTTCATCGGCGGAGTGGGAACCGCCTCACCGAACACGTCCTGGGCCGACGGGCTGAACGAGCCCGGCCGCTGCCCACCGAGGTCGACCTGGTGGGCGATGGCCGTCGTCCAGCCGAACAGCTTGCCGTCGTGGAAGATCGGGGCCAGGATCGCGGCGTCGTTCTGGTGCAGCCCGCCGCCGATCCACGGGTCGTTGCAGAGGAACATGTCGCCCTCTTCGATGCCCGGGTTGTCACTGCGGTTACGCAGCGTCCAGACGATGGCCAGATCCATCGAGCCGATGAGACCCACGTTGTACGCGCCGACCTGGACCTGCTCGCCGAGTTCGTCACAAATGGAGAAATTGAAGTCGTTGGACTCGGTGACGACGTGCGAACCCGACATCCGCCGCAGCGTCTCGCCCATCTCCTGGGTGATGGCCCACAGCCGGTGCCGCACCACCTCGTAGGTCAGGGCGTCGACCCGGTCGGCCGTGCCTTCGTCGATCTGGTGCAGCGGAAGGGTGGGCGAGATCTGCCGGAGCAGTTCCTCGCGCGGCAGGGGGCGGCTGGTGAACTCGTCCGCCCCGGGGATCTTGGATGTCATGGAAGCTGTCCTCACTGGTAGCGCAGCACGAGGTTGCCGAGATGGTCGACGCGGCCGGTGACCCCGGCGGGGACCACGACCACCGTGGTCGGGACGTCGACGATCGCCGGACCGACAAGCTCATGGCCTGCCCGCAGCCGGGCATAGTCGTAGACGGGGGTGGGCACGTAGCCGATCTGTGAGTCGAGGCAGACGTGGCGCTCGCCGATCAGGGCCTCCGCCGGATCGGGGCTGTCGGCCTCGGAAGCAACGGGCAGCGTGACCGGAAAGCCGAGGCTGGCCTTGGCCCGCACGCGATAGGTGATCGCCTGTACGCCGGCCTCGCGGTAGCCGGCGCCGCTGCCGTTGATGCGCTCGTACTGCTCCTCGAAGCGCTCCAGGATCTCGGCACCGGTGTGCTCGGTGAACTCCGTGTCCGGGACGGTCGTCGAGAGCTCGGTGACCTGCATCGAGTAGCGCAGGTCGATCTCACGCTGGAGTGTCACGTCGTGGAACTTCACCTTCTGCCGGTCGAGTGCACGCTGGAGATCGGCTTCCAGCCGGGCGTAGTGAGATTCGAGCACTGTGTGATCGACCGGGAAGGAGGACGGGTCGGAGAGTTCGGCACTCATGACGATGTCCGAAGCCGCGAGCCCGTAGGCCGAGAAGGCGGAGGCGACGGGCCCGAGTGGTACGACGACTTCGCTCACTCCCAGGTCCTGGCAGTAGCCGGCACAGTGGGCGGGGCCGGCACCACCGAAGGCGTAGGCGACGAAATCGCGGGGGTCGTAGCCGGCCTGCACGACGGCCCGGCGCAGGAGGTCTCCCGCCTGCGCGTTCTGCACCTCGTAAATCGCGATCGCGGCTTCCTCGACGGTGAGGCCGAGCGGCTCCGCCACATGTTCACGGATCGCCTCGCGCGCCAGATCCATCCTGAGCGGCTTCCTGCCGCCGAGCAGCCCATGCGGGCTGAGGATGCCGAGGACCAGGTTCGCGTCGGTGTTCGTGGGGCGGGTGCCGCCGTTGCCATAGCAGGCGGGGCCGGGGACGGCCTCGGCGCTCTGCGGGCCAAGCCTCAGATTGCCGCCGGCGTCCACGAAGGCGAGTGCCCCACCGCCCGAACCGATGGTGTGAACGCGGATGGTCGCCGCGTTGATCGGGAACTGGTTCACGATGGAGCCCGGTGCCATGACCGGCTCCCCGTCGACAATCAGTCCGGCCAGGAAGGTCGTGCCGCCGACGTCGGTGGTGATGACATTACGGTGCCCCAGTTGCTCGGCCAGGCGCATCCCGCCGATGACGCCGCCGGACAGAACGGACCCGACCGTGGTGATGGCGTGCTCCGGTGCCCGGTCAGCGGTGATGGTCCCGCCCTCACTCTGCATGACCAGCAGAGGCCCTTTGAGCCCACCCTCCTCCAACTGCTTCTGCAAAGGCAGGAGGTAAGTCCGCAACCGCGGGCCCACCTGGGCATTCATGATCGTCGTGGAGGTCCGCGCGAACTCGCGAATGCGCGGACTGACCTCGGAGGAGAGCGTGACGTACATGTCAGGGGCGATCTCGTGGATCAGCTCTCGGACGCGCTTCTCGTGGGCCCCGTTCTTGAACGACCACAACAGGCAGACCGCGATCGCCTCGACACCCTGGTCCACAAGGGAGCGTGCGACGCTGCGGACCTCGTCCTCGTCCAGAGGGACCAGTACCTTCCCGGCGTGGTCGATCCGCTCGGTCACCTCGAGCGCCCGGTACTTCGGGATCAGCGGCGCGGGCTTGCGCTGCCGAAGCGTGTCCTGGATCTCATGGGCCGACCGGCCAAGAGTGCGGCCCTCGGCATTCATGATGTAAATCGCGTCCCGGTGGCCCTTGGTGGCGATGAGTCCCACATCGGCCACCTGGCCCTGGACGAGAGCGTTGATCGACGCGGTCGTGCCATGGGCGATGTAGTCGGTCTGCGTGAGCAGTTCACCGATGCCGATACCCAGCTCGCTCGCGATGTCCTCGATCGCGCGCATGACACCGACCTCGCGATTCGGCGGCGTCGTCGGCGTCTTGGCCGATACCATCCGCCCCGCACCGTCCGAGGCGACGGCGTCGGTGAACGTGCCGCCCACGTCGATGCCCAATGCGTATGACATGTACCTTCTCCTGGTGATCTCTACCGCTGGTGGACGGCAACGCGCCCGGTGACTGTGTGCAGGAGTTCCTCCGGATGAGCATCCGCCCCGCCCATCCAGGCGACGTGCTGGTCAGGACGCACGAGCAGCAGCTCCGTGGGGTAGCGGTCAGGCCAGCGTCCAGGCAGGTCGACCACGGCCAGGGGAATCCCGAGTTCACGAGCCGCCGAGGTCCAGGGCGTCACGCTGACGCCTGGGTCCGTCCGCAGCAGGGTGAAGCCGGAACCGAGCTCGTCGAGCACGGACCGGTCGTCGTCGAGCCAGACGTGCGGCAGCCGGAAACCGGGCTGCGCTCGTTCCAGGTAGTCGCCCATAGTGATCGCAGTCTGGTCCTCGCCCCCGACCACCAGAGGTGAGCCCGCGTAGTGGTAGCCGAAGCTGAAGCCATCGGGTGAATATCGGGGCGGCTCCGTGAGCGCGAGGCGACTGGCGAACTCCGCGCGAGCCCGCTCGCCGTCCGGACCCGGCAGGTGGATGTCCGGCGAGAATTCCGCGAACGATCTGCGGGCCGCCGACCCCACCGCGCCGGCGAACTGCTCCCCCACCGGCTTGCGCTCCAGTTCGTACGCGTCGAGCAACGACGCTGGCGCCCAGCCGTGATGGACCGCCGCCAGCATCCAGCTCAGCGTGGCCGCGTCCTGGATCCCTGCGTTCATGCCGAATCCCCCGACGGGAATCCAGATGTGGGCGGCATCGCCGGCCAGGAATACCCGCCCCGCGCGGTACCGCTGGGCGACGAGCCGGCGTCCGGTCCAGCGCACCACGCCGAGCACCTCGTGCTCGACGGGTCCTCCCACCGCCTCCCGCAAGAGCTCTTCTGGATCCTCACCCTCGGTGTCGTGGTCAGGGGCGAAGGCCACATGGTTGAGCCACAGCGAGGCACCGTCGATCGCGATCAACGAAGCGATCCGGCGGCCGTAGGTCCAATACGTCCAAGCCCGGTCCCGTGCGGCCAGCCGCCCTAGCTCGGGTGAGCGGAGGAAGGTCGACACGAACTGCTGGATCGCGTCGACACCCTCGTAGCGGATGCCCAGCTGGCGTCGGACGGTGCTGTGGGCGCCGTCGCAGCCGACCACGTACGCGCAGTGCAGTGTGCGACGCGCCCCAGAGGTCTCCAGGACCGCTTCGACGTGGTCGTCGTACTGCCGGAACTCGACCAACCGGGTGCCACGCTCGAGGGTAAGCCCCGGAGCCGTGCTCGCATTCTGCTCCAGGATGGGCTCGAGAAACAGTTGTGAGATCCGGTGCTGCGGCTCCGGCGTGGGCCAGCCGCCCTTGCCGACACCGTCCAGCACGTCGCGAGCCGCCGGCAGGTCCAGGCGGAAGATCTCCTCACCGCTCAAGGTCGTGCGGTACTGGACCGACGTGGGATAGTCCTCGGGCAGCCCAGCCCGCCGGATGTCGTCCGCGAGTCCAAGCCGCCGGAAGATCTCCATCGAGCGCGCGGACGTGGTGTTGCAGCGGGGATTGATGCCCCGTTCTTCGGTCTCCTCCACGACGTGACAGGCCACGCCGCGCCGAGCCAGGTCGATGGCGAGGGTCAGGCCTGCGGGGCCGGCGCCGACAATCAAGACCTCAACTCGGTTCTCACTGCTGCTCATTGGGGGTGTCATGCGCTTAGGAACTCTCCTACCAGGCTGCAGAACTCATCCGGCCGGTCGACGTGGATCCAATGCCCGGCCCCCGCCACCACCTCGAGACGGGCGTCGGGCAAGGCGCCGACGAGGCGCTCGGAGACCTCGACCGGCGAGACGCGGTCGCACTCCCCATGCAGGGCGAGGACCGGATTGACGATCTTCGTGAGATCAATGGGAGGGGGGCCGCCTGTGACATCGGCGAACATCGACCGGAACGCCGACTCCGCACCAGGACTCAGAGCTTGTCGCATACGGATATCGGCGAGTTCGTCGAGGAGTTCGTCGTGGACACTCTCGTCGGCGACCAGCCGGCTGAGGGCGGCCCGCATGGAGCTTTTGGTCGGGTCGTCATAGAAGGGAATCGCAGGGGGCAGCGGCCCGGTACCCGCTCCCCCCATGACGACCGCGCGCTCTATCCGGTCAGGCGCCACGGACAGGAGGGCCAGCGCCGCGGCTCCGCCGGCCGCCGAGTTGCCGACGAGGTGCACGCGTGCCAAGCCGTGGCGATCAAGGATGTCCAAGACTTGCCGTGCTCGGGCCATCGCCCATGCCCGCGGCCCCTTGATCCCGGCGGATCCAGCGATCTGCGTGCCGAACCCGAGAAGATCTGGGGCCAGGCAGCGGAACTCGTCCGAAAATCGGGAGCGTACGCTTTCCCAGTTACTCCCAGCGTCGACGCCTGGTCCGCCTCCGTGGAGCAGGACGAGAGCAGGACTCACGCCTGCAAGGGCGGCATCCTCTGATGTGGCCGACACCTACACAGCCTCCTAAGTGGATCGTACGTCTGGTCGGTCCTCATGGCAGCCGAGAGAGGAGCGCGTCGGCGCCGGCCAACTGCGATGAGGTCAGGGACATCACCCGCTACGCGGCCAGGCACATCTCTGCGGCGGACATAAGGCCGGCCCCCAAAGTCCGAGTAGTCACAGGACGTGCAAGTGTCCGAGATCGCCACGGAGCGGAAACCACGTCCCAAGACGCCGCGGCAGGTCCGATAACGCAGCACTCAGTCGTCATTCCGGCGAGGACCAGCGTTTCCACACCGAGCCCACGCAGGATGATTCCAGCTCCGTGGCGTAGAAGCAGTTGTAGCGGTGCTTCTTGATCACGGGCTCGCCCGGACGCGACGCGAGTCCGGATGGATCTCCGCCCCGCGCTCGTCGTCGACCGGGGCGACCGGGGCCTCCCCGGCTGCCACGGTCGGGTACAAATCATGGTGGATCCGCATGTCCGCTCCGCGAGGACGGTGGACATGCGCAGCGTGGATGACCGCAGGCTCACGGCTACCGGCGGCATCGAGCACCGTCTGGACAGCGGGAATCACTCGCCGCCCTTCCGGAAACTCCAGCGGCACACCCTCCTCCACGAAGTCGTTCTGCATATCGATGACGAGCAACGCGGTACGGCCCACGTCGATGAGAGAACTGCTCACCTGAACCTCCTGCGGTCTGGATGGCCGGGCGTGCGGATAGGGAGGCTCCGCCCCACACCTTCGACGATTTGGGGTCTGTCTCGCCTTGTCGCCGCGGCCGGCTGCTCCGGGAAGAGGAACCAGCGCTGTAAGCGCGACGGACGCGAGACACGCCGTCGTGTGTATGTAGCGTTCACTCTAAGACTTCGAGGGCGGGTTGGCTACAGTCACGACAGGACAGAGTCTGGACTGGTCCCGCTACCGGCGGATTCCACAGCTAACGATCCGCAGTGGCCTGATCCGGATGAGCCAGAACTTGCGACAGGGGCGCGAGAGCCAGGCGATTCACGGTTGGGGCAGGGCCGCATGGACGCAGATTGCACGGTGTTGGTCCCGCCATCACGTCGCGGTCCAGGGATGTTCGTTCAAGACGGCGGAGATCGGGGCTGCCCTCATGGTGCCGACCCCGCCCGCGATGCCGCGCTGAACTGCCGGGACAGTGTCGGGGCTTCTTCCTCTCCCCCGGCGGCCCGCTGGGCGAGACGACGGACGGGGCCGTCGTCTCGCCTGCCTCGAAGGCGGCCCCGTCCGTCGTCGCGGTCCGCTCCGACGCCTGCCGCGAGTCGGTCACGCTGACGCCGGCGCCGTTGTCGTTGCCCGGCTCGCGATGTCCCTGGAGGTTCGCGGCGACGTGGCTGAGTTCATGGCCGATGATGTCCTTGCGCCCGCGGGCCGTCGGTCCCAGGAAGACGTCCGCGCCGACCGTCAGGGCCTCGACGCCTAGCGCCGTGGCCGCGCGCTGGGCTGTCAGGTCGTCGTGGATGCGGGTGACGGACAGCTTGTCGTTCTTGTAGAACGACCGCGCCTCGCTCAGCAGGGGCCCCGGCAGCGGGCTGCTCGGACCGGCCTTGGCCGCCTCGAGCAGACGGCGCTGTTCCTCTGGACCGGTGTCCTCCGCACCGGTGTGGCCGCATGCGGGTCCGTGCTCGTGCCAGGCCGTTTCGACGGTCCGCGCCACCGCATCGTTCCCCGCCAAGTGCTGCAGGGCCACCATCCGCTGGGCCAGGGGGACTGCCGCAACACCGCGGCGCGAGCTGCCGCCGACTCGGCGGACCGACGGTCCCGCGATCGTGCGCGTGCATGGAACTCCCCTTCGTGACCAGTCGGCCGGCTGCCCAGCATGACCGTCCCCGCCGGATACCCACAGGGGCGTAGGAGCAGAAATGAGGGCGTCACTGCCCGCCCGCAGTACCAAACTGCCTTCACCTCAACCGCGTCCGACAACCCCGACGCGGGGTTCGTAAGGGGGAGGAGTCCGGCTCCGGCCCGGCTTCGCCTTATTGTCCGGCCGGGTCAACGAGCGGTGCTTGCACCGGGTGACGCCGCGGATGTCACGACGGATGGGCCAACTACTTCCGGCATGCCGTCGCAAAGCATCAACCCCGCCTGGCGGCGGGTCATCACGCTGCCGCAAGAGTGGCATCACTGCAACTGTACGGACGTCCGCAGACGGCTCACCACCCCCGAACACCTCATCCAGGCCGTCCGGAGCGGCCCACGGCACATCCAGTACCGCAGCCACCTCATCGACGGCTGCCTCGCCGAGACCGGTCTGACCATCAAGCCCGTCTGAGACGCAGAACGGACATCACGAGTTCAACCTCAGTAACCCACCGTCCACGAAACCCGGGGCTTCACACTCCAGGTGTCCGAAAGCAAGGGGAAGCTCCATCGCAAGCCCGCTCCGCATCTTCCCCCGACCTATTGCGCGCTATATGGGAGATGCGACGGTTTTCAGTGGCCGCGGCCGCCCTTGACCGCTTTCACTTCGCTGCGCCGCCACGCTGAGCCGCCAGACCACGGATCAGGGAAACGAACGCGGCAACGTGCGAGCTGTAGGTAACGTTGTCGAAGCTGTTCGTGACCGACAAGCCGTCCGTCAAAGCTCGCCCGAGGACCGCCAACTCCTCGACGAGAGCTTTGTCGTCTTCGCCGCCGTTCGGCGCGAAGATCGGAGTGAGCGCTTCCACCCAGGATGCGTAGGCATAGTCACGGACGCGACGCACGATCCGCTGAACCGCCTCAGCGTCCTTGTGCGGGCCGACACTCATCGCGACCAAGAGGCGAAGGTAGTCAGGCCGCCGGTCAAGGCAATCGCACACCGTGGAGAACCACGCTTCGAGACGTTCAATCGGCGCAAGGTCGTCGAACGAGGACGGATTCGGGAACAAAGCATGCAGTTCCTCGAAGGTGCGTTCGAGCAGTGCCGCCAGCACGCCGAACTTGTTCCCGAAATGATAGTAGATGGAGCTGGGCGGAAGCCCGGACTGCGCGGACAGGTCCGAGATGGCCATGCCGTCGTAGCCCTTTTCGCCGACGAGCGAGCGAGCCGCGTTCAAGATGACCTCGCGGCTGCTCGAGCCAACAGCAGCCGACGCCGGGCCGGAATCCCTCACCATGCTGCCATCATAGATCCCGGCACCGCTCCCCCACTGCGCCACCCGGCGCTCGACGCTTCACCTCGCGGTCGGGTCATTGACCGGCAGCTACGACACCCCGGGCCCAAGCTCAGTGAAAGTCAGCGAGCGCTGCATGGAGTGCGTTGCACACACAGTGGCCTCAGCGGAGCATGTGTCTCCTCGTGTTGGTTCTGCGTAGCCGCGGTGGATGTCTCTCAATTCAGGGAAGCGCCTGCCGGGATCGAGAACAGTCCGCTCAGGCACTCAGGTTGAACTCGTGGAGTCCGGCGGCCTGGTCTCGTTGAGGTCGAAGGTCAGGCCGGCGGGCCGGTGGCAGCCGGCGAGCAAGTAGGTCCAGCACTGGATCTTCTTGAACTTGCGCTCGCTCACGCGGGCGAGGTGGAGCAAGTTCGCGGCGGCGAAGTCGGCCAAGTGTCGCTTCAGCAGTGACCAGATACCCTCGGCCGGGCTCGACTCCGGTGCACAGTACGGCATCTGGAAGATCCGCAGCCACTCCTGGTGCTCCTCGGCGAAGTCGGACAGCTCCTCGACCGGGGAAGTGACCGCCCGTCTGTCCTCCGAAGGCTACTTCGCGGGCATGCTGATCACGGCGGTGATCGTGGTTGAGTTTCGCCGACCCCCGTTCTCGCTCATCACGCCCAACAGCTGAGAACGCTCGATCCCTGCACCGGGTAAGCCTGCCGTCCCGGAAGCCGAAGCCGCTGTGTGTACTCGAACTTCGGGGTCTTCTGGGTCTTCGAAGTTGAGCGGTGCGGTAGCGCTGAGTGCCTGACCTTCTGTCACTCCGCGTGAGGTTCGGGGGCTGAGGAACATCTGTGTCAGGTCGTGCGTCAAGCGTTCTCCCGGCTGATTGGCGCTTTGCCTCCTGCGGCCGGTCGGGGCTCCGCGTGGCGGGTCAGAACTGGTTCTCGCCGCCGTTGACGTGCAGGGTGGTGCCGAGCATGAAGCTGCTGTCCGTGGAGGCGAGGAAGGCGACGGCGGCGGCGACCTCCTCCGGGCGTCCCCTCCGGCCGATCGGAACTCCCGCGGCGAGTTCCGCCTTGACGGCGGCTGCGTTCTCCTCGCCGATGGCGATGTCGACTCCGGGGGTGTCGATCGCGCCCGGCGCGACCGTGTTGACGCGGATGCCCCTGCCCTTCAGCTCGTTGGCCCAGGTCCGGGCGAGGGACCGGATCGCGGCCTTCGACGCCGCGTACAGGCCGAAGGCCTCCCGGCCGTCGTCGGCGCGGATGGAGTCGTTAAAGATCACCGAGGCGCCGTCGTTGAGCAGCGGCAGCGCCTTCTGCACGGTGAGCAGTGTGCCCCGGACGTTGACGCCGAAGATCTGATCGAACTGTTCCTCGGTGACCTGCGCCAGCGGTGCGAGTGTGCCCATGCCCGCGTTGGCGAAGAGCACGTCCAGGCCACGGCCGCGGTCACGGATCGCGTCGTACCGCCGGTCCAGGTCGGTCGGCTTCGATATGTCGCCCGGCACCGCGGTGACCGCGGAACCGATCGACTCGACGGCCCTGTCGAGCGCGTCCTTGCGCCGGCCGGTGATGAACACATGGGCACCCTCGGACGCCAGCCGCGCGGCGGTGGCCAGGCCGATTCCGGTGCTGCCGCCGGTGACGACGGCGGTCTTGCCTTCCAGCTGTCCCATTGCCTGAGCTCCCGAAATTTAGATACCGATCGGTGCAGAACGAGACTGTAGCATTTCTGCACCGATCGGTATCGAGGCGGTAGGGTGGAGCCGTGGAGATCACCCGGAAAGCGCCGATCGGTCGGCCGAGAAGCTTCGACGCCGACGAGGCCCTGGAGCGGGCGATGATGGTCTTCTGGGAGCAGGGCTATGAAGGCGCCAGCCTGAACGACCTGACCAGCGCCATGGGCATCACCCGCAAGAGCATGTACGCGGCCTTCGGCAACAAGGAGGAGCTGTTCCGCAAGGCTCTGGAGCGCTACACCGAAGGCCCCGCCGCCTATGCGGCCCGCGCGCTGGAGAAGCCGAGCGCCCGGGAGGTGGCCATGGCGTTCCTCGTCGGCTCGGTCAGCACGACCACCCGCCCCGGCTGCCCCGCCGGATGCCTGGGCGTGCAGGGCTCGCTGGCCGCCGGCGTCTCCGGACGGGCCGCCCAGGACGCCCTGATCGCCTGGCGCGACGACGGCCGTGCTCGCCTCCGCCACCGGTTCCAGCGGGCCGTCGACGAGGGTGATCTGCCCCCAGGTGCGGACCCGGAACTGCTCGCCCGATACGTTATGACCGTGTCGAACGGCATCGCCGTCCAGGCCGCCGGCGGCGCCACCCGCTCCGAACTCCAGCAGGTAGCCGACGCGGCGCTGCGAAACTGGCCACCCGTCTGACAGTCGGTGCCCGCGGGAGCGTGCGGCTCGCGGGAATATGACGGTTTTCCAACGACCACCGACGCCCCGTCAGCCGCTCACCTGGGCCGATGTGGGGGTGACGCACGATCCGGCACGGACGTTCCTCAAGCCCTGGTTCTTGCTCAGGCGTTGCCCCTGGATGCAGAACGCCCGTGGCCATAGCTGATCATGCCTGTTCTCTACGCAGCTTGATCACCAGGAACCACGGGCTTGAACAACTTTACGACGTTGCTGCTCGATCTGAACGGCCTGGCCGTCGTTTCGGTCGAGCAACTGGAGGACGGAACCCGGCGGATCCACCTGGCCACGGCCGATGAGCGGGCCCGGGTGTGTGTCCGGCCTGCGGTGTGGTCGCCTCCCGGGTGAAGGGCTCAGCCATCACCCGACCCCGTGATCTCCCATACGGGGAACACGGGTTGGAGTTTCGCTGACACAAGCGCCGCTGGTACTGCCGCGAGCCGCAGTGCCCGAGGAAATCGTTCACCGAGCAGATCCCGCAGATACCGGCCGGCGCGCGGATCACCGCAGGGCTGCACAGTGCCGCCGGGCGCCGCATACGCGACGCCGGGCCCACCGTCATCCAGACCGCCCGAAACCTGCACCTGTCCTGGCCGACGGTGATGGACCCCTTCCGCACCGCCGCCCGCGAGATCACCGAGGCACCGCTGCCCGAGGTGCAGGTGCTGGGCATCGACGAAACCCGGCGCGGACGGCCACGCTGGGACCAGGACCCCGCCACCGGCAAGTGGCACCTGGTCCGGGAGCGGTGGCACACCGGCTTCGTCGACGTGCTCGATACCGGCGGGCTGCTGGGCCAGGTCGAGGGCCGCACCGCCGCAGACGTACTGGCCTGGCTCGCTACCACCCCGCGGACCTGGAGAAAGAGCATCGAGTATGTGGCCATCGACATGTCGACCACCTATCGCGCCGCCGTCCGCACCGGTCCGCCGCACGCCACCGTCGTGGTCGACCACTTCCACGTCGTCCAACTCGCCAACAAGATGTTGTCCATGGTCCGCCGCCGCACCACCGCCGAGACCCGCGGCCGGCGCGGACGCGCCAGTGCTCCGGAATGGGAGGCCAGGCGGCGCCTGCTCCGCAACCGCAAGGACCTCACCGACGAGCAGTTCGCCACGATGTGGCACGCGCTGCTGGGCGAGGGAAGGATCGGCCAGACCCTGCTGACGGCATGGATTGCCAAGGAGAACCTCCGCAACCTTGTCGCGTGCGCCCGCACCGGCGCCGACCGCCACCAAGTCGGCCGCGCCCGCTGGAAGTTCCTCACCTGGTGCGTGGACTCCGACATCCCCGAGGTCAGGCAGCTCGCCTCTACCGTCGACCGCTGGTGGCCGGAGATCGAAGCATTCATCGACACCGGGCACAGCAACGCCAAGAGCGAAGGCATCAACCGCGTGATCAAGCTCGTCGCGCGCAACGCGTTCGGCTTCCGCGACGCGGACCACCAACGACAGTGCCGCAGAGTCTGCTACGACCGCACCGACGAGAGGCCATTGGAGTTGTAGTCGACCTATTCCTTCCGCGTCTACGCCTCGGTCGGGCGGCAAGGACGGAGTTGCAGGCCATTTCGCAGGCATCCCCACGTGCGACAGCTCGGCTGCCTGCGCATCCGTCGCACCTGAAGCGGTCCTTGAACGCGCGCTTCAGGTGCTTCACGGCCCACGGCCCCGGCGTTGTTCCGTTACGCCCGACTTCGTAGTAGTTGATCAGATGCCGTAGACGGCGAAGGCGTCGTTGTGGTTGAGGAGATCGCGGCGGGCGTGGGCGATGTTGGCTCGTCCGGCGAGGCGGAACGTGCTGATGCCCAGGTTGCGGAAGCTGGCCAGGACTCGGGGGGCGGTGCCGGTCCGGACCTGGGAGTTGTCCTCGTGGAAAGTGACGTCCCGCACCCAGTGGATCTTGTTTTCGATGGACCAGTGGGCCCTCTCGTAGTGGTTGAGGTGAGCGGGGCCGGCGAGGTGGGCGGGCATACTGGTGACGCCGAAGACGATCTCCTTCCCGGTCCAGGTGCCGTCGAGGCCGCCGGTGTCACGGCGCAGGCGGAAGACCTGTCCCGCGCCGGGGAAGAGGGCGTCGTCGGCTTGGGCGGTGCGGATCGTGCGGCGCTCGGTGCGCCCGTGCCCACGGTCGTCCTCGGCCTCGGTGGTCTCGGTCCACTCGGCGTCGGTGCCGGCCAGCAGCGCCTGGGCGGCGGCGCGGGCCAGCGGCTGGTTCCCCTTCAGGATCAGGACGTAGTGGGCGTCGAGCCGGTCCGTGATCAGGCGGGCGGTCTTCTTTGTGGTGTGCAGGGCATCCAGGGTGAACACCCATCCAGGCAAGGCGAGTTGGGCCAGCAGGGTGCGGGCCGCCTCGCCCTCGCCGCGCTTGTCCGGAACCTGGGTCTGGCCGAGGACCGCGCCGCTGGCGTGGGCGACCGCCCCGACCAGGAAGACCCGCCCCGATTCGGTGCGGGCGCCGGTCAGGGCCTTGCCGTCGAAAGCCGCGGCGGGCAGGAGCCCGGCCGGCGCCGGGTGTTCCACGGCCCGCTGGGCGGCGCGGCGCTGTTCGCGCTCGATGGGCCCCGGGGTGCACGGGATCTCGGGCGCCGTTGCGGTTCCGGCCGCGACTTCGGTGACGTAAGCACAGGTCGCCGCGTCCAGGGCGTCGGCGTCCAGGTCGGCGAGCACGCGGCGGAAGGTGCGTTCGCTGGGTACGAGGTACTGGCCGGCCAGCGGGTCGTACCGGGCGCCGATGCGTGCCAGTTTGATCTGCGGGGCGCGGGTGGCCCACTGCCAGATCGCGGTCATGGAGTCGCCGCCGACCACCAGCGTCGCGCACGCAGCCAGCACCAGGATCACCACCAGAGGATGCCGCCGCCCTCGCTCCGCGCGCCGGTCAGGGACCTGGCGCAGCCTGCTGACCAGCGCAGAATCCGCTGCCGCAGGGTCGGCGGCGAGCTCGGCCTCCCACAGCGCGAGGTCGGTGAGCTGGCCAAGGGCAGGGCTGATCAGAGAGGATGCGGACACGAGCGCGGCTCCTGAGACGATCTTCTGGCGTAGGAACCTGAAAGATCATCAGAGGCCGCGCTCGCCTTGCAACTTGCCACCTCACCCCACGGACAAACAACCCAAAACCCATCAAAGATCAACTACGCCGGGGCCGTGCTTCACGGCCAGGTTCACAAACTGATGACGCCACTCGTAAAGATCAGAATTAGGGTCAGGCAACTACGTTCCGCCCCGGCGGCCGGTCACAGCTCCCCGCCCTGCTCCGCAGGAGTCCCTTCTTTCCCCCGCCTGAACGCGGAGGCACCCACGGAAGGCCCGATGAAGTCTCCCTCTTCCTCGCCGGCCTCTTGATCACCTGAAGCACATCCGACGACTTGGTAGCTCTCTCGGCGATGGGGAGGATTTTGTAACGCCGACATCTCTAGCTTGTAGCTTCTCCAGGTATTATAGTGAACGCTACATACAGGTCATTGCCAGCCGTAGGCCATCCCCAATCTCTGCGTATTGCGCCTCGACGGCCTGAGGAACGAAAGGATCCGCAATGCCCTCCACCATGATCCTTACGCAATCACGTCGCCTTTTCGAGGCGACAATCGCTCCCGAGCTCGCCCGAGTGCCTCAGGCACGGAACACCGCATTCGCGATCATGCAACTCTGGGACATAGATGAGTCACTCGCCGAAGATGTGCGGCTGACCGTATCCGAACTGGTATCCAACGCGATAGAGCACGGTACCGGACGGGTCGAACTGAGGATGACGGAGATGGCTGGCAAAGTGACGGTCGAAGTGTCCGACTGCAATCCGACGTCTCCCCAAATTCGCAACCCCCATGAGGACGACCCGAGGGGGCGGGGTCTGATGATCGTCGCAAGTCTCGCGCATCGCTGGGGCGTGAGTGAGGACGGCTACTCGGCCTGGGCCGCATTCCTTGATCACTCGAGGTGGGCCGAGGGTGGGGCGGGGGCCTAAGCGCAGGCTGGAGCTCGAGGCCGCACCTTCTGGTGGCCGTGATGGGCAGCATGCGTCCCGCATCCACCGCGTAATACATGCTGCGGCACGATGCGAGCTGGGCGTTCCTTCCCGCGTGCACTTGGGGACACGTCTGCCAACTCCAGCCCGCAGCCGGTGCGTTTACCGTGGCCTTGGCCCGGCACCGCGTCTTCCTCCGAGCGGGGACCAGATCGCGTCCCTGGGCATCGACTCGAAGGTAGAGCGGGTCTACGGCGCCACCAAGCGACCAACCGTGCTAGACCGATCGTTCTCTCCCGCCATTCGCTAACCTGGGCGTATGAGCCAGAGGACGAGAGAAGGCGGCACGTCGGAAGCGCGATCGCGGCTGCTCAGCACGGCGACCAGGATCTTCTACACGGAGGGAATCCACTCCGTTGGCGTCGACCGGATTGTTGCGGAGGCGCAGGTCACCCGTGCCACGCTGTACCGGCATTTCACGGGCAAGGAAGACCTCGTCCTCGCGTACCTCGACCAGACCGACCGGGACCTCCGGGCGCAGGCCGAGGCCGCTCAGGCACGCGAACAGTCGGCGGTCGACAAGATCCGGGCCATCTGCCAGACCATCGCCGCAGGTATCCAGTACCCAGGATTCCGCGGATGCGCCTTCCTCAACGCTGCGGCCGAATACCCCGACCCTGACCATCCGGTCCACCGAGCCGTCCTGGCCCACCGGCAGTGGTTCAAGGAGACCGTCACGGGGTTGCTGGCCCAGACAGGCGACACACCCGCCGGACCCGCCGGCCGGCATCTCGTCATGCTCCGGGACGGCGCCATGGCCTCTGGCTGTCTGTCCGACCCAGAACTGGTCTCCGAGACCTTCCTGCAGGGCGTCGAGGGCATCCTGCGGGCCCGCTCCGCCTGACCGGCCGCGTCGTCCGGCGCGGCCGCCCCGTCCGTCAACTGAACGGCGGGCGCTCCGGCCATGTCCCACGACAGGACCTCACGGCCTGCCTGCCGGTCCCGCGCCGGACGTGCCGGTCAGTGTGTCGGCTTTCGGTCAGGGCCGCCAGAGCGGGTACTCCCGCTCGGCCCACTCCCGCGTGACCGAGCCGGTGCGCATGCCCCGGCGGGCCTCCGGGTCGCCCATGGCCATGCCGATGTCGCCGGCGAGAACGACGCCGAGGGTCAGGGCCAGCCAGTCGTGGACGAACGTGGCCCCGGTGCGCCATGCCGGCAGGGTGAGGTGGGTGAACCACATGCGTCCAGAATGCGAGCACACACCGCCCAGCGCGGCGAGGTGAGCGACGTAGTGCACGTTGCTCACCTCGCCGCGCTGTTGCCGACAGGCCCGGAGCCCCGGGCATGTGGGCAAGTGACCATGTCGTTCGCCCGCCAGGGATTGCGGGACAGCCCTCAGGCACGTGCTGAGGACGCGCGCCGAAGGCGGCGTGATCACGGTGATTCACCCGGACCAGGCCCTTGTCCGAACCCCTGTCGACCACACTGACGGACAGAGAACAGCCAGTTGGCCGCCGCTCTCACGACAGCAATCGCTCAAGACACGGAAGGTGCGGGTAGCTCTCGCGCCGAGAAGGCGACAGCGCTCGCGAGTCAGCGTTGTCCGGTCGGCTCACTGAAGCGGCACACCGACTGTGTGGCCGTCCTGAGCGCCTGACGATGGAGCGTGTCCAACCGTTCCAGCACTGCCCCCGACCCAGTGGCCAGGGCCAACTGCACCGTGCATGCGATGGGCCTCTCGCGCAGTGCTTCCGTGTCCTTGAGCTCTTGAAGCAGGGCCGTGGTCAGTTGGTCGAGCTGCTCGCGAATCGGGCCGAGATCGGGGCGCGTCGTGGGCGCTTCCTCCGGGTGAGCGGTCCAGCGAGCGAACAAGCCGTTCTGCACGGCCTTGCTCGCGGTGATCTGGTGCTGGAAGAACGCCGCCGCCGCGTCCGGGTCCAGCCCAGCCGCGCCGGCCTGTGTTCGGACCTGCTCCAGTACCTGTGCCTCGCGCACCGGGTCTTCGATGGGCGAGTCGGTACCGAACTTGGACGCCGCCACGTCATCACTCACGCGGATGCGCTCGATGACGAGGGCCGTCAGAGGACCGAGCTCGCCGAGTGGCTTGGCCGTCTCGACCGTGCCGCTGACGGATTCGGCGGGAACGGGGGTGCTCATGGCCGTGGCCTGAGGAACGGTCAGTACGGTTGCGGCCCCCAGAAAGCCGGTGATCACCGCGTAGCGGGTCAAGTGGTCTCGCAGTTTCAAAGGTCTGCCTCGGTTCTCGAAATGCGCGGGAAGTGGGCGGCCTGCGTCAACGGGCCTTACCGGGTTCGTGACGGGTTCGGCAGGGGGGTCGCGTTGAATATGCGGTAGGGGTCGTACCGGTGTTTGGCTGCGAGCAGCCGCTCGGTGTTGGAGCCGTAGGCGTGTGCGATCTGTGCGACCGCGTCCGGGCCGAGGAGGTTGGGGTAGCCACCCGGCAGTGCCTCGGGTGCGAGGGTGTCGGCCAGATCGCCGGCCCAGACACGATGCTCCGCCGCACCGGTGTCGCCTGGTTCCCACTGGGCGATGATCTCGATCATGAGGTGCGGGTCGCGGTTGCCGAATGCCGTTTCCTTCTCAGGTACTTGTGCTGCGGCTCCGTGCAGGCTGTGCACGGATACGGCCGAGTGGGGCGAGGTCAGGGTGGAGCCCGCGAGGATCAGCATGTCCCGCACTCCTGAGGTCAGGGACGGTACGGAACGCGTGCGGATCTCGACGTGCCGGCCGAAGGGGAACTGTGCGTCGATGGCCGCGAGCATCGCGGGCACGGTGGTGGGGGCGACCTGGGAGACGAGGGGTGTGCCGAGGGTGTCGAGCCGCGCCAGCGCGTGTTCTCCCGCCGTGGAGTCGTCGCCGCTCCAGGTGGGCGAGAGGAACACCACGGGCTTGCCCTCGGGGCCGGGCAGGACACCGGACTGCACGGTCAGTTCGTCCGGGCTTCCCGCCAGGACGTCCGCCAGCCCGGCCAGTACGGTCCCGGCCTGCCCCCACCCGAACAGCACCATGCCGGACAGCAGCGTCGGAACGGCGTGCAGGCGCACGCGCATCGAGGTGACGACACCGAAGTTCCCGCCGCCGCCGCGCAGAGCCCAGAACAACTCCGGCTCCCGTTCGGTGTCGGCCGTGACGACCGAACCGTCGGCGAGCACCACCTCCGCGGACAACAGGTTGTCCAGAGCAAGTCCGAAGCGGCCGCTGAGCGGCCCATAGCCGCCGCCGAGGGTCAGGCCCGCCATGCCCACGGAGCCGGCGGCACCGGTCGCCGCGGTCAGGCCGAATGGCTGAGTGGCGGCGACGAGATCGGCGGCCGTGGCTCCTCCTTCCACCTCGGCGACCTTCGCCACCGGATCCACCTTGACCCGGCGCAGGCCGGACAGGTCAATCGTCAGGCCACCGTCGCGCAGTGCTCTCCCGGCCCAGTCGTGACCGCCGCCACGCACCGTCAGGGGTACCCCGAACTCCCGCGCGGCCAGTACGGCAGTCCCGACCTCGGCCGGATCGGCGCACCGGACGATCACGCCGGGACGAGCGGAGACCGCGCCGTTCCAGATGTTCCGGACGGAGTCGTAGTCCGGCCCGGTGGTAACCACCTGTCCCCCAGGGATGGTCCGCCCCAGGGCGGCGGTCAGACGGCCGAGCTGTTGGCGTGTCGTCACAGTGATTTCACCTCTGTCTTGCGGATCTTGACAAAAACGTGGTGAACGGCGTCACTTCGTCAGCCATAACCGGCCGAGGCCGGACGCCCCGGCCCCGGCCGGCGAGGCGGTCATGCGGGGGTGTGTCATCGGGTGCTGCGGGCGGCCTCTTCGATGATGTGTGTGACGGTGCCCGGTCGGCTGATCATCACGGCGTGGGAGGCGTCGACCTCCTCGGTGTGCGCGCCGGCCCGCTTGGCCATGAAGCGCTGGGCGTCGGGAGCGATCGCGTGGTCCTGGCGGGTGATCAGATCCCAGGACGGGATGGTACGGAACGCTTCCTGGGCGCTGGCGTCCATGACCGCCTTGATGTTGGCGGGCCGCTGGACCGCAGCCAGATCCGCGGCCGTGGTCTTGTCGACGTCACCGGCGAAGACCTCCCGGAACTGGTCCGGATCGATGGACACCTCCGTCCCGTCCGGGACGACAGTCGGCACCACCGGAAGGTCCGGCGATATTTTGGCCAGACCACCCACCGTCTCCCCCTTCGCGGGGATGAAACCGGCAATGTAGACCAGGGCCTTGACGTCGGGATCCGAGGCGGCGGAGTTGGTGATCACCGCGCCACCGTAGGAGTGGCCGACCAGCACCACGGGACCCTTGATCGTGGACAGGTAACTGGAGACGTAGGCCGTGTCACTGGTCAGCCCCTGCAGAGGATTGGCGATGGCCCGCACCGGATAGCCGTCCGCGCGCAGCCGCTCCATCACCGATGACCAACTGGAGGAATCCGCCCACGCCCCATGGACCAGGACGACCGTCGGCTTCGCGGAAGCAGACGCGGAGGAGGGCCCCTTGTCGGTCGCCATCGCCACACCTGGAGCGGTGGTGGCAGCAAGCAGCGTCAAGGCACCGGCGGCGAGCGCGACGCGACGCGGGACATGGATACGCATGATGTGACCTTTCGGTTCGACTATGACTTCGTGGCGATGACTTCACGGTGCAGAGGACCGGACCTGGCCCGACACGGCCCCGGACACCGTCGCCTCACCCGGTCGCCGGCCAGACGCGACACAGCAGCCGCAGCATTCCCGTGAATGCCACGTGACGCCTGGGCGGGCTCGAGGGAGAACGTTCGGTCTCATTAGATCCGCCGCGCAGGCCTTCGTCAATACCGAACGTTCTATCTCGTGACTTGCTAGTCTTCCGGTATGACCCCGACCCCAGAAGGTGGCAGCGCCTCTGAAGCGCAAGCACGGCTGCTCAGCACGGCCTCCAGGATTTTCTGGCTCTCCTGTCGCTTCCGTGGGTCGCTGACCAGGGGCGATGAACGCAACACGCCGTACCACAGGTACGTTTCGACTGCTGAAAGTACGAAACGGAAGAACCTGGATACGGCGTGCGATCTACAAGCATATGGACTCGGCTGCTCGGAGTCGAACACACGGTGATCGACTTGGTCGAGGCCGAGGAGGATGACAGTGCGGAGGCGGGCGCCGAGGATGTGGTGATCGTGGCCCACGCCCACCCGGCGAAGCGGCGGCGGCAACGCTGCGGGGTCTGCAAACGCCGGTGTGCCAGGTTCGACAGCGGTGAGGGCCGCCGTCGCTGGCGGGCCCTGGACTTGGGCGCGGTCCGCGTGTTCATCGAGGCCGACGCGCCGCGTGTGTCCTGCCCCGAGCACGGCGTGGTCGTCGCCCATGTGCCCTGGGCCCGTCACGGTGCCGGACACAGCCTGGCCTTCGACGACACCGTGGCCTGGCTGGCCACGCACTGCGCGAAGACCACGGTCACCCAGCTGATGCGGATCGGCTGGCGCACAGTGGGCAACATCTGCGCCCGAGTGTGGGCGGACGTCGAAGCGCGTGTGGACCTGCTCGCCGGACTGCGCCGGATCGGCATCGACGAGATCTCGTACAAGCGCCACCACAAGTACCTGACGGTGGTGGTCGACCACGACAGCAGCCGTCTGGTGTGGGCGGCGGCCGGCCGGGACAAGGAGACACTGCGGTCCTTCTTCGACCTCCTCGGCGAGGAGCGCTCGAAGAAGATCACGCATGTCAGCGCGGACGCCGCCGAATGGATCGCCACCGTGGTGGCCGAGCGCTGCCCCAACGCCGTCCGCGTGATGGACCCCTTTCACGTGGTGCAGTGGGCCACCGACGCTCTGGACGAAGTCCGCCGGGCGGTGTGGAACGCCGAGCGCGGCGGCAAGGGCCGGGTCACCGCAGGGTCCAAGGCGCTGAAGAAGGCCCGTTGGGCGCTGTGGAAGAACCCCACCGGCCTGACCGAACACCAACGTGCGCAACTGGAGTTCATCGCCAAGGCCCATCCCGTTCTTCACCGCGCCTACCTACTCAAGGAAGGACTACGCCTCGCGCTGAAGGCCGGCCCCGACACACCCGAGACGCTGCGGGACTGGGTGTCATGGGCTCGCCGCTCCCGCCTGGAGCCCTTCGTCAAGCTGCAACGGTCCATCGTCAAGCACTGGGACGCCATCACCGCCGCCGCCGAACACGGCTTGAGCAACGGCCTGGTCGAGAGCATGAACACCAAGATCCGACTGATCACCCGCATCGCCTTCGGCTTCAAGGACCCCGACGCTCTCATCGCGCTCGCCATGCTCAGCCTCGGCGGCCACCGCCCCCACCTACCAGGCCGTCACACCGCATGAACCCACCCACGGAAGCGACAGAAGAGCCGGAAACTCTGACCGCAAGGCATGCTTGATTCATTACATGGGGCGCAGTACACCGCGTTGTTGTTGCCGGCCGCTGAGGGTCGGTTACCGAGGTGGGGGGCCGCGAGTCCCATGGGTTCAAGGAAACCGAAGTCCCTTCAGCCTGAACTCACGGGTCCACCGGTCTGCTTCAGTTCGGAGCATCCGTGGGTTCGGTTGGAACACGAGGATGCTGTGCAAGCCGAAGAGCTTCGGCCGTGACATCGGCGTCGACCTGTGCCGGTGTTGTATCGCCGTATTCGAGGATGTCGTACTCGTCGTCCAGTTCGGCGAGTCGCTCGGCCAGAGGTAGCTCGTGCCCGAAGCGCTGGTGGATCCGGAAGGCCAGCTCGCGTGGCGTCAGCTCGCCGGCCAGCATCCGGGCGGCAAGTGCTCGTGCGGCGGCTTCCTTTCCGGCAATGCTGCCCACTGGATGGAAGGTGAGGCCTAGCTCGTCGAGTACTGGGGGAAGCAGGTCGGGGACGTCGTAATCTGCCTCCGCGCGTGTGCACGCAGCCAGGATCCGCAGGGCAGGACTGTCAAGGCCGGCAACGAGTGCATCGCAGGCAGCAGTGACGACGTCGGTTGCGCGGATCTCGCCCATGCTCCAGAGAACGGCACGGTCCTGAAGCTCGCGGGCTGCTGGTTCGGTCGACGGCATCTGTCCATGGTCTCGTTAGCGGGTTGAGCAGGTCGAGTGGATTTCACTGCGATGCCTGCTCGGCAGCTTCTCCCAGAAGGTCGCGTGCTGAGTCCGCGTAGCGGATGGCGGTCTTCTCATCGATGCCGAAGACGAGGGCGAGGTGGAGCGGGTCGGCGCCGTGGGTGAGAGCCTCTTCAAGTTGTCGGTCGACGCGGAGCCGTTCGAGTGTGGCGGTGAGGTTGCGGGTGGCCCGGGTGGTCCAGAGTTTGCCGGCCGGGGCGAGTTCGACGGAGCTCTTCTGGGTGATCAGGAGGTGGGGGTTGGCCGTGTTATGCCAGCTGTTGCGGCGGTAGTCGAGCCAAGTTACGTTACAGCCTGGCAGAGCACCGAAGGAGGAAGGCCGGGTCGCAACCGCCTCGCGGAGGGGTGGATGGAGACCTCACCCTCTGGTTTCGGACGCAATCCAGTTCTGCCAGACGTGGATCGTGTTGGGCACCTCGGGGCGATCGAGGAGCCAAAGAACATAGCCGGCATGCCGCCGCGCCCATGGGTTGTCGGACCGAGCGGCAGCTCCCAGCCTGTCGCGCAGATCCTCACTGTCTACGGCTCGAGCAACGCGCAGGTACTCGCGGTCCTTGCAGCGGTAGGCCCTCTGAACGACGATCTCGACCAGGTCGGTGAGCTTCGTCCTGACCGCCTCGCCGTGGTCAGCGACCGCCACGTCCCGTATGAGGCTCTGTTTCGTACCCCACTCCTTGGCATGCCGGGTCCACTCCTGTGGATACCTTGCCTCCCATTGCAGGAAGAGGAGCGCGTAGGGCAGACCCTGCCATGTCCTGATGTCGCCAGGCGGGCGATTCCACAACGCGTTGGGCAGCAAATACCTTCCGGCTTCGACGTACATCTCATGTGCCTCCAGGAAGGCTGGATCCCGCCACTGCTCCTGTCCGCCAAACGGGAGCGTCAAGCGCCACAACTCATTGAACCGACCAAGAGCATCCCGTACGTTTCCCTGGACATCAGCAAGACGGACCAGCGCCGCAGCCCGTTCGGCGGGATCGTCGGCTATCAGTCCGAACGCCCAGCCCAACCGCGCGTCCCACGCATGGGCTTCATCAACGCCCGCACCCGCATCCGCTCCACTTGTCACGCAGGAGATCATCCCCCAGTTATCACACCGAGTGCATCGACCCTCGCTTTCGTCCGGAGCACAGCTCGCTCGGACAAGTTGAGGGATATTCGGGAATCCCGAAGTTACGTCAGTAGGCGGTCAGGCCCCCGATGAAGGAAGAACCCCCCTGGCCACAGGGCCCAGTGCTCAGCGGAGGCCTGGAGAACTCGCGGGATGTCGCAAGCACTCGTGCCCTTGCCGGACCCACCGCTGTCGCCACCGCCACCGCCACCGCAGCCGCTGGCGCCCGGCGGCACGGTGCACGTCGGCACGACCGCGACCTGCGCCGCCGCTCTCCTGGTCCTCATGGAGCGACGACACCGCATGCCCCAGCTGGGAGGCCGGGACATGCGGTGCTTCGTTACGGGTTTACAGCCGGACGCGTCGTGGCGCGTCGTCGGCCCGTACGCGTATGGGCCGCTCGCCGTGTACTGCCCAGCCGTACCGCTTAGTCGTCGATCGCCGCCCCGTACAGCGCGTCCGTTGGTAGGCCGCCGAACGCGCTCGGGCCGTAGTTCCAGGAGCCGGAGGTGGTCAGGCCCGAGCTGCGCGCGGAGAACACCCAGACGTAGCCGTCGTTGGTGTTCTCACCGGGTGCCGAGGCGAGCAGGCCGAAGCGGCCGTCGTCGTTCGGGTCGGTGAAGGCGACCTGGCCGCCGAACTTGTCGCCCTTCTCGACGGAGCCCGGGACGTTCGCGGTGCCCTGGTTCACCGACAGTGCGCCGGTGGACGTCATGCCCTTGACCGAGCCGCGCAGGACCGTGACGGCGCCCGCGTCCGCGACGCTGCCGATGTCCTCGCCCGCGACACCGATCGCCACGTCCGCGTATCCGTCGCCGTTGCTGTCGCCGACAGATAGGTCGGTGCCGAAGCCGTCGCCCCGCTCGTTCGCGCCCGGCACGCCCGCCGAGTTCTGGGTCCACCACACCGGAGGGGTGCCCGGCCCCTCCCGGCCGGCGGGCCCCTCCGCACTGCCGTAGTAGACGCCGACCATGCCGCCGCTCATGCTCGCGCCGCCGTCGTCCGGGCTGTGCGGCTCGCCGGTGACCAGGTCGTCGTAGCCGTCGCGGTTGATGTCGCCGGACGCGACGACCGGGCCGCCGCGCACCGCGGTGATCGGCAGCGGCTCTTCGTTCGACGCGGAGCCGGGCAGGATGTACGACCAGCCGTAGCCCGGCTCGTCGCCCACGCTGGTGCCGGAGACGACCAGGTCGGCGAAGCCGTTGTTGTCGTAGTCGCCCGTGGTCATCGACTTGGGCTGGATGCCCGGCGCGTCGTCGGGGGAAGCCTGGCTGAGCATCTTCCGTGGAGGCGAGGTGAGCGTGGAGCGGGACTTGTGCACCGGCCGCCGTGCCTGTGCGCCCGCGCTCTTGGCGGTGGGCTGGGAGGCGGGCTCGAAGGTGTAGATCGTCAGCCCGACCGAGTCCATGACGGCGAGGGAGTCGCCCGGAGTGGTGTCGCCGAAGCGGGCCGCGGCGAGCGAGGCGCCGAACCTGCCGCCCGTGGTGGGATCGTCGGACTGCAGCCAGTTGCTGGCCGATCCGGTGAGGCCGTTCGGCGTGCCCCACAGGATGATCGCGCCGCCCGCGTTGGCGACGGCGCCGAGGTCTTCGCCGGGGATGCCGATGATCGCGTCGTCGTAGCCGTCGCCGTCGAGGTCGCCGGTGGCCAGCGACTTGCCGAAGCCGTCACCGGTCTCGGCGGCGCCGGGGACGCCCGTGGAGTTCTGGCTGAAGGCCTTGACCCTGGTCGTGCCGATGCCCTTGGGTCCGCCGTACTGCACGGTTACCATGCCGGCGCCCTTGTGTCCGCCGACCGCCGCCCCGGGGCCGCCGATGAGCACGTCGTCGTATCCGTCGCCGTTGAAGTCGGTGTTGCGGTCGTTGGCGTGTGTTCCGCCGGGTGTTCCGGCGTAGGCGCTGGGAGCGGTCGCGATGACCGCGCCGGTCACGAGGAGAAACGATGCCGCCGCGACGGCGGCCGAGCGGTGCTTGCGCATGAGCGGCTCCTTGGCTCAGATACGACCGGCTGGCTCGGGGGCGCGGGGGGTGTCCGGATAGGTCCTGTTCCTACGTCCGGCGCCGTGTTTGACGCCGCATAGGGGGGAAGGGTTGTACGGGAGGCATGTCTGCTTTGCTGAAGAAGATCACTTCTTCGCCGAAGAAGATCGCTTCGAGTCGGGCATCCGGGGCGAGGGCAGCCGCGCACACGCGAAAGGCTGGAGCCACGCGAGGCGGCTCCAGCCTTCGAGCAAGGCGTGCCCACCGCGACCACGGTCCTGACGGACGTCGGCCCACGTTTGACGATCCGGCGTCGGGCTTGCGTCGTCACCATGATCCAGTACATCCGGCGCCGGACTGTCGGTGATCTATTCCACTGAGCTACGGTGCGGCTCATGCCTTCTGCACTGGACACGCCGCAGGGCGCGGCCGAACTGGCCGAGTCTCTGTTGCCCCCGCTCGGGAACCGCTGGCTGCACACTCAGGCCGTTGCGGCCCGTGCGCGCGAGGTAGCTGCCGCCGTGTCCGAAGATGCTCGGGACCTGCTCGTTGCCGCCGCCTGGCTGCATGACATCGGTTATGCCCTGGAACTGCGCGAGACCGGGTTCCACCCACTCGACGGCGCCCGCCATCTGGAACGGCTCGGCGCGCCGGCGCGACTCGTACGACTGGTGGCTCACCACTCTGGCGCCGTGTACGAGGCGGAGCAGCGTGGACTCACCGCTGAGCTGGCCGTATATGAGCGTGAGGACTCCTCGGTCTCGGACGCGCTGACGTGTGCCGACATGACGACCGGTCCAGCTGGGCAGTCCTTCGACTTCGATCAGGCGGGCACCGCCAGGCCAAGGCGCCGTCGCGCACCGGCGGGCGTATGCCGATGCACTGCACTGCCATCGGCAAGGTGCTGCTGGCCCATGCAGGGGAAGACGAGCACGCCGCCGTACTGACCGGCCCTCTTGAGCGCCGCACGCCCCATACCGTCATCGCGCCAGGCACCCTGCGCAGACAGCTCTCGACGGCGGTCGAAACCGGTGTCGCCTACGAACGGGAGGAGTCGACGCCCGGCCTCCTCTGTGTGGCTGCGCCGATCCTCAAGCCCGACGGGCGCACGGTGGTGGCCGCCATCAGCGTGACCGGCCCTGTCGGACGCTTCCGCCCCGAAGCCCACGAAGCCGCTGTGCGTGCCGCGGCGACGGCGCTGGACTCTACCCTTGCGCGCCGAGGTCGCTGATAGTGGCGCCGCTCTCGGAAAACCAAGAGGGCCTCGGATCGCTCATCCAGTAGAAGCCGTCCGGCGTGCGCGGGTCGTCCGGGGTGGCCGTGGTGAGCGCCGAGACGGTCGGGGCGTCCTGGCTGGTGACCTTCGCCCCCGCGACGGCGGTTCCCGTGTTGGCGTCGGCGACGATGCCCGTCACCAGACTGCCATGAACCGGGTCGTAGCTGCGGTTGCCGACGCGGACGTTGTCGACCGCCCACCGCCAACCGGAGCTAGCGATCCAGCAGCGCCAGCCCTCCCTGCAGGACATTCCGGAGGCGGCGGCTTCTGCACAGGAACAGATAGCGGGAGACGCCCCGGCCACGACAGGGCTCAGCCCGGCGGCACAGCTGGCCATGCGTCGCGAATTGCGCCGGCAGCTGCGCCCCGACAATCCCGAGGTACAGCGCATCGTAAAAGCCGTCGCCGGGCGGCTGACTGCCAATCCTCGTGAGATCAAGCGTTTCGTCAACGTGTTCCGCTTCTACGCCGTCATCCGGCAAGAACGCGTGGCAGCCGGCCTCCCAGCCCCTGACACTCTGGCTGCGATCGCGAAACTCGCGGTATTGCCGTGCGATGGCCGCACTTGCGTGCCGCCCTGGGCCGGCAGATCAGCCCGACCGAGCGCGACACGGTCCTCGCACTGCTGGAGGCGCCCATCGCCGAGCTGCCCGAGGTCGCGAGCTGGTCCGCCCGGGCGCGAGGAATTGCGCACCGTGCTGACGGATGCTCAAATCCCGGACGCGCTACGGACGAGCCTCCTAAGAGTCATCCCGTATTGGGATGCCACCCGATCAGTTCCCGTGTAGGGATACCGCCGCGGGCTGCGGTGTTTCCTGCGCGGGCGGCTGTTCCGACGTGGTCCTTGTGCCGCTGGTTCGCGGGTCGGGTCTCATTCGGGGTGGGCCGGTGCCGGTCGGGGGTGTTTCGTCGAGCAGAGGCCTGCTGGCCGGGGGCACCCGGACCGTGGGCTGCCGCGTGGGTGCGGCCCCTGCTGGGGCGGGCACCGCGCTGCGGTTGACTCGACAGGGCTTCTTGCAGCCCTGGTGAGAACAAGATCTGTGTGGTGCGGGCCTGGACGGTGTCCAGGCCCGCAGTGCTGGGATCGTCCGGGTCGGTGAGCCGGACGTGCGCGGCGAGTGCGGCGGAGACCATGTCGCGGTCGGCGACCAGGCCGCAGGAGGTGCAGGCGTGCACTCGGTCGGCGAGGGTTTTGCAGACCTGTGCGCCGCATAGGCAGGTCTGCGACAGCTTCGTGTTGACGGTCGAGGCCCGCAGTAGGTGGCCGCTGGTCTTCTCGCATTCTTTGCCGATCGCGGCGATGAGCCGGCCAGGTGTGGTGGCTTGCAGGGCGCGGCCCCACAGTCGGTGCCAGGTGCGGATGTCGCAGTCTTCGACGACCAGGTTGGCGCCGTGTTCGGCGACGATCCGCTCAGCGATTCGCCGTGCCCGGTGATCTTTCGCGGCGGCCGCAGTGGCCGCGGCCTCGGCAATCCTGGCACGGTTGAGGCGGTAGCCGGCCGAGAGGGTGTCCCGGCGGTATGCCTGTTTGGGTACTCCGGCCTTGTTTGCTGCCCGCGCGCCGCCGGGCACCTGGACCTGCTTGTCTCGGAGTCCGGCGGCTTTGCGGCGTTCGGCGCGGGCCTGCTGGCGCTTCGAGGGCGCGTACTGGCCTGGGTTGGTGGCGCGGCGGGAGCGGTCGAGGGCACGTTTACGGCCGCGTTCCTTGCGGCGGGCCTTTTCGAGTGCGGCCAGCTCGGCGTCGGTGAGTTCGACCCGGGTCGAGTGCACCTGTCCGTCGGCTGGGTCGAACGTGTCCGGGAGGGAGACGACGGACAAGTTGGAGACGTTGCCGTCGATCCCACCGACCCGGCCGAGGTCGACTGCGGCAGCATGCCGCGCCTTCGTGGCCGGGGATGCGTAGCCGCCGGTGAGGACCATCAGATGCGCTTCGTACGCCCAACCCCCGAGAGCACTGGCATCGCGGCGGCGGACGAGATCGACCTTATGCCAGGTCTCCGGGTAGTTCAGGAAGTGGAGCAGCCGCGGCCAGCGGCCGACACCGGAAGGGAGCCGGACCGGCAGAACAAGATCGCCGCGCTGCGAATCGGGACCGCCGGTAAAAACCAGGGCGAGGGGCCCGGTGTGGTCCCACCATGTCGCAGCCCGTGTCTTCGGCTTTCCCTTCGCGGTAACGTCGCCGGTTTCGACACGCAGGGGTCGCACGGGCACAGGCATGCGTCGCGGCTGTGCGAGAACACTCGTCTGCGGCGCCAGCCCGGCTGCCTGTTCCGGCGTGGAGATGGTCGGGTCGAGGTCCCGGTGCCGGTAGGCGGTCAGATGCCCGGCAAGAGTGCCGTGCAGGCGGAACGTTTCCCACTTCCGCGCAGTGGTGTGCGAGCGGGCACGACCCGGGATGCGGGCGTAGTCCCACCAGGTACTGGTCTTCGGCCGTCCAAACCGCCGTCCGGATGCATCAGGAAACAGATGGCGGCTGACGCCTTCCCACACCTCATCGGCCTGATGCATCACCAAAGCTTTGGTGACGTGCTGGCCAAGATGCCGGGACCGTTCCATGTGCCGGTACCCGCGACGTTCCATGCCCTCACGGGACAAGCCCAGCTCTACCCGCCAGGCCTTCGCGTCGTCCTGGCGGCGGACATCGCCGGCCCAGTACGCGTCGACCGCAGCCCGGGCATCACGCTGCAACGCGAACTTCACCGACCACATCGCCGAATACAGCTGCTCCACCCGATGCCGGCTGTCGAGCCGGCTCACATCGAGTGGCAGCCGGATCACCGCAAGTTCGGTGTCGTCGCCGCGCATCCAGCGCTTGCCCTTGTTCTTTCCACGGAACTTGCGGACAGACGCGTCAGAGGCAGGTGCAGCCTCGAGCAACTCAGCGCTCACTGCATCCCACCTCCTTTTGTCTACGGCAACGTAGATAACCTGTCCGGCATTTGGCAGCTGCGGCAAGCAAGGCCAAAGCTACAGGCGTCCACTGACAACGGACGGGCAATGGCCCCGGATCTGGACTTTACGATGCACTCATGCGTCTAAGCCTCGATCCACCGGGCAATAGCCGGTCCAGGGCTTGGACATGAAGACGCGGATGCCCTCTGAGCTGGGACGATGGGACTTCCTAGGGTTCCATGTCCACAGAATCGGAGTACATCCGCGAGATGCAATCTTCCCATGCCACTTCGGCGGTGTCCGCCGCGTTCGATGAGGCGAATCTGGTCGCGTATGCCGGGCTGGTCCCGGTGATGCGGTTGGCTGAGCGGTGTGGGCTTGCCCGTCTGACGGCGGACAAGGTGAAGCTGAGGGGGGCGAAGAACGGGGCGGGTGCCGCGGCGGACGCCAAGGTCGGAAGCATCGTGGCCGGCATGGCCGCGGGCGCGGACAGCATCGACGACCTGGACGTGCTGCGGCACGGTGCGATGCCCCTGCTGTTCGCAGGTATCCGTGCCCCGTCCACTCTGGGCACGTTCCTGCGCTCGTTCACCCACGGTCATGCCCTCCAACTGCACGCGGTGCACCGTCAGTTCCTGGCCGCGCTGGCCGCGAACACCCCGCTGCTGCCCGGCGCGGGCGAGAAGGCGTTCATCGATGTCGACTCCACTCACAAACGCGTCTACGGCCGCACCAAGCAGGGTGGCGAGTACGGCCGGTTCAAGGGCATCCGCACCCTGCACCCCCTGCTCGCCACCATCTGCACCCCCACCTCCCGACCGGTGATCGCCACCGTGCGGATGCGCCGCGGCAAAGCGGCCGACTCCCGCGGCGCCCCGAAACTCGTCAGCGAGGCACTGACCACCGCCCGTGAGGCCGGCTGCACAGTACTCCAGTCGCACTTCGTGATGTGACGGGTGGTCGCGTCGGACGGTTCAGGTGAGGGCGGCAAGGCGTCGCTTGTAGTGGTGCCAGCGGGAGCGGGCCTGGTGGCGGCGTCGCCAGGTGGACCAGTGCAGGTGGAAGGCCATGCGGCGGGCCGCGAGGTGTGCGGGCATGTCCTGCAGTAGCGCGGTGAACAGCTGGAACAGGCGGCGGGCCTCGGTGACGGTCAGCGCGATCTGGCCGAAGTCCTCGGGAGGCTCGGCGGCTGCGTCGGCGGGCAGGACCGGTGCCGGATGGTCGCGCCGGTCCACGGCGGCGATCACCGCGAGCAGGGCGAGCGCGGCCATGGCCAGCACGATGTGCCGATGCCAGGAGCGGTAGCGGCGGGCCTGGGTGTGGTCCAAGCCGACGGCGTCCTTGGCGTTGGCGAAGTCCTCCTCCACCGCCCACCTGATTCCGGCGATCTTGACCAGGTCGGCCAGGGCCATCGACCGGCCCTCGGGCACGTAGGCGTAGAAGAACGCCAGGTCGGTGGGGTCGGCCAGGGAGCGGCGGACCAGCAGGTGGTGGCGGGGTCGGGCGGTGGCGACCAGGGCCCAGTCGTAGACGCGCGGGCCCTTGGCACCCTGCCCGCACGAGATCCGGTTCCAGGCCCGTGGGGGAACCTTCTTCGCCGCGAGCAGGTCGGCGCGGACCGGCCCGATGCCGGTGAGGACTTGGAAGTTGACGCCGACGGCGAAGACGTAGCCGATGGTGTGTTCCTCGAAGAACTGCCGCAGTTTTGTGCTGCGGCCGTAGACCTCGTCACCGGCCGCCCAGTCCACCGCGATGCCGGCAGCCACCGCTCGCCGGGCCTGCTCCAGGGCGATGGCGGTCTTGGTGCGGAAGGCGAAGTCCCGCCCCAGTCCGGCCCGTTCGCACCGCTCGGGATCCTTGGTCCAGTGTTCCTGGACATACAGGTCGCCGTCGATCAGGCAGTGTCCCAGGGTGCTGGCGTAGGTGCAGTACACGGCGACCACCGCATTGCTGACCTGCCCGGTGGTGCCGGTGTACTGGCGTCCGACCCCGGCGGTCGCGGCGCCCTTCTTCTCCTGGCCGGTCTCGTCGAAGACCAGCACCGCACCAGGCGCGGCCAGGTGGCGTACCGCGAAGCGGCGTACCGCGTCGCGAGCGGCGTCCTCGTCCCACACGGCCTGGTAGAGCAGCCGCTGCATCCCGTACGCCCGCGGCTGTCCGGCATGTTCGGCCACGGTCCAGCAGTTCTTCCGCGGCAGGTCGGCCAGCAGGCCGCGCAGGTAGTCCGCGGCGTGGGCCCGCGGCTCACGGCGGGCGAATAACGGGGCCAACTCGGCGGCGAGCTCGTCGAACTTCTCCTGGAACACCCGGGGATCTATGCTGACGGCAGAGGCCGCCTGACCTTCATGTTGCGTCACAACACCATGATCAACAGGCGGCCTCGCCCATGCCCCGGCGCCCCCAACTGACCAGACGCCCCGTCACATCACGAAGTGCCACTGGAGTAACAGGCCTGCGCATCCTGCGCGCCGACTCGCAGTTCTACAACGCCGGCGTCATCGCCGCCTGCCGCCGGGCCGGAGCCCGCTTCTCCCTCACCACCGGCATGAACCCCTCCATCAAACGGGCCATCGCCGCCATCGACGACACCGCCTGGCAGCAGATCACCTACCCCACCGCCGTGCCCGACCCGGAGAGCGGCGAGCTCATCTCGGACGCCGAAGTCGCCGAGATACCCGCCTACACCGCGTTCGCCGGCCGGAAGAAAGCAGATCGGGTCACCGCCCGCCTCATCGTGCGCCGGGTCCGCGGCCTGGCCAAACCCAACACCATCGGCGAGCAGGGCGAACTCTTCCCCGCCTGGCGCTACCACCCGTTCTTCACCGACAACCCCGCCCCCACCCTCCAGGCCGAGCGGGAACACCGCCACCACGCCGTCATCGAGCAGGTCATCGCCGACAGCAAGAACTCCGCACTGGCCCACCTGCCGTCCGGGCACTTCCACGCCAACGCCGCCTGGCTCACCCTGTGGGCCATGGCCTACAACCTGCTGCGGGCCACCGGCGCCCTGACCTCCGCCTTCCACGCCAAAGCCACCACCGCCACCCTGCGCGCCCACCTCGTCCACGTCCCCGCCAGGATCGCCCGCTCCGCCCGCCGCCTCACCCTGCACCTACCGCAGCGATGGCCCTGGCAGCACGCCTGGACACGACTGTTCGACACCGTCCACCCGCCACCCGAGGCGGCCCGACGTCACTGACCATCCCGCCCCGCCAGGGGCCCGACCGGAGCAGAACCGTGGAAACGCTGGGCAGACCAGCAAATACCCCCCGCCCACGTCCAGTCACAGCCCCAACGCCCGACCCTCGAAACCTCAAAAGACGACCCTGTTGCCCATTCGGCTACGCGGCGAGGCTGAGTTCGAGTCGGGCGAGGTGGCTGGTGTGGCGGCGGTCGAGTGGCTTGCCGTTCCACCAGGCGTTCAGTCGGATGAGACATCCCATGCCGTAGCGGTGTCAAGCGGCGGTGGCGAGGGTTGCGTGATGTGACCAGGCGGTGGCCTCGTCGTAGTGGGTGCGGGTCTTGAGGCATCCGTGGAGGATGCCGACGAGGCGGTTGCCGAGCTGGCGCAGGGCGGGGTTGTAGCCGATGTCGCGGGCCCGCTGCTTGTCGTAGTAGCGGCGGGCGCCCGGCGAGGTGTTCAGGGCGGAGAAGGCCTGCTTGTGGAGGGCGTCGGAGAGGCGGTCGTTGCGGACGTAGCGGGCCTGGACGGTGTGGCTCTTGCCGGAGGCGCGGGTGATGGGGCTGGTGCCGGCGTAGTTCTTGCGGGCCTTGGCGGAGGTGTAGCGGGTGGGGTCGTCTCCGAACTCGGCGAGCACCCGGGCGCCGGTGATCACACCCATCCCGGGCAGGGAGAGGTAGATCTCAGCGTCCGGGTGCGCGCGAAAATGCGCGCTCACCTGCTCTTCCAGGGCGTCTATCTGCTCGTTCAGGGCGATCAGCAGTTTGGCGTGCGCGACCGCCGCCGCAGCGTAGGCGGCGGCCACCGGGGCGGCGATGCCGAGCTGGGGCTCGCGCAGCGCGGCCTGGATCGCGGCGGCCTTCTGCTCCCGGTTGCGGCGGCGGTGCCGGGCCAGGACCGCAGTGATCTGCTGCTTCGTCAGCTTCGCCGCCGTCTCGGGTGTGGGTGCCTTGATCAGCAGCTCCAGGGCGTCGGTGCTGGTCAGCTCCAGGGCGGCGTAGGCGGTCAGCGCGCCGGGGAAGTACTCACGCAGCGTGCTGCGCAGCCGCTGGAAGGTGCGGGTGCGCTCCCAGATCAGCGTCTGATGGGCCCGGGCGACCACGCGGACGGCCTGGGCCTGGTCGCTGTCCCCGGCCACCGGTCGCAGCTGATCGCGGTCGATACGGACCATGTCCGCCAGCGCATGCGCGTCGCCCTTGTCGCTCTTGGCTCCGGAAGTGCCGTAGCGCTCCTTGAACCGGGCTGCCTGGCGTGGGTTGATCGCGTAGACCCGGTAGCCGGCGGCGATCAGCGCCTGCACCCACGGCCCGCGGTCGGTCTCGATCCCCACCGCCACCCGCTCGGGCTCCAGTTCCTCGCCGCCGTACCGGGCGATGAGGGCGTGCAGCTTCGCGATGCCCTCCACACCCTCCAGCAGCTGCGTGGTGGCCAGCTTGCGGCCCGTCCCGTCCTGCAGCTCGACATCGTGGTGGTCTTCGGCCCAGTCGTCGCCGATGAACAGCACCAGCACCCCAACCCTTCGCTCTCGTAGGATCCTTGCGCAGCCTGCGGAAGGCACGGCTCGCGCCCTAATGGATCCAGTGCTCACACCCAACTGCCCGGTGGGCACGCCATCCCATTAGCAGTCTGGCCTCCCGGCCGACCAGCAGGGGCACGGTCTCATCCCAGAACTCACAGTGGCTCGGGTTGAGGTAGTGCTCACCGGCTGACGGCTACGGACCGTAGTCTCACCTACGACCCGCTGAGCCCCATTAGGTTGAGGGCGACGGCGCTGTGGACGTGTTCGAGGTGGGTCTTGGCCAGGCCGCGGTAGCGGGCCCGGCGACTGTCGGTGGCGGTGAGGGCCTGGTGGATGGTTCCCTCGACGCCGGCGCGTAGGGCGTACGCGTCTTGCCAGTCCCGGTCGGCCTGCTCGGCACGGGCGGTGCGCAGGGCCTCGGTCAGCGGGCGCGGGTTCAAGGTGAGCTGGCGGAAGCCCCGGCGGCTGGTGGTGCACAACTCCCGGACCGGGCAGGGGCCGCAGGTCGGCTTGGTGAAAGCGACCACGATCATCGGATAGCCGTGTTGGGTGCACGGGCTCCAGGAGGAGCTGGCCCGGCCCTGGGGGCAGGTGACCTGCTGGTACTTGAAGTCGATGGTGAACGCGTCGGCCTGGAAGCCCGCGTTCTCGCGGGCTTGGCGGGACTGGTCGAGCAGGACCGGGGTGATCAGTGCGATGCCGTAGGCCTGGCGGGACTTCACGATCAGGTCGGCGCTGGGGTAGCCGGAGTCGAGGTAGTGCTCGCCCGGGAGCAGGCCGCGGCGCTGCAACTGCTGGTGGATGCCGTCCAGGGCCTTGGTGTCGGGGACGGTGGAGGCAGTGGTGGCCACGTTCGTGATCAGGTTCGGGGCGGTGCGCTCCTTCTCGGGCGCGTCCGTGCAGCTCTCGCTCACGTGCAGCTTGAACCCGTTCCAGAAGGTGTCGCGCTTGGCGGACCAGCGGGTGTCGAGATCGTAGGGGGAAGCGATGCGCAGATGGCCGGGCGGCAGCCCGTCACCGCCCTCCTCGGTCCTGGCGCGGCGGGCCACGACCTCGCGTCCGCCCCGCGCTGTGGTACGGGTGTAGTTCTGCAGCAGCACAGTGCGCAGGGTCTGCACCGCGGGCAGCTCGCGCAGCCAGGGTTCGGAGCGCGGATCGTAGACGGCGCTGAGCAGGGCGAAGCCGTCGCGGGCGTAGGTCAGCGCGAGCTGGTCGCGCTTGGTGGCGGAGGAGGGCATGCGCCAGGTGTCGATGCGGGTGTCGTAGCGGCGCGACCAGCCGGGCACGTCCAGCACGTCGGCGACCCAGTGCGGCGCGGCCACTGTCAACGCCTCCACCGCCGCCCGCACGCTCTCCCCGGCCAGCTCCAGGCGGTCCCGCACCGCGGAGACGATGTAGGTGGAGTCGGTGCGCTGTTTGCCCCCGGCTCCGACCAGACCCTGCTCCGTCAGCCTCTTCAGCAGCAGGTCCAGGACCTTCTCCTCCAGATGGTGCTCGACCACCCGGGTACGGAACTGCGACAGCACGGTGAAGTCGAAGCCGGTGTCGGTCAGCTCCAACCCGAGCGCGTAGGCCCACGAGAGCCGGTCACGCACCGCCTCCGCAGCCTGGCGGTCCGTCAGGTTCTCCGCCATCTGGAACACCGTCACCAACGCCAGCCGACCCGGGGACCAGCCCGCCGGCCCCGTCGCGCCGAAAGCCTGCGCGAACTCCTCGTCCGGGAACAGTTCCCCCAGCCGGTCGCGCACCGCCACCGGCAGCGGCACCTGCCGCCCGTAGTTCTTCGCCCGCACCGCCCGCGCCACCACGGGATCCGGCTCCGGCCACGACTGCGGCTCCATCGACACGCCCATCCCACCCCACGACCGAGGATCAGAAAGGAACCGGCCGCACCACCAACCCTGCCAGCACCACCAAGCCGCTGTCAGCTCTCAACTGCCAATGGGCAACAGGGTCGGCGCTCGTCTCAAAGACCACCAAATCCTCAGGCAGTGCCGCCGCCACGGCGAGGCAATCAACCATGCCGTTGCCGGCGTCGCGGCGCTCCACAACCTGAAGCTCGGCATCAGGTAAATCAAGCCCCAGCAGCGGCGAGTCATGCGCCACCCCACATCACGGGATATCTCTTAGCTTCAGAGGACCTGTGCCAGTCGCTCGCAACCGCTCCACCGATCGGCACCGCGGCCGCTGGCTACCTCTAGCTCATCAGCAACTATTGGCTCCCGGTGCCACTGCCGGCCGCCGCAGATCCAGAGGCTTGCGCATGTCCGCCACGTCACGGCCCCGGAGTCGTGGCCCGGCTACCTAGAAGGTGGTGCCGACCTGTGGAACCTGTCACACGGTGTAGCAGCGCCACCGAACCACCTGCCCGCCGCCGACGAGCACGCGTCCACGCCGCCCAGCGGCCGACAGTCCGGCGGCGTCACCCGCCGCCCGGGCCAGGGACGGGGCGTCCTCAGCGACCGTAGGGCCGGTGACCGGGCACCTGGAGACGGCCACTGCGGGGCCCGGGGGCGACGCACCACCCTCGCGGACGTCACACAGAAGACTCACATCGACAACACTGGCGGGTGGGCCGGCAGAGGCAGCGCGCTGCTGTCCGCCTGGCCGGCCGGAGCGCTACTGAATCCTGCGCTCCGCCCCGGCCCAGGCCCTATCGCGCAGGACGAACTTCTGAATCTTGCCGGTGGAGGTCTTGGGCAACTCCCCGAACACCACGCGCTTGGGCGCCTTGAAACGGGCCAGCCGGGCCCGGACGAACTCGATGATCTCGGCCTCGGTGACCTCGGCTCCGTCCAGGAGGCTCACGTATGCTGCGGGCACCTCCCCCCAGCGCTCGTCGGGTACCGCGATGACCGCGACCTCCGAGACGGCCGGATGGTCGGCGATGACCTGCTCGACCTCGACCGACGCGACGTTCTCTCCGCCGGAGATGATCACGTCCTTGCTGCGGTCGCGCAGTTCGACGTACCCGTCCGGGTGCACGACGCCGAGGTCGCCGGTGCGGAACCAGCCGTCCGGAGCGGCCTTCTTGGTGGCTTCCTCGTCCTTGTAGTAACCGAGCATGACGTTGTTGCCGCGCAACGAGATCTCCCCCACCGACGTCCCGTCGGCGGGAACGTCGGAACCGTCCCCGGCGATCACGCGCACCGTGCAGGAGATCATGTTGCCGACGCCCTGGCGTGCCTTGAGGCGGGCCCGGACCCGGTCGTCGAGGGCGTTCCACTCCGGGCGCCAATCGCAGATCATGGCCGGGCCGAACGTTTCGGTCAGCCCGTACAGATGCGTGACCTCGAACCCCAGCTCCCCCATCCGTCGCAGGATCGCCGGGGACGGCGGCGCACCGCCCGTCGCGACTTTCACCGTCTGCGCCAGCGGCGACGCGTCCGGCGCATGGGCGAGCATCGACAGCACCGTCGGAGCACCCTCCAGGTGCGTCACTCCCTCTGTGTTCAACAGCCGCCACACTTCGGTGGGTTCGACCTTCGGCAGGCATACGTGCGTGGCCGCCGCCGCGGTCACCGCCCACGGGAAGCACCAGCCGTTGCAGTGGAACATCGGCAGGGTCCACAGGTGCACGGCCGACGGCGACAGCCCGGTGTGCCCCACCATCGCGAGCGACTGCAGGTAGGCGCCGCGGTGGTGGTACATCACGCCCTTGGGCCGTCCGGTCGTCCCGGACGTGTAGTTGATCGACAGCAGCGACCGCTCGTCCTCCGGATGGATCGCGGTGGGTGTCGCGTCGGCCAGCAGTCGCTCGTACTGCTCCCCCGCACGGATCCGGTGCGGGGGCTCGGACAGGTCGGCGACCGCGGCGTCGGCCAAGTCGTCGAAGATCGGGTCGTGGATCAGCACCGACGCCTCGGAGTGCCGCAGGATGTAGGCGATCTCGCGGGCCGACAGCCGGGTGTTGACTGCCACCAGCGGGACACCTGCCCACGGCACTCCGAAGCTCGCCTCCAGCAGCACGTGCGTGTTCGGTGCGAGCACCGCGACCGGCCGGCCCTGCGCCAGTGGCGCCAGCACGCCGGCCAGTCGGCGGCAGCGGTCATGCAACTCCGTGTACGACCAGCGGCGTTCGCCGTCCACGACCGCGGTCCGCTCTCCGTGCGCCGCCGCGGCCCGGTCCAGGTAGGACACGGGGGTGAGCGGCTCGAACGACAACGTCGAAGCAGTCCGCCACTGTGGTTCGGTCATCTGTTCCGGCCCTCCGATCGGGCGCGGGTCGCGCCCCAGCGATTGAAGTGCACGACGTCTTCGACCGGCCTGCGCCTGGGTTGCGCCCACCGCCCCTTGGCGGGACGGCCCATCGGGATCAGCGCCATGGTCAGTGCGTCGGGCGGCAAGCCGAGCAGGTCACGCAGCTCGTCCTCGTGCCCACGGTAGAGCGTGGTGAGCGAGGTGCCGATACCGTAAGCGCGTGCGGCGAGACAGAGTTGCTGCACCGCACCGTAGATGGACGCGCCGACTCGGGGGTCCTGTTCGTCCGCCGCATGGCGCAGTACCGGGAAGACCCACACCGGGGCCTCCTCGATGTGGTGAGCGAGATGCTCCGCGCCGAGGAAGCCCCGCGGGCTCAGCCCGTCCGGACCGGCCGGGGAAGCCAGGATCCGCTCGCGGTGCCGGCCGTAGGCGGTTTCCCAGTTGTCCCGGTACCAGGTCGCGACGCGGTTCTTGATGTCCTGGTCGGTCACCACGACCCAGCCCCACTGCTGGGCGTTGCCCCCGGACGGGCCGGGGATGGCTGCGTCGAGGACCGCCCAGAGCACGTCCTCGGGGATCGGGTCGGGGTCGAGGTAGCGGCGGGCCGGCGTGGAATGCAGCGCCTCCAGTGCGGTCAGGGCCTGCCCGGTCGGTGGCAGCATGACGGTCCTCCCTGGGTGATCACGGCAGGGGGCGCAGCCCGTTGCCCGCGGCATCGCAGGCTGCCCGCAGCCGTCTCGCGCAGTGGGCGATCTCGGCGCCGGACATCCGGGGCGGGAATCCGAACAGGATCAGTGCGTAGCGGGCGCGGCCGCCCGGGTCGAACACCGGCGCGCTCATCGCTCGCACCTCGTACACGGTGTCCGGGCTGAGTTCGGGCTGCCCGTACTCGACGGTCGGTTCGGGGTCGAACAGATCGTGGAAGACACTGCGCCGCCATCGGACATCGGCGATGGTGGACAGCCTCTTGATCCTGGCGTCGAACTCGGGCTGGCTCGGGCCGCCGAGCCGGATCCAGAAGCCACGGTCGCGCACCCGGTCCAGCGCGGCGCGCCAGGCTTCGGCCTGCCCGGGGCTGAGTGGTGTCGGTGCCCGGGCCAGCCAGCGCCGCACATCCGTCTCGGCGGCCCAGGGCAGCCAGCTCATGCCCAGCGGAGGCGCGAGCGGGGAGCGCATCCCGACGCGGACGGCCGGCTGGCCGCCGGGCGGTGTCCCCGCGCTGGCCACGTGCACGATCTCGTCGCCGACGATCGCTCCGGCCACGCACTCGACGGACATCTCCCGTGCGATGCGTTCCATCTCCGGCCGTCCGGGGTCCACGTTGCGCAGCACGTCGAAGAGGTCGGCGTCGGCGGCTGCGCGGGACGACGGTTCGAAGCGGCCGTAGCCGCCCTCGAAGAAGACCAGGGGCATGGTGGGGTTGCCGAGGCTCATCTGCGTGACGCGCCCGATGACGATGTCGTGGTCGCCTGCGGTGTGTACGGCGTCCAGGTCGCACTCGATCCAGGCGACGACGCCGTCCAGGACCGGCAGTCCGCTCGGGCCGGGCCGCCACCCGAGCCCGGCGAACTTGTTCGGCGCCTTCGACGCGAAGGCCCGGCAGACGTGTTCCTGGTCGGCGCCGAGGATGTTGACGCAGAAGCGTCCGGCCGCGCGGATCTTCGGCCAGGACGTCGACGAGTGGTCCGGCAGGAACGCCACCAGCGGCGGGTCGAGGGACACCGAGGTGAACGACCCGACCGCCATGCCGACCGGGGTGCCGTCCGGGTGGATGGCGCTGATCACGCAGACACCGGTCGGATAGGTACCGAGAACCTGCCGGAACCACCGGGGGTCGACGGCTGTGGTGCTGTCCGTGGTGGTCATCGGCGTCTCTCAGGCCGGCTGGTCGGTGAGCTGCAGCGCCGCCACCCGCTCCTGGCTTACCTTCGGCGTCCACAGGTCCTCGTACTCCGCCCAGATGTTGCGCAGCTTCGGGGCGACTCGCGTGCCGAAGAGGTAGTTGTTCTTCGCGGCCACCTCCTCGGGCAGGTTGCCGACGTGCATGCAGGTGATGAGCTGGCCGATGCGCAGGTCGGTGACGAGTTCGCGTACCCGCTGCTCGACCCGCTCCGGCGTGCCGGCGATGATGTAGCCCAGCCGGTCGTAGTCCCAGAAGCTCAGCTCGCCCTTGTTCGCCTTCTCGCGTTCCTCGGCGGAGATGGTCCGCTCCCTGGTCAGCATGGCGCGCAGGGACTCCTGGGTGGTGTAGCCGGGCGGGTTGCCGAACTCCGGTGCCACGGGGTTTTGCCGGTAGAAGTAGCGGACGGCGTCGTAGTACTGCTCCTCGGCCTCCTTGTCGGTGTCGGCGCAGCAGATGACCTGGGTGAAGGCCATCCGGTTGGGGTTCATGTTGCCGCCGGTGGACTCGGTGTAGTCCCAGAAGCCGTTGACGATCGGGGTCGCGCTCTGCTTGCCGGAGAAGGACAGGTAGCCGTAGCAGTAGTCGAGTTCGTTGACGACCGACCAGGTCTCGACGCTGCCGCTGCCGGGGATCCATATGGGCAGCTCGCTCTGGACGGGACGCGGCCACGGATTGACGTAACGCAGTTGGTTGTACTTGCCGTTGAAGGCGAAGGGTTCCTTGGCCTTCCATGCGCGGTGGATGAGCTCGCGCGCCTCGTGGAAGCGCTCGCGCAGCTCGATCGGCGGGACGCCGTAGGAGAACGCGCTGTCCATCGGGGTGCCGAACACGATGCCGGCGATGACCCGGCCGCCGGACAGGCAGTCGAGCATGGCGATCTCCTCGGCGACCCGGACCGACGGGTTGTACAGCGCGAGGGAGTTGCCGCACAGCGCGATCGCGGAGTTCTCCGTGGTGGCGGCCAGTACGGCGGCGATCAGGTTGGGGGACGGCGTCATCGCCAGCGAGGTCTGGTGGTGCTCGTTGAGGAGCAGTGAGTCCCAGCCCAGCTTGTCGGCCTGCTGCATCAGGCGGATGTACATGTGGTACTCCTCGCCGACCTGGCTCGGATCGGCGTAGGACGCGGGTGGGGTGACCCAGGCGCTGCGCACCGTGTCGCCGTAGTCCTCCGGCAGGTGGGTGTGGAACTGCTGCGCGAACCAGTGGAACTTCATCTCTGTCCCCTTCGATGCGTTGGGTGCCGCTGCGGCCGGCCCGGTCACCGCGGCTGGCACATATGAACGTTAGTTTGTAGGACGGCTCGTACGGGTCTTCCTCACAGGTAATCGAGATGTGCCCTGACCGCCCCGCGCCGCTCGTCGTACCAGCCGCGGCTCAGCGCGTAGGCGATCATCCCGGACAGCGAGGCCTCCCAGTCCGGGTTCACGGCACGGCCCGCCAGCGTCCGCAGCAGCTCGGCGGGGATCCACACGTGCTCACCGTCGCCCGTGACGCCCGCCCGGCCGAGCCGCCGCAGTGCCTCGTCGCGATCGCCGTCGACCACGACCTTCAAAGCGGTGAAGTCCTCGGGCGCGAACAGCTCGGGCGCGGCCCGCGCGGCTGACTGACGCAGTTCCATTCAGCTGATCTCGCTCAGCATCGAAACGGACTTCGTACTGGTGAAGTTGGGTGTGTCGGCTGCCAGTTCGGCTCCCTGCGGGGAGGCCATCGCGGCCTGCATGGTCTGCGCGTCGGGGAAGTAGAGCTCGGCGATCAGGTGGTACAGGGCGGGTGTGCCGTCGGCGTCCGGCAGCGTGAACGCCACCTCGAAGCGGTCAAGTCCGGGCAGCGCCCGCACCAGCGGAGTGTGCGTCTGGAAGTAGTGCTTGTCGAACGCCTCGGGGTCGGCGGGCTGTTCGTAGAGAACGGTCAGCTTGATCACGGAGATCTCCTCGAAGGGACGGTGCGGCTCGATCCGCGGGAGGCGGGATGCGGCCGCTCGACCAAACTATTGCGCATACGAACTACTAGTCGTTAGTTTTCACCGTACACGAAAGCCCCGAAGAGAAGAACGGCCTGAAGCGAGGTTCCGCGATGGGAAAGTTGTCCGGCAAGGTCGCACTGGTCACCGGAGCCGCGGCAGGCATCGGTGCCGCCACCGCCGAGGTGCTCGCGAGTCACGGCGCCAAGGTCGTACTCGGCGACATCCGCGGCGAACTGGTGGCGCAGACGGCGAAGCGCATCGGTGAGGCCGCCTCCGCCGTCACCTACGACGCGGCCGACACGGCGTCCGTCGAGCATCTCGTCGACGAGGTGATCGCCCGGCACGGCCGACTGGACGTGCTGCACAACAACGCGGCGATCACAGCGCAGGCGTGGACCCGCGACACCACCGTGCTCGACACCGAACTGGACTGGTTCGACCTGACGTTGCGGGTCAACCTGCGCAGCGGCTACATCGCGGCGAAGCGGGCGCTGCCGCACATGATCGCGGGCGGTGGCGGCGCGATCGTCAACATGGCGTCGATCGCGGCGTTCAGCGGCGGTCCGACGCTCGTCGCCTACGGCATCTCGAAGGCCGGGGTCGCCGCGATGACCAAGTACCTGGCGGCGCAGTACGGCCGGCACAACGTCCGGACCAACTGCATCGCGCCCGGCGCCGTGCTCACCGAGCAGGTGCTGGAGAACGTGCCCGGTGTCACCGAGGCAGCGGTGGCTCAACTGCCGTACACACGCGCCGGACAGGGCACCGACATCGGCAACGTGGTGGCCTTCCTCGCCAGCGAGGACGCCGCCTACGTCAACGGCCAGGTCATCACCGTCGACGGCGGCGGCACCGCCGGGATCGCCCCACCTCTGGACAGCGCGGCGCAGGCCGGCAGCGGTCCGGTTCCGGCCTGACCTTCGACAACCACCCACCACATCGGATTACGGAAGGGAGCGGCCATGCGGCTGCAGAACAAGGTTGCGCTGATCACCGGCGCCGGCTCGGGCATCGGCCGGGCGACGGCCGAGACGTTCGCCCGCGAAGGCGCCAAGGTGGTCATCCTCGACATCGACGCCGATTCCGGCAAGGAGGTGGCCGACGGCATCGAACGCGCCGGCGGAACGGTCGCGTTCCAGCACGCCGACGCATCGAACCCGGAGGACCTCGAACGGGTCGTCACCTTCACCACCGACACGTTCGGGCGCCTCGACATCCTGCACAACAACCATGTGTGGTTCGAGTCGGGCCGGATCGGCGACCTCAGTCTGGACGGCTTCCGCAAGTCACTGGACGTCAGCCTCATCGCCTACTGGTACGCGATCAAGCTCGCTCTCAAGCCCATGCTCGCCCAGGGCAAGGGGTCCATCATCAACACCGCCTCGGTGTCCGGCGTCGCCGCCGACTTCGGCATAGGCGCCTACAACGTGCTCAAGGCAGGCGTGGTGAACCTGTCCCGGATCACCGGCATCGAGTACGCGCGCAAGGGCATCCGCTGCAACGCGGTGTGCCCCGGACCCATCGCCACGCCGCCCATCGGGCAGCTGCACGAGCAGGCGCCCGAGATCTGGGAGGACATCCGCGAGGCGATCCCCATGGGCCGCTACGGCAAGCCCGAGGAGATCGCCGCGGCCGTGCTGTTCCTCGCCTCCGACGAAGCCGGGTTCGTCACCGGCTCCCATCTGGTGGCGGACGGCGGGCTCTGGGCGCACTCCGGCATGCCCCCCATCGGCGGGCTCGGCCCGGACTTCTGACCCGCACCACCACCTCACAGCTGAACCGGAGCCCTCATGAAGTTCCATTGGTTCGCCGAAGCCACCTACAACGACCTGCCCGAGCGGCTGCCGCAGAAGAATCCCTCGTCGGCCGTCGACCTGCCCATGGACCTGGTGGACTCGCGCAAGGTCGGCGAGCACTACAAGATGTTCATCCGGCTGATGCAACAGGCCGACACGCTCGGCTGGGACGGCCTGGCCGTCAACGAACACCACCAGACGACGTTCGCGATGACGCCGTCACCGAACCTGCTGGCCGCCAGCCTGGCGGGCACCACCGAGAACGCCGCGATCCTGATCATCGGTGACTCGCTGGCGCTGTACAACCCGCCCAACCGCGTGGCCGAGGAGATGGCGTATCTCGACTGCCTCTCCGACGGGCGGGTGATCGCCGGATTCGTCTTCGGCACGCCGATGGACACGGCCTTCGCCTACGGCATCTCCCCCGCCGAGCTGCGCGAGCGCTTCCACGAGGCACGCGACCTGATCACCCGGGCCTGGACCGCGGATAAGCCGTTCGCGTTCAACGGCAAGTACAACAAGCTGCGTTACGTCAACGTCCTGCCGCGGCCCGTCCAGGGGCGGCCGCCGATCTGGGTGCCCGGTTCGGGCAGCCTGGAGACCTGGGACCTGGTGCTCGACGAGGACTACTGCTACGGCTACCTGTCGTTCTTCGGCCTCGACAACGCGCGCCCCATCGTCCACGGCTTCTGGGACCGCGTACAGGAACGCGGCTTCGACATCAACCCGTTCCGCATGGCCTTCACCCAGCTCATCTGCGTCGCCGACACCGACAAGGAGGCCGAGCGCGAGTACGCCGAGGCCGTCAACTACTTCTTCACCCGCCAGAAGGCACCGCTGCACTACGCCACGCCGCCGGGCTACATGACCATCGCGTCACAGCGTGAAGGCCTGCGCCGCCAGCGCGGTATCGGCCCCGAGGTACGGCAGCGGGCGGCCAACGGCGAGCTGAGCTTCTGGGAGGCCGACGAACTCGGGTTCATCGTCGCCGGCACCCCGGAACGGGTGCGGCAGCGCATCGAGACACTCGCGACCGAACTGCACGTCGGCCAGCTCATCACCTGCATGCACATGGGCAACCTGCCCGAGGAGACCGCGGCCAAGAACAACGAGCTGTTCGGCCGCCAGGTCGCCCCCCATCTGCGCGATCTGTTCTCGGACCACGAGGACCACTGGACCCCCGAGGTCAGCCGGCAGCGCGTCGCGGCCCACGCGCCCAAGATCACCGTTCCCGCGAACTGAGGAGGACAGATGCGCACGCTCGACATCGCCAACGTCGGAACGTTCGACGTCAATCTGTGGACGGCCGGCAGCGGCAGTCCCGTGCTGTTCCTGCACGGCTACGAGCGCCACCCCGGCGGCGCGCCCTTCCTGCAGCGGCTCGCGCGGAACCACGCCGTCTACGCACCGGAGCAGCCCGGCTACGGCACCTCGACCGGGTTCGAGCACGTTCAGGACATCTTCGACCTCGTCCTGTTCTACCGGGAACTGGTGCGTTCGCTGGGGTACGAACGCATCGACGTCGTCGGCCACTCGACCGGCGGCATGGTCGCCGCCGAACTCGCCGCGGTCAGCCCGGAGATCGTGGGCGAACTGGTGCTCGTCGACGCGTTCGGACTGTGGCTGGACGACCAGCCGGCTCAGGACCCGTTCGGGGCCGCCGACGAGGTCAAGACCGCGAAGTGGCACGACCCGGCAGCCATCCCGAACCCCGAACCGACCATCTTCGTCCCCGACCCCAAGGACCCGCACGGCGAGATCTTCTTCCAGGCCCAGAATCTCGCCACCGCCACCAAGTTCATGTGGCCGATCGCCGACCGGGGCCTGCGGCGCCGGCTGCCGTACGTGCGGGCGCGGTCCCTCGTCGTGAACGGCGCCTCCGACGGGCTGGTGCCGCCGGCCTACGCCAAGGAGTTCGTGCGGCTCATCCCGCAGTGCGAGCTCGCGGTCATCGACGACGCCGGCCACTACCCCTTCATCGAGCAGGAAGACGAATTCGTCGCCACCGTAGAGAAGTTCCTGAGCGCGTGAGCTCACCGGACAAGGAGGATCGCATGGGTCGGGTATCGGGCAAGGTCGCCATCGTCACCGGCAGCGCGGCGGGCATCGGCCGCGCCACCGCGCAGGCGCTGGCCAGGGAAGGGGCGCATGTCGTCATCGCGGACCTCAACCTCGACGGTGCCAAGCAGACCGCCGAGAAGATCGGCGAGGCTGCCACACCGTTCCAGTTCGACGCGACGAAGCAGGAGACCATCGCCGAGCTGGTCGACTTCACGATGAAGCGCCACGGTCGCATCGACATCCTGCACAACAACGCCGCCCTCGTCGGTCCTGACGCATGGTTCACCGACGGATCGGTGCTGAGCACGAGCGTGGAGATGTGGGACCGCGCGTTCGCCACGAACGTCCGCAGCATCTTCCTGGCCTGCAAGTTCGCCCTGCCGCACATGGTGGCCGGCGGCGGTGGGGCCATCGTCAACATGGCCTCGGTCGGCGGCCTGAGCGGCGGGAAGGCACTGACCGCGTACGGCACGACCAAGGCCGCCGTGGTGGGCCTGACCCGCTACATCGCGGCGCAGCACGGCAAGGACGGAGTGCGGTGCAACGCCATCGCGCCGGGTGTCATCCGCACCAGGCAACTGCTGGACGCGGTGCCGGACCTGCCGCAGCAGACACTGCCGTCCATTGCGACGCCGCGGGTCGGGGAGCCCGAGGACATCGCGAACCTCGTGGTGTATCTGGCGTCGGACGAGTCGGCGTTCATGACAGGTGAGACGCTGCGCATCGACGGCGGCGGCATGACCACCACCAGCGGCGGCTGACGGGGCAGGGGGTCCCCCGGGGGATGGCCGTCACCGCGACGCGGCCGGACCGGCTGTACGGGTCCGGCCGCGTCGCCCTTCGTGCAGGCGGATTCGGCGTCAGGCGGATTCGGCGGACACCAGGCGCAGCGCCATGTCGCCGTAGTAATAGGCCAGTTGGGATTCGGAGAGCCTGCCGCCCTCGTGGTACCAGAGCGAGATACCGATGCCCATCTCCAGCATCGCGTAACTGGCCAGCTGCGGCGACGGCGTCTGGAACCGGCCCTCGTCCACGCCGCGTTTGATGACGTCCTGCCACGAGCGCGCGTAGTCGCGGCGCAGCTTGCGGACCTGGTCCTGGGCGGGCTGCTCCAGGTTCCAGATCTCGGCGTTGCCGATGCGCACCTCGCGCGGATGGCGCGCGTGGTAGCGGACGTGTGCCTCCATGGCCCGGCGCAGCTGCTCGGCCACGTCGTTGGTGGTGGCAACCGCCACCTGGTGGTCGGCGACCAGGTTCTCCATCGTGCGCAGCATGATGTCCTGGAGCAGCTCTTGCTTGGACTCCAGGTGGTTGTACAAGCTGGGCGCCCGCATACCCAGCTGCGAGGCAATGTCGCGCATGCTGGTCCCGAGGTATCCGCGTTCGGCGAACAGCGTCAGCGCGGCGTCCATGATGTCGCCGGCACGCCCGGCTGGCGCCGGCCGAGGCGACTTGCGAGCGTTAGCAGCAGATTGTGACGACACACACTTATGTTAGTACACCAGGCAGTCCCTTGGCGAACGACCGTTCAGACGTACCGACGAGAGGTGATCGCATGGGTAGTAGCATGCCGTCCATGGGTCGCCCTTCCACGAACGCCGCCGCGGGGTCCCGTGGCCCGGGAAGGCCGCGTGACCGCGCGATCGACGACATCATCCTCGAGGAAGCCCGGCGCGAGGTGGCCGAGAACGGCATCGCCAGCTTCAACTTCCATGCGGTGGCCCGGCGTGCCGGGGTCGCCCGGAACACCATGTACCTGCGCTGGGCCAAGCGCGAGGACCTGATCAAGGCCGCGCTACTGGCCGGCCACAATCCCACCGCCCCAGAGCTGGCCGGGGTGCTCGCCGAGGACCTTGCCACGCTCGCCGACATCTTCGCCGCGTCCTTCGCGGCCGATGGGGCGCTCAGCGCTTACTACCAGTTGTCGGTGACCAGTCTGACCGATCCGGAAATGTGGGACTGGGCACGGGAGAACATCATCGCGCCCGCCCACGCCATCCCCGAGAGGGTCATCCGCGAGGCTCAGGAGCGCGGCGACGCCCGGCCGGACGTCGACGCCGGAGTGGTCGCCCGCATGATGGTCGGCGGCATCTTCGCCGAGGCCATCCTGCGGGTGCCGCACGGGCACGTGAGCGAGGAGTTCCGCCGCATGCTGGTCGCCAACGTCCTGGCCCTCGTGGAGCCGGAGCCGGCGTGAGCGGAAGTGCCCGGGCGTCGTGGGAGGGGGCGGCCTGGCCGTCGGCCGGCCGGATCGCCGGCCCGCTCAGGCCCGCCAGAGCTGTTCGCCGGGGCGGGTGACCACGATCTCCGGGACCACGGCGCAGGCCGAGAGCCGGGTGACGGACAGCGCCAGGTCGACGACGTCCTCGACCCGGATCATCCGCGCGGGATCGATCCGGTCCCGCACATGCGCGGACATGTCGGTGTCGACGTATCCCGGACAGATCGCGGTCGCGCAGACGCCCTGGGCCGAGGCCTCGCTGTTCACGGACCGGCACAGGGAGATGAGCGCGGCCTTGGCGGCGCCGTACACGGCAAGGTCCGGTTCGGCGGCGATGCCGGTGATCGAGGACAGCGCGATGACCTTCGCGCCCCGCTCGGGATGCGCCGCGGCGGTCCTGCGCAGCAGCGGCAGGCTGTGCTGGAGCAGCACGAAGGGCGCGCGCACATTGACGGCGAACTGCAGGTCGTAGCGTTTCGCCGCGGTCTGTTCGAGCGAGCCGGCACTTCCCACGCCCGCACCTATCACGAGCACGTCGAGCCTGCCGTGGTGCTCTGCGTGGTCCGCGGCGAGGCGTCTTACGTCGTCCGCGACGGCCATGTCGGCGGGTACCGGGTGGACGCGGCCGCCCGCGTCGGCCAGCGCGTCCGCCGACTTCTCCAGGCGTGCGGCGTCCCTCGCGGACACCGTCAGATCGTATCCGGCGTCCGCGAGCCGGCGGGCGATGCCCAGGCCTATGCCGCGCGAGGCGCCGGTGACGAGCGCTGCCGGACGGCCGACGGGGATGGGGCTCACAGTGCGGGTTCCTTTCCCTTGAGCGCGCGCAGTCCGGCGGCCGCCAGCAGCGGAACCGCCTGGCCGACGGTCTCGAAGCCGTCGCCGAGGGTGAGGCCCTTGCGGTGCCGGGCGTGAATGCCCTCGGCGATCACGGCGATCTTGAAGTAGCCCAGGCCGAGGTAGAACCCCAGCCGGGTGAGGTCGCGTCCGGTGAGGCGGGCGTAGTGCTCGGCGAGGTCCCGGGGGTGCGGCAGCCGGTGGCTGGTGGAGGCGGCCGAGCCGCCGAGCACGGGATCGAAGGCCGGATCCCGGTAGACCAGGTGCAGGGCGAGGTCGGCGAGCGGATCGCCGACCGTGGCCATCTCCCAGTCCACCAGCGCGCGGACCTCGGACGGCTCGGCGGGGTCCAGGATGGCGTTGTCGATGCGGTAATCACCGTGCACGATCGAGGCGCCGCTGTCGGCCGGCACCACGGCGGCCAGCCGGGCATGCAGCGCCTCGACGTCGGCCAGCGGTCTGGTGCTGACCCGCCCCCACTGGTCGCACCACCTGTTCACCTGCCGGGACAGATAGCCCTCCGGGCGCCCGAAGTCACCTAGACCGACGGCCCGGTGGGATACCGCGTGCAGCCTGGCGAGCACGTCGATCAGCGCGTGACCGCAGCGCAGCGTCTCCGCCGCGGACAGGCACTCGAGTTCGGCCTGGGTGCGGATGACCCGGCCGGACACGTACTCCACGACCGAGAACGGCGTGCCGATCACCGACGCGTCCTCGCACAGCGCCACCGTCCGGGCCACGGGGACACCGCTGTCCCACAGAGCCGCGGCAACGCGGAACTCGCGTCCGATGTCGTGGGCGGAGGGGGTGAGGCCGCCGAGCGGTGGCCTGCGGACCACCCAGGTGGACGTGCCGTCGGTCACGCGGTAGGTGAGGTTGGACCGTCCGCCGTGCAGCAGTTCGGCGTGCAGCGGCCCGGCGGTGCCTTCCACCGTGCTCTCGAAGAATCTGTGCAGGGCGGCGACGTCCAGCCCCTCCGGACCTGCTCCGTGCGCGCTCATGCGCCGGACCGGGAGGGGCCGTTGAGGTGGCGGCTGACGACGCGCCTGGCGATCGCCCAGCGGTGGGTCTCGGACGGCCCGTCGTAGATGCGGAAGGGGCGGACCTCGCGCAGGAAGCGGGACAGCAGCACATCGCCGGAGACACCCGGCGCCCCGCACATCTGCACCGAGCGGTCCACGACCCGCCAGACCACTTCGGCGGTGAACGTCTTGGCCACGGCGGTGGCCTGGGCGGCCGAACGGCCCTGGTCGAGTTCCCAGCAGGCCTGCCGGATCAGCCCACGGGAGGCGGCGATGTCGATCTCGTTGTCGGCGATCATCTGCTGAACCATGCCCAGTGCGGCCAACGGAGAGCCGAACAGCCGGCGGTCGGCGGCCCGGGCCACGGCGATGTCCTGGGCACGGCGCGCGATGCCCAGCCACCGCATGCAGTGGGTCATACGGGCCGGCCCGAGGCGCACTTGGGCATACGCGAAGCCCTTGTCGACCTCACCGAGCACAGCGTCGTCGGGGACGACGCACCCGTCGAACACGACCTCGCAGTGGCCGCCGAAGAGGCTCTCGTCGAGCGTCTCGATGTGGCGGATCACCTTCATCCGGGAGTCGGAGGCGTCGACCAGGAACATCGTCGCGCCGCCGCGGTCGCCCGGGTCGCCGGAGGTACGGGCCATGCAGATCGCGTACGCCGCTCCGTCGGCGCCGGTGATGAACCACTTGCGTCCATCGATCCGCCAGCCACCCGGTACGCGTTTCGCCCGCGTCGACAGGGCCGCCGGGTCCGAGCCCGCGCCCGGTGCCGGCTCGGTCATCGCGAAGCAGGAGCGGACTGCGCCGGCTGCCAGCGGGCGCAGGTACCGCTCCTTCTGCTCCCGCGTCGCGACATGCTCCAGCAGATGCATGTTGCCCTCGTCCGGGGCGGCGCAGTTCAGCGCCAGCGGGCCGAACAGCGAGTAGCCGGCCTCCTCGAAGACCACGGCGCGCGCCCGCATGTCGAGCCCGAGTCCGCCGTATTCCAAGGAGACGTGCGGAGCGAACACCCCGGCGTCCTTGGCGGCTTGCTGCAACCGGGCACGTACGGCGTCGCCCGCCCTCGCAGTGACGCCGGCGTGTTCCTCCTCGGCCGGAATGACGGCGTCGCGCACGAATGCCGCCGTGCGCTCGGCGAGGTCGGCGACCTCGGGATCGGGGGCCAGTTCGATGGACACGGGACCTCCTGGCTCGACGGACGTGTTACTAACTAACGCTCATTAGCCTCCCTGCAGCTTAGCAGACGCGCTGTTCAAACGGGGGAAACGTGCGAGCGCATGCGCGGTGAGAACCACGCATGCGCTCGCACGTACGGCCGGCCGGCGGTCACCCGGTGAACTGACCGCCGGCGGGGTGCAGGATCTCGCCGGTGAAGAACGACGCGGACTCACCGGCCAGGAACAGGCAGGCCTCGGCGATCTCGGACGGCCTGCCCAGCCGGTTCATCGGAGTGATGCTCATCGCGGAGGCGTACGCCGCGGTATTGTCCTCGAGGCCCTCGATCATCGGCGTCGCGGTGTAGCCGGGCCCCACCGCGTTGACCCGGATGCCGCGCTGGGCCAGTTCGAGACCCATCACCTTCGTCAGCATCCAGACCCCGGCCTTGGACGTGCAGTACGGCGCCGCGCCGGCCAGCGGGATCCTGGCGGCGGAGGAGGCGATGTTGATGATCGAGCCACCCGTCCCCTGCGCGAGCATCTGCCGAGCCAGCGCACGGTCGGTCATCATCACCCCGATCAGATTCACTTCGACCACGCGGCGGAAGTCGTCCGTCGACAAGCCGACCACGAAGCCGGCATCGGTCTCGGTCTGGCGTGTCTGGAGGTTGCTCGGCCCGGCGACGGTGGCGATGCCGGCCGCGGCCACGCCGACGTCGACGTGCCCGAACTCCTCGACGGCACGCCGAACAAGGGCGTCGCAGTCCGCCTCGCTGGTCGTGTCGGTCCGCACGGACACGGCCCGTCGCCCGGCCTGCTCGACCAGCTTGGCACTGGCCGTGCCGTCGGCGAGGTCGCCGATGACGATGTCGGCCCCCTCCTCGGCGAAGCGCACGGCGCACGCCCGCCCGATTCCGCTGGCGCCGCCGGTGATGACGGCCACCTTGCCTTCCAAAGCACCCATGTCAGTCCTCTTCTGCGTCGAGGGAGGGATCCGTGCTGTGCGTCGGGGCGCGAGCGCGGTCAGCTGACCGACGTGGTCACCGCCCCCTTGTTGGGGCCGCTGCCGGTGGCCGCGGCGGGATCGACGTCGCCCTCGCCGCCCTCGGCCTTGCCCATGTTCTGGCGGCCGAGTCCGGACCAGACGGAGATGCCCACGGCGACGATGAGAGCGACGCCGTTGAACATGCTCGACACCCACGGCTTCGCGCCGAGGAAGGTCAGTCCGCTGACCGTGGCGGCCAGGAAGTAGACGGCGACGAGCGTTCCCGGCACGTTGAACCGGCCCGGGTTGATCGTCGTGGCGCCGAGCAGCGCCGCCGCGAGTGCCGGGAGCAGATAGCCGGGTCCGACGGACGGGTTGCCCGAGCCGGACACCGCCAGCAGGAGCACTCCGCCGATGCCGGCGAGGGCGCCGCCGAGGACGAAGCTCTGCAGGGTCAGGCGGTTGACCGGGAGCCCGACGATCTCGGCCGCGCGGGGGTTGGCACCGACGCCCTGGAGGGAGCGTCCCCATGGCGTGTGCTGGAGCAGGTACCAGGAGATGATCGCGACCACCGCGAGGAAGTACAGCGGACAGGGAATCCCGAGCCATTCGCCCGTGCCGAGGTCGGTCAACGCCGGCGACACCCCGTCGATGATGGAATTTCCGCCGGTGTACCAGGTGACCAACGCCGCGATGATGCTTGTCATGCCCAGCGTGGTCACGATCGAGGACACCTTGATCTTGGTAACGGCCAGCCCGTTCACCGCGCCCACCAGCATGCCGGTCAGGATGGCGGCGATGACGGCCATCCACAGCGGCAGGCCCATCTTCGACATCACGCCGGCGCAGATCAGCGAACACAGGCCCATGGCGGGGCCGAGTGAAAGATCGAACTGCCCGCCCACCAACGGGAATATGCTCGCCAACGCGATGATGCCGGTCAGGGTCTCATTGCTCAGCACCGACTTGATATTGGCGATCGACGCGAATTGCGGAGTCGCCGGGTCGAGCGTGAAGAATGCGATGACGACGACCAGCAGGATCGCGAGTCCGTACTTTTCGAGCAGTTGGAGGCTGTCCCCGAACCTCTTCATACCGTGATCTCCCTCGGTCCGATCGACGCTTCGAGAATCTCGTGTGCGTTCATGGGCTGCCGCATCTCGGTGACGATCCGTCCGTGGGACAGCACGAGCACCCGCCCGCAGATCTGTGCCAGTTCCTCGAATTCCGAACTGACCACGACGATGGCGCAGCCCTGGTCGGCCGCCAGCGCGATGAGCTTGTAGATCTCGTCGCGTGCTCCCACGTCGACGCCCTGGGTGGGTTCGTCCAGCAGGAGCAGCCGGGGCCGTCGCCGAAGCCACCGGGCGAGGATCACCTTCTGTTGATTTCCGCCCGACAGGCTCTCGATATAGGCCGTGGGGCCCGACGTCCGGATGTTGAACCGCTGAATGTCCCGCAGCGCGTCGGCGCGTTCCACGCGGTCCCGCAGCCACAGCCGCTTGAAATACCGGTGCTCGTGTCCCTGGACGAGATTCTCCAGGACGGTGCCTGCGGGGAAGATCGCCTCGGCGGCACGGTCCTCGGGAACGAACGCCATGCCTTTGCGGCACGCCTTGCTGGGATTGAGCACATGGGTGGATTCCCCGAGATAGGTCACCGTGCCGGCCCGCCTGGGCAACAAGCCGTAGATCAGCTGGAGCAACTCCGTACGACCGGAACCGAGCAGGCCCGCGATGCCGAGGACCTCACCCGCCGCCACATCGAAACTGACCTCCGCCAGCGGTCCTCCACTGAGGTCGCGCACCTCGACCACATGATCGGCGGACGACGACGTCGGCGAGGCGACGCTGACCGCCTGGTCGAGCTTGCGGCCCAGGATCAGCTCGACGAGCATCGCCTCGGTCAGGCCCGCGCCGTCGATCGTGTTGACATAGCGCCCGTCCCGGAACGCGGTGACCCGGTCGGCGACTTCGCGCACCTCGTCGAGACGGTGGGTCACGATGAGAATGGCGTGTCCCTCCTGGGCCAGCCTGCGGATCCAGCCGAGCAGCGCCTGGACTTCGGGTGCCGGCAGCGCGGCTGTCGGCTCGTCCAGGACGAGAATGCCACCGTGCTCGGATTCCTGGTCCTGCAACGCCCGGGCGATGGCGAGCATGGCCCGCTGCGGTACCGACAGCGCGGACGCCGGCGTACGCGGATCGTGGTCGATACCGAACCGGCGCAGCACCTCACGGGCCCGCTTGTGCGCCGCTCGCCAATTGATGCGCCGTGAGCTGCCCTCGAAGCGCCGGCCGAGCGAGAGGTTCTCGGTCAGCGACAACGCCGGGAAAATGCCCGGGTCCTGGTGCACGAAGCGGAGACCGGCGTCCCGGGCGCGGTCCGGGCTCTGAGCGGCCAGGTCATACTCGGTGCCGTTGACCGTCAGCGTGCCCGCATCGGCCTGGTGCACGCCCGCGAGGCACTTGATGAGCGTCGACTTGCCACAGCCGTTGCCCCCGATCAGGGCGTGCACCTCGCCGGCGCGCAGTTCGAGTCGCACCGAACGCAGGGCCTGCGTCGCACCGAAGTTCTTGGAGACCTCGGCCACCGCGAGCGCGATCGGGGGCTCGTCGACGGGTGTCGCCGCACTCATGACACGCCCCAGGACGCGCGGTAGACGGACCGGAAGTCGTCGTTGCCCTGCCAGATGGTGTCACCCGTCGGCATCTGGTCGGGATTGGTGTTGTCGATGATCTGCCAGCCGATCCCCTCGTCCCGCCGGGGCCGTCCGGCCAGGACGCTGTTGATCGAGTCCATGGCGGCGTACCCGATCCACTGCTGCGGCCAGGCGGTCGTGGCGTTCAGCCCCCGCCCAGCCTTGATCAGATTGAACTCGTCGGGCAGTCCGAGACCCGCGATCACCTGGATCTGCTTGGCCTTCGCGCCGAGCGACAGAATGGCCTGGTTGTAGCCGGAGGTCACCGTCGATCCGAACATCGACGAGTTGATCTCGGGATGCTGCAGGGACGCATTCTTGATCAGCGCCGCCAGCGCGGCCGGCGTGCCCGATGTGGTCGCGTCCCAGGGGATGTTCACTGTCTTGCACGTCTTGCACTGCGCCATCCGTTCCTCGAAGCCTTTCTGATAGCTGATCAGGACGGCGATCTGCTCGTTGTGCAGCACCAGCGGGCGAGCCCGGCCCTTGGTGGCCGAGATGATCCAGGCGGCGGTGTCGGACCCCCACTGCTGCCAGGCGTCCAGCAGGCTCTTCCACCGCTTGCCGAAGCTGAGGTCCGCGCTGAACAGGCGGGGCGATCCGGGGTTGGTGTCCGCACAGTCGAAGGCGTACACCTCGCTGACCGCTATGCCCCGGGACTTGGCCTGCTGGAGCTGGTTCTTCACGTACGTGCAGTCGATGGCGACGAGCACGATCCCGTTGGCGCCGTTGGCGATCGCGTCACTGACACCCTTGGTGTAGTTGCCCGGATCACCCTTGGCGTCGTAAAGGGTCGTCTTCCACCCGAGTGCCTTGCCGGCCTCCTGCGCGGCCAGCGCGGGGATGCTCACCGAGGGCGCTGCCGCGGTGGATTGGATGATCCAGACGTTCTTTCCCTTCACAGCGGGATTCGGCGCGGACGGCGGTTGCGTCATCCGTCCCTTCCGTGCGACCGCCAGCTGAGCGTCGGCCGCCTTCACGGCGGCGCCGGCATCGGAGTCCGATCCGCCCCCGCCCGTGTCCGCCGCGGCCGTACAACCGGCCAGAACTCCGAGGGCCATCAGACCGGCTACGGGACCGAGGAGCACCCGTTTGCCTCGTCTCACAAGGTTACCCATCTCGATCTCCTCTGGTCAGACGAACTAACGGAAGTTAGTGTGGCTAGACGCAAAGAAGGACGTCAACAGTCGTGCACCGTCATCTCCGCGCAGTTTGAGGAAGTGTGCAGGTGGAGCACAGCCGGAAGAGGCGACTGGCCTGCATGACCAATCATTAGTTTCCGTCCCGCACCATGGCGCGGACCGATCAAGGAGTCGGCATGGCAGAGTTCGATTCGGCAGGAGTCAAGCTGCACTATGAGACCACCGGAAGCGGCCCCGAACTGCTGCTCATCTCGGGGCTCGGCGCGAACCGCAATGCCTGGGCCGCAGTGCTGCCCGAGCTGCGTGAGCGCTACACCTGCATCACCTTCGACAACCGGGGCACCGGCCAGAGCGACGTGCCCGAAGGGCCCTACACCATCGAGCAGATGTCCGACGACACCGCGGCGCTGATCCGGCACCTCGGAGTCAGTCCAGTGCCGGCCGTGGGCTGGTCCATGGGTGGGGTGATCCTCCAGTCACTGCTGATCGACCACCCGGATTCGGTCAGCAGGGCCGTGCTCCTGAGCACGCTTCCGTCCTACACCGACGTCCAGCACGCATGGCTCGACGGACTGCTTGCGCTGCGCGCGGCCGGCGCGGACGCCATCACCCTGGCCGCGGCCGGCATCCCGTGGGGATTCACGCCCTACACGCTGGTCGACCACTCCGCCGCGTACGCCGCGCTGAAACTGGCGGGGGAGGATCCGGAACCGACGAGCGACGCGGGATTCGCCGCCCAGGCACAGGCGATCCGCACCTTCGACCGCCGTGCGCAGCTGCACACGATCAGTACGCCCACGCTCGTCCTGGTCGGTGCCGAGGACATCCTCACCCCGCCCCGTCAGGCGGTGGAGATCGCCGAGCGGATCCCCGGGTCGCGCCTGGTCGTGCTGCCCCGCGGCAGCCACGGCATGCTCAACGAGTTCCCGGTTCCCGTGCTCGGCTCGATCGAGGAATTCCTGGCCGCCTGACCCGGACGACGGCCGCGCTCGCGCTGCGGGCGGACGGGCACGTGAGGCGTCCGCTCCCCCCGGCAGCACCTGGACAGCCCGCCCGGTGCACGGCCGGCACCTCGCACCCGAGCACGCCTCAACGACACCGGAAACCTCCGCTCAGGCGGGCGGGGCGTGTCCCGCCAGCTGGCGGGACACGCCCCGGCACGGCGTTCACAAGACGCCTGCCGGGGAGTCGATCTCGTCGAGCAGGTGCCCGAGCCTGGCGCGCTTGGTCTTGAGGTAGCGCAGGTTGTCGCGGGTGGCCGGCACCTGTATCGGCACCCGTTCGGTCACCGCGACACCCAGTTCCGCCAGGCCCAGTTGCTTGCCCGGGTTGTTGGTCAGCAACCGCAGGCGGGTGACGCCGATGTCGTCGAGGATCTGCGCGGCATCGGCGTAATCACGGGCGTCGACGGGCAGCCCGAGCGCGCGGTTGGCCTCGACCGTGTCCAGCCCGCGGTCCTGCAGCGCATAGGCACGCAGCTTCTGGCCCAGGCCGATGCCACGGCCCTCGTGGCCGCGCAGGTAGATCAGCGCGCCCGCGCCCTCGTTGACGATACGGCGCAGGGCGAGATCCAGCTGCGGCCCGCAGTCGCAGCGGCGCGACCCGAACAGGTCCCCGGTCATGCACTCGGAGTGCACCCGGACCAAGGGCGCAGTCCGGCGCGACAAGTCCCCGTACAGCAGCGCAAGATGCTCAACCGCCTTGAGCTCATTGCGGTAGGCGAGCGCACGGAAGGTGCCCGCCTCCAGCGGCAGGACCGCCTCCCCCGTCCGCGTGAGGAGTTGCTGCTGCTTCTTGCGATACGCGATCAGGTCACCGATCGAAACGATCGGCAGTCCGTGCTCGGCGGCGAACCGCATCAAAAACGGCAGCCGCGCCATCTCGCCGTCCGGGGTCGCGATCTCACAGATCACTCCCGCCGGGGTACGGCCAGCCAGCGTCGCCAAATCGACCGACGCCTCGGTGTGCCCGGCCCGGGTGAGCACTCCACCGGGCTGGCTGCCCAGCGGAAACATATGCCCGGGCCGGGTGAAATCGTCCGGACGCGCACACGGATCGACAAGAGCCATGATCGTCGCCGCGCGATCGCGCGCAGAGATGCCCGTCGAGGTCCGCGTCCGGTGATCCACGCTGACGTGAAAAGCGGTACGCAGCGGATCGGAGACATCCTGCACCATCGCGGGGATCCGCAGCTCACACAGCCGCTCCTGAGTGAGCGACACACAGATCAGCCCGCGCCCGTGAACGGCCATGAAATTGACGGCCTCCGGCGTCACGCAATCGGCCGCCATCACCAGATCGCCTTCGTTCTCACGGTCGGGCGAGTCGACCACCACGACCAGACGACCCGCCGCAACAGCGGCGACCGCCTCGTCCACAGCGGAGAATCCCAGCTCGGGGTCATCATCGGCGGCCCGCCGAACAGGGAGGGAGATCAGTCCGGCTTCCTGTCGTTCCATCATGCGACCTCTATTACTGAACGGGGTGCTCAGTATTACACCGGGTCGAGACGGCGAAAAAGAGCCGTGCAGCAATGAGCCGCAAGACCCACGGAAGGCCCAGGTTCGGGCGGTTGGGGAGCTTTCCGGTCGCGCACCCAGACGGGCGCGCGGACGCGAACCGCGGCGGCGCCCGCTGCACGATCGTGGCGGCGAGCGGGAGCTCGCGCAGGGTCCGGCTGAAGGACGTGGAGTGCGGTGAGCAGAGGGCGGTCGGCGTGAACGAGACCGTGGCAGAGCCGGAGTCGAAGCTCGGCTGATCGGATGTGCAGGGCCCCGGGTGCGGCCCGGGGCCCCCTGCGTCATGGGTCGAGGAGGCCGTGGCGCATGGCGCTGGTGACGGCCGCCGTCCTGTCGTCGACACCGAGTTTTGCGAAGATCCGCAGCAGATGGGTCTTGACCGTGGACTCCCCGATGAACAGACGCCGGCCGATCTCGGCGTTGGTGCAGCCATCAGCCACCAGGCGCAGGACCGCGCTCTCGCGCTCCGACAGCGAAGCCGTAGCAGTCAGGCCCTGAGCTGGTCGACCAGACGGGCCGCGACCGAGGAGGCCAGCACCGTCTCGCCCCGGGCCGCGGCCCGTACGGCGTCGGCCAGTTCGGTCCGCGGCAGGTCCTTGAGCAGGTAGCCCGCCGCCCCGGCCTCCACCGCCCGCAGGATGTCCCGGTCGCTCTCGTAGGTCGTCAGAACGATCACCCTGGACGGGCCGCGTTCCGGCCGGCAAGGACCGGGACCGACTGAACGACATCGTCACCCTCGTCCCCGACGACGCCTGGGCGGTCGGTTCGACCGGCTTCGACGCGACAGCTGGTCGGCGTCACCGGCAAGCCGCACAGACCGATCTACTGCGCGCTGCCCAAGCGCCCGCACACCGATCCGACCCATCCGGCCGGCTGCCATCGCAACCGCACCGGCGAACGGAACGTCAGTTCACGGCCGTGCTCGGCTGTTACCGGGCCCCGCCTTCGGGACCGCGCCGGGCCACCCGAGGCCGGCCAAAGGCAGCCGGCAGGAGCCGTGGCCGGGTGCTGGGCGGCCGCTGCGCGGATGGTCCGGGGCGGGCCGCGTCTGTGTCCGGCGGACCGGTCAGCGGCCACGGCGGGCCGCGTTCTCAAGCCTATCGACCAGTTCGGCAGCCATGGCCTTGATGGTTTCCAGGCCCTTACGGCCCCACGGCTGCGGGTCCTGGTCGACGACGCAGATGGTGCCGAGCACCACGCCGGTGCTGTCTATCAGTGGTGCGCCCAGGTAGGAGTGGACGCCGATCGCGTCGACCACCGGGTTGCCGGCGAACCGCGGGAAGTCCCGAATGTCCTCCAGCACCAGCGCCCGGCGGCGCTTGACCACGTGCGGGCAGATGCCCATGTCGATGTCGCGGGGCATGACGCGGCCGGGCACCGGGTCCTCCAGCAACGGCGGTCCCACATGGACCGTGGTGTCCTGCGCGGCGCTGTACAGCCCCGCGAAGTACTGGCGGTCGGCGTCGAGGAAGAAGTTGACACCGGCGTAGCAGCCGCCGGTGCGGTGCGCGAGTTCCCTGGCGAATGCGTCGAGTTCCGCATCCGGGCGGGCAACGATGCCCAGTTCGCGCAGCCGCTCCGACCGGGCACGTCCCTGAGGGTCCTCCGGGGGTAGGAGCAGATGGCGCAGGGCGATCCCGGACTCAGGCCCGGAGAAGGGGTCGGTCGGTGTCGCTGCCATGGGAACTCCTTGTCGTGATCAGATGCTGAATCAGTTCGAGCAATACGCGGGTGCCTGAGTTCTGCACGCGGGCGTCGCACAGCACCACCGGCACCTCCTGCCTGAGGTCGAGCGCGGTCCGCACCTCCTGCGCGCGGTATCGGTGGGCCCCGTCGAACTCGTTGACGGCGACGACGAAGGCGATGCCGCGCTGCTCGAAGAAGTCCACCGCCGGGAAGGAGTGTTCCAGCCTGCGGGTGTCGGCGAGTACCACCGCCCCGAGCGCTCCCTCGCAGAGGTCGTCCCACAGGAACCAGAAGCGCTCCTGTCCGGGCGTGCCGAACAAGTACAGGATGTGGGACGGGCTGAGCGTGATCCGGCCGAAGTCCATGGCCACCGTGGTGGTGGCCTTGTTCTCCACTCCGTCCAGCCGGTCCGTGGCCGCGCTGACGGCGGTCAGCATCTCCTCGGTGCTCAGCGGCTCGATCTCGCTGAGCGCGTTGACGAAGGTGGTCTTCCCCACGCCGAACCCACCGGCGATCAGCACCTTGATACCCACCGGCAGGGCGTCGGCGGGCAGCGGGTCACAGTCGTTTGAGGAGGCCATCGCGTACCGCTTCCAGGAGGTCTCGGTCGGGTCGTGTGTGGGAGCCCGAGGGCGCCGAGGGCGCGTCACCTGCGACCACCGCGCCTCCCTCGGCCAGATCGGACAGCAGCACCTTGACCACGGCAGCGGGTACCTGCATCCGGGCCGCGACCTCGGCGACGCTCACTGGCCGCTCGCACAGTGCCAGGACCTGCGCATGCTCCAGGCCGAAGGCGCCGTGCGTCTGAACTCCGGTGGCCCGCACCATGGTCACCAGCGTGAAGTGGGACGTGGCCCTGGTCCGGCCGTCACTCACGGTGTAAGGACGGACCAGCCGCCCGGCCGCTTCGTCAACCAGTGGTCCGTCCGGGAGGACGGGCGTCATCGGTTACCCCACCGGGTGCCGGGGCGGCGTGGCCAGGTGCGGTCGTACGCTCTTCACCAGCATCCCCATCTCGTAGCCCAGTACCGCCGCGTCCGCGTCGCGTCCGGCCAGCACGGCCAGGACGGCGCCGTGGCCGGCGGCCGAGACGAACAGCAGCGAGGTGCTGAGCTCGGTCACTATCTGCCGCACGTCACCGCCGTCGTCGAAGTGCCGACCCGCGCTGCGTGCCAATGAGTACAACCCGCTGGCGAGCGCGGCCAACTGGTCCGCGGCGTCCTGTTCGAGGCCCTCCGCTGCCTTCACCAGCCCGTCCGCGGACAGCAACAAGGCGCTTCGGGTGTGCGGCACCCGGTTCACCAGACCCGTCAACAGCCAGGAAAGGTCTTCGCTCACCACGATGGTGTTCTCCACTTCGGCAGAAGGAAACGGCTTGCTGAAACGCGGCCCCGGGCGTTCAGGGCAGCCTCGGCTGTCAGGGCCTCTGCGCTTCCTCGGCCCTGCGCAGCCCGGTCTGGAACGCGGCCATCAGGCCGGGGTCATGGGCGAGGTCCTCGTCGGCACCGGCGGCCCGGACCGGGTGCGGCCGTTCGGCGGCAGGGTCCCCGCGCCGCCGCTGAGGCAGCCGCGGACGGTCGCTCTCGCCGCCAACGGCCGCCGGGACAAACCGAGATCCGGAATCGGACATGTGCGGATCCGCAACGACACTCGGCACGCTCGCCCGGGGGTCCGCCGCCTCGGGCTCCGCTTCCTGCGGCTCAGAGGCCGGGCTGATGTGATGCGCGGGCGTGGGAGCAGCCGGCTGCGGGCCGAGCAGTACCCTGGGCAGCACCATGACGGCCTGCGTGCCGCCGTAGACATTGCTCTGCAACTGCACAGCGATGTCGTGCCGCTGGGCCAGGACGGACACCACATACAGGCCGATCCTGCCGTCCAGCAGCAGCTCGCCCAAAGCGACCTCGCCGGGTGCGCCAAGGACGGTGTTCAGCTGGCTGCGCTCGTCCGAGGACATGCCCAGGCCCCGGTCCTCGACCTCGATGGCCACTCCCGCGGCGACGGGCTCCACCCGCACATGCACGGTGGTCTGCGGCGCTGAGAAGACCGTCGCGTTCTCCAGCAGCTCGGCCAGCAAATGGACGACGTCGACCACGGCATGGCCGCTGACCGTTCCCTCGATGGGCGGGACCAGCTTGACCCGGGCGTACTGGTCGATCTCGGCGACGGCGGAACGCAGCACGTCGGTCAGTCCGACGGGGCGAGTCCACTGGCGGTGGGCGTTCGCGCCGCCGAGCACGGCCAGGTTCTCGGCATAACGGCGGATCCGGGTGGACAGGTGGTCCACCCGGAACAGTCCCTTGAGCAGGTCCGGGTCCTCGACCTCGTTCTCCAGGCTGTCCAGCAGACCGATCTCGCGGTGCACCAGGGACTCCAGCCGGCGCGCCAGGTTGGCGAACACCTCGAACTGCTCCAGCCGGGAGCCGTCATCCCCACCGACTGCACGGGCGGCGAACTCCTGCAGGGCCGCCTCCGTCTCAAGCCGGGTGGCGGAGATCTCGAACCGAAGGCGGGAGAGCTCGTCCGGGCCACTTGGCGGCGGCAGTTCCGGCCGGCGCAGCACAGGATGCTCTCCGGCCCGCAACCGGCGGCACAGGGACTCCAGTTCGGCCCTGCCTTCGGCCGTGGTGCGGGTCAACTCGGCCAGCTCGGCACTGCTCCGGTCGGCCGCACGAGTCAGCTCGGCCCAGTGCGCGGTGACGGCTCGCGCCTGCGCCGAAGCACGTATCCCCGCGATCCCGGCCGCCATGATGCCGATGAGCATCGCACCGCCGGACACCGCGCCCTGGCTCACGCCGTCCAGGTGGCCATCGCGGACCAGCACGGTGGCCGCCGCGCCGGCCACGGCGACAACGCCCGATGGCAGCACGGATCCCAGCACCAGACGCCGCTGCAGTTTCGCTCCCGACCCGGCCGTCACACGGGAGGTCACGGGCGACGCCGGCCGGTCGTCCGGAGGCATGGAAAGATCAGGCATAGCAGTCCCCGGACGGTCCGACGATCGGGCAGAGCGCGCACGCTACCGCGCGTCAGGACCTTGGTGTCAGCCCCTTGCGCGTACGAAATCGAACCGTTGTCCTCAACGTGCCTGCCCGCAGTCCATCCTGGCACCCCAACAGCAGTTCGTGTGCTGACCTGCGTTGGCGGTAGCAGCGGCCGGTGGCAGCCTGCCCGTGCCGTCTCCGGGCCAACTTGTCGGCCCGCTGTCCCGTCGGCAGACCATGGACACGAGCACGGCAGGGCGCACGTGACGCAGAGCCACACCGAAGTCCTTCGGCTCCGGCCGCACGGCGATCGGATCCGACGGAAAGGTACGGCCGTGCGCCCTCTCCCGCTTCCTGCACCCGGCCGGGAACGTCAGGCGCACGCCGCTCGCCCAGGCCCTCGAAGGCGACACGTGGGCCGCGCCGGTCTCGGCAATCCCCAGGCGCCGCGCCCGGGCCGGCTGCACGCCCGATGAGGACTCGTGTATGCCCTCGCCGGGTGACGTCTCGCATGCAGACCGGACGGAGACGGCCTGCAACCCGGACAAGGACGGCTCGGACTGCTCCCCGGGCCGAAACGCCTGCCTGCAGCCCCGCCTACTGAGATGGTGGATGCCATCGAGTGGGAGGCCCACGCGCGGCACCTGGCCACCGCTGTGGTCCGGCCCGAGTCACGCTGGCACGAGCCACTCGCCACGCCACCGCGGCATCTGTTCGTGCCCACCTGGTGGGCGCAGGGCACGCAAGGCTGGGAGCGGCGCGACGGGCCGGCCGATCCCGAGGCGTGGATGCGGGTGGCCTGAAGCGCGTACTCCGCTCGCCCTTCGCGCGGCCGGACCTGAACCCGCACGACCGGAACCGGAAACCGTCCCGGCGTACGCAGCCGATGCCGGCGACCGGCACAGGGTGGGGACAACCCCCTGAGATGGAGGGGGCCCGGCCCCCCACGAGGCCTACGGCTGACAGGCTGGTGGCGGTAGGAGGGCTGTAGCCAGACTCGCCTGCATGACGATTTCCTCCCACACCACGGTCACGGCGGGCCCGGCCCCCGTGCGGCCCCGCAGACCCCGCCCCGACACCGGCAGCGACTTCGCCCGGCTGTCGCAGCGCATCACCGAGGCGGGTCTCCTGCGGCGGCGCCCCGGTTACTACACGGTGCGGCTCGGCCTGGTGATCGGGCTGCTGGCGGGGGGCTGGGCGGCCTTCGTCGCGCTGGGCGACACGTGGTGGCAGCTCGCGGTCGCCGCCTTCCTGGCTCTGATGTTCGGTCAAGTCGCTTTGGTGGCACACGACTTGGCGCACCGGCAGGTGTTCCGGAAGCGCCGCGCGAGCGCGATCTGGGGTCGGCTCTTCGGCAACCTCGGCATCGGCATGAGTTACGGCTGGTGGATGAACAAGCACACCCGTCACCACGCCAACCCCAACCACGAGGAGCTCGACCCCGATGTCGCCCCGGACATCCTGGTCTGGTCTACCGAGCAGGCCCGCAACAGTAGTGGTCTGGCCCGATTCATTGGAGGCCACCAGGCGTTCTTGTTCTTCCCGCTGCTGACGCTGGAGGGCTTCAACCTGCACGTAGCGAGCGTGCGGGCGCTACGCTCACCGTCGATGAAGAACCGCCTGCTGGAGGGCACACTGCTTTTCCTGCACTTGGCGGCTTACGTGTCCGCGCTGTTCCTGGTGCTTTCTCCCGGCAAGGCCGTGGCGTTCCTCGCCGTGCACCAGTGCCTGTTCGGTGTGTATCTCGGCTGCACGTTCGCCCCGAACCACAAGGGCATGCCCACTTTCACCGGCGACGACCGCCCCGACTTCCTGCGCCGTCAGGTCCTGACCTCCCGCAACGTGCGGGGCGGCCGGCTCACCGACGTGATGCTCGGTGGGCTCAACTACCAGATCGAGCATCACCTGTTCCCGAGCATGCCCACTCCTCATCTGCGGAGGGCCCAGGTCGTCGTACGTGCGTACTGCGCGGAACTCGACGTGCCGTACCACGAAACCAGGCTGATCCAGTCCTACCGCGAGGCACTCACCCACCTGCACCGAGTGGGCGAGCCCATCAGACGTCGACGCAAGGCGTCGTGACGGCGGGACCACACGCGGGGCCGCCGGGGGACGTCGACCTCAATCCATGGCGCCCTCGACGATCGACCAGACGGCAGAAGGTTCTCCGCAGGGTCGGTCGTCGGCGGCGCCGCGCTCGTCGGGCTTGACCAACTCCAACAGCGTGGACCGCAGACCTGGGCCGAGTTCTGTCGCCGTCTTCCGGCCTCCGCCCGGCGTACTCGTCCAACCGGTCCTGATCGGATTCTGGTTCAGCCACACCACGCGAGACCGTGCCCTCCTGGGCTCCGGCAGCACGGGTGGCGAGTCTGATCCCGCCATGCCAGGGGACGGGACGTGGCGAGTTCACCCCGTGATCGAGGCCCGGAAGTGGTACCGGTCGCCGCGGTACACCGCTGCGGTGAGTTCCAGTGGCTGGGCGTTCTGGTTGAAGGCGAGCTGGGTGGCGACCAGGACGGGGGTCGCATCGGTGATCTCCAGCAGGTTGCGCTCCTCCTCGGTGGGATGCCGGGCTTCCACGGAGTAGTCGGCGACCTTGGGCAGTTGGGGTGGGTCGGCGCGGCGGAGGGTGGCGAAGAGGGTGTCCTTGGTGAAGTCGGTTTCTGCCAGTTGCGGACACAGCCCGAGGGGCAGCCGGTTGTGCTCCAGGACGATGACGATGTCATCCAAGTATCGCAGTCGGCGCATCTCGAAGAGCGCCGCCCCCGGGCCGACGCGCAGCAGCTCGGACTCTTGGACCGTGGCTGCCCGGACCCTGGATTCCAGGACTTCGTCCCGGAGTTGGAAACCGTGTTGGTCGGCGTAGTCGGCGAAGCCTTGCACTGACTGGCCGCCCCCGGGAGCGGACGATGGCCGGGAGGCTGGTACTGCGCGTTCGTAGCCCTGAGCGAGGAACCATCCTCGGGCCGGCGAGGACTCGATGACGTCGCGCTCCGCCAGTTCGTTCAGGGCGCTGCGCAGCGTGACGCGTGAGACCCCGTACCGGGCGGCGAGCGATCGTTCGGACGGCAGGCGGTCCCCAGGTCGGGCGCCGTTGGCGGCGATGTCGTCCAGAAGGCGTCCTGCGATCTGGGAGTACAGGGGCAGGGAGTCGGTGCCCAGCAGGCCCTGGGGGAGAGCGTTGTCCGATGGCATACCAGATGTATACCAGTTGAATTAAGGCCAGTTCAATACCAGATTGAGACCATTGACGACCAAGACGCATACCAATAGCATTCCGGAGACGTTTCCGGAGGCATGCGTACCGTTTCGGGCCGCGCTCTTCGGCGAACCTTGGAGCGGATCATGTGGAACCCCTTGGACGAAGTGGTGCGACGCCAGAAGGCAGGTGAGCCGCACGGCATCACCTCTGTGTGCTCGGCCCACCCGCTGGTCATCGAGGCATCCGTACGCCAGGCGCTCGCCTCGGGAGGCACCCTCCTGGTGGAGGCGACCTCCAACCAGGTCGACCAGTACGGCGGGTACACCGGCATGCGGCCGGAGGACTTCCGCGAGCTGGTTCACGGCATAGCCACCGAGCACGGCCTGCCGCTGGACCGGGTCGTCCTCGGCGGTGACCACCTGGGACCCAACCGGTGGCGCTCGCTGCCGCCGCAGGAGGCGATGGCCGAGGCGGACGCCCTCGTCGCGGCGTACGTCCGGGCGGGTTTCACGAAGATCCACCTCGACTGCAGCTTCTCCTGCGCCGGCGACCCCGTACCGTTGACCGACGACGTGGTCGCCGAGCGCACCGCCCGCCTGGTGCGGGTGGCCGAGGAGACCGCGGGCGGCTCCGCCGGCGCCCTGCGCTACGTCATCGGCACCGAGGTGCCGGTGCCGGGAGGGGCCCACGAGACCCTGGAGGACATGGCGGCCACCAGCCCCCCGGCCGCACACCTGACCCTGGAGCGCAACCGGGACGCGTTCGCGGCGCACCACGTCGCCGAGGCCTGGCCCCGTGTGATGGCCCTGGTCGTGCAGCCGGGTGTCGAATTCGACCACCTTCAGGTGTTCGACTACCGGCGCGAGCGGACGACCGAGCTGCGTGAGGTCCTGGCGGGCGAGCCGAACATGGTCTTCGAGGCCCACTCGACGGACTACCAGACAGTCGACGGGCTGGCCGCCCTGGTGGAGGACCACTGGGCCGTACTCAAGGTGGGGCCCGGGCTGACGTTCGCGCTGCGCGAGGCCCTGTTCGCACTGGCTGCCATCGAGGACGAGCTCGTTGTCCCCGGGGCGCGCTCCGGAATCACCGATGTGGTCGACCGCCGGATGCGCGACGAGCCCTCCTGGTGGTCGGGGTACTACGGAGGAGACGCCGCCGAGCAGCGGCTGGCCAGGCGATACAGCTACAGCGACCGCATGCGCTACTACTGGCCGGACCCCGAGATAGCCGCCGCGCAGGACCGCCTGTTCGCCAACCTCTCGGCCCTGGACATGCCCCTTCCCCTTTTGAGCGCCCACCTGCCCGACCAGTACCGGCGGGTTCGGACCGGCGCTCTGACCGCGAAGCCTCGGGACCTGGTCGTCGACCGGATCCGAGACGTCCTGCGCGACTACGACCGCGCATGCCGTGTTCAAGACAAGGAGTACGTGTGACCACCTCCACCCACAACGCGATGCCCCAGGGCGGCGGGGCCGACCACACGGTCGCGGAGATCACCCAGCAGCCCTCGGTATGGCGTGAGGTCGGTGTGATCGTCGCCGACGGGCGGGACCGTCTGGACACATTCCTCAAACCGCTGCTCGCCGAGAAGGAACTGCGAATCGTCCTGACCGGAGCCGGTACCTCGGCGTTCGCCGGGGAGGTCGTCCGGTCGGCGATAGCGCAGGCCACCGGCCGGCGCGTGGACGCGGTGTCCACCACCGACATCGTCGCTGACCCCTACGCCTCCTTCCCGTACGACGTCCCCACGCTGCTCGTGTCCTTCGCGCGTTCCGGGGACAGCCCCGAGAGCGTCGCGGCCACCCGGCTCGCCGAGCAGGTCCTGACCCGCGTGAACCACCTCGTCATCACCTGCAACAGCGCCGGACACCTGGCCCGGACGCACGGCGAGAACCCCGCGTCCCACGTCCTGCTCATGCCGGCCGCGGCCAACGACCAGGGCTTCGCCATGACGTCGAGCTTCACCAGCATGCTGCTGGCGTCCCTGCTCGCCTTCGGTGCGCTGGACAACGACGGCATCGAGGCACCGGCCGCGGCGGCCGAGCACATCACCGCAGGAGGTCTGGACCAGGCCATCGACGCCCTGCTGGCCCGCCGTCCCGAACGGCTGGTCTACCTCGGCAGCAGCAGCGCGCTGAAGGGCCTGGCCCAGGAGTCCGCGCTGAAGCTGCTGGAGCTGACCGGGGGCGCACTCGTCGCGTCCTCGGAGTCCTCACTCGGCTTCCGCCACGGCCCCAAGTCGGTGCTGAACAACCGCACGGCCGTCGTCGTGTACGTATCCAACGACCCTTACACGCGCCGCTACGACCTCGACATCATCACCGAACTGCGCGCGGGCCTCGCGCCCGGCAGCGTCGTGGCCGTCACCGCGTCGCCCCACGGATTGCCCGGGGACGACACCTGGCTGCTGCCCGGGCTCGCCGGCGCCGACGACGCCGCCCTCGCCCTGCCCGCCGTGGTCACCGCGCAGCTCATCGCACTGCGTTCCTCCATGGCCCGCGGCATCCGGCCCGACAACCCGTTCCCCTCGGGAGAGGTGAACCGCGTGGTGCAGGGCGTGACCGTGCACCCGCTCCCCGAGCGACGGAACGACGTCGCGTAACAGCATCCAGAGAAAGCCGAGCGGAGGAACAACGATGTTTCTGGGTGTGGACGGCGGAGGCACGAAGACAGCTTTCTGCCTGATCGACAGCGCGGGCACCATCCGGGCCCGAGCGCTCGGAGAGGGCGCCTACTATTTCGCAGACAACGCCACCGGTGGCGTCGATCACGTCGTACGGGTCCTCGAACAGGGGATCGGGGCCGTGACCAAGGCCGCGGGCATCACACCCGCGGACATCGACCACGCGTTCCTGGGCCTGCCCGGTTACGGAGAGGTCCCCGGCGACGTCGCCGCGCTGGACGCCGCCCCCGGCCGGGTACTGGGGCACCAGCGCTACGCGAGCGACAACGACATGATCTGCGGCTGGGCTGGTTCGCTCGGCGCGGTGGACGGCATCAACGTGATCAGCGGCACCGGCTCGATGACCTACGGCGAGCGGCAGGGCCACGGCGTCCGCACCGGCGGCTGGAGCGAACTGTTCAGCGACGAGGGATCAGCGTACTGGATCGCCGCCCGGGCACTGAACGTGTTCTCCCGGATGAGCGACGGCCGGTCGCCCGAGGGCCCTCTCGCGGAACTGCTGCGCCGGCACCTCGGGCTGACCTCGGACCTCGAGGTGATCGACGTCGTACTCAACCGCTGGCAGGGACACCGCAGCGAGATCGCCTCACTGACCCCTCTGGTGGTCGAGGCGGCCGAAGCGGGCGACACGGAGGCCGCCGCCATCCTCACAGAGGCCGGCAGGGAACTGGCCCTGCTGGTGGACAGTGCCCGACGCCGCCTGAGCTTCTCCCCCGACGAGACCGTCCTCGTCTCCTACTCCGGCGGCGTCTTCCGCTCGGCCCGCGTGCTCGACGCGTTCACCACCGCGCTCAAGAGCAGCGCGGTCGAGTACGAACTGCGCCAACCCTTGTTCGAACCGGTGGTGGGCGCCGCGATCTACGCTGCCAAGCTCGCCGGCACCCCTCTCGACACCGAGGCACTGGCCACCCTGCGCTCCAGCTCGAACATAACCACCACGGAGGACAACCATGACGACGCGTGACAAACGAACCTGGATCCTCTACGCGGGCCTGCTGGTGCTGTTCTGGGGCGTCTGGGGAGCGTTCTCCAGTCAGCCGACCGAGCGCTACGGCTATCCGGACGAGATGATCTACGTCATCTGGGCCTTCACCATGCTCGTCCCGGCCGCGGTCGCACTGCGCCGGGAAAGGTTCGACCGCCGCCCGATCGCCGCGGTGTACGGGCTCGCGGCCGGACTCACCGGAGCCGGCGGTCAACTCCTGCTGTTCCAGGCGCTGTCCGATGGTCCCGCGTACCTGATCTTCCCCGTGGTCTCCCTCTCCCCCGTGATCACCGTCCTGATGGCCGTGGCACTGCTCCGGGAGCGGATCGGGAAGCTCGCCGTCATCGGAGTGATCGCCGCGCTGATCGCCATCGTACTGATCAGCATCCCCGCGGGCGCGGGCGGCTCGGTCAGCACCGGGTCCTGGCTGCTGTTGGCTGTCCTCATTTGCGTGGCCTGGGGAGCGCAGGCGTTCTTCATGCGAAAGGCCGCCCTCGCCGGCGTCAACGACGCGACGACGTTCGGTTGGATGACCATCAGCGGACTGCTCCTCGTCCCTGTCGCCATTCTCATGATGGGCGGGCTGCCCGACGCGCCCTGGCAGGCCCCGGCGCTCACCGCCGGCACCCAGATCCTCAACGCCGTGGGCGCACTGTTCCTCGTCATGGCGCTCAGCCGCGGCAAGGCCAGCGTCGTCGCACCGATCACCAACGCCCTGGCGCCCGTCCTGACGATCGTGCTGTCGCTGGTGGTCTATCAGACCCTGCCGACGATATGGGCGACGATCGGCATCGTGCTCGCCCTCGGCGGATCGACGCTGATGGTCTACGCCGACGAGAAGCGCGAGGAGATCCCCCAGGCCCTGGAGCCGTCGACATCGGCCGTCGGCTCATAATCCCCGCCGCACTCCTGCAGCTTGGACCTGGCCCGCCCCAAGGGCGGGCCAGGTCGCTCCCCCACTGCAAGCCGAGCCCCCGTACGAGGAGTACGCACATGTCCTTGGTCCCCACCGGAGACCTCGTTGCCCGGGCCGCCGCCCACCACGGTTGCGTCACCGCCTTCAACGTCATCACCCTGGAGCACGCCGAGGGCATCGTGACGGGCGCCGAGGCCGCCGACCGGCCGGTGATCCTGCAGATCAGCGAGAACGCTGTGCGGTACCACGGTGGACGGCTCACTCCCCTCGCACTGGCGGCGTCCTCCATAGCGCAGACGGCAACGGTCGACGTCGCCCTCCACCTCGACCACGTCACCGACGTGGACCTGCTGCACCAAGCGGCCGACACCGGCTTCTCCTCGGTGATGTTCGACGCCGGGGCACTGCCCTACGCCGACAACCTCGCCGCCACCGCCTCAGCGGCACGGTGGGCACACGAAGCGGGCCTCTGGATCGAGGCTGAACTGGGGTACGTGGGCGGCAAGCCCGGCTCCCCCGCCAGTGCGCACACCGAGGGAGTGCGCACGGACCCGGCGGAAGCCGCCGACTACGTGGCGCGTACCGGTGTGGACGCCCTGGCAGTCGCGGTCGGCAGCAGCCACGCGATGACCGAGCGGTCGGCGGCCCTGGACCACACACTCATCGCACGCCTTCGGGAAGCTGTTCCGGTCCCGTTGGTGCTGCACGGATCATCCGGAGTTCCCGATGCAGAACTCCGCGCCGCGGTCCTGGCTGGCATGGTAAAGATCAACATCGGGACAGCGCTCAACATCTCGTTGACCCATACCGTCCGCGATGTGCTGCTCAGGGAGCCAGCGCTGACGGACCCGCGCAAATACCTCGGCCCCGCCCGCGACGCCGTGGTGACCACCGTGCGAGACGTCCTCACCGTACTGGCGATCTGACCACGACACACCCGCGGCCCTCACGTTCCGCCCACGTTCAACACCCCCGTCAGAAATCATGTCCCGAGCAGGTAGGAGGGCGCCCAGGTCTCGGGAAGGCCAGCTTCTTCAGCCCCTGGCATCAGCCCTTGATGCGGTGTCCCTAAGGTCTGGCCACGGCGCAGTGTGGCCAGACCGTCTGGCGTGTGAGCTGTGCGGCGTGGCCTGTGTTCCCCTGTTCCATGCCGTCGTCGGCGTGGACGCTCGTGCCGCTTCTGCCGGGTTTGCAGGAGCGGGAGCATGCTCAGTCGGTGTGGCGTTGGGTGGGGTCGAGTCGGCTGAGGACGGCGCGTACCAGGTCGCGACTGTGGGCGGAGCAGGGTGCTGTGGCGGCCGTACACACGCTCGAAGCCGTCTGCGATCAACTGCCCTTCGTCCCAGGTCTCAGCCACACGGGCTGCCGCTCGACCGCCGCCTCTTCTTGCCTCAACTCAACGTCCTGCTCAAGCACTTGACGTATCTCCCTTGATCGGCAGATCCGCCGTTAGTTTGGCCCTGGCTCACATTCGGTGGTGGCGAAGCGTGAGGTCGTCTGAGGAGAGTGCGGTGACGTAGGAGCGTGAAGCGTGCCCGCCCATACATTTGCCTCGCGATGAGCTTGGTGTTGGTGTTCACGCCTTCGGTCGGTCCGTTGCTGTATGGGGGAGTGAGCGCGGCGATGACGGCATCGCGGTCTCGGTCCGGGCCCCGGGTGAAGGCGTGCAGATGGGGCAGGTCGACTGCGCGGACCTGGGCCGTCCAGCGCGGGAGGGTGTCGGCATTTGCTGGGTGTGGTGTCAGGAGCTGCGCGAAGTCCCTGACGTGGGTGGCCAGTTGAGTCATCTCGGTGCAGGCGGCGGTGAGCCGGGCCAGAAGATCTTGGTGTTCGGCCTTGAGGTTGTCGGGCCTGGTGAGCAGCATCCGGGCGAGTCTGCGTGCCGAGATGTGACTGCGGTCGGCATCCGCACGGCCTTGGTTGATGTACTTGTGCAGGAGGTTGAGGCAGCACGTGAAGCCGAGGGGCCTTGGTCTCTTCGAAGAGGTGCGGGACGGGGACGGCGGGGTCTTCGACCCGGCGTTTACGCAGGTGCTCGCGGTAGGGATCGACAAGGCTGGCACGGTACTTGGGAACGTGGAGCATTCGTTCCGGGGGACGGGATGTCCGCGCCGGCCGAAGCCGTGGAGCGCAGCGCGGTGGCGCTTGCCTGAGCGTCCAGGTGGACCCACTTCGCCACCGAGGGCACGCCGTTGGCGTCGACCGCGAAGAGCATGTACCAGCCGGGCGGGGCCAGATTCGGGTTGCTGGTGACGTTGAGGTCAATGGTGGTGCCGTTGACGGTCATCGGCAGGTCGATGAAGGGCTGGTTGGGGTCGGAGGAGTGGGTGACTGCGGCCGGGCGGATCAGTTCGGCTCTGGCGATGGTGCGGTCGACGGTGATCAGCGGCCTGAGCCCAGCCCCCCGGATCCCCACGACACCCTGACATGCCGTCAAGCGATGACATCCTCGCCAACGTGACAACGCCGCCCCGGACGGTGTACGCCGGGCCAGCGCGGCGCCGCCTTCGCGCTCGAGAGACTTGATCTGCTGGCTGGGCGAGGGTGCGCTGAGCCGCAACCGCTGTGCCGCTCTCGTCAGATTCCCCTCCTCGGCGACCGTGCAGAAGGATCTGAGCTGTCGATGTTCCACAATCTCCCGTCGCCAGTTGTTGGGCCCGTGTCGAGCCCGGCGAGGTCGGCCATTGCGAGGATCTGGTGCTCGAAGTAGTCCCGACGCGCGTCAATCAAGTTGTCGAGTCGGCCGAAGACCTCGAAGGTGACCAGGCCGAAGAGCTGCGTCCACAGGGTGAAGGCAATGGCGATGACCGACTCGGGCGCCGGGTCGGTCCAAGCGGGCTTCGGTTTTGGCGACTGGCTCAGCAGTCGGCGCAGGTCCGCGGCGGTCGCCGCGGGCAGCGGTCGGGGCGGGACCGTCGGGCGCAGCCCGCGTTCGGCGGCGTCGAACAGGATGCCGATCAGTGTCACCACGACCCCCGAGGCCGGGCCGACCATCTCGGGCGGCGCCGCGTAGCCCGGAACCGGGCTGCCGTAGATGAGGGCGTACTCGGCGGGGTGGTTGAGAGCCCACGAGCGCACCCCGTGGCTGAGCGCCAGGAACCGTGCCCGCAGGTCGTCGCGGGGCGCGGCGGCTTCGGTGGCCTTTGCGCTCGCCGCCAGTGCAGCGTAGGCGTCCGTGATCAGCGCGGTCAGCAGGGAGTCGCGGCTTGGGAAGTAGCGGTATAGCGCCGACGGAACCAGGCCGGCATCTCGCGCGACCGCGCGCAGGGACAGGTTTGCACCCTCTGTGGCCAGGTGCCGCTTCGCGATGGCGCGGATCTCCTCGGCCGTCTCGGCGCGGATCCGCGCGCGCAGTGATGGCACCGACATGACGACATTCTCGCACAGGTGCGAGAACGGCCAACCGAAGAGAGAACAGTGTTCTTGACAATCTGGTCGACGGCGACAGAATCAATCGCGAGAACACTGTTCTCTGAACGAAACGCCGTGCATCCTCGGAGGTAGGGCCATGTCTTTGCACGTCATTGTCGGTGCCGGACCGGTCGGGTCGGCCACCGCGCGCCTGCTCGCTGGCCGGGGCGAACAGGTCCGCGTGGTGACGCGGCGCGGGACCGGCCCCGACCATCCCGCCGTCGAGCGGGTGGCCGCCGACGCCACCGACGCGTCAACCCTCGCCCGCCTGTGCGCCGGGGCGGCGGCGTTGTACAACTGCGCGAGCCCGCCCTACAACCGGTGGCCTACCCACTGGCCGCCGCTGGCCGCGGCATTCCTCGACGCGAGTCGAGGCAGCGGCGCCGTGCTCGTCAGCACCAGCAACGTCTATGGCTACGGCCCGATGGACGGCGCGATGACAGAACAGCATCCGCTGCGGGCGACCGGCATGAAGGCCCGCGTCCGGGCGAAGATGTGGACTGACGCGCTGGCCGCGCACGACGCCGGCGAACTGCGCACCGCGGACGTGCGCTCGTCGGACTATCTCGGCGCGGGTACCCAGTCGATGCTCACGATGGCCATCCTGCCCAAGGCGCTGGCGGGAGCGCGCGTGCGCGTGCCCGCAGATCTGGACGCGCCGCACAGCTGGACCTACGTCGGCGACGTCGCCCGCACGCTGGTCGCCGTCGCGGCCGACGAGAACGCCTGGGGCCGGGCCTGGCACGTGCCAAGCGCCGCCCCGGTGTCCCTACGCGACCTCACCGCCCGCGCGTGCGAGCTGGCCGACGCACCCACGCCCCAGCTGTCCGTCATGCCGACGGCAGTGCTCTGGCTCGGCGGACTGGGCAACCCACTGGTCCGTGAGCTGCGTGAGACGCAGTACCAGGTCCGTCGGCCGTTCGTGCTGGACTCCTCTGCCGCGACCGCGGCCTTCGGCATCCAGCCCGTCCCGCTCGACGTGGCTCTGCGCGAGACCATCGCGGGACTGCGCGACGGCTCAGTCGCGCGCACCGATTCTTCGGCTACGGCGTCTGAGGAAGTCCGGTGAGCCGGGCGCTCTCGTTCCACAGCCGATCACAGCATTCGGCATCGGTGGTGTGCGGCGCGGTCTCCACCTGCTTGCGCTTAACGAAGAACCGTGACCCCTCGACGTCCGGCGAGGTCGCCACCCATGCGAGCGTATTGGCCCCGGTGTCGGGGCCCGGCGAGAGTGGGCTCAGTACCGAGCTCAGGATCGTCAGCGCGCCCCGGGTGTCCCGGCCCAAGTCCCGTTCCCTTGATGGCGCCCGGATGCGCGCCGTTCACCGCGATCCGGGTCTCGGCGAGCCGCCGGACGAGGCCGTAGACGACCATGGCGCTCATGTTCTTGCTGTGGCCGTAGCACGCGGACGGACGCAGGCCGTTAAGCCGGACTACTCGCCTTTGGCGGCTACCTTGAGCTTGCTGCCCGCGGAGACCTTCACGCTGTAGCCGGCCGGAATGTCGATGGGCTCGCCGGTCTGCGGGTTGCGGGCGGTGCGAGCGGCACGGTGGGTGCGCTCGAAGGTCAGGAAGCCGGGGATGACGACCTTCTCGTCGCCGTTGGCGACGACGTCGCCGACGGTCTCGGCGAACGCGGCCAGCACGGCGTCGGCGTCCTTGCGGGTCACCTCGGCGCGCTCGGCGAGCGCTGCCACCAGTTCACTGCGGTTCATGGAGTACTCCGTATCTGTGCATCGTCCCCGCCGCGCGGCGGGGACAGGTTTCAGGCAATCCTGTCACTGGCCTCTGACATTGACTCGTTCCGCCCTCGATGCCGTCCCCTCCAGGGGCATGGTGCGTGGGGTCACGGGACGCTGGAGTGTGTCTGGCGTGCGAGAGGGGTTGCGAGGCCGACTTGTCGGCCCGGAAGAGTGCCGCGATGGCAATGGCGTCGGTGATCGCGCTGCCGGCACTCTGCTCGGCCTGGGCGAAGGTGACCCGTCGGACGCGGCGGATGCCTTCTGCGCGCCCGCCCCGGCCGACCTTGTCGATGTTGGCGGCGTACAGCCGGACCGCCTGTCCCAGCATTGCGGTGTCGGGATGGAGCACGCCCATGTCGATGACATCGCGGACCCGCGCGCCGATCTCTTCCCTCCTGCCGACCCGGACGTCACTGGCGCGTGGCTGTACGTCGAGGTCGAGCCGCTCGCGAAGGAGGCTGGGTGGGAGCTGGGCGGCTGGCACGCCGCGCACCTGGTCGGCGAGTTCCCGCACGAGGAGATCGACGGGGCCGACGAGGAGCCATATATCACCCCCGCCAACGACACCCCGCTACGCCGCACCGACAAGGCAGGCCGCCCCTGCCACTGGATCCTGGGGATCCATCTCGTCGATGAGCCAAGGGAGTTCGGCGGCTTCCCGAGGAGCTGCGCACAGCTACACGGTTGGCGCGGGGTCCAGCTGGTCATGTCCAATGTCCACGCCGGTCTGGTGGACGCGAACGGCGCGGTGCTGCCGGGCGCCTCGTGGCAGCGATGTCGCACGCACTGAAATGCCCGGCGGCCCAGTCCGTGGACCGGGCGGTGGCCGTGGCGGCTCAGCGGAGAGCCAGTCAGCGTGTTCTCACAGGAAGAGGCACGGGCTGCGCGAGCTCCTCGGTAGCCGAGCAGCCCGGAGAGCAACCCGCGTAAAACGCCACCAAGAGCCTGGTGGACCGCATGGCCATACGCTCGGCTCCAGCGCGGGGACCGGAGCACACCCTATGACGTGAAGAGTCCGTCTGCGAAGAGGTCTGGCAGCCTGCCGGGCCCTGCGGGCACCTCAGTCCAGATCGTCTTTCCCGCGGAGGTGTATCGCGTCCCCCACCGCTCCGTCAGCTGCGCGACAAGAAACAGGCCACGGCCGCCTTCCTCATCGTTGGTAGCTCGCCGCAGGTGCGGGGAGGTGTGGCCGCCGTCGGAGACCTCGCATACCAGGCCTTCATCACGGATGAGCCTGAGATGCACCGGAGCATCACCGTAGCGGATCGCGTTGGTGACCAATTCGCTGACCACAAGTTCGACGACGAACGCCGAGTCCTCGTACCCCCATGCAGCCAGCTGGGCGCATGCCAGGGCGCGCGCCTGGGCGACCTCACTGGCGTCGGAGGCAATGTGCCACGTGGCCACCCGGTCGGCGGGCACGGCGTGAAGGCGCACCAGCAGCAGAGCCGCATCGTCGTCCGGCGCGGAAGGCAGAAGGACTGACATCGCCTCGTCGCACACCTGGTCCAACGGGCGAGCAGGCCGGGACAGAATTTCACACAACTGTTTGATTCTGATGTCGATGTCACCGTCCCGCCTCTCGACCAGCCCGTCCGTGAACAGGGCCAGGAGACCGCCTTCCGGGACAACAAATTCGGTGGTCTCGAACGGCAGTCCGCCCAGGCCCAACAGTGGGCCGGCAGGCAACGGAAGCAACTCCGCCCGCCCGTCCGGGGTGACGAGAACGGGGGGAACATGACCAGCGCGCGCCATGACGCAGTGTCGCGAAACTGGGTCGTACACGGCGTAGAGGCAGGAGACGCCCACTACCTGGGAGCCGAGGCGGCCAACCACGTCATCCAGCCTCGAGAGCACCTCGTCAGGTGCCAAATCGAGCGTGGCCAGTGCCTGGACCGTGGTGCGCAACCGCCCCATGGTGGCTGCCGCGTCGAGGCCGTGACCCGCCACGTCCCCAACGACCAGGCCGACCCGGGTGCCGGACAGAGGAATGACGTCGTACCAGTCCCCACCCACACCCGCAGGCCCAGCAGCCGGTGCGTAACGGTGGGCCACCTCCACACCCGTCGGCTCAGGGATGTGTTCGGGAAGCAGATTGCGCTGCAATGTGAGAGCGATCATGTGCTCACGGAGGAAACGGCGGGCATTGTCCACACAGACCGCCATCCTGGAGACGAGCTCCTCCGCCAGCGCGATCTCCTCGCCATCGAACTCGCTCGGTCCGTTCCGCGCGAGCAGTACCAGACCGAGCACCGTGTCCCGGGCGCATACCGGCACCAGGAGTTCTCCGGCCGTGATACCCCCAACCGGAACGCCACGGGCGAGGCAACGCATCCGCACGGAATCCAGCGGACTCACAGGGGGTTCGCCGCTCACAGAGCGCTCTGCTATCCGCCGCAGCCCAGACCGTTCTGTATCGCCCCAGGTGCCGGGCTCCTCTCCGTCCAGAACCCGCTCGTAAAGCTCCACCGCAACCGCGTCCGCGAATTCCGGGACGACCAGGTCGGCCAGCTCCTCGGCGGTCCGGCGGATGTCCAGACTGCGGCCGATCCTGCCGCCGGCCTTGCTGAGCAAGTCGAGACGCTGCTGCGCCACATACCTGTCTGTGATCTCGAAAGACGCCTCGAAAGCACCGATCGGCCGCCCCTTTTCGTCATTCAGGCGGAAGTAGGAGCAGGACCAGATGCTCGGACGGTGCGGATTGCGGGGTGTGGGGCTGCGGAAGCGGGCGTCGATCACCGGCTGTCCAGTGCGCACTACCCCCCGGATCAGGTCATCCTCGTCCGCGGGCTCGTCCGGCGCCAGCAACTCCCCTTCCGGCAGGATCTCCCGCCAGAACCTGCCGAGCACCTCTTCCGGTGGTATACCCAACTGCTCTTCGATCGCCGTATTGATCCACCTCACCCGCGCTTCGGCGTCGTAGACCGTCAGCAGGATCGGCGCCTGACGATGGAACCCTGTGAGCATCGCGTGATCGACCGCCCACCAGCGCATTTGCTCCACGCTGACCGCCCAGACCAGCCAGGCCGCCCCGGAGTCGCCGTGCGCCAGCGGATTGAGGGTCACCGCAACCGTCGCGGTCCCTCCATCACGGTGGCGAACCGTCCGGGTGCCACTCCGGGTCTCCCCCTCCGGGATCAGCAGCTGATCCGAGCGGAACAGAGGTCGTCCCCCGGCGCCCTCGCCGAGGACGGCGTCGGCCCTGCGCCCCAGCGCCTCCTCAGGTACGAGCCCGAACAATTCCGCCGCCGCGGGGCTCCATCCGATGACCGTCCCCGAGGCGTCGAGCACCGCCGTCGCGACGCTGGTGACACTGAAGAAGCGACCGCGACCGGGTATGGATACCGGACTTTCCGAGCTCACATAAGACTCCACCCACCGGCGCAGGCCGAGCCCCGCCGCTGTGAAACCAACGTACGCCGCCGCCCACACCACGCCAACTCGGTCTGATCCTGGCCGGCGGCCTCGGCCACGTGCGTGGCACCGAGCCGCGGAAGAGATCCCTAAGACCTGCGTTCCGCGTAATTCAGCGGCCTGGACCCGGGTTCGACAGTTACGGGTCGTGCCTAGGACACGAAAGTGCGGCCTGACCTGCGGGAACGCGTGGGGGCGCGCTGAAGGCGCGTGTCACTAGGCGCGGGTGTTCGTGCTGGTCAGCGCGTTGCGGTGAGTTCGATGACCTTCTTGGGCACGGGGAGGTTGAGGGCGGTGAGGATGTCGCGCTGGGGCTTGGTGGGCTCGGAGGTCTGGCGGTAGGTGCCGGCGGGTCCGGTGAAGGTGGCGGCCTGCAGGCGCTGGAGTTCGGCGCGCAGACGGTTCCAGGTCTGGCCGGTGGCGTTCTCGGCGACGCGGATCAGCAACAGGGCGAGCCAGCACAGCAGGACGTGGGCGCGGATGCGGTCCTCGCGGCGATGGTAGACCGGGCGCAGGTCCAGGAGTTGCTTCATGTCCCTCCAGCCTCGTTCCACCTCAAGAAGCTGCTTGTATCCCAGGGCGATGTCCTCGGTGGACAGTTCTGGGTCGGAGGACCGCAGCAGGTACTTGCCGTCGAGCTTCTCCTCTGCGGCGATCTTCTTCTTGTCGATGCGCAGGAGGCCGCCGGGGGTGGTCCGCAGGTACCGCTTCATCCCTGGTTTGGTGGACAACTGCCCGGCCAGGTGGGCGCGTTCGGCCGCGTTCAGCTTGTCGGTGCCGGTGATGGCCTCTTCGAGTTGGGTGACCAGGCGGGCGCGGATGGCGGCGTCGCGGGTGGCCTGATCGGGGTTGAAGCAGATGATGTACCGGTCGTCGGAGCCGATGTTGACTTCCTTGACCTGCATGTTGTCGCGGACGGTCGCGTAGCGGCCGGGGCGGGCGAGGGCGGCCTTGACCTCGGCGGAGCCGGAGCGGAGCTTCTCGCCGATGATGTAGCCGCCGCCTCCTTGCATGAGCGCGCGGCGGTTGGCGGCGGAGGTGAAGCCGCGGTCGGCGACCCACACGACGCGGGAGAGGGACCACTCGCGCAGGTCGCGTTTGACCTGGCGGATCAGGTCGCTGTCCGCGGTCGAACCGGGCCATGACCACACGCGCACCGGGATGCCGTCGCGGGTGACGGCCATGCCGACGACGACCTGGGGCAGGTCGTCGCGGGAGTCCTTGGACTTCCCGAAGGCGCGGAACCCCCGTTCCTTGTCGATGAGTTCGGGGTCCGCGTCCTCGGGCAGGCGGCGGCCGTCGGCGTCGCGGGGGACGGGTTCGTCGGCGTCCTCGGTCTCGAAGTAGGTGCTGGTGGTGTCGAAGAACAGCAGGTCCACTTCCAGGTTGAGCAGGTCGGTGACCTGGAAGTACGCCTCCTTGGCCAAGGCCGGTTCTATCTGGAGCAGCCAGTCCATGGCCCGGTAGCAGGACTGTTCGTCGATGGCGGGCAGGCCCTCGATGTGGACATCGTGGCTGATCCAGTCGGTGGCGGCGAGCTTGCTGGAGGCGTCCAGGGCCCGGTTGGCGACCAGTGCGAACAGCACCCGCTCCACGCGTGGGTCCAGGCGGCGGCCGGTTAGCTGGCGGCGCATCACCTGGTCCAGGCCGAGCCGGTGCCACAGTCCGTCCAGGACGTGGGTGCCGCCGAGCGGGCGGGCCTCGGTGAAGGCGAGTTCGGCCGGGCCGGTCAGCGCGGCGGCGCGGGCCGGGTCCAGCAGCCGGGTCAGCGCGGTGACCAGACGCTCGATGGCGTCGCGGTCGATCTCGTCCTCGCGGCCGAAGGAGTGCAGCACCTTGGTACGCGACACCCCCGCGGCCGGGTCCCACTCGTTGTGGGCGAGCTGGAGGTACCGCACCACTTGCCCGGACTTGTTCCTCCGCGAGGACGTACGCACATACACGTGGCTAGACGATACACACTTGTTCGCAGGTCAACGCAGTGTGATCACGCGAATCGTGTCACTAGGGCTTTCACGGGTCTCGCGACCCGGAGACCGTCCTGACCTGCACCTTCATTCGATCCCGTGCCCAAAACCGGCCCACAACTGTCGAACCCGGGCTGGAGTCATAGATCTGGGGTGTGCCCTACGCGGACATGGGTGAGGGCGTCTGAGAGGCGTTTCTCTAGGCGCTGGTGTTCGTGCTGGTCAGCGGAGTGCGGGTTCGAGGGCGATGATCTGCTTCGGTGGGGGATGCCGAGCTTGGCCAGGAGGTCGGTCTGGGTCGCTGTCACGTCCTGCGCGAGTTCGAAGACTTCTACAACTCCCATCGGCCTCATCAGGGCATCGCGAACGCCCGGCCGCTGCACCCCTTGCCTGAGCCGGGAGGCAGCCCCCTGTACATGCGCCTGTCAGTCGACACTGCCCGGGTGACCACCCAGCGGTGCGACTGCCGGGTGAGAGAGGCGATCATCTCGAAGTCCCCGTCGTAGTGGAGTACCACAGCACCGTGACGCTCCGCGGTTGCCGAGATCAGCAGGTCGGCCATAGACGTTGCGCGGTGGAACCCTGCTTGCAAGGCGAGTTGCTGGACCTCGAGGGCCCGATCCCATACCTCGTCGACGCAGTGCAGGTAGTCGAAGGCGCCCAGGAAACCGGCCAGGCGTGCAGCTTCCGCCTTGTCGCGGGCACTGTGCATCATCTCGATGCCTTTGGGGGCGCCTCGGTGTACAGCCGTGGAGGCCATGCACGTGCTCGACGTGACCCGCGATCCCAACGTTGGCCGTGGACAGGGTCTGGTGGTGCTGGACGTCGAGTCCGACGCCGATCTGACCGGCTGTCCGTACTGCGGGGCGGTCGCGGTCGGCCGCGGCCGGCACGTCCAGGTCCTGCACGATGCCCCGTACTTCGGCACACCGGTGCGGGTGCCGTGGCGCAAGCGGATCTGGCGCTGCCCCGAACCCTCGTGTCGTCGAGGGACCCGGACCGAGGAGCACGACTTCGCGCCGCCGCGGGCGTTTGGAACGGCTCTGGAGCAGCTGCACGCGGTCACGGTGCGGGACCACCAAGGACTGCGGCCGCGAAGTCGTCTGTGCTCCGCCGCCAGTCTGGGTAGCCTTCGTGGATGAGGATTCTTGAAATTCCCCATCCATGCTCAGACCGTTCACCAGACCTGCTCTTGCTCCCCACCTCGCGGGGTGGGGGATGCCGGTGAAGCGGCCCGCCTGGTGAGAGAGCGAGTGTTCAGGGGGTGCGTGGCAGTCGGTGCCCGGTGGAGGCCGATGGTGCCTGCGGAGGCGTCTGCCGGGAGATGAGCGTCTCCTTGCGGGCGGAGGGCCTGGCGGGACCGGGCCGCGGGTTGTCGATGAGGTGTCAATGCCCAGCGGTCCGGTGCCGGAGCTCCGGGCTCAGGACCGACGGCCGAGAGCTGCGCCGAGCGCGGCGATCCAGATCAGCAGCAGGGGCAGTGATAGGAACGCCATCGGGGTCAGGGCGGTGGACAGCAGCAGATAGCCGATGCCGGACGCGGTAATCGTGGCGGCGAGGACCCAGCCGGTGACGGCCTCCCAACGCCGCAGCAGTGAGCCGTGCCGCGAGGCCGCGCAGGCTGCAGTGGCGAGCGCGGCGAGCGCGAACATCTTGACGCCGTCCAGGCGCTGGACCACCTCGAACAGTGCGCCGCTCCTGCCCGGTGACGCCGGATCGGCTCCGGACACGGCGATCAGCTCCATGACGAGTTGCACGGACGCGAGTGCGGCCGCGACCGTTCCGGCCCATCCGGCGAAGCGAGCCGTAGCGTTGCCGGTCCGGCGGGCCCAGCCGAGCAGTCCGGCTCCGACGACCACAAGGCTGGCGGCCGCCACACCGTGCACAAGCAGCGCCTGGGCGATCGCCTGGACCGTCCGGTCGGCGTACGCGGTCGCGATCCGGGCGTATGTGTCACCGACTTCGGGTGTGGCGCCCCATGCGACGGCGAGCCCGACGATCCATGCCGCGGCGTGTGTGTATCCGGCGGCGCGGGAGGCGGTGGCCGGCCCCGTAGCGATCACGGTCATGCGGTGTCTCCCTGGCTTTTGTCGTGGATGGCATGGGCGAACGCCTCGCAGGCGATTCGCCATGCGGCGTCCAGGTCTGCGCCGGGCGGGAAGCGGCCGTCGAGTTCGAGCACGACCATGCCGTGCGCGAATGCCCAGAGCGAGCGCGCGATGTCGATGTCACCGTGCGCCACGCGGACCAGCGGCATCGCCGCGCGGTCCTCGAGCCCTTCGGGCAGTGCGGTGCGGACGAGCGGCCGGGTGTGGGTGATGCGGTAGAGGTGCGGGTTGGCGAGGGCGTGCCGCCGGTAGGCGCGGGCGAGCGCAGACATGGGCGGTTCGACGCCGATCTCGGCTTCGGCGGCCTCCAGTTCCTGCGCCAACTGGGCCATGCCCTGCGCCTGGAGGGCGGCCTCGACGGCGGCCTTGTCGGGGAAGTGCTTGTACAGGGACGGTGCCCGGATGCCGACGCGCTCGGCGATGCGCCGCATCGACAACGCGTCCGGCCCTTCGGTCTCGAGCAGTTCCCGGGCGGCGGCCGTGATCTGCTGCGCGCGCTCAGCCACGGCGCGCCGTCCGCGCGATTGCGATGCTGGTGGGCCGGCCGGGCCCGGCGGCGGGCAGGGTGCTGCCGGTGGTCGTGGTAGTGGTCACGGTGGCCCTTCCGCGTCGAGACTGATCCGATTGAGCTAACGTCGTTAGCCGTGTGGTCGTCACCATATGGCTAACGTCGTTAGTCATCAAGTCTGGAGCGTGTCAAAACTCCGATCAGGCCGCTGAGCTGGGGGCGTTGTCAGGTTGGTTGATGGCGTGCCGGTAGGGTGATCTTCGGGTTGGTTCACCGGTTCGGGGAGGGGCGGCGTGGAGGCTGCGGGGCCGTCGTACAAGGGGTTCCGGTTCCCGGCGGGGCGGCGTTGTCACGTTGGCGAGGATGTCATTGCTTGACGGCATGTCAGGGTGTCGTGGGGATCCACCGGGGGGCTGGGCTCAGGCCCCCCCGCGGGCAGGCCGGTGCTGCCGGTGATCTGGTCCCAGATCGCGAAGCGGGTGGTCATCTCGAGGCGGTGTTCGGTGGCGGTGAGCAGGTTGTGTCGGGGGCGGAAGTGGGGTGAGATGCTGCTGAACGCGGCCGGGAACCGCTGCCCTGCGCCGACGCTGCGGAAGCCGTTCATGGCGCGCTCGCGCTGCTTCGTTGGCTGGTGGGAGTTCTCGGCCCGGTTGTTCAGCCCCTTGTGCGAGCGGTGCTCGACCGAGGGCATGACCTCGCGGTGGGCGGCGCCGTAGGAGCGGTACGTGTTCGCCGCGATCGAGCACGTTAATCGGCGGATCCGGGTCCTGGGCGCGACCGCGCATCCGACCGCGTCCTGGGTGGTCCAGGCGGCGAGGAATCTTGTCATGGACCTCGAGGGCGCCGGCTGCCGGGCGCGCTATCTGATCAGGGACCGGGATGGGAAGTTCCCGCGGTTGTTCGACGAGGTGCTCCAGGACGAGGGTATCGAGGTCGTGCTCAGTGGCGTCCGGATGCCGAGAATGAACTCGATCACGAAGCGGTGGGTGCAGACCTGCCGGTGAGAACTGCTGGACCGCATGTTGACCTGGGATCAGCGTCATCTCCTGCACGCACTGCGCGAGTTCGAGACCTTCTACAACGAGCACAGACCGCACCAGGGCCTTGCGAACGCCCGCCCCCTCCACCTACTGCCCGCTCTGATCGAGGACCAGACCGGATCGCCCGTCTGAACATACGACGGACGATCGCGGCTTGGCGGCACCCTCCACGAGTACCAACATGCGGCCTGACCAGCACGGATGAGGTATTCGGCAAGCGCAACGCTTGCGCGTGCGCCTCTGCCGGGTGTGCGGGCGCCCCGTCCGCTGCCATGGAACCGCCGATCGCCGCGCCCGTCCCTCGCCTCACCTCATCGAAGAGCCCTGCACCACCGCGTCCGAGTCCTGCCGCCCCGGCGCTTCACCCGCTGCCGAGGCGGTCGCGGCTGCGTCGGTGATGTCGGCGCGGTGCGACTCCCGCGTCAGTGCGATCGCCGCCGCGCTGAGGAGGCACACGCCGATCAGGTAAACGCTGACCGTTGCGGAGTGGGTGCCCCCGCCGGCCCCGGCGAGCAGGCTGCTGGCGATCAGCGGCGCAGTGCCCGCGCCCAGCGTGGAGGAGAGCTGGTAGCCGAGCGAGGCGCCGGTGTACCGGGCACGCGTGCCGAACATCTCGCTGACGAATGCCGCCATCGGCCCGTACATGGAGGCCTGCAGGATCGGGTTGCCGATGATGTACGCCGCGAAGAGGAGCACTGCAGAACCACTGTTGACCAGTGCGAACAGCGGGAACGCGGCAGCGGCGGTGACCAGCGCGCCGGTGATCATGACGGGGCGGCGACCCACCCGGTCCGAGAGCATCGCGAACGCGGGGATCGTGAAGATGTGCAGCGCCGAGGAGACCGTCTGCGCGAGCAGCACGGTCGAGCGCTCAAAGCCGACACCGGTGGCGTACGTGAGCATGAAGGTGGCGAGGAGCGACTGGAGGACGAGGGCCGCGCAGCCGCCTAGGCAGGACAGAACGATGTTCTTGCGGTAGCGGCGCAGGACGGTGAGAAGGGGCGCTTCCTGCTTGGCCGCCTCCTGCGCGGCCCGACGCTGCGCCTCGGCGAAGACCGGGCTCTCGCTGGCCTTGAGCCGGATGAACAGGCCGATCACCATGAGCAGCAGGCTGAGCAGGAACGGCACCCGCCAGCCCCAGGCCAGGAAGTCGTCCTCGGGCAGCGCGGAGAAGGCGGCGAAGACCACGGTGGCGAGCACGGCCCCCGCGGGTCCGCCCATGTTCGCGAATGACGCCATCAGACCGCGACGCCCGGTGCTCGCGTGTTCCATGGCCATGAGGGCGGCGCCGCCCCATTCGCCGCCGACCGCGATGCCCTGGACCAGTCGGCAGACGACGAGCAGCATCGGCGCCCAGATGCCGATGGTGCCGTAGGTGGGCAGCAGGCCGATGGCGAAGCTGGCGAGCGCCATCAGGGTCATGGTCAGCACCAGCATCGACTTACGGCCGACTCGGTCGCCGAAGTGGCCGAAGACGATGCCGCCCAGAGGACGTGCGACGTAGCCGACGGCGAGGGTGCCGAATGCGGCGATCGTGCCGGCGAGCGCGTTCAGGTCGGTGAAGAACAGCTCATTGAAGACAAGTGAGGCGGCGGCGCCGTACAGCAGGAAGTCGTAGAACTCGATGGCGCTGCCGACAAAGCTGGACAGGGCGATTCGTCGTGACTCGGCGCGACGCGCAGCGTCGTTGAGGGGCATCTGCGGCTCCGTGGGTTCGGTGCGCTGCGGAGGGCACCCGGGGCGGCAGCCGGGTCGTCCACGGCCACCACGCGTGTGTGCATTTTCCGCACAGGCGTATGTAGATAGCGAACACCATGCGGGCGGCCCGGGAGGGTGTCAAGAGTCGTCCGAATGATCGATCAAACCGGCCGCGGCGCATACGAAGCAGGCCCCCACGACAACGTGGGGGCCCTGTAGGCAGCGCGGGGAGGTGCGACGGCGCGGCTCAGCCCAGGGCCGTGATCTCCTTGGCGACCGCCCGCATCGCGGGCACGGATGCGTCGGCCACGTCCTCGCGCGACGTGATGAGGTTGACGCACATGTGCAGCGCCGGATCGGCCATGCCCAACGGCACGGCGACGCCGTACGCGCCGGGCTCGATCTGCCCGAAGGTCCGGGCGTACCCCTGGTCACGGGCCTGCGTGACGTCGGGCGACTCCCCCGGCACGGGCGGGCGCAGCGCCGCCAGAGCCAGGCCGGCGGCGCCGACGCCGACGGGGTGGCGACTGCCGACCCGGTAGCTGAGGTGGTAGTCCACGGACCACGGTTCGACCACGGCGACGGCGACGGCCTCGTCACCCTCCGCCGCGATCAGCGCCACCGTGGCGCCGAGCTTGTCGGCCGTACGGCGCAGCACGGGCAGAGCGGCCTCGCGGACACCCGCCGCGTATCCGCGCGCCAGCGTCACCGTGCCGGACCCGGCCCGGTAGCGGCCGTCGGACGCCCGTACGACCAGATGGTGCTCGGTGAGCGTGACCAGGATCCGGTACGCGATGGTGCGGTGGACGCCCAGCCGCTGCGCCACGTCCTGCACGGCGAGCCCCTGCGGCTGCGCGGCGACAAGTTCGAGGGCGAGCAGCCCACGCGCGAGCGTCTGGGACCCGACGGCCTTGCCCGCCGTCCCGCTCCCCCGTCCCGCGGTGGGCCCGGATCCGCCGCTCGGCGCACCTTGCGTGTCCGCCACCGTCTGGTTGTCGCTCATCCGCTCAGTCTACGTGCACAGCAGTGACACACCGTCACCCCCGGGGCGCCGGCACCGTCCCGTACAGTCGGAACACCGCGCAGGACGTCACACCTGCCTCCCTGACGAGACGACCTTGGCGTCGTGTGCCGCAGCACACCGGACGTCCCCGGAAGGAAGAACCCTTGAGCGACGACGCGCCGAGCGGCGTGCTGGTCAAGGCCCTCACCGTGCTGCAGACCTTCACCGTCGAGGACACCACCCTGGGGTTCGCCGAGCTGCAGCGGCGTACGGGCTTCGCGAAGAGCACACTGCACCGGGTCCTCGGCGATCTGGTGGCTACCCGGCTCCTTGACCGCGTCGAGGGGCGCTACCGCCTGTCCGGCCTCGTCTTCGAGCTGGGGATGCGCGCATCGGTCGAGCGCGGACTGCTCGAAGTGGCCACGCCCTTCCTCGAGGACCTCTATGTGCGCACTCACGAGCTCGTCCATCTGGGCACGCGCGAGGGCTCGGAGGTCGTCTACGTCGCCAAGATGGGCGGCCACCAACAGGCGGATTCGCCGTCGAGACTCGGCGGACGGATGCCGCTGCATGCGACGGCGCTCGGGAAGGTGCTGCTGGCCCACGCCCCGGCCGAGGTGCGCGAGGCCACGCTGCGCGGCCCCTTGGAGCGCAAGGCACCCCGGACCATCACCAACGTCGACGTCCTGACGCGGCAGCTGTCCGACGTCGTCACGAAAGGCGTCGCCTTCGAGTACGAGGAGTCGGCGGTCGGCATCGTGTGCGTCGCGGCCGGGGTCTTCGGACCGTCGGACGAGATCGTGGCGGCAGTCAGCGTGACGGGCCCGGTGCACCGGTTCCAGCCCGCCCGGCACGCCACCAGCGTGCGCGCGGCCGCGGCAGGGATCTCCGCAACGCTCGGTCGCCGCGCGGAGCTGCGCAACCACTGACCCTTGAACGGCCCGAAGTCGGGTGAGTTCCGCCAGGCGGAACTCAATGCTGGGCGTGGGGCGACCCCTTTGTCCAAGCTGAGGGCATGAACGAGATTTCCCCCGGCAACGACGCCGTGGTGCAGGCGGGGCAGCGGCTGCTGCGCGCCGCCGCCGACCGCGTGCCCTGTCCCCCGGTGCGCGACCTGATCGGCAGCGACGACGTGAAGGCTGCCTACGCCGTCCAGGAACTGCTCACCACACACCGTCTCACTGCGGGCGCCCGCATCGTCGGCCGCAAGATCGGCCTCACCTCGCCCGCGGTGCAGCGGCAACTGGGGGTGGACCAGCCGGACTTCGGCGTGCTGTTCGCCGACATGAGCGTCAAGGACGGAGCGTCCGTGCCGGTCGGGGAGCTGCTCCAGCCCAAGGTCGAAGCGGAGATCGCGTTCGTCCTGGGCACGGACCTCGCGTCCGGGCCGCTTGACGACGCCCAGATCCGGGCCGCCGTGGCGCACGCGGTCCCCGCGCTGGAGATCGTGGACAGCCGGATCGCCGACTGGGACATCACCTTCGGTGACACCGTCGCCGACAACGGCTCCTCCGCGCTCTACGTCCTAGGGACCCGGGCCAAACCGCTCGCCGAGTTCGAGCCGGTCGAGGCCGTCATGACCTTGAAGCGGCACGGCGAGACCGTCTCCAGCGGTGACGGCGCCGCCTGCCTGGGCGACCCGCTCACCGCGCTCGCCTGGCTCGCCCAGACCGCGCTCGACGTCGGCGACCCACTACGCGCGGGCCAGGTAGTGCTGTCCGGCGCCCTCGGCCCGATGGTGCCCGCAGTGGCCGGCGACGCATTCACCGCCGACATCACCAGTCTCGGGTCCGTCTCCGTCCGCTTCCACGACGCGTCCGGCGTCTCCGACTCCTCCGGCGAAGGAACCTCCGCATGAAGACCAAGGTGGCCGTCATCGGATCGGGCAACATCGGCACCGATCTGATGATCAAGATTCTCCGACTGTCGGACACCCTCGAGATGGGGGCGATGGTCGGCATCGACCCCACGTCCGACGGACTCGCCCGAGCCGGGCGGCTCGGCGTTCCGGTGACCGCCGAAGGCGTCCAGGGGCTGATCGCGATGGAGGGCTTCGAGGACATCAAGATCGTCTTCGACGCGACGTCCGCGAAGGCTCACGTCACCAACGCCGCGGCGCTCGCGCCGTACGGCAAGCAGCTCATCGACCTGACCCCCGCCGCCATCGGCCCGATGGTGATCCCGGCGGTCAATCTGACCGACCACGTCGCAGCGGACAACGTCAACATGGTGACGTGCGGCGGCCAGGCCACCATCCCGATCGTTGCGGCGATCTCCTCGGTGGCGCCCGTCCCGTACGCGGAGATCGTCGCCTCGATCGCGTCGAAGAGCGCCGGTCCCGGCACCCGCGCGAACATCGACGAGTTCACCGAGACGACCAGCCATGCCATCGAGACGGTCGGCGGTGCAGACTGCGGCAAGGCCGTCATCATCCTGAACCCGGCGGAGCCGCCGCTGATCATGCGTGACACCGTGCTCGCGCTGGTGAACGCGCCCGACGAGGCCACGCACGACGCGATCCGTGCGGCCATCGCGAAGCGGGTCGACGAAGTGTCGGCGTATGTACCGGACTACCGCCTCAAGCAGCAGGTGCAGATCACGCCGGTCCCCGCCGACCAGCCCATCCACACCCTCACCACGGCGCCGGTCACCCATCAGGTCTCCGTCTTCCTGGAGGTCGAGGGAGCCGCCCACTACCTGCCGACGTACGCCGGAAACCTCGACATCATGACCAGCGCGGCCCTGCGGATGGCCGAGGCCATGGCCGCCCGCGCCAACGAACTCCAGGGAGCCGACGCATGACCGTCGCCAAGCTGTTCACCCAGGACGTCACCCTGCGCGACGGCATGCACGCCATCCGGCACCGTATCGAGCCCGAGCAGGTCGGCCGGATCGTGGCCGCCCTCGACGCGGCAGGCGTCGACGGGATCGAGGTGTCCCACGGCGACGGACTCGCCGGCGGGTCCCTCAACTACGGCCCCGGCAGCCACACCGACTGGGAGTGGATCGAGGCAGCGGCGGCCCACATCAAGAACGCCCGCCTCACCACCCTCCTCCTGCCCGGCATCGGCACCATCGAGGAGCTCAAGCAGGCGTACGCGCTCGGCGTGCGTTCAGTGCGGGTGGCCACGCACTGCACCGAGGCCGATGTGTCGGCCCAACACATCGCCACAGCCTGCGAGTTGGGGATGGACGTCTCCGGCTTCCTGATGATGAGCCATATGGCCGACGCCAGGACGCTGGCCCAGCAGGCCAAGCTGATGGAGTCCTACGGCGCCCACTGCGTCTACGTCACGGACTCCGGCGGCCGCCTCATGATGGACGGCGTCCGCGAACGGATGCGCGCCTACCGCGACGTGCTCGACCCCGCCACCGAGATCGGCATCCACGCCCACGAGAACCTCTCCCTCGCCGTCGCCAACTCCATGGTCGCGGTGGAGGAGGGCGTGACCCGCGTGGACGCGTCCCTGGCCGGCCAGGGCGCGGGCGCCGGCAACTGCCCCATCGAAGCGTTCATCGCGGTCGCCGACCTCAACGGCTGGAACCACGGCTGCGACCTCTTTGCCCTGCAGGACGCGGCCGAGGACCTGGTGCGCCCCCTGCAGGACCGTCCCGTCCGCGTGGACCGCGAAACCCTCACGCTCGGCTACGCCGGCGTGTACGGCTCGTTCCTGCGCCACGCGGAAACCGCGGCCGAACGCTACGGCGTCGACGTCCGCACGATCCTGGTGGAGGTCGGCAAGCGCGGCCTCGTCGGCGGCCAGGAGGACATGATCGTGGACGTGGCACTGGGACTCGCGCAGGCAAGCTGACGCCACGTACGACACAGGGCCGGGAGGGCAGGATCTCCCGGCCCTGCTCGGCGTGCCGTCGTGGCCGCTCCACGGCGGCCGCGTGACACCGGCCGACCCCGGGCGACGTGATGAAGCCCCCTTGACATTCCAGCCGAGCAAGCGTTCCATCGATATGACGACGGTGTAAATAACGCTCGTTAGCGTGCACATAAAGAACGAGGAGCCGGATCGTGTCCCTTACCAAGGAAGCCGCGTCGCACGACATCGCCCTTCCGTCGGGCCTGCGCATGCGCTATTACGAGGCTGGGAAGGCCGAGGCCGCACCGGTCGTGCTGCTGCACGGTTCCGGCCCCGGCGCGACGGGGTGGTCGAACTTCTCGGGCAACATCGGTGAGATCGCCAACGCCGGATTCCACGTCATCGCCCCCGACATGCCTGGCTGGGGCGACTCCGACGCCCAGGTGACCAAGGACATGGACCACGACGCGACGCTCGTGGAGTTCCTCGACGCGCTGGGCCTCGCGAAGGCCGCCCTTGTCGGCAACTCGATGGGCGCCCACACCGCGGTCCGCTTCGCCACGCTGCACCCGGAGCGCATCACACACCTGGTGACGATGGGCGCCTCACTCGGCCGCGGCCCGGCCTCTCTGTTCGGCGCGGGCGACGGCCCGAGCGAGGGCCTGACGGTCCTGGTCAAGGCGTACAAGGACGCGAGCCCAGAGAACATGAAGGCGCTCGTCGAGATCATGACGTACGACAAGGCGCGCTTCGCGACGCCGGAACTCACCCGGGCCCGCTCGGAGGCGGCCCTCGCCCGCCCTGACCACCTGAAGAACTACGTCGAGGGCCTCGCGCACGGCGCCCCCATTCCGATCAAGGTCGACCGCGACCAGATCCCCGGCATCCAGACGCCGACCCTGCTGATCCACGGCAAGGACGACCGCGTGCTGCACTACGAGACCAGCCTGTGGCTTCTGGCCAACATCCCCAACTCGCGTCTCGTGCTGCTCAATCGGTGCGGCCACTGGGCGATGATCGAGCACGCCGCCGAGTTCAACCGCCTCGTCATCGACTTCCTGTCGCACAACTGAACCGGCAACCGAATCGATCGGAACACCCCCATGACCACCTTCGACACCGACGTCGTTGTCATCGGAGCAGGGCCCGTCGGCCTCACCCTCGCCAATCTGATCGGCGTACGCGGTCACCGGGCCACTGTCCTGGAAGCCCGCCACGAACTGATCGACTACCCCCGCGGCGTCGGCCTCGACGACGAGTCGATCCGCACCCTGCACACGGCGGGCCTGTGGGATCGGATCCAGCCGTTCACGGTCCCGCACCACGTGGTACGGCTGGTCAACGGCACCGGCCAGGTCCTCGCCACCAACAACCCGAAGACGCAAGAGTTCGGCTACCCGCGCAAGCACGGCTTCGTCCAGCCGCTGGTCGACAAAGAGCTCGCCGCCGGCCTCGACCGGTTCCCGGACACCGAACTGCGCTTCAGCCACAAGGTCGTCGGCCTGGAGGATCGCCGTGACCACGTCGTGGTCACCGCCCAGCGACTCGACGCCAAGGGCGAGGTCACCGGCACGGTCACCGTCACCGCCAGGTACGCCGTCGGTTGCGAGGGCGGCAGCTCCTTCACCCGCAAGTGGATGGGCGCGCAGTTCGAGGGGAAGTCGCCCTCGACCCGCTGGGTGGTCGTCGACGTGGCGAACGACCCGATCGGCACCCCGTCGGTCTACCTCGGCGCCGACCCGCGCCGCCCGTACGTGTCCATCGGTCTGCCCCAGGGCATCCGCCGCTGGGAGTTCATGCTCCACAACGACGAGCCGACCGAGCTGTGCGACGACCCCGCGTTCATGCACTCCCTGCTCAAGCGCCACGTCCCCGACCCGTCGGCGCTGAAGGTCATCAACCAGCGCACCTTCACCCACCACGGCCGCGTGGCCTCCGACTTCCGCAAGGGCCGGGTCTTCCTCGCCGGCGACGCCGCGCACCTGATGCCGGTCTGGCTCGGCCAGGGCTGGAACTCCGGCATACGCGACGCAACGAACCTGGCGTGGAAGCTCAGCGCCGTCCTCGCCGGCGACGCGACCGACGCTCTCCTGGACACATACACCGAGGAACGCCGCAAGCACACCTCCGACATGATCGATGTGAACATGGCGGCGGGCACGGTCATGAAAATGGGCCGTTTCGGCAGCACGGTGCGCGACGCCGCCGCGTCCGCGCTCAACCTCGTGCCGAAGTGGAAGTCCTACTTCACCGGCTTTCTCCGAGGATGCCCCGGCCTTCAGGCCGGGGAGGAATCGGACTCCTGCGGAGCAGGGCAGGGACAGCCGGATCGCCGTCAGGGCGATCCGGCGTCCACTCCGCACGGTCGTGATGCCGCCCACAACGGTCAAGAACTCTCAACTGTCAGTCCTCCCAGGTAGGTTCGGATGCATGACGACAGAAGCGACCACGAAGGACACCGGGCATGCCCGGTACACCTTCCGTGTACGCCTGTCGAAGACAGCCCGGCGCGCACTCGAAGCCGAGTGGGATCGCTGCCGGTGGCTCTGGAATGAATGCGTGGCCAAGTCCCGGCAGGCCCACGCGCAGAGCAGAGCGGGCGGCGAGAAGTTGACGTGTGGTCCGGCGCAGTTGGACAGGATGCTGACCGACGCCCGCGGGGTGATGCCGTGGCTGGCTGAGGGCGCGAGCGTGCCGCAGCAGCAGGTGATCCGGGAGTTCGCCAGGTCGAGGGCGAAGGCGCTGAAGGACATCAAGGACGGGCTTGCGCAGCACCGCCGGGCGGGGATGCCCCGCTTCAAGCGCAAGCGTGACAGCCGACCGTCGCTGAACTACACCCGGCGCGGTTTCCGCCTCAAGGAGGGCCGTCTGCACCTTGCGGGCCAGATCGTGCTGAGCGTGGTGTGGTCGCGGGCTCTTCCGGCCGACCCGTCGAGCGTGCGCGTGTACCAGGACACGCTCGGGCATTGGTACGCCTCCTTCGTCGCCCCGGCCCAGGTCGAGCCGCTTGTGGAGACCGGCCACGTCCTGGGCGTGGACTGGGGTGTAAAGGAGACCGCGACCACCACGGATGACGCCTACGACCTTCCGCATGCCGAACACGGCAAGCGGTCCGCTCAGCGGCTCACGAAGTACCAGCGGATGATGGCCCGGCGCCGGCGACCGAAAGGACAGCGTGCATCCACCGGCTACCGGAAGGCGCAGGCACAGGCAGCGAAGCTGCACAGGAAGATCGCGCGGCAGCGAGAGGACACCGGCCGCAAGTGGGCCAAGGCCGTCATGCGCGATCATGACGGAGTGGCGGTGGAGGACTTCCGCCCGAAGTTCCTCGCGAAGACCACCATGGCCCGCAAGGCGGCCGACGCGGCCATCGCGGCGACGAAGCGCGCCCTGATCGAGATGGGGCGCAAGCACGCACGGGACGTCCGTCTGGTGCACCCGGCGCACACCACGATGGACTGCGCAACGTGCGGGGCGAGAACCAAGCACGCACTCCCTCTCTCGATGAGAACGTATACCTGCACCGTGTGCGCAGCCGTGTCCCCCAGGGACAAGAACTCCGCCCGCGTGATGCTGGTCCGGGCAGGTTGGAACCCGGACGGTGTCGAGGGCGTAAGACCACCTGAGCCGCTGGCTCCGGTGGCAGCCTGAGCCGTACATCCCCGCTCAACCCTGGAGGGTGGAGAATCCCCTCCCTTCAGGGAGGGGAGCCTTCAATGAACTGCGGTTCAAGCCCATGCCGCGCTACGCCGCCGGTGTCGTGGTCGACCAGGCCACACTCACCCCGGGCACGGCGCGGGCCGGCTTCAAGCGCCGCGGCCGACTGGCCCCGCTCATCGACTCCGCCGGCGACCTGTCGCCGGTCGGCCTGCAGTTCATCCAGCCCCGGGTCAACACCGCGGACGCCACGAACGTCCTCCTTGACGACGTCACCGGCGACTGGTGGACGCTGGCCACCTGGGGCACCGACCCGACGGCGTACCTCACCGACGCCGACCTCGCGCTCGTCCGCCGCCACCGGATCAGGCTGGTCTCCTTCATGCCCGAGACCCAGCGCACCTGGGCCGAGCAGCAGTACGCGAGCTCCCCGGCACCCGTCACCGTGGTCGGCGACACCACCGGCGCCCTCAAGGACTGGTTCGACGTCCGCGCCTGCGGCCTCGTCGTCCTGCGCCCCGACCACTTCGTGGCCACCGCCGCCCTCGCCCGGCAGGCACCCCAGGCCCTCGCCGCGCTACGCAAGGCGGCCTCGCTCACCGAGCAACCCGCCGAGGAGTCCGTCAACGCGCCTGTAGAGGAACTCGCCACGGAAGGAGCCCCGTCATGACCGTCGCCCTGGTCACCATGTCGCACAGCCCGCTGTTGGAATTCGCCGACCCGCCCGCCGAGGTGGTCGACGCTGTCCAGGGCGCCTTCTCCGCGGCGCGGACCTTCGTCAGGAAGTACGACCCCACACTGATCGTCTCCTTCGCACCCGACCACTACAACGGCTTCTTCTACGACCTGATGCCGCCGTTCTGCATCGGCTACGAGGCCCTGGGCGTCGGCGACTACGGCACCGCCGACGGCCCGCTCAGCGTGCCGACCGAGCGCGCCGAGGAACTCGCCCAATGGGTGGCGGAACGCGACATCGACGTGGCCATCTCCCGCCGGATGGAGATCGACCACGGCGCTATCCAGCCGCTGGAGATCCTCTTCGGCGGCATCGACACGGTGCCGACCATCCCGGTCTTCGTCAACGGCGTGGCGAAGCCCTTCGTCACAATGCGTCGCGTACGACGGCTCGGCGAGGCCATCGGTAGCTTCCTCGCCACCCTCAAGGACGAGCGCGTCCTCGTCATCGGCTCCGGCGGCCTCTCCCACGACCCGCCGGTCCCCCAGTGGGCCACCGCCAACGACACCACCCGCGCTATGCTGCTCAACGGCAGGCATCCCACGGCCGCGGCCCGCGACGCCCGCCAGCAAAGGGTCATCGACGCGGCGAATGCGTTCGCCGCGGGCACGGCCACGATCCAGGACCTCAACCCTGAATGGGACCGGGCCCTGATGACGACACTCGCCTCGGGCGACCTCTCCCCCATCGACGAGATGACACCCGCGCAGATGGCCAAGGACGCCGGCAACTCCGCCCACGAGGTGCGCACTTGGGTCGCCGCCTTCGCGGCACTCGGCGCGGCGGCCCCGTACGACGTGACGTACTCCTTCTACCGACCGATCAAGGAGTACATCGCCGGCTTCGGTGTGATGGCAGCGTGCACCACCGCGTAAGTGCCCAGTAGTACTTCGTCGGCTTCTAGCGGTGCAGGTGCCCGGTCCAGCGCCGCAGCAGGTCCTGGAGGAGGTTGAGGACCTTGTAGAGAATCAGGATGCTCGATCCGCCAGCCAATATGACGGCTCCGATCTACTGCGCCGCATCCACTACGGCACCCGCACCGCTCCAGATTGGCTGCACTGCTCGTGACCTGGGATGACGTCCCCCTAGGCCGGTACGGCACCATCGGTTCTTGTGCTCGTGCGGATGCTCTACCTGATCACTACGCGGATCTTCGCGTGGCTTGCCCTGCTGTCCCGATCCCCTGCAGCCAAGGAGGCCGAAATACTGATCTTGGGGCACGAGGTGGCGGTGCCGCGCCGCCAGGTTGCCGCTCCGAGGCCCACCTGGTCGGACCGTTCACTGCTCGCGGCCCTCGCCCGGCTACTCCCCCGAGCGCTGCGCAGCCACCGGATCGTCTCCCCACGCACCCTGCTCGCCTGGGGCCAGCGGCTGATCAAGCAGAAGTGGACCCGGCCCCCGTCCGCGGGACGCCCCCGGTGTCCGAGGAACTGCGCGAGATGATCACTCGGCTCGGCGCCGAAAACCCGCGATGGGGCTTCATACGCGTGCACGGCGAACTCCGACGCCTCGGGCACAAGGTCAGCGCGGCCACCGTGCGCCGGGTCCTGCGCGCCGCCGGCCCGGGTCCCGCCCCACGACGCCATGCGGCGCGCGGCGAGTGGGCCTCATTCCTCAAAGCCCAGGCCCACGGCCCGGTCGCTACCGACCTGTTCCACATCGACATCATCGGACTGCAGCGGCTGTACGCCCTGTTCGTCATAGAGGTACGCACGCGCACCGTGCACATCTTCGGCGTCACCGAGCACCCCACCGCCGCGTGGGCTACCCAGCAGGCCCGCCAACTGCTCTGGCAACTCGACGACCGCGGCACTCAGTTCACTCATCTCATCCGGGACCGGGACGCGAAGGTCACCGCCGCGTTCGACACCGTCTTCGCCAGCCAGGGCATCACCGTGGCCAAGGTCCCCCCGCGCAGCCCCAACTGCAATCCGCACGCGGAACGGTTCATACGCTCCGTACGGGAGGAGTGCACCGACCGGGTCCTACTCTTCGACCGCGGCCACGCCGAGAAGATCCGTCGACGACCTCGGTCTCGCGGGTGCCGCAGGTCGCCTCCTGGCACGCCTGGCGGACCGCGACGCCGGCCTCCCCGACCACCGGAAGGAACGCCGTGCCGGGCGCTACGGTCAGCCCGCCGGTGGCCGGTTCGACCTCGAAGGCGTCGGCGCGAGCCGGTGCGTCGGGCTCCCCCGAGCTGGAGCGGAAGCGGCGCCGGTGGGCGGCTACGCCGCGGCGTGCTGACCGAGTACGTCCAGCACTACGACCGGCACCGCCCCCACCAATCCCGGCAGCAACTATCCCGGACAGCAGTATTGAAGGCTCCCCTCCCTGAAGGGAGGGGATTCTCCACCCTCCAGGGTTGAGCGGGGATGTACGGCTCAGGCTGCCACCGGAGCCAGCGGCTCAGGTGGTCTTACGCCCTCGGCACCGTCCGGGTTCCAACCTGCCCGGACCAGCATCACGCGGGCGGAGTTCTTGTCCCTGGGGGACACGGCTGCGCACACGGTGCAGGCATACGTTCTCATCGAGAGAGGGAGTGCGTGCTTGGTTCTCGCCCCGCACGTTGCGCAGTCCATCGTGGTGTGCGCCGGGTGCACCAGACGGACGTCCCGTGCGTGCTTGCGGCCCATCTCGATCAGGGCACGCTTCGTCGCCGCGATGGCCGCGTCGGCCGCCTTGCGGGCCATGGTGGTCTTCGCGAGGAACTTCGGGCGGAAGTCCTCCACCGCCACTCCGTCATGATCGCGCATGACGGCCTTGGCCCACTTGCGGCCGGTGTCCTCACGCTGCCGCGCGATCTTCCTGTGCAGCTTCGCGGCCTGTGCCTGCGCCTTCCGGTAGCCGGTGGATGCACGCTGTCCTTTCGGTCGCCGGCGCCGGGCCATCATCCGCTGGTACTTCGCGAGCCGCTGAGCGGACCGCTTGCCGAGTTCGGCATGCGGAAGGTCGTAGGCGTCATCCGTGGTGGTCGCGGTCTCCTTCACACCCCAGTCCACGCCCAGGACGTGGCCGGTCTCCACAAGCGGCTCGACCTGGGCCGGGGCGACGAAGGAGGCGTACCAATGTCCGAGCGTGTCCTGGTACACGCGCACACTCGACGGGTCGGCCGGAAGAGCCCGCGACCACACCACGCTCAGCACGATCTGGCCCGCAAGGTGCAGACGGCCCTCCTTGAGGCGGAAACCGCGCCGGGTGTAGTTCAGCGACGGTCGGCTGTCACGCTTGCGCTTGAAGCGGGGCATCCCCGCCCGGCGGTGCTGCGCAAGCCCGTCCTTGATGTCCTTCAGCGCCTTCGCCCGCGACCTGGCGAACTCCCGGATCACCTGCTGCTGCGGCACGCTCGCGCCCTCAGCCAGCCACGGCATCACCCCGCGGGCGTCGGTCAGCATCCTGTCCAACTGCGCCGGACCACACGTCAACTTCTCGCCGCCCGCTCTGCTCTGCGCGTGGGCCTGCCGGGACTTGGCCACGCATTCATTCCAGAGCCACCGGCAGCGATCCCACTCGGCTTCGAGTGCGCGCCGGGCTGTCTTCGACAGGCGTACACGGAAGGTGTACCGGGCATGCCCGGTGTCCTTCGTGGTCGCTTCTGTCGTCATGCATCCGAACCTACCTGGGAGGACTGACAGTTGAGAGTTCTTGACCATTGTGGGCGGCATCACGGCCGTGCGGAGTGGACGCCGGATCGCCCTGACGGCGATCCGGCTGTCCCTGCCCTGCTCCGCAGGAGTCCGGTTCCTCCCCGGCCTGAAGGCCGGGGCATCCTCGGAGAAAGCCGGTGAACCGCCCGCCCTGGCCAACGTCACCGACCTCCGGGCCCACCGAATCCAACGACGGTCCGTCCTCGGTGACCTGATCAACGAGTACCGCCACGCTGCCTGGCCGGAAGGACACCGCCGCAGCTCACAGCACCGAATCCGGTTGCAGACCGTGGTTCGCAGGGAGCTTGGGTCTCCTCTACCACTCCCCACGGGGACGGCCGCATCCCCGCGCCCTGTTGAAAGGCCTCGGCGCCGCCTTGATCAAGCCCCGTGGAGAATTCGTGGACGGCACGACGCGAGGCCGCCTCTCACCTGCTTCCGTCCGAGGCAGCGCCATCCACCGGCGCCGGGATCCGCTACCGGCCGCGGGGAGTCGCGGAACAACGAGGTCAAGAGTCGTAAACTTTCCCCATGCACCTTGTATCGTCCCGCCGTCGTGAGGCCGCCCAGTGATCGCGGACCACCAGGAGGGCTGGATCGACGCCACGGCCGGTGTGGCGGGGGACATGCTGCTCGGTGCACTGCTCGACGCGGGCGCCGGGCTGCCAGCTGTTCAGGCAGCGGTCGACGCGGTGATCCCCGATACTGTACGGCTGTCCTGGAAGCGGGTTCACCGTGCCGGGCTGCGCGCCACGAAGGCCGAGGTCGAGCCGCTGGCCAAGGACTATCCCCACCGCACCTGGCGGTCCGTCAAGGACTTGATCGCGCAGGCCGGTCTGCCCACTCCGGTACGGAACCGGTCGCTGGCCGTGTTCGGCCGTCTGGCCGAGGCGGAGGCGCAGGTGCACGGCGTGCCGGTCGATGAAGTGCACTTCCACGAGGTTGGTGCGTGGGACTCGATCGCCGATGTCGTGGGGGTGTGTACCGCACTGTACGACCTGGGTGTCTCGCGGCTCACCGCGAGTCCGGTGGCCCTCGGGTCCGGCCGGGTGCGGGCCGCTCACGGGGACATCCCGGTGCCGGTGCCCGCGGTCCTCGAACTGTCGGCGGGCTGGCAGGTGATGAGTAACGGTGAGGGCGAGCTCGCCACGCCGACCGGCATGGCCCTGGTGACCACGCTGGCCGAGCGCTGCGGCGCTCTGCCCCCACTGCTCGTACGGCGGACCGGCATGGGCGCGGGCACGAAGGACACTCCGGGCCGCCCCAACGTCGTACGGGTCGTGCTCGGTACGCCAGTACCGGCCGGCCAAGACGAGGAGCGGGAGGCGACGGACGTGGTCCTGGAGGCCAATGTCGACGACCTGGATCCGCGGTTGTGGCCTGGTGTGCTGGCTTCCCTGCTTGCGGACGGAGCGTCGGATGCCTGGCTAGTGCCGATTCTGATGAAGAAGGGCCGGCCGGCGCATACTTTGCGGGTGCTGGCTCCGCAGGTGCGGATCGCGGCGCTGCGCGAGCGGGTGTTCCAGGAGACCAGCACGATCGGGGTGCGTGAGTCGGTCGTACGCAAGACGGTTCTGGAGCGTACCTGGGTGAGGGTCACGGTGCTGGACGGGCAGTCCGTGCCGGTCAAGGTCGCCCACCGGAAGGGGACGATCGTCCGGGCGACACCGGAGTTCGAGGACGTGGCCGCGCTGGCCGCAGCTCATGGGTTGCCCGCCGTCACCGTGCTGGAGGCCGCGAGCGCGGCGGCGGTGGCGAGGGGGCTGGTAGCGGGTGCGGAGCTGCCGTCGGGCGACGCCGTGTGACACGGCGTCGGCCGCGAGCCCCGCGTCCGGCACCCGTCAGTCCCCGAACGGGGCGGCGATCTGGGCCGCCAGGTGACCTCCACCGTAGCCGTTGTCGATGTTGATCACCGCGACGCCCGGGGAGCAGGCGTTGAGCATGGACAGCAGTGGGGCCAGCCCTCCGAACGCGGCGCCGTAGCCGACCGACGTCGGGACCGCGACAACGGGGGCGGCGATCAGCCCGGCCACCACACTGGGCAGTGCCCCGTCCATGCCTGCAACGACGACCACGGCCCGCGCTGCGCGCAGCACGTCGAGCTTGCCTAGAACGCGGTGCAGACCCGCCACGCCGACATCCACGACGAGTTCGGTGTGGCGGCCGAGGTAGCGCGCGGTCAGCAGCGCCTCGCGGGCAACGGGGACGTCGGAGGTGCCGGCGCACACGACGGCCACCTTGCCACCGGTGGGCGGCGGCGCCGTGGGCGGCCAGGCGAGCAGGTGGGCGTCGGTGTCGTAGTAGGCGTCGGGCAGTTCGGCGAGGACGGCCTTGGCGTGCTCCTCGCCAGCCCGGGTGAACAGGGTGACGGGGCCGACGCCCTTGTCCCGTACGGTGGCGGCGATGGCCGCGACCTGGGCGGGGCTCTTGCCTTCACAGTAGACCGCTTCCGGGTAGCCGCGGCGGCCGGCCCGGTCGTGATCCAGGTCAGCGACGGCGGCCAAGTCCAGCGAGGACTCCCGGTCTCCGGCGGGATCCTGCGGTACGGACGGAGCGTTGGGGGTCTCAGGCACGGTCGGCACCTCCCGTAACTCCCACCAGCGGCAGCGTGAACGCGCCGGACTGGATGCCCGCCAGGTCGACGGCCACCATGCGGAAGCCCGCGGCCTTCACCGCGGCCAGGACCGCGTCGCGGAGGTCGGGCGAGGCAGCTCGGGCGATCTCCTCGGCGGGCAGTTCGAGACGGGCGATGTCGCCGTGATGGCGGACCCGCGAGTCGCTGAAGCCGAGTTCACGCAGGGCCTTCTCGGCCTTCTCGATCTGGCCGAGCTTGGTGGGCGTGACCTCTTCGAAGTGTGGGATGCGGGAGGCCAGGCAGGGCGCGGCCGGCTTGTCGGCACTGGGCAACCCCAGGGCCCGGGCGAGGCGGCGAACGGCAGCCTTGTCCAGGCCTGCGTCAGCGAGCGGCCGCAGCACCCGGTGGTCGGTGGCGGCGCGGCTGCCGGGCCGGTCGGGACGGCGGGCGTCGTCGGCGTTCTCGCCGTATGCGATCGCGGCCAGGCCGTGGGCGGCGGCTACCTCGTTGGAGATGCGGGTGAACAGCTCGTCCTTGCAGTGGAAGCAGCGGTCCGGGCCATTGGCGCGATAGGCGGCCGACTCCTCTTCGTGCGTGGTGACCTCCACGACGCGGGCCCCGAGGTAGGCGGCCACGTCATGTGCGGCGAAGCGCTCGTCAGCGGCGAGGCTGGGCGAGACGCCCAGGACCGCGACAACCTGGTCGGCGCCCAGAGCACGGATGGCGAGGGCGAGCAGCAACGAGGAGTCCACGCCACCGGAGAAGGCGACGCCCAGCGGCGCGGCGCCACGCAGCAGTGCGACGACCGCTTCAGCCGCTTCGGCGTCGGCGCCGTCGAGTCGTCGCGTGTCCTGTGTCGTCATCTGTCCTCCATTGCTGTCCGGCGTGGATGGCCTGGCCCGTTGGCGGTGCGGGGTCGGGCCGCTCCGCGTGGGTGCGGCCGCGCCACTGCGGTTCGCGGCGCTCCGTCCTGACGGTGGGGCCCGTGATCAGGCCGGGCCCCACCGGGCTTTCACTGCACCGTGCCATGCGCGGTTTCGGCGCCGGCGCACGGTGCTGTCGGTCAACGGATCGCGATGTCGGGAACGATGTCGTTGCAGCTCGCCGGCACCGGCATCTCGCGAGACGCGGGGAGCGAGTCCCGCCACCATCCGGCCGACCGGCCCGTACCCTCGGCGTCCAGCCGGAAAGCCCACAGTCTGTTCAGGTTCTTGCACTCTCGCGTTGCGGTGTCCTGGGGCCTGAACATCCCGTTCTCCTGACTCGTCTACGGCGTCTTCGCGGCGCGGTGTGCCGGGGTATAACGTTCAATTAATTGACGGCGGCAGGAGACTGGCAAGCGGTTGCCACCTATTGCCCTGGCCTCAGGGCAATAGCCCCGCACCAGCACGTTCGGCACGCCCCGCGCGCCGCCGACCGTTCGTGCCAGACCCCTCGAACACTAGGAGCATCGTGGCGGACACACCGTCTGCGCAGGCCGGCGCGTCGCGCTCGCCGACCATATATGACGTCGCGGCGGCGGCTGGTGTGGCTCCGTCCACGGTCTCCCGGGCGTTCTCCCGGCCGGGCCGGGTGAACGCCGCGACGGCGGAGCGTATCCGGCAGGTCGCCGCTGAGCTGGGTTACCACGCGAACCCGCTGGCCCGTGCGCTGCCGACCGGCCGCACGACACTGATCGCCTTCGTGATCGCCGACATCGCCAATCCGGTCTTCGCCCAGATCGTCATCGGTGCGCAGACGGCGGCGCGCGAGGCCGGCTATCTGATCCTCCTGGTAGACGCGCAGGAGTCAGACCAGCTGGAGCGCGAGTCGCTGGAGCGGATGCTGCCGGCGGTGGAGGGGATCGTCCTGGCCAGCTCCCGGATGTCGGACTCCGCGATCCGGATGATCGCCAAGCAGCGGCCGCTGATCGTGCTGAACCGTGTGGTCACCGATGTGACGAGTCTGGTCAACGACGATGTCAACGGGATGCGCCAGGCGATGGAGCACTTGGTCGGGCTGGGCCACCGCACGATCACCTACGTGTCCGGGCCCGAGGCCTCCTGGGCGGGCGGGGTGCGCTGGCAGGCGCTACGCGAGGCGTCCTCGGACCTGAGCGTAAGGGTGCGGCGCACCGGTCCGTACCCGCCGACGGTGAGAGGCGGACAGCAGGCCGCGGAGGAGTTGCGCCGGCCGAAGTCCTCGGCTGTGATCACGTACAACGACCAGGTCGCCATAGGTCTGATGCGCGGCTTGCACGCGGCTGGCCTTCGGGTGCCGCACGACCTCAGCGTGGTCGGATTCGACAACATCAGCGGATCCGGGCTGGTAACGCCGGGGCTGACCACGGTTGCCGTGCCGGCCCGTACTCAAGGCCACACCGCTGTCCGGACACTGCTGGCGGAGGTGGGTGCCTCGCAGACTCACTCCGGTAAATCGGCGATGCTGCCCACCCGGCTGGTGGTCAGGGAGTCGACAGCGCGGCGGGTACGGAAGCGGTCGGTCGACGGTTCCCGACAATCCCCCGCCTGCTGATCATTGGGCGCGGCCCCTATGCCGCCTCGCGGTCCGCCCTCAGCCGGTACAGGACTTCGCCGGCCTGCGGGACCACCAGGGTGTCCTGGTCGGCCTCGTACGCGGCGATGTCCACGAGGGCGGGGTCGAGGTAGTTGAGGTTCGCGCCGCGCACGACGTCCTCGGGGATCCCGGTGGCGAGAGTAACGGTGACGCGGCACCGCTCACCGCGCACCTCGTCGTACGTGCCCGCGCCGCGCAGATGCGTGGAGTGGGCCAGCACACCCCAGTGCAGGTCCTTGAAACGGTCCCACTGCTTGGTGAAGTAGTCCCGACAGTGGTATCCGATCTCGGCGATCTCCGGGTGCATCTCGGAGATCTCGGTGACGTGCGGGGCGTAGAGAATGACCTCACCGCCGTCGGCGACGACCGGCTCCAACTTGTAGAAGCCCTTGGCGGCGGTCCAGATGTCCTCGTACTTATCCGGCATGATCGACAGCACCCGCTTGACGGGGTTGTCGAGATAGCGCACGTGGGTCTCGGCCGAGACGTCGGCGGCGGCGGCCCAGGCATCCTCGGGCGTGCCGAAGCAGGCCGAGTGCAGTGCGCCTGTGCCGGACTGGGCGACGACGCAGAGCGCGAGGCGGCGGCTGGGGATGAGTGCCGCGGCCTCGTTGATCAGGGCGCGTACGGGCGTGATGCCGCGGGTGCCGATGATGTCGGCGCTGGTGATGAGGGCGCCCAGCCAGTGCGAGAGGTCGATGATGTCGGCGCCCGCGACACCGGGGAAGAAGTACTTGTTGCCGCCGGAGAAGCCGACGACCTCGTGCGGGAAGACCGGGCCGAGGACGAGGGCGACGTCGTGGTCGGTGACAGCGCGGTTGAGACGGACATCGACCGCGTGGTGGAGCAGTCCGCTGGAGAGTTCTCCGACCCGGTCGGCGGAGATCGTGCCGAGCGAGACGAAGGTCTGCGGGTCCCACCACTCGTGGTTGACCACGGTCATGCCCGGGTAGCGGGACGCGAGGTCGTCTTCGGGGTAACCGAGGTGCCGGGCCAGGTGGGCCTCGTCCATGGCTGCGTGGGTGCCCAGTGCGATCAGTACGGTCAACCGGCTCACCCGCCCGGCCAGCGCGCCGTGCACGGCGGAAAGGAGCAGCGGCAACGGACAGCTGCGTGTGGCATCGGGGACGACGACGCAGACGCTCTGGCTGTCCAGGCCCGCGCCGGACAACTGCTTGGTGACGAACTCCGTGACCTGTGCGTCGGTGAGGACCGCGCCCGGCCCTCCAATGTGGGCGGCCGGCAGGGTCGCCGCAGTGGTGGGGACCTGCTGGGCATTCACGACTGCACTATCGCTCATGGCGGCACGATGACGCCCTGGCAGGGTCTGTGCAAGGCGGTAGGACAACTTGTGGCAACCGATTGCCCATACGGGTCGGCGTGCCGACACTCCTGGTTATGCCACGTCCCACACCCCCTAGGCAGCTGCATCCCGACCGTCTTCTGCCTGCCGACCCGGGCGTACGCGCCATCGCGCGGCGACTGTACGACACCGTGCGTGAGCTGCCGATCATCTCACCGCACGGGCACGTCGATCCCCGCATGCTGCTGGACGACGAGCCGTTCCGCGACCCGGCGAGCCTGCTTGTCACCCCGGACCACTACGTGACCCGGATGCTGCACGCGAGCGGGGTGCCGCTGGCCGAGCTGGGCGTGAGCCGCGGCCCGCTTCCGGAGTCCGAGTCGCGTGCGGCGTGGCGACATCTGTGCGGCAACTGGGCGGTGTTCCGCGGCACTCCGGTCCGCTACTGGTTCGACGCCGAACTGTCGGAGATCTTCGGCGTCCACGAGCATCCCAGCGCGGACAACGCCGAGCGCCTGTACGACAGGATCGCCGAGCAGCTCGCACACGAGAAGTTCCGGCCGCGCGCGCTCTTCCAGCGCTTCGGCATCGAGGTGCTGGCCACCACGGACGACCCGTGCGACGACCTGAGCGCACACCGCGCCCTGGCCAACGACCCCACCTGGGGCGCCCGTGTCATCCCGACCTTCCGCCCGGACCGCTACCTCGAACCGGCGCACACGGGCTGGCGGGACGCCGTCCTCCAGCTGGGCGAGACTTCCGGCGCGGACACCGGTTCATACAAGGGTTACCTCCGCGCCCTTCAGGCACGCCGCCAGTACTTTGTCGAACACGGTGCGACCTCGGCCGACCACAGCCACCCGGACGTGCGCGCCGAGCCACTCCCCGCCGCGGAGGCCGCCCGGATCTACACGGCGGCACTGGCCGGCACCACGACCGACGCCGAGGCGACGGCCTTCCGCCGCCACATGCTTTTCGAGATGGCCCGGATGTCCACGGAGGACGGGCTGGTCATGACCGTGCACCCGGCGGTGCACCGCAACCACCACACGCCCACGTACGAGCAGTTCGGCGCGGACACCGGCCACGACATCCCGGTCCGGGCGGAGTTCACGCGGGCGCTGCAGCCGCTGCTCGCCGCCTTCGGTACCCATCCGGGCTTCCAGCTGGTGCTGTTCACCCTCGACGAGACGGTCTTCTCCCGCGAGATCGCCCCGCTGGCCGGCTTCTATCCGTCGGTGTACGCGGGTGCCCCCTGGTGGTTCCTGGACGCGCCGGATGCGATCCGCCGGTACCGCAAGGCCGTCACGGAAACCGCCGGCTTTTCCCGCACGTCAGGCTTCATCGACGACACCCGAGCGTTCTGCTCCATCCCGGCCCGGCACGACATGTCACGCCGGCTCGACAGCGGTGTGCTGGCCGAACTGGTCGCCGAGCACCGTTTGGACGAGGACGAGGCACTGGAGACCGCCGTCGAACTCGTGACCGGCAATCCGCGAAAGGCGTTCAAGCTGTGAGCACCACCTCTGCGGTCGCCCGTCGCCTCTCCCGTGTGACGTACGACGTCCGCCCCGCTGCCCCGGTCCGTATCCTGCACCTGGGCCTGGGCAACTTCTTCCGCGCACACCAGGTCTGGTACACCGACCGGGCGCCGGGCGCCGACGAATGGGGCATCGCGGCCTTCACGGGCCGTCGACCCGACGCCGCCGAAGTCCTCCACGCGCAGGACGGCCTCTACTCCCTGATCACCCGCGGCCCCGACGGCGATCGCTTCGACGTCCCCGCCGCGCTGTCCGCCGTGCATCCCGGCACGGACCACGCCGCCTGGCTCGACTACTGGCGGCAGCCCGCACTCGCTGTGGTCTCACTGACCGTCACAGAGGCGGGTTACACCCGCAGCGCGGACGGCGGTCTGGGTCTTGACCGCCATGACGTCCGCGCCGACATCCACGCGCTGCGCGAGAACCCCTCGGCACGTGTCCTTACGGCCGCCGGCAAGCTGGTGGCCGGCCTGGAAGCACGCCGTGCCGTAGGGCTCGGCCCGGTCGCCCTGATGCCCTGCGACAACCTGCCGGGCAATGGCGCGGTGCTGGAACGGGTCGTACGCGAACTGGCTGAGCGGACCGGCCGCCCCGAACCGGTCGAAGCGGTGGACAAGCAGGCCGCATTCGTCACCACCATGGTCGACCGCATCACCCCGGCCACCACCGACGAACACCGTGCCGCCGTACTCGCACAGACCGGTCTCATGGACGCCTCCCCTGTGGTCACCGAACCGTTCACCGAGTGGGTGATCAACGGTGACTTCCCCGCCGGCCGGCCCCGCTGGGAGGAGGCCGGAGCGACGTTCACCGATGACGTGACGCCCTATGAGGAACGCAAGCTGTGGCTGCTCAACGGCGCCCACTCGCTGCTGGCGTACGCGACCCCCCTGCGCGGCCACGAGACGGTCGCCGAGGCCGTCGCCGATCCTGTCTGTCGCGAATGGCTCGAAGACTGGTGGATGGTGGCGTGCCGCCACCTCACGCTGCCGCAGGAGGGACTGCGGGACTACCGGGCCGCGCTGCTGAAGCGGTTCAGCAATTTCCGTATCCGGCACGGGCTCGCGCAGATCGCCGCCGACGGCTCGCAGAAACTGCCCGTCCGCATCGTGCCCGCGCTGCGCCGCGAGCGTGAGCGGGGTGAGCTGCCGCTCGGTGCGACGCGCGTGCTGGCCGCCTGGGTGTGCCACTTGCGGGGCGTGGGTGCGCCGGTGAAGGATGCCGCCGGTGCCTCGCTGCCGCAGGTCGGCGGCACAGTCCCAGACGCCGTGCGTGCCGTGCTCACCCATCTTGATCCGGTTCTCGCGGCCGACACCCCCGTGGTGAACGCGGTGCTGGCGCAGGTCACTGAGCTGGCCGGAGAGGATCCGGTGACCTCATGACAGTCTCTGCGACGGACCAAACGCCTGGCGAGATCGTCATCGGGCTCGATGTGGGCACCACCGCGGTCAAGGCGGTGGCGTTCGGCGTCGGAACCGCCTGGCGCCGTACCGCGGTCCGCGAGTACCCCTTGCTCACCCCCAGTCCGGGCCGGCAGGAGCAGGACCCGACCGCCATCGCCGCCGCGGCCTTCTCGGCCCTTGAGGCGTGCGCCGAACAGTGCGCCGGCTCCCACATCCTCGCCGTCTCCGTCAGCACCGCGATGCACGGTCTGATCGGCCTTGACGCCGGGTGCCGGCCGCTCACCCCGCTGGTGACCTGGGCGGACGACCGTGCCCGCGAGGAGGCTGCGCAGCTGCGAACCACCGGGCGAGCCGCGGCACTCCACCAGGCCTCCGGCGCTCCGGTCCATCCGATGACACCGCTGACCAAGCTGATGTGGTTCCACCACGCGGAGCCGGAGCTGTGTACCAAGGTGCGCTGGTGGGTGGGGCTCAAGGACTACGTCCTGTGGCTCCTGACCGGTTCGCTGGTCACCGAACTGTCCTCGGCGTCCGGCACCGGTCTGCTGGACCTTTCCACGCGGACGTGGCATCCCGCGGCGGTGGACCTCGCCGGCGTTGCTCCGCAACAGCTGCCGCAGATCATGCCGACCACCTCCGTGCTGCCGCTGTCCGCCGCGGCGGCCGGGGACGCCGGCCTGCCGTCCGGCACCCCGGTGTGTGTGGGCGCCGCCGACGGACCGCTGGGAAATCTAGGTTCGCAGGCGATGGAACCGGGCACGGTGGGCCTGTCGCTGGGCACCAGCGGCGCGGTCCGGGCCATAGTGCCCGAACCGTTCGTCGCTCCGGGCGGCAATCTGTTCTGCTACGCGCTCACCGACACCGCGTGGGCGGTCGGCGGCGCGATCAGCAACGGAGGCGCCGTGATGCGCTGGGCGGGCCGTACGTTCGGCCCCGCCACCAGCAGTGACGACGCGCTGTCCGACGAGGACACACTCTCGCTGGCCGCAAACGCGCCAGCAGGCTGCGACGGCCTGGTCATGCTTCCCTACCTGCTCGCCGAGCGGGCCCCGCTGTGGGACCCCGATGTGCGCGGCGCGTACCTCGGAATGCGGCACGCGCATACCCGTGGCCACTTCGTACGGGCCGCGCTGGAAGGCGTGGCACTACAACTGTGCACCATCGTCGACGAGCTGGACCGCATCGAGCCGGTGAAGTCCGTGCAGGTCACCGGCGGCGCCTTTCGCTCGCCGCTGTGGCGCTCGGTGATCGCCGCGGCACTCAACCGCCCTGTACACATCGCCGCCGTCACCGAGGGCTCGGCCCTGGGCGCCGCTGCGCTTGGGCTGTATGCACTCGGACGGGCCACCCAGCTCGCCGACGCACCTGCGTTGCTGGGCACGCCTGCGCCGCGAACCGGCAGGCCGGTCCCCATCATCCCGGCAGACGCCGAGCTGTACCGGAACCTGCGAGCCGCGATCCCCCGTTTGCTCGCGTCGTACGCAGCGGTCGCCGACCTGTTCGCGTAAGGAGACCGACCGTTCCCGACAGCCGCCCCTCCTCGTCCTGACGCATCGCTGCCCGACCCCATCCACAATAAATCGGCAGGATCCAATCACTATGACTACAAAGACTGACGTAGGTGTCATCAGTCCGGCCGTGATGGGCCGCAATCCAGCCCGGAACTTCGCCCGCCCCGGCTTCACGGTCGCCCTGTACAACCGCTCCGGCGCCAAGGCCCCTGCGCTGACTGAGGAGTTCGGGCACGAGAGGACCTTGGTCCCCACCGATTCCGCTGCTGGTTTCCTCGCCGCCCTGGAGCGGCCTCGCCGCCTGGTCATCACGGTCCAGCCCGCCGCCACGACGGACGCGGTCATCGAGCAGCTCACGCCGATGCTGGAGCCCGGCGATGTGATCACCGACGACGGTGACTCCCACTTCGCCGACGACGAAGAACGGCACTCAGGTCGGGGGCACATCGTGCTGCACGCAGTCCGGCATCGCCGAGGCGGTCTTCGCTCGTTCTCCGGTCACGCCGCGGACCCACGACTGCCAACCCCGTCGGCCGACGAAAAATTCGTCAAGGGGCTGGGCGCGGCTCAGGACGCCTGGCGCGAAGTGGTCACCACCGGTGCGCGCCTGGGTATCCCCACCCCCGGCTTCTGCGCCGCACTGGCGTCCTCGGACACGCTGCAAAGTGAAAGCCTGCCGACGGCTCTGACTCACCCACGGCGGGAATTCTTCGGAGCGCACACGTACCGCCGGGTAGTCCAGGAGGGGAGCTTCCACATCCAGTGGGGCGGTGACCGCGTCGAGGAACGAATCGAGTGAGGCCCGATGTTCGAAGTCGAATTCCACCAGTACATGGGCGCTTCCGGCCGCGCCGTGAGTGTCCTGCGGCATTCAGGGCACGACCTCGGCCGGCCCTTGGTCGAGGCCGCCCACGCGACAGCCGGATACCGCTTCCTTCCCGTGTTCTACCTGGCGCATGCGGCGTACCTCGGCTGGTCCCCCAACACCGAACAGATGCTTCCGGGCGTCTTCCGTCCTGGCCAACGATTGACCAGGACGGAAGACGCGGGCCCGGAGACTTTGATGGCGTTGTTCACCCTCCAGTACGCGGAGAGGTTCGCCGATGACAACTGGGCCGAGCTACTCGATCCGCATTTGGTCCGCGGAGTGGCGCACATCTCCGCCGGAATCGGTCTCCCCTTCGCTGAGGAAGGCTGGACACGCGCACTGTCCGGCGGCCTGGCTTCGTGGCGGGACCTACGCACAGGAAAAGGCACCAGCGTGCTCGTCGACACCAGGCACCAGCGCCTCAACATCATCCCCTACTGACCTCGCCCCGCTGTCTGCCCGGGACAGCGAACACGCCCGCACCGACTCGCAGGCGGTGGTCACGGGCACCCAGCCGACCCCGCAGTCCGCTCCTCGCACCGCAAGCCCTGTGGCACAGCCCCGGGCAGAGAGAGCGCCGCCGTCCGACTCACCGGCGCCGCGGTCATTCACCCCGTGGCCCGAAGCTGGCGCCTGTCGCCCCGGTTGACGGTTGCGCCGGGCACGCTGTGTGGGCAAGCCCGCGAGCAGGCGCCCATGCGGCCGATGTAGCGGTTCTCCTCGTCGGCGCCGTTGGCGTTGCCGAAGCAGACGTCCTCGATCCGGGACGGCTCCAAGTCGGGTTTATTGGCGTGGAGTTCAGGGATCGTATGGGCGGCCAACCCCGACCGCACTCCGCTACGGCCATATAAGTCGGCAGCTGAGCACCAGATCGCGGAGGAATTTCTATGCCAGCCATTGACACGGTCTGCAAACGATTGCAGAGTTCAGCGCGATCACCCCCACCTCGACCGTTTCCGAACTCTGCAACCGTTTGCAGAGTTCGGTGCGATCAGCCCCACCCCGATCCGTATCGCCTGCATCCCCGAAGAGGTCCGGCATGGCTGTAACGATCCGTGACGTCGCGAAGGCGGCCGGCGTCTCAGCTTCCACGGTGTCACGAGCACTGTCGCAGCCGGACATGGTCGACCCCTGCACCCGCGAGCGGGTGCTGACGACGGCAGCCAGGCTGGGCTACCAGCCCAACCGGGCGGCACGCGGACTGATCACCGGGCGCACCGGCAACCTGGGGCTGATCGTCCCCGACCTGGCCAACCCCTTCTTCCCCATGGTCATCAAGGGGATCCAGGCGCAGGCCAGGGATGCCGACTACGCGGTCTTCCTCGCCGACAGCGACGAGAAGCCCACCCTCGAGATCGGTCTGGTGCGCGCCCTGGCCATACAGGTCGACGGCATCATCCTGTGCTCTCCTCGGATGTCCGACGCCGAACTGCGCGAGGCGGCGGGATGCGCACCTGTCGTCCTGGTCAACCGGCGCTCCGGACGGCTGCCCGCCAGCCTGGTGGACAACGCCGGCGGCCTGCGCGAGGCGGTCGATCACCTCGTCGCGCTCGGCCATCGCCGGATCGGCTTCGTCGCCGGCCCGCGTTCCAGCTGGTCGAGCGGCGAGCGGCTGCGCGGGCTGCGGGCAGCCGTCGAGGCGGTACGGGTGGAGCTGGTGGAGATCGGCAACTTCGCCCCGCAGTTCGAGGGCGGTGTCGCGGCAACCGACGCCACACTCGCCTCCGACATCACCGCCGTCATCACGTACAACGACCTGATGGCACTGGGGCTGATCCAGACCCTGGCCTCCCGCGGCATCGAGGTGCCGCAACGGTTGAGCGTCATCGGCATCGACGACATCCCCACGTCTGCAATGGTGCACCCCTCGCTCACCACCCTCTGCGTTCCCAAGGAGCAAGTCGGGCGCGCGTCCGTCGATCTCATGGTGCAGCTGCTGGGCGATCCCCAGGCCGGCTCCCGCCCGCAGCGAGAGCTTCCCACCAGGCTGATCGTCCGCAACACCACCACCGTTCCTCCTCTCTGACCTCCAGGCCCTCGCGCCTCACACGTTGCGCAGGCGCCGAGAAGGGACCCAACTCATGCGCACTTCCCGCTACACAGCCGTGCTCGTATCCACCGCGGTGGCCCTCGGCCTCCTCACCGCCTGCGGCGCCCCGGCCACCTCCGGCCAGGACCGGGGCGCGACCTCCGGAGCCGTCCCGGAGACACCGTCCAAGCCGGTCGCCCTCAACGTGCTGGACGTTGCCGGCAACCTGCAGCTCACCCAGGGCATGATCGACGAGTTCGTCAAGCAGAACCCCAAGGTCGTCTCCAAGGTGACCTACTCCCAGGCGCCCGCCCCCGACCTGGTCGGCAAGATCAAGGCGCAGCAGGGAGCCGGCCGGGTGGACATCGGTCTGGTGCTGACCGGCGTCGACGGCATGGCGGCCGGCGTGGAGCAGGGGCTCTGGGAGCAGTTGCTGCCCGAACATGCGGACCGGCTCACCAATATGAAGGAGTACCAGGAGCCCGCCGCGAAGATGCAGGAACTCGCCGGGGATTATGGCGTGACCGTGACCTACTACCCGTCGGGCCCGCTGCTGGAGTACCTGCCGGGCAAGGTGGCGAAGCCGCCGAAGACGGCTCAGGAGCTGCTGGACTACGCCAAGGCGCACCCGGGCAAGGTCGAGTACGCCCGTCCCGCCAACTCCGGCCCCGGACGTACCTTCCTGATGGGTCTCCCGTACATCCTGGGTGACAAGGACCCCAAGGACCCGGTGAACGGCTGGGACAAGACCTGGGCGTACCTGGGAGAGCTCAACAAGCACGTGCACACCTACCCCTCCGGCACCACGCAGACGATGAAGGACCTGGCGAACGGCACCGCCGACATCATCGTGAGCACGACCGGCTGGGACATCAACCCGCGGGTGCTCGGCACCGTGCCGAAGGAGGCAAAGGTCACCACCCTGAAGGGCTTCCACTGGGTCACCGACGCGCACTACGCGGTGATCCCCAATGGCGCCTCCACCGACCAGCAGTCGGCGGTGCTGAAGCTGATCCAGTTCATGCTCACCAAGAAGCAGCAGGCCAAGGCGTACGACGACGGCTACTTCTACCCCGGCCCGGCGGTCAAGGGCGTCGATCTCTCCATGGCGCCGCAGAAGAGCCAGGACGCGATCCGGACGTTCGGCCGGCCGGAGTACGACGCGCTGATCGCCGACAACCCCAAGGAAGCCCCGCTGGACGCGAAGTCCGTCGTCGAGGCCTTCGACCGTTGGGACCGCGAGATCGGCGGGGCGAAGAAGTGACGGCTAGTCAGAATCGCTTCACGGAACTGCGGCTCGACGGGGTCGGCCGCCGCTTCGGCGGCCAGGACGCCCTCAGCGGGCTGGACCTCAGCGTCCGGGCCGGTGAATTCATCGCCCTGCTCGGACCGTCGGGCTGCGGCAAGTCCACCGCACTGAACTGCCTGGCCGGGCTGCTCCCGCTGACGGCGGGCAGCATCTGGCAGGACGACCGTCGGATCGACGTGCTGCCGCCGGAGAAGCGCGGGTTCGGCATGGTGTTCCAGAACTACGCGCTGTTCCCGCACATGTCGGTGCGCGGCAACATCGCCTTCGGTCTGAGGATGCGGCGGCTGCCCAAGCCAGAGGTTCAGCGCCGCACCGACGAGGCGATCCGCCTGGTCCAGCTCGAGGAGCACGCCGGCAAACTGCCCGGTCAGCTCTCGGGCGGCCAGCAGCAAAGGGTGGCGATCGCGCGCGCCGTGGTGCTGGAACCGTCGCTGGTGCTGATGGACGAGCCGCTCAGCAACCTCGACGCCAAGCTACGGCTTGAGATGCGCACCGAGATCCGGCGGCTGCACCAGAGCCTGGGACTGACGACGGTTTACGTCACGCACGACCAGGAGGAGGCACTGTCCATGGCGGACCGCCTGGTGGTGCTGCGCAGTGGTCGGGTGCAGCAGGTCGGCACCCCTCAGGAACTGCACAACCGGCCGGCGAACCGGCATGTGGCGGACTTCATGGGGTTTCGCAACCTGCTGCCGCTGACCGCCGGCGCCGGGGACGCTGGCGGGCTGGTGGTGGAAGGGCTCGGGTTGCGGCTTCGTGCCACGCCGGTCGGCCGGATAGCGGCCGGGTCGCCGCTCGTGGTGGGCATCCGTCCGGAGGACCTCACGGTAGTGGATCCGAAGGCCGCCAACGGCGCCCCGGGTACGGGCGCACCGTCGGACACGCTCCAAGCGGTGGTGGAAGTAGTGGAGTACCAGGGCCGCGAACTGGCGGTCGAGGCCCGCACGGCGGAGGGACTGCGCCTCCACCTGAAGAGCCGCGAGCGGCCGGCGCCGGGCGACGTGCTGACGCTGACGGCCGCCCCCTCCCGCGTGCTGGCGTTCCCGGCGGAGGATGACGAGCCGCTGCCGCCGGACGCGGCCACCGCATCCCCTGCGGCCCTCCCGGCCGAGGCGACCACCGGGGGTGCGGCGTGACCGGCACAGTGCCGCGCCCGCTTGAAACCGCCCCCCGCCCGCACAGTGGTGCGGGCTGCCCCGGCCTGCGGCACCGGCTGGCGGAGCGCGGTGTGGACAGCCGGCTGCTGCTGCTGGTGCCCGCGTTCGTCTTCGTGCTCGGCCTGTTCATCTACCCGTTCCTGTACGGCCTGGGGCTGTCGTTCCAACCGACCTCGGGCGGCGGTCCCTTCGCGGACTACCAGCGGTTCTTCGCCGACTCGTACCAGCGGGGCACCATCGGCAAGACGCTGGGGCTGGCCGTGCCGGTCTCCCTGTTGAACGTGCTGGCCTCGGTGCCGATCGCGCTGCGCATGCGCGGTAGGTTCCGTGGTAAGCGGCTGGTCACGACCCTGCTGGTGATCCCGATCACGCTGGGCACGGTGCTGGCTGCCGAGGGCCTGCTGAACTTCCTCGGCCCCACCGGGTGGTTCAACCGCATCCTGCAGGGGGCCGGTCTCACCGACCATCCGGTGCAACTGGTCAACAACTACTGGGGTGTCTTCTTCTCCTTGGTGATCACCGGGTTTCCGTTCGCGTTCCTGCTGATCCTCTCGTACCTGTCCGGTATCGACCCGACGCTGGAGCGCGCCGCCGCCACCCTGGGGGCGGACCGGTGGGCACGCTTCCGTCGCATCACCCTTCCGCTGCTGGCTCCCGGCCTGGCGACGACGTTCTGCCTGACGTTCGTGCTGGCGTTCAGCGTCTTCCCGTCGGCGATCCTGGTCGGCAATCCGAGCGGGGAGACCAGGGTGATCTCCATCGCCGCCTACCAGGCGGCGTACGAGCAGTACGACTACCCGTTCGCGTCGGCGATCGCCGTGGTCATGGGCGTCGTCGAGCTCCTGGTGATCGCGGTGGTCATGTTGTGGCGCTCGCGCCTGTACACCGGATCGACGGGAGGCAAGGGCTGATGGCGGACGCACTCGGTGCACCCGTCGACGCCGCGGCAGTGCGGACGCGGCGCAGGATTGTGGCCGGCCCCGGGGCGTGGCTGGTGTGGGGGGCGGTGGTCCTCTTCCTGGTCGGCCTGCTCGGTGTCGTCGGCTCGGTGCTCGTCAACTCCTTCGGGACCCAGTGGTTCGACACCTGGCTACCGCAGGGGGTGACCACCCGGTGGTACTCGACGGCATGGCAGGACTTCGAGCTGCTGCATGTGATCATTGTGACCCTGGAGGTGTGCCTCGCGGTGGTAGCGCTGTCCGTGCTGGTCGGTGTCCCAGCCGCGTACGTCCTGGCGCGGCGCGACTTCCCCGGCAAACGGATCGTCTACCTGGCATTCCTGCTGCCGATCCTGATGCCCCCGATCAGCTACGGTATCCCGCTGGCGACCGTGCTCTACAAGTTCGGCCTGGCCGGCCATCTGTCCGGTGTCGTGCTCGCCAACCTGGTGCCGTCGGTGCCGTTCGTCATCATGACGATGACGCCGTTCATCGAGCAGATCGACCCGGCGATCGAACGGGCGGCGCGAATGTCGGGCGCCCGGCTGGGGTCGGTGTTCACCAGGATCCTCGCGCCGCTGTTGGTGCCGGGCATCCTGGCGGCGGCGATCCTGGTGTTGGTACGGACCGTGGGCATGTTCGAGCTGACCTTCCTGACGGCCGGGCCGGACTCGCAGACGCTGGTGGTCGCGCTGTTCTACTCGATGTCGGCCTCCGGCATCCGGGCGCAGCAGTCGGTCGATGCCATGGCCGTGATGTACATGGCCATGATGCTGGTCCTGTTGGTGGCGGCGCTGCGCTTCGTCAACCCCACCCAACTGGTGGCCAGGGTGAAGGAGGAACCGGAGCCCTGACACGTGGTCGGCAGGCAGGCCGGGAGGCGCCATCGGGTGCCTCCCGGCCTGCCTGCTGTGGAGGGCGGGACAGGAAAGCCGACGACTGCGCGGGCGGTTCAGGGACCGGCGCAGCACCGCCTTGCACGTCCGGATGCCTGATACGGGTCCGCGTCCGCGGCTTCCCCGGGGAAGGGAGCCACGAAGGCGGTCCCGTACGGTGTGCTCGGCCTGGACGCCCATACCGGCTGGATCTCGGCGGACTGCACAGGCGATGCCGCCGCGTTCGCGGTCGCCACCCTGCGCCGCCGGTGGGAGAGGGATGGTGGGAGTCGCCGTCCGGCAACGACCCGACTGCAGATCACCGCAGACGAGGACGGTGGCGCGGGTACCGGGTGCGCGCCCGAAAGAAGGAGCCAGCCAGCTTCGCCCACGCGGCCGGCCTCGTCGAGGGTGTGCAGCTTCCCAGTGGGAACGCAACGCCCTTGCTCGAGCACGACAAGCACATGGGGCTTCCCCCGCCGAGTAGCCGAGGGGATTCTCACCCCTCGGCCCTCACAGATCCGTACGTGACGATCTCTCGTCATACGGCTCTTGTCGCTCTGGTCACCAGACGCGGGGAGCATGGGTGGTCCAGGCCCAGTGGGCGAAGAACCGAGGTCGTCGTGAGACGGCCTGGTTCCACGCCATTTGGGCTTTCTTCCTGCCCCGCAGCCGTTTGAACTTCTTGCGCATCCACCGCATCACGTAGGCATTGACGCGTTCCAGGAGGGGATACAGGGCCGACTGGTAGAAGGCCCCGTAGTACGCCATCCATCCCCGAATGATCGGGTTGATGAACCGTGCGAGGTCTGCTTCGGTCAGGCTGGTGCGGTGGTGCAGCCGCCAGGACCGCACCTCGGAACTGATACGGCGCAGGGCCTCCCCGCTGACGGCGGGGAGGAACGACCGGAACATCCGGCCGTCCTTGCGCACCGCGGAGCGTGTGCGGAAGGTGAACCCCAGGAAGGTGAACTCGGTCTGCTCGTACGAGGCACGCCGGTTGGCATCCTGGCAGTACACGATCCGGGTTTTCTCCGGGTGCAGTTCAAGCCCCACCTCGGTCATCCGCTTCTCGATCGCCTTGAGCACGAAGCGTGCCTGGCGTTCGCTGACGCAGTGGACCACCGCGTCGTCCACGTAGCGTTCGAACCCGATGGCGGGGAAGTTCCGCGCCATCCAGGAATCGAAGGCGTAGTGGAGGAAGAGGTTGGCGAGGACAGGCGAAACCGAAGAGCCCTGGGGCGTCCCCCGGTCCCGCTCGCGCCGTGTCCCGTCGGGCAGTTGCAGCGGTGCGGCCAGCCAGCGCCGCACGTACAACAGGACCCAGGACTGGGACGGATCAGTGTGGGCAGCGACCGCCTTGAGGACCAGATCCCACGGAACGCTGTCGAAGAACGCGCGGATGTCCAGGTCGATGACCCAGTCCGCCTTCCAGCAGCGCTCCCGGCACCGGCCCACAGCGTCGATCGCCGACCGCCCGGGACGATAGCCGTATGAGTCCGGGTGGAAGACCGGTTCGGCCTTCGCCTCCAGCACCCCGGCAACCACCGTCTGAGCGATACGATCCCCGATCGTGGGCACGCCCAGAATCCGGACGCCCCCTTTCTTCAGGGCCCCGGCGAGTGCCTGGATCGTCCTGGCCTGGGGTGTTGATGTCGGTGGTGGGCCCCGGAAGCAGGTGAACACGGCACCTGTGGATCATGTAGTTCTCTACGCTCCAAGATCCACGAAGGTGCCGTGTTCGTTCCTCCATCATCCCCTGTCGCTGTCCCCGTGCCTCATGCGCCCTGCCTGGAAGCCCTCGGCCAGGGTGCCGCCAAGGACCAAGTCCGCAGCCTGGTCACGGAGTTCGAGTCGGTCACCGACCCGAGAGGGGCTTGCGGAGTGCGGTACCGGCTCTCCTCGCTGCTGGCCCTGGTGGTCTGCGCGATGACCCCGTCCGGCCACGACTCGATCACCGCGGCGGCGGAGTGGTGCCGACGTGCGACGCCGGAGGAACTGGCCGCCTTCGGCCTGCCCTACCACCCACTCCTTGGCCGCTACCGGGTGCCGAGCGAGAAGACCCTGCGCAGCGTCCTGGGGCGGCTCGATCCCGGTGAGATCGGCGCGGCCGGTTACGACTACCTTCGGCCCTTGCTGTCCACACAGCCCCGCCGGCCGGAGCCGGTGATGCCCGACGGCGCAACCGAGCGTGAACAGCGCCGGGCTCACCGGGCGGCCGCCCGCGCCGAGCCGGCACGGCTGAGGCGGCGGGCGATCGCGGTGGACGGCAAGTGCCTGCGTGGCGCGAGGCGCCCGGACGGCAGTCGGGTCTTCGTCCTGTCCGCCGTCCGTCACGGCGACGGTGTCACTCTCGCCTCCCGCGAGATCGGCGCGAAGACCAATGAAATCCCCGAGTTCGCACCTCTTCTCGACCAGATCGACGACGCGGATCTCGCGGGGGTGGTCGTTACCGCCGATGCCCTCCACGCCCAACGTGACCACGCCACCTACCTGCGCGAACGCGGCGCTCACTACCTGCTGACCATCAAGAACAACCAGCGTGGCCAGGCCCGTCAACTCCACGCCCTGCCCTGGAAGGAGATCCCTGTGATCCACCGCGACGACGCCCGGGGCCACGGCCGTCACGAGCAGCGGCTCGTGCAGGTCGTCACCGTCAGCGGACTGCTCTTCCCGCACGCGGCCCAGGTCCTGCGGATCCAGCGCCGCCGCCGTCTCTACGGAGCGAAGAAATGGTCCAGCGAGACCGTCTACGCCATCACCGACCTGCCCGCCGAGGAAGCGAACGCAGCCGAGATCGCGTCCTGGGCTCGCGGGCACTGGACCGTGGAAAATACCGTCCACTGGTGTCGAGATGTCACCTTCAACGAGGACAAGTCCCAGGTCAGGACCCACAAAGCGCCCGCCGTACTCGCTGCCCTCCGCGACCTGATCCGCAGCGCGCTCAAGCTCGCCGGCTACGTCAACACCGCCGCCGGACGACGAGCCCACACCGAGCGCCCCCGCGTCCTCACCCTCTACGGCATCACATGATCAAACCGGACGATCCCGGCACTCGCCGGGGCCCTGCCCCTTTCTTCGGGATCTCCACCGCACGCACCGGGGGTGGGAAATAGGTGCCGGAGGAGAGACGGTTCCAGATCCGGTACAGATTGTTCTTCAGATCCTTCTCGAACTCTTCCATCGACACCGCATCCACACCCGCAGCGCCCTTGTTCGACCTGACTTTCTCGTACGCCTCCCAGACGGACTGCTTCGAAATATCAAATGGCTTGCCTGATGCTTTCAACTCGTTCACGCGACTCCTCCCGGGAAACACCCGGTTGATCGAATAAACATAGTCACGAACGACCCGGCCCCTTCGCTCCGCCCCCATTACAGGGGCTTCATCACTACTACGAGCCGGTCCGCCGGCGTGCCTGGCATCGGTACTCAGTCCCTCACGGCTTCGGACCGTCCAGGACGCTCCCTTTCTCCCCGCTCACCAGCGGAGACGTATCCAGGCCCGCCTTCTCCTGTTCCGCACGAAGGCCGCAGACCGGGCTCGCGCCGCCTGCATGCCGGACACCGCCTGGCCAATAAACGGGCACCCGCCAGACTCCTCCCGGGACTGCCTTGACACCCCGGTTCTGATGTCAACTCTACTTTTCGACACGTCAGCAGCGATTCACTTGCGTTCGCCTTCCCGATCCCCACCTGACACCGTTTTCCGGCGCCTTTTCCTCATCGTTCACCACGGCAGTCTTCAGCTAAGCGGATGACCTGAAGTTCTGCGCGGAATCCGGGGCGGCGGCGTCGGCCGGGCGCGATGGCCTCGATGACACGGGGACCTCGCCGGGTGTTGTATCGAGGTTGAACAAACTATGACAAAACCGGCGAGGTCAAGGCCAGTATGCGTCCGGCATCCGTGTTCGCCAACCCTCCCGGCGTGGCGGACCAGCACCTGTACCACCTGCTGCACCACCGCTGGCGGGAGGCCGCCCGCGTCGTGATGGTGCTGCTGTCCGCCGCCGGCCTGACCGCAGGAGAGATCGGCGAGCTGCTCGGCTACCACCCGGCCACGGTGCGCCGCTGGATCCACCGCTACCACGCCGACGGCGCCCCGGGCCTGGCCGACCGCCCCCGCCCAGGACGCCCCCGGCTCGGCGGGCCGAGGTTGAGCGAGCGCATCCGCCGCCTGCTGACCCGCCCCGGGCCGTGGACCGTCCGCCGGATCCACCACCGCCTGGGCCGGCCGAAGATCAGCCCGCGCACCGTTTACCGGCGCACGCGCGAGCAGGCGGCCTGGCGGCGGCCCCGCCTGACGGCCAAGGGCGACCCGAACCGGCGGCGCGTCCTGGCCGCCCTGCGCCGGCAACTGCGGGCCCTGCCCCGTGGGTCGGTGGTCCTGGCCGAGGACGAGACCCACCTGCACCTGCTGCCGCACATCCGGGCGAGCTGGATCCTGCGCGGGACGCGGCAGCAAGTGGCCACCCCGGGAAAGAACCGGCAGACCACCGTCTTCGGTGCCCTGGAGGTGGCCACCGGCGCCTGGGTCTACACCCTCGACCGCCGCCGCAGTGCCGCCACCTTCGTCGCCTTCCTCCAACTGCTGCTGGCCGCCTACCCCGACACCCCGGCCGTCGCGGTGCTCTGCGACAACGACAGCATCCACCACGCGAAGGCGGTGACCGCCTACCTGGCCGACCAGCCCCGCCTGCGCCTGCTGTTCGGCGCCCGCTACAGCCCGCACGACAACCCGGTCGAGCGCATCTGGGCCGCGCTGAAGGCGTTCCTCGCCAACACCGCCGTCACCTGGCCGAGCCGCCTGCGCCAGGTCCACGCCTTCTTCCGACAACGCTCACCCACCCAGATGCTGACCACCGCCGCACCCTGGTCCTCACCCTGGCTGCCGAGGGATTACGCGCAGAACTTCAGGTCATCCGCTTAGCGCAGCATGAGGTCGAGTAGCCGGGGGGAATTTCACCCCCCGGCCCTCACAGATCCCGGCGTGACAGTCTCCCGTCACCGGGCTCTTGTCATCCTGATCACCAGAACGTGGGAACCCATGCCCAATGGGCGAAGAGCCTGGGGTACTGACGGGTGATACGCCGCCAGCACGCATGGGCCTTCTTGAAGGTCCGCAGCCGCTTGAACTTCTTGCGGATCCAGCGCATCAAGTAGGCGTTGATGCGCTCCAGGAGGGGAAGCAGCGCCGTCCGGTAGAACGCACCGAAGTACTGCATCCAGCCCCGAACGATCGGATTGATCGCCCGTGCGAGCTCGGCGAAGGTCCGGCCGATCTGTCGGTGAAGCCGCCATTGCCGCACTTCACCACTGATCTTCTTCGAGGATTCCTTGCTGATCGCCGGCAGGAACGAGGTGAACCTCTCCCCATTCCTGTCGATGGCCTTGCGAGCCCGGAAAGTGAACCCCAGGAAGGTGAACTCCGTCTGCCCGTACGGACGTCGGCGCTTATTACCATCCCGGCAGTACACGATCTTGGTCTTGTCGGGATGCAGCCGCAACCCAACTTCCCGCATCCTGTTCGCGATTGCCTCCCGTAGTTTCCGGGCCTGACCCTCGCTGACACAGTGCACAACACCGTCGTCTGCGTACCGTTCGAACGGTACGCCCGGATACTCCCGGGCCATCCACATGTCGAACGCATAATGCATGAACAGGTTAGCCAAAACAGGCGAAATCGCAGAACCCTGCGGGGTTCCGCGATCGCGCTGCTGCAAGGTCCCGTCAGGCAGTTGCAACGGCGCCTCAAGCCACCGCCGCACATACAGAACTACCCAGGGGAGATCCGTGTGGGCCCGAACCGCTTTGACGACAAGGTCCCAGGGCACGCTGTCAAAGAATTTCTGGATGTCCAGATCGATCACCCAGTCATACTTCCAACAGCGTTTCCGGCACGCCGCGACCGCATCCAACGCGGACCGCCCAGGACGGTAGCCGTAGGAGTCCTGATGGAAGATCGGTTCGACCTTCTCTTCAAGACGCCGGGCTACTACCGTTTGAGCGATTCGGTCAGCCACGGTGGGCACACCGAGCAAACGAACCCCACCACCATGCGACTTCGGGATCTCCACACCCTTCACCGGAGGCGGAAAGTAACTCCCCGAAGACAGACGATTCCAGATTCGATAGAGATTACCCTTCAGATCCTTCTCGAAGTCCTCGATGGAGCGCCCGTCCACCCCTGCCGCACCCTTGTTCGTCTTGACCTTCTCGTACGCCTCCTGAACCTCCCACTTCGAGATCTCAAACGGCTTGTCCGATGATTTCAACTGGTCCACCCAGCTCCTCCCGGAGAACTTCCGGTTGACCGAACGAACAATCAGTCACGGATGACCCGGCCCCTTCGCTCCCCCTTCATTACAAAGGGTTCCTCACTACTACGAGCCGGTCCGCCAGCACACCCCGCGTCGGTACTCAAACCCTCACGGTTCTTCCGCTTGGGCCGCTCCCTCTCGCCACCCGCATGACTCAAGCGGCACTATCAGGGCATGCCTTCTCACGTTCCATGCGAGAGCCGCAGATCAGGCTCACGTCGCCTCCGTGCCGGACACCGCCTGGCCAGTAGACGGGACTCCCGCCAGACTTATCCCGGAGCAACCACAAATCTCCGGTTCTGATGTCACCTGTTTTCTAACGACACTTCAGCAGCGATTCACTTGCGTTCGTCTTCCTGATCCCCACCTGACGGCTCTACCGCCGCCTTTTCCACATCGCTCACCACGACGGTCGTCAACCAACGCAGCATGTGGCGGTTTGGCACCATCCCCCGCAGGACGGAACCGAGGGGCCAAGTCCCTCATCTCTCGCACAGCACCGCATCGCGAAGCTCTCCTACCTGAACTCCCCTCTGCGTTCGTGACACACGTGGTTTAAATCCTCCCCCCGCAGGGCGAATTTGAAGGGCCAAACCTTCATCCTTCGTACAGCATCGCTACAAGAAGAGTTCCTACATGCTTCTTCCTTTCGCGTTCAGGACACAACAAGGCCGGGTAGTTAGCGTTGCCGCAGGTCACGTGAGGGGTGTTGACGGGTTTCTGATGTAGAGCAACGGAGCTCGTTGGTACAGGCAGTCGTCCAAGACAGCTTGTCCCGCAAGGAACTCCGTTGCCCTTTCATGGTGTCCTGCCGTCCGCGCTGACGACCATCACCCGTACGGTCACTGTGGCCGCGGGCAGGTTCACGCCCGGCCATCTGGGGGAGCTGACGGCGATCGTGCCGTTCGGGCTCGTCGACGCGCTCTTGTCGGAGACGAGGACCGTGCAGCGGCGGATGCGTGATCTGCCATCCCGGGTCGGGGCCTCCTCCCTACTCGCGACGTGCCTGTTCCCCAGGGTCGGCTACCGACTGGTCTGGGACAAGCTGGCCGCAGGTCTGTCCGGGCTGCCTGCCGGTCGTCTGTCCGAACAGGGCAGTCGTTGCGTGACCTGCGCCGGAGACTCGGTAGAGCGCCGATGCGGGCGTTGTTCGAAGCGCTGGCCGGACCGCTTGCCCACCCAGGGACGCCGGGATGCGGTTCGGCCCGTACCGAACGGTGTCGTTCGCCGACTGCAGTTCGCAGAAGATCCCCGACTCCGAGCGGAACCGTTCCTGGCTGGGGAGGACCGCCCACCATGGTGATCCGACGCTGGAGTTGATGACACTGGTCGAGACCGGCACCCGGGCCCTGATCGGCGCGGTGTTCGGCCCTACCGCCGAGGCGGAGACGAGCTATGTCGGCCGTCTGCTGCATCTGCTGAGGCCGGACATGCTCGTGCTGTGGGACAAGGGGTTCGACGGCAACGACTTCCTCGCCTCGGTGACCGCCACCCGTGCCCAGGTCCTGGGCCGGCTCCGCAACAACCGGCGCACCCCGGTCCTGTCCCGTCTCCTGGACGGCTCGTACCTGCCGGTGATCGGCACGGTGAGGGTACGGGTCATCGACGCGCAGATCACGGTGACCTGCGCGGACGGCACCGTCTTCACCAGGTCCTACCGGCTGGTCACGACCTTGACCGATGCCCGCCGCTACCCAGCGACCGCCCTGATCGACCTCTATCATCAGCGGTGGGAGCACGAATCGGCGTACTACGCTCTCCGTCACACGATCATGAACGGACGCCTGCTGCGCTCGGGCGACCCGGTCGGCACCGAGCAGGAGATGTGGGCGCTGCTGGGGCTCTACCAAGCACTACGGACGGTCATGGTCGACGCTGCCGAATCCGCCCCGGGCACCGATTCCGAACGCTGCGGGTTCACCATCGCCCTCCAGACCGCCCGTGACCAGGTCGTCCAGGCCGCCGACGTCATCCTCACGACCACCGAGCCGGTCGGCCTCATCAAACGCCGGGTGCTGGCCGCCCTGCTCCCGCCCCGGCGGATCCGGGTCATCACCCGCAAGGTCAAATCACCGGTCTCCCGCTACAGCGAGCGCCTCGACGACGGCAGGCCCGACACCAGCCGCACCGTCATCGACCTCGACGTCACCGTCCTCGGACTCGGACCCGAAGAACGTTCCCTGCCCGACGTCTCACGAGAGGACCGGCACACTCACCGCTCCCCACACAGCCGTCGGGAACGGGTCCTGGAACTCCCCCGGGCCGGCCCCGAACGCCGCTGGCCTGCCCGCGAACTCGCCCAGCACCTCGGCGACATCACCCTCGGCACCATGTACAGACAACTCTCCCGCTGGACCAAGGACGGCCACCCTTGAAACCACGGCCCCGGCATCTACACAGCCGCTACGCAAGAGCCGATCAGCTCCCTTGCGTGACCTGCGGGAACGCTGACTACCCGGCCTTGGGGGAGGTCCCCATCGCGGTGACGTCGGGGTGGTGCTGTCGCTGGAACCGATATGCATCCGCGGGTGGGGCCATCCGGTGATGTGCGGCCAGGTGTGGCGGCCCGAGCGGCGGCTTCCAGGGGGACCCGTTCTGCACCAATGACGGTGCCGGAGTCCCAGGGCCCCGACGTCTTGCGGTATCCGCGTCCGCAGGCGTACCGGATCGGCGGAGTCCGCGCCCTCCGATGCGTCCTGCATCGTCCGCCACATGGTGTGGCAGATCGGCGGCTGGCGTCCCCGCCTCGGCCTTGGACACACCAGTGTCGCTGGACCCGGCCCCCGAAGCGTCGAGCGCTCTGTGGCGGTCGGGTCCAGCGACGAAGGCGGTCCCTTGTGGGGGCACTATCCCTGGTGGCCCCTGGGTGTACGGATCGTGACCGTCTCGGTGAGCGGCAGGTGCGACGAGGAGTTGCCCACCTGGATGCGGTAGGTGCCGTCGGCGGTCTTCCACCGGCCGGCCGCGGTGTCCCACACGGAGAGCGGATGGTTCGACGCCACGGGGTCGATGGTCAGCTCGACCTGCTGCTTCTCCCCCGGCTCGAGCCGGACCTTCTGGAACGCCACGAGGCGCCGAGGCGGCTCTCCTGTGGCAGACGGCAGGCCGAGGTACACCTGGGCGACCTCGACGCCGGCCACCTTCCCGGTGTTCTCCACGACAAACCGGACCTTGACCGGCTTGGTTCCATCGGACGTCTTCGGGGTGACCACCAGCTTCGACATCGTGAAGTCGGTGTAGGAGAGCCCGAACCCGAACGGGAACGCCGGCTTGGCGTTGTTCGCGTCGTACCAGCGGTAGCCCATGTCCAGACGTTCGCTGTAGGTCGCCGTGAGATGGCCACTGCCGTCCGGGTCGGTCCCGGGCCACTGCTCCACGGTGGCGTTGGCGCCCTCCCGTTGCTGGGCGGGGAAGGTCATCGGCAGCTTGCCCGACGGGTTGGTGATCCCAAACAATAGATCGGCGACGATGTTGCCGTCCTCCTGCGCCGGGTACCACGCCTCCAGCAGCGCGGGCACCTTGTCCAGCCACGGCAGCAAGACCGGTCCGCCGTTCTTGAGCACAACGACCGTGCGGGGGTTGGCTGCGGCCACGGCGGAGACGAGCGCGTCCTGGTCGACCCCGTCGCTGGCCGGCAGGGAGAGGGTGGACCGGTCCACTCCCTCGCGGGAGATGTCACCCACCATGACCACGGCGACGTCCGACTTGGCGGCCAGGGCGGCGGCCGAGGCCGGGTCGGTCCCGTCGTTGTAGGTCACGGTCGCGTCCGAGCCCAGCTTGCCCAGGGCGTTCTCCAGTCCTTGCTTCGGCGTGACCGTGTACGGAGCGGTGACGACGATATTGTCCGAAGGTCCTTGTGAGTTGAACTTTGCACGCCCAGCGAAGGTCTGACTACCAATCAGGGCCACCGAATGCAGTGAATGCGCGTCCAGCGGCAGCGTCTTCCGCTCGTTCTTCAGCAGCACGCTGCCCTGCTCGCCCAGTTCACGGATCCGTCGCCCGTTGCTGGCGAAGTCGATGGGCTTCAGCGAGTTGACGGGGTGGTCGAACTGACCAAGCTTGAACATCACCTTGTAGCGGCGTTCGAGCATCCGGTCGATGTCGGCCGTCACGATGTCGCCCGTGTCCAGAGCTGCGTGGATCAGTTGGGGAGTGAACCAGCGCGGACTGGCGAACTCTAGATCCAGTCCGGCCTTGATGGCCGGGGCGGTGCTGTGCGTGGCGCCGCGGTCGGACATCACATAGCCGTCGAAGCCAAGGTCACCGCGGAGCCAGTCGCTCAGCAGCTGCTTGTCCTCGCATGCGTACACGCCGTTGAGGTGCGGGTAGGAGCACATGACCGACGCCAGGCCGGCGTCCCGGCTGGTCATCTCGAACGGCAGCAGGTACAGCTCGTGCATGGTGCGGTCGTCGACGACCGTGTCCATCTGAGTCCGCTGCGTCTCCTGCTCGTTCGCAGCGTAGTGCTTGGCGACCGACTGAACGCCGTGCGCCTGCACCGCGTTGACCTGGGCTACCGCCATCCGTCCGGCGAGGTACGGGTCCTCGCCGAAGTACTCGAAGTTGCGGCCCGCGTTGGCGATGCGTCCAAGATTGATACCGGGTGTCAGGAGCACGTTCTGGGCACTCGCCCGAGTCTCCTCACCAAGGATGTCGCCCCATTCGGCCGCGGCACCCGTGTCCCAGGACGAGGCCACGGACAGCGCGCTCGTCATGCCGGTCGAGGTCGGCGCCACCAGGCAGTCCCCGCCCCCGAACGGGCCGTTGGTCATCCGCAGCGTCGGGATCCTCAGCTCGGGAATCCCCTCGACATGGCGGCCGGACGGAGAGAAGTCGCAGCCGGGGATACCGGTGTTGGCAACCGGATTCATGGCGATCTGCTGGATCTTCTGATCAAGCGTCATCCGGTGGACAAGGAGGTCGGCACGTACCTCTGGCGCGAGCGCGGTGTTCATCCAGGGCAGCTCCGCGGCCGCAGACGTCGGCGACGCCAGACCGGCGACGACTGCGACACTGAGACCGACGCACAGCAGCCGCACTCTGCGCAACATGCGCGGTCCGAGGGATCCGGGGGGTCTTGGCACTCTGGTCCTCCAATGCTCTTGACGGTCTCACGCGCGAAGGGTGCAGGAGGGACACGGACTCGCGCCATGAGCTGTGCGCGCCATGCCGTCATGCGCGACGCGAGTAGGACGCCGGGTTGCGGACGATGGTGACTGCGACCGGGACACCGCGGCAACCGCTTGCCATTTGTTGCCGCCGGACAGAGGCACGCCGCTTACGGCAGCAGACTCCCTGTCAGATGTGTTCAGTGGCAGCTGGGTTCGCCGTTCGGTGGGCGGGCGGGAGAAGAAGCCGTCCAAGTGGCGGGCACCTCGGCACCCACCAGAGCAGCGTTCCGCTGCGGACCTCGCTGGTTCCGGCCTCGACCGTGCGGGCCCGGCTGGGCGAGTGCCGCCGCCGATGTCGAACAGCACCGCGGCCGGCTCTCCGGGGGGCGATGTCGTCCGGCGCACGGCACGCCGCCTCAACGCCTCTGGTCGAGATCTCCACACTCCCGAGGCCGACCACGTCGGCCCGGACGCGGTTCCCCCGGCCCATCAGTACGCCCGGGGTGGCGGCGCCAGCGAGGGCTTCCTTGGCGGACATGAAACAAGATTCATCGCCCCGCGCCTTGCCAGGGCCCTGCGAACGATTTCAGAATCGGCCACACGACGAGACAGCCGCCCCACCCCGCACCGACCCGTGGTGGCTCAGCTGGCTCAGACCCCGCGTCGGCGCCCTCCGCCGCAGCCCTAGATCCGCTGTGCCGAACCTGGGCTCTGCATCTCCCAGAAGCGGTCCGCCCTGCCCGGGGCCGCCGCATGCCGGGCCTCGGCCTCCGACGCTCCCCCGGTACCGACGACGGCTCCGTAAAGACGACGGCCAGAAGGAGATACCCATGCGCTCGTTTGGACCGTACGCAAGAAAGGTCACATTGTCCCTGCTCGTGTTCGCCCTGCCGTTGTCGGTGGGTCTCGGCACGAACGCCACGGCGATCGCGCCCTCACAAGTCCCCGGCGGCGACGGCCACGACCCGCAGATCGGGGCACGGACGAAGAACGTGCTGACCGTCCATGGGAAGCGGTTCAAGGACTCCAACGGCAACGGCCGACTGGATCGCTACGAGGACTGGCGGCTCCCGGCCGAGCAACGCGCGGCCGACCTGGTCGCCCGGATGACGTTGCAGGAGAAGGCCGGTCTGATGCTCACCGACTCGCTGTACATGGGGTCGAGCCGGTCCTGCCCGGCGGGTCCGGACAACGGACTGCTGTGCGAGACCGGCAACGGCAAGTCAGGGGCGGAGGCGACGTTCGGGACCACCAAGCGCATCCAGGACCTGGGCGAGCGCTACTTCATTATCCGCGACAACCCGACCGCGAAGGATCTGGCCACCTGGATCAACCGCATACAGAGGGTGGCGGAGAGTAGCCGGCTGGGCATCCCCGCGATGATGGTCTCCAACCCGCGCAATCACGTGAACCCCGACCAGGCCTTCGGCATCAGCGAGGCGACCGGCCAGTTCTCGACCTGGCCCGGCACGCTCGGCCTGGCCGCGACGGCGGACCCCGCGCTGGTGAAGGAGTTCGCGCAGATCGCCGCGAAGGAATGGGTCGCCTCCGGCATCCACAAGGGCTACATGTACCAGGCGGACGTCGCCACCGAACCACGCTGGACCCGCGTCAGCGGCACCTTCGGTGAGAGCCCACAACTGGTCGCGGAGATCACGAAGTCGCTGGTCGAAGGCTTCCAGGGTAAGACACTCGGCCCGGACAGCGTCTCGATGACCGTGAAGCACTTCCCCGGTGACGGCGCGGTGGACAAGGGCCTCGATCCGCACTTTGCATCGGGCCGGTTCGCGGCCTACCCCACCCCCGGAAGCCTGACCAAGTACCAGCTCCCCTCCTTCGAGGCTGCGATCAAGGCGGGTACGACCTCGATCATGAGCTACTACAACGCCCCCAGCAACGCGCTCAGCGTTCCGCAACTGAAGGGCGGTGCGCCGTTCGAGGAGGTGGGCGGCGCCTACAACAAGGCGATCATCGCCGACCTGCTGCGCAAACAGCTGGGATTCAAGGGCTACGTCAACACCGACAGCGGCATCATGACCACCACCCCGTGGGGCGTGGAGAACCTGACGGTCCCGCAGCGGTACGCCAAGGCCCTCAACGCCGGCAGCAACCTTTTCTCGGTGACCGGCGACCCGGCCCTGCTCGTCCAGGCGGTGACCTCCGGGCTGGCACCGGAGAGCAAGCTCACCGACTCGGCGCGGATGCTGCTGACCGAGCTCTTCCGGGTGGGCGCCTTCGAGGACCCCTACGTCGACCCCGACCGAGCCCAGGCCATCGCCACAGACCCGGCCTCCCAGACCAAGGCCGACGATGCGAACCGCAAGTCCGTCGTGCTGCTGCGCAACGACCGCGGCCTGCTGCCGCTGACCGATGGTAAGACGAGGAGCGGCAAGCTGTTCGTGGAGGTCGACACCAAGACGGGCGGCGCCGCCCAGACCGAGGCGCTGAAGGCGCTGATCCGCAGGACGGACCCGTCTGTGGTCCTCACCGACAACCTGAGCGAGGCGACGGACGCCCTGGTCTGGGCGAGGCCGAACACCTTCACCGTCTCCGACACGGAAGGCCAGTCCCTGGAGCTCAATGCCGACACCGGCATCGACGTGGCCCGGATCAAGGCCATCGAGGCCGCGGTGCCGACCGTCCTGGCGGTCAACCTCACCAACCCGTGGATCATCAAGGACATCGAGCCCGGAGCCGCGGCGGTGCTGGGCACCTTCGACGTGAAGTCCGAGGCACTGCTGGACGTCATCCGCGGCCGCTTCGCCCCCACCGGCAAACTGCCCATCACCCTGCCGGCCGACAAGCACGCGATCGCCATCAGCAAGCCCGACGTCCCTGGATACGACGAGGGCCCCGGATACGTCTACCGCGACCACAACGGCACGGCCTACGGCCTCGGCTACAGCGCGTCGTACCGCACGGTCCGCTGAGCCGACCACCGCACCGACGCCGCCCGCCCCGTCCGGCCCACAGATGAAGAGAGGGATACGTGAGGGCCCGTGGGGTGCGGTGTCAGGCCCGCTCCCCACGGGCTGTCGGGAGTGCCGGCTATGCGGCGGTGATGCGGGCGACGGCCCGTCGCGTCAGTTCACGGTCGTGAGGTGAGCCGTCCAGGGCGCGGTGCAGGGTCAGTCCCTCGATCAATGCGTCCAGTTGACGGGTGGTGTCTGCGTCGAAATGCTGTTCGAGCAGGTGACGACTGCGGCGCATCCACTGTTGGGTCAGCGCCCGGTATTCCGGGTGGCGAGCGGCGAGGGTGTAGAGCTCCTGGGCGAGGATGAGATCGCGGCGAGGCCCTTCAGAAAGGGTGTGAATCAAGTCGGTGACGGCTTCACAGGCCTGCTCGCGGCTGCCTGCCCGGCTGAGGTGTTGCTCGAAGACGGCCACGATGTGGTCGGCGAAGCGTGTGAAGGCTTGGCGTAGCAGGTCGCCGATGCCGGTGAAGTGGTAGGTCATCGACCCGAGGGGCACCTCGGCGCGGGTGGCGATCTTGCGGTGGGAGACGCCGGCGACTCCCTCGTCGGCGATCAGATCGAGTGTGGCGGCGAGGATCCGTTCGCGCCGCTGCGGGTCGATATGTCCGGTGGCCATTGCAGTTCCGGGCTAGAGGTTGCGCACAGAACGGGCGGGGTTGCCGACGGCGACGATGTTGGCGGGCACGTCCTTGGTGACCACTGCGCCGGCGCCGATGACGGCGTTGTCGCCGATAGTCACTCCGGGGCACACGATGACCCCGCCGCCAAGCCAGACGTTGTCCCCGATGGTGATGGGCCGCGCGGCTTCGAGCTTGTCGCGTCGGGGCCCTGGCTCTACGGGGTGGGTCGGAGTGAGGAGTTGAACGTTCGGGCCGATCTGGCAGTCCTCGCCGATGTTGATCTGAGCGACGTCCAGCGCCGTGAGGTTGTAATTGATGAAGGTACGGGCCCCGATGGTGATGTTGCTGCCGTAGTCGACGTAGAGCGGCGGCCGTACGTCGACGCCCTCGCCCACCGAGGCCAGGAGGTCGGACAGGATCGGCCTGGCCCCGTCGGCGTCCTCCATGTAGGCAGCCTGGTAGCGGGCGGCCAGTTGGATGGCGCGCTGCTGTCGCCTGGCGATCTCCGGGTCGTCGGCGATGTAGAGGTCGCCCGCGAGCATGCGCTCCACGTTGGTGCGCGGGTCGTCAGCGAAGTAGTCGGGCAGCATGTGTACGATCGTACACTCTCGAATGTGCGAACGTACACCCTTCCTGATCGCGACGTTCGAGCTTCTTCGATCCGCGACGCCCTTCGGGATGATCCGCGGCGGCAAGATCGACGCGGCCGTCCTCGGCGCGATGCAGGTCTCCGCCACAGGAGACATCGCCAATTGGATGATCCCCGGGAAGATGGTCAAGGGAATGGGCGGGGCGATGGACCTGGTGCACGGCGCGAACAAGGTCGTCGTCCTGATGGAACACGTGGCCCGGGACGGCAGCTACAAGGTCGTCGAGGAGTGTTCCCTGCCCCTCACCGGCAAGGGGGTCGTCCAGCGGATCATCACCGACCTGTGCGTCCTGGACGTCACCACCCAGGGCCTGCGCCTGGTCGAGCTCGCCCCGGACGTCACCGTCGAGCAAGTCAGGACCAAGACCGAACCCATGGTGCTCGAGGCGGGCGCCGGCGAGCTGAGCATCGTATGAGCCGTCGTACCAGGGGTCGGGACAGCGGTACGGGTGACTGCCATAGGAGGGATCCGGCGCGAAGAAGCACCGCCGGGTGACGGCGATGCCGGCGAGCGTCGACCCGCGACGACGGCCGACCCGGTCGTGCTCGCGCTGCTCTTGCCTCAAAAGGCCAGCTCTTAGCGGTGCCCCGACACCGTCGCCGACACGGTCGGTCCTTGCCGTGAACTCGCAGGTCAGGCCACCTCCACAGCCAGGGTGCCCGCTCGACCCGGTGCAGATCCAGAATAGGGTCGACCGATCCACCCAGGCTACGAACCCGCAGGTCAGATGCCTTTAAAGGCTGGTTCGAGGATTGCCACGCACTCCACGTGCGAAGTCATCGGGAACAGGTGGACGGGAAGGGGCTCCGACCAGACACTCGCGCTGACGTCGCGATCTCCGGAAATCGCTTCTTCGCCGGATGCGCCGGCGATCCAGAGTGTCCGTCATGACCTAGAGCGTGTGCCGAGTTGAGATCACGGTTTTGGCTGTTTCGCCGTCCCGGCCGGGCCGGGACGGTAGACAGGCGAGATGACCCGGGGTGATCTCACAGACGACGAGTGGACTGTGCTCGAACCCTTGCTACCGCTGGGCGAACGCGGCCCCATTCCCGACCTGCGCAGGCTCGTCAACGGCGTGATGTGGCGGTTCCGTACGGGCAGTCCGTGGCGGGACATGCCCGAGCGGTACGGACCCTGGTCCACCGTCTACGGGCGGTTCCACCTCTGGGCCAGGTCCGAGGTCTTCCAGACGCTGATGGAAGCGGTGATAGCCGAGGCCGCCGCGCGCGGTCAGGCAGACCTCGACCTGGTGAGCGTGGACTCCACCGTGGCCCGGGCCCACCACCACGCCGCCGGGATGGCCGTCGATGCGGAGTTGCTCGAAACCCTGGAGAAAGCGGTCGCGGAGGAAAAGGGGCTTCGCCAAAGGGACAGAACGCCCCGGTAGCCGAGCCGGACGAGCAGGCGGATGCCGCCCGCGAGGAGCGACGGCGCCTGCGCCGACGCCGCAAAGCCCGGCTCCGCGCCGCAGAACTGGGGCGCTCACGCGGCGGGTTGACCAGCAAGGTGCACCTGTCGGCGGACCGCCGCTGCCGCCCGCTGTCCTTCGTACTCACCCCCGGCCAGGCCGCCGACAGCCCCCGCTTCACCGCCGTCCTGAAGCGCATCAAGGTACGGGGCCCGGTCGGCCGGCCCCGTACCCGTCCTGCCGCCGTGGCTGCGGACAAGGCGTATTCCTCCCGCGCCAACCGCGCCTACCTGACGCTATGAGGGCCGGGCCCCCTTCCGCGCCAGCCCGGTGGATGCTGTTTCCGGGGGTCCATACGAGCTCGGGAAGGAGGCCCGGGATGTCTGTCTACGTCGGAATCGACGTGCATCGCAAGAGGTCGCAGATCGCCATCGCCGACCAAGGCGGTGGGATCAACGTGAACAGGAACGTGCCCAACGGGCGGGTGCCGGTGCTGGGGGTGATCGGGGATCTCCCCACGGGCACACCGGTGGCGTTCGAGGCCGCCTTCGGCTGGGGCTGGCTGGTCGAGCTGCTCCAGGAGCACGGCTTCGAGCCGCACCTGGTGCATCCGCTGCAGTGCAAAGCCATCGCCTCGGCCCGGTTGAAGAACGACAAGGTCGATGCGGCCACCCTGGCCCAGCTGCTGCGCGCCGATCTGTTGCCAGAGGCCTGGATCGGCCCGCCGTCGGTCCGGCAGCAGCGGGCCGTGCTCCGACATCGGGCCCAACTGGTCCGGTTGCGGACCCTGTTGCGTAACCGGATCCATGCCGTGTTGGCCGATCACGGCTGTGACCGGGGAACCAGCCGCAGCTGCTGGAGCGGTCCCGGCCGCCGCTGGCTGGAGCAGCTCCCGCTGCCCGCGTCCTCCCGCACAGTGATCACCGACCTGCTGGAGCTGATCGATGCCGTCCAGGTTCCCATCGACCGGCTTGACGCTCGGCTGACGGCCGAAGCCAAGAATGACCCGCGGGTGAAGGTCCTGACCACTCTGCCGGGAGTAGGACCACTCACCGCTCTGGTCCTGCTGGCTGAGATCGGCGACATCCGCCGCTTCCCCTCGGCCCGCAAGCTCGCTTCCTGGGCTGGGCTCACTCCCACCGTCCGCGGCTCGGACCGCACCGTCCGCTACGGCCACATCTCCAAACAGGGCGACCCCTGGGTGCGCTGGATCCTGAGCGAAGCGGCCCAGACCGCCAAACGATCCCCGCAGTTCGCCGCCTGCTACGAGCAGATCGCCCATCGCCGCGGCAAGAAGATCGCCACGATCGCGATCGCCCGCAAACTCCTCACCCGCACCTGGCACCTGCTCGTCGAGTACGAAGCCGACCAGCACGCCACCCGTCCCGTCGGGGAGGCAGCGCTGAGCCAATGACAGTCACACTTCCCCTTCCGAGAGGTTGCCGACCCCGGGTGCGCTCGCGTCAGCGCATGAGCCGGCCCCGCCGTGCTCGACTACCTGAATGAGCAGCCCGGCCCCCGGACTAGGGTCATGGCGCCGGCCCGGCGACGGTGCACGGAGCCGAATGGGTGCGTGTGAGACTCCTCCGCCCGACCTACCCCCGGGGATCATCGACAGCCCTCGACCGAGGAGACACGGGCTCCTCCACCCACCTCCGGCACCAGCCCCGAGCATGCCGGGCCAGGTTCCAGTCTGCTCTTGACAAGCCCGGCCCTCATGGGTGCGCTGACGCGGCCACGCGCACACCATCCCGGAGAAGACCGATCAGCAGCGGCACCGGCGCAACCGTGCTCGGCGTGGCGGGCGGCCGCCAGGGTTCGACCGGGAGAGCTACCGCCGCCGCAACATCGTCGAACGCTGCATCAACAAGATCAAGGAGTGGCGTGGGCTCGCCACCCGCTACGACTGTGAGCCCAGTCAGCTACCTCGCCGGACTCCACTTACGCGGCGCGGTCATCTGGCTCCGCAGCCTCACATGAAGATCTCAACTCGGCACAGGCCCTAGTAGGGCTTGGTTATCTTGGGGGAAGGAGGGCGTGTTGGCCTCGCGGAGGTGAGGGCCATGACTCCGCAGGAGCTCGTGGAGGCCCAGGACCGGTTGGCGGCGTTCGCGGCCGAGGTGTTCGCCCCGTTGGGACGGTCCGACCAGCGGCGGTGGGGCGAGCGGTATGTGCGCGGGCTGCTCGGTGCGGGCCGCCGCAAGTCGATGGAGCCGATGGCGGCCCGGCTGGGGGTGGACCGGCAGGGCCTGCAGCAGTTCCTGGCCGACGCCCCGTGGTCCCATCAGATGGTGCTGGCCGAGCTGGCCTGGCGCATGGAGCCGGTCATCCGCCCGGCCGCCTGGGTGATCGACGATGTGTCCTTTCCCAAGGACGGCCACGCCTCGCCCGGCGTGGCCGCGCAGTACTGCGGGGCGCTGGGCAAGACCGCCAACTGCCAGGTCGCCCCGAGCGTGCACCTGGTCACCGACGCGGCCTCCTGTCCGGTGAACTGGCGGCTGTTCCTGCCCGAGCAGTGGGACGTGACCGCCGCGCCCGCCGAGGACGCCGACCAGGTGGCCAAGCGCCGCCGCCGGGCCCACATCCCCGACGAGGTCTGGCATGTCGCCAAGTGGCAGCTGGCCGTCGACATGGTCGACGAGCTGCGGTGCTGGGGGCTGGACCCGCCGCTGATCGTGGCCGACGAGGGCTACGGTCAAGACGGTGCCTTCCGGCTGGCGTTGGAAGAGCGCGGCATCGACTACGTGGTCGGGGTGCGTTCGGACACCGCGGTGCTGCCCGAGACCGCCACGCGTACCGCTCCGGCCTGGTCGGGCACCGGCCGGCCCCCGGTGCCCCGCTACCGGCAGGCACCCACCTCGGTGCGCACGCTGGTGCAGGACGCCGGGCACGGCGCCCTGCACCGGGTGACCTGGCGGCAGGGCTCCAAGGGCCCGTTGCGCTCGCGGTTCGCCGCACTGCGGGTGCGCCCCGCCGGAGTGCGGCTGCGCCGGGCGCACCCCGGCGAGGACCTGCCGGTGTGCTGGCTGCTGGCCGAGTGGCCCGCCGGCGAGAAGGAGCCGACCAAGTACTGGCTCTCCACGCTGCCCGCGGACACCCCCCTGCGGCACCTGGTGCGCTCGGCGAAGCTCCGCTGGCGGGTCGAGCACGACTACCGCGAGCTGAAGACCGCCTTGGGGCTGGGTCACTTCGAGGGCCGCACCTGGAACGGCTTCCACCGGCACCTCACCCTGGCCTCGGTCGCCCAGGCGTTTTGCACCCTGGAGCGACTGTCCCCGAAAGCGGCGGCCACGGCCTGACGACCTACCAGGTCGTGGCCGGACTGCAGGTCCTGCTGGCCTGCTGGGCCGGGCGCTGCCCGCTGTGCCGGACGCCGCTGCCCCCACCCAGACACACCAAGCCCATCCCAACCTAACCAAGCCCTACTAGGACCCGAGGCTGGCCGGGCTGGACACCGGCCGCCCACCGCTGCGCCCGGTCGCGAGAGAGTCCGTCCCCTCCCTGGCGGCATCCGGGCCGTCGAAGGCCGGGCGCCGGAGCCGTACCCATGCGGCAGAGCACTGCCGCCCCGCCCCGTGAAGGGGACGGGGCGGGGCGAGAGCGTCACACCGGCTGGAAGCCACCGATCTGGGGGGACTCCCCACCCACTCCCAGCTTCGCGGCGGTCAGTTCGACGCTGCCCTTTCCGGTGGGGTGGGTGGAGGTGCCGGGCAGGACCCAGACCGCGCCACGGTAGTGGTCCTCGCCCGGGGCGCCGACGACGACATCCGGGTGGCCGTCCCTGTTGAGGTCGCCGACCGCGAGGGTGGTGCCGAACCCGTCGCCCTGTGCCGAGGTCCCGGGCACCGACACCGTCTCCTGGGAGAGCTGGTACGAGCCGACACCGGGCGTGCCCGTCTTCTTGCCCGGGATGACGACGACGACCCCGGCATTGGCCTGGTTGTTCTGTGTCTGGCCAGGGACGCCGACGACGATGTCGGCGAGGCCGTCCTTGTTCAGGTCGGCGACGGCGACGGCGGTTCCGAACCCGTAGTGCGTGTGCGACGTGCCGGAGACGTCGGGCGTGTCCTGGCTGATGTGCACCGGCTTGGCCGCGAGGCCCTGTGGGCCGCCGCACCAGAGCGTGAGCTCTCCACCCCTGTGGCCGCTCGTGCCGGTCCTCGGCTCGTCGGGGTCGCCGACGACGAGGTCGTTGTAGCCGTCGCCGTTCACATCGCCGACAGCGGTGGTCGTGCCATCGGTGGAGAGGGGGACGTGGCTCCCGTCGCGGGGGTCGATGTACACCAGGCCACCGCTGTACCCACCGGCGCGGATCGAGGTGACGATCCTCTCGGCCCGTCCGTCGTGGTTGAAGTCGCCGTGGTCGACGACCGCCGCCGACCCGGTCTGGGGGTACAGCGCTGCGACCCTGGCCGAGCCGGCGCGTGTGAAGGTGCCGCTGAACTCGATCGACCCTGCGTACCCGGCTACCAGCACGCGCGCGCCGCCGCTGTCGCGTACCGCGGCGACGTCCAGACCGTACCGGCCGTACGAGCCGCGGGGCACCGGCAGTGTGCTCGCCGCGGACAGGCCGCTCTTGCCGCCCCACAGAACGGTGACCCTGCCGGCGTCTTTGGCGCCGCCCAGATCCTCGTCGGGCGCACCGACGATCAGGTCGCTGTAGCCGTCCTTGTCCAGGTCGACGAAGGCCGTCGAGGCACCGAACCCGTCACCTGTCTCGGCGCTGTCCGGCACCTTCGCGGTGTTTTGTGTGATGACGACCTTGCGCGAGGCGGACACCCCGCTCTTGGAGCCATAGAGGATGACCACCGCGCCCGCGCCGTCCTTGCCTCCGACCTTGGCCGTGGGCGCCGGAACGACCAGGTCCCGGTAACCGTCCCCGTTGAAGTCCGCCGGCGCGGCGATCGGCTTCGCCACAGCATCGACGGGCATCAGGAGCGCGCCCGCCACGCCGGCCGCAGCCACCCCGACTGCGACCCCGAGCCTGGCGCTTCGCGTCTTCCCCATCTTCCCCACCCTGATTTTCCTTCGGTCGCACAGTCAGACGGCAGGAGTGTAGAGAGTCGGGGTGAAGCACGGGACACCACGCTGGGCCCTGGCTCGGGTCGCACGTTTTGCGGGCGGACCCACCGACGCACGTAGAGCGGTGAGGACGAACACCTACGCAAGGTCGTCGACAGCAGCCTGAGCAGCGAGACAACAACACGAATCAAACCTCAGTAATTACTCAGTCCTGGGGGAACTTCAGGCAGGGCGTGTCACACCTTCAGGTTGTGCCTTGTCAATTAGTGAGGCAGGAGGTGACGCGAGGAGTGCGTCATCCGCCAACGTCAAGAAATTGAGGACATACCCATGAACCCGAACGGCGAGTTCGCCAACGCCGAGATCATGGCCACCCTCACCCCGAGCTCCGACCTGCGAGCCCCATCGCAGCGTGCGCGCGGGGAAGTCGCCGGCCGTGGACACCGGCACGGAGACCCGAGCGGCAGCAGCGCGGATCGCGTCGTCGAGGAGCGCGACCGTGGCCCAGGCCGGTGGGGACGTGTCGGGACCGTCCGGACCATCCAGGCGCACTACGGCGTGGAAGTGCACGACCCCGCGAGCCCGTGAACCGGGCACACCCGGTACCGGTCAACCGACCGGAGCACCTACGAGCCCGCCCCGAGCGATATCGACGAGGCACCGTCATCCCTGCACCACCGGACCTCATCCAAGGTCCGACAAGACCCCGGAGGCGCGCGCCGGACCTGTCCTGCCCTGACTGAATCGGCCGCGCCTCCGGTCCCCTGGCTGCCCATACGGGCGGGCGCTGAACACAGGCTTTGAGGTGTGGCCTCATGCGTATCAGGTCGATCACAGGAGTCTGCCAACATCGACCAATCGCCCCCGTGCCTCGGCCGATCGTTCACTGGGGTCCGGCGTCGACCGCTGCTGTTCATGCTTGCTGGTGTCAGCCGCTGGTGTCAGCCGCAACACCGCTGCGTTTAGCCGTGAACGGCCTGGTCAAGGGGGTTGAACGAGGCAACGGGACGCTTGAGGATCAACGATCGGCGAAGAAAGTCGATCAAGCTTAGGAGTCCCGTTGCAGGAGAAGTCTGTCATCACCCGGACCGTCACGGCAGCCGGAGGTGTGTACGCCCCGGGGCACTTGGGCGAGTTGACCCGGATCGTGGACTTCGACCTGGTGGACGCGGTCCTGGAGGAGACCGGAACCCGCGAGAAGCGGCTGCGGCTGCTGCCGTCGCGGGTGGTGGTCTACTTCGTGCTCGCGTTGGCGTTGTTCGAGTCCTGCTCCTACCGGGACACCTGGGGCAAGCTGGTGGCCGGACTGCGGGGACTGCCCCTGGTGCGGCCGTGCACGTCCTCGCTGTCGAGGGCCCGGCGCCGGGTCGGGTCCGGGCCGCTGAAGCTGCTGTTCGAGACCCTGGCCGGGCCGGTCGCCCTCCCGAGGCAGGCCGGCGCGTTCTACCGGGCACTACGGACCGTGGCCGTCGACGGCACCCACCTGCACGCCCCCGACGACGAGCAGATCACTTGGCGCTATGCGAAGCGGGCCGGGGGCACCCTGGAGTTCGGCTACCCGCTACTGCGTCTGGTGGTTTTGGTGGAGTGCGGCACCCGGGCCTTGCTCGCCGCCGCCTTTGGACCCGAGAGCGAAGGCGAACGCGCCTATGCGCAGCGGATGTTGACTGCGGTGAACTCCTCGATGCTCCTGCTGGCCGATGCCGGTTTCGACGCGGTGGTCTTCCTCCACGCGATCCGTGAGCGCGGCGCGCAATTCCTCATCCGTTCCTCCTCCAGCCGCATCCCTACCCCGGTCGGGCACCTGGGCGACGGCTCCTACCTGGCCCGTCTCGGCTACGGCGTGCTGCCCGCCCTGATACGCGTCCGCGTCATCGAGGCCGAAATCACCGTCACGCTGTCCGACGGCACCGTCCGCACCGAGCAGTGGCGCCTGCTCACCAGCCTCCTCGATCCCGACCGGTATCCCGCTGCCGAACTCGTCCGGATCTACCACGAAAGGTGGCAGGCGGAGACGACCTATTTCTCGATCAAGGCGACCCTGCTCGACGGCCGTGTCCTGCGCTCACACAGCCTCGACGGCATCGACCAGGAGGTCTATGCCCTCCTCACCGCCTACCAGGCCCTCGTCCGCGCCGCTGCGGACACCGTCTTCACCCGCCCGGGCCTGGACATGGACCGGATCAGCTTCACCGTCCTGCTGACCACCGCTGGCGACCTCGTCACCACCGCCACCGGCATCCTCCCCGACCCCGGGCCCGCCGATCTGGCCGGGCAGCTCGGCACCGCCGTCCTTCACGCCCTGCTGCCCGCCTGGCGCAAGTCCCGCGTCAAGGCCCGCACCCGCAAAAACCCCACCAGCAAGTACGGACCGAACGCCGGACAACACCCCCAGAACGCCCAGACCTACACCGTCCACGCCGAGATCACGTTCTTCGAAAACGGCCTTGCGTCCCGCTCACGACGCTAAACGCAGCAGTGTTGGTGTCAGCCGCCGCACGCGATCTTGACAAGGGCTGTCTCATTCGGCAGAGTCCCGCGGCTCACTTCGGAAGCGTGGAGGCCTCGCCGACGGCGGCGAGCAGTTCGAAGGGGAGCTCTCGATCGACTTGGCCGATGGTGAGCCCGAGCCAGCGACCAGTAGACGGCACCTGCCACATCTGCATGCTCCCAGCAAGCATGCACAGGGAGCCCAGGGGCTCGGGCGCCTCCTCGATGTCTGGGTAGTCCGGGTTGTCGAGCCCGAGATAGGGCCACAGATCGACCACGGTCGGACTGCCCCAACGCCCAGCCAGCATCCTGACCAGCACGGTGAGGTCTGCCTCCAACTCTTCCTCGGCCGCCGTAAACGTCTCCGGACCAGGAGCGTCCCAGAAGTCCCGGCTCCACCGGAGAACAGCGATGTGGTACCCGGGCCCGCCCCATCCGTGTTGCGTCTTCGACTGGCCTTCCTGTTCGGGGAACGGCAGAGCGATCAAGGCATCGATGATCGACAGTTGCTCCTCAGCGGAGCTTGCGGACCGGGGCTGGATCGGCATGGCCGGAGTGTAGGGCTGGTGACAGCTGTCGTGCCCAGTCGCACCCCACTAGCAAGATCGCGATCTACAGCCGAAGAAGTGAAGGGCCGGGTATCTGACCTGCGGCTACGCAATCGATCAACGCTGCGACCTGTGGCTCCGCCGTCGTTGGTTGTCAGCGTTGGTCGTTGTTGAGCACCCTTCGACGACCCGGAGACGGCCCCGGGAATCCATACCCGGGGCCGTAGCTAGTTTGGAAGACGCCGTATGCGGGTCACGACCGTGCTGGGCCATGACGATGTTCCCTCAGGGCACAGAGAGGGGACGGTTCACTTCCCGCTGTCCTCGGCGAGGGTGTGGGCGACAAGGGCGTTGGCGTGGCCGTGGCCGAGTCCGTGTTCGGACTTGAGCCAGGAGACGAGTTCCATGTGCTTCGTCAGGGCCGACGAACGTATGAGGTCCTTCCACTCCGCTATGGGGCGGCCGTACTTCTTTTCAATCGAAGGGAAGTAGCTGGCAGGACCCTTCACGGTTTCAGTCATGTCGTCAGTGTCCCATCGCCGCGTGTTGAGTGGATGTCCGCTCGATATGACCGGAGAGGAAGGATGAAATAATCGGTTCGATGCAAGTGACCTGAGTCACGCCCCTGCTAGGTCGGCGTAGCGGCTTTGGGCTGGAGTTTCAATGACCCAGTCAAGCGCCCGCGGGTGACCGGGCCGCCGACGCCGGAGTGCGTGCCGCAGCCAGAACCGCACGGGCGTGTATGGAGTCGAGGCCCAGTGTGCCGACGCCGTGAACGCCTGCAGGGCGCCTGGGCAGTACTCGCACAGGTGGGAGCGGAGCCGATTTGGAATGCCCGCACCTCGCGCATACGGAGCCAGGCGTTCGCTGCCGACGTGGGTATCCCAGGCGCGAAGCTGGCACCGGCAGCACAGGGTGCTCTTGCAGTGCGCGTCGTGCTCAGCCGTGCCGGCGCGGCCCTGGTTCGGTTGCTGCATCCTGGTCACCACCTATCCACGTCTTCACGCCGCAGGTGGCTACCGAGTGCGTGCCACTTGGCAGGTCCCGGACGGGCCAATGGGTAGGCAATACGGGAAGCTTCGACTCCTGGCCCGTGAGCTGGATGAGCTCCACCTGCTCTGTGGTGAACGGGCCGACGGCTGCCTGGGTCTCGCCGAGTGCCCAACCCGCATCAATGCTCAGGTGCCAGCGGGTCTTGTCGGCCACCCAATCGGTCACATACCCGCAGCGGTAGCCCCCAGCCGACGGCAGCCAGGTGCCGGGATCTTGGTCGGCCCTGGAGCAGTTTGAGGCGGCGGACATCGCGCTCAACGCCTGTCGTCCCCGAGGTCAGTGGCGTAGGCCTGACCGGGAAGGTTCGCCGGGCCGGTCGTCCGTGCGGTTGCATGCACGGTGACGTCCGCTCCGACTGCTGGGGTGTGGTGGCTGAGCTTGCCCGTGTGCGCAGATTGACCGACCAGGAGGGGCAGAAGCTGCAGCAGATCGTGCGCCGGGGCAGCACCAGTTCGGTGCGCTACCAGCGCGCGATGATGATGCTGGCTTCGGCCGGCGGCAACCGGGTGCCGGTGATTGCGCAGTTGTGCAGGCCAACGAGGACACCGTCCGGGATGTGATCCACCGGTTCAACGAGACCGGCCTGGCCTGCCTGGACCCTCGGGGGGCGGGAGGCCGTCCCCGCCTGCTCAGCCCTGACGACGAGGATTTCGTCGTGCAGACGGCCACCACCCGCCCCACCGAACTCGGCCAACCGTTCACCCGCTGGTCGATCGCAAACTCACCACCCACCTGCAGAAAGTGCACGGCCGTGTCATCCGGATCGGCCGCGAGGCGTTACGGTGCCTGCTCGCCCGCCGCGGCGTCACCTTCCAGCGGACCAAGACATGGAAGGAGTCACCCGACCCGGAGCGCGACGCCAAGCTGGACCACATCGAGGAGGTGCTGGAGCGTTTCCCGGACCGGTATTCGCGTTCGACGAATTCGGGCCGCTCGGCATCCGGCCCACCGCCGGGTCATGCTGGGCCGAGCAAGGCCGGCCCGAACGGCATCCCGCGAACTACCACCGCACCCACGGGGTGCGCTACTTCCACGCCTGCTACTCGATCGGCGACGACACCCTCTGGGGCGTCAACCACCGCAAGAAGGGCGCCGCGAACACGCTGGCCGCGCTGAAGTCGATCCGGACCGCCCGCCCGGACGGCGCCCCGATCTACGCGATCCTCGACAACCTGTCCGCCCACAAAGGCGCCGACATCCGGCGCTGGGCGAAGACGAACAAGGTCAACCTGTGCCTCACCCCGACCTGTGCGTCCTCGGCCAACCCGATCGAAACCCACTTCGGACCACTGCGACAGTTCACCGTCGCCAACTCCCGCCACCGCAACCACACTGCCCAGACGCAGGCCCTCCACGCCCACCTGCGCTGGCGCAACGCCAACACCCGCCACCCAGATGTCCTCGCAGCTCAACGCCGTGAACGTGCCCCGATCCGCAGCGAGAAGGGCATCCGCTGGGGCGGCAGGCCCCTCCACGTCGCAGCCTGACCCACCCAGGCGAAGCCCATGCGTGACAGCATCAGCTTCGGCTGCGCATCATCGACATCAGCAGCCCGTGGGTCTCGTCGTCGGCGGCGACCACAAGCCCACGACCCGCCTCGCCAATCGGGGCACCGTCGATCCCGGTGACAACGCAGCCAGCAGCCCGGCACAAAGCGATGCCGGCCGCGAAGTGCACGCTCCTGGAGAGGTCGCCGCCATCGGTGACATACGCGGCGCGCTTGCCGGCAGCGACCCAGGCCAGCGCCAGCGTCGTGGATACGACGCGCGGCCGGAAACGTTCGACAAATTCAGGGTGGGCCAGCAGATCCACGGCCCGGAATCCGGGCGCACTCGGGAACGGCGGATCCAGGTTGACGTCCACCAATCGGGTAGCGGGCGTGGGCGTCAGTAGTGCGTCGTCGGCCCCGTCATGCCGCACCCAGGCGGTCTTTCCATCGGTGAAGAAAAACTCGCCGCTGAACGGATCGGCCACCGCCGCGGCCCCATCGCGCAGCGCCACGTTGACGGCCACCAGCATGTTGCCGACGGCGTAGTTCAGCGTGCCGCACAGGGGATCCACCAACCATTGGCGCACAGCGTCGGCGGCGCCCTGCTGCCCGCCTTCCTCGCCGAGCACCGCGTCATCGGGCCGTGCGGCACGGATGACGCCGAGGATCGCTTTCTCGGCCTCCACATCGGCGGCGGTGGCAAAGTCCCCGGCACCCTTGTCGATGCGGTTGAGACGCTGGCCGTACATGTTGCGGACCACGTCCGCGCCGGCCCGCGCCCCGGCTATCGCGACTGCAGCATCGTCGGAGCTCGCGTATGAGTTGATCACGCCGTGCAGACTATCGAGGCGAAGCCATCGCCCCGGCGAACCTTCCCGGTCACAGCACGAGCTGAGGGTTGTACCGCAACTGATCTTGGCATGAGGGGGACTGGTCAGCACCGGATCCTGGGGACCACTGGGGCCCTCCGCTACCACGGTCGCGTCGTTCTCGTGGACTGTCCGGTTTGATCACTCGGTGTGCAAGGTGGCCCAGGGTGCGGCGGGTGGAGGGTGGATCCGCCTGGGGATATGAGCGGCGGAATCCCCTTGCTATGGTGCGCCGATGTCAGCGATCAAGAAGTTTCAAGTCACCTTTGACTGCGCAGAACCTGAGCGCCTCGCTCGCTTCTGGTGCGAGGTGTTGGGGTACGTCGTACCGCCGCCACCGGAGGGGTTTGCCACTTGGGACGATTTCAATCGTTCGCAGCCACCTGAGCAGCGGGATTCATGGTTCGCCTGCATAGATCCCTCAGGCGTGGGCCCGCGACTGTACTTCCAGCGTGTCCCCGAAGGGAAGGCCGTCAAGAACCGGGTGCATCTTGATGTGCGGGTCGGCACCGGTCTCGTGGGTGAAGCGCGTCTCGCCGCACTTGAGGCCGAATGTGCGCGACTGGTCCCGCTCGGCGCGGTACACGTGCGAACGCTGTATGACGGCAATGATGCGTGCATCCCGATGCTGGACATCGAGGGCAACGAGTTCTGTATCGACTGACCATTCTCCGAGCCGGAGAGGTGGGGAGCCGCCTCAGCCGTTGAGGTCGGCCGACGACCAGACTTGGCCGTCGTCCGTCACCAGCTCGACACGGTCGATCTTGTCGGCGGCCCCATAGGCGATCCAGGTGACCTGCCCGGAGGCCGGCATCCACCAGGCGCCGGCGTCACGGGTGGAGCCGTCCTTCAGCAGGAGCCGGCAAGTGTAGTGCGTGCCGGGGCGACCGGCCGTGATCTGCATGACCACGACGCGGTCGTCGCCGGCCCGGCTCGGTTCCACCGTGCCCACCGATGCTCCCGAGGCGGTGACCAGGGATGCTCCGCGATGGCTCGGGACCACGTGGACCGCAGCCGCGTCGCGGCCGAGCACGGCCACGCCGACGCCTCCCAGGCAGATCCCGACGGCCGCGGCCGCGGCGATCAGCAGCGGTGTCCGGTAGGAGCGGCGACGGGCGGAGAAGCCGCGGAGCGGTGCCTGCTCCGGGCCGGGCGGGGTGTACCGCCGGTCCTCCGGCGCCGGATAGGTACCGCGCGCGGCGGAGGACCGACGCGGCAGCATCCGATACCGCCGGCGCGGACCGGTGGGTCGGCCGAGCTCCAGGCGGTTGAGAACCCGTGCCTCGAATCCGGCCGGAGCGTCGAGCGAAGGGGCGGCCGGCAGTACCGCATCCACGGTCGCCGAGACGTCGCCGTAGGCCGAGTGGCAGCCAGGGCAGTCGGCGAGGTGACGCAGCAGTTCGGCCAGTTGGCCGGGGAGGGTGCCGAGCGCCAGGGCGATCAGTTCGTCCTCATCGAGGTGGCGTGCCATCGCGGCGTTCCTCCTTCAGCGAGTCGCGCAGCCTTCGCAGGCCGGTGCGGATGCGGGTCTTGGCAGTGCCGAGGGGGATGTTCTCGTGCCGGCCGACCTCGGCGGCGGTGCAGCCGCCGATCACGGCGAGTGCCACGGCGCGGGCCTGCTCGACCGGCAGGGCGCGCAGCCGGCGCAGGGCACGTTCGCTCTCCAGGGCAGTCAGGGCAAGGCGCTCGGGATCGTCGGACCCGGCGTCAAAGCGGAGGGTCACGTCGATGAGCCGTTCCAGGGTCTCGGCCGGAGCGGGCATGGCCCGGCGGGCCCGGATGGCGTCGATGGCGGCGTTCCGGGTGATCGTCAGGAGCCAGGTGAGCACCGAGGCGCGCCGGGGATCGTAGCTGCCCGCCGCACGCCAGGCCCGTACGAACACCTCCTGGCTCACATCCTCGGCGAGGGCCGGCTCCCGGGTCACCGACAACGCCAGGCCGTACACAGCGTCCTGGAAACGTCTGACGAAGGCGACGGAAGCCTGCTCGTCGCCCAGCGCGAAGCCAGCGACGAGCGTGCCGTCGTCGACCCGGTTCGCGCGTGAGAACAGCACCACGCCCATGTGTACGTACGAACCGGGCGAAGGGATTGAACAAGCCGAGAGGTTTCCGGCAGCGCTGCGCAATCCCTCGGACGGGCTCGCTCGTACAACCTCCGTGACTGGCCCGTACGACCTTGCGAGAAGGGACGAGGAGAGCATGAATCGAGGAAGGATCACCGTGACCGGGTTCGCGCTCGCGGCAGCCCTGGCGCTGGCCGGCTGCGGCGCAGGGGGCGGTGACAGCGGCAGCGGGGCGCGAAACGAGGCGCCGGCGGCGGCCATGGACACCTCCACCGTCAGGACGAGCGACTCGCCCCTGGGCACCGTGCTCGTGGACGGCGACGGACGGACGCTGTACCTGTTCACCGAGGACGGGAAGAACACCAACTCCATGGACTGTGACGCGGCCTGCCTCAAGCTCTGGCCGCCCATGAAGGGCAAGCCGAAGGCAGGCGACGGCGTCGACGCCGCCCTGATAAGCACGACGCGCGGCAGCAGCCGGATGCAGGTGACGTACGCCGGCCACCCGCTGTACTACTACGCCGGCGACCGGGCTGCCGGCGACGTCAAGGGGCAGGGCATCGACGGCATTTGGTACGCCCTGGACGCACAAGGTGCCGCGATCAAGAAGGCGGCCCCGGCGGCCCCGTCCACGCAGGAAAACGGCAACGGCGGTTACGGCTACTGATCCGGCCGGGTAGCCGCAGGGCAGCTGGCTCGGTGATTCGGCCAGGGCCGGCCTGGTCGGCCAATCCTCGACAGAGCCTTGTCCGGGTGCGCGGTGTGCACGTACTTCACGCGATGGCGGGGCGGATACCGAAGAGGCGGTCCGGCATGCGCTGAGCCAGTTCGGGCACGGTCGCGAACCGCACCGCCTCCCGGCCCGGGCTCAGCGTTGAGGCCCCAGTCCCGGACTTCGGCAGGTGCAGCTCACGGTCGATCAACGCCCGCCCCCGCAACGACACGTAAGCCAAGACCACGCCGGGCCAGCTTTTGCGACGATCCGCGGAAACTCATCGAACGCGGCCTGCGCACCATCACCTTCTTCTGACCACCGCCCAAAGCCGGCAAGGAGCCTTCCTACAGGCGCTGCGTCATTGCGCAGGCGGTGCGCAGAGGACTCGTCGCCCGGTGGCACGCGCGCGGTCTGCGGCCTCGGGGTGGCTTGTCGCCGGTTCATGGTCGGGCCGACCATGCGTGCGCCCGCGCGACAGATGGATACGCAATCGTGTCTGCGCAATCAAGGCGGCACCCGCTACGCAGGCGGCTGCGCAACCGCCTCCAGGTCCTGCGCAGTCGGCTGTGCAGCCTGCTGCGCGCATCGGGAGGCGGCCGCCAGCCTTGGGGCTGCGCACTGGGCAGGGCGTGCGCAACCGGTCTGCGGCGGCTGGCTCCTGGAGGCGGCGGGCGCACGATCCGTCGGTGGCCTCTCCATCTGTACTGGCCGCGGATCGCTCCGGCCGGCTCCCCGTCCCCGCCGTCTTCACGGCGGTGGTGGTCGGCTCAGGCGACCGCGGACCTGTCCGGGCCTCTGGTCGGGCTCATGGTCGAACGAACCGAAGCCGGTGACGGACACCCGGTCCCCTCCAACGACCGCACGCACGATCGCGTCCAGGACCGCATCCGCGGCATCAGCGGCCTGCTGGCGTCCGCCCATCTTGTCGGCAATCGCCTCAACAAGTTGCGCCTTGTTCATACCGAAAAATCACCGCTATTTGGATTGCCGCACAGTGCCCGCCCCGCCCTGCCCTCTATGGGCCGGAGGTGGCGGCAACGTCAATGGCTGTGCGGCACAGGCGAGTTAGACGCCTCACGGGCTCAAGCCGTCAAGAGGGGTGCTGGAGGCTTGTGTAGCTTTGGCGGCTATTCGACTACGGAGGCAAGGGCTCAAAGGCCGCTGCAGAGCGCGTCGCCCCCGGAGTAAGGCCGGGTTCTGGCGGAGTGCTCTTGGAGACGAGCCTCCGTCCCCCGTGACTCAGCCCGTATCGGAGTGAGTGAGGATCTGTTGGTGACCTCTCTGCTTGATGACGTGCACACGAGCGCGCAATGGATTGCGCGCTCTCTCGACAGTGCTGCCTATCGGACTGATTTCTCGCCTGCCAGTTTGCGTGACATTGAGCAGTTCATGAGCGACCACAGCGACGTGGGGACCGCGGTGGAGGGCGGGCCTCTCGCCACCGACCTCGGGGCCCGGCTGTTCGCGCTTGGCTGCTATGTGGGCGAGACGGCTCGGCATGCCCTCGGCGGAAGTTGGGAGGCTGACGACGATGATCCGCAAGGCGAGATCAACGTCAGGCTCCAGCTGCCCGACGGGTCCGTTGTGTGGCCGGTGCAACGCTTGATGCAGCGTTTCCGAAATGGCCCCGAGGACAGCATCGTCGGGTATGGGGCGGCCCTCGGGCTGGACATGTCGCTGCAGCCGCGGACTAGCGGTGATTTGTTGACCTGGGGCGGAACGTGCGGTAGGCCGGTAGGCGGGGGCGATGTTGTTCGGAGGTGGTCGCGATGGTGACCGCGAGGCGTCCGTGCCCGCCGGCGCCGGGGCCGCTGGAGGGCTACGCGGCCCGGTTCGACGACCTGTTCTCGTCGCTGGCGCAGCGGCGCGGGTTTAGGGAGTACCTGACCGGGCTGCTGGCCCCGCGGGACCGGAACAAGACGCTGACCTGCCTGGCCGGGGCGGAGCCGGTCGTGGGGGCCCAGCACCCGGCGGTGCAGCGGCTGCAGTTCTTCCTGTCCGAGTCGACCTGGGACCCTGAGCGGGTCAACGCCCGGCGGCTGGAGCTGCTGCTGCAGGGCGAGGCGACCGCCCCGCACGCCGGCGGGGTGCTGGTCATCGACGACTCCGGGGACCGCAAGGACGGCACTGCCACCGCGCACGTGGGCCGGCAGTGGCTGGGCCGGTACGGCAAGACCGACAACGCCGTGGTCACGGTGACCACGCTGTGGGCCGACGAGCGCCTCTACTACCCGCTGCACGCCGTGCCCTACACCCCGGCCCACCACTTCCCGCGGGGGAAGAGCGACCCGGCCTTCCGTACCAAGTGGAAGATTGCCGCCCAACTTGCCTGTCAGGCCAGGTCCTTGGGGATCGCGTTCCGGGCGGCGGTGGCCGACGGCGCCTACGGGGACCTGGACGACTTCCGGTGCGAGCTGCACGCCGCCAAGGTGCCGTTCGTGATGGCCGTCAAGCGCCGCCGCGGGGTGTGGGCCTACGGCGACCAGGCCCGCACCCCGGTGGACGCCGCCCGCGAACTGGCCTGGCACGGCCCCGAGGAGCCCGGCGCCTGGACGCCGGTGGTGCGCACCTTCCGCGACGGGCACACCGCCACCTGGTGGGCCGCCGACGCCACCTTGGGCTTTTGGGGTCCGGACGGCCTGACGCGGCTGGTGGTGGCCACCGCCGATCCGTCCACCCTGCCGGAGAAGGCCACCTGGTACCTGGCCACCGACCTGCCCCGCCCCGGCTCGCCCCGCGCGGCCGAGTCCCCTATCCGCCCGCGGACCTGGCCGAGGTCGTGCGGATCCACGGGATTCGAAACTGGATCGAGCAGGGCTACAAGCAGGTCAAGGACGAGCTGGGGTGGGCCGACTTCCAGGTGCGCTCCAATGTCGCGATCCGCCGCCACCAGACCCTGGTCAATTGCGCGTTCGCCTTCTGCTGGGAAGCAGGACGCACCAGCGCGGGACCTGAGAGTACGTCAACACTGGTGCCGGAAGCCGACGCTGGAGAGAGGGGCCCGGCACTGCCGGCCCCGCCCCCACCACCGTGCTGGCCGAAGGCGATTCGCGCCGTCCGCGGCTGGCTGACCCCGTCGATCGTGCTGCAACGCTGGTGGCGGGCCTGGTCCAACGCGCCCCCTCCACCCGAACTCCAAGCCCTGATCGACGCGGTCACCACCGGACAGACCCTGAACCTCTACCCCCCGAACTAACAAACCACCGCTAGTGTCCTGCGTCTGAAGTTCGATGTATATGTGTAGTGTTGGCTGCGTGGCACGTATGGGACGGCCTATGGCCGAGGTGACGTTGACCGACGAGGAGCGCGAGACGCTGCTGCGCTGGTCGAGGCGGGCGACGTCCGCGCAGGCCCTGGCCCAGCGGTGCCGGATCGTGCTGGGCTGCGCGGAGGGGAAGTCGAACCAGCAGGTGGCTGCCGAGCTCGGGATCTGGCCGCAGACAGTGGGTAAGTGGCGTCGCCGCTTCCTGGAGTTGCGCCTGGACGGCCTGGGCGACGAGCCGCGGCCCGGGGCTCCCCGGAAGATCTCCGATGAGCAGGTGGAGGCGGTTGTCGTCGCTACCTTGGAGCGCACCCCGAAGGACGCTACGCACTGGTCACGGGCGTCCATGGCGGCCGAGAGCGGGCTGTCGAAGTCCACCGTGGGGCGGATCTGGCGGACCTTCGGTCTCAAGCCGCACCAGGTGGACACCTTCAAGCTGTCCAACGATCCGCAGTTCATCGACAAGGTCCGCGACGTCGTGGGCCTCTATCTGGACCCGCCGGAGAAAGCCCTGGTCCTGTGCGTCGACGAAAAAAGTCAAATCCAGGCGCTGGACCGCTCGGCGCCGGTGCTGCCGATGATGCCGGGGATGCCCGAGCGCCGCACCCACGACTACGTCCGCCACGGCATCACCACCTTGTTCGCCGCCCTCGACGTGGCGACCGGCGAGGTGATCGGCTCCATCCACCGCCGCCACCGGGCCGTGGAGTTCAAGAAGTTCCTCGCCAAGCTGGACAAGGAGGTCCCAGCCGGCCTCGATGTCCACCTGATCTGCGACAATTACGGCACCCACAAGGCGCCGACGGTCCGCAAATGGCTGGAGACGCATCCCCGTTTCCACATGCACTTCACGCCCACCTACTCGTCCTGGCTCAATCAAGTCGAACGGTGGTTCGCACTCCTGACGGACAAACAGATACGGCGCGGAGTCCACAAGAACCTCCAGGCCCTGGAACGGGACATCCGCGCCTGGATCGCCCGGTGGAACGAGGACCCCAAGCCCTTCGTCTGGACAAAGGACGCCGACGAGATCCTGGAGCGTCTCGCCGCATATCTTGATCGAATTCCCGGCGCGGGACACTAGATGATCGACTCCAAGGGGTTGAGCGGTCGTAGGCGGTCGGTGCGCGCATGACCGGATGGCCGCGCATGAACCTGGCTCCACTCATCAGGCCCCCTTGGAATCGATCATCCAGGGAACCGGGAGGCGCTCTACCGGCGGAACGCCGAGATCAGTCCGCCGGGCCGCTCCATGCGCTGTGGCGGGGTGCTGATCGGGCGGCCGTAGGCGGCAGCGCACTCGCGCAGGGTGTGGCTGTCGGCCTCCCAGCCATGCCCGGCCAGCCAGCCCACCGGGTCGTCGGGCATCTCCGAGACCCACATGGACGCCGCCGATCCCGGCACGGCGTCCGCGCCAAAGCGCTCGATCACGCCACGCGAGCCCAACGTCAGCCCCATCCGACTGCCTGCCACCGACTGAGCGCTGATCCGAGCCAGCAGCAGCTCCACCGCGTCCTCGGGCAGATAGATCAGCAGTCCTTCGGCGATCCACACGGTCGGCAATGCCGGGTCGTGCCCTGCAGCGGCCAGCGCGCCTGGCCAATCCTCACGCAGATCCACCGCGACGGTGATCCGCTCGCAGCGTGCGACGGCCCGCTCCTGGCGCAGCACCGAAGCCTTGAAGTCCAGTGGCGCGGCGGTGTCGACCTCGAACAGCCGGGTGCCCTCGGGCCAGTCCATCCGGAAGGCCCGGCTGTCCATACCGGCACCGAGCAGCACGACCTGCCGGACCCCGGACGCGGAGGCCTGCTGCAACAGGTCGTCGAGGAACTTCGTCCTGATGACGATGGAGAACGCCACGCCCAGCCGGCGGCGCCGCGCGGCCTCGTCACCCGGCAGCGGCGGCGAGGAGGGCCCCCGGCCGCCGGCGGTGGCGAAGGCCTGTGCCAGTGGGTCGCGGAACAGCGCGTTCTCCCGCTCGGTCTCCAGCGCCCGCACCCTGGCCACCCCCACCGCCGTGGCCCACACTCCCGACGGCTGCACCCGCTCCTGCTCATCAGTCACCGCGCCAGCCTAGATGATCGATTCCAAGGGGGCCTGATGAGTGGAGCCAGGTTCATCGCGGCCAGCCGGTCATGCGCGCACTGACCGCCTACGACGACTGAAACCCCTTGGAATCGATCATCTAGGGGCGGAGGCGCACTCAGCCCTGGAGCGCCAGGCGCTCATGGCCCGAATGTTGTAGTCGTGTTGCCTCAGCGGCATGTCGGACGGCCCTTGGCGACCTTCCAGATCAGATTTACGTGTTCCGTGGCGATGGTGTTCGCGCGGCTGACGGTCACCGTGACCCGTCCACCGGTCTGAGCAGGAAGGTCGAAGGCGTAAAGCGGGCGTCTGCCGTGAAGCACGGAGGCGAGCCATCGGAGTGCGAGGGGTGTGCCGTTGCACGTCACCGACAGGACGGTTTCGCGATCTGCGCCGATCACGTGGTGCTGGCGGATCATCGCGATGCTGACGAGGCGAATGACCGTGGGATGGGAGGAGAAGGCGGTGTCGCCGGGAGCCGCGGTGCAGGTCGTCGTGATGGCCCCGCCGTTCGCCATGGCTGAGCCGTCGCAGAAACGCCCGTCGACGGTCTCCCAGAGGAACAGTGCGGCCTGCCGGTCGGTGGCGGCGGTGGACATACCGGCCGGGCCGGGAAGGTCCCTGGTGGACAACTGTGCCAGCAGGTGGGACTTTGCCGCGGCAATCACCTCGTTCTGGGTGGCTGTCGTGGCTGTCGTGGCTTGTGGGGAGGCAGCGCGGGTCGCGGCCGTCGGGGGCAGTGCATGCGATGGGGATGACTGGCCACCACTGGTGCACGCTGCCGCTGAGCTTGATCTTTAACCTGCGCGGTTCTTGTGTTCCGCGATGCTGAGATCGCGTTTCACGGTTTTACCGACGTCGTGGTTGGGTGCCCGGCGGCGGTTCTTCGAGCCGGTCGGGCGTCCGGGGCCGGGCCGGGAAGGTTTGGGTGCGGCCGCCGGACGGGCCGTCTTCGCTCGGAGGTTCCGAAACCCCCGCCGCACCCGCGCGGGCGTGAGCCGCCCCGGCTCGGCGGGCTTCTCCCAGGGGCGGCGAAGATCCTCGGCGAGTGGGCGGGCGAGCCGGAGCTGCGTGTGGGCGATGATGACCAGCCAGGTCCAGCGGTCCGCCGTATCGGGCTCACGGACCTTCGGACGGGTCCAGCCGAGCGTCTGCTTGATCATCCTGAAGGTGTGTTCAAGATCGAACCTTCGCAGGAAGGCCTGCCAGAACACATCGACCAGTCCAGCGCTCGCACCGGTGACCGACGACCACAGCCAGACCGGCTTGGGGTCACGGTCACCGGGCAGGTACTCGACCCTGAGGCGGATCAACGTGCCATGCAGAACGGGGAGTTCGCCCTCGTGGTCCAGCCAGGGCCCGCGGTGGGTGAGCCGGGGATGCATCCGGTCCCATGCCATCGCCTCGGCTTTCCCATAGCGGGTGGTGTCGGTGACGGTCGCCACCTCCGGCTCGTGCCAGGTGTCGGACTTGGCCAGGGTGAAGGTTCCGCCGTGCTTGCGGGGCCGGCCCCCCTTGGGGCTGTAACGGTGCGGTGGTGCGGGTCGAAGCAGCACCCGGTCGGAGCGGAGACGGCCCACCAGCTCGACCGGCAGGTCCGTGAGGACGAAAGCGAGGCGGGTGACGTCGTAGCCGGCGTCCATCACAATCAGGATGTCCGGGTCACCGTCGCTCCAGTGCCCTGCAGCGATGATCCGGTCGACAACTTCGCGGAGCTGGGCGGCGGTCACCGCAGTGGCGTCGTCGGCCGGGCCCAGCCGCACCGCGTCCAGCAGCGCGGTCCAGGATGTGCGTCCGGTCTCCAAGGCAGCGACGAAAGAGTAGGGCCAGCCCGGGATGAACTGCGAGTTGCTCTTGGCCCGCCCGTAGACATGACAGAACAGCCGCTCCGCGCTGGTCGGCGCATCGGGCCGCAGCCACGGCGAGACATCGACCGCCAGCACGATCCTCCCATCGGCCGCCCTGGGTAGCGGCAGGGACGCCAACGACCGGCGCAGACGTTCCACCTGGAGGCGCCCGCAGTTCAGCGCGTCGTACATCGCGCCGTGTCCCCGCTGGTGCTCCGCCACCAGCGTCAGGTCGACCAGCGAGGTGACCGGGCCGTCGGCACACAGAACCGCATCCGTCAGCTCGAACAGTGCATCCGCCCGCCGGGACAGGCAGGCATGGAAGTCCTCACGGAAGCAGGACAACACGGACAGCGACTCGACGCGGGCGGCGTCATCCAGAACACTCATCACAGCGGCCGTTTCTTGGTGCTTCGTTGCTCGACACTCCGAAGCCTCAAGGACGGCCGCGCCCTCTGTCCGGCGAATCAAGAACCCCGACAAGAAACGATCTTGCCGAGGTTAAAGATCAAGCTGAGTGCCTGTCCGTGAACTGATCATTTCCGGGCTGTGCGCGCGTTGACGCGGGCGAGTCTGCGCCGCATGAGGATGGTCATGGACCACAGGACCATGGCCTCGTGGTGCTCGGGTAAGCGCTCGTAGTCGCGTACGCAGCGGCGGTGTTGGGAGATCCACGACAGGGTGCGCTCCACGACCTACCGGCGGGGAAGCACGACGAAGCCCTTGACGTCGTCGCTGCGTTTGACGATCTCCAGCGTGAGCTGGAGATTCTCCCGGGCCCAGTCGACGAGCTTGCCGGCGTAGCCGCCGTCGGCCCACACCAGGGTGATCCTTTCGTACCACTCACGCAGGAACGTCAGGGCAGGTCGGGCGCCGTCGCGGTCCTGCACGTTGGCGGCTGTGACCAGCACGACCAGGACCAAGCCGATGGTGTCGCAGATGACGTGGCGCTTGCGGCCCCCGACCTTCTTGCCCGCGTCCCAACCCCGGCTGTCGACGCCGACGGTCTCCGCCGCGCGCACCGACTGCGAGTCGATGACCCCGGCGCTCGGCTCTGCCTCACGTCCCTCGGCTTTCCGCACCTGTTCGCGCAGGTCGTTGTGGAAGGCGAGGGTGAAGCCCTCGCGGTTCCAGCGGGTGAAGATCGAGTGCAGCGTCTTCCAGGGGATGCCGTAGTCGGCGGGCAGGTTGCGCCACTTGTTGCCGTTGTCGGCGACGTAGCAGATCGCGTCGACGACCAGGCGGCGGCAGTACTCCTCCGGATGCCCGCCATAGCCGTCCAGCCATGCCGGCCAGGGCAGCAGCGACTCGATGGCCCGCCACTCCGGGTCCGTCATGTCTGTGGTGTACCGGCGGGGACGTACGGGGCGCTCGGCGCCGTGGCCGAACCGGCAGGCCACACATGAGCAGCGAGTTTCCTCATCCGGAGTGACAGCGGCGGGCGCGGGCGCGTACAACGGCATGACAGGACCTCTTGATGCGGCTGGGCATAGACACCTCCGCTGCTATCAAGAGGTCCTGCTCATGCGGGTCACTTCGCGCGTTCCTGCCCCACCGCCCAAACGATCAGTTCACGGACAGGCACTGAGAGAAGCGCAACTGCTGTCAACGCGAACGCAAGAAGCCTGTTCATGTTCCCCCCGGATGTCAGGCAACCCGCAGCCTATCGCCGCCGGACCCGTCCGTGGCCCCCGGCTGCGGCTGGCGGTCGGCGTGAGAATGACATGGTCTTTCATCACTCAGGTCAGCAACGTGTCAGCATCCCCCGTCAGCGCCAACGACCAGGCCGCCTCGCCTGCGCCACTGACGCTCAGATGACGAAGTTCAACTGACACTCCCCCGCAGACCATCAGAGTGGCACGTGGAGCCGGAGGCCGTGCGCCTCGCGACTCCGGCGGAGCGCCTGAGCGCAGCGACGGCGTACGCCAACGCGCGCAGCCGGGGCGCGGTTCCTTGAAGCAGTGGATCCGGGGACCCTGCAGCGGTGCGTGTGGCATGACGTAGTGTGCGGGCCCATGGCCTTGTGGAACTTGACGAGATGGAGAAGGCCGCGGGCAGAGCGCCGGTACCCCGACCCGCTCACGATGCACCAGCTGTGGATGGTGTCGCTGAGCGCGCCGGTCAACTGGGACCGGGACGCCTCGCGGACCACCCTGTACCCGTTCACCCGGATCGACGACGACGCGGCCAGGCAGTGGCTGGCCGGCCAGTGGGAGATCACCTCGCGTGAGAAGCTGATCGTCCGGCTCGACGGGCTGGCGCGCACCGGCTACCGGGCGCGGGTCCACCGGCTCCTCGGCGTCGCGCCGCTGGCCTGGGACGCGGCCCTGTACGTCGACATCACCCGCCGCGGCTTCGGCAGCGGGATGATCAGCGAGGCCGAGGCCTGGACCGCGCTGAAGAGCATCGTGCCGACGGTCGTGAGGACGTACGCCTCCTGGCACGAGTACGCCGACCACTACCTGCTCGGGCGCAAGGTCTGGCGGGACGGGCTGCAGGGCCGGTCGGAGGCGGACCTTCCCGCCCCGCATGCCGTTGCCGAGGCACATCTGCGCGCGCTGCTCGACCCGGCGAACCGGGCCAGCCCCTGGAACCTGGCACCGTGGGACGCCATCAGCAACCCCGACCACGCGCGCTGACCGCGTCTCGAGTCGCTCTCCTTCGGCAACTTCGGTCCCGAAGAAGCTGTGATCGAGTGGGAGTGCCTGCTTGCCGGCGGCAGCTTCGAGGAACTCGTCGAAGCTGGTGAGCATCGTCTCGTCGGCGGCCGGGACGATGACGGGTGTGTCGTCTTCGCGATCTCGCCTCGCTTGTCCGTCGCACTCGCCGAGGCCCAGCGGTCCGAGTTGAAGGATGCCGCTGTCGCGTGGTCCATGCAGCGGGCGAAGGATGGCGAGGTCCTCGACACGGAGATCGCCGAAGTGATCCTGAGTGATCTGGCCGCTCTCGTCAGCAGCGCCCGACGCCAAGGCCAAGACGTTTACTGTTGGGTCGCATAGGAGTTCACGCTCGGAGCCAGATCGCGACGGACGCCGCGTAGTGCCGTGGCCTGGCGGGTGCCGATGCCGTGGAGGGCTTCCACGGGCAGCGGTCCCAGCCACTCGGTGACGTAAGCGGGGCCGATGGCAAGGACGCCCCCGGCCGGACCGATCTGGTCGGAGGCCGTGGCCGCCACGGCGATCGATGGACCGATGCCGACGCGCACATCTACGCCGAGGCGGGAGAGTGTGCGCACCCGCAGCACCTTCACCAGCCTGCGGGTATCGGCCCCGTAACTGGTTTGGTGGTCCTGGCGCGCTGAGTTGATCTTGGCGTCCAACTCGTTGATCATTGGATCTCGTGTCCGACACCCCGCCGCTGCCGAGCTACGCGGAACTGATTGCACTCGTTGGCGAGTTGAGGGCCGAGCTGACGGCCGCCCGGGCCGAGATCGCTGAGCTGCGCGCGGAGAACGGTGAGCTGAAGCGGCGTCTGGGGATGAACTCGAAGAGCTCCTCCAAGCCGCCGTCCAGCGACGGGCTGGCGAGGCCGACGTCGCTACGTAAGCCCTCGGGCCGAGGCCCGGGCAAGCCCCGCGGCGGCGCCGGGGGCGCGCTGATGCAGGTCGACGAGCCCGACGCGATCGAGGTCCATTCCCCGACCGCCTGCCTGGGCTGCGCGGGTGACCTGACCGGGGCCGAGGTAGTCTCCATCGAGCGGCGGCAGGTCTTCGACCTGCCCGAGATCCGCCTGCGGGTGACCGAGCACCGCATCGAACACCGCCGCTGCGCCTGCGGGCAGGTCAACGCTGCCGCCACCCCTTCCGACGCCCCCGCCGCCCCGGCCCAGTACGGGCCGCGGCTGAAGAGCCTGGCGGTCTACCTGCTCACTCGCCAGCACCTGCCCTATGAGCGGTGCGCCGAACTGCTGGCCGACTGCCTGGACGCGGATGTGGCCACCGCGACTCTGCTCGGGTGGGCCGGGCAGGCCGCCGAGGCAGTCGCCCCGCACACCGAGGCCGTGCGGCAGCAACTCATCGAGTGCGAGGTGGTCGGCTTCGACGAGACCGGCACCCGGATCGCGGGGCGCACCTGCTGGGTACACACCGCCTGCACCCGCTCGCTGACGCTCTACCAGGTCCACACGAAGCGCGGCGTGAAGGCGTTCGAAGCCATGGGCGTCCTACCGCACTTCACCGGCATCGCGGTCCACGACGGCTGGAAGCCCTACAAGACGTACACCGACGCGGTCCACGCCCTATGCAATGCCCACCACCTGCGCGAACTGGCCTCCGTCGTGGACAACGCGCCTGCCGGCCACCCCGAGGACTGGGCCGAAGAGCTGGCCGCGCTGCTGGTGGACACCTGGGACGAGATCAAGAACATCCAGACCGCGCACCCTCACGCCACCGGCTTCACCGTCGACGCCCTCGAACGCCTCACCGCCCGCTACGAGGAGATCATCGCCGCCGGACGGACCCTGCACCCGCCCCGCGCCCCCGGCGAACCACGCCGCAAACGGGACAAGGCCGCGAACCTGCTCGACCGCCTCGACACCGAAAGCCACCAGGTGCTCCGGTTCGCCTTCGACTGGCGGGTGCCCTTCGACAACAACACCAGCGAGCAGGCCATCCGGATGGCCAAGATCCAGCAGAAGATCTCCGGCGGCTGGCGCACGGCACCCGGAGCCGAGCGCTTCTTCGCCGTGCGCGGCTACCTATCTACCGCCGCCAAGCAGGGCCGCAACCTGCTCGACACCATCACCCGACTCTTCGACGGCCGAGGCGCCTGGATCCCCACCCCAGCCTGACCACCAAACCAGTCACTCGGCCCCGTGATACCGCAGGGCACCCTTCAACTCCACCAGAGCCGCAGACGGAGGCAGGGCCTGGACGACCGGGGAGAGCTTCGCGAGCTGCTCCAGGACCTGCCAGCAGGCCTCTTCCGGCAGACGATCGGGGCATCGCATACGCATCACCGTCGACACATCGTGTGCCGTCGCGTCCCAGGGCATGCGGCCACCTCCCGCACTCCATCTCATCGAACAGGAATTCGAACGCGCGAGACCGCAGTAGAAGGATCTGTCGCCCGACCTGGCGTGCCCAACGCTTTGCGCGTCGGGCACGCCCTGTGGCTGGCACGCATCGACCGCAAGCTCGTCGCCCTCCCGCAACGGGCAGGCCGAAGCAGGAAGCGGCCGCACGAACCGGCCCCCGGCCACAGCGGATCGCTGCATCCCGCAGGGTCAGGGGGCGGGCCTCGCCGTCTGGCGGGTTGCCCCGTTGACGGCTCTCACCCTCGCCCGTGTGAGCATTCTGCGCATCACGAGGGCCTTATTCCTTCCTGAAGGCGCCGGGGTAAGGGTTGAAGCATCGGAACGCGTAACGGCCGCACCCGGATCCCGGGTGGGTGCGGCCCTATACGTGCGGTCCGTCTGGGTGATGCGGTCAGTTCTCCAAGGGGATGCGGGCGGCGACCTCCCGCGCCGCCGGTCCGCCTCGGCGGACATCGACCCGCCGTCCTGGGCAACCGTCACCAGCAGGCGCAGCAGCTCATGCGCCTCCTCAGGGAGAGCAGGGCCAGGCGCTCGGTCGTGTACCCGACGGGAGCGAAGTCGATCTCATCGAGGTCGACGTGGACATCATCGTCCACCCTGGGCAACACGGCCGGCTTCCCGCCGGTCACGCGCCAGCCGCGACGAGAACAGCCCCGGCCGGCGAGGGCACCGGTCGGGGCTGACGAGCAAAGTGTGGTCGTGAAGGGCGGTCGCCTACGCGGCGAAAGGCTCCATGAGGCTTCAGCCGAACGATCGTCCTCATGGGCAATAGGTGAGTCCCGGGGACACTGTCCCCTTCACCGGGTTCCTCCGAGGATGCCCCGGCCTTCAGGCCGGGGAGGAATGGGACTCCTGCGGAGCCGGGCGGGGAAAGGGCAATCGCCGCCAGGGCGATTGGCCGTCGACCACGGGGCGGGGTGAGCAGGCCCGCTTTGATCAAGAGCTCTCAACTGTCGGTCCTCCCGGATAGATTCGGGTTCATGGCGACGGACGCGACGATGGATGGGGATGCCGGGCATGCCCGGTACACGTATCGTCTTCGTGTGTCCGCCGGCGCGCGGGCTGCGCTCGAAGCGGAGTGGGACCGGTGCCGTTGGATTTGGAACGAGTGCGTGGCCAGGTCGCCGAGTAGCCGAGGGGATTCTCACCCCTCGGCCCTCACAGATCCGTACGTGACGATCTCTCGTCATACGGCTCTTGTCGCTCTGGTCACCAGACGCGGGGAGCATGGGTGGTCCAGGCCCAGTGGGCGAAGAACCGAGGTCGTCGTGAGACGGCCTGGTTCCACGCCATTTGGGCTTTCTTCCTGCCCCGCAGCCGTTTGAACTTCTTGCGCATCCACCGCATCACGTAGGCATTGACGCGTTCCAGGAGGGGATACAGGGCCGACTGGTAGAAGGCCCCGTAGTACGCCATCCATCCCCGAATGATCGGGTTGATGAACCGTGCGAGGTCTGCTTCGGTCAGGCTGGTGCGGTGGTGCAGCCGCCAGGACCGCACCTCGGAACTGATACGGCGCAGGGCCTCCCCGCTGACGGCGGGGAGGAACGACCGGAACATCCGGCCGTCCTTGCGCACCGCGGAGCGTGTGCGGAAGGTGAACCCAGGAAGGTGAACTCGGTCTGCTCGTACGAGGCACGCCGGTTGGCATCCTGGCAGTACACGATCCGGGTTTTCTCCGGGTGCAGTTCAAGCCCCACCTCGGTCATCCGCTTCTCGATCGCCTTGAGCACGAAGCGTGCCTGGCGTTCGCTGACGCAGTGGACCACCGCGTCGTCCACGTAGCGTTCGAACCCGATGGCGGGGAAGTTCCGCGCCATCCAGGAATCGAAGGCGTAGTGGAGGAAGAGGTTGGCGAGGACAGGCGAAACCGAAGAGCCCTGGGGCGTCCCCCGGTCCCGCTCGCGCCGTGTCCCGTCGGGCAGTTGCAGCGGTGCGGCCAGCCAGCGCCGCACGTACAACAGGACCCAGGACTGGGACGGATCAGTGTGGGCAGCGACCGCCTTGAGGACCAGATCCCACGGAACGCTGTCGAAGAACGCGCGGATGTCCAGGTCGATGACCCAGTCCGCCTTCCAGCAGCGCTCCCGGCACCGGCCCACAGCGTCGATCGCCGACCGCCCGGGACGATAGCCGTATGAGTCCGGGTGGAAGACCGGTTCGGCCTTCGCCTCCAGCACCCCGGCAACCACCGTCTGAGCGATACGATCCCCGATCGTGGGCACGCCCAGAATCCGGACGCCCCCTTTCTTCGGGATCTCCACCGCACGCACCGGGGGTGGGAAATAGGTGCCGGAGGAGAGACGGTTCCAGATCCGGTACAGATTGTTCTTCAGATCCTTCTCGAACTCTTCCATCGACACCGCATCCACACCCGCAGCGCCCTTGTTCGACCTGACTTTCTCGTACGCCTCCCAGACGGACTGCTTCGAAATATCAAATGGCTTGCCTGATGCTTTCAACTCGTTCACGCGACTCCTCCCGGGAAACACCCGGTTGATCGAATAAACATAGTCACGAACGACCCGGCCCCTTCGCTCCGCCCCCATTACAGGGGCTTCATCACTACTACGAGCCGGTCCGCCGGCGTGCCTGGCATCGGTACTCAGTCCCTCACGGCTTCGGACCGTCCAGGACGCTCCCTTTCTCCCCGCTCACCAGCGGAGACGTATCCAGGCCCGCCTTCTCCTGTTCCGCACGAAGGCCGCAGACCGGGCTCGCGCCGCCTGCATGCCGGACACCGCCTGGCCAATAAACGGGCACCCGCCAGACTCCTCCCGGGACTGCCTTGACACCCCGGTTCTGATGTCAACTCTACTTTTCGACACGTCAGCAGCGATTCACTTGCGTTCGCCTTCCCGATCCCCACCTGACACCGTTTTCCGGCGCCTTTTCCTCATCGTTCACCACGGCAGTCTTCAGCTAGCGCAGCATGAGGTGGTTTAAATCCCCCCCCGCAGGGCGAATTTGAAGGGCCAAACCTTCATCCTTCGTACAGCATCGCTACAAGAAGAGTTCCTACATGCTTCTTCCTTTCGCGTTCAGGACACAACAAGGCCGTGTACCTGCACAACAAGGTGCGTTCCGAAGGACAAGCTGACGTGTGGTCCAGCGCAGCTCGACAAGATGCTGACCCAGGCGCGCCGGGTGACGCCGTGGCTCGCGCAGGGCGCGAGCGTGCCGCAGCAGCAGGTCATACGCGACTTCGCGACATCGCGGGCGAAGGCGCTGGGGGACATCAAGGCCCGGCTGCCGATGCGGCAGCGTGCGGGGATGCCCCGCTGGAAGAAGAAGCGGGAGGCCGACTTGTCGTTGAACTACACCCGGCGTGGGTTCCGTTTCAAGGACGGGCGCCTGCACCTGGCGGGCGGGATCGTGCTGACGGTGGTGTGGTCGCGCCGGCTGCCCAAGGCGCCGTCCTCGGTGCGCGTGTACCGCGACAGTATCGGGCATTGGTATGCGTCCTTCGTGACCGCCACCACCACTGAGCACCTGCCGAAGACCGGCCGCATGATCGGGATCGACTGGGGCGTCAAGGAGAGTGCGACCACCACGAGCGACGATTACGACCTTCCCCACGCCCAGCACGGGAAGAAGGCCCAGGCCAAGCTCTCGCGCTATGACCGGATGATGGCCCGACGCCGACCGGCCACGGGGCAGGCCGCCTCGAAGGGCTACCGCGAGGCGAAGAAGCTGCGCGCGAAGGCGTACGCCAAGGTCGCCGGGCAGCGTCAGGACACCGGCCGCAAGTGGGCCAAGTCCGTGGTCTGCGACCATGACCGGATCGCAGTGGAAGACTTCCGCCCGAAGTTCCTCGCCAAGACCACCATGGCCAAGAAGGCGGCCGACGCCGCTATCTCGCAAACCAAGCGCGCCCTGATCGAGATGGGCCGCAAGCATGGGCGGGATGTGCGCCTGGTGCATCCCGCGCACACCACGATGGAGTGCGCAGACTGCGGAGCGAGAACCAAGCACGCGCTGCCTCTCTGGGAACGAACGTATACCTGCACGCGATGCGGAGCCGTGCGCCCTCGGGACAAGAATTCCGCGTTCGTGATGCTGGTCCGGGCGGGTTGGTGCCCGGCAGGTGCTGAGGGCGTAAGACCTTCCGGGCCGCCGGCCCGGAAGGCTGCCTGAGCCTGGAATCCCCACACACGCCCCAAGGCGCCCCGCACGGGGCGTCCGACCGCAAGGCCGGACGGGAACCCCCCCGCCTTCAGACGGGGGAGCCTTCAACACCACGCTCCCTGTAACCACTGGGGCCCGGCAAATGTTCCCCTTCCACTGCAGGTCCGTCGGCACAGTGGGCGTGTGGACGGACCTTCGCCCCAGCTCGGGGATTACGGAGCGGAAGCCGCGTCTGCCTTCCGCGCTCTCAGGGTCCTGCCGCATGGCTTCCTTACAACCCCTCTCCCCTGCTGTGGGCGAAGCCGTCAGTGAGCGGCAGGAGTCCGGCAGTGACCTGGATGCCTGTGCAGACCGCGAACCTCGACTTGATGTAGATCGCCGCGACCGGAGCCAAGGAGCCGCTGCACCGCCTCATCAACAAGGACAAGCAGGACAAGAACCGCTCCAAATCCATCAGCGAGTGCAAGAAGGTCTGGGGCGACTACTCCGGCAGCGGCCTGGAATGCGACGAATACCCCTTCGCCTCCATGAAGGAAGGCTCCGCCAAGGGTGACAACCGCTTCTCCGTCCGGCTCATCGACGGCAAGGACAACCGCAAGGGCGACCTGCGCCTCGATGAGATGTACACCCTCAACCGGGTCCTGGACGGCGACCCCTTCTGCGTGAAGATCACCCACTAGCAGGAAGACCCCACCCGCCCATGGCCCTTCTCGCCGAGCACAACGTCACCGCCACCCCCGGCCGCCGCGTCGTGGAGGTCTACGTCGCCGACGCCTACCTCGGCGACGAAGCCGTCCTGGACGCCGCAGAGCAACAGGTGGTAGCCGGAAACGGCTACCACCTGTACCTCCTCAGCCTGCAACCCGACATCCCCGTCCAAATGACCCGCCGACACCGAAGGCCACACCCGCGTCAGCATCGAATCCGTCATCGGCCAACTCGACCGCCCACCCGCTGCCGAGATCACCCTGCCCCGCCCCGGCGTCTACGAAGGCCACGCCTGGTGGACCAACCGCCAAGCAGCCGCCGCCAACTCACTCTCCAGGACACCCCAGACATCACCACGTGCGCCGCCCCTAAAGTTCACCTCGAACAAAAGACATCACTCAAGAGATACAACAGGCTTAACTCTTACGTACTATCTCTATGCCGGGCTATTTGCAGCAGTGACCGCCGCTGCCTTCAGACACCAGCTCGCGCCCACACGCGTGGCGCTCTGCGCCTGCACCAAAGATCTGGCACACCCAGCCAGGAACACTGAGAAAGGCAACACCATGTCGGAGAGCACAACGGCAACCACCGGGCTGACGTCGCAGTACGCCGCCCAGGTGACCAGCGACCTCGAACGCAATGCCAAGGAGCAGGAACGCATCAGCGCGGACATCGCTGCACTGCAGGAGCATCTGGCCGCCCTGCAGCAGGATCACACCGTGCTGGTCAACGTGCAGCAGGTACTTGGTGTATCGCCCACGCCGGTGCAGCCTGCGGCCGCACCAGACAGTTCCACCGTGCCCGCTCCCCGCAACAAGAAGACTGCTGGTGAGCCCGGCGCCGCTAAGCGGACGCTGGCGAAGAAGGCTACCGACACTGGCACGGCAGCCAAGAAGTCGGCTGCGAAGAAGCCCGCGAGCAAGACCGGAGCTTCAAAGGGTGTCCTGCCCACGCTGGTCGAACTCGTCCGCAGCCACCTCACCGAACAGAGCGACCCGCGCTCCGCGGCGGACGTCGCCACCGCTCTCGACACGGCCCATCCCGAGCGTGGCATCAAAACCACCGTCGTACGCACCACCCTCGAGAACCTCGTAGCCAAGAACAAGGCCCAGCGCACCAAGCAGGGCAGCTCCGTCTACTACACCGCCCCCACCCCGGCGGAGCAGTCGGCCGCAGCGATCCCGGACGAGGCGCAGGCCGAGTAAGCCGAGGGGCAGCGTGCAGCCGCGTCAGGAAAGTGATCAGATGTGCCTCTGAACGATCTCTGCTCGCCGGCTGCTCGCCCCATCGGTTCCCGACCTGATCTGATCGGCTGGCTGCGGCATTGGATTTATAGTGTCGAGGAGGCTGCCGTCTCCGGCTGACCGCAAGGCACCGTGCAGGTTCGTCGGGGATTATTCCTGACATGTCCTGCTCGGCTGTAGCTGTCCGTCGACGACCGTGCCCAGTTTCTAGCTGGAGCATCGGTTCCACACGGACTGTGGTCGAGCGCTTCAGCCAGCCCGTCTGACGCTCCGTGCCGCCCTGGCGGCTTCGCGGAACTGCGGGAATCTCTGGGCCTTTGGGTCCAACACGTCGATCAAGGCGATGAGTTTCTCTTGGAGTTCGGCAAGTCGGGGCACGGCCGGTCCGGTGTTCCCTGCAAGACGGTCGACGTCTGCAAGTAGTGGGGCGAACCATCGGCGGTAGACCTCCTCGCAAGCGAGCTTCTCGCAGAATTCGGCGTAACCCAGGCATCTGCGTCGGCCGGGTTCTCCCTCCGGATGCACCATCAACTCGCCTATGGCTCGCTGTTCGGCGCGCCATAGGCGCAGTGTGTTGTCGTCGGTAGCTGAAGTGCGGTTCAGAACTGTGCCGATGGACGAGATCACCGTCACGGCACGCTGGTTGGCTCGTGACTGCCCGAGGTCAAGGAACTGGATGTCCCGCCGCAGGATCTCCACCCATCCCAGGTACTCCGCGAGCACGAACACGGTGCTGTGGCGGACGTACTCTCGCTCCTCCGGTGTGCCCTGCAGATGGAAGGAAGTCATGAATCCGCGAGATGGCCCTGGTGAGAGGTCGACCTCATGGCCGTACAGAACGTTGTACAACCTGGCTTGAAGGTCGTACGCAGCCCAGGCCAGCGAGGCGCCATAGGAATCCATCAGGTTTCGTAGCTCGATCAAACGTAGGCGGCGCTGCGTCCAGTAGCCGAGCACTGCAGTCGTCGCCGCGCCAGACAGTGCCACGAGCGCGGACACCACCGTCAGCGCATCCACCGTTCCGCCCCCTGAACTTCCCTGCCAGTCACCTGCTTGCGTCAGCCAACTCAAAGGGATGGCGAGAGCCGAGGGTATCCCGATTCCTCAGCGCCCGAGGTGTCCCTGAGCCCGTGCCCGGCTTCCATCCAGGTGTGTCGGGATGGGCGCGGCAACAACCGTGGACGGCCGACGGATGGCCCGGCGCGGAGGCTCACTCCTGGTCTCGGGCGACGCGGGCCGGACGACTGCGGAAGCACTCAAGTGGCTGGCTGAATGTGACTGAGCGCGCCAGTGTCGGCTGCGCCTGAATCGAGTTCAGGCACGGATTCCGTGAAGCCGATCAAGGGGCCGTTGCGGTCTGTGCTCGATGGCCGAAACTTGCTCGGATGGCTGTGCTGCGCAGACTCAGGTAGGACAGAATGCTCAGCATGACGACTTGAAGAGCACCGGCCAGGCGCTGGCCGAAGTGGCTCAAGGTCGGGAACGGCTGGTCCGTCCTCGAAGGTGAACGCTGGATCTGCGCCACATGCGCAACGCCGGTCCGCTCATACACCTACCGCTTTCATCCACCCGAGTCCTCCTCGTTCGAGCGCTGCATCGGGTTCGCCTGGTGCTCGACGTGCAGGATCTACTCCGGGAATATGGTTCACGTCCCGCGGAAGCGTGTTCTGGTCGACGCGCTCGCCTCCCTTCCCCGTGAGGAACGCGAGCGGCTTCTGCATTCGGAAACGGGAGTGATCGAGTTCCTGAAAAGCCAGGACCGAGGCAAAGGGTAGGTCTCACCGGGCAGGCACCCCGGGTAGCCGACAAGAGGTCTTCGTCTCGGTCAGTGGTCGGCGGCTGGCGGCGATCAGAAGGAACCGTTTGCGCAGAAGCGGCGGCTTCGCACGGCCGAACATGCTGCGCTTGAGCGCCTTGAGGTCGTTGACGCGGCCCTCGACCGGGCCAGACGACTGGTTGGTGCTCATGCCGTAGTCGACGGCGTCGAGGTCGGAGAGGAGTCCGGTGGCGAAGCCGGCGAGACCGCATTGTTCGTCCGCGCAGACGTTGGCGATCCAGTGCCCGAGTTGGTCTCCTTCGCGGTTGGTCATAAGGGTTGCGAAGGTTCGGCCGTGGCCAGCGGCGGCCGTGAGCTCAGGTGAGCGGGCCAAGAGGGTCTGAGTGCTTCAGTCGGCGGGCGGGCCTTGACCCCTGATCTTGGACACACGAGACACTAGATCTTGAGGATCTGAGAACGGACATCTCGTGGTCATGAAGCACTACCCGCCGGAGTTCAAGGCGGACGCGGTCGCGCTGTACCAGTCGCGCCCGGGAGCGACGATCAGGTCGGTTGCGGCTGATCTGGGGGTCAACCCGGAGACGTTGCGGAACTGGGTGCGGGCGGCTGGGGCAAGCCGGCCCCGGGGCCGCCGGGCGGAGATACCCGCCGAGCCGCCCACGCCGCTGGAAGCGGAGAACGCGGCCCTGCGCCGGAAGGTCCGCGAGTTGGAAGAGGAGCGCGAGATCCTGCACAAGGCGGCGAAGTATTTCGCCGGGGAGACGCGCTGGTGAGGACCCGTTAGGAAACTACTGCGAGTTTCGCGCCAACTCCGCGATCGGGCATGGTAGATGGGCTGCTGTGGTGATTCCGGATGAAGTCCTGGCGGTGCTCGATAGGAAGTTCGCGGTGGTGTTGCCGCATCTGGACGAGCGGCAGCGTCGTCTGTACCTGGCCTCCGAGGCCGTGGCTCTGGGGCACGGCGGGATCTCAGCCGTGGCCCGGCTGACCGAGGTGTCGGAGTCGACCATCGCCCGGGGATGCGACGAGCTCGCGGGTGGGGCTGAGGTGCTGGGGCGAGTGCGCCGGCCAGGCGGCGGGCGCAAGCCGGCGGCTGAGCGCGACCCGGGTCTGGTGACGGCTCTCGAGTCGCTGATCGAGCCCCGGGAAGTGGGCGACCCGGTCTCGCCGCTGCGTTGGACCACCGCCTCGCTTCGAGACCTCGCCCGGGAGCTCACCGACGCCGGCCATCCGGTCAGCGCCCCGGTGGTGGGCGACCTGCTGCGTGGACTGGGCTTCAGCCTCCAAGGCATGGCCAAGACCCGCGCGGGCAGCCACGTTCCCGACCGTGATGCCCAGTTCCGGCACATCAACACCGCTGTCGAAGGCTTCCTGGAGCAGGGACTGCCGGTGGTGAGCGTGGACGCGAAGAAGAAGGAGCCGATCGGCGACTTCGCCCGCCCCGGTCGCACCTACCGCCCCAAGGGCCAGCCCATCACCGCCCCGGACCACGACTTCGTGGACCCCGACACCCCGATCGCCATCCCTTACGGCGTCTACGACCTGGGACGCGACACCGGCTGGGTCAACGTGGGTACCGACCGCAACACCGCGGCCTTCGCGGTGGAGTCCCTGCGTCGCTGGTGGAGCGATCGGGGCCGCTTCGACTACCCCGGCGCCACCCGCCTGCTGATCACAGCCGACTCCGGAGGAGCGAACTCGGCCGACTCCCACTTGTTCAAGAAGGACCTGGCCGCCTTCTGCGACGAGTCCGGGCTGAGCGTCACCGTCATGCACTTTCCGCCGGGGACTTCGAATAGGGTCGGGGACTGGCGCGGTGACGCAGTACGTGCGTTCCGTTTCCAGCCCCCGCCACCTCGATTCCGTGCATGCGGTTCTCCCGCACACGGCTCACCGACGCCGTTCACCACCGGCATTCGGCTTCCCCCGCCAGTCCCGAAAGGGCCTGGGGGCGACGACGTTTCCAGAAAGGCTGACCAGGCCCAGGTGGTCCGGGGAGGCATACGACACCACGTACCGTCCAAAGCCACGGGAGCGTTTGTGGCGTTTGCTGATGAATAGCGCCATCCGCATCCGCACATACTCCCTGATCACACCGAAGCGGTGAGCCGAGTTACCGTACTTGAAGTACGCGGCCCAGCCGGTCAGGAACAAGTTGAGGTCCTGAACCACCACCTCGGTCGGCAGCAGCAGTCTGGAGCGGTCCGTGAGTTCCCGGATCCGTTCCCGTGCGTGCCGCACCGCCTTGTCTGCGGGCCAGCGAGCGAGGAAAGGGAACGGCCGCCGCCCCAGGGCCCCGGCGTTTGCCCGGCTCGTCCGACCTTGGGTCGGTTGACGTCGGCGGCGGGCCCCGGAAGCAGGCGAACACGGCCCCTGTGGATCATGGAGTTCTCTACGCTTCAAGATCCACGAAGGTGCCGTGTTCGTCCCACCATCATCCCCCATCCCTGCTCCTGTCTGCCCCGCACCCCGCCTGCAAGATCTGCGTGAGGGTGCCGCCCGGGATCAAGTCGGCAGCCTGGTCGCGGAGTTCGAGTCACTCACCGATCCGCGCGGAGCCAGCGGTGTGCGTTACCGGCTCTCCTCCCTGCTGGCCCTGGTGGTCTGCGCGATGACGCCCGCGGGCCACGACTCGATCACTGCGGCAGCGGAGTGGTGCCGGCGTGCGGCCCCCGAGGAACTGGCCGCCTTCGGCCTGCCCTACCACCCGCTCCTGGGCCGTTACCGGGTGCCGAGCGAGAAGACCCTGCGCAGCGTGCTGGGGCGCCTTGATCCGGCCGAACTCAGCGCGGCCGGGTTCGCCTACCTGACGTCCCTGCTCTCCGACGAGCGCGCGCATCCCGCGCTGCTGATGCCGGACGGCGGCCCGGAACGCGAACAGCGCCGGGCCCACCAGGCTGCCGCCCAGACCGATCCGGTGCGTCAAAGGCGCCGGGCGATCGCGGTGGACGGCAAATGCCTGCGCGGTGCACGACGCCCTGACGGCAGCCGGGTCTTCGTGCTCTCCGCGGTCCGCCACGGCGACGGCATCACCCTGGCCTCCCGCGAGATCGGCGCGAAGACGAACGAAATCCCCGAGTTCGCACCCCTGCTCGACCAGATCGACGACGTGGAACTCGCCGGCGCGGTCATCACCGCCGATGCTCTCCACGCCCAGCACGCCCACGCCGCCTACCTGCACGAACGCGGCGCCCACTACCTCCTCACGATCAAGAACAACCAGCGCGGTCAGGCCCGCCAACTCCACCGGCTGCCCTGGAAAGAGGTCCCCGTGATCCACCGTGACGACACCCGCGGCCACGGCCGCCACGAGCAGCGCCACGTACAGGTCGTCACCGTCGACGGCCTGCTCTTCCCCAACGCCCGTCAAGTCCTGCGCATTCAGCGCAGGCGCCGCCTCTACGGAGCGAAGAAGTGGTCCAGCGAGACCGTCTACGCCATCACCGATCTGCCCGCTGAGCAGGCATCTGCCGCCGAGATCGCCGCCTGGGCTCGCGGGCACTGGACCGTGGAGAACACCGTCCACTGGGTGCGTGATGTCGTCTTCAGTGAGGACAAGTCCCAGGTCAGGACCCGCAATACGCCAGCCGTGCTCGCCGCCGTCCGCGACCTGATCCGCAGTGCACTCAAACTCGCCGGGTACGTCAACACCGCCGCCGGACGCCGAGCCCACACCGAACGCCACCGCGTCCTCGCCCTCTACGGCATCACATGATCAACCAGACATCCGAGGCAAACGCCGGGGCCCTGGCCGCCGCCCGGGGCGGGCGGGCGCGTTCACCATCCGGTGATGGAAACCGAGGAAGTCCACTCCCTCGCCTCCCGCCCGAAGGCACACAATCCTGGTCTTGGCCTCCTTCGGCTCCAAGCCGAGTTCAGCCAGCAGTTCCCGAAGCCGCGCCAGCGCGGCCTCGGCCTGCCGCCGGGACCTGCACATCACCAGCGCATCGTCGGCGTAACGCACCAGCACCCCATGCTCCAGCTCGTCCCATGCCCGATCGATCCGGTGCAGGTAGACATTGCAGAGCAAAGCGGATGCAACCCCGCCTTGCGGGGTTCCGGTGACCGGCCGACGGACCTGCCCCTCCTCCATGACCCCCGCGCGCAGCATCACGCGCAGCAGCTTCAGGAACGGCTGGTCGCAAATACGTTCCTCGACCGCCTGTATCAACTTCTCGATCGGAATCGCCTCAAAGCAGTTGGCGATGTCCGTCTCCACCACCCAGTTGCGCCCCCGCCAGGACTCATCGATGAGAACCTGAAGCGCATCGTGGGCACCGCGCCGGGGACGGAACCCGAACGAACACGGAAGGAAATCCGCCTCGAACACCGGCTCCGCCACCAGCTTCCATGCGGCCTGGACGATCCGGTCGCGCACCGAAGGGATCGACAACGGTCTTTGCTCCAGCGTGCCGGGCTTGGGGATGAACACCCGACGCGCCGGGAGCGGACGATAGCTGCCGGTCTTCAGTTCCGCGGTCAGTTCGTCGAGGAGCCGGGTCACCCCGTACTCCTCGATCTCTTCCAACGTGGTCTGGTCGATACCCGGAGCGCCGTTGTTGCGGCGCACCGCGACCCACCCGCGCCATAGGACGTCCCTGCGCGAGACTTTGTCCATCAGCGCATGGAACCGCCGTCCGGGGTCGGCCTTGGCCGCCCGGTAGAGCGCATGCTGCAAGGCACGGACCGGATCCGAGGGAGGACGTCCCCCGTCGGCGGGACTAGCCACGTGGGCACTCACCGGGCCCCTCCTCCACATCTCTACGCATCGACGAAGTAGCGGCCCTTCCCTCACCGGCGGTTATGTTGTCCGCTCGGCTCAAGCAGTACTACGGCCGCCTCTGACGCCCTCCCGGCCGGCACCCACTTCCCGAGGTCGTCGGTTATAGGGCACCCAGCTTCCGGCAGCGTCTATGCGCAGGCCGCCGGGCCGGGGAGGGCCTCTCCAGTTCCCGCCGTCACTATCCGAACGTTCCGTGCCCCTTACGCCGGGGAGTTCTTCACGGCTGCGATTCCAGGGTCTTCACCGTTTCCATGGCCTTCGCCCTGACACTCCGGGCTCGGCTCTCCCTTGTCCCACCTCACGATGGGGATTTTCACGACGCGGCAGGCTTCGCTTGATGCTACGGACCGTACGGTTGCTCCCCCTTGAAGGGCTTTCGACGCTGGGCTCCGACATCGGGCGTTTCCCCCCGACACCGCCAGCCTGCTACCGGGCCTCCTGGCAGCTACCCGGACCGGACTTGCACCGGCAAGCGACGACGAGCTTACGACTAACGATCAACCGCCTAACACGATCAACCTCCAGCCTTCTGGACGCACAATGGAACAAAATCGAAGTGCGCCACGAGGCGCCGCTGTTACCGGGCAGGGGTGAAAGGCCCCTGCCGCCGGACTGTCGCAGCAGTCCGGTGAAGCTGAGGGCAGCCGATCCGTGGAGACGCGCGGGGAGGTAGGAGCAGCCCTGACAACGACGGAGCGCGTCGGTACTTCCAGACGGCGCGTGTCCGGCAAGCAAGACGAGACGCCGTACGAGAGGAACCAGTGCCTGACGTCCCGTAAGTGTTCCACCGGCTCCAATCTGGAGGATATGGGCTGGGTGCAGCGCACGTCGCCCGTCGGGTGACGACTTCGAAGCCGGTCTTTCGATGCTGGTGAGAAGGCCACGCTGAATGCCTGCGGCGTAGGCGTGGCGATGCTGTCGGGGTAGAGCTGGGCGGCTCGCTCGTCGACCGGAGAGTGGTGAACGTGGGAAGCGTGCTGGAATCGCCCTTCCCGGCTGGCACCCAGTCAGCCGGTGGGCAGGCCCGTCGTCGGCTGACGGCTCCAGTGCGTGGCGGAGGTCCCGTAGTAGTCCGAGCGCACGAGAGGTGCGTGCATGGCGAAGGGGGCCAGCAAGTCTGTGGCCGAAGTGCTGGAAGACCAGGAGGTTTTCGCCGGTGAATACCGACGAACTTGAGGCCGTCACGTATGTGGCGGAGCGACGGGTACTGGAGATCCAGACCAAGCTGCACCGTTGGGCCCGTGATGATCCTCATCGCAGGTTTGATGATCTGTTCAACCTTGTCGCCGATCCCGCGTTCCTGCTGGTCGCGTGGGATCGGGTGCGGGGTAACAAGGGTGCGAAGACCGCCGGGGTGGATGGCCGCACTGCGGCGTCCATCGTGGCGCGGACGGGAGTCGAGGAGTTCCTCGGCGGGCTGCGGGACAGCATCAAGGACCGCAGATTCCGTCCGCTGCCGGTGCGGGAGCGGATGATCCCCAAGCCAGGTGGCAAGTTGCGCCGGCTGGGGATCGCCACGATCGCGGACCGGGTGGTGCAGGCATCCTTGAAGCTGGTGCTGGAGCCGATCTTCGAGACGGAGTTCCTCCCGTGTTCCTACGGGTTCCGTCCGAACCGCCGGGCTCATGACGCGGTGGCCGAGGTGCGTTTCTTCACGTCCAAGTCGTATGAGTGGATCGTGGAGGGCGACATCAAAGCCTGCTTTGACGCATCGTCACACTGCTCCTTGTGCTGATTGTGGGGGTCAGAACAGGCTGTTCTGAGGGGTCGGGGGCTCGATACGCAGGCCTTTTCTGCGTCCGGTGCGGACGTGGACGGCCTTCAGTTCGCCGTGCTTGACACGCTGCAACAGGGTCTGGCGGGAGACGCCGTAGGCGAGGGTGGCCTCGAGCATGGCGAGCCAGCCGTCGGGGGCGTCCTCGACGAATAGGGCACGGAGTTCGTCGGTGAGGCGGATGCGCCAGGGGGCGCCGGGGGTGTCCTGCTCGCCGGCGATGAAGCCGTCGCCCAGCCAGCGATGCAGGGTGGAGGGCGCGAGACCGAGTCGGTCGGCGGCCTGGGCCACGGTGACCAGCTCTCCTTCCTGCGGCTTGTCGCTCTTGGTGTGGCAGGGGATGCCCCAGTGGTGCCGTAGTGATTGGACTCTACTGGCCGTGTATGACAATCCCCGGGCGGTGCGCCGACCTTGGCGGTTGAGGATCCCGGCGATCTGGGCGTCCGGGTAGTGCACCGCCAGGCGGCGGATGAGGTCGACGGTGTCCTCGTCGGTGCGGATCTTCGGCTGCGGTCGGCGGATCGGCACCACCAGTTTGCTGATCGCGCCGCCTTTCCAGCGCATGACTGCCTCGGCGCGCGGGTCGGAGTCGTCGCGGTGGACGGTGAGGGTGACGTCCTCGAGCAGGGTGTGCAGCAGCTGCTTGCGGTCCTTGTCGGTGGTGGTCTCGGCGGTCCAGACCGGGTGGAGGTCGTCGGCGAGGGCGAGCACCGTGGCGCGCTCGGCCGCGGTGAGGGCGGTGGGCTGGCGGCGATCGCGGCGGGCGAGCTCGGCCTCGGCGGCGGCCAGGGCCGTGAGCGTCTTCTCCCAGTCGGCCTCCAGGCCGCGGGCGACCAGGCGGTTGTCCGGGTCGACGGCTCGGTAGCGGCGCTCGGCGCGCAAGGCGTCGTAGCGGGCGCGCTCGACCTCGCGCCGGTATTGGGCAAGCGCCGTGTCGTGGTCGGCTTCGAGTTGGTCGGCAGCCTTGAGGCAGGCTTCCAGGGCGGCGGGGGTGAGCGCGGCCAGGAACGCGGCGGCCACCGCGGCGTCGATGGCCTGCCCGCCGACCTGCAGGTGGCGCGTGCCGCGGCCGTCGACCAGCTGTCCGGATCCGGTGCAGTAGTAGCCGGGGGTGGCCTTGGCAGGGCCCTGGTAGAAGACGGCGAGTTTGCGCCCGCAGATGCCGCAGACGGCCAGGCCCTGCAGCAGCGCGCACCCCTCACGGACCGCGCCGGTGCCGGGCTCGTGACGCCGCGGGCGGGTGTTTGCACTGATTTTCTCCTGGTTGGCCAGGTAGTCCTCCCAGGTGATGAAGCCCTCGTGGTGGTCCTCGATCAGGACCTGCCACTGGTCGCGGGGCAGGACGCGGCGGTGGGTGCGCACGGTGCCGTCGGTGTCGAGGCGGCGTTCGAAGCGGGTGCGGCCGTAGACGTAGGCACCGGCGTAGGCGGGGTGGGTGAGCGTGTTGTGCACCGCGTGGTAGGTCGGCTCGACCCAGACGATCTCGGTGCCGTTGACGTACCCGGTCGGCTGCAGCGGCCACTTCAGGCCCTGCTCGCGCAACCACAGCCACACCCCGCGCGCTGAGCCGCAGGCGGCGAAGTGTTCGAAGACCGCGCGGATCACGCCGACCACGGCCTCGTCGGGATGGAAGAGGATCTCGCCATCGGCTTCGCCCCAGACCAGACCGACGGGAAGGCCGCGTCGCAGTTCCCCGCGGGCGGCCTTGTTGCGCACCCCGCCGTCGAGGCGGGCCCGCAGAATGTGCAGCTCAGCTTCGGCCATGGTCCCCTTCATGCCCAGCACGAGGCGGTCGTCGAACCGGCGCGGGTGGTAGACGCCGTCCGCGTCGGCGACCAGCGTGTCGGTCATCGCCGCGAGGTCGAGCAGCCGGTACCAGTCCGCATTATTGCGGGCCAGCCGGCTCACCTCGAGCGCGAGGATGATCCCGACCTGGCCCAGGCCGACCCGGGCGGCCAGCCCGGCGAACCCGGACCGCCCCAGGGCACTGGCGCCGGAGATGCCCTGGTCCTCATCGACGACGCTGACCTGCGCACGGGACCACCCGAGCGCCACCGCACGCTGGCCCAGATCGTACTGGCGGGCCGTGGACTCCCTGTTGCGTTCCAACTGAAGCAGAGTGGACTGGCGCACGTAGACGATCGCCGCTCTTTGCCGATGGGACGCGGTGACTTTACTGTGCTCACTCATCGTCAGCCTCCGTTCGGCGTGCGGCGGTCATCTTGGCGATGAGATGGGCCAGCTGGGTGACGGCCTCTTGCAGCTGGTTCTGCGGCGGGGATACCTGCTCGGGGAGCAGACTGAGTTGGACAGGCTGCACGGTCGTCCTCCTTGCACGGTGACTGCCGTGCAGCCTGCTCCCGCCCAGCGATCGCCCGGGCGAGAAGCGAGGAAACCAGCCCGTGCGCCTCCAACAGCTTGACCGACGAGGCAAGTTGCCTGATGCGATCGTCTCCGGCGCCGGTGGCTTCTTCCCTGTCCTGAGGGAAGTCAGTCCAGGCGGCCGGGATGAGCGACTTGCTCCCGTCCGGCAGGACCAGCAGCAGCTCCAGCCGTCCCCGGCAGTGCATCTGGCCGAGTACCTGAAGGCTGCGGCCCTTGAGCGGGTGGTGGTCCCTGACCACCTGCACGGACCTCACCGCGCACCACCGTCTCGCAAGGGCAGAGCGACCTCCGCACAGCCGCCGGCGCGCAGCACGGCGCGGGCCACCAGTACCACGGTGGGTGCGTCCACGCTGGTCAACACGGTGCCCAGGTCAACGGGGACGCCCTCGACCAGGCTCGCGCACAGCCGCAGCACCTGGCCCTCGCCGGTGGAGCAGGCCAGCCGCCCGCGCTTCAGACAGGCTGCCACCCGCGACCAGTCGACGAACGCCATCGGCGTCCCGTCCGCAGCAGGGACGATCTCGACGAAGTCCGCGATGAAGTCGTCGCGGCGCAGCCACCGTTCCTGGCCAATCAGCAACTCGACGGCCGCCACCGCGCAGTACAACCCCGCGGCCCCAGCGCGCAACGCGGCCGCGAGGTCCTCGATGCGGGTAGTAAGTCCGGGCTTCGTTCGACGAGATCTCGCACTCCGCTCTGATGGATCGGGTGCGTAAGCGCGTCGGAGACAAACGCGTTCTGGCCTTGGTGAAGGCGTTCTTGAAGTCGGGCATCCTCGGCGAGGACCGTGTGCTTCGGGAGACCACCGCCGGGACCCCGCAGGGTTCGATTCTCTCGCCGTTGATGAGCAACGTGGCTCTGTCGGTCCTGGACGAGTACATCGCCCAGTCGCCGGGAGGCCCGGGGTCTACGCCCTGGGCGCGGGCCAAGCGGCGTCGTCAAGGTCACCCCAACTACCGGCTGTCCAGGTACGCGGATGACTGGTGCCTGATGGTCCACGGCACCAAGGACGACGCCGAAGCTCTGCGCGAAGAGATCGCGGAGGTGTTGTCCACGATGGGTTTGCGCCTGTCCGTGGAGAAGACCCTGATCACCCATATCGACGAGGGACTGGATTTCCTCGGGTGGCACATCCAGCGCCACCGCAAACGGGGGTCCAGCCGCTGCTACGTCTACACCTATCCCTCGCGCAAGGCCCTCAAGGCCGCGATGGACAAGGTCAAGGCGATCCGCCGCGGAACGGCCACCGGCCTGCCACTGGACGAACTGCTCATCCAGATCAACAAGATGCTGTTCGGCTGGTGCATGTACTTCCGCCCCGGAGTGTCCAGCGCGACCTTCCAGTACCTGAGCTCGTACACGTGGGGCCAGGTCATGAAGTGGCTGCGCCGCAAGCACCACCGGATCAACCGGAGGGACCTCCGCCGCCGCTACTGCGGCGGGGGGTGGTGGCCAGCAGGGGAGGAACGGACGCTGTTCGATCCCGGCAAGGTACGCACCACGCGTTACCGATACCGAGGATCAGCCATCCCTTCTCCCTGGCCATCCGGATGAGGGCAATCACCAACAACCTGACGGGACTTGTGGAGCGCCCGGTGCCGTGAGAACGGCACGCCGGGTGCGGGAAGCGGCCCAGAGAAACGGCTCGATCGAAAGACGAGACCGCGCTCTGGGCCGACTTCACCACCGAATGTTCTCGCGTATCACCCACAGCCTCCGCGGCAGGCCGCTGACCAGCTATGAGGTGTTGCTGCAGACCATCTCGGCCACCCGCACCAGCACCGGCTTGACTGTCAGCGCCGTTCTAGACGAGAACGACTACCCCACCGGGCGCACGCTCACCAAGGCCGAACGCGCGTCCGTCCTTCAACGCGTCGAGCGTGACGACTTCCGCGGGGAGTGGAACTACACCCTCGCCCCATACGACCCCGCGCAGGCACTGCCGGCCGAGCCGGAACAGCCGAAGGCACCACCGCTACCCGCTGAAGCCACCTTCTTCCTCACCCATCCGGCCCTGACCGGTATGTCCCGTGAGCGGTTCGACCGGCTCGTGGAGGAGCTGGAGCCCTGCCGCCGGATCCTGGCGGAGGCCGAGCGTGAGAAGAGGAAAGGCATCAACCGGCGCGGATACAACCCGGGTTTCGGCTTCCTTGACCACCGCCACCGTGTCCTGGCCGCCGTCCTGAGCCGCCGCAACACCGTCACCCTCACCCTGACAGCCCGACTGCTCGGCCGAGATCGCAACACCCTGAGCTACCACGCCCACCGGACCATGCCGCTATTGGCCTTCGCCGCCCCAGACATCGCCGCAGCGCTCGCTCAGCCCCGGCGGACCCACCCGCCCCGCACCATCAAGGCCCTCCAGAGTGCGATCGCTGACTACGAAAGCGACATCAAATCCGCCAATAATTAAATTACGGGTCCTGAACCGCTTCCAGTTCGTCGCAGACCACCAGCGCCGCTTCGGCGTGAAGCGGCTGTGCACCATCCTGGGCATCGCCCGCTCGAGCTTCTACTACTGGCGCAAGAGCGCAGCCGCGAGGGCGGCCCGCCAGGCGGCCGATGCCAGGCTCGCCGCCCAGATATGGAAAGTTCACCAGGACACGGACGGCACCTACGGCGTCCCCAGGATCACTGCCGAACTGCGTGAGACGGGCGAGCACGTCAACCACAAGAAGGTCGCCCGCGTCATGCGCCAGGTCGGCCTGGCCGGACTGCGGCTGCGCCGCAAGCACCGGACCACCATCGCGGATCCGGCCGCCACGAAGGCAGCCGACCTCATCGGCCGTGACTTCACCGCCGCGGCGGTGAACACGAAGTACGTCGGCGACATCACCTATCTCCCGCTGACCGGCGGCAAGTTCCTGTATCTGGCCACCGTCATCGACCTCGCCTCCCGGCGCCTGGCAGGCTGGGCGATCGCCGACCACATGCGCGCCGAACTGGTCACCGAGGCATTGGCCGCCGCCGAGCGGTGCCGCGGCAGCCTCGTCGGCGCCCTCATGCACACCGATCACGGGGCCCAGTACACGAGCCAGGCCTTCGCCGACGCCTGCCGCCGGGCAGGCGTGATCCAGAGCATGAGCGCCGTCGGCAGCTCGGCGGACAACGCGCTGGCCGAGTCCTTCAACGCCACGTGCAAACGGGAGACTCTCCAGGGCCGCAGCGCCTGGGCCGACGAGCGCGAAGCCCGCATCGACCTGTTCCGCTGGCTGCACCGCTACAACACCCGACGCCGCCACTCCAGCCTCGGACAACGCAGTCCCATCGCCTACGAAGCAGCACTCACCACAACATCAACTAACTTGGTCCAAGCCGCATAACCCGTGTCCAAGATTCCGGGTCAAGCCCCGGCTTCGTCAACTGTGGCGCTCAGCCCTGGGACGGGTGTCTTCAGTCGGCGATGTCGCCCCTCCGCAGAAATGAATGGCTTGCGCCGGTCACCATCCCGATAATCACCATGTTCGTGAACAGGGACAGGCACTGCTTGAGGACTCGATGGACGGAGTGGACGCGCTGCTGACGGCGTATGACGAGCATGTGCGGGGGCATGTTCCGGAGCGGGCGCCCATGGGGGCCGTGGTCGAGCAAGACGGGCCTGTCCTTCGGACCCATTACGGCACCCACGGGACGGTCCGTCACACTCCGCTGCCCGCCAAGACCACGCCGACGGAGGTAGCTGAGCTGGTCCGTCGGCTGCAGTCAGACTTCGCCGCCCGGTGTGAACCGGTCGAGTGGCGAGCGTACAACCATGACCCGGTCGCCATGGGCGAGCCGCTGCGCGCCGCTGGTTTCACAGCAATGGGTCCGGAGCGGACGCTGCTCCTTGCCAATCTCGATGACGTGACGGCTGGCGCGAGCACAGTGGCTCCGCCCAAGGGATTGCGTGTGCGCCGGCTGGGCTACGGCTACCACCGCGAGCGGGAGATGGATCGCTTCGTCAAGGGCGGGGGCCCCTACGCGCGCGGCCTCGCGGACGTTCGCGAGGATCACGGGAACCTGCTGAGCTGGGCCTTGAACGTCCAGCTCCTAAGCGGCTTGCCTGAAGTTCTGCGCGTAACTCTTCGGCAGCCAGGGCGAGGCCCAGGGTGCGGCGGTGGTCAGCATCTGGGTGGGTGAGCGCTGCCGGAAGAAGGCGTGGACCTGGCGCAGGCGGCCCGGCCAGGTGACGACGGTGTTGGCAATGTGGGCCTTCAGCGCGGCCCAGATGCGCTCGACCGGGTTGTCGTGCGGGCTGTAGCGGGCGCCGAACAGCAGGCGCAGGCGGGGCTGGTCGGCCAGGTAGGCGGTCACCGCCTTCGCGTGATGAATGCTGTCGTTGTCGCAGACCACCGCGACGACCGGGGCGGCGGGGTAGGCGGCCAGCAGTAGCTGGAGGAAGGCGACGAAGGCGGCGGCATTGCGGCGGCCCAGGGTGTAGACCCAGGCGCCGGTGGCCACTTCCAGGGCCCCGAAGACGGTGGCCTGCCGGTTCTTGCCTGGGGTGGCCACCTGCTGCCGCGTCCCGCGCAGGATCCAGCTCGCCCGCACGTGCGGCAGTAGGTGCAGGTGGGTCTCGTCCTCGGCCCAGACCACCGACCCGTGGGGCAGGGCGGCGAGTTGGCGGCGCAGGGCGGCGAGGGTGCGCCTGCGCTCGGGGTCACCCCTGGCCACCAGGCGGGGCCGCCGCCAGGCCGCCTGTTCGCGAGTGTGCCGGTACACGGTGCGCAGGCTCATCTTCGGCCGGCCCAGGCGGCGCCAGATCCGGCGGATGGTCCACGGCCCGGGGCGGGTCAGCAGGCGGCGGATGCGCTCGCCCAGCCTCGGCCCGCCGAGCCGGGGCCGCCCCGCGCGGGGGCGATCGGCCAGGCCCGCCAGGCCGGCGGTGTTGTAGCGATGGATCCAGCGGCGCACCGTGGCCGGGTGGTAGCCGAGCAGCTCGCCGATCTCTCCTGCGGTCATGCCGGCCGCGGACAGCAGCACGATCACCGCGCGGGAGGCCTCTCGCCACCGGTGATGCAGCAGGTGATACAGGTGCTGGTACGCCGGACCGGGGCGGTTGGCGAACACGGATGCCGGACGCATACTGGCCTTGACCTCGCCGGTTTTGTCGTAGTTTGGTCAACCTCGATACAACACCCGGCGAGGTCTTCTCGTCATCGAGGCCATCGCGCCAGGCCGCCGCTGCCGCTCCAGATTCCGCGCAGAACTTCAGGTCATCCGCTTAGAAGCGGAGACCCGGCTCGTCGGCGTGGGCTGGGCGGAGGCTGTCGGGTCGACGGAATTCGCGGCCGTGCGCGGGATGACCGGTCCGCATACCGAGTTCCTGCCGGACTGGGTTCAGTGGGCCCGCGACAGCCACGCTCTCCACCTGGGCAGCGGTCCGCCGCGAGAGGCACCGGACCGCCGCTACCTCGTGGCCGAGGCAGCCGACGGCCCGATCCATGACGCCCTCCTCGCGGTCGGCTTCAGGGCCGTGTCGACCGTCCGTAGCTATGGCTGGACCCCGGCTGGTCCGCCGCCGGCTGCCTCTCGCCCCGTTTCCATGCTGATCGGCGACCGGGATCACGACGCGTTGTGCGAGGAGTTCAAGGCCCGCTTCTCCTTCAAACCCAGCTACACCTACTACCCCGGCATCGAGGAGCCGTCCGACTCCGTTACCTGGCACGTCGGGGACGTCACGGACACACGCCACTCGTACGGACTCATGCGAAACCTTCCAGACGATCACCGTGTCGCGCGCCTTCAGAAGGCCGTCGAGCGTGACCTGCGTGCTTGTGTCCGCCCTGGTGAGCAGCTCTACTCGGTCAGCTGGTGGCACCAGGGCTACCGCTTCGATCCGGCCCGCGTTGGAGGCTCCGGCCAGCCGACGTGGCCGGGCGCCGCTTGTTGGGAGGGCGAGTACTACACGCTCCTCACCCGCGACCTGCGCATGGGCACCTTTTGGCACCCTTGGGAGGAGTCCTTGTGTGTCTTCGGTGCCGAACTCCTGGCCGAGGTCGAACACGACCTCACGGCCATCCTCGGTACGGTGATGCGTCGCGGCGGCCGCAACACCGGCAACGTCTGGACATTCGAATCGCGCAGTGACGCTGTCTGAAGGGCTGCAGGACCACACCGGCACACGCTCGATGGCCCGTACACAGCTCATCTGCCGCCAAGCTCGACGTTCAGCCCCTCCATCTCAACCGCTCCCTCCCCAATGTGCCAAAGTAGGATGATTGTCACCTACAGCCGTCGCGGACCTGCGGCTTCGGCATGGCGAAGCACGGCAGTTCTCACCAGGTCGGCGTGCTACTTGTCACCAGCAGCACGGAAAGCATTGCTGTTGTCACCGGCTCCGGCGCTCCGTCGGCCACCTGAGCTGCACGGCGTCCGTGTCCGGCTCCCCTGTGTGCCTTGTTCGGTAGGCCGCTTGTCAGGATCGCCGCCGACGGGGCGTCGCCACGCGCGGCACCGAGCCCCGGAGACCGGGTCCCGGACCGTCCGCCACCACGGCTCTTGACCTGAAGTGCGCTCCAGATCCGAGCATGAAGGGCATGAACACCAACCCCCAGATCGTCCTCGGGACGATGGACTTCGGCACCCGCGTCGACCCGGACCGGGCCTTCGCGATCCTCGACTCCTTCGTCGCCGACGGCGGCGTCTGGCTCGACACCGCGAACTGCTACTCGTTCTGGGCCGACCCCAGTGGCACCGGCGGCGCGAGCGAGCACCTCATCGGCGCGTGGCTGCGGGCCCGCCCGGGCATGCGCGACGCGGTGCGGATCGCGACCAAGGTCCGGCAGAACCCGCTGGTCCCGCACTCCTGGCCGGAAAGCGCCGAAGGGCTGTCCGCCCGCGCCGTCCGCATCGGCGTGGAGGAGGGCCTGGAGCGGCTCGGCGTCGATCACGTGGACCGGCTCTGGGCCCACGCCGAGGACCGCACCGTGCCGCTGGAGGAGACGGTCTGCGCCTTCGGCGAGCTGGTCACCAAGGGGGTGGCCCTGCAGGTCGGGGCGGCGAACCATGCCGCCTGGCGCGTCGAGCGTGCCCGGTCACTCGCGCGGGAGCAGGGCGTGGAGCCGTGGACGGCCCTGCAGTTGCGCCACTCGCTCGTCCAGCCACGCCCGCTCACCCCCGTCGCGGAGGCCGGCCACCGCATGCTCACCGCCGAGGACCTGGACCTCGCGCGGTCGGAGGAACTCTCCGTGTGGTCGTACAGTTCGCTGATGTGGGGTTCGTATGTGCGCGCGGACAAGCCGCTGCCGGAAACCTACGATCATCCCGGGACCGCCCGGGTGCTCGCGGTCCTGGAGGAGGTCGCCGACGAGCTCTCGGCCACGCCGAACCAGGTCGTCCTCGCATGGCTGATGCGGCAGGGCATCGACCCTATCGTCGGCGCGAGCCGGGTGGAGCAGATCGAGCAGGCAATCGCCGCACGCCGTGTGCGGCTCAGCGACGAGCATCTGGCGCGCTTCGCCGAAGCGCGGTAGCGGCGGTTACCAAGGAGCTCCATGACCGCCCCCCCCGGCAGCGGCCGCCAACCGCACCGGCGTCTCGATCGACACGCTGCGCTACTACGAACGCGAAGGGCTCATCGGCCCGATCCGGCGTACCGCCGGCGGGCGCAGGGAGTACACCGAGGACGACCTCTTCTGGATCGGCCTGGTCACGTGCTTCCGCGAGGCCGGCCTCGGCATCGCGGACCTGCGCGGATTCGTCGCCATCCTGCGCGCCGAACACCCTCCGCAGGACCGGGTCGCCTCACGCCGGGCTGCGGCCATCTCTGCGGCGGTCTCCTCAGCGTGGCCGACGAACCCGCCCTCGACCAGGGCCGGCCGACTGCCCTGCAGGAACAGTGTGTCGGCGCCCGGGAACAGGCGTTGCCGCCAGGCCACCCAGGCTGGCAGCGGTTGCAGGCTCACTGCTCAGGCCCCTTCACACGAATCAGCGTCTGCTGCCCGTTCGCGACGAGCTTGCGCCGGCCGTCATGGACGGCGAACACCTCCAGATGGCACACCGTCAAGGTGCGCCCCGACTTCAGGACGGTCCCCACTGCCTCGATGCAGTCACCGACCGCGGGCGCAAGGAGGTTGATCTTGTACTCGACGGTGAGCACCTCGGTGTTCTCAGGGAACAGCGTGAACGCGGCGTAACCACCGGCACTGTCCGCGACGGCGCTGGTGGCGCCAGCGTGGAAGTAGTTGTGCTGCTGAGTCACTTCGGGCCTGCCCGAGAGTTCGAAATGGACGCGGCCGGGCACGATGTGCGTGATCCGGGCACTGAGGTGCGCCATCAGACCCTGGCCCTCGAAACTCCTGCGGATGCGTGCCTCCACCTCGGGGCTCGCCTGTTCCCGCTGCACCTGGTCTTCTACGTGAGGAGGTCTACGAAAGGATCCGGCGACTCGCGCAGCCGAACGGGTGACCCCGGAGGAGTACTTGCGACAAGCGATCGTGCAGGCACTGGCCCATGACCGGTCATCGCGCCGGGCGCAGCTGGAGTGCTCGCTGAACGAATTGCTGCGCACGCACAGCCCCGAGGAGGTCGCCGGGGCGGCGGCACGGCGGATCGGAACGTGAGTTCCCCGCGTGCTCCCCCGGTGTCGGCACGTCGAGGGGGTGGCCCGGCGTCACGGTCGAGGGCCGTCTGGAGCCGGGCCAGCATGCTGTTGAGGATGGTGGCGAGGCCGGTGAGACAGACGCGAAGCGGGATGCGGTTCCGCTGCTTCGTCGATCAGGCGTTCCGAACATTCGGTCGAGTCGCCTCTGCCTGGCGCATAAACCTGTCCTGGCGGCGTCGTTGCCGGAGACGCTTCGAGCGATTGAGGCCCGCCGCCCGCTTCTGGGGATTGGGTAAAAGCCAGGCGGGCGGCGGGTGACTGAGGTCGGTGTCTCAGACGTTGACACCGAAGTCGGCGGCGATGCCGCGCAGGCCTGAGGCGTACCCCTGGCCGACTGCGCGGAATTTCCATTCGCCTCCGTGGCGGTACAGCTCGCCGAAGACCATGGCCGTCTCCGAGGAGGCGTCCTCGGACAGGTCGTAGCGAGCGATCTCCTGGTTGTTCGCCTGGTTCACCACGCGGATGAAGGCGTTGCGGACTTGGCCGAAGCTCTGGCCGCGTGTGTCCGCGTCATGGATGGACACCGGGAAGACGATCTTGCCGATCTCGGCGGGCACCGTGGCGAGGTTCACCTTGATCGATTCGTCGTCGCCCTCGCCCTCACCCGTCAGATTGTCTCCGGTGTGCTCGACCGAGCCGTCCGGGCTCCTGAGGTTGTTGTAGAAGACGAAGTGCTGGTCGGAGATGACCTTCCCCGACGCGTTCAGCAGCAATGCGGATGCGTCCAGGTCGTAGTCAGCGCCGGTGGTGGTGCGCACGTCCCAGCCAAGGCCGACCAGAACTGCGCTGAGGCCCGGCGCCTCCTTGCTCAGCGACACGTTGCCGCCCTTGGCCAGGGAAACCCCCACGGCTCATCCTCCCGACTGTGGGCTGTCTGCACGGTCACCGACTTCAACGCAGACTGTAGCGCAATGGTTCCTACGATTGCGCAACATCTAAAGTATTGCCGCCGGATGCACCCGCAGCGGGCGGGCCCAGCGGCAACGAAGGCGAGGGGTCTGACGTGTTCACTGATGTAGGCCCACTGGAACTCATCACACTGGTGGTCCTTGCTGTCCTGCTTTTCGGGCCCGACAAGTTGCCCGAATTCATCCAGAACGTGACCAGGGTCCTGCGTAAGGTGCGTGAGTTCTCCGAGGACACCAAGCAGGAGATCCGCTCCGAACTGGGGCCGGAGTTCAAGGACTTCGAGTTCGAGGACCTCCACCCGAAGACGTTCGTGCGTAAACACGTCCTCGAGCGCGACGACCTCGGTCTCGGCGAGATCCGCGGCGCCCTCGACCCGAGGAGCGAGCTCGCGGAGATCGCAGAAGCAGTTCACGAAGCAGCGAACGGCAGTCGCAACGATGCGCCGACGACGGGGTGCGTAACCTTGGCGAAGGAGGCTCCGATCGAACTGGCCGCGCATGCGGCGTTCGACCCCGACGCCACCTAGCGCCGACTGTGCAGCCGACGGCGAGCGGAGACCGCACGGCTCAACGGCGGGCCTGCGGAGGGTTTGCGTATGAGCCGGTCCGAGCGGCCGCGAGTGTCCCTGCCCATCGCACACCTCGTCGAGTGGCACACAGATCGCGGGGGTGCGCATGTGCCGCCGGGACTTCTGCGTGAAGAACGAGCCCCTGTAGTGGCCGGCTCAGGGTGTGCCTGCCACGGGAGACTCAGCGTGCCGAACGGCTCTCGGCTGCCGGTCGCGCTGTGGCGCTCTCACCGGGCGCGGACTTGATGAGGCGTGGCGCGGGTTCGTTGGAGCTGGCGTCCTCGGCCTGCGCCGCGGTGGATTGCGCGGTGCCGTCGTCCTTCATGGCCTTGGCCTCGCTCTTGAGGATACGCATCGACTTGCCCAGCGCGCGGGCGGTGTCGGGCAGCTTCTTCGAGCCGAACAGCACGATGATGACGATCGCCACGACCAGCAGATGCCAAGGTTCCAGTCCATTGCGGAGCATCTGGCCCATCCCATTTCTTCGCCGGACAGTGGCACGGACCGGGGCGGCGCACCATCTGTCATCATTGCTTCATTGCGCAACTGTACAGTGATAGAGGGGAGTCGTCCCCTCCGTATGAGTCGAACATACGAGGGCGCACCGATGACGATCAGGGGCCATGACTCGCCCTCCTGTGACAGTCGTACAGCGCGGCGCCGTCAGCACAGCCCGTGGCGAACGGCACTCCTCATCGCGATGGCCGTGTTTGTACTGGGCGTGGCCGGCCTGGGCTGGATCTACCTGAAACTGAAGGGCGACATCAACATCTTCGATGTCGACGGCCTGTCCAAGAATCGGCCCGCCTCGGACTCCTCCAAGGGCGAGAACGTCCCGATCATCGGCTCGGACGCACGTACTGACGGCAACAGCACGCTCGGCAGCAGCAAAAACGACATCGGCCGCTCACACACCGCGTTCCTGCTGCACATCCACGCCGACCACAAGCGCGCTCTAGCGGTCTCCATTCCCCGCGACACCTTGGTGACCATCCCGCCCTGCAAGCTGCCGGACGGCAGATGGACGAACGCAGCTCCGTCGCGGACGACGCACGTTCGGCTGACGACGACCTGTGCTCCGGCCTGACGTACGGATCGGGCAGTTGACGTGGGCGAGGGGCGTGACCCGACTCGTTCGCATGGTTCGTGAAGTACATTTCCACACAACTTCACGCCGTTTGCCGTGTGCCGCGTGGCACTCGGGCTCGCCCTGCTGACCCTGGCCGCCTTGGGGGTCCTTGCCACCCGGCGTCGGCCAGCTCGGCTGACCCCGCAACGTAGGGACGCAGCCTCGCTGACGGCGCGGCGACGCTGCGGTTACTGATTTCGGCGTTTTGAGGTCAGGCTGGGGCTGGTCCTGTTGGCGTCCTCCGGATGCGGCGGTAGACCGGGAGGTATGAGGTACGCAGACGGTGGCGGGATGAACGCCAAAGAGCGTGCACGGCGTGAGGCAGTACGCCTGCGGGCGTCCGAGCTGTTCGCGGCCGGGGCCGGCGTCCCGGAGGTGGCCCGGCAGCTGCGGGTGTCGCCGAAGTCGGTCTACCAGTGGCGGCGGAACTGGGCCGCCAGCGGCCCGGCGGCCCTGGCCTCCACCGGGCCGGGCGGGCAGCGGTGCAAACTCGGCCCGGCCCTGCGCGGGAAGCTGGCCGCCATGCTGGAGCAGGGCCCGGCCGCGCACGGCTGGGATGAGGACCAGGTGTGGACCGGTGCCCGGGTGGCGACCCTGATCGGCCGGAAGTTCCACGTCTCTTACAGCGTCTCGGGGGCGACCCGGCTGATGCGCCGACTCGGCTTCACCCCGCAGAAGCCCGCCCGGCGGGCTGCCGAGCGCGACGAGGCAGCGGTGACCGCCTGGAAGGAAGGCGCCTGGCCGGAGGTAAAAGGACACAGGCGGCCACCGGCGGCTGGATCTGCTTCGAGGACGAGGCCGGTCAGCGTCAGCGGCCGCCCACCGGGCGCACCTGGGGCCGGCGGGGCCGCACCCCGGTGGTGACGGTGTCCGGCCGCCGGTCGGGCCGCATCTCCATCGCGGGCCTGATCGCACTGCGGCCCGGTTCCCGGACCCGACTGTGCTACCGGATCCGCGTCCATCACGGCCGCAGGGGCGAGCGGCGCAGCCTGTCGGAGACCGACTACATGCGGCTGGTCGATGGCGCCCACCAACTGCTGCGGGCGCCGATCGTGCTGGTCTGGGACCGGCTCAGCACCCATGTCTCGAAGGCGATGCAGCAACTGGTGGCCGCCCGCCCGTGGCTGACCGTCTTCTTCCTGCCCACGTACGCACCGGAGTTGAACCCGGTAGAGGGTGTGTGGTCGCAGTGCAAGCGCAGTCTGGCCAACCTCGCCGCCGGTACGGTCGACCGGCTGGAATCCCTGGTCCGCAATCGGCTCAAGAGCCTGCAGTACCGCCCCGCAACACTCAACGGCTTCATGACCGAGACCGGACTCCAACTCGACTCACCACCGCCCTGACCTCAAAACGCCGAAGTCAGTAAGGGCGTGGCCGCCACGGAGGCGAGGTGGACGAGGTAGCGGGGGGTCTATGGGATCCGTCACCTTGTGAATCCGGGGGGGCCTGTGCTGAACAGGCCATTCGTTTGTTAGATTGCGCAACTACGCAATCGAGTGACGTCCCACTTCGCCCGATGGATGCGGCCGTACACGCCTGGCCGCACAACCGACGGCCTGATGGGCCCGACCGTTCGTGGAGTGGGAGATGAGTGACCTGCGGGACGGCTCCGATCGCCGGGCCACGCGCCACCGCACCGGCCAGGTGCCCGGCCCGCGTAGCGGCGTGCCCGCTGATGAGCGGCGGCCAGGCGGCCGGGCAGCGACACGAGCGGCCTCGCGCGCCGGGGGCCGCTCCCGCCCGCAGCGCCGCGCCCAGCCGGCGCGGCGCGGGCGACGGGCGCTGCGGATCGCCGCGATGTGCCTGTCCGTTCTGGTCGTCGTCACCGCCGGCGCCGGCTGGTGGTTCTACCAGCACCTGAATGACAACATCCACAGCGTCGCGCTCGGCGGGAGCGGCGGCAGCGAGAAGGCGGACGTCTTCGGCCGCACCCCGATCAACATCCTTGTGATGGGATCGGACGGCCGTACCAGCGCGGCCGACTGCAAACTCGGCGGCGGCTGCGCGCAGTCCGGCGTGCAGACCGGCGGGGGGAACGCGGATGTGGAGATGGTGGTACACATAGCCGCCGACCGGTCCAACGCCACGGTGATGAGCATCCCCCGCGACACCATGACCAATGTGCCGGCCTGCAAGAACACCGAGGACGGGACCTTCACGTCCGGGTACTACGGCATGATCAACAGTGCCCTGTCGTACGGGCCGGCGTGCCAGGTGGCCACGGTTCACCAGCTCACCGGTATCCCGATAGATCACTTCGTGAAGGTCGACTTCTCGGGTGTGGTCAGCATGTCCGACGCGGTCGGCGGGGTATCGGTCTGCGTCAGCTCCAACGTGTACGACACGTACTCGCACCTGAAGCTGTCCAAGGGCAGCCACACCCTCAAGGGGGTCGCGGCGCTGGAGTTCGTCCGCTCCCGGCACGGCTTCGGCGACGGCAGTGACCTGGGCCGCACCTACGCGCAGCACATGTTCCTCAGCTCGATGATCCGCAAGTTCAAGAGCGCGGGCACTCTGACCGACCCTTCCGCCGTCTACGGTCTCGCCGATGCGGCCACGAAGGCCCTCACTGTCGATGACGGCCTCGGCAGCGTCAGCAAGCTGGTGGGTCTGGCGTCCGACCTGAACAAGGTTCCCTCCAAGCAGATCACCTTCACCACCATGCAGACCGCCCCCGACCCCAACAACAACGAGCGGTTGGTGGTCGGCGCCGGCGCCAAAGCCCTGTTCTCCACCATCGCCAACGACCAGTCCTTGACCGGAACCTCCGGCAAGAAGTCCGCCACGGCCTCCGCCACTGCCCAAGCCGTCAACGCCTCCCAGGTCGCCGTGAAGATCGAGAACGGTACCGGCATCAGCGGGCGCGCCTCCGTCCTCGCCACCGCCCTGACCGACAAGGGCTTCAGCTCGGGCACGACCACGGCCAATGCCCCGAGCACGGCGGCCACCACGACCCTCACGTACGAGATCGGGCAGAAGCCCCAGGCTCAGACCGTGGCCAAAGCACTCGGCGTGCCCGCCTCGCACCTCCAGCAGAGCAGCGGTACTGGCCTCACCCTGGTGATCGGCAGTGACTGGCCCAGCGGCACCACCTACCCCGGCGGTAGCTCCTCCCCGGCACCCGCCGACACCCACGCCGCCGTGTCCAACGCTCACGCGCAGACCGCCGACCAGTCCAAGACCTGTGCTCAGGTCAGCCCGTACAGAACAGTCTCGCTCAATGGCGTCAGCATGACCCCGGCCCAGGCGTACGCAAGCGCCCGCAACCAAGCCGACTCCGACGCCTGAGACCGCTGGCCCCTCTTTGGGCCGTCTTGTTCCGGCGGTCTTCCCCGGATGCCACCGTGCGGTGTTCGATCCGGACCAGCCCAGTTGGACAGCGCCGAGGTGGCCCGCACCCGGCACTGCCGCGCGCTGTGCGAGGGCGCGCCCCATACGCCCGGGCCTGACGGGCGGGGTTGCGCCCCTCGAGACATGCCGGATCGGGCACCCGTCAGGCGGCTGATGGAGTGCGCCGGCCGGTCACGCGATGGCGAAGTAGGCCAGGCTGCCGAGCCCCGCGAGCGTGCAGTAGATGGCGAAGGGAATGAGGGTCCGCTTCTCGAAGTACCGGACGAGGTAGCGGGTCGCGAGGTAGGCGGCGACGAAGGCGGCCACGCTGCCCGCCAGGAGCGGGCCGCGCAGTCCGTTTCCCTCGGGCCCGAGCAGCGGGGGCAACTTGAGCAGGGCCGCGCCGCCGATCACCGGGGTGGCAAGCAGGAACGCGAAACGTGCGGAGTCTTCGTGGTTGAGGCCGCGGAAAATGCCGGCGCTGATGGTCGAACCGGAGCGACTGATCCCGGGGAGCAGGGCGAGGATCTGGGCCGCGCCGATCGCCATGGCGTGGCGCATGGTCATCCGTGTGATCCGCAGGTCCGACTGCTCCTCCGGCGTCAGCTGCTCGGATCCCTCCACGCCGGAGGCCCCTGCCCGCCTGCGACCCGTGCCACCGCGCCGCAGTTGTTCGGTGACGAAGAGGACGATCCCGTTGAGGGCGAGGAAGATCGCGGTCGGCACGGGCCGACCGAGCGTCGTGCGGAACAACTTGTCGAGTGCGAGGCCGGCGACTCCCACCGGGATGGAGGCCGTGATGATCAGCCAGGCGAGCCGCTGGTCGACGGTCTGAATGCGGCGTTGCGTGATCGACGTGGACACGCCGCGGATCACTCGGAGCCAGTCGCGCCAGAAGTAGACCACCAGCGCGAGCGCCGTGGCCAGATGGAGACCGATCAGCTCGTTGAGGTACATGGACCCATCGGCAGACACGTCCAGGTCGTGCTTCCAGCGCCCGCCCAGAAGGGCGGGTATGAGGATGCTGTGCCCGAGACTGGATACGGGGAACAGCTCTGTGACGCCTTGCAGCAGGCCGACGCCCACGGCTTCGGGGTAGGTCAGAACGGACATGGCCCGGAACCTACTACACGAGTGTAAAAATTAGGTTGACGGCGGTACCGAGTTAGGCGAGGACACCAAACGCGCCGACGCTGCAAGAGCTCGCCGTTCTCACGCGTCTGCCGGGCGGCCGGAGAGATGACGCTCGTAACGTGCACGGGCCAGTACGAGGCCGGTGGCGTAAAGCGCCAGGACGGCCGTAAGGAGCAGGTAGTACTCGAGGGGCAGTGTCGTCAGGCCGAGCGCCGGGCCGAGCGGGGAGGGTGGCAGCAAGAGGCCGACGACGGCCAGGGCAGCCGCGGACCAGCCGATCGGGCCGATCGTACGGCCTTCGAAGAGTCGGCGTCCGGCGCGCAGGAGCACCATGACCAGGGCCTGGGTGAGCAGGTTCTCGGTGAACCAGCCGGAGTGAAAGATCGCCTCGTCGTCGCCGGTGCCCGGACCGTGCAGGGCGAGAGCGAGAACGGCGAAGGTAGCCAGGTCGGCGACGGCGTTGAGGACCCCGAATCCAGTGATGAAGCGTAGGACGTCACGCGGACTCAGCACCGTGGGGCGGCGCAGCACCGATGGGTGGGGACGGTCGTAGGCGAAGGCGAGTTGGACGGTGTCGAAGCACAGGTTCTGCACGAGGACCTGGGCCGGGAGCATGGGCAGGAACGGCAGGAGCAGGCCCGCGGCGAGCATCGCGATGACGTTGCCGACGTTCGACGACAGGGTGATCCGCAGATAGGTGGCGACATTGCCGCTGCTGTGGCGACCGGCGCCGATGGCGTGGTCGACCGCGGTCAGGTCCTTCTCGGCGAGCACGACGTCGGCGCTCTCCCGGGCCACGTCCGCGGCGTCGCGCGGAGCGATGCCGACATCGGCGGCCCGCAGGGCGGGCAGATCGTTGACGCCGTCCCCGAGGAAACCGACGGTATGCCCGCCGGTGCGCAGCGCGGCACTGATCCGAGCTTTGTCCTCGGGGGTGCAGCGGGCGAAGACGGGCGTGCGGCGGGCGAGCTCGGTGAGTTCGGTGTCGGTGAGGGCGTCGAGGCGGTCGGCGGTGAGGACACCGTCGGGGCCGAGGGGGATGCCCAGGTCGCGGCAGGCGCGGGCGGCGGTACCGGGGTGGTCGCCGGTGAGGATCTTGATCGTGACGCCTCGTTCGGCCAGGGCGGCGAGGGCTGCGGCGGCTGTGGGTGCGAGGGCGTCGTGGAAGGTGACGAAGCCGATGAAGGTCAGGCCGCGTTCGTCGGCCAGGGTGTAGTCGCGGGTACGGGCCGGGCGTTCAGCGGTGCCCACCGCCAGGACCCGTAGCCCGTCCTCGGCCGCGCCGGCCGCAAGGGCCGACAGGCGCCGACGCTCATCCTCCTCTAGAACGCAGCGTTCCAGGACGGCTTCGACGGCTCCCTTGACGACGAGTGTGTGCCTGCCGAGTAGGCCGGGGATGCGGACGACAGCGGTGGACAGGCGGCGCACCGGGTCGAAGGGCAGGGCCGCCACTCCGTCGTGCCCCACGAGGGCGTCCTCGTCAGCCGTGTCCAGGATCGCCTCATCGAGGGAGTCCGGTTCAGGCAGGTCGGCGAGTTGCAGGGTCCACCAGGAGTTGACCGCTGCCCATGCCAGGACGCCGGGGTCGTCCTGGCCGTCGGCGTCCAGGCCCTGCGCGACAACTGGCCGGTCCTGGGTGAGGGTGCCGGTCTTGTCCAGGCACAGCACGTCGACGGCACCCAGATCGTGCAGCGCTGGCAGTCGTTTGACGATCACGCCGTGGATGCGGGCGAGCCGGGAGGCGCCCCGGGCCAGGCAGTTGGTGACGACGACCGGCAGCATCTCCGGGGTCAATCCCACCGCCACGGCGACGGCGAACGGCAGGGTCTCCAGGCCGCGGTCGCGCAGCGCGGCATTCGCCATCAGCACCAGGGGCGGGGTGAGGAGCATGAAGCGGATGAGGATCCAGGAGATGCCGTGCACCGACCGGTCGAAGGCACTCGCCTCACGCTGCCGGGCAGTAGTCCCCTGTGCGGCCGCGAGTCGGGTACGCGCTCCGGTCTCGACGACGACGGCGATGGCGCTGCCGGAAGCGACACCGCTGCCTTGGAAGCACCACTGCGGCTGCCCGAATACGGCGCTGCCGTCCGGGGACGGGATGTCTCCGGCACTCTTCGCGACGGGAGCCGACTCGCCCGTCAGGGCAGCCTGGTGGACGGTCAGCCCGCTCGCACGCAGGAGCCGTACGTCCGCGGGGACCAGGTCTCCAGCACCCAGTTTGATGATGTCACCGGGGACGAGCTCCGCCACGGGGATCTCCCGAGCCGTCGGCGGCACCTCCTTGTCGGCGCGCCGCACCACGGTGGAGGTGGTGGCGACCAGCTCGCGCAGCCCGGCCATGGACCGGTCGGCCTGGTACTCACCGGAGGCCCGCAGCACGCAGCTGACCGCGACCAGCAGCAGTATCACGCAGGCGGTGGACCAGGCGAAGACGGCAGCGGAGACCAGACCGAGGCACAGCAGTACGGCGGTGAACGGGTCGTGCAGGCTACGCAGGAGGAGCTGCGGCCAGGAGGCGGCCTGCCGGGCCGGGAGGATGTTTTCCCCGGAGTCGGCCAGACGATCCGCGGCCTGCGCTTCCGTCAGCCCGCGCGGTCCACTGTCCAGCTGCCGCAGGATCTGAAGTGCCGTTCCTGCGCCGGATCCAGAACCGGACGTCCCGACGACGTGTTCCGCCGGTGGCGTCGGCGTGGCCCCGGCGAGTGGCGCTTCAGCGCCCTGGTCCGAGGCCGAGGCGATCCTAGACACCGGTCCCACGCAGTCGGCGCACCGCTACGGTGGGCTCCTCGGTGCGAGCGGTCAGCTGGCGGACCATCAGCCGGACGACGGTGACGACATCGGGGTCGTCCACGTAGTAGACCTGCCGTCGCCCCTCCCGTCGTGCCCGCACGAGGCCGGCGAGCTTCAGCTTCGACAGGTGCTGGCTGACGGCGGGCAGTGCCCCGCCCACCCGGTCGGCGAGGTGGGTGACGTCGCTCTCGCCCTCGGACAGGGCCCACATGATGTGCAGACGCGCTGTCGAGGCCAGCAGTCCGAAGGCTGCGGATGCCTCCGCCAGTACCTCGGCGGGAGGATCCTGGTAGCCACCAGCGATCTGCACCACAGTCCTCTCCCATCCGCCCGCATCACGGCCAATGCACATGCGCCCACCCAGTGTAGGCGCCGATGCTGCAGCGTCATGCCGCAAAGGGCACCCCGGCCACCCCTGTGGACGGACGAGCGCTCGCGAGGACTCACTCACTCCTCGTAGAAGTTGTCGACGACAACGTCCAGCTCGTCGTCGAAGGCCTCATTGAGCAGCGCCCCGCCGATCAGGCCGGCCGCACCCGCGCCGATCAGTGCGCCCGTACCAAATCGCCGCCCGCCGACCTCCTCTGAGTGCATGTAAGTTGCGCAACTGAGCAATACACCATCGCGGGCTGGGCGGGAATGTTTCCGCTTACGGCCCGACGCACTGGAGGAAAACGACGTGGGCATCATCAGCTGGATCATCCTGGGGCTGCTCGCAGGAGCCATCGCCAAGATCCTGCTGCCCGGACGAGACCCGGGCGGCCTGATTGGCACGACCCTCATCGGCATCGCCGGCGCCTTCGTGGGCGGCTGGATCTCCGCCCACTTCCTCCACCGCCCCGTGCAGAAGCAGTTCTTCGACCTCTACACCTGGGGCGCGGCCATCGGCGGCTCGCTTGTGCTGCTCATCGGCTATCGCATCCTGTTCGGTAACTCCCGCGACTGAGTCCGGTATTGCGACCGCTCCGGGCTCAGATGAGACGGCCGGCGGGCAGTAGGTCCTGGAACGTCCTGCCCGCCGCGGGCTCGCCCAGATCCACGGCCAGGTGATGAACCCTCCAATGCCAGCTGACGCAACATCGGAAGCGGCCTGAGGGCCGAGGATTGGTAGGAACATAGGTCGTTCAACACGGTGGGCGGGGATTGCCGGGTTCCCCTCGCGGGGCGGCATCAAGAAGAAGAGCGCTCAGGGGACGGCCGCACAGAGGTTCCGAGCCGAACGAGCTGCTCGCACTGCTCGTTGCCGGAGCGACGCTGAAGCAGAAGCCGTCACACCGCGTCGAATGATTGCTACATTGCGCAACTGTAGAAGTCTGTGTGCAGGTGAGGGGTGCATATGCCGATCAGCCATCAGGAGCCGCGACGCGGCCGGAGCCTTCGTCTCGCGGCGCCCGCGCATTCGCGCCCCGGGACGTCCCGCCGGGCCATGGGCGGGCGACGCCGCCGGATGCGACTCCTGATGGTCTCAGGCATTTCCTTGCTGGTCCTGGGCACGGCAGGCTTCGGTCGCACTCTTCTGATGTCGGCCGGCGAAATCGATACGTTCGACGCGGACGGCATCTCCGGCAACCGGCCCGGGTCAGGGGGGAAAGGGGAAAACGTCTTGGTCATCGGATCTGACGGCCGAGTCGACGGAAACAGCGAGCTGAGTGGCGGCGACAAGGCAGACGTAGGGCGCGCCGATACCGCGTTCCTGCTGCATGTCTACAGCGATCACCGGCACGCCGTAGTGGTGTCCATCCCGCGGGACACGCTGGTGACGATTCCGCCGTGCAGGTTGCCGGACGGAACGTGGAGCGCGGCACGGACCAACACGATGTTCAACGCGGCCTATTCAGTCGGTCAGACCGTGGGCGGCAACCCGGCGTGCGCTCAGAACACCGTCGAAAGACTGACCGGGTTGCGCGTGGACCACACAGTCGTCGTCGACTTCAAGGGCTTCGCGAAGCTGACCGAGGCTGTCGGCGGAGTTCGGGTGTGCCTGCCACAGGACATTTACCAGAAGGACCTCAGCCCTCACCGTGCCGCCCGTGGCCGGCTTCTCTTTCACAAGGGTCCGCAGACCGTCTCCGGACTTGAGGCGCTGGATTACGTCCGCATCCGGCACGGCATGGGTGACGGCTCTGACATCGGGCGCATCAAGCGGCAACATGCGTTCATGGCCAGCTTGATCAAGAAGGTGAAGGGTGACGGACTCACTCCGGCCAGACTCCTGCCACTTGCCGAGGCCGCTACCACGGCGATGACCGTCGACCCCGGTCTGGGCACGGCGAACAAACTGGTCTCCTTCGCAATGACGCTCAAGGAGGTCGACCTGCACAACATCAAGTTCGTCACGGTTCCCTGGCGCTATCAGGGATCGCGCGTCGCCGTCGTCCACCCTGACGCCGACAAGCTCTGGGCGGCTCTCAAGACCGATCGCGCCATCGGCGGTGCGGACGCGGGCCGAGTGATGGAGTCCCAACGGGCGGATGCTGTCGCGGCCTCCCCGTCACCAAGCGTCGAAATGACAGTCTCCGGACGCCCAGCCGCCGTAGCGGTCTACAACGGCACGAGGATCAACGGGCTGACCTCAAGGGCGGCTCAAGCCCTGATGCGTCACGGTTTCACGGTTTCCAGGACCGGTAATGCCAGCAGCCGCGGCCATGCCATCACACTCGTTCAGTACAGCGCGGTCCTCAAGTCCGAGGCCGAGAAGATCGCCAAACTCTTCCCCGGCGCCCAACTCCAGCCCATTGCCGGACCGGGAGTCACCGTAATTCTGGGCCAGCACGTGGCGCCGTCAACGGTTCCGGCTTCGCGAGCACCTACATCCGCGGCCACCAGCGCCCGCTCGGCCGATGACGACCTCTGTTCCGATCTCTCATACGGTAGGGACAGCGCGGCGGGCCGTGCCAGCGCAGGCCGCGCCGGCACGGCCCGCCGTACGACATTGGAGGAACGGTACTGATTCTGGCCACCGACGGTGCATCCGCCCACCAAGTGACCCCGAGCGGCGTCGCATCCACGCCTCCCCTGTCGTCCGGGTGCGCATACATCGACACCAAGGCGAATACATCAATAGTTGCGCAATAATGGAATAGTGGTAGAGCCGAGCGGGAAGGCCAGAACCGTGCGTGATACAGCCACCGCGGAGCGCGTACTCGACGACCTGGTGAAGGGCTACTCGCTCCCGCCAGAGGACGAGATCCGGCCCGCTTACCAGCCCGTAGAGGTACATGACCGCGCAGGCTGCCCATGGCCAGGCGTCATCGTCGGATGGTGGGCCAACCCTGGTGGCGTCACATGGTGCCAACTGCGGCTGTCGGGCGCACCGACTCCACGATGGGCGGTCTTCGATCCCGACCGGATCATTCTGTTGGTCCAGAGCGGCACCTGACGCAGAGCTGCTTGCGGCGAGCCCCTGGCCGTGTTTACCGCTCTGGCGACAAGCGTCGGCGGTCGTCGGCTGGCTGCCCAGCGCGGCCGTCGTCCTCGCGGTGCTCGCGGCCCGAACCTGGTGGCTCCAACGGCGGCACGGTTCGTGCTCCTGCGCCTCGGCATCGGCCGGACGCGGGGGGTGCGGCTGCCGCAGCAACGTGTAACGTCCGGCCCCCGCGGCGGTCCAGTCCGGCGGTGGGATCAGCCGAGGGACGGCGCGGAGGTAGACGAGCGCCGAGGGTCTGGGTGGACTTCAGCGGACGCCCTGGCGCTCGCCGGACGGCGGTTCATGGGCCTGTACCTGCCGCGCGGGCGGCAGCTCGGTCCGGTCGCGGCTGTATGGATCCGCAGCCTGCTCGTCCTGGTCTTCGAACGGGGCCTGGGCACGTCGCTGATCTTCTTCGGCCTGTTCGTGATCATGCTGTACGCGGCGACCGAACGGACCAGTTGGGTGGTATTCGGCGTCGCCATGTTCGCCGTCGGGGCGTTCGTCGTCGGCTCCTTCGAACCGCACGTGCACGGCCGGGTGGTCGCCTGGCTGCATCCTAAGGACATCTTCCCGCCGCCCGAGCAGCGTCCTGCGGGTCTCGTGTCCGATCAGGCCGCCCAGGCCCTTTACAGTTTCGGTTCCGGCGGCATGCTCGGCTCTGGCCTTGGTTAGGGGCGCCCGGAGCTCATCGGCATCGCCGGGCGCAGCGACTTCATCCTCACCACGGTCGGTGAGGAACTCGGCCTGACCGGCGTGACGGTCGTCATCCTGCTCTACGCGCTGCTCGCCGAGCGCGGCCTGCGCACCGCCCTGACCGTCACTGACCCGTTCGACAAGCTGCTAGCCGCCGGCCTGGCCACCGCGGTTGTGCTTCAGGTGTTCGTCGTCGTCGGCCGGGTCACCAGCCTCATCCCCCTCACCGGCAAGGCCCTGCCCTTCCTCGCCCAGGGGGCTCCTCCATGGTCGCCAACTGGCTGCTCGTCGCCCCCCTGATCAAGGTCAGCGACACCGCCCGCCGCCCCGCACCCCAGCCACCCATAGATCTGAGCGCCGCCGACACACACATCGTCCGACCGTGACCCGTGCCAGTGCGCGCCCACTACTGCTCGCGCGCCAAAATGGTTTCGCAGCTGCGCAACTCTTAAAGTCTCGCCGTGGAAAGAAGAGCGCCAAGCACTCGGAGCGGCACAGCAACGCGCGCGATCCGGCGGACCCGGACCGGGGGTGAGGGAAGAAGTCCGGGCGGCGGGCGCGTGGCCAGCGGTACAACCAGTCGGCGGCGTGGTGTGCCGCCGCGCACCGCGGTGGTGCGGATGCGGCGGGCCTGGGACCGCCCGCTGACTGCCTTTTACGTGGTGGCCGGCGGCGCGGCACTTCTCGGCGCTCTGGGGCTGGTGATGGTGTTCTCCGCCTCCCAGATCCAGGCCCTGCGCTACGGGCTGGCACCGACGTTCTACCTGCGCCGCCAGGTCCTGGCGGCGGTGATCGGCGTGGCGCTGTTGCTGCTGGCCGCCAGGATGCCGGTGCGCGGGCACCGGTGGCTGGCCTATCCGCTGCTGGCCGCCGTCATAGTGCTGCTGGGTCTGGTGCAGGTGCCGGGACTGGGACGGACAGTCAACGGCAGCACCAACTGGCTCGCCCTGGGCGGGCCGTTCGTGCTCCAGCCCAGCGAGTTCGCCAAGGCCGCGTTCGTCGTGTGGGGTGCGGACCTGCTCGCCCGGAAGCAGCAGCACCAGCTGCTGGGCCAGTGGAAACACCTGCTCGTCCCGCTGGCGCCGGGCGCGATGCTGCTGACCGGACTGGTGCTGCTGGGCGGCGACATGGGCACCGCAGTGATCCTGTGCACAGTGCTGTTCGGCCTGTTGTGGCTGGCCGGTGCGCCGCTGCGGCTATTCGCGGCCGCCCTGGCCGCGGCCGGACTGATCGCCGCCGTGCTCATCACCACCAGCGCACACCGCCTGTCCCGGTTCGCCTGCCTCGGAGCGAGCGACCCCGGCCCCGGCGACCAGTGCTGGCAGGTGGTGCACGGACTGTACGCGCTGTCCACGGGCGGCCTGTTCGGCGACGGCATCGGCGCCAGCGTGGAAAAGTGGGGCCAATTACCCGAGCCCCACACCGACTTCATCTTCGCCGTCACCGGCGAAGAACTAGGCCTGGTCGGCACCCTGACCGTGCTCGGCCTGCTTGCCGCGCTTTGCGCCAGTGGCCTGCGGATCGCCGCCCGAGCCCAGGAGCCCTTCGTCCGGTACGCCGCCGGAGGCATCGTGACCTGGCTCGCCGTGCAGGCGTCGATCAACATCGGCGGCGTTCTGGGGCTGCTGCCGATCGCCGGCGTGCCCCTGCCGCTGTTCGCCTACGGTGGCAGCGCACTCGTCTCGGCCCTGTACGCGGTGGGACTCCTGCTCACCCTGGCCCGCAGCGAGCCCGCAGTCCGCGCTGCACTCACCACCCGCAAGCGCACCGGAGCCCTGCCGCTCCTGCGACGTCTGCCACTCCGTCGGCGACCGCCACGCGGCCGATGAGCGCCATGTCGGCATCGACCCGGGGCGAGGCCTGCCGGAGCGACGGATGGTCGGGGCCGGCCGACGTCACGTCCTATGTGACAGGGTGCACGGTAGGCGCGGGGCGCGGACCCGGCCCCGAAGCGAGCGGGGACGCACACCCGGCGGGGTCAGGCGGTCAGCGGGCGCTTGAGGCGGATGCTCTGCAGGATGCCGACGGCGATCCAGCCGGCGAACATCGAGGAGCCGCCGTAGCTGACGAACGGCAAGGGCAGGCCGGTGACCGGCATGATGCCCAGGTTCATGCCGATGTTCTCGAACGCCTGGAACGCCAGCCAGGCCACGATCCCGGCCGCGACCACCGTCCCGTACAGGTCCGGGCATGCCCGTGCGATACGCAACGCCCGCCACAGCACCACCCCGAGCAGCAGGATCAGCGCCCCGGCGCCCACGAAGCCGAGTTCCTCCCCGGCGACGCTGAAGACGAAATCGGTCTGCTGCTCCGGCACGAACTGCCCGGTGGTCTGCGTTCCGTGGAACAGTCCCTGCCCCAAAAGGCCACCGGAGCCGATGGCGATCCGGGCCTGGCTGGTGTTGTAACCCACCCCGGACGGGTCCAGGGCAGGGTCGGCGAACGCGGCGAACCGGTTGACCTGGTACTGGTCCAGCAGATGCAACTGCCACACCGCCACCGCCCCCAGAACCCCGACCGCCAGCAAACCAGCCACCCACCGGGCGGACGTTCCAGAGGCGAGCAGCACCCCGAGCACGATCACGCCGATGCCCATGAATTGCCCCAGATCCGGGGTGAGCAGGACGAGGAGTGCGGGCACGCCGGCCAGCGCCAGCGCCTCCAGGACGCTGCGGGTATCCGGGCGCTGCCGGTCGCCCGCGTCCACCTTGGTGGTCAGCAGCAGGGCCATGGCCAGCACGATGGTGACCTTGACGAACTCGGCGGGCTGGATCGACATGCCGGCGATGAGGATCCACCGCCGCGAGCCGTTGATGGTGGCACCTGCGGGGGTCAGCACCAACAGCACCAACAGCAGTGTGATGCCGTACAGCACGGGCACCAGGTCCCGCAGTCGGCGCGGACCCAGCCACATGGCACCGGCCGCCAGGGCGATCCCGATGACGATGTTGATGACGTGGCGGACCAGGAAGGCGTACGGATCGCCGCCGGTCAGCTGGGTCCGTCCCCGGGTGGCGGAATACACCAGCGTCGCACCCAGCACGGACAGCAGCAGCGCCGCACCCAGCAGCGGCCAGTCCAGCCGCCGCACGATCGAGCCGGGTGCCAGCCAGGCCCGCCACCTGGTCGGCTCCGAACGCCACTGTCCCGCGAGCCCACTTCCGGCGCTCATCGCGGATCCCCCGGCCGGGAGGCCGCGACGGGGCCGAAGTCCCGCGTGCGATGTGCCGGTTGCACAAGATCGTTCTGGCCGATCATGGCACGGGCGCTCCGGTCGCCGGACACGCTGATTCTCTCCGGGGCGAGGTGCAGGCGCACGGTCTTCCTCCCCCGCTGTGTTCGTACGGCCACGGGCCGCCACAGGCCCGCACGCTGTGGAACGCTATCATTCAATAGTTGCGCAACTAGTGAAATCTGGCCGTGCCGCCGAGTCGGCGTGTTCCCGGTTCCCAGCCGCCGACAGGCCGGTCCTGGACCGGTGAGAGCGGAGCGTAAGCGAGACCTGACGGGGGAGGCTTCGTAGTGTTGGGCCGGGAGTATTACCAAGGCCACGCATGATCAGTGGGCGCTTGCGCGGCGTGCCCAACTCGCGCACGTCCAAAGCCTTCAGGCGGGCGTGCGGGCGATCGCACACCGCCTGTCCCTGCCGGTCGGCGAGAAGGGAAACAAGCGTGCGCCAGGCGGCTACTGCAGTGCACAAGAGTGGTTCGCCAACAGGTACCAGATGCCTGCGCAAGCATGCGCCGGGGACCAAGCCGGAAGACGTCACCGCGGATCGGAAACAGGCGCAGCTTCCCGGGGCGGCCACCAGCGCTCTACGACACGGCGGGTCTTGGGTGTAGGGCAGACAGTCGTGGGCTGCCTTACCCGGCAGCCCACTGACCAGCTCAACAACCAAGATCAGCCGCCCGGGGGGACGCTCCCGGCTGCGGCGCGTTGGGGCAGGACTCTCAGTACCGCTGCGCCTTAGCGATCTCGCCTGTCAGCCGTGGCTCGGGAGGTTTCCGGCTGACGGCGAGTGTCTGGATCTTCTCTCCAGGCTTGAGTTGCTGAGCGCCTACGAAACGGGTCTCGACAACTTTGCCGTCGGGGTCACGGAAGTCGACCTGGACCGCGTAAGAGGCGGTCTTGTCCGTGCGGTTGGTGATGTTGACGACGACCGCGAGCAAGCCGCCCGTCTCGGATCTTGGCTTTCCCGTGAGCGATACGTCGGACCTCGCGTTACCCCCGCCCTTGACGTTCTTGAGCTGTTTCTCGGCAGCGGCGTTGGCACGGGCGGTTTCGGCCGAGACCGAGGCTTCGAATGCCGAGGCGGCAGCGGAGGCGGAGGAGGCTGCAGCCGAGGCCGAGGCGAGGGCGGAAGCCTTGGCGGACTCGCCGAGCGACGCCAGGGCGGAGGGCAGTGTGCCCGAGAACGAGGCGGTGTTCGGTGGTGTAGGTGTCGCGCCGGTCTTGCTGTTGTTGTTCGTGCATGAAACCAGTGACGCCGCACCGAATGCCACGACGACGAGCCCTGTCAGTGCCGCGGTGGTCCGTTGTCGCTGTGGTTGCCTCTTCGCTTCTGACACGCCGTCGGCCATGGCATGCGGTCCTTTCCCTGTCGGCGGCGGGCCCGGCCACTGGCTGGCTGATCAGTGCCGGGCGTCCCATGAGTAGGTCGGCGCATCGCGCGGCAGGTCGCAAGGCCGCAACGCAATGGGCCACTGGATGATGCGGGTTGGTGCTGCAGCGCGGCTGCGAGAGACGTGCGGCCCGCCGACGTGCGCCCACCGTGCGTCCCAGCCGCCAGCCGCTGTGCCCGCGAGTTGCTCGGCGAGCTCCTTCTCGGCTTCGTCCGAAAGCGACGCCCTCAGCCACGATGCCGCCGTATGGCTCCATGGCCGCGGTGAACTTGTCCTCGATGATCTTCAGGGCTATTACTACGACGGCCGCCGCACCAGGCTTGAGGAGAGCTTGGACCTGCGGCGGAACTCGTCAGTGATGCCCGACGTGGCGAGCTTGCCGAGCAGACCAACGCCGGGTGCGAGGGAAGGCAGGCCGAAGACCAGGCCCCCCAGGGCTCCGGACGCGGCCGCGACGCCGACGGTCGTGTTCGGGGTGTCGACCCGGGCCCTGTCCCCCCTCTTGTCGGCTTTGACCACGGCGAGTCCGCCGCTTTGCTGTGCCTGATGGCGGGATACGAAGGGTCGGCGGCGTCATCCACGGCACCAGCCACGGTCATCGCTCCGGTGTGGGGATCCACGTGGGCCCCGATGAAGGCCCGCCCCATGTCCTTGTTATCCACAGCGACCTCCGTCCTGCGTGCACGGATCGCGACGCTAGCAGCCGGTCTGGTAGCTGCTGCGCCGGGCGGCCGGGGCGTCATCGCGGGTTCAGCAGTGTGGCGGTAGGTCCCTCGGCCAACTGCCGCAGGCATGGACCTCACCCGAGGGCTGTTCGGCCGCCGGCCAGACGACCCCCGCACCGGTCCACAGCGACACCTGCGGCAAAGTCACGGCAACCAACGTCACCAGCACCATGACGGCTACTGGCAGACCTACACCTACGACGTACTGGGCAACCGCAAACGTCTGATCGAACACGACCCGTCATCTGGAAGCGCGCGGCCCTCCGTATGGCCAGCTGCCCGGGATGGGCGAGTGCGCGCCGCGCAAGCTGAAGCAGATCCGTGACGAGGACAGTGCGGACGTGGCCGCACCCTGAGCTCCAGCCCGAGCTCCGCTACGAGAGCCGCGTTGCCGAAGGACTGCCCAGGGACGTTCTGACTCACGATCAGGCCGCCCAAATAAGAGCGTGCGCGGATAGGCGGTGTTCAGGGGCGTTTCCGGGGGCGTGTGTCCCAGCGGTAGAGGGTCCACGCGCGGCGGATGAGGCGACGCAGAGTGATGATGGCGTGGGCCAACGACAGGTACGCATCGATGACTTCGGTGCGGCGTTCGGTGCAGCGAGCGATCTTGAAGAATTGATTGCCCCAGGCGTTCGTGCGCTCCACCGGCCATCGTTTGGTGTTCTGGATCGGTGCGGCCACGCCCTTGACCGCGACCTGTGCCCGCAGGCCGTACTCTGCTGCCGTTCTGGTTCCCTTGCCGGTGCCGTAGGCGGCGTCGAGGTGGACCGTGACGTTTTCCGGGAGCGGCCCGATACGTTCCAGTCTCTCCAGGGTGGGACCCAGCAGCGGGGAGTCGTGCCGGTTGCCGGGAGCGGTGACAGCGCCGAGCGGGATGCCGCCGGCGTCTGTTGCGGTGGAGCGTTTCATACCGCCCTTTCGCCGGTCCACGGGCGAAGGGCCTGCAACTTCACCACCGCAGGGGGCCTTTGAGTGACAGCCGTCGACTGGCACATCCGACAGCTGTAGGCCGATGAAACGGTCGTAGGCTTCCAGAACGAGCAGCTCCAGGCGTTCGAAGACCCCAGCTTCGATCCACTCCTGACGGCGGGTACGGATGGTCGTCGCCGAGCACGCATTGTCGGCGACCTTGCGGTAGCCGCAGCCGAACACCAGTACCTGCACGAGCCGGTCGAAGACAGTGCGGTCACCGATGCGTCGGCGATGACAGCCCAGCGGGTGGTCGGAAGCGAACTCACCGCGCTCTGGTAGCAGTTCCCGGAACTGCTGCCAGAGCGGATCGACAAGCCATAATGGGAGCGCAGGCACGGAGCCTCCACGGTCACGGAGCGTAGCAACTCACATGATCGCGCAGGCCCGTGCCTGCACCTGCATCCAGCCCTTACACCCGCCTATCCGCGCACGCTCTAAGTGATTGCTCCGACCAGGGAGTCTCAGATTTCGTGGCCGTTCGGCCATCGCTTGGCCATCGTTCGTGAGATTCGGCCACAGAATTTGAGACCCTGCAAATGGTGTAGCATCTCGCAATTCGCGTCATACCGCGGTCCCGTGACCTGCGGCTTCACCGGTTGTCTCACGGCTTGGCCAGACAGCTGTGTCTCAGCTCCGTGTCATTTCCTTGACGAGACGTCAGCTCACGTGTCGTTCGGCGAGGTCCAGCCAGTGCTCCACGTCGATCGCGGTGAAGTGCCTGATGGCCCAGTCGACCATGCGAAGGCTCATGTGAGCCCATGCTGGTCGCAGGTTCTCCTCAGGGAGCGAATCGAGGACGGCGTCGAGACGCTCTGTCACCCCCGGGTCGCTTTCCTCGGCGTGGATGCCGAAGCGCAGGGTGACCAGGTCGAATCGACGATCTCAGCGGGCGGCGCCGTCCCAGTCGACGACCCCGGTGATCTCCCCGCCGGTCGCCAGCATGTTGCCTGTATGGAAATCCAGGTGCACTGCGTCAGCCCCGGCCAACCGAGGCGGGCTGTCGGCGCCGACAGCCGTGACCCAACGTTCCAGTGCGCCACTGCGGCGGTTGTGCCGACGCAGCGGCTCGTGCAGGCAGTAGCCAACGCCGTCGTCGGCCTGGAGAACGAGCCAGCCGGACACCTCGCCGAACTCGCCTCCGCCTCGCACGCCGCGTACGTCCAGGTCGCCGCTGGACTGCCGGACAACAGCGCGCTGGAGGTCGTGGGCGGGAGACTGAAGCTGGCCAGGCTCACCAGTTGGATTAGCGAACCGTAGTGAACCTGTGGCAGAGTGCTACGCGCACGCCCGGCGCCCAGGCGACGTCGGGCACCCTCCTCGGTCGGGTCTCGCGGCCCGGTCGACCAGCGTCCGGAGGGACGTGCCACGCGGGCTGGCGGCTCCTGTCGTTCAGTACCAGGGCACGAAGGCGATTGGCTCCCAAGACTGAGCAACGCTCAGGCTCGCTAAGCCAATCAGAGACGCTGAGGAGCCCAAGTTCATGCCGCTGTTCAGGCAGCTGGTCAACGGCATGCTGCCAAAGTTCGTTGACCCGAGGCCGGCTGGATCGTCACCGCACCAACAGAGGCGGCGGTCCAGGCGGGCCAATCGTGGACGCGCGCCTCGCGAGACGAAGGAGGGTGCCTATCACATTGCTCTGTCTTGGATCTAAGCGGATGACCTGAAGTTCTGCGCGGAATCTGGAGCGGCAGCGGCGGCCTGGCGCGATGGCCTCGATGACGAGAAGACCTCGCCGGGTGTTGTATCGAGGTTGACCAAACTACGACAAAACCGGCGAGGTCAAGGCCAGTATGCGTCCGGCATCCGTGTTCGCCAACCGCCCCGGTCCGGCGTACCAGCACCTGTATCACCTGCTGCATCACCGGTGGCGAGAGGCCTCCCGCGCGGTGATCGTGCTGCTGTCCGCGGCCGGCATGACCGCAGGAGAGATCGGCGAGCTGCTCGGCTACCACCCGGCCACGGTGCGCCGCTGGATCCATCGCTACAACACCGCCGGCCTGGCGGGCCTGGCCGATCGCCCCCGCGCGGGGCGGCCCCGGCTCGGCGGGCCGAGGCTGGGCGAGCGCATCCGCCGCCTGCTGACCCGCCCCGGGCCGTGGACCATCCGCCGGATCTGGCGCCGCCTGGGCCGGCCGAAGATGAGCCTGCGCACCGTGTACCGGCACACTCGCGAACAGGCGGCCTGGCGGCGGCCCCGCCTGGTGGCCAGGGGTGACCCCGAGCGCAGGCGCACCCTCGCCGCCCTGCGCCGCCAACTCGCCGCCCTGCCCCACGGGTCGGTGGTCTGGGCCGAGGACGAGACCCACCTGCACCTACTGCCGCACGTGCGGGCGAGCTGGATCCTGCGCGGGACGCGGCAGCAGGTGGCCACCCCAGGCAAGAACCGGCAGGCCACCGTCTTCGGGGCCCTGGAAGTGGCCACCGGCGCCTGGGTCTACACCCTGGGCCGCCGCAATGCCGCCGCCTTCGTCGCCTTCCTCCAGCTACTGCTGGCCGCCTACCCCGCCGCCCCGGTCGTCGCGGTGGTCTGCGACAACGACAGCATTCATCACGCGAAGGCGGTGACCGCCTACCTGGCCGACCAGCCCCGCCTGCGCCTGCTGTTCGGCGCCCGCTACAGCCCGCACGACAACCCGGTCGAGCGCATCTGGGCCGCGCTGAAGGCCCACATTGCCAACACCGCCGTCACCTGGCCGGGCCGCCTGCGCCAGGTCCACGCCTTCTTCCGGCAGCGCTCACCCACCCAGATGCTGACCACCGCCGCACCCTGGGCCTCGCCCTGGCTGCCGAAGAGTTACGCGCAGAACTTCAGGCAAGCCGCTTAGAGGATCGGTGCGGCATTTCAGAGTTCCGCCACGGCCTCCCGGAGGTACATCTCCAGCCGCCTGATCGATGCGGTGACGCCTCTCGTATCGAGCCGACAGGTGTAGAGACGACGGACGAGTGTGGGCTGCCGCATGGGCAGAACCACGACGTTCGGCGGAGCGTCCAACAGCAACAACCGCGGCAGCAGCGCGACGCCGAGACCCGCCGCGACGAGATTGAGCGCAGTGCGGAAGTCCATGCCATCGAAGTCCAGACGATGTCCGCTTCCCCGGACGCCGTCGACGGGTGACGCTGCCAAGTCGCGGACGTCGACCGCGGTGTTGATCCATGCGTCCGACGGCAGGTCGGCTGGGGTGAGGCTGTCAGCTCCGGCCAGGGGATGACCGACGGGAAGGACGACCATGATCGGATCGTCCATGAGGTGCTCTTGCATGAGCCCGGCGGGCACTGGCCCGGGAGCGTGTTCGTAGTCGAAGGTGATGGCCAGGTCGATCTCTCCCCGGAACAGCAGCGCATGCGTTTCGCGCTGCTCAAGTTCACGGAGTGTGATGTGAACTGCCGGATGGGTCGCACGCAGGCGTGCGAGCGCGGGAGGGACGATGGAGGCTGCCGCCGAGATGAACGCGCCGAGCCGCACCTCGCCGCCGGTTCCGTCCGCGAGCGCCGCGAGCTCGGTGGCAGCGCGACTCATCGACGCGCTGATCGCGGCCTCGGTGTCGAGAAGGACCTGCCCGGCCTCGGTCGCACGGACGGGCCGCCGGACCACGACTCGCGCACCGACCCGTCGTTCCAGTTCCGCAACCTGCTGCGAGACCGCGGACTGGGTGTAGCCCAGCTCTTCTGCGGCAGCGGCGAACGAGCCGAGCCGCACGACAGCCGCAAGGGTCACCAGATGCCGCGGATCGAACAACCAAGACATGAAGTTAAGGATAGCTTATCAACCGAGAAGAGATCATTGCTTGTGCTAATCCAGAGGCGTGGTCGACGCTAGACGCATGGACTTCACGCAATTCGACACCGCGATCAACAAACTCCCCCGATGCCGGGTCGGGTTCTACCCCACTCCGTTCCACGCCTTGTCCAACCTGTCGGCGGCGTACGGAATCAACCTCTTCATGAAGCGCGAGGACCTGGCAGGACCTAGTGCGATCAGCGGGAGCAAGATGCGTCTGGCCGAGTTCATCCTGGGGCGGGCCCTCGAGAACGGAGTGACACACGTCATCACCCAGGGCGAATACCTGACCAACTCGGGTCTGCAGTTCGCCGCCGCCTGCCTGAGCGCAGGAATCACGCCGATCCTGGTTCTGACGCGGAACGTCCCCCGGCATGGTGAGCTCTGCGAGTTCCGCGGCAACTATCTGCTCAACAAGACGATGGGTGTCGAAACCCACGTCATCAACGTCAGCGGCAACGTCTGGCATTCTCCGGACGAGGCCGCGCGGATCACCGACGCCATCGCGGTGCGCAAGGCCGAACTTGAAGCGCAGGGGCACAAGGTCCTCGTTGTCGGGACCGGTGGTGCGCACCCCGACGGCTTCATCGCGCACGCCCTGACGTTCCGGGAGATGCTTGAACAGTCCGATGCCGCAGGGGTCGAGCTCGACTACGTCTACCACACGATCGGCACCGGGACCGCGCTGCCGGGGATGCTGGCAGCCAAGCTGAGTCTGGGACACCCGGTGAAGTTCCGGTCGATCTCCATCCAGAGGTTCAGCGACGGAGACCGGATGAACCCCGGCGTGATTGTCGAACGGACCAAGGCGGTGCTGGCCACCTTGGGCGCGCCCATACCCGACGACGCGACGATCCGCGCCGAGATCGACATCGACCAGCGCTTCATCGGCGAGGACTACGCCGTCGCGTCCGCCGAAAGCACAGCAGCCATCCGCGAGCTGGCCCGAGCAGAGGGCGTCTTCGTCGGCCCCGTCTACACCGGCAAGGGACTCGCAGGATTGCTCGACCACGCCCGCAGCGGGCGGATCCCCGTCGACAGCAACGTCGCGTTCCTGCACACCGGAGACACCGGCAACCTGTTCGAAATTCCCCAAGTCGTCGGCCACATCGCCGACTGAGCCCGCAGCCGATCAGCCACGATCACCCTTGACCCGCAACGAAAACCCAACCTGGCAACGACCTCGATCACCACCGCAAACGCCCTCAATCGTACGTGGCCCGCGCTCACAAGCCGTCCCGTGCAGCACACCACCACCTCCATCCACGGGGGTGAAGCTTCCCCTTGATCATGGACACCTGGACACTGGGATCTTGAGGTTCCAGAGGAAGTAGCACCAGGTGGGAAACAAGTACACGAAGCGGTACACCGAGGAGTTCAAGCGGGATGCGATCGCGCGTCGAGGGTGTGTCAATTTAACGGCTGATCTTGGTTGTTGAGCGGTCAGTTGTTGCTCGGGGTCAGGCGGCCCTCGAAGGCGATCTGGAAGGCGTTGAGTGGGGCCTTCCAGCGCATGGTCCACCGCTTGCGGCCCTTCCCGGTCGGGTCCAGGCTCATCAGCGCCATGTAGATGCACTTGAGGGCGGCGGCCTCGTTGGGGAAGTGTCCGCGGGCGCGAACGGCCTTGCGTATGCGGGCGTTGACGCTCTCGATCGCGTTCGTGCTGCAGATGACCTTGCGTATCTCGACGTCGAAGGAGAGGAAGGGCACGAACTCGGCCCAGGCGTCCGACCACAGCTTCACGATCGCTGGATACTTCTGGCCCCAGGACTCCTGGAACTCCAGGAACCGCTCCGTCGCCGCGTCCTCGCTGGGAGCGGTGTAGACGGGCTTGAGGGCCTTGGCAACCTTGTCCCAGTCCTGGCGGGCGGCGTAACGGAACGAATTCCGCAGCAGGTGAACCACACACGTTTGGACAATCGTGCGAGGCCAGACGGTCTCCACGGCCTCGGGGAGGCCCTTGAGTCCGTCGCAGACCAGCATCAGCACGTCGTCCAGGCCGCGGTTCTTCAACTCGGTGAACACGTGCAGCCAGTACTTCGCGCCCTCGCCGCCGTCACCGGCCCAGATGCCGAGGATGTCGCGGGTGCCGTCCACGGTCACGGCCATCACGACGTAGATGGGGCGGTTCGCGACCTGACCGTCGCGGATTTTGACATTGATAGCGTCCACGAACAGGACCGGATAGACGCGGTCGAGCGGCCGGTTCTGCCATTCGGCCATGCCGTCCATCACCTTGTCAGTGATGGTGGAGATGGTCTGCTTGGACACCTCGGCGCCGTACACCTCGGCGAGATGAGCCGATATCTCCCCGTGGGTGAGACCCTTCGCGGACAGGGACAGCACCATCTCGTCGACACCGGTCAGGCGGCGCTGCCGCTTCTTGACGATCTGCGGCTCGAAGCTGCCGGCGGTGTCGCGGGGCACCTTCACCTCCACCGGACCGATGTCGGTCAGTACGGTCTTCGCCCGGGTGCCGTTGCGGCTGTTGCCGTTGTTCTTCCCGGCCGGATCGTGCTTCTCGTAGCCGAGGTGATCGGTGATCTCGCCTTCCAGGGCGGACTCCAGCACCCGCTTGGTCAGCATCTGCAACAGCCCGCCCTCGCCAGTCAGTTGCAGTCCCTCACTACGTGCCCGGTCAACGAGCATCGCGACGAGCTGTTCGTCCGACGCGGCCGATGGCGTCGCATTGCCTGCCGACTCCTCCACGGACCCTTGCTCCATCGTCATCTCGCTCACGTGGCGTCTCTCCCTTGATCAGCAGATCCGCCGTTGATTAGACACTCCCCTCGTCGATTTCTCGGGCAGGACGGTCACCGCCTTCGCCCGGGAACTCGGCATCAGCTCCGAGTCCCTACGCGGCTGGTACCGCCAGGTGAAGGCGGACCGGGGCGAGCGCGGGTCCGGCGAGCTGACCAGCTCCGAGCGCGAAGTGCGCAAGCGACCGGGCATCAGCTCGCGCGTCGCCCTGTGAGCAGGTCCTGGTACGACTTGGACTGGAGCTGCAGGGGTGGAGTCAGGTCGCCAAAGGACTTGGGTGCGGATCCTTCTGAGGGAAGGTTGTTGATCAAGTGCTGGGTTGGTTGTGGTGCTGGTCGGGGTAGGTGCGCTGATGCTCGCGGGTGTGGTGGTAGGCGAGGTAGGTGTCGAGGTCGCCGTTGGCGTGGACAGCGCGGAGTTTGAGGACGGCTTCGGCGCTGGCGAGGCCCCAGCGGGCTCCGGTGATGTCGAGGCGGTCGCCCACGAGGTGCCGGCACGCGCCTTCGACCGATCCGGTTGCGATGGGCCAGCCCTTGTCCAGTGCGGTGTCGTAGCGGAGCTGGTCGAGGTGGCCGGACAGGTAGCGCACGCAGGTGTCGACGCTGTCCCGTTTCGCCCCGGTGAGCTGTTCCTTCTCGGCGCGGGCGGTCATCTCGTCGGCGACGCGGGCGGCGTGTCCGTGCAGGATCGCGGTGAGTGTCTCGGCGGCGAAAGTCTCGGCCTCCAGGCTGCCGACAGGATGGAAGGCGTGCGCGGCCGTCCACGCGTACTCGGCGACATGGACGAAGTCGATCAAGATGTGGATCTTGGCGTTGCGGCGCTGTGCTTCGGCTTCGACGAGGTCGAGTTGGTGGCGGGCGCCGTCGACGAGGATGAGCCAGGGCCGGTGATGGCCCGGGTCACGGTCGGTGGCCTGGGTGAATGCCTCGGCGATCACGTCGTCGGGGTCGTGGATCAGGGAGGCGGTGCACCACCGGTTGACCGCTTTCGGGCCGGGCCGCACCGTCCGCAGGCGGGTACGGCCGCCGGGTGGGTGGACGATGTCGTGCGGACGGCGCTGGGCGGGGTGGGTGTCGTGGACGCAGGCGATGGTCGCCATGCGTTTCCGGTTCGGTTTCTCGCCCGGTGCGAGCCGCGCCTGCCTGCCCTGCCGCTTCTTTGCCTCGGCCGCGCGGCGGGTGGCCTCGCGCAACGCTTCGGGCCGCATCACCACCCCCTTCTGGTCGACCTGGATGACCAGCGGCATGTCGGCCGTGCACGGGGAGGCGATCTTGTGGTGGTAGAAGGCGTCGATGTCGGCGGCGGCCTCGACGGTCAGGCTCTCGGCCCGGCGTTTGCCCAGTACCGGCCCGCACCGGTCGGTGATCGCCGCGACGGCCTGCGCGTAGGAACCACGGACCGCCTCGCGCACGGCGAGGCGTTTGACGCCGTGGCTGTGCCGGCCGCGTGGCAGCGACAACTGGGCGTCGGCCGGGTGCACGTTCGACAGGCCCCGGCTCCGCCAGGCGCACCGCGTCACACTCACCGTGCCGAACAAGCAGGTCAGCTGCCGGGCATGCCCCCTCTCGCGGTACGGCCGCACCTCGCGGTCCGGACCGAAGACCGCCCGAGGCGGCGGCGCCTGCTCTTCACGGGCCGCCCGCAGGTCGAGGTGGTCCTGGAAGAACCGGCGCAGGATCTCCCGGCCATCGGTCTCGATCAGCTGTTCCACCGCGGCATGGTCCAACTCGGCGGTCTCGGGTGCCGACAGCCGTGCTGCCAGCGACTCCACCGCTTCCATCGAGCAGGCAAACGGGTCAGGGACATCGTGGGTGTCGTAGCGTTCCATCCGGGCTCTTCTTCCGGCCGTCGTTCCTGGTTGGCACCTACGACGGTAGGAAGAAGAGCCCCTTGACCACCGGGAGTTGGCTCACCGCACCGAACCGGTCGCCGTCCTTCCGGCCGACGCGGTGAACAGTGCGGGTGTCTGTTCGTCCAGCCAGCCCCGCTCGACCAGCCGCTTCAGTTTCGACCGCGTCCCCTCGATCTTCGACGTCTGCGCGGGCAGGCCGATCCTCGGCACGACCTGCTTCGCCTGCACCGGCTCGGGCCCGTCGTCGATCACGTCCACGATGTCGCGGTAGACCGCAGGGAGATCCGCGCTGCTCATCCCCTCCCGCCACACGGTCACCGTCTGCGCTCCCACCACCCGGCCCCCGCCCACCGGCTCGACCGCGTCCACGGCCACTCCCTCAGCCGCGAGTTCCTCCAGCGTCTCCCGCGTCACGGTCAACCGTTCCAGCCGGTCCCGCTCAGCCTCCAACCGCACGGTCAACACGGCGATCTCCCGCTCGAGTTCCTCCACCCGGGACCGCACCGCCGCCTGCCGAGCCTCCAGTTCCCCGATCAACGAGCCCATCCGGCACCGCCTCCTCTACCCGCACGGTAGAGACGACAACACCCCACCCACACCCAGATCAGCAAAACCCCAGTTCAACCGTCCCCCGAGAGGATCCGCACCCAAAGGACTTGCCGAAGGCTTGCGGCGACCGCGCCAGTTCCATCAGCACCTGGTCCGCTGCGTCGTCGTCGGCAAGGTCGGGCGCCAGGGCCGCGCAGGCCCGAACGCCTGCATGCGGGTCAGCCAGCCAGGGCAGTCCTTCAGCTTGATGGGGCGCGCGCTCGGGGCTCCGATGCACCACGTCCGCCGGTTTCTGTACCAGAGCGGCGGCGTCCGCCAGGCCCCGCAGCAGCGGTCAACGCGCCATCTGACCGGCGGCGAGCGCGAGGAGATATCCCGCGGTATGGCAGCCGGTGAGTCCGCTCGGCAACTGGCGCGGCGGTTGGGCAGATCGCCGTCGACCGTCTCCCGTGAGATCACCCGTAACGGCGGTCGGGAACGCTACCGCGCCGCGTCGGCGGACGCAGCTGCCTACACGCGTGGGCGTCGGCCCAAGCAGGCAAGCTCGCCCAACGGCCCGCTCTGCAAGCGCTGGTGGAGGCCAAACTGGCACTGTGCTGGTCGCCAGAGCAGATCGGGGGCTGGCTGAGACTCCAGTTCCCTGGCGACGTCTCCATGCAGGTCTCGCACGAGGCGATCTACCTCTCGCTTTACGACCCGCGACGTCGGCAGGCGATCGATCGCAGCCTCACCCAGCGGCTGCGGTCCGCGCGGCCGATGCGCCGGCCGAAGGCCGCCCGTCGGCCCACCGGCCGGGGCTTCATCCGCGGCATGGTGTCCATCAGCACCCGCCCTGCCGAAGTCGAGGACCGCAAGGTGCCCGGCCACTGGGAGGGCGACCGTGCGACACGAAGCCGCACGAATACGAGTGGACTGACCGGAAGGAGAAACGGCTGATGATGAGGCCGTAGGTGCAGTCACGGGTCCGTGTCCGTATGACCCGTCCCCGCCTCTGACGTGCGATGCCGGTAACGGTGTGGTCCGAAGCTCAGGGGAAAGCCCAAGGGCTCCCGTTCCATCCGGGAGTTACCGGCAAGGGGAAGACCGGACGGGTGAACGCAAGTGAACTCCCGATGATGCCTCGTGATCCCAAGCCCCGCCGATGGAAGGTTCCAGTGGGGTGCATGGCTGGCCGCTGAGAAGCGGTAGGCGCTGGCCGGCAGAGGTCACTCCGGCCAGGTGGACACCGCCGCCTCGGGGTCAAGGGAGCACCCACCCCGGTCGTATCTCATTCGTGTGGAACGTGGAAACCCCGTTGGGGTCCGGGCCTTCGCGGCCCGGTCGGCCGACCGCGAGGAAGGCTCAACTCCCCAGCGGGAACAGGATGGCCCAAGAAGCCAATGCCGGAAGACGAAAGGAAACGGGAACCCGGGGCAGCATGACCGGCCTTTCCGCCGGTCGCCCCGCATAACCGTCCGGATACGGGTGCGCTGCCCGGACCCGAAAGGGTGCTGACGTGGGCCAGGTGAGCCTGTGCGGACTCACTGGACAAAGACGACGGAACCGAGGGACAAGTTGGACGCCATGACGGATGCGGACGGAGCGGTCTCGACCGTCCGGAACGCTGCCGCGACGGTGAACGGACCCGAGGACGAAGACCTGGACTGGGCGTCGATCGACTGGCGCCTGGTCGAGGAGGACGTACGGCGTCTGCGGCAGAGGATCTTCACGGCATCGCAGGCAGGGGACCTGAAGAAGGTCCGCAACTTGCAGAAGCTGATGCTCCGTTCCCGGTCGAACACGCTCCTGAGCGTGCGGCGGGTTACGGAGATCAACGCGGGACGCGCGACGGCGGGAGTCGACGGGAAGGTGGTGCTGATGTCCCAGTCCAAGGCCGCCCTGGCCGACTGGGTTCAGCTCCGCGCCCGACCGTGGATCCCCAAGCCCGTCAAGCGGGTGTTCATCCCCAAACCGGGGACCACGAAGAAGCGCGGCCTCGGGATTCCCGTGATCGTTGACCGGTGTCTGCAAGCCGTGGCACTGGGCGCACTGGAGCCCGAGTGGGAGGCGCGGTTCGAGCCGAAGTCGTACGGCTTTCGGCCCGGCCGCGGCTGTCACGACGCGATCGGGGCCATCTACTCCACGCTCAACGGGAAGAACCCGCAGCGTGTGTGGGTGCTCGACGCGGACCTGACGGCGGCGTTTGACGCATCGTCACACTGCTCCTTGTGCTGATTGTGGGGGTCAGAACAGGCTGTTCTGAGGGGTCGGGGGCTCGATACGCAGGCCTTTTCTGCGTCCGGTGCGGACGTGGACGGCCTTCAGTTCGCCGTGCTTGACACGCTGCAACAGGGTCTGGCGGGAGACGCCGTAGGCGAGGGTGGCCTCGAGCATGGCGAGCCAGCCGTCGGGGGCGTCCTCGACGAATAGGGCACGGAGTTCGTCGGTGAGGCGGATGCGCCAGGGGGCGCCGGGGGTGTCCTGCTCGCCGGCGATGAAGCCGTCGCCCAGCCAGCGATGCAGGGTGGAGGGCGCGAGACCGAGTCGGTCGGCGGCCTGGGCCACGGTGACCAGCTCTCCTTCCTGCGGCTTGTCGCTCTTGGTGTGGCAGGGGATGCCCCAGTGGTGCCGTAGTGATTGGACTCTACTGGCCGTGTATGACAATCCCCGGGCGGTGCGCCGACCTTGGCGGTTGAGGATCCCGGCGATCTGGGCGTCCGGGTAGTGCACCGCCAGGCGGCGGATGAGGTCGACGGTGTCCTCGTCGGTGCGGATCTTCGGCTGCGGTCGGCGGATCGGCACCACCAGTTTGCTGATCGCGCCGCCTTTCCAGCGCATGACTGCCTCGGCGCGCGGGTCGGAGTCGTCGCGGTGGACGGTGAGGGTGACGTCCTCGAGCAGGGTGTGCAGCAGCTGCTTGCGGTCCTTGTCGGTGGTGGTCTCGGCGGTCCAGACCGGGTGGAGGTCGTCGGCGAGGGCGAGCACCGTGGCGCGCTCGGCCGCGGTGAGGGCGGTGGGCTGGCGGCGATCGCGGCGGGCGAGCTCGGCCTCGGCGGCGGCCAGGGCCGTGAGCGTCTTCTCCCAGTCGGCCTCCAGGCCGCGGGCGACCAGGCGGTTGTCCGGGTCGACGGCTCGGTAGCGGCGCTCGGCGCGCAAGGCGTCGTAGCGGGCGCGCTCGACCTCGCGCCGGTATTGGGCAAGCGCCGTGTCGTGGTCGGCTTCGAGTTGGTCGGCAGCCTTGAGGCAGGCTTCCAGGGCGGCGGGGGTGAGCGCGGCCAGGAACGCGGCGGCCACCGCGGCGTCGATGGCCTGCCCGCCGACCTGCAGGTGGCGCGTGCCGCGGCCGTCGACCAGCTGTCCGGATCCGGTGCAGTAGTAGCCGGGGGTGGCCTTGGCAGGGCCCTGGTAGAAGACGGCGAGTTTGCGCCCGCAGATGCCGCAGACGGCCAGGCCCTGCAGCAGCGCGCACCCCTCACGGACCGCGCCGGTGCCGGGCTCGTGACGCCGCGGGCGGGTGTTTGCACTGATTTTCTCCTGGTTGGCCAGGTAGTCCTCCCAGGTGATGAAGCCCTCGTGGTGGTCCTCGATCAGGACCTGCCACTGGTCGCGGGGCAGGACGCGGCGGTGGGTGCGCACGGTGCCGTCGGTGTCGAGGCGGCGTTCGAAGCGGGTGCGGCCGTAGACGTAGGCACCGGCGTAGGCGGGGTGGGTGAGCGTGTTGTGCACCGCGTGGTAGGTCGGCTCGACCCAGACGATCTCGGTGCCGTTGACGTACCCGGTCGGCTGCAGCGGCCACTTCAGGCCCTGCTCGCGCAACCACAGCCACACCCCGCGCGCTGAGCCGCAGGCGGCGAAGTGTTCGAAGACCGCGCGGATCACGCCGACCACGGCCTCGTCGGGATGGAAGAGGATCTCGCCATCGGCTTCGCCCCAGACCAGACCGACGGGAAGGCCGCGTCGCAGTTCCCCGCGGGCGGCCTTGTTGCGCACCCCGCCGTCGAGGCGGGCCCGCAGAATGTGCAGCTCAGCTTCGGCCATGGTCCCCTTCATGCCCAGCACGAGGCGGTCGTCGAACCGGCGCGGGTGGTAGACGCCGTCCGCGTCGGCGACCAGCGTGTCGGTCATCGCCGCGAGGTCGAGCAGCCGGTACCAGTCCGCATTATTGCGGGCCAGCCGGCTCACCTCGAGCGCGAGGATGATCCCGACCTGGCCCAGGCCGACCCGGGCGGCCAGCCCGGCGAACCCGGACCGCCCCAGGGCACTGGCGCCGGAGATGCCCTGGTCCTCATCGACGACGCTGACCTGCGCACGGGACCACCCGAGCGCCACCGCACGCTGGCCCAGATCGTACTGGCGGGCCGTGGACTCCCTGTTGCGTTCCAACTGAAGCAGAGTGGACTGGCGCACGTAGACGATCGCCGCTCTTTGCCGATGGGACGCGGTGACTTTACTGTGCTCACTCATCGTCAGCCTCCGTTCGGCGTGCGGCGGTCATCTTGGCGATGAGATGGGCCAGCTGGGTGACGGCCTCTTGCAGCTGGTTCTGCGGCGGGGATACCTGCTCGGGGAGCAGACTGAGTTGGACAGGCTGCACGGTCGTCCTCCTTGCACGGTGACTGCCGTGCAGCCTGCTCCCGCCCAGCGATCGCCCGGGCGAGAAGCGAGGAAACCAGCCCGTGCGCCTCCAACAGCTTGACCGACGAGGCAAGTTGCCTGATGCGATCGTCTCCGGCGCCGGTGGCTTCTTCCCTGTCCTGAGGGAAGTCAGTCCAGGCGGCCGGGATGAGCGACTTGCTCCCGTCCGGCAGGACCAGCAGCAGCTCCAGCCGTCCCCGGCAGTGCATCTGGCCGAGTACCTGAAGGCTGCGGCCCTTGAGCGGGTGGTGGTCCCTGACCACCTGCACGGACCTCACCGCGCACCACCGTCTCGCAAGGGCAGAGCGACCTCCGCACAGCCGCCGGCGCGCAGCACGGCGCGGGCCACCAGTACCACGGTGGGTGCGTCCACGCTGGTCAACACGGTGCCCAGGTCAACGGGGACGCCCTCGACCAGGCTCGCGCACAGCCGCAGCACCTGGCCCTCGCCGGTGGAGCAGGCCAGCCGCCCGCGCTTCAGACAGGCTGCCACCCGCGACCAGTCGACGAACGCCATCGGCGTCCCGTCCGCAGCAGGGACGATCTCGACGAAGTCCGCGATGAAGTCGTCGCGGCGCAGCCACCGTTCCTGGCCAATCAGCAACTCGACGGCCGCCACCGCGCAGTACAACCCCGCGGCCCCAGCGCGCAACGCGGCCGCGAGGTCCTCGATGCGGGTAGTAAGTCCGGGCTTCGTTCGACCGTATCGACCACGACCGGCTCATGGCCGCGCTCGGCACTTTCCCCGCTCGGGGACTGGTCCGGCAGTGGCTCAAGGCCGGGGCCGTGGACCGAGGCCGGTTCGCCCCGACCGAGGCGGGGACTCCTCAAGGCGGAGTGATCAGCCCACTGCTCTTCAACGTGGCTCTGCACGGAATGGAGGAAGCCGCAGGCGTCCGCTACTACACAACCGGCCGAGACGCTGGAAGTGCGCAGAGCGGGAGCCCGGTGCTGGTGAGATACGCCGACGATTTTGTCGCGATGTGCACCAGTCGTGAGCAGGCCGAGCAGGTCAAGGAACGGCTGGCCGCATGGCTGACGCCCAGGGGGCTCGCCTTCCACGAGGACAAGACACACATCGTCCACGCGGAGAGCGGGTTCGACTTCCTGGGGTTCAACGTCCGCCGCTATCACGGCAAGCTGCTGATCAAGCCGAGCACAGCGGCCCAACGACGGATCCGGGAACGGTTGAGTGCCGAGATGCTGGCCCTGCGAGGGGCCAATGCGGGTGCGGTGCTCAAGAAGATCAACCCGATCGTTCGGGGTTGGTCGGCCTACTACCGGACGGTGGTGTCCAGCGAGGTGTTCACCGCGCTGGACAATCACATGTGGAAGCTCGCTTACAAGTGGGCCAAACACAGCCACCCGAACAAGCCGAAGCACTGGATATCCGACAGGTACTTCGGCCGGTTCAACAAGGCCAGGAGGGACCGGTGGGTATTCGGCGACCGCATCAGCGGGGCCTACCTGCTCAAGTTCTCCTGGACGAAGATCGTCCGGCACCAGTTGGTCAAGGGCAGGGCGTCCCCGGACGACCCGGCACTGGAGTCGTACTGGGCCGAGCGGCGTCGCAAAGGGCCACCCCCGCCGGTCGACGGCATGACCGTGCGCCTGCTCCAGGCACAACAGGGTCGCTGCCCGATCTGTGGAGGGCTCCTGCTGCACGCCGATCACCCGCCCCGAAACCCGCAGGAATGGGAAGCGTGGCGGGCCGTCCTCAGGAAGGCGATCTCCAAGCAGTACGTCGCCTTCCGAGGAGGGGCCTCACCGGGCGATCAACGAATCCGTCTCCTCCACACCCACTGTCAACGGCGGAATGGAGCCGCCGATCCGACAAGCCCCGCACCTTCTCCTGACCGCGAGCCCTTGGGGCTTGCTTGAGCCGTGTGCGGTGAACAGCTGCTTGCACGGTTCTGAGGGGGCGGGGGCGCAGCAATGCGTCCCCGCTACCCGACTCGTGATGGGCACACGACCCTCGGCGGTCGCCACGCTCGTCGAGCGCACCACCCGCTACACCACCATCGTCGCGCTGCCGGACGGCATCAAGGCAGATCAGGTCGCGCCGCACCTCACCCGGAGCCTCCTCGGCATCCCGCCCCAGGTGCAGCGGACGCTCACCTGGGACCGGGGCCGCAAGATGGCCGAACACCAGGCCATCACGGCCGAGACCGGCATGCCATTCTACCTCTGCAAACCACGCAGCCCTTGGCAGCGAGGCACCAACGAGAACACCAACCGCCTGCTACGGCAGTACCTGCCCAAGGGCGCGGATCTCCGCACGTTCAGCCAGGCCGACCTCAACGCCATCGCCCACGAGCTCAACCACCGTCCCCGTAAAGTCCGTGGCTACCGCACTCCGGCGGAGGTCTACGCTGACCTCCTGAACAGCGGTGACGCGTTGACCACTTGAGCTCGCCATCGTTTACCGACAGGCACCAGGCGCATCTGATGAACCCGGACATTCCAGGACATCAGGGCGCCGCCGATCCAATCAGATCCGGTGGTGATTGATTTCCCGGCCGGTCGGACAGGCGGATCAGCGCAGTCCGGCGAAGAGATCGTTCTCGGGTATGGCCGCGCCGGTGGCGTCCTGGACACGTACGAAAGTCTCCATGCCCATCAACTCGCCGAACCTCTCCTTGCCCATCTTGAGGAAGAAAATGTTCTCGCCCTGGCTGGCGTGCGCGGCCAACGCGTCGAACTTCTGACCGCTGAACGCGGTGGTGTCCACCCACGTGGTGATCTCATCGTCGGGGAGGCCGATCTCGGCCATCGCGGCGGCCTCGGCAGGATCCGGCTGCGGCATGTCCTCATGAAACTCACGCATGATCTCGCCGAACCGCTGCATCATCGAGCGGGGCATCGTGGTCCAGTACACCTTCGGTGCCAGCGCGGTCATCTCCAGCGCCGCCATCGTGATGCGGTGGGCCTGGATATGGTCGGGGTGGCCGTAGAAGCCGTTCTCGTCGTAGGTGACGACCACATCAGGTCGGTAGTGTCGCATGAGTGTCGCGAGTCGGGCCGCGCCTTCCTGCACGGGGGTCTGCCAGAAGGATCCGGGGGCGTCGTTGCTCGGCCAGCCCGTCATCCCGGAGTCGGCATAATCCAGCATCTCCAGATCGCTGACCTTCAGGACGTCACAGCTCGCCTCAAGTTCTTGACGGCGCATCAGGGCGACCGCCGAGGGATCGTGCCCGGGATCGCCCGGCTTGACACCCCCCGGTCCGTCACCGCAACCGCCGTCGGTACACGTCACGAGAACGGTACGGATGCCTTCCGCCGCGTACCGCGCGAGGACCCCTCCGGTGCCGGTGGCCTCGTCGTCGGGGTGGGCGTGTACTGCCATGAGCGTCAAGGGCCGGTCAGTCATGAAACAGTCCTCCTGCAGAAATACGTCTTGGTACGAGTGTGCGGCGGGCGTACCGCGACCTTGGGGCCCGGATCCTGGTGGTGCGGACGACCTTGTGATCCGTGTTCCCCGCCCGTGCGGCGCCGGTCCCTCGATCGATGCAACCATGCCGGCCGGACCGGCTGTTCCCGGCGCGGCCGCGTGGCCTTCCAGGCGTCGGCGTCCAACGCGAACGAGGTACAGATCCCGGTCGGCCACCGGCCCGTCCACGAGCCACTTGAGGACCAGCGGGATCACCAGGCCGACGCACGAGGCGACGAACGCGACGAACGCGACGGTGAACAGCCTCAGGCGCACCGGTCGCACATACGGCCACAGGCGCAGCAGGGTGCACACGGCGGAGCGGTCCTTGGAGGGTTACACGTTGTGCGGGCATCAGCAGGAGCCTACGTACCGGCACCGACAGTGCCCACCGCGTTTTGACCGGACCCGGATCCGTCTGCGGTCCTACGACCTGCGTGTACGAGGAGTCGCCCGGTCCGTCGGCCGCCGGGTCGTACCCCCGCATCAACCGATCGGCTGATGCACCTTCGAGCGAGGCGGCCGATGTGCCGGACGGGCTCCGGCCGGGACCCTCGAGGCATGACCACGCATCCCGTCATCGAAGTCAGCGGACTGCGCAAGTCCTACGGGGGAAGGGCTGTCGTCGACGGCGTCACCTTCGCCGTGGAGGAGGGCGAGATCTTCGGAATCCTCGGCCCGAACGGCGCGGGCAAGACCACCACCGTCGATTGCGTCGAGGGCCTCAGGACCCCCGACGAGGGACGGGTCCGGGTCGCCGGGCTCGATCCCGTCGCCGACCACGAGCAGGTCTCGCGGGCCCTCGGCGCCCAGCTCCAGCAGAGCGAACTGCAGGCCAAGCTCTCTGTGCGCGAGGCGCTGGAGCTGTACGCGTCCTTCTATCCGCACCCCGCCGACTGGCGCCCGCTCGCCGAGCGCCTCGACATCACCGGACAGCTCACCACCCGGTTCGGCAAACTCAGCGGCGGCCAGAAACAGCGCCTGTTCATCGCGCTCGCCCTCATCGGCAACCCGAGGGTGGTCGTCCTCGACGAGCTCACCACCGGACTCGACCCGCGAGCCCGCCGCGACACCTGGCGGCTCATCGAGGACGTACAGGGCAACGGCGTCACCGTCCTGCTCGTCACGCACTTCATGGAGGAGGCGCAGCGGCTCTGCGACCGTATCGCGGTCATCGACAAGGGGCGGATCGCCGCCCTGGACACCCCCGCTGGACTGATCCGCCGCGCGTCCGGTTCCACGGTCATCAGCTTCACCCCGTCGGCGCCGCTGGACGAGGACGAACTGCAGGCGCTGCCTGCGCTCGCGTCCGTCGCCCACAAGGACGGCCGGATCACGCTCGCCGGCACCGACGAGACCGTCAACGCGGTCATCTCCCTGCTCGCCCGGCAGCACATCACCGCCCATCAACTCCGCGTCACCGACGCCACGCTGGACGACGCGTTCCTGGACCTGACGGAGGCCTCGGCATGAGCACCTCGACCCTCTCCACTGCGCGTCCGCGGGCGGCCGTCCTGCGCACGGAGGTACGGCTCTTCCGCCGCGAACCCGGCGGCATCTTCTGGATCCTGATGTTCCCCACGCTGCTGCTGGTGATCCTCGGCTCCATCCCGGCCTTCCGGGAGAGCGACAAGTCCCTCGGCGGCCTCAGGCTCGTGGATCTGTACGTCCCCGTGGTGGTCCTGGTCGCCATGATCACCGCCGGGGTGCAGTCCATGCCGCAGGCCCTCACCGGCTACCGCGAGCGCGGCATCCTGCGCCGGATGTCCACCACGCCCGTGCGGCCCTCGTCCCTGCTGTCCGCGCAGATGCTGGTGCACGGACTGGCCGTCCTCGTCTCCGCACTGCTCGCGCTCGCCGTGGGCCGGCTCGCCTTCGATGTACGTCTGCCGCAGCAACTCGCCGGATACGTCCTCGCCTTGGTCCTGGCCATCCTCGCCGCCCTCGCGCTGGGTTCGGTGGTCTCGGCCGTCTCCCGTACGACGAAGATCGCGGGTGCGATCGGGTCCGCCGTGTACTTCCCGATGATGTTCTGCGCGGGGGTGTGGCTGCCGGTGCAGTCCATGCCGCACACACTGGCCCGGGTCGTGGAGCTGACCCCGTTCGGGGCGGCCGCCCGTGCGCTCGGCCAGGCGGCCTCCGGCGACTGGCCCGGCTGGGGCAACCTCGGCGTGCTCGCCACGTGGACGGTGCTCCTGTCGGCCCTGGCCGCACGATGGTTCCGCTGGGAGTGAGGCCGGTTCCCGCTGTGCAGACTGGTCGTATGACAGCCGAGACGCAACAGGTGCCGGGCATCGCCGTCGGTGCCTGGTCGGCCCCCGGGTCGGCCGCGGTGGAGCAGCGCTGGGCGGCCTGGCACCGGTGGGGACCGTACGGTCTCCTCGCCGGCGGGACCCTGACCGCGATCGTCTCCGCGGACGCGGTCGGCATGACCACCGGAGCCAGGTACGCGACCGGTGCGATGGTGGCGGCGGCCCTCGTTCTGCAGTGGGTGTGGGGGAGGGTGTCCCGTGGGCGCACGGGACCTTCCCGGGCCGGCGTCGCCTACTACACCGTCCGCTGGGTGCTCGGCTTCGCCCTCAGCTGGCTCAACCCGTTCTTCGCACTCTTCGCCGTCACGGGCTACTTCGGCGTCAACCGGCTGCTGCCGCAGCGCCTGGTGAAATACGGCCTTGTCGCCACCGCCGTCACGATGTCCGGTTCGCAGGCCGGGGGCATGCCGCCGCAGGGCGGGGTCGGCTGGCTCGGCTTCGGCGTGCTGCTCGGCGTCAACCTCTGTCTGCTCACCGTCTTCGCCCGCATCGCGGCGCACGAGGACGAACGCGCCCGTGTGCAGAGCGACACCATCGCCGAACTCGAGCGCACCAATGCGGCCCTCCAGCAGGCCCTCGACGAGAACGCGGCCCTTCACGCCCAACTCCTCGTCCAGGCCAGGGAAGCCGGGGTCGCCGACGAGCGCCGGCGCCTCGCCGCCGAGATCCACGACACCATCGCTCAGGGCCTGACCGGGATCATCGCCCAGCTCCAGGTGGTCGCGGGCGCCTCCGACCTCACGGTGGCCCGCACCCATCTCGACCGGGCCGCCGCGCTCGCCCGGCACAGCCTCGGCGAGGCCCGCCGCTCCGTCCACAACCTCGCCCCCGTCGACCTGGAGCACGCCGGGCTGCCCGAGGCGCTGGAGAAGACGGTCGCCCAGTGGGGCGAACGGACCGGTGTGGGCGCCCGGTTCACGGTCACGGGCACCGCGGTGTCACTCCACGACGAGGTGTCCGCCACGCTGCTGCGTATCGCGCAGGAGGCACTCTCCAACACCTCCCGTCACGCCTGCGCCACCCGCGTCGGAGTGACGCTCAGCTTCATGGGTGACGAAGTGAGTCTCGACATCCGCGACGACGGCCGCGGTTTCGATCCGCACCGGCTCCCGGAACGCACCGGCACCAGAGGCTTCGGACTCGACGGCATGCGGGCCCGTGCCGAGCGCATAGCCGGATCCCTCGTCCTCGAGTCGGAGCCGGGACAGGGCACGGCGGTCTCGGCTCGCGTACCGTTGGTGGGCGATGACCGATGACACGACCGTCTCCCTGCTGATCGTCGACGACCATCCCGTCGTTCGGGACGGGCTGCGCGGCATGTTCGAGAACGCCCCCGGTTTCCGCGTCCTGGGCGAGGCGTCGGGCGGTGTGGAGGCGGTGGCCCTGGCCGCCGGACTCGACCCGGACGTCATCCTGATGGATCTGCGGATGCCGGGCGGCAGCGGGGTGGAGGCCATAGCCACGCTCACCCGCTCGGGCGCCCGCGCGAAGATCCTGGTCCTGACGACGTACGACACCGACTCGGACACACTGCCCGCCATCGAGGCGGGTGCGACGGGCTATCTGCTCAAGGACGCGCCGCGCGACGAACTCTTCACCGCGGTACGGGCCGCGGCCGAGGGCCGCACGGTGCTGTCCCCGGCGGTGGCCTCCCGGCTGGTCTCGGCGGTGCGCGCCCCCGGGAACGAGCCGCTCTCCGTCCGCGAACGCGAAGTGCTGGCGCTCGTGGCCAAGGGCACGTCCAACCGCGAGATAGCCCGTGTGCTGTTCATCAGCGAGGCCACGGTGAAGACCCATCTGACGCATCTCTACGCCAAACTGGGCGTCAAGGACCGGGCGGCGGCGGTGGCGGTGGCCTACGACCGCGGAATTCTGGGCTAAGAGCCATCACGTAATGCTGTGATGTCCGCCCGATGTCTGTGCGGGGCTGACATGCCTGGGTGGCGTGCCAGCTCCGTGCAGCCGGCTGTTCCGACGTGGGCCTTGTGCCGCTCGTTGGCGGGTCGGGTCTCATTCGGGGTAAGTCCGGTACCGGGTGGTGGTGTTTTGTCGAGCAGAGGCCCCCGGCCGGAAGCATCCGGCTTGTGGGCTGCCGCGTGGGTGCGGCCCCGGCTGAGGCGTGCACCGCGCTGCGGCTGACTCGACAGGGCTTTCACCGACCGTCGGCTTCACCGGGCCAACGACCGCCGCGGCCCTGGCCCCTGCTGAGCGCGACCGGCCACGCCGTCCACGCCCGTCGTCGGCGATGCTCGGGTTGGGCGCGCCACGAATCTCCGCTGGTTTTCGCGCACCCCATTGACGCGCTCACAGCCCCCACCTACCTTCCACCGTCGAAGCGCTTCGACGTCACGCATCGAAACGATTCGATGAACGCTGCGTGACACCTCAGTTACCCATCCGACTCCCTTGGAGGCAGTGGATGTTGACGGCACGAAGGCGTGTGGTGGCGACGGCGGCGGTCCTCACCGGCTCCCTGCTCCTGGCCTCCTGCGGTGGCTCGGACAGCGGTTCCTCCGACGGCAAGACACTCAAGCTGTGGCACTACGAAGCCCCGAACAGCGCGATGGGTGTCGCCTGGAACGAGGCCATCAAGGAGTTCGAGGCGAAACACCCGGGCGTGAAGGTGAAGTTCGAGGAGAAGGGCTTCGAGCAGATCCAGAAGACCGCGCCGATGGTCCTCAACTCCTCGGACGCGCCCGACATCATGGAGTACAACAAGGGCAACGCAACGGCTGGACTGCTGTCCAAGCAGGGGCTCCTCACCGACCTGACCGCCGAGGTCACCAAGCGCGGCTGGGACAAGAAGCTCAGCGCGGGGGTGAAGACCACTAGTCAGTACGACGCCAACGGGGTCATGGGCTCCGGAAAGTGGTACGGAGTGCCCAATTACGCCGAATACACCATGGTCTTCTACAACAAGGACCTCTTCAAGAAGTACGGCATCGCCGAGCCGAAGACGTTCGACGACCTCACCGCGGCCATGGACAAGTTCGTCGCCAAGGGCATCACCCCGCTCGCCAACGCCGGCGCCGAGTACGTGGCCCAGCAGTACCTGTACCAGCTGGCGCTGTCGAAGGCCGACCGCTCCTGGGTCGACTCGTACGAGCTCTACAAGGGTAAGACCGACTTCCACGATGCGGCCTGGACCTACGGCGCGACCACCTTCGCCGACTGGGTGAAGAAGGGCTCCATCAGCAAGACGTCCAGCGGCTCCAAGGCCGAGGACGCGGGGGTCGCCTTCATCCAAGGCAAGAACCCGATCCTGTTCAGCGGCAGCTGGTGGTACGGCCGCTTCAAGGCGGAGAACAAGTTCGACTGGGGCACCATGCTGTGGCCGGGTTCCAACCTGACCCTCGGCTCGGGCGGCAACCTCTGGGTCGTCCCCAAGGGCGCCAAGAACAAGGACCTGGCCTACGACTTCATCGACATCACCATGTCGAGGAAGATCCAGAACCTGCTCGGCAACAAGGGCGGCGTGCCCGTGGCGGCCGACGCGGCCGCCGTCACCGACCCGCAGGCAAAGAATCTCATCGCCGACTTCAACACGCTCTCCGGACGTGACGGCTTGGCCTTCTATCCGGACTGGCCGGTCGCCGGCTTCTACGACGTCCTCGTCTCTGAGACGCAGAAGCTGATCACGGGCAGCGAGAAGCCGGACGCCTATCTGAGCAACGTGCAGAAGGCGTACGACAAGGGCGTGCCGAAGCAATGACGATCATCGTCGAACGGGGTGCGCGGGCCGTCGGCAAGCACCAGCACGTCGGCCCGCGCCGCCCCCGCCCGCGCACGTCGTACGCCCTCTTCCTGCTCCCCGGCATCCTCGCCTTCCTCGCCGTGATCGTCATCCCATTCCTGATGAACACGGGCGTGAGCTTCACGGACTGGAGCGGGGTCGGCTCGCCGAAGTGGACCGGGCTCGCCAACTACCGTGAACTGGTGGACGACTCGGAGTTCTGCGCGTCGTTCCGGCACAGCCTGTTCATGGTCGTCGCCATGGCCGTCGTACCGACGATGCTCGGACTCGTCCTCGCCGCCGCCCTGTTCGACTACATAGGCAAGCACTTCGGCAGCAGGACGGCGGCCGTCCTGCGCGCCTGCTTCTACCTCCCGCAGGTGCTGCCCATCGCGGTCGCCGGCATCGTCTGGAGCTGGATCCTCGCCCCCGGCAACGGCGCCCTGAACGCGCTGCTGAAGGCGGTCGGTCTCGGCTCCCTGCAACAGGACTGGCTCGGCGACCCGGACATCGCCCTCTACACCGTCATGGGTGTGATGGTGTGGGTGCAGATCGGCTTCCCCCTCGTTGTCTTCATGGCGGGGCTCCAGCGCGTCGACCCGCAGCTGTACGAGGCGGCGGAGCTGGACGGCGCCGGCTGGTGGCGCCGCTTCTGGCACATCACGCTGCCGCAGATCAGACCCGAGATCTACGTCGTGCTGCTGTGGTGCACGATCGCCGCGCTGAAGGTCTTCGGGGCCGTCTACGTCCTGACCAAGGGTGGGCCGGGCGGCGCCACCGACGTCCCCTCCTACTTCTCCTTCACCACGTTCTTCGAGAAGACCCAAGTCGGGTACGGCGCCGCCGTCTCCACTGTCCTCACCGTGATCATCCTCGTCCTGGCCCTGGTCGGACTGAAGCTCCAGGCCCGCGCCGAGGACGCCGAGGAGGGGGTCCGCACATGATTACCGTACGCCGTTACCCGGTCCTCATCGCGCTCTGCATCGGCGCGGCCTTCATGGTCCTGCCGTTCCTCATCGTCGCGGTCAACGCCGTGAAGTCCCCCACCGAGTACTCCCAGCACGGCCCCCTCAGCCTCCCCAAGGGCCTCTACCTGGATGGTCTGAAGGACTTCTGGTCGCGCGTCGACTACGGCCAAAAGCTCTTCAACTCCGTCCTGATCAGCGGCTCGGTGGCGGTCCTGGCCGCGGTCCTGTCCGTGCTCAACGCCTACGCGATCGGCATCGGCCGCATCAAGGGCCGCACCTGGGTGCTCGCCTTCTTCGTGCTCGCCAACATGCTGCCGCAGGAGGCGCTCGTCTATCCGATCTACTACCTGTGCAAGCAGGTGGGCCTGTACGACACCCGGCTCAGCGTCGTGATCGTCTTCACCGTCGTCCAGGCCGCCTTCGGCACGTATCTGCTCTCCTCCGTCCTCGGACAGTTCCCGCGCGAGATCATCGAGGCGGCCCGGATCGACGGGGCGAACAAGTGGCAGGTGCTGTGGCGGATCGTGGTCCCGGTCAGCCGCCCGACCATCGGCGTGCTGCTCGTCTTCTTCTTCATCTGGACGTGGAACGAGTTCCTGCTCCCCCTGGTCATGCTGATCTCCAACGACAACCAGACGGTGTCGGTGGCGCTCGGCGTCCTGCAGGGTCAGCGCCTGATGGACGCCACGATGACCAACGCGGCGGCCCTGCTCGGCGTCCTGCCGGCCATCGTCTTCTTCCTCGTCTTCCAGCGGACTCTCACCCGCGGCATCGCCGTGGGTGCCGTCAAGTAGGGGGCACGCGCTTGAAGTTCACCGACGGCTACTGGCTGCTGCGCGAAGGCGTCACCGCGGCCCACCCGGTCGAGGTCCTGGACGTCACCGCCTCTCCGGGGGCCCTGGAGATCCACGCGCCGACCCAGCCCATCCGCCACCGCGGCGACCTGCTGAAGGGACCGGTCGTGACGATCAGCGCACACGCGCCGACGCCGGACGTCATCGGCGTCACCTTCACGCACTTCGAGGGTGAGCAGCCCCGGGGGCCGCGGTTCGAAGTGCGGCGGGAGGACGACTTCACGCCGCAGGTGGAGTACGACGACGAGCAGGCCACAGTCACCGCGGGCGCCCTGTCCGTGCGCGTCGCCCGCTCCGGACCCTGGCACGTCGACTTCCTCGCCCACGGCCGCACTCTCACCACCAGCGGTCGCAAGGGCATGGGCATCATGCGCGACGCGACCGGTGCCCACTACCTGCGCGAGCAACTGGATCTTCGCGTCGGTACCTCGGTGTACGGCCTCGGCGAGCGATTCGGGCCGCTTGTCAAGAACGGTCAGGTCGTCGACATGTGGAACGCCGACGGCGGCACGGCGACCGAACAGGCCTACAAGAACGTCCCCTTCTTCCTGACTGACGCGGGCTACGGCGTCTTCGTCGATCACCCGGGCAAGGTGTCGTTCGAGGTCGGCTCGGAGGCGGTGTCCCGGGTCCAGTTCAGCGTGGAGAGCCAGCAGTTGACGTACTACGTCATCTACGGCCCCACCCCGAAGGACATCCTGCGCAAGTACACGGCCCTCACCGGCCGCCCGGCGCTCCCGCCCGCCTGGTCCTTCGGTCTGTGGCTGTCGACGTCCTTTACCACCTCGTACGACGAGGCCACCGTCACCTCCTTCATCGACGGCATGAAGGAGCGCGAACTTCCGCTCTCGGTCTTCCACTTCGACTGCTTCTGGATGCGGGAGTTCAACTGGTGCGACTTCCAGTGGGATCCGCGGGTCTTTCCCGATCCGGAGGGCATGCTGGCCCGGCTGAAGGACAAGGGCCTGCACATCTGCGTCTGGATCAATCCGTACATCGCGCAGCGCTCGCCGCTCTTCGCCGAGGGCAAGGCCCTGGGCCATCTGCTCAAAAAGCCCGACGGGAGTGTGTGGCAGTGGGACCTGTGGCAGCCCGGCATGGCGCTCGTCGACTTCACCAGCCCGGCCGCCCGCGACTGGTACGCCTCCAAGCTGGAGGCACTGCTCGCGCAGGGCGTCGACTGCTTCAAGACCGACTTCGGCGAGCGGATCCCGGTCGACGTGGCGTACGCGGACGGCTCGGACCCCGAGCGGATGCACAACTACTACACGTACCTCTACAACCGCACCGTCTTCGAGGTACTGCGCAAGCACCGCGGCGAGCAAGAGGCTGTCGTGTTCGCGCGCTCGGCCACGGCCGGGAGCCAGGGCTTCCCGGTGCACTGGGGCGGTGACTGCGAGGCCACGTACGAGTCGATGGCCGAGTCGCTGCGCGGCGGCCTCAGCCTCGGTATGTCTGGTTTCGGGTTCTGGAGCCATGACATCGGGGGCTTCGAGGGCACCCCGTCCGCGGCGTTGTTCAAGCGGTGGCTCGCCTTCGGGTTGCTCTCCTCGCACAGCAGACTGCACGGCTCGTCGTCGTACCGGGTGCCGTGGCTGTTCGACGAGGAGGCCGTGGACGTCCTGAGGCTCTTCACCCGGCTGAAGCTGCGGCTCATGCCGTACCTGTACGAGGTTGCCCGCACCGCTCACGCGGAGGGTGTGCCGATGATGCGGGCGATGGTACTGGAGTTCCCGGACGACCCCGGCTGCGCGCATCTGGAGCGGCAGTACATGCTCGGTCCCGATCTGCTGGTCGCGCCGGTCTTCAGCGACGACGGGGACATCTCGTACTACGTGCCCGAGGGCACCTGGACCCACTACCTGAGCGGGCAGAGGGTGACCGGGCCGCGCTGGGTGCGCGAGCAACACGGGTTCTCCAGCGTTCCGCTGCTGGTCAGACCGGGTGCGGTGATCCCGGTGGGCGCGGTGGACGACCGGCCCGACTATCCGTACGCCGACGGGGTCACCCTGTGCGCCTACGGCCTCGAGCGCGGGGCGCGGGTGACGGTGCCGGTGGGGGACGTGACCTTCACCGTCGTCCGGGAGGGGGACACACTGCGGGCCTCCAGCAGTGATCCGGCGACTCCCTGGGCTCTGGCCGCCGGGGAGCGGATCGCGCGGGCGGCTGCGGGCACCGGATTCCTGTCGCTGGAGTTGGAGTCGGAGTGATGTTTCCTCCCCCACTGGAGCTGGACTGACCATGGTGAAGATCACGGACGTGGCGCGGCACGCGGGTGTCTCCCCCAGCACCGTCTCGTACGCCCTGAGCGGCAAACGCCCGATCTCCGAGGAGACCCGGCAGCGCATCGAGGTGTCCATCCGCGAGCTGGGCTACCGCCCGCACGCCGGCGCCCGGGCGCTGGCCAGCAGCAGGTCGAACGTACTGGCGCTGGTGATCCCGCTGCGGTCCGGGATCCACGTCCCGGTGGTGATGCAGTTCGCGGTGTCGGTGGTGACCACGGCACGGACGCACGACCACGACGTGCTGCTGCTCACCCAGGAGGAGGGCGAGGAAGGGCTGCGCAGGGTCGCGGACACCGCGCTCGTGGACGCGTTGATCGTCATGGACGTACAACTCCACGACCCTCGGCTGCCGCTGCTGCGCACCCTGGACCGGCCCTCCGTGATGATCGGGTTCCCCCAGGACCCGGCGGGCCTGACCTGTATCGACCTCGACTTCAAGGCGGCCGGCGAGCGGTGCGTGGATCGGCTGGCCGGACTCGGGCACCGGGTCGTCGCGCTGGTCGGGTCGCCGCCCGAGGTCTATGTGCGGGAGACGGCGTTCGCCCAGCAGGTGGTGCAGGGATTCACGGCCGCCGCCGACCGCAACGGGCTCACCTCGTCCATCCACCCGTGCGAGGCCTCGCCTGCCGCCGCCCGCCGGGTCGCCGAGCAACTACTTTACCAACAACCGGAGTTGACCGGGGTCGTCGTGCACAACGAGGCGGTTCTGGAGCCGCTGATCGACGCCTTCGAGCAGCTCGGTCTGCGGGTCCCCGGCGACCTGTCCATCACCGCCATCTGCCCCGACGAACTCGCCGAGTCCCTCCGCGTCCCCGTCACCTCGGTCGCCCTGCCGTCCGCCGAGCTGGGCGCGCGGGCCGTGGAGCTGCTGATGAAGAAGCTGGACGGCACGGCCGTACCCGAGGCGACGCTCCTGCCGCCCCGGCTGACGGAACGCGCGAGCACGGCGCCGCGCAAAGCGCCCTGAAGTTCCTCATGTGCAAGGCACTCACCGAAGGAGCCGTGACATGCAGAAAGGCAAGAGAAGAAGGAGAACCACGCTCGCCGTCGCGCTCGCCCTCGTAGCCGGCCTCTCGGCCGCCGTCCCGGCCGGTGCGGACGGCCCCACGTACCCCTTCCGCAACCCGAACCTCCCCGTCGACAAGCGCGTCGACGACCTGCTCTCCCGTCTGACACTCGACGAGAAGATCTCCCTCCTCCATCAGTACGAGCCGGCGATCCCGCGCCTCGGCATCCAGTCGTTCCGCACCGGCACCGAGGCCCTGCACGGCGTGGCCTGGCTCGGCAAAGCCACCGTGTTCCCGCAGGCGATCGGGCTCGCCTCCACCTGGGACCCGGCCCTGATCCGGCAGGTCGGCTCGGCGGTCGGCGACGAGGCGCGCGGCTTCCAGCAGCAACGCCCGGCCGGCTGGGGCCTCAACCTGTGGGCGCCCGTGGTGAACCTGCTGCGCGACCCGCGCTGGGGCCGCAACGAGGAGGGGTACTCCGAGGACCCCTACCTCACCGGCTCGATCTCCACGGCATACGGCACCGGCCTGGCCGGCGGCGACCCGAACCACCTGAAGACAGCTCCGACGCTGAAGCACTTCCTCGCCAACAACAACGAGATCCAGCGCGACACCACGTCCTCCGAGCTGCGCCCACGCGCGCTGAAGGAGTACGACGAGCAGGCCTTCAAGCCGGCGATCGAGGCGGACGCGGCCACCGGGGTGATGTCGTCGTACAACCTCGTCAACGGCCGCCCGGACACGGTCAACCCCGCCCTGGACGACACCGTGCGCACCTGGACCTCGCAGGACCTGCTGGACGTCACCGACGCCTTTGCGCCGGGCAATCTGGTCGGCAGCCAGAAGTACTACGGCACGCAGGCCGAGGCGGACGCCGCCGCCCTGAAGGCGGGCATCGACAGCTTCACGGACAACGACACGGACTCCGGACCGACGACGACCGCGATCAAGTCGGCATTGTCCACGGGCCTGTTGAAGGAGTCGGACGTCGACGAGGTCGTGGGGCATGTACTGAGCGTCCGCGTCCGGCTCGGCGAGTTCGACCCGGGCGGCGGCACGTACGGATCCATCGACGCGTCCGTCATCGACAGCCCGGCCCACCGGAAGCTGGCGCGCGAGGCGGCCACCGAGGCTGCGGTACTGCTGAAGAACGACGGCGCGCTGCCGCTGAGGAAGTCCGGTAGCGCGGTCGTGGTCGGCCCGCTGGCCGACACCCTGTACACGGACTGGTACTCCGGCACTCTCCCGTACGCGGTGACACCCAGGGACGGCATCACGTCGAAGCTCGGCACCTCCGTGGCGAGCAGCGAGGGCGTGGACCGGATCGCGCTGAAGGACACGGCGACCGGGAAGTACGTCACGGCGGGGACGGGCGACGCTGGCGCCGCCCTGAAGGAGACTGCGGACTCGGGGCCGGGTTCTCAGTTCGACGTGTTCGACTGGGGATCGGGCGTCGTCACACTCCGCTCGGCCGCCAACGGACAGTACGTCGGCTACAACGGGTCGAAATTCGTCAACGACCAGACGCAGCCGAACGGCTGGTTCGTGCAGCAGCAGTTCAAGCTGGAACGGCAAGACGACGGGACGTACCTGCTGCGGTACGCGGGCTACGAGACCGGCGAGTCTTGGTGGTCGAACCCGGTCTACCTCGGCCCGACCGGCGACGACGGCACGCTCGGCCTGGTCGACAAGGACAAGGCCGCGCACTACACGAAGGACGTCGTGCGCAATGGCCTCGACGAGGCGGTCGTCGCAGTCAAGGGCAAGGACACGGCGGTGGTGGTCGTGGGATCGATGCCCTCGATCAACGGGCGCGAGGCACACGACCGCACGGACATGGGGCTTGCCCCGTCGCAGGAGGCCCTGGTCAAGGCGGTCCACCGGGCCAACCCTCGGACGGTGGTGGTCGTCGAGAACAGCTACCCCACGACTCTCGGCTCAGTGCAGAAGGAGGTCCCGGCCCTGCTGTGGACCACGCACGCGGGCCAGGAGACGGGCAACGCACTGGCCGACGTACTCTACGGCGACGCCAACCCGGCGGGCCGCTTGACGCAGACCTGGTACAGGTCGGAGTCCGACCTCCCGCCCATCCTGGACTACGACATCATCAAGGCCGACCGCACATACGAGTACTTCAAGGGGCAGCCGCTGTACCCGTTCGGGTACGGACTGTCGTACACGAGCTTCCGCTACGGCGAGCTGAGGCGGGTCGACAACGGGTACGAGGTGTCGGTGACGAACACGGGCAGCCGGGCGGGCGACGAGATCGTGCAGCTGTACGTCCATCAGCGGGTGTCGCGTGACAAGCAGCCGCTGAAGCAGCTCAAAGCGTACGCGCGGGTGCCGCTGAAGCCAGGCGAGACGAGGACGGTACGGCTGAAGCTGCGGACTTCGGATCTGGCGCACTGGGACGTCACCCGCTCGAAGTGGGTGGTGGAGAAAGGGACGTACGACGTGATGGCGGGCGCGTCGTCGGCGGACATCCGCGCGCGTACGTCGTTGACGGTCCGGGGCGAGACGATCCCGCCCCGTGACCTGTCGAAGGTGACCCGCGCCGAGAACTTCGACGACTACGACGCGATCAGCCTGGTGGACGAGTCGAAAGCGCGCGGAACGGCGGTGGCCGCGACGGCCGACCGGGCGTGGCTGAAGTTCGCGGACACGCGGCTCGACCCGGGCACGTCCACGCTGAGCACCCGTCTGGCGGGAGCCTCCGGCACGCTGGAGGTGCGCCTCGGCTCTCCCACCGGCACGTTGGCCGGTACGGCCCACTTCGACGGCACGTCGTCCCCGTACACGTACGAGACGGTGACGGCCCCCCTGACGGCCGTGACGAAGGGCCGCCGGGACGTGTACCTGGTCCTGAGCGGCAGCCTTCGCCTGTCGACGTTCAGCCTGCGCTGACGGGCACGGTGTCGATCGCGTACCGGCTCAGCCGAGGCCCCAGGCCCGCCCGAGCCGGTACGGCGGCACACAGGTTCACATCGAGGATGCAGGAACCGGCCGTCCCGCACTGCTCGGTCCCGCTGCCCGGATCAACCGGCTACCCGTGTCCCATGCCGGTGATGCTGTACGTCTCCACGGCGGCGTTCCCTGCCGAGTTCGGGCGCAGGCTCACAAACCTGCCCGATCCGCAGGCCAGTGTAATGGGCCGTGATCACTCGCGCCGAAGCAGCCGTGCTGCGCCGCTACTCCCAGGAAAACGACGTCAAACTCGGCGAGGTGGTCCAACGCGTCTGCAAGGAAGGCAGTCTCGATTGACCCGGCCAGAGCCGCCGGCGCCCGTGAGGGGCGCCGGCCTGGGTCGCGGAACGTGTGGTGGAAGCCGCGGTGCCCCCTCTCCTAGTCATCCTGCCGGAGTAATAACGGCGGTAACCGCAGAGGCGCACAGCCACGTTCGGTCCGACCTCACTCATCCACGCAGCACGTGCCAGCTCCCCCGAGCCTTCGTCTGCCAGATATCTCCTGAGGATCCACCGGAAGACCCGGTCAAAACGGCGTATCAGGCGCTGGGCCGGTGGCAGGGCAGGTGACCTGCCAGGCGCCTCGCCATGGTGCCCTGTGGTCTCCCCCGTGCCACCGGGGCGGCTCAACCACCTTGCGCTGCTCACCGAAACCCGGGGACTCCGAGGGCCACTGCTGCTGGCGCCGAATCCACTGGAAGGCCTCGACTGCATCCCTGGCGGCTGCTGCGCCCGGTGGCCGGCTCTCTCGTGATTCGAGTAGGAAGTACGCTGTCCTGGTACATGAGCCGTGGAGATCGCCAATGAGGCGGCAGAGTCGTTGGATGCGGCATGGGCGGCAATGGCCGCCTCCACGCCTTCCAAGTGGCTCGCCCCATTGCCCCAACCGACGTAGTAGTGCAGGTGGAGGACCGCTTCGCGCAGCTACTCGACGCTCAGTCCGCCGTTCGCAAGAGCTCCACTGGCCTCCTGCTGGTCAACCCCGACCAGTTGGCGGCAGTCCACGCGGACCGGAACCTGATCCCCGCCGCCTTCGCGGAGACCCTCCGCCACACCCCGCCGGTCCACATGATCATGCGGCAGTCGGCGACCGACGTCGAGCGCACCGGTGGCACCATCCCTGCCGGCGCCACCGTCACCTGCCTCATCGGCGCCGCCAACCGGGACAAACAGCGCTTCCGCGACCCTGACACGTTCGACATCTTCCGCGAGGACCTCACTACGACCTCGGCGTTCTCGGCCGCCGCCGACCCCCTCGCCTTCGCGCTGGGTCGGCACTTCTGTGTAGGCGCGCTGCCGGCCAAGGCCGAGGTTGAGGTGGGCGTGTATCAGTTGCTGGATGCCATGCCCGACCTCCGTCTCGCCGACGGTTTCGACCCGGTCGAGCAGGGAGTCTTCACTCGTGGCCCGAAGGCGCTGCCGGTGTCTTTCACGCCGGCCACCGGTTGACGGTGCCTCCTTGATGAGCCGCTGCCTCCGCGCGCCCGGGGATCCGGCCCGGCACGCGGAGGGCATGGCTACCGCACTTGCGGCGTGAATTGCACCGGAAACGAGGTCAGACCACGCATCCAGATGGAAGGGCGCCACGTCAACTCTGGGGCTTCCGCGGCCAGTACGGCATCACGAGTCACATCGGCGACATGTCACGACGGCGACAAGCATTGTCGGCGCGTCGGCGAGGCATGGCAGCATCACGGCGCCCGGCGACCTCACCCACAGGGCCCGAACCCCGCAACCTCCCTCCCCATGAGGGCGACCTGACGCGAGTCGTGGTGGTCGACCCGGCGGGCCCGACCGACCAGCCCTCCCCCGGCTCCACGCGCGCCTTTCTTCGAACTCGGCACACCAGCCCCCACCAGCGCGGATGCGATCTTCGACAACGGCAGCGCTGAACACGGGATTTCGGCACCCTTGACACCGCCCGAATACGGGGGGAGCATCCTCGCGTTCATTGACAACGTTGTCGGCAGTAGTTCGGAACGGAGAGCGGACGCGCGTGCTCCTGGTGCGTCCTGACTTTCCATCAGACACGAAGGGCAGAAGCGGTGTCAGGCTCATTGGTTCGTCAGACTCATGTGGAGGGCCGGGCTCGTCATAGACGACGAGCTCTCGGATCCGTCGCGGCGGCCACCATGGCCGCCCTGGCGATGGCCTTGACCGTCACGCCCGCCTCGGCGACGCCGGGCCGGGGCGAGGTCAAGGATCCCGTCTCCTACGTCAACCCCCTGATCGGCTCGTCCAACGCGGGCAACACCTATCCCGGTGCCGTTCAGCCGTTCGGCATGCTGGCCTGGAGCCCGCAGAACTCCCGCGGCAGTCAGACCTCGACACCCGCTCCGGGCGGTTACCAGTACAACGCGACAAAGATCCGGGGCTTCAGCCTCACGCATCTCAACGGCGTCGGATGCTCCGGAGCCAACGGCGACATCCCGATCATGCCGTACGTGGGCGACGTCGACTCCTCGCCCACAGCCGACACCTCCGACTCCAAGTACGCCAGCACCTTCTCCCATGCCAATGAGACCGCATCAGCCGGCTACTACAAGGTCGGCCTCGACAGCGGTGCTTCCGCCGAGCTGACGGCCACCGCCCGTACCGGCTCGGGTCGGTTCGGCTTCCCGTCCGACAAGCCCGCCAGCATGCTGTTCCGTACCTCCAACTCCGAGAGCGGCAGCACCGCCGCCGATGTACGGGTGAACGCCGCCGACAAGACCGTCACCGGTTCGGTCAGCGCGGGCAACTTCTGCGGCCCGCAGAGCGCGAACAACCGCAAGGACCTCTACACGCTGTACTTCACGGCGCACTTCGACACGCCGTTCGCCAAGGTCGGCACCTGGACCGACGGAACCGTGCAGGCGGGTTCCACCTCTGCCCAGGGCGGTACGGGCTTCAACTCGTCCGGCAACCCGGTGGCCGGCAAGGGCTCGGGCGCGTACATCACGTTCCCGAGCGGCACCACCGAGGTCCAGGCGAAGGTGGCCATCTCCTACGTCAGTCCGCAGAACGCGGAGGCCAACCTCCGTACCGAGAACCCGCCCGCCAAGTCGTTCAGCTCCGTCAAGTCCCAGGCCGCCTCGGCCTGGAAGCAGGCGCTGAGCAAGATCGAGGTGGGTGGCGGCACCGACGCCCAGCGCTCCACCTTCTACACCGCGCTCTATCACTCGATGCTGGAGCCGACCCTGACCAGTGACGTCGACGGCCGCTACCTGGGCGCCGACCGCAAGCCTCACGAGCTGGCCAAGGGTCAGAAGGCGCAGTACGGCACGTTCTCCGGCTGGGACCAGTACCGCGCCCAGGTGCAGTTGATGACTTTGCTGAACCCGAAGGCCGGCAGCGACTACGCGCAGTCCCTGTTCAACTACGCGAATCAGCGTGGCGGCGAGTGGGACCGCTGGCTGCTGGAGAACGGCAAGACGAGCGTGATGTCCGGCGACCCGTCGGACGCGGCACTCGCCTCGATCTACGCCTTCGGCGGTCATGACTTCGACGTCAAGGGCGCCTTGAAGTCACTGGTGACCGCCGCGACCGTGCCGACGGCGAACGACTCCGACAGCGCGGGCTGCAACGTCGAGTGTGTGGGTCAACGCCCGGCCCTGGACAAGTATCTGTCCCTCGGCTACGTCCCCTCCGACGGCTGCCACTGCTGGGGCGGCGCCGCCGAGACGCTCGAGGACGCAGCGGCCGACTTCGCCATCTCCGCACTCGCCGGCCAGACCGGCGACCACGCCAACGAGAAGAAGTTCCTGGCCCGCTCCGGCAACTGGACCAACGTCTTCGACCCCAACGCCACCCCGCAGGGCGGCTACATCCGCGACCGCAAGTCCGACGGCACCTGGGCGGGTACGTTCACCCCGGGCACCGGCAGTGGATTCGTCGAGGGAACCAGCGCTCGGTACACCTGGATGGTGTACTCCGATGTGGCCGGACTCGCCAGCGCCATGGGCGGCAACGACGCGGCGGTGACCCGGCTCGACTCCTTCTTCCGCACCCCCGACGGCGCCTTCGACTTCTCGGCCAAGGACGGCACGCGCTACGACCCGACCAACGAGCCCGACATCAATGCGCCGTACCTGTACAACTACCTCGGAACGCCCTACAAGACGCAGGAGACGGTCCGCGCGGAGATGGACCAGCTGTGGTCCGACACCCCCGGCGGCATACCCGGCAATGACGACGCCGGGACGATGTCGTCCTGGTACGTCTTCTCGGCGCTGGGCATGTACCCACAGGTGCCCGGCCGCGCCGACATGGTGCTCTCCGCGCCGCTGTTCCCGCACGCCGTGATCCACACCGGGAACGACAAGACCATCACGGTCAACGCGCCGGCGGCGTCGGCGGACAACATCTACGTCCAGAGCCTGAAGACCGACGGCAAGAAGTCCGACAAGTCGTGGGTCCCCGCCTCGTTCGTCACCCGCGGCGGCACCCTGGACTACACGCTCGGCTCCAAGCCCAACACCTCGTGGGGCAGTGCCAAGGTCGATGCCCCGCCGTCGTTCCCGGGCGGCGGAGTGAAGTTCTTCACCGGTGTCACCCCGGCGAAGCTCAAGGCCGAGCCCGGCGGTGAGGCCGTCTCGACGACCGTCAAGGTGCAGGCGCTCCAGGACCAGGAGACCCAGGTCCACTGGACGGCCACCCCGCCTGCCGGCATCACGGTGACACCGTCCCAGGGTGACTTCACGGTGCCGAGCGGTGGTTCCGGCAGCGCGAAGATCTCCGTCTCCGCGGCCGCCGGGACCGAGCAGGGCTTCTACACCATCCCGGTGACGCTGACGTCGTCGTCCGGTACGGCGCTGCCGAAGACGTCCGCCTCGGTGACCGTCGCCACGAAGAACAGCATGCTGTGGAACGTCAACAGCAACGGTATCTCGGCGGACGACGCGAACCCGCAGGCCAACTTCGACGGCGAGGGCTGGAGTTACTCGGCCGCCGCGCTCGCCGCCGCCGGGGTGAAGCCGGGAAGCACGGTCTCCTCCAACGGGTTCGACTTCACCTGGCCCGCGGCGGCCGCTGGTGAACCCGACAACATCGAGGTCGTCGGGGGCGGTCAGGTGCTCGCCGTACCGTCGGCCGACGGCGCCACGAAGCTGAGTCTGCTGGGCAGTGCGGCGGAAGGTGCGGCGAGCGGTACGGCGACCCTCACGTACACCGACGGCACCACCCAGCAGGCCGAAATCGGCTTCAGCGACTGGACGCTCGGCGGCGGCTCGCAGACGCCGTCGTTCGGCAACACGATCGCCATCCACACCCCGTACCGTGACGTGCAGGGTGGCGGCAAGGACCCGGTGGGTACGGAGGTCTTCACCACCGCGCCCATCGCGCTGCAGGCGGGCAAGCAGCTCGCGAGTGTGACACTGCCCGCCACGACGAATGGCGGCATCATCCACATCTTCGCGGCAGCGACCGCCTGACGACGGATCCGGCCGGTTCCGGCCATGGCAAGGCCTGTTCAGCTCTGTGAAGGGCTGAACAGGCCTTCGTCGTCCCGCCCCACCGCCACCGAACACCTGAATCCGAGGAGGCAACGCGTCAGGGGCCATCCGGTGTGCCGCTGACATGGGGGCGACGCCGAGGGCCGCTGCTCGCGCACACGCAGCTCGACCGAACGGACGCGACAACCGGTACCCGGACTCGAAATCTGCCGGAGGCCGACCGACTCCCGCTCGGGCACGACAGACGCCGGGGAGGGAGCCTCAGGCCGTGCCCACCGTGCCGCCCTGGGGCAGCGTGGTGCTGATCTGTCTGCGGGAGGCGATGCGGAGCTTCACAAAGACCTTGCGCAGGTGCCAGTCGGGGCGGCAGCCTGGCCGTTCTCGTCCGGCGCGAGGCACGCGGTGCGTTCGAGCAGGGGGCGTACGCAAACGCTGTCATGGCGTTGTCCGGCACTGAGCAGAACGGCCAGCGATCGGCGTGAACGAGACCGTGGCGGAGCCGGAGTCGAAGCTCGGCTGATCGGTGCGCAGGACCCTGGGTGTGACCCGGGGCCCTGGGTCATGGGTCGAGGAGTCCGTGGCGCATAGCGCTGGTGACGGCCGCCGTCCTGTCGTCGACGCCGAGTTTTGCGAAGATCCGCAGCAGATGGGTCTTGACCGCCGAGTAGCCGAGGGGATTCTCACCCCTCGGCCCTCACAGATCCGTACGTGACGATCTCTCGTCATACGGCTCTTGTCGCTCTGGTCACCAGACGCGGGGAGCATGGGTGGTCCAGGCCCAGTGGGCGAAGAACCGAGGTCGTCGTGAGACGGCCTGGTTCCACGCCATTTGGGCTTTCTTCCTGCCCCGCAGCCGTTTGAACTTCTTGCGCATCCACCGCATCACGTAGGCATTGACGCGTTCCAGGAGGGGATACAGGGCCGACTGGTAGAAGGCCCCGTAGTACGCCATCCATCCCCGAATGATCGGGTTGATGAACCGTGCGAGGTCTGCTTCGGTCAGGCTGGTGCGGTGGTGCAGCCGCCAGGACCGCACCTCGGAACTGATACGGCGCAGGGCCTCCCCGCTGACGGCGGGGAGGAACGACCGGAACATCCGGCCGTCCTTGCGCACCGCGGAGCGTGTGCGGAAGGTGAACCCCAGGAAGGTGAACTCGGTCTGCTCGTACGAGGCACGCCGGTTGGCATCCTGGCAGTACACGATCCGGGTTTTCTCCGGGTGCAGTTCAAGCCCCACCTCGGTCATCCGCTTCTCGATCGCCTTGAGCACGAAGCGTGCCTGGCGTTCGCTGACGCAGTGGACCACCGCGTCGTCCACGTAGCGTTCGAACCCGATGGCGGGGAAGTTCCGCGCCATCCAGGAATCGAAGGCGTAGTGGAGGAAGAGGTTGGCGAGGACAGGCGAAACCGAAGAGCCCTGGGGCGTCCCCCGGTCCCGCTCGCGCCGTGTCCCGTCGGGCAGTTGCAGCGGTGCGGCCAGCCAGCGCCGCACGTACAACAGGACCCAGGACTGGGACGGATCAGTGTGGGCAGCGACCGCCTTGAGGACCAGATCCCACGGAACGCTGTCGAAGAACGCGCGGATGTCCAGGTCGATGACCCAGTCCGCCTTCCAGCAGCGCTCCCGGCACCGGCCCACAGCGTCGATCGCCGACCGCCCGGGACGATAGCCGTATGAGTCCGGGTGGAAGACCGGTTCGGCCTTCGCCTCCAGCACCCCGGCAACCACCGTCTGAGCGATACGATCCCCTATCGTGGGCACGCCCAGAATCCGGACGCCCCCTTTCTTCGGGATCTCCACCGCACGCACCGGGGGTGGGAAATAGGTGCCGGAGGAGAGACGGTTCCAGATCCAATGCCACGTAGCGTAAGTTGATCATGCTGTGAGAGTGAGTGCTCGGGCGTTGACGAGGTGGATCGTGGGCGGCGCCGGATGGCGGGTGCCGGTGTCGGCAGGACGCTTGACGCGGTAGCTGTTGTGCCGGGCGCGCTTGACGACACGGGGGTAACTGCGATGGCGGCGGCGGGGTTGAGGTTCTTCTTGCGGGTGATGTCGGCGCGGACCCTGGCCAGGACGGCGTCCAGGTCCTCAGGGGGAAATAGCCGCCGGGTCGGCGACGCGGCGGCGGACGATGCGCAGGGTGCGGGTGAATTTGACCCGGTCGGGGTCGATGTCGGCCTCGGTGGCAGCCCGGCAGATCAGGGCGGAGATCGCGTAGTGGGTGAGCAGGTAGCCGTACAGCTCCTGCCGGACGAGGTCCGGGCTCTTGGAACGCAGGATGCGGCCTGGGCCGCGTAGGGCGGTCTTCAGGTCATCGTTGGACTGCTCGTGCTCCCAGCGCTGGTGGTACGCGTGAGCGAGCAGGGGGGCGGGGGCGTTCGCGTGGTCGGTGATCGTGGTGATCAGGCAGACCAGCTCCCGCTCGGCGTCGGTGCCGCGGTCGGGGACCTCGTACTCGACCACGCGCACCACTCGGGCGGCTGCGGGATCGACCTCCCGCCCGGCGCGGGCGTCTTCCAGCAGTCGGCCCCGCGCCGCCGTGTTGAGGCGGGGGGAGTAGACCAGGGAGAGGTAGGAGCCGTCGGGCAGGTCCGCGACCAGCGGGAGGGTGAGCGTGTCGCCGACGCGCCAGAGCAGGTCCGCGCCGGTCCCGGCGGCAGCGCACCACTGCTCGAAGCCGAAAAAGCCCCGGTCGGCCAGCAGCAGCATGTCCTCTTCCAGGCGCTCGAACAGCTGGAAGGCCAGGGTCTGCTCGCCGGCGCGCTTGCCGGCGATCGGCCCGATCGCTGCCCCGATCGGGGCGCGGGAGCCGGTCTCGACCAGGGTGAGCACCCGCGCCTTGGGGAAGGCGGAGGGATTGGCGGCGGTCCCGGAGCGGCCGAACGCCTCGGCGTTGGATTCGGTGTCGGGCAGGTCCCACTCCATGCCGTCGATGGAGACCAGGCGGCGGGGCCCGAGCCAGGCCCCGCGGGTGAGCTGCTCCGCGACCGGCTCGGTGATGCGGTCGAAGATCTCCGCGAGCGGTTCGGAGCCCAGGCGCTTGCGGGCCTGGGTGATCGCGCTGGTCGTGGGCACCTCCCAGGCCCGGTCCCAGCAGCCCCACCGCTCCAGCGGCTCCGAAAGACGGGTGATGGCCTCTTCGTAGTCGTCGTCCGCGAACAGCGCCAACGCCATCACCAGGTACACCACCACATGCGGCGGGAGCTTCCCGTCCGACCGTCTGGCCTGCCGTCCGAACGCCCGCACCGCGTCGTCGATCACATCACGCGGGACCGAACCCGCCAGCAGCCCGATCGAGATCCACTCGGGCAACCGCCCGCCTGCACCCCCACCCTGACTCACGATCAGCAACCTACCGCCCCAGCCGAAGGGCGACCCCATGCCCTTGATCAACTTACGCTACGCGGCATTGGTTCCAGATCCGGTACAGATTGTTCTTCAGATCCTTCTCGAACTCTTCCATCGACACCGCATCCACACCCGCAGCGCCCTTGTTCGACCTGACTTTCACGTACGCCTCCCAGACGGACTGCTTCGAAATATCAAATGGCTTGCCTGATGCTTTCAACTCGTTCACGCGACTCCTCCCGGGAAACACCCGGTTGATCGAATAAACATAGTCACGAACGACCCGGCCCCTTCGCTCCGCCCCCATTACAGGGGCTTCATCACTACTACGAGCCGGTCCGCCGGCGTGCCTGGCATCGGTACTCAGTCCCTCACGGCTTCGGACCGTCCAGGACGCTCCCTTTCTCCCCGCTCACCAGCGGAGACGTATCCAGGCCCGCCTTCTCCTGTTCCGCACGAAGGCCGCAGACCGGGCTCGCGCCGCCTGCATGCCGGACACCGCCTGGCCAATAAACGGGCACCCGCCAGACTCCTCCCGGGACTGCCTTGACACCCCGGTTCTGATGTCAACTCTACTTTTCGACACGTCAGCAGCGATTCACTTGCGTTCGCCTTCCCGATCCCCACCTGACACCGTTTTCCGGCGCCTTTTCCTCATCGTTCACCACGGCAGTCTTCAGCTAGCGCAGCATGAGGTCGAGTAGCCGGGGGGAATTTCACCCCCCGGCCCTCACAGATCCCGGCGTGACAGTCTCCCGTCACCGGGCTCTTGTCATCCTGATCACCAGAACGTGGGAACCCATGCCCAATGGGCGAAGAGCCTGGGGTACTGACGGGTGATACGCCGCCAGCACGCATGGGCCTTCTTGAAGGTCCGCAGCCGCTTGAACTTCTTGCGGATCCAGCGCATCAAGTAGGCGTTGATGCGCTCCAGGAGGGGAAGCAGCGCCGTCCGGTAGAACGCACCGAAGTACTGCATCCAGCCCCGAACGATCGGATTGATCGCCCGTGCGAGCTCGGCGAAGGTCCGGCCGATCTGTCGGTGAAGCCGCCATTGCCGCACTTCACCACTGATCTTCTTCGAGGATTCCTTGCTGATCGCCGGCAGGAACGAGGTGAACCTCTCCCCATTCCTGTCGATGGCCTTGCGAGCCCGGAAAGTGAACCCCAGGAAGGTGAACTCCGTCTGCCCGTACGGACGTCGGCGCTTATTACCATCCCGGCAGTACACGATCTTGGTCTTGTCGGGATGCAGCCGCAACCCAACTTCCCGCATCCTGTTCGCGATTGCCTCCCGTAGTTTCCGGGCCTGACCCTCGCTGACACAGTGCACAACACCGTCGTCTGCGTACCGTTCGAACGGTACGCCCGGATACTCCCGGGCCATCCACATGTCGAACGCATAATGCATGAACAGGTTAGCCAAAACAGGCGAAATCGCAGAACCCTGCGGGGTTCCGCGATCGCGCTGCTGCAAGGTCCCGTCAGGCAGTTGCAACGGCGCCTCAAGCCACCGCCGCACATACAGAACTACCCAGGGGAGATCCGTGTGGGCCCGAACCGCTTTGACGACAAGGTCCCATGGCACGCTGTCAAAGAATTTCTGGATGTCCAGATCGATCACCCAGTCATACTTCCAACAGCGTTTCCGGCACGCCGCGACCGCATCCAACGCGGACCGCCCAGGACGGTAGCCGTAGGAGTCCTGATGGAAGATCGGTTCGACCTTCTCTTCAAGACGCCGGGCTACTACCGTTTGAGCGATTCGGTCAGCCACGGTGGGCACACCGAGCAAACGAACCCCACCACCATGCGACTTCGGGATCTCCACACCCTTCACCGGAGGCGGAAAGTAACTCCCCGAAGACAGACGATTCCAGATTCGATAGAGATTACCCTTCAGATCCTTCTCGAAGTCCTCGATGGAGCGCCCGTCCACCCCTGCCGCACCCTTGTTCGCCTTGACCTTCTCGTACGCCTCCTGAACCTCCCACTTCGAGATCTCAAACGGCTTGTCCGATGATTTCAACTGGTCCACCCAGCTCCTCCCGGAGAACTTCCGGTTGACCGAACGAACAATCAGTCACGGATGACCCGGCCCCTTCGCTCCCCCTTCATTACAAAGGGTTCCTCACTACTACGAGCCGGTCCGCCAGCACACCCCGCGTCGGTACTCAAACCCTCACGGTTCTTCCGCTTGGGCCGCTCCCTCTCGCCACCCGCATGACTCAAGCGGCACTATCAGGGCATGCCTTCTCACGTTCCATGCGAGAGCCGCAGATCAGGCTCACGTCGCCTCCGTGCCGGACACCGCCTGGCCAGTAGACGGGACTCCCGCCAGACTTATCCCGGAGCAACCACAAATCTCCGGTTCTGATGTCACCTGTTTTCTAACGACACTTCAGCAGCGATTCACTTGCGTTCGTCTTCCTGATCCCCACCTGACGGCTCTACCGCCGCCTTTTCCACATCGCTCACCACGACGGTCGTCAACCAACGCAGCATGTGGCGGTTTGGCACCATCCCCCGCAGGACGGAACCGAGGGGCCAAGTCCCTCATCTCTCGCACAGCACCGCATCGCGAAGCTCTCCTACCTGAACTCCCCTCTGCGTTCGTGACACACGTGGTTTAAATCCTCCCCCCGCAGGGCGAATTTGAAGGGCCAAACCTTCATCCTTCGTACAGCATCGCTACAAGAAGAGTTCCTACATGCTTCTTCCTTTCGCGTTCAGGACACAACAAGGCCGGGAAGTTAAGGGTCTTGTGGTTGGCGTCGAGGCCCGTCGCGGTCAGCAGGCGAGGGTGTAGGTGGCGGGTCCGGTCTTGTGGATCACGCCGCGGTGAGCCCACTGGGACATCTGGACGCGGAAGCTGTTGATGTTCGTGACGCCGAGGATGCGGGCGACATCGCGGGCGTGCCAGGGCTCGCCGGGGCGGCTGGCAAGCACGGCGAGGGCGAGTGTCATCCGGCCGCCCGGGTCCGCCGAATCGTGTTCTTCGGAGGTGCCGTCGGTAGGTGAACTCTCCATGATTTCATGCCCGTTGTTCTCCTCGGTCGATGGTGGGACGGTGCTGGGCGGCGCGAGCGGGGTACTGGTGCGGTCGTGGATGGTGATCTCGATGGCGGTCACCGGGGTGTCGGCCTGGGGGCGGGCCTGGCCCTTGAAGGTGTGGTAGCGCGAGATCGGTGACTTGACCTTGCGGGCGCTGATGCGCAGGCGGCGGGCGGGCGGCAGGTTGTCCAGGACCGCGGCGCCGATCGTGCCGACCGGCTGGGGGTGCTCGGGGGCGATCCCGGCCGCGAGGATGACCTGGGTCCGCGCGGCCTGCAGGGCGGTGATGAAGCCGGCGCGGTCGGGGTCGATACCGGGGTGGGACTCCACGGCGTCGACCATGACGGTACGAAGCGCCTGGTAGAGGGCGAGGGCGGCCCACAGTTCCTGCTCGATGCCGAACCGGTCGCCCGAGCGCAGGACCCGGCCTGCCATGAGCGTGGAGCGCAGGGCGAAGAACGCCGATTCGATCTCCCACCTTTCGGCATAGATCCTGGTCAGACGCTCGGCGGGGTCGGCTACGGGGTCCAGCAGGGTGGTGGCCAGGCGGTAGCGCCCGCCGACGTGGGTGCCGTCCGCCAGGACGCAGACGATGTCGGCCTCGATGACGCGCACCGTCAGCTCCCCGAATCGGGAAAGGTAGGAGCCGTCGGACAGGGCCCGGAGCAGGGGCGGTCGGCGGGTGGACTTGCAGCGGGCCAGGAACTGGGCGCCGGTGGCGGCGGCCTCGGCCAGGAAGGTGTTGCTGTCGAAGCCCCGGTCGATCAGCAGCAGGTGGTCACGGCCCAGCAGCGGCAGCAGGCGCTTGGCGTAGCTGGTCTCGCCGGCGCTGCTGGGGCCGAGGCAGGCGCCGAGCAGGCCGCGAGTGCCGGTCTCCACCAGCGCCATCAGCATGAGGGTGGGGTAGCCGGCCCAGGCGAGCCGATAACGGATCTTGCCGAGCCAGCCCCGGGCCCGCTCGCTGTCCGGGGTCTTGATCGAGGAGCAGCCGTCGAAGGCGACGGTGCGAAGGTGCCGGTAGCGGACGCCGGGTGTGGTGGGCTGGGCCAGCGGTCCGGCCAGGGTCTCGAACAGGAGCTTGAGCGGGGCGGGGGTGAGGCGGCGGCGCAGGTGCCGCAGCGCGGTGGTCGACACCTGCGGGAGCGGCAGGTTGCCAAGGGCGGCGGTGAGTTGACGCCAGACGCCCTGGTAGCCGTGGTCGGGGAACAGGGCCAGGGCGAGCATGTAGTACACGCCGACGCGCGAGGGCAGCGCGCGCAGCCGCTGCTGGGTCCGTCCGGTCTCCTCCAGCACGGCGTCGACCAGCTCGAAGGGGATGACCTGTGTCAACTCGCCCAGATGGCCCGGGGCGTAGACCCCAGCGGCGACCGTGCTGGAACGAGTGAGGGTGATGGTGGCACACTGGCCGGGCAACGGGACCTCTGCTCTGGATCTCGGACTGTCTTGCGAGGACGTCCCAAGATCTACCAGCGGTCCCGTTCCGCATGTAGCCCCAGGTCAGCACACATCAGCCCCCGCCTGGACAGTGCCCCGGCCAGCCTTAACTTCCCGGCCTTGCATCTTGATCGGCTATGCCACGGCTTTGTCCGTTCACGGGGTCGACGAGCCTTTCGCCCTGTCGCCCGGTGGTCCCTTCGCCGAGTGGCTGCGCGCTCGTCGAGGCTGGTCAATGTCTTGTGGCTGGGCTGATGCCATCGAGCGGCATGCCGATGGAGAGGACCCGCTGACGGTGTTCTTCCGTCTCTTGGACGAGTACCGGTCCGGAAGATTTCAAGTCCAGTGAGACGGTCGTGATGCTATGAGGTTTGTGGTGCGGGTTCCCTGCGCTTGGCCGGGTCGTTGATCCACGTCTTCTGGGGTATCTGGGGTGGTCGGGGGCGGCGGCCGAAGCGTTCGGGGTGGCGCGTGTATGCCTCGGCGAGGGTGACGGCTCGCTGGTCGCGGACCTCCTCAGCGGTGCCGAAGTGCACGCTGGCGGGCGTGTGCCAGCCGATCCCCGAATGCCGGTGCTCATGGTTGTAGTACGCGATGAACGCGTCGAACCACTCGCGGGCATGGGCCAGCGAATCGAACCGCTCAGGATAGTCGGACATGTACTTCGTGGTCTTGAAGTGGGCTTCGCTGTACGGGTTGTCGTTGGAGGTCTTCGGCCGCGAGTGCGACCGTGTGACGCCGAGGTCGATCAGCAACTGCGAGACCTTCTTGGAGGTCATCGACGTGCCGCGGTCGGCGTGCACGGTCTGGGGCACGATGCCGTTGCGTGTGATGGTCTCGCGGATCAACTCCTCAGCCCGCGCCGCTGATTCGGCCGCCTCGACGGTGTGGCCGACGATGTAGCGGCTGAAGATGTCGATGATGACGTAGGCGTGATACCAGACACCCTTGGCCGGTCCGGCTGCCTTGGTGATGTCCCAGGTGAACACCTGCGAGGGCCCGGTGGCCACCAGCTCGGGCACCGTCTTCGCCGGGTGGGTGGCCTGACGGCGGCGTTCGCCGGACTGCCCCTTCTCACGCAGGATTCGGTACATCGTGGAGATGGAGCAGTGGTAGCGCCCGGCATCCAGCTCGCGCGCCCAGATCTGCGCGGGCGGAAGCTCGGCGTACTCGACGCTGTTCATCAGCTCCAGTACCGCACCCCGTTCTTGTGCCGTCAGGGCCGAGGGCTGGACCTGCCGCTTGCGGGACCTGCGCGGTGGCGGGGGACGGAGCCGGCGGTAGTGGGTGGCTCTGGAGCGGCCGGTCAGCCGGCAGGCGGCCGTGATGCCCAGCTTGCCCTCGATGCCGGCGAACGCGTCGTCGACCACCGGGTCGGCGGCGGCCCTCAGTCCGCGCCCTCGGAGATCATTTCCAAGAGCGCGGAAGCTTTTCCCATGACCTCCAGCGCGGCCTTGTTCCGGGCCAGTTCCTTCTCCAGACGTTCCACCTGGCGGCGCAGCTTCTCGTTCTCCGCCTCGGCGGCGGACTTCTTCGGCCTCGCCGGGCTGGTGCGCTTGTCGACTAGCTTCTCCAGCGCCCCGGCATCCCGCGCGGCCCGCCATTCCTTGACGTGCGAGTGGTACAGACGCTCGCGGCGCAGGATCGCACCCTTCTCGTTCTTGGGCGCGGCGTCGTACTCGGCCACGATCCGCAGCTTGTACTCAGGACTGAAGGAACGGCGCTTCGGCCGGGGAGCCGGATCGGACTCGGCGGGATTGGTGCTGGTCATGAGGGGGTGGTTCTCCTGTCGTGCCCTCTCAGGCTAACCCGACGAAGCGGGACGTCTCACCCAAGGGATGACAGAGAGGGACGGGGCCGGTTCCCGTAACGGAAAGTTTGGACGCCCGACTGGGATCTCACTTCGGAGCGGTCGCGCACGGTACGCGATAGAGATCTGTCGCAGCGGCGCTGTCGTAACGCATAGACGCAGGTCAGCGGTGCTGTGTGAGATCATCAAGGCGTGCCCTCCGGAGCCGTTGCACTACAGCAGCGAAGTACGCAACCACCGCAACGGCACGCGAGCCTCAGCTGCTTGGCTCAGCCCCCGAGCGGCCGATATGACGGACTGCTGAGCGTGACAGGGCCGGAGCGGGGGGGTGGCTCATGAGCATCCGGCGTCGTTTTTCGGCCGCAGGCCCGGCTCGCGGACCATCGCGGTGATCTCGGCGGCGGCACGCTCAGCGCGGCCTGGGCGGTGCAGCCGTCGCTCCAGCGGTGGGAAGCCGACACTGCCGACGGAGGCGTCGTCGACATCGGTGCGGCAACGGACGATCAGCTCACCTTCGGGGGTGTAGACAGCGCGGATGACGTCCGCCCACGGGAGGTGGGCAGTACGCCACAGGCCGCGAACGTGCAGTCCATTGGAGTCGGCGGTGATCCGCCAGATCATCATCCGGAGGCAGACGCTCACCCAGTACAAGCCGCCTACCGACCAGATGGGCAGCTGCCACCACGTAGGGGAACCCGTGAAGAGGGTCCCCAGCAGCATGATGGCCACGACGAGGAGCGCCGCTCCGACGGAGCGTGCCAATGCGCCTGCCTGCCACCGGACCGGTCCGGTAGCAGGGGTCATCGCGGCGAGGGCGTCTTGGACGCGGGCCTCAGCGGCCCGGCGGTGTGCGGCCGTGCGTGCTGTGCGTGCTGTGCGTGCTGTGCCGGGACGGTAGATCCCGGGCTTGCCCGTGCCGTCGGGAGAACCGTGCCGTATCGGGGACGCGGTCCCCTCGACGAGCCACTGCCCGAACTCCGTTGCGCTCGCCAGAATCAACTCACCGCCCTCGTGAGGTGCACGGTAGAGCAGGGCTTGGCGCAGTGCCGTGCGGCTGCGGGTGTGGGGCTCGTAGCTCATCACCGGGCGCAGGGTGGCGGTGTCGTCGGCGGCGAATATCTCCGTACGCCCCTGATGATGACGGGTCAGGACGCGCAGTACCGGGACCGGGGCGCGGTGCAGCGCCACCGCGCGCCGGCGGGAGAGCAAGCCCGAGCCGAGCACGGTGACACCGAGCCCGGCGAGGACGAGTGCCAGCGCCTGGCGGCCGGTTCGGTCGCCGTAGGGCTCAGTGGCAAGCCGCATCCAATCGCCGTGCATCAGCACCGGGACGCTACTGCCGACCCGATAGCTGCCCTGCGCATCGAACCTGTGTCGTGTGTTATCGCTGAGGCGGACTGTGACGGTGTAGTCGTCAGTGTTGTAGGCCACGACTCGGACGTTCTCCGAGGTGGCCGTACGGGCCAGGCGGTTGTCTACCCGGTCGTCCACGACGACGGTCGTGATCAGGGCACCGGCCACCACGCACAGGAGAGCCCCGGCAATGCCGCGGACCAGGCCCCGGCGCCACGGGCGGATGTCGTCGGTCGCCGGGGCAGGCACCGTGATGCCACCGGCCGCGTCGAGCACGAGCGAGCGCTGGCGGCCGCGCGACCGCAGCCGCGCCACGACGGCCGCCCAGCCCCAGCACAGCGCCGCCACAACTACGGCGTCCGCGATCTTCTCGGCCGGCCCACCCAGCCAAGTATCGGGATTGCTCATCCAGATCAGCAGCAACGGAGCGGACACGAGCGCGAGTTCCGGTAGCACAAACAACCACACCAGGTGCGGCACGAAGAGCATCGATCCGGCCGCATCGAGCCAGTCCGCCCCACAAGGCGCTGTCACCGTGCACATCGCGTCGGGCGAGAACATCACCGCCGCCATGACCACGGACACCAGCAGCACCACAGCCGGCCCCACCGGCCGCGCCCACGCGGGCACCCGGACGTCCGCCCACCGCCTGGCATCGGCGGACACCCAGGGGCGAGCGGGGACATTCGCGTACGGAACTGAACTCGTCGTCACCCGCGCATTATTGGTCACGGTTGAGTGTTCCCTGCGCCTGGGGCCACCCCGAGTAGTACGCCCGGTGGCGAGCGCCGATCGTTGCTGCCGTTGGTCTCAGTTCTGGTCTCATTCATTGACGGTCGCGAGCGCTCGCGACCGCCGCTCCCCTCCCAACTCAGGTCGGAACGGCTCCCGACCTGGGGCGAACAGACGATCACACCGGCCCTGGGCACTTTGGCGGGGGCAGACGTGGGGCAGCGATCGCTGTTGCTGACCGAACCGCAGGTCCGAGGCGGCTCCTGCGCGGCCTGTAAATCTGTCGGCTCAGGCATAGCAGAAGACTGGTCGTCTGTGCAGAACCGCATGCTGGTCGAATCCGTGTCGACGACCGCTTAACTGAGCACCCAGTTGAGGAATAGGCGCAGGTCAAGGGGGTGATGGGGTTCAACCCGCAAAGCGTCTTCCAAGCGCTTGGCCGCAGGTTCGAGTCCTGCCCGGGGCGCCACTGAGAGCCCTCCCACCGGGAAGGGCCTTCACGTTCTCCCCCGCGTCCAGCAAGACCGACGCGTAGTAGTGCCTCAGGGCGTGCATGCCGTGCTCACGCGACTCTCTGAACCGGCTCCCCCGGCAACCGCTCACACCTGCTGAGACCAGCGCGGGCTTCCACAGGTACATGTTGAAGTAGTTGCGGTTCAGCGCCTTATGCAGCAGCCCGGCTGAAGTACCAGATCTGGTGCGGGGTCCTCGCTCATCAATCCTCGTGCGTGGCCGGCTTCGCGGCTTGCTCGATGCTCTCCTGGTCGGATGTCGCCGCCCAGCTTGCCAGCAGTGCGAGACGCTCGGCGGTCGGCGACTCAGGCTCGGCGAAGTAGGTCAAGATGGTCAGACCTGGGTCGAACGGCAGCTCTATCGCTTCGTAGTCGAGTTCGAGCTCTCCGGCGATGGGGTGGTTGATGCGCTTGCGGCCCGTGTGGTGGTACTTGACGTTGTACGCGGCCCATCGTTTGCTGAATTCGTTGCTCTGGGCCGCCAGCTCACCGACGAGGTTCGACAAGCCACGGTCGCCGGGATTGCGGCCGACGTGCCTCCGCAGGACAGCGGTGATCTGATCGGCGCTCTTCTCCCAATCGGGGTAGAAATCGCGCGCGCGAGGGTCGAGAAAAGCGAACCTGGCATTGTTGCCGCGCGCTAGGTCGCTGTCGCGGATGTCGCTGTAGAACGCGCGGCCAAGGTCGTTTGCGGCCAGCAGATCCATCTGCTCGTTGAGGACCGAGGCAGGTGACCCGACAATCGAGTCGAGCATGCGTCGGATGCCGGGCCGCACGCGCTGCGCCGAGCTGTGCTGACTCGTCGTCCGCGTCCGATGCGCCGCGCGCGCGAGATCGAATAGGTGCGCGGCTTCTGCTTCGTCGAGGTGCAGCGCCCCGACGATGGCGCCGAGCACCTCGGCTGAGACGCCGGCGAGCGCTCCGCGTTCGATGCGTTTGTAGTATTCGACGCTCACGCCGGCGATGACCGCAACTTCCTCGCGGCGCAAGCCGGACACACGGCGGTTCCCGGCTCTGCTGAACCCTGCCTGCTCGGGAGAGATCTTCGCGCGGCGCGAGCGGAGGAATTCGCTGATCTCCTGCCGGTTGTCCATGTTCGCCATGGTACGTCGCTCGTGGCCGACGTCAGGGGGCCCTGCCAGGGCACCAAACGACCGGGACTCCCTGTGGTGCGCGTGCTGCTCTGTAATGGAAGAGCGGCTCGACACCGACAGCCACTACCGGAGATGGCAGTCCGGGGCGTCGTCCTGTCACGGGCGGCCTGATTCTCCCGCCCCGCTCGGGTACCGGCGCCGTCCCATCCGCTCCACCGCTCGATCCAGTTCCCAATCTCTTGGGCTGTCCGGCAGCCCGGACCGTACGAAATGAGTCCCATGCCGAAGGTATTCCTTGTCACCGGTTCCTCCCGCGGCCTCGGCCGCGAAATCGTCACCGCGGCGCTGGCCGCCGGACACCGGGTGATGGCCACCGCCCGCGACCCCCGCACGCTGGATGACCTGGCCGCAGAACACGGCGACCAGATCCGCACCGCCCACCTGGACGTGACCGACCCGGACGCCGCCGAGCGCGTCGTCGCGGAGACCGTCGACGCCTTCGGGCGTCTGGACGTCGTGGTCAACAACGCAGGCCAGGGCGACCGCGCCGCCTTGGAGGACACCACCCTGGAGGCCTTCCGCCGTCAGATCGACACCAACTTCTACGGCACCGTGTACCTCAGCCGAGCCGCCCTGCCCCTTCTGCGCCGCCAAGGCGGAGGCCACATTATCCAGATCTCCTCCCTCGGCGGCCGCATCGGCAGCCCCGGCATGACCGCTTACCAGTCCGCGAAGTGGGCTGTCGGCGGCTTCTCGGAGGTTCTGGCCACCGAAGTCGCACCTTTGGGCATCAAGGTCACCGTCCTGGAACCCGGTGGGATGCGCACCGACTGGGCAGGATCATCCATGCACATCCCGCCGGTCAGCGAGCCCTACCAGGCCACCGTGGGCGCCGGAGCAGAAGCGATGCGTAACTTCGCCCAGGAAGCGAACGGCGACCCCGCCAAGGTCGCCCAGGTCGTACTCACCGTCGCCGACCTCGACGAACCTCCGCTGCGCCTGCTGCTGGGCACCGACGCCTACACCTACGGACGCGCCGCCTGGGCCCGACGCCTGGAGGAGGACGAGAGGTGGCAGCACCTGAGCGCCTCCACCGACCACGACCAGGTCGACAGCAACGGCGCACGATGGCTCAGTAAATAGGGGCACTTCCAAGTTCGGATCATGATGTTCGAATGGGACTCCCTGGGCCGTCCGAGCCGACCAGCCCTGATAGACGCTGATAGGTGGCCCGGGCATCTTTGCAGGTCGAAGCCGCATCCAGCCCCAGAGTCCCACGTCGGCGTAGCCGTATCCCACGTCCAGAAGCACTGATCGAGTGCCCCATGCCCCTTGACTCGATCATTGAAAATCCAACCCAAAAGCCGCTCCGCCGACCTCGTGACCTGGAGATCCCCGCTGACAGGACAGCTTGATACCGGGATGGATGGTCCCGGAGGAAGCAGTCTCAGGCAGTGAGCAAGAAGAGCAACTCGAGCAAGCGGTAGACCCCTGAGTTCAAGCGGGACGCGGTCGCGTTGGTGCGGCCCTCCGGGCGGACGGTCGCGGCGGTGGCGCGGGAGATCGGTGTGAGTCCGGAGGGGCTGCGGCACAGGGTGCGGCAGCCCGCAAGCCTCCGGGTGACGTTACAACAAACCGACATCGCAAACTCGGTCAGACGGTGACGCGACCCTCAGATACAAAGCCGCTCAGGTGCCGCCGGTCAGCCGGCGATCCCTTCGATGACCAGTTGGAGAAGTCTCTCGGGCCTCTCCTCGTCGCCGCTCTCACTCGCCGTTGCCAGGGCGGCCACCAGGGCAAGTAGATCGGAGATTCGCAGGTCCCCGCGCACCCCTCCGCCCCGGACAGCCGCTTCCAACAGCGCGCTACCGGCCTCGGTCACCGCCGCCTGGCATACGGCGACCAAGGTGTCGTCTTCCTGCGTTCCGCTGTTCAGCGCGGCGCCCAGTCCGCGGTGGGCACTGACGTGGTCGATGTAGGCCCGGATCCAGTCGATCAGTGCGTCGCGCGGATTCGGCTCGGCGCGCAGTCGCTCGGCCAGCTCGCACAACGTCTCCACCTCGCCGACGCACACCGCCACCAGAAGGTCGCGCCGGGTCGGAAAGTGCCGGTAGAGCGTCGCGTTGCCGACGCCGGCCCGTCGCGCGATCACGTCCAGGGGGGCGTCGGTGCCTTCCTCAATGAAGACCTCCTCCGCGGCGGCGACCAGCGCCTCGTAATTGCGCCGGGCGTCGGCGCGCACCGGCGGGCGGGCGAGTTGCCTCGGGGTGATCACGGACAGTCCTCGTTTGACGAAGTGGGGAGTTCCCCGTTAGCTTACCAGGGAGGAAACCGGGGGACTCCCCGGATTTGTGAGGAGGCGCAACCACCATGATGAAGCTGCTCAGCTGCCTGAAGAAGCGGGACGGCATCACTAGCGAGGCGTTCAAGGAGTACTACGAGACCAACCACGTCCCGCTCATCCTGAGCCTCGCTCCGTCACCCACCGTGTACAAGCGGCACTACCTGATACGCGGCGACGCGTTCAACCTACGGGAGGACGAGGTCGACTTCGACGTGGTGACCGAGATGGGCTGGGAGGACCGCGATGCCTTCCAGGCGTGGATGACGGCCGTTTCCGACGAGCGGGTGGGCATCGACGAGGCGCGGTTCCTCGACCGGTCCCGGACCCGCGCGGTCCTGATCGACGACCGGGTGACGGCGGGCTGAACCCGTTCCGCAACCGAACGTCTCCGGAAAGCCTCGGCAGCCCCTCGGAGTGACTGCCGGGGCTTTCCGCATCCAGCCCCTCGCCCCCGACTGCCTGAGGACGGTGTACCCGAGGGCGCTGTCGCCAGCCCGTGCGAGCAGCCCGCGCCGCGCCGCGCGTCGGACAGCAACCGGCTCGTCCTCGTCCTGGACGAGCCGCTGCGTAAGGCGCTCGCCGTACTGCGCGCCCAGGTCGGCGGCCCCAGGACACCGCGTTCTGGCAGGGTTCTGGCACGCGGGCTTTTCGCCGGAACGAAGCGCACGCACGGGTCCTGGCTGCTGGCATCGCTGTTTTTGTGGCCGATCCGTTGCCCTGAGATGGCCAGACGGCCCAGGCCCCCAGACCTTGATCGGTCCTGGGGCCGTAGTGCTGTCCCGGCAATTGCCGGGACAGCACTGAGGGATTGGGTGTGGCGTTATGGCGTCTGTGTCTTCCAGATGCCGCGGCCGTGCGTGGCCACGTAGAGCTGGCTGCCGTCCGGGCTCGGTGACAGGTAGACCGCCGGCGAGGTGGGCAGGTTCGTGCCCAGGCGCGCCCAGTGGCCGGTCGAGGTGCTGGTGAATACGCCCAGGTCGGTGGCGACTACGAGGGTGCCGTCCTTGGTGACCAGCGCCGCGTTGGCCGGGGCGTCGGGGAAGGAGTCCGTGGCCGAGGCGTCGCCGCTGATGTCCGTCCAGGTGGTGCCGCCGTCCGTGGTCTTCCAGACGTGGCCGTAGCCTGCGCCGGGGCCCTCGTTCCAGTGCCGCGAGAAGCCGTTGATCACCGCGTAGACCGTCTTGCCGGAGGCGTCGGACGGGTCGATGGTCAGGCCGGAGATGTAGCGGTTCGGGAAGGCGGTGGGCAGGTTCACCTGGTGCCAGGTGCCGCCGTAGTTGGTGGCGATGCCCCGTCCGAAGGAGTCGTTGACCGAGGAGCAGGGGCCGCACCAGGCCGCCCACGTCACGTGGTTGCGGCTGGTGATGGCCGAGGCGGAGTGTCCCGCGCCCAGGTCGTACAGCTTGGTCCAGTCGGCTCCTGAGGTGCTCTTCCAGGTTTTGGTGTTGCCCCAGACGTACTGGCCGCCCGCGACCCACAGGCCGTTGGGGTCGGTCTCGTCCGCGCTGAACGGGGCGGTGAAGCGGGCTCCCGGGTCGCCGGGCGCGATGTCGGTGATCACGTCCTCGGAGCCGTCGTCGCTCGCGGTGTAGCCGCAGTTGTTCGTGATCTGCAGCGCGAGGTCGACGTATTCGCCGACCGTCTGGCAGCCGTTGTCGGGGTTGACCAGCTGGTCGCCTCCGTCACCGCCGTAGGGGGAGACCATCTGACCGTCCGGGTTCAGCTGCTGCCCCTGGTAGGTGGCGCCCTTGGGTGCGAGCAGTGAGACGCCGTTGTCCTGCAGGCCGCCCCAGACGGCCTCACCGCTGCCGTCGGTCATCTTGCCCGCGCGCACCGAGTAGTACTGGAGGTTGCGCAGGGTGCCCGATTCGTTGAGGTTGCGCCAGCCGGCGGTGGTCTGGGTGGTCGGGCGGGCGTAGGCGCCGCCGTCGTTGCCGACGAACACCTCCGGCGTGCTGCCCTTCCACTGCGAGAAGGCGATCGCGTGCTGGTCGGAGTGCATCACGTCGCCGTCACAGGTGTTCTGCGCCGGGTCGTAGCTGAAGCAGGGCATGCCGAAGTTCCAGTAGCGGCCGACCGCCTTCCAGGTGGCGCCGCCGTTCCTGGACTCGAACATCTCCTCCAGGCCCAGGTAGACGTGGTTCGGGTCGCTCGGGTCGACCGCGATGACCTGGTCGTACCAGGCCTGGGAGCCGGGCTGGTAGCCGCTGCCGATCTCGTGGATCTTCATCGCGGAGCCGGTCGTCGACAGCGACGAGGACGTGGCGATCTGCTTGAACGAGCCGTTCGCGTTGCCGCTCTGGCTGACGTACACGCCGGCGAGGACCGAGTACACGCCGGAGCCGGAGGACTTGTTGAGGAGTTTGGGGGACTCCATCGAGACGTACAGCTTGCTGCCGTCGGCCGCGTAGGCGAAGGCGGCGTTGCCGATCTCGGCGGGATTGATCGCCCCGGTCGGGTTGGCGCGCTTCCAGGTGGTGCCCGCGTCGTCGGAGTAGTAGAAGCCGTTGTAGTCGGCGCCGCTGCGCCAGGCCACGTTGGCCAGCAGCTTGGTTCCATCACTGCCGGGCTGCACGGCGATGTCGTTGGCGATGTCCGCGTAGTGGCTGTCCACCCCGCAACTCACGCCGCTGATGCCGACGCCCGCGCAAGGCGCCAGGACCTTGGTCCAGGCGGTGGACTGGCCGGCCGACACCGGACGCCGGAAGAGGCCGTGCGAGGAAGCCGCAAAGACGTACCCGGCGGCCTTGTCGAAGGTGACGGTGTGGATGGAGGCGGAGTCCAGCTCCGTACCGCCCACCTTGTCGCTCTCGCTGAAGGTACCGGTGACCGGGTCCGCTAGACGGTAGACGCCGCTGCCCAGGTAGTTGTCGGAGGCGGTGGTGGCCTCGCCGGTGGCCAGCCACAGCGAGCCGTCGGGCGCGACCGTGAGAGCGCCCACGGACAGGGCGGGCTCGGTCTCCGCGTCGGCGGCAGCCAGCGTCGGAACCTGCCGCACGCCGTTCACCAGGTCGCCGTTGCAGCCCAGGGCACAGAGCACGCAGGACAGGCGTCGGTTACCCCAGTCGTAGGCGGGGTGGTACGGCAGACCGGAACGGGCGATCTCCCGCCACACGTAGGCGTCGCTCGCCTTCTGGACGGCGACGTCGGCACCGATGACGTACGCGTAGCAGTTGTGGGTCGCGTCGGCGTGCTCCTTGCGGACGCCAGCGATGAAGTCCTGCTCCTCCTGCTCGGTGGCGGCCGGGGCGAGGGCGCACAGGAAACGGGAGCGGTTGACCTCGGTATCGTGCACGCCCGCGCGGGCGACGGTGCGGTACTCCTCCTGCATCGGCCAGCGTATGCGGCGTCGGCGCGGACGCCGCGCCAGGGCCGCGGCCCGGCGGCGGGACTGCATGGGTCGCGCGGCCCCGCCGTCGGCGCACAGGGGCGCGTGGTGGATACTCGGGCATCGGTATCCAAGCGCCCCGCGCCGTCCGAAGGCCCAGGCCAGGGGTATGCCAAGCCTGGCCGCCCGAACCGATCGCAGGGAGAGCGCAGCATGACCGGCACCCAGGTGGAGAGCCCGGACGCCGCCGAGTCCCACCATTCACGGCCCTCCACCGCCAAGGCCCGAGCGCGGGCCTGGCTCCTGGAGGGCCTCAGCGAGCAAACGGCCCGGCACCCGGGCCCGTACGCCGCCCCGGACGCCGAGCACGAGGGCCGCCCCTGGTGGCGGGTCATGTGTCTGACTGGCGTCGACTACTTCTCCACCCTCGGCTACCAGCCCGGTATCGCCGCGCTCGCGGCCGGGCTCCTGTCACCTCTCGCGACGCTCGTGCTGATCGCGCTCACCCTCCTCGGCGCGCTCCCGGTCTACCGCCGGGTCGCCCATGAGAGCCCCCACGGCGAGGGCTCCATCGCCATGCTGGAGCGGTTGCTGCCCTGGTGGGCGGGGAAGCTCTTCGTCCTCGTCCTGCTCGGCTTCGCGGCCACCGACTACATGATCACGGTCACTCTGTCGGCCGCGGACTCCGCCGCGCACGTGGTGGCGAATCCCTTCGCTCCGCAGTGGATGCACGGCGGGAACACCTGGATCACCCTCTTTCTGGTCGCCGCGCTCGGCGCCGTCTTCGTGAAGGGGTTCAAGGAGGCCATCGGCATCGCGGTGGTCCTGGTGACCACGTACCTCGCCCTCAACGTCGTCGTGCTGGCCGTCTCCGCCTGGGAGGTACTGAGTCATCCAGTGCGGATCGGCGGCTGGACACACACGATGAGCGCCGAGCACTCCTCACCGCTCGCGATGATCGGCGTGGCGCTGCTCGTCTTCCCGAAGCTGGCGCTCGGGATGTCCGGCTTCGAAACGGGCGTGGCGGTGATGCCGCAGGTCAAGGGCGATCCGACGGATACGTATGCGGACCCGGCCGGCCGCATCCGCGACACGCGCAAGCTGCTCACCACCGCAGCCGTGATCATGAGCTGTCTCCTGCTGCTGTCGAGCCTGGCGACGACGATCCTGATCCCGCAGGACGCCTTCAAGAGCGGCGGCCCGGCCAACGGACGCGCGCTTGCGTATCTCGCTCACCAGCAGCTGGGCGGGGCGTTCGGCACGGTCTACGACATCTCGACCATCGCGATCCTCTGGTTCGCGGGTGCCTCGGCGATGGCCGGTCTGCTCAACCTCGTGCCGCGCTACCGGCCGCGCTACGGCATGGCCCCGGAGTGGGCCCGCGCCGTACGCCCCCTCGTTCTGGCCTTCATGACGGCCGCGGTCCTCATCACGCTTTGGTTCAAGGCGAACGTCGACGAGCAGAGCGGTGCGTATGCGACGGGGGTCCTCGTCCTGATGTTCTCCGCGGCGTTCGCCTCGACGGTCGCCGTGCACCGGAGCGGACGGCGGGCCGCCACGCTCGGCTTCGGGGCGATCACCGCGATCCTGGCGTACACCCTGGTGACCAACGTGATCGAGCGACCCGACGGCATCAAGATCGCGCTGATCTTCATCGTCGCGATCCTGGTCACATCGTTCGCCTCACGTGTGCACCGCGCCTTCGAACTGCGTGCGGCGACCGTCACCTTCGACGAGGTGGCGTCCCGGTTCATCGACGAGGCCGCAATCAGTGGGCCGTTGCGGCTCATCGCCAACGAACCGCAGGAGCACACCACCAGGGAGTACCGCGCCAAGGAGTACAGCCAGCGCGAGCAGACCCATATTCCGGACGGGCGCCAGGTGCTGTTCCTGGAGGTCTTCGTCACCGACTCCTCGGACTTCACCGCCGATCTGGCCGTCCACGGCGACGAGAAGCACGGGGTGCGCAGGCTGCGTGTGACGGGCGCGACGGTGCCCAACACCATCGCGGCCGTCCTGATGGAGCTGCGCGAACGCACCGGCGAGGTGCCGCACGCCTACTTCAACTGGACCGAGGGCGGTCCGATCAGCCACTTGCTGCGCTTCCTGGTGTTCGGGGACGGCGAGGTCGCCCCGGTCACGCGCGAGGTGCTGCGCCGCGCCGAACCCGATCCGAGGCGCCGTCCCCGGGTCCACGTCGGCTAGGTCTCCTTGGTGGTCAGAACACGTGCACTTTGCTTGAGTTTCATCCGGCTTTGAGTCGGGCGGTGCGGGTGTAGTGCGCGACGGACTTGTCGATCACGGCGAGGGCGTCGCGCAGCGGTGGGGGTGCGGGTGGGGTGTTGGCTGCCAGCAGGGGTCGTAACAGCCGGTCGTGGACCTTGGTGTAGAAGATCGCGACTCGTTGGCCGTCGTCGGTCAGCACGTAGGTGTTGGTGTGCTCCAGGCGGCGGATCAGTCCGTTGCGGCGTAGCCGGGCAAGGTCGTAGCCCATCTGATTGGTCGAGTATGGGGTGCCCAGCAGGGCGCTCACCTGGGCGCGAAGGCTCCGGTTGGTGAACCCGACGACGGTGGTTAGCAGGATGGACAGGGCGCCGGCCAGGGCCATGACCCGGGGGTCGCCGAACCGCAGGGCCGGGGCCCTCCTGCCGTCGGTGGTCACCGAGGGCAGCGCGACCCGCTCAAAGGCTGGGCTCGCAAGGACGCAGCCCTGGCCGACGCGTTCAGCGTGCAGCAGTCGGGCGTTGACGGCACGGGCTTTGGTCTGAAGTTCCTCGAGGTGGTCCAGGCGGCGCAGGACTGCGAGGTCCTTCGGGGAGTTGACGACGGTCTCGATGCGCAGTGCCCGGCCTTCTTTGAGGTACTGCTTGATCCTGGAGTGCTTGTAGAACAGGTTGACCGTGACGTCGACGCCACGGGTGACCACCTTGGTGGCGAACCCGGTCTGGGTGTCCGAGCGGATGCGTCGGTCGAAGATGTAGGAGATCTCGTCCGGGCGGCCCAGTCCGAGGTTGTCGCTGACCAGGGCGTCGAAGAACGTTCGAGCGTTGCGGGGTGCGTCGAAGACCAGGGTGCGCGAGACCTCGATCTGCCGCATGGACAGCTCCCACCAGTAGCCGCCGTCGCGTTCGCGTGGACCGAAGGGCAGGGGCAGTTGGGCCATCCAGCGTTCGAAGAACACGGCGATGGCGCCGGAGTCCAGCCGGTCGCAGATCGCCTGTAGTCCGGGCGTATCGCCGCAGGAGGCGAACCCGTTGGACAGGGCCGTGAACGCGATCCCGGCTTGGGCGGCCTGCTGTTTGGCCCACTCGTGGCCGTTGACCCACACCTTGATCGGGTAAGGGAAGTAGGAGCAGATCTTGATGAACGCCGGGCCGAAGTCGGAGTCCCACAGGTAGAAGTAGAAGCAGGTCACCCGCCGGTCAGCCTTGTCGAAACCGAAGCACACGGCTCCGGGTGTGGTAGCCCGGTCGTAGCCGGTGAACACCCGTTGGAACTCTTGGGCCACGCCGATCGCGACCACCTGTGGGCGACCGGACGCCTGCGCGGCGGCCAGGTACGGCTTCATCACGTCGGCCTTGCGGGCGTCCTTCGCGAAGCGGACCACCGGGATGTGCTCGTCGCGGGCAAAGCGGGCCACTGCCGCGCGGAAGCGGTCGCCGATCTGCCCCAGCAGTGCCGGCGAGGGGACCGGGTGACCCAAGTGCCCGGTGAGGAACGTCACCACCTGGCCGCCGACTTGAAGGTTCGGCACATAGCCGTTGAGGTAGATCCGGTCCAGGCACTCCAGATCGAGCGCGACATGTCCGTCGAGTACGTCGTGGACGGTGACTGCTCCGGCTGCGTTGCCCGCTGCGATCGCCCTGCGCGCCTGTGCACCAGCCGTCACCCTGACCACCGCCCAACCGAGCACACGAACCAGCTGCTCGCAGCGTCCACCCACCCACCGCGGCTGTCATTCGAACGCCCGGACACCCACCTCGGCGGTCCGAGGCTGGCCTCACTGGGAGCGCGGGTCAGTAAGCAGTACTCATGGGGTTCGTGATCGTTCGTGCGGGATGATCTCGGTGTGCGTGGTGGGGATGGAGTGTTCGAGTTCGAGCCGGTCGGGACGACGCAGTGGTGCGGCGGGGATGGACGAGCGGTTCTAGGCGCTTGACCGCATCAGGGTTGGCTGGTAGCCGCTTTGGCGGTGCGGCGTAGGTTGCTGCGCGAAGGGCACCTACACACGGCAGAACCGGAGCGTGTTGCAGCATCTCGGCCCGGACCGGGTGGTCATCACTCCACGGCCGTGCGAATGCGCCATGACGATCAGCTGGCGCGTGGTTCACTGCTGAGGTGGCTGACGACTTGGAAATCATTTCGTTCGAATCCGCCGAGGCCTTCGAGTCCTGGCTGAGTGAACACCACTCCTCCTCTCCCGGGATCTGGCTGAAGCTCAGGAAGAAGGTCCGCGGTGTCGTGGCGCTGGACTACGCGCAGGCCCTCGATGTGGCACTTTGCTACGGCTGGATCGACGGGCAGAAGGGCAAGTTCGACGACTGGAACTGGCTGCAGCGCTTCACGCCACGCAGGCCGAAGAGCAAGTGGTCGAAGATAAACCGCGATAAGGTCGCGGCCCTACTCGAACAGGGGCGCATGCAGCCGGCCGGGCTGGCCGAGGTCGAGCTGGCCAAGGCGGATGGCCGTTGGGACGCCGCGTACGACGGGGCGAAGAGCGCCTCGGTGCCGGACGATCTGGCCGAGGCCCTCGCGGCGAACCCGGCCGCGGCGGAGTTCTTCGCGACGCTGGACGGCCAGAACCGCTACGCGATCCTGTACCGCGTCCAGGACGTCAAGAAGCCCGAGACCCGGGTGCGACGGATTGAGAAGTATGTAGCGATGCTGGCCGAGCAGAAGAAGCTCTACCCCTGAGGCCACCGCCCTGGGCCGCTTCGGCAGTCACGGAGCACCGGCCCCGGACCGCTCGACTCGCGCAGGTCCGCTCCCGTTCTTCTCATAAGCGGATCCACACCCATGTTCCGGACAGGAAGCGCGAGATGACAGACGACGTAAGAGTCATCGCTCAGCGCATGTATGAGGCGTTCAACGCCAGTGACCTCACTGCGGGAGAGACGATCTTCTCCACGACTTCGTGAGTAACCCTCTGGGCACCGTTGGCGTCGACAGCGTTTTGAAGGTGTGGAGCGGGCTCCACACCACGTTTCCCGACATCCAGGTCATCGTCGAGGAGGTGCTCGTGGACGTAGACAAAGCCGCAGTCCGCACGACCCTGCACGGCATCCCGGCGGGTGTTGAGGAACAGGCTCCCCCCTCGATCATGGAGATCTTCCGGGTACAGGACGGCCGCATCGCCGAGCTGTGGGGCATATCTTCCCTCAACCGCTGGCTACTGCTCCGAGGCCAACCTGGAAGCCGCCAAAGAGCGCCAACTTGCCTGCGGCACCGACACATTCATGGCTGCCGGCCGACTCGCCCACGACGAATAGGTCCCGTCCGCACCCGCGGACTCATCCCCAAGGACGCTGCATTGAAGGAGCGCATGGCCCGCAAGCTGCGGACCAAGTCCGGACGGGCCGCCTACAGCGGCCGCAAAGCCATCGTCGAACCCGTCTTCGGCCAGATCATGACCTGCCAGTACGGCCGCCAGCTACTCCTGCGCGGCGAGGACGGGGCCCGAGGCGAATGGCGCCTGCTCGCCGCCTGCCACAACCTCCGCAAGATCTTCCGCTACACCGGGACCGCCGGACTCACCGCGGCACTCGCCTGACCGGCCCCGGTGGGCACCCCTTGGCGCCGATCCCAGCCCCCAGGACGCCGCCGCCAGCACCGACACGCCCGCACCACGCGGCCGACGACGACCGATTCCGCCCACCACCGACCGCGAGCCGTTTGTCCCTTACTGAGACGCGCTCCCAGTGAGGCCAGCCTCGGACCGCCGAGGTGGGTGTCCGGGCGTTCGAATGACAGCCGCGGTGGGTGGGTGGACGCTGCGAGCAGCTGGTTCGTGTGCTCGGTTGGGCGGTGGTCAGGGTGACGGCTGGTGCACAGGCGCGCAGGGCGATCGCAGCGGGCAACGCAGCCGGAGCAGTCACCGTCCACGACGTACTCGACGGACATGTCGCGCTCGATCTGGAGTGCCTGGACCGGATCTACCTCAACGGCTATGTGCCGAACCTTCAAGTCGGCGGCCAGGTGGTGACGTTCCTCACCGGGCACTTGGGTCACCCGGTCCCCTCGCCGGCACTGCTGGGGCAGATCGGCGACCGCTTCCGCGCGGCAGTGGCCCGCTTTGCCCGCGACGAGCACATCCCGGTGGTCCGCTTCGCGAAGGACGCCCGCAAGGCCGACGTGATGAAGCCGTACCTGGCCGCCGCGCAGGCGTCCGGTCGCCCACAGGTGGTCGCGATCGGCGTGGCCCAAGAGTTCCAACGGGTGTTCACCGGCTACGACCGGGCTACCACACCCGGAGCCGTGTGCTTCGGTTTCGACAAGGCTGACCGGCGGGTGACCTGCTTCTACTTCTACCTGTGGGACTCCGACTTCGGCCCGGCGTTCATCAAGATCTGCTCCTACTTCCCTTACCCGATCAAGGTGTGGGTCAACGGCCACGAGTGGGCCAAACAGCAGGCCGCCCAAGCCGGGATCGCGTTCACGGCCCTGTCCAACGGGTTCGCCTCCTGCGGCGATACGCCCGGACTACAGGCGATCTGCGACCGGCTGGACTCCGGCGCCATCGCCGTGTTCTTCGAGCGCTGGATGGCCCAACTGCCCCTGCCCTTCGGTCCACGCGAACGCGACGGCGGCTACTGGTGGGAGCTGTCCATGCGGCAGATCGAGGTCTCGCGCACCCTGGTCTTCGACGCACCCCGCAACGCTCGAACGTTCTTCGACGCCCTGGTCAGCGACAACCTCGGACTGGGCCGCCCGGACGAGATCTCCTACATCTTCGACCGACGCATCCGCTCGGACACCCAGACCGGGTTCGCCACCAAGGTGGTCACCCGCGGCGTCGACGTCACGGTCAACCTATTCTACAAGCACTCCAGGATCAAGCAGTACCTCAAAGCGTCTGGGGCCCTTCCGGGACGGCATGATCTTGGGAAAACTGGGTGTGCTGTCCGGCCGACGTCGGTTCTCCTTAGCGCGGGTGAGCCTGCCTCAAAGCGAGACGTGAGGGTCTCGGGCGCCGTGAACTGCCGCTTCGAGCGCGATCTTCAGACTCCGTGATGTGAGCCCCTCCCGGACGGTCTTGGTGGTCACTGCGAGGGGAGGCTTGGTGGAACGGATCGTAAAGCGGCCCGCGGGCTTGGACGTGCACAAGGACGTGGTCGTCGCCGAGGTGCACCTCCCCGGAGGGGCCGTCGAACAGGGAAGCTTCGCCACGACCACCCCCGGCCTGCTGGTACTGCGGGACTGGCTGGTCGGTCACGGTGTCACCCGCGTCGGGATCGAATCGACCGGGGTGTACTGGAAGTGCGTGTACTACATGCTCGAGGACGACATGGAGGTCTGGCTGCTCAACGCCCGGCACATGCGCAACATCCCGGGCCGCAAGACCGACGTCGCCGATGCCTCGTGGATCTGCCAGCTGATCGAGTTCGGGCTGGTCCGTCCCTCGTTCGTGCCGCCGAAGCCGGTCCGTGAGCTGAGGAACCTCACCCGCTACCGCAAGGCGCAGATCGAGGAACGCACCCGGGAGACCCAGCGCCTGGACAAGATCCTGCAGGACGCCGGCGTGAAGCTGTCGAGTGTGGCCTCCGACGTGCTGGGCAAGTCCGGTCGGGCGATGCTCCAGGCCCTGGTCGACGGCACCACCGACCCCGAGGTCCTGGCGGACCTGGCGATCGGCCGGCTGCGGGCCAAGCTCCCCGCCCTGCGGGAAGCACTCACCTCGCGGTTCTCCGGACACCACGCGCTGCTCGTCGCGGCCGTCCTGTCCAAGCTGGACTTCCTCGACGAACTCATCGGCCGTCTCAGCGCCGAGATCGAAGAGGCGGTGGCCCCTTTCGCCCGACAGGTTGAGCTCCTGGACACCGTCCCGGGCATCGACCTGCGGACGGCCCAGGGCCTGCTGGCGGAGTTCGGTGCGGACATGAGCGTCTTCGGTACCGCGTCGCGCTTCGCATCCTGGGCCGCGGTCTGCCCTGGCAACCACGAGTCCGCCGGACGCAAGCGCTCGGGAAGATCCCGCAAGGGCCCCAAGTGGCTCGCGATCTACCTGCATGACGCCGCGATGGGCGCCATCCGCACCAAGAACACCTACCTCGCCGCCCAGTACTCCCGCTTACGGCCACGGCTCGGACACGCCAAGGCCCTGGTGGCGATCGAACACAGCATCCTCGTCTCGATCTTCCACATGCTCACCCGCGACCAGGCCTACCACGACCTCGGCGGCGACTACTTCCTGCGCCGCAACGACCCCGCCCGACAGGCCCGCCGCCTCATCGGCCAACTCGAAGCCCTCGGCTACCACGTCCAGGCCGAACCCGCCCCAGCCACACCATGACCGGGTCGAGGACCTGCTGAACGCCGTTTTCTCTTCAGAAGGCCGGGCACTGCGCATCGAGACCGTCGTCAACTCCCCGAAGGACCTCGCAGTCCTGCGCCGCCTGGACCACCTCGAGGAACTTCAGACCAAAGCCCGTGCCGTCAACGCCCGACTGCTGCACGCTGAACGCGTCGGCCAGGGCTGCGTCCTTGCGAGCCCAGCCTTTGAGCGGGTCGCGCTGCCCTCGGTGACCACCGACGGCAGGAGGGCCCCGGCCCTGCGGTTCGGCGACCCCCGGGTCATGGCCCTGGCCGGCGCCCTGTCCATCCTGCTAACCACCGTCGTCGGGTTCACCAACCGGAGCCTTCGCGCCCAGGTGAGCGCCCTGCTGGGCACCCCATACTCGACCAATCAGATGGGCTACGACCTTGCCCGGCTACGCCGCAACGGACTGATCCGCCGCCTGGAGCACACCAACACCTACGTGCTGACCGACGACGGCCAACGAGTCGCGATCTTCTACACCAAGGTCCACGACCGGCTGTTACGACCCCTGCTGGCAGCCAACACCCCACCCGCACCCCCACCGCTGCGCGACGCCCTCGCCGTGATCGACAAGTCCGTCGCGCACTACACCCGCACCGCCCGACTCAAAGCCGGATGAAACTCAAGCAAAGTGCACGTGTTCTGACCACCAAGGAGACCTAGGTATCCACTCCGGTGCCTGTGGGTGATCTAATTGACAAAAAAATTTTTCCATTGAAAGGATGGGGATGTGACCATCACCTACGTCGACTCGCCGGACAGGGTGCGCGTCGCGCTGTCGCCGGTGCGCCGCGACCTGCTCAAGCGCCTGCGCACACCCAGCTCGGCCAGCCAGCTCGCCACCGAGCTGGAGCTGTCCAGACAGCGGCTGAACTACCACTTGAAGGCGCTGGAGAAGGCCGGGCTGGTCGAGCTGGTCGAGGAACGGCCGCGGCGCGGCTTCATCGAGCGGATCCTGCGCACCCGGCCAGGCGCGCTCGTCGTGGACCCGACCGTTGTGACCGGGGAGTTCACCAAGATCCACGACCAGTACGCGGCCGAGCACCTGGTCGGCGTGGCCGCCACCACCGTGCGGGACGTCGCGCGTATGCAGGCCGGGGCCGCGCGGGCGGACAAGCGCCTGCTCACCTTCACGCTGGAGACCGAGGTGCGGTTCGCCCAGCCAAGCGACGTGCACGCCTTCACCGAAGAGCTGGCGGCCGCAGTGCGGCAGGTGGTCGAGCGCTACGACTGCGCCGACGGCCGCCCGTACCGGATGGTCGCCCTCGGACACCCGGCTCCCGCCGTGACACAAGGAAAATCGGATGAGTGACGACACACAGCCGCGGATCGAGGTCACCATCGCGGCGCCCGTGGACGTGGTGTGGGACGCGTTGCGGGACAAGGACAAGATCCGCCACTGGCTCGGCTGGGACTACGACGGCCTGGACGGCGAGATCGACCTGATCTTCTTCACCGAGACCGTGGAGGACGTCTCCACACGCACGTTGAGACTGCACGGAGGTGACGAATTCAGGCTCGAACCGCACGGCGAGGGCACCCGGGTCACGCTCACCCGCGCCCCACGCGGTGACAACCCGGACTGGGACGCCTACTACGAGGACGTCACCGAAGGCTGGATCACCTTCATGCACCAGCTGCGGTTCGCCGTCGAGCGCCAACCCGGCGCCGTCCGCCGCACACTCAGTTTCGTGGGCGGCAACGACAACGCGGTACACCTCATCAACGCACTCAATCTCGCACACATCGCCGCGGGCACGCCGTTCCAGATGAATCTGCTCGGCGAGGACGTCGCAGGCGAGATGTGGTACCGCTCCGACCACCAACTCGGCATCACCGTCGACGCCTGGGGCAACGGTCTGCTCATCGTGTCCAGCAAGGACCCGACACCCAGCAAGCCGAAGGGCGCGGCCATGGCAATCCTGAGCACCTATCACCTCGACGACACCCACCTCGCCGACCTCGACTCCCGCTGGCGGACCTGGTGGACGGAACGCTTCCCAGGTGGCAAATAACCCCCGTCAGCCACACACGCGAAGATCGACAGTGGGCTTTCCGGCAATCTGTATGACCTTCAATGACCGTTCTCTGTAGAGCTACGGATCAGAAGATGCCCGTGCCACAACCGCTTGCTGCCGGGGCATCCAGCCCGTGTGGACCGGATGCCCCGGCGGCTGGCAGGGTCAGCCGATTCCGGTGACCTGCAGGGCCGTGGTCCAGTTGTTCTTGATGGCGCTGCGGGCGGCGGACAGGGTGGTGGTGCCGGCGCAGACAGTGTTCTTCAGCTTGGTCTCCACACCGTCCTTGGAGTGCGCGGTCCGGGAGCCGGAGTAGGGCTCGGGCCACAGGTTGCCGGTGGCACGGGGCGCGCCGCCGAGTTCGAGGGGGACGAGGTGTGTGGACGGGATCTTGGAGCATCGCCGCAGGTGATGTGGCTCCTTGGAGCCGAGCAGTGCTGCTCTTCGTCGTTCCGGTCGTGGACCGTATGGCGAGGGTGGGGATCATGACCATGTCGTAGGGGCCCGTCATGCCGTCTTCAGGCTCCGCCCACGGGCAGGTGAATGGGCGAGCTGGGGGGATCTCGTGGATGTGACCACGCTTGCCGTTGCGCTCCTCAGCGTCGGGGGAACGCTGAGTGGGGCAGTGCTCAGCCAGCGCGCCAGCCGTGCTGAAGCGGCAGAGCAGAACCAGCGCGCGGATCGTGAAAGGGAGCAGGAGCGCAACGAGCAAGCGCTGCAAACCAAGCGTGATCTCTACGCCCGTCTGAACACCGCAGCTCGCGCCTACCGGGTCGCCGCCCAAAACGCCGTCCGCGCAGCCGAGCGCGGTGAAAGCGTCAACCTGGCAGTCCTTGACGCCGCAAAGGATGCCGGCGGCGAGCAGTACTCTCAGGCGCAGGTGGCACTGGCGAAGGATGTCCTGCAGGTAGCCTCGAAGCTCAACAGGGCGCTCGGAGTCGGTTACTCAGTCGTCAAGCAGTTGCCGAGCACCTCGGACGGAACGTATGAGCGGGCGAAGACATGGTTCAGCGGCCCGCTCTCGGATGGCGTGTAGCTGGCGCGGGTCACGCTGCGACATGACCTCGGCGTCGAGGTGGAACCCCATTTCGAGCAAACCCGTACGCAGATGGTCGCCGCGCTCGACAGCGCGCGGAGCAACCTCGCGCCTACTCGCCGCAGAACGAGCCCCACGCCGCCGGACCAAGTTGACGGGGAGCACAAACGACTAGGCCCCTGGCAGAGCGCCAAGGCCCGCGGAAGCGTGACAGTTCCTGCACCGCTGTCTGGCCGCGACGAGACGACGGAGTGGGCCTCACACCCGCGCGCGGATTGCAGCGCCTCACGGCGCAACCGAGCCTTCGACGGAGCCATTGATCGTGCGGGACAGGAGCCCGCGCTGGCGTGCGGCGTCGGTAAGCAGCCCGTGCAGACACCGTCGCCCATAGTGCAACCGGGATTTCGCGGTGCTGGGTGGGATGCTCAGGATCTCCGCGATCTCCACGTGAGAGAAGTCTTCAACGAAGGCCAGGTATACAACGATGGCGAGCTTCCGCGGGAGTCGCTGCAGCGCGACTTTCACCGCATGCTCCGACAGCCGGCCCACAGCCTCCGACTGGGCGGTCTCGGGAACATGCAAGGTCGGGCGTTCTGTGTCCGGCAACCGGCCGACGGGGCGTCGCGTCGGAGAGCCCGAGCGCATCGGACGCTGTCGCTCACCACGGGCATCGAGCGCGGTGTCGGCCAGGACCCGGAACAGCCACATCCTGGGATCTGTCTGCCAGGCCAATGACCCGAAGGCGTCGAAAGCCCTGAGGTAGGTCTCCTGAAGCAGGGCCTCGGCGTCGCGGCGATCGCGGGTCAGCTGTACCGCGGCCGCGTACAACCGGTCGATGAACGGCATGGTCACACGGTTGAAGAGCGCGACGAGTTCGGCTGCATCCGCCGCGGCGGTGGGAGGGCCGTTCAAAGTGCCGGCGTTCGCCGGAGCGGCCATCTCGTGGTCCGTGCTATCAGCGACAGGGATGCGTCGATCCTGATGCGGCAAGACGTCTCGTGGTATGCGACTGCTCACGCGCGCATCTTTCTCGTGCGATGTCGGGAGGGAAGTCAGGCCCTGAACAGTGCTCGGTCGTTCTCGGTCAGGACGTGGCGTGCTGCAGCACGCCACGTCCTGGGCGCTGGACAGGTCGCAGGTGATGTCGCCGGCGCGGTCCAGAACCCACCCGACATGGCCGCTCCCCGCCAGAGTGCCGACGATGGCTCCACCGATGGCCCCGGTGCCGCCTGTGACGACAGCGACCCGACAAACCCAGTGGGAGCGGTGCGTGTGCGCTGAGGTAACGGCTCCTCTGTTCTCTTACGGAAGCTGTCACTTGCGGGCCAATGGGACGCTAAATGTGACAATAGTTAGCCACCCTTGGCGCCGACAGACAGTGAGAGTTCTCGATACGGTTCTGCAGAACCGTCGACTACCAGTGACAGGCTTTTACGGCCGGATACCGAAGGGGCCGAGCTCGCCGAAGTCGATACGCAGTGAATTGAGCATGGCGGCGGCGTTGTCGACGGTGAGGACGTCTGCGGCAGCGAGGACGCCTGTGTACTTGGCGGCGACAGGTGCGGCGGCTGCCTCGGCGACGGCGTCGAGGTAAGCCTTGAAGATGGCCCAGGAGTTGCCGGTCGGCCCGTACTTCTCGTAGTAGGGGGTGGGGTCGACCGAGGCAGAGGCGGCGCGGGTGCTGGCCAGGAGGTCGGCGACGTACTGCTTTTGGATGTTGCCGTCGGCACGGACTCCGAGGCGGCCGAGGTGTCCGCCGACGTAGGTTCGCCAGGGGTAGTCCATGGCGATGTCGTGGGCCTTGATCCAGTCGGGGATGTCCTGGGATTGGGCGAGGTTCCTGAAGGGCACCCATCCGGGATAGAACACGTCGACCACCATGAGTGTGGCGTAGTCAGGCGCGTGGATGAAGATGTTGTCCGGGGAGTGGTTCGGGCCGTGGTAGGCGAGTTCGAGGCGCTCGCCGCCGACATGCAGGACGTAGTGGTCGTCGAAGGTCACCGTGGGGGCCGGACGGTTGGGGTCGGCGTCCCTGCGCAGCAGGCGGCGGTTCTCGGTGTGGCCGATGCGCACCACGTCCTTGCCGAACAGGGAGGCAGCTCCGATGTGGTCGGTGTGAGAGTGGGAGTACACCAGGTGCGTGACCTTGGAGGACCTGCCGTTCGCACGGGTCACTTCGTCGATGGCCCGCAGCAGATTGTGCCCGATGGTGGGCGGGGCATCGACGAGCACGACGCCGTCCCTCGTGGTGAGGAACATGGCCTGGTAGCCGGAGTCGGTGACCCAGTACAGGTTGCCCTTGATCTGTCCGACAAAGTAGCCGTCCGCGTTGAGCGCAGGCCCCACCGATGCGGAGGGGATCGGCGCGTAGTCGGGAAGGCGCGGCAGGTCGGCCGCGGCAGCGGTGCCCGACAGGCCGCCGAGCAGCGAGGCGGCAGCGGGCACTGCGGCGGCGACCGACGCGCGTTTCAGGAACTTGCGACGGTTGGTTCCGCTCGTCTCTGCGAACTCAGTGGTCATGTGTTGTCCTTGTGAGCGTGAGTCACGGGCCATTGCCGGCTTGTGCTGCGGGCGGCAATCCCTTTCTTCGGATGGACCGACGAGACCAACGGAGTGTGACAACCAGGCTCTTGCAAATGTCAAATCTTTACTTTTGGTGACAATGGCTCGGGTTGGTAATCCTGCCTGGGTCACAACGCACTACGCCGCCTTCCCGGGGCTTCGAGCGCGGCGCTTGGACAGAGCGCGACGCCCGGAGTCTCTGCACCTTTCTGTGCAGCTGCGTCACCAACCTCCGTGGACAGAACACCTAGCGGTGGTTTGTTAGTTCGGGGGGTAGAGGTTCAGGGTCTGTCCGGTGGTGACCGCGTCGATCAGGGCTTGGAGTTCGGGTGGAGGGGGCGCGTTGGACCAGGCCCGCCACCAGCGTTGCAGCACGATCGACGGGGTCAGCCAGCCGCGGACGGCGCGAATCGCCTTCGGCCAGCACGGCGGTGGGGGCGGGGCCGGCAGTGCCGGGCCCCCTCTCTCCAGCGTCGGCTTCCGGCACCAGTGTTGACGTACTCTCAGGTCCCGCACTGGTGCGTCCTGCTTCCCAGCAGAAGGCGAACGCGCAATTGACCAGGGTCTGGTGGCGGCGGATCGCGACATTGGAGCGCACCTGGAAGTCGGCCCACCCCAGCTCGTCCTTGACCTGCTTGTAGCCCTGCTCGATCCAGTTTCGAATCCCGTAGATCCGCACGACCTCGGCCAGGTCCGCGGGCGGATAGGGGGACTCGGCCGCGCGGGGCGAGCCGGGGCGGGGCAGGTCGGTGGCCAGGTACCAGGTGGCCTTCTCCGGCAGGGTGGACGGATCGGCGGTGGCCACCACCAGCCGCGTCAGGCCGTCCGGACCCCAAAAGCCCAAGGTGGCGTCGGCGGCCCACCAGGTGGCGGTGTGCCCGTCGCGGAAGGTGCGCACCACCGGCGTCCAGGCGCCGGGCTCCTCGGGGCCGTGCCAGGCCAGTTCGCGGGCGGCGTCCACCGGGGTGCGGGCCTGGTCGCCGTAGGCCCACACCCCGCGGCGGCGCTTGACGGCCATCACGAACGGCACCTTGGCGGCGTGCAGCTCGCACCGGAAGTCGTCCAGGTCCCCGTAGGCGCCGTCGGCCACCGCCGCCCGGAACGCGATCCCCAAGGACCTGGCCTGACAGGCCAGTTGGGCGGCAATCTTCCACTTGGTACGGAAGGCCGGGTCGCTCTTCCCCCGCGGGAAGTGGTGGGCCGGGGTGTAGGGCACGGCGTGCAGCGGGTAGTAGAGGCGCTCGTCGGCCCACAGCGTGGTCACCGTGACCATGGCGTTGTCGGTCTTGCCGTACCGGCCCAGCCACTGCCGGCCCACGTGCGCGGTGGCAGTGCCGTCCTTGCGGTCCCCGGAGTCGTCGATGACCAGCACCCCGCCGGCGTGCGGGGCGGTCGCCTCGCCCTGCAGCAGCAGCTCCAGCCGCCGGGCGTTGACCCGCTCAGGGTCCCAGGTCGACTCGGACAGGAAGAACTGCAGCCGCTGCACCGCCGGGTGCTGGGCCCCCACGACCGGCTCCGCCCCGGCCAGGCAGGTCAGCGTCTTGTTCCGGTCCCGCGGGGCCAGCAGCCCGGTCAGGTACTCCCTAAACCCGCGCCGCTGCGCCAGCGACGAGAACAGGTCGTCGAACCGGGCCGCGTAGCCCTCCAGCGGCCCCGGCGCCGGCGGGCACGGACGCCTCGCGGTCACCATCGCGACCACCTCCGAACAACATCGCCCCCGCCTACCGGCCTACCGCACGTTCCGCCCCAGGTCAACAAATCACCGCTAGGGCGTGGCGCGCCCTCGGTGAGAAACATCCATTGCCGGACGGTCTCCTGGTGGGAACCGGTCGCCATCCCCGCGACCACTGCCTCCGCATCCGCAGCAGAGCACGGCGCCCCGGACCGGGTCAGCAGAACGAGCGGCCACTCGGGGCCCGCGCCAGGCCCGGCTCCGTCGAAGGCGGTCCAGTCCCACGGTCCGTCGAATCGCCACGCCCGCCCGCCGGCGTCGGCGACCTCGTCACCCGGCCGCAGAAACGCGTACGGCCGCATCAACAGCTCAAAGCGTCTGGGGCCCTTCCGGGACGGCATGATCTTGGGAAAACTGGGTGTGCTGTCCGGCCGACGTCGGTTCTCCTTAGCGCGGGTGAGCCTGCCTCAAAGCGAGACGTGAGGGTCTCGGGCGCCGTGAACTGCCGCTTCGAGCGCGATCTTCAGACTCCGTGATGTGAGCCCCTCCCGGACGGTCTTGGTGGTCACTGCGAGGGGAGGCTTGGTGGAACGGATCGTAAAGCGGCCCGCGGGCTTGGACGTGCACAAGGACGTGGTCGTCGCCGAGGTGCACCTCCCCGGAGGGGCCGTCGAACAGGGAAGCTTCGCCACGACCACCCCCGGCCTGCTGGTACTGCGGGACTGGCTGGTCGGTCACGGTGTCACCCGCGTCGGGATCGAATCGACCGGGGTGTACTGGAAGTGCGTGTACTACATGCTCGAGGACGACATGGAGGTCTGGCTGCTCAACGCCCGGCACATGCGCAACATCCCGGGCCGCAAGACCGACGTCGCCGATGCCTCGTGGATCTGCCAGCTGATCGAGTTCGGGCTGGTCCGTCCCTCGTTCGTGCCGCCGAAGCCGGTCCGTGAGCTGAGGAACCTCACCCGCTACCGCAAGGCGCAGATCGAGGAACGCACCCGGGAGACCCAGCGCCTGGACAAGATCCTGCAGGACGCCGGCGTGAAGCTGTCGAGTGTGGCCTCCGACGTGCTGGGCAAGTCCGGTCGGGCGATGCTCCAGGCCCTGGTCGACGGCACCACCGACCCCGAGGTCCTGGCGGACCTGGCGATCGGCCGGCTGCGGGCCAAGCTCCCCGCCCTGCGGGAAGCACTCACCTCGCGGTTCTCCGGACACCACGCGCTGCTCGTCGCGGCCGTCCTGTCCAAGCTGGACTTCCTCGACGAACTCATCGGCCGTCTCAGCGCCGAGATCGAAGAGGCGGTGGCCCCTTTCGCCCGACAGGTTGAGCTCCTGGACACCGTCCCGGGCATCGACCTGCGGACGGCCCAGGGCCTGCTGGCGGAGTTCGGTGCGGACATGAGCGTCTTCGGTACCGCGTCGCGCTTCGCATCCTGGGCCGCGGTCTGCCCTGGCAACCACGAGTCCGCCGGACGCAAGCGCTCGGGAAGATCCCGCAAGGGCCCCAAGTGGCTCGCGATCTACCTGCATGACGCCGCGATGGGCGCCATCCGCACCAAGAACACCTACCTCGCCGCCCAGTACTCCCGCTTACGGCCACGGCTCGGACACGCCAAGGCCCTGGTGGCGATCGAACACAGCATCCTCGTCTCGATCTTCCACATGCTCACCCGCGACCAGGCCTACCACGACCTCGGCGGCGACTACTTCCTGCGCCGCAACGACCCCGCCCGACAGGCCCGCCGCCTCATCGGCCAACTCGAAGCCCTCGGCTACCACGTCCAGGCCGAACCCGCCCCAGCCACACCATGACCGGGTCGAGGACCTGCTGAACGCCGTTTTCTCTTCAGGTGAACGGTGTCTTGTCGCCCGGATGAATGGAATAACCCGTGCCGTCGAAATGGCTGCCGTCCGGAAACGTCCGGTAGGACAAGCGACGGCGCAGCACGGCCACGGTCAGCCGGGGGCGCGGTAGCCAGCCCGTCTCCAGCGGAGGGCCGTGATGGTCCACAGGCGTCACGTGGACCACGGTCGGCGGCATTCCGACCCGGCAGATGTCCCCTGCTTTCATCTGCTCGGGCAGCGGTTCGGTCCGGAACGGCTCCGTCTCCACCTCCGGTGGGACGCTCGCCAGGCGACCTCCCCAGAGCACAGCGCTACGCAGACGGCTGCAGGAGCTCTCCGGCCGGCTCGCCTCCCATCCGTACTGGCACACGCAGCTGGCCGATCAACGGCGGCCAAGGCGGAGCTGCGCCAGCAGGCCCGCTCCTAGGAGCAGGTGTCGTGAACGATCACCTAACCGAGCGCCAGGGACGCAGCGGTTGATGAACGCAGCGGGCCAGGGCGGCATTTCACCGCTCTGGTCCGGTAGTCCAGGTTCAGGAAGGGCGTTCATCCCAAGTCGGCCTGGTCCCGGAGCTGTGCGGGTCGGGCACGAGCGTCGGCGGCCTGTTCGGCGGCCTCGTGTCGGTCGTCCTCGGCGGCGATGCGCTCCAGTTGGGCGGCCTTCCGGTCGTAGACCGCGGCCCGCTCGGCGGGAGCGGCCTCGTGCGCGGTCAGGTGCTGGATGGCGGCCAATACCTGGTTCATCTCCTCCACTGTGGTCAGCGGCGGCAGATGTCCGGTGACCGGATGGTCCTCGGTGCGGACGGAGGGAACGTGCTCGCGGGCCCAGGCCAGCGCCGGGTCAGGCGTCAGCCAGCCGCCATGCCCCCGTCGACCGGCAGGGCGTGCCCGGTGACGTGCTTGGACACGTCGGAGGCCAGATACAGGAACGTCTGGGCGACGTCCTCGGGATTGATCAGCACACCGGTCGGGTGCAGCGCGGCCGCCTCCGGTTCGGTGAACATGCCCGCGTTGATCGCCTGGTCGAGCAGCGCGGTGCGGACGACACCCGGGCACACGGCGTTGATGCGGATGCCCTGCTTGACGTACTCGATGGCCGCCGTGCGCGTCAGCGCGACCACGCCGCCCTTGGCCGCCGAGTAGTCAGCGATGCCCAGCGGCAGGCCGACCATCCCGGCGATGGAAGCCATGTTGACGATCGTGCCCCCGCCCTGCGCCAGCATCTGGGTGATCTCGGCCTTCATGGACAGCCAGACGCCCTTGAGGTTCACCGAAACCAACTTGTCCCACGTCTCTTCGGTGAGCTCGTGCAGCGGCGCGCCACCCTGTTCCTCGATGCCCGCGTTGTTGATCGCGATGTCTAGCCTGCCGTAGGCGGCAACCGTCGCCTGGACCGCCGCGTCGAGGTCGGCCGCCGAGGTGACGTCAGCCCGAACGAACTGCGCTTCCCCGCCATCCTTGGTGATCACGGCGGCCGTTGCCTTCCCCCCGTCCTCGTTGATGTCGGCGATCACGACCTGGGCGCCCTGCGCGGCGAACAACTGCGCGATCGCTGCGCCGATGCCCTGCGCCGCACCGGTGATGAGCGCGCTCTTGCCCGCCAGCAATGAATCCACCATGTGCCTTTCGACTCCTTATCGGGGATGAGGGGTACCTCGCATACCCCTCTGGAAATTCCGGTCAGCGAACCGGACGCACCACCGACCGGGGGCGCGCGCGTATCCACGAAGGTAACCCCGCCACTGACAGTCCTGTGCCACCAAGTCCGTGCCATGGCAACAGAGTTGGGACTCTCACGCAAGTCACCGGCCTTCAGGGGAGAGCGTGACGAACACGTATCTGTCGGTCACGCCGAGCACCACACCCCGTCAGCTCGACGCCGCCACCGAGGCTCGGCTCGCCGACATCGACCGCGACGCGACCCCGCACGTCGAGGGCAACCGGCCGCAGCACAGCCGCGACCCCTACGCCGCCGGCCGGAAGGCGTGGGAGAAGTTCTCGGGGCATGACCCAGATACGCCGCAAACCCGCTATGGGACGATCTTGAACGCCTGACGGGATCCGGCGGTTGACTGGTGGGCTCGCATGTTGAGGTGTCGCGTATGCGTGGATGGCATCAGACGGCCGTGACTGTGTGTCGGTGTTCTGCGGCATGATGCTTGCTATGAACACCGAGATACTCGTCGACGCCTGGAAGCGCCTTCTCACCGACCCCCGCAAGTCGTGGGTACTGTTCGAACATGGCACCTGACCACCCCCGATGGTGACCTTGCTGAGCAGGCCACGAAGATCCTCGGTGAGTTCGGTCCTGTTCATGCAGGCTCTCCAGCGGGTGACTTCGGAGTGATCAACGTCAAGGGTGCCGATGGATGGGTGGTCACCGGTCACCGCCAGGACGTCCTCACGTATGTCGGGCCCGATGAACCCAGTGGTCAAGAGGACTTCGCTGTCGGACTGTGCGGACGTTCCAAGCGCCATCAGGACGGCACCGAATTGCGTGTCGTCCATGTCGAGGACAAGCACGGCTTGTCGGATCCTGTGTAAGCACGCGACTGCGGCCTAGTGATCGCCCGGGGCGTACCGGCTCCAGGTTCCGCCGGCTTCGGCGACGAGGCGGGTGGTGGTCTTGTCGTGGTAGCCGAGTGCCCGGGCGACGACGGAAGCGGGGGCTTGGAGCACGAGTTACCGGATCGCTGCGATCCAGCCTCGCTGGGTGGGCACTCCGGCGGCCCGGAGCTGGTCGAACAGACTGCCCTGGCGCATCGGCTGCCCGGGTTGCCGGCCGGGGAAGAGCCAGACGGTGCTGCGGCTACTGGCCCGGTCGAGGCCGGGCTGTTCCGCCAGGTAGCCCCGCACGAGGTCAGCGACAGGACCGGGCAGGGGCGATGGCGGGTCGCCGAGCCGGACAGTGATCGCGTCACCATCGTCGATGACGTCCTCGGTGGTCAACCGGACAATGCGGCTGACGGTGTGCGGTTGACCGCCGAGGTCGGCGAGGAACAGCCCGGACAGCTCAAAGTGCAGGTGTCCGGGCTGTTCGGTCACAGACGGCTGCAAAACCCAGGAGGGGTGTTACAGCCCGCCGGCGAAGCCGGCCTCTCAATAGGCGCAGGAGCCGGAGGCGACTTCCGATCTGCTCTGTCTTCACGAGGGCGCGCCGTGGCCCCATTACGGTTCCGCCCCCTGTTCGATACGCACTATCTGCCATACAGGAGGGCACCGCACACCTCCCGCGATCAAGGAACCTGCTGCTCAGAGCCCATTTGCAAGCCCAACTTTGATTGCGCTCCGGATCCGCGAGACTTTCCGGGCCGACGACCGCGCCGAGGTCACACGCTCGTTCCGGGGCGGGATCGACGACCATCGCACGGTCTACGGGGCTTGCACCGGGCCGGACGGGTCCCAGCCGGGGATCAGCTCGTCTCGGTGGATGTCCTCGCCGTGGACCTGCTCGCCGCAGGTCTCGCAGACCGTGTGGGTGACGAGTTCATGGTCCCGGTGACGGATCCGGCTGGGCGGCGCGGTGACGACCCAGCGGTCGCCCCAGCCGATGAGCTCGCGGGTGATGGCCCCCAGATCGCGCCCCGCCTCCGTCAGGTAGTAGCCGCTGTGGCGTGCGTCGTCCGGCAGCGGGCGCCGTTCGAGGACGCCGCTCTCGACCAGCGCCTTCAGGCGCGCGGCCAGGCGGTCCGTGGGGGCGCCGGTGTTCCTGGCGATCTGCCGGAACCGGTGGTTGCCGAGCATGACCTCGCGGATCGCCGGCAGGGCCCATCGGTCGCCGACGATCTGCAGGGCAGCGGCGAGCGAGCAGGGGCGTCCAGCCATGTCCCGGGGATCGATGCGCTTGGTCACGGCCCCAGTATCACCCCGGGCGGGGTTTGATTTCCAAATCACCCTGTGCTTGGCTGGCGCCATGTCCACGATGCTTGGATTTTCAAAGCACCCTGGTCTGGCGACGTCGGCGTTCGGTGTGCACCTCAGCCGTGGCGGCGGCTCGTGCCAGACAGCGGCCGCAGCGTCGAAGAAGCCCGAGGCGGATGCGCAGGCTCTGACGGACGCGTCCCGACCGCTTTCCCTTCCTACTCACCGGTAATCGTTCCGGGCGGCCCTGTCGTCGCCCCGGCGGCCAAGGAGGCCCGCACCATGCGTGACGCAGTCATCGTCGAAGCCGTACGCACGCCCATAGGCAAGGGCAAGCCGAACGGCGCCCTCGCGCACGTCCATCCCGTGGAGCTCCTCGCCCACACCCTGCGCACCCTCGTCGAGCGCTCCGGCGTCGATCCCGCCCTCATCGACGACGTCATCGGCGGCACCGTCAGCCAGGTCGGCGAGCAGGCCAGGAACACCACCCGGCACGCCGTGCTGTCGGCGCGCTTCCCCGAGACGGTCCCGGCGACCACGGTTGACCGCCAGTGCGGCTCATCCCAGCAAGCGGTGCACTTCGCCGCGCAAGGTGTCATCTCGGGCGCGTACGACCTGGTCGTCGCCTGTGGCGTCGAGTCGATGAGCCGGGTGCCGATGGGGTCGAACGTGCCCGTCGGCAAGGACCCCCTCGGCCCCGGAGTCGCCGAGCGCTACCCGGAGGGCCTTGTCCGGCAGGGCATCAGCGCCGAACTCATCGCCGCCAAGTGGTCCATCACGCGCCAGCGGATGGACGCCTTCGCCGTCTCCTCGCACCACAAGGCGGCCGCCGCCTGGGACGCCGGCCTGTTCGATGCCGAGACCGTGCCCCTGGAGGGCGTCACCCGCGACGAGTGCGTACGACCCGGCAGCACCCCCGAGATCCTGGCCGGCCTCAAGCCCGCCTACTACGACCCCGGCCTCGGCGAGCGCTTCCCGCAGATCGAGTGGAACGTCACCGCGGGCAACGCCAGCCCCATCAACGACGGCGCCTCGGCCGTCCTGATCACCTCCAGCGAGACCGCGGCCCGCCTCGGATTGCGCCCCCTCGCCCGCCTGCACAGCTTCGCCGTCACCGGCTCCGACCCGCTGCTGATGCTCACCGGCGTCATACCGGCGACCGAGAAGGTGCTACGTAGGGCGAACCTGCGGCTCGACGACATCGACCTGTTCGAGGTCAACGAGGCCTTCTCCAGCGTGGTCCTAGCCTGGGAGCAGGAGACCGGCGCCGACCTCGCCAAGGTCAACGTGCACGGCGGCGCGATCGCCATCGGTCACCCCCTCGGCGCGAGCGGCACCCGCCTGACGACCACCCTGGTTCACGCGATGCGCGATCGCGGCGCCCGCTACGCCCTGCAGACGATGTGCGAGGCGGGCGGACTCGCCAACGCGATGGTGCTGGAGGCAGTCTGACGGAGTGTCCGAGTGCGTGCACGTCCGGCGGACCGATGAGGTACCTGTCCAGGGATCGACGGGTGCCCGTGGGGGACGGCCAGGGTGCGCGTGCGGTGACTTCATGCGGTTGGGCATCTGCCGGATCACAGCAGGTGCGCGTTGGGTGAATCAGGCCGATGCGAAGGGCCTGATCATCTGGGACGTCTCTGCACAGCCGGAGCGGCCATCATCACCGCGGCCTCATGGTGGTTGAGGCATCGTTGAACCGTCGCTCACGTGCGACGCGAGCCGGGGTCGGCCGTCTCAGTTTCCGTCTGGTTCGTCGCTGTGCGCAGCTGTCCGGGGCCGTTCACTCCGCCCCTCCAGACTCAACGTCTGTACGGGACTGAACGCCGGCGAACACGTCCGGATCACGTTCTGATCAGCACGGACAAACCTGCAAAGCGGGTAACTCGGGATCGGATCTCGCTACCGCTGCTCGCCGGCGGCTTCGTCACTCCCGCCACACGTCCGGCCCGCCTTCACGCACGGTATGCGATAGAGATTCGGGGGGAACGGAACCTATAGCGCACAAACAGCAGGTCAGGGGCTACTTCTCAATGCCCTATGGCATCCCCTCCGGAGCCGTGTGCGCAGGTTCGAATCCTGCCGGGGGCACCCTGTATGAGGTGCCCAAGACCCCGTCACCAGCGGAAACGCTGAGGCCGGGGTCTTCGTGTTTGTGCAGCCGTATGCCGCCCGCAGCGGCCGTATGTCGGGGTCCGTGGACGAGCTGTGGACGGGATCTTGGGGCATTACCGCAGGTGAGCCTCTGAAAGCCAGGACGTCGCTGGACGGTCGGTCCACAGCGCCCCGGTGTTCCGGACCTACCGGATGCTGGTAGGCGTCGAGGCGCGGGAGCGCGAGGGTCGGGCAACCAGGAGGAGAAGAGGCACGAACGCAAGTTCGGCGAGGGCCACGAGTGGGAGGCCGTCGGTTGCGGTCGGGACGGTGGCGGCGAGGTGGCAGAGGGCGAGGAAAAGGAAGTCCCGGGACCAGGTCGCGGTCGGCCGACGGTAAGCACGGGCGAAGGCCTGGTAAGCGCCCCAAAAGCATGCGACAACCCAGAGCAGGGCGAGGGTGAAGGAGACATAGGTCATCCACGTAGGGCCGGGGCGGTCAGGTTCGCGGGGGAAGGCCACAGCGATAACAGTGATCCCGGCGAGCAGAACAAACAGCCAGATGGCCTCGACGATCAGGACCAGACCGAGGGCGATGCAAGCAACGCTGCGCATCGGCGCTCCTCTGCGGAGGGGAAGGGAAGAAGGCGACGGAACGATATCGGCCGAAGAAGGATGACAAGCCAGAGGTCACCCCCGTGATCGAACCCGACCGACCCTGCCAGATCCGCAGGTCATCTGATCAGCCTCAACTTCCAAACCGGCCACGCCAGACAGCTGCGAACAGGACAGCCCTGGGCACGTCACCCCGGTGACGCAGGAACGCCGTCGAAGTGCAGTGGCCACCAGTCGGGCCACCACGACGGGCGGCCGGCCGGACAGAGCTGCGCGCTGTAGAAGCCGTCCTTGGCGGCAGCGTTCTCCGTCAGGTCGATGAAGGCGACAGCGGTGAGAAGCACCAGCGCGAGCAGCAAGCCTGTCGCCACACGCCATCCGCGGCCGTGGGGACGCGGTAGCCAGCGCACCGCCAAAAACCCCAGCGGCAAGCAGGCACCGTAGGCGAGCATGTAGAGACCCCCACTGCCGATGAGCGATACCCGAGACCAGTCGGGTGCCCCCTCCACCGTCAGTTCCGGCGACATCCCGATGCAGGTGGACCACGACTGCACCAGGACGCCCGTCACCTCGCGCGCGACGTAGAACCCCACAACTGCACCAACGAGGACCAGCAGACAGCCAAGCGCACAACCACGATCCGAAGACGTGCCCGACCCTGTCTCGACGGGAATCTCTTGTGAGGTCATCGACTACGAGGACGGGCGTATCCAGTCAGCGGTTCCGCCGCTGGAGCACCGCGGGCCGACGCGCCATCCCACCACCCTCGTGCGCGACCTGGTCGCGATTCCGGGAAGCAGCTGCATTCCTCCCGAGTAGCTCCCGGGAACGACAAGGGCCCCCGGACGATCCTCGCGGATTCCGGGGGCCTCGGGCACAGGCAGTGGATCTCACTCGTACTCACGGAGCAGGTCCTCAATGCGACGGTTGACGACCTCTTGGCGCCCGTCGAGGCACTTCGCATAGCGGGTCAGCAGGACCTCCACGCTGTTGCCAGGGCGCTCCGCTACCTCGGGCGGATCGACACCCGCGTTGAGCCACGTCGACAGCGCCGAGTGCCGAAGATCGTACGGCCTACTCGCGAGCGGCGAGGCCGCGACGGCCGGCGGGAGCGCCAGAAGCCGAACCTCCTGCCACACGCGGTAGTAGGTCGAGGACGGGACGACTGAACCCTTCTCGCTGAAGAAGAGCCGCCCATCGTCCGCCGTCCCGAAGATGGCGAGGTGCTCGCGGAGCACGGAGACGAGGTGGGGCGGGACGGGCACTCGCCGGACGTCCTCGGTCGGCCGGTTCTTGAGCCCGCGGTCGTCGTGAGTCTCCCCCGAGTCGGTCCCCTGCTTGCCGACCGACGGGCGGGTCCGGCGGAGCAGCGCTGATCCCCAACCTTGCTCGGGGAGGACGAGGTCAGTCTCGACCAGGCCGACCGCCTCAGCAGGCCGGAGGCCACCGAAGTACATCGCCGCGAACAGCCCGACGAGACGCCGGCCGCGAGCACGCCGGTGGCCACCCACGTAGGACACTGCCGCCAGGAGATTACGGGCCTGCTCCGGGTTGGCGACAACACGCGGATCGACCTGGTTCGAGACCTTGGGCTTGTGCCAGCGAACCGCCGTGATCGGATTCTCACGCAACTCCGCCAGGTCGACGGCGTAATTCGCAGCGTTGACGAGGGTCCGGCGCTTACGCCGGACCGTCTCCGCAGCCGCCGCGGTCCCGTCGAGCTTGAGTTTTAGCGAGTCGAGCGCGGCCCGGGCCGTGGCGGGCTCCGCCAGGTCAGCGAGCGGGCCCGGGTCAGATCCCGCAGCTCACGCACAGGCTGGTCGGGTACGAACGACGCTCTGACCAACCCGTGGGCGCCCAGCTGGGCCAGCCAGGCGGCGTCGGAGACGTCGGTCTTGCGGCCGGGCACGTTCTTGACCTGCCGGGCGTTGACCAGGATCACGTTCAGGTCCTCGGCCAGCAGGGTAGTAGTGAAGTCGGCCCGGGGCGCGACTGCGGTCTTTCGACCGCACCGTTTCCCCGGACCGCTTCCCGCTGAACCGCTGTGGTCACCGCTGGTGAGCTCAGCGCGCTTGGAAGAGCCATCACGACCCCGTTGTCGTTCTCCGCTGGTCATGCGGCGACGCTACGCAGCGTCCAGCCTGTCGGGGAAGTACCAGACCGCGCAGCTTCACATGCGAGCATGGTCACGGCCGTTCCCGCTTCCAGTACTCCGTCCACCAAGGATCGAAGTCTGGGTCCGGCCCCGGGCCAACGACCGCGCGCGAAGGCCGGCTCGGCGCCCAGACGCGGCGGGGCGCCTGAGCCTTCTCTCACGGTCTCGCTGGCCACACCTCGGGGCCTCCGCCGTGCCACTCGATCAGGAGCGACTCGGCCACATCCACCTCATCCCAGCCCTCGATGCCGACGCGGTCCAGGAACACGCTCAAGTCGTGCAGGCTGTGCGCGGTGCCGAGAGTCTGATCGTCGATCTGGATACGCCGACCGCCTGTCTCGTCGGGCGGGGACACGATGACACGAGGTTCGGCCATTCCACCAGCCTCACTGCTCCCACGCTGGCGCGCATGTCCGGAAAGCCCGTCTGCGGCACGTGGCCCGCCTCGCCCCATGAGGGAGGGAGCGGCGAGGCGGGCCTGAGGGGTGCAATAGATGCACTGTGACACGCGAGGCGCGCCTGGCCAGGTAGCTCCGGGTGCGCCGACCGCTTTCGAGTGATGTGCCTGTCAGTTGGTCAGGCGAACCGCCAGCCGGACAGCCGGCCGTCCTCGCCGACCTCGGCGGTCAGCCGCACGCCCGGCAGATCATGGACTTGGATGCCGATGGCGTCGGCGATCTCGGTGGCCGGGTAGCGCTCCGGCTCGGCCTGCTCCCCGGGCGGGACGTCGGCGACGATCTCGGCCTGGTCGCCGAACAACAGCAGGACAAGGACACGGACACGCTCAGCGGTCATGGTCTCCATTCTTCTCGGTAGGCGGGGTGGTCGCCGTATGCGGCGGCGAGCGACTTGATCGACCAGTAGTACGCGGCGTCGAAGCCACCGTCTGGGTACTTGGCCTCGCACTCGCCCTGGCACCATTTGTCGTGGGCCCGGATGATCCGCCGCTTGGCTTCCACTTCGGCGAGAGTGCGGGCCGGGTCGTGGCCGGCGATGTGCTCGCCAAGGACCGGCACGATGCGCTCGGCGATGACCATGCCGCTCTGCGCGCGCACGGCGGGTGGGTCGTACGACCAGGCTTCTCCACCCCTGCGGCGGACGGTGGCCTTGCGGGCGGTCTCGTCGTTCTCGTCGAGCCGGTCGCGTAGAAATGTCACCAGTTCGTCAGCCATGGATCTCTTCCTCTCCCGTGCGCTGGATAGCGAAGGCGCTCACGCTGTGGCGCACGTCCAGCCACGTCTGAACGATGTTGCGGGTCGCCCCCACAGGGAGGCTCGGCACGGGCTGGCCGGGCCTGAGCACGCCGGACATGACCACCTTGTACGCGTCGTCCTCGACAAAGACGTCGAGCACGACGTCGATTCGGTCGCCAGACTGGATCACAGTCGGCCTCCCTTCTAGTGATCGGACATGTGCGCGAACCCGGCCGCCAGGCAGATCTCGCACCCGGCGCGGTCGAGCCTCGAGGACCGGCCTATCAGCAAGGCAGGCCCTCCCTAGCGCAAGGGCCGCACCACGCCGCCCAGACACGCACAGCCGGAGCAGCGCTGAACCCGACAGGCGGAAAGCCGGCCGGCCGGACCTGAAGCGGTGCGCTCACTGCTGTTCCTCGAGGATCGTGTCGGCGACGACGCGGATCGCGGCGCGCGCCACTCGGACGTTCGCGGCTTCGGTGTCCGGCTGCCCTCGGGTGGCGCGGAGCACGGCGAGCGCCTGGCGCAGCGGCTCGTCGAGGATCAGCACGAGCCGGTCGGCGTCGTGCGGCGCGCTGTCTTGCGAGGGCTGCTCGATGGTGCGCAGGCTCCTCAGGACGCACCGCAGCGAGGCGTTGGGACGTACGACGTGGCGGTCTTGCCCGCGGTGTCCGTGGGCTGCACGGTTACAGTGTTGACCTGCGCAGATGGACCGGACGCCTCGAAAACCCAGTGTCCGGGTGTCCGGGGCCGAAGGCTGAAACACCCCGGGTGTTGCAGCTATCTGGGCAGCGTCATCGCGCGGCCCGGCCCCACCGAGGTCCGCCACATCGCCTACCTCGACGGACGCGACGCCGACGGAATCCGACAGGGTTCGATCCTGATCGGGCTGCTCGCGGCGGGCTTGCTGGCGGGCACTGCCAGAGAGGTGGTGCGTACTAAGCCTCGATCCACCGACCGATGCCTGTGGATGACGCTTGGGAAAATGAAGAAGTGCCTTGTGACCTGCGATGATGGGAGTTCTTCACGCTTCCAGCACGCACAATCAGCAAGGCACTTCCGAGATGCAAGTTTCCCATACGCCAGCGGCGGTCTCCGCTGCGTTCGATGATCCGAATCTGATCGCGCATGCCGGGCTGGTCCCGGTGATGCGGCTGGCCGAGCGGTGTGGTCTGCCGCGACTGGTGACGGAGAAGGTCAAGTTGACCGGGGTGACGAACGGCGCGGGTGCGGCGGCGGACGCGAAGGTCACCAGCATCGTGGCCGGCATGGTCGCGGGTGCGGACAGCATCGACGACCTCGACGTCCTGCGGCACGGTGCGATGCCGACCATGTTCGGCGGCATTCGTGCCCCCTCCACGCTCGGCACTTTCCTGCGCGCGTTCACCCACGGCCATGCCCTCCAACTCCACGCCGTACACAGGAGGTTCCTGGGTGCGCTGGCCGCGCATACCCCACTGCTGCCCGGGGCCGACCAGATGGCGTTCATCGATGTCGACTCCACCCACAAACGCGTATACGGCCGCACCAAGCAGGGCGCCGAGTACGGCCGGTTCAAAGGCATCCGCACCCTGCACCCACTGCTGGCCACGATCTGCACTCCACAGTCCCGGCCGGTGATCGCCGGGGTGCGGATGCGCCGTGGCAAGGCAGCCGACTCCCGCGGCGCCCCGAAGTTCGTCAGTGAGGCCCTGGCTACCGCCGCGGAGGCCGGCTGCACCGGCCTGCGCGTCCTGCGGGCGGACTCCCAGTTCTACAACGCCGGGGTGATCGCCGCCTGCCGCCGGGCCGGCGCCCACTTCTCGATCACCGCCGGCATGAACCCCTCCATCAAGCGGGCCATCCTCGCCATCCCCGACCAGGCATGGCGGCAGATCACCTACCCGACCGCGGTGCCCGACCCCGAGACGGGGGAACTCATCTCGGACGCCGAAGTCGCCGAGATACCCGCCTACACCGCGTTCGCCAGCCGCAAGAAGACGGAGCGGGTCACCGCCCGGCTGATCGTGCGCCGGGTCCGCGACCTGGCCAAACCCGCCACCATCGCCGAGCAGGGCGAGCTCTTCCCCGCCTGGCGCTACCACCCGTTCTTCACCGACAACCCCGCTCCGACGCTCCAGGCGGAGCGGGAACACCGCCACCACGCCGTCATCGAGCAGGTCATCGCCGACAGCAAAGCCTCTGCCATGGCCCACCTGCCGTCCGCGCACTTCCACGCCAACGCCGCCTGGCTGACCCTGTGGGCCATGGCCTACAACCTCCTGCGGGCCACCGGCGCACTGACCTCCGCCTTCCACGCCAAGGCCACCACCGCCACCCTCCGCGCCCACCTGATCCACGTCCCGGCCCGCCTCGCCCGCTCCGCCCGGCGCATCACCCTGCACCTCCCGCACAACTGGCGCTGGCAGCACGCCTGGACACACCTCTTCGACACCGTCCACGCCCCGCCCGAACCCGGCTGACAGTCCCTGCCCACCCCGCCCGCCAGGGCCCGACCGGAACCGAACCGTGGAAAAGCTGAGCAGACCAGCGGATACCACCTGCCCAGACACAGACACCGACCCGAAACCCGCTCAAAAACCGGTCAGAAGATCCATTCCAGGCCACGTCGGTGGATCAAGGCTAAGCGGCAAACGGAATCAGTCTAGGTGTATTGATCACGCCTGGCAGCTTCAGGCCGGGCCGGTCTGCCGGGGCACTCGCCTGAACACGTACCGAATTCGGTAGCTGCCCAGGGCGGATGCCGACACGAGAGGGCGGGAGCCGGTCTCACTGCGTCCCGACCCTCTCCCTGCCTCGGTGTTCGCGACACACCTCCGACACACTCAGATGAGGACCCAAGCCGAGCAGGCAGGCTAGCCACCCAGAGCCCTGACGTCCGACACGTCTCGCGAAGCGAGGGAGCGGCGCACAGGCTGGACAGTGGAGGTGGTTGCCGTGGCGCGAAACGAAGCCATCTCGCCCGTCGAGGGTGCTGCAGTGCTGGAAGCTCTGTTCGACCAGTCCCCTACAGGCCTGCTGATCTTGGACACGGAGCTGCGCATCCTACGAATCCACCTCATCAGGCCCGTGCTGCACGAAGCGCCCCCGCGACAGATCATCGGCCGGCACATCACCGACGTATACGACCTTTCCGCACCCGGTGAGGTGGAGGCGATGCTGCACGGCGTGCTGGAGAGCGGCGCTCCCGTACGAGGGCGGCTGGTGGGGGTGCGTCCGAAGATCGCGCCGGGGCCGGAGTACCTGTTCTCCGTCTCGGCATCTCGCCTGGAGGACTCGCAGGGAAGGATCTGGGGGGTGCTGGCGGAGATGCTCGATGTCACCGAACGCGAAAAGGTACGCGCGCGTCTGCGCGTCCTCGGCTCGGTGCGCGAGCACGTGGGACAGACCCTCGACGTGGTGGCAACCTGCCAGGAACTGGTGCAGGCGGTGGTGCCGGACCTCGCCGACGTCGCCGTCGTGGAAGTGGTCGACGCAGTGATACGTGGCGAGGACCCTCCGCCGAGCCCTCTGGCACGAGAGATACCGCTGCGCCGAGCCGCCTTCGGCCACAGCGGCGCCAAGGAGCAGATTCAGGCGCATCCGGTGGGTGACGTGCGCGCCCTGCCGTTCCCGACGCCGTACGCCCAGACGCTGACCGACCTCAAGCCCCGCCTCGTCGCCCTGGGCCCCGACACGCCCTGGCTGGCCGCCGTCCCGCCGCACGCCGAGGCGATCCGCACATCCGGCGCCCACAGCCTCATCACCGTGCCCCTGACGCTGCGTGGAACCGTGCTGGGGCTGCTGAGCCTGTACCGCACCGACCAGGCGGACGTCTACGACGAGGACGATGTCACCCTCGCCCTCGCACTGGCCGCTCACACCGCGCTGTGCATCGACAACGCCCGCCGCTACACCCGCGAGCACGCCATCGCCTTGACGATCCAGCGCCACGTGCTGCCTCCCCGCCCTGCGTCGCAGACCACCGTTGAAACCGCGCACCTGCACGTGCCCTCCGAGGCAGGCGGAGGCGGCGGGTTCGACACCTTCGCCCTGTCCGGCGCCCGCACCGCTCTGGTGGTCGGCGAAGCCGCCGGCCACGGCATCCACGCGGCCACCACCCTGGGACAGCTACGGACCGTCCACCACTCCCTGGCCACACTCGACCTGGAACCCGACGAGCTCCTGGCACGCCTCAACGACACCGCCATAAGCCTGGCCCAGGAACGCGCGGCTCTGCCGCCCGGCGACCCACTGCACCGGCAGCCACTCACAGCAAGCTGCGTGTACGCGGTCTACGACCCGCTCGCCCAAACCTGCACCATCGCCCTGGCCGGCCACCCCCCACCCGTCATCGCCCATCCCGACGGGAAAACCGAGATCCCTGACGTGCCGAGCGGACCCCCTCTGGGCGGTGCCGAGGGACCCCCCTTCGCCGCCACCACGATCCCCGTCGCCGACGGCAGCGTCCTCGCCTTCTACACCGCAGCCCTCCTGCACACCTCCCCGTCCCCGGACACCCTCCAACAGGTGCTGGCCCACCCCGACCGGCCACTGCAGGAGCTATGCGACGACGTGCTCTACCAACTGCGGAACGACACCCGCCACGGCGACGTCATCCTCCTCCTCGCCCGCACCCACGCACTCCCCGCCGACCGGGTCGCAGCGTGGGACGTCGACCAACACCCCAAAGCCGTCGCCACGGCGCGGACCCACGCCCAACACCAACTCGCTCATTGGGCAGTGGATGAGGAAACCGCCTACACGACCGAAATGATCGTCAGCGAACTGGTCACCAACGCCGTCCGCTACGGCACCCCGCCTCTGCGGTTGCAGCTCATCAAGGACCGCACACTCACCTGCGAGGTCCACGACGGCAATCCTCTCGCGCCGCGACTGCGCCACGCCAAGACGGTCGACGAAGGCGGCCGCGGCTTGTTCATCATCGCCCAACTCGCACAGGACTGGGGCGTCCGCTACTCCGCCGACGGCAAGACCGTCTGGGTCGAGCAGGCTCTCTGAGCCAATCAACCAGCGCGTGAGCCAGGTCGAGTGCGGCAGCACAGAAGACCAACGAGGCTCCTGCGCCGGTGGGGTGAGACTCGAACGCCTCCTTCAACGTCACGGGAGCCGTGTGCGCAGGTTCGAATCCTGCCGGGGGCACTCGCCGAAGATCGGCAGAATTCAGGCGCTGACCAGGGCGAATGCCGACATCAGAGAGCGGGAGTCAGTCTCACTGGCTCCCGCCCTCTTTCGTTACGTATCAGTATTCGCGACACACTTCCGACACACCCCGATGACGGCCCGCCTAGACAGCAACATCCGAGGAATGCTCGCCACGCGTTGGCCCCCACCTCGCTCCTCCCCCATCTTCGGCAGGGTCTCAGAGCCGCTAGGCCCGTGTCCCACTACGACGGTTCGGGCGCCGGGGCAGGACTGGCGGGAGTGTAAAACTAACGGCGGATCTGCCGATCAAGGGAGATACGTCAAGTGTCCGAGCCCCGGGTTCGACAGTTACGGGTCGTGCCTAGGACACGAAAGTGCGGCCTGACCTGCGGGAACGCGTGGGGGCGCGCTGAAGGCGCGTGTCACTAGGCGCGGGTGTTCGTGCTGGTCAGCGCGTTGCGGTGAGTTCGATGACCTTCTTGGGCACGGGGAGGTTGAGGGCGGTGAGGATGTCGCGCTGGGGCTTGGTGGGCTCGGAGGTCTGGCGGTAGGTGCCGGCGGGTCCGGTGAAGGTGGCGGCCTGCAGGCGCTGGAGTTCGGCGCGCAGACGGTTCCAGGTCTGGCCGGTGGCGTTCTCGGCGACGCGGATCAGCAACAGGGCGAGCCAGCACAGCAGGACGTGGGCGCGGATGCGGTCCTCGCGGCGATGGTAGACCGGGCGCAGGTCCAGGAGTTGCTTCATGTCCCTCCAGCCTCGTTCCACCTCAAGAAGCTGCTTGTATCCCAGGGCGATGTCCTCGGTGGACAGTTCTGGGTCGGAGGACCGCAGCAGGTACTTGCCGTCGAGCTTCTCCTCTGCGGCGATCTTCTTCTTGTCGATGCGCAGGAGGCCGCCGGGGGTGGTCCGCAGGTACCGCTTCATCCCTGGTTTGGTGGACAACTGCCCGGCCAGGTGGGCGCGTTCGGCCGCGTTCAGCTTGTCGGTGCCGGTGATGGCCTCTTCGAGTTGGGTGACCAGGCGGGCGCGGATGGCGGCGTCGCGGGTGGCCTGATCGGGGTTGAAGCAGATGATGTACCGGTCGTCGGAGCCGATGTTGACTTCCTTGACCTGCATGTTGTCGCGGACGGTCGCGTAGCGGCCGGGGCGGGCGAGGGCGGCCTTGACCTCGGCGGAGCCGGAGCGGAGCTTCTCGCCGATGATGTAGCCGCCGCCTCCTTGCATGAGCGCGCGGCGGTTGGCGGCGGAGGTGAAGCCGCGGTCGGCGACCCACACGACGCGGGAGAGGGACCACTCGCGCAGGTCGCGTTTGACCTGGCGGATCAGGTCGCTGTCCGCGGTCGAACCGGGCCATGACCACACGCGCACCGGGATGCCGTCGCGGGTGACGGCCATGCCGACGACGACCTGGGGCAGGTCGTCGCGGGAGTCCTTGGACTTCCCGAAGGCGCGGAACCCCCGTTCCTTGTCGATGAGTTCGGGGTCCGCGTCCTCGGGCAGGCGGCGGCCGTCGGCGTCGCGGGGGACGGGTTCGTCGGCGTCCTCGGTCTCGAAGTAGGTGCTGGTGGTGTCGAAGAACAGCAGGTCCACTTCCAGGTTGAGCAGGTCGGTGACCTGGAAGTACGCCTCCTTGGCCAAGGCCGGTTCTATCTGGAGCAGCCAGTCCATGGCCCGGTAGCAGGACTGTTCGTCGATGGCGGGCAGGCCCTCGATGTGGACATCGTGGCTGATCCAGTCGGTGGCGGCGAGCTTGCTGGAGGCGTCCAGGGCCCGGTTGGCGACCAGTGCGAACAGCACCCGCTCCACGCGTGGGTCCAGGCGGCGGCCGGTTAGCTGGCGGCGCATCACCTGGTCCAGGCCGAGCCGGTGCCACAGTCCGTCCAGGACGTGGGTGCCGCCGAGCGGGCGGGCCTCGGTGAAGGCGAGTTCGGCCGGGCCGGTCAGCGCGGCGGCGCGGGCCGGGTCCAGCAGCCGGGTCAGCGCGGTGACCAGACGCTCGATGGCGTCGCGGTCGATCTCGTCCTCGCGGCCGAAGGAGTGCAGCACCTTGGTACGCGACACCCCCGCGGCCGGGTCCCACTCGTTGTGGGCGAGCTGGAGGTACCGCACCACTTGCCCGGACTTGTTCCTCCGCGAGGACGTACGCACATACACGTGGCTAGACGATACACACTTGTTCGCAGGTCAACGCAGTGTGATCACGCGAATCGTGTCACTAGGGCTTTCACGGGTCTCGCGACCCGGAGACCGTCCTGACCTGCACCTTCATTCGATCCCGTGCCCAAAACCGGCCCACAACTGTCGAACCCGGGCGAGCAGGACGTTGTGTTGAGGCAGGACGAGGCGGCGGTCGAGCGGCAGCCCCAGGCGGTGTCGGATGACCAGCTGATTGCGATGCTGGTGGACCGGGCACGGTCGGAGGGACTGCAGCTGACCGGCCAGGGCGGGTTGCTGCAGCAGTTGACCAAGCGGGTTCTCGAGTCCGCCCTCGAGGGCGAGATCACCGACCACCTCGGCTATGACAAGCACGACCCGGCCGGGAAGAACAGCGGCAACAGCCGCAACGGCACCCGGAGCAAAACCGTGCTCACCGATGTCGGACCGGTCGAAGCCAAGGTGCCCAGGGACGTGGCGGGCACCTTCGAGCCGCAGATGGTGCGTAAGCGGCAGCGTCGGCTGACTGGGGTCGATGAGATGGTGCTGTCGCTGTCTGCCAAGGGGCTCACCCACGGCGAGATCTCGGCCCACCTGGCCGAGGTCTACGGGGCGGAGGTGTCGAAGCAGACGATCTCCACCATTACCGACAAGGTCATGGATGGCATGGCTGAACCCGGATCCACCGGCTTGATGCCTGTGGAAGCTTATCCAGAAACGAGGAAGTGCCTTGTGACCTGCGATGATGGGAGTTCTTCAGGCTTCCAGCACGCACGATCGGCAAGGCACTTCCGAGATGCAATCTTCCCATGCCGCGGCGAGGGTCTCCGCACGGTTTGATGATCCGAATCTGGTCGGCTACGGCGGGCTGGCCCCGGTGGTACGGCTGGCCGAGCGGTGCGCACTGCCCGCACTCGTCGACGAGCACGTCCGGCTGCCGGCCTCGAAGGACGGCACCGGGGCCTTCCCCGCGGCGAAGCTGATGTCGCTGGTCGGTGGCATGGTCGCCGGGTCGGACAGCATCGATGACATGGCCCGGCTGCGGCACGGTGGGCTGCCGCGGCTGTTCAGCGGGGTGCGGGCGCCGTCCACGCTGGGCTCGTTCCTGCGCTCCTTCAGTCACGGACACGTGAAGCAACTGCACGCGGTGGCCCGCCGGTTCCTGCCCCACCTGGCCGCGCACACCCCGCTGCTGCCCGGCGCCGACCAGGTGGCCTACGTGGATATCGACGACACGATCCGCCGCACCTACGGCTACGCCAAGCAGGGAGCCGGCTATGGATACAGCAAGGTCAAGGGCTTGAACGCGCTGGTCGGGATCGTCTCCACCCCGCTGGCCGCTCCGGTGATCGCCGCCACCCGCCTGCGCAAGGGACCGTCCAACTCCGCCCGGGGTGCGGCTGCGTTCGTCGCCGAATCGATCCGCACCGCGCGAGCGTGCGGCGCGAGCGGGCTGCTGGTCGTGCGGGCCGACTCCGCGTTCTACGGCGCCGATGTCGTCAACGCCTGCCGGGCCCTGGGCGTCCGGTTCTCGGTCACGGTGCGGATGAACGCCTCCATCAAGGCCGCGATCGCGGGCATCGACGAAGCCGCGTGGAAGGCGATCAAGTACCCCAAGGCGGTGTGGGACGAGGAGGGACAGGGCTGGATCTCGGACGCCGAGATAGCCGAGACCAGCTACACCGCCTTCACCTCCAAGCCGAAGAAGCAGCAGGTCACCGCCCGTCTGATCGTGCGCCGCGTCAAACGGCTCAACCCGGCGGCCCTGCCCGAGGGGCAGGGCACGCTTTTCGACACCTGGCGCTACCACGCCGCGTTCACCGACTCTCCGCTCCCGCTGACGGACGCCGAGCGTGATCACAGGCGGCACGCTGTCGTGGAACAGGCGATCGCGGACTTGAAGAACGGCCCGTTCGCCCACGCCCCCTCCGGGCACTTCCAGGCGAACGCCGCCTGGCTCGCGCTGGCCGCTCTCGCGCACAATCTAACCCGCGCCGCCGGCGCCCTGGCGTCCGCGTTCCACGCCAAGGCCACCACCGAAACGATCCGCGACCATCTGATCGGCGTGCCGGCCCGCCTGGCCCGTTCGGCCCGGCGTCTCACTCTCCACCTGCCCGAACACTGGCCCTGGGCCGACGACTTCACCCGGCTCTTCGACCTGGTGCACGGACCGCCACCCACCGCCTGAGAAGTCCTGACCACCCCGCCCGCAAGGGCCCGAGAGCACCGAACACGTGGAAGAGCTGGGCAGACCAGCGAGTACTCCCTGCCCGAACGGCCAGATCATCTCGCCGACCGCCAGGACAACCCCCGAAACGCTCACTCCGGAATCAAGCCGGTGGATCCGGGCTGAATGGCAGAGCCGGCCGCTCGACCGTGGGCGGTTCGTGTTCATTGATGCCGTGAACGTGAAGATCAGGGACGGGCAGGTCGCCAACCGGCCCATCTACTTGGCCTTGGCCGTGAACGTGGAGGGCCATCGCGAAATCCTTGGGATCTGGGCCGGCGCGGAGGGCGGCGAGGGCGCCAAGCACTGGTTGCGGGTGCTGACCGAACTGAAGAACCGTGGGGTGGAGGATGTGCTGATGCTGGTCTGCGACGGCCTGAAGGGCCTACCGCAGGCGGTCGAGGCGGTCTGGCCGCGCACCGTGTTTCAGACGTGCGTCATCCATTTACTCCGCAACAGCTTCCGCTACGCGGCCCGCCAGGACTGGGAGAAGATCGCCAAGGCGCTCAAGCCCGTCTACACCGCCTCCACAGCCGAGGCCGCCGAGGAGCGGTTCCTGGAGTTCCAGGAGACCTGGGGCGCCAAATACCCGGCCATCGTGAAGTTGTGGTCCGACGCTTGGGCCGAGTTCGTTCCGTTCCTGGCCTTCGATGTAGAGATCCGCAAGGTCATCTGTTCGACAAACGCCATCGAGTCGGTCAACGCCCGCATCCGCAAGGCCGTCCGGGCCCGCGGCCACTTCCCGGCTGAGGCCGCCGCCCTCAAGTGCGTCTACATGGCGCTCTCTTGAAAATGACCTGAGCTGATGCGCGTCGGTGCAGGTCAAGCGGCTCCCTCTCGCGGGGTGACGGTGACGTCGAGGCCGAGGGCGGCGAGTTGGGCGATCAGGCGGCGGGTGTGTCTTTCCTTGCCGAGCCGGTTGGTGAAGTGGTCGGGGCCGAGGTCCCGGTAGGGGACCAGGTCGCGCAGGATGTGCCAGGCAGCGACCAGGATCGAGTGGCCGACCGCGATGGTGGCGCGCTTGGCTCCGCGGTGGGGTACGAGCCTTCGGTACTGGGCGCCGAGGTAGGTGCCCTTGCTGCGGGCGGCGGTGGCGCCGGCCAGGAACAGTGCGGTCTTGAGCCAGGTGTCACCGTGGCGGGTGCGGCCGGACAGCCGTTTGCCGGCCGACTCCTTGTTGCCCGGGCACATTCCGGCCCACGAGGCGAGGTGCCCGGCGGTGGCGAAGCGGCCCATGTCCACACCCACCTCAGCGATCAGGATCTGGGCCATGACCAGGCTGATTCCGGGGATGGTGATCAGCAGCTCGACCTGCTGCCGCAGGGGCAGCAACTGCCGGTTAATCTCCTCACTGAGCCGCGCGATTCGCGCGTCGGCCTCGTCGATCGCCCGGAGCATCGAGGCGACCATGAACGCGTGGTGCTCACTGAAGCTGCCGGTCAGCGCCCGAGTCAGCAGGGGTACCTTGCCCTGCAGGCTGCCCAGCGCCAAGTCCGCCAGCACCTGCGGGTCACGCTCGCCCGCGACCAGGGCGTCCAGCATGGCCCGGGCGGAGCGGCCGGTGATGTCGCTGACCACCGAGCTGAGCTTGATCCCGGCGTCCTCCAGGAACATCGCGAGCCGGTTGACGTCGCGGACCCGGTCGCGGGTGGTCTCGGTGCGGTACCGGGTCAGATCCCGCAGCTGGCGGATGTCTCGCGGGGGCACGAAGCTGGGCCGGACCAGGCCGTACTCGACCAGCCGGCAGATCCACTCGCAGTCCTTCACATCGGTCTTGCGGCCCGGCACCGTCTTGATGTGCTGGGCGTTCAGCAGCCAGGGCTCGATCCCCTCGGTGGCCTCCAACAGGTAGAACAGAGACTTCCAATAGGACGCGGTCGCTTCCATGCCCACCCGGGTGATCTGGTTGTCCACCAGCCAGTCCCGCAGCGCCAGCAGACCGTCACTCATCGTGGAGAACGTCCGCACCTCACGACGCGCCCGCTTCCCCGAACCCGGCAGCCGGATGCACACCTTCGCGTCCGCCTTGCTCAAGTCGATCCCCGCGCACCGCTCTTCCACCACGTCCACGAGCCCTGCCCCTCCCGCCGAGACGATCGCGACGGGCACCCGCCCATCCGAGGCCACAGGATTCAAAGACGCTCTCTTGCGTGCTCATGGCAACAACATTGGATTCCTGCACACGGCCCCCGCGTCCGACTGACTATCGGGCTCACTCGCACCAAGTAGAAACGACGTCCTCCGGACGGGCACCCCGCCCCATTTTCCCGGCCCCGGGGTGAGGCCGACAGGCCTCGGGATGACTGACTGACTGACTGACTAGGAACGGTTGGTGGCAATGACCGCAAGCAGTTTCGGCGTGGTGGCGACGACGGGTGCGCAGGTCGGGGTGCGCTCGGTCGCGAGGTGTTCGGCGGCGGCCCGGGCTGCCTGGGACTCGACGGAGAAGATCGTGGGCTTCGGCGCCGCCGTGGCGGTGGGGTAGTCGAAGAGGCGCCGGCTCGCATCACGGATCTTGTCGCGGGTGACGCCGAGCTGTTCCAGGGTGGCGGCGGCTACGCCGTCGGTGAGCAGGCCCAGCAGCAGATGCTCGGTGCCCGCCTCGGCCAGCCCGTCGGCCTCGGCCGCTTCCAGCGCGACAGTGAGTCCGCTTTCCAGGTCCCGGCCGCGGATCAGGCCGACTGTCGGAGGTGTTTCCTCGACGCGGTCGGCGTACCTCTGGCGGGCGGCCTGTCGGGAGATGCCCAGGCGCTCACCGATCACGGTCCAGGAGTGCCCGGCCTGGCGCACCGTGCGCACGACTTGGTCGACGGCTGCGTCCGCGCGGGCAGACACGTTCTTGGTCACCGCGGTGACGGCGTCCAGCGGGGCGAGTTCGTCGCCGTTTCCGGCACGGGCGTGGGCCGCTTCGATGAGCTGCTCCACAGTGGGCTCTCCGCTCACGCTGACAACCGTAATTGCGCCCTCGAAGCTGACAATGGAGTGATGTCACCTGGATGCCGGACTGCCGATGTTGGTGCAGGTGTCGACCTCGGTGCAGTTGCTCGGGTCGGTGCTGGCGGCCCAATCGGCCAGTCGCGTAGGGCGATGCGGGTCTTCCGTAGCTCGGCCATGCGGCGTTCGAACTCGGCGGGATGCTGCTGGATCAGTTCACTGACGTGACCGCACGGAGCCTGTCCGGAGTCCCGCACGGTGACGATCGAGCGGATCTCGGCCAGAGTGAGCCCGGCGGACTGGGCGTCCCGGATGAATGTCAGCCGGGTCGTCGCCTCGGGTGGGTAGTCGCGGTAGCCGCCCGCGGTACGGGGCGGCTCGGGCAGCAGGCCGGCCCGCTCGTAGAAGCGGTTCGTCTTGGCCGTCGCACCGCAGACGGCGGCCACCTCGCTGAGCAGACGGCGGCCACCTCGCTGATACGCACCCGCCGACGGCGACGTCCCCGTCCACCGCAACATCCATGACGCCGCGCAACGCCGCGACCGCCGCACCGACCTCCTCGACCCGCACCGCGGCGACGCCACGTCCGTCACCGGGACGTTGGACTGCACGACGAGTGCCTGTTGTGCGGGCTTGCTGCGATGATCTGTGTCCGTGAGCGATGAGACGACTGCCATGGAGATCCCGGCAGATGACCCGCTGGCCATTGAGCTTGTGCTCGCCGTCCGCGGGGGCGATATCGATACGATCCGACGGCTCCTTGCAGAGGACCCCCGACTGGCCCGCGCTGGGTTGGTGGACCGAAAAGGTGGCCTCAAGACCCTGCTGCACCTGGTCGCCGACTGGCCTGGTTATTTCCCCAACGGCCCCCAGATCGTGCACCTGCTGATCCAAGCCGGGGCAGACCTCGGCTTCCGCCACCCCACCCGCTGCGACGAGACGCCGCTGCACTGGGCGGCCAGCAGCGACGACGTCGACGTGGCCGCTGCACTGATCGATGGCGGTGCGGATATCGAGGTCCCCGGCGGGTCGATCGGCACACCGCTGGCCAATGCTGTCGGCTATGGGTGCTGGCACGTGGCTCGACTGCTCATCGCCCGAGGCGCGCGCATCGGTAGCCTCTGGGAGGCGGCCGCGCTCGGGGACCGGGCCATGGTGGATGAGTTCCTGGCTGCCGACCCGCCGCCGACCAGCAGCGACATCGACGCGGCCTTCTGGCAGGCTTGCCACGGCGGCCAGCGCCGGATGGCCGAGCATCTCCTAGCCCAGGGCGCCAACATCAACGCCACTCCCGGCTACTCGGAGCAGACGCCGCTCCAGGTCGCAGGCGCAGCCGACACCAGGCGCCAGATTCTCGTTGACTGGTTGAAGGAGCGCGGCGCCACCCGAGGCTGATGTCGATCCACCAAGGTGAAGGCCTCCCGTTCAGTGGAGGGGCATGAGCTGTTCTTATTTGCTTGGTGGAGGCTCATAACCAGCCTCTCCATGTGAACAACGCACGCCGGAATCGAAATACTGGGGATAGCGATAGACGCCCACGACGGTCATCGGCTTTGGACTCATCGGCGCTTTAGCAGCGCTTTAGCAGCTGTCCAGCCGATCAAGGTGCAGATTGATCTAGCTCCTGGCTCGCACGGCTGCAATCGCTGGCGCGTGGATCCGGGTGCGGCCCGCGGAAGGCCGCACCCGGCGGGATGTCGCGGTGTTACGGGGTGGGCAGGGTGTTGGCGTTCGACGGTCGCGTCCCGGCTCCCTTCCGAACCGGCAGTGCCCACGCCCCAGACACAGCAGGCCACCTTGAGGTTGTCGCCGGGTAGGTCGTGCTACACATCCGCAGCTCGACCTACCGGGCAGCGGTGACTGTGGGGGTGATGTAGCACACCACGGTCACGGCCTCGATGCCCCGGTTTCATGCGTCATCTTCGGACCAGTCCCGTCGGACGGCGTGCGAGGTGACGCCCCGTTGCGCCGGTCATGCATGGTGAAGTCGGCCCGGACCGCCACACCGGACTGCAGCAGTTTCTGGTGGACCACCGGATTTCGGCCGGGGTAGGAGACCACGACACTTATGAATTCCTCGGGTAGACCGGTCACGGCGTACTCGCCCTGCGCGTTCGTCGTGGTCCGCACCAACTGCCGGCCACGGGTGTCCATGACGGTCACGGCGGCATGGCGGACGGGCTGCTGCTCCTCGTCGCGGACGGTGCCCTCCAGCATCGGCAACGGCTCGCCGAACTGGTGGTGGTGGACCGGGAGCGCGGTGGGCGTGGGCGCCTCCACGGACGGATCCTCCACCGGCGGCTCCTCAACCTCCTCAATGTCCTCCTGCTCGACCTCCGCGCCCTGTCGTGCTGCCATCCGGTGGCGCCGCCACGCGTCGAGGCCAAGCAGGGCCAGACCCGCCGTGATCCACGCACAGAGCACGAGTACCGGCCTGAGCACCCCCGCATCGTCGAAGTACAGGACTCCCTTCAGGGCGTCCACCGCATTGCCCAGCGGCATGACGGCGTGCAGGTCCTGGAAGAACGTCGGCAGCAGCGGGACGGGAGACACACCGCTGGAGGGAACGCTCAGCACGATGTACAGACCCATACCCACCAGGGGGAAGAACTGCTTGGTGAAGGGCGCCACGCCGGAGGCGAACGTGGCCACCGCCGTGGTGAGCAGGAAGGCGATCGCCAGCACGGAGGAGTCGTTGGGGAAGTAGTCCAGGCCTACGCCGACGTAGAAGCCCACGACGCTGAAGAGGGCAGAGACGCCCACGATAGTCATCAGTTTCCTGCGACGGTTGAAGGTCACCGCCCGCAGCAGGGTCGTCGCGAGTATGTAGCCGGGGACGCTCCAGGCGACCCCGAAATAGACCAAGGTCGTGGCATTTTGGTCCTTGCTCACGGTGGGCGCCACGTCCGTGACCGTGAGCTTTTGGTGGTTGTGCGCCGCAAGCTGGGTGAAACCCTTGGTCAGTGCCAACTCGAGGGACATCCCGTTGGCCTTGGCCACGTACAGAACACTGCTGTGTCTGCCCTCGACGGCGTAGCCCGCCACGGCGTCCCGGTTCAGCACCGCCTGGCGGGCTTCCTCCGCGTCCGCCACGGCGGTGACGTCGAACCCACCGGGATGCTGCAGCTGCAGGGCGGTATCGACCTTGCGTTCCAGTGCCGGCCCAGCGACCACGATCTTCGCGTGGTGCGGCTGAGGCGCATGAAAGGCCGTGGGGAAGCAGAACAGAAGGCCGAGGAAGAGTACTGCCGGGAACATCAGGGTCTCGGCCAGAGTCCTGGCCAGGGGTATGCCCTGAGGGCGCTCGATCCGGTGTTTCACAGAGCCGCCCCTTGGACGCCGCCGTGAGCCACGCCGTAGTACTCGTCGTGCACACTGCCGACCGGATGTACGGCGATGTCACGGCCGCCGCGCCAGCGCCGGTGGACCAGTTCGTCTGTACCCAAGCCGCGCCCTTGCACCGGCCGCGTTGTGCGGGCGGTCAGCGCCATCACGACGCCGACTCTCTTTGCCTCCACGGTTCGCGAGGGGATCTCGGAGTCGCTGCTGGACCTCCGCAGGGCAACGGTGGGGCCAAGTCCTCCGACGCTACGTTCCGCGATCGTCATTCGCGGTGCAGCCAGCTCCATGACGCTCATCTCCGTTCCTCGCACCCGGCCGTCGCCATTGCAGTAATTCGTTGACGTACCGATCGGCACACCTACGTCCGATGGACCTTACGCGTACCGATCGGTACAGTCAAAGGTGTGCCTCGCCCCTTCAATGCCGAAAAGCGCGCTGAGCTGCTGAAGCAGGTTGTGCAGCAGCTCCAGCACCACGGCCTCGCGCAGATGTCGCTGAGCCCGCTCGCCGAGGCCATCGGCACTACCAAGCGCATGCTGCTGTACTACTTCGGCAGCCGCGAGAACCTGCTGGCCCAGGCGCTGGCCGCCAGCCGTCCCGACGCCCACGCGATGTTCGACGACGTCCACGACACCGCCGGCCTGCGGGAGGCCGCCCATGCCCTGTGGGAAGCGATGACCGTCGGGGAGCAGGCCGGGCCGGTCCGCATGCTGCTGCAACTGCTCAGCCTGGCCGCCACCGACTCGGAGCAGTACGGCGACCTCGCAGCGGACACCGTCGAGGTCATGCTCGGCCCCATCACCGCCGCCTACGTCCGGCTGGGTCACCCGCCGGAGCAGGCGCGGGCGGGGGCCACGCTGCTCGTGTCCGGCCTGCGCGGACTGTGCCAGGACCGCTTGGTGACCCACGACGTGGCCCGCACCGACGCGGCCGCTCACCACGTCATCGAGGGTGCGGTCACCGCACCCGGCTGACACCCGCCCGGCACGCCCGGTCCGCAGGCGGACGGTACCGACCAAGGCCGCGCGGACTCCGACCACCGCCGCATCTCCCCGCGCAGACTCGCCCGGATGCTGCTCACCCGACCCGGCAACCTCAAGGCCGAACACCACGACCTCCTGGCCCGGTTCACCGCAGCCTGCCCCTCGCCGTGTTCGGGACGCCTGCCTGACGCGACTCCGGCGGGCACGCGGGCGTCGTCCACGACGGCCTCGTCACGGCGGAGACCTCCCTTCATCGGGGTGACGAACTCCTCGCCCAGGGCGTGGACTACGTCTGCGTCGAGGTGTCCTCCCCGGACCCGTTCCCCTACCTTCTCGTCGGCAGCAGCCGCCCGTACGCACACCGAGTGGGGCTTCGTCTCGGGTTCCGCGGACAACACCACCCTGGAGGCGCTCGCGCTGGACTACAGAGGCTGCACCGACCTCGCCGGACGGGCGCAGGGCCAGGGCGCGATCACCGTCGGCGCCTCGCACCGCCGGGCGCCCGGGGTGTCGCACCGATCCGCGCAGTCACCCTGGAGGTCAGCTCCGACGACGGGGCCACCTGGCACCGGACGTGGCGGCAGCACGGCGGCGACGCGAGGCGGGGGCGGCTGGACGTCCCACGCGGCCCCCGTTTCGCCGGTGTGCGAGCGACGGCCCGGGACGCGGAGGGCAACAGCGTGAGCCAGACCGCCGTCCGGGTCGTCGGCCTGAAGGGGCGCCGGCTCACCGGGGCGGGACCGCGACGGCGCGCTCCCGCTCCAGGCCGTGTCGGCCGGTGACGTGCCGGCCGAGGCCCTCTCAGCCCGCGGTCGTGACGGGCTCGGGTGCCACCACATGGACCGCGCGCTCTCCGCCTGATCGCACGAACCGCGCGGCGAGACCGGTCAGGAGCGCCAGGACGAGGGCCCCGCCGCCGATCAGGAACAGCACGCGGTGGTTCTGGCCTGTCAGGTCGAAGACGTATGAGTACAGGTACGCGGACACCGCCAGCGAGAGGGCACCGGCGACGGTGGCCCTCCCCCAGGCCGCCGACTGCTCCTCGACGCGTGCGGGCACCAGTTCGTGGACGCGCCCCAGGACGACGGGCACGACGCCCGGCGGAAAGGACCCGATGACGGCGCTCAGCACCGCGACCTCCGGCAGGCCGTGCGCAAAGGCGAGCGCGGTGAGCGCTCCCGTCTGCACCAGGGTGATCAGAAGCAGCGCCCTGGCGAATCCCAGGCGGTCACCGAGAAGCCCGTAGAGGGTGGGCCCGACGAGTGCACCGAGTCCGTAGACGATCCACACCATGGAGCCGCTGCCGGAACCTCGGCCCAAGCCGCGGCTGACGAAGTCAGCGAGGAAGGACATGGCGGGGACGAGGCCCATCGAGATCAAGGCGTACTGCACGAGTAGCAGCGTCATTCGCGGCGACCGGGCCGACTCGCCTGCCCGGGACGGGGCCCCGGACACCGCGGCCGCCCGAGGCGTGGGCCATCCGCTCCAGCTCAGGGCCGTGAGCAGCGCGCACAGCGCCGCCAGGCCGAACCACGTGCTGCTCAGGCCGGCGGTCAGCAGGAGTGGCACCAACGTCCCCGAGGCTGCGATGCCGAGGCCCAGGCCCGCGAAGATCGCGCCGCCAGCCAGTCCCCGACGCTCACCGCGCAGGTGGGGCAGCACGGCACCGGCGACCCGCACCATGATCACACCGCCCGCCACTCCCGAGACCAGGCGCCAGCCGAAGAACCAGACCACCGAGACGGGGACACTGCACGCCAGGAGGCCCACCGTGGCGAGCACCATCATCCAGCGCAGTGCCCGTCGGTCACCGAGCCGCCGCGCGACGCGACGGGCGGCGAGCGCGCCCAGAAGGTAGCCGGCGAGGTTCGCCGCGCCCAGGTAGGCGACAGCCGAGGGCGAGAACCAGTGGGCGTTGATGAGCTCCGGCAACAGTGGCGTGTAGGCGAAGCGGGCCAGGCCGATACCGACGAAGCTCGCGCTCGCGCCCGCCGCGATGGCGCGCCAGGGAGCGGGTCCGGGAGGTGTGACGTTCATATGCGTGTGTCCGCTTTCCGCCCGGGCGCGGCGGGCCGGGGCATGGCCCGGCCCGTCTGCCTGGGCCATCTTTGACAACCCCGTCATGTTTGACAGCGTTGCAAACTTTGACGATGGCGTCAAAAATGAATTAGCGTGGGCGCATGGCTGGACGGCGGCAGTTCGATGAGCAGCACACCCTGGGCCGGATCCTGGACGTCTTCTGGCACCAGGGCTACGGAGCGACCTCCATGCAGGACCTGGCGACCGCCACGGGCGTGCAGCGCGGCTCGCTCTACAACGCTTACCAGGACAAGGAATCGCTGTTCCTGCGCGTCTTCGAGGACTACGCGGACGCCTTCATCGCCGACGCCAGCACCGCCCTGGACCAGCCGGACGTCCGACGGGCGCTGGAGGACTTCTTCGACTTCACCATCAACTCCATGACCCGCGGCACCCCGCCCCGCGGCTGCCTGTCCACCAAGACGGCCACCGACACCCAAGCCGACGCAGAGCCCATCCGCGCCGCGATCCGCCGCATGCTCGACCGTCTCGAGGACGCCATGACCGAACGGCTGTCCCGGCCGGACGCTGCCGATCGGCTCACCGTCCCACCCGCCGAAGCGGCCCGGGTCCTGATCACCACGACCCGCGGCACCGTCGTCATAGAACGCGTCTACCAGGACCCCGAACGACTCCGGGCCACCGCCCGCTCCATGATCACCATGCTCCTCGCCGGACACCGGGAACCCGCCACCACGTGATCACCTTCCGTCGCAAAGCGCCCGGGTTACCGAGGACACCGCGCCCGCACCGGACTGGACCACCAAATACACCTGGGTTACCGGGCAGCTGCGCGACGGGGAACGGACCACTTCTGCGGAGCGGCTGGACCTCATAGATGCGCCGCCTCCACATCGACGGGGCGGACGGGGTGGACGGGCCGCGCCAGTTAGTGCTGTGCTCCTTCGTCAAGCCCTTCTACCTCCGCCACGCCGAGGGGCTCCTCGACCGCGAGGCGCGGATCCTGACCACCGTCCACCGCATCCTCCAGCGCTACAGTCCGGGCGTGTGCGGCACCGGCTCGGGCAGCGCGCGTATCAACCGCAGAAGCATTGACCGGCTCGCGGTGACCGTCAGCACCCGAGCCAGACGAGTGCCGGCCGGCCCGCCGGCATCAGCGCCATCTGTTGGAGCACCACCTGCAAGCTGACGCTTCGCCGTCCGCGGGCCACCCAGGTCACCCGCGCCCACGGCATCTCCATGGATGCGCGCGCCAAGCACGCCATCGCCGCGGTGCTGGAGTCCGAGAACCTGCCGGCCGCCCGCACCAGCGGTGTCTGAGAGGACACGAAAGCGGGTGCCGACCGCGACGGGGGAACGCGGCCGACACCCACAGCACATCAGAGCAACTCCGCAGCAGGGGAGAAAGGTCATGGTCGTCGCACTGCGACCTGCTCCAACAGGTGTGGTTCAGGCATGCGAGCTCCCTGAGGACTACACGAGACAACGCCTGGTGCTGCGCGACCTGCTCGGCGGGGCCGTCGACGGCGGGGTCTACCACCGCCGCGCACTCATCCACGTCCCCGGCCCGGGCGCCCTCAACCCGGGCCGGGAGTTCAACCAGGGCTGTGCCCGGCTCGTCGGTGTCCCTGACTCAAGGGACGGGCCGACACGTAACCGCATCGCACTTTGCGTCCCGTGGCGATGCCGCATCTTTCCCCCGCCGTCGCTGCACCCGTGGGATCGCAACACCACCGAGGCACTCAGCCGCGCAGGTCAGGGACAGAGACAGCCTCATCACCCCACATCAGCACCGTCGGTGGATGATTTCGCGGTGATCTCCTCTGTTCCTGCCCCCGGTGACGAAGCCGGTCAGGCAGATGTCTGACCGGCCTCACGCTGGAGCCGGATGAGGAGGGCCATGAAGTCCAGGTCACCCAGGCCAGTCGAGATGCACGCCTGAAGCAGCTGCTGCACGACGCCGGTGACCGGCAGCGGAACTCCACCGGCTGCCGCCGACTCGAGGACCAGGTCCACGTCCTTGCGCATGAGCCGCGAGCTGAACGTCGACGTGTAGTCGTCGGCCAGGAGGGGCCCGATCTTGTACTTCACGAACGGCGACCCGACCGCCGAGGCGCCGACGATCTCCAGAAGCTTGTCCCGTTGTACGTCGTGTGCCTCCGCCAATGCGATGCACTCGGCGAGAAGTTCGGCCGTCCCGGCGACCATGAGGTTGAGAGCCAGCTTGATGATGCGTGCAGCATCTCCTTCGCCGGCGTAGAACACATGGGGGCCGATGTCGCGGAGCAGGCTTTCGACGGACGTAAAGACGGCGTCCTCACCCGAGGCGATGATCGTGAGGTTCCCGGCACGGACAACGCCCGGGTTGCCGCTCACTGGAGCGCGTAGGTACTGGACGCCGCCGGCCGCGGCCGCGGCGGCCACGTCACGGGAGACCTCCGGAGAGACAGTGCTCATGTCGATGAGAGTCCGTCCCTTGCCGGACGCGGCGTGGGCGAGCCCCCCGTCGGGCGCGAGGGCGATATCGGCCAGGGCACGGGAGTCTGCGACCATCGTGATGCAGACCTCTGATCGGGCCCATGCCTCGTGGGGGGCGTCCAGCTCGAACGCGCCCTTGGCCACCAGACCGTCAGCCTTGCCTTTCGACCGATTCCAGACACTGACCTCATGGCCTGCGTCGATGAGTCGTTCGGCGATGGCGGATCCCATCTGGCCGAGACCCAGCACGGATACGTCCACGTTCATCTCCTGGGATAAGGTGCGCGACGTGCGCAAAGGGTTGTTGAAATCACCCAGGCCCGACACCTCACGGTGATGCGCGGTCCTGGCCTGGGCGCCTGGGCGGGGTCCTGCTAAAGCGATGAGGCGAGCTGCCAGTCGTACGCAAGCTGCGCATGGGTACGGGGATCGCAGAGGCTGCCGAATCTTCCACCGAAGTACACGAGGGGGTCCGGGTCGACGGAGTAACCGCAACTGACCACCTCGCCGATGAAGATCGTGTGGTCTCCCCCGGCGATCTCTTCGTTCACGTTGCAGGCGAAGTGAGCGACTGAGCCGTCGACGACGGGGAGGTCGTGGTCGGTTCGCAGCCCGACGCCGGCGAACTTGTCGTCACACCGGCTCGCGAACCGGAGCGCGTGCCGTTCCTGGCCCCGCGAAAGGACGCTGACAGCGAAGACTCCGGAGCCGGAAATCGCGTCCCTCGTCGTAAGGGTGTTTCCGACGCACACCAACAGCAAGAGCGGATCCAGTGAAACAGACGCAACAGCACTGGCCGTCATCCCTGCTGGTCCGTTCGGAGTCATGGTGGTCACGATCGTGACGCCGGTCGTGAAGCGCGCCATTGCTCCGCGATAGGTAGCACGCAACTCCTGCGCGGTCGATGCACCCATGATGCCTCCGTTGCATGTAACGAGATGGCTTGTGCGTTTCCTGTAGCCAGCCGGCTTGAGTGTGGCTGGCGACATGTTTATCGACGCGAAATCGGCCAGGCTTATCGGCGCAGCTGCACGACGAGCCGGCGAACCTCGTCGGACGGCGGCACGCCGAGCTCCCGCATCCGGGCGACGTAGCGTTGGTAGAGGGCCAGCACGGCGTCGTCGCTGCCGCTGGCATGCGCCAGTCTGATGGCGAGCTGCCAGGCCTGCTCGCGGTACGGGTCTTCGCGAAGCACGTGGTCGACCAGTCCCTTTGCTTCGCGATAACGGTTCATTTGATACGCGAGCTTGGCTGCGGCGACTCGAGCCGACATGAAGGTGTCCGCCAGGATTACGCGACGCTCGGCAACCCAATCCCCTGAAACCGTCGCAAGGTAGGGCCCTCTCTCAGCAATGCTGAGGGCTTGCGACAGCGTCTGGAGGCGAATCTCTCCGTCCTGCCTCCCAGCCTGGGCGATGAGGTCGACTGCGCGTTGTGTCGAGCCTATGGCCAACGCGGGGCCGACCAGTCGGACAACGTCGCCGTCCTGAGCCGGGCCCAAGCCGTCAGGCAGTACCTCGCGAAGCCGGTAGAGCGCCTGCCGCAGATAGCTTCGGCCAGCAGCATCATTGCGGCCACCGAAGAGCGCCCCGAGAACCTCTTCGCGTGTAGCCCTGCGATCGGGTGTCCAGAGCAGGTAGCTGAGTAGCTCGACGCTCTTCGTCAGCCGAAGCTGAGCCACGTTTCCGTCGATCGTGAGGGTCGGCTCGCCGAACTCCTCGAGCACCAGTCGGGGCGTAGTCGCGTTCACGCGTACGGGATGTTGGCCCGAGAGGACAGCGAGGATCTCGTGCCAAGGCGACATGCGACTGGACTTGGTGTCCGCGGCTCTGGCCGCAACCGACGGCACGTCCGCCAGAGCCGTCAGCAGCAGGTGCTGCGTTCCGTGCGTCGAGGCGGACTCCATCGCAAGGTCGGCCGTGGCGTCGGACTCATCTTCGAGGCCGAGACGCCATTGCGCCTCGGCCAGGTACACGGCAGCCGTCGGCAGATCGAGATGGCGGTCTCCCTGCTGCATGCTCCGGAGGCATTCCGAGAGGTGCTCGTGCCCCTCTGCATCTCTGTTCTGCAGAAGCATCGACAGGCCCGACCACATCTGCCACGTCTCCCGTGTGAGGGCATACTCCAAGGCTCCGTAGGCAGTTGCCTCCGCCAGCACGCGGTCGGCACGCTGTGTGTCACCCTCGAGACGCAGCAACAGCTTGGCTTCGACGAGCAGGCTCATGTTCTTGTACACCTTCGAGCCGGTTGACGCGATGAGCTCTCTTCCTCGTTTGATGGACGCGCAGGCTTCCTCTCCGCGGCCGAGGTCAAGCATGAGATCGACGGCGTCGACGGCATGCAACCAGACGGGCTGCGCTGAACCACTGCGAGGCTCGAACATCGAGATCGCGGCATCGAGTCGCCCGGTGGCGCGCAGCGCGGCGACAACCCAAGGGCGGCCGAGTTTCGTGCGCCACGGATCGAACGAACTCGGGTCGTCGAGTCCTTCAAGGCGTCCGCGCATGAAAGCGAGCCGCATCAGCAAGCCGTCGAGTGGGCCGGAGGGCATGGTCGAGTACTCGGGAAAAGGCGGATGCTCGGCGCCGGTGGCCAGCGCGATCAGCGTCTGCGCGATGAGCCAGTTCCGACCCGGTGGCAGCCGATCGGCAAGGGACTGCGCCTCCTCGATCCGCCCGGAGTGCCAAAGGCACCAACAGGCCAGGACGTGGGCCTCTTCGAAGTCGGGATCTCCCAGCTCCAGAAGCCAGTCGTATCCATGGCGATCGACGAGTTCCACTCCACGATGAGATTGCTCGAGTGCGAACGCAACGCGCAGGATGACCGATCCGATCTCCGGAGTCAGAGTCCGGACCGACGCTCCCAGGGCATCGAGCCACCGTGCCGCAGGCGCGAAGTCCATCCTCGCAACGAGGCTGGGGAGAGCCACGGCAGCCAGCCGCCCAGCCGCCTCCAGGTCGCCGAGCCGGAGCAACTCATCGACGGCTTCCTCGTGCTCACCGCGGGCGATCAGGACCTCGGCGTGCCTACGACGAACCACGCCGAGCGCCTTGGCATCCTCCCGTCCCAGAGCCTCGTGCAGAAAGTCGCGAAACACCGGGTGCGGCGTCATCCGCGAACCGTCCGAGGACCACGTCACCGGAAGATGCAGAGCGCGGAGATCCGCCATGACCTGCGCTGCGTTCTCCTGTCCCAGGGCACGGGCACCCTCGACCGATACCTCCCCCAACAGACTCGTATGAAGGAGGAACGTCCTCTGAACAAGGGAGAGCGAGTTGAAGACGTGCGCTGCGACATAGGACCGCAGCGAGTCGGGATCAAGTTCGCGAGAGCGTGCATGACGCCAGCCCTCGAACAAGACGCCAGTGACCCAGCCCCCTGTCGCCGCCACCGCCTGAACCGGATTCACGTCGACATGGCCGACAGTTCGAAGTGCTGCGCCCGCTTCCTGAACGTCGAAAGCCAGATCGCTCTCGACCAGCTCACCCACCCGGTCACGCTCGCTCGTCGAGCCCGGGTCGAGGCGGACATCGACGCGCGAGATCAGTACGAGGTTCACGCCGGATGGCAGGTAGCGGGCGAAGGACGACAGCACGGCGATACAGGACTCGTCGGGGGCGATTCGTTCCACGTTGTCGCACACGAGGATGAGCCTGCTCCCCTGGAGGCTTTCAGCCAGCAGACCGGCTGCCTCACCGATGTGAAGACTGCTGCTCAGAGCGTCAGTCGCCACATCGGCTGCGCCAGGGACAACGCCCTCGACAGCCGCCTCGAGGTAGACGAGCAGGCGGCCCGCCGCCTGCTCCGTACCGTCGAGTGACAGCCAGGCGACGGGCCTGTCGAGGTCACGGACAGCCAGGGCCACTGCCGTGGTCTTGCCGGCCCCGGCTGTCGCGAACACATTCACCACAGCGTGGCGGTCGAGAAGCCCTCTCAACCGTTGACTGAGCCTGTCGCGGACGACGACGCCTTTCGCCGGCTCCGGCATTGCCAGTTTCCGTCTGATGATCGCGCGATGCCGGCGACCCGGCGCCTTTGAGTCACTTGGTCGATCGGAATCGGAGTCACCCATCGATCGTCCAGCCTCCGTGCTCCTCAGTGCCCGTCAGTGATCCTCAGTGCTCGTCCTAGTTCCTCGGCGATCCTCAGTGATCATCCGGGACCTTACGCCAGTCGTCCGGGAAGAAGAACCCGTCCGAAGTCGGAGGAATCGGCGACTGCACTTCGATCCAGCGGGCCGGCTCATCCCGTTCGTTGACGAAACCATGTGTGCCGTTGGTGCCTGCCCACACCAGATCACCTGTCTGGATGACCTCGTCGTTGCCGTCGAGGGTCCCTCGCATCCCGCCGGAGGTGAAGTAGTAGATCTCCTCGAACGGGTGGTAGTGGACCTTGGCCGCCTTGCCCGGGCCGGACTTCGGCGCGATCTCGCACACGAAGACAGTGTGATGCTGTGCTCCCAGGAGCTGGTCGACCATCATCCTGATGGTGATGTTCTTGACGTTGGGACCGTGGTAGCCAGGCATCGATATCTGCGCGTACGGGGCCAGGTCCGAGTCCTCGAAGTGCCCGACGAAGCGATGCCGGGGGTCCGTCTCGGACGGGCGACCGAGATTCTCACCCGGAGAGGGCTTGGCGGCAATGCTGCTACGGGCTCCGTCGAACGTCGGCGGCTTCGGTGCGCGTACCCCGAGCCAGGTCAGTCCCTCATCACCGGCGGACAGCGAGTGGGCGATGCCGACGGGCGCCACACCGTAGTCGCCGGAACCAAGTTCGTAGCGCAGCCCGGCAAAGGCGGCTTCGCCCGATCCGCCGGTGATGAACCACGACTCCTCGAACGGACAGCGAGCCCAGCCCGTTGTCGCCCCAGGAGCCAGCTCGTACAAGCTCACCTCCAGGTGAGCAGCACCCTGCTCGTGTCCGACCAGGAGCGCCTGCCGAAGACCCGGCACGCCCTCGACATCGAAGAACTTCCGGTCCGCCGCACGTGCAATGTAATAAGCCATGTCATTCTCTCCGTCCACACGCGAGGGACGCCGGGGCCGACATCCCTCGCCCAGTTACTGCTGATCCTCATCGGGCCTGTGCCCAGGGCAACGGTGAGGGCGAGCGGTTCGCGGCCGACACCGGCCACGAACCGCCCCCGCACCGTCGTCGGCTCAGCGGGCCCGCGAGCCCTCAAGCCGGGCGCCGTCAAGGCGTCGGGCATATTCGGCCTGCTCGGTGTAAGCCGTCACCTCGGGGGCGTCGGGCTCCTGAAGGCCACAGACCTTCCGGGCAAGCTGTGTGAGCGGCCCGGAGGGTGAGAGCTCCGAGCGCTTCATCGTGTGCATCCGAGTGGGGAGCATCGGGGTCCCGTTGAACTGCTCGAAGGTGCTCACCCTGTCGCCGAAGTCGGTGAGGAACAGGTCACGGATGACGCGCGAGATGCGCACACGGTCGTAGGGCTCACCGACCGCACCTGCCTGCAGCGGTTCCAGCCAGCTGTGAAGCTCGGGGTTGTTCCACTGCTCCTCGGTGGGGAACAGGAGCGAGGCACGGCCGGCAAGGTCGACCACCTCGTTCCTCATTTCCGCGTACCGCTCCAGGTAGTACGACCGGCCGAAGTCGAAGAGCAGGACGTTCGGCTTGTAGAGCCCCGACGGCGAGATGAACCCTTCCGTCTCGGACGCGATCACGTGGGCTCGCATCGTCTGGTAGAACTCGACAAGACGCGCCACACGCGCCTGGACCGGCGGAATCTGGAAGGTGCCGAGGTGCTCGGTCATCAGCATCGCGAGTCCGACCATGAGTTCGGCCCGGACCATCTGCCGGATGAGCGACTCGTAGTGCGTCCAGTCGAAGATGCGCTGCGGGTACAGCGAAGCGTGCTCGGGACTTCCGATGTGGAATACAAGCTCCCACGGAATGAACACGTTGTCGAAGATGACAGTGCACTCGAGCTCGTCGCCGGCCGAAGAAATCGGGTGGTTGTCGGAGTCGTCACGCACCGTCGCCTCGCGGGAGACTATCGTGACGCCCGGCGCGTTCGCCGGACAGGCGCCGTAAATGACCTGTTCGCTCTGGATTGCCGGGCGGTAGAAGACGCCGATGTGAATGTAGTCGGCGAACGGCACACCGGTGGCCACGGCCTTGACACCGTTGACGACGATGCCGTCGTCGCGAGTCTCCACGACACGCAGTGCGGTCTGGGCCGCTTGCTGCTTGGACCGGTCGACCTGAGGGTCGATGAAGGCGAAGGCGCAGTTGAGGTCGCCCTCCTTCACCAGATCCAGGAACTTCCGGATGCCCACGGTCAGGTCACGCCCGCCAGTGCCCACGGACTGGTCGCTCCACGGCTGCGGGTCCTCTTCGTAGGTGACCAGGCCGTAGTTGTTCGCGCACGGGGTCCGCCCGATCGATCCGCCATCGAGCTCCCGGACCACGGTCTCCAGATACACACGCTTGCGCCGCAGCCCCTCGGCGTCCCCGTGCTTGAACCACATCATCGAGCGACGTACTCCGTCGTCGTCGACGAAGGTCATGATGTCCTGCAGCTCGGGCTCGTGATGCAGGTCGTAGAACTTCGCGAACGTCTTGGCCGCTGCCCTGGTCTTCGGGTGCGTCGTGACGTCATCGATCCGATCGCCTCCCACCCAGACAACGCGGCCGTCCCTGAGAGACTCCAAGTACTGGTCGCCAGTTCGCATCAAATGCCACCTTCTCCACTTCACCAAGTACCATCGTGCATGGACTGTTCTTGCCGGGTCGTCATTCAAATTCCACTCGACAGAACGTCACTGGGAATTTCCCCGAACCCGTTTATGAACCTACCCCTCGACGCGTTAGAGAATGAGAAATCAGCGCCTCAATCGGCTGACACTTCGAACTCCGCAGTTCGAATCGGCGAAATAACATCTCACCGTGAAGTGGACACTCGCTCGGCCGTTGATTCCTTTGAGGCTAGCCAGGAGGTGTTAGTGGGGCGTTAATCGCGCCGAGACGCCGTTAACGATGCTGCGCCGCTCCGAAAGCGCAGCGGCTGGAGCGACAACCCTGCCCCGCAGCACCAGGGTTGTACTGAGATCCCTGGCCGGCACTCACGCGGAGCGAGAACGCCGGCAACCCGTGTGCATCACGGATGTTCGCTTGCACATCGCGCAGCGATGTGGTGCCCGCGGAGCATTGTGCGTTCGGCCAGCAAACGGGTGCGCCGACCCACACGACTCCATCGTCGAAATATAGACAATGGCGCGGAACTAAGAGCGTGCGCGGATAGGCGGGTGTAAGGGCTGGATGCAGGTGCAGGCACGGGCCTGCGCGATCATGTGAGTTGCTACGCTCCGTGACCGTGGAGGCTCCGTGCCTGCGCTCCCATTATGGCTTGTCGATCCGCTCTGGCAGCAGTTCCGGGAACTGCTACCAGAGCGCGGTGAGTTCGCTTCCGACCACCCGCTGGGCTGTCATCGCCGACGCATCGGTGACCGCACTGTCTTCGACCGGCTCGTGCAGGTACTGGTGTTCGGCTGCGGCTACCGCAAGGTCGCCGACAATGCGTGCTCGGCGACGACCATCCGTACCCGCCGTCAGGAGTGGATCGAAGCTGGGGTCTTCGAACGCCTGGAGCTGCTCGTTCTGGAAGCCTACGACCGTTTCATCGGCCTACAGCTGTCGGATGTGCCAGTCGACGGCTGTCACTCAAAGGCCCCCTGCGGTGGTGAAGTTGCAGGCCCTTCGCCCGTGGACCGGCGAAAGGGCGGTATGAAACGCTCCACCGCAACAGACGCCGGCGGCATCCCGCTCGGCGCTGTCACCGCTCCCGGCAACCGGCACGACTCCCCGCTGCTGGGTCCCACCCTGGAGAGACTCGAACGTATCGGGCCGCTCCCGGAAAACGCCACGGTCCACCTCGACGCCGCCTACGGCACCGGCAAGGGAACCAGAACGGCAGCAGAGTACGGCCTGCGGGCACAGGTCGCGGTCAAGGGCGTGGCCGCACCGATCCAGAACACCAAACGATGGCCGGTGGAGCGCACGAACGCCTGGGGCAATCAATTCTTCAAGATCGCTCGCTGCACCGAACGCCGCACCGAAGTCATCGATGCGTACCTGTCGTTGGCCCACGCCATCATCACTCTGCGTCGCCTCATCCGCCGCGCGTGGACCCTCTACCGCTGGGACACACGCCCCCGGAAACGCCCCTGAACACCGCCTATCCGCGCACGCTCTAAATGGCGCACAAGGAGGCAAGCCCGTCCATCAGGATTCTCGCCACTGTGGCCACGGGCTGCCGGCAGAGCCGGGTCCTTGGTGAGCCGGTAGCCGGCCTGGACCCAATGCCGCGTAGCGTAAGTTGATCAAGGGCATGGGGTCGCCCTTCGGCTGGGGCGGTAGGTTGCTGATCGTGAGTCAGGGTGGGGGTGCAGGCGGGCGGTTGCCCGAGTGGATCTCGATCGGGCTGCTGGCGGGTTCGGTCCCGCGTGATGTGATCGACGACGCGGTGCGGGCGTTCGGACGGCAGGCCAGACGGTCGGACGGGAAGCTCCCGCCGCATGTGGTGGTGTACCTGGTGATGGCGTTGGCGCTGTTCGCGGACGACGACTACGAAGAGGCCATCACCCGTCTTTCGGAGCCGCTGGAGCGGTGGGGCTGCTGGGACCGGGCCTGGGAGGTGCCCACGACCAGCGCGATCACCCAGGCCCGCAAGCGCCTGGGCTCCGAACCGCTCGCGGAGATCTTCGACCGCATCACCGAGCCGGTCGCGGAGCAGCTCACCCGCGGGGCCTGGCTCGGGCCCCGCCGCCTGGTCTCCATCGACGGCATGGAGTGGGACCTGCCCGACACCGAATCCAACGCCGAGGCGTTCGGCCGCTCCGGGACCGCCGCCAATCCCTCCGCCTTCCCCAAGGCGCGGGTGCTCACCCTGGTCGAGACCGGCTCCCGCGCCCCGATCGGGGCAGCGATCGGGCCGATCGCCGGCAAGCGCGCCGGCGAGCAGACCCTGGCCTTCCAGCTGTTCGAGCGCCTGGAAGAGGACATGCTGCTGCTGGCCGACCGGGGCTTTTTCGGCTTCGAGCAGTGGTGCGCTGCCGCCGGGACCGGCGCGGACCTGCTCTGGCGCGTCGGCGACACGCTCACCCTCCCGCTGGTCGCGGACCTGCCCGACGGCTCCTACCTCTCCCTGGTCTACTCCCCCCGCCTCAACACGGCGGCGCGGGGCCGACTGCTGGAAGACGCCCGCGCCGGGCGGGAGGTCGATCCCGCAGCCGCCCGAGTGGTGCGCGTGGTCGAGTACGAGGTCCCCGACCGCGGCACCGACGCCGAGCGGGAGCTGGTCTGCCTGATCACCACGATCACCGACCACGCGAACGCCCCCGCCCCCCTGCTCGCTCACGCGTACCACCAGCGCTGGGAGCACGAGCAGTCCAACGATGACCTGAAGACCGCCCTACGCGGCCCAGGCCGCATCCTGCGTTCCAAGAGCCCGGACCTCGTCCGGCAGGAGCTGTACGGCTACCTGCTCACCCACTACGCGATCTCCGCCCTGATCTGCCGGGCTGCCACCGAGGCCGACATCGACCCCGACCGGGTCAAATTCACCCGCACCCTGCGCATCGTCCGCCGCCGCGTCGCCGACCCGGCGGCTATTTCCCCTGAGGACCTGGACGCCGTCCTGGCCAGGGTCCGCGCCGACATCACCCGCAAGAAGAACCTCAACCCCCGCCGCCGCCATCGCAGTTACCCCCGTGTCGTCAAGCGCGCCCGGCACAACAGCTACCGCGTCAAGCGTCCTGCCGACACCGGCACCCGCCATCCGGCGCCGCCCACGATCCACCTCGTCAACGCCCGAGCACTCACTCTCACAGCATGATCAACTTACGCTACGTGGCATTGGGCCTGGACCGGCCACGAGGTGTCGCGGAAGTCGATGAGGCCACCCACAGGAGTAGCCACTGCGGGCAGCCGAAGAACCGACTCGCGGACCGCCGCCAAGTCCGCCGCCCACCGTCATCCAGGATCTGATCCACTGCCCGGTAGGCGGCGAGCAGGGCCGCGCGCGCCTGAAGGCCGGCCTGATTCATAACCGCGGGAAGCAGCAGGTAGATGCTGGTCGCGCCGAGCGCTACCGCCTGGAGCACGTGTATGTCCGCCGACGCGCCGCCGTCGAGGTGGCGCGCCCGACGCACACCCGGGGTGCAGGCGCGGGACGACCGCCGATGCAAGCAGCACTGAAACGGCGTTTGTTGACGTACTCGATCAGGTTCCTGGGAGGTTACGCAGGCCGCTGACCGGAGACCTTAGACGAAGTGCGCTTCCCGGGATCATGCAGTGTGATGCGGGCCTGGTGGGTCAGACAGGCGCGAAGTCTGTGTTCGCCGAGTTCGGGGAGGAGCGCGGTGACGTGTTCGGCGGACAGCGTGGCGAGGAGCGTGTGGGCGGCGGCCTGCGGGTCAGGTACGGCGTTGAGCAGGGTCGTCACGTGGCGGTGCCAGAAATGGTAGGCCTGGGCCCGGTAGCGCGCGCCCGTGGTCGAGGTCTCCGAGGTGCGGACAAGATCCAGGTGCTGGATCAGGTGGTCGATGTAGGCATCGATGAATGCCACGAGGCGCTCGCACGCCGGGGCCCCCGGACCCAGTGGGGGCGGGCCGTGCAGGATGGCTTCCTGCAGTGCCTGCTCGCAGTCGGTCAGCAGCGCGGTGGCCAGTCCGGATCTGTCGCCGAAGCGACGGAACAAGGTGCCCTTGCCCACGCCCGCGGCAGCCGCCACCTGGTCCATGGAGGCGCCGTCCGCGCCATGCTCGTCGAACAGTCTTGCGGCGGCCTCGAGTATCGCCGCGCGGTTGCGCGCCGCATCCGCACGCTCCTTGCGCTGCGGGGCCGGTATCGGCGCAGGGGAGCAGAGTTCCGACTGGTCTTGTTCATGTCTCACGTGCAGTTTCCTGACCACAACATGTTGTCTGGGCACTACGAATCCCACCGTGCTGCGGAGCACCGGTTCACGGCGAGCACAGCGGCTCGCGATGCGTCCCCGCCTCGCCTCGCCTGCAGGCGGGATGGCCGCCTTGAGCGGCAGGACGTTCGCAGGCTGCTCGCCGCGCGCGTAGCTCATCCGGCTACAGCGTGAGGCCGGCCAGACTCCTGCCTGACCGGCCTCGCTGCCCTACGCGGTTTCAGAGCTGGGCTGCCACGGGTGCCGGCGCCTCCGGCATGTCCATCTCGAAGTCCATGACACGGTGGAAGCGTGACAACGCATTCCACATGCTGATGCACATGACAAGCTCTACCAGGGCCGCTGCGTCGAACGCCCGCTGTACGTCGTCGCGGATACCCGTCGAGACTCCGGTGCGGTCACTTGCTACGGAGACCGTCGGAATGGCGACCGTCATCTCCTCGGCCAGCTGAAGAGCCAGCCGCTCCTGCTCGGTGAAGCCTTCGAGCTTGCCGTTCGCAACAGCCGCGAGTTCGTCGACCCCCACCCCTTTGTTCAGCGCGGACGTGCATCGGTGACTCGCTGTATAGCGACAGTGGTTGAGCACGGCGACGCGTACGGCGACCAGGTCCTTCAGACGCTGATCCAACGCGCCGGGGCCGTTGAGCTGCCCGAGGAACGGCAGGTATTTGGCGAGCAGGCCGGGGCTGTTGCCGATGCCCGCCCAGGTGTTCAGCACTTCGCCGTACATATTCACCCCCTGGGCAAGAGCGGGTTGGTCGACCGATGAGAACTGATCGGACGTGAGGAGCGGCACCAGCGACATGAGAATTACCTTTCGACGGGTCCTGCCGGGAAGCGGCTGGATCGGGGTGAAGGTGGGGCAGACTCCTGGGGCCTGGCCATATCCGCAGGATCGTTCTGACAACGCGGTGAAGCGCCAGGTTTCCGCGAGCCGATCGCGATCCCCAGCGTCGCGTTGAACCACGGCACGAGGAAGGTCAGGGCGATGCGAATCGTGAGTACCCACGTGAACGGGCCGTCCCGGACCTGCGAGTAAAGGTTGACCATGAACAGAGTTGACCCGACTAGCAAGGCGGCCGTGGTCGTCTGCACCATGGACCTGCCTCGTACGGCACCGCGCAGCGCCACGCTCCAGGCGACAGGGGGAGTCTTCGCTTGAAGGTTGTGCTCGGACAGGCTCATTGGTGTCCTTCAACGCTCTGGACGTCACGTCACGATCCGCACGGGTTCTCAAGGAGGCCGATGAACTCCTGCATCCACTGAGCCGCGACCGCACAGTCGACAGCTCGATGGTCACCGGACAGGGTGAAACGCATCGCGCGTGCCACGCCGCTTCGACCTTGCCTCGGTTGAGGCCTCAGATCTCACCGAGGGTGCGCAGCAGGGCGCGCGAACCTCGTCCGAGACGCTGTGGTCGCATCCAGGCCTCGGGCGGAGATACCTCAACGCCTGGACGAGGAACTGATGGTGTCTTCGCTGCGGGCCGTTGATGGTGTCTCTCGTTCACCGTGACAGAGAATGGATCCATTTTCAACCATTCGCTCGCGAAACCTTGGCATCGACGGGCAGAATGGATCCAGAAGACGCCTTGGGCGGCGGCGACCTAGTAGGGCTTGGTTAGGTTGGGATGGGCTTGGCGTGTCTGGGTGGGGGCAGCGGCGTCCGGCACAGCGGGCAGCGCCCGGCCCAGCAGGCCAGCAGGACCTGCAGTCCGGCCACGACCTGGTAGGTCGTCAGGCCGTGGCCGCCGCTTTCGGGGACAGTCGCTCCAGGGTGCAAAACGCCTGGGCGACCGAGGCCAGGGTGAGGTGCCGGTGGAAGCCGTTCCAGGTGCGGCCCTCGAAGTGACCTAGCCCCAAGGCGGTCTTCAGCTCGCGGTAGTCGTGCTCGACCCGCCAGCGGAGCTTCGCCGAGCGCACCAGGTGTCGCAGGGGGGTGTCCGCGGGCAGCGTGGAGAGCCAGTACTTGGTCGGCTCCTTCTCGCCGGCGGGCCACTCGGCCAGCAGCCAGCACACCGGCAGGTCCTCGCCGGGGTGCGCCCGGCGCAGCCGCACTCCGGCGGGGCGCACCCGCAGTGCGGCGAACCGCGAGCGCAACGGGCCCTTGGAGCCCTGCCGCCAGGTCACCCGGTGCAGGGCGCCGTGCCCGGCGTCCTGCACCAGCGTGCGCACCGAGGTGGGTGCCTGCCGGTAGCGGGGCACCGGGGGCCGGCCGGTGCCCGACCAGGCCGGAGCGGTACGCGTGGCGGTCTCGGGCAGCACCGCGGTGTCCGAACGCACCCCGACCACGTAGTCGATGCCGCGCTCTTCCAACGCCAGCCGGAAGGCACCGTCTTGACCGTAGCCCTCGTCGGCCACGATCAGCGGCGGGTCCAGCCCCCAGCACCGCAGCTCGTCGACCATGTCGACGGCCAGCTGCCACTTGGCGACATGCCAGACCTCGTCGGGGATGTGGGCCCGGCGGCGGCGCTTGGCCACCTGGTCGGCGTCCTCGGCGGGCGCGGCGGTCACGTCCCACTGCTCGGGCAGGAACAGCCGCCAGTTCACCGGACAGGAGGCCGCGTCGGTGACCAGGTGCACGCTCGGGGCGACCTGGCAGTTGGCGGTCTTGCCCAGCGCCCCGCAGTACTGCGCGGCCACGCCGGGCGAGGCGTGGCCGTCCTTGGGAAAGGACACATCGTCGATCACCCAGGCGGCCGGGCGGATGACCGGCTCCATGCGCCAGGCCAGCTCGGCCAGCACCATCTGATGGGACCACGGGGCGTCGGCCAGGAACTGCTGCAGGCCCTGCCGGTCCACCCCCAGCCGGGCCGCCATCGGCTCCATCGACTTGCGGCGGCCCACACCGAGCAGCCCGCGCACATACCGCTCGCCCCACCGCCGCTGGTCGGACCGTCCCAACGGGGCGAACACCTCGGCCGCGAACGCCGCCAACCGGTCCTGGGCCTCCACGAGCTCCTGCGGAGTCATGGCCCTCACCTCCGCGAGGCCAACACGCCCTCCTTCCCCCAAGATAACCAAGCCCTACTAGTGCCGTGTCAGCCAAGGTCCGCCCGTCGAGGAGCGGCGAGTGGGAGCGCCTCTCACGGCCTCAAGGCAGGGGAAGGGCGTGCCGGGCGTCGCGACGGGGCGAACCTCGGCTGACGCGGCACCGGCGGGTCGAGCTCGCCCTCTGGAGCTGCGCCAGCACTGCGTCTGACAGGCCGGGCGGTGCTGCCGGCACCGACTTCGACTGTGTCCAGACGGATGTCATGGGGCCGTTCGGCAGGCCATGCTGGTGCTGAACTGGTTCCGCGCACGCGGATGTGTGCACCGCCTGGTCCGCGACGCCGAGGTCTCCCAGGTCATCGGCGACCGCCACCTCCCCGGGATCTGGAGTGATCAACGCTGAGAAAGCCTCACCGCACCTCAACTGGTCCCCTCCAGGTGAAGCAGCGTACGCAAGGACTCGGCTCCCGGGTTCGCGAGGCTGTTGGTCGCGAAGCCCCTGGCCCGGGAGCACAGCGCAATTCCGCGGTGTGATCAGACGGCAGCCCACCCGCCACTCAGCGGGCTGATCAGACGGAACGTTCCCGCGGGCATCGGCAACGCAGCGTGACGATCGCCAGCGAGCATTAACGGGCCTTTTTCACCACCGCTGCTAGGTTCTCGCCGACGCAATCGGAAGCTGAATTTCCGGTCAGCCTTGTGCGTCCCTGACACAGGAGGCCGCCCATGAGCGTGTCAACAGAACGCGACACCTACTCCGACTTCCCCACCGACTTCCGCGGCGCGGTACTGCGGCCCGGCGACGACCAGTACGACGCGGCGCGTGCCCTGTACCAGGGCCGTGCCGCCGACGAGAGCCCCGCTCTGATCGCGCAGTGTGCCGACGAAAGTGACGTCGCGACCGTCCTGCGCTACGCCTCCGCACACGCCATACCCGTGGCCGTGCGCGGCGGGGGGCACGGCTCGGACGGCTATGCGATGCCCGGTGGGGCACTGGTCATCGACCTCTCCCGGATGCGGGCGATCACGGTCGACCCGGAGACCCGGGTGGTACGGGCCCAACCGGGCGTCAAGCTCGGCGAGATGGATGCCGCCGCACAGCAGCACGGCCTGGCCGTACCCGCCGGCACGGTCAGCAGCACCGGCGTCGCCGGGCTGACTCTGGGCGGCGGCATCGGCTTCCTCATGCGGCGCTTCGGCGCCACCGTCGACAATCTGCTGGCCTGCGACATGATCACCGTGGACGGCCGCAAGGTCCGCGCCGACGAGACCGAGAACCCCGAGCTGTTCTGGGCGCTGCGCGGCGGGGGCGGCAACTTCGGGGTCGTCACCTCCTTCGAGTACCGCGCGCACCCCGTCGGCCCCGACGTCGTCGCAGGACAGCTGATCTTCCCGTTCGACCAGGCCGCAGACGTCCTCGGCAAGCTTTCCGCGCACCTGGCCACAGCCCCGCGGGAGCTGGGCCTGCTGGTCGCGATCGCCGATGCTCCCCCTCTGCCGATGCTGCCCAAGGAGGTGTACGGGAAGCCGGCGCTGATTCTCGTCGTGGTGTACACCGGAGAGCCCGCCACGGCCAACGAGGTCGTCGAGCCGCTCGCCGCGCTCGGCCAACCGCTTGCCAACCTGGTCACGAAGACCACGTGGGTCCAGGCGAACAGCATGCTCGACGCCGTAGCCCCCTACGGCATGCGTATGAACCTGCGTGGTGGGTACCTGCCGGCACTGTCCGCCGACGCGGTCGACGTGCTGCTCAAGAACGTTGTCGCCCTGCCGACGAACCCCGGTGTCATCTATTCGATCAACATCTCGTTCATGGGCGGCGCGATCTCCGAAGACGTCGACGAGGACGCCACGGCCTTCTCCCGTGAGGGAGCCGCCTGGCTGTGGGAAGCCATCTGCAAGTGGGACACACCCGAGTACGACGCGCAGTACGACGAGTGGGCCACGACCCTCACCGATGCGATGCGGCCGCACGCGCTGACGAACGGTTACTCCAACCTCACCGACGACCTGGGCGAAGAGTGGCGGCGCGGAGTGCACGGCAGCGAGGCCAAGCACCAGCGACTGCGTTCGATCAAGGCCGCCTGGGACCCTCACAACCTGCTCCGCTTCAACAAGAACATCGCCCCTGAGACCACCGACTGACCGCACACCGGCTGAGCGTCACGCCGGCGGACTGGCGTGTCGCTCCGCCCCTTGCCCCGCCCCGGCGGGGCAATTCCGTGGTCTCCGCAGCAATCCGACCATAGACCTCCACGCAGATCCTTCGGTGACCATCTCTGACGTTCCGGGATGATCAAAGGCCGGCGTCCGGGCTCAGCAGTCGTCTCGGCCGCGGCGGCGTACGGCCGAGAATGGTCCGGCGAACTCCATTACGGCCTCTGGTTGATCAACGTGACTCCTGGTGGAGACACACGATCGAGCAGAGGCCGCCTCGCTGTCCGAAGAGCAGCGAGCCCCACCAAGAATTGATCTTGATGGGACTCAAGACCGAGCTCGGTCGGCCGGCACTTTCCACCGCGCAGGGCGGGGAGGAAGGTGCCGGCCGACTGTGTGAGGTTCCCCTCGTAACGCACAGGCCGTGACCAGCGGGCCAGTCGGGGGGCACGGCTGACAAGACTCGGTCAGAGGTCAGCAGTGGCGTTTCGGTGGCTGGACCGGCTCCCGGCAACCGTGTTGAGATGCGACTGGGAGTCGCGCTCGGTCGACAACGGTCCCGAGACGGTGAAGTAACGCTGGCCGGCGACGAGAAGCTCCTCTGCGGGGAACTTGGTGATCACCTCGCACCCGTCCGCGGTCACCACGAGCTCCTCCTCGATCCGGGCCGCGCCCCAGCCGTCCTTTGACGGCCAATAGGTCTCCAGCGCGAACACCATGCCCTCCTCGAGCACCTCGGGGTGCTCGAGGGACACCAGCCGGGAGAACACCGGCTTCTCCCAGATCGACAGCCCGACACCATGGCCGTACTGGAGCGCGAAGGCCGCTTCCTCGTCGGGGAACCCGAACTCCTGCGCCGTCGGCCACACCGACACGATGTCGGCCGTCGTGGCTCCGGGCCGGACGAGGCTGATCGCCTCGTCCATGTACTCACGGCAGCGCGTGTAGGCGTCGCGTTGGGCGGAAGAGGCACTGCCGACGGCAAACGTGCGGTAGTAGCACGTGCGATAGCCGTTGTAGCTGTGCAGAATGTCGAAGAACGCCGGATCCCCGGGCCGCACGATGCGGTCCGAGAAGACGTGGGGGTGCGGTGCACACCGCTCCCCGGAGATCGCATTGACGCCTTCGACGAACTCCGAGCCGAGGTCGTAGAGCGTCTTGGCCACCACACCCACGCACTCGTTCTCGCGCACACCCGGCCGGAGAAACTCATAGAGGTTGTCGTAGGCGGCGTCGACCATCGAGCAAGCATGGGTGAGCAGATGGATCTCGTCACGTGTCTTGATGCGTCGGGCCTCCAGGAACACCTGCTGGCCGTCGACCACCGTGATGCCCGCGTTCTGCAGGGCCGTCAGAACCGGGAGCTCGATGACGTCCACGCCGAGCGGCTCGTCCAGGAGCCCATAGAGCTCGAGCTCACGCTTGATCTTCTGGGCGACGGAGTCGCCCATCCCGACCAGAGGGTTGATGGCGCCGCGCAACGTCGAGATGCCGGCGCGAGCGCCGCTCGGGTTGCGGGCATCGGCCCCGTGATGGGCTCCGTGCGGATCACCGTCCGCGTGGGCCTTGGAATAGTCCAACCACGGGTTGTACAGCTGGTGGTGCTTGGCGGCTGAACCGAAGTCCCACACGATCGGCTCACCTCCCCTGACCAGCAGGGAGAACCGGATCATCTTGTCGATTGCCCACGTGCCGATGTGGGTTGAGGTCATGTAGCGGATGTTGGAGAAGTCGAAGGCCAGGACCGCACCGAGGTCGGATCGCTCCAACGACTCGCGGAGACGGGCCAGCCGCTCGTCGCGGAGCCTGTTCATGTCGACGCGGGTTTCCCAGTCCACCGCGTTCGGTCCAAACGTCGGAATCGCCATCACAAGTCCTTTGCCAAGCGCACAGTCGCGGGTATTGGAAACGCACGCGCACCGCCTGCATGCGGCCTGATGCACGCATGTTCCACATGTTCAGTACTACTGAACACCTGGAGAGCAAGCGCCGTCAACTCCCGCTGACCAGCGGGGTCATTACGAGCGGCCCCCTTGCTGCATGTCAGTGGGGTGACAGGCGGGGATCGGGCCCTCGGTTCCCGACGCACCGCGCCCGGCGACCACATGCCACAGGCCGCTCGCCGGCTCGTCACTCTCGTTCACGTACAAGTGGGGAACTGCAGAGTCGAAGCTGATGGACGAGCCGGGTTCGAGGCTGTAGGTCTCGAACCCGAGGCGGACGGTCAGGCGCCCCGACATCAGAAAGCCGTACTCCCGTCCATCGTGACGCATCAACCCTCCGTTCGTGGAGGAGCTGCTGCCAGGTGGGTAGGTCACGAGCAGTGCACTGACAAGCGGGTCGGGGCCGGGCGTAAGCCGCTCCCAGGTGACGCCGCTGTCCATCACGAGCACAGCTCGTTCGTCGGCCTCGACAAGCGGCGACATGGGGGGCGTCGGTGGGCCTGGACTGTGCTCCACCCCCGGTCCGGCGAGGAGCTGGTCGAAGGAGATCGCGAGTTCCGACACCAGGGAGTAGAGGGTGGCCACCGAGGGTTCGGAGTGCCCATTCTCGATCTGGGACAACATGCTCGGTGAGATGCCGACGCGGCGACTCAACTCACGAACGCTGAGCTTGGCCGCAGTGCGAGCGGTGCGCAAGCGAGCGCGTGCTTCGGGTTCCACGGGTCCGTTCCCTCCTCGATTGCGGCATGCGGCCCACGGGCAGTCGTTGATCGGCGTCGGACGTAGCCCGGGACTGATGTGCAGTAATACTAAACGAGCCAGAAGGGCGTGAGATGCCCGAAGGTGGAGTGGGATCCACAGAACCCGAACACCTGAGGGAGCAGTGGAACGTCGGCTCGGCCTATGAGGCTCGCTTCACGAACGTCACCTCGACATGGGTGCCGGTCCGCACTGTGCTCATGGCCTCGACCGTGCGGTCCTGACACACGCGAAGCACGCACGGGTGACAGTCGACGTACCCGAGATAGAACCCGGGTGCCGGGAGCGCGAACTCGTACGAGATCAGTAACTGTCCCTCATCGCCGACGACCGCCGGAAGGGCGAGGGAGACTCCCAGCAGCTCAGCGGCCGATTCGACGTCGCCGTCGAAGACCAGCCGGCGGATGCGCGTCGATGAGATCGGCTCACGGGCAGGGCCCCACGTGACGAGCGGGACAACCCGGGTGCTCAGCTCAGGGTGCTGTTCGAAAGTGGCTGTCGTCCCGGCGCCCCGGGCGCCGAATCGAAAGCCCTCGCCGACACTGACGAACTCCGCACCGAGCTGGTCGACAATGACACCCTCGACGAAGTCTTCGGCAGAGACTCGCGACCAGGCGTGGTCGAACGGGACGATCGCCACGCGCCGGATCCCCAAGCTGCACAGCTTCTGGAGCTTCCGTCGGCGATCGCTCAGCAGGCTCGGTACCTGGCGTGGCTGGAGCACCTGCAGCGGGTGAGGGTCAAATGTGAGCACTGTGTCGCACCCGTTCAGGACCTGACGATGACCGAGGTGAACGCCGTCGAAGGTCCCGATCGCGACGTTGGCGCCCGAGCGCGCTCCACCGGTGCGGCGACCATCGGCGCGCCATTTCCCACGGGGTACCTCAACGCTGAGGACCTCCATCACCCTTCCCTCCTTCGACCTCAGAGCAGGCTGGGCCCGCGTCAGTGTGCGCCTCGTGTCGTTACCCGTTCGGAAGATGCGAGATGGCCCGGCAGACCGCGTGTGAACCCTGCGTTAACCACGCTTGCCGTGGCCGCATCGCTTCAGATCCACTCTCCGCAGTAAGGAATGAACCGCTGACTGGAGGAGCCGAACATGGCTGCAGGTTGGAACTTGGAGGGCCGCACGGCTTTCGTGACCGGTGGTAGTCGAGGCCTGGGCTTCGCCATCGCGCAGGCGCTGCTCGAGCGTGGCGCCAAGGTGGCGATCGCAGCCAGGGACGAGGCTGCCGTCAAGGCTGCGGCCGGGCGTCTCACCGCTGGAGCCGGCGCCGAGGACGTGCTCCCCGTCGTCGCGGACGTCACCGACGCGGATTCCGTCAACAGCGCGCTGGCAGAGGTGCACGCATGGCAGGGCAGCCTTGACATCCTCGTGAACAACGCAGGTCCGCAGCTCGCGCCGTCCGCCCTGGAGGGGGTCGACGAGAAGGTCATCGCGTCGGCCTTCGACACGAAGCTGATCGGGTTCCTTCGCGTCTCGCAGGCCGCTCTCCCGTTCTTGAGCAGGACCGGCAGCGGCAACATCGTCAACGTCGTCGGCGCCACTGCACACGCGGTGATTCCCAACACCGGTCCTACGGCGATCGTGAATGCGGGCGTGGTCGCGCTCACGAGCTACCTGGCGACCGAGGCGGCTGCCAGCAACATCCGGGTCAACGCCATCTCCCCCGGAATGACCAAGACCGAGGGCTGGCTCACCAAGACCGAGGCCATGGGCAAGCAGCAGGGCAAGAGCGCCGAAGAGGTTCGGGCCGGCATGGCCAAGGGTCTCGGCATTCGCCTCGACCGTTGGGCCGAGCCCGCCGAAATCGGTGCCGCGGCGGCGTTCCTGGCGTCCGACGACGCCTCCTACGTGACCGGTCAGGTGCTGCGCGTCGACGGCGGGCTGTCGAAGCCCGTCGCCTGATCTCAGACCCCCGGGCAAGCGCCATCCAAGGTCCGCACTTGCCTTGGATGGCGCTCCTGGTTTACGTACCGTGAGGATCCGCCGAGTGCTCTGCAACATCGACACCCTGGAGTTCTGGGAATGCTGATCGGAATCGTGAGCGAAGCCCGCCGCGGCGAGACGCGTGTTGCCGCGACTCCTGCGACGGTGGTCCAGCTGGTGAAGCTGGGGTACGACGTCGTGGTGGAGCCGGGTGCTGGTGCGTTGTCCAGCTTCCCGGACGAGGCATATATCGAGGCCGGCGCGAGGATGGGTGACCCGCTGGCAGCGGAGGTCGTGCTCGGCGTGAACGCCCTCTCGTCCGAGCAGTTGGACGGGTTGAAGCCGGGTGCGACGGTCATGGGCATCATGAGCCCGGCGTTGAACCCTGCGCTGGTGGAGGACCTGGCGACACGGCCGATCACGGCGCTGGCGATGGATGCGGTGCCGCGTATCTCGCGGGCGCAGTCGTTGGACGTGTTGTCGTCGATGGCGAACATCGCGGGCTACCGGGCAGTGGTGGAGGCCGCTCATGTCTTCGGCCGGTTCTTCACCGGTCAGGTGACGGCTGCGGGCAAGGTGCCGCCGGCCAAGGTGCTGGTCTGTGGTGCGGGGGTGGCGGGTCTGGCCGCGATCGGTGCGGCGGGAAGCCTGGGTGCCGTCGTGTACGCCACCGACCCGCGGCCGGAGGTCGCCGACCAGGTCAGGTCGCTGGGTGGCGAGTACCTCTCGGTCGAGCCCGAGGATGCCGGCGAGCTGGAGGTGTCGGCGACGGGCTATGCCAAGGAGATGTCGAAGGACTACAACACCCGCGCGGCCCAGCTGTACAGCGACCGGATCACCGAGATGGACATCGTGATCACGACGGCACAGATCCCGGGCCGGCCCGCGCCGACACTGATCACCGCGGACATGGTGGCGTCGATGAAGTCGGGCAGCGTGATCGTGGACATGGCCGCCGCCGGCGGCGGCAACGTCGAGGGCATGGTCAAGGACGAGGCGGTGGTCACGGCCAACGGTGTGACCATCATCGGCTACACCGACCTGCCGGGTCGGTTGCCCGCGCAGGCGTCGCAGCTGTACGGCACCAACCTGGTCAACCTGATCAAGCTGATGACCCCGGACAAGGACGGCCGGCTGGTGCTGGACTTCGACGACGCGGTGCAGCGGTCGATGACCGTGGTACGCGACGGCGAGTCGACCTGGCCGCCTCCGCCGGTCCAGGTGTCCGCCGCTCCGGCAGCCGCTCCCGCCTCCGCAGCCGTTGAGGTGAAGGCGGCCGGCCCCCAGACCAAGCCACCGGCGTCGACTCGGCGGCGCTACACGGCGGTTGGGGTCGGCGCCGCGGTCCTGTTCCTGCTCGCGGCCCTGTCCCCGTCGGCGCTGCAGGGACACCTGACGGTGTTCGCGCTGGCGATCGTGATCGGCTACTACGTGATCGGGCACGTGCACCACGCCCTGCACACGCCCCTGATGAGCGTCACCAACGCGATCTCGGGAATCATCGTGGTCGGCGCCCTCCTGCAGATCGGGCACGGTGAGAGTCCGAACGGCGGGGCGGTCACGGTGCTGTCGACCATCGCGATCCTGCTGGCCTCGATCAACATCTTCGGTGGCTTCGCAGTGACCCGCCGCATGCTCTCCATGTTCTCGAGAAGCTGAAGGGCCCATCATGTCTGATCTGATGACTGTCGAGACCGCCGCAGCGGCTGCCTACATCGTCGCGGCCCTGCTTTTCATCCTGGCACTGGCCGGACTGTCCCATCACGAGACCGCCAAGGCCGGCAAGACCTATGGCATCGGCGGCATGGCAGTGGCCCTGGCCGCGACGATCGCACTGGCGGTCCACCGTGACATCTCCGGAGTCGGTCTGGCGTTGATGATCGGCGCCATGGCGGTCGGTGCCGCGATAGGACTGTGGCGGGCCCGGGTCGTGGAGATGACCGGGATGCCCGAACTGATCGCCTTGCTGCACTCCTTCGTGGGTCTGGCCGCGGTACTCGTGGGCTGGAACGGATACCTGCGCGTCGAGTCCACCCTGGACGGCACGGTCAGCGGCGAGGTCAAGGTGTTGCAGGCTCAGGACCTGCTCGGGATCCATTCCGCCGAGGTGTTCATCGGCGTCTTCATCGGCGCGGTCACCTTCACCGGCTCGATCGTGGCGTTCCTCAAGCTCTCGGCACGCATCAAGTCGGCCCCGCTGATGCTGCCCGGCAAGAACTACCTCAACCTCGGTGCCCTGGCCGCGTTCGCAGTGCTGACCACGTGGTTCGTGATCGACCCGACACTGTGGCTACTGATCGCCGTCACGATCGTCGCACTGGCCCTGGGCTGGCACCTGGTCGCCTCGATCGGCGGCGGTGACATGCCCGTCGTCGTCTCGATGCTGAACTCCTACTCCGGCTGGGCTGCCGCAGCATCGGGATTCCTGCTGGAGAACGACCTGCTCATCATCACAGGCGCCCTGGTCGGCTCCTCGGGTGCCTACCTGTCCTCCGTCATGTGCAAGGCGATGAACCGGTCCTTCATCTCCGTGATCGCCGGCGGGTTCGGCATCGAGGCCGGCCCGGCCGACGACAAGGACTACGGCGAGCACCGCGAGATCACCGCCGAGGGCGTCGCCGACCTCCTCGGGTCGGCCGACTCGGTCATCATCACCCCCGGATACGGCATGGCCGTAGCCCAAGCCCAGTACGGCGTCGCCGAGTTGACCCGCAAACTCAGGGACCGAGACGTCAACGTGCGCTTCGGCATCCACCCGGTCGCGGGCCGGCTGCCGGGCCACATGAACGTCCTGCTCGCCGAGGCCAAGGTCCCCTACGACATCGTGCTGGAAATGGACGAGATCAACGACGACTTCGACGACACCACCGTCGTCCTCGTCATCGGCGCCAACGACACCGTCAATCCCGCCGCCGCCGAGGACCCCAGCTCACCCATCGCCGGCATGCCCGTCCTCCAAGTCTGGAAGGCCGAAAACGTCATCGTCTTCAAGCGCTCCATGGCCTCCGGGTACGCCGGCGTCCAAAACCCGCTCTTCTACCGCGAAAACTCCTCCATGCTCTTCGGCGACGCCAAGGACCGCGTCGAAGACATCCTCCGAGTCCTCTGACACCCGGGCCAGGACGCAGTGATCCCTGGGCGGGGACGCAGTAGTCACGCATCACGGCGCAGCAAGGCCGACATGCCAGGAATCGGACGCGTCGTTTTCGACAAACAGCCAACGAAGCGAGAGAACTCAGATGACGAACAGCGTGGACAGCGTCTGGAGCGGCGGCGTAGAGCAAGAAGTGGTCGGTGCTGTCAGCGTCTTGACCATTCACAATGGCGAGCGGAACCTGCTGAACCCCGGCATCCTCACCGACATCCGCGCCCGACTGCAGGAGTGTGACGACAACCCGGACATCCGCGCTGTCCTGCTCACCGGGGCAGGTGAGACCTTCTGCGGCGGTCTCGACATCGCTCCCATCAAAGCGGGTGCGGATCCAGCTCTGTTCGGCAAGGCATTGATAGAGACCCTCCGGATCTTCCCTCGTCTGGGTCTGCCTGTCGCTGCCGCCGTCAACGGCGACGCGCTCGCCGGGGGCGCCTCGTTCGTCGCGGCCTGCGACTTCGCCGTCGCAGTGGACAGTGCGCGCATCGGCACGGTGGAGGTCAGCGCCGGGATGTGGCCGATGATCGCGCAAGTGCCCATCATTCATCGGCTCGGGCCGCGCCTGGCGATGGAGAACATAGGTTCCGGCGAGCCGTTCACCGCCCAGAGGGCCCGCGAGGTCGGCCTCGTGCAGGCCGTGGTGGAGGCCGGCCGAGTAACTGCGATCGCCCAGGAGTGGCTCGACAAAGCACTGAGGGCTGCTGACGCAGGTGCCCCTGGCCGTCGCTCCCTCTATGAGTTCGCATCGATGTCATACGACGACGCGTTCGACGCGTCGCTGGCACGTTTCATCGAACTCTTCGACCGCTGAACTCTTCACTGACCCTTGCACAGAGCAGTCCCAGATCTGCACCACGTGCTGATGGAGTCCATGGCCGACGGCCTCACCCACCTGATCTTGGACCGACCGCCTCGCCGGCGCCCGGGTGAACAGAGGGATACAGATCAGGCTGAGGCACCTGGGCTGCACTTCCCGCACCCAAGGCGTCCGGTCGGGGAGCGTCTCTGATTGGCTTAGCGAGCCTGAGCGTTGCTCAGCCTTGGGAGCCAATCGCCTTCGTGCCCTGGTACTGAACGACAGGAGCCGCCAGCCCGCGTGGCACGTCCCTCCGGACGCTGGTCGACCGGGCCGCAAGACCCGACCGAGGAGGGTGCCCGACGTCGCCTGGGCGCCGGACGTGCGCGTAGCACTCTGCCACAGGTTCACTACGCTTCGCTAATCCAACTGGTGAGCCTCCGCAAAAACCCGTTGGCGGACCACGGCGACCCCTGCTACTTTTCCGGAGGCCGTGCAACAAAACGAGGAGGTGGTACCCGTGAACGTATCGACATGGGTGCTCCCCTCCGGGGTCACGGTCGGGCGATAGGTCGTCCGGGAGCGCCGTTCAAGAGCCCTCCCGAAAGGCACGACCGTGCAATTCACTTCTGAACAGCGCCTCGACGACGGCGTTCTCGAGCGCGAATTCACCCTCGGCGAGATCCCCGGCACCCTGTGGACGCCTGGGTCCGCACCGGCCCCGCTGGTCCTGATGGCCCACAACAACGGCCTGCCCAAGGCGGAACCCCGGCTGGTGGCCCGGGCCCGGTACACCGCGGCGCGCGGCTACGCGGTGGCCACCATCGACGCCGCCGGGTGCGGTGACCGTCCCCGATCCGCCGCCGACGAGCAGGCCCGTGCCGACCTCCGGCGGGCGATGCAGGCCGGCGAGCCGGTCGACGAGATCTTGGAGTCCTTCATCGGCCCGCTGGTCGAAACCGCGGTCCCGGAATGGCAGACCACTCTGGACGCCCTCCTTGAGCTGCCCGCGATCGGCGGCCCGGTCGGGTACTCCGGGGGGTGGACCGCCCTCGGCATTCGGCTGGCGGTGGTCGAGCCGCGCATCGCGGCCGCAGGCTTCTTCGCCGGGGGGTACGTGCCCCGTGCCCAGCGCGAGGAGGCCCGGCAGGTCAGCATTCCGCTGCTGTTCTTGCTGCAGTGGGACGACGAAGGGAACCCCCGGCAACGGGCGCTGGACCTGTTCGACGCCTTCGGCAGCAAGGAGAAGACGCTGCACGCCAATCTGGGAGGGCACACCGGCACCCCGTCGTTCGAGCTGGAGGACGGGTGCCGGTTCTTGGACCGACACCTGAAGTGAGGCCGGGCTGTCTGGCGGGCAGCAGACGTTAGGCGGAGTCGGCCAGGATGCCGCTCATCGAGGAGGACAGGTCCCGGCCTTCTCCCTCGATGGCGATGGCCGGCAGATGCACAACCGCCCCGATCGCGGCGGTACCGGCCATCGGCGGTACCGGCCGGTCGGGGCGGCGCGTCTCCGGATTGACGTCGGTGAAGGTCCCGCTGGTGTTGGTGTGGTGATCCGTTCCAGGAGCCGACGGCCGACGTTTCCCGTCAGCTCTTCCAGATGGTCTTGAGGTTGCAGAACTCCCGGATGCCTTCCGCGGCGAGTTCGCGGCCGATGCCGGAGTCCTTCACGCCGCCGAACGGCAGCTCGGGGTAGGAGACGCTCATGCCGTTGACGAAGACGGCGCCGGCCTCGAGTCGGGTGATCAGGAACCGCTCCTCGTCCGGCTCAGTGGTCCACACCGAGGAGCTGAGGCCGAAGGTCGTGTCGTTGGCAAGCGCCGCGGCCTGCTCCACGTCGTCGACCCGGTGAACCACGGCCAGCGGGCCGAAGGCCTCCTCCCGGTACACCCGCATCTCGGCGGTGACCTCCTCCAGCACCGCCGGCTCGAAGAACCACCCCTCAGTACCGACCGCCGACCCACCGCACCGCAGGACGGCACCCTTCGCGACGGCGTCGTCGACCAGTTCGACGAGCTCGCGCCGACCGGACTCCGTGGCGATCGGCCCGATCTCGGTTCCCTCGTCGAGCGGGTCGCCGACCGTCAGCGCCTTTGTGCCGGCGACAAAGGCCTCGACGAACTCCTCGTACACGTCCGTGTGGACGATGAACCGCTTGGCCGCGATGCAGGACTGGCCGTTGTTGAGCGTGCGAGCCGCCACGGCCGTTCGGGCGGCCGCGCGGACATCGGCGGAGGGCAGCACGATGAACGGGTCGGACCCACCCAGCTCCAGGACGGCCTTCTTCACCTCTGAGCCCGCGACAGCTGCGATCGACCGCCCGGCCGGCTCGGAACCGGTCAGCGTCACGGCGGCGACGCGCCGGTCGCGGACGACTGCTTCGACGTCGGCTGAGCCGATGAGGAGCGTCTGGAACGACCCGGCGGGGAAGCCCGCTCGTTCGAAGAGCGTGTCGAGGTACATCGCGGACTGCGGCACGTTCGACGCGTGCTTGAGCAGGCCGACGTTGCCGGCCATCAGCGCGGGCGCAGCGAAGCGGATCACCTGCCACATCGGATAGTTCCACGGCATCACGGCAAGAACGACGCCCAGAGGCTCGTAGGAGGTGTAGGCAGCCGAAGCCCTTACCGTGCTCGGGTCGGCGAGCGGCTGGTCGGCCAACAGGCTTTCGGCGTTGTCGGCGTAGAACCGCATCGCCAGCGCGCACTTGAGGACCTCTGCGCGGGCCTGCGCGATCGGCTTGCCCATCTCGATCGTGAGCCGTCGCGCCGTGTGGGCTGCCTCGGCCTCGACCAGGTCTGCGGCTGCCCGCATCCACTGGGCGCGAGTGTCGAAGTCGGTTGCCCGCAGCGTCGCGGCCGCGGCCTCTGCTTGCGTCAGCCGCTGATCGACCTGTTCCTTCGTGAGTGAAGTGAACTCTTCGATGAGCTCACCGGTGGCGGGGTTGACAGTAGCGATGGGCACGGCGCTCTCCTCGTGGTGCGGGCATCCAATGAGGCTTGATTGGATCCATTATAGAGTCTTCAGAAATAACATGCCAGAGTATGCAGTGCAGGCGCCTCTTACTCACATCTAGTTGGATACATTCTGAACGCACGTGCCCGCCTGAGAACAGTTCGCGATGCGTTGAGAGAGCCGGCTGCGTACGTCGCATGCCTAGGGCAGGGACGGCCATCGCGGTGTCGGGCTCCTCGGCTGCGAGGCATCACCGGCGCTGCAACCCGTGGCTCTCAGGGACGACGTCCAAGGCGGACGCTCATCCGCGCGCCGCGCACCACCGGGCGGTCCGAAGCGCCGAGTCCGGCACGCGCGCCGGCATCCCATCCCCGAGACGGGCGTTCAGTCCCGACGCGGAGATCGCTCAATCGGTGGCCGGAAAAGTCAGGGGGAGCTTGAGAAGTCCGACGTCGGTCGGCATCGTCTTGGTACGGACGCCGTTGCGGGAGTCCCGCTGCCGCCGCCGGCCAGGTCGTACTTCTCGTGGCCGAGGTGGTCGATTATCTCGCCTTCCAAAGCGGACTCCAGCACCCGCTCGGCCGGCTGATGCAGGAGTCCGCCCCGCGTCACTGCTTTTCGACGAAGAGTTCGGGGTGAGCCGTGAGTTCGACCCTCGTGCGGCGGATGTGCCCCGTGAGGTACCGCTCACCGTCTTCAGGATCACGGCGCCGTACGGCGTCGAGGATCAGCCGGTGTTCGGCGTTGACGATCGTGGCCCGGTCAGGGTCCGCGAGCACCATGAACGCACGGCGATAGTGCTGGGTGGAGTTCCAGAGCCGCTCTGTCATGGCCAGCAGGTGGTCGCTGGGGCAACCCGCGTAGGTCGCCATGTGGAAGTCGCGGTCCAGGAGAAGGAACCGATTGACGTCGCTCTGGTTCTCGATCTCGTCCTGGATGTGCTCCAGGTGGGCGAGGTGGCGATCAGTGAGATGGGGAAGACTCTCGGCCAGAGTCAGCGGTTCGAGTCGCTCGCGCATCCGGTAGTACGTGTTCACGTCCTCGAGGCTGAGTACAGGAACCCGCGACCCTCGGTTGGGGAACGACTCGGTGAGACCCTCGGACTCCAGGATCCGCAGCGCTTCGCGGACCGGGATCCGGCTCGCGCCGAGGCGCTCCGCGAGTTCATCCTGGCGCAGCCACGTGCCGGGAGTCAGCTCGCCGGCGAGGATCTCCTCGCGGAGGATGCCGGCGATGCGCTGACTCCTGACGCTGTCCGACCCGCGCGGATCGCGAGCGTGCTCAGGAGTCAAGAGCGGTCACCTCTGAATTTTGACGGGTCGTGGTCGAAGGCCTTGCCGCCAGGATAGGACACGAGCTCGAACTGCATTCCCCACGGTGAGAGGAAGTAGACCCACCGCTGCCCCTCTGACGGTCCGGCGCTGACGGTCGGGTCGCCCAGCACGGGAATGTCCCTCGCCCTCAGGAACGACACGGCTTCGTCCAGGTCTTCGACGTACAGCGCGACATGGTGACCGCCGACGTCGCTGTTGCGCGGGACGACCTTCTTCTGCGCGTCCGCCTGGTACTCGAAGACCTCGAACACGGCCTGCTCGCCGCACCGGTAGAAGCGGAGTTGGCGCATGACTGTGCGCGCGTCCACGTTCAGGTGCTCCGTCATCCAGTCGTCTGCCCCGCTGAACGGGCCGAGCGAGTACAGGTACTCACAACCCAGGACGTCCACGAGCCACGTGTGCGCTTGGTCCAGGTCCGGCACGGTGAATCCGATGTGATCCAGGCGCACGAGGCCAGGTAGAGCCATGATCTTCCTCCTTTGGATACAAACGCATCCTCATGATGGCGCCAATGACGCCAGAAGTCGAGCAATCCCTTGTGATTGGATCCAACTATGTGACAGTGTGCGTTGCACTGTGGCCGATTGAAGGAGGCTCCCGATGCCTGCGGAACACCCACTCGAAGCGAACGCCGCGTGGTCGGAGTTCGTCGTCACCCAGGACGACTGGGACGCCGCGACTCCAGAACTCCTGACAGGCATGTTCAGCCAACTGGTGCTGATCCGGACCTTCGAGGAGTACGTCCTGGAGCTTGCCGCGGACGGGCTCATCCACGGCCCCGCGCACTCCAGCATCGGCCAGGAGGGCGGCGCGGTCGGCGCGTGCTTCGCCCTTACCTCAGAGGACACCGTGAACGGGTCGCATCGCGGCCATCACCAGTTCCTCGCCAAGGCGCTTGCCCATCTGTACCCAAAAGGCATAGATCCAACAAAACCGTTCCCTGAGGATGTACGGGCCGTACTCCTGCGCAGCCTGCGCGAAATCTGCGGACTGGACCAAGGCTTCAGCCACGGTCGAGGCGGCAGCATGCACCTCCAGTGGCACGAGGCCGGCGCCATCGGGACCAACGCGATCGTCGGCGGCGGGGTACCGCTCGCGGCCGGATCCGCGTGGGCCCACAAGCAGGCCGGCACTGACGCGGTGGCCTTCACGTTCTTCGGCGACGGCGCGATCAACATCGGATCCACGCTGGAGAGCTTCAATCTTGCGGCGGCGTGGTCGCTGCCCTTGTGCTTCTTCGTCGAGAACAACCTGTACGCCGTCTCCACCCACGTGTCCGAAGTCACCGCCGAGCCAAGGCTGTCCGGCCGCGGCCCGGGCTTCGGCATCCGGAGTTGGAAGGTCGACGGCATGGATCCGCTGGCCGTGTACCTCGTGACGCAGCAGGCCCTCGCCCATATGCGCAACGGCAACGGTCCGACCATGATCGAAGCCGATGTGTACCGCTACTTCCACCAGAACGGCCCCTTCCCCGGCTCGGCGTTCCGGTATCGCACCAAGGAAGAGGAAGCGCAGTGGCGTGGTCGGGATCCGATCGACACCATGGTGGGACACCTGGTGCGACGCAGAATCCTCACCAAGAAGGCGGTTGCGGAGACGATCAAGCACGCCAAGGCTCTGATGTCGGAACTCGGCGACGTCCTGCTGGAACCGCGGCCGGGCGGCAAACCCGGTGAGCGACGCATCCGGCCCTCGGAATGGCCGGACCCGGCGTTCGTCGACCAAGGCATCCGGGGCGACCTGTCGGAGCTGTCCGGCATCGAGTTCACCGACGCCGAGGACTTCGCCGACGGCTTGACCGATGTCAAGTTCATCGGCGCCGTCGCCGAAGTGATGGGACGCCGCCTGGAGACCGACCCGCGCGTCGTGGTGATGGGAGAGGACGTACACAAGCTCAACGGCGGCACCAACGGTGCCACCCGCGGCCTGAGCGAGGCGTTCCCCGACCGCGTACTCGGGACCCCGATCTCGGAGAACGCGTTCGCCGGCCTCGGCGGTGGTCTGGCTCTGGACGGCCGGTTCCGCCCGATCGTCGAGTTCATGTACGCCGACTTCATGTGGGTGGCGGCAGACCAGCTGTTCAACCAGATCGGAAAAGCCCGCCACATGTTCGGCGGTGAGGGCAAGGTGCCGTTCGTCCTGCGCAGCAAGGTCGCCACCGGTACGGGCTACGGATCGCAGCACTCGATGGACCCGGCCGGCATCTTCGCGACGGCACCGGGCTGGCGCATAGTCGCTCCGTCGACGCCGTTCGACTACGTCGGCCTGATGAACACGGCCCTGGCCTGTGATGACCCGGTCGTGGTCCTCGAGCACGTGGATCTGTACAACTCCACCGGGCCCGGACTGCCGGAGAACTACGACCACTACCTTCCCGTCGGCAAGGCAGCCGTACGCCGCGAAGGAGCGGCCCTCACCATCCTCACCTACCTGGCGATGACGCCCGCCGTTCTGGCCGCCGTCGAACAGACGGGAGTGGACGCCGAGGTCATCGACCTGCGCTGGCTGGACCGGGCCAGCCTGGACTGGGAGACGATCACCCAATCGGTGATGAAGACCAACAACGTGCTCATCGCCGAGCAGGGCGCCATCGGCACCTCCTACGGCGGCTGGCTCTCGGACGAGATCCAACGCCGGCTGTTCGACTGGCTCGACGCCCCGATCGAGCGCGTGACGGGTGGCGAGGCGTCGCCGAGCATCAGCAAGGTACTGGAGCGTGCCGCGTTCGCCTCCACGGAGGAAGTCGTCGCCAAGCTCCGCGAGATCACGCAGGGGCAGAACAATGGCTGAGATCATGCGCATGCCCGAGGTCGCCGCCAACACACCGGAGGCGATCCTGCAAGCCTGGAACGTCGGCTTGAACACCCCTTATGCAGCTGGCGACCCGATCGTCACGGTGGAGACCGAGAAAGCCGCGGTCGACGTGGAAGCCGAGAGCGATGGCGTACTCCTGCGCCTCCTGGTGGAAGCGGGCACGACAGTGGCGGTGGGTACACCGATCGCAGTCTGGGGGGCAAAGGACGAGTCGACGTCCGCGGTGGATGCCCTGGTGGCTTCGCTGGGTACCGGTGAAGCGCCGGCGACGGCGTCCACCACTTCGCCAACGGCGCCGGAAGAACCCGCGACGCCGGTGGGCACGGTCGCTCCGGCGCCCACGGTGGCGGCGCGGGACAACAGCGAGCGCATCTTCGCCAGCCCGCTGGCGCGACGTCTCGCGCGCGAACTCGGAGTCGATCTGAACGCCGTGGTGGGGAGCGGCCCGCACGGGCGAATCCGGCGCGCCGACATCGAGGCAGCCGCCGCCACGGTGGAGCCGGAGCAAACGTTGCCGGCCAATACCGGGGCAGAGATCCCGAGAAACGGGACTTCGGCGGTCGGGCCGCGATTCGTGGACGTGCCCAACACGCGGATGAGGACGGCAATCGCCCGGCGGCTGACGGAGAGCAAGCAGAACACGCCGCACTTCTATCTGCGCGCCAGCGCACGCGTCGACGCATTGCTTGAGCTGCGGAAACAGATCAACGCCGGCCAGGGCGTGAAGGTGTCGATCAACGACCTGCTCATCAAGGCGATCGCGTCCGCGCACATGAGCGTTCCCGCGATGAACGCACAGTGGAACGACACCTCGATCCGGCACTTCTCGGACGTCGACATCGCTGTGGCCGTCGCCACCGACGGCGGTTTGGTCACCCCGGTGGTCCGCGGCGTGGACTCCCTGTCGATGAGCGGCGTAGCCAAGGCGACGAAGGACCTGATCGCCCGTGCGAAGGAACGCCGGCTCCAGCAGGACGAACTGGAAGGAGGCACGATCACGATCACCAACCTCGGCATGTACGGCACCGAGGACTTCGCAGCGATCATCAACCCGCCGCAGGCCGCGATCCTGGCCGTCGGGGCCGTGCGGCAGGAGGCAGTCGTCGACGAGGGTGCGATCAACATCGCGTCCGTTCTGCGTCTGACCCTCGCCGTCGACCACCGGTCGGTGGACGGCGCCACTGCGGCCGAGTGGATGAAGGCGTTCGTGGACGTTCTCGAGCACCCGCTCCGGATCCTGCTCTGAGTACCGGCGAACTCGAAGCCGCGGAGCGCGCACCACGACCGAGACCACGATCGGCCTCGTGATCCTCGCCGCTGGATCAGGCGGCTACAGGGCCGCGCTGCGCGGTGTGGAGCCGGGCTTCGGCGGTGCCCTCGTCGAGGAGAGGTAGTTCACCACAGAGAAAAACGCCGGCCTCGCCCCGGCCGGTGCCGGCGGCTGATGCCCGGGGGTATGCAGCGGGTCGCCCACGACTGCGTACGCATGGGTACCACAACGCTGTTCACCCGGGCCCGGACAAGTCGTCGAGACTGTCCGGGAGCCGGTCAGCCAGGTGGGACCACCGGGCGTCAGCCGGGGTGCGGTGCACAGTCACCACACCAGCATGGCGTGGTCATCCTCTGGGCGTGGGGATGTACGTACGAGGGCGTTGTCAGTGGTGACAGGCAGGATGACGGACATGACGACACCCGTTGCGCAGATCGTGGATACCGCCGCCTACGTGCAGGCGGTAGCGGACGCAGTGAAGGCCGGGGCCGCTTACTACGCGGGCGGTACCTCGCCCCTGGATGACGAGGCATACGACCGGCTGGTGCGGGGGATCTCCGCGTGGGAGGCCGATCATCCCGACCAGGTGCTGCCCGACTCGCCGACCGGCAAGGTCGCCGGCGGCGCGGCCGAGGGCGACGTGCCGCACACAGTGGCGATGCTGAGCCTGGACAACGTGTTCTCGCCGGAGCAGTTCGCTGCCTGGACGGCCTCGCTGGCCCGAAGGATCGGCCATGAGGCGGAACGCTTCAGCGTCGAGCCGAAGCTCGACGGGCTTGCCATCGCCGCCCGCTACTCCCAGGGCCGGCTGGCCCGGCTGATCACCCGTGGCGACGGGACAGCCGGGGAGGACGTCTCACACGCGATAGGCACCATCGAGGGCCTCCCGGACGAGCTGGCCGAGCCGGTCACGCTGGAAGTACGGGGCGAAGTACTGATGACCACCGCCCAGTTCGAGCATGCCAACGAGGTGCGCACCGCACACGGCGGGCAGCCGTTCGCGAATCCGCGCAACGCCGCGGCAGGCACGCTGCGTGCCAAGGACCGTGCGTACACGGTGCCGATGACGTTCTTCGGCTACGGCCTGCTGCCGCTGCCCGACACCGGCGACGTCCTGGCCGAGCGGCTTACCACCCTCGCGCACAGTGAGCTGATGGCCCTGGCCGCCGAGCTCGGTGTGAACACGACCGCCACCACCCTGGTGCCTGGCGTCACGGCTACCACCGACGACGACGTGCTCACCCGCATCAAGGAGATCGCCGCGCTGCGCGCCGAGCTGCCATTCGGTATCGACGGCATCGTCATCAAGGCCGACCTCGCAGCCGATCAGCAGGCCGCGGGCTCCGGATCGCGGGCCCCGCGGTGGGCTATCGCCTACAAGCTGCCGGCCGTCGAGAAGATCACCCGGCTGCTCGAGGTGGAGTGGAACGTGGGCCGCACCGGCATCATCGCCCCACGCGGCGTCCTGGAACCGGTCGAGATCGACGGCTCCACCGTCACCTACGCCACGCTCCACAACCCGGCCGACATCACCCGCCGCGACCTGCGCCTGGGCGACCACGTCATGGTCCACCGCGCCGGCGACGTCATCCCCCGCATCGAGGCCCCGGTCGCCCACCTGCGCACCGGCGACGAGAAGCCGATCATCTTCCCGGAGGTGTGCCCACGCTGCGGCTCGGCCATCGACACCAGCCAGGAGCGCTGGCGGTGCGAGCAGGGCCGCAACTGCCACCTGGTCGCCTCCCTCACCTACGCCGCGGGCCGCGACCAGCTCGACATCGAAGGCCTGGGCGCCACCCGCGTCGTGCAGCTCGTCGAGGCCGACCTGGTCACCGATCTCGCCGACCTGTTCACCCTGACTCGCGACCAGCTTCTCGGGCTGGAACGGATGGGCGCCACGAGTACCGACAACCTGCTGGCCGCCCTGGCCGCGGCCAAGACGCGGCCGCTGTCGCGGGTGCTGTGCGCCCTTGGTGTTCGCGGCACGGGCCGCTCCATGTCCCGCCGCATCGCCCGACACTTCGCAACCATGGACAACATCCGTGCCGCGGACGCCGACGCCCTGCAGCTAGTCGAAGGCATCGGCGCCGAAAAGGCACCCGCCATCGTCGCCGAACTTGCCGAACTCGCCGGGCTGATCCACAAACTCGCAGCAGCCGGGGTGAACATGACCGAACCCGGCGCCACTCCCCCATCGGCAGCCGCCGACGACACCACCCGGACCGCCAAAGGCCCAGACGGCGTCCCGGCCGGCGGTCCGCTCGTCGGGATGACCGTCGTGGTCACCGGCGCAATGACCGGGCCGCTGGAGCCGCTCAGCCGCAATCAGATGAACGAACTCATCGAACGGGCCGGCGGCCGCTCCTCCTCCAGCGTGTCCAAGAAGACCACCCTGGTGGTCGCCGGCGAGAACGCCGGGTCCAAGCGCGCAAAAGCCGAAGAGCTCGGCGTCCGCCTCGCCACACCCGACGAATTCGCCGCGCTCGTCGCCGACTATCTCAACTGACACCGGCCGGTGGGCGGCCAAGAGTGTCGCCCTCCCGGCGCCTGCAGGTGCGGAAAGACGATCGGCGGCTCGGTAACCGCGTCCAGTCGGGGCACGAGGCGGGGGCGCTCCTGAAAGTGAGGGGGCCGCGGCGGTGGTTGGAGTCAACGGCCTCACACCCGTGAACATGCCCCAATGAGGCGGGCGATGCCCTTAGGTCATGGCGCAGAACGCGCCCGCGAAGTGCACCAGCGGCCGGGCTGCCACCTGGTGCTCGAAGTGTCGGGCGTCGCCGACGAAAATGGTGTGGTCCCCTCCGGGGAGTGCCACCGACACATCGCACACGACACAGGCGATGGCGTCCTTCAGCACCGGAACACCGTGCTCCTCGCTGACACTCACGCCTGCGAACTTGTCCTTCTTGGAGGTCGCGAAGTTCTTGGCGAGCGCTTGACTGCCTTCCCCAAGGATGTTGACGGCGAATCGTCCGTGCTCGGCGATCGCGCTACAGGTGAAGAGGTGGTTGCTGACGCAGATGATCAGCTGCATCGGGTCCATCGAAAGGGACGTGACGGCACTGACCGTTATGCCGATGGGAGCGTCCCCCGACCGGGTGGTGATGACACTGACCCCCGAGGCGAGTCGGCTCATCGTGGCCCGGAAGGCGTCCTTCATGTCAAGGGTTTCGGGCATCTCAAGGCTCTCGGACATCGGTAGACCTCCCTGAAGATTGATCTGAGCCCTGTGGCGAGTGAGTTGCAGCGTGCTCCAGTGCTCACTGATGACGGGGAAACTGATGTGATCCATGCAGCGAAGCGGGTATTGCGTGTTTCGAGTGGTGGCGGCGGGTCAATGCCTCAGCCGGCCCACCAGGTCCCTGATCTCTGTCGAGGGCTGTACGCTCCGGTCGGCCGGAAGCCTTGGCATTGGGAACCGCCTTTCACCACAGGCAACGCTCACCGGCGAGGGCTCAGCCCTGGTCGGGGGCGAGAACGAAGGTGTGCCGCAGCAGGGTGTACGGCTGGTCCGTGCGGTCGCTGTACGGTCCGGTTCCGGCTTCGTAGGAGGCGAAATCGGCCACGAGCGAGTCCTTGACGCCGAAGACCGGGTCCTGCTCCAGGTACGGGTCGTCGGAGGGAAACAGCATCGTCGTCACCCGCTGGAAGCCGGGCGCGTCGATGAGCACGTGGACATGAGCGGGACGCATCAAGGACCGGTCCGCGGCCCGCATGAGTTCGCCCACCGTTCCGTCCCCCGGAATCGGGTAGCTCGCCGGACGGATGGAACGAAAGGCGAAGACACCCTCGTCGTCACTCCGCAGCAGGGCACGCATCGCGGTCTCCTGCAGGCCCGGGACATCGACGTCGTAGTGGCCATCGGAGTCGCTGTGCCACACGTCGACAGCCGCGCCGGCGACCGGCTCGCCCTTGTGATCGGTCACCAGACCCTCGAAGAAGAGCGGGATACCTGTGAGGCCCGCGGAGATGTCAGCGGCGTGGGAGTGCTCCGGCCGATCCTCGCGGAAGTAGGGGCCGAGGACGCTGTTCTCGGTGGCCACGGACTCGCGCTGGTGGTTCAGCGCGTCCACCAGCATGGTGACGCCCAGGACATCGGAGAGCAGGATGAACTCCTGCCGCGTCGGGCTGCACAGGTGACCGGTGCGGGTGAGGAAGTCGATGCCGGTGGCCCACTCCTCCTCGGTCAGTGCGACTTCGCGGACGAAGGCATGGGCGTGACGGACGAGCGCCTCGAGAATCTTGGCCGTACGGGGGTCCTTGACGCCGTCCAAGGTGGCGATCACCTCATGGGTGATGGTTTCACTGTTGAGGTCACGCATGAAGGGGCTCCCTGGTCATGAAGTTGTTGTGGTGGAAAGCGCGCAGGAGAGGATCAGACTGCGGGGCGTTCGCCGGCCCACGCCCGGGTCAACAGCGCCCTGGCCGATGAGCGGTCCACCGGGCGCGGATTCCAGTAGGCGTTCTGGACGATCAGGTCGGCTGCTTGGTCGATCCCCGCTTCCGGCATGCCGAGGTCCCTCAGGGCGCGCGGGGCACCGAGTTCTCCGACGAAGTCGAAGAGAGCGGCCGCTGTACCGCCCTCGGAGCCGGGAAGCGTGCGTGCGACGCGCTCGACGGCATCGGGCGCGGCTGCCGCGTTGAAGGCGAGGACATGCGGAAGCACCACCGCGTGCGTCTCGGCATGGGGCAGATTGAACGTGCCACCCAGCACATGGCACACCTTGTGATGCACTGCCATCCCGACTGACCCGAGGCAGGTACCGGCCAGCCAAGCGCCGTACAGTGCCCCGGCGCGTGCCTCCGGGTCGTCCGGGCGCCGTACCACCGCGGGCAGGGAACGGATCAGTGCGTCGACCGCCTCACCGGCCATGAGGTTCGCGATGGGGTCGTGGTCCTGTCCGTAGAGCGCCTCCACCGCGTGCGCCAGGGCGTTGACGCCGCTGACCGCAGCCACGGCGGAAGGAAGCGTCAGCGTCAGGTCGACGTCGTACACCACGGTCCTGGGGAGGACCTCGGGCAGTCGTCGCGTGGTCTTGCGGCCGCCTTCGGTCTCCCCCAGGATCGGCGTCATCTCCGATCCCGCGTACGTCGTGGGCAGCGCCAGTTGCGGAAGTCCGGTCCTGGCCGCGATGGCCTTGCCGAGTCCGATCGTGGATCCTCCTCCGACGGTGAGCACGCCATCGGCCTTGACCGACTGAACGTACGTCACCGCCTTGTCCGTGACCTCGACCGGTGTGTGCATGGTCGCCTCGGTGAAGTGCCCGACCGTCGCTGCGCCCAGGAGGTCACCCATTTCGGCAGCCTGCTCCGCCTGGTTCGGGGTGGACAGCACCACCATGCGCTCGCAGCCCATGAGCACGACTTCGTCGGGGATACGGCTGCCTGTCCTCCTGCCGAACACCACTTTGGTGACTGGTCCCCGATGAACGAACGCTTTCATCCGAATTCCTCACTCTGACACCGACTCATGCCTTCCAGAAGCCGTAGCGTGGCGGGGCTCAGCGGTTCCTGTCCGCGTTCAGCGGCATCACACCCCACTTCCGACCCCGCGCCACCTGCTCACCGCCCCCGGCCACCGAGCCGCAATGACCATCCGCTTCGCCAACTGTGAGCAGATCAACGGCGCAGTCGGCCAGTCGGCCTGATCCAGAGCCAACGACCCAGGCCGGCCACGACCTTGCCCACCGTCAGGCATTCACACTGCCGACAACGTGACAACGCCCGTTGAGGGCATCCAGACCGCGTTCATGGACTGACTCCTGAATCGCCGGCGGGCGAAGCATGCTGCCGATGTGCTCGGCCCGCGGGATCCCGCGGGCCGAGCACATCGGTGGCGGTCACGCGTCCTGGGTCTTGATGTAGTCGGGCTGATCCTTGTCGTCCAGCGAGAAGCCCTGGTTGGCATCGGCGGCCCGAGCGCGCGCAGGCTCGCTGGCAACGGAAGTCACCGAGCCGAACAACTCCTTGCGCTCGGCGACGGCGCGTGCGGTCATCTCGTCGGAGGTGCCGAGACCGACTGCCTCGCGGGCCAGTTCGGTGATCGAGCCGCCGGGGTCGGTCGAGATGCGCTGCATCGTCAGCAGCTTGATGAGGAACAACGGCGTGCCCTGGAACCTCTCGAACGACCTGAAGCGTCCGGCCCAGTCGCTGAGGAACCGGTCCTGGACGAACTTGAAGAGCCGCACCTTGTCGTGCGCGCTCAACGTCGTGCCGTGGAACATCTCCAGAAGCCTGGTGCCGATTCCGGGAACCTCGAAATCCTTCTCGCTCGGCGACAACACCGCTGAGCGGCCGCACATCTCCACGAGCTTCTCCGTCAGCCGGCCCACGTTCTCGAGGTAGTGCGCGCGGCCGAAGTCGTAGAAGATGTTGTTCGGCTTGCACAGCCCCCTGGGCGTCACGAACGCGGTCGCCTCCGAAGCGATGCTGAAGGCGCGCAGCGTCTCGTGGAAGCGGACGAGGTCGGCGAGGTCGGATCCCACGACGGGGTGTTGAGCCGTTCCGGTTGACTGTGCGATGAGGACCGCCAGTCCGGTCATGAGCTCCGCGTTGACGATCATGTGGTGCAGGGTGTCGGCGTGCTCGAAATCGAACGTACGCTGCGCATACAACCTGGAGTGATCGACGTTGCCCAGGTGGTAGATGTGCTCCCACGGGATGAGGACGTCATCGAAGTACGTCATGGAGTCGAGCTCGTCGCCGAGGCTTGACAGCGGCCGCTCGAAGGCGAACTCGGCGGGCGTGGCGTTGGAACGGCGTCCCACGTGCGTGACCTTCGGGTGGTTCACGGGGACGCTCGCCCAGATGATGTGCTCCGGTTCTGTCCCGGGCTTCACGATGTTGCCGAGCAGAATCGTGTCGGCAAATATGACCGAGGTGGAGACCCCCTTCCAGCCTTCGACCACGATGCCTTCGTCATTGCGCTCCTTGACGCGGAGCATCGGGTTGCGCGCGGCCGCCTCGGGGTCCGAGCGGTCGCGCTGCACGTCGTTCAGCAGGGGGACCGTCCAGAGGTCCGCGTCCCGGTTGGCCTCGAAGTCCGCGACGATGTTGCGGGCGAGGTCGACGGTCGCGGGCGTGTCCTTGGACAGCTCAGCCCAAGGGGCGGTGTCGTCCACGAGGGCGTACCAGTTGCCGTTGTTGCTCTGGGGGAGGCGGCCGAACGCGCCGCCGCCAAAGCTGCGGATCACCTGGTTGGCGTAGTCGCGCCGGCGTTCGAGGTCGTGCTGGTTTCGCGGATACAGCCAGCCGATCGGGCGTCGCGTACCGTTCTCGTCGACGAAGGTCAGGGAGTCCTGGTTCTCGGGCTCGTGATGCAGGTCATAGAAGCGCGCGGCTTGCGCGGCGTAGCCACGGGTCAGAGGATGCGTTGTCACATCCTCGATGCGCTCACCGTCGATGATGACGTTGCGCCCGTCACGCAGATTTTCCAGGTACTCCGAACCGGTCCTCATGGTCATGCCTCCAGTTCTCCAGGGACGCGGCTCATCGTCGCGGTCACGGCGTTAACCGCCTGCGAAGAGGGTGTTAGCTTGGCGTTTAACCCCGATCGTGCATGAGGGTTCGTCAGCTCGCTGACGGACCCTTTCTGCTCGTCGGGAGCGGAGATATCTGTTTGTGGGCAGGTTGATGGCCTACGCCAACGCGCTGCGCTGCCGGCCACCCCGGCCTGGGGACAGGCGGCATCGGGACGATCGACCCGTCGATGGCGATCTGGTCCAAGGCTGGACCGACCATACGGTCGGAGGGCTCCAGAGCGATGCGCTGTCCCAGAGGGCTTCGGTCAGCCATGGTGACAGGGCAGGCACAGGCCTCCCGGTGATCACAGAGCGTCGCAACTCCATGATCTACAGACCCTGTGCCTGTGTTCTACTACCGAGGTATCCCATCGCGCCTATCTGCGCGAACCCTTATCGGCGCAGTTGGGCGACAAGCCGGCGAACCTCGTCGGACGGCGCGACGCCGAGCTCCCTCATCCGTGCGACGTACCGCCGATAAAGCGCCAACGCTTCGTCATCGCTGCCGCTGGCATACTCAAGCTGGATCGCGAGCTGCCAGGCCTGCTCTCGGTAGGGATCGTCGCGGAGCACGTAATCGACCAGACCCTTCGCCTCACGAAGGCGGTTCAATCGATAGGCCAACTTGGCTGCGTCGACTCTGGCCGACAGTAGGATCCCGGTCAGAGCCACGCGACGCTCCGCGACCCATTTGCCTGACATTGTTGCCAGAAAAGTGCCCCTCTCTGCGCCCCTGAGGGCGTGCAGGAGCGTCTGGAGTCGCACCTCTCCGTCTTGCCTTCCGGCTTGCGCGACGATGTCAACAGCTCGCTGGGCCGAGCCCATCGCCAGCTCCGGGCCGACCAAACTGAAGACATCCCCATCCTGCGACGGTCCAAGGTCTGCGGGGAGCGCCTGGCGGAGCCGGAAGAGGGCTTGGCGCAGGTAGCTTCGGCTGGCAGCATCGTTGCGGCCGCCGAAGAGCGCGCCGAGAAGCTCATCGCGTGTGGCCCTCCGGTCAGGGCTTCCGAGTAGATAACTGAGCAGCTCCACACTCTTCGTCAGACGGGGCTGGACCACCTTTCCGTCGACCGTGAGGGTCGGCTCTCCGAACTCTTCGAGGACAAGACGTGGCGCACTCACATTCACGCGCACGGGGTGCTGGCCCGAGAGCACGTCGAGGACCTCGTGACAATGCGACATGCGACTGGACTTGGTGTCCGCCGCCCTGGACGCAACCGATGGCATGTCCGCCAACGCCGTCAGCAGCAAGTGCTGAGTCCCGTGGGCCGAGGCAGAGACGAAGGCCAGCTCCGCCGTGGCGTCGGACTCATCCTCGAGGCCGAGCCGCCATTGCGCCTCGGCCAGGTACACCGCAGCCGTCGGGAGCTCGAGCTGGCGGTCTCCTTTCTGCATACTCAGCAGGCATGCCGTGAGATGCTCCTGCGCCTCAGCATCTCTGCCTTGCAGCAGCATGGAAAGACCCGTCCAAAGCTGCCACCCCTCGCGCGTCAGGGCATAGTCCGAGACACCGTTTGCAGCCGCCGCCGCCAGCACGCGGTCGGCACGTTGCCTGTTGCCTTCGAGGCGCAGCCACAGCTTGGCTTCAGCGAGAAGGCTCATGTTCTGGAACACCTTCGAGCCTGTTGACGCAATGAGGTCCCGCCCCCGCTTGAGCAAGGCCCAGGCTTCTTCTCCGCGGCCGAGGTCCAGCATGAGATCGACGGCGTCGACGGCATGCAACCAGACCGGCTGCGACGAACTGCGACGAGGCTCGTACATGGCCATCGCTGCGTCCAAGCGCCCCGTGGCGCGCAGTGCGGCAACGACCCAGGGACCCCCGAGGACAGTGCGCCACGGGTCGAACGAGCCTGGGTCGTCGAGTCCGTCAAGGCGACCGCGGACGAAGGCCAGGCGCATCAGCAAACCGTCGACCGGGCCGGAGGGCATCGTTGAGTATTCCGGGAAGGGTGGCGGCTCCTCGCCGGTTGCGCCCGCGATCAGCGTGTCGGCGATGCGCCGGTTCCGACCAGGTGGCAGCTGGTCGCCGATGATTCGGGCCTCGGCGATCCGTCCTGAGTGCCAAAGGCACCAACAAGCCAGGACGCGCGCCTCCTCGGAGTCGGGAGCCCCCGGCTCTGGAAGCCAGTCATAGCCGTGCCGATCGATGAACTCGACTCCGCGACCCCATTGCTCCAGTGCAAAGGCAACGCGCAAGACGACGGATCCGATCTCCGGAGTCGGGGTCCGGACCGATGCACCCAGTGCATCGAGCCAACGTGCCGCCGGGGCGAAGTCCATCCGCGCAACCAGGCTTGGGAGGGCGGCGGCGGCCAACCGCCCAGCCGCCTCCACATCGCCGAGCCGAAGCAGCTCGTCGACGGCTTCCTCGCGCGCGCCGTTGGCGATCAGGACTTCTGCGTATCTGCGACGCACCTCGCCGACCGTCTTGGCGTCCTCCCGCTCGAGAGCCACCTGTAGGAAGTCCCGGAACATGGGATGGGGTGTCATGCGCGAACCATCGGCGGACCACGTCACCGGAAGATATCGGCCCCGGAGGTCGGCCATGATGTGCGCTGCATTCTCCTGGCCCAGTGCTCGGGCTCCGTCGACCGATATCTCGTGCAACGGACTTGTATGAAGCAGGAACCTTCGTTCAGCCAGGGAAAGGGAGTTGAATATGTTGGCGGCGACGTACGAGTGCAGTGAATCGGGATCCAGCTCATGAGACCGGGCGTGGCGCCACCCCTTGAACAAGACGCCGGTTATCCATCCCCCTGTCGCGGCTACTGCCTGCGCGGGATCGACGTCGACGTCACCGACTGTTCGAAGGGCCGCGCTCGCCTCCTGGACGTCGAAGGCAAGGTCGGTCTCGACCAGCTCGCCGACCCGGTCGCGCTCGCTGGTCGAGCCCCAGTCGAGCTGGACGTCGACGCGCGAGATCAGTATGAGGTTCGCGTCGGACGGCAGGTAGCGGGCGAAGGAGGACAGCACCGCGGTGCAGCTCTCGTCGGAAGCGATTCGCTCCACGTTGTCGCAGACCACGATGAGCCGACTGCCCTGAAGGCTCTCGGCAAGCAATCCGGCTGCCTCGCCGATCTGAAGGCTGCTGCTCAGAGCATCCGAGGCGACATCCGCCGCACTGGAGACTATGTCCTCGACAGCCGCCTCGATATAGACGAGCAGACGCCCCGCCGCCCGCTCCGTCCCGTCGAGCGACACCCAGGCAACAGGCCTGTCGAGGTCGCGAACAGCCTGAACCACCGCGGTTGTCTTGCCGGCACCGGCGGTGGCAAAGACTTTCACCACCGTGTGGCGGTCGAGCAGCTCGTGTATGCGTTGGCTGAGCCTCTGGCGGTGGACTACCTCTTTCGCAGGCTCGGGCATTGCGAGTTTGCGTCTGATGATCGTGCGGTGGTGGCGACCTGGTGTCTTCGGCGCGCTCGATCGACCGGGCTCGGAATCAACCATCGGAGCAACTTCGAGGATGTCCGGAGGAGCAGACACCTCTCCCGGCATCCCAGGCCATGTGTTCCGACATCGCCCTACCTCCGCGCTTCTTGGTGCTCCTCGGGACCTTACGTGAAGCGCCTCGGGTTCGGTAGAGACTGGAACATTCGAGTCATGGCACGACCCTCGTGCTACCCCGCTTGAGCCATCGCCGTGGGGTGGGCATGGTTGCCGGCGTCCTCGGCGACTACCGGAACGAGTCCCCCGGGTGGAAGGGCGGTCGCCCAGAAGCTCGGGACGGCACCGAACACGGCGCCAGATCGCCCCTTCCATCTAACTACGCCCACAAGAAACGCCTGGGGCCCCCGTCCGCCCGTGCAGCGCACGCACGTGCGGGGGTAGGCCGCCGGTAGCCGATCGGCTTGCCTCTTCGGCCCAGCGGACCGAACTCATCGAATGTCCGAATCCCCAGAAGGTGATCCTGCCGCGGGCGCGGCCGATGCCGATCACCCGTCCATGGACGCGCGCAGGCAGGCGGCTGCGTGTGCATCGACCAGCGAGTGACTGGCCGACGAGCTCGGCCCGGCCGATGGTGGCCGTCTCCACCGACCACAAGATCGGCTCGGCCCGTCCAAACCCTCAGGAGTCGAAGGACCCCCTCCTGACCAGCGACGATGGCAAGGAGCTGGCTCAGCCTGGAGAACTTCCCGGCCACAGCACCGGCGGGGCATCGCTCCTACGTCGACGGACTCGTGGCCAAAGCGTGCGGCCGACCACCCCGCGAGCGCGCAGCGACCCTGCCTTTGCCGGGCGCGGCGCTACGCAGGGAGGCCGAGTCGCTCGCACAGCTCCGCCGCACCGATGCCGTACGTCTCGCGGATCGCGACGCCGTCAGGGCCGAGATCGAACACTCCGTAGTCGCTGTAGACCTGCCTCACGCACTGGATGCCGGTGAGCGGATAGGTGCACTCGGGCACCAGCTTGGGCGCGCCGGACTTGGTGAAGAGCGTCATCATCACGAAGACCTGCTTGGCGCCGATGGCCAGATCCATCGCCCCGCCGACGGCCGGGATGGCGCCCGGCTCTCCGGTGTGCCAGTTGGCCAGGCTGCCGTCGTACGCCACCTGGTAGGCACCGAGCACGCACACGTCGAGATGGCCTCCGCGCATCATCGCGAAGCTGTCGGCGTGGTGGAAGTAGGAGCAGCCCGGCGTCTCGATCACCGGCACTTTGCCGGCATTGGTGAGGTCGGGGTCGACCTCGGTGCCGTGGGCTGCGCGGCCCATGCCGAGCATGCCGTTCTCGGTGTGCAAGACAATACCCGCGTCGGCGGGCAGGTGGTCGGCGATCTTGGTCGGCCGGCCGATTCCGAGGTTCACATACGCGCCGGCCGGGATGTCACGGGCGATGACGGCGGCGAGCTCATCCATCGACAGGGGGTGGTCGGCCGCCATGGGCGCTTCGACCATATGGCTGGTGCTCATCGTGCTCCCTCGACGGTGTAGTGGCGGGCCTCGACCTGGACAACCCGGTCGACATAGATGCTCGGCGTGATGATCGCCTCGGGGTCTAGGAACCCGGTCGGGACGATCTCGCCGACCTGCACGATCGTCGTCGTGGCGGCGGTGGCCATGACCGGGCCAAAGTTGCGGGCCGTCTTGCGGTAGACCAGGTTGCCCATCCCGTCGCATTGATGGGCGCTGATGAGCGCGTAGTCTCCCTTGATCGGATACTCGAGCACGTACGTACGCCCGTCGATCTCGCGGGTCTCCTTGCCTTCGGCCAGCGGCGTGCCGACCGCCGTCGGGGAGAAGAAGGCGCCGATGCCGGCGCCGGCCGCGCGCATCCTCTCGGCCAGGCTCCCCTGCGGGACGACCTCGAGTGCGATCCTGCCCGCGTGGTACAGCTCATCGAAGACGTAGGAGTCGACCTGCCGCGGGAACGAGCAGATCACCTTACGGACCCGCCCCGCCTTGAGCAGTGCGGCCAAGCCGACCTCGCCATTGCCGGCGTTGTTGGAGACGATCGTGAGGTCCTGCGCGCCCTGCCGGATGAGCGCGTCGATGAGGTCGAACGGCATCCCCGCCAGGCCGAAGCCGCCGACCAGGACTGTCGAGCCGTCCTGGATCCCGGCGACGGCCTCGTCACACGACTCGAGCATCCGGGTCTTGCTCACCTTCCGACCTCCGTGTTCTCCAGCACGACGGCGAGCCCCTGCCCGACACCGATGCAGATCGCTGCGACGCCATACCGCTCATTGCGCTCGCGCAGCACCTTCGCCAGCGTGCCCACGATCCGGCCACCCGAGGCACCCAGCGGGTGGCCGATCGCGATGGCGCCGCCCTTGGCGTTGACGATCTCCGGGTCGATCTTCCAGGCGTCGACGCAGGCGATGGACTGCACCGCGAACGCCTCGTTGAGTTCGACAGCGCCGACCTGATCCCAGGCGATGCCGGCGCGAGCGAGAGCTCGGTTGGCCGCCTCCACCGGGGCGTAGCCGAACATCTGCGGCTCCAGCGCCATCGCGCCACGGCCCACGATCCGCGCGACCGGGTCCGAACCGATCACGTCGGCCGCACCCTCCGAGCCGAGCAGGAGCGCCGAGGCACCGTCGTTGAGCGGCGAGGCGTTCCCGGCGGTGATGGAGCCGTCGTCGCGGAAGGCCGGTTTCAGCCCTGCCAGAACCTCCACCGTCGACGTCGGTCGGATGCCTTCGTCTCGGGCCAGGTCGGTGCCCGCGACAGGCGTCACCAGGCCGTCGTAGAAGCCCGCCTCCCACGCTTCGTACGCCAGACGGTGCGAGCGGGCCGCGAACTCGTCCTGACGCTCCCGCGAGATCCCGAACCGCTCCGCGAGTTGCTCGTTGCACTCGCCCAGGCTCACCGTCCACTCCGCCGGCATCTTCGGGTTGACCAGCCGCCAGCCCAGCGTCGTCGACACCGCCGTAAGGTCCCCTGCCGGGAAGCCCCTGGCGGGCTTGGGCAGCACCCAGGGCGCCCTGGTCATCGACTCGACACCGCCGACCAGCACCACTTCGGCATCGCCGGTCTCGATCGCGCGCGAGGCGATCATCGCCGCGTCCAGTGACGAGCCACAGAGACGGTTCACGGTCGTACCCGGCACCGACACGGGCAGGCCAGCCAGCAAAGCGGCCATCCGGCCCACGTTGCGGTTCTCCTCGCCCGCACCGTTCGCGTTGCCCCACACGACGTCGTCTATCGCGGCGGGCTCCAGCTTCGGGGCTTGGGCGAGCACCGCCGTGATGGCGGAAGCTGCCAGGTCATCCGGCCGTACTGCGGCCAGGGCACCGTTGAAGCGACCGAAGGGGGTCCGCGTCGCGGCGTATACGAAGGCGCTCATGTCACCGAAGTTAATACGGCTGCCTAATATTCTGAAATACACATATCCCCGCTGATTAAGATGGTGCACATATGGATCTCCGGCACCTCCGGTACTTCGTCGCTGTCGCCGAGGAGCGTCACTTCGGCCGCGCCGCGGAGCGGCTGCACATAGCGCAACCGCCGCTGTCCCAGCAGATCCGCCAGCTCGAGGCCGAGCTCGGCGTGGACCTGCTTCATCGCACCACCCGGCGTGTCGACCTCACCGCGGCCGGCCGCGCCTACCTCAAGCGCGCACGGGCGATCCTCGCCGAGGTCGATGACGCCGCCCGCCTGGCTCGCCGAGTCGCGGCCGGTGCCGTCGGGCATCTCACCATCGGCTGCGTCGGCTCGGCGACATACAGCCTGTTGCCGGCGCTCTCGCGCCGACTGTCGCTGGAGCTACCGGGGGTCGACTTCTCCTTCCGTGGCGAGATGTTGGCTCCGGACCAGGTGGAGGCATTGCGCACCGGCGCCATTGACGTCGCCCTGTTGCGACCACCCGTCGCCGATCTCTCGCTCACTGTCCGAACACTGCGCCACGACCGGCTCGTGGTCGCCGTGCCGGCCGACCATCCGCTCGCAAAACGGTCCCGGCTCCGTGCCCACGATCTGGCCGACGCCGATCTGATCATGCACTCGGCCGACCGCCGATCGGTGATGTACGGCGTTGTGCTGCGCCTGCTTCACGACGCCGGCGTAGAGCCGCACATCCGCCACGAGGTCGGCGAGACGTCCACCCTGATCACCCTGGTCGCCGGCGGCCTGGGCCTCGCGGTGGTGCCGGAACCTGCGACCGCACTGACGCTCGAAGGGGTGGTCTACCTGCCCCTGACAGGTCCCACCGCCCGCGTCGAACTCGCCGTGGCCCATCGCGCGGATCGTTCCGAACCGCACCTGGCTCGGACCGTCGAGGTCATCGAGGCGACGGTCTAGACCCAGCCGCCTGCACGACGCAGGCGGCCGGATCCTCAAGCTCACTGCCACCCACGGCGGTGATCTAGACCCAATGCCGTGTAGATAGGCGGCTGGGCTGGGTGTCAAGGTCCTGGTGCGGTCAGGATGTCGATGCTGATGGTGGCCTTGTAGCTGGTCCGGTCGATGGTGCCTTTGGCGTTGTACTTGGAGATCGCGCGTTTGACGACGCGGGGCCGGGTGCGGATGCGTCGGTCGGGCATGAGGTCGGCCAGGACGTGGCGGCCGATGGCCCCGACGAGGTCGACGACCGTGTCGGCGATGACGCCCGCGGCCTGGATGACCAGGTCGCGGGCGGTGTTCAGGGCGGTGGTGAAGCTGGCCCGGTCGGGGTCGATGCCGGGCCGGGCGGCGGTGGCGTCGGCCATGGCCAGGCGCAGGGCCTGGTAGGTGACCAGCAGGGCGTAGAGCTCTTGGGAGACACCGTCCGGGGTGCGGGCGCGCAGGACACGGCCGCCCAGGGTGGTGGACTTGATCTCCAGATACGCGGTCTCGATCTCCCAGCGCTGGTGGTACAGGGTGATCAGTTCGGCGGCGGGGTGGGTCCTGTGGTCGGTCAGTGTGGTGACGAGGCGGTAGAGGCCGGTGCTGCGTCCCGTGGCCGTGGTGATGGTGATCTCGCAGTCGATGACCCGCACGGGGACGGCGCCGATTGCCGAAAGGTAGGAGCCGTCACCGCAGCGGCCCAGGACGGGCAGCCGACGGCCGTTCTTCACACGGGTCAGCACGTGCGCGCCGGTTCTGGCCATGGCGGTCACCAGCGCTTGGGCGGCGAAGTTCCGGTCCAGCAGCACGATCATGCCCTTGCGCAGGCTGCGGAGCAGGCGCGGCGCGTACGTCGTCTCGCCGTCAGTGGTTGGTCCGAACACCGCGTCGATGACCGTGCGGGTGCCGCAGGACACCAGCACCAGGAGTCGCAACGCTGGATATCCCGCACCACCGTTGTTGCAGCGGTGTTTGGTGTATTCGGTCAGATTCGCCGGGCTGTCGGGCACCGCCATGGTGGTGCCGTCGATCGCGCAGACCAGCAGCCCGCGCCACCACACGCCGGTGGTGGCGATGCCGGCGGCCGGTCCACGCAGCAGGTCGAACAGCCATCGCAGCGGCTCGGCCCCCACCCGCCTGCGGGCCTGTGCCAGCGCACCACCGGTCGGGTCCGCAACCGTCAGCCCTTCCAGTCCCGCCGTCAACCGCTGCCACACCTGCCGCCAGCCCAGCCCGGGGAACAGACACCCTGCCAGCAGCAGATACACCACCACCCGGGACGGCAGGTCCCGCACCCGCTCCTGCACCCTGCCCGTCTGCGTCAACGCCTCGTCGACCATCTCGAACGGGATGATCCGGGTCAACTCGCCCAGATGGCCGGGCGTGAACGCCCCGGCGGCAACAACAACTTCACGAGAAATGACAGACTGGGTACCCAACGGAGCTCCCGCCGAACAGTGATCTTGGTCGACACGGTTCTAGCAGGAGCTCCGTCCCGTTTCAGGCCACTTGGCACACAGGCCCCACGCGCTATCTACACGGGATTGGATCTAGACCTATTGCCCTGCGAGGTAGGGGACGCGGCCGGCGGGTGGTCGGCCGTTCAGCGGGGTGTGTCCGCGGTGGTGATGGTAGGTATGCAAACCGGCAACGGCCTTCCGAACTGCCCCCTCCAGAGGGGAAATGCCGGGGGCGCCGCCGCCCCGGTGGCGGTGTCAGACGCACCCCGTGCGAATTCTACCGGTGGTAGAATCCCCGTATGAGCAAGCCGACGAGCATCAAGACCACGGAGGCCGTGCGCGATCGGCTGCGCATTCTCGCGGCGGAGCGCGGCACGACGATCACAGAACTGCTGGAGGAGCTCGCCGCAGGCGAACTCACCGAGGCCGAGCGGGCAGAACGCGCCGCTGAAGCTGCGCGGGAACTCGGGATCGACTACACCCCACAGGTCCGGGACGCAGGCCAGTCCGCCTGGGAGAAGATCCGCGCGCACCAGGGCGGCGCTGCTGCGTGAGTCTGACAGCCGTCTTGGATCACACCGCCCTGATCGCCCTGTACCGGGCAGACCACTTCTTCACCGGCCTGTACATCGAAGCCTCACGGGGCACCGGGCGCGTCCTCGTTCCGTCGCTGTCCATACTGGCCGCCGAGCGCCAGACCCCTGGTTCCGGGACACATGCCGCAACGCTCCGCTTCGCCGAGCAAGTGCCGTTCACCTCGAACCATGCCCTGGATGCCATGGCCTGGCCGGACGCCGAGTGGCCGGTAGCCCACCCTGCAGCAATCGCCTGGCAAGGCGCCAAAGCGGGTGACCCCGTCACCGTCCTGTCACTCGATCCTCAGCTGTATGCGGGCACCGGAATCATTCCGCTGAATCCCAAAGAGTAACGCCGAGCGGATACCGCCAGTGGGACTGCTGGAGCAGCCCGGCACTCACGTGATCTCACTACCCGGGCTTGAAGCGGACCCCGTCCGGGCCGCCCGGACCGTCGCGAACCTGGCCGGACGTGATGACGCCCCAGCCCGCCTCCTACTCGGCCACGACGCCGTCCAGTACGCCGGCGCCGCCGCCCAGGCACTCGCCGAGTCCGACGAGAAGCGGCGCCCGGTCTCCGAGTCCGTCTGGGACTGACCACTCCCCACACCGGTCGGTCCGCTGCCCACCCGCAATCTCCGATTACCGTGTGCCGCCTGTCGGCTGGGGTGGTGTCGGAGAGCCGTCGTCCTGAGCTCGCCTGGCGGCGAGTTCGGCCAGCGCGGGCGGCAGCCGGGTGGATTCGTCGATGCGGGCGTCCGCGAGTTGTTCCTCGGTGAGTCCGTCACAGTTCCGGAGGTCGGCTCCGGTGAGGTCGGCTCCCTTCAGAACCGCTCCTGAGACTCCCGCGCCGCGCAGGTCTGCCCGGTGAAGCAGGGCGCCGTCGAGGCGGGCTCCGTGGAGGGCGGCCTGTCTGAGGTCCGCGAAGTTGAGAACAGCGCCTTGGAGGCGACTGCCGCGCAGGTCGGCACTGCGCAGGTCCGCGTGGGTGAGGAACACCCGGTCAAGGCGCGGTGCGCCATCGAACTCGAAGCCGCGCAGGAACAGTCCGCACAGAGCGGCGTCGCCGAGGTCGATTCTGCGTGGCTCGTGGCGCTCCGGACGGCGAGCGAGCACATCCACCGCGGCCTGGACATCGGGCGATGGCTGCGTTCCCTGCGGGAGCGACGGTCGGCCGGCATTCCGGGTTTCCGGCAGTGTCAGGTCAGCTGCGGGTGCCGGATCGGGGCGCGTGCGGTGCCGTACGAACGCGGCCAGGACGCTCACGACAGCCGCATGCTCATGAGGCGACTCGGACAGCACATGTTCAAGGCCGTACACCCCGCCCAGGCGCAGTTCCATCGTGTCCGAGGCCAGGTGCTGGATGGCCGTGCGGAACCGCTCCGTCACCTGGCCCCGCCGGGAGAGCAAGTAGGTGCGCGCCGTGTAGAAAAGACCGACGAAGACGGTTGCCCCCGTCACCGTGGCAAGCACGGTCTGCCGGACCGCATTCACCGCGTCGGCCCGCTCTTTGCCCCGCAGCGAGCTCACGGTGTCGCCCGCCACCAGCCAGGAAACCGGCCCAAGCACCAGCAGTACGGCGCCCAGGACACCCACCACGACAATCCCGCCCCTGGCCACCCGCCGCCACCGGCGCCACCACACTCGCCAGCGGGCCCTCCGAGCCCCTTCAGCGCTCAAGCTTCCCCCACCGCCATCAGCAGACCGCGAACTCGTAGCTTACGGATATTCTCTCCGCGCCAAACCCGGCGGCTCTGCGCGCTGACCCAAGCTCGCCCGTACGCGACAACCACGGGAGCAGAGCCGTAGCCGACTACGGACCGATGGCCGGCCAAGTGCCGACGTCACAACCGTCAGCCATCGGAACTACTCGCCTGGGGCACGGCCGACGATTCCGTCAATCGGCGGTCAGTCTCTTTGAAGGCTCCCCTCCCTGAAGGGAGGGGATTCTCCACCCTCCAGGGTTGAGCGGGGATGTACGGCTCAGGCTGCCACCGGAGCCAGCGGCTCAGGTGGTCTTACGCCCTCGACACCGTCCGGGTTCCAACCTGCCCGGACCAGCATCACGCGGGCGGAGTTCTTGTCCCTGGGGGACACGGCTCCGCACACGGTGCAGGCATACGTTCTCATCGAGAGAGGGAGTGCGTGCTTGGTTCTCGCCCCGCACGTTGCGCAGTCCATCGTGGTGTGCGCCGGGTGCACCAGACGGACGTCCCGTGCGTGCTTGCGGCCCATCTCGATCAGGGCACGCTTCGTCGCCGCGATGGCCGCGTCGGCCGCCTTGCGGGCCATGGTGGTCTTCGCGAGGAACTTCGGGCGGAAGTCCTCCACCGCCACTCCGTCATGATCGCGCATGACGGCCTTGGCCCACTTGCGGCCGGTGTCCTCTCGCTGCCGCGCGATCTTCCTGTGCAGCTTCGCTGCCTGTGCCTGCGCCTTCCGGTAGCCGGTGGATGCACGCTGTCCTTTCGGTCGCCGGCGCCGGGCCATCATCCGCTGGTACTTCGTGAGCCGCTGAGCGGACCGCTTGCCGTGTTCGGCATGCGGAAGGTCGTAGGCGTCGTCGGTGGTGGTCGCGGTCTCCTTCACACCCCAGTCCACGCCCAGGACGTGGCCGGTCTCCACAAGCGGCTCGACCTGGGCCGGGGCGACGAAGGAGGCGTACCAATGTCCGAGCGTGTCCTGGTACACGCGCACGCTCGACGGGTCGGCCGGAAGGTCCCGCGACCACACCACGCTCAGCACGATCTGGCCCGCAAGGTGCAGGCGGCCCTCCTTGAGGCGGAAGCCGCGCCGGGTGTAGTTCAGGCTCGGCCTGGCCTCCCGCTTGCGCTTGAAGCGGGGCATCCCGGCCCGGCGGTGCTGCGCAAGCCCGTCCTTGATGTCCTTCAGCGCCTTCGCCCGCGACTTGGCGAACTCCCGGATCACCTGCTGCTGCGGCACGCTCGCGCCCTCAGCCAGCCACGCTGTCACCCCGCGGGCGTCGGTCAGCATCCTGTCCAGCTGCGCCGGACCACACGTCAACTTCTCGCCGCCCGCTCTGCTCTGCGCGTGGGCCTGCCGGGACTTGGCCACGCATTCGTTCCAGAGCCACCGGCAGCGATCCCACTCGGCTTCGAGTGCGCGCCGGGCTGTCTTCGACAGGCGTACACGGAAGGTGTACCGGGCATGCCCGGTGTCCTTCGTGGTCGCTTCTGTCGTCATGCATCCGAACCTACCTGGGAGGACTGACAGTTGAGAGTTCTTGACCGTTGTGGGCGGCATCACGGCCGTGCGGGGTGGACGCCGGATCGCCCTGACGGCGATCCGGCTGTCCCTGCCCTGCTCCGCAGGAGTCCGATTCCTCCCCGGCCTGAAGGCCGGGGCATCCTCGGAGAAAGCCGGTGAAGGACGGGAACTCAGACGGCATCTGCGCACAACTGCGGCTCAGTAAGATCCACCGCATGCCCTGGATACGACGGCGTGCGCGCCAAGCCCAGCCGCCTGAGGACCGCCTGCCCGACCTTGAGTTCCTCGCCCTCGTGAAAGCAAGCCTTGAGGAGTGCGCCCCCGGCGTGACACGGGGCACCGAACTCAAGGGCAATTCGCTGAGCAGCCCACGCGGATGGGCAGTGGGCATGGCTCTGCCCGGCCATGGAGGCGACCACCATTACGACCTCGTCGCACTGCCGGACGTAAGTATCCAGCCGGATGTGCCTTGCTTCATGGACTGCGTCGTGGCGATGTCCGGCGATCCCCGCAAAGCGGCCGACGCATGGGTGCAAACCGCGGGCGCGTGCATGCTTGAACTTCTCGACCCGCGCGGGCACTTCGCGGACCACGCGGACCCCGATCACGAACGTGGCGTTCCCGGCTGGCACTCGATCATCTCCGGCGCAGTCGGCTTCGGACTCGACGCCGCCGAGAACCGGCGCTTGCAGACTGCTCTCCTCGATGCGAACGTGCTCCATCGCATCGCAGGCACCTTCACCGCGGATCTGGAATCGCCGTTCTTCAACGGGGTCAAGGTCTTCTACGGCGGGCGCCCTGGCGCGATGGAGGTTGAGATCCGAGTCAACGGGGAGCGCCACGAAACCGCCTCGGCCGCGATGGCGACGCTGAACCTGCCCGAGCCCACAGTGTTCACGGCTGTTCGCTACTACGCACTGTTGCTCCCGGTGCCGACTGACGGCGGAGAGCCGCCCCACCCTCCCCGTCCGCCCGCCTAGCCCTTCAGTTGGAGATCAGCGGCCCCGCTGTAGTTCCTCGGTCATCGTGTGGGGGTAACTGCCTTGTATGAAGGCGGAGTTACTGGACATTATGCCGGAGATCACCGATCGGGAGCGGGCCGAGGAGTTCTCCGATCAGTTGGAGAACCTGCTGGTGGAGGTTGGCGGGATCTTCCCGCGGGCGGATCTGCGGATGCGGGCCGCGCGGTGCATCCGCGGCCTGCTCTCCCCGGTGTCACGCAAGAATGGCTGGCAGCTTGCCGAGTACGGCGGCGACGCCGAGCCGTGGGGGCAGCAGCATCTGCTGGACCGCTCGGTCTGGGACGTCGATGCGCTGCGGGACTTCACCCGACGCTACGTCATCGATGGCCTGGACGACGGCGGGAGGGGAGCTGGGCCCGGCGGAGCGGGGGTTTTGGTGGTCGACGAGACCGGCTTCGCCAAGAAGGGCCGGGCCTCGGTCGGGGTGGCCAGGCAGTACTCCGGCACGCTCGGCGGGGTCTTCCCGTGCCAGATCGGGGTGATGGCCGCCTGGGCCACCGGACGCGGGCAGGCACTGATCGACCGGGAGATCTACCAGCCCCGGGAATGGACCGAGGACCGGGCCCGCTGCCGCGCCGCACACGTCCCCGACACCGTCGGTTTCGCCACCAAGCCCCGCCTGGCCGAGCAGATGATCGCCCGTACGCTGCCCAACCTTCCCGAGGACCGGGTGTGGGTGGCCGCCGATGAGGTCTATGGACGCGACGGCGCCTTCCGCGTCTTCCTGGAGGAGCACCATCTGCCCTACGCGGTGAACGTGCAGGCCAACCACACGGTGCTGCCCCGTCCCGGCTGGCGGCACGCCGCGAGGCTGGTGGAGCGGCACGCCGCCGAGGACGACTGGGTCACCCTGCCGGCCGGCCCCTCCCAGCTCGACTCCCGCGTCTGGCAGTGGTGGGTACGCCCTATCCCCGACCCTGAGGCGGAGACCGGCGACGGGGCGTGGGCGCGGTGGTTCATCGCCCGGCGACGGCCGCAGACCCCCACCGGGCGCGACTACTACCTGGCCTGGGGCCCGCCCGAGACCACCGTGGAAGAGCTGGTCTGTGTACCCGGGGCCCGCTGGCGAGTGGAGGAAGCGATCAAGCTCGCGAAGTCGGCCGCCGGGATGGCCGATTACGAGGTGCGTTCCTTCCACGGCTGGTACCGGCACATCACCCTGGCCCAGCTGGCCGCGGCCTTCCTGGCTGTCCAGGCCGCGGCCGCCACCCGCGACGAGGAGCCCGCCCCCGGCCCCGACCGCGTCGCGGAGATCCTGCACGCCAGCTTGGACACGCCTCCCGGCCACACAGGGGGACCTCGCCGATCCCACCAGCCCTACCGGCACCGCCGCTATCGCGTTCACGGCGTATGAAATCGCCCGACTGCTGTGGGTGATGGCACCCCAGCCCACCCCGGCCGAGCGGATCCGCCACGGCCTGCACTGGTCCTGGTGGCGACGCTGCCACCAGGCCGTCGCCCGCGCCTGTCACAGGCGGCGCAACCGTGCCCGCGAAGCCGAACACCCCACGGCACGGCCGCCACCCACCGGTCCTCAAACTACAGCGGGGCCGCTGATCTCCAACTGAAGGGTCAATCACGGCAGCTGTAGATAGCTGCTGCTGAGCTTTCTGATCATGGTGTGGTGTCGGCGTACGCGTGCCAACGGCGGTGGCAGAGGCGGGCGCGGTGTTGATGGCGGCGGCGCCAGGTGGACCACCACAGCAGGTGTTCGGGGCCTCGTCGGGATGGCGGAAGGATCAAGGCCCGTAGCAGGCGGAGAAGTTCGTGGCTGCTGAGGGGGACGAGGTCGGCCTCGGCAGGATCGTTCCGGCCGGTCTGGGCGGCACGTTCGAGGGCAGCGGCGACGGCCAGGAAGGCGTAGGCGACCAGGGCGATCACGCTCCAGCGGTGCCAGGAGTTCCAGCAGGTGACCTGGCCTTTGTCGAGGTGGCAGACCTCCTTCGCATCCTGGAAGTCGTCCTCTACCCGCCACCTGCGGCACACCAGTGACACCAGTCTTGCCAGCGTCACCGGCCCGGGGGCGAAGCAGCGGTAGTAGGACACGGTGCGGGTATAGCGGTGCCGGCGGACCAGCAATACGGACGTCCCCGCGTCGCGGTCGTGTCCGTCGGGGGTGTCGTCGGCAGTGACCTCGATCATCGCCCAGTCGTAGTCGCGTATGCCCTTCTGCCCCGCGCCGGTCCGCATCCGCTGCCAGGCCCGCTTCGGCAGCCGGCTAGCGGCCTGGGTCACGCTCAGCTTCGCGGCCGGGGTGGTGACCTGGTGGTTGGAGCGCACTGCCACGACGTAGCCCAGGCCCAGCTCGCGGCAGGTGGTACGCAGCTCCCGCCCTCCGTAGACCTCGTCACCCAGGAAGAAGGATGCAGATATGCCCTGCTGACCGGCGGCGCGGAGCATGTGGGCCGCGAGTTGCGGCTTGCTTGCAAAGCACAGCTCGTCGGGAACACCGGTCAGTTCACGACGCTCCTCGTCGCCGGCCCACTCCCTGGTGAAGTACAGGCGCCGGTCGATCAGGCAGTGCCCGGCGGCCGTGGCGAAGGTGAGGTGCACCGCGACCTGGCACAGAGCCACGCCGCCGACCGAGCCGGAGTACTGGCGGGCCGCGGCCACCGCGTCGGTCGAGGACTTCGCGTCCCCCGTCTCATCCGCGATCAGGACCCCGTCGCCGTCGTCGAGCAGGTCCACGGCCCAGTCCGCCGTCCGCTCGAGCACCGCTTGTTCGTCCCATACCGCGCGGGACAGCAGATGGTGCAGGCGGTGCGGGCCCCGCTCACCGATCGCTTCGGCCAGGCTCCAGCAGTTGACGTCCTCGAGCTCCATCAGCATGCCCCTAGTCATCCGCGCGAACGTCTCCCTGCTCTCGGAGCGGGCGAAGCAGTCGGACAACGAGGCCAACAAGGCCCCGAACGCGGCCTCGTGGCCCTCATGGTCTACCGTGGCCGAAGCGGCCGTCTCGTCCTGATGTTGCGTCACACCACGTCATGATCGAGGCGGCCGTCCTCACGCCCACACCCACCCCTGTCACCCCGCTGACCAGCCGCGATGAATACCAGGCAGAGCTATCTACAGCTGCCGTGTCAATGCGGGGACCAAGATCCAGTGTCATTCGCAGGAGGACGGCACCTTCAAGTCCGACTACAGCACCCTCGGCGCAGGCTGCACCCTCGGAGTCGGCGCCCTTGTGCATTACAGCGTGACAATGGGTGACGGCGTCGTGCTGGCGCCCGACTCCTTCCTCATGAAAGGCGAAGAAGTCCCCTCGCGCGCACGCTGGGGTGGAAACCCCGCAGCTCAGATGCCGGATACTCCCGGGGAGACCCGCGGCATCGGCCCGGCACTGGCAGTAGCTACGTCCTCGGCGGGCGGCGCCGCGACGGAGAATTGAGGAAGGCCGCACCATGGGATCGCACGCATAGCGGGACGTGCGTCTTGGGCGGTGTGCTGGCCGCCGGCCGATTAACTGCGGTTCCCCGGTGGGTGCGGGAGCCGGTGGTAGGCGTGTTCGAGTCCGTGGCGGCGGTGCCTGACGCCGTGGCGGCCAAGGTGCGTGGCCGGCACATGATCTGGGAGCGCGGGTGAGCCCGGGACTGCTGGCGATGCACGCCGCGGTGACGGCTTGTCCGCCCCGGATCCGGGGGCAGCGCCGGAGGGGCGTCCTGCTCTGTCTCGCCGGCAGGCATGGGGCGCGTCCTGGCCTGTTGTGACGTGCAGCGGGACGGTGATGATCCAGGCGTCGTAGATGTGCTGCAACCACCGCCCTGCTTCTGGCCCTGCTCGTCCGGGACCGGGCTGGAGATCACCCGATGACAGACGATCAAGTTGAGTGATCACGGCCGACGACAGGGTCACTCACGCCGAACCACCGCCAGGTCACCCCACTCGACCTGCGAAGTCAGGACGGAAGATCCTCTTCCAGGCTCATGACGTGCTCCCTCTTGACAATCTATTCAGTCATCAAGAACTCTGCATGACGTTATGCAGGCCCGGCAACCCTAGGTCCGTCGGCAACAGGACCGAGGAGAGACAACGGATCATGGCAGAGGCTCTTGTCGAGCAGCGCTCCATCGATGTCGTACCGGACGAGGAACGACACGGGACCGCCTTCTCACAGTTCACACTCTGGCTCGGTGCCAACCTTCAGATCACCGCCGTGGTGACCGGTGCACTCGCCGTCGTCTTCGGCGGGGACGTCGTCTGGTCGCTGGTCGGCCTGGTGGTGGGCAACTTGCTGGGCGGCGCCGTGATGGCGCTGCACTCCGCGCAGGGTCCCAAGCTGGGCCTCCCGCAGATGATCCAGTCGCGCGCCCAGTTCGGCGTGCGCGGCGCAGTGGTCCCGCTGCTGCTCGTGATCCTGATGTACGTCGGGTTCTTCGCGAGCGGCACGGTGCTCGCGGGTCAGGCGGTCGGCGAGCTCACCCACACGAGCCACACCTCAGGCATCGTGATCTTCGCCGTGGTCACGGCGGTCACGGCGGCCGTCGGCTACCGCGTCATCCACGCCCTCGGCCGGTTCGCGAGCGTCGTCTGCGCGCTCGCCTTCATCTACCTGGCCATACGACTGCTCGACCACGTGGACCTGTCGACGCTGCTGCACAACGCGCACTTCTCGCTGCCGATGTTCCTGCTCGCGATGTCGCTGTCGGCGTCCTGGCAACTCGCGTTCGGACCGTACGTGGCGGACTACTCGCGCTATCTGCCGCGCGCCACCTCCGGCCGGGCGACCTTCTGGTGGACCCTGTCGGGTTCGGCGCTCGGCTCACAGTGGTCGATGACGTTCGGCGTGCTGGTGGCGGCGACGGCGGGCGACAAGTTCCTCGCCAACCAGGTCGGCTACGTCGTCGGCCTCGGCGGCGCGGGCCTGATCGCGTCGTTCCTCTACTTCGTGATCGCGCTCGGCAAGCTGACCGTCAACGTGCTCAACACGTACGGCGGCTTCATGTCGATGGTCACCAGCGTCAGCGGATTCCGCGGCCAACGCGTGCTCTCGCAGCGCGGTCGGGCCGCGTACATCGCTCTGATCATGATCGCGGGCACGGCGGTCGCGCTCCTCGGCAAGGACAGCTTCCTGGCCTCGTTCAAGGACTTCCTGCTCTTCCTGCTGACCTTCTTCACGCCGTGGTCGGCCATCAACCTGGTCGACTACTACCTGATCTCGAAGGAGCGGTACGACATCCCGGCGCTCTTCGACCCCGCGGGCCGCTACGGTGCCTGGCGCTGGGACGCGCTCGGGGTCTACGCGGTGGGTCTGCTCGCCCAACTGCCGTTGCTCTCCACGGCCTTCTACACGGGCCCGCTGGTCGCCCCGCTGGGCGGCGCGGACATCTCCTGGATCGTCGGTCTCGTGGCGCCCGCGCTGCTGTACTGGCTGCTGGCCCGGCGAAACCCGCCCCTGCCGACGGGGAACCAGCCCAACACCATGACGGGGGCCAGCCCCAAGGCCGAGGCCGAGGCTGTATAAGGCCGAGCCCTATGCGGTGAGGCGGATCAGGCGCTCGCAGCGGCAGATGGTTGCTGCGAGCGAGTCCGAGCAAGGCCGGGGAGTTCCGGGCATGGCGCTCGTAGCGGTGCTTGAGCCCCCGGTAGCCGGTCAGCTGGGAGAAGGTGCGCTCGATGACCCATCCGCTGCGCCCCAGTCGTTCCCTGGACTCGACTCCTTTGCGCGCGATGCGGACGCCGATGCGCTCGCCACGTAACCGATGCTTCGGCATCACCGCGGCGGCCAGGCGCTTCACGTGGTGCGGGAGTGCAAAGGTCGGCTCGACGACGTAGCGGGGCTTCCCCAAGAGCAGGGTGGGGAAGCCCCTCAGCGCGCCCCACGGCCTGCAGTCACAACCGCTCTCCCGCAGCCCTCCCAGTGTCGGCCAGCCAGCCGCACTGTGTGTACCTCACACCCCAGACCTACCGGATCACACAGCGACTCTCAGCTTGATCTTTAACCTGCACGGTTCTTGTGTTCCGCGATGCTGAGATCGCGTTTCACGGTTTTACCGACGTCGTGGTTGGGTGCCCGGCGGCGGTTCTTCGAGCCGGTCGGGCGTCCGGGGCCGGGCCGGGAAGGTTTGGGTGCGGCCGCCGGACGGGCCGTCTTCGCTCGGAGGTTCCGAAACCCCCGCCGCACCCGCGCGGGCGTGAGCCGCCCCGGCTCGGCGGGCTTCTCCCAGGGGCGGCGAAGATCCTCGGCGAGTGGGCGGGCGAGCCGGAGCTGCGTGTGGGCGATGATGACCAGCCAGGTCCAGCGGTCCGCCGTATCGGGCTCACGGACCTTCGGACGGGTCCAGCCGAGCGTCTGCTTGATCATCCTGAAGGTGTGTTCAAGATCGAACCTTCGCAGGAAGGCCTGCCAGAACACATCGACCAGTCCAGCGCTCGCACCGGTGACCGACGACCACAGCCAGACCGGCTTGGGGTCACGGTCACCGGGCAGGTACTCGACCCTGAGGCGGATCAACGTGCCATGCAGAACGGGGAGGTCGCCCTCGTGGTCCAGCCAGGGCCCGCGGTGGGTGAGCCGGGGATGCATCCGGTCCCATGCCATCGCCTCGGCTTTCCCATAGCGGGTGGTGTCGGTGACGGTCGCCACCTCCGGCTCGTGCCAGGTGTCGGACTTGGCCAGGGTGAAGGTTCCGCCGTGCTTGCGGGGCCGGCCCCCCTTGGGGCTGTAACGGTGCGGTGGTGCGGGTCGAAGCAGCACCCGGTCGGAGCGGAGACGGCCCACCAGCTCGACCGGCAGGTCCGTGAGGACGAAAGCGAGGCGGGTGACGTCGTAGCCGGCGTCCATCACAATCAGGATGTCCGGGTCACCGTCGCTCCAGTGCCCTGCAGCGATGATCCGGTCGACAACTTCGCGGAGCTGGGCGGCGGTCACCGCAGTGGCGTCGTCGGCCGGGCCCAGCCGCACCGCGTCCAGCAGCGCGGTCCAGGATGTGCGTCCGGTCTCCAAGGCAGCGACGAAAGAGTAGGGCCAGCCCGGGATGAACTGCGAGTTGCTCTTGGCCCGCCCGTAGACATGACAGAACAGCCGCTCCGCGCTGGTCGGCGCATCGGGCCGCAGCCACGGCGAGACATCGACCGCCAGCACGATCCTCCCATCGGCCGCCCTGGGTAGCGGCAGGGACGCCAACGACCGGCGCAGACGTTCCACCTGGAGGCGCCCGCAGTTCAGCGCGTCGTACATCGCGCCGTGTCCCCGCTGGTGCTCCGCCACCAGCGTCAGGTCGACCAGCGAGGTGACCGGGCCGTCGGCACACAGAACCGCATCCGTCAGCTCGAACAGTGCATCCGCCCGCCGGGACAGGCAGGCATGGAAGTCCTCACGGAAGCAGGACAACACGGACAGCGACTCGACGCGGGCGGCGTCATCCAGAACACTCATCACAGCGGCCGTTTCTTGGTGCTTCGTTGCTCGACACTCCGAAGCCTCAAGGACGGCCGCGCCCTCTGTCCGGCGAATCAAGAACCCCGACAAGAAACGATCTTGCCGAGGTTAAAGATCAAGCTCAGCGGGCGTACGACCCCGACATCACCCATCAAGTTCAGGAGTGTCGCGTCAGGCAACGTTCGCCGCGTCGATGAATTCCTGTAGGCGCTCACCGGTGGCATGCCGGTGCCGCCCGTTGATCTACCGGCGGATCACGCTGCCCTGCTTCTTGTGGCCGGCATGGTCGGTGCCCTCGAGGGTGAACTGGACCTCGCTGCGGCTCAGCACATCTGGTCGAGACCGTTCACCACTGCACCGTGATCGGTGAGGGTCGCTCTTGACGGCCTCAGTGGACAGCGAGAGCGTCCAGCGCGCCGAATCTGAGATGCAGCGTCCGGAAAGCGGGCCGTCCCCACTCGGTACGCGCCTTGGAGCTGCGCGCCTCGCCATGGCCGCGGCCGGCTGCCCCGCACCGGCCGTCCAGCGCTTCTCGCTCGCGGAGGTGGCCGCTGCCCGCCGGGCGCTGGAGACGCGGGCAACGGTCGTGACGGTGGTGATCAAGCCCTGAACGCGAGGGTCGCTCCGGCAGGCGGAACCACCGATCGGCGGCATGTTGAGGAGCGATCTTCCCGGGCGATGGCCTTGACGCGCCCACCTCCGTAAGTCAATACTTACCGTTCGTGGGTACTTACCAAGCTGGCGATCCGCTGGGCGCTCTGGGGGATCCCACCAGGCGCGCCATCGTCGAGCGCCTGGCTGACAGGCCGCGCGCCGTCGGCGAACTCGCCGACGAGCTCCCGGTCAGCCGACCGGCGGTGTCCCAGCACCTGAAGGTGCTGAAGAACGCCGGGCTCGTGAGCGAGCGAGCGGACGGCACTCGCCGGATCTACCGGCTCAACCCGGCCGGCGTGGCCGCGCTGCGCGATCAACTCGAGACGTTCTGGAACCGGGCGTTGGCCGGCTACCAGGACGTCGCCGAAGAACCGGAAGAGGAAAATTCATGACCCAGGAAGCCGCCACCGTGGTCCGCAGGGAGATTGTGGTCGACGCGCCGCTCGAGCGGGCGTTCACCGTGTTCACGGAGCGGTTCGGCGACTTCAAGCCGCCGGAGCACAACCTTCTCGCGGTGGAGATCGCCGAGACCGTGTTCGAGCCGAAGGTCGGCGGCCATATCTACGATCGCGGCGTGGACGGCAGCGAGTGCCGCTGGGCGCGCGTCCTCGCCTACGAGCCGCCGGACCGGGTGGTGTTCAGCTGGGACATCGACCCCCAGTGGCAGATCGAGACCGAACCGGAGAACACCAGCGAGGTCGAGGTCCGGTTCGTCGCCGAGGCCCCGGAGCGCACCAGGGTGGAGCTGGAGCACCGCAACATCGACCGGCACGGCCCCGGCTGGCAGGCTGTCGCCGGTGGTGTCGCCGATGACGCCGGCTGGCCGCTGTACCTGGCTCGCTACGCCGCCCTGCTCGGATCCGGCAGCTGAAGGCCGTCCATCACGCGTGATCCCGGGAGGTGAGGAGAGGCCGACCGGCATCGCCCTGCCCGGAACGTGGGAGATGGACGGGCGGTGGCCTCGCCGATGGAGCGCGGCCACCGCCCGTCCGCGCCGTGCCCAGGGCGCTCTGGGAAAGCGGCCTGAGGCGTCCGGATCGCTGGATTCTCGCGGAGATTCGTGAGGTCAGCCGGCGTGCTCAGTCACCACGGGATGTAACTCAGCGCTTCAGTTGGCGAGTTGAGTGTTGTGCTCGGCGAGCAAGCTGATCTCGGCCCCGACACGCAAGTCCTCGCCGCTCGAATCGACCGAGACGCCACAACCCAACTCACCTGGGGTCATGGCGCATCAGCGCACAAGGCTCACATGTCGCGGTGTCGTCAAGGCTCCGCGTCAGGACGGGGCGAGGACGCAGAACTCGTGGCCCTCCGGGTCGGCCAGGCACGTCCACGGGACGTCGCCCTGGCCGAGGTCGAGGTCGGTGGCGCCGAGGGCCCGCAGCCGGGCCACCTCCGCTGCCTTGTCGTCACCGGGGTACGGCAGCAGGTCAAGATGGACGCGGTCTGGCACGGTCTTCACGTCGGGCGTGCGGAGGAACTCGAGATACGGGCCGACACCCTTGGCGGAGCGCAACGCCGCATGAGCGTCGGTCACCTCATGCAGGGTCCAGTCCATCGCCTCACCCCAGAACCGGGCCATGGCCCGCGGATCCTCGCAGTCGACCACCACCGCGGCGATCGGTCCGGTGTCCCGGTAGATCTCCCGGGGCTCCAGCACGCAGAACTCGTTGCCCTCGGGGTCGGCGAGGACCGTCCACGGCACATTGCCCTGGCCCACGTGGGCGGGCGTCGCCCCCAGAGCCTGGAGGCGCGCGACCAACTCCGCCTGATGGTCCGCAGAGCTGGTGGCGAGATCGAGGTGCACACGGTTCTTTGTCGCCGTCTTGGGCTCCGGGACGGGAACGACGTCGACGCAGACGGCGACCGGGTCCGGCCAAACGAGGCCGCCGCCGGGTCCGACGTAGGTCGTCACGCCGGGGCTGTAAGCACTCCAGCCGAGCGACTCCGCCCAGAACCGGCCGACCGCCGCGCCATCACGAGCCTTGATGTTCACCTGAACTGGTCGCAGTGCCATGTCGGCGATCCTATGCACCCGCACTGCACACACATCCGAATGGCCACGACTCGCCGTAAGCCATGACCTCTTGACAGGCGACAGAGTCCTACCTAGCTTTACAAGCAACAGCTTGTACAAGAGATCGCTTGTGCATCCGGAAGGAGACCGGGATGACCAGCACCACCAGCACGCGGACCGAGGACTTCAGCGCGGTCTTGAACCTCCCCTCCAGCCCCGACGCCGTGTCGGCGCTCTTCACCTCCGCCGCCGGCGTCAGCCGCTGGTGGGGCCCGACCGAGGGCGATGGAGCAGTCGGCGGCACGCTCGTCACCAGCTTCGGCGACTACGGCGTCAACGCGATGCGCGTCCTCGAAGCCGGACCCACCCGCGTGGTCTGGGAGTCCATCGCGCCCGACGGGACCACCCCAACCGGGCACACGCAGGAGTGGCTCGGCACGACGATGGAGTTCGACATCGTCGCCGCCGACACCGGCACCGAGCTCCGTTTCCGGCACGCCGGCCTGACCCCGCAGCTCGAGTGCTGGGACTCCTGTGTCGCCGGCTGGACGTACTTCATGGCGAGCATCGAGACCTATGCCAAGACCGGCATCGGCACCCCGTTCGGGGCTTGAGACCCTGGTCCGATGGCAGAGTCGAAGCAGTCGACGCCCGCGGCACCCGATGCGGTGCTGCGGGCGCTCGCCGACCCGCACCGCCGACAGATCCTGCGCCTCGTCCAACACGCCGAGCTACCTGCGGGCCAGATCGCGGCGAGCTTCACCCTCACCCAGCAGGCGGTCAGCCAGCACATCGGCGTGCTCAAACAGGCCGGCCTCCTCACCGAGCGCCGCGAGGGAACCCGCCGCCTCTACACGCTGCGCCACGAGTCGCTCGAGCCGGTACGCGAGCTACTCTCCGAGTTCTGGCCCGACGCCCTCAGCCGCCTGAAGAAGGCCGTCGAGACGGCCCATCCCCGACCACCGAAGAGGTAGCCGTGACCGCTCAGATCCGCAATGACGTCATCGTCGCGACCGAGCACATCAAGGCACCGCCCGAGGTGGTCTTCCCCTACTTCACCGACCCCGCGCTCATCGTCGAGTGGATCGGCGACCGGGCCGAACTCGACCCGCAGCCCGGCGGCGTGTTCTCGCTCGACATGGGCGAGGTCGTCGCCCGCGGCGCCTACATCACCGTCGAGCCGCCGCACCGCGTCGTGTTCAGCTGGGGCATCCCCGGCAACGACGCGCTGCCGCCCGGCGGATCGACCGTCGAAGTCACGCTGACACCTGACGGCGACGACACGCTGGTCGTACTCACGCACCGCGGCCTGCCGTCCACCCACATCGGCAACCACCGCGCCGGCTGGGAGCACCGGCTCGGGCGGCTGCGCGTCGAGGCCGGCTGAACCAGCTGCATGGTGGTGTACGGACTGGGGGCATCCGTCCATGCCGAAGTCCGGCGCGACGTTCTTGCCAGCGGCACTGAAGGGTGGGGGCGCAAGGTTCAGGGTCGCGCCCGAGGCCTCCGTGCGGTGAAGATTCGACACCTCCACCTCGCACGGAGGCCTTCGCCACGATCAAGAACCTCGACTGTCAACAACGCTCGCGGTCAGCGCATCTAGCTGATCCGCAGGCTCGCGATCAGCCCGTCCTTCAGAACGAAGGTCATGGGGCCGGTGCCGTTGTAGCCGTTGCCCGAGACGGTCAGCGTCACCACATAGGTGTCCTCGGAGGACTTCTCAACGCCCTTGAGGGCGAAGTTCGCCTGGACGCCGATGTTGTCAGTGCCGTTCCAACGTAAGCATTCACAAGGAATGCCTGTCGACATTTGACGCTGTGTGATATCTGCTGGTCAGGTGGCCAGGGCGATGGGTGGCATCCAGAGGTTGCCGGTGAAGGCGCGGCGGATGGCGTCGAAGGGGTTCAGGCCGTGCTTGCGGGCGGAGTCGAGGTATGAGCGCACGGCGAGCCAGGCCGCGGCACCGTGTTCGGACTGGTGGCAACCGGAGATCTTGACCTGGGTCTTGACCGGTCGCAGTGCTCTCTCGCCGGTGTTGTTGGTGAAGGGCACGTGTCGGGGGTGGTCGGCGAAGCGGAGCACGTTGTTCGCCTGGTCGCGGAGCCGTTCCAGCAGGTTGCGGGCCGGGGACTGCTTGCGGCCGGGGGCTCTGGGGTGGAGCGCGAGTCCGGCGGTGACGCCTCGGTGGTAGTGCTGCTGGTAGAACAGCAGCGAGGTGGGGCCGATCTCGGCTCTCTCGCCGTCCCTGACGCGCCGGGCCTGGCGGTTCAGGCCCGCCAGGGCCCAGTGGATCTGCTGGTGCCACTTCTGCTTGGGATGGTCTTGCTCGGCGGCGGTCAGCTCGCGGATCAGGTGCGCGCCGCACAACTGGTGGTCCGCGTCCGGGTAGCCGGCGTAGAGCGAGAGCGAGTCGTGGACCAGCGTGCCGCGGAAACCCGGCAGGATGCCCAGGGAGTTGGCGCCCTCACGCGAGCGCGGCGCCAGGGCCAGGTGGGTCAGTTGCTCGGTACAGGCCACATGCAGCCAGCGGCGCTTGGCGCCGATCCGGGTGGTGGTCTCGTCCGCGTGCAAGATGTGGCCGAGCATCAGCAGGGTTTTGATGAGGTTCAGCGAGTCGCCGGTCAGTTCGGCGGCCTCGGCGACCATACCGCTGACCCAGCCGGTGGACACCGCGGCGCCGGTCAGGTCGGCTATCAGCCGGGCGGTCCGCTCGACGGGGACGTGGTGAAAGACGACCAGGTAGACCGCCAGTGCGCGCAGGTTCGGGCCGTAGGACGCGGGCGAGCCCGCCAGGTGGTCGGGTGCCTCGGCTGTGGTGGTGTGCCCGCAGCCGCAGCGGACCTTGTGCAGCCGGTACTCGGTGACCTTCACCGTGACCAGGGGGATGTCGCTGACCTGACGGCGAGCGAAGCCGACTGAGGGCGCGCCGCGCAAGTGGCTGCCGCAGTCCGCGCAGGCACGCGGGCGATGGTTCTCGACCTGGTCCGGATTCTCGACCATGCCCAACCCCGCACCGGGCGCGCCCTTGCGCCTGCCCCGCCGGGCCTGGCCCTTCGGCTGCGCCTCGGGCTTGTCGTCCTTCGGCAGACCGAACACGTCCTGCGAGGGCGGGAAGTTGGAGTTGCCCGAGTTGCGGTTCAACCGCCGTTCCAACTCCACGACCCGCTTCGTCAGGCGCTCGTTGGCGGCAGCGAGCTGCGCGTTCTGGTCCTCCAGCAGTGCGGCCCGCGTCTCCAGCACAGTGTTCCGCTCTTCGAGCAGTGCACACCGCTCGGCCAGCGCCACGTTCTGCTCGCGCAGCAGCGCAATCAGCGCGAGGAGGTCCTCACGCGACGCGGCGGACTCGGCAGCAACAGACACGATCCCGCAGCGTGCCAGAGACCACGACGGCCTGTCACATCGTCAACTCGCCACCAGCGGACAGACCACGTGAATGCTTACGTTCCAACTACTCACGCCGTCCCGTCCGTGGAACTCACGGCCCCAGTCATTGAGATACGCGTCAGGGGTGAAAGCGGCCACAAAGGCCGCCGCATCGCCTTCGTTGGTCGCGTCGATGAACGTGCGGATGGCGGGGGGAATCTCGATGTCCGTCACGGTGACGACTCCTTCGCTTCAGGTCGGTTCGGGACTGGCCGCATTGCGGCCGAGCAGCCCTGTCCGACGTCAACGAGCGCGGCAGCGATGGCCATTCCGCCCGGACGCCGGTAGAACGCCGGTGGAGGAATTCCGACGGGTGCGTTCCCGCCGGCTGCCGCTCGTGTCCCAGGGCACCGTGTCGGCCCCCGCGACAGAGTCGGGTGCCCCAACTGGAAGGCAGATCCCTTCGGCGTGCCGCACCCCGATCGTTGAGCCGGCCTGACGTAGAGGGCGGCCCGGCACTTGGCCTCTGGGCGCGGAGCCCGACCGAATAAACCATCCGGTTGTTTTCTCGAACGAGGCACGCTAGATTTCCAACCAACCGGATGGATGCAAGTTTAGCGACGGGCCAGCGTCATACAGCGTCACAGCGCCGTCACCCCAGTCAGTAAATTCAGCTTGGAGCAACGATCATGGGCACATGGTTGGTCACCGGTGCGTCGTCGGGCATCGGCCGCAAGGTCGCGGAGCAGCTTCTCAAGCGCGGTGACAAGGTCGCCGCCGTGCCACGGCGCAGGGATCGCCTGAACGACCTGGCCGAACAGTACGGCGACCAGATCTGGACGGCTCAGCTCGACGTCACCGACACCGAGGCCCTGCGCGCCGTGATCGACCGAGTCTTCGCGGAGCTTGGTCAGGTGGACGTCGTCTTCTCCAACGCCGGCTCCGGCGCCGTCGGTGCCGCCGAGGAGCTCGAGGACTCGATGATCGAGCAGCAGATCGCCCTCAACCTGGTGGCCCCGATCCAGCTCGCCCGCGCCGTATTCCCCCGCCTGCGCGCCCAGGGCGGCGGCCGATTCATCCAGACCTCCACCATGGGCGGTCAGATCACCTCGCCGGGCGCCAGCATGTACCACGCTTCCAAGTGGGGTGTGGAGGGCTTCCTGGAGTCGGTGGCCCCTGAGGTCGCGCCGTTCGGCATCGGGATCACGCTGGTGGAGCCTGGCGTCGTGCGCACCGACTTCGGTGCCGCGCTCTCCATCGCCCCGCCGATCCCCGCCTACGCCTCGACGCCCGTAGGCCAGATGCGCCAGTACATCGAGGCGTCGTGCGGCAACCTGACGGGCGACGCAAGCGGTGACCCCGAGAAGGTGGCGGCCGCGGTCATCGACTCCGTGGACATCAACCCGGCCCCCCTGCGGCTTGCGCTCGGCAGCGACTCCTACGGGGCCATCCAGGCCGCACTCCAGCGCCGGCTCGCCCAGCTCGAGAGCACGAAGTCCATCTCCTTCTCCACCGACTACGACCAGTAGCCCACCCGGCGTACGTCCCTCAACAGCGCCCCTCCCTCCGGCCCGCCGGACAAGTGCCGGCAGCGGCAGTCCTGCCGGCTGTACCGACGGTCTCAGCACCCTCAGAGCAGAGTTAAGGAAACCCCACCGTGAGCCTCACCGACTTCCGCACGCTCGGACGCACCGGTCTTCGTGTCAGCCCCCTGGCTCTGGGCACGATGACCTTCGGCGACCCCTCCTGGGGCGCCGACGAGCAGACCTCGCTCGACATCCTCGCGCGCTACATCGAGGCGGGCGGCAACTTCATCGACACCGCAAACCGCTATATGGAGGGGCGTTCCGAGCAGGTGATCGGCTCGTACCTGCGCAAGTACCCGGATCAGCGGGACCGGCTCGTCATCGCGACCAAGTTCGCCCTCTCGATGGACCCAACCGACCCGAACAACGGCGGCACCAGCCGCAAGGCCATCCGCAAGCACATCGACGCCTCGCTGGAGCGGCTCGGCACCGACTACATCGACCTGTACTGGCAGCACAACTGGGACCAGCACACACCGCTGGAGGAGACCATGTCCACGCTGGACGATCTCGTCCGCGAGGGCAAGGTCCGCTATGTGGGCCTCTCCGACAGCCCTGCCTGGGCGGTCGCCCGCATGGCGACGCTCGCCGAGTGGCGCGGCTGGGCCCCGGTCGCCGCCCTCCAGCTCGAATACTCGCTGCTGGAACGCACCTCCGAGGGCGAGCTGTTCGGCGCCGCGCGGGAACTCCGCCTCGGCGTCCTGCCCTGGAGTCCGCTCGCCAATGGCGTGCTGACCGGCAAGTACACGCGTGAGAATCACAACCCGGAGGGCGCCGGCCGCGGCATGTTCGTCGGCCACCATCTCAACGAGCAGACCTTCGCTCTGCTCGACGTGCTCGCCCGCATCGCCAAGGAGCTGGACACCACGGTCGCCGCGGTCTCGCTGGCTTGGGTCCGCCAGCAGCCCTTGACCACGGCCACGGTCATCGGCGCCCGTACGGTCGCACAACTCGAGGCCAACCTGGCCTCCCTGGACGTCACCCTCTCCCCCGACCACCTCACCGAACTCGACGTCCTCACCGCCCCGGCCCTCAACTTCCCCCTCCCCTTCCTCAAGGCTCTCGGCGTCCCCGCCCAGCAGGGCACAACGATCATCAACGGTGTCAGGGCCGACGCCTGACCGACACGGCACACGGCTCGCCCTGTGGTGCACACCCCTCACGGGTGGGTACCACAGGGCATCGCTGCCAGGCCGTACTCACCGCGGGCTTCGCCGTACTGCTCCAGCGAGCGCGTGCCGGTTCGCGGATCACGGCTGTGCCCAAGTACGGGGCCGAGTCCAAGTACAGGGTTGCGCAACGAGCCCAGAGCGCTCCGCAGCTGACGTGCCTTCAGCGTCGGACTGCTGATGCCGGCGCGGGGTCAGAAGGCGCGGTAGGGAGAGAACCCCTCCCCCGGCGTACAACAGGATCATGCGCAGCCCGGGACAGCGGTCCAGGGTGCCCGCAACGAAACAGACATACGGCGCATTCATCAGATGACGGGCCTACGCTCCATGCCGCACGGCCGCGACCCAATTGAGCGCCAGCGGGTCGATCGGCGCCCCCAGGGCACGGGCAGCGGCAATCCCCGTATCCACCCCAACCGTGCCGGCGCAAGCGCGCGAGTTGCCCGGTGCGTACGCAAACGACGTCACTGCGACCGACCCACGACGGAGACCCTTTGGCCTCGCCAGGACACCCAGCGTGCCCCGCACGTGGTCCGGGACCCAACGGACCGTTTTCGAGCGATGTGCGGCGGCGACCGCGACGTACCGACCCGGTCGGTCCAATCCCCCCTTGCTGTTTGAGCGTTCATGGCGCGCCCCCTTGGAGTGTTCAAAGTCCACTCGGAGCGCGTCAAAGATAGGAGACGGATCTCCGACTCCCCTACTGCGATCGGCACTTCGGCTGGCCCCCGGACACAGGCTCCGTCCCCACCCGAGGCGCTTCCCCTGCACGGACGGCGACCCAGCGAAAACATCCAAGGCGTCCCACCCGCCAACTCCCCCGCCCTCGTCTGCTCACGCAAATACAGCCAACACGTCAACCCGCCCCCGCGGCCTCGGCTTTCACGACGATTCCGGCATCAGGGGTTGACAGGACTCTTCTCACACCACAGCCTTTGGCAACGTTGTCATTCTTCGTTGGCACCGGGCGTGCTGAGCTGGTCGGCCAGGTCGCTCCGGCCCACGCCGCTGTCTTTTTTGATGGGACATCACGCTCATGAGAGATCAGGAGAGTCCGTCGCGGCACGTGTCGCGACGGTCGGTCGTCACCACGGGCTCCACACTGCTGGCAGGGTTCGGCCTCGGATCGCTGATGCCCGTGGCGACCGCCGCGGCCGCCGGCACCGACGCGTCCACCGCCTCCTCCTCGCCACAGGAACTCGCGCTCTACCGGCCGGTCACGGTGTCCTCGACGGCCTACGCGCCCACCCCGGCGGAGTTCGTGGTCGACCGGCTCACCTCGCCGGGCGTGCGCGGCAGTGGCTGGCGAGCGGAGGCGAGCGATCCGCAGTGGATATCGATCGATCTTCAGTCCGTCTGCGATGTCACGTGGATCCGTCTGACGTTCGAGGCGGACGCGAGCGACCCCGTCTTCACGCCGCCCAGCACCGGCAATCCGAACAGCGGCACCACGGGCAAGGAGATCCTGTCCAGCTACGCCGTCGAGTTCGTGGTGGAGACCTCCCTGGACAACAAGTCCTGGACGAGCGTCTACCGTACGACCGCGGGCACCGGCGGAGTCGTGAACCTCCAGCTCGCGCGCCCGGTGACGGCCCGCTGGGTGCGGATGACCTCGCGTCGGCGCTCCAGCGCCAACCCGCTGGGACTGAACGGCTTCGAGGTCTACGGCACGCCCAAGGGGCGGCGTCCTTCCGCCACCGGCTGGACCGACTGGGGTACCGACACAAGTCGCCCGCCGAAACTGGCGGTAGCCGCCGACGGCACCGTGCCGCTGGAGTCGGGCTGGCGGCTGACGCTCGACGACTGGGCCGACGCCGACGGTTCGGCTCTGTCACGGACGTCCGTCGACACGAGCGGCTGGCTGCCGGCCACCGTGCCGGGCACGGTCCTGACCTCGCTCGTGGACCAGGGCAAGCTGCCCGACCCGGTTGTCGGCTTGAACAACCTGCACGTCCCCGAAGCGTTGTCACGGCACTCTTGGTGGTACAAGCGCGACTTCGAGCTGCCGCGCGGTCTGCGCACGGGGGGTGGCCGGCGCATCTGGCTGGAGTTCGACGGCATCAACCACAAGGCCGACATATGGCTCAACGGTCAGCACGTGGGCGGTCTGACGTACCCCTTCGCACGCTCGACGCACGACGTGACCGGACTGCTCACAGCAGGCGAGACCAACGCGCTCGCGGTGCGGACCGACCCCATGCCCGTCCCCGGCAGCCCCGGTGACAAGGGCCCGGCCGGCGAGTCCTGGGTGGACGCCGGCGCCAACCAGATGAACCTCAACTCACCCACGTACCTGGCTTCCTCGGGCTGGGACTGGATGCCCGCGGTGCGGGACCGGGCGGCCGGCATCTGGAACCACGTACGGCTGCGCTCCACCGGCCACGTCGTCATCGGCGACCCGCGGGTGGACACCATCCTGCCGGACCTGCCCGACGTGTCGGTCGCCGAGCTGACCCTCGTCGTCCCGGTGCGCAACGCCGACACCGCCGACCACCAGGCGACCGTCGTAGCGTCCTTCGACGACGTCCAGGTGAGCAAGGTCGTCACCGTCCCGGCCGGACAGAGCGTCGATGTCACGTTCGCCCCGGACACCTTCCGCCAACTGCGGCTGCGCAACCCCAAGCTGTGGTGGCCCAATGGGCTCGGCGACGCCGACCTGCACACGCTCACCCTCGTGGCATCGGTGGACGGCGCCGAAAGCGACCGCCGCACCACGCGGTTCGGCATCCGGCAGTTCGGCTACGAGTACAAGGTGCCGCTGCCCTTCGCCGCCTCCGGCGACGCCTACACGCAGACCGTGACCTTCGATCGGCAGCAGGCCCGCCACGTGCGCGTCAAGTGCCTCACCCGGGCCACCTCCTGGGGCTCCTCGCTGTGGACCCTGTCCGTACTCGACAGCTCCCGGCCCACCACGGATCTCGCCCTGCACGCACCGGCCGAGGCATCGAGCGTGGACGAAAGCGACCACGGCGCGGCCAACGCGACCGACGGCGACCCGAACACCCGCTGGTCCTCCGCCTACGAGGACGACCAGTGGATCACGGTCGACCTGGGTTCCCAGCAGTCCTTCGACCGAGTCGACCTGGTCTGGGAGCAGGCGTACGCGAAGACGTTCGTGGTGCAGGTTTCCGCCGACGGCTCCACCTGGACCGACGAGGCCTCCGTCGACAACACCGCCGTACCGCTGCCGTTCAACAACGGCAACGCGAGCCTCCAGGTCGAGGACTTCGACGCCCGTACGGCCCGCTACGTCCGTATCGCCTGCGGGGTGCGCAACACCAGCTGGGGCAACTCCCTGTGGTCACTAGGTGTCGTCAACAGCGCCGACCACGGACACGATCTCGCACTTCACAAAACGGCGACCGCCTCCAGCGAAGACCCGGGCAACCCCGCCTCGAACGCCACGGACGGCAACCCAGGCAGCCGCTGGTCGTCCGCCTACGAGGACAACCAGTGGATCCAGGTCGACCTCGGCTCGGCGCAGCAATTCGACCGTGTGGCCATCGTGTGGGAAGTGGCCTACCCGAAGACGTATGTCATCCAGGTCTCCGACGACGGCAGTTCGTGGACCGACGTGAAGTCGGTGTCCAACACTCCTGACCCGCTGACGATCACCGTGAACGGTGTCCGGGTACTGGCCCGCGGTGGCAACTGGGGCTGGGACGAGTTGCTGCGCCGCATGCCGCCGGAGCGCATGGACGCGGCGGTGCGCATGCACCGCGACATGAACTTCACCATGATCCGCAACTGGGTGGGTACGTGCGACCGCGAGGAGTTCTTCGCGGCCTGTGACGAGCACGGCATCCTCGTGTGGAACGACTTCCCCAACGCGTGGGGGATGGACCCGCCGAACCACGACGACTTCATCTCGATCGCCCGGGACACCGTGCTGCGCTACCGCATCCACCCCAGTGTGGTCGTCTGGTGCGGCGCTAACGAGGGCAACCCGCCCGCGGCGATCGACAAGGGCATGCGCGACGCGGTCGAGCAGCAGGCACCCGGTCTGCTCTACCAGAACAACTCGGCGGGCGGGATCATCACCGGCGGCGGCCCCTACGGGTGGGTCGAGCCCCAGAAATACTTCGACGCCTCCACGTACGGCAGCAGAGACTTCGGCTTCCACACCGAGATCGGCATGCCGGTCGTGTCCACCGCCGCGAGCATGCGCAACATGACGGGCGACGAGCCCGAGTGGCCGATTCGCGGGGCGTGGTACTACCACGACTGGAGCGAGCACGGGAACCAGGCGCCGCAGACCTACAAGGCGGCCATCGAGACCCGACTCGGGCAGGCGCGGGACCTCGACGACTTTGCCCGTAAGGCCCAGTTCGTCAACTACGAGAACACACGGGCGATGTTCGAGGCGTGGAACGCCAACCTCTGGGACAACGCCACCGGTCTGATGCTGTGGATGTCCCACCCCGCCTGGCACAGCACGGTCTGGCAGACCTACGACTACGACTTCGACGTCAACGGCACCTACTACGGCGCCCGCGCGGCCTGCGAGCCCCTGCACGTGCAGGCCGACCCTGAGGGCCGGGTCATCGCGGTCAACCACACCCGCCAGGACCTGAAGCACATCACGGTCTCCGCCACGCTGTTCGATCTGACCGGCAGCCGACTGGGCCCGGCCAAGAGCGTCCAACTGGACGTGGCGTCGGCCGCCACCGCGAAGGCGTTCACCGCCGCGTGGACGGATGACCTGCCCGATCTGCATCTCCTGCGGCTCACGCTGGAGAGCGCCGACGGCCGCGTGCTGTCCGACAACACCTACTGGCGCTACCGAACACCCGACGCCATGCGGAAACTGACCGAGGCGCGACAGGTGAAGGTCACCGGCTCGGTGACCCGCCAGACGCAGTCCGGGGACCGTCACGAGCTGACCGCGACGATCCGCAACCGCGGTTCGGTGGTCGCCTCGATGGTCCGGCTGTCGCTGCTGGACGACGCCACGGGACACCGTGTGCTGCCGACCCTCTACAGCGACAACTACCTGTGGCTGCTGCCCGGTGAGTCCAAGACGGTCACCCTGTCCTGGCCCGCCCACGCCCTGCCCTCGCGCCGGCCCCGGCTCGAGGTGACGGCGTTCAACGGGAGTTCCTCCTCGGTCCGTCCGTAGCAGTGCTCGGTCCCGGTGCTCGCCGCACCGGGGCCGTGCCTCCCACCAGACACACGGCGGCCCGCGACCGGCTTGACGGCGCAGGCCGCCGCGTCCACCGCCGTAACCACCGCACCGCGTACACCGGGCGGCATGGGCGACGTGCTGACGGTACGCAATTCCACCGGGCGCCTGAAGGGATCTTCGTCGACCACCAGCGTGAGCGCCGGACGGGCTGGGCTGCTAGGCCTGCGTGGCAGGGGCGAGCGGTCCGGTCCGGGGGTGGATCCGGTGCCGAGCGCATTCCCGTGCACCGCCGGAAACCGTGGTGCGTGGCACGTACCGGCTGGCGTGCGTGCGAAGGACGGACCGTGCGGTGTCATCTACCGTCCAAGAGGCCGACGAGGAGGGCGTCCCAGTCCACGTCGTTCAGTTCCTCGCCCGCCGGCACCATGTCGCAGGTGTCGAACAGCCACTTCTCCAGGGCGCGCCGGTCGATCTCGAACAGCGCGCTGGCCCCACGCGTCGCAAGCCGAAGCCGCAGCAGGGACCGGCCTCGGCTGTGCACTGGCCAGGCCCGGACGTCCCCGATGCCGCTGGATTCCAGCAGTCCCTCGCACAGCAGGTCGCGGCCGAGGTGCCAGGTGACGGCGGGGCCGTCCTCCGACCGGAGGACGACGGTCACCAGCAAGGGGTCATCGGGGGCGAACCGGAACTCGGCGCCGAGCGGGACCCGGACGTCCTCCCACAGCACCCGGTGCACGACCAGCGAGAGGGGGGCCATACGCCCGGTTCCGGAGTGCTGTGCCTGTGGTTCGAATTGGTTCCCGCTCATGGAGACCTCCCCTTGCATACGGCGCTTCTCCCTAACGTGGCCGTTGGAGGGCGTAGTACGCATCAGTCAGATGACTGGCAGTAGCATCTGTCGCGTCCGGCTCAGGACGGTGGCCCGGTCGTCCAACGCGGTCACCGCGTTCCAGCAACTGCCGCGCCATCTCGCGGCCGAAGCCGCTGCTGACCCCCGTGATGGACCAAGTGTGTAAAGACATACGTGCGGCCTCCTATCAACCATCCAACTGGCTGGTTTCATCCAGGCCACAGGTGTCCCGCTTACCAACCAATCAGTTGGATTTTCGGTCGCGAGGCCGCGGTGATCGCACCACGTGCGTGGGCGGTGAAAGTGTCGGCAAGCGCCAGGACCTCCGCGTTTGCGCTGCGGGGCGACCAGCAGAAGACAAGGGCGTAGGCGAGAGGTCACCCGCTGGGACGGCTGTGAGATCCGGCGGCAGACGGTCCGCCACAGCCGAGCGGGCCACCGTGATGAGGCGGCCGAGCGCGACCAGATCGATGATCTCGTCGAGGCCCGCCTCCGGGCAGTGGCCCTGGTAGCTGGGCAGCTCCTGGAAATCGGCCGGTGACCGCGGGCCGGCGGCCCAGGGGGTGTTCCCTGCGCAGGAATGCGACTGGGTACTCCTCCCCCGCCTCGACGCCTTTCAGCCCCGTCAGATCATCGCTGGCGGGAACTGGTCCCGGCCGGAGTGGACACGGTGCTGGACACGGTCGGCAACCGCATCCGAGCGACCATGGCCACGGCGGCCCGGGACGACGCGCGCACCGCGTCCGTGGCGGACGTCGGTCATCCGGGCGTCACTCCGGTGTTCTGCCGCCTGAACGGTGAGGATCTGCGCGCCGTCGCGGAGTTGGCCGACGCAGCCCTGCTCATGGTGCGGGTAGGTGCCACGCATCCGCTGGAGCGCACCGCCAACGCCCAGCGGGCGCTGACGGCAGGGGCACCGACGGCAAGATCGTCGTGACGATCGAGCCCTGATCACCCGACGAGCTGCGTGGTGCCCGGCAGCCGTCTATCGGTCGGCCGCCGGGCACCGCGCGACGTGGACGACCTGGGCTCCGTGGCGCTGCCGGGTCCCGGGCCTTTCTCAAACCAGACGTTTGTCTTTTAAGCTGGCGCCATGGGTTACGACTCTTCCGCCACGCGTGCGCGTCTGATCGAGGCCGCGTACGCCGAGTTCGTGGCGTACGGCCTCGCCGGAGCCCGTGTCGAACGGATCGCCAAGAACGCACCGGCCAACAAACAGGCCATCTACGCGTACTTCGGCTCCAAGCACGATCTCTTCGACGCCGTCCTCGACAGCCGCCTGCGCGTCCTCGCCGACGTCGTGCCCTTCACCCCCGACGATCTCCCCACCTACACCGCCGCCCTCTTCGACGCCTTCATCGCCGATCCCGACCTCATCCGCCTCACGCAGTGGAAGGCCCTCGAAAAGCCCGAAGCCTCCGCCACGGAACTCGAGGCCCATCTCTCCAAGGCCCAGGCCGTCGCGGACGCGCACGGCGCGGACCTGGAGGCCGGCATGGACGCGCTGATGATCGCCTTGGCCGCCGCACAGGCCTGGCTCGCCACCCCGCCGACCATCCGGAACCCGGGCAAGGACGACGAGGCGGCGCGGCTGAAACGGCACCGTGCTGCGGTGATCGCCGCGGTCGAGGCGATGACGGACCGATTGCTGCCGTCCGGCAAGTGACGTAGTCAGCGCAGCAGGGCAGACCCTGCACCTCCCACAGTCCGGCAGGCCGAGATCGTCAGGGCCTTCAAGCAGGCGTGGGAAGCGTCTCTGATTGGCTTAGCGAGCCTGAGCGTTGCTCAGCCCTGGGAGCCAATCGCCTTCGTGCCCTGGTACTGAACGACAGGAGCCGCCAGCCCGCGTGGCACGTCCCTCCGGACGCTGGTCGACCGGGCCGCAAGACCCGACCGAAGAGGGTGCCCGACGTCGCCTGGGCGCCGGGCGTGCGCGTAGCACTCTGCCACACGTTCACTACGCTTCGCCAATCCAACTGGTGAGCCTAGGACATCGACGCCCTCGTCGGCCTCCTCGACCCCGACGCCACCGCGACCGCCGATGGCGGCCGCCTCGCCAGCGCGGTGCTCCACCCGATCGAAGGGAGCGAGGAAATCGCTCGCGCCAGGGTCGAAATCGCCGCCCGAGTGCCCCACCTGACGCACCTGGAGCGCACGGTGAACGGCCAGCCCGGCCTGGTGGCCCAGCATGACGGCGTCACGGTCACGGTGTATGCGTTCGACATCGCAGACGACCCGGATCAAGCACATCTGGGCGGTACGCAACCCCGAAAAGCTCCGGCTGGTCCCCGAGTGAGCGGGCTGCGCCCTACCGAAGGAGTGGCGGATCTCCGGTCAGGCCCACTGCAGTACCACCCGAATGGCGTTCACCGTCGCCGCTGTTCATGCCGTCCAGACTGCACGGCGCTCAGGGTGAAGCTCAGAATGAACAGGCACCGACGGCCGGAAGGTGCACGCCGAGCGGCGCGGTCAGCTCGCCTCATCGATGACGTCGTGGAGGTACTGCATCGCGAGGCTTTCGGCGTGCCGATGGCGTTCGATTGCCGCGCCTGTGTCGTCGCGCCACCGCCGGTACAGCTCGACGCTGGCGAGGAGCGCCTGACCGGCGCCGTGCTGGTCATAGCCGCACACCGTCCTCTGAAGGTCGCGCGCCTCATCCGGTGCGATCGACTCGAGGTGGCGCACGCCACGCGGGATTGCACCCACCCGGCGAACCGCCAGGGGGCCCAGCACGGCCTCGCGCAGGTAGGAGAGGAAGCCGATGACCTCGAACAGTTCACCGCGGCCGAGTTTCGTCGCACTGTAATGCACCCAGACCCAGAACCGGTCCTCGATCCACTGAAGGTCGAGCGACGCCGGTACTGGGGGATGCTCCGCGAGCGAGTCGGCCAGGCCACCGTCCCGGTCCCACAGGATGTCCGGGTCCTCAACGCGCTCGGCGAAGTCACAGGCGCGCACGAACTTGAAGTCGACATGGAGAAGGGGCGGCCCGACGAGCGTGATGATCAGGCGGGGTTCACCGACATGCTCCCCGGTGAAACCGGCCACCAGGGCGGCCCATGACTCGATCAGCTTGCGACGCTCCTTCATGACGGAGTCGAACGCCTCGTCGTCGATGACCACGATCAGGTCGACATCGGAGTAGATGTCGGGGTTTCCGCCCGCGATCGACCCCGACACAGCAACACCCGTCACCCTCGGATCCTGCTGGATCCGAGGAAGTACGTCGCTGAGGAACCGGCTGTGCAGGGAGGGCTCATCCATGGCATTCCTTCCGGTCGGAACAAAGTCTCGCAACGTACCACCCCACTAGGCCCGATCTACACGAAATAACGGCGCGGCAAGGCGTGGCGAAGAAGGAGCCCGGCGCCCGCGCACGGCCGAAGTTCCACAACTGCACCGCAGCGCCGGGCAGCAGCGCATGGCCCGACGCAAAGCCACTCACGCGGCTGGCAGGGACATGTACTGGTCCTGTCCGCCCGTAGAGGTGAGGTGACGGGCAGTGCGGATGCTGGCCCGGACGGCGCGTCACGTCACCACAGGCGTACCCCCCGCGGCACTATGCGCTGGGGCCCCGGAGGCCGACTGCATCATGCCGCCAGAACGGCTCCGCATAGACGAGCGTCCCCGTCATCCACGGCTCGTACTGTGGGAGCCTGAGAGCCTGGAAGGCACCGTCGGGAATGCGCAAGGATGGTTTTCGGAAGCCCTGGTCACCGCCGGGAGTAAATCCGAAGCGTGAGTAATAGCCCGGATCGCCCTCCAGGAAGACGAGGGGGACGGATCGCTCGGCGAGGATCTTCAGTCCGTGCCGGACCAGGGCCGAGCCGATACCGCGCTTGTGGTGCTCAGGCATGACGGCCAACGGGCTGAGCACCTGCACCCCAACCAGACGTCGAGGGGCATCGAGCAGACTGCGGGTGAACATGACATGCCCGACGATCCGTCCGTCGCTCTCGGCGACCAGCGAAAGACCGTCCGCGGGCGTGATGATCTGCCGCAGCGCATCGACCAGGTCGGCCACGACAAGGCCGTGGTCCCCGAACGCCCGCAGGTGAATGTCCCGTACAGGCTCACTGTCGCCAGGACGCTCTTCGCGAAGCTCCATGCCGGAAGGGTAGGGACACCACCCGGTCACTCGCACACGGTTTTGGAGCCGAGGCAGCGCGGTCAGTGGACGCCCAGCTGCCCACCGGGCCAACCGCACCACCGACGCAACGACAACCAGGGAGTCGGCCGAACTCTTCCTGCCCATCGGCCTGGCGTCTCGCAGAAGGTACGGTCCCGGGTGCCGACACCCTTCGCGAGGTAATTCCCTGCGCCGCACGGCGTCGCCGCCTACCATGCGAGCCATGACCTGGCGACATTGATCCCGCAGCCGAGCCTCCCGAGGACCGCCTCGGAACGCCCTACCTCCGGCGTCCGAACTGTCCCTGCGGGAAGGCCTCATGACACATACACCTGCACGTACAACCGCCACCGGAATCAGGCGGCTGACGGCGACGCTGTACTCCTACGCATTCCTCAACGACTTCATCCTGCTCTACCCGGTGTACGCGCTGCTGTTCAGCGACGCCGGCCTGCCGCTGTGGCAGATCTCCTCCCTCTTCGCCCTCTGGTCACTCACCGGCGTACTCCTCGAAGTGCCCTTCGGCGCCTTGGCTGACGCCGTCTCCCGCCGACTCGCGCTCTGGCTCGGCCCGCTCCTCACGGCCACCGGCTTCACCCTGTGGGTGCTCATCCCCTCGTACGGGGCCTTCGCAGCCGGCTTCGTCCTCTGGGGCGCCGGCGGAGCCCTCAGCTCCGGTGCGCTGGAGGCACTCGTCTACGATGAACTGGAACGGCTTGGCGCCGCCGGCCGGTACGCCCACGTCATGGGCCACGCCCGCGCGGCCGGCCTGGTGGCCGTGGTCGCCGCCATGGCGCTCGCCGGCCCCGTCCTCACCCTGGGCGGCTATTCCGCCGTCGGCGCGGCAAGCGTACTGGCCTGCCTGCTCGCGGCGGCGGCAGCGACCCGGTTACCCGAACAGCCACCACCGGCCGCCCGCAGCGGCAGCTGGGCCACGACCCTGCGGGCCGGGCTCGCCGAAGCCCGTGCCGACCGGTCCGTGCGCACAGCCCTGCTGCTCGTCCCGGCCGTCGGCGCCGTATGGGGCGCACTCGACGAATACACCCCGCTGTTGGTCCAAGGCACTGGCGTAGCCGAGCACACCGTGCCCTACCTGCTCCTCATGATCTGGGCCACCACCACGACCGGCAGCCTGCTGGCCGGAGCATGCTCACGCCTGAGCCAGAACGGCCTCGCCGTGCTGCTCGCCGGCGCGGCGCTCGCACTGGCCGCAGGCGCCGCACTGCGCACACCGGCCGGCCTCCTCCTCGTGGCCCTCGCCTTCGCCGGCTTCCAACTGGCCACCGTGCTCGCCGACGCCCGGCTCCAGGACCGCATCGACGACCAGCGCCGAGCCACCCTCACCTCCCTCGCAAGCCTCGGCACCGACGTAACGACCGTGGTGGTGTATGCCGCGTACACAGCCGTCACCTCCGCAACCTCCCACCATGCCGCCTTCGCTTGGGCCGCACTCCCCTACCTTGTGACCGCGCTGCTGATCACAGGCGGCAGACGAACCCCAACGAAGTGATCGCCAAGGCCAGCGCCTCAGCCAGCAGACGGGTACATCCGAGCACCGCTCCAGCCCAGCCAACACCGCACCACGCCACCCGTTGTCCCCAGAGCCCGGCACTCCTACGCAGCGGGCACACGCAAGGCCGACCGCAAGGGCCGCCCCGCACGGCAGAGGGCCGAGCCCTGCGCTCGGCTCCTTCGTCGTCCGGCACAACGGGACGAGCGGTGCTACACCTTCAACTATCGTGAGAACGTGACCGACGGGCTCCGGACCATCCGCACGGGCGAACGCGTCCGCTTCCATGTCAGCGTCGAGAGCTCCGACGGAGTGGAGTTCGTCAGTCGCCTCGACCAGCCCCACCCCGCCGAGTTCTACCGGTGACCGCCCCCGGGGTTCCGCTGCTGGAGACCGTCACGGGGGCGCGCCAAGCGCTGACCGTCGTCCTGCCCGTGCGGCTGCTGCACCTGCCCGAGTGGCCCGAAGGTCCTTTCCCTTTCGAGCTTGGCAGCCGCCGCACCGACACCCATACGCGGTCCACCTACTTCGCACCGGCCTCCGCTCGCGCGCTCTACAGGGCGCCCGGACGGCCGCGTCGCAGGCACCTGCCCCTGGACGTCAAGCATGACGGGATGCACCTGCTTGGCATGGAGCTTCTGCGCGTGGCCACCGCCCGCAACCCCGAACACGCCCTCGCCGTAATGCACTTCAGCGTGGAAAGACCACTGCTGCCCGCACTGCGGGCCCTGGGCGGGACGGCGGCTCGATCCCGCGGACGAACTCCTCGGTGGGCCCTTCGATCCGGCCGGGCTGCTGGCCGGCATCGCCGACGCCCGCGACCACGAGGCGCCCTTCGCCATAGCCCGGCCCTACAGCATCGTCTTCATGACTCCGAGTCACCAGCACACTCCCGCCCTGCGCACCGGCCCCGAAATGGCACTGCCCGTCACTGCGGATCGCTGGCTGTGGCAACTGGCCTCACGCTCCACACCCGAGGACTTCCCTCTTCCTCCGGAAACGGCCGACGAACAGCTCAAGGACACGGTGAGGATCTCGGCGGACTGGAGCGCCCTGGTGCTGCGACAAGGGACCGCCTTCCTGGGTCACCGACCCGACACCGGCACGGGCGACTTCTTCGAGTTCGGGGCGCTGCACTCCCGTACGGTCTATCTCGACGCCCTGCTCCTCGGCTCGCTCCAACGCGATCACATCAACGAGCTCACCGACGAACTCTCCGAGGTTTTCAACTCCCCACGGATCGCACGGCGAGTCGCCACGCTGGAGAGGAACATCGCTGTCTTCCGCAGCACCTACTGGCGACAACACCTCACCGCGCATGGCGCCGCCAACGATCTGCTGCTCGCCTTCCAACAACAGCATCGGCTGCCCGCCCGCTTCAACGAGATCCTCGCCGAAGCAGCTGATTACAGCAGGCTGGTACAGACGCAGGAAAGCCAGCAGATCAGCGGCGCCCTGGGCATCCTCACCATTCTCGGACTGCCCCTCGGCACCGCGCTGAGCATCCTCCAAGTCCTCGGCGACGGCTCCGTGACACACCTGCTCATCGCCCTCGCACTGTCCATCGCCGCCGCAGCGGCAGCCCTCACCACGCCCTATGGACGCCTCGTCCTGTCATCCCTGCGCGGCGGAAGCGACAAGACCTGACAACAGAGCGTGCCCTCTGGGCCAACCACCCGGCGCCAACGCGGCGCGCCCGTGTCTCCGTCAGAATGTGTGAAACTCCTCGAAGGGCGGCTCGAACGACGGGTCAGGCAAGCGAAAGGCCGTGCAGCGAGTCACTGGTTCGGCCTGAGGATCGGCGGAAACCGTCGTCGGAGCTTCGCCGGGGAAGGCGTCGGGAAGCACCGTCCATCCCAGGTTCCTTTCGAAGTAGCGCACGGCAGTTCGCACAGACGGGGCCCAGGCGTCATCGACGATGATCAGCCCGCCGGGCCGAACGACCTTGCGCAGGAAGTAGAGATCGACGAAAACCTCATGGAACCGGTGACTGCCGTCCACGAACGCCGCATCCGCGGCGAGACCTTCCGTGAGGAGTTGCGGAAGCCCGATCGACGAAGGAACGAGCATGAGCGAGGCGATCGAGTCCAGCCCCGCGGAGCCCATCACGTCCCAGCCGGCATTCGACCAGTCACGTTCCTGAAACGGGTCGATGATGACGTGCCGAGCACGCGGTGGGTTCACCGTCACCAGCGCCTCACCGATCGCGAGCGCGGAACTGGCATAGGCGAGACCGATCTCGACGACCGTCTGCGCACCCTCGGAGATCAGTAGGTCACGCAACTGGTCGCATTCGCGTTCGGGCACCGTGATCGTCTCGAAGTCCGCCTCGCCAGCTCGCGTTCGTGGCGGCCCCTCCTGCGCGAGCCTACGGCGTACTTCGCGGACCCGCTTCCTGCGCTCATCCGTTTCCATCGTGTTGACCACGCATCCACGCTACGAGCACTTCGGTCGAAGGGGGAGGAACCGACACGGGCTTCCCGGTGACGGGTTCCTCTGGCAGTGGCCGCCCCCGTTCTGGGAACCGTTCCCCAGTGCACTTCGAGGTCGTCCGGCTTCGGTGACGTCGGGCGCGACAACAGCAGTAACCGGCGCGGCAGCCTCACGCCGCTCCACACATCACCCCGACCTCCCCGGCCGCGCCTTCGTAGCCCCGCCAAGGACGCGTGTCGTTGAGCAGTCGAGGTCACCGCGCCGCAGGTGACAGCAAGGGCCACCGTGCCTCGCCTCCCCCACCGCCCTGCTCTGCCCCAGCCAGATCGGCTCTACGATCACCCAGAGCACGCGAAGCGCAGCTGAAGGGGAGCAGCATGATTTCCGAGCCGGAGATGGCAGGAGAGATCGGCGCGGTTGAGACGCCCGAGATAGTCAGCGACCTCGACCGGAGACCTACCGGCCCACGTGGGTCGCGAAGCCCGTGGCTGTGGGCACTGGGGGGAATGGTGGCAGCATCGGCCCTCTGGGCGGCAGCGGTGTTCCACTTCGGGCTGGGCAGTCCGAGGCCGGACGCACGGGGGTACCACCTCGACCACGACCCTTGCCCGTCCGTGCAGCTGGCGTCGATCGAGTCAGCCATCGCACCGAGAGACTCCGCCGGCCTGACCGATTCGGGACTCCTCAAGGATCCCGCCCTTGACCAGGTCCAGTGCTTCGTCTCTCTTCAGCCCGAAACCAATGCCAAGCAGTCCAAGCCAGGCTGGTTCCTCTACTACACCGTCGGCATCACGGTGGAACAGCACAAGAAGGCTGATCCCAGGGCCGAGTTCGAGGCGCGGCGGCGGGTGACCGATCTCGGGGTCGTTCCGGAGGACAGTGTCAAGGTCGTCACGCACCTCGGCGACAAGGCCTACTTGGTCACCCGGTCTCTCGGTGACACCGAGTTGCGGGTCGTGGACGGCGGAACGGTCCTCTCCCTCAGTCTCTCCGCCGTTCCCCACTACGAAGGCGACGGCACGGGCGACCAGATCGGTGTCGGACCGGACACCCCTGATCTGTCCTCGTACCAGCCGGCCATGATCAACGACATGCGTGACCTCATGGCCAGCCTCAAGCGATAAGGGCTCCCAACAGAAACTGTCGGCCCGCTTGCTTCTTGATCTTGTCGTGGGGAGGAGGGAGTCACGGCGTGATCGTCTCGGACGAGCTGCAGTCGCTCATTGAGCCGTTGTCACCGTTCTTAGCGTTGTTGGCCGGTGTTGGCCAACTCGCCGAAATCCGGACATGAGGTGGTCCGGTGACCTCGCGAACGGTCTTCGAGGTCGGGGAACAGCGTGAGCTGGTCACCTTGGCGCAGTCGGGTCTTGTCGCCTCCGTTTGGCGTGCCCGCTGTCCTGGGTGGGCTCACGGTCCCACGCGTCCTCGGGACGTGCACGGTCTGGCCGGTAGCTCTCCGCTGTCCGATCCTCTGGTCGGGAGCGGTCACACCTGGCCGTCGCCGTGCTCGGTGCCCGAGTGCGCGTCGTCCAATCGTCACGCTGGCGCCGTGATGCCGCGTGACGGTGATCTTCTGGTGCTGCTGCTGGAGTGGATGCTGCCAGTGCTGGCCGCCCCAGATCGAGGTGTAGGCGGGATCCACTGCGATCACCACAAGGCCCTGGTGGAAGGCCATGCCCCGGAGTCGTTCACGAAAGCGTGCGGTGGGGATACCGGCCACGGTGCGGCGGAACGTCTTCCCGCGTCCGCCTCGGCCCATGGTCTCCCGGCCCACAGCGCGGGCGTCGTCGAAGCCTGGGTTCTCCACCGCGATCCCGGCGCAGCCGTGCTCCTTGGCGATGCGGATCAGCTCGGTGACCGCGGTGCGGAGCCTTCCGTCCCGTGTCGAGGCGGGGCCGGACATCTCCAGGGGCACGGTGATGGGGTCTCCGATGGGGTTGCCGTGCGGGTCGAGCAGGTAGGCAGCCAGGTGATCGGCGTTCAGGTCGATACCGAGCAGGCGTTCGCCGGATGCCTGGATCTCCTTTGGCGTCGGCAGCACGACAGGATCGCAGGCCCACGAGGCATCCAGGTACCAGCGGTCACGCTCGGGGTCGTACACGATGTCGTAGCGGACGGCCCGGTTGGCCATCGCCCGGTCCAGCCATTCCTCACGGCGGTGCGAGAAGGCCACGGTGCAGGCCAGGTTGTACCGGCCCCGGGGGGCGTTGGCCAGCTGCCGCAGCGGCTCGGGCAGCACGATCGACACCTGGCCCTTCTCCGGGTGGACGCTGATGGTGTAGTTCCCGAAAGGGGCGCCGGATTCTCCATCGGCGGTGAGGAACAGCCGCTTAGCCACCCACCGCAGCCGCCACTCCTCGACGGTAAGCTCGGCCTTCTCCAGGTTGTGTCGCAGCTTCGCCAGACGGCGGCCACCCACCACGATCGACGGGCGCCCGGATTCGATACGGGCCTCCACGACCGCGAGCCGGGCGGTGAGGATCTGCAAGCGGCGCTGCTTCTCGTAGCGCTCTGCCTGGTTGGCGTAGCCCCGCGTCGTGCCCGCGTGCTTGCCGCAGGGCGCGGCAAGGCGGCGGGAGATCGTGCGGATAGCGCGGCGCAGGCAAGCGCGCTCATCGAACAGGACGCGCATCCTGAGCTGGTACTGGTCCTGCGAGGCGCGGGTCATCGCCCCCGCCCAGCGGGACGAGGACACAGCGGTGAGGTTCTTCTTCCGGGCAGCGCGCTGGTTGTCCTTCGCCTTCACCCTGCCGACCGATACGCGCTCGGCGAGGTCGGCCCGCTGGTGGTGCCCGAGATGCTCACCGACGAGCCACAGAACCTCGGCCTCTTCGGTGGTGACGCACAGCCGGTCCCGGATACGGGCGCCGGTCGGTGCGGCGATGGTGAAGGGGGCCGCGAGCGTGCGCAGCTCGCGCTTCTTCTTACGACGTCGCGGCATGCTCGCGGCCCTCCCTGCGGTGTCTTGTCGGGGATCGGTGTCAGTTGTCTACGGGATAGGCGTCGAGATAGCGGACACCCTGCTCGGGCGGGATCGGTTCTCCACTCTCGTGGTCGACGCAGTGAGCCTCGAAGGTCTCTTCCTCGGTGAACGGGTGGAATGTGCCGTCCACCAGATACCAGCAGCGCAGCTCCTTGACGGCGATCTTCGTCCCGTTCGGAGCCGTGTGCGAGATCGCGTGAGTGAAGGTGCGAACGGTGATGCCCAGTTCGTCTCCGTCGTGGACCATGCGGTGCAGTCCGGCAACAACCATAGGGTTTTCGATCTCGACGGAGCCGTCCTTGCCGATGGTGACACCGGTGCTCCAGCCATTGCTGAAGGTCACCAGGTGATTCCCTGTGCCGGCGGGAGCGACCAGGTTGTTGATGGTGGCCTGGACGGGGCTGCCAGGTTGGATGGCGAGCGCGGCAGCAGCAAGATCCCGTGCCTTGGTGAGCGAGGCGATCTGCTCGTCGCTGGGGAATTCGTGCCGCCAGCCGGTGAACGATCCGACCGCGTTGTGGCCGATCACGGTAACCATGCCCGCGCTGCCGGGCGGCTCGTAATGGCAGGCACCACGTCCGCAGTACAGGCCCTCCCAATCCTTCCGGCGACGCGCTGTTGCCGGCTTGACCTCGATCGAGAATCCGCAGCCGGGGCAGGCGATTGCAACCTTCCCGGCCTGATTCTTGGCCTTGGCACTGGATCGCTTCTGCTTCTCCAGCAGGAACCAGCCTGGTGGTTCCTCATGCCACCGCGCTATGTCCTCCCGGGCAGGAAACTGCTTTCCCTTCCGCTTGAGTAGCCGCCGAGTAACCCACTCGCAGTCGCCGCCGAGTGCCTTGCGGATCTCCTCGATCGTTGCGCGGCCCTGATGCAAGAAAGCCTCCTTCATCAACTCGCAACCCGCCATCCAAACAGTACACATGGCCAACCCGGACCAAATCGCCTTTCTCAACAGTCGACTTGACCGCCCTCGTCAGCGCACGGGCCTTCGCTGACCTGGAGCCACGAAGAACGGTACCGGCCGACACTGACAGTGCCCGTCATGCGACGTGTGCGCGCTGCAACACCACGAACCAGTACATGCTCCTGCACATCCGAAAACGAACAGTTCCCCACCCCTTGGCCCAACGTCGCTTGATTTAGGCAGCTGATGCCATCTGTCGAGGCGGAGGCGACGTCTCGTCATATGTGGTGATCTGCGGGATGGCTGGGCTGTTCGGTGGTGCGGGGCGTTGGTCTTGGGGGAAGAGCTGGAGCTCGATGGTGTGGGTGACGTGGGTGGTGGCCGGTTCGTCGGGTCGCAGGCTGCGGTAGCCGGTGCCGCTGCGCTTGGTGGCGCGGGGTGCGGCGCGTCCGGGGCGGGGCTTGACGGCCTCGCGGATCAGGTCGTCCTGGACGTCACGGACCTTGGCGGTCAGCTGGCGAGGGGGAAAAGTCCGCGCCGACGGAGCGTCGGGCGGCGGCGAGGGTCTGCTTGAAGCTGATGTGCGAGACGGGGAGGTGGGCGCGGTGGGCGGAATCGGCGGCCAGCTGGTGGAGGGCCTGGTAGACGCACAGCATGGCCCACAGTTCCTGCTCGACCATGGCGGGGCTGTTCGAGCGGAGGGTGGCGGTTCGCCCGCCGCGCTGCTCGATTTTGATGTGTTTGAAGATCGTTTCGCTGGTCCAGCGCGCCGTGTACAGCTCCGCCAGCTCGCGGGCGGGCGCCGAGGCCGGGTCGAGCAGCGTGGTGATCAGACAGAACAGCTCGGAGGTCTCCCCGCTCGCCCCGTCCTTATCGAGGGTGGTGGTCAGCACCGTGTACTCGATCACCCGCACCGTGATCCGCGCCCCGCGCGGGCCGTTGAGGTGGGAGAGGTAGGTGCCGTCCGACAGGACGTGATCCACCGGCAAGGTGAAGGAGTCCGAGACGCGCCAAAGGAGTTGGGCGCCCCTGTCCGCGGCGGCCTGCCACAGGCCGAAGGCGGGAAAGCCTCGGTCGGCCATCACGAGCATCCCCGTGTGCAGGTGCACCAGCAGGCGCCGTGCCAGGGTCCGCTCACCCACCGCGAAGGAGTCGAAGACCGCGCCGATCATCGCCTTGGTGCCGCACTCCACCAGTGCCAGCAGCCGTACCTGCGGATACGGACCGGGCCGGCCTCCGTTGGAGGCGCGGGTGTAGGCGGCGGCGTTCGCCTCGCTGTCCGGCACGTCGAGCAGGGAGCCATCCAGGGAAGCCAGGCGCAGGCCACGCCAGAAGGCACCGGGGGTGGCCGGACTCCCGCTCGCCCCTGCGACCCGGTCGAACAACAACCGGAGCGGACCGGGCCCCACTCGCTGGCGGGCCAACGTCAGTGAGCCCGTGCCGGCCGGCCGCCACTCCTCACCCCGTCGACGCGGCCAATGCTCCACCAACTCCCGCAGCACCAGCCCGTATCCGTTTCCCGTGAACAGCCACATCGTGAGCACGAAGTACACCACCAGCCGCGACGGCAAGGACCGAGTCCGCTCCTCCCGCGCCCCAGCCTCGTCAACCACAAAGTCAACCAACTCGGGCGTAAAGGTCCGCGACAGCAGCCCCATCCGGATCCACTCCGGGTACGTCTCACCAGCTATGTGACCCCTCGACACAAGAGCGAGATGATAGGCGATCTTAGACTATCCAAGCGACGTTGGGATCTTGGCCAGGCCTCGAAGGCGTGACGGGACAGCCTTCGGGTCAGGTTTGTCTACGAGACCGCATTGTCAGCACGACCGTCTATCTTCGCTGCATGACACAGACAGATCTTGCTGACTTCCGTCGTGAATGGGCCCGACTTGAATCGTGGCTTGAGGCGCACTCGCCCGCCGACCTGGCGACATTGCGCGGGCCTGCCGACAGCGGACAGCTCGCCGAGCTTGAAGCACGACTGGGATTCCCACTGCACCCGGAGCTGAGGACGCTGTTGGAGCTGCACGACGGAGGCGCTGCTCCCTCAGCCTGCCCCGGGATGAGTGCAGCAGCTCTGCATGCCGGGGCCTTCCTTCCGTTGGGCCATCGGATGAGCGGTGTGGACGACATCCTCGAGGAATACGACATACTCGTGGACGTCGGCGAGGACAACATCGACGCCGACCTCTGGGATGAAGAGGCCCTGGCGGTGAATCTGCATCGATGCGTGCCTTTCGCGCTGCCCAACGATGGTGGTGTCGCCTTCGTCGATCACCGACCCGGCCCTTCGTACGGGCATGTCTATGAGATGGGCATCGGATCGGGAGATCTGGAGGGGACGCTCTGGGCGACCAGCCTCACTGAGTTCTTCCGCGCGTTGGCCGATGCTCTGGAGACGGGCACTCCTTTCCTGGATCACTGGCCCGCGCCCTACGAAGACGGGTCGGGCCACCGTTGCCTCGATTGGGGAATCCGGCCCTGAGCGTGAAGTCGGGGCGTTGGCCTGACAGTTGGCTGTCGGTGGCGATAGCCCTTGGCGTGTGAGGTACGCGCAGGGCGACGGGCTGACCGGCGCCGAGAGGGCCGGGCGGAAGCGGATCCGGCTGCAGACCCCAACGCCTTCGAACCTGGCCTCACCCGGACCGGACGCCACGCCGCCGCCGTACAGCGAGGACCCCATCAGGCGCCCGTAGGTCGCGTTGCACTGGAGGAGAATGTCGTCATGCCACCTACCTCTCCCGCGTCGCGGCTCGTGGCTGGGGCCGCCAGGGCCCGGCTGCGCCCTCTTGGACTTCGCCGGCGCGGCCAGTCCCGCCTTTGGCTGGACGACCATGGTTGGTGGCTGGGGCTCGTCGAGTTTCCTTCACCCAGCTGGAGCCAGGGCAGTGGACTGCACGTCGGAGCGATGTGGCTGTGGCAGGACGTTGAGCACTTCGCATTCCACCTCAGTGAGCGCCTGAGTGGTACCGAGGACTACCGCAGTGACGAGCAGTTCGCGGCGGTCGCAGAAGATCTTGCACTTCGGGCAGAGACACAGGTGCAGAAGCTCCGACACCAGTTCCCCGATGTTCAGTCGGTGGCGCGGTACTTGGCTGTCCAACCGGTGAGGCGCGGGTGGTTCTGGGAGCCGTGGCACGCCGGGGTCGCGGCAGCGCTCGTCGGTGACGTTGCCGTGGCGCAGGAGCGATTCGCCACGGTCCTCGAGGAGGAGCCCGTCGCCCCTTGGATGGAGAGTGCTCAGCAGACCGTGCGGGAACTGAGGGGCATGGTGCGCGACAGGAGCGCCATCAGGGCCTGGGCGCTGAGCAGCATCACCTCGTGCCGAGAAAGGCTGCGCCTCACCGGCTACGACAAAGAGCTGTTGATCACGTGACGGCTGATCCCCGGGAGGATCGGGCTCGGTGGCCGGTGGAGGCCGGCGCCGCCGCGGGCGGAAAGTGCCCAGCCAGAACAGCGCCTCTTCACCCGGTGCGGCCTGCCCAGGGCCGCCGCCAGGTCGCCGTCGGCATCGCGTCCTGGCCTCGGCGGCACTGTGCAGCCTGGCGCTGCGCCGCCTGCCTTTCTCCGCAACTGTCTTTGTCCAAGGCGACGTGCCCAACCAGCCACCCCCGCAGACGGCGGTGCGCCCGGAGATCCTCAGTACGTTTCACACGTCGCGGCGCCGCACGACGACCAGCGCGAGCAGGACCGCGACGAGCGGCCACAGCGCGTACACGATCCAGGAGCCGGCGACCGTGGCGGTGTAGCCGAGGGAATGGGGATCCGGCGGCCAGTTCTGGACCAGGCGCTTCCAGGCGCTGGCCACCATCGCATGGTTGACATCTGCGGACCAGCGCTTGTCCTGGGAGAAGAGGGTGGGCAGCATCACCAGTGCGAAGACGCTGGTGACCATGGTCGCGGCGCTGTGGCGGATCAGGACGCCGAGGCCCAGGCCGACCAGTGCGCAGACCGGGGCCAGCAGCGCGGATGCCGCCAGAGCCCGGAACACTCCGGGGTGGGTGATGGGTACCCCTGTGTGCCGCCCGTTCAGGATGGCCTGGGAGACCAGGAAGGATCCGGTGGAGATGCCTGTCCCGACGGCGGCCCACACGCCGGCGGTGACGACGGCTTTGGCCAACATCACTGAACTGCGGGCAGGTACGGCCACGGTGGTGGTGCGGATCAGGCCGCTGCTGTATTCGCTGGTGACGGTGATGGCGCCGAGGCTGCCGGCGATGAGCATCAGCGTCATGTAGCTGGCAGGCGGATAGGCGTCGAAGGGCAGGAAGTCGGGAGGCTGCCGGGTGCTGGCGCCGGGGCCCTCGAAGTTCTTGTAGTTCGCCAGGGCTGCCACGGCTGCGGACCCGATGACGAACAGGCTGGTGAGGGCGATCGTCCACGGAGTGGAGCGCAGGGACCTCATCTTGATCCACTCGCCGGCCAGGACGTCGCGGAAGCGGGCCGGCGGCTCGGTGATGGGCGCGTGCGAGGTGGTCGAGGGGAGGGAGGTGATCGTGGTCATCGAGGGTGTCCTGCCAGGTATTCAACGCTGTCGGCGGTGAGTTGCATGAACGCTTCCTCCAGTGAGGCGGTAAGGGTGGTCAGCTCGTTCAGCACGATCTGGTTCTCGAAAGCAAGCGCGCCGATCCGCTCCGCGGGCAGCCCGGTCACGGCGAGCTTCGCGGTGCCGGTCGAGTCCTGTAACTCGACCGCTGCGCCTGCGGCGGTCAGCACCGCTGCCAGCGCGGCCGCCTGCGGGCTGCCGACCACGACACTGCGGCAACCGCTACGGGCCGCGAAGTCCCTTACAGACTCTGCCGCGATGAGCCTGCCCCGGCCGATGACGACGAGCTGGTCGGCGGTGTTCTCCATCTCCGACATCAGATGGCTGGAGAGGAAGACAGTGCGCCCCTCGGCGGCCAGCCGCCGGAACAGGCGGCGCATCCAGAAGACTCCCTCCGGATCCATGCCGTTGATCGGCTCGTCGAACATCAGCACGGGCGGATCGCCGAGCAGCGCGGTGGCGATGCCGAGCCGCTGCTTCATGCCGAGCGAGAACCCGCCGATGCGGCGGCTCGCCACCTCGGCGAGCCCTACCTCCTGAAGGACCTCGTCGACCCGGCGCAGCGGGATGCCGTTGCTGCGCGCCAGGGCTGACAGGTGAGCGCTGGCGCTGCGGCCGCCGTGGACCTGGGTGGCGTCCAGGAGAGCGCCGACATGCCGCAGTCCACGGGGGTGAGTGCCGACGGGCACGCCGCTGACGGTGGCGGCACCGGACGTGGGCGCGTCCAGGCCCAGGATCATCCGCAGAGTGGTCGTCTTGCCGGCTCCGTTGGGGCCTAGGAATCCAGTGACTTGACCCGGCCGCACCGTGAAGGACAACTGGTCGACGGCGGTCTTGCTGCCGTAGCGCTTGGTGAGTTCGTTGACGTCGATCACACGGTCAAGCCTGTCGGGAAGTCCCCGACCGGGCATGGGACCGTGGGCGGCAATCGCACCGCCGGGTTAGCCCGCGGGCGTACGTCCCGGGGCCGATGCCGTGCAGGTAGCGGCTGGTTAGTCTCGCAGCATGGACGACTCAATGACCTCTCCGTCGCCTGCCGGGGTTCCGCATCGCAATCCTCCTCTGGAAATAGGCACACCGACGGTGACCAGGACGAAGGTCATGGCCTGGGTCGGGGGTTTCCTGTACCTCTTCCTCCTGCTTCTGCTGCTTGGGGGCGCGCCGCGGGCTTCGGGCACGGTGCACGCGGTGGGGTCGCTGCTGGCTGCGAGCCTGCTCGTCGGTGTGCTGCGACGGATGCCGCTGCTGGCTCTGGGCATGACGCTCTTCGGCGCCATCGCCGTGGTGGCGGTGTTCCCGCCACGCCACGTGCATACGAGCCTGGCGGTGTCGTATCAGGGCGAGTTCCTGTCGTTTCTGGCAGTGGACCTTGTGCTGGGCTTCATCGTCGCCACTCGCACGCGGCGAGCTTCGATCGTCGCCGTCGCCGTGTCTTTCACCGTGCAACTCCTGCTGATCGGCGGCTTCGCGCACGGGGACAACCTGACGGTGAACGGCGTGATCGCCCTCCTCGCGATGGCCGCATCGTGCATGGTCGGCCTGCTCAGCCGCGAGCGTCGCGAGCACGCGGTGGCTCTGCGCGCGCAGGAGGTATCGGAGGCCGTGACCGCCGAACGGCTGCGGATCGCAAGGGAGTTGCACGACATGATCGCCCACAGCATCGGCATTATTGCCATCCAAGCCGGGGTGGGCAGCCGGGTCATCCAGACACAGCCTGCGGAGGCCCGCGAAGCCCTGCGAGCCATCGAGGCCACGAGCAGAGAGACCCTGTCGGGCCTACGCCGCACGTTGGTGGCGCTACGTCAGGCCGACCCGGAGGCTGCGGCATCGATGCAGGCTCTCGCGCCCTCGCCGGGACTGGCGGACATAGAGCGGCTCACGGCGGCGACCGCGGATGCGGGGGTACGCGTCGACGTGCACCTCAGCGGGGAGCAGCGGCCGTTGCCGGCCGACATCGACCTGTCCGCCTACCGTATCGTGCAGGAGGCGCTCACCAACGTGGTCCGTCACGCGGGCACGGGGCATTGCCGGGTGGCCATCGACTACGGGGACGAGGAGCTGTCCGTGGAGGTCGTCGACGACGGGCGCGGCGCCACGAACGGCTCGGCCCATGGCTTCGGCCTCGTGGGCATGCGGGAACGGGTGGGCCTGCTGCACGGCCAACTCATCGCCGGACCACGTCCCGAGGGCGGCTTCCGGGTGGCGGCGACACTGCCACTGCCCCAACCCGTCGCAGTTCCGGCGGAGGCCCGATGACGGTCCGCATCATCCTCGCCGACGACCAGCCATTGGTGCGGTCCGGTCTGCGCGTGCTCATGGCCGACTGCCCCGACCTCGAGGTCGTCGGAGAGGCCGCCACGGGCGCCGAGGCGGTCCAACTGGTCAGCGACATCAGCCCCGACATCGCGGTGATGGACATCAGGATGCCCGGCATGGACGGGATCGAGGCCACGCGCCGGATCACCGCCGGCCCGGCAAAGACCCGCGTCCTCATGCTGACCACCTTCGACGAGGACGACCACGTCTACGGCGCGCTCCGGGCCGGCGCGAGCGGCTTCGTGGTCAAGGACATGGCGCTGGACGACATCCTCGCGGCGATCCGCGTGGTCGCCGCCGGCGACGCACTGATCGCGCCAAGTGTGACGCACCGTCTGATCGCGGATTTCGTCAGGCGCCCTGCGGATCCCCCAGAGCGCTCTCCACGGCCGGTCGAGGGCCTCACCGAGCGGGAACGGGAAGTGCTGACCTTGGTCGGACATGGCCGGTCGAACAGCGAGATCGCGGAGGATCTCTTCATCTCGGTAGCCACCGCCAAGTCGCACGTGTCACGCCTGTTCACCAAACTGGGCGCCCGGGACCGTGTTCAGCTCGTGATCACCGCCTATGAGATGGGGCTGGTAAGACCGCCGCGCTGAGCCCGTCCGTGGGCTCAACGAGGCATTGGGCGCCGTGTTCGCCCCGCACGTGCAGGCTGCGGCGCTTCATCTGTGCGGAGTATCGGCACTGGTTTTCGCAGTGGAGAGCAGGTGCCGGGCGTCTCAGTGGAGGCCCCGGCCTGGCAACTGACCGCCGGTGAGCCGAAGGCTCCTTCCCGTGGCTCAGGGGAGTTGGTGGTGTTGCCGGCTGTCGTTCAGGCCGGGGTGAGGTCGCGAGCGGAAGGTGCGGCGGTAGCTGTCGGGAGGCACGCCGACCGTGCGGTTGAAGTGCCGGCGCAGCGTTGTTGCGGTGCCCATGCCGGTGGCCGCAGCGATGGTGTCGACGGTGTCGTCGGTGGTTTCCAGCAGCTCCTGGGCGTAGCGGATCCGCTGAGTCAGGAGCCATTGCAGCGGGGTGGTACCGGTCACCGACCTGAAATGGCGGCCGAGGTTGCGTGAACTCATGCGTGCCTGGCGGGCCAGATCCTCCACGGTCAGCGGCTGGTCCAGCCGTTCGATCGCCCAAGGGAACAGTTCGGCGAGCGGGTGGTTGTCCGGGGCGGGCGCCGGGGCGGTGACGAACTGGGCCTGGCCGCCGTCCCGGTGTGGTGGCACGACCAGGCGGCGGGCGACGGCGTTGGTGATCGACGAGCCGTGGTCGAGGCGCACGAGGTGCAGACACAGGTCCATGGCGGCGGCTTTGCCGGCGGAGGTGAGCACACTGCCGTTGTCCACGTAGAGGACGTCCGGGTCCACCTTCACCTGGGGGTACCGGTCAGCCAGGGCTTGGGTGTGCGCCCAGTGCGTGGTCGCGCGCCGCCCGTCCAGCAGGCCTGCGGCGGCCAGCACGAACGCGCCCGTGCAAAGGGATGCCACGCGTGCGCCTGCCTCGTGGGCCGCGCGCACTGCGTCGACCAGGTCGGCGGGTGGGGCCTCGTCGACGTCGGCCCAGCCCGGGACGATCACGGTGTCGGCTTTCGTGAGCTGCTCGAACCCGTGATCGGGCTCCAGCCGGAACCAGCCGGCCCGCACGGCGCCCCGGCCGCAGACGTGCAGGTCGTACCAGGGGTCTGCCACCCCGATCGGGGCGGCGCTGAAGACCTCGTAGGCGATGGACAGTTCGAAGTGCAGCATTCCGTCGGTGACGGCCAGCGCGACGGTGGTCACGTCCGGAATTGTACGGGCCATGGCGTTCCGGACACTCGTGTGAGGCACCCACCCTCGACAGGATGTCCACAACGGATCGCAAGAGATCATTTCGAGTGCGGGGGAACCCATGGAATCAGGGCTCAAGGTGGCTGTCTTCGGCGCGTACGGGCACACCGGGCGCTTTGTTGTGGCAGAGCTGCGGGATCGCGGGTTCGTCCCGGCCCTCTCCGGGCGCGACGCCGACAAACTCAAGGCGCTGGCGGCATCCGAAGCCGGACTCGTCGCCCGCCCGGCATCGGTCGACGACCCGGCCTCGCTCGATCGCGCACTGGCCGGTGTGGCGGCCGTGATCAACTGTGCCGGGCCCTTCGCCACGACGGCCGCCCCTGTGATCGAGGCGGCGTTGCGCGCCGGGATCCCGTATGTGGATGTGGCGGCGGAGATCGAGGCCAATGTCGATACGTTCGCGCACTTCACGGAGCGTGCCCGCGCGGCAGGGGCGGTGATCGTCCCGGCCATGGCCTTCTACGGCGGCCTCGGCGATCTGCTGACCACCGCCGCGATGGGCGACTGGACGGCGGCCGACGAGGCGCACATCGCGTACGGGCTCAGCAGTTGGCACCCCACTGCCGGGACGCGTGCAGCGGGCGCCGTCTCCCGGCAGCGGCGAGACGGTCGGCGCGTCCGTTACACGAACGGGCAACTCGAGTACCGCCATGACGATCCGCCGACTCTCAAGTGGCCCTTTCCCGAGCCGATGGGCCCTCGGTCCGTCATCGGGGAGTTCACGATGGCCGACGTCGTCACCGTTCCCAGCCATCTGTCCATCCCCGAAGTGCGCAATTACATGACGATCGAGGCGGCCAAGGACGTGACGGCCCCGAACGCACCCCTGCCGGCCGCGGCCGACGAGCGTGGGCGGTCCGCGCAGACCTTCATAGTCGACGTCGTCGTGCGCCGTGGCGGCAGCGAACAGCGGGCTGTGGCGAGGGGCCAGGACATCTACGCCGTCACCGCGCCGCTCGTTGTGGAAGCGGTAGACCGCATCCTCACGGGACGGACCAGAACGGTCGGTGTCGCCTCCGCCGGCGATATCTTCGACGCACCCGACTTCCTCCGTGCGCTGTCCTCGCACATTTCCCTGGAACTGTGTCCATAGCGGCAGACTGCTCACGCCGTGCGCCGGGCTGTTGTAGTTGGGCCCGCTCCGGCGGGGCGGAGGTGATCCGACATGGGTTGTCGACGCGAACGGTGTTCGAGTGCCGGTAGCCACCCCGCCTCCCTGGGCCGCGTCTCCCCCACCGGCTCCGCGGTTCCCGTGACGGCCCGGGGTCCTGCGGCCCGTTACCCATACCGCTGGGCCGGGACTGTCTGCCGTGCTGTTGGACTCGCGGTCTGTACGGGCATCGCGGCTGCGCACCGCCGCATACATGCTGTCGTTGCTGGTCACGCTTCCACTGTGCGGCGGCCCGTCTCGGGAGCTGGCGGGAAACGGACATCGCATGCCTGCGGCCAGGCATGTCAGCTGTGACGGGTTAGTCGCGTCTGCGTCCGCTGGGCGACGCGAATGCGGCCGCCGACAGCGCAGGCGAAGTCTGAAGGAGCGGGAGGGAGAGGGCAGCCAATGTCTCTTCTCCCCCCTCAACATCACGTCGTGACGCTCGCGTTGTGTCGTGAAGCGTCTTCCTCAGGTTGCCGCTTCAGGGCTCCTCGCCCGCCCGGACGGTCCATCTCGCGCCATTCCGGCCGCAGTCCAGTCAGGTTCGTGGTGAGGAAGTATGCGGCCCCGCATACGAGCAGCACTGAGGGTCCCCTCGTAACGTGGAGTCGGTGATACCAGGGGAAGTTGAGGTTGTCAATCCCCAGAAAGCGTGGAGGACTTCCTTATGCTGCTCGGTCCTCCCGATGCCCCCGCGTCCTGGCCTCGGTGACGGTTCGTTCGAAGTCCACCGGAGCCAGTCCGTCGGCGGCGCTGTGCCTGCGGCGCGTGTTGAAGAAGTCCGTGATCCATATGGCGATCTTCAGCCGGGCCTCGGTGCGGGTGGCGAAGCGGTGCCGGTGGACATACTCGACCTTGATCGATGAGTGGAACGATTCCGCGGCGGCGTTGTCCAGGGCCGAGCCCACACGCCCCATCGACTGCACCACGCCGAGGCGGTCACACAGGCTGTTGTACGCCTCACTGGTGTACTCCCGACCCGCGGTCCGAATGAAAGATCACGCCGTCCACCCTGCCGCCACGCGTCGCGGCGGCCATCTTCAACGACGCGCTGACCAGCAACGCATCGTGCCGAGGACCCATCGCGTAGCCGAGTACCCGGCGCGAGAACGCGTCGTGGACGGACGCGAGGTAGAGCTTGCCCTCATCGGTTTCAATCTCGGTCATATCGCCCCACCACAGCACGTCGGGCGCGATGGCGTCGAAACGACGCAGGACCAGGTCACGGGCAGCTTTCCGCTTGCCTTGGCGAGTCAGATTCCTGCGCCGACGCGGGGGCTTGCGGCCCTGCAGACCGAGCTCGGCCATGATCTCGGCGACGGTGTTCTGCGAGACCTGCCAGCCCTCGGCCCACAGGTCCAGCGTGATCCTCGGCGAACCGTACGTCCGGTGCGACGCGTTGAAGAAGTGAGTGATCCGCTCGGCCAGTGCCGCGCGTCTGACCTCGCGTTTCGTCGGCTGCTCGGGCCGGCGGCGCCACTTGTAGAACCAGGACTCGGACACCCCGAGCGCCCGGCAGGCGACCGTGTGCGGGACATGGTGCTCGGTCCGCTGGCCGGCGATGAAGCCCGCAACCGTCACTTCGTCGCCTCCTTCACCCAGAGGACCACGGAACGCTTGAGGACATCGCGCTCCATCCCGATCTCCGTGTTCTCCTTGCGCAGCTGCTTGTTCTCCTCGCGCAGCCTGCGCAGTTCATCGCGTTCCGACTCGTCGAGCCCGCCAGCGGCCTCCGCGTCCGCGCGGGCCCGGGCCCGATGGACCCACGTCTGCAGCGTGCCCTCATGCACCCCCAGATCCCGCGCGACCTCCGCCGCGGACTTCCCCGTCTCCAACACGATCCGTACCGCACCCGCACGGAACGGCGCGTCGTACGACCTTCGCTTCCCACCCATGACCCTCAAATTCCCCTTCAGTCGCACCTCCACGCTACGAGGGGAAGGTCACTGGAGCGGTTGCGGCGGGAGATGGGCGAGAAGAACAAGCGCATCCGCGAGCTGGAGATGGAGCGTGATGTCTTCAAACGCTGCATGGCCTTGTGGGTGAAGTAGCTGCTGCGGACCCGGCCCAGGTGGCCAGGATGATCAGCGACTGCAAGGCCGGGCAGAACATTCCGCACAACCTCGCGTGCCGTGTGCTGGGCGTGTCGGAGTCGTGGTTCTACAAGTGGCGGGATCGACCCGTCACCGCGCGCGAGGTGCGGCGTGAGGAACTGGCCGACGCGATCAAGCACATCTTCGACACCTCGGGCGGCACCTACGGCTCCCCGAAGATCTGGATCACGCTCATACGGGAGGGATGGCGGGTATCGGTGAACACCGTCGCCAAGCTCATGGCCGAACTCGGCCTGGCCGGACACAAGATACGCCGCAGGCGTGGGCTCACCCGTCCCGGCAGGCGGGCCGCGGCCCCGGACTTCGTGCGCCGTGACTTCACCGCCGACGCACCCGATCAGGTCTGGGCGGGCGACATGACGGAGATCGTCACGAGCGAGGGGAAGCTCTACCTGGCCACCGTGATCGATCTGTTCTCACGCCGCCTGCTCGGCTACGCGATGAGCGCCCACCATGATGCCGAACTCGTCGTGGCCTCCCTGCACATGGCCGCCGCCACCCGAGGCGGCGACGTCAAGGGCGTGATCTTCCACAGCGACAGGGGTTCGGAATACGTCTCTCGCCGGTTCAAGCGGACCTGCCGCCGCCTGGGCGTGACCCAGTCCATGGGCCAACGTCGCTTGATTTAGGCAGCTGATGCCATCTGTCGAGGCGGAGGCGACGTCTCGTCATATGTGGTGATCTGCGGGATGGCTGGGCTGTTCGGTGGTGCGGGGCGTTGGTCTTGGGGGAAGAGCTGGAGCTCGATGGTGTGGGTGACGTGGGTGGTGGCCGGTTCGTCGGGTCGCAGGCTGCGGTAGCCGGTGCCGCTGCGCTTGGTGGCGCGGGGTGCGGCGCGTCCGGGGCGGGGCTTGACGGCCTCGCGGATCAGGTCGTCCTGGACGTCACGGACCTTGGCGGTCAGCTGGCGAGGGGGAAAAGTCCGCGCCGACGGAGCGTCGGGCGGCGGCGAGGGTCTGCTTGAAGCTGATGTGCGAGACGGGGAGGTGGGCGCGGTGGGCGGAATCGGCGGCCAGCTGGTGGAGGGCCTGGTAGACGCACAGCATGGCCCACAGTTCCTGCTCGACCATGGCGGGGCTGTTCGAGCGGAGGGTGGCGGTTCGCCCGCCGCGCTGCTCGATTTTGATGTGTTTGAAGATCGTTTCGCTGGTCCAGCGCGCCGTGTACAGCTCCGCCAGCTCGCGGGCGGGCGCCGAGGCCGGGTCGAGCAGCGTGGTGATCAGACAGAACAGCTCGGAGGTCTCCCCGCTCGCCCCGTCCTTATCGAGGGTGGTGGTCAGCACCGTGTACTCGATCACCCGCACCGTGATCCGCGCCCCGCGCGGGCCGTTGAGGTGGGAGAGGTAGGTGCCGTCCGACAGGACGTGATCCACCGGCAAGGTGAAGGAGTCCGAGACGCGCCAAAGGAGTTGGGCGCCCCTGTCCGCGGCGGCCTGCCACAGGCCGAAGGCGGGAAAGCCTCGGTCGGCCATCACGAGCATCCCCGTGTGCAGGTGCACCAGCAGGCGCCGTGCCAGGGTCCGCTCACCCACCGCGAAGGAGTCGAAGACCGCGCCGATCATCGCCTTGGTGCCGCACTCCACCAGTGCCAGCAGCCGTACCTGCGGATACGGACCGGGCCGGCCTCCGTTGGAGGCGCGGGTGTAGGCGGCGGCGTTCGCCTCGCTGTCCGGCACGTCGAGCAGGGAGCCATCCAGGGAAGCCAGGCGCAGGCCACGCCAGAAGGCACCGGGGGTGGCCGGACTCCCGCTCGCCCCTGCGACCCGGTCGAACAACAACCGGAGCGGACCGGGCCCCACTCGCTGGCGGGCCAACGTCAGTGAGCCCGTGCCGGCCGGCCGCCACTCCTCACCCCGTCGACGCGGCCAATGCTCCACCAACTCCCGCAGCACCAGCCCGTATCCGTTTCCCGTGAACAGCCACATCGTGAGCACGAAGTACACCACCAGCCGCGACGGCAAGGACCGAGTCCGCTCCTCCCGCGCCCCAGCCTCGTCAACCACAAAGTCAACCAACTCGGGCGTAAAGGTCCGCGACAGCAGCCCCATCCGGATCCGCTCCGGGTACGTCTCACCAGCTATGTGACCCCTCGACACAAGAGCGAGATAATAGGCGATCTTAGACTATCCAAGCGACGTTGGTCCATGGGCCGGGTCGGCTCGTGTTTCGACAATGCCGTCAGCGAGGCGTTCAACAGCGTGCTCAAGGTCGAGTACGTTCACCGGCACACCTTCGCCACCCGCACCGAGGCCCGACTGAAGATCGCCACGTGGATCACCGGGTTCTACAACACCCATCGGCTACACAGCGTGTGCGGCTACCGCAGTCCGATCGACTACGAACACGACCACCGGGCCAACTCCGTCCTGGAGCTGGCCGCTTAGAAGATCTCCACAGTTCGAGGGGATTGACAGCACCGCTTTGACATCCGGCGGGAAGTACGTGCCGGAGGACATCCGATTCCAGACCTTGTACAAATTGTTCTTAGGGTCCTTCTCGAACATCTCGATCGACACCCCATCCACGCCGGATGAGCCCTTGTTCCCTCTCACCTTCACCCAGGCGTCCCACACCTCCTGCTTGGAGATGTCGAACGGCTTGGCCGACGCTTTCAACTCGTCCATCCCGCTCCTCCCGGAGAACTTCCGGTTGACCGAACAAACCAGTCACGAACGACCCGGCCCCTCAATGCCGTTGCTTGAATGTCTAAACCAGTTTGGGGATGAGGGTGATGGTCTTCGGCTGGACGCGGCGGGTCGGTTGGCGGGTCCAGCCCTTCGGAGGGTCGGCGTACTTGAGCTTGAAGCGCTTGACCAGGCGGTCGGCCTCGCGGTCGCGACGTGGTCCGATGTCGAGTTTGCGGAGTTTGGCGGCGAGGGTGGCCAGGAACTTCGCGAGTCGGCGTGGGGTGCTCGCGGCCTGCTGGATGACGCTGCGGCGGGCGGCTTTGAGGACTTTGACGAAGGAGATCCGGTCCGGGTCGAGGCGATGCTGGCCGGCGATGTCCACGATCATGCGGGACAGGCAGTGGTGGACGGTCAGGTGGGCCCAGACCTCCTGGTGCACCAGGGCCGGCTCCGCCGAGCGCAGGACCTGCTGCGGGCCGCGCTGGAAGGTCTTGAGTTGGCGGTTCGACAGCTCCGCCTCCCAGCGCTCGTGATAAAGGGCCGCGAGTTCGGCGGCCGGGGCCTGGTCGGGGTCGAGGAGGTCGGTGAGCAGACGGATCGTCTCCCCACTGTTGACCTGGTACTCGATCACCCGCACGGTCACCGTGTGGACCTTACGACCGCCGACCCACTGCGAGATCTCCGCCAAGTAGGTGCCGTCCGGCAGGCGTTCGACCGGGGTGCGCGCGTTGTTCGTCTTCGCGCGGATCAGCACGTGGGCGCCCGCGCCGGTGAACGCCCGCCACACGCCGACCCCCACGAACCCGCGGTCCATGATCACGAGCATGCCAGTCGCGGCGGCAGCGAGAGGCACGGCCAGGTCCTGTTCGCTGTCGACGAGGCCGCCGACCCGCGCGTCCAGCACCGCGTGCGTGCCGATCTCCGTCAAGGTGACCACCCGGACCTGCGGGAACGCCAGCGGACTGCCGTCTTTTGCCACCTGCCCGCCGAACGCTGCCCGGTTCGCCGCCGTGTCCGGGGCGTCCAGGTAGAACCCGTCGACCGCGGCCAGCCGCATCCCACGCCAGAACGACCCGGCAAGCCCGTCCGGAGCCAGCGGACCCGCGACCTTGCGAAACACCGTCTCCAGTACCTGCGGGCCAAGACGCTGCCGCGCCCGGGTGAACGACGACTTGTTCGGAACCGCGCCACCCATCCCCGGGATCGCGCTGACCAGGTTCTCCGCCACGTCGTCATAGGAGTCCTGATGGAACAGGGCCAGCCCCAGCACGAAGTACACCATCGTCCTGACCGGCAGCGCACCCGGCCGCTTGTCCCGTCTCCCGTGCGCGACGACCGCCTCGTCCACCAGCTCCGGCGTCACCCACCGAGTCAACGCCCCCAGCCGCACCTGATCAGATAATCCCACCCACGCGTGACCCATGCCCGACCCAACGAGGGCCAGCCCGCCACGTCACCGCCCCAGAGCGAACTTGTTCGCACATCAAGCAACGGCATTGCCCGGCCCCTTCGCTCCACCTCGATTACCGAGGCTTCCCCACTACTACGAGCCGGTCCGCCAGCGCGCCGCGCAACGGTACTCAGCACCCGGCCGGAGCGCTTCCGCACCAGGCTCTCCCTGTCGCCCCGGCCTCTGAGCCAGGGCAGTATCGCGCCGCGCCTTCCCACGTTCCGCACGGAAGCCGCAGACCGGGCTCGCGCCGCCTTCATGCCGGACACCGCCTGGCCAATACACGGTCACCCGCCAGGCTCATCCCGGGGTCCTGAAGACACCCCGGTTTCGATGTCATCTACTACTTACGACACGTCATCAGCGGTTCACTCGCGTTCGCCTTCCCGGTCCCCACCTGACGCCTGATCAGCGCCTTTCCCCCGGACGCTCACCACGACGGTCTGCCGAGTAGCCGAGGGGAATCTCACCCCTCGGCTCTCACAGAATCCGTGCGTAACAGTCTCCCGTTACACGGCTCTTGCCACTCTGATCACCAGGCCACGGACGCCACTGTGGTCCATCTCCAGTGCGCGAACATGCGGGGGTACCTGTCGGCGATCTCCCACATCTTCTGGAGCGCTTTCCGCAACGCCGCGAGCCTCTTGTACTTCTGACGGATCCACCGCACCAAGTAGGCATTGAGCCTTTCCCGGTAACCGACGGTCGCTGAGGGTGATCGCCTCCGGGAGTTTCGTGGTGCACTCCCAACTCCGGGCAGGCGTAAGGCCCCTGGTAGGAACGATCTTGCGACAGAAAGATCCGACCGAGGGGCCTCACGTGCCGACCAGTGTCACATACACCGCCGTGCTCGATGTCCGGCGCTCCACCGCCGAGCACCTGGCCCGGCTCCTGCGAAGCCATCGAACCGAGGTCGGCACCCGCCGCGGGCGCCGCGCCCTGGGCTGCTTCAAGCAGGCCGTGCTGATCCTGCGCTGGTTCATCGACGGCACCCGTCTGTCCCAACTCGCCCGCGACAACGCCCTGTCCACGTCCACCGCCTACCGATACCTGCACGAAGGACTGACGGTCCTGGCGGCCGGGGCACCGGACCTGGCCACCGCGCTGGAACGGGCGAAGGCGGCCGGCCTGACCCATCTCAATCTGGACGGCACGGTCATCCGCACCGACCGCGTCGCCGCCCCGGGGCCCAACGGGGCAGACCTCTGGTGGTCGGGCAAGCACAAGCATCACGGCGGCAACGTGCAGGTCATCTCCGCCCCGGACGGCTGGCCGATCTGGGTCTCGCCGGTGCGGCCCGGCCGCGAGCACGACACTACCTGCGCCCGCCACCACGGGCTCGTCGATGCTCTGAACCGGCTCGCCGACCAACTGGGCACACTGACCCTGGTCGACCTCGGCTACGAGAACGCCGGAGACGGCTTCCGTCACCCGGTCAAGAAGCCCGCGGGCGGTGAACTCACCGAAGCCCAGCAGACCTTCAACAAGGCCATCCGAGGCATCCACGGGATGTGCGAACGCGCGAATGCCCTGCTTAAGACCACTTTCAAGGCCCTGCGGCGGGTCAGCCTCGATCCCAGCCGCATCACCCAGATCGCCGCCGCGGCCCTCGTCCTGCTCCAGCTCGAATACGACCGCACCATCTGAACGATCACACACAGACATGAGGGCTTACCGGGAAACGCTCATTGATGCGCATCAAGAGGGGATTCAGTGCCGACCGGTAGAACCGACCGAAATACTGCATCCAGCCCCGCACGGCCGGATTGATCCGTCGTGCAAGCTCGACGAAGGAGAGATCGGACCGAGTGTGGAGCCGCCAACTGCGGACTTCCGCACTGATCCTCTTCAGAGCTTCCTTACTGATCGCCGGCTCGAACGACGTGGACCGCCGTCCGTGCCTGTTCCGGCTCTCGCGTGCGCGAAACGTATACCCGAGAAAAGTGGCTCTCCGGGTATGGGTGTGGGTGACTGGGTGTGATCTCGGCGTCAATGTGTTGACCGGGTTGGATGGTTCCGTCCCAGGGCGGTGGAATGCAGGACGCGCACGGGGTGGACCGTAGGTTTGGAGGTTGTCGAAGACCGTCCTGACCTGCCGGAGAGCCAGCGCCGTGCGCGTTACCACTGCATTCAACCGCCTTCTGGACCTTCCCGGCGCGAGCGTCACCGACGTGTCGTTCGGCGAGGACCGCGTGATCGTGGACGTGGTGCTGACCCGTCGGCGTCTGGTCTGCCCGGAGGCTGGCTGTGACTTCACCGCTGCGTCGCGGTACGACACCCGGCCGGTCTCCTCCTGCTGGCGGCATCTGGACCTGGGCCGCTGGGGCCTGGTCCTGCGTGCAAACCTTCGCCGCCTGGACTGTCCCCAGCACGGTGTCAAGATCGAGGCCGTCCCCTTCGCCAGGCACCGCTCCGGCTTCACCCGAGACTTCGAGGACGTCGTCGCCTACCTGGCCACCCGCACCGACAAGACCACCATCACCCGCCTGCAGCGCGTCGACTGGGACACTGTGGGCCGCATCTGCGCCCGCGTGGTCACCGACGGCCTGGACACCGACCGGCTCGACGGCCTGGTCGCCATCGGCGTCGACGAAGTGAGCTGGAAGAAGCACCACAACTACCTCACCTTGGTCGCCGACCACACCGGGAAGAAGATCGTCTGGGGCGCCGAGGGCAAGGACAGCGAGACGCTCGACCGGTTCTTCGCCGAGCTCGGCCCCGAGCGTGCCGCACGACTGGCCGCGGTGAGCATGGACATGGGCCCGGCCTTCGCCAAGAGCGTCCGCGAGAAGGGCCACGCCCCGCAGGCCGCGATCTGCATCGACCCCTTCCACGCCGTCAAGCTCGTCGGCGACGCCCTGGACACTGTGCGCCGCGAAGCCTGGAACGAGATGCGCGGGCTCGGCGACCAGGAAGGAGCGAAGAAGTTCAAGGGCGCCCGCTGGTCGCTGCTCAAGAACCCGGAGAACCTCACCGACGAACAGGCATCCACACTCCGCAAGCTCCGCCGCAAAGGCGGCGGCATCTGGCGGGCCTACCGCCTCAAGGAGTCCTTCCGGGCCATCTTCGCCGGCGACCTGAACGCCGACGAGGCCGCCGAGTTGATCGACCGCTGGACCTCCCAGGCCCAGCGTTCCCAGCTCCCCGCCTTCATCAAGGTCGCCAAGACCATCCGCAAGTTCCGCGACGGGATCCTCGCCTCGATCCGCATGAAGATCAACAATGGGCGGGCGGAGGGCCTCAACAACCACGTCCGCCTACTGGTCCGACGCGCCTACGGCTTCCACACCGCCACAGCCGCACTCTCCCTGGTCATGCTCACCTGCGGACCCATCACCCTCGTCCTACCCTGGGAGCGCCCCCCAACTCGCACCGGCTGACCCACACCGATGCCGGGAGAGCCAGAAAAGTGAACTCCGTCTGCCCGAAAGGCCGTCGGCGCTTACCGTCCCGGCAGTACACGATCTTGGTCTTGTCGGGGTGCAAGCGCAGCCCGACCTCCTCCATCCTGTCCGTCAGCGACGCCAGCACTTCGCGGGCCTGACGCTCCGACACGCAGTGCACGACTGCGTCGTCGGCATAGCGCTCGAACGTGATACCCGGCCATTTACGGGCGAGCCACAAGTCGAACGCGTAGTGGAGAAACAGGTTCGCCAGCACGGGCGAAACCGCTGACCCCTGGGGAGTCCCACGATTCCGCTCTTGCAAGGTGCCATCGGGCAGTTGAAGCGGAGCTTGGAGCCACCGCTTCACATACAGCACTACCCAACGGGCATCGGTGTGCGCTTCCACGGCTTTGACGATGAGGTCCCACCGGACGCTGTCGAAGAACTTCTGGACATCGAGATCGATCACCCAGTCCCTCTTCCAGCAGCGTTGACGGCAGCGTTCCACCGCCTCCAAGGCCGATCGTCCGGGCCGGTAGCCGTAGGAGTCTTCATGGAATACGGGTTCGACCCGGTCCATCAGATGCCTGGCCACCACCGTCTGGGCGATTCTGTCGGCCACCGTGGGCACGCCCAAGATCCCAACGTCGCTTGGATAGTCTAAGATCGCCTATCATCTCGCTCTTGTGTCGAGGGGTCACATAGCTGGTGAGACGTACCCGGAGTGGATCCGGATGGGGCTGCTGTCGCGGACCTTTACGCCCGAGTTGGTTGACTTTGTGGTTGACGAGGCTGGGGCGCGGGAGGAGCGGACTCGGTCCTTGCCGTCGCGGCTGGTGGTGTACTTCGTGCTCACGATGTGGCTGTTCACGGGAAACGGATACGGGCTGGTGCTGCGGGAGTTGGTGGAGCATTGGCCGCGTCGACGGGGTGAGGAGTGGCGGCCGGCCGGCACGGGCTCACTGACGTTGGCCCGCCAGCGAGTGGGGCCCGGTCCGCTCCGGTTGTTGTTCGACCGGGTCGCAGGGGCGAGCGGGAGTCCGGCCACCCCCGGTGCCTTCTGGCGTGGCCTGCGCCTGGCTTCCCTGGATGGCTCCCTGCTCGACGTGCCGGACAGCGAGGCGAACGCCGCCGCCTACACCCGCGCCTCCAACGGAGGCCGGCCCGGTCCGTATCCGCAGGTACGGCTGCTGGCACTGGTGGAGTGCGGCACCAAGGCGATGATCGGCGCGGTCTTCGACTCCTTCGCGGTGGGTGAGCGGACCCTGGCACGGCGCCTGCTGGTGCACCTGCACACGGGGATGCTCGTGATGGCCGACCGAGGCTTTCCCGCCTTCGGCCTGTGGCAGGCCGCCGCGGACAGGGGCGCCCAACTCCTTTGGCGCGTCTCGGACTCCTTCACCTTGCCGGTGGATCACGTCCTGTCGGACGGCACCTACCTCTCCCACCTCAACGGCCCGCGCGGGGCGCGGATCACGGTGCGGGTGATCGAGTACACGGTGCTGACCACCACCCTCGATAAGGACGGGGCGAGCGGGGAGACCTCCGAGCTGTTCTGTCTGATCACCACGCTGCTCGACCCGGCCTCGGCGCCCGCCCGCGAGCTGGCGGAGCTGTACACGGCGCGCTGGACCAGCGAAACGATCTTCAAACACATCAAAATCGAGCAGCGCGGCGGGCGAACCGCCACCCTCCGCTCGAACAGCCCCGCCATGGTCGAGCAGGAACTGTGGGCCATGCTGTGCGTCTACCAGGCCCTCCACCAGCTGGCCGCCGATTCCGCCCACCGCGCCCACCTCCCCGTCTCGCACATCAGCTTCAAGCAGACCCTCGCCGCCGCCCGACGCTCCGTCGGCGCGGACTTTTCCCCCTCGCCAGCTGACCGCCAAGGTCCGTGACGTCCAGGACGACCTGATCCGCGAGGCCGTCAAGCCCCGCCCCGGACGCGCCGCACCCCGCGCCACCAAGCGCAGCGGCACCGGCTACCGCAGCCTGCGACCCGACGAACCGGCCACCACCCACGTCACCCACACCATCGAGCTCCAGCTCTTCCCCCAAGACCAACGCCCCGCACCACCGAACAGCCCAGCCATCCCGCAGATCACCACATATGACGAGACGTCGCCTCCGCCTCGACAGATGGCATCAGCTGCCTAAATCAAGCGACGTTGCCCAAGATCCTGACGCCGCCTTCGGGAGACGACTTGGGAATCTCCACCGCACGCACCGGCGGCGGGAAGTACGTCCCTGACGACATCCTGTTCCAGATCTTATAAAGGTTGCCCTTCAGATCCTTCTCGAAGTCCCCAATGGAGCGACTGTCCACGCCGGGCGCGCCTCTGTTCGCTTTCACCACTTCGTACGCCCCCCAGACTTCCCGTTTCGAAATGTCAAACGGCTTGCCTGATGAATTCAACGCGTCCATATAGGTCCTCCCGGGAAGCCCGGTTGTCTAGATAAACAACGTCACGAATGGCCCGGTCCCTTCGCTCCACTCTCATTACAAGAGCTTCTTCACTACTACGAACCGGTCCGCCAGCGCGCCCCGCGTCGGTACTCGATCCCTTGTGGTGTCCGCCACTTGGGACACTCCCTCTCACCCGCCCGAGGACAGGGCAGTATCGAGGCGCGCCTTCTCCTGTTCCATGCGAGAGCGGCAGACCGGGCTCACGTCGTCTACATGCCGGACACCACCTGGCCAGTAAGCGGATTCCCGCCAGGCTCTTCCCGGAGTTGGCTAAAGACCCCGGTTTTGATGCCATCTGTCTGCTTAACGACACTTCAGCAACGATTCGCTTGCGCTCGTCTTCCCGATCCCCACCTGACGCCTCTTGAGCGCCTTTTCCTCATCGCTCACCACGACAGTCTTCGGCTAACGCGGCATGAGGTCGAGTAGCCGGGGGGAATTTCACCCCCCGGCCCTCACAGATCCCGGCGTGACAGTCTCCCGTCACCGGGCTCTTGTCATCCTGATCACCAGAACGTGGGAACCCATGCCCAATGGGCGAAGAGCCTGGGGTACTGACGGGTGATACGCCGCCAGCACGCATGGGCCTTCTTGAAGGTCCGCAGCCGCTTGAACTTCTTGCGGATCCAGCGCATCAAGTAGGCGTTGATGCGCTCCAGGAGGGGAAGCAGCGCCGTCCGGTAGAACGCACCGAAGTACTGCATCCAGCCCCGAACGATCGGATTGATCGCCCGTGCGAGCTCGGCGAAGGTCCGGCCGATCTGTCGGTGAAGCCGCCATTGCCGCACTTCACCACTGATCTTCTTCGAGGATTCCTTGCTGATCGCCGGCAGGAACGAGGTGAACCTCTCCCCATTCCTGTCGATGGCCTTGCGAGCCCGGAAAGTGAACCCCAGGAAGGTGAACTCCGTCTGCCCGTACGGACGTCGGCGCTTATTACCATCCCGGCAGTACACGATCTTGGTCTTGTCGGGATGCAGCCGCAACCCAACTTCCCTCATCCTGTTCGCGATTGCCTCCCGTAGTTTCCGGGCCTGACCCTCGCTGACACAGTGCACAACACCGTCGTCTGCGTACCGTTCGAACGGTACGCCCGGATACTCCCGGGCCATCCACATGTCGAACGCATAATGCATGAACAGGTTAGCCAAAACAGGCGAAATCGCAGAACCCTGCGGGGTTCCGCGATCGCGCTGCTGCAAGGTCCCGTCAGGCAGTTGCAACGGCGCCTCAAGCCACCGCCGCACATACAGAACTACCCAGGGGAGATCCGTGTGGGCCCGAACCGCTTTGACGACAAGGTCCCAGGGCACGCTGTCAAAGAATTTCTGGATGTCCAGATCGATCACCCAGTCATACTTCCAACAGCGTTTCCGGCACGCCGCGACCGCATCCAACGCGGACCGCCCAGGACGGTAGCCGTAGGAGTCCTGATGGAAGATCGGTTCGACCTTCTCTTCAAGACGCCGGGCTACTACCGTTTGAGCGATTCGGTCAGCCACGGTGGGCACACCGAGCAAACGAACCCCACCACCATGCGACTTCGGGATCTCCACACCCTTCACCGGAGGCGGAAAGTAACTCCCCGAAGACAGACGATTCCAGATTCGATAGAGATTACCCTTCAGATCCTTCTCGAAGTCCTCGATGGAGCGCCCGTCCACCCCTGCCGCACCCTTGTTCGCCTTGACCTTCTCGTACGCCTCCTGAACCTCCCACTTCGAGATCTCAAACGGCTTGTCCGATGATTTCAACTGGTCCACCCAGCTCCTCCCGGAGAACTTCCGGTTGACCGAACGAACAATCAGTCACGGATGACCCGGCCCCTTCGCTCCCCCTTCATTACAAAGGGTTCCTCACTACTACGAGCCGGTCCGCCAGCACACCCCGCGTCGGTACTCAAACCCTCACGGTTCTTCCGCTTGGGCCGCTCCCTCTCGCCACCCGCATGACTCAAGCGGCACTATCAGGGCATGCCTTCTCACGTTCCATGCGAGAGCCGCAGATCAGGCTCACGTCGCCTCCGTGCCGGACACCGCCTGGCCAGTAGACGGGACTCCCGCCAGACTTATCCCGGAGCAACCACAAATCTCCGGTTCTGATGTCACCTGTTTTCTAACGACACTTCAGCAGCGATTCACTTGCGTTCGTCTTCCTGATCCCCACCTGACGGCTCTACCGCCGCCTTTTCCACATCGCTCACCACGACGGTCGTCAACCAACGCAGCATGTGGCGGTTTGGCACCATCCCCCGCAGGACGGAACCGAGGGGCCAAGTCCCTCATCTCTCGCACAGCACCGCATCGCGAAGCTCTCCTACCTGAACTCCCCTCTGCGTTCGTGACACACGCGGTTTGAAATCTCCCTCCGCAGGGCGATTCCGAAGGGCCATACCTTCATCTCTCGCACAGCATCGCTTCCAGAAGCTGTCCTACATCAACTCCCTTTCGCGTTCAGGACACAATGAGCGTTTCCCGGTAAGCCCTCATGTCTGTGTGTGATCGTTCAGATGGTGCGGTCGTATTCGAGCTGGAGCAGGACGAGGGCCGCGGCGGCGATCTGGGTGATGCGGCTGGGATCGAGGCTGACCCGCCGCAGGGCCTTGAAAGTGGTCTTACCCTTCAGTTGTAGATCATGGTCCTTGTGGTACTTCTGACGTCGCGTGAGATGCGGACCGGTCCATGTGTCGTCGTGCGCGGGTGCGGCGGTGGCAGGCGCGGGCGATGGTCTGGTGCAGGCGGCGGTAGGCGGACCAGGCCAGGCCGTGCCGGATACGCTCGGCCCGGTCGGGTTGCGGGGCGAGCAGGATGATCAGGCGTTGGATCTCGAAGGCCGTGAAGCGGACGGGGGCCGGGGTGCCGGTGGGGTCATCGTGGTCCCCCTCTCTGGTCGCCGGTCAGTGTGGGCTGGTCTTGGCCGAAGCGGGTGGAGGCCAGTGGGCCCTGTTCCCGGGCGGCTTGGGCGTCGCAGCCGGCCAGGAAGGCGGCGGCGAGCTGGGCGAGGGTGATGTGCCGGTACCAGCCGTGGTAGGAGCGGACCTCGTAGTCGGCCAGTCCGCAGGCGGATTTCGCCAGCTTGATCGCTTCTTCCACCCGCCAGCGTGCTCCCGGGACCAGCACCAGGTCTTCCATCGCTGTCCCGGGTGGTCCCCAGCCCAGGTAGTAGTCGCGCTTGGCTGGTTCCTCGGGGCGGCGGCGCGCGATGATCCATCGTGCCCAGGCCTCGTCGCCGACCGGCTCGCCCGGGTCGATGATCCGGCGTGCCCACCACTGCCAGACGCGGGTGTCCAGCTGGGAGGGCCCGGCTGGTAGCTGAACCCAGTCCTCCTCCTGGGCGACGCGCTCCACCAGCCGTCCCGCATGCCTCCATCCCGGGCGTGCCAGTACCGGCGTGTTCGCCTGGACCGCTACCACGTAGGGCAAGTGATGTTCCTCGAGGAAGGAGCGGAAGGCCTTTTCTCGCCCGTAGACCTCGTCCGCCGCTACCCACACTGCTCCTTCGCCCTGGGGCAGGTCGGGCAGCGCCCGCTCGATCATCGCCTCGGCCAGCCGCGGCTTGGTCATGAAAGCGCGGTCCTCGGGCACGTGCGCGGCCCGGCAGCGCGCCGGGTCGCCTGTCCACTCCTTCGGCAGGTACAACTCCCGGTCGATCAACGCCTGCCCGGCTCCGGTCGCCCACGCGGCCATCACCCCGACCTGGCAGGGGAAGACACCCCCCAGCGCCCCGGAATACTGCCTGGCCACCCCGGCCGAGGCCGTGCCGCGCTTGGCGAACCCGGTCTCGTCCACCACCAGCACTCCCGCCCCGCCCGGCCCCGCGCCCTCCCCGTCGTCCGCCAGCGCCGCGACCACGTGACGCCGCGTGAAGTCCCGCATCCCCTCCACGTCCCAACGCGCACGGTCCAGCAGATGCTGCTGGTTCCACGGCGCACCGTCGCCGGCGTACTCCGCCAACTGCCAGCCGTTCTTCCGCGAGACCGGCCCCAACAAGCCCCGCACACACGCCGCAACCCGACGCCGCACGTCCACCCGGGGGAAGAACCGGCCGACCTCCAACAGCAGGTCGTCCAACTGCCCGGCCCACTCCTCCGCCCACTCCCGGTCCGACACCGCGCCCACAACGTCCAGCAACTCGACCTGCATACACGCCAGTTACCCGCCCTACGAGATCGACGAACTACGACCCCGACCATGATCTACAGCTCAAGGGACTGACCCGGGAGTGTCTAATCAACGGCGGATCTGCTGATCAAGGGAGAGACGCCACGTGAGCGAGATGACGATGGAGCAAGGGTCCGTGGAGGAGTCGGCAGGCAATGCGACGCCATCGGCCGCGTCGGACGAACAGCTCGTCGCGATGCTCGTTGACCGGGCACGTAGTGAGGGACTGCAACTGACTGGCGAGGGCGGGCTGTTGCAGATGCTGACCAAGCGGGTGCTGGAGTCCGCCCTGGAAGGCGAGATCACCGATCACCTCGGCTACGAGAAGCACGATCCGGCCGGGAAGAACAACGGCAACAGCCGCAACGGCACCCGGGCGAAGACCGTACTGACCGACATCGGTCCGGTGGAGGTGAAGGTGCCCCGCGACACCGCCGGCAGCTTCGAGCCGCAGATCGTCAAGAAGCGGCAGCGCCGCCTGACCGGTGTCGACGAGATGGTGCTGTCCCTGTCCGCGAAGGGTCTCACCCACGGGGAGATATCGGCTCATCTCGCCGAGGTGTACGGCGCCGAGGTGTCCAAGCAGACCATCTCCACCATCACTGACAAGGTGATGGACGGCATGGCCGAATGGCAGAACCGGCCGCTCGACCGCGTCTATCCGGTCCTGTTCGTGGACGCTATCAATGTCAAAATCCGCGACGGTCAGGTCGCGAACCGCCCCATCTACGTCGTGATGGCCGTGACCGTGGACGGCACCCGCGACATCCTCGGCATCTGGGCCGGTGACGGCGGCGAGGGCGCGAAGTACTGGCTGCACGTGTTCACCGAGTTGAAGAACCGCGGCCTGGACGACGTGCTGATGCTGGTCTGCGACGGACTCAAGGGCCTCCCCGAGGCCGTGGAGACCGTCTGGCCTCGCACGATTGTCCAAACGTGTGTGGTTCACCTGCTGCGGAATTCGTTCCGTTACGCCGCCCGCCAGGACTGGGACAAGGTTGCCAAGGCCCTCAAGCCCGTCTACACCGCTCCCAGCGAGGACGCGGCGACGGAGCGGTTCCTGGAGTTCCAGGAGTCCTGGGGCCAGAAGTATCCAGCGATCGTGAAGCTGTGGTCGGACGCCTGGGCCGAGTTCGTGCCCTTCCTCTCCTTCGACGTCGAGATACGCAAGGTCATCTGCAGCACGAACGCGATCGAGAGCGTCAACGCCCGCATACGCAAGGCCGTTCGCGCCCGCGGACACTTCCCCAACGAGGCCGCCGCCCTCAAGTGCATCTACATGGCGCTGATGAGCCTGGACCCGACCGGGAAGGGCCGCAAGCGGTGGACCATGCGCTGGAAGGCCCCACTCAACGCCTTCCAGATCGCCTTCGAGGGCCGCCTGACCCCGAGCAACAACTGACCGCTCAACAACCAAGATCAGCCGTTAAATTGACACACCCACTGACCCGGCAGCTGTAGTTCTTGATGATCGGTGTGGGGGAGTCAGGTCGCTGCAGCTGCGGTGATGTTGTTCCAGCGCTGGTGACATGCCTGGGCGACGGCTTGATGGCGGCGGCGCCAGGCCGACCAGTGCAGGGCGTGGTCCGTGTCGCGGTTCGGCAGGGGCAAGGCGGTGATGCGGAGCAGGGTCAGCAGCTCGCGTGCGCTGACGGGGATGAGGTCGCTGCTGCCTGTGGTGGGGGTGGTGCGGGCGAGGGTGACAGTCAGGACGGCAGCGGCCAGCAGGCTGAGTAGACTCCAGCGCATCCAGGAGTTCCAGCAGGTCACCTGGCCCTGGTCGAGTCCGGTCGCGCCCTTGGCGAGCTGGAAGTCTTCCTCGACCCGCCACCTGGTGCAGATCACGTGGACCAGGTCGGCGAGTGTGACGGGGATGGCTGAGTGGCAGCGGTAGAAGGAGAGTTCCCCGGTGAAGCGGTGGCGGCGTACGACGAGAACGGAGTGTCCGTCTTCGACGCGGTTGCCGGGCTCCGGGGCGTCGTCGGCCAGAACACCGATCCACGCCCAGTCGTAGTGACGGTCGCCCTTGAGGCCGTGCCCGGTACGCATGCGCATCCACGCCTGCCGGGGCAGCTGCCTGGCCAGGGCGTTGGCGGTGAAGCCGCCGGCGGGGGTGGCCACGGTGTGGTCGGCCCGCACGGCAACCGCGTAGTCGAAGGCGAGCTCGCGGGCGCATCGGCGCAGGTCGCGACCGCCGTAGACCTCGTCGCCGGCCAGCCATCGGGCTTCGACACCCAGGGTGCGGGCCCGGCGGAGCATCCCGGCGGCGAGCTGGGGCTTGGTGGAGAACTCGATCGCGTCGGGCACGTGGGTGAGCAGGCGGCGTTCCTCGTCCCTGGCCCAGTCGGTGCCCAGGTACAGGGCGCGGTCGATCAGCGCGTGGCCGCGCGGGGAGGCGTAGGTGAGGTGGACGGCGACCTGGCACAGCCCGACCCCGCCCAGCGCTCCGGAGTACTGGTGGGCGGCGCCGACCGCGTCGGTGGAGGACTTCTCATCCCCGGTCTCGTCCACGATCAGCACCGCGTCACTGTCCGCGAGTTCGCCAGCCGTCCAGGCGGCCATCCGGTCACGCACCCCGTTGTGGTCCCACACGCCCCGCGACAGGAAGTGCTGCAGACGCGACGGGCTGCCATGGCCCATCGCCTCCGCGAGCGTCCAGCAGTTACGGCTTTCCAGACCCATCAGCATGGCCTGGGCCATCTCCCGGGCCAGTAGCCGGGACTCCCGGCGGGGGAAGCAGTCGGCCACCGCCGCCATCACCGCCCCGAAGCAGTCCCGCCACGTCTCCCCGGCTATCGTGGCCTCCCCGGCCACCGCGTCATGGCTCGTCGTCACAAACGATCATCGTCGCGGTGGCCGTTCCCGTCTCCGCAACCACCCCACCCGAAACGGCTGACCAGCACGAACGCGTCAACGATCAAGAACTACAGCTGCCGGGTCTTAAGCAGGGCATTCGCGCGTTCGCACATCCCGTGGATGCCTCGGATGACCCTGTTGAAGGTCTGCTGGGCTTCGGTGAGTTCACCGCCCGCGGGCTTCTTGACCGGGTGACGGAAGCCGTCTCCGGCGTTCTCGTAGCCGAGGTCGACCAGGGTCAGTGTGCCCAGTTGGTCGGCGAGCCGGTTCAGAGCATCGACGAGCCCGTGGTGGCGGGCGCAGGTAGTGTCGTGCTCGCGGCCGGGCCGCACCGGCGAGACCCAGATCGGCCAGCCGTTCGGGGCAGAGATGACCTGCACGTTGCCGCCGTGATGCTTGTGCTTGCCCGACCACCAGAGGTCTGCCCCGTTGGGCCCCGGGGCGGCGACGCGGTCGGTGCGGATGACCGTGCCGTCCAGATTGAGATGGGTCAGGCCGGCCGCCTTCGCCCGTTCCAGCGCGGTGGCCAGGTCCGGTGCCCCGGCCGCCAGGACCGTCAGTCCTTCGTGCAGGTATCGGTAGGCGGTGGACGTGGACAGGGCGTTGTCGCGGGCGAGTTGGGACAGACGGGTGCCGTCGATGAACCAGCTCAGGATCAGCACGGCCTGCTTGAAGCAGCCCAGGGCGCGGCGCCCGCGGCGGGTGCCGACCTCGGTTCGATGGCTTCGCAGGAGCCGGGCCAGGTGCTCGGCGGTGGAGCGCCGGACATCGAGCACGGCGGTGTATGTGACACTGGTCGGCACGTGAGGCCCCTCGGTCGGATCTTTCTGTCGCAAGATCGTTCCTACCAGGGGCCTTACGCCTGCCCGGAGTTGGGAGTGCACCACGAAACTCCCGGAGGCGATCACCCTCAGCGACCGTCGGTTACCGGGAAAGGCTCAATCAACCAACGCAGCTCGGGGCGGTTTGACGCCTCCCACCGCAGGGCGACGCCGAAGGGCCACAAACCTTCATCTTCCGCACAGCACCGCATCAAGCAGGGTCTCTACCTACATCAACCTCACTCTCAGCGTTCGTGGCACACCTTCAGTTGCAGATCGTGGTCTTGCTGTTCGGGCACCAAGTCCTATGCCGAACTACTCCCCGCCTCGATCGGTCGGTTCGGGAGTGCCAGGGCCCGTCTTCTGGCCACCGGCGGGGACCGGAAGACCGACCCCGCGGACGCTCTCTACGTGGCCCAGGTCGCGCTCTTCCGCACTGATCTGCGCAAGGTCACCGCGGAGGACTAGTCCACGATCCTGCGGCTGCTGACCGAGCGGCACGACGACCTGACCGGCGAGCGGACCCGTATCGTCAACCGTCTCCACGCGGTCCTCCGCGACCTGTTGCCCGGTGGCGCCCCCACACGGCTGTCGGCAGAGAAGGCCGCGACTTTGATGAAGGACATCCGGCCGGCCACTGCGACGGACCACTGCCGCCGGGACATCGCTCGTGATCTGCTGGCCGACCTGCGCAGGCTTGACCGGCAGGTCAAGGACAACGAGGCCCAGATGCGCGATGCTCTCGCTGCCGCACGAACCAGCCTGACGTCGCTGCCCGGACTGGGCACGGTACTGGCTGCGAAGCTCCTGGGCCACGTCGGCGATATCAGCCGCTTCCCGACAGAGCACCACTTCGCCAGCTACGTCTGCAGCACGCCCTTGGACACCTCCAGCGGCAAACGGGTACGCCATCGGCTCAACACCAGGGGTAACAGAGCCTTGAACAGCGCGCTTCACATCATCGCTGTCTGCCAGATCCGTAACGATGGGCGCGGCCGGGAGTACTACCTCCCCAAGATCGCCGAAGGAAGGACACCCGCCGAGGCGCGCCGAGCCCTCAAACGACACCTCTCCAACGTGGTCTACCGGATCATGAAACGAGATCAGCGAGTTCAACTCGCAGCAATTGCTTGACACACAGAGGCGCTAATCAACGGCCCTGCCTCACATTCGGTGGTAGCGAAGCGTGACACTGATCACCAACTGCTGGATGTTCGAGGCGCCTTCTGTCTCTTGGGCATGGCGAAGTCCCGGCACGATGGTCGGGTTCTCCGTGGTCCTTGAGGTCGTGGGCAGGATAGGACGGGTAGCCGACAGCCGGCTGGGCGGGGCAGGGCGGCGAGCCGGTGGAAGGCCGTGGTCAGTTCGTGTCTCCAGGGCCAGGTCGCGGAGATGCGCAGTCGTAGACGGCGGCCGCCGCGGGTGAGGCGAGCTGCGTCATGCAGGATCCGGTAGCGCAGTTTCCTAGGCTCGGCGCTGGCCAGTTCACCGTCCAGCAGCAGGATCCTCGTCCAGGCGAGCAGGTCGATCGCGGTCAGCGACTTCAAGCCACGAGACCGGGCCGCCGCAACCGCGCCGTGCTCCACGTCCACCCCGCAGGTGGAGAGACCGAGTTCCCCTGCGTGGGCGACGAAGTTCCCGATGCTGCAACCGATGTCCAGTACGGATTGGATGCGGCCCAGCGTTGCGGCGTGACCGATGGTGGCGGCGTAACGCCGCTGGCACCCCTGACGGACTTCGTCATCTGCATATATGTCAAACTCATAAGACCCAGGTTTCACTGACGGCGGTGGTGCTGGCGCCACAACTCAGCCCAGATCCACCGGCTTGATTTCGGTGTGATCGTTTCGGGGTCGTGCAGGCCGTGTCGGGGTTGAGTTGCGGATTCGGGCGTGAGGTGGCCGCTGGTCTACCCAGCTCTTCCACTTTTCCGCAGGTCTCGGGCTCTTTCGGGCAGGTCGGTCAGGGAGTGTCAGGGGGCTGGTGGCGCGTGCACGATGTTGAAGAGCTGGGTGAAGTTGGTGCTCCAGGGCCAGCGTGCGGGCAGGTGCAGGGTGAGGCGGCGGGCCGAGCGGGCCAGGCGGGCGGGCACGTTGATCAGGTGGTCCCGGATGGTGGCGGTGGTCGCTCTGGCATGGAACGTGCCGGCCAGTGCGCCGGCGGCGCGGGTCAGGTTGTGTGCCAGGGCTGCCAGGGCGAGCCAGGCGGCATTGGCCTGGAAATGCCCGGAGGGCGCGTGGGCGAAGGCGCTGTTCTTGACATCCGCGATCACCTGCTCGACGACGGCGTGCCGTCGATGGTCACGCTCGGCATCGTTCAAGGAGAGCGGGGAGTCGGTGAACGCGGCGTGGTAGCGCCAGGTGTCAAACAGCGTGCCCTGTCCGGCGGGGACGGCTTGCGCGCTCAGGCGTTTGACGCGGCGCACGATCAGACGGGCGGTGACCTGCTGCTTCTTCGGCTTGGAAGTGAAGGCGGTGTAGGTGGTTTTGGCTATCTCGGCGTCGGAGATCCAGCACTGGCCCTCCTCGTCCCAGACCGCCTTGGGGTACTTGATCGGCGTCCAGGCGTCCTCATCGATGCGGGCGATGGCGGTCTTGACGGAAGCGTTCATCCGCACGGTGATGGAGAACCGCGCGCCCAGCGCCCGGCAGGAGTTGACGACATCGGCGCCGTAGAACGCCGAGTCCGCGCGCATCACCAGCAGGCCGCTGGCGCCGCAGGCGCGAGGCGGTGCGGATGGTCTCGGCGACGAACGCCGCCGCTCCGCGCGCGGAGTTCGAGGGTCCCTTGCGTAGCCTGGTGGCGGCGATGACCGGGGCGGCCAGGGGTGTGGAGACGATGCCGAGCAGCGCGTTCAGGCCCTTGACCTTGCTGTATCCGTAACCGGCGCCCTGCTTGGCGTAGCCGTAGGTGCGGCGGATGGTGTCATCGATGTCCACGTAGGCGACCTGGTCCGCGCCGGGCAGCAGCGGGGCGTGATGGGCCAGTTCGGGAAGGAACCGGCGGGCCACAGCGTGCAGTTGCTTCACATGCCCGTGGGTGAAGGAGCGCAGGAACGACCCCAGCGTGGACGGGGCCCGCGCACCGGAGAACAGGCGGCCCATCGCGCCGTGCCGCAGCCGGTGCATGTCGTCGATGCTGTCGGCGCCCGCGACCATGCCACCCACCAGCGACATCACCTTCGCCGCGGGGAAGGCACCGGTGCCGTCCTTCGAGGCCGGCAGACGGATGTACTCCCCGACCAGTGCGGGCAGACCGCACCGCTCGGCCAACCGCACCACCGGCTCCAGGCCGCCGTATGCGATCAGGTTCGGGTCGTCGAACGCGGATGAGACCGCCGCTGCGGCATGGGAAGATTGCATCTCGGAAGTGCCTTGCTGATCGTGCCTGATGTGGTCCTAGAGAAATCCCATCATCGCAGGTCACAAGGCACTTCTTCGTTCCCCGAGAAACCGTCCACAGGCATCAAGCCGGTGGATCCGGGCTCAGTCTGGGGTCCGGGCGGAAATACCCGGTGAGGCAGCGCTTGCAACGGATGGGGCGATAGCGACCGTCCACGACCAGATGCAGAGCGTGACCTTTCTCCAGGCACGCTGGGCAATGGTTGTCCAGCGGGCTCGGCGTTCCGGCTTTCAGAGTCTCGGTCTCAGTCGAGTCTGCCGAGGTGGCGCCCATCCTTACCGCCTTCCAGGTAATAAGAAGCACTCTCGCCCGAGCATTAGTTGGATTTGCATCATGTATTTCACGTCGGGCGTGGGCGCCCACGACTCTTCCCGCCGGTGAATGCATCCGACGCAATCGCCACGCAAGCACAGTCCCGTCCGTAATTGCGAGATGTCGTGCGAGACGAATCCCGGGTGTGGTGGGCGCACGGTTGGACCGTTCGAGCGAGTTTTTGCTGTGGATTTCCTGTGCCGAAATTCCGGCCGCGCGCGTTCCATCTGCCACTTCGCCGGTCACATCGCCCTGCAGGCCGTGACTGGCGTGGGTGAGTCGCCTTGCGCGCGATTGACAACACACCCTACCGTCCAATCCCGCTGGACGAATTGTCCAGTTTCATTGGACAATGTCCGGGTTTCCATCAGTGTTCGAGTCTTCGCGGTGCCCTGGGGTCGGCCGAGGTCCTCGGGTCGAGGAGAAGCGAACCGATGACAGCCATGCCATGAGCCCCCACGCCCTCGAGCCACGAGGCGAGGACGGGCTACGCGGACTCCGACCCACCATGACCGTGCGGCGGCATATCAGCCAACCCCGCCCGGATCCAGGGCCTGGGAATGCCAGTCACTCCCTCACTCCCTCACTCCCTCACACCTCTCACTCCCTCACTCCCCAAGACAGATCTCTGGGCCCGAGACCACGAACTGACCTTCCGGAAGGATGAAATGCCCCAGGCACCAATGGCAGTACCGACACAGAGACAGACCATCCGGAAGCAGCCACCAGCCGGACGCCGCACCGGCAAACCCATCTGGTACGCGTGGGCCGCCGTCCTCGGCGACGCGGCTGGCGCCGCCGTGCCGATGTACCTGGCGTTCGCACTGGCCGACGGGAGCAATGCCACGGCGTACGCGATGGTGGCGACCGCGGCGTGGCTGCTCGTACGCGGCGCACGGAACCGCTACGCCGAACGCCGTCTCGGTGAGCGCGACAACGTCGGCCCCGCACTGCAGGACTGGCTGGTGCTGATCGGACTACTCGCGGTCGTGCGGGCGGCGACGGGCGAGGAATCCCCCTTCCTCGTCGCGCTCACCGCCTTGGTGCCCTGCGCCCCCACCAGCGCCCTCGTGCACACGCTGATCCGCCGCCATCTGGTCACCCGGCGCCGCGCCGGCCGGGCCGTCCGCAGGGCCTTGGCGATCGGGGAACCGAACGCCGTCGACAGCCTGGTGAGCCACCTCGCCAAGCGGACCGACCACGAGTTCGTCATCGTCGGGGTATGCCCGATCGGCGACCGCGACCCCCAGACGCTGACCCCGGTCGCCGCCCGCCTCGGCAGACAGGCACCGCCGCGCATGTCGGCCGACTCCGCCCCGGTGCTGGAGGCTGCGCGGCGGCTCGGCGTCGACGTGGTCCTGGTCGCGCCGGGACCGTACATGGCCGGAACGCGGCTGCGGCAGCTGTCCTGGGCACTGCACAACGAGGAGTGCCCGCTCGTGGTCGTACCGGGACTCACAGAGGTGTCCGGGCGCCGGGTGAGCGTCTTCTCCGTGGCCGGTCTGACGATGCTGAACGTGGCGCCACCCCTGAGACGGGGGCTCGCGGCGCTGCTCAAGGCGGTGACTGACCGGCTGGGCGCAGTGCTCCTGATTGTGCTACTGGCCCCGGTGTTCACGGCGGTGGCCCTCGCCGTACGGTTGGACTCCCCGGGCCCGATCGTGTACCGGCAGACGCGCATCGGTCGCGGCGGACAGCCTTTCACCATGACCAAGTTCCGCTCCATGGTCGCCGACGCAGAGCGGCTGAGACACCAGCTGGCCGCCACCAACGAACAGGACGGCCCGACGTTCAAGGTGCGCCGCGATCCGCGGATCACCCGCGTCGGCCGGGTACTGCGCCGCTACTCCCTAGACGAACTGCCCCAGCTTTTCAACGTGGTGCGGGGTCACATGTCCCTGGTCGGCCCGCGACCGCCCTTGCCCGACGAGGTCGCCGGCTACGACGAGGTGGAGCTCCGGCGACTGGCCGTGAAGCCCGGCCTCACCGGCCTGTGGCAGGTCAGCGGCCGCTCGGACCTGTCGTGGAACGAGACGATCGCTCTGGACCTCAGGTATGTGGACAACTGGTCGCCCATCGGAGATCTCGGGGTACTCGTCCAAACGGTTCGGGCCGTTGTGGCGGGCACCGGGGCCTACTGATCGCCTGTCGGCCGCGCTCCGGCACCGGCAATCCCCCGGGAGGACCATGCCGGGTCTTCGAACTTGAGCGGTCTGACACGGCAGCTGTAAGTCTTGATCTTCATAGTGAGGTCAGCAGGTCGCGGTGGCGGCCACGTTGTTCCACTGTCGGTGGCAGGCGGTGGCTCGGTGCTGATGCCGGCGTCGCCAGGCGGACCAGTGCAGCACGTGGGTCAGGTCGCGGCGGGGCGTGGGGATGACGGTTGCCCGCAGGACGGCGAGGAGTTCGCGGGGGCTGGCGGGAACGAGCTCGGCGCCGGTGGTGTCGGCGGTGTGTGTACGCGCGCGGGTGACGGCCAGGACCGCCGCGGCCAGCAGGCTGATCAGGCTCCAGCGCATCCACGAGTTCCAGCAGGTCACCTGCCCCTGGTCGAGCCCCGCGTGGTCCTTCGCCCCTTGGAAGTTTTCCTCGATCCTCCACCTGGTGCAGATGATGTCCACAAGGTGCGCGAGGCTGACGGGGGTGGCCGACTGGCAGCGGTAGAAGGAGAGTTCGCGGGTGTAGCGGTGGCGACGCACGACGAGGAATGAGTGCCCTGAGGCGGACGCGTAGCCCTCGAGGGCGTCGTCGGCGAGCACGTCGATCAGGGCCCAGTCGTAGTGGCGGTCTGCCTTGCGGCCGTGCCCGGTCCGCATCCGCATCCACGCCCGTCCGGGCACCTTTCGGGCCAGCTCGGCCGCCGGATGGCGGCCGGTGGCGGTGGTGGCGCGGTGGTCGGTCTTGACCGCCATGGCGTAGTCGAAGCCCAGAGCGCGGGCAGCGCGGCGCAGCTCGAGGCCGCCGTAGACTTCGTCGCCGGTGATCCAGCGCGCGCGGATGCCCAGGGCGCGGGCGCGGTGCAGCATGGTGATCGCCAGCTGGGGCTTGGTGGCGAAGCACACCTCGTCCGGCACGTGCCGCAGCAGCCGGCGCTCCTCGTCCTCGGCCCAGCCCGCCGGCAGGTACAGCTCCCGGTCGACCAGCGCGTGTCCGCGGGGCGAGGCATAGGTCAGGTGGACAGCGACCTGGCACAGGCCCACCCCGCCCAGCGCGCCGGAGTACTGGTGGGCCGCGCCAACGCAGTCGGTCGAGGACTTCGCGTCCCCCGTCTCGTCCAGGACCAACACTGCTTGCTCGTCAGCGAGTTGACCACAAGCCCAGGCGGCCAGCCTGTCCCGGGCCGCATCATGGTCCCAGGCGCCACGGGAGAGGAAGTGCTGCAGCCGGTGCGGGCCGTCGTGACCAAGCGCCTCAGACAGCGTCCAGCAGTTGCGCCGCTCCAGCTCCATCAGCATCGCCTGCGTCATCTCCCGCGCCAGCAGCCGCGAGTCCCGTCGCGGGAAGCAGTCCGCGAGCTGCCCCATCAGCTCCCCGAACGCCGTCGTCCACTCCTGCCGGGCTACCGTGGCCTCCACGGCCACCACGTCATACGTCGACTCCACAATCGACCATGATCGAGGTGGCCGTTCCCATCCCCGCACCCGCCCCGCTGACCTGCATGAACAGCTCAACGATCAAGACTTACAGCTGCCGTGTCCGTACAGCATCGCTGCAAGAAGAGTTCCTACATGCTTCTTCCTTTCGCGTTCAGGACACAACAAGGCCGTGTACCTGCACAACAAGGTGCGTTCCGAAGGACAAGCTGACGTGTGGTCCAGCGCAGCTCGACAAGATGCTGACCGAGGCGCGTCGGGTGACGCCGTGGCTCGCGCAGGGCGCGAGCGTGCCGCAGCAGCAGGTCATACGCGACTTCGCGACATCGCGGGCGAAAGGGCTGGGGGACATCAAGGCCCGGCTGCCGATGCGGCAGCGTGCGGGGATGCCCCGCTGGAAGAAGAAGCGGGAGGCCGATCCGTCGTTGAACTACACCCGGCGTGGGTTTTGTCTCAAGGACGGGCGCCTGCACCTGGCGGGCGGGATCGTGCTGACGGTGGTGTGGTCGCGCCGGCTGCCCAAGGCGCCGTCCTCGGTGCGCGTGTACCGCGACGGCATCGGCCATTGGTACGCGTCCTTCGTGACCGCCACCACCACTGAGCAGCTGCCGGAGACCGGTCGCATGATCGGGATCGACTGGGGCGTCAAGGAGAGTGCGACCACCACGAGCGACGATTACGACCTTCCCCACGCCCAGCACGGGAAGAAGGCCCAGGCGAAGCTCTCGCGCTATGACCGGATGATGGCCCGACGCCGACCGGCCACGGGGCAGGCCGCCTCGAAGGGCTACCGCGAGGCGAAGAAGCTGCGCGCGAAGGCGTACGCCAAGGTCGCCGGGCAGCGTCAGGACACCGGCCGCAAGTGGGCCAAGTCCGTGGTCTGCGGCCATGACAGGATCGCGGTGGAAGAGTTCCGCCCGAAGTTCCTCGCGAAGACCACCATGGCCAAGAAGGCGGCCGACGCCGCTATCTCGGCAACCAAGCGCGCCCTGATCGACATGGGCCGCAAGCATGGGCGGGATGTGCGCTCTCACCGCGTTCGCCCTCGTGGTGGCGCTGCTCGTGACCGGCCGGCTCGGCCTCGGCGGGACGGCCGGCATGTCATTCGTGCTCGCCTCGGCGCTGGTTGCCGGTGCCGCCATGGGCTGGGCGGAGGTCGTCCTGGGCGCGCACTACCCGACCGACACCCTCGGCGGCTGGTGCACCGCGCTGGCGGTGATACCGGCGACCGCGTGGCTGGTCGACCGCACGGCTGACTCGCTGGTCGACCGGACGGCCGAGGCCGGTCGGCCGGAGCGTCGCTGACGTCACGTCACGTCATGTCACGCCAAGCGGCGGAATACGGGCTTGACCGGTCGTCCGGCCAGCCAGGGGGTGGGGTCGGCGGCGTCCAGTGCCTTCCGGTACACCGCGCACGCCTGGGCCACCACCTCGACGGTGTGATCGATGTCGGCGTCGTCGAGCGCGCTGCTCACCACGAACGACGGGGCCAGCACCCCGCCCGCGAGGAGCCGGCGCAGGAACAGGGTGCGGTACTGCTGCGACGGCTGCCCGTTCTCGTCGAGGGTGGCGAAGACCAGGTTGCTGGCCCGGCCCCGGACGACGAGGTGGTCGCCGACGCCCGTGCTGGCCGCGGCGTCGCGGACACCGGCGGCCAACCGCTCGCCGAGGGCGTGCAGCCGTGCGGTGACGCCCTCTTCGACGTAGGTGGTGAGCACGGCCATCGCGGCGGCCAGGGAGTGCGTTTCCGCACCGTGGGTGGTGGACAGCAGGAACACCCGGTCGCCGGAGTGTCGCAGCCCGCCCCGCTCCATCAGATCGCGGCGTCCGGCCAGCGCGGAGACGGCGAATCCGTTGCCCAGCGCCTTGCCGAACGTGGAAAGGTCGGGGACGACGCCGTACAGGCCCTGGGCGCCCGCCTCGGACCAGCGGAAGCCGGTGATCATCTCATCGAAGATCAGTACGCAGCCGTGCCGGTCGGCCAGCTCGCGCAGGCCGGCGAGGTACCCGGGCGGAGGCTCGGTGTGGGTGGCGGGTTCGAGGATCAGACAGGCGACCTCGTCCTGGTACCGGGTGAGCAGCTCCTCCGTGGCGGCCAGGTCCCCGTAAGGGAACGCCACGGTGAGCTCGTTGGTCGCCGCCGGAATGCCGGCGGACATCGGCGTGGTGCCGATGAACCAGTCGTCGACGGAGAAGAACGGATGGTCGGCGCAGATGGCCACCCGCGGGCGCCCGGTGGCGGCGCGGGCGAGGCGGACCGCGGCGGTGGTGGCGTCGGAGCCGTTCTTCGCGAACTTCACCATCTCGGCGGTCGGCACCGTGGCCAGGAAGCGTTCGGCGGCTTCGACCTCCACGATGGACGGCCGCACGAAGTTGCTGCCGCGGTCGAGTTCCCGCCGCACCGCCTCGATCACGCGTGGGTGGGCGTGGCCGAGGCTGACCGACCGCAGGCCGGAGCCGTACTCGACGTAGCGGTTGCCGTCGATGTCCCACACGTGGGCACCGCGGCCGTGGCTGATGACCGGGGCCAGGTTGTCGGGGTACTGGTCGTCGCCCTTGGCGTAGGTGTGCGCGCCCCCGGGGATCATGGCGTGCAGCCGTTCGTTCGCCCTCCGCGACCGGGGCAGGTGAAGCTCTTGGGTGTCCACGGGTACCTCATCCTTCTCTGTGCTTCAGGACCTCGGCGAGGCTCGGCGCCTCCCGGTCCCGTTGGGACATCGATGTGACCGGCAGCGGCCAGGGAATGGCGAGCTCCGGGTCGTCGAAGGCGATCGTCACGTCCTCGGCCGGGTCGTGCGGGCGGTCGATCCGGTACGAGACGTCGGCGGTCTCGGTCAGAGCCTGGAAGCCGTGCGCGCACCCCGCCGGGATGTACACGGTCACCTGCGCCTCGCCGGACAGCTCGAAGAAGACCCAGTTCCGGTAGGTCGGCGACTCCGGGCGCAGGTCCACGACGACGTCGTAGATCCTCCCGTACGAGCACCGCACCAGCTTGGCCTCGCCGGCGCCGGAGCGCAGGTGCAGGCCGCGCAGCACGCCCAGGACCGAACGGGACACGCTGTCCTGAACGAAGGCGTCCGGGTCGAGGCCCACCGAGCGGACCACGTCGGCGTCGAAGGTGCGGCAGAAGAAGCCGCGCTCGTCGGCATGCGGCGTCGGCTCGAACAGGTACGCGCCGGCGATCTCCGGGACTTCGGTCGCTTTCAAGGAGACTCCCGCAAGGCGTGGGCGTGGTCGGTCGCCGGGAACACGGCCGCGGTCAAGGCGGTGAACTGGTCCTCGAGTTGCCGGGCGGCGGCCAGGTTCTGCTCGGTGAGGGTCTGCCGCAGCTCCGCCGAGTGCTTCTCCAGCGCCCGGAACTGTTCGAGGAGCCGGTCGGCGTCGACCTCGCGGGCCGGGTGGCAGTACGCGCCGAGGCCCATCCGGTCCATGAGCGCGTCGCTCTTCGCCGCGTAGCAGAGGGCAAGCACGGGCGTTCCGGTCTTCAGCGCGCAGATCAGGTTGTGGTAGCGGACGGCCACCACGGTGTCGGCGGCCGCCATCTCGTTCATCAGGTCGGCCAGTGAGGCCGGTTCGGCGGCGGTGACCAGCGGTGAGTCGACCGCGTCGAGGATCGCGGCGACCACCGACTCGTCGCATGTGTCGCCGGTGAGCAGCCGGACCGGCCTGCCGTCCTCGACCAGCGTGCGGACGAACTTGATCGTCCCGTCGAGGTAGCGCCGGTGGATCTCCTCGGCCCGGGCGCGGTCGTCGTTGCCGCCGTGGAAGTCCATGACTCCGAGGCAGACGGGACCCGGCGTCCCGGTGGGCGCGCTCACTTGTGGTGTCGGCAGGGAGAACGCGAGGTCGGGGTAGACCTCGTCGCGCGCGGTGTCCACGCCCATCGCGCGCATCGCGTCGCGGGACTGGGCGTCCCGGTACGACCGGTATGCGGCCAGCCGTGCCGACCAGCGCACCAGGGTCCGGGTCGGGCGGTTGCCGATCGCGGCGGCGCCGACGCTGACCAGCGCGACCCGGGTGCCCAGCAGCCGGCCGGTCGCGCAGAGCAGGAACAGCGAGTACGGGAAGCCCCACGGCCGCAGCGGCAGGGTGGCCTCCAGGACGCCCATGCCGGGCACGATCACCACGTCGTGCCGGCGCACCCAGGCAGCGGTGCGGAAGACGTCGACGAGTTTGCCCAGGCCCTTCGCCGCGATCGCGCCCGCACGCGACGCGGTCCGGTACTCCGCGCGGTTCCAGTGCAGCCGCGTCGCGGGGATCCCGAACTTGGCCGTCACCGCCTCGGGTCCGCCGCACAGCGCGTCCACGACCGCGTCCGGGTGCTTGAGCCGGAGGTACCCGAGCACGGCTTCCAGCGATCCGTCGTTGCCGAGGTTGCCGGAGCCGAGCAGGCCGAACACCCCGACGCGCACCGGAGTTCCGTTCGCCGACGTCATGCGCGCCTGCCCTCACGGCCGGCGACGAGGGTGTCGACGGAGACGGTGAGCCGGCCCGGGTCGACCGGGGCGCGGTCCTCGACCCGCTCGCCGGCGCCCGGCCGGACCCGGCTGGTCATCCACGCGGCCAGGTGGCGGAAGCACGCGCGCCGGTCGGCCGGGGACAGCGGCGCCCGCCGGATCGCCGCGGCGAAGCCCCAGACGTACTCGGCGAGGAGCCGGGGCGTCGGGTGCAGCGGGCCTGCCCGGCGCGGGTCCAGGTTGACGCACCGGGAGCGCTTGCTGGGGTTCGCCCGCTCGGCGCGGGTGGGGTGGTCGCGGCGGAAGTACAGCAGCTCCGGCACCTGGTAAAAGGGCCCTTGCAGGGCGATGTCGGTGACGAACGTGCGGTCCGCGTGGTGGTAGCTGTCGAGTGGCTTCACCCGGCGCAGCACGTCGGCCCGGATCACCCCGTAGAAGTCGTCGCCGCCGGGCTCGAACAGCATGCTGCGGAAGCGCTCCGGCGCGTGCGGCGAGTCGGTGGCGAGCCGGTACTCGTAGGGGACCTTCACCCGGCCGTCGCCGTCGATGACCGCCTGGCCGGTGTGCGCGAGGATCATGTCCGGCCGCTCGTCCAGCGCCTCCACGCAGCGCCGCAGCAGGTCTCTGCCGTACAGGTCGTCGTGCGAGGCCCACTTGAACAGTTCGCCGCGGGACTCGGCGAACACATGGTTGTGGTTCGGCGTGGCGCCGATGTTCCGGGGCAGCCGGAGGTACCGGATGCGCGAGTCCTGCGCGGCGTACCGGCGGCAGATGTCCTGGGTCCCGTCGGTCGAGGCGTTGTCGGAGATGACCAGTTCGAAGTCCTCGTAGGTCTGGCCGAGCAGAGCGTCGAGCGACTCGGCCAGGTACTCCTCGCCGTTGTACACGGGCAGGCCGATGCTCAACCGGGGATGGGCGGTCATGAGGTCCTCACTTCGGGGACGGTGTGGTGTTGGTGCTCGCGCAGGGCGGACCGCAGTTGCAGCCACCACACGGCTGAGCCGGTGACGGTCGCGGCGGCGACGCCCCAGGCTGAGCCGACCGTGCCAGCTACGGCCGCCCCGCCGAGCCCGCCGCCGACGTAGCAGGCGGAGGCGAACAGTTGGGAGCGCAGGCTGCGCCGGGCCGCGCCGAGCGCGCGCAGCCCGGCCGCCGCGCCGGTGCCTAGGCCGGCGCCCGCGACGCCGAGGGTGACCATCACGATGAGCTGCGCGGCGGAGTGCCAGACGTCGCCGAGCAGGAGTTCGCCGAGCCGGTCCGGCATCAGCAGCAGCGCGCCGCCCCAGAGCAGCGCGCCGGCGGCCTGCCCGCCGCCCAGCAGGAGGCAGAATCTGCCCAGTTGCTGCGGGGCCTGCCGCAGCACCCGTGCCGCCTCCGGGACGGTGACCAGCGACAGGCCCATCAGCACGGCGAGGAACGGGCCGAGCAGCAGCTCGGCGCCCCGGACCGCGCCCACCGCGCCGAGGCCGACGATCGCGCCGAGCCCGTACGCCCGCAGCTGGCTGGCGCCGCTGAGGCAGGTGTTCTCGACCAGGTACCGGTAGCCGAGGTCGCGCTGCTCGCGAAGCCAGCCGCGTGCCTGTGCCGTCCGGGGCCGGATGCCGGACTGGAGGCAGCCGTAGCCCGCGGCCACCGTGGCGGACGCGCCCCAGGCGAGCACGAAGGCGGCCACGCTGCCCACGTGGGCAGCCACGACCAGGGCCGGGATGAGCGCGATGCCCCACACGACGTCGTTGACGAACGCCTTGCGCCCGGTGCCGGCGGCGAAGAACGAGTACCGCCAGGCGTCCTGCAGCAGCAGCCCCGGCAGCATGACGCCGAGGCAGACGAACGCGGGCCCCACGCGGCCACCGAGGGCCGGCCCGATCACCAGACACGCCGCGCTGATGGCCGTACCCACGCCGAGTGCGGTACCCGTCGAGCGGGCCACCGCCGCGCGCCAGGACGCGTCCGGCGCTCCGCTGAAGCGCACCATGAGCGGGTCGGTGGCTAGCCCGCGGGAGACGTTGAGCACCACGCCGTAGGTCACCCAGGCCAGGCTGAACACGCCGAACGCGGTTACCCCCAGCGAGCGTGCCACGTAGGCGCCCACCGCGAAGTTGCTGATGCTGGAGGCCGCCTGGTCGGCCAGTCCCCAAGACAGCCGGCCGGCTATGGCCCGCAGGGCGGTCGGCCGGGTGGGTCCGGCCGGGGCCGCCGGTGTCGTCGTCTTCTCGCTCTCGGTCGTCATCGGCGTTATGCCTTGATCAGCCCGGCGCCGTGCAGGGCGTCGGCCGCGTCGGCGACGGTGTCGAACGGGAGCCCGGACCGGTCGGCGACGTCGAGCAGGCTGTGCTCGCCGTCGGAGAGGTTGAGTACCCAGAGCATGGCCATCTGGGCCTGCTTCGCGTCGCTGCGGCCGCCGAGCGCGTCGTACAGCCCGCGTCGGCCCAGCTGTGGTTCGCCGTACGGGCTGAGGTTGACGTACTGACGGTTGCGGTCGAGGACGGCGAACGCCTCGCGGCAGACGGCGAGGGTGTCCGCCATCGCCTCCGGGGAGACGAAGTCCAGGTTGTCCGCCGAGGTGTGGTACTCGGGGTAGCCGGCGTACGGGGTCCGGGTGAGCGAGCCCACGCCGAGATTGAACCCGGGCGAGCAGAACTGCCGCTCGTCGTAGCCGTACGGGGTGAACTCGACTGTCTGGTGCGGGCGTTCGGAAGCGGTCAGCACGTGCCGCATGACGCGGTCGATCTCGGCGTCGCCGCGTCTGCTCTGCTTGTACGTCAGCCGGCCCGGGTCGCCGGCGCAGGCCAGCACCAGGCCGTGCTTGACCCGTTCCACCCGTTCCGCGTTGCGGGCCAGCCAGGTGATCGCTCCGATGGTGCCGGGCGCGAACAGGAACCGGTAGGTGTAGTACGTCGGCTGCTCGGCCAGCGCCCGGGCCAGGTACGTCGCCACCGCGATGCCGGCCAGGTTGTCGTTGGCCAGCGACGGGTGGCAGACGTGGCAGGAGACGATCACCTCGTCGGCGACCTGCCCGGGGACCACGTACTCGGCGTAGGTGAGGTGCCCGTCGGCGAGTGTGGAGTCGACGCACACCTCGTACTCGCCGTCCGGCAGCGCGTCCAAGGTCTCCTGGGCCAGGCAGAACCCCCATTCCGGCTTGTAGTAGCTGGTGCGGTACGGCACCCAGGCCGGGTGCTCCGGCAGGGTGTGCAGGTGCGCGCGAAGCTCGGCCAGCGGCATGGTCGCCGACACCGGCACGCTGTAGCCGAGCACGTGCAGGCTGGACGCGGCGAAGTCGACGACCCGCTTGCCGGCGGTGTCGGCGATGTACGCGTCCCGGATGTTCCACTCCTTGGGCACCGTCCAGTCGAGCACCTGAGTCCCGGTCGGCACCTCGTGCACCTGGAGCGGAACGTACTCGCCGACGATCTCCAGGGTGGCGCGCACACCGTCGCCGGTGATGCTCCGGCACAGCGGGTACAACCGTTCCACCAGCGCGTACATCTCTTCGCCGGCCGTGGTCATCGGCGCCACCGCAGGGTGTCGTCGACCGTGCCGGCGTCGGACGCCGCGCGCAGCACGGCCAGCCGGGTGAAGCGTCGCTCGAAGTCCTCCCGGGTCAGCCCGTGCTGACGGTAGGCGTCGGCGAGTTCGAGCGCGCCCTGCTTCACCGTCCACTCGCAGTCGAAGCCGGGCACCGCGGTCCGGAACCGGGAGAAGTCCACCCGGTAGGACCGCGGATCGGCACCGTTCTCCCCGGTGATCACCACCCGCGAGCCGGATACCGCCTCGGCGACCTGCTCGGCGATCTCGGCGACCGTGACGTTGTTGATCTCGCTGCCGATGTTGAACGCCCGGTCGTGCACCGCCTCCCGCGGCGCCACCAGCGCGGCCGCGAAGGCCCGTGCGATGTCGGCGGCGTGCACCAGCGGGCGCCAGGGGGTGCCGTCGGAGAGCACCAGCACCTCGCCGGACAGGAGCGCGTGGCCCACCAGGTTGTTCAGCACGATGTCGGCGCGCAGCCGGGGTGAGTAGCCGAAGGCGGTGGCGTTGCGCATGTACACCGGGCTGAAGTCGCCGTCGGACAGCGCGTGCAGGTCGTCCTCCACCCGTACCTTGGACTCCGCGTACGGCGTCACCGGCCGCAGCGGGGCGTCCTCGGCCACCAGGTCGTCGCCGCCGGCGGCGCCGTAGACCGAGCAGGTCGACGCGTACAGGAAGCGCCGTACTCCGGCGTCGCGGGCCAGCCGGGCCAGCCGCACGGACGCGTGGTGGTTGATGTCGTAGGTGAGGTCCGGCGCCAGTGCTCCCAGCGGGTCGTTGGACAGGGCGGCCAGGTGGATCACGGCGTCGACCCCGGCCACGTGTTCGGCCGTGACGTCGCGCAGGTCCACCCGCCGCCCCGGCGGATCGGCGGGCGCCGGGCCCAGCACGCAGTCGGCGAACAGGCCGGCGTCCAGCCCGACGACCTCGTGCCCGGCGGCCGCGAGGACCGGGGCCATGACGGTGCCCAGATAGCCCTGGTGCCCGGTCAGCAGTACGCGCAAGGTTCATTCCCCCAGGTCGAGAGTGAGTTTGGTGACGGCGAACGCCTCGGCGTAGCGCGCGTGGCATTCGATACCGCGGATCCGCGCCAGCCCGAGGAAGGCCTCGCGGTCGTACCAGGGCCGGCGCCGCTGCGAGGGGTAGTGCTCCTGCAGCAGCCGCACCTTCCGCTCGGCGATCTCCGGCGACAGCGGCTGGTACGCCGCCATACGGCCGAGATCGCCGTCCCACTTGACGATCTCGTAGCCGAGCACCAAGTGGTCGCGGAACGCGGTGGTCATCAGCTTCGCCAGACCGCGGTGGTCCTGGTGCGCGTCGTCGGTGCGCGGGGCCAGCACGAGATCCGGCTCCGTCCCCGCGCGCAGCTCCTCGACCGCCGCCTTGGCCTCGTCCCAGTACGCGGGCAGCCGGCCGTCCGGCAGCTTGTGCACGGTCAGTCGCAGGTCGGCGCCCGGGCAGAAGGCGGCGAGCGCGGCCTGCTCCTCCTGCTCCCGTTCGCTGCCGCCGCCGGAGAGCACCAGCACGTCGACGCGGACACCCGGCCGCGCGTGGCACAGGGTGAGCAGCGTGCCGCCGGCGCCGATGGCGATGTCGTCGCAGTGCGCACCCACCGCGACGATCCGGTCCAGGCGCCCGGCCCCGAGCCGGATCACGCCCCAACTCCGGAGCCGGCCCGGCTTCCGGTCGCGCCCGCCACCGCGCCGTCGTGTTCCCACACGGCCCACGGGCGCTCGCCCCTGGCGTAGGCGGCGTCGAGCGCGGCCCGCTCCTTCACGGTGTCGGTCGGCTTCCAGAAGCCGCGGTGCTGGTACGCGATCAGCCGCCCGCGCTTGGCCAGTTGGGCGCAGCCGTCAGCGACCAGGTCCCCGTTCTCCGGGATGTGGTCGAAGACCTCCTGGCGGAGCACGAAGTAGCCGCCGTTCTCCCACAGCGGCAGTTCACTCACCGCGGTGATGCCCCCCACCAGGCCGTCCTCGCCCAACTCCACACAGTGGAACGAGGACTGCGGCGGCACCACCATCATCGACGCACCCGCGTCGCGCCGGGCGAACCGGTCGATCATCTCCGGCAGCGGGGCATCGGTGAGGACGTCGGCGTAGTTGGCAAGGAACATCTCGTCGCCGTCCAGGTGGCGGCGCACCCGGCGCAGCCGCTCCCCGATCGGCGACTCGATGCCGGTCTGCACAAACGTGATCGTCCAGTCCGAGATGTCGGTGGACAGCAGCTCGGTCCGCCCGCTGCGCAGCACGAAGTCGTTGGACGTCGTCTCCTCGTAGTTGAGGAAGAAGTCCTTGATGTGGTGGGCCCCGTACCCCAGACACAGGATGAACTCCGTGTGCCCGAAGTGCGCGTAGTAGCGCATGACATGCCAGATCAGCGGACGGGGGCCGACCATCGCCATCGGCTTGGGCACGTCGTCGGAAGCTCCGTTGCGCATCCGCATCCCGTAACCGCCGCAGAACAGAACGACCTTCATCGCTTGACCTCGACAATGCTCAGTTCCGGGATGGGAAAGACCAGCCGGCCGCCCCAGTCGTGCACGAAGGACAGCTGCTCGACCAGCTCGGCCCGCAGGTTCCACGGGAGGACGAGGACGTAGTCCGGTCTGTCGGCGGCGATCTGCTCGGGCGGCAGGATCGGGATGCGGGTGCCCGGAGTGAACCTGCCGTGCTTGTAGGGGTTGCGGTCGACCGTGTACGTGAGCAGGTCGGGCCGGATGCCGCAGTGGTTGAGCAGGGTGTTGCCCTTGCCCGGGGCGCCGTAGCCGACGACCGTCTCGCCGCGCTCGGCCGCCTCGATGAGGAACTTGAGGAGGTCCCGGCGTACCTTGGCCACCCGCTCGGAGAACTCGGTGTACCCGGACAGCTCCTGCAGCCCGGCGGCCTTCTCCCGGTCCAGCACGTCGGCCACCCGCCGGGTCGGCTCGCCGGCCACCTCGGCCGGCCGGGCCCACAGCCGGATGGAGCCGCCGTGCGTGGGCAGCAGCTCGACGTCCACCAGCGCGAGCCCGCCGCTCGCCAGCGCCCGGATCGCGGACGCGACCGTGTAGTACTGGAAATGCTCGTGGTAGATCGTGTCGTACTGGTTCTCCTCGATCAGGGTCAGCAGGTGCTGCACCTCGATGGAGACCCAGCCGTCGTCGGCGACCAGGGCGCGCAGCCCCTGGGTGAACCCGACCACGTCGGGGATGTGCGCGTACACGTTGTTGGCCACGACCAGGTCGGCCGGGCCGTGCTCGGCGCGGACGCCGGCGCCGGTGGCCGGGTCCAGGAACTCCGTGAGCGTGGGCACACCCGCCTCGCGTGCCGCGGCGCCGACGTTCACCGAGGGCTCGATGCCAAGGCAGCGGATCCCGCGGTCCACCACGTGCCGCAGCAGGTACCCGTCGTTGCTCGCGACCTCGACCACGAAGGCGTCGGTGCCGAGACCCAGCCGCTCCACGGCGTCGGTGACGAATGTGCGCGCGTGCTCCACCCAGGAGGTCGAGTAGGAGGAGAAGTACGCGTACTGCGTGAACGTCTCCTCCGGCGTGATCAGCGGCGGGATCTGTGCGAGCCAGCAGCCGGTGCACACCCGCAGGTGCAGCGGGTACGCCGGCTCCGGCAGGTCCAGTTGGTCCGCGGCGAGAAAGCTTTCGCACGGCGGGGTCGCCCCCAGATCGACGACGCTCGCCAGCGCCGCCGAGCCGCAGAGTCGGCATCGTGTCATCTACTGCCTCCATCCCGCTCGCGCGGGTGCCCCCGACGCGAGCCAGTGCTTTTGTCCCCTATCGGCGGCGGGCTGTCCCCGCTGCCGGACCGCACCGCGATCGCGGTGCGGTACTCCTCCACCAGGCGCTCCAGCCCGACGGCCGGGCTGAAGTCCTGCTCATAACGGCGCCGGGCCGCCTGGCCCATCTCCTGGTTGCGTGCCGGGTCGGCCGTGATCCGGCGTATGCAGGACGCGAGCGAGGCGGGCTCTCCCGGCTGGTGCAGCAGCCCGGTCACCCCGTCCTCGACGAGTTCGACGAAGGCGCCGTGGCCGGCGGCGACGGCCGGGACCCCGGCCGCCATCGCCTCCACGACCACCAGGCCGAACGCCTCCAGCCACGTGGAGGGAGCCACCACGGCAACCGACCTCGCGATGACCTTGCGGCACTCCGCCGTATCCAGCAGGCCGGCGTAGCGCACGTCGTCCCGGCCCGCCGCCCAGGCGGTCACCTCCCGCTCCAGCGGCCCCGTGCCGGCGATCACGAGCGGCACGCCCACTCCGCTGTCGGCGGCGATCTCGTCCCACGCGGCCATGAGCAGCCGCACGCCCTTGGCTTCCGCGAGCCGGCCGAGATAGAGCAGATGCTCGCCGTCGCCTACTCGGCACGTGCCCGGGTCGGGCACGAAGTTGTGCTTCACCGCCAGCCGCTCGGCCGGCATGCCGGCCTGCACCAGGACGTCGCGCTGCGCCGCGGAGATGCAGAAGAACCGCTCCACGCCGGACCACCACCGCCGCCGGTTGACCGACAGGCTGACCGCGAGCGGCACCGTCGCGAGGCGGGAGTTGCGGTAGCAGCCGTGCCGGACGGCGGGCAGCGGCGCCGCCGACCCGACGCACTCGGTGCACGGCCGGCCGTCCCGCTGCAGCGTGCCGGGCGGGCAGACCTGGGTGTAGTTGTGCAGCGTGGCCACGGCGGGCACACCGGCGTCGGCGCACGCGGCCAGCACCGCCGGCGACAGCAGCGGGAAGACGTTGTGGACGTGGACCACGTCCGGCTGCTCGGCGCGCAGCCGGGCGGCGAGCTCCGTGCGGACCGCCGGGTTCCACGGCACCCGCAGGGGCACCGCGACCTTGGCGAGGAGGGACATGGCGGCGATGTCGTCGCTGCGCCGCTCGAACACCTCGACCTGATGGCCGGCCCCGCGCAGCAGCGCCACCTCCTGGTCGACGACCCTGTTCTCCCCGCTCGGCTGCGCCGAGGCGTAGCGGTTGTGCACCACGAGGACGTGCATGCTCAGGCCACCTCCGATTTCCGGGACCATCGCGGGACGCGTGGCCGGGGGACCTGGGGCGTCGGGAGGGGAGTGGCCGCGGCAGGCGCCGTCAACAGGGAGGCGGCCACGGCCAGATGCAGCAGATACGGCGAGGCGTCGCCCAGCCCTGCCTCGGTGTACGACGCGATCGCGCAGTAGCTGATCAGGAAGATCGCGCAGGCCCTCGACAGCGACGGTGGCCGCAGCAGCGCGACGCCGCCCAACACGATGATGATCGCCGCCACCAGGGCGACGCCGATCAGACCCTGCTCGTTGTAGACGGCCAGCCAGCTGTTGTCGATCGGCAGCCCGCCGAACGACTTGTCGCCCAGGCCCACTCCGAAGAACTTCTCCCCAGTCGTCCGGGGGGCGGCCAGCAGGGCGTCCCAGACCTTGGCCCGGCCGGTGAGGCTGGAGAAGTTCTCCTTGCTCTGTCCGCGCAGGAACCACGTCTGCAGGGCGGAGGCGAACCCCACGGCAGCCACCGTGGCGCACGCCACCGCCCAGGTGAAGAACCGACGGGCCGCGGCGCTGGTGAGCAGGAGCGAGCCGATCGCCAACAGCAACCCGAGCAGCAGGCCGAGCGTGGCCGTCCGGGTATGGGTCAGGGCGAGCAGGATGAGTGACGGCACGATGACCACCGCCGCACTGACCTTGTCGGTCCGGCGGCCCAGCAGGAGCAGCACGGTGAGCCCGATGATCACCGCGGCGTACTGTCCGATCTGCGGCGGGGTGAGCGGCCACAACGCGCCGACCAGCCGCCCGCCGTAGAGATCGGGCATGGCCGCGCCCGGTGAGACGACCAGGCCGGCGGCCACCGTCCCGAGCACCGCGAAGTACATCCGGATGTGGTGCCGGACGAACGTCAGACCGCCGTCCCACCAGCGGCTGAGCAGCCACAGCGTGCCGACGAAGAGAGCCAGCCGGAAGCAGCGGAACAGTGCGCCGAACCCCAGGTGCACGCTGGAGATCACGCTCGACACCAGCAGCAGGGTGAGCAGGAGCAGGTAGGCGCTGGACCGGATGCGCAGCCGGAGGTTGACCGTGAGGGCCAGCGCGAACGCGGCGACCAGCGCGCCCATGGTGACCATCTGGATAAGGGAGCGGGGCAGCGGGACGATGGTCTTCGCCCCGGCGGAGCCCAGCGTGTTGAGGACCAGCAGCCCCCAGACAGTGCCGACGATCTTCGGTGTGCGCTCCGCGCCCATCTCAACCACCGTCCCGTGCGCGGAGGGTGCTGCCCGCGTCCTGGCGGTACGGCGTGGCCTGCCACTGCGCGAAGTCGAGCACCTGGCTCGGGTCGTGGGCGACGAACTTCCACGGTCCGACGTAGACGTTGTCGTGCCAGCGGTTGTCCTGCTTCTGGGTGATCGCGTCGGCGACCTTCTCGCCCTTGTACGGCGACCAGTCCGGATAGGTGCCGTAGTTGGACAGCACCGCCATGCGGTCGCACTTCGCCGTGCAGTTGACGACGGACTTGTCCAGCACGAAGCGGTTGTCGTGGATGTCCACCCGCTGGGTCTTCCACCGGCAGTCGGCGTAGAGCGGTGCGGTGGCAATCGCCGGCTTCGCGCAGCTGGCGGTCTTCTTCACCAGCAGCGTGCAGTCACCGGACGAGGTGTTGGCCGGGCTGTTGCAGAACCGGTCGGCGTTCTCCCACAGGGTGATCCCGGACCAGTTGTCCTCCAGCACGTTCCGGTAGATCTCGATCTTGTTAGTGCGGGCCTTGATCCGTGGTTCGCCGCCGGACTCGGACAGGTAGATGGTCGCGAACGGGAAGCTGTCGCCGCGGTCGGCGTATTTGCGGCCCTCGACCCAGTTGTTGCGCCGGATGGTGTTGTTCCGGATGACCGCGTTGTAGCTGGTCTCGTAGATCAGCGCGGCACCGTCGTTGGCCTCGAGCACGTTGTCCTCGATGAGGAAGTCGTTGTTGTTGGTGTCCGCCCACAATCCGGTTCCGCGGTTGTCGTGCACCCAGTTGCCGCGTATGTCGGCGCCGTTGACTGCCCAGAACTTGACGCCTCCGGTGCAGCCGCAGCCCGGCTGCCGCCGCTCCCAGTCGCCGGTGTTGTTGCCCGTGATCTCGTTGCCCTCGACCACCAGGCCGGTGATGGTGCCAGTGGCCTTGTACGCGTTCATGCCGTATTGGCCGTTGTCGCGCAGGCAGTTGGCGCGGACCTGCTGGCGGTCACCGGCCATCAGCCCGGCGCCGGAGTTGTTCTGGATCGTCGCGTGCTCGATCACCCATCCGTCGGCGGAGTCATGGTTGACCACGCCCTCGTCACGCGGCGGGACGAAACCCTGCACGGTCAGGTAGCGGATGGTGACGTCGCGGGCGGTGCCGCTGAACGCGTACTGGTTGGTCTTCCGGCCGTCGAACACCGCGCCTGGCGCGCCGAGGTAGACGTCCCCCTCCTTGGGGATGACCTGGGCGTAGCGGTCCGGCTCGAGCCTGTGCGTGCCCGGTCGAAGCCAGAACGTGGTGTGCGGAGGACTGTTCTTGGTCTTCGCAGCCAGGTCACCGACCACCGCGGGGTCGACCGTCACCGCGTCCGCCGGCGCCTTCGCCGGCCCGGACGCGGGCTTGGCGCACACCCGGGCCATGGAGGTGGTTGGCGCCTCGGTCGGCCCCGCGGCCGGGGCTGCCGGCATGCTCGTGCAGCCGGTCGCCGCCAACAAGGCCAGCGCCGCCGCCGGCAACGCCCAGTTCCGCCACTTGATCCACACGCGTCCTCCCCCTCTCTCTAGCCGCGGAACCTGAGTACGGTGGTGAACCCCTCCGTGCCATCGGCGGAGCCCGTGCCGACCAGCGTGGTGGTGGGTTCCTTGCGCCCGAAGCCGGCGGAGTACCAGCCCAGCGGCGGGCCGGTCTCGCCGCGGTGCGCCCGCCAGGACAGCTGCCCGGGCAGGTCGAGCACCGCGGAGCGGTCCTCGCCGTCCCGGGTCCAGGTGAGCTGTGCCCGGTTCCCCACCAAGTCCGCGGCGATCGCCGGGCCGAGGTGGAACGCCAAGTGCACGGCCCGGCGCGGGCCGCGCACCTCGTCCACGACCCGCAGCTCCTGGCTCTCGGCGGTCAGCTCCACCCGGCGGCGGTGCACGGAATCCTGGTACCCGTCGTGCTCGGCACTCCAGTGAGCCACCCCGTCGCCGGACGCGTCCGCGGCCAGGACGCGGCTGCGGGCGTGCCGGGTCCACAGGAACGGGCCGCCGGAGACGGACTGGTCGGTGCCGTCCAGTTGCAGGGTGTTGTGGCCGAGGGTCGACCGGAAGTACTGCCGCCACTGGGGCTGTCCGTGGTAGCAGAACGTCCCCGGGTCGGCGAGGACGTCGACCCCGTCGTGCCGGACCTCCACGGACAGCGCGTCCGCGTGAGCATGCGCGGCGATGGACAGGAAGCCGTGCGGCCCGCCGTCGCAGCGGCACCAGATCTCTCCCGGACCGCGCAGGATGGTCATGCCCGCGTCGGCGAAATGGGCCGGCCGGCCTGCCGGGCGGGACACGGCCGGTGCAGTGGGCCGGATGAGCGCGGCCAGCAGCGGGGTGCGCACATCGGTGCCGGTCACCGCCGGCCACCAGGCGAGCCGGCCGAACACGGCGTCCCCGGTGGCCAGCAGCGAGGCCCAGCGGTCGGTGCCCGCGCCGTCCACGACCAGACCGTGTCCGTCGTCCGCGTCCCCCTGGCGCGGCGGCCGCAGCCGGCTGTCCACGACGGCCGCGAGCGCGTCGGTCATCCGCAGCAGCACCAGCCGGATCGACGCGGGGACCGGCACGCCGGCGGCATCCGCCTCGGCGACCGCGGCCAGGCCGAGCTCCAGCACCAGTCCGTGATATTCGGTGGCCAGCTCGCGGTTGAGGCCGGAGGCGAAGGTGTTGGCGCGCAGGTGCCGATCCAGCGACCGCAGCGCGTCGGCGCGCCAGCGCGCCGAGGAGGGGAACCACCCGAACGCGCAGGCCGCGGCGAACTGCCCGGCGGCCTCGGCGATGACGTGGTTGTTCGCCGAGGACCCCCGGCTGGGGAAGGCGGCCAGCCAGCGCTGGTGGTGCCAGATCTGGTTCAGTGCCACCGGGTTGCCCTCGAACAGCCCGGCCGCGCCCGGCCAGCCCTCGAGCAGCCGGCGGATCCACACCCAGGACAGCAGCCGGATACCCAGCTCGATGCCGCTGGTCCAATGGACGCCGCGCAGCGGCGTGTTGACCGCCCACCACGAGCGCAGGTGCTCGGCCACCCGCTCGGCGTACCGCTCCTTGCCAGTGATCGCGTAGGCGGCGGCGAGCTGGGTGAGGTACTGGTGCCGGGACAGCTCCCAGATCTGCTTGATGTCCCCGACCGCGTCCTCGTTGCGGTACGGCACGTCGAAGGCGTAGCCCGAGGGAGCCCGGCGCCCGGTCTTCGGGTCGTACCACCAGTCCGGGTCGGTCAGGTCGTCGCGGTCCACCCCGAAGTACTCGGCGTGCCCGGCCATCAGCCGGTCCGCCTCGGCGATGAGGCGTTTCGCGGCGTCCGGTGGCACCGCGTCGATCGTCCCTGCGGGCAGTACCGCGGTGAACCGGGCGCCGGTCACGCTGGGGCAGTCCGGTCGCGCCGACCGCCACCGCCGCCTGCGCACCGCGTCGCCCGCCCGGCCGCCGACCTCCTGCGGTCCCATCCGGGACAGCCGGCGCAGGTACCAGCCCGCGCTCATGGTCATCGCGCCCTCGCCAACGTCACCGGCACGCCGCCGGCCAGGCCGGCCTGCACGGCGAGGGTGGCCGCCGTGGTGGCGACCAGCGACTGGAGCGGCACCGGCATCGGACCGCCGGTCCGCACGGCCTTGATGAACGCGGCCAGTTCGGCGTTCTGGCCCTTGTCCCGGGCCTTGGGCAGCCGCGAACTGACCCACTTCTTGCGGCCGTAGACCGAGGCACGGACGAAGTCGTCGAGCCGCAGCACCTTGCCGTCCGCGACCAGGTCCAGCGTCTCCTTGGGGAAGCCGGGCGCACCGGTGGTGACGTAGCTGATGGTGGCCGTGGACTCGTCCGGGTAGCGCAGCACGATCTGCAGATCCTCGTTGCCGGACGTGGCGGTCGCGTACACCGAGACCGGGTCGGCCTCCAGCAGCCAGCTCGCCGTGTCGATGAAGTGCCCGCCCTCGCCGGCGAACCGCGAGCCCTCGGAGCCCTGCCGGAGGTACCAGCTGCCGTGGTCCAGCCGGCCCGCATTGACCAGGTAGCGCAGGCTCGCCGGACCGGTCCGGACGCCGAACCGCTTCCTGGCCTCCTGCAGCAGCGGCGCGAACCGGCGGTTGAAGCCCACCTGCAGCCGGTCGTTGCCGGACTCCTCCACCGCCGCGAGCACGCCGGCCAGCTCGTCCTCGGTGAGCGCCAACGGCTTCTCCACGAACACCGTCTTGCCGGCCAGCAGCGCCCTTCGGGTCAGTTCGGCGTGCGAGCTGTGCCGGGTGACCACGAACACCGCGTCGATGGACTTGTCGCCGAGCACGGCGTCGAGATCAGTGGTCGCCTCCGCGAAGCCGAACTTCCGCTGCGCGTTGGCCGCGGACAGCGCCGTCGTGGTGACCACGGTCGACAACTCGACGCCCTCGCGCCGTGCCAGATGCGGCAGCAGCATCGACGTCGCGTAGTTCCCCGCGCCCACGAACGCCAGCCGCACCGGCGCCTTGGCAGAGCGGGCCGGGGTGGCCACTTGGCCGCTGCGTCGCGGCGCGGGCACCGCCACCGCCGGGGCCTCCGCTTCCCCCGCGTGTTCGGGGTAACGGAACAGCACGGCAACGGCCTTCAGGTCGCCGTCCTTCAGGCGCTGGTACGTCTCGACGGCGTCGTCGAAGTCGGCGATATGGGAGACCAGGGGCTCCACGTCGACGCTGCCACGGGCGATGAGATCGAGGAAGCACGCCAGGTTGCGGCGCTCGGTCCAGCGCACGTAGCCGATCGGGTAGTCACGCCCCTGGAGCTCGTACTCCGGGTCATAGCGCCCGGGGCCGTAGGAGCGGGAGAAGCGGACGTCGAGCTCCTTCTCGTAGTACGCGTTCCACGGCAGGTCCAGGCGGCACTTGCCGATGTCGACGACCCGACCGCGGTCCCGGCAGAGCCGGGCGGCCAGCTCGACGGGCTGGTTGCTGCCGCCGCCGGCGGCCAGATACACCTGGTCCACGCCGTGCCCGCCGGTGAGTTCGGCGACGGCTGCTTCCACGGCCGCGGAGGAGGGATCGCCGCAGGCCGCCGCGCCCAGGCGCTCGGCGAGCTCGCAGCGCGCCGGGTCGGGGTCGGCCCCGACGACGCGGACTCCCGAGGCGGCCAGCAACTGCACCACCAGCTGCCCGATCAGTCCGAGGCCGATGACCAGCGCCACGTCGCCGAGTTGCGGCTCACCGCGGCGGACGCCCTGCAACGCGATCGACCCGACGGTGCCGAAGGCCGCGTGCCGCGGCGCGAGGCCGTCCGGCACCCGGGCGTAGAGGTTCTTCGGCACCCAGTTCAGCTCGGCGTGCAACGCGTGCTCATTGCCCGCGCAGGCCACGAGGTCGCCGACCTTCACATCGTCGATCCCGGCGCCGACCTGCTCGACCACCCCGCACAGCGAGTAGCCCAGCGGCGTGTAGGAGTCCAGCTTGCCCATCACCTTGCGGTAGGTGGCGGGCACCCCGTTGGCGGCCACGCTCTGCACGACCTTCGCCACCTGGTCCGGCCGGGAGCGCGCCTTGCCCAGCATCGACATGCCGGCCTCGGACACCTTCATGAGCTCGGTCCCGGTGGAAATCAGCGAGTAGGCGCTGCGGACCAGCACACCGCCCGGCTTGCACCCTGGCACCGGCACGTCGAGCAGCGCCAGCTCGCCGCTCTTGTAGTTCTGTACGACCTGCTTCACTCGAAGTCCCCTTGTTTCTACGCCGTCTTCTACGCCGCCGAGCGAGCGTTCTGGCCGGACCTGGAGGTCGCGTCGCGGTACCAGTACTCGAGGGTCAGCACATGCCACAGATGCTTGGAGAAGTCCCGCTGCCCGGCGGCGTCCTGGGCGACCATCCGCGCCAGGGCGTCGCGGCGCAGGAACCCTGAACCGACGAGCACGCCGTCGTTGACCACCTCGCGCACCAGCGGTGCCAGATCCCGGCTCATCCAGGCCCGCAGCGGGGCGCTGAACAGGCCCTTGGGCCGGTACACGATCTCCCGGGGCAGAACCGAGGCGGCCGCCTCCTTGAGGACGGCCTTGCCCTGCCGTCCGACGATCTTGCGGTCACCGGGCACGGCGAACGCCGCCCTGACCACCTCCACGTCCACATACGGCACCCGCACCTCGGTCGACGCGGCCATGCTCGAGCGGTCCGTGTAGGCGAGGTTCAGGCCCGGCAGGAACATCCGGGCGTCGGTGAGGCACATGCGGTTGACGAAGTCGTCGAGGTCGTTGTCCTGGTAGACGTCCGCATGCTCGGTCAGCACGTCCTCGACCGCCGGGGCCAGGTCCGGATCGATCAGGGCGAGCAACTCGTCCTGGTCGTACATGGTGTAGCTGCGCCGGAACGCGGTCTCCTCCGGCAGATCGGCGAAGGAGAGGAACCGCTTCGCGAAGCGCACCGACCGCAGTCCCCGGCGGGACGTGGCGACCGGCAGCCGGTCCACGGCCCCCGACACCCCGCGCCGCAGGGGCCGCGGGACGCGCTGGTAGCGCAGCGCGATCAGATTGGCCAGGTGCTTGCGGTAACCGGCGAACAGCTCGTCCGCACCCATCCCCGAGAGCATCACCTTCACCCCGGCCTCCCGGGCGGCCGAGCAGATCAAAAACGTGTTGATCGCCGCGGGATCGCCGATCGGCTCGTCCAAGTGGTACGTCATCCGCGGCAGCAGGTCGAGCACATTCGGAGCGATCTCGATCTCATGCAGGTCGACACCGAACCGCTCGGCCACCTGCCGGGCATAGCGCAGGTCGTCCGGCATCGCCTCGAACCTGGCGTCCTCGGCCCGGAACCCGATCGTGTACGCGGAGATCCCCGGCCGGTGGCGGGCCGCCAGCGCGGTCAGGTAGCTGGAGTCCAGCCCGCCGGAGAGGAAGGTCGCCACGGGTACGTCCGAGAGCAGGTGACGCCGGGTCGACTCCTCGACGACGGCGGCCAGGTCCGGCCGCTCGCCGGCCCGGGCCCGCTCCCGGCCCTCGGCAGCGACGTCCTTCAGGTTCCAGAACCGGCCGCGCTCCACCCGGCCGTCCGGCCGGCACCTCAGCCAGCTGCCCGGCGGCAGCTTCTCCGCTTCACGCAACGCGCACCGCGAGTCCGGCACCCAGTAGTACAGCAGCGAAGCCACCAGCGCCGCATGGTCCACCTCCAGCGACCCACCGGTCACGGCGGCGAGCGCCTTGAGCTCCGAGGCGAACACCAGACCCCCGCCGCGCCGGAGCAGGAACAGCGGCTTGATGCCCAACTGGTCACGGACCAGCACCAGCTCACCGGTTCGCTCATCGAAGATCCCGAACGCGAACATGCCGCGCAACCGGGGCAGACAGTCCGTCCCCCAGCGCCGCCAGGCCTCCAGCAGCACCTCCGTGTCGGAGGTACCGCGAAAGCGCACCCCGGCGGCCTCCAACTCGGCCCGCAGCTCGGGCGCGTTGTACAGCTCGCCGTTGTACGTCAGCACGAGGCCGTCCAAGACCATCGGCTGGGCGCCGGTCTCGGACAGGTCGATGATGGCCAGCCGGCGGTGCCCAAGGTGCACTTCGCCGCCGCCAGCGGGGTGGCTGTACCGGCCTGCCCCGTCCGGACCGCGGTGGGCCAGGGTATCGGTGAGCCGGTCGGCCACGGCCTTCCCGTCCGGCCACCGGTAAGCGCCTGCGATGCCACACATGTCTACCGCGTCTCCTGGTCGCTGTCCGGGACCCGTGCCGCCCACACCGGCCGCTCCGTCCCCTGCCGGCCCGGCCCGTTCTGCCGGTGCCCGCCCGTCCCGTTCTGCCGGGCCGGCCGCTCGTTCTGGCCGCGCAGCGCGGTGTGCAGCCCGTCCCACAGCGTGCCGTCGGTCCGGTCACGCGGATCGGGGTCGATCAGCACCACGCCGATCACCGGAATGCGCTGGTCCGCGAGCTGCCGCGCCACGGTGTGCAGCCATGCGGCGCTGCCGTGCCCGGCACGCACGACGAGCACGGTCCGGGTGCCGAGGTACTGGAGGTCGGTCCACGCCGTGCCGGGTGCCACCGAGCCGACGCCGAGCCGGAGTTCCTGCTGCGACATGGCCGCGGCACGCTCGCCGCTGACCACGGTCGGGTCTCCTGGCTTCGGGCGGCGGCCTGCGAGCCGCAGGCCGGGCAGACCATCGACGACGGTCACCGGCCCGTCCGCCGCCAGTGCCCTGGCGAGGGCCAGGGCGATCACGCTCGTGTTGCGCGCACAGCCCAGTTCCAGGAGCGACACCGGTTCCGCGGAGCCGCGCACGGTGCGGGCCAGGGACGTGGTGAGCCGTTCGCGTGCCGCGCGGATCCGTCGCCGCTGCCACAGCCTGCCCGACCTGTGGGGCAGCTCGGCGATGACCGAGGCGCCGAGGTTCGCCGCGATCTCCCGGCGCAGCACGGGGCGGTCCGCCACCACCGTGCCGACCGCGGCCACCGCGAGCCCGAGGACGAGCCCGAGGACGAGCCCGATCGCGGCGTTGGTGGCGGCGGTCTTGGGCAGGGAGTGCCGCACCGCGCTCGGTGCGTCCACGATCTGCGTGCCGGCGATGACCTTGGGCGTGCCGGTGCGTGCCTCCGCGGCGCGCTGGCCGAAATCGGTGATCCGCGAGGTGAGTTCGGCCCGGCGGGCGAAGAGCGACTCGATGCTCGCCGACGCTTTCGGGTCGCTGTCCGGCGATCGGTCTCCGATCGCCTTGTTGACCTGGGCGAGTTCGGCCTGCATGCGGTCACGCTGGTCGAGCAGGGCCTTGGCCTCGGCGTTCGCGGCTTCCTGTGTCCGTCTCACGTGGTCCGCGACGAAGGCATCGGCCAGCGCCTTGGCGCGGGCCATCGCTTCCGCGTCGCTGTCACCTGTCACAGTGATCTGCAGCAGGTTGTTGGTCAAGCCGGTACCCCCGTAGTCCTTCATGAAGTCCTCTGGTTTTTCTGAGGACTTGAGGGACTGCAGGGCCGCACCGGCGATCCGTGTGGTCTGCAGCAGCGCGACGTCGGTGCGGATCAGCGTTCCGGGGTCGTTCGGCTGGTCCTCCTGATGCGCGACCAGCACCTTGGTCACCGCAGTCGGCGGCGGCGGCAGCAGGACCGCCACTGCCGCGCCGACGAACAGCCCCAGCAGCGCCATGGAGCACCAGAAGCGGCGCCGCCTCCGCACCGCCACCACCAGCGCCTGCAGGTCCAGCAGCGGAGCGGCGGCCGACGACTCCGAAGTCGTACTCGTCGTCACCCTGAACCTCCCGTTGCGTTGTTGTTAAGCGCGAGCGCCGGCGTGGCGGCATCCGGAAGTTGGCTGGCAGACCGTGTCGGACGGGCCCGGACCGTGCCGGCGAGGACGATGCCGACGACCTCGTGCTCGGCGTCCGCACACGCCTCGGCGATGCCGGCGAGCTCCCCGGCGGTCCAGCTGCCCGCGCTGACCACGACCAGGGCACCGGACTCATTGTCGCGGTCCGGCACCAGCGGCTGGGACACCGACACCCCCACCACCCGCAGCAGCGGATCGCTCTCGGCCGAGGCGACGAGCTGCCCGGCGGCCCGGCGGGCGATCTCGTCGCCGTCCGGGACGACAACCAGCAGCCGCCGGGGGGCCGGCAGCTGGTCCCGGAGGCGGGCGCACACCCGCCGGTAGCGGATCTGCCTGCTGGCCTCGTCGCCGGACGCCTGCGGGGTCGGTACGTCCCACCGGATGTCGACGCCCAGCAGCCGGCGGATCCGGGCCCGCGGGCCACGGCCTTCCGGCCGGCGCGCTGGCCCTTCACCAGGTACGTCGACGGTACCCAGCAGTGGCGAGCCCAGCGCCGCGGCGATCTCCGGTTCGGTGCGCAGTCGGCGACTCATCCGTGCGGCGGTGAGATGGCCGATGACCGCGAGCAGGAAGAACAACAGCGCCCCGCCGACGATGAGCTGCATCCTCGTCGGCGGTGCCTCGCCGACCGGCCGGGCGGCCGACCCCATGACGACCATGCCTGCCTTGTTGGTCGCCAGGTCGGCCTCGTCCAGCTTCTTCATGCCCTCCTCCAGCGAGGTGCGCAGGTTCTCCAGCTCGGTGCGGGTCTGCCCGCTCTCCACGGTCTTCCCCGGATCGGCCGCATCGGCCAGCTCGGTGATGCGGCGGCTGGTCTGCACCACCATCTGCCGCAGTGCCTCGACCGGCGTCGCCGCTTTGGGGTCGGTGTTGTCGCCTGCGATCCGCGCCGCCGCTTTGGGGTCGGTGTTGTCGCCTGCGATCCGCGCGGCGAATGCGACGAACTGCTGGGCCACCTGGTCGGAGAGTTGCTGTGCGCGCTCCGGGGTGTCGGCCGTGCCCGAGATCTCGATGATGTTCCCGTCGGCGGCGTTGGCGCTCACCTGATCCCGCAGCTCGCGGCCGCTGACCCCGGTCCAGTGGAGTGTGGCAGCAGCGCGGTCGACCACCACCGAACTGGTCGCGATCTCCACCTGAGTCAGCAGCGCGCGCTCCTCCCACGCCCCCGGAAGCAGTACCGATGCCGACGTCGTGTACCGCGGCGGAAACAGCAAAGAGGTGCCGTAGCCGACGAGCGCGCCCACCAGGGCGAGGATGGTGAGAAGCCGCCAGCGCCGACGGATAATCCGCCCGATCGTGACCAGGCGAATCGTGTCATCGCTCACCGGTGCGGCCTCCGCCCTGCGCGGTCCGGGTCGCCTGCGACACCGGAGCATGGTCACGGCAGGCAGCGGCGTAGGCGGCGAGCAGCGACCGCTGGGAGTTCCGCCAGGAGAGCGGCCCGCTGATCCGCTCCTGGCCGATCTTGCCCATCAAGGCCCGCTTCTCCGGATCGTCCAGCAGCACCGTGATGAGCTTGGCGAACTCGGCCTCGTCGTTGGCGGGTGCGTAGACGGCGGCGTCACCGGCGGAGACTCGTGCCTCCTTCAGGTCGAATGAGACGACCGGCCGGCCCATCACCATGTACTCCAGGACCTTGTTCATGGTCGACACGTCGTTGAGCGGATTGTGCGGGTCGGGGGAGAGGCACACGTCCGCGGTGGACAAGTAGCGCACCAGATCGGCGTCCGGGATGCGCCCGGTGAACTGCACCTGCTCCAAGAGCCCGAGCTGCCGGGACAGTTCCACCATCGCCTCGAAGGTGTCGCCGGCGCCGACGAACACCGCATGCCAGTCGGTCCGCCCGAGCTCGTCGCGCAGCTTCGCAAGAGCCCGCAAGGCGTAGTCGACGCCGTCCTGCGGGCCCATGACGCCGAGGTAGCACAGCAGATGAGGCTTGCCGCGCTTCAACTCCGGCTCGGGCGGCACCGGTTGGAACCGTTCGATCGCGGGCGCGCTGCGCACCACGAAAACGTCCTCCGGCCGCCGGCCGCCACGGCGCACCGCGACGTCCCGGTAGCTCTCGTTCGTGGCGAGCACGACGTCCGCGGCCCGGTAGGTCAGCCGTTCCAGCGCGCACACCGCGCGGTAGAGCAGATCCTCGCCGCGGCCGAACCGGGAGAGGTACAGCTCGGGTACCAAATCGTGCTGGTCGAAGACGAACCGCGCTCCGCGCCGCTTCAGCCACATTGCCGGCACGAACAGCAGGTCGGGCGGATTGCAGGCGTGGACCACGTCGACCGAGCCGACCCTGCGGGCCAGCCGGACCGTATGCCACAACGCCGATCCGTACTCCCGCAGGTAGCCGGCCGGCCCTCCGGTGGCCGCGCGCAACGGATAGCGGTGGATCCGCACCCCGTCGATCTCCGCCTCCGCCTCCGTGTCCCGCTTACTCCCCTGGGGACAGATGACGTGCACCTTCCAGCCCGCGTCGCGCAGCGTCGTGCACTCCTGCCACACCCGCCGGTCGAACGGCACCGACAGGTTCTCCACAAGGATCAGCGCGCGCCGGCCGGAACCGGCGCCGCTGGTCGCTTTACCAAGCAAGGCCCATGTATCCCGGTTCGGCCCGGCGCGCCTCGGCGTCGGGAAGGCGGATGAGGTCGACGATCACCGGGCCGCCGCCATGGGGCAGCGCCGACAGCACGGCCGGATCCCTGGTCCCGACCAGGCACACCTCGGCGTGCTCGAGCACCTCCTCGACGGAGTCCGCGAGCAGCTGCGCAAGGTGCGGCAGCCGGGTCTCGATGTACTCGCGGTTCGCGCCCAGCAGCCGGGACAGGCTCACGTTGGCGTCGTGGATCCGCAAGTCGTAACCCTTGCCGAAGAGCCTCTCCGCCAGCTCGACGAGCGGGCTCTCGCGGAGGTCGTCGGTGCCGGGTTTGAAGGACAGCCCGAACAGGCCCACCCGGCGCTTGCCGGTGCGCTCGACCAGCTCCACCGCCCGCTGCAGATGGTCGGAGTTGGAGGGCAGCACGTGGGCGAGGATGGGCACCGAGACGTCCGCCCGCTGCGCCGCGTGGACCAGGCTGCGCAGGTCCTTGGGCAGGCAGGAGCCACCGAAGGCGAAGCCGGGACGCAGATAGGCCGGGCTGATGTTCAGCTTGCGGTCGGCCAGGAACACGTCCATCACCTGGTGCGAGTCCACCCCGAGCGCCTGGCACACCGCGCCCAGCTCGTTCGCGAAGCCGATCTTGAGGCCGTGGAACGCGTTGTCCGCATACTTGATCGCCTCGGCCGTCGGGACCGGCACCCGGAACACCTCGCCGGGCAAGCCGTCGTACAGCTCCATCACCACATCGCCGCTCGCCGGGTCGAGCTCGCCGATGACGGTCTTGGGCGGGTCGAAGAAGTCCCGCACGCTCGTGCCCTCGCGCAGGAACTCCGGGTTGACCGCGACTCCGATGTCCACCCCGGCCGTGCCGCCGACGTACTTCTCCAGAATCGGTACCAGCAGGTTCAGGCAGGTGCCCGGGAGCATGGTGCTGCGGAACACGACGGTGTGCCGCCCACCCCGCTCGGCCAGCACGGCGCCGATCTGCTCGGTGACCCGCTCCAAGTACGTGGTGCACAGGCTGCCGTTGGGCTCCGACGGCGTGCCCACGCAGACCAGCGACACCTCGCTGCCCATGATCGCCTCGCGGACGTCGCCGGTGGCGCGCAGCGCTCCGGTCCGCACGACCTCGGCGATGAGCTCGCCGATCCCCTCCTCGACCACCGGGGCCTTGCCGTCGTTGACCAGGTCGACCTTCACCTGGTTCACGTCCACCCCGATGACCTCGTGCCCCATGCCGGCCAGGCACGCGGCCGACACGCAGCCCACGTAACCGAGCCCGAAAACGCTGACCTTCATGACCCGTTCCTCCTTCCAAGCAGGCCCCTGCGGTCTACGGTCCGCACGCCGACCAGACGACGACCCCCGCGCATAGGATCTCCGGCTTCAATTAAAATTAGTACCTGACCAGTTAAAAACAATCAGGCCAGTTCCTGTGCCCTCGAAATTCAGGTTGCTTCCATCAGCGCGGAGCCTATACCCCTTGACAGTTCCCATTACTGCAATGTCGCCGGCAACAGTGGCTTTATTTGCAGAGGTCAATCCACCAGCCACAACAGTACCAGTAGCGGTTACCCCACCGGGAGTTGTCACATTGCCAGAGTTGTCTACGGTTACATTGGAATCCTGAATTAACGATCCGGAATTTCCACTAAATCTTACTATGACTTTGTCGGTTGATGAAACGGGTCCCGTGGCCTTCCCGCTTACTTCGCTCTCCAATTGATTAAGAGCGTTATTCAGCGTCACATCCCAGTCTGCCTGTCCCTTGGCAGGAACTCAGTTACGGCAGCTGTATATAGGTCTGCCAATGCCCGTTGCTGCTGTTCAGCGGCTTGTGAGGCGTCCCCCGGAGTGTGGACACGGAGGTTCATGCTGCGAGTGTGAGTTTACGTGCTCTCTGCCGTTGTTGTTCGAATTCGACTGGCGATAGGTAGTTGAGGGCGCTGTGGCGCCTGCTGGCGTTGTAGTAGGTGAGCCACTGGAAGATCTCCAGCCTCGCCTGACGCATCGTCGAGAACAGCTTCTTGTGCATCGTCTCCCTCTTGAGCCCCTGCCAGAACGACTCGGCGAGGGCGTTGACGTAGCTCGAGCCGACCCTGCCCATACTCCTGCGAATCCCGAAACCGTCGCAGACCTGCGCGAACGCGGCCGAGGTGTACTGCCCGGGCCCCTGTCCGCATGGAAGATCACCCCGTCCACGTGGCCGCCGCGGGTCGCCACCGCCATCGTCAGGGCGTCGATGACCAGTTCCGTGCGCATGTGAGTGGCCATCGACCAGCCGAGCACCCGGCGTGAACAGATGTCGATGACGCAGGCGAGATACAGCCACCTCCCGCCGACCTGCACGTACGTGATGTCGCCGCACCACTTCTCATCCAACTGTCTGGCGGAGAAGTTGCGTTGGACGAGGTTCGGGGCCAGTGGTGCAAGCCGGTCGGGGACCGTGGTGCGCTTGCGGCGCCGTAGGTGCCGGCCCTCGATACCGTGCCTGCGCATCAGGCGCTCGACGCGCTTGCGGTTGATGGTGTGCCCGAAGCCGCGCAGCTCGGCATGGATGCGCCGGACTCCGTAGGTGCCCTTGTGCTCGGTATGGATCTCGCGGATCTCCACGAGCAGGGCATCGTCGGCGGCCTGCCGCTCTCGACGCGCCTTCGCGCCGGCGAGCCACCGGTAGTAGCCCGAGCGCGAGACCTGCAGGACCCGGCATATCCGCTGAACGCCGAAGACTTCTGCATGGGCGGAGACGAAGTCCCAGCATGGGGTATCCCCTGCTCGCAGAGCTTGGGGAGGGGTCTTCACTTCATCTCCTTCGCGAAATAGGCGGCTGCCCGACGCAGGATCTCCCGCTCGAGTTCCCATTCCTTCTCTGCCTTGCGCAGCCGGCCGTTCTCCGCGCGCAGCCGGGCCAGTTCCCCGTCCCGGCTCTCCGCGCTCTGCTCTCCGCGGCCGTGATCCCGGCCCGCGTGTTCGTCGGCCTGACGCACCCAGCTCCGCAAGGTCTCGCCGGTCACCCCGACATCCGCCGCGACCGCCGCATACGTGCGCTTCCCGCCCGCCGCGCGGTACAGCGCGACGGCATCATTCCTGAACTCCACCGGATACGGAGACCTACGTCCCACCAGGACACCTTCCCTCGGATCTGCAAGATCCATTGTCAGAGTGTCCACACCACCGGGGTCGCCTCATCCGCCGCCGCACCCGCGCCGTTCGTCACCCCGGTCAACTTGACCTTCTCCGTCACCAGTCGCGGCAGACCACACCGCTCGGCCAGCCGCATCACCGGGACCAGCCCGGCATACGCGATCAGATTCGGGTCATCGAACGCAGCGGACACCGCCGCTGGCGTATGGGAAACTTGCATCTCGGAAGTGCCTTGCTGATTGTGCGTCCTGGAAGCGTGAAGAACTCCCATCATCGCAGGTCACAAGGCACTTCTTCATTTTCCCAAGCGTCATCCACAGGCATCAGTCGGTGGATCGAGGCTAAGCCGCGGCTTGGTCTTTCATCTCGCCGCGCAGCGGTAGCCCGCAGGCGCGGTAGATGCTGTCGAGCACGCTCATGTTCGCCACAGCGTCCCTGGCAGACGTAATGACCGGCCCGCCATCGAGGACCGCGGAGGCGAACGCCTCCAGTTGGCAGGCATAACTCGACGGATTCCGAGGCACGCGTTCCCGCCGTACAACGTGCCCTTCCGCACCGCACGACGTACGGATCGTCAACTGGTGGTAGAGCTGGGGCATCAGGAAGTTGGTCACGTTCATCTCGCCGTCCGTCCCGACCGCGCGGGCCCGGATCGACAACACACGGCGCGACCACATTGACGCGCGGATGCGCCCGGTCACCCCGCAGGGGAAGGCGAGCTCGGCACTCATGGCGCGGTCGATGCGCGTGTCCTTGCGCAGTGTCAGCATCCGCGCCGACGTCACCGCCGGGTTGCCGTTCCCGAGCAGCCGGGCGACATGCACGGCGTAGCAGCCTGCGTCCATCGTCACTCCGCCCGCAAGCGCGTAGTTGTACCGAATGTCGCTGAACCGTGGCAGGGGGAAGCAGACATCGGCTTCGACGCGGTGCAGCTCTCCCAGCTCGCCGCCGGTCACAACCTCGCGCATCCGTTCGGCAAGTGCGTGGTGGCGGTAGTGGAATGCCTCCATCACCACCAAGCCGCTGCGCGCGAAGGCGGCGTCGGCGGCGTCCGCGACGCGCTCGGCTTCGACGCGGTTGGCGGTGAACGGCTTCTCACACAGCACGTGCTTGCCGGCCTGAAGAGCTTTCAGTGTCCATTCGGCGTGCAGACCGTTGGGCAGAGGCACGTAAACAGCGTCCACCTGCGGGTCGGCGAGCAGGGCGTCGTAGTCGGCGTGGACGAAGGGGACGCCGTGCTTGCGGGCGAACGCCTCCGCGCGCGTCCGGTCGCGTGCCGCGACGGCGGTCACGGTGACGCGCGGCGTCTGCCGCGCCGGTTTGATCAGCGCGCTCGGCGCGATGGCGGCTGCCCCGAGCAGCCCGATCCGAAGGTCCTTGGGCACGGGGAGCAGTGTGCCAGCCGTGCCACATGGTGCAGAAGCCTGAGTGTTGGTGATCCACTGCATTCGGGACCACATCTCCTCCGCCGTCCCTCGGGACAGTTCGGATTTCCCCGACAGTCCGGGGCTCCCCGGCAGCACCATCGCGCCGACCATCCGTCGCAACAGGAGCGTGCGCCATGAGTGCGGCGACTTCGGGGCGGCCTGCCGTTCGGCACAGCGTCACCACCCGTTGCGTGGTTCGCCAGCCTGGTCCCTCGCGGCTGGGACGGCCCGCGGCGATGGGCCGATCAGCGCTCGGCTCCACGGAGCCGTGAAAGTGGCGGCACGTCCCGCACTTTGGAGTTGGACGGAACTACACCGAACCGAGCAAGCCGTCGAGGATGCCCCGCTCAGCAAGATAGAAGGCGAGACCAGCCACGGGAGCGAGCAGGGCGCACAGCCAGTAGCGCTGCGCTCCGGCGCGCGCCAGGTAGACGGTAAGGAGAGTGGTGAGCAGCGCTCCGACAGCCAGGAAGGCAGTCGCCTCTCCCCAGTAGTGGAGCGCCAGGCCCAACCAGAGCCCCTCCCCCAGCACCACCATCGCGATGGCCGCCCCGGCGACCGCCCGCGCAGCCCCCCGCCCACGCCGTACGGTCCACCCGGCCCATCCCAGCAGCGGCCCTCCAGCCAGCCCCGCCACCGACCACACGGCGGCGGTTCCGAGCCCTCCGGCGCCGAATGTGTCCCCGAGCGCGGACACCGCGTAGTAGCCGACGCAAGTTCCGACCATCATCACCGCCCCGCCCCAGACGGCGAGTGGCCGGGCCCGGATCAGCGCGCCGGCCACCGCGGTCCAGATGATCCAGGTGGACACCGAGTTGGTCGCCCGTTCCAACAGGGGTGTCGTACCGTGCAGGCCGTACGTTGTCCCGCCGAGCAGCAGCCCGAATGCCGCAGTTGCGATCAGGACGGTGACGGGGGCGTCGCGACGGGACGCGGTTATGGTGGTCACGCCACGGCACTATACACGCAACGTATACGTGTGGTGTATAGCCGCCTGGTACAGGTCTTTGGGGGGACCCGATCACGTGCCCCACCTTGACCCTCACACCGTGGAACGGGCGTGGCGCATGGCGTCCCGGTGGAGCGCGCCAGTATCCGGACTGATCAACCTCGCCCGCCCCCACACCTGACAGCCGGGCTCCCTCTCCAGGATCTTCATCGGCCCTCTAGGGCGCGTATCGAGTCGCGATCAATCTTGTGGATTTGCCCTCGTGCCGAGGTCTGATCCGGTAGATCGTCTTGCGTGACGCGAGTGCAACTGACAGACGAAGAGTGGGAGTTCATCGGGCCGTACCTGCCGATCGGCGAGTACGGCCCTTACCCCGAGCGCCTGCGGCAGCAGTTCGAGGGCGTGATCTGGCGGTTCAAGACCGGCGGGCAGTGGCGGGAGATGCCGCAGGAGTTCGGCGCCTGGTCGACCGTCTCCAACCGCTTCCGTCAGTGGCGTGACGCCGGCGTGTTCGAGGCCCTGCTGGAGGGGCTGATCGCGGAGGCCGCGAAGCGGGGCGAGGTGGACCTGTCCCTGGTCAGCGTCGACTCCACCACCGCACGCGCTCACCACGACGCCGCCGGGATGCACCTGAGCGAGGACGTGCTCACCGCACTGGAGAACGCCGCCGCCGAGGAGGAAAAGGCCAGGTCAAAGGGGGCAGTCCGGAAGGACAAGACGGGCAGGACGCCGGAAACGGCCGCGAGCGGGAAGAACGACGACGCATTCGGCGCCGACGAAAACTCCGGCTGAAGGCCGCTCTCCTCGGACGCTCCAGGGGCGGGCAGACCAGCAAGGTCCATCTCGCCGCCGACCGCAAGTGCCGCCCGCTGGCGTTCGTCCTGACTGCAGGCCAGGCCGCCGACAGCCCGCAATTCATCCCCGTGCTCAAGAAAATACGGGTCCGCGGCCCCGTCGGTCGCCCCCGCACCCGCCCCGACGCGGTAGCCGGGGACAAGGCCTACTCGTCCCGCGGCAACCGCGCCCACCTGCGGAAACGCCGCATCAAGGCAGTCATCCCGGAGAAGAAGGACCAGGCCGCCAACCGGAGGAAGAAGGGCTCCAGAGGCGGACGGCCCGTCAGCCACGACGCCGACCTCTACAAGGAACGGAACGCCGTCGAGATGAGCAAGCCGCAGTGCTGTCAAAGTCGCGGTTCGACGTCATCGCCTCGGGTTCCTTTCCTGTTCGGGATTATCGTCGTCTGTTGGTGGTCGAGCCAGGCTTGTCGAGGCTGGTGGCCGCGGGACTGCCGGTGGAGTCGGCAAAGTCGTTCGACTTCTGCGGGGTCGGCGTGGATCACCCAGGATCGGCGCGGGTTGCTGAGTTGGCGGGCGGTGACCCAGCCGCGTGTGATCCATCCGAAGAGGGTGACGCGGGGCATGCCGATGGCGCGGGCGAGGTCGGTGAGCCACCATTCGTGCTCGCCGAGTGCTGGTGCGGACCGCCGACTGGATTGTTCCTGGTGGCTGACACAGCCCAGGTCCTGCAGCAGTTTGCGCACGCCCTCGGTGCCGAAACGTTCGCGGCGTTTGGGCGGCCGGAAGCCTTCCGCGTTGAGCATCTTCGCGATCTGCGGCGCCGGGTGTCCGTCGTCGGCGAGTTCGCGGGCCCGGGCGGCCAGGCGAGGGAAGTAGCTGAGCTGATCAAGACGAGCGACCGGGCGGACGAGTTCGCCCGTGGTGCGATGCCCGCCGGCCCAGGTGATGCGGACGGTGACACGTTCACTGTCGCCGATCACCGCCAGGTCGACCTTCTCGATCAAATGCCGCACCAGCTGCTTGCGGTCGGTGTCCATGGTGGTCGGCGCCCGCCAGATCGCGGGCAGATCACTGGCAAGGGCCCGGATCTGCTCGCGTTCGGCGGCGGTGAGGGTGCGAGGCCGGGCCGCGGTGAAGCGGTCGTACTCCTCGCTCAGCTGCTGTCGTTCGGCCAGCGCGTGCTCCCAGTTCTTCTCCAGTTCCCGCACCACCAGGCGGTTCTCGGGCTCGGCCAGTTGGTACTGACGCCGGGCCCGGTCGACTGCGTAGTCGGCGCGTTCCAGGCGCTGACGCCAGATCCCGTCCATCTGGGCCCGGCGCTGCTGAGCCTGCTCGGCGGCCTGAAGCGAGACTTCCAGCGCGGCGGGGGCCATCGCCGCCAGCAGCAGGCTGGTCACATACCGGTCGACGCATGCTCCGGACAGCTGCTGGCACAACGCGCCGCCGTAGTCGGTTTTGGCACGGCTGCACTCGTAGACTCCTCGCAGCTCTCCGCCCGCGCCGCGCTGATAGCGCACGACCATGCGTTTGCCGCACCGATCACAGAAGATCAGTCCCGGCAGCAGGGCCGACCCGCCTCGCACCACGCCCATACTCTGAGCATGAGCCCGGTTCGCCTCGATGCGCTCGAGGTTGCGTTCATGCCGCTCGGTGCTGATATAGGCGGGCCAGACACCGGGCAGGTAGACCAGCCAGTCCTCCCGCGGCCGCCGCACCCGGCCGGTGAAGGGACGCCCTGCCTGGCGCCGGCGCGGATCGGTCCGGCTGCGGCCATAGACATAGACGCCGGCATAAGCCGGGTGGCGGAGCATGTTCTGCACCGCGATCCTGCTCGGGCGGCGCCAGGCCAGCTCGCCCCGCTCAGGGCCTTCCCGCACCCGGATCCCCATCTGGATGCCGTGGTCGACCAGGAACCGCAACACCGCGTTGATGGTGGCCAGTTCATCGAACAGATCAAAGACCAGGCGGACCACGGCCTGCACCTGCTCGTCCGGATCGAAGACGACCTCGCCGTCCGGGAGCCGCCCATAGCCCACCGGCAGCGGCACGGCCAGCTCACCGCGGCGGGCCTTGTTCAGGCGCCCGTTCCACATTCGCTGCTTGATCAGGTGTAGTTCGGCCTCGCTGATCGTTCCCTTCAGCCCCAGCAGCATCCGGTCGTTGTACTCGGCCGGATCGTAGATCCCGTCCGGGTCCGCCAGCAGGGCCCCGGCCAGCGCACACAGCTCCAGCAGTTGGTGCCATTCGCGCCCGCAGCGGGCCAGCCGGGACATCTCGCTGCCCAGCACCAGGCCCACATGATCGAGGCCGACCTCGGCCACCAGCCGCCGGAAGCCGGGACGGTCCTGAAGGCCGGACGCCGAATGCCCCAGGTCCTCATCGATCACCAGCACCCGGGACGGGGCCCAGCCCAGGTCGACGGCCCGCTGCGTGAGCCCGTACTGCAGCCGGGTGGACTCTGCATGACCGAGAACCTGCTGCGGGGTCGACTGGCGGACATAGATCACCGCGAGGCGGTCGCGATGCCACGGCCGGACCTTGCCCTCAACCCGTGCCCACGGGGCGGCAACCGTCATGTTCACCGCACTCACCCTCGTCCCGTCCGGCCACATCCGCAGCGATCACCATCCGCACGGCCAGCACCCCCAGCAGCCGCGCCACCAGCTGCCGATTCAGCTCCGGAACGGCTCCCCACCACGGGATCTGGGGAGCTCAGCGACGACACGCTCGTCCACCGCGACTCACCACCCTCTTCTGCACCAGCCTGCCGCTCACGCAACCGCCGAACGGCAGCAGCGGCAGCGAGCAGGCCCTCAATCCCTACGACCGGGGCATTCCCCGAGCCAGACACACCTACGTGTGCAGTGCGGCTTGCTGCTCGAACGCTGCATCAACAAACTCAAGGCCTGGCGAGGCATCGCCACCCGATACGACAAGACCCCAGACAGCTACCTCGCCGGCCTCCACCTGCGCGCCTCAATGATCTGGATCAGGGACCTCACCCGGACCGCCCATTGATCACAACCAAATACGCGCCCTAGACCGCTTGTCCCAGGCGCTTGGCGAAGAAGTCGGCAAGTACGTCCACAGCGGGGTCCACGTACTCCTTCTTGTCGTAGAGGTCGACATGACTGGCGCCGTCGATCCAGTGGATCTCCTTGGGCCCTACGGCGCGCTGGAACGCTTCGACACTCATCCAAGATGTGACGGCGCCGGTGCCGACGATCATGAGCAGCGGCCGTTGCCCGATCAGCGGGACCGAAGCGAACACATCGAATGTCGCCATCTTGTCGATGCTGCTCCAGGTGAAGAAGCTCGCCGAGCGGGGGTGCTGGGCACGCGGAGTGCGGTAGTACTCGAAGCCCTCAGCGCCGCGCTCTCCGCCCAGCACGCGGGCCTGTTCGGCGGTGTCGGGGAAGAGAGTGAGGGTCGGCGGCTTCTGGCCCAGGGCCTCGGTGGTGCGGGCCTGGGCCGCAGCATCCAGCATGCCCTGGAAGACGGCAGGGTCCTGTGTCCCATCGGCACCCAGGCGGAACTGGCGGGCGATGTCGGCGGCGCTGACCGTCCCGACGGCCTTGATGCGGTGATCGCTAGCGGTGGCGGGGAGCACATAGCCACCGGAGGCGCAGATGCCCAGCGCGCCGATGCGTTCCGTATCAACTTCACTGCGGGTGGTGAGGAAGGAGACGGCGGCCTTGAGGTCCTCCACGCGGTGGGCGGGATCCTCCAGACCGCGAGGCTCGCCGCCGCTCTCGCCCTGGTAGGCCGCGTCGAAGGCGAGCGCGACGAAGCCCCTTTCAGCCAGGCGCTGCGCGTACAGCCCGGCGGCCTGCTCCTTCACACTGCTGCCGGGGTGGCCGACGACGATCGCCGGTCGTCGGCCCTGTTCCGGGGTGTCGGGGAGGTAGAGGTGACCGGCGAGCGGGATGCCGGCGCTGTCGAAGGTGACATTGGTCTTCGCCACGGGGTTCTCCGTCTGTGTTGTCCCGGCAGGGCCACACCGCAGCGGTGGGCTCTCCGGGCCCGGCACTGTGCCGGGTACGTCTCCACGGTCGCCGCAGTCCCAGGCGCGCAAAAGCGGCGAGTTCCTGCCTGGGAAAAAACCTGCCCCCCTCACCCCTGTGCTGCTCGGGTGACAATGAGGAGCATGAATTCGGCCCCCGATCCCCGCGAACTAGGAGCCTTCCTGAAGGCTCGCCGAGCGCAGCTGACGCCAGACGAGTTCGGGCTGCCCGCGACGGACTCTCCCCGCAAGGTCACGGGACTGCGCCGCGAGGAGGTCGCCCAGCTCGCAGCGATCAGCGTCGACTACTACACGCGGTTGGAGCAGGGCCGTGTCCGAGCCTCCGCATCGGTGCTCGCCACCCTTGCCCGTGCTCTGCGTCTGGATGACGACCAACAGAAGTACCTGTACGAGCTCGCCGGCAAGGCCGACGTCCAGCCGCGTCGGCGGCGGACCGCGCAGCGCGTGCGGCCCGCCATGCGACGCCTGCTCGACCAGCTCACGGCAACCCCTGCCATCGTTCTGGGCAAACGAATGGACATCCTGGCCTGGAACTTTGCCGCCACGGCTCTGTACATCGACTTCTCGCGCATTCCGGCCCAGCGACGCAACTATGTGAGCCTGCTGTTCACGGACCCGGTCATACGAAGCATGCATCGGCAGTGGAAACATGACGCACGCGATGCCGTCGCCGCTCTGCGCATGGAGGCCGCTGCGGACCCCGACGACCCTGAGCTTGTCCGACTCGTCGCCGAACTGTCCGTCCGCGACGCCGACTTCCGCACGTGGTGGGCCGAGCATCGCGTCAACACCGCCAGCTACGGCACCAAGCACTACCAGCATCGGCTGGTCGGTGATGTCACGCTTGACTGTGACACATGGAGCAGCCCGGACGGCTCGGGGCAACGGCTCATGGTCCTCACCGCCGAGCCTGGCAGCCCATCGCACGATGCTCTGCGCATCCTGACCTCCTGGACGGCCGAGCAGTCGAGCGGTGGCCTGGTGGAAGGCCGGAACCAGTGACCACCTGGACGCCTGAGGAGCTGTCAGTGCTCTCCGCTTCAGGCTCATCAATTTGCTTAGAGCTCCTCAGTGATCGTACGGTGATTGTGTGGAACTTCTTCGACTCTCAAAAGCTGCTGAGCGTTTGGGTGTTCATCCCGTGACGCTTCGTCTTTGGGCTGACTCGGGGAAGATTCCAGTGGCTTGGGTCGGGCGTGAGCGCCGGTTCTCCTCGATCGATGTGGAGGCGATGAAGGTCTCCACCGGTGGCGAGCGTGTCCGGCTGGAGGGCCTGTACGTGCGTGTCTTCGGCTCCCACGGGCAGGAATCCTCGCTTCAGGCGCAGGAGATGGAGCTGCGGGCCACCTCACCGGCGAGATCGTCAAGGTCTTCCGTGACCGGGCCTGTGGCCTGCGGGAGGACCGGCCCGGTCTGAGCCGGCTCCTGCGGGCCGTTGCTGACGGCTCGGTGACCGTCGTACGGGTCACGCACGAGGACCGGCTCGCTCGGTTTGGTGTCGGCTGGCTCAAGCACCTGCTGTCCGTGTACGGCGCGCGTCTTGAGGTGCTGCACCCGAAGAAGCTCGGCGGCCGGGACGAACTGCTTGAGGACTTCGCGTCGCTGGTCACCACGTTCGCCGGCCGCCTGTACGGGATGCGGTCGGCTGAGAACCGGCGTCGCCTGCTGGCCGAGTCCGGACAATGCCAGGCCGGTAGTCGCCGGTGAGCCGGAAGCCGCTGCTCGCTGACGGTGAGACCTCCCGTACCGCGTGCGCCCGCACCCTGCTCCGCAGGGCAGTGGACGAGAAGACCGGAGAACGCCTGTCGCTGTCCGCTCTAAGGTTACGCGTCGGCTGGTGCGCTGACCTCGTGTCCAACCTGGCCGCCACCCTGCTGGCCGAACACTGCAATACCGGCGATGTTGATGTGCTGGCCTCCGGCGTCGACGCGGGCGGTCGGAAACTGCCGTCGAACGCGTGGATGGCGCTGCGGCGTCTGGGCTGGAGCGCCGCCCCGCCCGAGGGCGTGAAGGTCAACGACCGGATCGTGCGCATGGCCCAGGAGCAGGCCGGGCGGGCGCTGCGCTCAGTGAAGTGGCGCGCCGATGTGGTCTTGGGGGTGCTGGCGACGTGGCCGGCCGATCCGAGCAAACGCACCCCGAGAGAGTGGGATCAGGTTCGGGCGGCGATCTGTGACGGGGAACATCTGCCGTCCAGCATCATCAAGGCCCGCACCCGGCAGGCCGCCACGTATCTCAAGGCCAACGGCCGTCTGCCCGTGGACGTGTTCGAACTCGAAGGCACCCCGAAGGTGGCCCGCATGCTGCTGCTCGCCGCGTGCGATGGGCAGCAGGCCACGATCGAACGCTCCGAAACCGGCACCGGGCAGGCGCTGCTACGGCTTCAGCTGCCCACCCGCCCCGACCCGGCCACCTACCGGGATTGGACGTGGGTGGCCTGCCCCGTCGCGTTGCCGCCGACGGTCCCGGCATCGGCGGTGCTCCACCTTCCCACCCTCCGCTGCGCGGGTGACAGCGTGCGCGCTGACCTGGCGTACACCCACGCCGTTCCCAAGGCCCACCGCACCGGTCATGCGGTGGCGCTCGGCGTGGACTGGGGCCTGAACACGCTCCTCAGCGCGGGCGCCGTGCAATTGAACGGCGAGGGGCGGATCACCGCGCTCGGTGTCGGCGCCCAGTTCCGGGCCGCCGGTGTGCTCGCCAAGCAGCACCGCCTGCGCCGCCTCTCGGAGCGACTGCACACCAAGGCCGACCAGTACATGCGGCTGATCGCAGGCCACGACCACCAGCTTGCCCCCAAGCTGGACGTGCTCCGCAGTGAGATCCAGCATGTCTCGCAGCGCCGGTCGAGCCTCAACGACGCGCTTGCGTGGGCTGCTGCCAGGTGGGCCGTCGACCAGGCCATCGCGGCCGGGGCCACGGTGATCTATGTCGAGGATCTGCGGTCGATGGAAGCGGGGGGCATGGGCCGCACCCTGAACACCCGCCTGTCCCAGCAGGTCCGCGGACAGATCGCCGACCGCATGCGGCACCTCGCCACCGAACAGGGCATCGCCGTCGTCACGGTTCCGGCCCGCAACACCTCCAAACTGTGCCCGCACTGCCTGACCCCGCTGCGGCACCGCAACGCCCCCGACCGGCCCACCATCGCGGGATGGAAATGGGCCATCTGCCCCCACCAGGACTGCCGTTGGCAGGGCGACCGCGACCACGGTGCCTGGCGACGAATCGCAGCCCGCGGCCTGACCCACCAGGCCACGACCGTTACCGACCACACCAGCGGCCACATGGTGATCCGGACGGTCCTCGACAACCTGGAAGCGAACGCCGTCCTCACACCGACTCCCCAGACCAACCGGAAGGACCGGACCAAGACCGGCCCCACCCGGCCACGTTCCACACGCCCCGCGCCCAGGCGACGCAGGGCACCCTCCCCAGCACGGCCTCACGGTCGTGCCGGCCAGCGTCCGGAGGGACACGCTCACACGGACCGGACCCGGCTGCCCCGCGCAGCCCACCGACACCAGGGCATGAACACGGTCAGCACATCCACCACCGGCCACCGGCCACCGGCCACGAGGGGCAGCACTCGGCGCGGGATTCCACCTCCACGCCCACGCCTCCCCACCACGGTGGGAAACGATCCCGGAAACTCAATCCAACCCAGGATCGCATAGCTAATCAGAGACGCTCTCTCATCCTCAGCGCCGCAGACGGCGGCCACCTAGCAGTGGAGATCGGCATGGTCCTGGTGGGAGGCGAGCTCTACGTCCGTGCCTACCGAGGAGCCCAGTCGGGCTGGTACCAAGCATCACGAGAACACGGTCGTGGGCGGATCAGAGTGGGTGATATCGCTCGCGACGTCCTCCTGCAGGCACTCGACGAGAACGGGCCGCACGACGCGATCGACTCCGCCTACCAAGCCAAGTACCCGAGCGTCGGCGGTCTCGTCACAAGCTCAGTGGCACGTTCCGCGACCATACGCATCATTCCAGCGCAGCCATCTCGTCGTCATTAATGTCCCGGACCCGCACACGTTCAGCCACGTGAGCATTGCCCTCGTCCGGCCGAGGCCGGACGGTGAACTGTCGAGCCCGGCTCCTACGATGCCGGTCATGGCACGCTTTGAGGATCGTCAGCCCTCCTTCTGGGACACCAGCAGCGACTGCGGAGTGCAGCCGCCTCTGACCGACCAGGCGGTCAGGGAGGCCGAGCGGCTGTTGAACGTCACGCTTCCCGACTCACTGTTGGACCTGCTCCGCAAACAGAACGGTGGCCAGGTCAGCGACAGCCGGGATGCCTTCCCCACAAGCCGACCGACCTCATGGAGTGCCGACCACGTCCCGTTCGACAGCGTGATGGGCATCGGTCACCGCGAGGGAACGGTGTCCATGCTCGACAGCCCGTACCTGGTCGAAGAATGGGACCTGCCCACGGCCGTGGTGCTGGTCTCGGGTGACGGGCACTACTGGATCGGGCTCGACTACCGGACCTGCGGCCGACACGGAGAACCGTCCGTTGCTTGGTTCGATGCGGACGACAACTCGGAACTGGCCCTCGCGCCGGACTTCCGCTCCTTTGTCAACAGACTCACCTCCGCCCGGAAGTTCGAGAGCGAGTTGGAGTGAAGGCTCACCCGAGTGACCTCACCCACGAAGCGGTGACCAGCGGGGGTCAACTCCCTGCCACTAGTGCGGCAACCGGGTGCCGGTGATTGCGCAGTTGGTGCAGGCCGACGACGACACCGTCCGGGATGTGATCCACCGGTTCAACGAGATCGGCCTGGCATGCCTGGACCCTCGGTGGGCGGGAGGCCGCATGCGTCACGCCACTGCCGAAAGCGGTTGTGCACGGTCGACCAGGCACCGAACTCCTGCGGCATCTCCCGCCATTGTCCGCCGGTCTTGAACCGCCAAATCACGCCCTCGAAATGCTGCCGCAGCCGCTCGGGGTACGGACCGTACTCACCGATAGGCAGCTACGGCCCGATGAACTCCCACTCAGCGCCGGTCAGTTGCACTCGCATCACCCAAGAAGATCTACCCTCCCCGGCCGCGCCGCGAGGGCGAAATCCGGGACTGCCACCATCCGCCATCGAGTCGAGCTGGGTTCAGCCGAGACCACGATGCGCGGCCCACAATCCCCCGGCATGGCTGGCAGCTTCGGCGACCAGGGCCGCCAGTTCGGGTCTGTCGGGGACTGAGAACGAGACGTATGCGCCCCGACCACCACCGACTGGGCGGCCATAGGCCTTTACGGCGAGGTGACCGTCTGGGAGAAGCCGGACGTTGAGTGTGGTCAGCGTGAACGCTTCACCGCGTCGAGTGTCCGTCCAGCGGAGCGCTTGCGGGATCGTGACATTGATCGCCAGAGCACTCACTTCCAGGTCGCTGCTCATGGACGGATGATCTCACGCGAGTCGCCGCAGGCGACCGCCACCGGCTTATGTAGCAGGCAGCTTGATCACGACTCGATCATGCAGTCCTAATCGCTCTGTCCGAGGGCTTCATCGCGACCATGCTGGTCTTGGCACAGCGGGCCGGCATCGAGTTCACGTGGCCAACTGATGACGCCCCTGACCCCGGCACCACCGTGGACATCCAGGTCCCAAGCGCGGCTCCTGACAGCACCACCGGTGCTCGCGCGCGATTGGATCGGCTTCGGGACACCTCACGAACGCTCGGTACCTGCATGGCCCGTTGAGCAGACGCCACTGTGATCAGCGAGCCAAGAGAAACAACGTCTAAGAGGTCGTTTTCATCTCTAGCGCCCTCTTATTGCCCGCTTTCTTCTGTGCGGTGATGTGGTGCTGAAGGTGCTGTTGGACTGGGTTGGTCCGGTGGGGTTGGTGGGGTGACGGTTGGGGCGGGAGGAGGCGTGCGCCTGTCTCATCCCAGGAAGCCCGCTTCTGGGCTGTGCTTCCACAGGTAATTCCGTGCGCCTGGGCGCACTCGGCTGCACGCGGTACGTCCACACCATGAGTGAGCGACGTCCGTATCCGAGTGATCTTTCCGATGCTCGCTGGGAGTTGATCGAGCCGGTCCTGTCCGCCTGGCGGTCCGAGCGACGCCGACACGCCCTGGACATCGGCCGCCCGCCCGAGCACGAGCTGCGCGAGATCATGGACGCGATCTTGTACGTAGACCGTACCGGGGTGCAGTGGCGCTACCTGCCCCACGACTTCCCGCCCTGGGAAACCGTCTACGGCTACTTCGCCAAATGGCAGAAGGACGGCGTGTTCGCTCAGCTCAACGGCCTGTTGCGGGAGTTGGTACGACAGAAGGAGGGCCGCAACGCGAACCCGTCGGCCTGCGTGATCGACGCGCAGAGCGTCAAGACCTCCACCAGTGTCCCCGCTTCGAGCCAGGGCACCGACGCCGGCAAGAAAATCGTCGACCGCAAACGGAGCATCATCACCGACACCCTCGGCCTTCTGCTGGCGGTCCTTGTCACCGCGGCCAGTGTCCAGGACTCCGTCGCAGGTCAGGCTCTCCTCGAGCGGGCTGCCTCCGCCCATCCCACCATCCGCAAAGTCTGGGTGGACGGCGGCTACCGCAAGCACTTCGTGGAGCATGCCGCCACCCTCGGCATCGACCTCGAAATCGTCCAGCGCAATCCCGGGACCAGGGGATTCACCCCGATCCCGAAACGCTGGACCGTGGAGCGAACCTACGGCTGGCTCATGCTCCACCGCCGCTTGACCCGCGACTACGAGACTCTTCCGGCTCGCTCCGAAGCCATGATCCACCTTGCGATGACCGAGCTCATGGCCCGCCGACTCACCGGCGAGGCCACCATCTCCTGGCACAACCCGACATCACCGGAACAAATCCGCCTCACGGGATAAAACAACGGGAGAAAACGACCTCTAAGTTGGCTCGCATGAGCGCACGGGGGCGGCGTTACCGATACGTGGGACCGATCGACCTGACAACTGCGGTCCAGCCTGGCTGTGGTGGCTGCCCGATCGGATCGGCGGCTGAATTCGACAGCTGGGTCGCGGAGCGATCGGCTTCGGAGTTGGCCGAGCCGTTCACCTTCGTGGTGGACACGGCCGGCGTGCTTCGGTTGGCACCACGGCGAAGCGAGCATGTGGCCTGCGCCGGCGGAGAGTCAGTTCTGAGCGCCGGCGAGATCGGCTTCATCCGAGAGGCAGGCCGCTGGCTAGTGGGCCACGTCAGCAACCACTCGACCGGGTACTGTCCGGACGTCAGCTCCTGGTCGGCGGTGGCCCAGGCTCTGGATGGCGTAGGGCTCCGGCGTCCGTCCCGCTTCACCCACGAGGTGGTGTTCCGGAGCTGTCCTGACTGCCAGGAGTGCAACATCGTGCGCGAGGACTACTTCGTGTGCGTCTTCTGCGGCAGTGATCTGCCTGACGTGTGGAACGTTGACTCTGATCAATGAGGGCGCGGGCCACGGCCACCTTGCTCGCTGCGGGCATGCTCCGCCGCGATGTCCGCGAACGGGAGAACCCCGGCGTAGCGAACGTGGATGGATTCCTGACGAGGGCGGCATCCGCTGGGGCTGCCCGGGCGGTCCAGGGCACGGCCTGACCGCCGAACGCCGCCGAATCCCGGTCGTGGCGCTACCGGGAGGCGAGATCCGCTTCGATGTTGCCTGCCATGACCGACAGGATCCGTACGGTTTCGGTGTACTGCTCGACAGTCAGGCCCTTCAGCACCGCTGCGCGAGTTGTCTCAACACGTGCCGCGATGTCCGCGTGAGCGGCGCGACCCTCGTCGGTGAGCGCGAGGAGGTTCGCCTCGACCGGCAGACCGGGACGGGTCCAGCCACGCGCCGTGACATCCTCCAGGACCTTGTCCAGGTCGGGCTCGTCCTGCGTCCAGAAGGGGGCCAGGGCCTCCATGAGCTCGTCGCGCGTGGCGTGCCCGCGAGCGAGGGTGTTGAGGATCTGCCAGTGCCGGCGTCCGAGACCGACGTCGGCGAGGGTCGCGTCGAACTGCTTCTCCAGCAGGTTGTGCAGATGCTTGAGCCAGTAGCCGATGGGCTTGGGCGATTCCACGAGCCCTCTAAGAATGCATGTAAGGTTACATGTACTTGTCTCCAACTATGCATGGAGGGATTGTTGTGGGCAAGCCGAATACGGACGTGGCAGACATTGAGACGGCCGTGGTCGCCTTGCGCCGCAGCCGACAGCGCCGTGCACTGGCGCGGCTGGCGGAGGGTCGCGACGAGCACGTCGGCCCTCACGCCGGGCTGCCCGACGCGGTCTTCGAGTTGCTCGACGCGATCGAAGCGGGCGAGGGGCAGGGCTTGGCACTGACCGTTACCGAGGCGGCGGCCCTGCTTGGCGTCGATCAGCCCAGGTCGAGCCGACTCGCCTCTCAGGCACTCGAAGCCGGGCTGCTGCGACGTGAGGCCGACCAGCACGACGGCCGCAGGTCGTTGCTGGCCCTCACTTCCGAAGGACGAGACGTGCTCGCGGGGATGCGGAGATTTCGCCGCGGCATCATCGCCGAAGCCACGGCCGGGTGGACCGCCGAGGACCGAGCCGCCCTGGCCCGCCACTTGACCCGCTTCGTACAAGACTTCTCGGCGATCACGCCACGCTGACCCCGGCTGCCTACAGCAACCCAATGCCTTCCACGCCACCTGAAGGTGCGAGAACGCCAGTCGTGATCAAGATCGGCAACGGACTTTGAGACGAGTGCCGTGGCCGGAAACGGGAATACAGGCCGAGCAGGCAGGAGCCGTGCGGTCCCGACACTGCGCACATCTGCCGCTACATCTGGATCGGCGTACGGACCTGGTGGTGCGCGCAATCCCTCATTGGACGAGCGGACCCGTGCGCCCACCGTCTGAATCCGGCTTGAGAGGCCTCAGTACGCCCATCACGCCGCCTCGCAAGACGGAACTCACCAGCGAGGCGAGCCTTCGGAAAGTTGGAGTTCGCCCCTGCCGAAGGAGAAGTTCTCGTTCGGGACGGGAATCAGCGCGATGAAGATGTCGTCGGGCGAGACGCCGAGCGCCTCGACCACCAACCTGTTGATGGCCGCGGTCACTGCCCGCTTGTCCTCCAGAGGGCGGTGCGCCCCGAGAAGTACCGTGATGATCATGGCGTCGCTGCTGCGCTGCATGCCCATGAAAGTCGGGTCCAGGGACAGTTCGCCGTCACCGTGTTCGCTGATCATGATGAAGCGGTCACCCTCGGGGATACCGAGTCCCTGTACCAGGGACTGGTTGAGCGCATCAGCAAGGGCGCGCTTCTGCTCCGGCGAGTAGCGGTTGGCGGGGATGTGAGCGTTGAAAACGGGCATGGGGTCCTCCCTCGAGGAGTGTGGTGTCGGGTTTGAACTGCTGGTGATTACAAGGACGTTGTGCCGCCGACCGGGCGCGCCTGCCGAGGAGTGGCTCGTGCGATCGCCGGCAGGTGGCCGCGCACGACGGCGTTGTGGCCTCGTTATGCCTTGGTGGCCCCGGACGGGGACCAGTCGGCGCCGTCCACCGCCGACCATCCGTCTGGGTGTTCGTCGATGCGGTGCATTCGCCTGCCCGCTCGTGCGCGGAGTACGTCCTCGGTGAGGGGGGTGATGAATGCATTGTCGGCCAGGGTGTACTCAGCGGCGAGCCGTCCGACCGTCGGGATGGCACCGGTGTCGATCCGGCCGTTTTCGGTGTACAGGTCGTCTCTGATGTGGAACCGCACGACCTTGCCCCAGACCACGTGATCCTGTACATCGCCGACCGGAATGATGCGGTCGAGCGTGCACTCGAAGGCAATCGGTGCTTCCTTCACCCGCGGCACTTGTACGACTTCGCAAGCCTCTTTGACCAGGCCGACCTCGTCGAACTCGTCGCAGCTGCTGTCGAACTCAGCGGCGCTGCGGTGCATATGGTGGGCCTGGGGAAGTGTGACCAGGTTGGTGACGAACTCCCCCGTGTCCCGAATGTTGACGAGGGTGTCCTTGAGGGTCTCCCCGTCCGACCGCGGCTGAATGGTCAGTGACACCATCGGTGGCTTTCGGCTCACTACGGTGAAGAACGAGATCGGCGCCAGGTTGGCGATGCCGGACGACGACAGAGTGCTCACCCAGCCGATCGCGCGCGGCGTGACCGACCCGATGAGGAGCTTGTACGCGGACCGCGCATCCAGCTCGTCGGAGTTGATGATCACGTGGATGGCCCTTCGGAAGTGCGTGGCGGTGTTCCGCCGAAGACGATGTGGCGTTGGACTTGTGCCGGGGCGTAGGAGCGGTACCTGGTCTGACCCAGTGCGCGACCTGACCGTCTGCCCCACTTGGAGGCGATGCGGCTCATCAACTGCTCGGTTTCACGGCGGGTCTGAGGATGTGTTCCGCGATCAGTGCCAGGGTGCGGGCTGGGGTTTCCATGGGGGGCAGGTGGGCCGCGCCGTCGAGGACGAGACTGCGCACGTCGGTGTACTGGGGAACGATCTGCTCTTCCGCCACGGCGGCTGTCAGAACGGAGTCGTGCTGCCCGGTGAGTACAAGCACGGGTCGCTCGTACCCCTTGACCTGCTCGGACACGTCGTCCTGAGTCCAGGTCCGGAGGTAGGCGCGCATGGCCGCAGGATCGGCGGTCTTACGGGACAGTTCGTTCACGTGGCGCACGAAGCCTGTCCCCAGACGCCCACCGGTCACTGCGGAGATGACCGCCGCCCGTGCGTCAAGGTCGTCGATGGCCGCCCCGAAGAACCGCGAGCCGTCTGCATCGAGAGGGAAGGCGCGGCTGGGAACCGCGCACAGCAACACCAGACTGCTCAGGCGGTCCCGGACTTCCGGCTGTCCGGACACCCACTGCGCGGCCTGGCCGCCCATGGAGTGCCCGACGAGATGGAACTCGTCCCATCCCAGGGTGTCGGTGAGATCGATGAGATCTCGCCCCATCTCGGAGACGGAGAAGTCACCTGCCAACTCCTTCGACCTTCCGTACCCGCGGAAGTCCGGGAAGGCCCACGTGAACTGCTCGGTGTCGAGGAAGGGAATCATGCAGCCATAGCCTTCGTGGCCGGCCAGCCACGAATGCGCCCAGATGACCTTGGTCGCCCCGCTGCCCACTGTGCTGTATCCCAGAGTCATTCGCATGTCTTTCCGTTGGTCGAGAGCAAGTACTCGACGAATCCGACTGGCTGAGCCGGAAAACAATTTTCGTCATGGCCGGCGCAGAGCATCACGTTCACTGTTCGTTCCGATTCAGAACTCAGGAGGCTGCCGAGGGGAAAACCTCGAGGCCCTCGATCACGTCGCGCCCCTTGGCGGTGTCCGCGTACAGCCGCGCCTCCGTGATCAGCCCGTCGGAGACGGTGAACAGCAGGCAGTGTTCGTTCTCCATGGTGCGGCCGTTCTTCGCCTTCGCCCTGGCCGTGACAGGGACGACCACGTGCGTCCCGGCGTCGAGCACCGCGTGCGCGTCGTAGTTGAAATACTCGTAGTAATGATCGAAAAGGTCCTGGTAGAAGGCGACAAAGCCTTCGCGGCCGCGGAATGTGCCGCCGTAGGGCAGAGATGTGGGGAAATGGAAGACCACGTCGGGTGACATCAGGGTCACCAGATCGGATGAATCGTTCTTCTCGAATCCGGAATAGGCTCGTCGGCAGGCATCCACGATCGCCTGGTTGTGCGACATGCTTCCTCCATATGTGGGGCTGAAGCGGTGGTGGACAAGAAAGTGTTCCGGCCTGCACCGGATCTCAGCCGGTGGTGCACGCACGGTGGAGAGACGTAGCGACGGATCGACCGGCTCGTCAGGGGTGGGCAGCCGATCCACCGAGTCGAACAAGCCGCTGACGACACAGACGGAACCCTTGAGTCCGGCTCGATACGCTAAGTCTTAATCCGGAACCTAGGTGGCGTCAAGGCTGAGTTCCAGATGGCAACCCTGGAGTATGCTGGCGTCATGGAGTGGCAAGAACTTGATCTGGGCAACTGCAGCGTCGCGGCAACCCTGGCCCTGGTCGGCGAGCGATGGACTCTGCTCATCCTGCGCGAGGTCTTTGCCGGGCTTCACCGCTTCGACGAGATCGCCGACCACCTCGGGGTCTCCCGCCGTGTCCTGACCGAACGCCTTCGACAGTTGGTCGACGCCGGCCTCCTGGAACGCCGGAGTTATCAGGAGGCGGGGCAACGCGCCCGCCAGGAGTACCACCTGACGACTCAGGCACACGACCTGCAGTGGGTGTTGGCCGCCCTCCTCCAGTACGGCGACACCCATCTGGGCGAAGAAGCGGGCGCGCCCGTAGTACTGCAGCACTCCGGCTGCGGCGGCCCCGTTCATGTCGAGCTGCGCTGCTCCTGCGGGCACGAGGTCGCCGGCTCCGAAGTGGAGCCGGTCCTGGGCCCGGGCGCAATCAGGGTGTCTTCCTGATGCCACCGGCCCGAGACCGGACTTGATCCGCCTTGACGGACACCCGCCTGAACGTCCACAGACCACAGCGCTCGGTCCAGGCTCGGATCTCGCGCCGGTAGAAGTGCGTTCGTCGCGCGTCTCCAATGTGCAGAACTACGCGCCGCGGTCCGCGGTCACCGCCAGTCCCCGCCTGCAGGAGTCGCGACGGCTCCTTGCTTTCGCCTGAGGTCACGTGAGTGGTAGCTGTTCGCCGGCCGCCACACCGACTCCGCGATCGCACGCGCAGCGCGTCAACTGGGCGAACGGCAGCCCCCTGGTCCGTGCGGCATGTGGCGCCCGAACTACCGCCCGGACGTGGCTATTTGACTGCATAGGCCTGCGACCCACATGGTCTCTGGTCTGCCAACTGGCGTCGCGCCCCATCGGCAGGGAGCGGTCTCGAAGGGGCGCCTGCAGAACGCCATGGGGGCGCGGCCAGGCCACACGTTGTCGGCCGGCAACCACAGGCCGCCAGTGCCAGGTCACCCGGCTACGTACCATCGGACCACCCACTACCCCTCACGGCATCCATTTGATGCAGCCTCCGCAAGGGGGTAAATGTGGTCTTTGTGAATCACTTGATTCCGTACTGGCCAGGCAAGTTCGCCGGCGTCCCCACTGCCCGCGCATAGCGGTCCTACGGGCAGTTACACCACCAGGAACTGATCATGCCCGGAGCATCCCTGAGCTGGAGTGTCCGCGTAGCCCCGTCGATCCCCACCGAGATCTCGGACCTGCCGCCCGACCTCCCCAAACGTATGTGGTCGCCGATCACGGCTACGCTCATCGCAGGCGAGCGCGACGCGGTGCTGGTCGACGCGCTGATGACCACCGAGCAGGCCAGTGGGCTCGCTGACTGGGTCGCCGCGAGCGGCAAGACCCTCACGACGGTCTTCGTGACCCACGGGCATGGGGACCACTGGTTCGGGCTGGGCACTCTTCTCGAACGTTTCCCGCATGCCCAGGCGTTTGCCACGCCAGCGGCGGTGGACCAGATGCAGAAGCAGATGGCGCCGGAGTTCGTTGCGTCGTACTGGAACACGCGCTTCCCGGGCCAGATCCCCGACAGGTTGGTCGCGGCCGAGCCGCTGGGCGGCGATCGGCTGGAGTTGGAGGGCAACGACCTCGTCGTGGTGGAGCTTGGGCACACCGATACCGACGACACCACCTGCCTGCACGTGCCGTCGATCGGGCTGGTTGTGGCCGGTGACGCCGTCTACAACGATGTCCACCTCTACCTCGCCGAATCGCCCGCCGAGGGCCGTCGAGCCTGGCTCGACGCACTGGACACCATCGACGCGCTGAACCCGCAGGCGGTTGTCGCAGGACACAAGCGCCCCGATCGCCCCGACGCCCCGCAGACCATCGCCGAGACCCGGCAGTACATCCGCGACTTCGAGACGGTCGCGGAGCGCACCACGACCACCCTCGACCTCTACCGCGGCATGCTGGAACTGCACCCGTCCCGGGTCAACCAGGGCGCGCTCTGGGGATCGGCCAGGTCTGCCAAAGGTTGACCAGCAACCGGCTTCGTGGCTGGCCCACGACGCCAGGCACTGCGGAAATGTTTATCAAACGAGGGCAGTAATCGAGTGGTCGCACTGCGATCTCCATCGGTTCGGACCGCCGGCATAGTAATGCCGTGCGGAATTCATGAAATTCTCCCGAACATCCCTATCACATTGGAAACTGTCGCGACCGATGCAATTGCGGTGACTGCCTGCACGGCCCCGCATGCGCCTCACAGCCACGAGAGTTATCGTCACTAGATGAGGACGTTTGCCGATGAATATTCGCCCCGGGCAGGCGCCGCGAGTGTAGTTCCTGGCCGCTCCGCAGCACCCGAACGCCGAAGGTGACAAGATCGGCGGCAAGGCATCGCCTATACATGTGTTGATCAATTCGTCACCTATATAGGTGACGACACGTGCAGGAGTCCGAGAATGAAAGCGATCCGATTCGCCCAGCACGGAGAGCCGACCGAGGTCCTTTCCGTCGAAGATGTGCCTGTTCCGGTTCCCGGAGAGGGACAGGTGAGGGTCCGCATCCTGGAGACACCGGTAAATCCGTCTGATCTCCTGTATGTGCGGGGATACTACGCGGGCGTCGAGGCACATTTCCCGGCGCCGACCGGGTTCGAGGGTGTCGGCATAGTGGAAACCGTGGGGCAAGGCGTCAAAGACGTAGCCGAAGGGCAGCGGGTATCGGTCGTCAATGGACCGGGAGGCAACTGGGCCGAATACGCCGTCGTCCCGGCCGGCGAGTTGTTCCTCGTACCAGATGAAATACCCGATGACCAGGTGGCATCCTTCGTCATCAACCCGGCCTCCGCCATCCTTATGGTCCGCCATGTACTGGCGGTACCCAAAGGGGAATGGCTCCTCCAGTCAGCGGCCGGGTCCGAATTGGGACGCATGATCATCAGACTGGCCAAGCGTGATGGCATCCGTACCGTGAACATCGTCCGCAGACGCGAGTCAGCAGCAGAACTGGAACGCCTCGGCGCGGATGTCGTCATCGTGTCCACCGAAGGGCCGATCGACGAACAAGTACGCAGAATGATCGACCCCGAAGGCGTCAAGTACGCCATCGATCCTGTGGTAGGAGAAACCGGCACCCAGATCTTCAAATCACTCAGCGAGGATGGGCGCATGCTGGTCTACGGCTCCCTCACGCGCGAGCCGATCCGCATCGGCGATGACCCGCGCTACATCCTGGCGGGTCGACGAACCCTGGAAGTCTACTGGTTGGGATACTGGCTTCCGAGGCTCACAGATGCGCAACGAGAGCAGTTGAGTCGGGACATCGCGGACCTTATGCGTGAGGGGATTGTGGAAACGTCTCCCGGGCGCAAGTACTCCCTCGACCAGATCCATGAAGCAGTCACCCAGGCCGAGGAGAAGGGAAGACAAGGAAAGGTATTCCTTGTCCCCGGAAATATGTAGCGCGGTCAGTCGCGGTCCGTCGTCTGCGCTATGCAAACCCGCCCACCAGAAGAAGGTCCGGCGTGCGGGCTGCCGCAGACGCCGGGAGAGGTTTTTCCACACGGCTGCCGGCGTCAGCGCTTCATGTCCAGAAACGGACGTGCAAGTCGGCCGGTCAAGCCCGAGCCGACATCCTCCCGGACTCGATGCAGTAGCTCGCAACACGCCCCCTCGGGTCATCAGACCGAGATGGGGAGGGGCTCCGTTCCCTGGGCGGGCCGACAGCATGCGCGGAAGAGGACCCCCCTGCAGCCGCAGGCGCCACCCGGGGTCGGCCGCTGACGGAAGAGAGTCAGGAGGTAATGGAGCGCTGTCGTCCATCAGACCGAGCACCGAGGCCCAAGAACAGGGGTCGGCGCCCAGGCGCTCCGGCGCACGGGCGGCACGGGTGGCACGGGTGGCACGGGAGGAAGGAGGTGGCAGGGTGACTTACTCGCCGCAGGACGGGCCCGAGGGCGAGCAGCCACAGGGCTCGGACACCATCACCGGCGACTTGGTGTTCATCCATGGTTTCCAGGACAACGCCGAGCTCTGGCAAGACGTCATCAACCATCTGGAGTGCCCAGGGTGGGTGTCGATCCCGGTGAGTCTCCACCACACGGGGCTCCGGGAGCCCCACCGCCGAGGGAAGACGCTGGAGGCCTACCGCGATCAGGCTGCTGAGGCCATCGGCAGGTACGACGGCCCGTCCGGCCGGCCGACCGTCGTTGTCGGACACAGCATGGGAACCCAGATCGCCGAGCTCCTCGCCGTGGCACACCCGCGGCGCACGGTCGGACTCGTGCTGATCAGCCCCATACCGCTGCGAGGGTACGAGTTGTCGCCTGCGGAGTTCACCGCCTTCGAAGCCTCGGCCCGCAACCGCGACCCCGAGGCGGCCGCCGAGTCCCGCAAGAAGTTGTTGGTCTCCAGGTCAGCAGACGTTGTCGACACTCTGGTGGCGGCATCGCTCGCCACTCCGAGCGACACCGCGATCGAGGCTTTGCACGCCTGGACCGACGGCCATCCGCTGGGTGACGCGCCTTCGCAGGTCACCGCGGCGACCGTGATCATCACCACCGATGACACGTTCGCTTCCCGTCGACTAGTCAGCGAACAGGTGGCGCCCCGGTTCGAGCACTGCGAGATCGCATACGTCCCTGGTGCCGGGCCCTGGTCTCACGTCGAGCAACCCGCCGCCGTAGCACGCATCCTCACCGACTTCGTGAACAAATCGGTGACTGTATAGAGGGGTGAACGGTTCATGAGCCACCAGGACGTGTTTGTTCCTGTTGAGGGCGACATACAGTTGCACGCCTGGGTCTTCCGCCCGCCGACAGGCAGCGGCCCCTTTCCGGGGATCACCATGGCGCACGGCTTCGGCGGAGTGAAGTACCGCGGCTTGGAAGGATATGCGGAACGCTTCAGCCAGGCCGGTTTCGTCGTCCTCGTCCACGATCACCGTGGATTCGGTCTCAGCGGTGGCGAGCCACGCGGTGACATCGACCCTTGGCAGCAGATCGCGGACTGGCGGCGGGCGATCTCCTTCTTGGCGGCCCTCGACGACGTCGACGCCCGCCGGATCGGTGTCTGGGGTTCAAGTTACGCCGGCGGTCACTCGATCGTTTTGGCGGCCACCGATCGTCGGATCAAGGCCGCGGTGGCGCAGGTTCCGACCATCAGCGGCTATGAGCAGGGCCTGCGTCGCGTACCCGCCGACCGCAAGCGCGCACAGGAGGAGCTGTTCGACGACGACGAACGTGCGCAACTGGCGGGCAAGCAGCCCGCGTATCAGCTCCTCAACAGCCTCGATCCCGAGGTGCAGGCTGCCTACCATTCCCGGGCCATGGCGGAGTCCGACGCCCATTTCTCGCTGCCGCCCTCTGTCGAAGAACCCAAGCACATCACGCTGCGGTCCACACGCAAAGCGCAGATGTACGAACCAGGCGCGTGGGTCACCCGCGTCTCACCGACGCCGTTGCTGATGGTCGTGGGGCGGACCGACACCGTCACCCCCACCGATCTCGCGCTCGCAGCATATGAGCGTGCTCTGGAGCCCAAGCGGTTGAGGATGTTCCACGGTGACCACTTCGACTCCTACGTCGCGGCCTTCAAGCCGACGAGTGAAGCCGCCGCCGAGTGGTTCTGTGAACACCTCGCCGAACCGGGGTGAGGCCGGAGGGACCCCGTCAGCCACACCTGCCTGTCGGCGTCACGCTCGCCTCCGTGCCCAGCGAGTCCCGCCCGGCCGATCGGCATGTCGTCTCCGAGTCCGCCGTCGCGTCGACAGGCTGGAAAGCCGTCACCACGCCTTCGGACACCGCCTGGCACGAAAGGCGCGCTCGAGCGACACTGCACGCGGGCGAATCGAAATACGCTACGTCGCGTTCCTTATGTCACTGAGTGTAACGTCGATTTGCGATACCCGGTTGCCTTGATCGTGCCGCACCCAAGGCGCCGCCCATATTGACCTCACTCCCACAAGCCTCTCCAAAAAATAGATAAAAGTTGTATGCTTATGTCGCTCACATACGCATCGACTGCGAGGAGTGATCCGAATGGGCTGGCCAGCTACGGTTCGCTACGGCACTGAGTCGGCACCGGGCGGGCTCGGCTTCGTCCAGGACCTCATGAACACCATCTCCGCCGGCAAGCCCCGCGCCGCGGACCTGCTGGCGGATCCCGGCGAGGCCCAGGCTTGGCTTGATCGGGCGCTGGTGCAGTGGAGCGAGGCCACCGGCGCGGCCGTGGCCGGAATCGAACTCGAGCCGCACGACCAGGAGGAGCTTCGTGCCTTCCGGGACGATCTGCGCCGGGCTACGGGGCAGGGCCGCGACGACGCGCTTCCGCCGCTGCACACCGCGGCCATCGCGATGCAGCTCGGCGGGAACGGGGAGGTGCGACCGGAGCCGCGCGGCACCGGTTGGCGGCGGGTCGCGGCACTGGCTCTGATCGAGATCTTCCAGGCCCAGCAGGCCGGCAACTGGCAGCGACTGAAGCTGTGCCGCAACGAGCGGTGCGGGACGGTGTTCTTCGACCGGTCGCGCAACAACAGCGGAGTCTGGCACGACGTCAAGGTCTGCGGGAACGCGGCGAATCTGCGGGCCTACCGCGCCAGGCAGCGCGCCCAGAGCACTTCGTAGGCGCCCTTTGGCATGTCAACAGCGTGGGGGCTGCCCACCGAAGAGTTTCGGTGGGCAGCCCCCACGCGTATGGAGCGTTCAGGCGGAGCCGGCGCTCTCGATCCGGTGCTGGTGCACGCGGAGGTGCATCGTGGTCAGATCCAGCAGCGGAACGTCCAGCCCGAGCCGCTCAGCGCGGGAGACCAGGTCCCCGAAGATGTGCTCGACCTCGGCACTGCGGCCGCCTGTCACATCGCGGTAGAGCGACGAGGTGAGCGAAGAGCCGGCTGCCGTGACGGTCGCCAGCGTCTGCTGAAGGTCCGCATCAGGCACAGGGTGGCCGGCGGCAGCGGCGATGGACGCGCTCTCCTGGACCACGCCTTCGGCGAAGGCAGTCCCGCCGGGGACGGCCACGACCTCGCCCACCGATCCCCGCATCAGGCAGGTCACCGCGCTCACCGCCGCGATGAAGACCCACTTGGCCCACATCTCTCCATCGATGTCATCGGAGAGCCCGGTCGGGAACCCGGCGTCGCTGAGGGATCGGTGCAGGTGCTCCAGTCGCGCCGGGGAGGTCTCGTCCCGGGCGCCGTAGCGGAGGCTCTGGAGATCGGCCAGCCGGACGATGTCGCCGTTGTCATCGACTGTGGTGACCACCTTCGCCACACCGCCGAGCACTGTCTCGCCACCGAACCGTGCGGCCAGGGCGTCGATGTGGCGCATCCCGTTGAGGAACGGGACGATCAGCGTGTTCGGACCGACCGCGGGTGCCATGTCATCAATGGCCGGCTCCAATCCGGTGGCTTTGACGGAGAGCAGGACCACGTCGTAAGGGGCATCGACATCGCCGGCCTGCACCGTGCGGGGAGCGAGGACTGTCTGCTCCCCCAGACCGATGATCCGCAGTCCCCGCCGGGCCAGGCGCTCCGCGCGCTCCGCCCGTACCAAGAAGGTCACGTCCCGGCCCGCCTGGGCGAGCCGGGCTCCGAAGTAACCGCCGGTCGCACCGGCACCCACCACCAGGATCCTCATAAGCCACTGCTCCTCTCACGACCTGGCGACGACACCCCGCCTACACGCCTTCTGTTAGAGGCAATCACGGTGCGGTCATTTCCCATTTGTTTCCTTGGTCCCTCTTGAAAACGAAGTCTACTGGATCACTCCTCCTTGCACGACATAAGTAACCCGCTTACGCTTATGTCATAGGAGCTCGATGCCGAGCACCGCCCCCGGCCTCCGGCCAGCGCCGCCATGACGAGCCGCTTCACCGGTCATGGCCGTACGGCACACAGCGCTGTCCATGCGCCGCGCCTCAATCGATGGAGGGCCTCAAATGATCATCGACGCTGCGGAGCTCGACGCCACTCACGCATACAAACTGCTGATCGGAAGCATCATTCCGCGGGCCGTGGCCTGGGTCAGCACAGTGTCCGACGAGGGCGTCGCCAACCTCGCGCCCATCTCGTTCTTCACCGCGGTCGGGCGGAAGCCGCCCATGGTGTCGATCAGCCTGCAGCCCAAGGCGGATGGGGTGACCCTGAAGGACACTTTCCTCAACATCCGTGACACGGGCGAATTCGTCACCAACCTCGCGACGCTGCCGCAGGCGGATGCCCTGCACCATTCGGCGTTCGAGTTCGACCGGGACGTGGATGAGTTCACGGCGCTGGGGCTGGCCAAGGAGCCTTCCGAAGTGGTGCGCCCGCCGCGGATCAAGGAGGCGCCGATCTCGTTCGAGTGCGTCGTCGACCGCATCATTCCGGTCGGGGACGACGGCGTCGATCACGTGGTGTGGGGCCGGGTGGTGCGCTTCCACGTCAGGGACGACCTCTACCTCGAGCGCGGGCGGATCGACACCGCCGCACTACCGGCCGTGGGCCGCCTCGCCGGCGAGTACACCCTGGTCGACAACGTCTTCACCACGCCCCTGGACCAGGAGTTGCTCGCGGCGAGACAGGGCCGACGGATGGCGCGCCTGGACGCGAAGACGGCCGACTGGTCCCCGCTGGACACCAAGGAATGGTCCCCCTCGGGCGCGACGACGCCTGCCCCCGGAAAGTGAGCACCGTGATGAGGACTGAACGGATCGGGGCAACCGATGTGCGGTTCCGCCGGCAGGGCGAAGGCGACCTCGCCCTGGTGTTCGTCCACGGCTTCCTGGACGACCAGTACGTCTGGGACCCGCTGACCGCCGAACTCAAGACGACCGGTATCGAGTGCGTCACCCTCGACCTGGCCGGCTGCGGGGATCGAACAGCGGCGAGCGGGCCGTTCGGATACGACCGGTTCGCCGAGGAGGTGTCCTCTGTCGTCGACGCCCTCGGCAAACCCTTCGTCATCGTCGGACAGAGCATGGGAACGGCGGTGGCCGAACTGGTCGCGGCTCAGCGGCCCGAACGAGCAGTGGGCCTGGTGCTGCTGACCCCGGTTCCGCTCGGGGGCGCACAACTGCCTGATGAGGCGATCGACCCGTTCCGTTCCCTGGGCGGCGACCCCGCGGGGCAGCGTGCGGTGAGGACGCAGTTGTCGGCCGCCATGCCCGAGGCGGAGCTCGACCGCTTGGTGGTCAGCGGTTGTCGCGTCCGTCCCGAGGTCGTCCGTGACTTCGCCGACTGCTGGAACACCGGGCACCTGGCGGGCAGGCAGGCAAGTCGCTTCAAGGGCCCGGTGCTCATCGTGCGCGGGGACGAAGACGGCTTCGTCACCGAGGAGTTGGTGCGTGGCATCACGCCGCGGTTCGACTCGGCGGAGTCGGTGTCGGTCGGCGGGAGCGGGCATTGGGTCCACCTCGAGCAGCCGGCCCAAGTCGCGGGCCTTCTCGACCACTTCCTGGCCGAAGCCCTCTCCTCCGACCGCGATGCTTCCTCGCGAACCGTGCGCCCGCAGGGCTGGACCAACGCCTTCGCGGAGAAGTCGGCCACGGCTTTCGGTGACACGTTCGTTTCGGATGTGGTGCTGGAGGCGAGTGCGCTCACCCGACCGATCACGGGTCGAGACCAGGTCAAGGACGTGATGGCCGCGGCTAGTTCGGTGTACGAGTCGCTGGCCTTCACCCGCGAGGCCGTCAACGGGGACCACACCTATCTGGAGTGGCAGGCAACGGCGTTCGAGGGCATGCAGCTCCAGGGCGTGACGATCCTGACGAAGGACGACGGCGGCCGGATCGTCCGGATCGCCATCCATCACCGGCCGCTGGGCGCGCTGCACCGGTTCTCCGCGGAGTTGCGGGAACGTCTGCGCGGCGTGGTCGACCCCGAGCATTTCCACCAGGGCTGAGTCCCGTTTTCCTCAGGAAGGTTATTCATGGTTGAGCGTCAGACCGTCGAGTTCGAAGCCGACGGCGGAGTCACGTTGCGCGGTTGGCTCTTCCTGCCGGACGGGCCGGGCCCCCATCCGGCGATCACGATGGCCCACGGCTACGCCGGGGTCAAGGAGCACGGCCTTGAGCCCTTCGCGCAGGCCTTCGCCGAGGACGGGTTCGTCGTTCTGCTGCACGACCACCGCACCTTCGGGGCCAGCGACGGCCAGCCGCGGCAGGACGTCGACCCCTGGAGGCAGATCGCCGACTGGCGGCGGGCCATCTCCTACCTGGAGAGCCGGTCCGAGGTCGACGCCGACCGGATCGGACTGTGGGGTACGAGCTACGCGGGCGGCCACGCGATCGTGCTGGGCGCGACCGACCGCCGACTGCGTGCTGTGGTCTCCCAGGTGCCGACCATCAGTGGCTACGAGCAGGGGCTCCGCCGCATCGCACCGGACGCCGTCGCGACGCTGGAGGAGGCCTTCTCCGAGGACGAGCGGGCGCAGTTGCGCGGCGAGGCTCCACGTACCCAGGTCATTGTGAGCAGTGACCCTGCCGTACCCGCCTCCTACCGGTCGCAGGAAGCCATCGACTTCTACCTGCAGCCCAAGCCCGACGGCGTATGGGAGAACGAGGTCACGGTCCGCTCCACCCGCGCGGCCCGCATGTACGAGCCCGGGCCCTGGATCACACGGGTCTCCCCCACACCGCTGCTCATGGTGGTCGCCCTGAACGACACCGTGACCGTGACCGACCTTGCGCTCGCCGCCTACGAGCGTGCGCTCGAACCCAAGCGGCTGCAGCTCATCCCGGGCGGTCACTTCGACCCGTACACCACGCAGTTCGACCAGGCGAGCGCCGCCGCCCTCGCATGGTTCCGCGAGCACCTCGCCTGACGACCGGACAACCCCACGGGCCGCATCGCCGGCACGATCTCAAGGACGAAGCATGCCCCATCTCACCCACTCCATCGACGACGGCCTCGCCACGCTGGTCCTGAACAACCCGCCGCAGAACCGCATCGGTCCGCAGTTGGCCACCGAACTCTCCGAAGCTCTGGAGTCGATCGGCCGCAGCGGTGCCCGAGCGGTCCTGGTGCGCGCCGAAGGCCCGGACTTCAGCTTCGGTGGTGACATCGTCGACTGGCCGGGTGCGGACGTACGGGAACTGCGGACCCTCTTCGAGCGCTACATGCAGGTCTTCAACCAGCTCGAGCGCCTGCCGCTGCCGGTCATCGCCGCGGTACACGGCCTGTGCTTCGGCGGCGGTCTCGAGCTCGCGCTCCGCGCCGATGTCGTCTTCGCCGCCGAGACGGCCCGCTTCGGCCACCCCGAGCAGACCCTCGGTATCGTCACCCTGCTCGGCGGGATCTACCGGGTCGCCGAACGAGCGGGCCGGGCGCGCGCCGCGGAGTGGGCGCTCACCTCGGAGCAGGTACCGGCCGCGGTCATGGCCGACGCCGGCGTGATCAACCGGGTCGTTCCCGACGACGCCCTGCTGGCCGAGGCGACGGCCTTCGCCCGCAAGGCGGCCAAGGGTCCCACCCGCGCCTACGCCGCGCACAAGGCCCTGCTGCGGGCCTGGGCGGTCGGCGGGATCTCCGCTGCGGACGAGGCCATGTTCGACATCGCCATGCCGCTCTTCGAGACGGAGGACGTCACAACGGGTCTCGCCTCGGCGGTCAAGGCCTTCAAGGCCGGGCTGCCCCGACCCGCCATCGACTTCCAGGGCCGCTGACCGTCAGGACCTGCCCGCCGCAGGTGGGCAGGTCTCCCCCGCGCACGTGGGTCGGGGCCCTGCCGAAGGCTGTCCCGACCACATCAACCCCTTCACCTTCGACCCACGGATGGCCCCCGGGGCCGTCGCCACCGCCGCACGGCTCCAGGGGGTGGCTCGGCGCTGGACCATCCCCCGGAGTCACCACGAACGGCCATGCGGCCGTCGATCCACCCCCTGTCATGGAGAAATCCGGAGTGCATCCCCAGCTTCATGCCCCGCCGCATCACAGGCGCCGCAAAACCGTCCGCGCCTGGTTGCAGCCGTTCCTCATAGGCCTGGTCATCGTCTCTGCGTTCGTCAGCTGCTACATCGGTCTCACGCGAGATCCCCAGCCGCACCGCATACCCGTGGCGGTCACGGGGCCCCTGCTGGCGAACAAGGTCCAGCAGGCCCTGGGCAATTCGATCGACGCCCAGCAAGCCGACTCCACCGGTGAGGCACGCGACGCGCTCCTCCATCGGGATGTGGTGGCCGTGCTCGGCACGGAACATCACGGCAAGGCGCTCAAGCTCGACGTCGCGAGCGCGAACGGCCTGTCGACGACGACTGCGGTCACCAAGCTCGTCACCGCGTACGCACACGGCGCGGACCAGCACGTCACCGTCTCCGACGTCGTACCGCTCGACCAGTACGACGCACGCGGCCTGGCAGGGTTCTACGTCGCCTTCGGAGTGACCCTCTCCGGCTTCGTCCTCGCCCAGAACGTCATGGGGTTGAGCAATCTGCTGCATCTGCGGCACCGCTTCACCCTCATCACCGGCTTCTCCGCAGCGTCAGGCCTTGTCGCAGCCACCATCGCCGGCCCCGTCCTCGGCGCCGTCCCCGCACCGTTCCTTCCTCTCGCATTCGTACTGGCCCTGCTGGCGGCCGCCGCAGCGTTCACCACGAAAACGCTGGCCACATATCTCGGACCTTTGGGTGTCCCCCTCGCCACGTTGCTGCTCCTGACCATCGGAAACTCGACCAGTGGCGCAACGATCGGCACCGACCTGATGCCCAGTGGAGCCCGAGCGGTCTCCGCGCTCCTGCCTCCCGGCGCCGCCGTCCGCGCCGTGGCCGACCTCAGCTACTTCGACGGTTCCCATGTGTTCGCCCCGCTGGCGACGCTCGTTCTATGGGCCGCGGGTGCCGCGTTCCTGCTGGCCAACCGCACTGAGCGGACAGCGCCCAGCCTTCAGGCCGCCTGAGCGATCGAGATCGCGGCCCACCTCTACCTCAGCGTGCACACCGTGGACCCCCACGTGCGGAAGGCGTTCCGGAAACTCGGCGTCCACTCCCGGTGTGAGCCGGCCAAGCAGAAGGTCACCTCAGCTCGCCTTGAAGAGCGCCTTGTCTCTGCGGGAGTATTTGGTTCGAGGTTCAGGCGTCGCGCACGTTCGGACAGGCGACCTCGATGCGGATGCTTCCACCGATCCGCAGCGCCGTGGTGCGGGTTGAATCCATGGTGAAGCCAGCCGCGGCGATCTTCTGCGATACCGCGTCGCCGACGTTTTCGCGTAGCTGTTCGCGCATCCGGCCGCGCATCCCGACCTTCCCGGGCCCGCGGCCGTGCGCATGGACCTGTCCGTGCTCGTCGAGCACCGCGTCGGCCAGGACCAGCAGCCCGTCGGGCCGCAGCACCCGGCGCACTTCGGCCAGGAGCGCGTCCTTCGACGTGCTGTCCAGGTGGTGCAGCATCAGGCTGGAGAAGACTCGGTCGAACGAGGCGTCGTCATAGGGCAGTTCCTGTGCGAACCCGCGGTCCAGGCGTACGGTGAGGCGGGCCCGCCGGGCCTTGCGCCCGGCCTGGGCCAGCGCCTTGGGGTCAGGGTCCAGCCCAACGAGGTCCACGTTCCGGTGCCGCTGACCGGTCGCCCGCAGCAGGTTCCCGGTACCGCAGCCCACGTCCAGCACTCGATGCCCGTCCCGTAAGGCGGCCAGCGTGATCATCTCCTGATGGACGGAGTGCAGCCCGAACACGCGGTGCGCCACGTCATAGAGCGGCGTCAGGAAGTGCTTGCCCAAGCCTGGGATGTACTCCCGCTCGGTATGCGGCTGAGACAGTTTTTCGGTCATGTCCTCATTCTGACTGCGACTTGAGCTGCGGACCTGTACCGATTTGTGGCTCCCATGGGACGATTCGACGGTGCGGACCATGCGAACGGCGCCCAGCCGGGACCGGCCGGCGACCTACTCGATGCGGCCGGCACCCGGCGAGCTACCCGTGGCGACCTGGCGGCTGGACCACAGCTGGGAGAGCACCGGCACATTCGAGGAGCACGCGCACGACTTCCCCGGCCTGGCGTACTTCCAGACCACCGGCGGGCTGCTACGCACCGGCCGGCGGTCCTGGCCGATCGAGGCCGGCGACCTGTTCGTCGTCGCGCCCGGCGACGTGATGGGCCACTTCCACGCCGGCGACCTGGCCCACGCCCAGGGCTGGGGCGTGTTCTTCACCGCCGACGTACTCGGCCCGGACGTCCCCGGCACCCACCTGGCCTGGCGCACGCACCCACTGCTGTTTCCCTTCGTCCGTGGCGGAGCGATCGGCGCCCTGCGGATGCGGGTGCCCGAGGCGGAGCGGACCGAATGGACCGCCCGGATCCAGGCCCTCCACGACGAACTGACGCACCGCCAGGACGGCTACCGAGAGGCCGTGGCGGCCCACCTGACCCTGCTGCTGATCGCGGTGTCCCGGCTCGCTGCCGACGTCGTGGGCAACCTACGCGAGAACCACGAACAACTGCTCGCCGAGGTGTTCGAGGTCATCGAACAGCGCTATCCGCAACCGCTGTCACTGCGCGACGTGGCCGCCGCGGTCAACATCTCCCCAGGCCACCTCACCTCGACGGTACGCCGAAAAACCGGGCGTACGGTGCAGGAGTGGATCACCGAGCGACGAATGGTACAAGCCCGGCGCCTGCTTGCCGCGACCGAACTGCCGATCGGCGAGATCGGCAGGCAAGTGGGCTTCCCGGACGCCGGGTACTTCGCCCGCACCTTCGGCAAGGTGCACGGAACGAGCCCCGCACAGTGGCGACGGGCCGGCGCCGAACCTACAACTCGCACCACTCGCCCAGATCGCGAGGCGCCCCCGTCCGGATGAAGTTGCGCACGAGGACCCACGCACGGTCGACAGTCAGGACAAAGTCACCAGTGAACACTGCCAGGTCGTCCATGATCGGGATGTCGACCGCGACATCCGCCGCGACGGTGCCATCGCCGACGAGAAGAGACGTCACCTCAGCGTCATCGAACAGATGGATGACCGCCTGATTGCCTCGGAAACCCAGGGCCAATCGAGGAAACTCACCGCTTGGCAACCGGACTTCGAGGTACCCCTGACCACGGAAACGCAATACGGTGAGGCGATCCGACAGAGCCCTCACGCCCGAACGTCTCTCCACTGCGGAAAACCGTCCCGATTCCGGTGACGTCGCCGCCCACATCACGCCCATCTCTGCACCTCCGCCACGCACCCCGTCTCGACCTCGGGCTCGCCAGGGACGAAGTCCCGGTTGTAGTCGTACGGCGCCATCGCCGCGCCGATCGCCTCGGACACGTCCCGTGGGCCACAGCCGCGGACGCACACAGTCACTCGTTCTTTCGCCATGGCCCTTTCCGCATGTCATCGTCGCCGGGCCGCAGGCCACGAGCCGGCTGTCGCAGCCCCGCCGCCGCGACCGCGCACGGCGCCTCGGTACGCCGCCATGTTCGCCGGCTCCCCCAGGTGCCGGCGGCCCGGATTCGGCCTCCCCCGGCCCGTCCCTCGACCACCGCTGTCAGGTCGACATGGTGGGCTGTCCGACGCGGGTGGGCCAAACCACCCGTTTCATCCCGCAGCGTCCCACGTCGGCCGCACACATAATCCACACGGGCGATCAACTTGGATCCATGAACTACGCGACATGGCCATGTTTGGCTCCTACGATGGCGCAATGCGACTCCCGGAACTCGAACAAGCGAACGCCCGCACGCTGGCCCACACGACGTCTTTCCGGCCGGTCTCCACGGGTGAGATCATCCGCGTCCACCGCAAGAAGCACCCGTATCGGGGCTACGTCGAGATCGACTCTCCGTACTGCCCGCCGTTCGTGATGTTCTGCGTGAACGACGACGCGGTCGCCCTCGACACGGTGTGGAACGGTAAGTTCGGTTACGAGCCCGGCAGCCTCGCCACGTGGTCACGCCTCGCTGCGAAGAGCACGACGATCGCCGACGTCGGAGCGCACGTCGGCTACTTCTCCATGATCGCGGCACTCGCCAGCCCTAAAGCGAAGGTGCACGCGTTCGAGCCCGTGGACATGGTCCACGCCCGACTTGCGGTGAATGTCCGGTCGAACAACGTCCAGAACGTAAAGCGTTACCAGGCGGGTGTGTCGAGCGAGCCGGGCTGGGCCGACATCAGCGTCCGGTTCTCCGCAAATCTCCTCTCGACCGGCTCGTCCCTGGAGCATGCCGCCGCCGACGCCGAGATGAAGCGCATCAAACTGGTCACCCTCGACGAGGTCTTCGCCGACACGAAGCTCGACCTCATCAAGATTGACGTCGAGGGCCACGAAATGTCGGTCCTTCAAGGTGCGCAGCAGGTCTTGAAGCGCGATAGGCCCGCTGTGATGCTCGAGGCCCTGCCGAACGCGCCGCTGGATTCGCTCATCGCCGAGTTCAGCCCGCTCGGCTACGACTCCCACTGGATCGCCGAAGCCGACGGGTCGCTCGTGCCGTCGACGGCGCCTCGGCCGAAGGGCTCGCGGAACCTGCTGTTCGCACCCCGCGGCTAGTCCACGCCTTATGGCCGCAGGCCCCCATCGGGTCGGCGCCTCCCTTGCCCAGATCGCGTGCAGTCTGCGCGACGGGGGGACCAGGATCCGGGTGGAGCAGAGCCAAGACGTCAGCCCTGAACGCGGGCGAATATACGCTGATCACCATAAACGGACGTCCTCTTCCGGCCCCCTGCGGGGTGGGGAGAGGGCGTCAATTGCTCAAGAGATAGTTCTGGCGATAGGTAACGACAAGTCGAATCTCACTCAAGAGTTAATCAAGATTTCCGGTTATTGACGTAGTAATACACCGACTGCACGCCGAACAACTGCATTGTTCAACCGGGCATCCATGACGGATCACGAGTCGTGCATCGAGTGACCACTGGGCATTCATCCGTATTTCCCGCTGCGCGGATATCTTCGCGCTGGCACTAATCGTGCCGGACGGGAAGTCGGTGAGCATGTCCCACGGTGACGGAATCCCGCGGCGCAGTATTCTTCGCATCGGCGGAGGGGCAATTGTCTCGGCGGTTGTCGGGGCACCCGGCGGGACCTGGCCAATAGCCGGTGTCATGAACAGCCTCGGCTACGACGGCCGGCTCCCCGCCGTGCAATCGCACCTCAACCATCCTCATGGCGTGGCGGCGGACGCGCGCGGCAACGTCTACATCGCCGACACCTACAACAACCGCATCCGCATGGTCGACCAGGCAGGCGTGCTCTCGAACGTGGCCGGCGACGGTTGGCCCGGCTACACCGAAGACCACACGCCCGCGGTGTACGCCCGACTGAACCATCCCCACGCCGTCGCCGTGGACGGCACCGGCAACGTGTACATCGCGGACACGTACAACAACCGCATTCGGATGGTCTCTGGGGACGGTGCCATCAGCACGCTCGCCGGAACCGGCACCGCCGGCTACAACGGTGACGGCATCCCGGCGAGCAGGGCCCAGTTGAACCACCCCTGCGGCATTGCCGTCGACCCGTCCGGCAACGTCTACGTCGCCGACACCTACAACCATCGCGTGAGGCTCATAGGCCAGGACGGGCGGATCCGTACCGCCGTCGGCAACGGCGTCGCAGCCAGGTCCGGCGACGGCGGCCCGGCCGCGGCCGCCTCGCTCAACGCGCCACACGGTATCGACATGGACGACGCCGGCACGCTGTACATCGTCGACACCCTTAACAACATCGTCCGGACTGTCAGGGACGGCGTGATCAACACCGTGGCCGGCACCGGCGCGTTCGGCACCACGGGCCGCAGCGGCGGACCCGCCCTGTCCGCCACCCTTGCCGGCCCGTTCGACGTGGCTGTCGACCGTAACAACGGCGACCTGTACATCGTGGAGGGCAGTCAATCCGTCCTGCGAGTAGCGGCATTGAGCTGAGAGGCGCTCCGCCCGTTCGTGCTCATCGGCAGCCGGCCCGCGGTCCGTGGAAAGCAGTCCCCCGCCGCGTACCACCGCCAGGGCGACCTCTGGCAGGCGCGGCGGGCCCTCCTCTACCAGGAGGCATCCGGCGCGCAGTGACGGGTGCTCAACGAGCCTTCATGGAGTACCGCAACGTCCAGTCTGTGGGGGACAACGCGGCCACCTGCTTCATCCTGTAGGACGGCAAGCACACCGAGGGTTGGGCCAAAGGGCCGGTCGACAGTTCCGTCGTACGCGGCGCGCCGCCACTTCGCGAGACGCTGGCCCGTCTGCAGCGGGCCGCAAAAAGTAAAGGCAAGGAGGTAACCCTCTCCTTGCCACTCTCAACTTATAGCTCACTGGGGGGCTTGCCGCAAGGCCCGGGTCGTACTGCACAATCGTCCGCCGAGCCAGAAACCTGGGGGAAATAGGTGAGTCTCGAAGTATGTGTGCTGTTGTCTACCTACGGGTCGCGCGGGGACGTCGAACCGCTGGTGGGACTCGCGGTGCGGTTGCGGGCGCTCGGCGCGGAGGTGCGGGTGTGTGCTCCGCCGGACGAGGAGTTCGAGCGGCGGTTGGCCGATGTCGGAGTGCCGTTGGTGCCCGTCGGCCGGTCGGCGCGCGCGTTGACGACCGGGGCGCCACCGCCGTCATCCCTGCCCGAGCGTGCGGCCGAGTTGATCGCCGGCCAGTTCGAGGTGCTCACCGCGGCGGCCGAGGGATGCGATGCGTCGGTGGCCATCGGCGTGACGCCGGCCGCAGCGGGCGCACGGTCGGTGGCCGAGAAACTCGGTATCCCCTCCGTGTCCGTGACCCTCCAGCAGCTCACCCTGCCGTCGCCGCACCACGCGCCGTTGGCGTATCCGGGCAGGCCGTTCCCGCCGGGGGTGACCGACAGCCGGGTGCTGTGGGACCTGGACGCCGAGAGCATCAACGCGCTGTTCGGTGCGGCGCTCAACGCGAACCGTGCGTCGATCGGCCTGACACCGGTCGACAACGTCCGCGACTACGTCATCGGCGACCAGCCGTGGCTGGCGACGGACCCGGTCCTGGACCCGTGGCGGGAGACGCCGGACCTCGACGTCGTCCAGACCGGCGCGTGGATCCTGCCCGACGTTCATCCACTCCCGCCCGACTTGCTGGCGTTCCTGGACTCCGGGACGCCTCCGGTGTACGTGGGCTTCGGCAGCATGCCCATGGGCACATCGAAGGACATCGCCGAGGTGGCCATCGAGGCGATCCGCGCGCAGGGCCGCCGTGCGGTCGTGGCCCGCGGCTGGGCCGCCCTGGGCCTGATCGACGACCGGGACGACTACTTCCTCGTCGGCGAGGTCAACCAGCAGGCACTGTTCCGGCGGGTGGCCGCTGTGGTGCACCACGGCGGTGCGGGCACCACGACGACGGCGACCCGGGCCGGCGCGCCTCAGGTGGTGGTGCCCCAGGCGACGGACCAGCCGTACTGGGCCGGCCGGGTGGCCGACCTGGGCATAGGCGCGGCGCACGACGCGCCGACTCCGACCTTCGAGTCCCTGTCCGCCGCGCTCACGACGGCCCTGTCCCCCGAGACCCGCGCACGAGCGGTCGCCGTGGCCCGCATGATCCGTACCGACGGAGCAACGGTTGCCGCGAAACGACTGCTCGACGCGATCAGCAAGGAAAGGCCGCCGGTGCCCGCATGAAACACGCGTGACCGTCGAGCCGGCACCCAGAACACCAGCACCTGCAAACCCTGGCGACCTGACTGGCAACGGCCACGGGACCCGCACCGGGCGGAGCGTTGCCCGTCGCGGTCACCCGCTACGTCACACCGGTCCGGGCGCCTTGCCGCGCGTCATGGTCGCAAGCGGCCTCACATCGGAGCTGATCACGTGAAATCCTCGACCACCAGCGCTTTCGACCTTCCCGACCGCATCTCCCGCAAAGCCGACCCGGCCCTGATCGCCGGCGATGAACTGCACTTCGCGGCCCTTGCGGAGTGCCTCGAGCAGTCGATCGCCGAGGTCTCCGACCGCCTTGACACCGAGCGCAAGGCGCCCGGCGGCCTCGGCCGGCAGGCGATGGACCGGGACGCGGAGATCCACCGGCTGACCGCTCGCCTGCGCGCCTTGCGTCGCTTCGGCCTGGACCTGTGCCTCGGACACATGGTCAGCGCGGACAACCCCGAGCCCGTGTATGTCGGACGACTTGGACTTACGGACAGCGAGGGCCGTCGACTGCTGGTCGACTGGCGCTCCCCCGCGGCCGAACCGTTCTTCGGAGCCACCCACGCCAACCCGATGAGCTTGGCGAGCCGCCGCAGGTATCGCTGGACCCGCGGCCGGATCAGCGACTACTGGGACGAGGTGTTCACCTCGGACGGATTTGCCGGGCACGCCGCGCTCGACGACCAGTCCGCCTTCATCGCCAGCCTGGGCAGCAACCGGTCGCCACGGATGCGGGACGTGCTCGGCACCATCCAGTCCGACCAGGACGCCATCATCCGCGCGGGATCCCGAGGCGCTCTCGTCGTCGACGGCGGTCCGGGTACGGGCAAGACCGTCGTCGCCCTGCACCGCGCCGCCTACCTCCTCTACTCCGACCCCCGCCTCGGCCACCGCCGGGGCGGCGTGCTGTTCGTCGGCCCGCACCAGCCCTACCTGAGCTATGTCGCCGACGTCCTCCCCAGCCTCGGAGAGGAGGGTGTGCAGACCTGCACCCTGCGGGATCTCGTCGCCGAGGGCGCCGCAGCGAGGACCGAGGCCGACCCGGACGTGGCTCGCCTGAAGTCGTCCGCGGACCTGGTGAAGGCGATCGAGCCTGCTGTCAGGTTCTACGAGGAGCCGCCCCCCAAGGGGATGACGATCACGACCCACTGGTCCGACATCCGGCTGAGCGCCGACGACTGGGCCGTGGCCTTCGAAGCGGCAGAACCCGGTACTCCGCACAACGAGGCGCGCGACCAGATCCTGGAGGAACTGCTCACGATCCTGGTGGACAAACACGACGGCGACGCTCCGGTCGGCCTGCTCCGCAAGTCACTGCGGCAGAACAGGGAACTGCTCACGGCCTTCAACCGTGCGTGGCCGCTGCTCGAAGCGACCGACCTCGTCGGAGACCTGTGGTCGGTACCCGCCTACCTGCGGATGTCCGCTCCCTGGCTCAGTCCCGACGACGTTCGGCGGCTGCAGCGCGAGGACCCCCAGGCCTGGACGGTGTCCGACCTACCGCTCCTGGACGCGGCACGGCAACGGCTCGGCGACCCGGAGGCGGCACGGCGCAAGCGTCGGCACGCAGCGTCCCTCGCCGCCGAACGCGAGCGGATGTCCGGCGTCATCGACGCTCTGCTGGAGGCCGACGCCGACGGAGAGGGCGCGGTGACGATGCTGCACGGACGTGACCTGCAGGACGCCCTCGTCGACGGGACCGCACTGCCCGGCGCCGACCCGGACCTGCTCGCCGGCCCGTTCGCGCACATCATCGTGGACGAGGCCCAGGAACTGACCGACGCGGAATGGCAGATGCTGCTGCTGCGGTGCCCGTCCCGGAGCTTCACCATCGTCGGGGACCGTGCCCAGGCCAGGCACGGGTTCGCGGAGTCCTGGCAGGAACGGCTCGAGCGGATCGGGCTCGACCGGATCACGTTGGCCTCCCTGAGCATCAACTACCGGACGCCGGAAGAGATCATGGCGGAAGCCGAGCCGGTCATCCGGGCCGCGCTCCCGGACGCCAACGTGCCGACGTCCATCCGCAGCAGCGGCGTGCCCGTCGTACACGGATCCGCTTCGGATCTGAGCTCGATCCTCGACACCTGGCTCGCCGGGCATTCCGACGGAATCGCGTGCGTCATCGGCGATCCCACATTCCGGGAGACGTCTCGCGTCCGGTCGCTGACCCCCGAGCTGTCGAAGGGGCTCGAGTTCGACCTGGTCGTCCTCATCGACCCGGAGGAGTTCGGCAAGGACATCGAAGGAGCGGTCGACCGCTATGTCGCGATGACCCGGGCGACCCAGCAGCTCGTCATCCTCACGAGCTCCTGACGACAACCGGGCCAACGCCCGCTGCCGGCCGGGGCGGAGGCGTCCTTGGACGTCCGCACACAACCGGAGTACGTGGGCTTCCGTGCGGCCGCCTCGAAGTCGAGGGGCCGCGCGGGCCGCGGCACGATCAGTAACCGCTGAGGAGCGTTCGCACCGCGCGCAGCGCCTCAGGACCCGCGCACTGTGCCAGCGCGAGGCATCGGCAGGACGACGTCCCCAGATGAGAAGGGCGCGAACAGCCGCATCGCTCTCGATCGTGGCCGGCCCTTCCTGGGCGACCAGACGCATGCTGCTTCCGTCTGCGTCAGCTGTGACCAGGATGTCATCGGCCCCGGGGACACGCAGGCGCGCTTCGATCCGGTCGCCTCCGGCCCAGTCCAAGTAGGCGGAGCCGCGACGGTACAGCGGCCGGCCGACCTCGTTCACGCTGTGCTCGGTCACCCACGGCTCGGTGAGCGCTCGCACCGCAACGCTGTCGTCCCCCGTCACGTCCCATCGATGGAGAACGAGCTCTTCACGCATGTGTTCGGCGAAGAACGGCGCCTTCACGGAGCGGCCCGTCCAGATCACCTCGGTGTCCGGTGACAGGTCCTGCGCAGCCGCCTCGGTCACGTCGACAAGGTGTTCACACCGGGTGAGAAACGCCGACCAGAGCTCGGGATCGGTCAAGGCCCTGTAGGGGATCTCACGATCGAACCCGCGGGTCTCGACCGGTTCGCCGGCCATATGAGCGGCGAGCACCCGGGCCAGCTCTTCGGCGTTGCCCGTCTGGTGGATCAGGATGTCGCGAACGGTCCAGGCCTCGCACCAGGTGCCGTCATCGGGCCGGCGCGCCTGTACAGCATGCGCAAAGACTTCCAACTCCGGAAGAACATCATTGACACGGCTCGAAACCATACGGAACGGGGCATCCGAATACTTCTTGGCATAAACGCACGTCGAGGCAGTACGTCGGCTCAATACGGAATGCGGAGACTATGCCTCTAATAGTGACCATAGATCCATTCGGAGGCATGGTATAAGCTGTTGTCATGGCTCAAGAAGAACGGACAGTGAGCATCGACCCGAACCGGCCGATGGACATCCTCGACGCGCTCTGCCCGAGCCGTGACGTGTTCGTGGACCTGGCGGACAAGTGGGTTCTGCTCATGCTGGTGAGCCTTCGTGAACACGGCGTCCAGCGCTACTCCGAGCTGCAGCGGTCCCTGGGCGGTATCAGCCGCAAGATGCTGTCCCAGACCCTGCGGACCTTGGAACGGGACGGCATTGTCTTCCGTAACGTCGACCCCAAGGCGACCCCGCCCCTGGTGCAGTACGGACTGACCGACCTCGGCCGCGAGATAGCCGAGGAGACCCGAGCCCTGTGCACCTGGACCGAGAAGCGGGCCGTCACGGTGCACGAAGCCCGCGCCGCCTACGACCGCCGCCACGCCGTCGACCAGGAAGACTGAGCCGGCGACGCGCACTGCCGCTCCACCGCGTGCCGTATCACTCCGCAGTGACCGGTCGCCGTGTGTGGTGACCGGGTCGAGTGGGTCATCGTGGGTCATCAAGCCTCGTTGCCAACCTCATTCCCCGGCTACACGCCGGTGGGAACGGGAAGGACGACACGCCCAGCGCTGAGCGGCACGGGTGGGCGTGCTCGCACGTCACCGACTCGCTGTGCCGAGCGGGCGTCCGTCGGCCGGGCCCGCGTCGTTGCCTACGAGGTCTGCGTTTCGGCCCCATCTCCACAGCACAAGCTGGAGGACGCCGAATGCCACCTCGCCGCCGAAGAAGAGCCACAGAAGCCGCGATACACCGTGGGCCAGTGCGTACGCCTGCCACGTCGCGAACAGAGCACGCGCGATGCCGTCGAACAGTCCGTGCTCCGGCAGCGGCCTGACGATGCGCAGAACGGCCCAGACGACCACCACCGAACCCATCAGATTGGCGAACAGGATCTGCCACGGGTCGAGTTCGGGCAGGGCGCCAAGCCCGAGTGCGTTGCCGCACGACGACAGCGCGTCGTGTACCAGGGCGTAGGTCCACGGAGTTGCGAATCCGGCGGTGACGGCCAGGTCGTACCAAGCGCTCGCGCGTACGACGCGGAGGTAGGCGGAGTGCGCGGGGGTGCGAAGTCGGCTCACGATGAGGCTCCTGCTGGTCTCGTGGCAGCGATGCCCTCACGCTAAACAGTGGAGTAGGCTCCAAGGTCAAACCCGATATCCGCTGGAGGGGCATGCGCATCGGTGAGCTTGCCGCGCAGGCAGGCATGACCAGAGACACGATCCGGTTCTACGAGAAGGTCGGCCTTGTCACAGGTCGGCGTCTGCCCAACGGGTATCGCGACTTCCCGCCCGAGACGGTGTCCTGGCTCCAATACATCCGCACTGCGCAGGCACTCGGCTTCTCCCTGGCGGAGATCGCACGGAACGGCGAGACATTGCGCGAAGCACCGAATACGGCAGAAGCGCTGTCCATGCTCTTCGAGGAAAAGCTTCAGGTCATCGACACCCGTATCGCGGAACTGACCACCCTGCGGGCCGAACTGGCCACGCGCGTCGGCACCGGATGTCCACTGCGGGCGGCCGGCCTGCCGAAGCTGGGAATGATCAAGAGTGCCGATGCTCCCCGCGACCTGCCGGGACGCGCTCCGCGGAAAGGGCTGTGAGCACGGCTTGACGTGCTTCATCGGGTCTCGGTCCGACCCATGCGCCGAGTCACGAAGGAACCCAGGCCGTCGACGGGGTACGGCCTTGCGGCCGAGTCATCTGTCGGGCAGCCGAGGCCGTCCGCTTCCCGTTCAGGGACATGCCACGGCCCACCATGGCGGACACCGCGTCGTGCAGCGTTGAAGGCTCCCCTCCCTGAAGGGAGGGGATTCTCCACCCTCCAGGGCTGCGTGGGATTCACGGCTCAGGCCGCCTCTTGGTCCAGCGGACCAGGAGGTCTTACGCCCTCAACACCGTCCGGGTTCCAACCCGCCCGGACCAGCATCACGCGGGCGGAGTTCTTGTCCCTGGGCGAGACGGCTCCGCACACGGTGCAGGCATACGTTCTCATCGAGAGAGGGAGTGCGTGCTTGGTTCTCGCCCCGCACGTTGCGCAGTCCATCGTGGTGTGCGCCGGGTGCACCAGACGGACGTCCCGTGCGTGCTTGCGGCCCATCTCGATCAGGGCACGCTTCGTCGCCGCGATGGCCGCGTCGGCCGCCTTGCGGGCCATGGTGGTCTTCGCGAGGAACTTCGGGCGGAAGTCCTCCACCGCCACTCCGTCATGATCGCGCATGACGGCCTTGGCCCACTTGCGGCCGGTGTCCTCACGCTGCCGCGCGATCTTCCTGTGCAGCTTCGCGGCCTGTGCCTGCGCCTTCCGGTAGCCGGTGGATGCACGCTGTCCTTTCGGTCGCCGGCGCCGGGCCATCATCCGCTGGTACTTCGCGAGCCGCTGAGCGGACCGCTTGCCGAGTTCGGCATGCGGAAGGTCGTAGGCGTCATCCGTGGTGGTCGCGGTCTCCTTCACACCCCAGTCCACGCCCAGGACGTGGCCGGTCTCCACAAGCGGCTCGACCTGGGCCGGGGCGACGAAGGAGGCGTACCAATGTCCGAGCGTGTCCTGGTACACGCGCACACTCGACGGGTCGGCCGGAAGAGCCCGCGACCACACCACGCTCAGCACGATCTGGCCCGCAAGGTGCAGACGACCGTCCTTGAGGCGGAAACCGCGCCGGGTGTAGTTCAGGCTCGGCCTGGCCTCCCGCTTCTTCTTCCAGCGGGGCATCCCGGCCCGGCGGTGCTGCGCAAGCCCGTCCTTGATGTCCTTCAGCGCCTTCGCCCGCGACTTGGCGAAGTCCCGGATCACCTGCTGCTGCGGCACCGAGGCACCCTCGGCCAGCCACGGCATCACCCCGCGGGCGTCGGTCAGCATCCTGTCCAGCTGCGCCGGACCACACGTCAACTTCTCGCCGCCCGCTCTGCTCTGCGCGTGGGCCTGCCGGGACTTGGCCACGCATTCGTTCCAGATCCAGCGGCAGCGATCCCACTCGGCTTCGAGTGCGCGCCGGGCTGTCTTCGACAGGCGTACACGGAAGGTGTACCGGGCATGCCCGGTGTCCTTCGTGGTCGCTTCTGTCGTCATGCATCCGAACCTACCTGGGAGGACTGACAGTTGAGAGTTCTTGACCGTTGTGGGCGGCATCACGGCCGTGCGGGGTGGACGCCGGATCGCCCTGACGGCGATCCGGCTGTCCCTGCCCTGCTCCGCAGGAGTCCGATTCCTCCCCGGCCTGAAGGCCGGGGCATCCTCGGAGAAAGCCGGTGAACGCCGTAGGCGGGCCGGGACTGTTCGGTGCCGCACTGCCGCGGCACCCGCGACGTCAGGGCGCCAGGAGCGCCTGCCAGGTCGGCGAGGCCACGATGCCGTCGGCCGTGAGCCCGCGGCTGGTCTGGAACGACCGCAGGGCGGAAGCGGTGAGGGGGCCGAAGATGCCGTCCACAGTCAACGCAGCGCCGTGGGCCCTCAGTTGACTCTGCGTCGCCGAGACGGCCGGGCCGGTGCTGCCCTGCTGCACCGTCACGACGAGGGCCTGCCAAGTCGCCGCGGCGGCGATGCCGTCGGCCGTCAGAGCGATCCCGGTCTGGAAGGACCGCAGGGCCGAGGCCGTGGCGGAGCCGAAGATGCCGTCCACGGTCAGGGCCGCACCGCGAGCGTTCAGCAGCCACTGCAGGGTCTTCACCTGCTCACCGCTCTGCCCCTGCTGGACGACCGGCCAGCCGACGCCGGGGAGCAGCGTGCCGGCGCCGGTGGGGATGGTGAAGGGCGCCGGGATGAGCAGCTGGGTGTTGCGCACGTCGGGGGTGCCGCGGCGCTTGTCGATGCCCCGGCCCACCTCCTGGATGTCGTTGGCGGAGAGCTCCCGCGCCACGGAGGCCAGCGCCGCAGGGCTGCTGGTGTCCCCGTTCGCCGACAACGGCGCGTCGGCGTCGACCATGGTGGTGAAGATGGAGAGCAGGCCGCCGCCCTCGGCGATCTCCAGGACACGGCTCTGGATCGGCCAGTCGATGTGCGAGGCCGTGTTCACCTCCCAGAAGCCCTTTCCGAGGGTGGAGGGGAAAGCGGGACGGTAGGCCGTGATGTTGTTGGCGTGAGTGTGGCCGTCGACCATCAGGACCACGTTCGGGAAGCGCAGCAGCAGATTACGCAGGTCGTCGCCGCTGTACGGGTGGTCGCTGTCCGTGTTGTCCATCGAGTCGATCGTGTGGTGGCAGAAGACGACGAAGAGCTTGTCCTTGACACCGGACTGGGTGACGACCGTCCGGGGCCTGGTGCCGTCGGAGTCGTCGAGCTCGTAGCGTGAGCTGTTGGCTTTCAACTGGCTCTGGAGCCAGTTCCACTGGTCCTCGTCGAGCGCGCCGTTGGCGCCCCCGCTGTCGTTGGTGGTGTCCAGGACGAGGAACTTGACGAGGTCGTTCGCCCCGGACGGTATCGCGTAGTACGCCGTGTCGCTGCCGGAAGTGAAGCCGTGCCCGGCCGGCAGCCCGGTGGTGTTGAAGTGCTCGGAGACGAACTCCTGCCGGGAGAGCAGCCGGCGGCTGGGGTCCGCTGTCACTGTGGCGGTCTTCAGGGTGAAGTCGCCCGTGATGATGTCCTCGAGGAACTGGATGTAATACGAGGGGTCCGTGTAGTTGAGGACCGGCGGAACCCCGGTGACCTGCGTCAGCTTGGTGGAGCCGGTGGCGATGCTCTTCAGCGGGTCGAAGGGCAGCACGTCCGGCGGGACGTTGCCCTGCACCATCGCGTCGTGGTTGCCGTAGGCGGCGTACCACGGCATGCCGAGGCCGGTGGCGGTGTACTGCCTGCGGGCGGCCGCCAGGAGGCCGGGGAGCACCGGGAAGCCGTTGAGGTCGTTGTTGTCCGGCGGGTTCTGATGCGCCTCGGGGTGCCAGTAGTTGACATCGGGTCCGAAGACGCCGCTCGACACGCTCTCGTCCTTGGCGAGGTTGCCGGAGTCGGGGCGGACGGTGTTGCCGTCGAGCAGGTTGATGTACCAACGGGTCTCGTTGTACTGGCAGTTGTCGACCGCGTCGCCGGTGACCACGGTGAAGGTCAGTGGGGCGCTGGTGCGCGGACCCCGGCCGACCGCTCTGACGGCCCGGCACATGGCGTCGGTGGAGTGCGTCGAGAGGAACTCGTGGGCCCGATAGGCGGAGGCGGTCGGGTAGGAGTTGTAGTGCGGGGGGCCGAAGTCCGCGAGCCGGTCGAGGCACTCCACGCGCAGCGGCGACTGGTCGTCGATGATGTGCAGGTCCGACATCTGGGCGAAGGCGGCCAGCGACCGGGTGATCTGGGGAGCGGCGACGTTGGCGAGGTCGCGGCGGACGATGTGCGGCTCGCCGGGACCCGCGACGACGCCGTGGTAGCCCTCCCCCAGGTCCGGACCGCGCTGCACGGTCACGTCCAGGGTGGTGAGCCCGAAGGTGGAGCCGCCGGTCGCGGCGCTGGCGGTGGCTCGCAGTCCGCCGACGTCGATGGCCGCCGCCACCACGCTCACTGCGGCCGCCGCGAGGATTCTTCGCCGGGAGATTTCCATGTCGCGTCCTGTTCGATCGGTGGGGTGTGTGGTGGTGGTGCCATGTGAAGTGGCGCTGTGGGGCGCGGGTTCCGTCCGCTGGGGCCGGAGAGGGCGTGAGACGGGGTTGTTGCCGGTCAGGGAAGGGCGCAGCAGGGCGGTGTGACGGGCGTAGCAGTGGCGGCGGGCGCCCTCAGGCAGCGGCCGGTGCGGGGATGCGACGGTGGAGGCCGTCGGCTACGCGGGACAGCGAGCTGCGGGCGACGAGGCCAGGAACTGCCGAGGCAGGTGCCGGCGCCTGCGCGAGGCCGGATCGCCGGCGAAGTGAGCTGTCCTGGGCGGCTTGGGCGCAAGGGGCCGCGGCGTCGGCCGCCGGACCTCCTGGGCACGCCACCGCCGGGATGCGGGCGCTGGCGACCTTGGGACAGGCCGATACGACACTGAGTTCCCCCTGGGTGATGCGGAAATGAGTGTCAGTCACTTACGTGGCCCGGCCGGGGTCGACGGCGAAAAGCCTCGCCAAGAGTGGGGCACGGAGACCCTGTGCGGCAAGAGTTGGGACAGTGACTCATCCACTGGGCCAGTCGTCCACCGGTCGGATCTGCGGGCCGTCAGGCGCGTCTCCCCGCCCGGCAGCGCCGACCGGCTGTCCCGAGGATGCCCGATGCGGCCTTCTCCCCTGCGTCACACGGGATTTGGCGCACTGGGCGTCGCGTCGCGCATGCCATGCCCGCACCCCTGGGTCGGCCTGCGTACGCCCGCCCTTCATCGCCGCGTGATCTGCCCGTACGGTTCACAGAGGCGCACTTCGAGGGCCGCGGGCCCGGCCCACGAAGATCTTCACGCTTGTGTGGTTCCTCACACGGAGTCAGCCGGGACACGCGCCGCAACGGATGCCCCCTATCCCCTTGTTGAGGGCGCAGGTGCCTGATGGCGCGTCACGACGCAACCGACCAGTCGGCGGTCCCTTGTTCAGGCCCGCGGTGGCTCGGCCCACAGCTGGTCCCCGGCGGCGAACCAGGTGATCATTTCGGGCCGGTGGTCGCTGCGGCAGCCTGGCCGTCGGAGCGTGCATGCCGCACAAGGAAGACCGACGCGCCGGCCAGGCACCACGCGGCGAGCACAGCATAGGGCTCAACGTGCTGGTTGTCGGGGAAGTAGATGGCGTTGCGCTGGGCACTCACCGACGCGCCCGGTGGCAGGAACCGCCCCAGAAAGCCGAGGACCGGAGGGAGCAGCGGCCAGGCCACCGCGCCCCCGGAGGAGGGATTGCCGAGGACGACCAGCAGCACCCAGGTCGGCAGCAGCGCCCAGCGGCCCAGGAATGCCTGGAAGGCCATGAAGATCACGCCGGAGGTGAACATGGTGAGTGCGCAGATCCCCCACGACTGGGCGAACGGCAGCCGTCCCACGCGGAGAACGAAGTCGATCATGACACAGATGGACAGGCCACCCAGCGCGGAACAGCCGGCGGTGGCGGCGATCCGTTCGGCGGGGCGCAACGCCTTGGCATGGATCCCGAGCTGGATGGCGCCGACGAAACCGAGGATGGTCGACCCCAGGGCGATGTAGAAGAGCGCAAGCCCCTGCGGGTCGGTGGCCGGGAGCGGCTTGATGTCCCTGACCCGGACCGGGATGCCGAGCGCCTGGCCGACCTCCGGGGCGCTCGCGCCCAGGAGCCGGGCGACCGACGCACCCGCGGCGCTCGCCACATCGACCTCCACCCCGGCCGGTCGAAGCTGCAGGATCGCGAACTCCCGTTGCGCGTCGACCGCGGCGAGCGCCTTGCCGTAGCTGGAGTACGGATGGAGGACCAGCGAAGTGCCGAGCCTGGCCTCCAGCGCACTGACGAACCGGTCGCCCCCGGCCGACTGTCCTGTCACCGCCACGGGGATGCGATGCGGTACGGGATTGGCCATCGCCCAGCAATAGGCGCCGACGAAGAGGCCGACCAGGACCGCGACGATGAGCGAGAGCACCACCGCCGGCATGAAACGCGAGGACGTCAGCCGAGACCATCCACCCTCGCGGGCCTGCCGAGGAGGCTCCGCTGAGGACCGATGTTCGCTCATGGCTGGGATGGTATGAGGGGCGCAGGGCGGCGCCCTACTACCGCACCGGGCGCGTCACCGGGATACCGGAACCCGGACGAGCGCGGGATGTGACCTGCGCAGCGCTTTCGAACTGCCCCCCGGCGGATACGCGAGCGAGCCCCGGACCACTGGTCCGGGGCTCGCTCACCCCCCTCGCCATCCCTGGGATCAGCGCGTCTCCGAGGGTTCCTACCGCAGCGGGCAGTCATGGCTCCGCAGCAACCCGCGCGATCCCGATCGGGACCCAGGGCCTAGCGGCGGCAGCCACCGTGGCCGGGGTGCCAAACGCGCTCCATGTGGCCGCGCTTCAAGTGGTGGTGCTCCCAGTGGGCCGGGACCCACACCTGCGTCCAGTGGCCCCGGTCGTGCGCGCAGTGGCGGCCGTGGTCCGGGCCGTGGTGGAACGGAGCGGCGGAAGCACTGCCGACCGCGCCGAACAGCGCCCCCGCGGACATCGCGACCGTCGCCGCACCCAACGCCGCGGCCCGCTTGAACCTGTCAGTCATCGAAGGTTTTCCTTTCCCTGCGAAAGAGGGTGATGCCCCCTCAGTTCCCCCGGCCAGGCAGGGCCGGGATGGATCTGATCCTGCACCGCCAGAAGACCCAAATCCACAAAAGACGCCCTTCATGACTGAATACTCATAACCCTCTCATTCGGCTCAAATACTCACATGATCCCACTGTGCAGCCAGGGGCGCCCCGCCCCCGGGCACCGGCGGGTGGGACCGGTCCCGGCCGCAGCTGTCGAACGGTCCCACCCCGGCGCGACTCACCCGGCGTGCACGGTTCCCGCGTAACGCTGGACGAACCGGGTGCCGGTACCGGCGGTGACGGTGACGTCGTACCGTCCTTCGTCGGTGCGCCAGGTCAGACGGGTGCGGTCACCGGCCTTGACCCACACGGTCTGCTCCTTGCCGGCGAAGTCGTTCGGCGTGACCGTGAAGGCCACCTCGGTACCGCCGGCATTGCGCAGTTCCAGTTCCAACGACGCGTTCTCCGGGCGTCCGGACGTCCTCAGCGCCGCCGTGACCCACGGCACCGCCACATCGTCCTGACCCTCACGCACGAGGGTGCCGGAGAAGCGGCGGACGAACCCGTCGGCGCCGTACACGGAGAAGTCGTAGCGGCCGTCGGTCGTCGAGGCGTCCCACACGTAGGTGCGCGACGAGCGCGCCGGAACCGTGAACGGCGTACCGTTGAAGGCTCCCCTCCCTGGAGGGAGGGGGTTCTCCACTCTCCAGGGCTGATGTGGGGATTCACGGCTCAGGCCGCCACCTGAGCCGGCGGCTCAGGTGGTCTTACGCCCTCGGCACCGTCCGGGTTCCAACCTGCCCGGACCAGCATCACGCGGGCGGAGTTCTTGTCCCTGGGCGAGACGGCTCCGCACGCGGTGCAGGCATAGGTTCTCATCGAGAGAGGTAGTGCGTGCTTGGTTCTCGCTCCGCACTGCGCGCAGTCCATCGTGGTGTGCGCCGGGTGCACGAGACGGACGTCCCGTGCGTGCTTGCGCCCCATCTCGACCAGAGCGCGTTTGGTGGCGGCGATGGCGGCATCGGCCGCCTTGCGGGCCATCGTGGTTTTCGCGAGGAACTTCGGGCGGAAGTCCTCCACCGCCACCCCGTCATGATCACGCATCACGGACTTGGCCCACTTGCGGCCGGTGTCCTCCCGCTGCCGCGCGACCTTCTTGTGCAGCTTCGCGGCCTGTGCCTGCGCCTTCCGGTAGCCCTTGGATGCGGGCCGGCCCTTCGGACGCCGGCGCCGGGCCATCATCCGCTGGTAGCGGGCGAGCCCCTGCGCGGCCTGCTTGCCGTGCTCGCCATGCGGGAGATCGTAGGCGTCATCCGTGGTGGTGGCGGTCTCCTTCACACCCCAGTCCACACCGAGCACCCGCCCCGTGAGGGCAAGCGGTTCGCTCTGCGCGGGGGCGACGAAGGACACATACCAGTGCCCGAGCGTGTCCTGGTACACGCGCACACTCGACGGGTCGGCCGGAAGAGCCCGCGACCACACCACGCTCAGCACGATCTGGCCCGCAAGGTGCAGACGACCGTCCTTCAGACGGAAACCCCGCTTCGTGTAGTTCAGGCTCGGGCGGCTGTCCCGCTTGCGCTTGAAGCGGGGCATCCCCGCCCGGCGGTGCACCGGAAGCCGGTCCTTAATGTCCTTCAACGCCTTCGCCCGCGACTTGGCGAAGTCCCGAATCACCTGCTGCTGCGGCACCGAGGCACCCTCGGCCAGCCACGGCGTCACCCCGCGGGCCTCGGTCAGCATCCTGTCCAACTGCGCCGGACCACACGTCAGCTTCTCTCCGGACTCCTTGGCTCGCTGGTGGATCTGCTTGGACTTGGCCACGCACTCGTTCCAGAGCCACCGGCAGCGGTCCCACTCCGCTTCAAGTGCGCGCCGCGCGGTAGCCGACAGGCGCACACGGAAGGAGTACCGGGCATGCCCGGCCCCCTCCGTGGTCGCGTCTGTCGTCATGCATCCGAACCTACCCGGGGGGACTGACACTTGAGACCTCTTGATCGCCACGGGCTCGCTCACCTCGTCGCGGGTGGACGGTCCTTCGCCCTGGAGGCGAAACCCCTATTTCCTGTCCTGCTCCGCAGAAGTCCGATTCCTCCCCGGCCTGAAGGACTCCGTTGGGAAATCCGTAAACCGGGTGTGGGTGGGCCTTTATGCGGCCAGGTCAAGTCGGGCCAGATGCGAGGTCCTGGTCTGGCCGAGTGGGGTTTCGGTGAGCCAGGCGTCGAGTCGGATGATGTTGATGGCGGTGACGGCGAAGACGTGGCCGAGGTGGGTCTTGGGCAGGTCGGTGAAGCGGGTCCGGCGGATGCGGGTGCGCCGGACCGCCTGGGAGATCGTGCCCTCCACGCCGGCGCGGATGTTGTAACGCTGCTGCCACTCGTCGGTCAGCTGCTCGCGGCGCCGCGCTTCCAGCGCCTCCTGCTGGTCCCGGGGAAGCAGGGTCAGACTGCGGCCCCATTTGCCGTTCGCCGCCTTGGTGCACTTCTGGCGCACGGGGCAACTGCCGCAGTCTTGGGCGGTGAAGTGCACCCTCGCGACGGGAGTTCCGCTGCTCTTTCGCTGGTCGGACCAGCCGGCGCTGATCTTGCCCTCGGGGCAGGTGACCTTGCGGGCCTGCCAGTCGACGGTGAAGGCGCTCTGCGTGAAGTGCTCGCCTTCGTGGTTCTCGTGGCAGGTGTCCAGTCCGACCGGCCCCACCAACTCGATCCCGTACTCGTTCCGGGCGGTGACGATGTGCGCGGCGGTGACATAGCCAGCGTCCACGTCGTGCTCGGCAGGCAGTAACTCCCGTGCGGCCAGGCCCTGATGGACGGACTCGGTGACTTCGGTGTCGGCGACGGTCGCGTCCGTGGTGATCACCTGGGTGATCAGGTGCGGGACGTCCGACTCGCAGGTCTCAGACAGGTGGGTCTTGTAACCGCACCAGCCCGAACCCCGCTTCACGCCGTAACGGGCGTCGGGGTCATAGGGCGAGGAGAGCCGGCATCTGCCCGGCGGGAGGTCCTTGCCCTCCCGCCAGTGCACCCCCTCGCCATCGCAGTGGTACTGCTCCACCCAGGCCCGGCGCAGGACCTGGACAGCAGGGATCTCCCGCAGCCAGCCCGGCGAGCCGGGAGCGAAAGCGGCCTCAAGAATCGTGAAGCCGTCACGGCCTACCTGCTCGGCCCACTCCTGACGCACGTTCTCCCCTTTGGGGAAGCGGCAGGAGTCGATCCGGACACCGTATCGTCTGACCCAGTCCGCAGTGACCAGCGCGGACAGCCACTGCGGGGCCGCCGCTGACAGGGCCTCCAGGGCAGCCCGCAGGGTCTCGCCCACGAACTCCATCCGGTTCAACGTCCCCACCGCCGCGAGCACGTGGGTGGAGTCGGTCCGCTGACGGCCCCCTGCGCGCAGCAGCCCGATCCCGGAGATTCGCTCCAGGACCAGGTCCAGGACCTTCTCCTCCAGTCCGTGCTCGATCAACCGGGCACGGAAGTCGCAAAGGACGAAGAAGTCAAACCCCGGGTCGTCCAGCTCCAGGCCGTGAAGTCGGCCCGGAGCGCGGTCCCCGCCTTTCAGCCGGGCCGTTTCTCCGGGCCGCTTCCCGCACCCGCCGTGCGCCTCTCAACGCAACGGGCGCTCCACAAGTCCCGGTGATGTCCTGATGGTTGGCCTCACCTCGTGAGCGGCCATGGGGAGGGGATGACTGATCCGCGGTAGCGATAGCGCGTGGTGTGCACCTTCGCCGGGCTGAACAGTTCCCGTTCCTCGCTGGCCGGCCACCAGCCGCCGCAGAAGCGGCGGCGCAGATTCTTCCAGTTCATTCGGGGGTGCTTGCGCCGAAGCCACCAGATCACCCGGCCCCAGGCATACGAGCTCAGGTACTGGAAAACGGCACTCGACACTCCGGGCCGGAAGTAGGCGCACCAGTCCCGCAGCATCCGGTTGAGACAGATGAGCAGGGTGTCGAATGGCACGTCTGTGCCTGTTCTGCGGCACTGCGTCTTGACCTTGGCCATCACGGCCGCGAGGGCCTTGCGGGACGGGTAGGTGTAGACGTAGTGCTTGCTGGTGCCTCGCTTGCGATGGCGTTGGATGCGCCAGCCAAGGAAATCGAGGCCCTCGTCGATATGGGTGACCAGCGTCTTCTCCGGCGACAGGCGAAGGCCCATCGTGGAGAGGACCTGGGCGGCCTCTTCCTTGAGCGCCTCCGCGTCGGACTGGGTGCCCGACACGACCAGACACCAGTCGTCCGCGTAACGGATCAGCCGATAGTTCGGCAGTCCGCGACGGCGGCGTTTCTGGCGGTCGTTGAAGGTGCTCGCTGGACCTCCCGGGCCCCGGGCGATGTGCTCGTCCAGGACGGAGAGGGCCACGTTGCTCAGCAACGGGGAGAGGATTGATCCTTGCGGGGTTCCGGCGCTGGTCTCCCTGAACGCCCGGTCCTCGCCGAGGATGCCGGACTTCAGGAACGCCTTCACCAGGGTCAGGACGCGTTTGTCCCCGACGCGAGCGCGCACCCGGTCCATCAAAGCGGCATGCGAGATCTCGTCGAACGAAGCCCGGACTTACTACCCGCATCGAGGACCTCGCGGCCGCGTTGCGCGCTGGGGCCGCGGGGTTGTACTGCGCGGTGGCGGCCGTCGAGTTGCTGATTGGCCAGGAACGGTGGCTGCGCCGCGACGACTTCATCGCGGACTTCGTCGAGATCGTCCCTGCTGCGGACGGGACGCCGATGGCGTTCGTCGACTGGTCGCGGGTGGCAGCCTGTCTGAAGCGCGGGCGGCTGGCCTGCTCCACCGGCGAGGGCCAGGTGCTGCGGCTGTGCGCGAGCCTGGTCGAGGGCGTCCCCGTTGACCTGGGCACCGTGTTGACCAGCGTGGACGCACCCACCGTGGTACTGGTGGCCCGCGCCGTGCTGCGCGCCGGCGGCTGTGCGGAGGTCGCTCTGCCCTTGCGAGACGGTGGTGCGCGGTGAGGTCCGTGCAGGTGGTCAGGGACCACCACCCGCTCAAGGGCCGCAGCCTTCAGGTACTCGGCCAGATGCACTGCCGGGGACGGCTGGAGCTGCTGCTGGTCCTGCCGGACGGGAGCAAGTCGCTCATCCCGGCCGCCTGGACTGACTTCCCTCAGGACAGGGAAGAAGCCACCGGCGCCGGAGACGATCGCATCAGGCAACTTGCCTCGTCGGTCAAGCTGTTGGAGGCGCACGGGCTGGTTTCCTCGCTTCTCGCCCGGGCGATCGCTGGGCGGGAGCAGGCTGCACGGCAGTCACCGTGCAAGGAGGACGACCGTGCAGCCTGTCCAACTCAGTCTGCTCCCCGAGCAGGTATCCCCGCCGCAGAACCAAGTGATCGGCCGACTCCCGCAGCCCCAGCTGCAAGAGGCCGTCACCCAGCTGGCCCATCTCATCGCCAAGATGACCGCCGCACGCCGAACGGAGGCTGACGATGAGTGAGCACAGTAAAGTCACCGCGTCCCATCGACAAAGAGCGGCGATCGTCTACGTGCGCCAGTCCACTCTGCTTCAGTTGGAACGCAACAGGGAGTCCACGGCCCGCCAGTACGATCTGGGCCAGCGTGCGGTGGCGCTCGGGTGGTCCCGTGCGCAGGTCAGCGTCGTCGATGAGGACCAGGGCATCTCCGGCGCCAGTGCCCTGGGGCGGTCCGGGTTCGCCGGGCTGGCCGCCCGGGTCGGCCTGGGCCAGGTCGGGATCATCCTCGCGCTCGAGGTGAGCCGGCTGGCCCGCAATAATGCGGACTGGTACCGGCTGCTCGACCTCGCGGCGATGACCGACACGCTGGTCGCCGACGCGGACGGCGTCTACCACCCGCGCCGGTTCGACGACCGCCTCGTGCTGGGCATGAAGGGGACCATGGCCGAAGCTGAGCTGCACATTCTGCGGGCCCGCCTCGACGGCGGGGTGCGCAACAAGGCCGCCCGCGGGGAACTGCGACGCGGCCTTCCCGTCGGTCTGGTCTGGGGCGAAGCCGATGGCGAGATCCTCTTCCATCCCGACGAGGCCGTGGTCGGCGTGATCCGCGCGGTCTTCGAACACTTCGCCGCCTGCGGCTCAGCGCGCGGGGTGTGGCTGTGGTTGCGCGAGCAGGGCCTGAAGTGGCCGCTGCAGCCGACCGGGTACGTCAACGGCACCGAGATCGTCTGGGTCGAGCCGACCTACCACGCGGTGCACAACACGCTCACCCACCCCGCCTACGCCGGTGCCTACGTCTACGGCCGCACCCGCTTCGAACGCCGCCTCGACACCGACGGCACCGTGCGCACCCACCGCCGCGTCCTGCCCCGCGACCAGTGGCAGGTCCTGATCGAGGACCACCACGAGGGCTTCATCACCTGGGAGGACTACCTGGCCAACCAGGAGAAAATCAGTGCAAACACCCGCCCGCGGCGTCACGAGCCCGGCACCGGCGCGGTCCGTGAGGGGTGCGCGCTGCTGCAGGGCCTGGCCGTCTGCGGCATCTGCGGGCGCAAACTCGCCGTCTTCTACCAGGGCCCTGCCAAGGCCACCCCCGGCTACTACTGCACCGGATCCGGACAGCTGGTCGACGGCCGCGGCACGCGCCACCTGCAGGTCGGCGGGCAGGCCATCGACGCCGCGGTGGCCGCCGCGTTCCTGGCCGCGCTCACCCCCGCCGCCCTGGAAGCCTGCCTCAAGGCTGCCGACCAACTCGAAGCCGACCACGACACGGCGCTTGCCCAATACCGGCGCGAGGTCGAGCGCGCCCGCTACGACGCCTTGCGCGCCGAGCGCCGCTACCGAGCCGTCGACCCGGACAACCGCCTGGTCGCCCGCGGCCTGGAGGCCGACTGGGAGAAGACGCTCACGGCCCTGGCCGCCGCCGAGGCCGAGCTCGCCCGCCGCGATCGCCGCCAGCCCACCGCCCTCACCGCGGCCGAGCGCGCCACGGTGCTCGCCCTCGCCGACGACCTCCACCCGGTCTGGACCGCCGAGACCACCACCGACAAGGACCGCAAGCAGCTGCTGCACACCCTGCTCGAGGACGTCACCCTCACCGTCCACCGCGACGACTCCGACCCGCGCGCCGAGGCAGTCATGCGCTGGAAAGGCGGCGCGATCAGCAAACTGGTGGTGCCGATCCGCCGACCGCAGCCGAAGATCCGCACCGACGAGGACACCGTCGACCTCATCCGCCGCCTGGCGGTGCACTACCCGGACGCCCAGATCGCCGGGATCCTCAACCGCCAAGGTCGGCGCACCGCCCGGGGATTGTCATACACGGCCAGTAGAGTCCAATCACTACGGCACCACTGGGGCATCCCCTGCCACACCAAGAGCGACAAGCCGCAGGAAGGAGAGCTGGTCACCGTGGCCCAGGCCGCCGACCGACTCGGTCTCGCGCCCTCCACCCTGCATCGCTGGCTGGGCGACGGCTTCATCGCCGGCGAGCAGGACACCCCCGGCGCCCCCTGGCGCATCCGCCTCACCGACGAACTCCGTGCCCTATTCGTCGAGGACGCCCCCGACGGCTGGCTCGCCATGCTCGAGGCCACCCTCGCCTACGGCGTCTCCCGCCAGACCCTGTTGCAGCGTGTCAAGCACGGCGAACTGAAGGCCGTCCACGTCCGCACCGGACGCAGAAAAGGCCTGCGTATCGAGCCCCCGACCCCTCAGAACAGCCTGTTCTGACCCCCACAATCAGCACAAGGAGCAGTGTGACGATGCGTCAAAGCAGGCTTTGATGTCGCCTTCCACGATCCACTCGTAGGAGTGGGAAGTGAAGTGGCGGACCTCGGCCACCGCGTCATGAGCCCGGTGGTTCGGGCGGAACCCGTAAGAACACGGGAGGAAATCCGCCTCGAAAATCGGCTCTAGCACCAGCTTCAGGGACGCCTGCACCACCCGGTCGGTCACGGTCGCGATCCCCAGACGGCGCTTCTTGCCGCCCGCCTTGGGGATCATCCTTTCCCGGACCGGGAGCGGGCAGAAAGTGCGGTCCTTGATTGAGGACCGCAGCCCGTCGAGGAAGTTCTCGACGCCCCGCACGGTTTCCACGTAGTAGGCGGTCTCGCCGTCCACTCCGGCCGTGCGGGCTCCCTTGTTGCCCCGCACCCGAGCCCACGCGACCAGCAGGAACGCGGGGTCGGCAACGAGGTTGAACAGATCACTGAATCTGCGATGAGGGTCCTCGCGGGCCCATCGGTGCAGCTTCGTCTGGATCTCCAGTACCCGGCGTTCCGCCCTGGTCAGGGCGTATTCCAGCTCGTCGGTATTCACCAACGGCCTCCTGGCCTTCCAGTCCTTCGGCTGCTGACTTGCTGTCCTCCTTCGCCATGTACGCGCCTCTCGCGCGCTCGGACTACTGCGAGGACTCCGCCACAGTCCGGTGCCGTCAGCCGACGACGGGCCTGCCCTCCGCCCGGCTGGCTGCCGGGACTTGGGCGGCATCGGACCGCTTCCCACGTTCACCGCTATCCGGTTGTCGAGTGAGCCGCCCAGCTGTACCCCGGCAGCATCGCCATGTCTACGCCGCAGACCTTCAACATGGCCTCCGGACCAGCGCACTTCACCAGCCACGGAGACGCCCCCACCTCCTTCGTGGGAACGAGCACTGCACCCGGCCCAGATCCGCCAGATTCGAGCCGGTGGAAGTGTTACGAGGCTTCAGACACTGGTTCCTCTCGTACAGCTTCTCGTCTCGCTTGCCGGGCCCATACCGTCTGGCAGTTCCGGTACGTCCCGTCGTTGTCAGGGCTGCTTACCACCCTCCCGCGCGACTCCGCGATCAGGCTGCCCTCAGCTTCGCTAGCCTGCTGCGACAGGCCAGCGGCGGAGTCCTTTCACCCCCAGGGCCCCGGCGTTCAGGCGGGTTGTCCCGGTTCACGGTGATCGGTGGGGCGGGAGAGCGGGAAGCAAGCGGACACGGCCCCTTGTGGATCATGGAGGTGTCGAAGCTTCACGATCTGCAAGGATGCCGTGTCCGTTGCTCCATCATCTCCCACGCCCGCTGCCGTACCATCAGCCGCCCCGTGTCAGGTACCGGCCGGTGTCCAGGGCGAGGAAGTAACCGTTCTGCTGGCCGAGTTCGCCCGCATCCCCGATCCCCGTGCCGAGCGCGGGCGCCGCTTCCCGTTACCGTCTGTCCTGGCGTTGTCCGTGTGCGCGCTGACTCCGGCGGGCAACGACTCGCTCACCGCGGCCGCCGAGTGGTGCAGGCGCGCCACCGACGACGAACTCGCAGCCTTCCAGCTCCCGTATGACCTGATCGCGGGCGGCTACCGCGTGCCCAGCGAAAAGACCCTCCGCCGGGTGTTGGGCCTGCTCGATCCGGCCCGCCTGAGCACTGCGGCCTTCGCCTACCTGCGTCCCCTACTGCCTGGGCCCGGGCAGACGACAGCCGGCGCCCGTGTCACGCCGGACGGGCTCGACGAGCGTGAGCAGCGCCGCCGCCACGGTGAGGCCGCCGACGAGGACCGCCCCGCCCCACGCCGCCACGCTATAGCGGTCGACGGCAAGTGCCTTCGTGGCGCCCGCCGCCCCGACGGCAGCCACGTCTTCGTCCTCTCGGCCGTCACCCACGGCGACGGCATCACACTCGCCTCCCGCGAGATCGGCGCCAAGACCAACGAAATCCCGGAGTTCGCCCCGCTCCTCGACCAGATCGACGACACCGACCTGACCGGCGCGATCGTCACCGTGGACGCCCTGCACGCCCAACGCGACCATGCCACCTACCTGGTCGAACAGCGCGGCGCTCACTACCTGTTCACGATCAAGGGGAACCAGAAGAAGCTGGCCCGCCAGCTGCACGCCCTGCCCTGGAAGGACATCCCTGTCGTCCACCGCGACGACACCACCGGCCACGGCCGCAATGAACGCCGACTCGTACAGGTCGCCACCGTCAACAACCTGCTGTTCCCCCACGCCCGCCAAGTCCTGCGTATCCAGCGCAAGCGACGTGCGGCCGGGCAGAGACGCTGGCGCACCGAGACCGTCTACGCGATCACCGACCTGCCCGCCGAGCAGGCCACCGCGGCTGAGATCGCCTCTTGGGCCCGCGGCCACTGGACCGTGGAGAACACCGTGCACTGGTGCCGCGATGTCACCTTCGGCGAGGACGCCAGCCAGGTCCGCCGCCACCACACCCCCGCCGTCCTGGCCGTCCTGCGCGACCTGATCCGTTCCGCTCTCAAGCTCGCCGGCTGGGCCAACATCGCCGCCGCCCGACGCGCCCACACCGACCGGCACCGCGTCCTCGCGCTCTATGGACTCACGTGATCACGAACCCGGACATCCAACCTGAACGCCGGGGCCCTGCTTTCACCCCCGCCCGGAAAATAGGTGAGGTCGACCCGGAGCGCGGTACTGGCCTCACGACCAGCCCGTTTCTCCGGGTCGCCTCCCGAACCCGGCGTGCACCGCTAAGCGCACCGGGCTCTCCACAAGTCCCGTGGGTCGGTGTTCACTTCATGCTGTGCTCGGCCACAGTGTCGGGATGCGTGTTCCCCGGTAGTAGTAGCGCTTTGCGCTCACTCTTGCCGGATCGAACAATTCCTTCCCGCCCTCGGCGGGCCAGATGCCGTAGCGTCGGCGTAGTACCTTCCAAGGAACGCGCCGATGCTTGCGCTCCTGCCATCTGATGATCTCCTTCCAGAGATAGGCCCTCAGATAGCTGAAAGTCGCGTTCGAGCACCCGTACTTGAAGTACGCGGTCCAGCCCCGCAGCATCCGGTTGAGCTGACGCAGCAGGTCTTCGAGCGACAGGTTCGTGCTCCGCCGGCATATCGTCTTCACCTTGGCCATGACGGCCACCAGGGCCTTCTTGGCTGGATAGACGTAGACGTACTGTTTGCCGGTGCCTCGCTTCTGGTGGCGCTGGATGCGCCAGCCGAGGAAGACGAGGCCCTCGTCGATATGGGTAATCAGGGTCTTCTCCGGCGACAGGCGTAAGCCCATCGTGGACAGGACCCCGGCGATTTCTTCCCGCAGGGCTTCAGCGTGTGCCTTGGTGCCCGACACGAGCAGGCACCAGTCGTCCGCATACCGCACGAGACGGTAGTTGGGCAGACCTTGACGGCGTCGCTTGGCCCTTCCATACGGGCTGGCTCCGGGGCCGCCCGGCCCTTGGGCGATATGCTCGTCCAGGACCGAGAGAGCCACATTGCTCAGCAACGGCGAAAGAATCGACCCTTGCGGAGTCCCAGCGTTGGTATCCACCAGCGTGCCGTCCTCATCGAGGATGCCAGCCTTCAGAAATGCCTTCACCAGATCCAAGACACGTTTGTCTCCGACCCGTTCCCGCACCCGGCCCATAAGAGCGGTGTGCGAGATTTCGTCGAAGCAGGCTTTGATGTCACCTTCAACAATCCACTCATACGAGCGGGATGCGAAATGGTGCACCTCGGCCACTGCGTCGTGAGCCCGGCGATTCGGACGGAATCCGTAGGAACACGGGAGGAAATCCGCCTCGAAAATCGGCTCCAACACCAGTTTCACGGACGCCTGGACTACCCGGTCTCGGATGGTCGCGACCCCCAAGTAGCGGACCTTGCCGCCAGCCTTGGGAATCGCGCGTCGCCGAGCCGGGAGGGGCCGGAAGGTGCGGGCTTTGAGATCATCTCGCAGTTCCGAAAGGAACCCCTCCAGCCCCCGCACGGACTCGATGTAGTAGGCGGTCTCGCCGTCCACTCCCGCCGTGCGCGCGCCCTTGTTATTCCGCACCCGATCCCAGGCCACCAGCAGGAAGCCCGGGTCCGCGGCGAGGTTGTACAGATCATCGAACCTGCGATGAGGGTCATCACTGGCCCAACGGTGCAGCTTGGTCTGGATTTCCAGTACCCGGCGTTCCGCCTTGAGTAAGACGTATTCCAGTTCGTCGGTATTCACCAACGGCCTCCCGGCATTCCAGCATCCTTATTGCCGACTTGCTGGCCCCCTTCGCCATGCGCGGACCTCTCGTCCGCTCGGACTACTACGGGGCCTCCGCCCCATCCCGCGCCTTCGACAGACGACGTATCTATCCCAAGAACCCGGATGGATTCCGGGCCCGGGGAACAACGCGAGATGGTTCCCGTGTTCACGGTGAATCGATCGGTCAGTCCGGCGCCCAGCTTTGCCCCGGCAGCATCGCCACGGTTACGCCGCAGGCTTTCGCCGTGGCCTCCCCACCGACACGCCAAGTCGGCTACGGAGTCAGCCCGCTCAACGAGCGAACTGTGCGCTACAACCCGGCCCATATCCACCAGATTTGAGCCGGTGCCACGCTTACGGAGCTTTACCACTGGTTCCTCTCGTACGCCCTCTGATCTCGCTCGCCGGACCCGGCCCGTCTGGTAGTTCCGAGCAGTCCCGGCTTTGTCAGCGCTGCTTCCCGCCCTCCCCGGCGTCTCCCGGATCGGACTGCGCTCAGCTCCCACCAGGCTGCTGCGACAACCTGGCGAGGAGGTCTCGCACCTCCTTCGATTCACCGCGCCTCACGGCGCACCGGCGCCTCGTGGCGCACGAGGAGGAACTTCCAGTCCATCCGCGCCCGCACCTGGTCAGCGGCCTGCCGGTCGGTGAGGCCTTCGGCATACTGCAGCACCGACACCAGCGCCAATGCCCCAGGCGAGACCGCCGGCCGCCCCCGTCCGGGGAACGCCTCGGCAAAGGACTCGTCCTCGAACAGCGGACCGAGCGCCTCACGGACACGGACCGCAAGCGTCCCCTTCGGGAACGAAGCCCGCACCACCCGCGCAGTTAGCTCCGGCACTCCGCGATCAGCCCGCGGTTCCAGCGACATCCAGCCCCACCCTCGATCAGCGAACAGGCCGATCATGGCAGCCCGGCACACTCATCATCACCGGTTTACGGATTTCCCAACGGAGTCCTGAAGGCCGGGGCATCCTCGGAGGAACCCGGTGAAGGGCAGGGCGATGTTGGGCAGCACGGTGAAGTGGTAGCCGACACCACCGTCGTTGGTGAGCGTGCACGTGACCTTGCCGGTGGCCCGGTCGACCGCCACGTCGGCCCACGGACGGTACGGCAGCGCGCGGTGCGGGCGCTGTCCCTGCTCCTGCCCGGGCATGGACTGCTGGTCGGGTATCTTCACCGCTGGCAGGGAGCTTCCGGCGTCGGCGTTGGCCATCAGTGCGACCGTGTCGGGCAGTTCGGGGATGCTGTAGTCGGGCTTGCCGAAGTCGAAGCAGCTCGTGAGGTCGCCGCAGACGGTGCGCCGCCAGTCGGAGATGTTGGGCTCGTGCACGCCGGTGACGCGTTCCAGGAAGCGCACCACCGATGTGTGGTCGAACACCTGGGAGTTGACCCAGCCGCCTCGCGACCACGGCGACACGACCCACAGCGGCACCCGGCTGCCCAGGCCGATGGGCTTGCCGTTGGCGAACTCGTCCTTGGTGCCGGGCTCCGGGAACGGCGGGATGACGTGGTCGAAGTAGCCGTCGTTCTCGTCGTACATGAGCAGGAAGACGGTGTGCTTCCAGACGTCGGGGTTGGAGAAGAGCGACTGCAGCGCGGTGTTGACCCAGTGGGCGCCGTAGTCGGGGCTGGCCGCCGGGTGTTCGCAGAACAGGTAGGGCGCCACCAGCCAGGAGACCGTGGGCAGGGTGCCGTCCTTGCAGTGCTGGTCGAACGCCGTGAGGTCGAACTTCGTCATGGCGTTGATGTAGCGCGGGTCGTCCTTGGGGAACTCGTGGAACTGCTTGAAGTACGACAGCGCGTTGTCGTCGTAGTCGCCGTAGCGGTCGTCGGAGCCGTCGGGGTTGTGGTAGACGCGCCAGGTGATGCCGGCCTGCTCCAGACGCTCGGCGTACGTCGTCCAGTCGGCCACCGGGTTGTTCGTGACCGGGGTGTTGTCGGTCCACGGGCCGGTGGTGCCGTCGACGCCGGGGCCCGCGGTGCCGGTCCACAGGTAGAGGCGGTTGGGGTCGGTGGGGCCGTTCAGCGAGCAGAAGTAGCCGTCGCAGAGGGTGAAGGCGTCGGCCAGGGCGTACTGGTAGGGGATGTCCTGGCGGGTGAAGTAGCCCATGGTGCGCTCGCCCTTGGACTGCACCCACTTGTCCATGGCGCCGTGGTTGACGGCGCTGTGGCCGGTGTCCCAGTCGTGCGGGAGACCGCCCGCGTTCTGCGCGTTGTACTTCGTGGTGTCCATGCGGAACGGCAGGAGATAAGGGCGCGCAGAGAATCAAGGCGTTGCTTCCGTGGATCTGGCTCGTTGATGTGATATGGCCATATCGCAGGAGACTCGTGATCAACTCTTTGTGAGATTAGCGGTGTTGGTTCCGCACCTGGACGAGCGTCAGCGCCGTCTGCTGATGGGAACCGAGGCCCGGATCCTGGGACACGGCGGGATCCGGGCGGTCGCGCAGGCGGCCGGGGTCAGCGAGACCACCGTCCGCAAGGGCGTCGACGAGCTGGAGGCGGGTGCGGAGCCTTCGGGACGGGTCCGCCGCCCCGGCGGCGGGCGTAAGAGGGCGGCCGAGGTGGACGAGGGGTTGCGTCCTGCGCTGTTGGCGCTGGTCGAGCCGGATATGCGTGGGGATCCGATGTCGCCGCTGCGTTGGACGACGAAGTCGACGCGCAAACTCGCCGGTGAACTCACTCGGCAGGGCCATCGCGTTTCGGCGGACACCGTCGGTGACCTGCTGCGCGAGGAGGGCTTCAGTCTGCAGGCCAACGCCAAGACGATCGAGGGCAGCCAGCATCCCGACCGCGACGCGCAGTTCCGCTACATCAACGAACAGGCCCGCGATCACCGAGACGCCGGGGATCCGGTGATCAGCGTGGACACGAAGAAGAAAGAGCTGGTCGGCGAGTACAAGAACGCTGGGCGTGAGTGGCAGCCTCAGGGCGAGCCGGTGCAGGTCAAGACGCACGACTTCCTCGACCGGCAGGGGCCGGGCAAGGCGATCCCCTACGGGATCTACGACATCACGGCGAACACCGGCTGGGTCAACGTCGGGTGCGACCACGACACCGCGGCCTTCGCGGTCGCTTCGATTGGCCGCTGGTGGCATGCCCGTGGCCGGCACGACTACCCGCATGCCGCACGGCTGCTGATCACCGCGGACGCCGGCGGCTCCAATGGCTACCGCACCCGCGCATGGAAGACCGAACTCGCAGCCCTCGCGGCCGAGACCGGCCTGCAGATCACGGTCTGCCACATGCCGCCCGGCACATCGAAATGGAACAGAGTGGAGCACCGGCTGTTCTCCCACATCTCCATGAACTGGCGCGGCAGACCGCTGACCAGCCACGACGTCATCGTGAATACCATCGCAGCCACCACCACCGGCACCGGGCTCCGGGTCGAGGCCGCACTCGACACCAACACCTACGACACCGGCATCAAAGTCACCGACGCCGAGATCGACGCCCTGGCGATGAGCAGGCACCGCTTCCACGGAGACTGGAACTACACGCTCCACCCCGCCGATGCCCCGCCCACTCCCGGCCCGAGGACGGATCCCGCGACCGTCGCCCGGCCGGCTGCAGCACCGGCTCGCATCGACGGCTCCATGCTCTGGGACCCTGAGCTGACCGGCATGACCTTCGTCGAACTGGACACCCTGCTCAACGATCTGATCCCTGCCCTGGCCGAACAGCGCGAGCGGCTCCGCCACGAGCGACGGGGCGGCGAACGACACCGAACACGCGGCGCAGGGGCCAAGGACAAGCTCTCCGACGCCGACCGGATCCTGGCCACCGTGCTCTACCAGCGCAAGATCGGCACCCATGACTTGCTTGCCCAGCTCTTCGGCGTCACCAGAAGCACCCTCACCCGCGCTGTCCAGGAAGTGCGACCCCTCCTGGCCGAGGCCGGCCACACGATCCCGCCGTCGACAGCCAGATTCCGCACCCCAACGGACCTGGCTACCCACCTCGACAGGTACGGCAACCAGCCACCAACGAAGATCAAACCAGCATGTTGATTCTCTGCGCGCCCTAACGGCTTGGTGCGCGATAGCTGACACCCCCTGCCTAGGTACGCGAACGGCCGTGCGGGACGATCATGATTGTGACGTCAGGATGGGCCCGCACGGCCTTGAGACATCGTATCTGTACGGGGATCCCGCGCCGCCGCTTAAGCAAGCTGATTGTGGAGCTGGCCGACCCGTGGACGGCCCGTGAGGAGTCCCGGCTGCGCGAACGCCGAGGCCACGACCGGCAGCGCGCCGCAGGAGCCGGCCCCGACCACGAACTGGTCTTCACCGACCGGGTCATTGCCACCCTGGTCGTCCTGCGCTTCCAACTCCCGCACGCCGCCCTCGCCGTGTTCTACGGCGTGGACCGCTCCACGATCACCCGCGCCGTTCACGAGGTACGCCCCCTGCTCGCCGCCCGCGGTTTCGCTATCCCCGATGGCCCCGACCTGCGGCTTCGCTCCCTGGCTGATGTCTTCGCCTACGCCGCCTCCCACGGTGTGGAACTGCGGATCGACGGTACCGAGGTCCGTGTACGCCGCCCCCGGGCGAACAAGCCCGGCCGCCGGGCGTTCGTCTCCGGCAAGATGAAGCAGAACACCAAGAAGGCCAGCGTCATCAGCGACGAGAAGGGCCGCACCCTGTGGACCGGGGCCATCCGGCCCGGCCGTATGCACGATCAGACCGCGCTGAAGACCGAAGGCATCTCGGACCTGTTCGAGCAGTTCCCCCAGGTGAAGGCCAAGGTGGACGCCGGATACCGAGGCCTGGCCAAACAGTTTCCCAACCAGGTCGAAGCCCCGCCGCTGAAGCCGAAGAAGGATTCCCCGCCCGAAGAAGTAGCTGTCTGGGAGGCCGCTCGCAAGAAGCAGTCCTCCGAGCGGATTCCAGTCGAGCACGCCAACGCCGAGCACAAGCAGTGGCGGTCCCTCCAGCGCTGGATCGGACGCCGCGAGTACTACGACGAGACCCACCTGGCCATCGCCAGCCTGGTCTCCGACCGCACCGCCGAGCGGTGATCATCCACCAGCCAACCCGCCAGGCCAACACGACCCGACCTCAATCGCGCACCAACTCGTAACCCTCCTTGCGGCTTCTGGCGGGCTGGCGGAAGACCGGGTCGCCGTTCGACAGGACGGTCGCCTGGCGGTCGTCGAAGCCCCGTACGCCGCTCAGGGTGCCGAAGTAGTGGTCGAAGCTACGGTTCTCCTGCATCAGGATGACGACGTGCTTGACGTCGGCGATGCTGCCCTGCCGGGTGTCGCGGCCCGCGGCCTCCGCGGTGCCGGGGAGTCCGGCAGCGACGGCGGCACCGGCCGCGGTGGTGCCGATGAAGGTGCGGCGGCTGATCTCAGTCATGGGAGGAAGGTCCTTCGGGTCGTTCGGGGTCAACCGCGGGCGGACAGGGAGAAGGTGACGACGGCGGCCGCGTGGTCGGAGGGCCAGCCGTTGGCGGAGGTGTCGGGCACCGGCCGGGGCCAGCCGGTGAACAGGCTGTGCGCCTCCAGCACCTTCAGCCGCCCGGCGTACTGGACCTGGTCGATCCGGTCCTGGGGTTCCGCGCCGCCGCCCTCGCGCTGCGGCCTGACGGGGGACCAGGTGATGCCGGGCGCCTTCACCGGGCTGGGGTTGGCGTCCCGGAAGGCGTCGACGAGTCCGGCCTTCTCCAGCACCTCGGTGACTGGCCATTCGACCCGGCCCACTCCCCCGTGCGCGGCCGCCGTCCGGTTCGTCCAGTCGTGGTGGGACGGCGAGGCCAGGCCGCCCGCCAGGACGACGGGGGTACGGGAGGCGAGTTCCGGCCGCATCTCGGCCAGCAGCGCCTGCACCTGCCGGTAGCGTGCCGTGCCCTTCTCCGCCTCTCCGCCCCGAATGCCGCCGCGGCGGCACCCGGGTGAGCAAAGTTGTCTATATAACTTCGCTCCCAGCAAGCCGTTCCACGGCGACGGGCCCGTGAACGACGGGTTGCCGCCGTCCGGGGAGTAAACGGAAATCTGAGGATCACCTGAGCGGGCCGAGTAGCCGAGGTCCGACCTCAATACCCTTCTGAGCAGCCATATTCTGAGGTCGCCGGGTTCCGCATCGGCCCTTCGAGACAGCAAGAGCCGCATCCCCCGACCGGCAGCCCCGGGGGATGTGGCGCCGTGCGCCCGGCGACGACTCCTACCTCGCTGTGCACACAGCCGCGCCATACCGAGGGCGTTCAGTACCCCGGATCCGGCAGCCCAGTGATGGCTGGACGGCGGCTGCGGTCCAAGCGCCGGCGTGTGCTGATCCGCCGACAGAACGCGAGTTGCGGTGGGGCGGTGGACGCTTCGGCGCCGGTGGCGATGACGGACCTGTTCGTTCCCAGGAGTCCCGGACTCAGCGGCGCAGCGCCATCTCCCGCTGCATGTGCGACAGTTTCTCCGGATTGCGCACCGCGTAGAACCCGGTGATGAGACCGTCGTCGATCCGCACCGCCATGACGGTGTCGATCGCGCCGTCCTGCCGGATGACCAGCGCGGGGTAACCGTTGACCTCCGCCGGTCGCAGCGACCACCCTTCGACGGCGATTCGGCCCAGTCCTGCGGCGAGCAGGCGGCCCACCTTGTCGGCCCCCACGATGGGCCGCGGGACGGCCTGCTTGAGGCCGCCACCGTCACCCAGGAAGACGACATCCGGCGCGAGGATGTCGAGCAGACCCTGCAGGTCGCCTGTATCGGCCGCCCGTTGGAACGCATCGAGCGCGTTCCGGGTCTCGGTCGGGGAAACGACCCCGCGCGGCCGGCGCGCCGCGACATGTGCCCGTGCCCGATGCGCGACCTGACGGACCGCGGCCGGGCTCTTGTCGACCGCCTCGGCGATCTCGTCGTAGCCGAGGTCGAACACCTCGCGCAGCACGAACACCGCCCGCTCGGTCGGCGAGAGCGTCTCCAGCACCAGCAGCATCGCCATCGAGACGCTCTCGGCCAGCTCGACGTCCTCGGCCACGTCGGGTGCCGTGAGCAGCGGCTCGGGCAGCCAGGGGCCGATGTAGGACTCCTTGCGGCGGCCGAGTGTCCGCAGCCGGCTCAGTGCCTGGCGCGTGGTGATCCGGACCAGGTACGCACGCTGGTCCCGCACCGTGCCGAGATCGACACCCGCCCACCGCAGCCAGGTCTCCTGCAGGACGTCCTCCGCGTCGGCGGCCGAGCCGAGCATTTCGTAGGCCACCGTGAACAGCAGATTGCGATGGGCGACGAACGTCTCGGTGGCGGCGTCCGCGCGTCCGCCGTCGGCGGGCTGCCCGGCCGTGTCCTCTGTGCGATCGCTGTGCTCGCTGTTCACCGGCTGCTCCTGCCTGTCCGCTCTCCACGATGCCACGCGCACAAGACGCCGGTCCCCGCGGTTTTGTGACACTCGTGGACAGTGGCGCACGTCACACGACCGCCCTGTCACAAGCGGCCGGTCGCCGGCATCTCGTGTTCGTTCAGGCAACACCACGAGTGAGGACGAGGTCATGGACGCCCGATTCAACATGTTCGACAACGAGATCTCCGCCAAGTTCGCCAAGCGGTTCGCCAACGCCGGCCTCGTGATCCAGCAGTCGCCGTTGCCCAAGTCCACGCAGGAGCTGGTGTCGCTGCGCGCCAGCCAGATCAACGGCTGCGGTTGGTGCATCGACATGCACACCAAGGAGGCCACGGCCGAGGGGGAAACCGCGGTCCGGCTCCACCTGGTCGCCGCCTGGCGCGAGTCGACGGTGTTCACCGAGGCCGAGCGGGCCGCGCTGGCGCTCGCCGAAGAGGGCACCCGGCTCGCGGACGCCCACGACGGCGTGTCCGACGAGACCTGGGCCCAGGTACGCAAGCACTACGACGACGACCAGGTCGCCGCGCTGGTGTCCTTGGTCGCCCTCATCAACGCGGCCAACCGGCTCGCCGTGATCGTGCATCAGCGGGGAGGCACGTACGAGCCCGGCATGTTCGCCGCCGCGTTCAACTGACCGGCGGACGAATCGGGCCCGGCCCAGGATCGTTCGATCCGGGCCGGGCCCGCCCATGTCCGGGCACGGCTGCACATCTCAGGCCCGCGAGGCACACCGCCCGCGCTGTGTGCAGCTGGCGGCCGTTTGCCGGCTCGTCGCCACGCCTACTGCTCAGGGGTGCATCCGCGCGCCTTTGAGGACCTTGTCCACGGCGTTGCGCGGCCCGTAGACGGCCATCCCCACCAAGTCGAGCTGATCGGTGCCGACCGACCGTACAGCCGCCCGGTTGTCCCGGTCGTTGCCCGTGCTGAACAGATCCGAGGTGAACACAGCCATCGGCAAGGATCGGGACAGGGCACGACCGTGCGCTGTGGTCAGCATCTCCTTCGTGCCCTCGAAGACCAGAACCGGCTGGCGGAGCATCGGCAGATACGGGGTGCCGTCGGCGTCCGCATAAGGCTCGCCGATCACCTCGGGTGACACCGTGCCGAGCCCGCTGACGACGAAGGCGGTCACATTCAGCCGTTGCCAGGGTTCCAGGTCGTCGTGCAGCAGTACGGCGATCTTCGTGTCGAAGCGAACGGGCACGTTCTGCGTCTCTGCACCGCTCTGGGCTCCGGCCGGGGTCTCGGTCTCATCCTTCGTTCTCATGCTTTGAGACTGCAGGTAGTAGTCCTTCGCCGTCTTGTACGTTGTTTGCATGGTGCACGGGCAGGAAGTCTCTGCGTGGCGCCCCTCGGTCCCGGGCGTCGTGGAGGTCTTCCACGCCCACTTCACCGAGCACGTGTACCCCATGCATGTACATGACGCCTGGACGCTGCTGATCGTCGACGACGGCGCGGTCCGCTACGACCTGGACCGCCATGAGCGCGGCACCCCGAACGACACCGTCAGCCTGCTGCCGCCGCAGGTCCCGCACAACGGCTCGCCCGCCACCTCTCACGGCTTCCGCAAGCGGGTGCTCTACCTCAGCACGACGCAGCTGGACGAGAGCTACATCGGGCCGGCGGTCGACGGCCCGGACCTCACCGATCCCGTTCTGCGCCGACGCATCGGCCAGCTGCACACCGCCCTTGCCCGCCGGGGAGACGAACTCGAGGCGGAGAGCCGGCTGGCCCTCATCAGCCAGCGCCTGCGCGAACACCTGCGCCCCAGGACGGCTGTCATCGGCGGCACGGTTCCGCACCGTGGCATCGCGCACGACCTGCGTGACCTCCTCGATGAGAGATTCCTCGAAGGCACCACGCTGGAAGAGGCCGCGCGATCGCTCCACGCGCACCCCGCCCATCTCGTACGTGCCTTCAGCGCCGCGTTCGGCATCGCACCGCACCAGTACGTGACGTCCCGCCGCGTCGACCTTGCCCGTCGCCTGCTCCTCGACGGACGGCCACCGGGCGAGGTGGCAACCGCGGCCGGCTTCTACGACCAGTCCCACCTCACCCGGCACTTCAAGCGGCTCCTCGGTATCGCCCCGGGTCACTACGCCCGTACGGGAGCCCATCGGCTGAGCAGGAACCGACCGCGCTCGATGCCGCACGGGCTCTGATACGCCGACGACGTCCGAATCCCGCCAGCACCAGGCATTCCAGGACAGCAAAGTGGGTGGTGGAAGGAATGCTGACCTGAGGAGGCGACGATGACCGCCTGCACGATGATCACCAGCCCGCTGGGCGACCTGCTCCTGGTGGGCGAGGAGACGGCACAAGGGACCACTCTGTCCTCGCTGTCGATGCCCGGCCAGAAGAACGCCCCGGCCATCCGCCCGGATTGGCGCCAGGACCCGGAGCCGTTCGCGGACATCGTCCGCCAGTTGAAGGCGTATTTCGCGGGCGAACTCTCGCAGTTCGACATCGCGTTGACGCCGGCAGGCAGCGACTTCCAGCGGCGTGTCTGGCACGCGCTGGAGCGGATCCCGTACGGCGACACCACCACATACGGCGCTCTCGCCGCGCGGCTCGGCCTGCCGCGCGAGCGGATCCAGGCCCTGAGCGCGGCGGTCGGCGCGAACCCGGTGCTGTTGGTGCGTCCCTGCCACCGCGTCATCGGTGCGGATGGCTCGATGCGCGGGTACGCCGGCGGCGTCGAACGCAAGGTGCAGCTCCTCACCCACGAGGGTGCCCTCCAGCCGACGCTCATGTGATCCGCAACGCTCGCATCGCGCCCCGGGTCACGGCCCCCGGCAGACGGCGCCGGGGGCCACCTCACCTCCCGCCATCCTCGTAGAGCGATGTCCGATTTCCGCCGGACAATGCGGTCGGCAAGGCGCAAAGTGGATGGTGAGGACAGTGGACAAGAGACTTCGAAAGGACACCGGACCGATGACGGTCTACACGACCATGGACAGCCCGCTGGGCGAACTGCTGCTGGTGGGCGAGGAGTCGGCCACCGCCAAGGGTGGCACCGCGCTCGCCTCGCTGTCCGTGCCGGGCCAGAAGCGCGGGGCCGTCGTCCAGGACGGCTGGATCGAGAAGCCGGAGGCGTTCACCGAGATCGCCGCCCAGCTGCGCTCGTACTTCGAGGGCAGACTGACCCACTTCGACATCGAGTACGTCGCGAGCGGCTCGGAGTTCCAGCGGCGGGTGTGGACGGCGGTGGCGGCCATCCCGTACGGCACCACCCTCACCTATGGCGACATCGCCCGGCAGATCGGCGCCTCGAGGGCCGCGGTGCGCGCGGTGGGCACGGCGATCGGGGCGAACCCGCTGCTGATCGTGCGTCCCTGCCACCGTGTGATCGGCGCCGACGGTGCGCTGACCGGCTACGCCGGCGGCCTGGAGCGCAAGCAGCATCTCCTGGACCTGGAGAACGTCCACCCGGGCGCCTGACAGACCGCCGCCCGGACTCCGCGCCCACGGCCTCGCGCCTGCGGAGTCCGGATGCCACCACCCACCGATCCAAGGAACCCCTTGCCATGATCGACACCACCCTGCTCTCGGGTCCGGTCGCCGGCCGGGTCGCCGACACCGACTGGAGCGCGCTGGTCTCCGAGCTCAACGAACACGGCAACGCGCTCACCGACCGGATCCTCACCCCCGCCGCATGCCAGGAGATCGCGGCCCTGTACGGCGAGCCTGCCCATTTCCGTACGACTGTGGACATGGCCCGCCACCGCTTCGGCTCGGGCCAGTACCGGTACTTCACCCACGATCTGCCCGACATCGTGCGGGAGTTGCGCGAGGCGTTCTACCCGCGCCTGCTGCCCATCGCCCGCGACTGGGCCGAGAAGCTCGGCAAGCCCGCTCCCTGGCCCGACGAGCTGTCCGAGTGGCTTCGCATGTGCCACGCGGCCGGGCAGGCCAAGTCGGCGCAGATCCTGTTGCGTTACGGCCCGGGCGACTGGAACGCCCTGCACCGCGACGTGTTCGGCGACATGCTCTTCCCGCTCCAGGTCGTCATCGGTCTCGACGCGCCCGGCGTCGACTTCACCGGCGGTGAGTTCCTCATGACCGAGCAGCGTCCGCGCGCCCAGTCCCGCGGCTCGTCCACCACCCTCCCGCAAGGACACGGCCTGGTCTTCACCACCCGCGACCGCCCGGTCGCCACGAAGAGGGGCTGGTCGAACGGGCCGATGCGGCACGGCGTCAGTACCGTCCGCTCCGGCCGACGGCACACGCTCGGCCTCGTCTTCCACGACGCCGCATGACCGTAGTCTCCGAGGACGAACCGGAGTACACCCTGATCGGCCCGGACGGGCAGCCCTACCAGAGCACGACGAAGGGCACGCTCGGCGGCCATCGCCGCAGCCGCGTGTACGGGCGCCTGGACTGCGCGTCCGCGCTGCGGTCCATCGCCCGCGGCCACTACGTCACCCAACGGGTGTTCTTCGCCGACGAGGCCACCGCGATCGCGGCCGGTTACCGGCCTTGCGCCGTGTGCCTGCCCGTGGAGTACGCCCGCTGGACAGCATCCCGGGAAGGCTCCGTCACCCCATGACGCGGGCCCTCCCGCGCGCCCTTCATCGACGAGGCCGAGATCGCCGCGTACGGCGGCGATGCCACCGAGGCCGCGTGGCTCTGATCAGCCTGCCGATCGGGCCATGAGACGCACATGGCGGTGATCCGGTCGTTGCCCGAACAACCTGGGGCCATGGGGGACGGCACTGTGCGGTGGATCAACGCAGCTTGCTCGCATTTCTCAGGTTATTACCGACTTCGCCCCATATTGACAACTCCATCCTGTACGTGTCTCATGTCTCTTGTACATGAACGGCCGACAGGCCCTGCATCGCCAGACGATGCCTGAGAAAGCCCGCCTCCAGGGCGAGACAACGACCGCGCCGGCCGACGAGCCATCGCCGCCCTCGCGGACACCCCGCTTCCCCTTGCGTCATCGGAGGAGTACTCGCGGGTCGCCTCGCCAGGCCCAGGACGGCGGAGAGCAGGATGACCATGACGTTCGGATCATTCCGGGCAGTACCGCCTGTCCACCCACCTCACCGTCCGGCCCCTGACATCGGCAGGCCGAGCGATCTATTGCCGTCTGTCGACGATCGCCCCTGCGGCGGGCTCAGACGACTCGTTCAGCGCGGCCTCGGAGCGGCCTATCGATCGTGGGGGGCGGGTAACCGCCTGCTGGTGGCGATCCCGGTGGCACTGATCACGGCAATCACCTTGGCCAGCGTCTTTGCTCCCACAGGCAGATATCTGGTGCCTCTGCTGGTCGCCGCTCCCGCGTCCACCGCCACGTTCGCCGGCGCCCGGTTCACCGCCCTCATTGCTCTGTGCGCCAGTGCGGCCGTCTTCGTCATCGACGGGCACGACCGCCCACTGCACCCTCTGCTCCCGCCGATCCAGGTGATCGCCCTGCTACTGGCCTCGGGGTTCGTCGTCGCCTTCCGCGTGCTGCACGACCGTAGCCTCAGCGAACTCAAACAGGTGCGAGCCGTGTCCGAGGCGGCCCAGCGTGCTCTGCTGCGCCCCCTGCCCCACCGTATCGGTGGCCTGCGGGTCGCCTCCGTGTACCGCACGGCCGCGGCACATGCCCTGGTAGGCGGCGACCTCTACGCTGCCGCCCGGACCAGCGACGCGACCCGGTTCCTGATAGGCGACGCCCGGGGCAAGGGCCTGTCCGCGATCGACGATGCCTCGGCCCTCCTGGGCGCATTCCGGGAAGCCGCCCACCGCGACGTCACTCTGTCCGAACTGGCGGCTTCATTGGAAGGCAGCGTTCGCAGGCATCTGGCTCATGTCGGCGATACCGATCTGGAAGGCAGCGAGCGCTTCACCACCGCCCTCCTTGTCGAGATTCCCGACTCCACCGCCGTCGCCCGGATGGTCAGCTGTGGCCACCCCGCGCCGCTGCTGGAACGACATGGTGTGGTCCAGATGCTGCGTGCCCACTGGCCTGCCCCGCCATTGGGTCTGGCGAGCCTCAGCCCTGACGCTTATCACGTAGACAGTGTCCGGTTCGGCGCCGGAGACACCCTGCTGCTCTATACCGATGGCGTCATCGAAGCCCGTAACGCTTCAGGCGCCTTCTACCCGGCCTCCGAGCGAGTCGCCGCCTGTACCTGTCCCTGGATCTGGCACCGACCCCAACACCTTCTCCGGCACATCCTCCAAGACCTTCAGACCTATGTCGGAGGACGCCTCGAGGACGACCTGGCCATGGTCGCCGTCCAGCGCATCTCGTCACCAGCCGTCGATCAGACGCGAAAGCCGTCTCTTCCCCGGCATGGCCTCGATCCGGCCCGGTGAAAGGCGGGGGAAGGGGTACTGCCATGGCTTCCGTTCGACTGAGCAGATGGGTCATTGCCCTTCTGATCGCCTACATCGGTCTGATCACCGTCATTCAGATCGAGACTGCGGGCAACGGTCTCGTCAGATGGTCGGGCTACTCAGTACTGACACCTCTCACCGCCGCCGCGCTACTGCCTGTCCGGCGCACCCTCATCGTGGGCGTTCCCGCTGTTGCCGCAGTGGTCGGCACCTATGGATTCGAGATTCATGAGGCGTCCGCAGGCGGTCGAGTCGTCGCCATCAGCGCGGTGGTGCTGTCGTTCGGCCTCAGCCCCGTGATCTGCCGAATGCGGTTGAGTCGCGAGCGATACCGCCGACATGCCGCCGTCCGGACCCAGCTCACCTTCCTGAGCTCGGCCGGCCGCCGTATCGGGAAGGTCCGGCCCCTGGACATGACACACACCGCGCGCCAGGCGGCCGAAGTCGCTGTCCCCCGGTTCGCGGACTTCGCAGCGGTGGACCTGTCCGACACCGTCCTGCGGGGACGCGAACCGTCGCCCGAGCTGCTCAGGGGTCCGTTCTCACTCCGCTGCGTCGCTGAGCGCTCAGTGTCTGCCGACCGCCCCCATAGGACGCTGAACCGCGAGACTGGACCGGATTTCCCCGAAGTGGCAGCGCCCCTTCGGCTATCGGCCAACGTCCGGCCCGCCAGGGCCTATCGCCTGAGCGAGGACGAGGTCGCCCACTGGCTCGGGCTGAATCCATTCCCAACCACCCCGGGCCGCAGGAGCCGCGTCCATTCGGCGATCGTGGCGCCGCTGTGTTCCTGCCGGGGAGCCGTTCTGGGGGCGATGGTGTTCATACGTCATCAGCGCCCCGAACCTTTCGACGCCGACGACCTCGTCATCGCGGAGGAGATCGCGATGCGGACGGCGGTGTACGTTGACAACGCCCTCCGTCACGCGTGCGCACACGGCATGGCCCGGAGCCTGCGTCGCAGCCTGCTGCCCCGGCATCTGCCCCAGCTCGCGGCCGTGGAAGCAGCCGGTCGCCACCTGGCCGCAGACCCGCCCCACGCTGGTCTGGACACGGCCTGGTTCGATGTCATACCTCTGTCGAGCGCACGAGCCGCACTGGTTGTCGGGAAGGTGCCCGGCCACGGCGTGCACACCTTTGCCACCGCCGCGCAGCTGCGCGCCGCGGTACGCGCTTTGGCAGACCTCGACCTGCCCCCCGACGAGCTGCTCGCTCACCTCGGCAACGTCCTCATGAGTCTCCCGGCCAAGGGCGCCAGGGCCCCTCACGGTCAGCCGGTTCCAGCAGTGGGAGGCACCGCCGACGACCTGAGGGCCTCCTGCCTGTATGCCGTCTACGATCCGGTCTCGCGCCGCTGCGCGCTCGCCGGCTCCGGCCACCCTCCGCCCGCCGTCGTCACCCCGGACGGCGGCGTCGAAACCGTCGACCTTCCGCCCGGACCCGGCCTCGGGCTCGGCGGCCTGCCCTTCGAGGCCGTTGAGATGGACCTCCCGGAAGGCAGCCTCCTCGCCCTGTCCACCGACAGCCTCGTCGGATCCTGCCACCAGCACCCAGCGGGAGGCCGGGCGCTGTGGGAGATTCTCGAGCCAGGCCGGCCCGCGTTGGACGTCATGTGCGAGTCCCTCCTCGCGACCTTGCTCGACCACCGGCCCCACGACGACGCGGCTCTGCTTCTCGTCCGCACCCGGACTCTCGACGCCGGCTCCGTGGCCACCTGGGATCTCCCCAGCAGCCTCAATGCTGTCCCCGACGCTCGCGCCTGCGTATCGGGACAACTGGCCGCCTGGGGGCTGGAAGACGGCGTGTGCGGCTCCGACCTGGTGGTCAGCGAGCTGGTCACCAACGCCGTCCGCCACGCCGCACCGCCCGTGCAGCTGCGCGTCATCCGCCAGGAGAACAGCCTGATCTACGAGGTCTCGGACGGCAGCAGCGCTCCTCCACGCCAACGCCGAAGCCAGGCCTACGACGAGTGCGGCCGCGGCCTGTTCCTCGTCTCCGAACTGACCGAGCGCTGGGGAGTGCGGCACAGGCCCGACGGCAAGACGGTCTGGGCCGAGCAGGCGTGCACACCCGCGAGTTCTGACCATCGGCGCCTGTGAGGAACAACCCGCAGGTGCCTACCCGCGGTTGCCCTGCGAGGGGATGTCAGTAGAGGAAGAACGGGCTGCCTGACCGCCTCACTCGGATCGCGGCAATGCGGCGTCCGCATCGTCGTCGAGTGCGTTGGCGATGGTGGTGACGCCGCCGATCAGCATGTCCAGGTTGAAGGCGTAGTACTCGTCGGGGCTCGCGCAGTTCGCCAGCGCGTCCGCGCACCAGATCACGGTCGGGAAGCGGCGGGGGGACAGCGCGATCAGCGAGGCGCGCTTGGCACGGATGGCGTCGTCTCTTGCTTCCTCCTCGCTCGGGTGCTCGCGGCCCGGCTCAGCGGTCACCAGGGCAACGATGGCGCTGAGGAGATAGCCGCCGACCTCCGCGGTGCGCTCGGGTTGCAGCCCGCCTCGCCGCAGCAAGGAGAGCGTGCGTTCGGTCAGGGCCAGCCCGGCCGGCGAGGCAAGGATTCGGGACGGCAGGAGCGCCACGACAGCCGGATGGGGTCGCAGTGCGGCGAGGAAGGCCTCGAGTACGGAACGCAGCTGATGCTGCCAGGGAGCGGAGTCCTCGGGCGGGAGCTGCACATCGGCGAACAACTGCTCCGCCATGCCGTCAAGCAGCTGGTCTTTCTCTTTGAAGTGCCAGTACAGGGCGGTCGGTGTGACCCCGTGCTGCTGGGCCAGCCGGCGGATGGTCACCGCTTCCAGACCTTCGTCGTCGGCCAGCGCGATGGCACTGAGCGCGATCGCCTCGCGACTCAGGGGCTCCTGCCGCTGCGGTCCTGTTCTCCTGTTCGCCATGTTGACAACTCTACCCTGGACATGTCTCATGTAGATAGTTCATGAACGATGTACAGGAACACTGTGCAGGGTCGCGCGGACGGGGCTCAGGTCCTGAAGAGCCTCGCCGCCGGCAAACCCCTCCCGCACCCCGGCCCTGTCCTTGCCCCTACGGCATGCCGCGGCCCGTTGACGGAGACTCGATGACCTCACCCCCTCGGCCGCAGCCCAGTGCCCCGGCCGTCAGCAAGATTCCGCCGGACCCGGCGCTGGTGCGGCACCTGACCAGCGGCATCGTCGCCACGGGCGACCCGCTGACCACGCACGCGCCCTTCACCGGTGAGCCTCTCGCTCACCTGCCACAGTCCACGGCCGTCGATGTGGAACGCGCCTTCGCCGCGGCCAGGGAGGCCCAGCAGAACTGGGCGGCCGTCCCCGTGCGGCGCAGGGCCCAGCTGTTCCTGCGGTTCCATGACGTGGTGCTTTCGCGTCAGCACGAGATCCTCGATCTCATCCAGTGGGAGACGGGCAAGGCGCGACACGACGCCTTCGACGAGGTGCTGGAAGCCGCCACGGCCGCTCTGTACGCGGCTCGGCAGGCCCCGAGCATGCTGCGCGCCCGCCGTCGTCAAGGGGCCTTCCCCGGTCTGACCCGCGCCCTGGAGGACTTCCAGCCCAAGGGGGTCGTCACGGTGATCTCGCCATGGAACTACCCGCTGGCGCTGGGCCTCGACGCCATCCCCGCGCTGCTGGCAGGCAATGCGGTCGTCCACAAGCCCGACACGCAGACCGCCCTGTCGGCTCTGTGGCCTCGCGCGGTCCTCGAGGAACTGGGGCTGCCCAAAGACCTGTGGCAGGTCGTCATCGGTGAGCCGTCGGTCATCGGCACGCCCCTGATCGAACACGCTGACTTCGTCAGCTTCACCGGCTCCACGCAGACCGGCCGGGGCATCGCCCAGCAAGCCGGGCGCCGGCTGATCGGCTGCTCCCTGGAGCTCGGCGGGAAGAACCCGATGCTTGTCCTCGACGACGCCGATCTCGACGCCACCGTCGAGTCGGCAGTCCGTGCATGCTTCGGCAATTCCGGGCAGATGTGCGTGGGCATCGAGCGTATCTACGTCCACACCCAGGTCTACGACGCCTTCCTCGACCGTTTCACCAAGCGGGTGCAACGGATGCGTCTGGGGCGAGACTTCGACTTCGAAACCGACATGGGATCCCTGACGACCGCCCAGCAGCTCGAGCGAGTCACCGAGCATGTCGAAGCGGCCCGAGCCGCGGGCGCCCGCGTCGCCGTCGGCGGGAAGGCACGCCCGGACCTCGGCCCGCTCTTCTACGAGCCGACCATCCTCACCGAGGTCCCCGTCGGCACCCCGGTGCGCCGTGAGGAGACCTTCGGGCCGGTCGTCTCGGTCTACCGGGTCCTCTCCGACGAAGCGGCCATCAGTGCCGCCAACGACAGCCCGTACGGGCTCAACGCGGCGGTCTACAGCCGCAACATCCGCCGCGCACGCCGGGTGGCGGGCCGCATTGCCGCCGGAACCGTCAACATCAACGAGGGGTACGCGGCCGCGTACGCCTCCCAGGGCGCTCCCATGGGCGGCATGAAGGCCTCCGGCCTCGGGCGCCGTCATGGCGTCGGCGGACTGCTGAAGTACACCGAGCCGCAGACCGTGGCGAGCCAGCGGCTCCTGGGATTCGATCCCGTGCCAGGCATGAGCAGAGCTCGTCAGGCCGGCCTCTTCACCGCCTCCCTGCGTGCCTTCAAGACGCTGCGCATCCGCTGAGACACGCGACACCCGCACACCATCCACCTCTGTCACTTATGGAGAGCCGCCATGAGAGTCCTCGTCACCGGAGCGACCGGCTATCTCGGCCGGGCCGTCGCCCAGCACCTCCAAGTCGCCGGCCATGACGTCACCGGCATGGCCCGAAGTGCCGCGGGACTGCAAGCCCTCGATGCCGCCGGGCTGCGCCCCGTTGCCGGTGACCTGACCGACCCGCACTCCCTGCGCGCCGCGGTGGAGAACGCGGAGGCGGTGATCGAGACCGGCAGCGCCGACAACGACCGGGCCACCGCCCTCCTGCTGGATCTCGTCACCGGCACGGACAAGCGCTACCTGCGCACGAGCGGCGTCGCCGTCTACACCGAGCTGTCCGGGGGCGAACCCAGCGACACCGTCCACGTGGAGGACGAGGAGTTCATTCCGCTCCCGCAGCTGTCCCACCGCTACGACCAGGATCTGCGGGTCATGGCAGCCGCCGAGCACGGCGCACGGACAGTGGTGCTGCGCCCCGGCATGGTCTACGGCCAGGGCGGCAGCGAGCAGCTGCCGGTGCTTCTGCGTGCGGCCCTGCGGGACGGCGTCAGCCGCTATGCCGGGCGCGGGCTGAACCGCTACCCCAACGTCCACCTGGACGACGTCGCACAGGCCTATCGGCTGGCGCTTGAATCCGCCCCGCCCGGAAGCGAGTACAACCTCGCGGCCAGCGAGTGCGCGATGCGTGAGATCGCCGATGGCGTCGCGCGCGTCCTCGGCCTCGGCCCTGCGGTCTCCGTCTCCCTGGAGGAGATGAGCCAGGCCATCGGTCAGCTGTACGCGCTGGGAATGAGCAGCAACGTCCGCGTCGACGCCGTCAAGGCCCGCACCGAACTGGGATGGCAGCCCAAGGGCCCCTCCCTGCTCGACGACCTCGTGAACGGTTCCTACCAGCGGGTGTGGGGCCATCGAGAAGTCTCTCTGATCACCGAAGGAGCACACGCATGACCAGCGGCACAACGCGCACCTCCCCGCTCGCCGGTGAGGTGGCGGCCAGGAACTTCGAGGGCTGGAGTCCTGCACTGCGCCAGGAGTTCACCGACAACGCCCACAACTACCGGGTCGGGTCGGTCCTGCTCTCGGAGACCGACGACCTGAAGGTGTGGAGCATCCACGTGCCTCCCGGGCGGCGCCTGCCGGCCCACCGGCACGTCCTGGACTACTTCTGGACCGCACTCACCGACGGTTCCAGCATCCAGCACACCGACGACGGCACCACCCGCAGGGTCTCCTACCGGGCCGGTGACACCCGCCACTTCACCTTCCCCGGCGAGGAGTACCTGCTGCACGACCTGTGCAACGACGGTCCCACCGAACTGCGCTTCATCACCGTCGAACACAAGCGTCCGCACAACGCCGCACCGCAGGAAGGCCGTTCATGACCACCGCACACCCCGCCGAAGGGCTGGTGCCGGTCACCTACTTCCCGGCACCGACCCAGGACGTCTTCGCCGCCAACGCCCAGCGCATTCGCGACAAGCCCTACGCGCACTTCTTCAGGAAGGAGATGTACCTGCACCGCGAGGTCCTGCCCGCGCTACAGCGGCCCATGGACCCCGGCGATGCGCTCGGAACCTCCCCCGAGGAGCTCAACACCCTGCTGGACGCCGGCCACCACAAGGTGGAGAACGGCTACTGCCTGCTGGCGGACGGCACCGCATACGTGGCCAGCAGAACACCTCTTCCCGGCGCCACCGGAGAGATGGTGAGCTGGTTCTTCTGGTGGTACATGGGCGAGTCGGAGCGCTACTCGCTCTGGCACCCGTACAACCGTGTCTTCGCCGAAGCGGCCGACCCGGCGGCGCTCAGCCGGCCCGGCCTGACCCACGAGCAGCGGTACATCGGCAACACCGTGCACGTCACCGAGTACGTCGGGCCCAAACGCGTCAAGGTCAAGACACGTTTCGTGCAGCCGTCCGACTGGGGGCTGGACACAGGCCGCTTCGCCCAGGCCGGGGTCGTGGCCCAGATCTGCGGAGAGATCATCCTGGCCGGTGTCCGCGTGGGCCGCATGCTCCGCCTGGCCCGTGAAACCGACGAGGGCCTCGAACTGCGGACCCGGTTCTGGCTCGGCGACCTCCTCACGCTGGGGTCGGTCGACCTCGCACCCATGCTGCGCGCTCTCGGCCTCAAGCGCAGGCTGATCAACAGCACCACCGCATACGAACAACTCTTCAACGATCAGGTCGGAATGACGCACCTCGCCGGCTTCCTGCCCGCGTTGTATGCCCAGTTCGGCGCACATACCGCCTGACTGCCACCGATCCGGCGTCCTGACGGGCACCGAAAGCCACAGACGCCTGTGGCTGCCGCACGACCGACAGACGCCCGGCGAGCTGGAAGTCCGCGGTCCCTGGATCACCGGCGCCTACTTCGGCGGCGAGGGCAGCCAACCACTGCGCCCGCAGGCAGCTTTCACCGACGACGGCTGGCTGCGCACCGGTGACATCGCCACCATCAGCCCAGGGGGCTGTATGACCATCACCGACCGCGCCAAGGACCTGATCAAATCCGGGGGCAAGTGAATCTCCTCCGTCGAGGTGGAAGTGAGGTCGACCCGGAGCGCGGTACTGGCCTCACGACCAGCCCGTTTCTCCGGGTCGCCTCCCGAACCCGGCGTGCACCGCTAAGCGCACCGGGCTCTCCACAAGTCCCGTGGGTCGGTGTTCACTTCATGCTGTGCTCGGCCACAGTGTCGGGATGCGTGTTCCCCGGTAGTAGTAGCGCTTTGCGCTCACTCTTGCCGGATCGAACAATTCCTTCCCGCCCTCGGCGGGCCAGATGCCGTAGCGTCGGCGTAGTACCTTCCAAGGAACGCGCCGATGCTTGCGCTCCTGCCATCTGATGATCTCCTTCCAGAGATAGGCCCTCAGATAGCTGAAAGTCGCGTTCGAGCACCCGTACTTGAAGTACGCGGTCCAGCCCCGCAGCATCCGGTTGAGCTGACGCAGCAGGTCTTCGAGCGACAGGTTCGTGCTCCGCCGGCATATCGTCTTCACCTTGGCCATGACGGCCACCAGGGCCTTCTTGGCTGGATAGACGTAGACGTACTGTTTGCCGGTGCCTCGCTTCTGGTGGCGCTGGATGCGCCAGCCGAGGAAGACGAGGCCCTCGTCGATATGGGTAATCAGGGTCTTCTCCGGCGACAGGCGTAAGCCCATCGTGGACAGGACCCCGGCGATTTCTTCCCGCAGGGCTTCAGCGTGTGCCTTGGTGCCCGACACGAGCAGGCACCAGTCGTCCGCATACCGCACGAGACGGTAGTTGGGCAGACCTTGACGGCGTCGCTTGGCCCTTCCATACGGGCTGGCTCCGGGGCCGCCCGGCCCTTGGGCGATATGCTCGTCCAGGACCGAGAGAGCCACATTGCTCAGCAACGGCGAAAGAATCGACCCTTGCGGAGTCCCAGCGTTGGTATCCACCAGCGTGCCGTCCTCATCGAGGATGCCAGCCTTCAGAAATGCCTTCACCAGATCCAAGACACGTTTGTCTCCGACCCGTTCCCGCACCCGGCCCATAAGAGCGGTGTGCGAGATTTCGTCGAAGCAGGCTTTGATGTCACCTTCAACAATCCACTCATACGAGCGGGATGCGAAATGGTGCACCTCGGCCACTGCGTCGTGAGCCCGGCGATTCGGACGGAATCCGTAGGAACACGGGAGGAAATTCGCCTCGAAAATCGGCTCCAACACCAGTTTCACGGACGCCTGGACTACCCGGTCTCGGATGGTCGCGACCCCCAAGTAGCGGACCTTGCCGCCAGCCTTGGGAATCGCGCGTCGCCGAGCCGGGAGGGGCCGGAAGGTGCGGGCTTTGAGATCATCTCGCAGTTCCGAAAGGAACCCCTCCAGCCCCCGCACGGACTCGATGTAGTAGGCGGTCTCGCCGTCCACTCCCGCCGTGCGCGCGCCCTTGTTATTCCGCACCCGATCCCAGGCCACCAGCAGGAAGCCCGGGTCCGCGGCGAGGTTGTACAGATCATCGAACCTGCGATGAGGGTCATCACTGGCCCAACGGTGCAGCTTGGTCTGGATTTCCAGTACCCGGCGTTCCGCCTTGAGTAAGACGTATTCCAGTTCGTCGGTATTCACCAACGGCCTCCCGGCATTCCAGCATCCTTATTGCCGACTTGCTGGCCCCCTTCGCCATGCGCGGACCTCTCGTCCGCTCGGACTACTACGGGGCCTCCGCCCCATCCCGCGCCTTCGACAGACGACGTATCTATCCCAAGAACCCGGATGGATTCCGGGCCCGGGGAACAACGCGAGATGGTTCCCGTGTTCACGGTGAATCGATCGGTCAGTCCGGCGCCCAGCTTTGCCCCGGCAGCATCGCCACGGTTACGCCGCAGGCTTTCGCCGTGGCCTCCCCACCGACACGCCAAGTCGGCTACGGAGTCAGCCCGCTCAACGAGCGAACTGTGGGCTACAACCCGGCCCATATCCACCAGATTTGAGCCGGTGCCACGCTTACGGAGCTTTACCACTGGTTCCTCTCGTACGCCCTCTGATCTCGCTCGCCGGACCCGGCCCGTCTGGTAGTTCCGAGCAGTCCCGGCTTTGTCAGCGCTGCTTCCCGCCCTCCCCGGCGTCTCCCGGATCGGACTGCGCTCAGCTCCCACCAGGCTGCTGCGACAACCTGGCGAGGAGGTCTCGCACCTCCTTCGATTCACCGCGCCTCACGGCGCACAAACGCCTCATGGCGCACCCGGACATCGCGGAGGCCGCTGTCGTGGCGATCCCGGACGAACGGTGGCAGGAGCGCCCGTTGGCGCTCGTCGTCCTCAACGAGGGCGCTGAACCCGACTTCAGCGCCTATCGGGCGTTCCTCCGTGGGCACTTGGCCGGCTGGCAGGTCCCCGAGCACTGGGCCGTCCTCGCCTCGCTGCTCAAGACCACCGTCGGGAAGGTCGAGAAGAGGGCGCTCCGCGCCCGGCATGCGCGCGGGAACATCGCCTTCACCACCCTGCCTTAGTGGTCGAGTTCGTAAGTCCTTCGGGGGTTGATCACGCTGCCTTGGCGACGGAGGATTCTTCCTGGTGATCGGCGGTATGCCGGTCGAGTCTGGCCAGCAGATTGTCCAGGTCGGAGGTGGTGAACTTCCACTGGAACGGCTGTGCCGTGGCGTTGTAGCGGTCTTCGAAAGATCGGAGCCGATCCCGGACCTGATTGAGGTCCGTGAAGTCGTTGGGCGAGACGACCTTGCGCTGGACGATCGAGAAGAAGATCTCCACCTGGTTCGTCCAGGAGGCGTGGACTGGGGTATGGACCATGACAGCGTTGGGGAAGGCGCGGGTCAGACGGTCGATGGCCTTCTGTCCGCGGTGGGAGGAGCCGTTGTCGACGATCCAGAAGACGCGTTCGGCGCTGGCGTACGGCTCTTGGCTCATGACCTGGGTGACCAGATTCATGAACGGGTTGATGCCGGTGGTGGGTTCGCAGCGGCCGAACACCTTCGCCCGGTGAACGTCGTAGGCGGCCAGGTAGGCCAAGGCGCCGCCGCGTTCGTAGGTGTGGTTGACGCGCATCGCCCGGGCCTGGCCGGGGGCCAGGGTGGGGTGGCAGCGGCAGCGGGCCTGGATGGAGGTCTTCTCGTCCGCAGAGATCACGTACTCGTCCTCGCGCAGTGAAACGCCGTCCCAGGCGCGGGCGTACAGGTCCATGATGCGGCTGGCCTTGGTGCGGAAGTCCGGGTCGCGGATGAAGATCCACGACCTGTGCTGCCAGGGCTTGAGCACGTCGTCCTTGAGCCAGCGCCGCACGGTGGAGGCGGAGACCGATCCGGCGATGGCCCGGGCGACCACCTCGCGGGCCAGTTCCGGACATGACCAGCGCGATAACGGCGTGGCGGTCTCGGCGGGCAGATGGCAGGCCAGGGCCTTGACCTCGGCGACTTGCAGCGCGGTGAACACCGGCGGACGGCCGCTGCGTTCACGGTCGGACAGCCCAGGCAGGCCGTGTTCGGCGAACCGGCTCCGCCAGAGGCGCACCGTGTCCAGGTGCAGGCCCGTCTCTCGGGCGATACGCGCGTTGGAGCGTCCGCGTGCCGCGTGCAGGACGATGTGCGTGCGCATCCGCAGCCGGTACTCGGTCTTGTGGCCGTAGGCCATCTTCTTCAGCCGCTTTCGCTCGGCGGCGGTCAGGGTTATCGGGCGGGCCGGGGCAACGGGCATGCAACGACGGCCGATCGGGAGAAGTGGATCACGACAGCCCGTATCCTGCCGTGCCCCGCCCTGCGGCCCCTCGGGCAGGATGGCTGCCATGCCCACACCCTCGGAGTCCACCCGGCTCTCACTCGAGCAGCGCCTTGGCGAGCATGCCCGCACCACCTGGCCGCAGATCAGGCGGCTGCACGTCCGTCACCGCGGAGCCTTTGCCTACGTGGAGGCGGAACTGGCGGACGGCGAACGGGTCACGCTGATGCGCCTGCGCTACGGCGGAACCGCCAGCAGGTGGGGCTTCGCCCTCTACTACGCCAGCAGCGACCGCTACGAGGACTCCCTCCTGCCCACCGGCGGCTTCGCCGGCACCCCCCAAGACGCCCTCGACTGCGCCTGCCACCTCCACCTCGCCGCACTCGGCACCTGACCAGGCGATACACACAACGTCGGCTCCCGCGTCAACCCCCGAAGGACTTCCGGCACGGACCACTAAGCTTGCGATTTTAGCTTCTGTCGTCACTCTGTGTGTTTACGGTGGTCGGTTCGCTCTTGCGGTAGGGCGGTCGCTTGGATTTCGGGCGGTTCTTCGAGCCTTTCGGGCGGCCTGGGCCGGGGCGGGTGGGTTTCGGCGAGTCGGCGGGTGTGCCGATGCGTGCGCGGAGTCGGCGGAAGCCGAGGCGGACCTTGTAGGGGCTGAGGGGCTTACCCGGGTCCGGTCTTGGGTGCCAGGGGCGGCGCAGGTCGTCCACGAGGTGGCGGGCGAGGCGTAGTTGGGCGTAGGCGCCCATGGCCAGGGACACCCACCGGTCGGTGGCTGCCGCCGAGCTCAGGTGCGCGCTGGCCAGGCCGAGATAGGACTTGGCGAAGCGGTGGAAGTGCTCCTGGTCGAAGCGCCGCAGGTAGGCCTTCCAGAGCAGGTCCGGGTCGGCCGGAACGGGGCCGGCGTGCCACAGCCACAGGTCCTTGGGTGGCTTGCGGCCGTCGGGCAGGTGGTCGACGACCACTTGCAGGACCGTGCCGCGCACGATCGGCAACTGCTTGTCCCGCGGCCAGTTGGCCCAGCGGCCGGTGCTGCCGAGTTTTTGGTGCAGTCCGCTCCAGGCGCGGACGGTCACGGTGCCGTACAGCTCGGACTCCACGGTGCGTTCGAAGTCGGGGGCGTGTCGTTTGGCGGGGTCGGAACAGGAGAACTCCGCGCCGTGGCGCAGCGGCGCGCCCATCTGGCCCGGTCGCCGGGGCGGGGGGTCGAGGTAGAAGACCCGGGTGGCACGTAGCCGGACCAGCAGTTGCACGTCATGGCCGGCCAGGGCGTGGGTGAGGTCGGTGGCGTAGTTGCCGGCGTCGAGCAGGACCAGCGGCGGCGGGTCGCCGGGCTGCCACTTCCCGGTCGCGGTCAGGTCTTTGAGCAGCCCGGTGATCTGGTCGATCGTGACGTCGGTGTGCTCCTCGCCGGGCCGCAGTCGGCGTGCCTCGATGGGGTCGACCCAGGAGGAGGACCCCCACTGGATGCCGACGAGCAGGCTGTAGGGCCAGCCGGGCAGCCAGCGGTCCCCGCCCTTGCCGCGGACCTGCACCATCGTCCGCTCGTCGGCGTACTCGGCGTCGGGGCGCGCGTGCGGAGTGGTGTCGATCGCGAACATCAGCGGCTCGCCCGCCCTGGCCGGGGCCGACAGGCCGATCAGCAGGTACCGCAAGCGGCTACTGCTTATCTGGCCATGGGCCAGGGCGTCGTAGACAGAGCCGTGTCGTCGGCGGAACTCCGGCTCCAAGGACAGCTCAACCGGTGATCGCACCGGGCCCTGCGCGCACAGCATCGCGTCCGCCAACTCGAACAGGGCATCCCCGCGGCGGGTGAAGCAGGCATGGAGACCCGCACGGAACCTGGATAACTCGGACAACGCCTCGACGCGGGCAGGGGTGTCTTGCAGACTGTCCATCACGGCCTTCTGGTGCAGCTGGATCTCTGGCGAGAACCCAGCGTCACCCGAAGGCCGTTCCCATGTCCGGCGAACAGCAGAATCCAAACCTAAACGATCTTCACGTCCTAAAATCGCAAGCTAAGGGAGGCGACACCAAGCGCGCGCAGACCGCCCCTTCGTGACAGGGGCGGTCTTGCCGTCCGGCGGAGTAGTGCGTGGTGCGTGGTCAGTACCCCGTCGGGGCGGCAGCCGCGTCAGACGACGGGAGCTTTCGTCCCTGCCTGGACACCGCGTACACCGGCGATGATGAGATCGATGCCGCGCTCGTAGTAGACGTCCCGGCTCGCGCAGGACGCCAGCGCGCCGGCCGCTGCCACGATGTGCGGATAGTGCTTGGGAGACAGCGCCTCCAGCGAGGCTTGTTTGGCCCGGATGGCATCGTCCCGCAGCTCCGGGTCGTCCATGTGGCTGCGGCCCGGCTCGTTGACGACGAGCGTGACGACCGAGCACAGCGCCTGGCCGGCGATCTCCGCGGCCTGCTCGACCTGGAACCCTCCAGCATCCAGCAACCCAAGTGTCCGCTCCGCCAGCGCAAGCCCCGGCGATGAGACCAGGACGCGGGTGATGACCAATTCAGCTGCGGCAGCGTGCGGGCGCAACGATTCGAGGAAGGCCACGAGCACATCGCGCAACTGGTCGCCCCACGGCCGGTCGTCCGTCTCCGGCAACCTGACGTCGGCCAGGAGACGTTCGGCGAGGGCGTCAAGGATCTGATCCTTGTCACGGAAGTGCCGGTACAGGGCCATCGCCGAGACTCCGTGCTCCTGCCCCACACGGCGCGTGGTGACCGCGCTCAGGCCCTCGGCATCGGCAAGAGCGAGGGCCGTGGCGACCAGGACGTCCCGGTCCAGACGCTTCCTCGACGACTCCATGTGAACCTCCCTGAGCGGCGAGTTTACAGCGTACACACGAGGTTTTACCAGGAGGACGCATCGTTTACGCCGTAAGCGTCTAGTGTATGTTTACGCAGTAAGCAGCCTCGATCGACGGCGGCGGCAGGTGCCCGCCTTCTGATCTTGAGCGCGATGTCTGCCCTACCTGAATCCCTGTTCTGATGAGGAAATCCATGCGGCGCAGTCCATGGGCGACCCTGACGGTCCTGGCCCTCGCACAATTCATCGTGGTGCTCGACGTGACGATCGTGAACGTCGCGCTCCCCCACATCCAGACCGACCTCAAGTTCTCAGCCGACGGCCTGCAATGGGTCATCAGCGCATACACCCTGCTCTTCGGCGGCTTCCTGCTACTGGGCGGCCGCGCCGCCGATCTGCTGGGCTCCCGCCGCGTCTTCGTCGTCGGCCTCGGTCTGTTCGGCATCACCTCGCTCGTCGCTGGGCTGGCGACCTTCCCCGGTGAGCTCATCGCCGCACGCGCGGTGCAGGGACTGGGCGGAGCCCTGATGTCCCCGGCGGCACTGTCGATCCTGACGGTGACCTTCCCCCACGGTCGGCAGCGCAACATCGCCATGGGCGTCTGGGGAGGTCTGGCCGGCCTCGGCGGCACTCTGGGGGTCGTGGCGGGCGGCCTGCTGGTCGACTCGCTCAGCTGGCGCTGGGTCTTCTTCGTCAACGTCCCGATCGTGGTGGCGCTGGTGATCGCCGTCCCGATCTTCATCCGGCGCATCGCCCCGCTCGCGGGCCGCGGGTTCGACGCTTTGGGCGCGCTGTTGAGCACCGCGGGCCTGCTGGCCGTGGTCTATGGCGTCGTACGGGCCGAGCCGGTGGGCTGGCAGTCGACCGAGGTGATCACCTGCCTCATCGCCGGAATCGCCCTGCTGGCCGTCTTCATCGTCGCCGAAGCCCGCTCCAAAGCTCCCCTCGTGCCGCTGGGTCTGTTCCGCTCCCGCGCCCTGAGCACCGCCAGCGGGGCTCTGGCCCTCAACGGGGCCGCGTTCTTGACCATGTTCTTCCTGACGGCGATCTATCTGCAGGAGGTCCGCCGAGCCTCGGCCCTGAAGACCGGCATGGAGATCCTTCCCATGGGCGCCGCCGCCATCCTCGCCGCGGTCGTCACCACTCAGATGGTTCATCGCCTCGGTACCAGGACCGTCCAGCTCAGCGGAGCCGTGCTCAGCGTCGTCAGCCTGCTTCTGCTCGCCCAGACCAATGCCGACAGCAGCTACGCCGCGCATCTCCTGCCCGGCCTGATCCTCTTCGGCGCGGGCATCATCGCCCTGGGCGTACCGGCGCAGATCGCGGCCGTCGTCGACGTCGCACACCACGAAGCCGGTGCGGCCTCCGGCGTCGTCACCGCCTTCTACCAGGTCGGCGGCGCACTCGGCCTGGCCCTCGCCACGACCCTCTCCGTCTCACGCACCAATGCCGCGCTCGCCGACGGCTCCTCGCAGCAGCAGGCCCTCGTCGACGGCTTCCACCGGGGACTGATCGTCGCGGCGGCTTTCGCCATCGTCAACGTGCTGGTGACCCTGGCGTCCCCGAAGCTGGCACCGAGCGCGGAACAGATCGCCGAAGCCACAGCGACGGCCTGAAAGGCCACCCGCAATGAAGACGCCCCAGGGCCGCCGGCCACCCACTCCGGCGGCACTGCGGGCCCGGTGTCCGGCCCGGTCGGGAGGGCCGGACACCGCCACCTCCCCCCAACTCATCCTGAGAGAACAGCAGATGACCACTCCGGCTCCCACGCCCGCACACGCCGCAGCGCTGCTGCGGCACTTCACAGACCTGCGCGACGGCACCCACGGTGACGCCGTGTCTCGTAAGGACAAGGAAAGGCTCTTCGCCGACGCCATCCCGCTGCTCGATCCCTACGCCCGGCAGGCACTGGCCGAAGTCAACACCAGCCTCCTGCTCGGCCAAGGTGACGTGGCCGCCAGCGGGTTGCGTACCACGAACGACAGTTCGGAAGCGCTCTGGGTACTGACCTGGGCCGAGCAGCGCGCTTCCGGGATCGCCCCGATCGTGCTGCACGCCTACTACGGTGCCGGATTCCACCACCCCCACCTGCGCGGCGGCACGGTGGGCGACTGGCCGCTGAACGTCTTCACCGACGACCAGGCCGCGGCCGAACTGCCCACTCTGCGCGCCATCGTCTCCGCCGAACTGCACAACCTCGTCTTTCAGCGGGACTTCCGCATCATCCCTGCCATGACGAAAGGAGCGGCATCATCGTGACGTTGCGTCTGTCCGTCCTCGACCAGTCGCCCATCCCCGACGGCGCCGCACCAGCGGACGCGCTCGCAGCCACTCTCGAACTCGCCCGCGCCGCGGACGATCTGGGCTACCACCGGATGTGGGTCGCCGAACACCACCAGACCGCCGCATTCGCCGGAACCGCGCCGGAAATCCTGGTGGCCGAACTGCTCAACATCACCCAGCGCCTGCGCATCGGCTCCGGCGGTGTCCTCCTCCCCCGGTACGAACCTCTCAAAGTGGCGGAGACCTTCCGCATCCTCGCCACCCTGCACCCCGACCGGGTCGATCTCGGCATCGGCCGTGCCGGCGGGCACGTACACGACTTCCCGCACAAGCTCGCCGAGCTGGCCGACCTGCTCGAAGCACCCGCCCCCGGCTACCGGCCGCCGCAGCTCTGGCTCCTCGGAGCCAGCCCGGCCTCCGCCTACACGGCCGTCACCCTCGGCCTCTCCTACGCCTACGCCCACTTCCTGCGGCCCGAACACAGCGTCCCTGCGCTGGAGATACACAACGTCCGCACCATCGAAGCGATCACCCACAACGCCCTCGCCGTCCGTGCCATCGTGGCGCCCACCAAAGCCACAACACGTGATCTCGCCGACAGCTACTTGCTGTGGCGCAGCCGCCGTGACCTCGGGCACGACGAACCGCTTCCCTCCCCCCTCATCGCCCGCACCCACCGCTGGACGACACAGGAGAAAGACCGCGCGGACCGCAACAGCCGAGCGCTGATCGCAGGCACACCGCCCGAAGTGCACGACCAGCTCGCCGAGTTGGCCAAGATTCACGGAGCCGACGAGATCATCGTCAACACCCTGACCCACGACCCCGCCGACCGGCTGCTCTCCTATCAGTTGCTGGCCGAGGCATTCCACCTGGTCCCGACAGCATGAGCTGCCATCGCCGCCGGCGCTCCCACGGAAACGCAAACAGGCCCCGGACCATTGGGTCCGGGGCCCGCTCCCCCCACTCGCCGCCTGTCAGATCACTGCGACACAAATCGTTCCTACGGCACAGTCGCCGTCATGGGGACGGATCGAACCGGTCCGCGATCTGACTCGGAGCAGGGCCTAGCGGTGGCAGCCCCGGTGGCCGGGGTGCCAGATGTTCGCCATGTGGCCACGCTGCCAGCGGCCGTGCTCGAAGTGGGCCGGGACCCACACCCGGGTGAAGTAGCCGCGGTCGTGCCAGCAGTTCCGGCCGCGATCCGGACCCGGGTGCGACGGGCCGTGGTGGGCCGGGGCGGCAGAGGCACTGCCGACCGCGCCGAACAGCGCCCCAGCGGTCATCGCAACCGTCGCAGCACCGAGGGCCACGGCCCGCTTGAACGTGTCAGTCATTCCAGGTGTCCTTTCCATACAGGGCGTGATGCCCCGTCAGGTCTCCCGGCCGGGTTGAGGCCGGTACGGATCCGATCCTGCACCGCCGGAACGCCCGAAACGGAAAAAGACCCCCTTCATTACTCAATGCTCATTACACTTTCATTTGCCTTAAATACTCATATGATCCAACTGCGGTGAATTGGGAGACCATCGGGAACTGACACGGCGCCAGGCATCAGGCACACCAACGACTGCCGAACGGGCCGCCTCGGTACTCAATAGCCGGTCCGGCGCCTGATGGAAGGAACCGCGGACGACTTCCCGGACCCGCCACGTCCCGCCCAGCCTCAAGGCTCGGGGCACCATGGGCTTCGCGCAATGACTGCCGAGCCGCAGAGAGCAGGCCTTCGCCGGGTGCCGGACCCGCACGCAACGTGCCCACGCACGGGCCCGGCATGCCTCAGGCGGCGTCTTCGGCCAGGGTCTCCCGGATCATGACCGCCGCGCGCTCCGCATCCGCCTTCGAGACGTCGAGGTGGAAGACGAACCGGATCTGCGGCCCGCCTGCCGTGCACAGCACACCCCGGGCCGCCAGCCGCTGAACCAGGTTCGGCGTCGTAAGGCCCCCGACGGGACGCGCGAACACCATGTTGGTGCGCGCCGCGCCGACCTCCAGCCCCGGCACACCGTCGAGGATCTCGGCGAACAGTGCGGCGTTCGCGTGGTCGTCGGCCAGCCGGTGGACATGGTGGTCCAGCGCGTAGGACGCGGCCGCCGCAAGGACGCCCGCCTGCCGCATGCCGCCGCCCAGGGCTTTGCGCCACCGCTTGGCCTGGCCGATGAACTCCGGTGAACCCAGTAGCACCGAGCCCACCGGCGCCCCCAGGCCCTTGCTGAAGCACACCGACACGCTGTCGAAGTGCTCCGCGATCCTCCGCGCCCCGTCGTAGGGATCGCCGCCGCCGGCCACCGCGGCGTTGAACAGCCGGGCCCCGTCCAGATGCGTCGCCAGTCCGTGCTTTCGGGCCAAGGTCGTGGCTGCCTGGAGGTACTCAGGGGCGATCACCGTGCCGCCGAACGTGTTCTCCAGACACAGCAGCCGAGTGCGCGCGAAGTGCGGATCGTCCGGCTTGACGGCCGCCTCGATATCCGACAGATCGAGCGTTCCGTCGCTCTGGTGCGGCAGCGGCTGCGGCTGGATCCCGCCGAATGCGGCCGCTCCGCCGCCCTCGTGGCTGTAGAGGTGGGCGTTCGCCCCGGCGATGTACTCCTCGCCCCGCCCACAGTGGCTGAGGAGGGCGCACAGATTGCTCTGGGTGCCGGACGAGACGAACAGCGCGGCCTGGAAACCGAGCAACTGCGCCACGCGCTCCTGGAGCGCGTTGACGGCGGGATCGTCGCCGAACACATCGTCGCCCACCTCGGCCCGTGCCATGACGGCACGCATCTCTTCGGTGGGACGGGTGACGGTGTCGCTGCGGAGATCTATGACGTGGTCCATGCCTCTTTCCTACCGGACCACCCCTGTGCAACCGCCGCCGGGGCCAGCCGACGCCCACCAGCTCGGGCCCCGCTCTCTGGCGCGCCCCTCACCGGGCAGCGGCGTACGCCCCACCCGCGCCGGCAGGACACCCGGCTGGAGCATCGTCACTCCACCGCCGGCCACACCTCCGGACCGCCACCCTGCCACTCGATCAACGGCGACATCGCCACATCCAGCTCATCCAGGTCGTCAAGCCCGGCGCGCTGCAAGTACACGGTCAGCTCATGCAGCGAGTACGCGGTACCCAGGACGTCGTCCCCCACCATCACCTGTCGACCGCCTTTCGCATGCGGCGGGGAAACGATCACGCGAGACTCGGTCATAACCCCAGCCTCGGCGACCGACGGTTTCCCTGCACACCAAAGACGCCCGTCAGTGGAAGCGCCCACCCTTGATCCCGCTGCCCGCCGCACCGCCTCCGGCCCGCGACCAGGCAGGAGCCTTCTCAAGCCAAGAGGTCGCCGAGCTCGTACGGCAGCCGCGGCACTGTGCCGTACGCGGACTACGGCAGCCAGATGTCACGGATGCCGAGCGGGCGGGGACCGGCGTGGCCCCGCCAGAGCACCTCGCGCGCGTTCCCCGGGCCGTCGGCCAGCTCGCGGGCAGAGGTCCCTGGCAACACCCTGAACCAGATTGCGGTGACCGTCTCCGGCCACCGCCTTTCCGCCCGGATCAGGCGCGATCCGTCAGTTCCTCTGCGAAAACCTGCGACAGCGGCTGCGGTCCCACGTATTGCTGACAGTTGCACTGGCCGGACTCGTAGCGCAGGGGCTTCTTGTTCTCGTCCCAGGCCGTCGGCACCTCGACGCGTTCGTGGCACCGGCCCTGCTTGTCGTGCTTGGCGAGATGATGCGTGCACCCGCACACCGGCTCCGGCGGCTTCTGCGCCGCCTCAACAGCCAGTCGTTCCTGCTTCGCCACCTCCAGCAACTGCAATTTGCGCTCGTGGCGATTGCGCAGCGCGCTGCGGATGTTGTCGGCCGCCCAAGCGAAGCCGCCCGTCCAGAAGACGATGAGAACCCACCAGAACCAGTCCACCGGCAGCCCCTTCCCCCTTTATCCGCTGCGGGTCAGCATAGATGGCGCATCCAAGGCCATCACCTTGTCGTACCTGCCTCAGAGTTCGCTGTTACAGCTGAGACAGCACCAGCCATGCGGATGACCCGGTCGCGGATCCAGTGACCATGCCTGCGTCGGCCGGAGGCGGGGATCAGGCAGGACGGTCGCAGAGTTCGTCGACGTACGTGCGCACATCATTAGGCTCTCCTTCGGTCACCGGGCGTGGACAGTGAACGGCACGGTGATCACGTCACCGTCGGCGAGCCGGAACTGCGCCCACAGCCGGTAGGTCCCGGCGGTGGGGAACTCGACCTGCACATCGAGCTCGGGGCCGAAGGTCTGGCCGGGCAGGGCGAACACCGGGCGGCCGTCTGCGTCTGTGACCTTGGCGTGCTCGTGGACGAACGTCTGCCCATCGGCGCGCATGATCACGACGTGGCCGGCGGCGGCGAGGTAGGGCTGAAGGTCGTCTACCGGGCGGCCCGTGGCGGCGTCGCTGAATGTGTACCGCAGGCCGCTGCGCACGCCGACCTCGGCGTCGCCGTCGAGCCGTACGCGAACGCCGTCCACGACAGCGCTGCGTGGGCCCTCGGCGACGGTCACCGGCGCGGGCGCACTACCGACGACGGTGAGCACCTTCCGGGAGTGGACGTCGGCCATCTGGCCCTGACGGCGGAACTCGGTGTTGACGATGTACCGCCCGGCGGTGGGGAAGGTGATGTCCACCGCGAACTGCCCGGCCCGGCCGGTCGGCTGCGGATGTACGTGGGCGAACGTGCCGAGGTCGGCGCGAGTGGCGATCAGGTGCATCCACGCCTCGTGGGTGCGGGTCAGATCCCCCACCGGCTTCCCCGTCCTGTTGTCGACGACGGTGGCCACCAGTCGGGTAGCGACGCCGGGCAGGGTGCCGGCCGGCAGGTCGAGGCGGACATCGAGACCTGCCTCTGCCGCGTCGGTCGCCGAGACATCGGCGGTCATCATCACGCTCATCGCCGGGCGCATCGGCATGCCGGTGCCCTGCGCCCACGCAAGCTGGCCGTTCATGCCGCGCGCGGCGAAGTCCATCCGACTGACCGCAGTCAGCCCGGCGCCCAGGGCCAGGGCGACGACCGCGATACCGGTCAGGTAGACGTACTGGCCGACCCGGGCGCGCAGCGGCGGGTGCAGAATCTCCTGAGCAGTCGCCGGGCGGCGGAAGCGGCGCAGCCGCAGCTGACCACGCCGGCCGAGCTCATCGCCATCGCCGCGCTGGCCAGCACAGGGTCGAGCAGCAGGCCATGCCACCAGTACAGCGCCCCGCGGCGACTGGGACGAGCAGCAGGTTGTAGCCGAACGCCCAGCCCAGGCCCTGCTTCATCGTCGTCACAGTGCGCCGCGAGAGCGCGATCGCCGAGACGATCCCGCGCAGGTCGCCACCGACCAGGGTGATGTCGGACGCGGCAATCGCAACATCGGCGCCGGTACCGACCGCCAGACCAAGCGCTGCTTCACTGATGAGGTGCTGGTAGTGGTGCCCGGTCAGGCACAAGAGTCGGTGCGGGCGTGGATGCGTCTCACCGCCCGAAATCGCCGGGTTTTCCGCCTGGATCGGCCAGATGGGTGTCGGTACGCTCCCTGCGCGAGGCCGGCGACGGCGGCGCCCGTGCGAAGGGCGCAGCCTGCCGCGATGAGTTCCGGCCGGACCGGGAGTCTGTACTGGTGACCGTCATAAGACGTCGTACGACGCTGCCCGGCACGAGACACCACGGAGGACACCATGACGACCACGCCGGACGACCCGACCACCGCACTGCCCGGCCGCCCGCCCGTCGTCGACCTGGCCACCTGGCAGGCGGCCCGCGACGAGCTTCTGGTCCGCGAGAAAGCCCACACCCGCGAGGGCGACGCCATCGCCGCGGCCCGCCGCCGACTGCCCATGGTGGAGTTCGACGGGACGGTCGAGGTCGTCGGACCCGACGGCCCGGTCCCGTTCCTGGACCTGTTCCAGGGCCGCGACGAACTCGTGGTCTACAAGCACATGTGGCACGACGGCGCGCCGCACCAGGGGCAGTGCGAGGGCTGCACCACCACGGCCTGGCATCTGAAGGACGCCGTCTACCTCAACGCCCGCGGCGTCTCGTTCGCCGTCCTGACCTCGGGCCACCCGGACGAGGTGGCCTCCTACGTCGAGTTCATGGGCTACACCCAGCCCTGGTACTCGGTGCGCGACGTGGACGCGCCGGTCGGCCGCAGCATGGGTCACATCACCTGCTTCCTGCGCGACGGCGACCGCGTGTTCCTCACCTACTCCACGACGGGCCGCGGCAACGAACGGGTCAACGGGTCCCTCGGCCTGCTCGACATGACGCCCTACGGCCGCGGCGAGACGTGGGAGGACAACCCCGAAGGCTGGCCCCAGGGGCACAGCGCGTGCTGGTCCTGGCGCTCGGACGCGGACGGGAAGGCCACCTGGGGCCCGACCAGCCGCCCCGTACCGCAGTGGACCCGCCCCGGCGCGACCCCCGTGGACACCCTCGGCCGGCACGGCCACCACCACTGACGCGCCTTCGTCGACGGCGTCGGCAACGATCTCGGATGCCGGGCGGAACCTCCGGACGATACGAACGGCCCGCGCGCGCTCGATCGGGGCGCGGTTCGCTCGGAAGGGGAAGGACTCCTTGTAGGAGAGGGACTCTCCAGGCGTGCCAGTCCTACCGGGAGTCCGGGTGCACATAGCGTCCCAGTGCCCGCCCTGTACTCGTCATGCCCTGCTCATGGCCGGGCTGGTGATCGTCCCTCGCGACGGCACTTCTCCCCCGGTACGACGATGACCGACGGGCAGTGGACGCTGCTGGCCCCGCTGCTCCCGGCGGCGGGCACCGGGACCCGTCCGGAGCGTTCGGTACCGTTGGCTTCGTGCTGGCCGGACGGGATCCCGAACGCGCGGCGATCGCCGCCCTGCTCGACGCCGCCCGCAGCGGCAGTGGCGGTGCGCTGGTGGTGCGCGGCGACCCCGGGGTCGGCAAATCGACGCTGCTGGCCGATGCGCTGACAACCGCCGCGGACCTGCGGGTGCTGCGCACCTCCGGCGTGGAGTCCGAATCACCGCTGGCCTTCGCCGCGCTGCAACGGCTGCTGTGGCCACTGCGCACCCGAATCGACTCCCTGCCCGCACCGCAGGCATCGGCGCTGCGCGCGGCGATGGGTGAGGCAGAAGGCGAGGGCGACCGCTTCCGGGCGTTCCTCGGCACGCTGAGCCTGCTCGCCGACGCCGCCGAACAGACGCCGCTGCTGGTCGTCGTCGATGACGCGCACTGGCTCGACGAAGCGTCGGCCGCGGCGCTGTTGTTCGCCGCTCGCCGGTTGCAGGCCGAGCGCGTGGCGCTGCTGTTCGCCGCCCGTGACGGCGATGTCCGACGCTTCGACGCCGATGACCTGCCCACCGTCGTACTCGGCGGTGTGACGGGCACCGACGCCGACGCGCTGCTGTCCGCCCGCGCCGGGACCGACATCGACCCAGCGGTGCGTGAGCAGCTGGTCACGGGCACCGGCGGCAACCCGCTCGCACTGGTCGAGCTGGCCGGGGTGCTCACCGCCGACCAGCTGACCGGCCGGGCGCCGCTGCCCAGCCCACTGCCGCTGACCGGCGGCAGGGAGCGCGCCTTCCTCCACCGCTACCGCAGCGTCTCTGATTGGCTTAGCGAGCCTGAGCGTTGCTCAGCCTTGGGAGCCAATCGCCTTCGTGCCCTGGTACTGAACGACAGGAGCCGCCAGCCCGCGTGGCACGTCCCTCCGGACGCTGGTCGACCGGGCCGCACGACCCGACCGAGGAGGGTGCCCGACGTCGCCTGGGCGCCGGGCGTGCGCGTAGCACTCTGCCACAGGTTCACTACGGCTCGCTAATCCAACTGGTGAGCCTCGATGAACCCGCGCAACGGTTCCTGCTGGTCGCCGCGACCGACGACACCGCCCGACTCACCGTGGTCCGCGACACCGCCGAACGCCTCAACGCCGCTGATACCGCTCTGGACGCGGCGGAGCGGTCCGGATCGCTGCGCGTGGACGGCGACACCGTCACCCTCTACCACCCGCTGGTGCGCTCGGCGGTCTACCGCGCGGCCACCAGTGCGCAACGCCGCGCCGTGCACCGTGTGCTCGCCGACGTGCTGACCGGCGATCCGGAGCGTCGGGCCTGGCACCTGGCTGCCGCAGCCGACCGGCCCGACGAGGACGTCGTCGCCGCCCTCGACGGGGTCGCCGAGCGCGCCGCGGCCCGGGGTGGCCACGAGGCGGCGGCCGCCGCACGGGCCCGCGCCGCCGAACTCACCGTCGGCGGTGAGGCCCGCGGCCGGAGGCTGTACCTGGCCGCCTCCTCGGCCTGGCTGGGCGCGCACCCGTCGCGCGCCTCGGCACTCGCCCGGGCCGCCGCGGCGGATGTGACCGATCCGCTGCTGCGGGCGCAACTGCTCGCGTTGCAGGGGCAGATCGAGTGGAACACCCGTTCCCTCAATGACGGCTACGACCTCGTCCTGCAGGCCGCCGAGCTCGCCGCCGACGTGGATCCGGCGCCGGCGGCTCAGCTGGCGATGCTCGCCGCGTCGCTGGCGGCGTTCGGCGCCCGATCCCCGCGCACCGTGAACCCGACCGCTCTCGTGGCCGAGCCAGCGCCGGACGCGCCGACCCGGGTACGGGCCGCCTGGGCCCTGCTGCAGGGGTTCGGCGCGGTCGCCCGCTGCGACTGGGCGACCGCCGCGGAGTCCTTCCGGTGCGCGTTCGTCCTCACCGACGCTGACCCCGTCGACGACCATATGCTGCAGCCCAACCTGGGTATCGCCGCGATGCTGATCGACGACGACGAGCGCGGACTGCGGCTGCACGAGGAGCAACTGACCGCTGCCCGCCGCGCTGGCGCGCTGAACATGGTCGAGCACGCCCTCACCCGCGGCGCCCACTTCCAGATCGCGACCGGCGCCTGGTCGAAGGCCGCCGCTGCCGCCGCCGAGGCGCTGCCGCTGACGGTCGGTACCGGTCACCCGGGGCTGAGCGCGCTGCCCACCGCGCAACTCGCCCTGATCGCGGCGCTACGTGGAGACGATGCCGCCGACCGTCATCTGGACAGAGTCGCCGAGATCCGGGACAAGCACCCGGTCGGCATCACCGACGGCCTTGTCGCCGACTTGGCGCAGTGGGCCCGCGGGCTGCGCAACGCGGCACAGCCGGTCACCGCGCTGCACCACCTCGGGCAGATCGAAGGGCCCGTCTGGCGCCGTCTGGCCGCCCTCGACCTGTTCGACGCAGCCGTACGCGGCGACCGCCAGGATGTCGCCCGCACCTGGCTCGCCGAGCTGGAGCAGTTCGCGGCAGGCACTGGTCTGCCGGCGGCGACCGCGGTCGTCGAGCACGGCCGGGCCCTGCTGGCCGACGACGGCGACGCCGAGACCCACTTCCGGCGTGCACTCGCCGCGCACGCCGACTCGCCGCGGCTGCGCGACCGGGCCACCACCCATCTGGCCTTCGGCGAGCACCTGCGGCGCGCCCGCCGCCGGGTCGACGCCCGCGATCATCTGCGCACCGCGCTGGCGCTGTTCGAGGACCTGGGCGCCACGCCGTGGGCCGAGCGGGCGACGCAGGAACTGCGCGCCTCCGGGGAAAGCGCGCGCCGCCGCGACGAAACCACCGCCACCGAGCTCACCCGGCAGGAACGCCAGGTAGCCGCTCTGGTCCGGCAGGGACTGTCGAACCGGGACGTGGCCGCGCAGTTGTTCGTCAGTCCACGCACCGTCGACTTTCACCGGCTTTCTCCGAGGATGCCCCGGCCTTCAGGCCGGGGAGGAATCGGACTCCTGCGGAGCAGGGCAGGGACAGCCGGATCGCCGTCAGGGCGATCCGGCGTCCACCCCGCACGGCCGTGATGCCGCCCACAACGGTCAAGAACTCTCAACTGTCAGTCCTCCCAGGTAGGTTCGGATGCATGACGACAGAAGCGACCACGAAGGACACCGGGCATGCCCGGTACACCTTCCGTGTACGCCTGTCGAAGACAGCCCGGCGCGCACTCGAAGCCGAGTGGGATCGCTGCCGCTGGATCTGGAACGAATGCGTGGCCAAGTCCCGGCAGGCCCACGCGCAGAGCAGAGCGGGCGGCGAGAAGCTGACGTGTGGTCCGGCGCAGCTGGACAGGATGCTGACCGACGCCCGCGGGGTGACAGCGTGGCTGGCTGAGGGCGCGAGCGTGCCGCAGCAGCAGGTGATCCGGGACTTCGCCAGGTCGAGGGCGAAGGCGCTGAAGGACATCAAGGACGGGCTTGCGCAGCACCGCCGGGCGGGGATGCCCCGCTTCAAGCGCAAGCGTGACAGCCGACCGTCGCTGAACTACACCCGGCGCGGTTTCCGCCTCAAGGAGGGCCGTCTGCACCTTGCGGGCCAGATCGTGCTGAGCGTGGTGTGGTCGCGGGCTCTTCCGGCCGACCCGTCGAGCGTGCGCGTGTACCAGGACACGCTCGGGCACTGGTACGCCTCCTTCGTCGCCCCGGCCCAGGTCGAGCCGCTTGTGGAGACCGGCCACGTCCTGGGCGTGGACTGGGGTGTGAAGGAGACCGCGACCACCACGGATGACGCCTACGACCTTCCGCATGCCGAACACGGCAAGCGGTCCGCTCAGCGGCTCGCGAAGTACCAGCGGATGATGGCCCGGCGCCGGCGACCGAAAGGACAGCGTGCATCCACCGGCTACCGGAAGGCGCAGGCACAGGCAGCGAAGCTGCACAGGAAGATCGCGCGGCAGCGTGAGGACACCGGCCGCAAGTGGGCCAAGGCCGTCATGCGCGATCATGACGGAGTGGCGGTGGAGGACTTCCGCCCGAAGTTCCTCGCGAAGACCACCATGGCCCGCAAGGCGGCCGACGCGGCCATCGCGGCGACGAAGCGTGCCCTGGTCGAGATGGGCCGCAAGCACGCACGGGACGTCCGTCTGGTGCACCCGGCGCACACCACGATGGACTGCGCAACGTGCGGGGCGAGAACCAAGCACGCACTCCCTCTCTCGATGAGAACGTATGCCTGCACCGTGTGCGGAGCCGTGTCCCCCAGGGACAAGAACTCCGCCCGCGTGATGCTGGTCCGGGCAGGTTGGAACCCGGACGGTGCCGAGGGCGTAAGACCACCTGAGCCGCTGGCTCCGGTGGCAGCCTGAGCCGTACATCCCCGCTCAACCCTGGAGGGTGGAGAATCCCCTCCCTTCAGGGAGGGGAGCCTTCAATTGCGAAACTGCTACGCCAAGTTGGGCGTCAGCTCCCGTGCCGAGCTCACCGCTCTCCGACTCGACCTGTGACCGGCGAGGCCCCGCCCCGCATCTGAGGACCGTATCGGTCGGTCCCCCGGCGACAGCGGTGTGCTGCCGTGATCCGGCCAAGCCCGTGGGGAGGCGATCAGCGGATGCGGGCCACCGCGGCGTAGATGCCACTGCCTTCCGGCGACGGCATCGTGGCGGGGCTCTTGAACCACTCGGGGGCTGTCACCAGGCCGGGATCAAGGAGATCCAGGCCGTCGAAGAAGCGGCCAACCTCACCTCGGGTGCGGAAACCGAGCCGAATGCCGCCCTTCTCATACTCGGCGGTGACCTGCTCGGCGAGTTCCGGATAAAGATCGGATGCGGCGTGCGACAGGACGAGGTGACTGCCCTGCGGCAGGGCTGCGAGCAGAGCACGCACGATCTCGTACGGGTCCTGGTCGTCCGGGATGAAGTGCATGAGTGCGATCAACGAGAGCGCGATGGGGCGTTCGAAGTCGAGCACGCTTCGGGCATGCTCGACGATCTGTGCCGGTCGGCGTGCATCGGCCTGGATGTAGTCGGTGCGCCCCTGGGGGTGACCGGCCAGCAACGCCTCTGCGTGCCGCAGCACGATGGGATCGTTGTCGCAGTACACGACCTTGGCACTCGGCACGATGCGCTGGACGACTTGGTGCAGGTTGGGTTCGGTGGGAATGCCCGCGCCGATGTCCAGGAACTGGTCGACGCCCTGCATGGCGAGCCATGCAGCCGCCCGGTGCATGAACTCACGGTTCTGGCGGGCGGCGTCCCGTGCCTCAGGCGGAAGTTTCTCGCCCACCGCCTTGTCGGCGGGGTAGTTGTCCTTGCCGCCGAGCAGCCAGTCGTACACCCGCGCCGGATGCGCCTTGCTGGTATCGATGTGCACAGAGCCGGGTGTATCGGCCATCATGACGGACTCCCGTTGCATGAGTGGATCAATCGATCACCGCAGTCTGGCACATCATCTGCCCGGCGCCTGCGCAGAGTTGACGGAGGCAGCACTCTCCGGCCATCGGCGCGTCCGAGCCCGGCCACATGCCGCACCAAGCCGATACCCGCACCGTCCCATTCCCCCACGGCGGCTGCCGACTTGATCGCTGTCCCGAGGTTGCCCGGAGCCATGCGATCGGTCGTTGCCGGCCGCTCCCTCAAGGGGATCAAACTCGAGCGCGCCCCGGACTATTGTGTCCGGGGCGCGCTCAAATCCCCTTGTTCGCCGTCAGATCACCGGTTCACCGATCGCCGGGACAGCGCAGGCAATGGTGTGAAGCGGCTCAACGCCGATGCGAAAGTGAAGCCTGGGCCGGGTCTAGCGGCGGCAGTCGCGGTCGTTCTTGTGCCAGGCGCGCCCCACGTGGCCGTACTGCTTGTGGTGGTGGTGCCTGTCGTGACCCAGGTTCCGCCCCCGGTTCCAGTAGTTCGAGTCCTGCCAGCCGTGCCGGGCGTGGTCACGATCCGGGCCGTGGTAAGCCGTGGCGGCGGAGGCGCTGCCGACCGTCCCGAGCACGACCCCGGCGCTCATCGCGATCGTCGCCACGCCAAGGGCCGCGGCCCGCTTGATTCTGTTACTCATCGAGGGTGTCCTCTCCGTTCGACGGAGCGTGATGCTCCGTCAGGTCGCCTGGCCGGGTGGGCCGGGATGAATCAGATCCTGCACCCGCAAATCGCCCAAAACGGAAAAACGCCACTCCGATAAGAGAATGCTCATCAAGCTCTCATTTGCCTCAAATACTCGCATAATCTCACCGCAGTGGAGTCGGAGCTTGCTCCTGAGTCCATGCCTCAGCTGTTGCCAGGGCTCCGTGGCGATCAACCCGATGGCGACCACATCTGGGCCCGACAGGCGTACCGGCTCCAGGCCCTTTGACCTCGGATGCGCTAGGGGATGACTCTGCCCCTGGGGTCAAGAGCGGGTCGTACCGCAGGACGGCGCCGAGTGTCACGGTGCGGATGGCGTCGCCCTTGAGTCGGCCGTCGCGCAGGAACCTACACCCCGGTCGCGCTGATGGGCGCCTACTGACCGGAGCGACTACTCGTAGAGGAGCGGAGCCTCAGCTGTTCCGGATGCGGCGGGCGAAGCGGGGACACCTGTCGATAAAGGACCCAACCGTCCGTTCGTGACAGCGCCCACCAGCTCAGTTCCCTTTCCTGGCAGCATAGTTCACGGCTTATTTTTTGTTGTGTATTGACGGCCCGGCGGGCGGCGCCTACCTTCCGACCAACATCGCGCGACCCCAACGCGACCGAGGAGACACGTGTGACCGACGTTCTCGCGGTGCTCGCCCGAGCCCCCCGTCCCCGCAGACGCACAGCCGCTCTCACAACCGCCCTTCTGCTGCCGGCCGTCGCCGGCATCACGCTGCTCGCCGCACCGAGCGCCGGCGCGGCGACCATCCCCACCTCCCCCACCACCGTCGTCAACGCCAACAGTGGCAAGTGCGTGGACGCACGCGCCGCGGCCACCGGCAACGGCACCGCCGTGCAGCAGTACACGTGCAACGGCACCGGCGCCCAGTCCTGGCAGTTCACCGCCACCGACAGCGGCTACTACCGGATCGGGGCGGCCTCCGCACCGAATCAGGTCTGGGACGAGACCGACGTCTCCACCGCCGACGGTGCGCTGACCCAGCTGTGGCTCTACGGCGGCGGTGCCAACCAGCAGTGGCTGCCGGTCGCAGAGGACTCCGGCGGGTACCACTTCGTCAACCGCAACAGCGGCAAGTGCCTCGATGTGCCGTCCGCGTCCACCGCCGACAGCGTCCAACTGCAGCAGTACACCTGCAACGGCACCGGCGCCCAGTCCTTTACTCTCTCCGGCGGCATCACCCCGCCGCCCAACACCCCGGACTTCGGCCCCAATGTGACGGTGTTCGATCCGTCGATGCCAGTGTCCACCATCCAGTCGAAGATCAACTCGGTCTACAGCACCCAGCAGACCAACGAGTTCGGCACCCAGCGCAACGCCCTGCTGTTCACGCCCGGCACGTACAACGTCGACATACCGGTCGGCTACTACACCCAGGTCTCCGGGCTGGGTCTGTCACCGACCCAGGTGTCGATCACCGGCGGCGGTGTGCACGTCGAGGGTCACACCAACGACGGCAACGCCACCCAGAACTTCTGGCGCGACGTCGAGAACATGTCGGTGAGCCCCAGCTCCGGCAGCACCATGTGGGCCGTCTCGCAGGCCGATCCGTTCCGGCGGATGGACGTGCACGGCAACATGAAGCTCTGGGACGACACCCACGGCACCAGCACCAACTGGTCCAGCGGCGGCTACATCGGCAACTCCCGGATCTCCGGCCAGATCAACTCCGGGACCCAGCAGCAGTTCCTCACCCAGAACAGCGCCCTGGACGGCGGCTGGACCGGGCACAACTGGAACATGGTCTTCGTCGGTGACACCGGCGCACCGGCGACCAGCTTCCCCAATCCGCAGTACACCACCGTCGCCCAGAGCCCGGTGATGCGCGAGAAGCCGTTCATCTACGTCGACGGCTCAGGCAACTGGCAGGTGTTCGTTCCGTCGGTGCGCACCAATGTGCAGGGCCCGGACTGGGTCAACGGAACGGCTCCGGGCAGTTCGCTGCCCATCAGCAAGTTCTACATAGTCAAGCCCGGTGACACCGCCACGACGATCAACAACGCGCTCGCCGCGGGTCAGAACCTGATCGTCACCCCTGGCGTGTATCACCTCTCGGCGCCGCTGAACATCACCCGACCCGACACGGTGGTGCTCGGACTGGGCCTGGCCACTCTCGTGCCGGACAACGGCGTCACCGCGATCACCACGGCCGACGTCGACGGCATCGACATCGCCGGGTTGTTGATCAGTGCGAACACCACCAACTCCAACACCCTGATGCAGGTCGGCCCGGCCGGCTCCAGCGCCAGTCACTCCGCCGACCCGATCGTGCTACACGATGTCTTCTTCCGCATCGGCGGAGACATCGCCGGCAAGGCCACCCAGACACTGGTGATCAACAGCAATGACGTCATCGGCGACGACCTGTGGCTGTGGCGCGGGGACCACTCCAATGGCGTCGGCTGGACGACCAACCCCGCCGTCAACGGGCTGATCGTCAACGGCAACAACGTCACCATGTACGGTCTGGCGGTCGAGCACTACCAGAAGTACCAGACCACCTGGAACGGCAACGGCGGCCGCACGTACTTCTACCAGAGCGAGACTCCCTACGACGTGCCCAACCAGTCCAGTTGGACCACGAGTGGAGGCGACCTCGGCTACGCCTCGTACAAGGTCGCCAACTCGGTCACCTCCCACGAGGCATGGGGTGTGGGTGTCTATGCCTATCTCCGCGACAACCCCTCCGTGGTACTCGGCCATGGCATCGAGGCGCCCACCACGTCCACGGTCAAGTTCCACAGCATGGTGACCACGGTCCTGGGCGGTGCCGGAACCATCAACCACATTATCGACAACACCGGCAACCAGGTCACCGCAAGCAACAATGTGGCCTACCTGGTCAGTTACCCGTAAGTCCGGCGCAGACCTGACGGCACACAGAGCAGAGGGGCCGGCCGGCCCAGGGGCGTTTCCCGTCGGCCGGCCCCTCTCGTGCGACCCGGGCTCGACTCGGCTCGACCGGTCAGGCGCGCGCTCTGGGCACTGCATGGGCCGGGCGGCCCGTAGACCGACGGAGGGCCAGGCCCTCACTGCCCGGCCCTCCGCCATCTGCGGCCCGCTGCACGGCTGACCTGCAGCTCGTCCGCCAGATCTGGGGCCCGAGTTGCGAGTTCACACAACGCTGCATAGCGTTACGTTCAGTCACGATACCCGTGGTGAACCAAGCATCTCATCGGCGCCTGCCGCTGCCTCCTGGATGTCGCAGCCCTGGCTCGCAGGAATTCCCTGCCAGATCTCTCTCTTCGCCGTTGGGCAATGTGGGGCGTGACGTCGTCGCGAGTCCGTTCGCGAAAGCCTGCGCATCACCCAAGGAGGTCTGCCATGCCCGAAACCCCATCGCGGCACTCTCGGCGCACGTTCCTTTCCGCCTCGGCTGCCGCGATGACCGCGGCGACCACAGGGGCTTTCGACCTGCCCCTTCGGACGCCGACTGCGACACATGAAAGCGCGGGCATCCGTCCCTTCCGCATCAATATTGCGGAAGAGGATCTTGTCGATCTCCGTCGGCGCATCATGGCGACACGTTGGCCCGACCGTGAGACTGTCCGCGATCAGTCGCAGGGCGTCCAGTTGGCCACGATGCAAAAACTTGCGCGCTACTGGGGAACGTCCTACAACTGGCGGAACGTCGAGGCCAAGTTGAATTCCTTGCCGCAGTTCATGACCAAGATCGATGGGCTCGATATCCATTTCATCCACGTGCGCTCCCGCCATCCGCACGCCCTGCCGATGATCCTGACCCATGGCTGGCCTGGCTCGATCCTGGAATTTCTCAAGGTGATCGACCCGCTCACCAACCCGACGGCCCATGGCGGCCGCGCCGGCGAAGCCTTTCACCTCGTCATACCCTCGATACCCGGCTACGGCTTTTCGGAAAAGCCGACGAGTACCGGCTGGGGCCCCGACCGCATTGCACAGGCATGGGCCACGCTGATGGAGCGCCTGGGGTACAAGCACTATGTTTCCCAGGGCGGCGACTGGGGTGCGGTGATATCGGACAGACTGGCGATGCAGCGACCCGCAGGATTGCTCGGTATCCATGTGAATTTCCCGGCCACCGTGCCCCCGGATATCGCAGAGAAACTGGCCTGCGGCGACCCGGCCCCAGCCGGGCTGTCCGCCGACGAGAAAGCCGCATACGACAGACTGGCCACCTTCTACAGGACGGGCTCGGGCTACTCGGCCATCATGGTCACCCGGCCACAGACCCTGGGATACGGACTGTCGGACTCGCCGGCCGGATTGGCCGCATGGATGTACGACAAGTTCGCGGCGTGGACGTACAGCGGCGGCGAACCCCAGCGGGTGCTCACCGTGGACGAGATGCTCGACGACATCACGCTCTACTGGGTGACCAACACCGCGGTCTCTTCCGCTCGCCTCTACTGGGAGAACAACGCCAACAACTTCAACGCCGTGTCGGTCTCCGTCCCGGCCGCCATCACCGTGTTTCCCGGCGAGATCTACCAGGCACCACGGAGTTGGGCCGAGCGCAGCTACCACAAGCTCATCTATTTCAACAAAGCCCCGAGCGGCGGCCACTTCGCGGCCTGGGAGGTGCCGGACATCTTCACGAAGGAGCTCCGGGCCGCGTTCAGATCGCTGCGCACCACTCGAGCCGCCGAAGGATAGGCGTCACCCGGGCCGAGAACTGGGGCGCCGACGGGCGGGGCGCTAGGCGATGCCGCCGTTGGTGTAGAGGACCTGGCCGTTGACCCACCGACCGGGTCCGGCCAGGAAGGCGACAGCCTCGGCGATGTCCTCGGGGGTACCGAGTCGCTCGAGCGGCGGGGCGGAGGCGATCTGGTTGATCAGCTGCTCGCTCTTGCCGTCCAGGAACAGCGGCGTGGCGGTCGGTCCTGGAGCCACCGCGTTCACCGTGATGTCCCGGCCGCGCATCTCTCGGGCGAGAATCAGCGTCATGGCCTCGACCGCACCCTTGGTCGCCGCGTAGGCGCCGTAGGTCGGCTGCTGCAACCGCGTGACGGAAGTCGAGATGTTGATCAGCGCGCCGCCCTTCCGCAACCTGCGCGCGGCAAGCTGCGAGACCACGAAGGCGCCCCGCACATTGATTCGGTGCATCCGGTCGAACGCGTCCAGATCCATCTCGGCCACCGGCGCCAGCAACATGATCCCGGCCGTGTTGACCACGACGTCGACCCGGCCGTAGCGCTCCTCGGTGACATCGAACAGCCGCTCCACCTCCCCAGCCTCAGCGACGTCTCCCGGCACTGCGCTTGCGTCTCCACCGGCCGCGGTGATCGACTCCACGACCTCCTTGGCCCGCTCGGCGCTTCCCGCGTAGTGCACGACGACCTTCATCCCGTCGGCTGCCAGCCGGCGAGCGACCGCTCCTCCGATCCCGCCGGACCCTCCGGTCACGATCGCGACGCGCTCGGGTGCCTGCTCAATGGTGGTCATGGAGACCCCTCCTCAGTTATATGGACGACTCGTACACTAACACATGTGGACTGAGTGTCTATATACTTTGACAGCTCAAGGGGTGCCGCCGTTGCAGGGCACTGACGAACGTGGAGTACGCACATGGAGCGAACCGATGTCCCCGACGCTCCTCGCCTCAAGCCGGGGCGTGGTCGCCGCCGGGCGGAGGACGTACGCCGGGCGGCCCTGGCCGCGACAGCCGAGCTGCTGTTCTCGGAGGGCATACGAAGCGCGACCTTCGCGAAGGTCGCCGAACGTGCCGGCGTCAGCAAGATGACCCTCTACAAGTGGTGGTCATCGCCCGGGGCGCTCGCGTTCGAGGCCTACTCCGATGCCGTGGAGGACACCCTCGCTTTTCCCGACACCGGTGACGTCCGGCGCGACCTCAGCACCCAGCTCCACGCATTCGTCGACCACCTGCGCCACAACGGCCTCGTCGTCGCCGAACTCATCGGAGCCGCTCAGAGCGACCCCGAACTGGCGGCCGCGCTGACAGCTCATTACGTCCGGCAGCGCCGCGAGCTCGCCGTGGACCGCCTCATGCTCGCACGGCAGTCGGGGCAGGTCCGCGAGGACGCCGACCTCGAGACGGTCGTCGACCAGCTCTGGGGTGCCTGCTACCACCGCCTGCTCATGCCGGCGGAGCCCCTGACCCCCGACTTCGCCGATCAGCTGATCGCCAATCTCTTCGAGAGCATCGCCCCACGTCCAGAGCACCGGGCCCCCGGCCACCCGGAGACCGATGGCGCTGAGTAACGCGGAGCGTCCTGCGCTCGTGCCCGGGCGCAGGACGCTCCGCGTGGGCCTGCCGGCCCACCGTAGGGTCAGGTCACGGCGCCCGTACCGCGCAACGCTGCTCGGCGGCTTTCGCCTCCGTGGCGGGGTTTCCTAGCCATTGGGCCATCCGGGGGACTTCTTCGCCCTTCATGAGGAATGAGTCAGGTGCCAGCGTGGCGCCTTCTCCCATGATCACGCCGTAGTGGACGTGGGCGGCCACACCGAGGGTGACACCGTTGCCCAGCTCGATGTGATCGGATTTGAAAGTCCCGTCCTCCTGCGAGTGGCACTGGATCCTGCTGCCGAGGTTGAGGGTGCAGTCGTCGCCGATGGTGGCGAGTGTGCGCTCGGTCAGATAGCAGCCGTCGTCGAAGACCCGTTTGCCGACCTGGGCGCCCATCAAGCGCCAGGCCAACGGTTTGAAGGGGGTCCCGTTGAAGATATGGAAGTATTCGACGGGCAGCTTCCACAAGCGCTCGTGCAGCCAGAAGTCCCGGTGGTAGATCGAGCACAGTTTCGGCCGCAGTCTGCGGAATCCTCCTGCCAGGCGCTCCACGAGGATGAGGTAGAACGACGTGAACACCAGGGTGACCGCTGCGGACACGGCGAACATGACGTGTCCCACGACCCCGGGCGATGAAGCGGCTGACATGCCGAGGAGAGTGATCACGAAGAAATACAGCCAGCCGAGCGCCAGGAACAAGCCCATGGTGCGCAGGTTGTAGTGGTTCTTCACGGCGAGGTGGCGGGGCAGTTCGTCAGGGGAGAGCAAGTGGTCGAAGCGGCTGTCCCGCTCCACCGACCGCGGGATCTCGAAGGGCGGCGAGCCCAGCAGACCGACTCCCTCGCGGATCTGGCCGTCGAGCGGCACCATCACCTTTGTCGCCAGCAGACAATTGTCGCCGGTCCGGGCGCCGGAAGGGAAGGCGATATTGTTCCCGATGAAATTGTCCCGGCCTATCTCTGCCCGCGAGACACGGAATGACGTGCTGGAGTAATCGGCATTCACCACGGACAGCCCGTCGGCCACCATCGTTCCGGTGCCCACAGCACTGTGGAACGGCGACTCGTGTTCCACTTCAGTGCCGAAGTTCGAGCCCGTCTGCTGCACCGGGGCAAGCTTGTATCCCAGCCCCCTCAGGTAGTGCACGATGAAGGAGCTGTCGCCGAAAAGTCGCTTGAAGAACTTGACGTTGGTGGTCCGTGCGATCGTGCGGTGAACCGAGTAATGCAGGCCGTACAGCGGATAGACCCTATCGGGCTTGACCAGTCGGCCCAGCAGGCGCGGAATCGTGCACAACGCGGCGGTGCCCAGGACGACGAACCCGAAGAAGACCACCAGGGATGTGCGCAGCGCGTCCGTGTAGAACCGCGCCGAGGTGATTTCCGCGGATGTCGACTCGGACCCGACGATGTGGGCCACCGTAGGAGCCGTGGCCAGCAGCATGTACGAGCCGCCGACAGCCAGCGGCACGACCACCAGGAGGACCTGCAATATGGTGACCAGGCCGTAGACGGTACGACGCACGGGACCGCACTGCGCCGGCGGCACCCGAATCGCGCTGATCTGCGCGCGTTGCGCCGGTGAACCGTGCCAGTACTCGCCGGCCGGTACGTTCTGGCCGCTGTGCAGCGAGGACGCATGGCCGAGCTGCGCATGGTCGCCGAGCGAGGTGTTGATGTCGAGCACAGTCTTCTCCCCGAGCACGGCGTTCCTGCCGAAGGTGACCCTGCCGGTCTGGATACGCCCTGCTTGCGCCCGGTAGCACAGGAAGAACGACTCCTTGCGCAGGACTGTGTCCGCGCCGATCGTGAGCAGGTCCGTACAGACCGGTATCCGGCGGGAGAGGATCGTGACCCCGCTGCCGATGCGCGCGCCGAGGCATCGCAGGTAGAGCACGTAGACCGGATTGCCCACGAAGAAGAACATCGGGTTGGCGTGCAGCAGGACCCTGATGATCCAAAACCGTAGGTATGTGAATCCCCACAGGGGAAACTCACGGGGTTTCCAGCGGCCCACGAGAATCCATTTGGCCGCGATCGGGAAGGCGGTCAGGGCGGCGAAGGCGACACCGCCGAAGACCACTGCCCGGAGGTAGATATGGGGCGCATCCTCGCCTGCGGCGACCCAGTTGTACCCGCGGGCGGCTGCCACTCCGAGGGCGAATACGTACCCCAGGAAGAGCAGCAGTTGCATTGTTCCGCAAAGGACGTAGCGAAGCGTACTCGTGCGGGGCACTTCCTCGGCCGTCGTCGTCGGCGGCTCGGAGGGCCCGGGATCGGCCTCGCTCATGGCAGCGGCGAGACTCCGGATCGTCGGGTTCTGATAGATGTCCTTGATGGAAGCCGAAGGCAGGTCCGCCCGCTTCCTGAGCCGTGCGCAGAACTGCGCCATCACCAAGGAATTCGCACCCAACTCCTCGAAGAAGTTATTGTCGATCGCCACTCTGTCCGTCTGTAGGACTTCGGCGAGGATTTCAGCGAAATGGTTCTGGAGAGCAACTGTTGAATCGACGTGTCCGTTGTTGTGTTCCGATGTATCGGGTTCAGGTGTCGAAATTCCAGAAGATCGCACCATGTGAATGGCCCCTTGAGATACTCGGTAGCCGACACGGTCAATGCGGCCGCCCAGGTGTCGCTCTGCCCGGCGGAGCCCTGAACGGACTCCCCGGGCACCGAGGACACCATCACCATCCAGTGTCCGCCCTTGGCCATAAGAAGGCCACCGGGACCTCGTCGAGCCCCAGAACACGGGCCAAAACAGCCGCCACGCACTCTCCCTGGCCCGCTGCACGCGGCGACACCGAACCCGCCCGAACCCGGCCCCCCTGCGCCGCAGAGCGACGGCCACGTGACCCTGCATTGGGGACGTGCTTGACCAAAAGGACCGGCCGATCGGAATCAGATGCCGGCCGACGCCAGACGCCGGGTTGGGGCCTCGGAGGGGAACCCGGGGGAGGAAATATGGGCGTCGGCGGAAAGCATCGATTCGACCCGGCTTAGCATTCGCATGGTGGGCCTGAACCACACATTTCGTCATTGAGGTCGAGGATCGGGCCGCCGGGACGGGCTGTGTGATTCACCGTCGGCATGGGACCGGGCACGGCAGCTGCATCCCGTCGAGCCGCACCTTCTCGCCGGACGAACCCGGGCTCATGTTCCGGACTCGGATATCTCTCTCACCTCTGTCGGGTGCGCGCCGTGCGGTCCTCCCTCATCCCTCCGTCGTGCTCCCTTCAGAGGTGCCGCCCCCTGTCCAGAGCGGTGCCAGGACCCCAGCGCCAAGTGGTCGCGCCGGCGCGGAGTCGTGCGGTGGGGGTCGGCTGGCGGGAAGGACGAGTCGTCTGAGATCGGATCTCCATCAGACCCGGGTCGAAGAGCCGGGAGCCGATGTGCGGCGTGGCGGCGATCGAGGGCGACGGGCCGGACAGAGCGCCCCGCAGGCGTCGCGGCTGCACAGACCGGTCGAGGCGGGTCGTCTTCCACCAACTTCCTTACGCAGAAGCGCTGATGACGCCCGGCTCGCCGCCGACCGCAGGTGATCCCCGACCGAAGCTCACTTTCTTCATGCCTTGACTTAACACCAGTGAAATTGCTTGGATCCAACCCATTGTTGAGGCGGGAGGGGGCGATGTGGTGGCTGTCGCCACGTCAGGACCTGTAACCGTGATCGCCTTTCACGGCGCTCGTACTGCGGCGACGGCGGCAGCCCCGCCGACTCCGGTTCCGAAGCGCAGGCATGCCGCGTCGCCGCCTTGCGGGCTCAACGCCGTAACAGCCAGTACTCGCACACCACTTGATCACGTGTGCCGCAGCCGCCGGAACGGGCCGTACGCCACCGACCCGGCGCGGCATCAGTCCCCGACACTCCCCAGACTCCAGGAGAAGCTGTGAGACGTTCTCTCACCGCGATCGCCGCCATCGCCGTCACGGCACTGACCGCACTGGTCGGCACGGGTCCCACCGCGCACGCCGACCGGGCAGCACGCGAACCGGTCCGCCAGAACTCTGTCGTGACCGGCACCTACTCCACCGGCGGCGCGCAGGCATGGCAGCCGCTGCCCAGTGTGCGCACGAGCAATGACACGGGCTCCCCCACCGATGCCAGTGTGGTCGTCGATCCGAGTACCACTCTGCAGAAGTACACGGGTATCGGGTTCTCCCTCGACGAGACGAGCGTCTCCAACCTGTGGAAGCTCACCTCCGCCCGACGCGAGGCCGCCATCCGGCTGCTGGTCGACCCTAAGAACGGTGCGGGCCTCGACCGGTTCCGGTTGACGATCGGCAGCCCCGACCTGATCGAACATCTCCCGTTCTGGTCGGAGGACGACCTCCCCGCAGGCGTCACGCAGGACTTCGGTCTCAAGCACTTCTCCATCCAGCGGGACATCGACCTGCACATCGTCGACACCATCAAGCTGATCCAACGCTACAACCCGAAGGCAACCTTCTTCGCCTCCGCATGGAGCGCACCGGCGTGGATGAAGACGAACAACCAGTTCACCGGCGAGGTCGCACTCAAGCCCGGCAGCACCACCGACTACTACCAGGTCGGCAAGCTGCGCGACGACTGCATCGAGGTGTTCGCGCGCTACTACGTCAAGTACGTCCAGGCCTACGCCAGGCACGGAATACCCGTCGACGCCCTGACACTGCTGAACGAGCCGGGCATGGACGTGGTCTACCCGGCCATGGACATCAGCATCGCCCAGCAGCAGAAGCTCGCCCTGGCCATGAAGCGTGAGTTCCGGGCTGCCCACCTCGATACCCAGCTCTACGTGCACGACTTCAACTTCTGGGACTGGCGGGATCCCAACAGCACGGCGACCAAGAACTACCACCGCATCTTCGACGACGCCCCCGACGGCTCGGTGACCGGCAAGCAGGTCCAGAACGCGGCGGACGCCATAGCCTTCCACCCCTACTGGGGTGATCCGCGCGTGATGCGCGACGCGTACGAGCAGACCGGAAAGCCGGTCCACCTCACGGAGACCAGCGACCTCTCGCCGCAGACCATCCTCAGCGACTTCCGACTCGATGCCGGCTCCTACATCCTGTGGGCCCAGACCACGGACCAGGACGGCGGGACTCTGCACTGGACGCCCGCCCGGGACAACAACATCGACTGGGAGAAGGTCGGCGCCACCACCAAGTGGCCCAACCGGCTGGTCACGGTGAACACGACGACCAAGGACTTCACAGTCCGCGACGAGCTGTACGGGATGGGGCAGTTCGCCAAGTACCTCTCCCCCGGTGACGTGCGCGTCGAGTCCAGCGCCGCAGAACACGGCATCAGCAACGTGGTGTTCCGCTCCGGTGCCGACAAGTACGTCGCAGTCCTCGGCAACAGCAACAGCACCGACGGCAAGATCCGGATCGTCGTCGCGGGCCAGTCGTTCGTGGTGACGGTTCCGGCGGGGTCCTTCGCCACCTACCGGTGGAAGGGCCAGGCTCCCTCGGGCCACCGCAACCACGCCCCGGTCCTCGCCGGAGCGGCCGATGTCGTCGCCGACCAGTACAGCACCGTACGCGTTCAGTTGCAGGCCACCGACCGCGACGGGGACCGGCTGGCGTACTACGCCGACGAGTTGCCGGACGGCGTCGACGTGGACCCGGCGACCGGCCTGATCACGATCCACCCGACCACCGCCGGCGAAGAGGACATAATCTTCTACGCCACCGACGGCCGAGCACGCGACCGGGTGAGCGTCCACCTGACCGTGCGGCCCCACGCCGTCCCGGTGGGCGAGAAGATCGAGGCGGAGGGCTACACCGATCAGCACGGCTGGTCCGCGGACGGCAGCAACTTCATCGAGAGCAACCCCGCTGCCAGCGCAGGCAGGGACGTGGGCTGGACGACCGCCGGCAACTGGCTCACGTACCGCGTCGACGTGCCGCAGGCAGGCACCTACGATCTCGAGCTGCGTGTCGCGAACGGCACCGGGGCCACCTCATCCAACGCCCTGTCCCTGCGCGACGAGAGCTCGGCCAAGCTGGCAACGGTGTCGGTGCCTGACACGGGCGGCTGGGGGACGTACCAGTCCGTCCATGTGCCGGTGAATCTCGTGGCCGGGGAACAGACGATCACCGTCTACTGCGAAACCGGCGGGTTCAACCTCGACTATCTGCGCTTCACCCACTAGCCGCCGGTTCTCCGACAGCCCGGGTGCCCCTGCCACGACTCCACGTCCGCGGCCCGCTGCGGGTGAGGACGGTAGCGGCACCCGGTGCTGCGGGGGGATGCTTCACGTCATCAGCTGACCTGAAGGTGGGCGCAGTGTTCGGCGACCTGCCGTTGCAGGTGCGGCGGCGGATGCCGTACCGCGAGCGTGGAGGCGGATACACCTTGATGCGCCACGGAACCGACTACCAGCGGGACCGATCAGCCGAGCAAAGGATCAAGGATCTCGTGGAGACACCCCATTACATCGACTGCTGTCACCGCCCTGAGCTTCGCGCCCTGCGCACCCTGTACGAGTCGACGCATGACATGGAGTCCCTGCAACGGTGTACCTCTTGCGGGACCTACTGGTTCTACCGCTTCCATGAGTACGTCAACTGGTCGACCGGCGACGACGACCTGACCTCGTGGTTCACAGCGCTCACCGACGAAGAGGGCACAAGGTTACGCAATGTGACGGACGGTCATGGGGAGGACTTGTCCTTCCTGACCACGCGCCCGAGCTGGAGAGACGACCGTGATGGCGCCCAGCGCGTCGATGGGGCACCCGATCGTCCTTGGACCTGAACCACGAGGGACCGTGACCCTCGCCGCTCCCGATGTGGGCGTGACGCTTTGCCGACGGCCCCTAGGTCTCCTTGGTGGTCAGAACACGTGCACTTTGCTTGAGTTTCATCCGGCTTTGAGTCGGGCGGTGCGGGTGTAGTGCGCGACGGACTTGTCGATCACGGCGAGGGCGTCGCGCAGCGGTGGGGGTGCGGGTGGGGTGTTGGCTGCCAGCAGGGGTCGTAACAGCCGGTCGTGGACCTTGGTGTAGAAGATCGCGACTCGTTGGCCGTCGTCGGTCAGCACGTAGGTGTTGGTGTGCTCCAGGCGGCGGATCAGTCCGTTGCGGCGTAGCCGGGCAAGGTCGTAGCCCATCTGATTGGTCGAGTATGGGGTGCCCAGCAGGGCGCTCACCTGGGCGCGAAGGCTCCGGTTGGTGAACCCGACGACGGTGGTTAGCAGGATGGACAGGGCGCCGGCCAGGGCCATGACCCGGGGGTCGCCGAACCGCAGGGCCGGGGCCCTCCTGCCGTCGGTGGTCACCGAGGGCAGCGCGACCCGCTCAAAGGCTGGGCTCGCAAGGACGCAGCCCTGGCCGACGCGTTCAGCGTGCAGCAGTCGGGCGTTGACGGCACGGGCTTTGGTCTGAAGTTCCTCGAGGTGGTCCAGGCGGCGCAGGACTGCGAGGTCCTTCGGGGAGTTGACGACGGTCTCGATGCGCAGTGCCCGGCCTTCTTTGAGGTACTGCTTGATCCTGGAGTGCTTGTAGAACAGGTTGACCGTGACGTCGACGCCGCGGGTGACCACCTTGGTGGCGAACCCGGTCTGGGTGTCCGAGCGGATGCGTCGGTCGAAGATGTAGGAGATCTCGTCCGGGCGGCCCAGTCCGAGGTTGTCGCTGACCAGGGCGTCGAAGAACGTTCGAGCGTTGCGGGGTGCGTCGAAGACCAGGGTGCGCGAGACCTCGATCTGGCGCATGGACAGCTCCCACCAGTAGCCGCCGTCGCGTTCGCGTGGACCGAAGGGCAGGGGCAGTTGGGCCATCCAGCGTTCGAAGAACACGGCGATGGCGCCGGAGTCCAGCCGGTCGCAGATCGCCTGTAGTCCGGGCGTATCGCCGCAGGAGGCGAACCCGTTGGACAGGGCCGTGAACGCGATCCCGGCTTGGGCGGCCTGCTGTTTGGCCCACTCGTGGCCGTTGACCCACACCTTGATCGGGTAAGGGAAGTAGGAGCAGATCTTGATGAACGCCGGGCCGAAGTCGGAGTCCCACAGGTAGAAGTAGAAGCAGGTCACCCGCCGGTCAGCCTTGTCGAAACCGAAGCACACGGCTCCGGGTGTGGTAGCCCGGTCGTAGCCGGTGAACACGCGTTGGAACTCTTGGGCCACGCCGATCGCGACCACCTGTGGGCGACCGGACGCCTGCGCGGCGGCCAGGTACGGCTTCATCGCGTCGGCCTTGCGGGCGTCCTTCGCGAAGCGGACCACCGGGATGTGCTCGTCGCGGGCAAAGCGGGCCACTGCCGCGCGGAAGCGGTCGCCGATCTGCCCCAGCAGTGCCGGCGAGGGGGCCGGGTGACCCAAGTGCCCGGTGAGGAACGTCACCACCTGGCCGCCGACTTGAAGGTTCGGCACATAGCCGTTGAGGTAGATCCGGTCCAGGCACTCCAGATCGAGCGCGACATGTCCGTCGAGTACGTCGTGGACGGTGACTGCTCCGGCTGCGTTGCCCGCTGCGATCGCCCTGCGCGCCTGTGCACCAGCCGTCACCCTGACCACCGCCCAACCGAGCACACGAACCAGCTGCTCGCAGCGTCCACCCACCCACCGCGGCTGTCATTCGAACGCCCGGACACCCACCTCGGCGGTCCGAGGCTGGCCTCACTGGGAGCGTGGGTCAGTAGCGAGCAAGCGGCCCGCTGGCCGTGATCGGTCGACGGCCGCTCCGTCGGCATCTGTGAGGCTGTGGTTGGGGCCTGCCTGTCAGGTGTCCGGCTGGTAGGGCCTGTGAGGTGGCCGGGGAGGCCTGGCTCAGGCGGCCAGGGCGGCGAGTCCGGTGGCCCCGGCGTATCGGAAGATCTTGCGGAGGTTGTGGCAGGCGGCCAGCAGTCGCCACTCGGCGCGGGCGCCGTCCTCGCCGCGCAGGAGGAGTTGGCGGCCGTTCTGGCAGGTCATGATCTGGCCGAAGACGGGTTCGACGATGGCCTTGCGGCGGGCGTAGGCGGCCTGTCCGGGCTTGGTCCGCAGCTTGCGGGCCATCCGCTCCTTCAGGGTGGCGCCGGCGGGGATGCGTCCGCGGGGCGCGGGCGGGACCTGTTCGTCGTGGCTGAGTCGGCCGGTGGCCATGAACGTGTCGGTGCCGCAGTCCAGTTGGCGGTCTTTCGCGGCTTCGAGGTTTGCTTCCGAGCAGTATCCGGCGTCGACCAGTGCCTGCCGTGGGTGGACGCCGGTGTTCTGGGCGGACTGGTCGAGCATGCTGGTGTAGTTCAGCGCGTCCGAGGGGTTAGTCGTCACGTCAGCGGCGGTGATGACCTGGTGCTTTTCATCCACGACGGCCTGGGCGTTGTAGGCCTGGATGTAGGCGCCGTCGCTGTTCTTCATGATCCGTGAGTCGGGGTCGGTGAAGTTGGCCTGGGCCTTCGGCTTCGGGCGGGCCTTCGCGGCAGCCGTGTCACCCGCGTCGGTCACGGCCTGCTCGTCGCTGGTACCGGTGCGGTCCTGACGGTGGCGTTCCTTGTCCTCGGCGTGCGCGCGGGCCTTGTCGGCGGCCTCGGCCTCGATCTGCGCGCGGGCGGCCTGCAGCCTGGCCAGGCGCTTCTCACGCCGGTCCAGCTCGGCAGGCAGGTCCACCTCCTTGCCGTCCACGCCGAAGGTCTGGTCCTCGGCTTCGTCGGCGGCCTCCGCGTCGGCCAACAGGGCCTGAGCCTTCGCTTCCAGCTGGGCGATCTCGGCCTCTGTCCGCTCTTCCTTGTCGATCAGTCGGCCGTAGCTCATCGCCTTGTGCTTGGAGGCGTTCGCTTCGAGCTTGGTGCCGTCCAGGGCGACGCGGCCCATCGTGACCATGCCGATCTTCTGGGCGAGGTGCAGCGACTGGGTGAACAGGTTGGCCAGGGCGTCCAGGTGCCGGCGGCGGAACCGAGCGATCGAGCGGAAGTCCGGGGCCTGGCCGGCGGCCAGGAAGCGGAACGCGACATCGTCGGCGCACCGGCGCTCGATGGCCCGCGAGGAGCGGATACCGGTGGTGTAGCCGTAGATCAGCAGCCGCACCATCAGCCGCGGATCGTAGGGCGGGTAGCCGCGCTTCTCGGTGTAATCCGCCAGGACCGGCCCGAGGTCGAGGACCTCGTCGACCAGGTCGGCGACGAACCGGGCGAGGTGGTCCTCGGGCAGCCAGTCGTCCAGCGACGGCGGCAGCAGCAGGACCTGGTGCGGATCGAACGCCCGGAACGTCTTGTCCACCGCCGCCGGACGACCCAGCGTCCTCTTCGGCTCGACTGGCTCGACCTCGAACAGCCCATCGCCACCATGCATACCGTGATCATCCCGCATGAATAACCACGAACCGCAGGCGGGTTGCCGTTACTGACCCACGCTCCCAGTGAGGCCAGCCTCGGACCGCCGAGGTGGGTGTCCGGGCGTTCGAATGACAGCCGCGGTGGGTGGGTGGACGCTGCGAGCAGCTGGTTCGTGTGCTCGGTTGGGCGGTGGTCAGGGTGACGGCTGGTGCACAGGCGCGCAGGGCGATCGCAGCGGGCAACGCAGCCGGAGCAGTCACCGTCCACGACGTACTCGACGGACATGTCGCGCTCGATCTGGAGTGCCTGGACCGGATCTACCTCAACGGCTATGTGCCGAACCTTCAAGTCGGCGGCCAGGTGGTGACGTTCCTCACCGGGCACTTGGGTCACCCGGCCCCTCGCCGGCACTGCTGGGGCAGATCGGCGACCGCTTCCGCGCGGCAGTGGCCCGCTTTGCCCGCGACGAGCACATCCCGGTGGTCCGCTTCGCGAAGGACGCCCGCAAGGCCGACGCGATGAAGCCGTACCTGGCCGCCGCGCAGGCGTCCGGTCGCCCACAGGTGGTCGCGATCGGCGTGGCCCAAGAGTTCCAACGCGTGTTCACCGGCTACGACCGGGCTACCACACCCGGAGCCGTGTGCTTCGGTTTCGACAAGGCTGACCGGCGGGTGACCTGCTTCTACTTCTACCTGTGGGACTCCGACTTCGGCCCGGCGTTCATCAAGATCTGCTCCTACTTCCCTTACCCGATCAAGGTGTGGGTCAACGGCCACGAGTGGGCCAAACAGCAGGCCGCCCAAGCCGGGATCGCGTTCACGGCCCTGTCCAACGGGTTCGCCTCCTGCGGCGATACGCCCGGACTACAGGCGATCTGCGACCGGCTGGACTCCGGCGCCATCGCCGTGTTCTTCGAACGCTGGATGGCCCAACTGCCCCTGCCCTTCGGTCCACGCGAACGCGACGGCGGCTACTGGTGGGAGCTGCCCATGCGCCAGATCGAGGTCTCGCGCACCCTGGTCTTCGACGCACCCCGCAACGCTCGAACGTTCTTCGACGCCCTGGTCAGCGACAACCTCGGACTGGGCCGCCCGGACGAGATCTCCTACATCTTCGACCGACGCATCCGCTCGGACACCCAGACCGGGTTCGCCACCAAGGTGGTCACCCGCGGCGTCGACGTCACGGTCAACCTATTCTACAAGCACTCCAGGATCAAGCAGTACCTCAAAGAAGGCCGGGCACTGCGCATCGAGACCGTCGTCAACTCCCCGAAGGACCTCGCAGTCCTGCGCCGCCTGGACCACCTCGAGGAACTTCAGACCAAAGCCCGTGCCGTCAACGCCCGACTGCTGCACGCTGAACGCGTCGGCCAGGGCTGCGTCCTTGCGAGCCCAGCCTTTGAGCGGGTCGCGCTGCCCTCGGTGACCACCGACGGCAGGAGGGCCCCGGCCCTGCGGTTCGGCGACCCCCGGGTCATGGCCCTGGCCGGCGCCCTGTCCATCCTGCTAACCACCGTCGTCGGGTTCACCAACCGGAGCCTTCGCGCCCAGGTGAGCGCCCTGCTGGGCACCCCATACTCGACCAATCAGATGGGCTACGACCTTGCCCGGCTACGCCGCAACGGACTGATCCGCCGCCTGGAGCACACCAACACCTACGTGCTGACCGACGACGGCCAACGAGTCGCGATCTTCTACACCAAGGTCCACGACCGGCTGTTACGACCCCTGCTGGCAGCCAACACCCCACCCGCACCCCCACCGCTGCGCGACGCCCTCGCCGTGATCGACAAGTCCGTCGCGCACTACACCCGCACCGCCCGACTCAAAGCCGGATGAAACTCAAGCAAAGTGCACGTGTTCTGACCACCAAGGAGACCTAGCCTCCCGGGCGAGACGGCGGCGCGGGTGACACCGACGCGTCCTAGGCTGCCGGGCATGGCGCGTTCCTGGACACGACTGCACGAGCACCTCGGGGCCCCGCCCGGCCCGCTTGACTTCGACATGATCCGCAAGGCCGCTGCCGACTGGCGAGGCGATGCTTGCTCCGAGCATCACACGTGTCCGTGCGGCCTCGGTCAGCCCTTTTTGATCTCCCAGAACCGGAACACCGTGGAGGCGTCGAGGCAGTACTCGAGTCCGTAGACGTTGTCCCGTGTGACGGCGTACTGCTTGGCCTGCCAGATCGGGATGATCGGGAGGTCCGCGGCGACGATGTCCTGGAGCCTGTCGTACGCCTTGTCGGTCGACGAACGGTCGCTCTCGGCGGCCGTCTTCGGGATCAGTTCGCCCGTGATCGTGCTGTTGTCGTAGTGGTTGTCCAGCACGTTGCCCTTGCCGAAGAACGGTGCGGTGAAGTTGTCGGGGTCGGGGTAGTCCGGGACCCAGCCCTTCACGTAGACGCCGTACTTGCCCGCCGCGATGTCCTTCTCGTACTCGTCGAAGGCGACGGACTTGACGGTGGCGTCGAACAGCCCGCTGGCGTTGAGCTGCTCGGCGATCGTCTTCAGTTCCTCGTCGGTGGCGGGCCCGTAGCGCGAGGGCGTGGACCACAGCGTCAGTTTCACCTTGCCGGTGATGCCCGCGGCGTTCAGCGCGGCGGCCGCCTTGGTCTTCGAGGGGCGGTCGCCGTAGGTGTCGAAGAAGGACGTGTGGTGGCCGGTGATACCGGCCGGGATGATCGAGTAGAGCGGGGTCGCCGTGTCTTCGTACACCTTGTTGACGAGGGCACCGCGGTCGAGCAGGTAGGCGATGGCCTTGCGGACGCCGAGCTTGCCGGCCACCGAGTCGTCCATGTTGAAGACGAGGTGCTGGACTTCGGCGCTGGAGCCTTCGATGACCTCGATGCCGTTGCCGGTGGAGGTGTCGTTGGCGGTATCGGCGATGTCGGCGGCGGCGAGACCGCGGTAGGCCAGGTCGATCTGTCGGCCCAGGAGGGCGCTCTTCAGGGCCGACTGGTCGCTGTGGAAGAACCGGAGGGTCACGCCGGAGTTGCGAACCTTGGCGGTGCCCTTGTAGGTGGAGTTGACGGAGAAGACGGCCTTGTCCTTGCCGAAGGAGTCCAGTTTGTAGGGGCCGGAGCCGACTGCCTTGCCGTCCTTGCGCAGCGCGTCGGCGGGGTATGCGCTGTGGTCCACGATTGAGCCGGCGCCGGAGGCTATCTTGCTGGGGAAGGTGGCGTCGGCGTACTTCAGTTTGAAGACAACGGTCTTGGGGTCCGGTGTCTCCACCGAGTCGAGCATGGGAAACATGATCGCGGGTCCGGCGGAGTCGTTGATCTTCAGCATCCGGTCGAAGGAGAACTTGACGTCCTTCGAGGTGAGCGGGTGACCGTTGCTGAACGTCAGTCCGTCCTTGAGGGTGCATGAGTAGACCCTGGTCGCCGTGCCCGTGAACGAGCACTCTTTGGCGGCCTCCGGCTCGGGTTCCGTGCCGCCCTTGGGAAAGCTCAGCAGGGACTGGAAGACGTTGTTGAACAGCAGCCAGGATCCCGGGTCGTAGCCGGAGGCGGGGTCGGTGGCCAGGACGTCGTCGGACATCCCCATCACGATGGAGGAGCCGGTGCCCCCGGAGTCGTTCGTGGAAAAACCGCATCCGGTGAGCAGGCCGGCGGCCAGCCCCGTCGCGACGGAAAGGACCGGCCACTGGGTGCGCATGTTCACGTGCATGTGCCTTGTCTTCGGTTGTCGTTGGGTCCCGACTCCGCGCGTTCCGGGGCCGTGCGGGAGCCTCCGGAGCGTATCGCGAACACGGTGAAGGCCCCCAGGCGGGATGCCCGGTTGCCTTGAAGCGGCCGGTCAGTTGCCCAAGCCGCGGCTGAGCTCCGAGCGCCCTTCAGTTGACCGTCACCATCGCCGCCCCCTCCGGCACCACCCTTCTGGCCCCGGTCGTGACGGATCCCTTCGGCTTCACCGACCGACCCGACTACGCCCGCCGTCCTCACCACGTCCAGCCCGTGACCGCCGCCCGACCCCTGCCGACGAGGACACGGGCCCTCGGCCCCAGAGGAGTTAGCGCGGCAGGCAGTCGTCCGACGCTGTGCGGCGCGCTGCGGCGCTGGATTTTCCCGCTCATCCCCTCGATGGGCAGATCCGGATCTGGGATGTGGCGTATTTCACCAGGTCACATACGCGGGGTGGCCACATCGTGCCACTAGGCATTTTCAGCCTTTCGCGCTAGGCGCAACCGTCTGACCTGCACCGATGCCCTACCACACCCTCGAGAACACAGCTCAACTGTGGAACGCAGGGGTATTTGCTGGATCTGACCGGCCCGCACGGGCGAACCTGTGCGGGCCGGTCACGGCATGGGTCAGTGACAGTCTCCGGAGTAGGCGGTGTCCACCCCGGCGAGCTGGCCGAAGGTGACCGGCTCGGCGTTGTAGACGGTGAGGTGGTAGTTGCCGTAGAGGCCGTAGATCTTTCTTGAGAACGCGTCGCACGAGGACGAGATGGTGCCACTCCCGACTACCTGACCGTTGCCGTCGTCGACCACTCGCCAATTGACGGTGTCCCAGAACGTGAGGTCGACGTAGACCTTGACCCAGTGCCCGGTGCTGTTGGCCGCTACCGAGCCCGTCTTGCACTGGGTGTTGAACAACGCCACCGTGCAGTCAGAGGCTGTCGCGGCAGCGCTCGCGGGTGACCCGGCCTGCAGAAGAGCTGCGGTCATGAACGCGATGACGCCGATCGTGCGCTTGGGCATGCGCATGCCTGTACCCCCCAGATAGGAAGCTGTGCATTGACTTTGCGGTCGGTGCCGCGTTCGAGCCTGCCGGGCGGGTGACGTAAGGGGCATTGTCCCGGCGCGACAGGATGTTGACGGTTCGCGTCATGTTTCGGAGCGCGTCGTGGTGAGGAGCTGGAAGCCCCTGGGGCTGACGCCGTAGGCGGCGCGGAAGGCCCGGGTGAAGGCGGCGGGGTCGCGGAAGCCCCAGCGGGCGGCGGTGGCGTGGATGGGGCGTTCGTGCAGGAGGGGGTCGGCGAGGTCGTGCCGGCAGCGGTCGAGGCGGCGGGTGCGGATCCATGCGGCGGGAGTGGTGCCGTGTGACTGGAAGAGGCGTTCCAGGGTGCGGGTGGAGATGTGATGCGTCGCGGCGATGTGACGGGGGGTGAGATCAGGGTCGGCGAGACGGTACTGGATGAAGGCCAGGATGCGTTCGAACAGCCCGAGTTGGCGGGCGGTGTGTGCGGAGGTGTGCCGGGGGTCCAGGCGATGAGCGAGGAGGGCGGTGATCAGGTCGAGGGTGACGGTGGCAAGGCGGGCGGAGTCCAGGGGGCTGTACTGGCCCGCTTGGGCCAGTAGCGCGCGGAGATGGGCCGCGGTGAGCGCGCCGATCCCCGACCGCCCCGGCAGCGCAGTCACCAGAAGCGACTGCAGTGCGGCCTCGGATATGGGCAGAAGTCCTCGGGGAATGGACACGGTCAAGCCCTGCGTATCGCCGGACTCGGCCCGCAGTGCGATGGTGTACGGACGTGAGGGATCGACCAGTACCAGGGAGCCGGCCGGTACCACCGCCGCACGGTCTGCCTGCGCGAACCACGCTGTCCCCCGCGTGATCAGCGCTAGCTGATAGACCTCTGGATCCGGCCGACTGATCTGTCTCGCGGCAGGTCTGGTCTCCAGGGCCGCTTGGTCGAAGGGCGTCACCTGCACCCGTCTCGCCTCGACGGCGTGGATGGTCGTGTCGAAGTCGGCCGTGTGATCGCTGTGGATCTCGAAGGGCGCCACCATCTGCTCGACCATTGCCATCCAGAAGCCGAAGCGCTCCCGCTGCGGTGACGCGCTCGTACTGATCCTCGTCGTCATGTACAGCCCCCCGTGATGGCCCAGCCGGTGACCGCCCCACGCGGTCCCGAAACATCTGACGGTAAGACACTGGTAAGACGGGGTCCACATAAAGGGATGACCGGGGTGAAGCTCAGCAACGACGTCAGCGCCGCGCTCGCCGAGGACCATCACGTCGTCCGCTACGACGTGCGAGGCGCAGGCCGTTCCGACGCCCCGGCGCGCCGCGGCGGCGACTACCGGCTGGCGCAGCGCGGCAGGCAGTCGTCCGACGCGCTGCGGCGCGCTGCGGCGCGCTGCGGCGCGCTGCGGCGCGCTGCGGCGCTGGATTTTCCCGCTCATCCCCTCGATGGGCAGGTCCGGATCTGGGATGTGGCGTATTTCACCACCCATGAGGGCCGGGCTTGTCAAGCGTAGAAGTGCCCCCGACCTGCGGCTTTTTGTTGTTCGCCGAGGTGCTTTCCTTTGTGGGTCTTCCTCGTGCTCGTCTGGCAGGGCTGCCGTGCAGGGCCCTGGACCGGGAGCGAGGAAGCGTCACCAATGTTCAGGGGTTTGGTCGTTGACGTCCCCGATGTGCTGATGGCCTTGGCGGAGTGAGCTCACATCCACCCATTCGGCGTCTGGCCGGGCGGGCCGGCGCCATGACCGTGGTTCGGGGGATCCGGGCTGCTCAGTCAGGTCATCGAGCACGGGCGACAGCCCGTGCTCGATGGGCAAATGCGAGCTCACCCGGGGTCTGCGACCGCCCCTGGCGGTTGTCGTCGGCTGGTGTCATCGAGTCCTCTGCCGGTCGGGTGGGGCCTGGACTGCGCGCAGCAGATGGTAGGCGCGGGCCAACAGGCGGCGGGCGATCGCGGTGGTGGCGATCTTCTTGCCCCGGCGCCGGGCGAGGCGCTGGTAGGAGGCGGCGAACTCCGGAGACCGCTTGGCGGTCTGGGCGGCTTCACACAAGATCCACCGTAGCCAGTCCGAACCTTGTTTGGAGATGTGGCCGTGCCGGACAGTCATGTCCGAGCCGCGGACCGTCGGGGTGAGCCCCGCCCACGCGGTGAGCTTGCGGGCGGAGGGGAAACGGCTGATGTCACCGATCTCGGCAACGATGATCAGGGCGGTGAGCGTACCCACCCCCGGCAGCTGGGTGAGGGATTTGACCCGCGGATCACCACGGGCGTGCGCGACCAGCTGCTGGTCCAGGGCGTCGATCGGCTCTTTGAGCGCGTCCATCAGGACCAGAAGATCGTCGACCACGCGGTGCGAGGCGTCCGGCAGGTCCAAGCCGTCGAGCCAGACCCGTCCCGGAGCGGTGAAGTAGCCGCCCGGCCGGTCGCAGCCGTAGTCCGCCAGGACGGCATGGACACGGTTGCGTAGCAGCGTGCGCAGACGCACCAGCTGGCAGCGGTGACGCAGCAGAGCCCGTTGCTGGCGCACATCCAGCGGGGCGATCCACGCCTCCGGCAGCAGATCCGCACGGAGCAGTTGGGCAAGGGTCGCCGCGTCGACCTTGTCGTTCTTCAGCCGCGCGGAGGCGATGGCCTTGCACCGCAGCGGGTGCACCAGGTGCGGCTCGAAGCCGTAGTCCTCCAGCAGTTCCACCAGCCAGCCCCAGCCGTAAGCGGCCTCGAAGGCCACCGGGGCTCCGATCGGAAGATCCCCGATCACCGAGAGCACCGTCTCGACCCCGTTGGGCACGTTCCGATTCACCTGCACCGCGCCATCGTGATCAACGACCGCGATCTGTGAGCGCTTGCGGTGCACGTCGATGCCGACGTAGACCGACATTGAGGGCCTCCTTCCCGAGCACGTATGGGACCCGGAACCAGAATCCACCGGGCTGTGCAGGGAAGGGGGCCCGGCCCTCATAGAGTCAGGTCAGTCATGGTGCCCGCGTGGGGCCGTGCGGCCGGTGTTCGAGCCACGCGGCAACGTGAGGAGCCGTGATTCACTCTTTCGAACACTTGCGCGACTCGTGTTTTTGAGAGGTACTGGAGACCCACGACAGGGGAGGGGCGCGCGAGAGACCGGAGGTACAGGACCGTGGATTTACTCATCTGCATGTCGCCTCCGGCTACGCCGCGAGATACGGCGCCTCCCTGCCCGACGTCCTGGTGCAACGGGCGGCCGAGCGCGGGATGAAGACACTCGCCCTGACCGACCGGGACACCGTCGCGGGCATGGTCCGCTTCACCCATGCCGCTACCGCTGCCGGGATCCGCCCGATCTTCGGTGTCGATGTCGCCGTCGCCCCGCTCACGCCGCCGGCCCGGCCCGCTGCCCGGCCTCGCACGCCGGTCCGCGGCGGTGCGCACGTGGTGGAGCCGCCAGTGCGGGTCACGTTGCTCGCTCAGAATGCGGCCGGCTGGGCGCGGCTGTGCCGTCTGGTGTCCGCTGCCTACGCCGAGGCCGACGGTTCACTGCCGGTTGTGTCTTGGCCGGTGCTGCGTCAGTACGCCGACAGTGACCTGGTGGTGCTGCTCGGTCCGATGTCCGAGCCGGTGCGGGCCTTGTCCGCTGGGCGCCCGGACGTCGCGGAGCGGCTGCTTACGCCGTGGCGGGAGCTGGTGGGGTCGCGGCTCCGGCTGGAAAGCGTGTATCTGGGTCGGCAGGGCACTGGTCCGGGGTCGCTGCGGCTCGCCGCACGCACCGTGGGCGCGGCCGACCAGCTTGGTGTGCCGGTGGTGCTGACCAACAGCGTCCGCTATGCCGACCCCGAGCAGCACCGAATTGCTGACGTGCTCGACGCAGCGCGCCTGCTCCGTCCGATCGACCGCCGGTCAGTGGATGACGGTGAACGCTGGCTGAAGGGCCCGGCCGCGATGGCCGATGTCGCCGAACGGATCGCGCAGGCCGTCGGCGAGGACCGCGCGCGGGCCGCGCGGCTACTGGCCGAGACCGAGGCGACCAGCCAGTCCTGCGTCCTCTCCCCCGCCGATCTCAAGCTGGGGCGGCCGCACTTCCCCGAGGCGTCGGTGGTGGGTGCGGGGCCGGAGCACGGTTCGGCGATGCGTCTCCTTCGGCAGCGATGCGATGCCGGGATGATCGCCCGTGGCCTGGACAGGGACGACCGCGCCGTCCGGCAGCTCGAGTACGAGCTCGACGTCATCGGCCGCTTGGGGTTCGAGTCGTACTTTTTGGCTGTGGCCCAAGTCGTGGCCGACACGCGGGCGTTGGGCATCCGGGGCGCCGCGCGCGGCTCGGGCGTCGGCTCCATGGTCAATCACTCATTGTTCGTAGCCAACGCCAACCCCCTCTCGCACCGGCTCCTTTTTGAGAGGTTCTTGTCCGAGCGCCGGACGTCTTTGCCGGATGTCGACCTGGATGTGGAGTCCGCGCGGCGCCTGGAGGTCTACGACAAGATCATCGACCGGTTCGGGCGGGAGCGGGTCGCGGTCACGGGGATGCCCGAGACCTACCGGGCCCGGCACGCCCTGCGTGATGCCGGCCTCGCCCTCGGGCTGCCGCCCCAGGTCGTCGGCGAGGTCGCCAAAAGCTTTCCGCACATCCGCGCCCGGGACATCCGCGCGGCGCTCTCTGAACTGCCCGAGCTGCAGAAACTCGCAGGGCAGAGACAGGACTTCGGGCCGCTGTGGGAGCTCGCCGAAGGCCTGGACGCGCTGCCGCGCGGCTACGCCATGCACCCCTGCGGCGTAATTCTTTCTGATGCGAGCCTGCTGGACCGGGTTCCAGTGCAACCGACTCCGGCCGGCTATCCGATGGTCCAGGCGGACAAGGAGGACGTCGAGCTCTCAGGCTTCGGTCTCCTGAAGCTGGACGTCCTCGGCGTCCGTTCCCAATCAGCGATGGCGCACGCTGTCGCGGAGATCCGGCGCGTCACCGGCCGCCAGTTGGACCTCGACAGCCCAGACCACGTCGACCTTGCCGACCCCGACACCTTTGAACTCATCCGGCGCGGCCTGGTTCTGGGATGCTTTCAGATCGAGTCGCCTGGTCTGCAGGATCTCATTTCCGGCTCTCCGGGCATGGATGTGGGTCAGCCGGTCCGGGTTCGGGGTCGTTCGTGGGGTAGGACAAGGGTGATGGGTCCGCAGGTGAGCATGACGAGGGCGAGGGCGGCTGTGGCGGTGTGGAAGCCGTAGGCGCGGCGGATCAGTAGCCTGACGTGGTTGTTGAGGCCTTCGGCCCGACCATTGTTGATCTTCAGGCGGATGGAGGCCAGGATCCCGTCGCGGAACTTGCGGATGGTCTTGGCTGCCTTGATGAACGCGGGCAGTTGGGAGCGTTGGGCCTGCGAGATCCAGCGGTCGATCAACTCGCCTGCCTCGCCGGCGTCCAGGTCCCCGGCGAAGATCGCGCGGAAGGATTCCTTGAGCCGGTAGGCTCGCCAGACTCCGCCGCCCTTGCGTTTGAGCTTGCGCAGGGTCGTGGCCTGCTCGTCGGTGAGGTTCTCCGGGTTCTTCAGCAGGCTCCAGCGGGCGCCCTTGAACTTCTTTGCCGCAGCCTGATCGCCGAGTTGGCGCAGCTCGTTCCATGCCTCGCGGCGCACGGCGTCCAGGGCGTCACCGACGAGCTTGACCGCGTGGAACGGGTCGATGCAGATCACGGCCTGCGGGGCGTGGCCTTCTTCGCCAACGCTCTTGGCGAAGGCCGGCCCCATGTCCATGCTGACCGCGGCCAGTTCTGCAGCGCGCTCGGGGCCGAGTTCATCGAAGAACTCGTCCAGGGTCTCGCTGTCCTTGCCCTCGGATCCCCAGACGATCTTCTTGCCGGTGTGGTCGGTGACCAGGGTCAGGTAGTTGTGGTGCTTCTTCCAGCTGACCTCGTCCACCCCGATGGTGACCAGGTGGTCGAGTCTGTCCTCGTCGAGGCCGTCGGCGACGACGCGGGCGCAGATGCGGCCCACGGTGTGCCAGTCGATGCGCTGCAGGCGGGTGATGGTGGTCTTGTCGGTGCGGGTGGCCAGGTAGGCGATGACATCCTCGAAGTCGCGGGTGAAGCCGCAGTGGTGCCGGGCGAAGGGCACGGCTTCGATCTTGACGCCGTGCTCGGGGCAGCGCAGGCGGCGCAGGCCGGCCCGGACGACCAGGCCCCAGCGGCCCAGGTCCAGGTGCCTCCAGCAGGAGGACACCGGCCTGGTGTCGTAACGCGTGCGGGTGGTGAAACCGCAGCCGGTCTCCGGGCAGGCCAGACACCGGCGGGTCAGCGCCACGTCCACGATCACCCGGTCCTCGCCGAACGACACGTCGGTGACGCTCACGCCAGGAAGCTCCAGGAGGCGGTTGAATGCGGTGGTGACGCGCACGGTGCGTGGACTCCTGTAGCTTCGGTACGGCCTTCGACAGCCTCCGAATCTACGGTCCGCCCCGTGCGCGTCCTACGTTTCACCACCCCAGGCGGAACGATCCAACCCGATCAATACATTGACCCCGAGATCCCACCCACCAGCCCACACTCATGCCCGGAGAGCCTCATTTCCAGACTGCAGCCCCGTCACATGAACGATGTGATCGCCGACATCAGTCTGTTCAGGCCCGGCCCGGTTGCGGGGGGTATGCCGGCCCGGTTCATTGCCGCACGCCACGGCGAGCCGCCCCGCTACGCGCACCCTGACCTCGAACCGATCCTCAACGACACCTACGGGGTCGTCATCTGGCATGAGCAAATCATCGCAATCTTCGCAAAAATGACGGGTTGCGATCGGGCCGCGGGTGACGTTGCCCGCCGTGCTCTCGCCGACGCCGACCGCCTCTTGAAGGTCGAGGACTGGTTCCGGCGTACCTCAAGCAAGCGCGGCTACGACCCGGCTGTCATCTCGGAAATCTGGAACACGATCAAGGAATTCGGCGCGTACGGGTTCTGCCGTGCGCACGCTGTCGCCTTCGCCGTGCCCGCCGTCCAGTCCGCCTGGCTGAAGGCCCACTACCCGGCAGCTTTCTACGCCGGCCAGCTCGAGCACGACCCCGGAATGTGGAATTCGCGCGTGATCGTCTCGGACGCTCGCCGGCTCGGTGTCCCTGTTCTCCCCGTCGACGTCAATCACTCCCACGTCGCGCACCGCGTGGAGCCCACCGACCGCGGTTGGGGGGGGTGCGGCTCGCCCTGTCCATGGTGCGTGGGATCACCGATGCCGAGTCGGCTCGGATCGAGGCCGGGCAGCCGTACCACTCGCTGCAGGACTTGTGGCGGCGAGCACGGCCGTCGCTGCCGACCGCCCAACGACTCATCCAGATCGGCGCGCTCGGGGAACTGCAGGGCACGCAGACTCGACGGGATCTGCTGCTGCAGGCCACCGAACTGCACCAGCACTCCCGAAACCGGAACGCTACCGACGGCCAACTGCCGCTCGGCGACGAGATGGTCACCGCGGAGGCAAGTGGGCTGCCGGAGATGACCGGACGCGAGCAGTTGACCGCCGAGCTCAACGTCCTGTCCGTAGACGTGACGACACACCTCATGGAGCACCATCACCGCCTCCTGCGCGAGCTCGGCGCCACCGACGCCGCCCACCTGCAGCAACTCCACCCTGGGCAGCGCGTCCTCGTCGCCGGCGTGCGCGCCTCCACCCAAACTCCACCCATCCCGTCCGGAAAGCGAATTATCTTCGTCACACTTGAGGACGGCTCGGGACTGGTGGACCTGGCATTCTTCGAGTCCAGCCACGATGCGTACGCTCATACGATTTTCCACTCTGGGCTCTTGTTGGTTCGCGGCGTTGTCGAGCGGCGCGGCACGCGTCGCACGGTCGTCGGCGAGGCCGCCTGGGACCTGGAAGCGGTTGCCGCCGCACGCCGCGATCACGGCCCGCAAGCGGCACTCGACCTGCTCGGCCAGGCTGCACCCGCTCCGACCCCGGCGCAGCCGACCGCACCAGCGCGCACGCTGACGGACGGCACCGCCGGGGCGCGCCTTCACGCATTCGCTGACCGAAGTGGACGGGTTCCCGGATTCCTGGAGGGGGCTCAGCGGGAACCCGCTGGCCCTCGGGGTGGATGAGGGGGTGTCTGCGATGGGTTCAGCATCCGTAAGGCGATCTACCCGGCCGAGACCATCGAGGCCCATCGCGCCTTCATCGCCCGCCGCAGGGCTATCCGGCCCAGCGATGAGTATCGGACCCCCACCGAGGAGGAATGGGACGCCTTCCTCGCGCACTTCGAGAAGCGCAAGGTCTCCATCGGCACCTGCGCTCGTGCCTTTTCAAGCCCTTGTGTTCATGAACACGCTTGTATTCGTTGCTCGCTCCTCCGGCCGGACCCGGCCCAGCGCGGCCGGTTGGAAGAGATCCGCGACAACCTCGTCGCCCGCATCGCCGAAGCCGAACACGAGGGCTGGCTCGGCGAGGTCGAAGGACTCCGGGTCAGCTTGGCCGGCGCCGAAGACAAGCTCGCCCAGGTCGACGCACTGGCCGAGAGACAGTCGGCTGCGGTCCAGCTCGGAATGCCGGGCTTCAGCTGGTCCGGAGGAACCGCTGGGACGCCGAGACCAACGTCATGATCGAAGCCAGAGGCGAGCGAAGGCGAAGATCAAAACGGAACCGACAGCCCAGCCTCACGCAGCTGGGACAGGGCTGTGGACATGCATTGCTGCACAGTCCTCCCGTCAGCACGCATGCCGTGCTCCAGGGGACCCCCACTGGCGGCGAACGTCCACGCCGGCGCGTTGTCGGCCACCCTCTCGGCGTCCACCCTGATCATGGCGTTTACGCCCTGCTCACCCAGCCATTCCAGGATGAGGAGTGTCACGTCCTCGATGCCACCATCCTGGTCGAACTTTGGCCAGCGGCCCTGGTTTTCTGTCATTGCCCAGACTCTACCGAGAGGTCCGAAGCAGTCGGCGTCCAGCGGTCAGGCCGGAAGGATCAGCGCCCGATTTCCATTCCGGCAAAGAGTTCAGCGCACTCGCTGGCGAAGGAACAGAGCTGCTCAACGACCTGCCGGTACTCCTGCGGATCCCGCACCGTATTCGGCGTGGCATCGGCCCACTGCTGCCACAAGCCACCGGCGGCAAGGTATGGAGCTGCTCGCTCAGTCCCAAGGACGGCATCGAGGTGAAGCAGCGTGCTGAGAACCCCGGTCTGGTCCCAGCGAAGGTCGGGTTGAGGCAAGTAGCGATCAAGGTATCTGCAGACCAGATCGGCGTCCGCGCTGGTACCGAAGGTGGCAAGAGCGATGCAGAGAGACCCCCGGTAGGGACCTCCGCTGGCCAGCAGGAGTTCGCCGATGCGGCTGCGGAACTCGGTCCTGCCAGCCACGGCAACCAGCCAGGAGGCAGTCCTGCGCTCTCGCCATCCGCCCTCGAAAAGGATGCCGAGTTCAGTGGGAGTGATCTCCACGGCAGCCTGGACCAGCTCCCTCACGAACAGGTCGCGCTCAGGCCCGCTCAACCGCAGTGAGCTTCCACCCAGCCGAAGGTACCGCCGGCCGGGCGTGACGAATCGTCGGACCAGGTCCATAAGCTCCGGGTCGGTGTTGGCATAGCGCATGAGTGCATCTTTGCCGGGCGAGGACGCAGCTGCCAGCGGTTTACCCAGGGGCACCGAGTAGCGATGGCTAGTTCAGAGAAGCCTGCGTCCGCTGCCCCGTCCTGATCGTCAACCCGGCCGAGCGGCCCCGGCTGGTCGAGATCCGCGACAACCTCCAAGACCGCATCGCCGAGGCCGAACGCGAGGGCTGGCTCGGCGAAGCCGAAGGCCTCCGCGTCAGCCTGGTTGCGGCCGAAGAGAAGATCACCCAACTCGACTCGCGACAAGAGCGCAGGTCATCGCCGGTGTTCCTCGGAGTCCCCTCGTTCGACCAGATCGGGGCCCGAACCAGTGGGCAGACGTGATCCGGCATCAGGATCTCAGCCGGGCCGCCACGCGGCCCGGCGGCTCCCTAGCCCGGTGCCTGTCCTGGTGTCATCGCCAGAGACGGTTGCGACTCGGCAGCCAGGGGCCGAATAGAGATTCGTACGTCTCACCCGTTTCGACGGTGAGCACGAAGTCAGGCGTGGTGGCCGAGACCGCATCGTGCAGGCGGACAAGCAAGATCGGGACAGGTCGCAGTTCCATGCCCAGGGCTGTCGCCAGATGCGCTCGCTGAGCGCCCAGTTCGGGCTCGTCGCCGAGTTCGTCCTGGCCCAGGTGCTCGGCGGCTGTTCGCATGACCGCCTGGTCGCCACCCCCAGAGAACTTCAGACAGTCCCACCAGGAGGGCAGCCCAACCATGATCTCCAGGGCTTCGGCCAGGCTTTGACCGATCAGGCCGGCCTGACCCTCGGAACTGGCATAGAGCACCGGCCGAGTCCTTTGAGGATCACCGCAGAGGAAGAAGGTCCCGCCGGTGAAGTCGCCCGCGACACCTTCCAAAGCCAGCCCAGACGAGAGCCGAACGGGCTCGCCATGATCGCCACGAGATAGATCGAACTCGCACACGTTCCACAGCAGCTCTGCGAGCTCCGAGTCTTTCCGGATCGAGTCCAGGATGGCGTTGTCGCTCGTCATGCGGCGGACCATAGCAGTGACCGGCCCGGCCAAAATTGCGACGCGATCAGTCGCGCTCCGGACCGACCGCTTCTCGCGCAAGGCGGATGGCCGGGCAGCCCATCGGCGACATATAGGGCAACGAGCAAGGCTCGGGGTCCACCGGGCAGTCCGCAGCCCGCTGGTCTTGTCCACGGGTGGTGAAGTCCGTTCCTCATGACTGCGGGTTCTGGCTCTCGTGCCATGCCCAATGTCAGTGGCTGGTGGAATGCTGCGTTCGTCCGAGATCAGCGATACCAGGAGTAGTGCATGGGAACGTGGGGAACCGGCCCGTTCGACAGCGACCTCGCCGCCGACTTTGTTGATGGACTCGAGGGTCTTGCTCCCCAGCAGGTCATCAACGTGCTCGAGCAGGCATTCCAGCGAGTTGCGAACGCTGGCACACGGGTGGACGGCGGGGACGGTGTCGAGGCAGTCGCCGCTGCGGCGCTCGTCGCGAGCACGATCGCGAACAGCCAGATCGTGATCGATCCAGAAGACGGGCCAGGAGAGCCACTGCCTGAACTACCCGCATCGATTCGCGCAATGGCCCGCAAAGCACTGCACCGTGTCCTCCAAGAGGGATCCGAGTTGATTACTGGGTGGGTGGACAGTGCCGACGCCGACCAATGGCGCCAGGAACTCCAGCAGATTCTCGATGCCCTCGACGCAGACGATGATCACTTGCGGTGAGTCCGCCATGAAGGGTCAGCCAGAACCCGGAGTCCTGCACAGCGGCTCGGCACCGACGGCCAAGATGACTCCCGAGCGCTGTCGAAACAGTGCTCTTCCACGTGCACAGGCCAGCCCGCAGCCGTTTAGTACTCCAGCCGTAGATCGTGATCTTTATGTCTGCGCTGCTTGCCGTCGGTAGTGGCTGGCGCGGGATCGGGCCTGGTGGCAGCGTCGCCAGGTGGACCAGCGGAGCTGGTGGACGGTGTCGGGGACGGGTTGGACAACGAGTGCGGTGAACAGTCGCTGGATCTCGTTGCAGGTGAGTGGGATTAGTTCGTCCGGACCGAGGTGACGGGCGTGTTCATCTGCGCGGACGACGGCCAGGAAGGCATACGCAAGCATGGCCAGGGTGACCCAGCGGGACCAGGACGTGTGGCGGCGGACCTGGTGCTCGTCCAGTGCGGCCAGGCCCTTTCCGGACTGGAAGAACTCCTCCACTCGCCATCTTGATCCAGCCACCCGCACCAGCTCGGTCAGCGGGACTGGCGCGGGCGAGTAGCAGCGGTAGTAGGCAAGTTCTCCGGTGCCGCGGTTGCGGCGGATCAGCAGCTGTCGGCTCCCGGGCCGAGGGTCGGTGAGGTCGATGACGGCCCAGTCGTAGTAGCGGTGGCCCTTCGCTCCGGTCCCGGCGGACAGCTTATGCCAGGCCCGCTTTGGCACCTTCTTGGCCAGGGTGTCCACGCGGAACTTCCCGGCTTTGGTGGTGACTTCGTGCGAGCAGGCCACCGCGAGGACGTAGCCGATGCCGCGTTCCTCCAGCGCGGTCCGCAGCTTGGTGTTGCCTCCGTAGACCTCGTCGCCCGCGACCCATGCGGCCCGGTGGCCAGCGTCCAGGAACCGGGTGACCATCCGGGCGGCCAGTTCCGGCTTGGTGGCGAAGGAGATCTCCTCGGGCAGGCCCGCGGCCCGGCAACGGTCCGGGTCGGTGGTCCACGAGCGGGGAACGTAGAGTTCCCGGTCTACCGCCGCGTGTCCTCGCTCTCCCGCGTAGGCCAGGTAGACGGCGACCTGGGCGTTCTCAATCCTGCCGGCGGTGCCGGTGTACTGGCGCTGGACGCCGACCGTGTGCGTGCCCTTCTTCACGTCGCCGGTCTCGTCGACCACCAGCACGGCCCGGTCGTCGTGCAGGTGCTCCACCACGTAGCCGCATACGTCGCCACGGACGGCGTCGGCGTCCCACTTGGCCCGGCCCAGCAGGTGCTGCATGCCGTCCGGGGTGGTGTCCCCGGCCCACTCGGCGATCGTCCAGCAGTTCTTCCGCGGGAGGTCCGACAGTAGACCGAGCACCAACTGCCGGACGCGACGGCGGGGTTCAACACGGGCGAACCGACACGCGACCCGGCTCATGAGGCCCTCGAATGCCTCCTGCCAGCGGGCAGGGTCTACGCTGCTACCCGCGGCCACCGCGAGATCGTTAGTCTTCACACACCGATGATCAGCGGTGGCCGTTCCCGTGCCCGTCGCCAGCCTCCACCGGTGGGATGGTGGTGCCTGCCACCATGAGTCTTGGACTCTACGAGCCGAACCAGCGAAACCAGATGGGCCTGCCTACGCCCGCGTGCCAGCTCTGGAAAGCGGCACGCCGCTGTTCGGGCGTCGTCAGCGACTCCTCGTGGGTGAGCCAGTCCAGGTACCACTCCGCGAATGTCGCAGCTTGCCGTTCATCGTTGAGCAGCGGGTTCAGGCGATCGCACGTCGCGCGCCCGTCGAACCACATGGTCCCTCGCATGGGCCCGCTGACCACGAGAAGCGTGTAGAAGCCGCAGCCGTCGTCGTTGAGAAAGACGGCCCCGGTGACCCGAGCGGCTTCGATCGCGTCCGCGGTCTCCTGCCAAGCGTCGTGAGCAGTTTGGTAGGCCGCATCAGAGATGTAGTCCTCCCTCTTCGGTTGACTGTCCCACGCGTCCTCGCTCTCCGCCAGCGCGCTGTCATGGTCGGGAAAGGGGACATGAAGCTTGTCGTGCTCCTCATGCCGGGCGCCGTCCCAATCCCAGCGCGAGCCGTTGAACTGCAGCTTCCGCACCCGGCCGCCCGCGCTGACACGCAGCAGGTACTGGCGGTAGTCCTCGGGGAACTCCACGCCGAACTGTTCCTCTGCCTGGCGCACCTGCGTCTCGCTCAGGACTTCCGGGAGACCTTGTCTGCCGAGGCCCATGCCAGGCCGCGCGTACAGAGCAACGGTCCGATCCCGCACCTCATCCCAGTTCACTGCCTGCATGCCCGGCAAGATAGCCGGTCAACCGACTACAGCGTCGGCTTGGCCGGCGCCTCAGAGCCACCACAGCGGCCCGGCTACGAAGATCACGATCTACGGCTGGAGTATTAGGCTCGGATTGGGTCAGGACGCTTGTCCGGGTGGGCTGCGGTGATGTACTTCATCGCGGTTGTCGTGCCCAGACCGAACAATCGCATCAGGTGGACAGGATCCGCGGTGTGTCGGGCCTCGTCGTAGATGCGGTCTCCACGCAGCTTGCGAGCGCTGATGCCCACCCGCTCGAAGACGGTCTTCGTCACTTCGGTGCTCATTCTCGGTCCGGCCTCATCTGCTGCAGAGACCCTGCTCACCAGCAGGTGAGGGTTACCCGTTCGAGGCCAGCGTCGGTATCGCTCTCGCAACCAGGATGTCGCCAGCTCGGAGGTGAGCTCATCGAGGTAGATGACGTGGTCCAGCCGCCCGCGGCGGCGGACGCGCAGCTGACCGCGGGAGCGGTCAAGGTCGTCGAGCAGCAGTGCCGGCAGATCGTCGTGGACAAGGGCGTGAACAGCGACCAGGGCGACGATGAACTGACTTCTGGCGTCCTCGACCTTGCCCAAAATTCCCCTCACACGATCAGAGGGAAGCGGGGTCGGGAGCTTCACCGCCACAGGCAGCGAGACGCTGCGCGCGGGATCTCGGAAGATCTTCCGTTCACGTCGCAGTGCCCGGAACAGCGACCGCAAAGGCGGGTGCACGGAGTGGCGACGAGCGGACGGCAGGCCCATGATTGCGGCTTCGACGTCCTTCTTGGTGATCTCTCTCAAGTCGGTGATCCCGGAGTCCGCCCAAGACTTCAGGGTCGGGTGCGCGTTCTGGACATAGCTGTAGATCGTTCCGGAGGCAAGAGCGGGGCTCGACCGACTGCCCTGGCCCAGGAGCACATCGATCCAGAGGTCTACGGCTCCGGCGAACGGGGCAGGGAGGGAGGCGGCCACTCTCCGGGCCCGGATCAGTTCCGCATCACGCATCGGCTCGGGCTTCAGGATGCCTCGCTGGCGAAGGAAGCAGACCACGCGTCGTCCTTGGTAGTGGCCTCCAAGGGTTGCGATGGCCTTCACGTCCACTTCGCGGATGGGCGCCTCAGCTCCGAGTTGCGCGGTCAGGACACGCAGCGTGCGCAGGCTCGCCGCCCCGCCGAAACGGGGGTCGACTCCCTGATCTCGCAGGTAGTCGGAGAAGTCTCTGAGCAACACATTGGCCGTTGGGGTGAGCGCGAATTCGTCCTGGAGATTCAATCGATCCCAGTCCCGTGGCGGCGTGGGGAACAGTTCCAGCTGCGCAGGGTCGACGAGGTGCGGCGACGTGGGCCGTTTGGCGCGGGACGCGGCTCGGCCTCGCCGTTCCTTGGCCTTGAAGCGGCCCTGGGCGCCGGTCCCGCTCAGGTATCGGTCGCTCTTGCGCAAGGCGAGCTCACGGCCGAACCAGAGCTGGTCGCCGCCATCAAGGGCGATGCCGCTGACGTCGACCTCTGTTTCTCGCAGCAGCAGCGTGCAGAAACGGCACTTGCCCTGCTTCAACGGACGGCGACGCCGGCAACGTTCACACTCCGACACATCGGGGTGCAACTGCCGCCACCCTCGGCAGCCATAGCAGAGGGTAAGTCGGTCGTTCGCCCAGGCCAGGCAATGAGCGCAGCTTCCGTCGGCCCGGTTCTGGCGGGGCATATATCCGTCCTTCAGTTGGGCGGCAGCGAGCGACGTCGGCCCCCGCTGCCTGGCTTCGGGAGCGGACGGACCCGCTCCGTGCTCCCGTTTTCGCCGACGGCGCGCTGCTCGGTCTCGGGCCGTTGCACGACGGCGACCGGCTCGGCCTCCATCAAGTCTGCGACCGTGCATTCCAAGGCCGTGCAGATCATGTCCAGATCGTCGAGCCGGATTGTGATCGGTTTACTCGACCATAGAGCTGCGGTCTTGCTCAGCGATGGGTTGAAGCCGACCTCTTGGAAGGCGGCGAGCAGTTGGGTGGGCCGCCAGATATCGCGGCGAGCAGCGGCCCAGCGCAGGTTCCATTTCATCGGTTCACGACTCCCAACTCAACCGGCGAACTGCTCGCCGGGAAGACTCCAGACTTTGCCGCTCCGGGTCGCCCTTCGCTGTGGCGAGGTAGCCGACCGTGGTGGACGCCCAGGTATGCCCCAACAGAACCTGTACGTCCCAAAGCGGCATACCTCCCTCGTAGTTGTGGGTTGCGCAGGCGTGACGGAGCAGATGCGGGTGGAGCTCCGTGATCGCGTCATTGAGGTGCTGCCTGGATGCTTCCTTGAGCACCTTGCGGAAGGTGTCTGGTACGAGGAACGGCGCCACGGGCAGGTTCAGCGCGGCGATCGCGCTGGGCACACGCTCCGATGGGAAGAGGGGCGCGTGCGGGTCGCTGGGGTCGTCGCAGAACTCGCCACGAACGTCTTCGATGTACCACCACAGCAGGTCACGACCCTCCCGGAAGAGAAACGCTTCTCGCTCACGAGGGCCGGAGCCTTTCGAGCCCTTGCCACGCACGAGGAAGCGGCCCCACCGGCCGTTCTCCCAGTGGATGTCTCCGATCCGGACGCTGCACAGCTCCGCGGCACGCACGCCCGAGATGTAGGTGAGCTTGCCCATCACGTAGTTGCGGGCGGCCACCGGGTACTTCCGGGCAGAGGGAAGGGACTCCCGCCAGGAGGCGAAGAACTCCTTGGTTGCCCGGGCCGAGGGAGGGATACGCAGGCCGAAGTCTCCGCGGTGGCGTGGCCGGTTGAAGGCGTCGATGGGCGATTCGACCGCAGTGCCGAAGCGACGAAGGATCTCGCCTGCATACCGCTGCTCAAGGAAGGCGAAGAAGCCGTCGACTCTGGTGATCTTCGACCTTGTCGTGGAGTGCTTCGGCGCCTTGCCCGGCCCGGCGAAGTACCGGTCGACGTCCCGGGGCGACAGGCGCCACGGCACGGTGTCGTAGAAGGCGCAGAGCTGCAGGACCGGCTTGACCAGGGACTCCAAGGTCGACGGCGCCAGACCAGCAACATCGCGAGCCCACAGATACTCCGCAACCGTGTCCTGAAAGAGCGCACGCTCGTCAGCTGGACTCGAAGACTCCGCTGCAGCGCTCTGCAGCGTGCGCACGTCGGCGAGGCCGGGTTCCTGCCCATGCTCGTCCGGCCGTTCCCTCTGATCGCCACTGCTGCCGCCCACGATGACGGAGAAGCGACGAGTTCCGGAATCCGTCACGAGCATGCAAATTACGGGCCGATCTCCAGGAATCTGCCAGCAATCGTCAGAACCTCACACCATCGAGTGGAAGTTCCTTGAGACCCCTTGACCAGCCTCAACAGCGGTGTTGGCGGAGTGAGGGCAGCCGGAGAACCCGTCGGATCTCCACTATCCAGCCCGCCGGCACCCGCTCGGCAGACCTACGTCGGCTCGGCCACCGCAGCCAGGGAAGCGAGGGTGAGCTCCATGGGACGGAGCATCCTCCACGTCCGTTTCGACCTGCCGCCCAGTCCCGACGCCGACCTGATGGAACGGGTGCGACACCTCCTCGAGGACTTCACGCCGCGCGTTCAGATCATCGAACCGGACAGCACCGTTCTCGACCTCACGGGCGCCCGCCGGTGGTGGCAACGCGACGCCCGCGGCATCACCGAGATCCTCCAGTTGAGACTGCTCGCCCACTACGGGCTGCGCACCTCCGCCGCCGTGGCAGGGAATCCGATGATTGCCGCCATGGCCTGCGCCCTCACCCCGAGCGGGCAGCGAACGGTCGTCGAAGACACCCCCGAGGCGATCGACGCGTTCTTGCGGCCCCGACCCGTGCGGGAACTGCCAGGCGTCGGACCGAAAACAGCCGTCACGCTTGCCCAGTACGGCCTGCACACCGTCGGCAACGTCGCCGACGTCCCCCAAGCCACGCTGCAACGCCTGCTCGGAGCCCGCGCCGGCCGCACCCTCCACGAACGTGCCCACGGCCACGACACCGCAGTGGTGGATCCAAACCCGGCGCCAGCGAGCATCAGCGCCGAGCACCGCTTCGCGCAGGACGAACTCGACCCTGCCGAGCACCGGAGGGCCCTGCTCGCCCTGGCCGACGACCTTGGCGCACGGCTCCGCGACTCCGAGCAAATCGCTCAGGGCTTGACCTGCACCCTCCGCTACGCGGACCAGTCCAGCTCCCGTCGCAGTCGCACCCTGCCCGAGGCGACCCAGCACACGGTGGCTCTGGCCCGGGCCGCATACGGTCTGTACGAGTCGCTCGGTCTGCAGCGGGCCCGTGTCCGCAGCATCGCCCTCCGGGCTGACGCTCTCAAGCCCGCTGTTCACGCCACCCGGCAGCTCACCCTCGACAGCCGCGACGAGAAGCCGCTGGCGATCGAAGCCGTCGTCGATCGGGCCCGCGCCCGGTTCGGACACGCTGTGCTCTATCCCGCTGCCCTCGCGATCAGTGCACGCTCGGCATTGGCCTCGGCCCAGGCGCCGGACCTCGCCCCTTGTCGAGGTGGTCCGCGCAGGCGGTCGCGGCCGGCAGGAGAGACCCGCTGAAAGTGTCTGTCCTCTGGTGTGCGGGCCTCCGATGCCGGTTCGGGGACACGCGGCACCGGACGCCCGTCCTCCAATTTTCCGGCCACGGCGAATGAAATGTCGCGCCGTGACCGCGCCATCTACGTCGGTCGGGTGCAGGCACAGGTTCTATCGCAGGGCCTGCGGTCCTCCTCCTGCGGTGAGCGCCTCGGCCCGGCTGTGTGTCGTGGCCGCTCAAGAATCCCCATACCCCTCGTCGACTCCCGAGGCCCCACGAGAGTGCAGACACTCAAATTCTCATCTCTCACCCACCGCTTACGCTGCAGTGATCCGCGTCGCGTACGGTCGGTGCTGCCGGGCTGGCCGCGACGCAGCGCGGCCAGCCCGGCAGCGCGCATCCGTAGGGGCCATGGTCGCGCCCCATCGCGCGTGAACAGCGGAGTAGCCCGACGACCCGGCCACGCGCCACAAGGCCTCCGACACTTCGGGGGGCCTCGACCGGCAGCAGCACCGTGAGCAGTCGGCCGTGCCGGGTGATGACCGTGCCCTCACCGCAGGCGGCGGACGCCTGCAACTCCGTAAGATGCGCCTCGCTTCGGACTCCGCTCTCGGGCACGGGAGCCGACCCCCGCGCCTGGCGTGATCTTGGCGGGGTCTGCACGGTGTGGGTGGTGAGGTGGACTGCGAGAGCCGTGTGGCGGGGCGGGTTCAGGTCGGAACTGGGCTGGCGCCGGTGCAGGCGCCGTGGGTGTGTGGGTCCCATGTGCGGGATGAGCCAGGAGGGGCGAGCTAGTACAGCCATCCGCTCTCGGGGTCTTCGATGACGGGCCCGCATCCGCTCTGGATCTTGTCGAGCATGGTGGCCACGGCGCGGCCTTCCACCCCGCCGCCGCTGATCACTACGTCGTAGAGGGGGCCGCCGAGCTGGATGCGGATACCTCGCCTTCTGTCGAGGTCGAGCAGAGTGGCGGATCAGGTGTGCGAGGTCCTGCATGTCCGTGGACGGCAGGTGGATTGGGGCCTGCTTTGTCGATCAGTTCGCACATCATGGCCGGGGCGGGGCGGACGGCGGCGGTCACAGGGCCACCGGTCCTGGCAGCATCGTGGCGCGGACCGTCTTGCCGCTGCAGTCGGGAGGCGTGAACCAGGTGACCTCTGCTTGGAGTTGCTGAACGTGCCACAATCCGCAGCCGCTGGCCATCCGGACTCGTTCGAAGTCGGGGAACGCCGGTTTGGGGTCGAGCACGTCGATGATGAGCCGGCCGTCTTGGGTGATGCTCAGGTTGACGGTGACCCCTTCGCCGAGGAGGTCCGGCATCACAGCGTGGGTGACGGCGTTCTCCACGAGGGCGGCGACTACCTCCGTGGCGGCGACGACGTCACCCTGCCATCCGATGACGGTGAGGCCCTCTCGTGCGCGGGTTCGGGCCCGCCTGGGGGCTGTGGGGTCTCCCGGGAGGAAGATTGCGGGGTACTCACGTAACACCGGGACGGGGGTTGCGGGTGGCATGGAGCGTCGGGTCCTTACCTGCGATCCAGATTCGCTTGGCTGTTGTTGATGAGGAAGTTCGCCCACACGTCTTTGCCGCCGGTGACTGGTGAGCAGCCGAAATCGTCGGCGACAGCGATGACAAGGTGCAGTCCTCGGCCGTCCTCTTCAGCGTCGTCCACCGGGGAGAGCTTGGGCGGTGCGGGGTCGAAGTCGCGCACGCAGACGTTGAGCGCTTCGGGCAAGCGGGTGACGGTCAGTTGCGCATTTCTTGATCCACTGCGTGTATCGGGTCGGGCGTGCTTCAGGACGTTGGCAAGCAGTTCCGAAACCGTGAGGGCCGCCGGGTCGATCAGTTCGTGCAGGCCCCACAGCTGCAGGTGAGCGCGCACGATTGTCCTGATGATGGGAACGGTCTCTGGCATGACGTCGAGGTCTATGGCCAGGTGTCCCGTGTTGCTGCGCGTGGTGGCACGCACGCCGACTGCTGGCGCATTGGTCAGTCCTAAGAGGTTGGCCATCACAGGTCCACTTCGGTCTGGCGGGAAACTCACCAACGAGGCTTGATTGCGGTGTGTACTGGTGTGCAACCGGTCGGCAACCATTCAGTCAGGCCGGGAGACCCGCGTGCAGATCCGGATGCGGAGAGTTCAGATATCCGCATCACGACCCAGGGACCGTTGATGCCGCAGCCAGAAAAGGTGCTTACCCCGGACGAGTCGCCGCAGCACTGGTTTGGTGCCGAGCTGCGGTTCTGGCGAAAGCGGCGCCCAGGGCTGCATGCCGCACAGTTAGGCCCGATGGTGCAGGTCAGCTCGGACGTGATCTCCAAAATTGAGAAGGGGCATTATCGGTGCCGGCGAGATCTGGCAGAGCGGCTGGACGCAGTCCTGGAGACGGGCGGCGTGCTCACTCGTGCCTGGGGAATGGTGTTCGGTGATGCGGACAGAACACGGCGTCAAGCGGATAGTGCCCATGAAGGGTTGGTAGAAGGGGCCATTGAGGTCCACCGAGGCCGCATCCTGGGCTCAGACATCACAGCCGCGCTACCTCGGAGCCTTCCGCCAGTGGACCGCCGTGCCTTCCTTGCAGCCACCAGTTTGGCCGCCATCGCCCCGATAGACCTAGCCACTCTCGTAGCCCCGGCCGCACCGCCCGAAGTTCCCAAGCAGGTCCGCCCCACAGACCTGGAGCAGTTGCGCCTCATCGCTGACGGCATCCACCGCTGGGACAACGCCCAAGGCGGCGGCGGCCTGGTTGGCGACTTCGCCAGCCGCTCTTTGGAGTGGGCCGTGCGCCTGCTGCCCGTCAGTTGTCCCGAGGAGCTGCGCCTGCAACTCCTCGGGGCTGTAGCACGGCTGGGCATCGTCGTGGGCGCGACGCACTTCGACGCCTACGCCCACGATGACGCCAGGGTCGCGTTCAAGATTGCGGCTGAATGCGCCGAGGAGGCCGGGGACTGGTGGCTGCGCGCCAAGACATTCTCCTTCCTGTCCCGCCAGGCCAGCTGGCTCGGTGATCCGGACGAGGGCCTGACGTACGCCGAGAAGGGCCTGGTGCGCTCCGATCGGCTCACCCCGACCATCCAGGCGATGCTCCACAGCGCCCGCGCCCGGGCATTCGGCAAGATGCACGACGTTCAGGGAACCTTGGCGGCAGTGGGCGCGGCTGACGACGCCTTTGCGCGCTCGAATCCCGCTGCGGACCCGTCTTGGATGGCGTACTACGACGAGGCGCAGCACAACGGCGATACGGCTCACGCGCTGTTCGACCTGGCCATTCACGCCGACCAGGATCCGGGCCGGGCCGGTGATCGGTTCGGCGCGGCAGTCGCAGGTCACGGCGACGACTACGCCCGCTCGCGTGGCATTTCCCGCACAAAGTGGGCCTCGCTACTCATGGCGAAGGGAGACCCGGTGCAGGCCATCGCTATCGGTCATGAGGCTCTCGACGACGTCGGCCGGCTCACCTCGCGCCGGGCAGCCGACGACCTCAAGGAACTACGGCAATTGGCCGGACGGCACCGCAGGTTGGAGGAAGCCGTGCACCTGCGGCAACGGATCACGGCTACCTTGCCGGCATGACACTCTCGGCTGTCCCCGCCCGCGCCGCGCTGGAGGAGGCCTGCGCTCGTGCCGGTTTCACGCCTGCGGGCGCCGTGCCCGTGCGGATTGCAGAGAACGAGATATGGCGCCTGTCGGGGGGAGTGATCGTCCGCATTGCGCGGCCGGGCCAGTGGCGAGCCGCCGTTCGAGAAGTTCTTGTCGCGCGGTGGCTTACAGATAGCGCGGTCTCAGCCGTCCGCGCAATGCCGATTGAGCAGCCCATCGAGGCAGCGGGCCGACCCGTTACCTTCTGGGTTGAACTTCCACCGCACGAGATCGGCACCGTCATGGACGTCGTGACCTTGCTGAAGCAGCTCCATGCTTTGCCGGTTCCGGATCTGCCGCTTGACGAGCTCGACCCGTTCGTCCGAGTAGGCGAGCGAATCGAGGCGGCCACGTCGCTCCCGGAGGAAGATCGCTTGTGGCTGCGAGATCGGCACGCGGAACTCCGCGAGCAGTGGGCGCACCGGCCGGCGGGTTTGCGGGAATGCGTCGTGCACGGCGACGCGTGGGTGGGCAACGTCGCCCGCACCGCGCGAGGACCGGTCCTGCTCGACTTTGAGCGCGCTTCGATCGGGCCGCCGGAGTGGGATCTCGTGTCCACGGCGGTCAAGATGACCACCACCGGCGCGGTGACCCGGGCAGAGTACAGAGAGTTCAGCGCGGTGTACGGCACGGATGTCACAGAGTGGGAGGGGTTTGGGCTCCTCGCCGGTGCCCGCGAACTACGCATGGCCACCTACGCGGCGCAGCACGCCGCAACACGCCCTGAGTGGCAAGCCGAGGCACAGTATCGCGTCGATTGCCTCCGTGGTCGCACTGCGGCGCCGCCCTGGCACTGGAAAGGCATCATGTAGGTTCGGGGCCGGTCCCGACGGCAACGCTCGCGGTGCGTTGAGGGGAGAATGCGGGCTGCGGTGCCGACTGGTGCTCGGATGTCACGGTGGAACGCGTGATGCACCGCCGCGGCCGAATAGCTGGAGTTCTCGCCGGACGGGGGTTGAGTGGTGTGGTCCGCGCCTCCCGAGCCGGGTGGAAATGCCGAGCCATCGCAAGGCCATCGCATGCTCGGTCGGATGGAATCGGCGTGTAGCCGACCAGGCTGGCCTGCGGAACTAGCAGTCTCCGCATTGTGATGCGGATTTCTGAAGTCTCCGCATCCGCATCTGCACGGGACTGCCCCTGGCCCAACGTCGCTTGATTTAGGCAGCTGATGCCATCTGTCGAGGCAGAGGCGACGTCTCGTCATATGTGGTGATCTGCGGGATGGCTGGGCTGTTCGGTGGTGCGGGGCGTTGGTCTTGGGGGAAGAGCTGGAGCTCGATGGTGTGGGTGACGTGGGTGGTGGCCGGTTCGTCGGGTCGCAGGCTGCGGTAGCCGGTGCCGCTGCGCTTGGTGGCGCGGGGTGCGGCGCGTCCGGGGCGGGGCTTGACGGCCTCGCGGATCAGGTCGTCCTGGACGTCACGGACCTTGGCGGTCAGCTGGCGAGGGGAAAAGTCCGCGCCGACGGAGCGTCGGGCGGCGGCGAGGGTCTGCTTGAAGCTGATGTGCGAGACGGGGAGGTGGGCACGGTGGGCGGAATCGGCGGCCAGCTGGTGGAGGGCCTGGTAGACGCACAGCATGGCCCACAGTTCCTGCTCGACCATGGCGGGGCTGTTCGAGCGGAGGGTGGCGGTTCGCCCGCCGCGCTGCTCGATTTTGATGTGTTTGAAGATCGTTTCGCTGGTCCAGCGCTGCCCCTGCCGAAAACCTCATCCGTGCAGGTGAGAGGCGGTATGCGGGTTCTGCGGGCCGGCGGCCCGCGTGCTCGGGTCGGGGCTCTGGCGCGAGTGCCCAACCCTGCGGGAACATGATCGATCGTGCTGCTGCGACTGGCCTACCTGGGTGTGACGAACGCGTTCGCCATGCTGCGCTTGCTACCGATGAGCGACCGGGACAAGGACGTCGAAATCCTGGCGTTGCGTCATCAGATCACCGTGCTGGAGCGGCAACTGGGAGGGGACAGGCCGCGCTTCAGGCCAAGCGATCGGGCGTTCCTGGCCGCGTTGCTGCACCAGCTCCCGCGCGATGCACTGCGTCGGCTGCGGTTGCTGGTGCGCCCCGACACGGTTATGCGATGGCACCGCGACCTGATCGCGCGCCACCACGCGGCCCGTTCTCGGCCGAAGCGCTCGGGTCGGCCACGCACCGTGCACTCCATCCGCGTGCTGGTGCTGCGCCTGGCGCGGGAAAATCCCACGTGGGGCTACAGGAGGGTGCACGGCGAACTGCTTGTGCTGGGGATCAAGGTGGCCGCCTCCACGGTATGGGAGATCTTGAAGGGTGCCGGGATCGATCCCGCGCCCGGACGGAGCTCCAGTACGTGGGCCGACTTCTTGCGCTCCCAGGCCGAGGCGCTGCTGGCGTGCGACTTCTTCGAGACGGTCACCCTGACTGGAGCGCGGCTGTACGTGTTCGCGGTGATCGAGCACGCCAGCCGCCGGGTCCGCGTCCTGGGCGCCACGGCTCACCCGTCGGCGGCCTGGGTAGTCCAGGCCGCGAAGAATCTCGTCATGGACCTGGAGGACACGGGCTGCCGAGCGCGATTCATGATCCGGGACAGGGACGGGAAGTTCCCCGAGCTGTTCGACACCATCTTGAAGGACGCGGCCATCGAGGTCGTGTTCAGCGGCGTCCAGATGCCCCGAATGAACTCGATTATGGAGCGGTGGGTGCAGACGTGCCGGCGTGAACTGCTGGACCGCACGTTGATCTGGAACCAGCGCCACCTCTGCCACGCTGTGCGGGAGTTCGAGCGGTTCTACAACTCCCATCGGCCCCATCAGGGAATCGCGAACGCCCGACCGCTCCACCCCTTGCCCCAGGCGATCAGCGATCCAGGGCAGATCACCCACCTCGACATACGAAGGCGTGAACGCCTGGGTGGCATCCTCCACGAGTACGAACATGCCGCGTGACCTGGGCGGACGAGGTTTCCGGCAAGGGCACCGTTGGGGTGCGGAATCTGGCTGTCGACGGCGGGATCGTGTGGCCGGCCTCGGCCAGGAGGGGTCGCACTTCCTGGACAGCGCGGGTGAGGGTGCTTCTGGTGACGCCGAAGAGCTGGGCAAGCAAGTCATGGGTGCCGATCTTGCGCTGGTAGAGCACGGTGGCCAGGATCCGGTCGGCGTCGGAGAGCTTGTCCTTGGCCCCTGCGCCGCGTGTTCGGTGTCGTTCGCCGCCCCGTCGCTCGTGGCGGAGCCGCTCGCGCTGTTCGGCCAGGGCAGGGATCAGATCGTTGAGCAGGGTGTCCAGTTCGACGAAGGTCATGCCGGTCAGCTCAGGGTCCCAGAGCATGGAGCCGTCGATGCGAGCCGGTGCTGCAGCCGGCCGGGCGACGGTCGCGGGATCCGTCCTCGGGCCGGGAGTGGGCGGGGCATCGGCGGGGTGGAGCGTGTAGTTCCAGTCTCCGTGGAAGCGGTGCCTGCTCATCGCCAGGGCGTCGATCTCGGCGTCGGTGACTTTGATGCCGGTGTCGTAGGTGTTGGTGTCGAGTGCGGCCTCGACCCGGAGCCCGGTGCCGGTGGTGGTGGCTGCGATGGTATTCACGATGACGTCGTGGCTGGTCAGCGGTCTGCCGCGCCAGTTCATGGAGATGTGGGAGAACAGCCGGTGCTCCACTCTGTTCCATTTCGATGTGCCGGGCGGCATGTGGCAGACCGTGATCTGCAGGCCGGTCTCGGCCGCGAGGGCTGCGAGTTCGGTCTTCCATGCGCGGGTGCGGTAGCCATTGGAGCCGCCGGCGTCCGCGGTGATCAGCAGCCGTGCGGCATGCGGGTAGTCGTGCCGGCCACGGGCATGCCACCAGCGGCCAATCGAAGCGACCGCGAAGGCCGCGGTGTCGTGGTCGCACCCGACGTTGACCCAGCCGGTGTTCGCCGTGATGTCGTAGATCCCGTAGGGGATCGCCTTGCCCGGCCCCTGCCGGTCGAGGAAGTCGTGCGTCTTGACCTGCACCGGCTCGCCCTGAGGCTGCCACTCACGCCCAGCGTTCTTGTACTCGCCGACCAGCTCTTTCTTCTTCGTGTCCACGCTGATCACCGGATCCCCGGCGTCTCGGTGATCGCGGGCCTGTTCGTTGATGTAGCGGAACTGCGCGTCGCGGTCGGGATGCTGGCTGCCCTCGATCGTCTTGGCGTTGGCCTGCAGACTGAAGCCCTCCTCGCGCAGCAGGTCACCGACGGTGTCCGCCGAAACGCGATGGCCCTGCCGAGTGAGTTCACCGGCGAGTTTGCGCGTCGACTTCGTCGTCCAGCGCAGCGGCGACATCGGATCCCCACGCATATCCGGCTCGACCAGCGCCAACAGCGCAGGACGCAACCCCTCGTCCACCTCGGCCGCCCTCTTACGCCCGCCGCCGGGGCGGCGGACCCGTCCCGAAGGCTCCGCACCCGCCTCCAGCTCGTCGACGCCCTTGCGGACGGTGGTCTCGCTGACCCCGGCCGCCTGCGCGACCGCCCGGATCCCGCCGTGTCCCAGGATCCGGGCCTCGGTTCCCATCAGCAGACGGCGCTGACGCTCGTCCAGGTGCGGAACCAACACCGCTAATCTCACAAAGAGTTGATCACGAGTCTCCTGCGATATGGCCATATCACATCAACGAGCCAGATCCACGGAAGCAACACCTTGATTCTCTGCGCGCCCTAAGACCCGCGGCTGATGGTGCGCCTGCTGATCTACGGTTACACCACCGGGGTGCGCTCGTCGCGGGCGATCGAGCGCCGTTGCGTGGACGACGTTGCGTTCCGGTTCCTGGCCGCAGACCAGGCCCCGGACTTCTGGTAGATCGCCCGGTTCCGCCGCCGCCACCTAGACGCCCTGGCCGGCCTGTTCCTCCAGTCCCTGCACCTCGCGCGCAAGCTCGGCATGGTGGGTCAAGATGGGCCGCGTCGCCCTGGACGGCACGAAGCTGGAGGCGAACGCCTCCAAGCACAGAGCCATGAGCTACGGACGGCTGATCGACAAGGAGGAACAGGCCGAGGCCGAGATCGCTGAACTGGAGGCCACGGCCGCTGCACTGCTGGCGGATGCCGAGGCCACCGACACCGCTGAGGACGAGCGGTTCGGCACCGATGGCAAGGAAGTCGACCTGCCCGCCGAGCTGGACCGCCGCGAGAAGCGCCTCGCCAGGCTGCAGGCCGCCCGCGCCCAGATCGAGGCCGAGGCTGCCGCCACCACTCGGTCGGGGCGTCATCGAGCCGGGCGGTCCGCGGCGGACGTTCTCAGCTGTCGCGGTCCTCAACCTCGCCCTGCGCCGTCCAGGTCTTGCGCACGCGTTCGGCGCCGTCGGTCTCCTCGATGAGCCGGATCACCACGGACGGGTTGCTGCCGTAGAGCCCGACCCACTCCGTGTACCGGTCCTGGGTGGTGCCCGGGACGGTCCACTCGCCCTCGACGGCCGGGCCGTCCGCCTCGAACTGCAGCCGGGCGAAGTGCCTGGTCCCCATGTGCTGCTCCTCGCCTCGCTCGGTTTCCATCATCCCGCCCGCGCCCTGCTCCGGCGGGACCAGGGCGTCACGTGCCGGGGCGTCCTCGGCGGCGTCTCGACCGATGCCGGCATGTCCTCCGCTGAGTCGCCTCCGCCCCAGGTCCGGGTGACCCTGCCGGACGGGCAGGAGTTCTCTGGGGGTCGAGCTGTTGCAGCGGCCACGTTCCCGCTTCGCGTCGGAAGACGGCGACGGTGCGTTGACACGTAGCGACGATCATGTCAGTCCGGATCCCCGACGAGTGCCGCCCGGTGTGCGTCGGGATGGTCATCTGGGAGGAGCCGCGGCGGCACGGGTTGCTGCCGCCGGCCTGGCGCTCGCTCGTGTGACAGCCGGGGGTGTCAGTGCGTCGCCTTACGCTCGATCGCATGACCGACGCCCCCGACAGACCGTTCAGCGCGCTCGACTTCCCCGCCGACCTGCGCGCCGCCCAGCGCACGGCCGCCGAGCTGTACGCCGCGCTTCACACCTACCAGGCCACGCTTCCGTGGTCCCGGGAGCCGCATCCCGGCTGGCCGGAGGACACCGAGCGGGGCACGAAGAGCCGCCAGCGCTCCGCGACGGACGGCTGGAGCCCGGACCAGGCCGCGGAATACGACCGGCTGTTCGCTGAGCTTCGCGCCGCCACCGCCGCCGTCCAGTGCGACCCGTGGTGGAAGCGCTGCAAGCACGAGGGGATCACGGGCGCCGACCTGGTCGCCACCCGGCAGGCCCTCAAGCGTGCCGAGGGCGCCGTCCCCCTCGGCCAGGACGACGTCGCACAGACCGCCTGAGTGGCCCGCACGCGGCCAATCCTGTCCGGTCGGACCTCGAGGCCCCCGGAAGGGGTACAGGGCGGGCCCACAGGGGGCCATGCCCCCGCTCGAGAGGCCAGACCATGACTGGGCCCGTCCGCACCTACCTGGTAACCAACTCCAGCGAGCTGTTCGGCCCCTGCGCGCGCGTCATCATCCGCAGCTCCGCCCCGGCCGGTTCGGTCATCGACCGCGTCGTCGACGGCCGCCCGGTCTGTGTCCTGCTCACCGACAACCCGCTGCCCGCCTACGGCAACGTGTTCGCCGCGGAGCTGCAGGACCGCTAGTCGCCCTGGTGGTTCGTGTCGACCCCCCTGGACGGCTCGAAGCGGCTCCGGTGCGCCACCTTCAGCCCCGGCTGACCCCACCGGTACAGGCGCGCCGACACCAAGTTGCCGCCGTGCAGGTCAACGGCCACCTGGTAGTAGATCGAGCCGTCCGCCCAGTCCTGCCGCGCCATGACCGTCGCAAACCGCCACGCGCCGCCCGACCGCACCCACAGTGCTGGGGGGTCGCTCCTGGGCCAGGTCCACACCACGGGTTCCCGCCCGTCCTCCGGGCGCCACGGGCGGGCCGGCTCCGGCTCGGGGATGGTGTCCATGCCCTCGACTGTAAGCCGCCGCACCGCAGGTCAGGCAGTAGGGAGCGACGCAAGGCCTTCAGGCCCTCGAGCATCCGCGGCCTCAACCCTCCCGTCTGAAAGGCGACGCCGTGGAACCCCGACTCCGAATGCTCGAGCGGCTCCGGCGGCGCCAGCGGCACCCCGGGCCCGTAGCGTGGCACCCGGACACACCACCGCGCCCCGGTCGACACCTGACGTCCGGGGCGCGCCCCCTGTTGGCGTCCGCCCGTAAGGTGCGGGCATGACCGACTCCGCCCCCCCTCACCGACAGCCAGACCGACCAGCTCGTGACCGCGCTCCGGACTGGTCAGACCATGGACGACGCGGCAACCATCCTGGGCCTGGACCTGCCCGCGGTGTGGGCCAGGGCGCGCACCGACACCCGGCTGACGATCGCCCTGGCCGGCCGGGACCCCGAAGCGGCCGACGAGCGCCACAGGGTCGCGCGGGCCGAGTACCTGCGGCTCCTGGCGCTCGGTGTGGCCCCGACCCGGGCGCAGCTCATCCTGGGCGCCGGGCACCCGGGTTCATGGCGCGGCGACGATCCCGCGTTCGCGCAGGCCTGCGACGCGGTCTCCGCCGCCTCCGCGCCGTACGGCTACACGGGGATGACCCGCCTCACCACGGAACGGGTGGCCCGGTTCCTGCAGGCGCTGCGCCAGCCCGAGACGACGGTCCTCGCGGCCGCGGCCGCCCAGGAGGCCGGCCGTGTGTGACGTGGGCGCGGCTGCTTCGTTTGGTCTGGTGGCGCGTCTGGTCCGGCTCCCTCACTTGGACCGTCGCGCCCTTCGAGGGGCCCCGTCACCCGGGTGCGGGGCCCCTCCAAAGAGTTGGACCCACTCGGACGGTCCGAAGTGGCCCCATGCGGGGGCGCATTGGTGGTGCACAGGGGTTGTGACGGCTTGAAGTGGCCCCCGTCTCTGCGCGGCGATCGTCGACCGCCTCACCTTCAACGGAGCGATCATCGAAACCAGCACCCAGTCCTACCGCCTCGCTCACACCAAGGCCCAGCAGCTCAGGGCCGTCCCCTGACCCTGCAGCCCACGCGGGAAAGGGTCATCGGCCCCGCTCGGCCCACTCCCTCACGCTGAGCGCCCGCCTCATACGGACAGCGATGTCCGCCTTCGCCGTCGCGTCCAGCGTCTCCTCCAGCTCCTCGAAGCTGGCGGGCCGGATGTCCAAGACTCAGTACTTCCTTGCCGGTCCGGACCGTGAGCAACAACTTGCACCGCCACTGCGGTGACACTTCCGGTCGATGAGTGAGCCAGTGCTCCATCACCGGCAACAGATAGTGCACCGCCGCCATGATGTCGCGACTCAAGGTCGTCGCCGTGACCGGTGCGGACGTGGTTCGTTGGTCCTGGTGGTGCGCCTGTTCGATCCCCCTCCCTTCGAACGCCGCACCCGCTCGAGGGGCCCCGAGACCTTGCAGGCGGGGCCCCTCGAGTGCGTCACGCACCTGACGTTGGCGCCACGTCTGTGCCCGGTCCAGGCGGGCATTTCGTAACTGTGCGCGGCACTTGGCCTTCTCAGCCAAGTGCGGCGCCCGGCTTTGGCGACACCCAGGTGTGGGGCCGGTGTCCCGGAGGTCGCCGGCCCCACACCGTTGTGACGGGCTCGGGCAAACTGCCTGGCCTGGTCAGCCGACGAACTCGACCATGACGGTCGCCGTGCCGGGCACATGCTGGGCGTCGCCCGCGTAGGTGACCGTGTACTGGGGATACGTGTTCCAGTCGGGCGGGGTGTCACTGAAGCTGAAGGTGCCGTTCTGTTTGACCTTCACGTCGGGCAGCTGCACGCCGCTGCGCGTCACCGTGACCGTTCTGTGCTTGGGGAAGGGGGCCAGCGAGGTCAGTTTCCCCATCACGGTGACCGGCGTGCCGACGGGGTTCGTCGGCGGGGCGGACAGAGTGATCGTGCTGGATGCCTTGGCGACGTCGGTGACGATGTCGAGAATGACTTCGCCCGAGTAGGGGAAGCGGGTGGTGAACAGCCTGTTGCCGTCGGGCGCCCAGGCCACGCCTCGGTCAAGCAGATCCGCGTACCCCGGCGACAACGCGACCGTGCGGTAGGCGGCGGTCTCTCCCGGGCGGTAGATGTAGACGTCCCACGCCCCTCCCGCCACGATCCCCGCGGCGACCGTGCCGTGGGAGTCGACAGCGACGGAGTTGGGATAGGGGCCGGTGTCGTACTGGGCCTCCTCCGTCAGGTCCGACAGGCGCCACCGCTGGTGGTAGTAGTTGGAGCCGTTCGCGGTGATCGCGCTGCTGCCGTCCGGGGTCACCGCCACGTCTTCGACATCGCCGACGGCGCCGGTGTAGGCGGTCTCCTGAAGTGTGCCGGAGCCCACGTCGTACACGCGCATGCCCCCGGCGCCCTGGCTCTCCGCGGCGACGAGCCGGTCGGGCGCGCCCGACGACGAGGCGAGTCGCGGCTTGCCGTACCAGACGGGGTTGTCGTCCAGGCTGACGGTCGGGGTCGCCTCGGCGATGGCGACCGACCCGATGCCGGCGTAGAAGGGGTCGGCCTGGTAGCCGAAGAACAGCCGGCCGCCGGCGAGGGCGAGACTTTCCGGTGCGGTGCCGACCCCGGTTGAGATGCGCCGCGTCTCGGTCAAGGTCGCGGTGTCGATGACGGAGATCGCGTCAGCGCCCGGGAGCGCCACGTACAGGCTGGACTCGTCGGCCGACTCGGCCATGCCCCGCGCCCCGACGAGACCCTCCACCTTCTTCACGACCTGCCCGTCGTGGTCGGTGGCCAGGACCGCGTCGTCGCCGGGCGCGCTGACGTACACAAGGCGGCTGTCGGCGAGGGTCTGCCAGTGAGAGCGCACGGGCAGAACGATGCCGCCCTGGGGCTCTGCCGCTGCCGTGCCGGGGGCACCGAGCAGATTGAACGACGCGGCCGCCAGGATGAGCGCGACACCCGCCGCACGTCTTCGTATACGCACCTTAAGGGCTCCTTCCTGAACGGATCCCGGCCGCACGGGCGCGGTCGGTACAGCAACTGTAGTAATCCGCACCGGCATTGGGCCCGCAGGATGACCGCGTGCGGAGCGCACGTCAGGCCACGGACTCGCTGCAGCTACCGCCACGCGTCGCCCGACCACACCCACAGCGCCTGGGGGGTCGCTCCTGGGCCAGGTCCACACCATGGGCTCCCGGCCGTCCTCCGGGCGCCACGGGCGGGCCGGCTCTGGCTCGGGGATGGTGCTCATGACCCCTGACTGTGGGCGGGCCGCGCACGGCTCGGCGTGAGGCGACCCGTACGCCAAGACGGTCTGGTGCGAGGTCACTCTCGGGTGATTGTCAGTACCGTCTGCGACTCAGTCCGGGGGCGCATTGCGGCACGGGCACTTTCGGAGCACGGATTCGCCACGCAGCGCTACGACCGCACCATCCGCGGGGAATGTGTGGATGTATGGACCTGGGCAAAATGTTGGCGCGCCTGGCCGGATACAGCCTGCTGAGCATGGCCGGATTCGCAGTCGGCCTGGTCTGTCTGGTCGGGCTGCTGCTCGGTGCGGTCGCCGTCATCGGGCACTGGGCCCACCGCTGGGGCGGCCACCACGAAGACGGACACGCCGACACGGACGAGGAAATCAACACCCTCGCATCCTTCAGCTGGGAAACGGCGCAGGACCCTGGCGAAGCCCAGGAGAACCAGACCCACTGACCGGTCACGCACACCGCGGCGGGCGACTACGTCCCGGCCGGACCGCGGCCGTGCACCCTGTACGGGACCAGCCACAGCGGCACGGGCGCCGCGGGTACCAACGATTCCTCGAGCACCCGGCAGCCCGCGAAGACCAGCCCGAAGGCCCCCATCGCGAAGCTCGCGGCCGCGAAGGTCCCGGCCGCGCCGAAAGCGCCCGCTGCCCCGCCGGTCGTGGCGGCCGCGTGTGACCCGGCCGCGGCCGCTTCGTTGGATCTGATGGCGCGTCTGATCCGCTCCCCCCACGTGGGCCACGCGCCCACCCGAGGGGCCCCAACCCTGACCGACGGGGCCCCTCGAGGACCGCGCGACCGTAGACAGCGTGTCCGCCGGGCCCCGGTTCGTTGCCCTCGGAAGCGACCGCGACGGGCCGGAGGGGTGATTCACCTCGTTCGAGGCAGGCGAGGGCGTCACGCTGCCCCGGCAAGGGGCTGGAGGAGTGCGACTCAGGCCGAATCCCACACCAAGATCATTCTTGCCCGATTGCGCAAGCCTCTCGGATCAGCCTTGAGCGTTCATCTGTCAATGAAGGACAAGGGTGCTCTCGTACCACCCTGAGTACGGAGGGCAGAGCAGGAGGCGGCCACGCGGCCCGCGCCAAGATGTCGTCACCCATTCGGTCGGTGTGCTGGCACACCGCCGTTCCTCCCGGATACCCTCGCAATCACGAATGGTGATTCCACTCGGAGGAAGCATGAGCGCCCAGCCCGCGGACACCGGCCCCTTCCCTCAGGCCGGGCCCACCATCCGCAGCGTGCGCGCTGCCCTCCCGGCCGAATCCCGCGCCGCCTTCAATGACGAGATCGACAGCACCGAGCTGCCCGGCATCGGAAAGGTTCTGGCTGCCTGGGACGCACGTGCGCGCGGCCTTGCCAGCCCCGCCGTGGTCGCCATGGCGCAGCGCATCGCAGACGAGCGGGCTGGCCGTGCCGAACGCCCTGCCATGCTGTCCGATGCGGTAGTTCGGGCCATCGCCCCTTCCCTGCGGCCGTAGTCTGGCCTCGTGGCCTACGAGATCGACCTCAGCGCCGAGGTCTCCGACGACCTCCAGCACCTCCTGCCGTGGGCGCGACGTTCCCTCGATGCGGCCCTCTTGACGGCCGCTGCTGACCCGTTTCAGCTCCCCACGCTCCCGCAGCATTCCGTGCACGCGCGGATCGTGAGCTTCGCGGACGGACGGGGCCTGTGCATGGTGGAGGTCGACGAGGACAGCAAGCGGCTCGCGGTTCGCCTGATCCAGCCGCCCCTCTGATCATTCCCCCACCCATGAGGGCCGGGCTTGTCAAGCGTAGAAGTGCCCCCGACCTGCGGCTTTTTGTTGTTCGCCGAGGTGCTTTCCTTTGTGGGTCTTCCTCGTGCTCGTCTGGCAGGGCTGCCGTGCAGGGCCCTGGACCGGGAGCGAGGAAGCGTCACCAATGTTCAGGGGTTTGGTCGTTGACGTCCCCGATGTGCTGATGGTCTGGCGGAGTGGGACTCACATCCACCCATTCGGCGTCTGGCCGGGCGGGCCGGCGCCATGACCGTGGTTCGGGGGATCCGGGCTGCTCAGTCAGGTCATCGAGCACGGGCGACAGCCCGTCTCATGGGCAAATGCGAGCTCACCCGGGGTCTGCGACCGCCCCTGGCGGTTGTCGTCGGCTGGTGTCATCGAGTCCTCTGCCGGTCGGGTGGGGCCTGGACTGCGCGCAGCAGATGGTAGGCGCGGGCCAACAGGCGGCGGGCGATCGCGGTAGTGGCGATCTTCTTGCCCCGGCGCCGGGCGAGGCGCTGGTAGGAGGCGGCGAACTCCGGAGACCGCTTGGCGGTCTGGGCGGCTTCACACAAGATCCACCGCAGCCAGTCCGAACCCTGTTTGGAGATGTGGCCGTGCCGGACAGTCATGTCCGAGCCGCGGACCGTCGGGGTGAGCCCCGCCCACGCGGTGAGCTTGCGGGCGGAGGGGAAACGGCTGATGTCACCGATCTCGGCAACGATGATCAGGGCGGTGAGCGTACCCACCCCCGGCAGCTGGGTGAGGGATTTGACCCGCGGATCACCACGGGCGTGCGCGACCAGCTGCTGGTCCAGGGCGTCGATCGGCTCTTTGAGCGCGTCCATCAGGACCAGAAGATCGTCGACCACGCGGTGCGAGGCGTCCGGCAGGTCCAAGCCGTCGAGCCAGACCCGTCCCGGAGCGGTGAAGTAGCTGCCAGAGCGGTCGCAGCCGTAGTCCGCCAGGACGGCATGGACACGGTTGCGTAGCAGCGTGCGCAGACGCACCAGCTGGCAGCGGTGACGCAGCAGAGCCCGTTGCTGGCGCACATCCAGCGGGGCGATCCACGCCTCCGGCAGCAGATCCGCACGGAGCAGTTGGGCAAGGGTCGCCGCGTCGACCTTGTCGTTCTTCAGCCGCGCGGAGGCGATGGCCTTGCACCGCAGCGGGTGCACCAGGTGCGGCTCGAAGCCGTAGTCCTCCAGCAGTTCCACCAGCCAGCCCCAGCCGTAAGCGGCCTCGAAGGCCACCGGGGCTCCGATCGGAAGATCCCCGATCACCGAGAGCACCGACTCGACCCCGTTGGGCACCTTCCGATTCACCTGCACCGCGCCATCGTGATCAACGACCGCGATCTGCGAGCGCTTGCGGTGCACGTCGATGCCGACGTAGACCGACATTGAGGGCCTCCTTCCCGAGCACGTATGGGACCCGGAACCAGAATCCACCGGGCTGTGCAGGGAAGGGGGCCCGGCCCTCATAGAGTCAGGTCATACGCACCACAGACCCTCCGACACTTCGGGGGCCTCGACCGGCAGCAGCACCGTGAGCGGTCGTCCGTGCCGGGTGATGCGCCCCGCTTGGGCTCCGCTCTCGTGCACGGGAGCCGTTGTGCACGCAATCCCTGGCGCACGATGTGACGTCAGCGCTCCTCAACCCCGCCCCTAGTAGGGCTTGGTCAGGTAGGGGGCGAGCGTGTCGTATCAGGGCCAGGGTCTTCGGCAGGTGGGGCACGCCCCGGCCCAGCAGACGAGGAGGACTTGGAGCCCGGCCACGACCTGGTAGATCGTCAGACCGTGGCCGGTGCTGGCGGGCACAGTCGCTCCAGGGTGCAGAACGCCTGCGCCACCGAGGCCAGCGTGAGATGTCGCAGGAAGCCCTGGTAGGTGCGTCCCTCGAAGTGGCCCAGCCCCAGGGCGGTCTTCAATTCCCGGTAGTCGTGCTCGACCCGCCAGCGGATCTTCGCCAGCCGCACCAGGCGCCGCAGGGGAACGTGGGCGGGCAAGGTGGACAGCCAGTACTTGGTCGGCTCCGGCTCTTTGGCGGGCCACTCGGCCAGCAGCCAGCACACCGGCAGGTCCTCACCGGGGTGCGCCCGGCGGACCCGCGCTCCGGCCGGCCGGACCCGCAGCGCGACGAAGTACGAGCGCAGCGGCCCCTTCGAGCCGCGCCGCCAGGTGACGCGGTGCCGTGCGCCGCGCCCGGCGGCCAGCACGATCTCGCGGACCGACACCGGCTTGTCCCGGTAGCAGGGCACCGGCGGCCGCCCGGTGCCCGACCACGGCGGGGCGGTGCGCGCCGCCGTCTGGGGCAACACCGCGGTATCCGACTGCACCCCGACGACATACGCGATCTCCCGCTCCTCCAGTGCCAGGCGAAAGGCCCCGTCCTGCCCGTAGCCCTCGTCGGCCACCACCAGCGGCGGATCCAGGCCCCAGCAGCGCAGCTCGTCGACCATGTCCACGGCCAGCTGCCACTTCGGCACGTGCCCGACCTCATCGGGGACGCGCGCCCGACGGCGCCGCAGGACGGCGCTCTCGGGCTCGTCTGCGGTGGCCGGATCCCATTCGGCGGGCAGGAACAGCCGCCAGTTCACCGGGCAGGAGGCGGCGTCGGTGACCAGGTGCAGACTCGGCGCGACCTGGCAGTTGGCGGTCTTGCCCAGCGCGCCGCAGTACTGCGCGGCCACCCCCGGGGAGGCATGACCGTCCTTGGGGAAGGACACGTCGTCGATCACCCAGGCTGCCGGGTGGATGGCCGGCTCCATCCGCCAGGCCAGCTCGGCCAGCACCATCTGGTGCGACCACGGGGAGTCGGCCAGGAACTGCTGCAGGCCCTGCCGGTCCACCCCCAGCCGGGCGGCCATCGGCTCCATCGACTTGCGCCGCCCCGCGCCCAGCAGCCCCCGCACATACCGCTCGCCCCACCGCCGCTGATCCACCCGCCCGAACGAGCCGAACACCTCGGCCGCGAGCGACTCCAACCGCTGTTGGGCCTCCGTGAGCTCCTGCGGTGTCATTCCCCTCACCTCCGAGAGACGACACACCGCTACTCACCCAAGGTAACCAAGCCCTACTAGGCGAGTCTGTCCAAATGCCTGCGGGCATGAAGAGAGGGTGTTCAAGATCCGTTTGTGACGACAGAACTGAACACCCTCGTGACCGCACTGTACGTGAAGATCGACGACGAGTGGGCGGGGATCGGCCGTCTGCCCGGACGGCCGCCGAAGCTCAGTCACTCGGAGTTGCTGTGCCTGGCCGTCATGCAGGCACTGCTGGGCTTCCATTCCGAGGCCCGCTGGCTGCGGCACCTGCGTGCGCACTACCGACCCCTGTTCCCGTTCATCCCGCAGGACTCCGGCTACAACAAACGGCTGCGGGCCGCGCTGCCGCAGATCAAGCGGGTGATCCGGATACTGGCGAAGGACACGGACTTCTGGCACGACACCGTATGGATCGCCGACTCGACCCCGGTGCCGTGCGGGATGTCCCGTCCCACCGTCAAGCGGTCGGAGCTGGCGGGATGGGCGAACTACGGCTACTGCGCGTCGCATTCACGGTACTTCTGGGGGCTGCGGCTGTACCTGGTGTGCACGCCGGCCGGGATGCCGGTCCTGTGGGCCCTGGCCGACCCGAAGCTCGGCGAGCGGGAGGTGCTGGCCGCCATGCTGGAGATTGACGCCCGTCTGGTTAGTGAGCGGCCCGGTCTGCTGCTGATCACCGACAAGGGCTTCGCATCCAAGCCGTTCGAGCAGTCACTGTCCGCACAGGGCATCACGCTGTTGCGGCCCTCCCGTAGGAAGGAGGTCCTGCGTCCGGGCGAGCCGATGCTTAAGAAGGTCCGCCAGCTCATCGAGTCGGTCAATGACACCCTCAAAGGCCAGCTCGACCTGGAACAACACGGTGCACGCACCCACGAGGGCGTCGCCGTGCGAGTCGCTCAGCGCGTGCTGGCGCTGGCGGCCGCAATCTGGCACAACTTCCAGACCGGCCAGGCGGTCAGCCGCTCACTGACCGCCTTCGATCACTGAACGTATTTGGACAGACTCGTCTAGCGCGATCTGGGAAGGGGAAACGACCTTGCTGGTCCCCCCTCGCCCGCGAAGGCGACTTCCCGCCCGGCCAGCGCCCGCAGCCGAGAGGTCACCGGTGCCGCCCAGGGGGTCGAGGCCCGCGCCGCCGAGGCGGCGACCACGGAGGCGCAGCACATGCTGCAGCTGGCCCAGCACAACGTGGCCGAGGCCCAGCTTCGCGAGCGCCAGGCCCAGGGTGCGGTAAGTGCGGGGCGGGCCGCACTCACCCAGGCCGGGAAGGACCTCGTTGCCGTCCAGCCGCGCGGTCAGCCGGCGCGGCGGCGCAGGGCACGGAGCCCGACGTCGTACGCCATCGCGCCGAGGGCGAGGACCACGAGCGGCCACACGAGCGGAGATGCTGCCGGGATGGTGCCGTGGACCAGGGCCGCGCCGACGCCGCCGGTGCCTAGTATCGAGGTACAGGCCGGAATGCTCGGCAGGGCGATCCGCAACACCACCTCCCGACGCCGGGCCGGGCGGGCTGAGACGGGGTTGAGGGCGCTCATCGGCTGCTCCCCGTGATCGCCTCGGCCGCCGGAGAGCGGTCGGTGCTGCGCGCAGCGAGCCGCTTCACCTTCCGGCGGACCCGCTCGCCCTGGAGCTCCGGCTGCGTAGCACCAGCGGCCACGGCCGCTTCGGCCCAGGTGGTGACCCCGGGGTCGGCGAGGGCGAGTGCCACCGCTCGCTCGGCCGGCGAGAGGGCCTCCAGAATCTCGGTCAGGCGTGGGTCCTCGAAACCGGGCTCCACTCCGGTGTCGGCATCGGCCTGTCCGGGGACCAGGTCGTACAGGGTCAGCCCGTCGCCGAGCGGGGTGTCGAGCAGCAGCAGCCGCGACCGGTTGATCTTGCGGCGCCAGACCGGGGTGAGCTGCCGGTGGATGACGCTGGCCTCTGACCTCAGCTTGTTCAAGTCATCAAGGGTCAGGCGGCCTTGGTGGTAGAGAGGGTCCGCCCAGTTGCCGAGCAAGGCGGTGGAGACCGGCTCATTCCATCCGCTCCACATCCCCAGCACCTCCGACGTGAAGGAGTGAATCGTGGATGGGTGCGGATCCTCTCGGGGGACGGTTGAACTGGGGTTTTGCTGATCTGGGTGTGGGTGGGGTGTTGTCGTCTCTACCGTGCGGGTAGAGGAGGCGGTGCCGGATGGGCTCGTTGATCGGGGAACTGGAGGCTCGGCAGGCGGCGGTGCGGTCCCGGGTGGAGGAACTCGAGCGGGAGATCGCCGTGTTGACCGTGCGGCTGGAGGCTGAGCGGGACCGGCTGGAACGGTTGACCGTGACGCGGGAGACGCTGGAGGAACTCGCGGCTGAGGGAGTGGCCGTGGACGCGGTCGAGCCGGTGGGCGGGGGCCGGGTGGTGGGAGCGCAGACGGTGACCGTGTGGCGGGAGGGGATGAGCAGCGCGGATCTCCCTGCGGTCTACCGCGACATCGTGGACGTGATCGACGACGGGCCCGAGTCGGTGCAGGCGAAGCAGGTCGTGCCGAGGATCGGCCTGCCCGCGCAGACGTCGAAAATCGAGGGGACGCGGTCGAAACTGAAGCGGCTGGTCGAGCGGGGCTGGCTGGACGAACAGACACCCGCACTGTTCACCGCGTCGGCCGGAAGGACGGCGACCGGTTCGGTGCGGTGAGCCAACTCCCGGTGGTCAAGGGGCTCTTCTTCCTACCGTCGTAGGTGCCAACCAGGAACGACGGCCGGAAGAAGAGCCCGGATGGAACGCTACGACACCCACGATGTCCCTGACCCGTTTGCCTGCTCGATGGAAGCGGTGGAGTCGCTGGCAGCACGGCTGTCGGCACCCGAGACCGCCGAGTTGGACCATGCCGCGGTGGAACAGCTGATCGAGACCGATGGCCGGGAGATCCTGCGCCGGTTCTTCCAGGACCACCTCGACCTGCGGGCGGCCCGTGAAGAGCAGGCGCCGCCGCCTCGGGCGGTCTTCGGTCCGGACCGCGAGGTGCGGCCGTACCGCGAGAGGGGGCATGCCCGGCAGCTGACCTGCTTGTTCGGCACGGTGAGTGTGACGCGGTGCGCCTGGCGGAGCCGGGGCCTGTCGAACGTGCACCCGGCCGACGCCCAGTTGTCGCTGCCACGCGGCCGGCACAGCCACGGCGTCAAACGCCTCGCCGTGCGCGAGGCGGTCCGTGGTTCCTACGCGCAGGCCGTCGCGGCGATCACCGACCGGTGCGGGCCGGTACTGGGCAAACGCCGGGCCGAGAGCCTGACCGTCGAGGCCGCCGGCGACATCGACGCCTTCTACCACCACAAGATCGCCTCCCCGTGCACGGCCGACATGCCGCTGGTCATCCAGGTCGACCAGAAGGGGGTGGTGATGCGGCCCGAAGCGTTACGCGAGGCCACCCGCCGCGCGGCCGAGGCAAAGAAGCGGCAGGGCAGGCAGGCGCGGCTCGCACCGGGCGAGAAACCGAACCGGAAACGCATGGCGACCATCGCCTGCGTCCACGACACCCACCCCGCCCAGCGCCGTCCGCACGACATCGTCCACCCACCCGGCGGCCGTACCCGCCTGCGGACGGTGCGGCCCGGCCCGAAAGCGGTCAACCGGTGGTGCACCGCCTCCCTGATCCACGACCCCGACGACGTGATCGCCGAGGCATTCACCCAGGCCACCGACCGTGACCCGGGCCATCACCGGCCCTGGCTCATCCTCGTCGACGGCGCCCGCCACCAACTCGACCTCGCCGAAGCCGAAGCACAGCGCCGCAACGCCAAGATCCACATCTTGATCGACTTCGTCCATGTCGCCGAGTACGCGTGGACGGCCGCGCACGCCTTCCATCCTGTCGGCAGCCTGGAGGCCGAGACTTTCGCCGCCGAGACACTCACCGCGATCCTGCACGGACACGCCGCCCGCGTCGCCGGCGAGATGACCGCCCGCGCCGAGAAGGAACAGCTCACCGGGGCGAAACGGGACAGCGTCGACACCTGCGTGCGCTACCTGTCCGGCCACCTCGACCAGCTCCGCTACGACACCGCACTGGACAAGGGCTGGCCCATCGCAACCGGATCGGTCGAAGGCGCGTGCCGGCACCTCGTGGGCGACCGCCTCGACATCACCGGAGCCCGCTGGGGCCTCGCCAGCGCCGAAGCCGTCCTCAAACTCCGCGCTGTCCACGCCAACGGCGACCTCGACACCTACCTCGCCTACCACCACACCCGCGAGCATCAGCGCACCTACCCCGACCAGCACCACAACCAACCCAGCACTTGATCAACAACCTTCCCTCAGAAGGATCCGCACCCAGTCGAGATCGCCGCGCTCACAGCCGCCGTCCAGCGCGTCGCCCTGGTCTCCAAGGCATCGCACCCGATCCGGCTCACCTTCGGGTCCCATGGCCCACTCGTACTGGAAGCCGGTACTAACGACGACGCTCAGGCCGTCGACAACGTCGACACGACCCTCGACGGCGGCGCAATCAGTATCGCCTTCAATCCCCAGTACCTCATCGACGGACTCAAAGCGCTGACCTGCGAAGCCGTCGACTTCGGGTTCACCTCCCCCACCAAGCCAGCACTCCTGCGCGGTCACGGCACCGATGACCAGGCGCTGCGCTACCTCCTCATGCCAGTCCGCCTTTCCCAGTAACCGTTCCACCCGAAAGGACACCTGAAATGACAACGTCCGCCACGCTGCCCCGCGTACTCGACGCCGCGCAGGCAGTCGCCCTGTCGCTGCTCCAGGACGGATTCAGCGCAAGCGACATCAGCTTGCTCACCGGCGTCACAGACGAGCTGTACGACCTCGCCACCGAGCACGGCATCACCGCTCCCTGCGGCGGCGTGGAAGGCCACGAATGCCATGAGGCCCGCGGCGAGAGTCCCTGCCCGGGCTGCACCCTCGCCTTCGGGAGCGCCTAGTCCCGGGAAAGGGCCGCCGACCGGCGGGAACTCGACTCCCTCCCTCCCGAGCTTCGCTCCCGAATCCCTCGCCAGCCCGCGGGACGTTGAACACACCGCCCTCAGGGCCCGCAGGCAGATCCGGATCTACCCTCGGTGATCTCCTTGGGAGCATCTCGGCGACGTGAGTGCGCGCCCGTCCAGCGCGCAGAGAACACCCGCGTCCAGATGCTTCACGCACCCTCCGCTGACAACGTCGGCGAGGTCGTGATGCCCTGCCCCGTGGGCGGATCGCGAACCCGCCCCCAAGGCTGCCGCCGCCCCGGGTCGGAGAACCGGCGCCTCTGCACGCATCTCGGGCCTCATCGCGGCGTATGAACCCGGTCCGCCACGGGCGGCATGGGACGCGACGGACCGCTCCCCCACCCCCACTCCGGCTGGCAGGACAGCGTCATGCAGGCGCTGCCTGCTGGCCGGAGCCGGTTCTCCAGCATCGAGCGGCACCGCAGCGCCTCCCTAAGGCGATTCGTCTCTCCCGCGCACGGTCCGCCGCGAGCGATGGGGCCATCTGCGGTTGCCACCAGCGGGTATGCGGCGCCTCCGCGCCAAGAGGGCGGCGCTCATCGAAAGGAGCGATTTCATGACCACGCTCACGCACTCCAACACAGCCGTGAGCCGCCGATCTGAAGGGTGCCGACAGCCCTCTGACCTGGACGCCGAACTGAGGCGCGGACTCGCGTCCCTGCAGTGGGCTGAGCGGCAGGCCCACAACCAGACCAGCAAGGACCAGGCCGCCCACATTCGTCGCCTCCTTGACGACTTCGTCGAAACCACTCGAGTTGAACGCCAGGACCAGCTCAGGGAGCAGATCCAGTTAATGAATCGGGAGATCCGCGCTGCGCGCGCCCGGATTCGACGACTCGGTGGCCCAGGACTGGCCACGGCGCTGATCAGGTTGTGGGCGAGGCAGCAGGGCCATTCCGTCAACTCCGGTGGCCCCGTTCAGCGAGACATCATCGACGCTTTCGAAGATGCTCTCGGAGATCACGCTCAACCCCACCGCAGGACCATCGCGATCGCCCGCGCAGAGGCTGACATTGCCACACTGAGGATGAGGAGGACGAGCGCACAAGGGCAGCTGAACCGTCTGCGCTACAGCACACCGCCGACAGCCGTCATCCGAGCCTGGGCGAGAGCAGAGGGCCTGGACGTGCCGACCACCGGCCGGCTCCCCCAGCACGTCATCGATGCCTTCAACAGGCAGCGCCCGCCCCGCGCCTGACCACACTCCGAACACCACAGGCCGATACAGCACTCACAGCGGCTGCCGACTGACGGCAGACCGCAGCAGCCGCCGCGAACTCCCTCCGCGGCAGTACCCACACCCGTCGGGAACTGGGCCTTCGGCCAGTGCAGTGCACCCCGCTCCATCGATCGGCGGGGCAGCACCGGCTCCGCCCTGCCCGCCACCCATCGACGCGAAAGGCACCGACCAGATGCCCCTCCCCAACCCTGAACGCAGCTCCTCCAAGCAGCACTGGATGGCTGTTTCACCGGCCGCGTCATACGCCACAGCGCAGGTCGATGAACGCATCGAGCACCCCGACGGCCCCCGCGCCGAACTGCCCTTCGATGCCCCGCCCGAGGAGTGGCTCCACGCGCACACCTCCAAAGCGGAGACAGTCGACACGCTCGCCGGATGGGCGCCCCACACCCCGCTCGGCCAGCTGACCAGCTGGCGGCTTCTACAAGTCGAGCCGATCGGCACCCACCACTACGGCGCACATCAGCAGCGGCCGCATTGGATCAAGATGCGCAGCCTCCGGGTCACCGGCGAAGCAACGATCCGGGAGGCCCTCGGCCCGAACGGGACAGACGTCCTCGCCCTGTACGAACGCGTCACCGAGCTGACCCCCCAAGACGCCGAGCGGCTCGCCGCCCGATGGCACGCCCGCGATCGTCTGGCCTGGCACACGGCCGACCGGCGAAGGACCGCCGCCCTCGCCGACGGACGCCGTGCAGCTGGCGAGGCTGCCCGTCAAGCCGGCAACGCCGTCCTCTTGGATCTGACGAAGGGGCTGTGCGCCCAGACCCGCAACGCCTCAACCAGCCTTGTCGAAGCGCTCATGGAGACCCTCGTCGTTCGCGACCTCCTCGACGACAGGCACTACTGCACCCTCACCCGCCCGTGGCAGCAGGCCCTGGGGGCCCTGTCCGAACCCCACGGCTTGGTCACGGCAGGCGCCTGAATTTCGCACCGCAACAGCCACAACGCACGTGTGCGAACCGACGCCAGACCGCGCGCACCCGTAAAGCCGCCCGATTCACGCAGTCGGGCCGCGCGCCGCCGCCCACCACCGACGTAAGGAGCCCACTGCAGCATGACTACTGGAACAGCGCACCCCATGGCGCAGGAGGGGCGCCGCGTCACATACGCCTTCTGTCGCGAACCGGACAGCGACCTGTCCGGTGTCATCACGCGCGTCGACGGTGCACACGTGTATGTCCGCCTCGACGGGACGCGCTCCAACCTGCGCGTCCACGCCGACTACGCCGGCCTACGCTACCTCGACGAACTCGGGCCGGTGCCCGAGCTCCCCATGGGCCGGTTCCACCCCACCGCCCATGACTTCAACGACGTCCAATACGAGGGCGTACTGCTGGCCGAGCTCGCCGACGACGACATGGTCGCGCTCACTGCGGACCCGGTGAAGGCCGTCGCCGCGATGAACGCGCACCTGAGGCGCATGGACGCCTACGACGACGTCACAGACAAGGACGTTGAACTCCGCTGGGCGTACTTCGAATGGGAGCCTCCGGACGCCGAATACCCCTGGACCCTGCACTGGGCCACCGCAGACGACGACATGGCCGTCCGACTTCACTACCTGCCCGCATGAGCAGAGCGTCGCCATGACCATCACGCCTCAATCGCACCAATCGTCCTGACCGCAGGAATGTGCACGGCCTGCCGCACGACAGCGTCGTGTCAGGCCACGTTCCGTCGCCTACGGGACCCCCCGATCGGCCCGGGGCGGCCGTTGACCACGAGCCCGGCCGCCCCGGCTGCCACACCACCGCATCGCCACTAGATCCAAGCAGGAGACTCGATATGCGATTCAGCGCCCTTCGACGTGCGCTTGCCCGCGAAAGCAATCCCACCTGCACCCCTGACTGCGTCCAGGTACTGAAGAAGTACACGCAGTTGCGGCGCTTGGCCACGGAGCTCCACATCCCTCTGTCAATCCCCTCGAACTGTGGAGGCCTGCTAAGCGGCCAGCTCCAGGACGGAGTTAGCCCGGTGGTCGTGTTCGTAGTCGATCGGACTGCGGTAGCCGCACACGCTGTGTAGCCGATGGGTGTTGTAGAACCCGGTGATCCACGTGGCGATCTTCAGTCGGGCCTCGGTGCGGGTGGCGAAGGTGTGCCGGTGAACGTACTCGACCTTGAGCACGCTGTTGAACGCCTCGCTGACGGCATTGTCGAAACACGAGCCGACCCGGCCCATGGACTGGGTCACGCCCAGGCGGCGGCAGGTCCGCTTGAACCGGCGAGAGACGTATTCCGAACCCCTGTCGCTGTGGAAGATCACGCCCTTGACGTCGCCGCCTCGGGTGGCGGCGGCCATGTGCAGGGAGGCCACGACGAGTTCGGCATCATGGTGGGCGCTCATCGCGTAGCCGAGCAGGCGGCGTGAGAACAGATCGATCACGGTGGCCAGGTGGAGCTTCCCCTCGCTCGTGACGATCTCCGTCATGTCGCCCGCCCAGACCTGATCGGGTGCGTCGGCGGTGAAGTCACGGCGCACGAAGTCCGGGGCCGCGGCCCGCCTGCCGGGACGGGTGAGCCCACGCCTGCGGCGTATCTTGCGTCCGGCCAGGCCGAGTTCGGCCATGAGCTTGGCGACGGTGTTCACCGATACCCGCCATCCCTCCCGTATGAGCATGATCCAGATCTTCGGGGAGCCGTAGGTGCCGCCCGAGGCGTCGAAGATGTGCTTGATCGCGTCGGCCAGTTCCCCACGCCGCACCTCGCGCGCGGTGACGGGTCGATCCCGCCACTTGTAGAACCACGACTCCGACACGCCCAGCACACGGCACGCGAGGTTGTACGGAATGTTCTGCCCGGCCTTGCAGTCGCTGATCATCCTGGCCACCTGGGCCGGGTCCGCAGCAGCTACTTCACCCACAAGGCCATGCAGCGTTTGAAGACATCACGCTCCATCTCCAGCTCGCGGATGCGCTTGTTCTTCTCGCCCATCTCCCGCCGCAACCGCTCCAGCTCGGCGCGTTCGGCCTCCCGCAGCCGACCACTCGCCTCGGCCGGCGCGGGCCGGTCGGAGGAAGCCGAGCCGTTGCGGCGCCACCGCGAGACCCAGCTGTGCAGCGTGCCGGGATGGACCCCGAGTTCCTCGGCGACCTCCGGGATCGGCTTCCCCGTCTCGATCACGATGCGTACAGCACCCTCACGGAACTCAGCGTCGTACCTCTGTTGCTTGGACCCCATGAACCTCAACTTCCCCTGGTATCACGGACTCCACGCTACGAGGGGACCCTCACTCTGCCCAACAAGGCAGGTGGCTACGGCGAAATCGTGATTCAACGATGGACTCTCGGCACGGACCGATGGGCGGTGACGGATGGCGCCGCCCAGAGCCGGCGGGTGTGGGTCGACAACGACTGGCAACAGCTGTCCCGAGTCGGCAGCGCCGCCTTCATGTACGGGCTGGACGACGCAATGACCGTCGCCTACCAGGTCGCCGGGTACCAAGCCGCCGCCATCGAAGCTCAGGCAAACGCTCTCGGCGACCTGCCGCCCGAAGGCGGCCCTCGTGGGTGAAGGCAGCTCCATCGAATGGACCGAGAACACCTTCAATCCGTGGTGGGGATGCGCCCGGATCTCACCAGCTTGCCGAAATTGCTACGCCGACCGTGACGCCCGCCGCTGGGGCCAGGACCTCTTCCACCTCAACGGGCCACGCCGAATGATGTCGGACCGGTACTGGCAGGCACCGCTGAAGTGGAACCGCGAGGCCGAACGCATCGGTCTCCCCGCCAGGGTGTTCTGCGCATCCATGGCCGACGTTTTCGAGAGGCACCCGGGCGTCATCGACGCCCGTGAACGGCTGTGGCGCCTCATCGAGCAGACGCCCTGGCTGCGGTGGCAACTTCTCACGAAACGGCCCGAGAACATCGCGGCTATGTCCCCCTGGGGCGGCTCGTGGCCCCCGCACGTGTGGATCGGCGTCTCGGCCGAAGACCAGGAGCGCGCCGACCAGCGGATCCCGATCCTCCTGCAGGTCAAGGCGAGCGTCCGCTTCCTGTCATGCGAACCTCTCCTCGAGGACCTCGACCTGCACCCGTACCTCACCAACCGGTCCGCCGGCACCAACCCACACCCGGACGCTCCCGACGGGGCGGCTGTCGACGGCATGGAGCGCGTCGGCGGCCAATGGGTGCGCATCGAGTCCCTGCACTGGGTGATCGCTGGAGGTGAGTCCGGCCCTCGAGCCCGGCCGACGCATCCGAACTGGCTCCGCAGCCTCCGCCGTCAGTGCGCGGAGGCAGGCACCGACTTCTTCCTCAAACAGTGGGGCGAATGGGCACCCGCCGACGGGCTCACCGCCCGGATGCGGCCGCAAGCGCGACGGGTCCTCTTGCGAGACCAGGTTGACGGCCTAGGGCAGCCCGTCGAAATGATCCGCGTCGGGAAGAAGCTTGCTGGAGCCCTCCTGGACGGTCGGCCACACCGCGAAATCCCGCCACTCACTCGCACCAGGGTGCGCACGCCGTCCGAAGGAGAACCGCTATGAGTGGCCACACGCCCCTCCCCGAGCAGCGACTTGTCGCGATCGAAGGTCGCCTCAACGCCGTCACCGCGGGCACCTGACTGTCGACTCGGACTGGCAACACCGCAGTCGTCTGCGTCAACCGCACAACGCCGGAGGACCCCACTCATTCCAGCATCCTCTGGACGGCGGACTCGGCATCGGATGCTGACGCCGAGTTCACGGCCCACGCCCCGGACGACGTCCGGATTCTCATCGAAGAAGTCCGCCGCCTCAATGCCGAACTGGCGGGACCCAACGCCGAGGTACTCCGCGCAGCGGGCTGGGTTGAGTGCTCCCCCGAGTGGATTGCCGCCTACCCCGGCCAGTGCGCCAGTGCGGCACGCATCCCCGGCGGCACGGCCGTCTCGCACTGGCATCCGCAGCACCCCGAGCAACCTCGACTCGCCTCCTACCAGACCTGCCCAGTCTGCGGGGCTGGCTACGAGACCGGCACTAAGCTTGCGATTTTAGGACGTGAAGATCGTTTAGGTTTGGATTCTGCTGTTCGCCGGACATGGGAACGGCCTTCGGGTGACGCTGGGTTCTCGCCAGAGATCCAGCTGCACCAGAAGGCCGTGATGGACAGTCTGCAAGACACCCCTGCCCGCGTCGAGGCGTTGTCCGAGTTATCCAGGTTCCGTGCGGGTCTCCATGCCTGCTTCACCCGCCGCGGGGATGCCCTGTTCGAGTTGGCGGACGCGATGCTGTGCGCGCAGGGCCCGGTGCGATCACCGGTTGAGCTGTCCTTGGAGCCGGAGTTCCGCCGACGACACGGCTCTGTCTACGACGCCCTGGCCCATGGCCAGATAAGCAGTAGCCGCTTGCGGTACCTGCTGATCGGCCTGTCGGCCCCGGCCAGGGCGGGCGAGCCGCTGATGTTCGCGATCGACACCACTCCGCACGCGCGCCCCGACGCCGAGTACGCCGACGAGCGGACGATGGTGCAGGTCCGCGGCAAGGGCGGGGACCGCTGGCTGCCCGGCTGGCCCTACAGCCTGCTCGTCGGCATCCAGTGGGGGTCCTCCTCCTGGGTCGACCCCATCGAGGCACGCCGACTGCGGCCCGGCGAGGAGCACACCGACGTCACGATCGACCAGATCACCGGGCTGCTCAAAGACCTGACCGCGACCGGGAAGTGGCAGCCCGGCGACCCGCCGCCGCTGGTCCTGCTCGACGCCGGCAACTACGCCACCGACCTCACCCACGCCCTGGCCGGCCATGACGTGCAACTGCTGGTCCGGCTACGTGCCACCCGGGTCTTCTACCTCGACCCCCCGCCCCGGCGACCGGGCCAGATGGGCGCGCCGCTGCGCCACGGCGCGGAGTTCTCCTGTTCCGACCCCGCCAAACGACACGCCCCCGACTTCGAACGCACCGTGGAGTCCGAGCTGTACGGCACCGTGACCGTCCGCGCCTGGAGCGGACTGCACCAAAACTCGGCAGCACCGGCCGCTGGGCCAACTGGCCGCGGGACAAGCAGTTGCCGATCGTGCGCGGCACGGTCCTGCAAGTGGTCGTCGACCACCTGCCCGACGGCCGCAAGCCACCCAAGGACCTGTGGCTGTGGCACGCCGGCCCCGTTCCGGCCGACCCGGACCTGCTCTGGAAGGCCTACCTGCGGCGCTTCGACCAGGAGCACTTCCACCGCTTCGCCAAGTCCTATCTCGGCCTGGCCAGCGCCCACCTGAGCTCGGCGGCAGCCACCGACCGGTGGGTGTCCCTGACCATGGGCGCCTACGCCCAACTACGCCTCGCCCGCCACCTCGTGGACGACCTGCGCCGCCCCTGGCACCCAAGACCGGACCCGGGTAAGCCCCTCAGCCCCTACAAGGTCCGCCTCGGCTTCCGCCGACTCCGCGCACGCATCGGCACACCCGCCGACTCGCCGAAACCCACCCGCCCCGGCCCAGGCCGCCCGAAAGGCTCGAAGAACCGCCCGAAATCCAAGCGACCGCCCTACCGCAAGAGCGAACCGACCACCGTAAACACACAGAGTGACGACAGAAGCTAAAATCGCAAGCTTAGTGGTCCGTGCCGGAAGTCCTTCGGGGGTTGACGCGGGAGCCGACGTTGTGTGTATCGCCTGGTCAGGTGCCGAGTGCGGCGAGGTGGAGGTGGCAGGCGCAGTCGAGGGCGTCTTGGGGGGTGCCGGCGAAGCCGCCGGTGGGCAGGAGGGAGTCCTCGTAGCGGTCGCTGCTGGCGTAGTAGAGGGCGAAGCCCCACCTGCTGGCGGTTCCGCCGTAGCGCAGGCGCATCAGCGTGACCCGTTCGCCGTCCGCCAGTTCCGCCTCCACGTAGGCAAAGGCTCCGCGGTGACGGACGTGCAGCCGCCTGATCTGCGGCCAGGTGGTGCGGGCATGCTCGCCAAGGCGCTGCTCGAGTGAGAGCCGGGTGGACTCCGAGGGTGTGGGCATGGCAGCCATCCTGCCCGAGGGGCCGCAGGGCGGGGCACGGCAGGATACGGGCTGTCGTGATCCACTTCTCCCGATCGGCCGTCGTTGCATGCCCGTTGCCCCGGCCCGCCCGATAACCCTGACCGCCGCCGAGCGAAAGCGGCTGAAGAAGATGGCCTACGGCCACAAGACCGAGTACCGGCTGCGGATGCGCACGCACATCGTCCTGCACGCGGCACGCGGACGCTCCAACGCGCGTATCGCCCGAGAGACGGGCCTGCACCTGGACACGGTGCGCCTCTGGCGGAGCCGGTTCGCCGAACACGGCCTGCCTGGGCTGTCCGACCGTGAACGCAGCGGCCGTCCGCCGGTGTTCACCGCGCTGCAAGTCGCCGAGGTCAAGGCCCTGGCCTGCCATCTGCCCGCCGAGACCGCCACGCCGTTATCGCGCTGGTCATGTCCGGAACTGGCCCGCGAGGTGGTCGCCCGGGCCATCGCCGGATCGGTCTCCGCCTCCACCGTGCGGCGCTGGCTCAAGGACGACGTGCTCAAGCCCTGGCAGCACAGGTCGTGGATCTTCATCCGCGACCCGGACTTCCGCACCAAGGCCAGCCGCATCATGGACCTGTACGCCCGCGCCTGGGACGGCGTTTCACTGCGCGAGGACGAGTACGTGATCTCTGCGGACGAGAAGACCTCCATCCAGGCCCGCTGCCGCTGCCACCCCACCCTGGCCCCCGGCCAGGCCCGGGCGATGCGCGTCAACCACACCTACGAACGCGGCGGCGCCTTGGCCTACCTGGCCGCCTACGACGTTCACCGGGCGAAGGTGTTCGGCCGCTGCGAACCCACCACCGGCATCAACCCGTTCATGAATCTGGTCACCCAGGTCATGAGCCAAGAGCCGTACGCCAGCGCCGAACGCGTCTTCTGGATCGTCGACAACGGCTCCTCCCACCGCGGACAGAAGGCCATCGACCGTCTGACCCGCGCCTTCCCCAACGCTGTCATGGTCCATACCCCAGTCCACGCCTCCTGGACGAACCAGGTGGAGATCTTCTTCTCGATCGTCCAGCGCAAGGTCGTCTCGCCCAACGACTTCACGGACCTCAATCAGGTCCGGGATCGGCTCCGATCTTTCGAAGACCGCTACAACGCCACGGCACAGCCGTTCCAGTGGAAGTTCACCACCTCCGACCTGGACAATCTGCTGGCCAGACTCGACCGGCATACCGCCGATCACCAGGAAGAATCCTCCGTCGCCAAGGCAGCGTGATCAACCCCCGAAGGACTTACGAACTCGACCACTAAGCTTGCGATTTTAGGACGTGAAGATCGTTTAGGTTTGGATTCTGCTGTTCGCCGGACATGGGAACGGCCTTCGGGTGACGCTGGGTTCTCGCCAGAGATCCAGCTGCACCAGAAGGCCGTGATGGACAGTCTGCAAGACACCCCTGCCCGCGTCGAGGCGTTGTCCGAGTTATCCAGGTTCCGTGCGGGTCTCCATGCCTGCTTCACCCGCCGCGGGGATGCCCTGTTCGAGTTGGCGGACGCGATGCTCTGCGCGCAGGGCCCGGTGCGATCACCGGTTGAGCTGTCCTTGGAGCCGGAGTTCCGCCGACGACACGGCTCTGTCTACGACGCCCTGGCCCATGGCCAGATAAGCAGTAGCCGCTTGCGGTACCTGCTGATCGGCCTGTCGGCCCCGGCCAGGGAGGACGAGCCGCTGATGTTCGCGATCGACACCACTCCGCACGCGCGCCCCGACGCCGAGTACGCCGACGAGCGGACGATGGTGCAGGTCCGCGGCAAGGGCGGGGACCGCTGGCTGCCCGGCTGGCCCTACAGCCTGCTCGTCGGCATCCAGTGGGGGTCCTCCTCCTGGGTCGACCCCATCGAGGCACGCCGACTGCGGCCCGGCGAGGAGCACACCGACGTCACGATCGACCAGATCACCGGGCTGCTCAAAGACCTGACCGCGACCGGGAAGTGGCAGCCCGGCGACCCGCCGCCGCTGGTCCTGCTCGACGCCGGCAACTACGCCACCGACCTCACCCACGCCCTGGCCGGCCATGACGTGCAACTGCTGGTCCGGCTACGTGCCACCCGGGTCTTCTACCTCGACCCCCCGCCCCGGCGACCGGGCCAGATGGGCGCGCCGCTGCGCCACGGCGCGGAGTTCTCCTGTTCCGACCCCGCCAAACGACACGCCCCCGACTTCGAACGCACCGTGGAGTCCGAGCTGTACGGCACCGTGACCGTCCGCGCCTGGAGCGGACTGCACCAAAAACTCGGCAGCACCGGCCGCTGGGCCAACTGGCCGCGGGACAAGCAGTTGCCGATCGTGCGCGGCACGGTCCTGCAAGTGGTCGTCGACCACCTGCCCGACGGCCGCAAGCCACCCAAGGACCTGTGGCTGTGGCACGCCGGCCCCGTTCCGGCCGACCCGGACCTGCTCTGGAAGGCCTACCTGCGGCGCTTCGACCAGGAGCACTTCCACCGCTTCGCCAAGTCCTATCTCGGCCTGGCCAGCGCGCACCTGAGCTCGGCGGCAGCCACCGACCGGTGGGTGTCCCTGACCATGGGCGCCTACGCCCAACTACGCCTCGCCCGCCACCTCGTGGACGACCTGCGCCGCCCCTGGCACCCAAGACCGGACCCGGGTAAGCCCCTCAGCCCCTACAAGGTCCGCCTCGGCTTCCGCCGACTCCGCGCACGCATCGGCACACCCGCCGACTCGCCGAAACCCACCCGCCCCGGCCCAGGCCGCCCGAAAGGCTCGAAGAACCGCCCGAAATCCAAGCGACCGCCCTACCGCAAGAGCGAACCGACCACCGGTAAACACACAGAGTGACGACAGAAGCTAAAATCGCAAGCTAAGTGCAGCACCTGCGCATTCAACGCCCGCATGGCCATCGAGACGCAGCAGCCCCACCACCCCCGCACAGTCCGCTACCCGTCGGCCAGCGCGGCCGCCCCACTGTCGAACCCCGACCACGAAGAAGAGGACCCAAGATAGTGACGGCCTTACCGCCCGTGTCCCTCGAACTGCGGCGGTCCGCAGTTCTCTCCCCTTGCGGCCGCTACCGCCGTCTCCTCGTCCGCGAGTGGGGTGACCTGGGAAAGACCGCGGTCTTTGTCCTGCTCAACCCGAGCACCGCCGACGCCCAAACCGACGACCACACCAGCAGGCGCTGCATCGCCTTCGCCCACGCTTGGGGCTGCTCGGCGCTGCACATCGTCAACCTGTACAGCTGGCGGGCCACCCACCCACGCGACCTATGGACCGCAAAGGACCCGGTGGGACCTGAGAACGACGACTACCTTTGCGCAGCGGCCGCCGTCGCCCGGGAGACAGGTGGCCCCCTCGTCGCAGGGTGGGGCAATCACGCGAAGCCCGATCGTGTCGCCGAGGTCCTCGCCCTGCCCGGGATGCAAGGCATCCACGTCCTCGCCGTCACGCGGGCCGGGAACCCCCACCACCCTCTCCGTCTCACCAACTCCCTCACTCCGGCCCCCTGGAAGCCGTCCATCGCCGCGGCGACCGGACGCAACGCCCCGACCCCGTGTCAGCTGAGCGTCGTAGTCAGCCGGCCCCGCCTCCCCGACGTACGTATCGGACCGTTCGACTTGGCTGTAGCTCTCCTGCGGCGCGCAGCACGCCGACGTCGGCCAGGGACCGGACGCATCCCATGTGGTGCTGGCCGATCCCGAGGGCAACGAGTTCTGTGTCATCGAACCGGGCAACAATTTCCTCGCCGGCTGCGGCTTCATCGGATCGCTCGCCTGTGATGGTTCGCAGGCCGTGGGCTACTTCTGGAGCGCGGCACTGGGCTGGCCGCTGGTCTGGGACCAGGACGAGGAGACCGCCATCCAGTCGCCGAACGACGGCACGAAGATCACGTGGGGCGGTCCGCCGCTCATGCCGGACCCCGGCAAGGACCTGCACTTCGACCTCGCGCCGGACGACGATCAGCAAGCCGAAGTCGAGCGCCTGCTCTCCCTCGGGGCGAAGCGTCTCGACCCCGCCCACGGCAGGGATGGCGCTGTGCTGCTGGCCGACCCTGACGGCAACAACTTCCGCGTGCTCAGGCGCCGGTGAAACCGGAACCGACAAGAGCCGCGGTGGCGGTTGCTACTGGGAGGAGCGCAGCACAGAGCCGGACAGGCCCCGTCACCAAACGGACAGCTCAACGCGTCCCACGAGGAGAGCTACACCCATCTGGGAACGCACCCGCACCTTCCAACGGCTGCGCAGCACGCTGCGCGAGCACTTCCCCGCCGCTCTTGACGCCTACGCGGACCTGACGCTGACCAGCACGGATGCGCTGGAACTGCTGATCAAGGCGCCTACCCCGGCGGCCGGGGCGAAGCTGACCCGCACCCAGATCACCGCCGTCCTGGCCCGCGCCCGTCGGCGGAACCGGGACGCGAAAGCGGCCACGATCCAGGCCGCGCTGCGCGAACGGCAGCTCGGCCTGCCCGAGCCGGTCACCGCCGCCTACGCGGCCACCGCCACCGCCCACGCCCGTGTGATCATCGCGCTGAACGAGCAGATAGCCGCGATGGAGGAGCAGGTGAAGGCCCATTTTCGAGCGCACCCGGACGCTGAGATCTACCTCTCGATGCCCGGCATCGGACAGATCACCGGCGCGCGGGTGCTCGCCGAGTTCGGGGACGACCCCACCCGCTACGCCTCCGCCAAGGCCCGCAAGAACTACGCGGGCACCAGCCCCATCACCCGGGCCTCCGGCAAGAGCCACACCGTCCAGGCCCGCTACGTCCGCAACAACCGGCTCGCCGACGCCCTGCAAGCCCAGGCGTTCTCCGCGCTGCGGGCCTCACCAGGCGCCCGCCGCTACTACGACAAGCAACGCGCCCGCGAAGCCGACTACAACCCCGCGCTCCGCCAGCTCGGCAACCGCCTCGTCGGCATCCTCCACGGATGCCTCAAGACCCGCACTCTCTACGACGAAGCGACCGCCTGGTCGCACCACGCACAACCCCACGCCGCTTGACACTCAACGACATGGGGTGTCTCAACCGTCTGGGAGATCCTCCGCGAGCGCGGCATCCCACCCGCGCCGGAACCTAAGCACCACTTGGGCCAACTTCCTGCGCGGTCACGCCGAGGCGCTGCTTGGCTGCGATCTGTTCGAGACCCGTACCCTGACTTGGGCGCGCCGGTGCGTCTTCGCGGTGATTGTGCATTCCACCCGGCGTATCCGGAACCTGGGCGCCACCGCCTGGGGGGAGCGTAGCTCTGGTCTCCCTAAAGATCGCGGGCCAGGGCTGCAGCACCTATGATGCCGGCCTGCTCGCCCAGAGCTGCCGGGCGGACGGTGACGCCGCGGACGAAGCTGAGACGCGTGACCCTGTCGATGTGCGAGCGGAGCGGGCGGAACAGGACGTCACCGGCGTGGGCCACACCACCGCCGATGACGGCGAGCCGGGCCTCGGTGAGGTTGGCGACGGCACCGACGGCGACCGCAACGGCTCTGGCGGCGCGGTCGAAGGCTGCGAGGGCGATGGGGTCACCCGCGCGTGCGGCTTCGGCAACCGCCGCCGTGGTCGTAGCCCCCGAATCATGGGGGCGCCAGCCGTGACGCAGCGCCCACGCCAGGATCGCCGGCCCCGCGGCCGCCGTCTCCACACACCCCCTGGCCCCGCAGGGGCATTGCTCGCCGTCAGGCTCGGCGATGATGTGGCCAAGGTGTCCGGCGTTGCCGGTGGGCCCGGCGCACAGGGAGCCGCCGAGGATCAGGCCGCCGCCGACGCCCGTGGAGACTACGAGGCAGACCGCGTCCTGAGCCCCGGCGGCGGCACCGCGCCAGTGCTCGCCTGAGGCCATGGCCGCACCGTCACCGACGAGGCCGACTGGACGATCGTCGACCAGCGCCCGCACTCCTTCAACGAGCGGGAAGTCACGCCAGGCGGGAATGTTGATGGGACTCACCGTGCCCCGCGACCCGTCGAGCGGTCCGGCGCTGCCGATGCCGACGGCCCGGACCGCCGCCCATTCTGGGCGGGCCGCGAGTTCACCGATCACCTCACCCAGAGCGGCCATCACGAGGGCGGCATCCTCGCCGGCCGGGGTGGGGCGGCGGGCGCCGAAGAGAAGGGCGCCCGCCATGTCCGTGATCCCTGCCGCGATCTTGGTGCCGCCGATGTCGATCCCGGCCACCAGGGTGGGCTTCACCGCAATCCTCGTACGCTCAGCCGCAAGGTGACGATCTGGAACGGACGTAGCGCCAACTGGATCCCCTCGCCTGTGACTTCGTAGGCTCCGGGCTCGTCCAGCGGGCGTTCCAGCAGGTCCGTGGAGATGGCCGATTCCAGCTCGAACCCGGTGACCAGCCGTGCCCGGGCACGACCGCCGTGGGCTTCGTAGATCCGGACGACGACATCGCCCGAGAGGTCGTCGGCGAGCTTGACCGCCTCGATCACGACCGCCTCGTTGTCCACGGAGACCAGCGGAGCGACCTGTGCGGTGCCGGGGAGGGTCCGCTCGGGCAGGTTGAGGTGGTAGCCCTCGCGCACCGCGTCGGCGATGTCCGAGCCGATCACGAACGCGTACCGCAGCCGGTGACTGCCCTGGTCGGCCTCGGGGTCGGGGAAGCGCGCCGCACGCACCAGCGACAGCCGGACGGTGGTGGTGGTACCGCCGTCGGCACGCATGTCGCGGGTCACGTCATGGCCGTACGTCGAATCGTTGACCAAGGCCGCTCCCCAGCCGCGTTCACCGACGTGCAGGAAGCGGTGGGCGCAGATCTCGAACTTGGCCGCGTCCCAACTGGTGTTGGTGTGCGTGGGCCGCTGGACATGGCCGAAGGGGATCTCGGCGCTGGAGTGGTCGGCGCGCACATCGAGCGGGAAGGCGGCCTTGAGCAGCTTCTCCGTCTCGTGCCAGTCGATGCGCGTGTCGATGTCCAGGCGGCGGGCACCGGCGCGCAGGCTGAGCCGCTGCTCGACACGTGAGGCTCCGAAGGTCCGTACGACGTGCACGGCCGAGCCGGTGCTGTACACCTCGTCCGCGTCCGTCAGGTCGCGCACCGAATTGCGGTAGAAGGCTTCGATGTCCCAGGCGTCGTACTGATTGGGGAAGTCCTGGTGCAATTGGAGCAGGTTCGCGACGCTCCCGGGTGCGAGGGCCTCCCGCTCGGCGACGAGGTCGTAGGCGGAGGTCACCAGGCCGCGGGCGTCGATCGCGATGCGCACCAGGCCGTTGTCCAGGACGAAGCCGGCGCCCTCGCCGGCCGAGGGAGCGACCGCGTCGGTGTCCGCGGCGGCCTCCCGGGGCGCGGCTGCGAACGCGGCGATGCCGCCGCGGGCGTGCGGTGCGCCGTTGAACACCACCACGCTGTCGTCGGAGGCGGGCCCGGCCAGGGCACGCTGGGCCGTGTCGATCAGCCCGTTCAGCTCTTCGGTGACCTCGGCGTAGGTCTGCTCGGCCTCCTGGTGGACCCAGGCGATGGAGGAGCCCGGCAGGATGTCGTGGAACTGGTGCGTCAGCACGATCTTCCACAGCCGGTCCAGGGCCTCGTACGGGTACGGTGCCCCACTGCGCACCGCGGCGGTCGCGGCCCACAGCTCTGCCTCCCGCAGCAGATGCTCACTGCGCCGGTTGCCCTGCTTGGTGCCGAGCTGGCTCGTCAGGGTGCCTCGATGGAATTCCAGGTAGAGCTCGCCGACCCAGACCGGCGCGTCGGGGTATTCGGCATGGGCCTGGGTGAAGAAGTCGGCCGGCTTCTCGATGGCGATCCGGGCAGAGCCCTCCAGGTCGGCGAGCCGGGCGGCACGCGCCAGCATCTCCCGGGTGGGGCCGCCACCGCCGTCCCCGTAGCCGAAGGGGATCATGGAGCGGTTCGCGGCGCCCTTGTCCTGGAAGTTGCGGACGGTGTGGGCGATTTCCGCACCGGACAGTTCGCTGTTGTACGTGTCGACGGACGGGAAGTGGCTGAAGATGCGCGTGCCGTCGATGCCCTCCCACCAGAAGGTGTGGTGCGGGAACTTGTTGGTGGTGTTCCAGGAGATCTTCTGGGTGAGGAACCAGCGGACACCCGCGAGCTTCATCAACTGCGGCAGCGCCGCGTTGTAGCCGAAGGTGTCGGGCAGCCACATCTCCTCGGTCTCGACGCCGAACTCGTCGAGGTAGAAGCGCTTGGCGTGCACGAACTGGCGGGCGAGCGACTCACCGCCGGTGATGTTGGTGTCGGGCTCCACCCACAGGCTGCCGGTGGGCAGGAACTGCCCCGTTTTGGCCTTCTCCACCGCTCGGGCATACACCTCGGGGCGGGACTCCTTCAGCCAGGCCAGTTGCTGGGCCTGGGACATCACGAAGCGGAATTCCGGGTGGTCGTCCATCAGCGCCGTGACGTTGGAGACCGTACGGGCGACCTTGCGGACGGTCTCGCGCAGGGGCCACAGCCACGCGGTGTCGATGTGGGCGTGTCCGATCGCCGAGACGCGGTGCGCACTGGCGTGCGCGGGCGCGGCCAGAGCCGGGACCAGAACCCGGCGGGCGGCGGTGGCGCTGCCGCTGATGTCCTGCAGGTCGACGACGTCCATCGCGCGGTCGAGGGCCTTGAGGATCTGCCAGCGCCGCGGGGACTCCAGCGGCAGCTCACGCATCAGCTGGGACAGGACCTCTATGTCCTGCACGAGCTCCCACACCTCCTCGTCGAAGACGACGAGGTCCATCCGGCTGAGCACGTACTGGGGTTCACCGGTCGGGGCGTTCTCGTCGAGGAGCCAGGCCGCCCGGTCCCCGGCCCGCGTGGGGAGGAACTCGTTGCCCCAGGGCGGCAGGATGAGCGGGTTGGCGGCGGCCTCGATGAAGTACGTGAACGTCTCGCCGCCGGCCGCGGGCGCGGCGATCGGCACGTGCGTGTTGCGAGGGTTGAGTGCCTTGACCGCGCTGCCGTCCGGCCGGTAGATGAGCCCTTCGGCGGACATTCCCGGCGAGATGGTGTCGAAGCCGAGGTCCAGGATCGCCTCGACGGTTCGTCCGGCCCACTCCTCGGGAACGGTGCCGCTGACCTTGAACCATCGGGTGGCCCACGCGGGTCCCCACGGCTCACCGATCCGCGTGGGCCGGTAGGTCGCCGCCAGACCGATTTCGACCGGGACCGGTTCGCCGGGTACGTCCCACACTCCGACGTCGAGCGCGACGGACCGGGCGTGGACCGCGGGCCGGATGCGCTGGTTCAGCACCCGGTCGACGCGCCGCTCTGTGACTTCACGCTCGTCATGCAAGGTCATGCTCCGTTCATCTGGTAAGTCGCACTTCATGGCAGTGCTGTACGCGCTGCTCAGCGGGAATCCGGCCGCTCGGGCGCGCGGCGAGTTCGACCCGCGCCGTCACCGCTGGCCGTGCACGAACTGGTCCTGGATCACCTCGCGGCAAAGACTGATGGCCCCCTCGTTCTGGTCGTGCTCACCGACCGGGAGCAGAACGAACTCGGTCCGGCTCATCAGCCCTTGAGGGCTCCGCCGAGTGCGAACCCGCCGCCGAGCTTGCGGGCGAGCAGCAGGTAGAGCATCACGACAGGAATGCAGTAGAGGATCGAGAAGGCGGACAACTGCCCGTACTGGCTCGAGGAGTGGGAACTGAGGAAAGTGAAGACGCTGATCGACGCCGGGAGCTTCTCGGGGGACAGCAGCAGTGCGAAGGGGACGAAGAAGTTGCCCCACATCCCGATGAAGGTGAAGATCGTCACCACGGTGACGCCCGGCCACATCAGCGGCAGCACCACGCGCCACAGCACCTGCATGGTGTTGGCCCCGTCGATCCGGGCGGCCTCCTCCAGCACGATCGGCACCCCGTCCATGAAGCTCTTCATCAGCCAGATGCCGAACGGAAGCGCCGACGCCGCCAGGAACAGCGTGGTGGCCGGGATCGAGTCGATGAGGTTCACCTGCACGAACATGCTGTACACGGGGATCATGACCGCCGTGATCGGCAACCCGGTGGAGAACAGAATCGTGTAGAGGAACGGCCGCCGCATCCGCGAGCGGTAGCGCGACAGCGGATAGGCGGCCAGGATCGAGCACACCACGCACAGCAGGGTGCCCCCGCCGCACAGCACAAGGCTGTTGAGCATGGGCCGGAACGTGGTGTCCACGTTCAGCACCGCGTCGAAGTTGTCCAGCGTGAACGGCGAGGGCAGCGAGAGCTGGAAGGTGGCGTGGGCGTTCACCGATGCCAGCACCATCCACAGCAGCGGCAGGACGTACACGAGCGAGATGGCGAGCAGCACGGTGTTGGCGGCGATGCGGCCGAGGCGGGAGCGGCGTGCGCGGCTGGAGGCGGGCAGGATCGTGACGGGCATCGTGTCCCGGCCGGCCGCCTTCGTCGTGGAGGCGGCACCGGGGGTGCCGGGGGCGTCGGTCAGGGCCATCAGGAGTCCTCCAGCTTGAGAATCCGGACGTAGATGGCGGAGAACAGCGCACCGACCACGAGCAGGACAAGGGCGATGGCCGTTCCGTAACCGATGAGGCTGTTCTGGAACGCCTGCCGGTACATGAAGATCGGCAACGTCTCGCTCTTGTTGCCCGGTCCGCCACGGGTCATGGTGTAGATCAGCCCGAAGACGGAGAGGGTCTGGAGCGTGATCAGCATCAGGTTGGTCGTGATGGTGCGGCGGATGACCGGCAGGGTGATCAGCCGCAGCCGCTGCCAGGGGCCCGCGCCGTCCATCTCGGCGGCCTCGACCAGCTCCCGCGGGACGTCGTTGAGAGCGGCGGTGTACACCATCATCGAGAACGCCGTCCCCCGCCAGACGTTGGCGAGGCACACGGCCAGGATCGGCAGATTGACGAGCCAGTCCTGCTGCGGCAGGTGCAGAGCCGAGAGGATGGCGTCGAGGGTGCCCTGGTCGTAGAAGAACGCGTACATCAGGTAGCCGGAGACCACCTCGGGCAGGACCCAGGCGGCGATGACGACCGTGTTCGTCACTGCCTTGACCGGCTTGGAGGCCTTCTCCATCAGGACGGCCAGGGCCAGACCAAGCGTGTTCTGCCCGATGACGGCGGATCCGACGGTAAACACCACGGTCAGTACGACCGAGTTGATGAAGTCGGGATCCGCGAAGGCCCGGCTGAAGTTGTCCAGGCCCACGAACTGACTGGTGGAGGCGCCCGTGAGCTGGAGGTTCGTGAACGCGTAGTAGATGCAGTAGGCGATGGGTCCCGCCATGAAGACCAGCAGCAGGACGACCGAGGGAAGTACAGGTAGCCCGCGCAGCAGGTTCTGCACGAGGGCCGGGGCCTGCCCGGCCGACGTCCTGGGACGTCGGCCGGGGGCCTGTGTTGCCGCACTCATCACGAGCCCTTGACCGTGCTGCCACTACCGACGGCGGCCGCGACCTCGTTGTCGTACGCGGACGCGGCCTTCTCGGCCGAGCTCTGTCCGCTGGCCACGGCCTCCATGGCCTTCTGGGTGGCGGTGGAGACCTGGTTGTACGCGGGCAGGCTGGGCCGGTAGAAGGTGTCGGGGACCAGATCGGTGAAGAACTTGTTGCTCGGCAGGCCCTTGATGAAGGTCGGGTCGGCGGCCACGTCCTTGCGCACCGGGATCTGGGCGTTCACGACGTCCCACTTGGCCGCGGCGGACTCCGTCTGGATGGACTTGAGGAACTTGAAGGCCAGGTCGGGGTTCTTGGCCTTGGCGGGAATGGACCAGGCGAAGCCGCCCGACATGCTGATCTTGCCACTTCCCTGGCCGTGTTGGGTCGGCATCGGGGCCACACCCATCACCGAGCTCCAGTCCTTCCACGGCGCGCCGCCGGACGGCAGCCAGTTGTTCGGCATCCATGAGCCGTCGATGTCCATCGCGAGCTTGCCCTGGGGCAGCAGTTGCGTACCGACGGTGTCGCTGAAGTTGGCCCCGAGCGCCTGCTGGAGCGAGGGACCGAGGCCTCCGCCGTAGACGCTGTGGACGAAGTCGAGGGCGTCCTTGAAGCCCTGACTGCCCGTCATCCATTTCTTCTTGGTCCAGTCGTACTGGGAGTTGTGGGCGGCGGGCGTGCCGTACAGGAGCATCTCCATGCCCTGCATGGAGGACGCCTCGCCGCTGGCGACGCTGCTGTAGAGGTTCAGCGGGGCGACGCCGGGGACCTTGGCCTTGACCTGCTTCGCGGCGGCCAGCACGTCGTCCCAGGTCTTGGGCTGCCACGGGACCGATATGCCGGCTTTGGCGAAGATCTGCTTGTTGTACCAGATCCCGCGGGTGTCGGTGCCGTCCGGCACCCCGTAGGTCTTGCCGTCCGAGAAACCCTTGACCGAGCCCTTGGAGACGTCCTCGAACTGCGCCCAGTCGGACCACGTGGAGACGTAGGGGTCCATCGGCTTGAGCAGGCCGGCAGCGATGTCGGAGTTGATGACCGCGGTGTCCTCGTAGACCAGGTCGGGTGCCGTGGCCGGGGACTTCATCAGCAGGTCGATCTTGGTGAAGTAGTCGCTGTCGGAGGCCGTGACGGGCACCAGCTGGACGTGGGTGCCCGGGTTGGCCTTCTCGAACGCCTTGACCATCGGGGCCAGGTAGTTCGCCTGGACCTTGTTGCCGTTGTTCGGATTCTGCTTGTAGACGACCTTGATTGTCTTGGAACTGCTCCCGGAGGAGGTACTGCAACCCGTAACGGCCAGGGCGGTGGCGACAGCGATGGCCGCGCCTGTGAGAAGCCTAGAACGCACTGCAATCCTCCGAAAGGGGTGGGATGCGGGTGGGAAACAGCGTCGAACGCGTGCGCGGACGGCTCTCGGGCGCACGTCGACCGCCGAGACCGTCGGGCCGGGCGGGTGTCGGTTAGCTAAATCCAATGGATTGATAGAGTCAACACCTGGGGTTGAATTGAATACTTGTATGCAAGCCCTGAGCGGTGCGCCGGGGTGGATGCCTGGCGGCCGACACCCCGATGAGCTACGGTCCGCTTGACCCTGGACGCAAAACGTGCGCCCACCGCCGGTCGGCGATCACGGCCTGCTTCCGCCTGCACCGCTTACCGCTTCCGCACCGGCCCTGACCAGCCTTGCCACACGAACCCATACCAGACAGGCCGGCGGCACCTGTCACCCCAGACAGAGGAGACGACGAGTGATTCCAGGGGGGACGAACCTGCCGCGGGTCGGAGGCTACAACCAGACGGTGGTCCTGGACGCGATCCGCGCGCGCGGGCCGATCAGCCGCGTCGAACTCGTCCCGCTCACGGGACTGACGGCCCAGACCATCTCCAACGTCGTCCGCCGACTCCTCAACGAAGGTCTGGTCGAAGAGTCGGGCCACTCTTACTCCGACGGCGGCAAGCGCAGGACCCTGCTGTCGATGCGCGCGCGCGGCGCCTACGCCGTGGGCGTGCACCTCGACCCGGACTTCGTCGTGGTCGCCCTGGTCAATCTGGCCGGCCAGGTGGTGCGAAGCGGTCGCATTCGGCTCACCGGGTCGGTCGACCCTGCCGACCTGGTCGAAGAGGTCGCGCGTACCGTGAAAGACCTGGTCAGGGAAGCCGCAGTGGATCCGGCCCAAGTCCTCGGGACCGGCATCGCCACCCCCGGCCCAATTGACGGCGCCCGGGGCGCCATCGTAGATCCACCCAACTTCCCCGGCTGGGGTCAGGTTCCGCTCGCAAAAATGTTCGAGGAGGCGACAGGCATGCCGGTCGCCATGGACAAGGACGCCACCGCCGCCGCCATAGGTGAGCGCTGGATTGGGGGCGCGGAACGCTCCGGCAGCTTCCTGTTCATCTATATCGGCACCGGCATCGGCGGTGGCGTCAGCCTGGGCAGCGCCATCCTGCACGGCGAATCGGGCAATGCTGGCGAATTCGGTCATATCGTCGTCGAACCCGGAGGTCGAACCTGCAGCTGCGGCGGCACAGGCTGCCTGGAGACCTACTGCTCCCCCGCCGCCATCCTCGCCGACCTGTCCCAACGCCATGGAGAACAAACGGTGTCCCGTCTCGGACTCACCGCCACCCCCGAGTCCCTGCACAGCGACTGGACACGGCTCCGACAAGCCGTCCGGCAGGGCGACCCGGCCGCCACCGACGCCGTGCGCCAGGCCGCTCGGCGGATCGGCCAAGCCTCCCGCAGCGCCGTCAACCTGCTCGACATCGGCCGCATTATCCTCGGCGGCGAAGCCGTCAAGGGAATCGAACCCATCCTGTCCGAGGAGATCGACGCCGCAGTCAACGGCGCGTCCATCGCGCGCGTCGTCCGCCGCGTCAGAATCGAACCCAGCCTCATCGGAGACACAGTCGGCGCCGTGGGGGCCGCCTCCCTGGTCCTGCACGGCAATTACGCTCCAGGGTGGCAGCAACTCACGGAAGCCCCGAGGTAACTTGGCCCCATCTGTGCGACCGCGCCGAGACGGCAGAGGCCGACCCCGTAGATGTCAGTAACTCCCGTGCGAGGAGCTGCACATCGAGGCCTCGAAGGATCTCAAACGCCGGTGCGCTGACGGCCTGGAGCACTCCTCGGATACGTGGGCCAAGCGCAAGCGGGCCCTGACCGACGAGTCGTCCTCGCGGTGGGCCGGTTCGATCACGAAGGCCACCCACGATCAGTGGGCGCTTGCGCGGCGTACCCGGTCGGCGCACATCCAGAGCCTTGAGGCCGGCATCAAGATGATCGCGCATCGGTTGTCACTGCCGGAGGGTGAGAAGGGCACGAAGCGGGCGCCCGGCGGATACCGCACGCGGCAGGAGTGGTTCCAAAAGACGCGGCGACTGCGCCTGCTGGAGGACGGACTGGAGCGGGAGCAAACCGATCACGAGATGGGGCGAGTCCGGGTAGTGCGAGGCGGTAAACGCCTGCTCAATACCCGACACCGCCGTGCGCGGCGCAGCTCACCGAGCACGCGTGGCGGCGGCGTTGGGAGGCTGAGCGCTGGCTTCTGCAGGCGGTCGGCGAGTCGGGGAAGCGGTTGGGGAACGAGACGATCCGCGTCACCGTGGGCGGTAGGGTGAGCATCAAGCTCCCCGTCCCGCTTGCGCACTTGGCGAACGCCCCGCATGGCCGGTACGTCCTCGCCCAAGCCGTGGTCTTCCACCACCGGCGCGAGGAATGGGCCGACCGCGTCTCGGCGAACCGGGCGTGGCCTACCGCATCCACTACGACACAGGCCGATGCCGCTGGTACCTCACCGCCTCGTGGACGATCCGCCGGTCAAGACCGTCCCCCTGTCCCACGCCCGCAAGGGCGGCCTGATCGGTGTCGATACGAAACCACCTCGCCGCCTGGCGCCTCGATCAGCACGGCAACCCATGCGGCGAACCGCGCCGGTTCTTCTACGACCTGCCCGGCACCGCGATGCATCGTGATGCCCAGGTACGGCATGCACTGATCCGGCTCCTGCACTGGGCCGAACGCCACGGCCTGTCGATCGCGATCGAAGACCTCGACTTCAGCGCAGACAAGACCCGGGAGAAACACGGCCGCCAGAAGCGGTTCAGGCAGGTGATCTCCGGCATGCCCGTATCCAAGCTGCGGGCCCGGCTCGTCAGCATGGCGGCCGAACTCGGCATCATCATCATCGCCGTCGACCCCGCCTACACCAGCAGATGGGGCGCCCAGCACTGGCAGAAACCCCTCACCGGCAAGAGCAGGAAAACCACCCGTCACGATGCAGCGAGCATCGCGATCGGCAGGCGCGCCCTGGGGCACCGCATCCGGCGACGGACGGCACCGCCTTCTGCCCACCAGAGCGATGGACAGCAGCATCGGACCGCCCAGGCCGGACACGGCACCCCAGGGCGTGAGGAAACCCGCCCCCGCATCCTTGGACCACGGACACGATCCGTGTCGCCGGACGCGGCGCGAACGCGGGAGACCAGGACGCCCAACACCGTTCGGAGCGTCCGACTGAGCCCGTGCAACTCAAGCTCAGTCCTCAGGAACGGTGAGTCACGGACTTCTGAGTCAGGAATCGGCGTGTCGGCCTGGGCGGATGGAGGACGTTACCGGCGTGTCAGGCCGAGGTCGCATCCCTGCCCAGGCAGGCGTCGATCTCGGCCAGTTCCTCGGTGCTGAGGGGCGCCGACCTGACGGCTGCGAGGTTGGCCTCCAGCTGGGCGACACTGGATGCACCGGTGAGTGCGGACGTCATCCGGGGGTCGCGCAGGACCCAGGAGATGGCGAGTTGGGCCAGGGTCTGGCCGCGGCGACGGGCGATTGCATCAAGGGCCCGCAATCGCGCGATGAGGTCGTCGGTGAGCTGGTCGGGGCCCAGGGAGGATCCCCGGGCCGCCCGGGAGCCCACAGGGATTCCGTTGAGGTACCGGTCGGTCAGCAGGCCCTGTGCCAGGGGGGAGAAGGCTATGCAGCCCATGCCTTCCTCCTCGAGGCTGTCCAGCAGTCCGTCGTCCTCCGCCCAGCGGTTGAGCAGCGAGTATGCGGGCTGGTGGATCAGAGCCGGGACGCCCATGTCGCGCAGCAGCCTGGCGGCCTGGCGGGTGTCCTTGCTGCTGTAGGAGGAGATACCGACGTACAGCGCCTTGCCCTGCTGGACAGCGGACGCGAGGGCGCCGACTGTCTCCTCCAGCGGCGTGTCGGGGTCGAAGCGGTGGGAGTAGAAGATGTCGACGTACTCCAGGCCCATGCGGCGGAGGGACTGGTCGAGGCTGGCCAGCAGGCTCTTGCGGGAGTTCCACTCACCGTAGGGACCTGGCCACATGTCCATGCCCGCTTTGGTTGATATGACCAGTTCGTCACGGTGGGGGCGGAAGTCCTGGGCCATCAGTGTGCCGAAGTTGCGCTCGGCCGCGCCGTAGGGCGGTCCGTAGTTGTTGGCGAGGTCGAAGTGGGTCACGCCCAGGTCGAAAGCGCGGCGCAGGATGGCACGCTGCGTCTCCAGCGGCCGGTCGTCACCGAAGTTCTGCCACAGGCCGAGCGACACGGCCGGCAGCCGCAGACCGCTGTGTCCGGTGCGCCGGTACTCCATGCCCGCATAGCGCTCCTGTGCAGGCCGGTAGGGGGTGAGGATGTTCACGCGAATTCCTTTGGTGGGGGTGCGGCAGCCGGTCAGGAGGCGCGTCGGGTCAGCCGGAGGGTCACGAGCTCGAACGGGCGCAGGGCCAGTTCGACGGTGCTGCCGTCCGACTCCAGGGACGAGAGGGGGCGCTCCAGCAGGTCGCACGCATGTACCTGGGCCACCTCGAAGCCGGCACCCAGCTGGGTGCGGACCCGGCCGCCGTGGGATTCGTACAGCCGGACCACCACGTCGCCGCTCGCATCGTCGGCGAGCTTGACGGCGCTGAGTACCACCGCGTCGTCGTCCACGGTGACCAGGGGCCGGACGTCGGCGTCCCCGGTGATCCGCCGCTCGGGCAGGTTGATCCAGTAGCCCTCGCGAACCGCGTCACCCACCCGAGTGTTGACGACCAGAGCGTGGCGGAAGCGGTGGATGCCGTGGTCGGTCTGCGGGTCGGGGAACCGCGGCGCGCGCAGCAGCGAGACGCGCACTGTCGTGGTGGTGCCCGGCGCTTCGTCGCCCGTGCGCACCGTCCGGGTGACGTCGTGGCCGTACGTGGAGTCGTTGACCAGGGACACGCCCCACCCGGGCTCCTCCAGGTGGACGAACCGGTGGTTGCACGCCTCGAACTTGGCGGCCTCCCAGCTGGTGTTGGTGTGGGTGGGCCGGTACAGGTGGCCGAACTGCGTCTCGGCGGCGTAACGGTCGGTGTGGATGTCGAGCGGGAAGGCGGCCTTGAGGAACTTCTCGGTCTCGTGCCAGTCGACCTCGGTGTCGATCTCCAGTCGCTTCGTGCCGGCTGCGAGTGTGAGCGTCTGCACTGCCGTGGAGGAACCGAAGGAGCGGCGGACGCGGACCGCGACGGCTTCGGAGGACTGCGCGGCCGCGGTGACCTCGTCCGCGTCCGTCAGGTCGGTGACGGTGTTGCGGTAGAACTGGTCGACGTCCCAGGCGTCCCACATGTTCGGGAAGTCCGGGTGGATCTGGAGGAGGTTTGCCGCCTCCCCGGGCGCGATCGCCTCACGGTCGGCCTCGAGGTCGAAGGCGGACACCACGAGTCCGCGTTCGTCGACGGTGATCCGTACCAGGCCGTTGTCCAGGATGTACCCGCCGGTCGCTCGTGCCATCACGGAGCACTTGCCGGCCGCCGGTGCCGCCGGGCGCGCCCCGCCGGCCGCGACGCCTGCGCGGGTGTGCGGTGCGCCGTTGAAGACGACCTCGCCGCCGGAGGCGGGGTCTCCCGCGAGGGTCTGTTGGGCGGCGGCGATCACGGCGTTCAGCTCCTCGGTCACCGCGGCGTGCGTCTGCTCCGCCTCACGGTGCACCCAGGCGATGGACGACCCGGGCAGGATGTCGTGGAACTGGTGCAGCAGCACGGTCTTCCAGATTCGGTCCAGGTCCTCGTACGGGTAGGCGAACCCGGTGCGGACGGCGGCGGTGGCTGCCCACAGCTCGGCCTCCCGCAGCAGGTGCTCGTTGCGGCGGTTGCCCTGCTTGGTCTTGGCCTGGCTGGTGAGCGTGCCGCGGTGCAGTTCGAGGTACAGCTCGCCCGCCCACACCGGGGCGTGCGGGTATTCCGCCTCGGCCTTGGCGAAGAAGTCGGCGGGCGCCTCCCACTGGACCGTGGCAGAGCCCTCCAGGTTGCGCAGCCGGGCGGCCTTGGCGATCATCTCGCGGGTGGTGCCGCCACCGCCGTCGCCCCAGCCCGTGGGGGCCAGCGAGTGCCGGGCGCTCCCCTTGTCCTTGAAGTTCCGGGCGGCGTGGGCGATCTCACTGCCCTTGATCGAGCTGTTGTAGGTGTCGATCGGCGGGAAGTGGGTGAAGATCCGGGTGCCGTCGACGCCCTCCCACCAGAAGGTGTGGTGCGGGAAGGTGTTGATCTGGCTCCACGAGATCTTCTGGGTGAGCAGCCACTTGGATCCGGCGGCCTTGATGATCTGCGGCAGACCCGCGGCGAAACCGAAGGTGTCCGGCAGCCAGACCTCATCGTTCTCGACGCCGAACTCCTCGAGGAAGAACCGCTTGCCGTGCACGAACTGCCGGGCCATCGCCTCCGAGCCGGGCATGTTGGTGTCCGACTCCACCCACATGCCGCCGGTCGGCAGGAACCGCCCTTCCGCGACGGCGGCCTTCACGCGTGCGTAGACCTCGGGGCGGTGCTCCTTGATCCAGGCGTACTGCTGGGCCTGGGACATGGCGTAGATGAAGTCCGGTTCGTCCTCGAGCAGCGAAGTCATGTTCGCCGTCGTGCGGGCCACCTTGCGGACCGTCTCGCGCAGCGGCCACAGCCAGGCGGAGTCGATGTGCGCGTGGCCCACGGCGCTGATCCGGTGTGCGGACGGCGCAGCCGGCGCTGCCAGCACCCCGGCCAGCCGTTCGCGGGCCTGCGCGGCCGTGCCGTTCACGTCCTGCAGGTCGACGGCGTCCAGTGCGTGGTCGACCGCGCGCAGGATCTCCCAGCGGCGAGCCCCGTCCGCCGGGAGTTCGGCCATGAGCTCGCCCAGCACCTCCAGGTCGTGGACGAGTTCCCACACGGTGCGGTCGAAGACCGCCAGGTCCATCCGGGCCAGCTTGTACTGCGGCTCGGAGCCCGCCGTCTCCTTGTCCCCCAGCTGGGTGGGCACGAAGGGGTGGTAGTCGAGGATCACCGGGTTGGAGGCGGCCTCGATGTGCAGCACCACCTGCTCACCGCCGGCTACCGGGGACCCGATGCGGACCCACTGGTTGCGGGGGTTCAGACCCTTGACCGGCTCGCCGTCGGACCGATAGAGGAGCCCCTCGCACTGGAACCCGGGCATGTTCTCGTCGAAGCCCAGGTCGAGCAGTGCCTCCACGGTCCTGCCCGCCCACTCCTGGGGGACCGTGCCGGAGACGGTGAACCAGCTGGTACCCCAGGGGGCTCCCCATGCGTCGCCGACGGCGATGGGGGTACGCGGGGCGGCGAGCCCCTCGGCGACGGGAACGGGCTCACCGGGCGCGTTCCAGACGGTCACCTCCAGCGGAACGCTCGCGGGGTAGACGGCGGGGCGGATGCGTTCGTCGAGGACGCGCTTGAGGCGGCCTTCGATGAGGCTGCGGTCGTCGTGCATGGCGGGCTCCTGGTGACGGGTGGCGTGGTGGAGGGTGTTCAGGCGACGTCGGCGGGGACGACGATCTCGGTGATGCCGCGGGCGGCGAGATGCTCGGCGTCTGCGGCGTTTTCCGCCAGGACGGTCGTGGGCCGCAACCCCTGGTCGGTGAGGCGCATGAACGCCTCGAAGACGGGGCCGCCGGGCGCGCAGGCCGACGATCGGCCGGACGCTTGCGGATCGCCGGGATCGGCGGCACCAACGACCAGGGCGGTGGTACGCGGCTTGGGCTGCGGGGGCTGCTCGCGGACCGCCTCGGCGACCTGGGCGATACGGCGGCCGACATCCTTGACCTGGCGGTCGTTGGTGAGCAGGCCCAGGCTGTACTCGAGTTCGGGGAAGTCGGCCAGGCGCCGGTCCACGTCGTGGGAGCACCACCAGGTCACCCCCCACACGTCAGTGCAGTCGAGGGCGGCGGCGATCGTCGCCTCCGCGAAGTCAGCCGCGTACGAGGGCGGTATGTGTGGAACGGGCGCCCCCACCTCCTGCAGCCACACCGGTCGGTGCGGGTCGTGGGCGAACGCCTTGGACAGTTCGATCAGGTAGGCGGCGTGGTGGGTCGTCGCCGTGGAGTGCGTCCCGTACTTCTGGGCCGTGCCGTTGAAGACCCAGGAGTGGATCGCGGTGGCGCCGCCGAGCCGCGAGCAGTGCTCCGGGGTGAAGGGATGGCCGTCGAGGTACCAGGCCGCGTCGTATTCGGCGTGCAGGTGCAGGCGGTCCGGCGCACCCTCGTGGCATGTGGCAAGCATCACCTGCAGCCACGACTCGGCGTCGGAGGCGGTGATGCGGTCGGGGTCCGGGTGGGGGTCTGCGGAGAACTGGTTGATCTCGTTGCCGACCGTCATGCCGAGGAAGTTGGGCCGGTCGGCCAGAGCGCTGGCCAGCGTCCTCAGGTACTCGGCCTCGCCGGCGACCACCTCGGGGTCGGTGAACATGTTGCGCCGGTGCCAGGTGAGCGTCCACGAGGGCTGGAAGTCGAAGCTGGACAGGTGTCCCTGCAGGCCGTCGACGTTCACGTCGAGGCCCCGTTCCGCCGCGGCGTCCACCATCAGCAGCAACTGCTCGACGGCGCGCGATCTGATCAACGTGCGGTTGGGCTGGAACAGCGGCCAGAGCGGGAAGACCCGGATGTGGTCGAGCCCCAGCGCCGCGACGGAGTCCAGGTCGTGGCGCACGGCGTCGAGATCGAAGTCGAGCCAGTGGTGGAACCACCCCTGAGAGGGCGTGTAGTTGACGCCGAAGCGGGGTGCTCGTCCGGCTGGCTCTGGGGGTTCGCTTCGATCAGCGGTCATGCTCAGGACGCGTCCTTGCGGGAGATTGATGGGTCACGCAAACCTGCACGGCGGCCCCGAGATTTGTCAACATAACCCCTTTCCGTGAGACGTGGCGAATGTCCGGCCGAGCCACGGGAGTGCCAAGGGGGGTTGCGCGGTCAACTAATGCGCTTTACAGTGACCGAACTCAAGCGCATTAGCAGACTCGGCGACGGAGCCGCAGACAGCCGAAGGGGGTGCCATGTCCGGAGGGGCCCAGCCCGAGGATGGAGCGTCAGCGCCAGCGGGGCAGGGCCGCCGCACACCGCCCCGCCAGGCCACCATGAAGGACATCGCCCGCCGAGCAGGCGTGTCCGAGAGCGCAGTCTCGTTCGCGCTCAACGACCGCCCCGGCGTCTCGGAGGCGACCCGCGCCCGCGTCCGCCGCGTCGCGGAGCAGTTGGGCTGGCGGCCGAACTCGGCGGCCCGGGCGCTGTCCGGCGAGGCGGTCGGCGCGGTGGGGCTGGTCCTCACCAAACGGGGTCGCACGCTCGGGGTGGATTCGTTCTTTCTCGAGCTGATCTCGGGTGTCCAGCAGGTCTTGGCCGATCACCACCTCGGCCTGCTCTTCCAGGTCGTAGAGGACGTCGACGCCGAGTGCGCGACGTACCAGCGCTGGTGGGCCGAGCGGCGAGTGGACGGCGTACTCGTGGTGGACCCGCGGTCCTCCGATCCGCGGCCCGAGCTGCTGGACTCGCTCGGTCTGCCCGCCGTCGTGATCGGCAGCCTGTCCGACGAACTGGCCGAAAAGCTCGATTCTTTCGAAGCGATGACCAACCTGCGAACGGACGACGACGCCGCGATGGCCCACGTCGTCCGGCATCTGCACGGGCTGGGCCACCGCCGCATCCTGCACATCGCCGGCCTCCCCGACCTGGCGCACACCGCACGCCGGATCCGCTCGCTGCGGCGGGAGGCGGCGAACCTGGGTCTGGCCGAGGTCCGCTCGGTGGTCACCGACTACTCCGACGCCGAGGGCGCAGCAGCGACACGACGCGCGCTGCAGGAGGCGCGTCCACCGACCGCGATCATCTACGACAACGACGTGCTGGCGACAGCAGGCGTCTCCGCCCTCGCCGCCCACGGACTGTCCGTCCCGGAGGACATCTCGGTCGTCGCCTGGGAGGACTCCCTGCTCTGCCGCATGGTGCACCCTTGGCTCACCGCCCTCGCCAGGGACACCGTCGCCCTCGGGCGAAGCGCGGCAGAGCAGTTGACCGCACTCGTCCAGGGCGGTCGCGCGAAAGCCACCGACCCGCTGCTGCCCGAACTGATCGCCCGGGAGAGCACCGCTCCGCCCGCGCGGACGGTCGGCGGAGCATCAGGCGGTACTTGAGCAGGGCCAGCTCGGCGCACCCGGGCCGGGCGCGAGGACTTTTCGCGTCCGCCGGTATTCGGTGCTACCCACACCACGGTCGGGCAGCCAATTTCCGAGCCGCTGAACAACTCTTGACAGGGCAAGAAAAACCTGCCCATAGTCTTGGTTAACTTTAGCGGTTTAGTTACACGCGTGGCCTTTTCTCCAAAACTGATGTGATCTCAGCTTTTCAAGAATTCTGACAGTCCGGCAGGAGGAGCCAATGAAAAGGCGGAAGTCATTCGTGACAGCCCTTGCGGGGGCGGCGGTACTGGCCGTGGCCGCGACCGGGTGCGGTGTGGGCGGCGGAGGAGGTACCAAGGCCTCGAACACACAGGTGGCGAGCGACGCACCGATCAAGGGCACCATCACCTTCCAAACCTGGTCGCTAAAGAACCCCACATTCACTCCGTACTTCAACTCCCTGATCAAGTCGTTCCAGACGGCCCACCCAGGTACCACCATCAAGTGGATCGACCAGCCCGGTGACGGATACGCGGAGAAGGTGGTCAGCCAGGTCACGGGGGGCAGCCTGCCCGACGTCGTCAACCTGCCGCCGGACATCGCCTACTCGGTCGTGAAGACCGGCGGCCTGCTCGACCTGTCCAAGAACGTGCCGACACTCACAACGGACTACGTCGCCAACGGCCTCAAGGCGTACTCGTACACCGGCAGGCAAGGCACCTACGGCTTCCCGTGGTACCTCGGCTCGGACATGAACTGGTGGAACAAGGCCATGCTCGTCCGGGACGGCCTCGACCCCAACAAGCTGCCCACGACTTTCGACGAGCTCCTCGCTCAGGCCAAGACCATGCACGACCGGTCCCACGGCAAGGACTACCTCATGAGCCGAACGCCCTGGCTCAACGACATCGTCCAGAGCGGCACGCCGATGATGAACGCCGACAGCACCAAGTTCGTCTTCAACACCCCGGCCGCCGCTGCGATGCTCGACAAGTACCGTGAGGCGTACAAGGACGGCTACCTTCCGTCGGACGTGCTGGCCAACACCTACCAGGGCAACAACGCGGCCTTCCTGAAGCAGGAGGTCGCCTGGACCACCGGCCAGGGCAACGAGATCCAGTCGGTCCAGCAGACCAACCCCAACCTGGCCAAGGAGATCATCCCGTCCGCGTCGATCGGCGCTCCGATCCTCAACGTCCAGGGCATCTCGGTGTCGTCAAAGAGCAAGGACCTGCCGCTCGCTCTGGCCTTCGCCCAGTACGTAACGAACAACCAGAACCAGGTGAACTTCGTCAAGCTCGCCCCCGGTTTCCTGCCCGGCACGACGGCTGCGGCCAAGGACCCGGCCTACTCCAAGAGCGACGGCACCCCCACCGGGGAGGCGGCCGTGATCAGCTACCAGGGCCTACAGAAGGCTGTGAACTACCAGCCGCCGCAGTGGACCCAGGACATGACCACTCTCCTCAACCAGCAGGTGGCGCTCGCGATGTCGGGCAAGGAGTCGTCGAAGCAGGCGCTCGACAACGTGGTCACCAAGGCAAACCAGTTGCTGTCCGACTGACGGCTCACCCGACCAAAGCGGGGCGGCGCGCCGGGCGTCGCCCCGCCATCAAGACAGGATCCCCTCATGCGATTCCATCGCTGGTACACACCCTGGCTGCTGATCCTCCCCGCGCTGGCATGGCTGATCACGTTCAGCCTCTGGCCTGCGGTGAACACCGGGGTCCTGTCCTTCACCAACGTACGGCTCCTCACCGGCGGCCAGTTCGTCGGTCTCCACAACTATGACGTCATCCTGCACGATCCGCAGGTACGGGACGCCCTGCTCAACAGCGTGCTCTACATGGCCATATGCGTGCCCCTGCTGACCGTGTTGCCCCTGCTGATGGCCCTGCTGGTGGAGCGCAACCTGCCCTTCATCTCCTTCTTCCGCACGCTCTTCTACTTCCCGGTCGTCGCGTCGGCAGTGGTGGTCGCCGTCATCTGGCAGTGGCTGCTGGACGAACGCGGGGTGGTCAACGGTCTGGCACAGCAGATCCACCTCACCCACCAGGCCATCCCGTTCCTGACAGGACGATGGCTGCTGCTCTTCAGCAGCATCTCCCTGACGGTGTGGAAGGGCCTGGGCTACTACATGATCATTTACCTGTCGGCGCTAGGCAATGTCAGCCGCGATCTACATGAAGCGGCAGCCGTCGACGGCGCCGGCGCCGTCCGCCGGTTCTTCTCCGTCACCGTCCCCGGTGTGCGGCGGACCATGCTCCTGGTCGCAGTCCTAGTCGCGGTCTCGGCGCTGAGGATCTTCACTGAGCTGTACATCCTCGGGGGACCCTCGGGCGGCGTGGGAGGCCAGGACGTGTCCCTGGTGATGCTCATTCAGAATGCTGCAGGCGGCACCACCGGTCGGATCGGCTACGCCTCCGCGCTGAGCGTCCTGCTGTTCGTGGTCACGATCGTGCCGATGCTCGTGCTGGCACGCCTGAACAGGAAGGCAGACGCATGACCATGCTGTCCGCTCGACGCACCGGTCCGGCACCGACCTCCGGTGACCGGCGTGCACCTGAGCCGGCCCGGCGCCGCCTCCGGCGCTACCGCGGCTTCGCGCAGCCCAGCCCTGCCGGACTCGCCGCCCGCTACATCATGCTCATGATCGTGCTGGTCATCAGCGTCGGCCCACTGCTGTGGGAACTGTCGACGTCGCTGAAGGGCGTGGCCGAGGACGTCTACACCGCCACCCCTCACTTCCTGCCGCAGTACCCCACCCTGCACAACTACAGCAAGGTCGCCCAGACCATCCCCGTCTGGCGCTTCGCGGAGAACTCGCTGATCGTCGCCTTCATCAATGTGGCGGGCAACATCATCGGATCCTCCATGGCCGGCTTCGCCCTGGCCCGACTGGAGTTCCGCGGACGCAAGCTTGTCGTCGGCCTGTTCGTGGCGGCCCTGGTCCTGCCCGGCGAGGTGACGATCATCTCGCAGTTCCAGACGATCACCAGCCTGGGACTGGGGAACACCCTGATCGGTGTCGCCCTACCAGCCGCCATCGCCACGCTCAACGTGCTGTTGATGCGCAACGCGTTCCAGGCCATTCCCGTGGAGATCGACCAGGCAGCCGTGGTCGACGGCGCCAACGTCTGGCAGCGGCTGCGCTACATCGGACTTCCCGCGGTCAAGGGCACCATCACCGTGGTGGCGCTGCTGTCCTTCATCGGCGCCTGGGACGACTTCCTGTGGCCCCTTCTCGTCCTGCAGAGTCCCGACAAGCTGACCCTGACCGTCGGACTGTCCTATCTGCAGAGCACTTTCTCCGTCGACCCACGCACCGTCGCCGCAGGCGCGATGATCGCGCTGGTGCCGATCCTGGTGCTCTTCATCTGCGTCCAGCGCTTCTTCTTCAAGGGAGTCGGCGAGGGCGCTGTCAAGGGGTGAGGCCTGTAGGTACCGCCCCAGGTCAACCAGTCTGCTCAGCAAGGGACCCAACGGGTGACGCGTTTGCTGTACGACCACGAGTAAGCCATATCGCGGCATACATCTCTGCGGGTGCCGATCAATCATCCGGCCTGCTCAGGCGGCGTGTTGGTATTCTCAACCTGCGGTGCCGCCAGGGCCGGCCGCAAAATCCACCTGCTGGCCGCACTCAATCACACCAGCCCCCTGGTCCTCGACCAGCAGGACGTTGTGCTTGCCGAATACCTCATCCATGCTGCTCAGGCCGCATGCGCGTACTCGTGGAGGATGCCGCCGAGTCGCGTGTGTCGTTGGATGTCGAGGCGGGCGATCCGCGCCGGATCCTCGATCGGAGCGGGCAGCGGCTGGAGGGGCCGGGCGTTCGCGAGGCCTTGATGCGGCCTGTGCTCGTTGTAGAAGTTCTCGAACTCGCGTAAGACATGCAGGAGATGGCGCTGGTCCCAGATCAGGGTGCGGTCCAGCAGCTCTCGCCGACAGGTCTGCACCCACCGCTCCATGATCGAGTTCATGCGCGGCATCCGGACGCCGCTGAGCACGACCTCGATGCCCGCATCCTGGAGGACCGCATCGAACAGCTGAGGGAACTTCCCGTCCCGGTCCCTGATCAAGTAGCGTGCCCGGCAGCCAGCGTCCTCAAGGTCCATCACAAGATTCTTCGCACCCTGGACCACCCAGGATGCGGTCGGATGCGCGGTCGCGCCCAGGATCCGAATCCGCCGGCTCGCATGCTCGATCACGGCGAACACGTACAAGCGTGCCCCGGACAAGGTGACGGTCTCGAAGAAGTCGCATGCCAGGAGCGCGTCCGCCTGAGAATGCAGGAAAGCTGCCCAGGTGCTGCAGGCCCGCTCCGGCGCCGGATCGATCCCGGCCTCCTTCAAAATCTCCCAGACCGTGGAGGCTGCCACCTTCACGCCGAGCACCAGCAGCTCACCGTGCAGGCGACGGTACCCCCAATTCGGGTTCTCCCTGGCCAGGCGCAGCACCAAAGCTCGGATCGAGTGCACGGTGCGCGGCCGACCCCCGCGCCTCGGTCTCGACTGGGCAGCGTGGCGTCGGGCGAGTAGGCCCCGGTGCCAGCGCAGCACCGTATCGGGTCGGACCAGCAGCCGCATCCGGCGCAGGGCCTCCCGCGGCAGGCCATGCAGCAGCGCCGCCAGAAGAGCCCGGTCGCTGGAGTGGAACCGCACCCGCTGCCCACTCAGTTGCCGCTCCAACACCGCAATCTGATGACGGAGAGCCAGGATCTCAACATCCTTCTCTCGGTCGCTCATCGGCAGCAGCCTCAGCAGCGCGAACGCGTTCGTCACACACAGGTACGCCAGTCTCAGCAACACGGCCGATCATCATGCCGCGCTCACCGTCAGCGTGCGAGAGCATCGACTCGGGCTGTCCCGGCCGGCACCCCGGGAAACCCACTCCCACCTGCACGGATGAGGTATTCGGCAAGGGCAGCCTTCGGTGCACCGACGAAACCACCGGGCCTGGAGCGATACGCACGTGTACAAAGACCACTTCCCGAGTTGTTGCAGATCGCTTCCCACCGCGTTGGGCGCACCAGTCCGTTGGGAGAATGAACGTCATGACGAGCGAAGAACCTGCAAATGCGCAGGCGCTGACGGCCGCGCAGTCCGATTCCCTGCACATCCAGACGCACACCCCGTTCCTCACTGCCCACCCAGAACTGTTGGATGCATCGCGCCCTGCAGAGCCGCACCAAATGTGGTGCACGGCAAAAATGCCTTACGACGTCTTGAGGCGATCGAGCGCGGTTCACGAAGCGGCACACGCGCTGCTCGCCTGGGTCCTCGGGCTGGAGGTGGAGCGACTCTCCCTCGCCAAAGACCGCACCACGGTGGAAGGGGGCGGCTGCTCGGTGACTGGAACGGGGGACGCGCAGCACTACACGCTCGTGTGGTTGAGTGCTGGGTACGCCTCCTGTTCGGTGCCGGGCCCGAGGACAAGGGGAAAGGGTTCGCGTCGCGGCCGAAGCGCTGGGTGGTCCAGCAGGTCAACGGCACGTTGATACCCGACCGGCATCTGGTATGCGAGTACGACCGACGACCCGAGAACGTCGCGTCCCGAGGCTACTGGGCGGCGACCGCCAACATGGCGCTCAGGCTCACCGCGCACCGCTCGGCCTGGCGCACTTTCTCGAGCCGGCCGTGTGAACGTCGCCGACCTCCTTCACCACCCGCGGACCGAACGCAACGAAGCCGCGGAACATGTCGGCAAGGCCGTCGCCGCAGACACGAGCAGCCGCATGGTCCTCCTCGGCGCCCTGAACGGCACCACCGAGTGCCTCCGGAGGAGGACAGGAGGTTGGCATACCTGGTCCGGCGGCGGATCGCCGGGGCAGCGGAGATGTACCGCGGGCATCCCCTACGGCAGTGGGCTTCGGCGGTGTCGATGACGCGGTGGCCGCTGTTCGGGGCAACGCGGACAGCGGCCACAGTGCGCATCAGTCAGCTCGCAAGAGTGGGTTGGGTGTTCACGCCGGGCTCAGGTTCAGTTCAGCTCGCCCGTCGGCGCCTCGGGCGCAAGGAGCACGGCGATCCGGCTGGTGTGGGCGACAGCATCGCTGACGCGCCGGTCGAAGAAGGCGACCAGCGAACTGCGGTGGTGGGGGCTGAGGACGAGGAGGTCGGCGTTGAATTGCTCGGCGGCGGTGGAGATGGCATCCGGGACCTCCTCCGTCAGGCCGGGGACGAGCTCTCCGTCGGCCTCGATGCCGGCATTGTGGAAAGTCGCGACGGCCTCGTCGAGGACAGCGTGCGCCTCGGGGCTGTCCTCGAGGCGGACCAGGGTGTCGAAGGCGACGGTGGAGGCGAGGACGTGCAGGATCTGCACACGGCCCCCCGTCAGGGAGGCCATGTCCTTGGCCAGACCGAGGGCCTGGTGGCGGTTGGAACTGGCGTCGATGGCAACCAGGATGCGCTGGAACACGGGGATCGTCCGATTCTCGGCCGGAGCCGGGGTGGTGAGCAGAGAAGGTGAAACGGGCTGGTTCGGGTCGGGACAGACAGTGGGAGGCAGGGCGCACCTAGGCCGAGCCGGGGTCGTGAGGGGCCTCGAGTCATATCGGCGCTGCCGGAGCGGGCCCATGCAGAGGTCGAGCTGGATCTCCAGCGCGGACAGGCGCTGGTGTTCGGTGCCGGTGTCGATCTGGTGGCTATCGAGACTCCCGTTCGACCGGCACCTCTCAAGATCGGAACGACAACAGCCACTCGCCCGAGACGCGAAAGGCCACGAACAAGAGCAGCGGAATCGGCGTCGGTACAGCCGCCCACGGTGGGCGGCTGTACCGACGTTGTCCGCATACCAGCAGACAAGTCCGTGATCCCCTCGTGCACGCCAGGGGCACTGGCCGCATCTAGTGGCGGCGTGTACGTGACGCCATGCCGCCGTGCTTCCCCACCGAGTCCTCGGGAGCCGTTCCGTCGGACTGAGGGGACGGCACGTCGGCAATGCTCTGACGGTGAGGTTCGTCATGCCTACTCACCATGTTGGCTGGTCAGGTCCGTATGCGGGTTGCGTGCAGCGAGGACACTGATCACCGTGGCAACAAGGGCGAGTGACCCGTACCCGAGGGCGATCTGCGGTAGCGAGAAGGTGTTCGAGAGTTGCCCGGAGACGAAGCTGAGGACGGCGGCGCCGACGTAGCAGAGGAGGTAGATCGCACTGAAGATCGGTGCCCGGTCGGCCAGGGTGCTGCCGTACAGCAGGCCGCGGGTGGCGGCACTGATGGCGATGCCTTGACCGGCGCCTGCGACGATCGTTGCGGCGATGAACAACGCCAGTGTGCCTACGTCGATCGCTGTGATGATGCCGATCCATCCGGCCAGGAAGATGGCCATGCCGATGCGTTGGGCCGCCGCGGATGTGAACCGGCCGCCGAGGGGAGCGCCGAGAACGCTGGGGGCCATATAGGCGGCGAACACCAGTCCGAGGACGAGTGAGCTGTGGGTGTGGAGTTGATCTTCGACGAGCGCAGGCATGAAGGCCTGGTAGAAAGCCCCGGTCGTCCAGGTAGCCACGAACACCGCGGCCGCGACAGGGAGCAGATGCCTGACCCGGGCCGGTACGCCGATCCGGGGTACCAGTGATCGCCAAGCGCCAGGCGTCGGCTTCGCGGTCTCCGGGCTGATGACGATGAGTGCGGCAGACAGTACGAGGAGACCGGCGGAAACCAGGTAGATGAGGTGGCGTGGCCAAGGGCCGAACTGGACCAGGGCGCCGGAGGCGATGGCGCCGAGGGAGAGGCCGAGCATGGGTCCTTGGCTGGACGCGACAGAGGCCAACCAGGCCGGCCTGCTAGGCGCGGCGTCGACGATGTAGGAGGTGAGGCTGCTGCTGGCCAACCCCGTACCGACGCCCATCAGGAGCCGGCCGGCCAGCAGAATGTCGATGTCGTGCACGTTCAGCAGCAGCAGACAGCCCAGCAGAAGCAGGCCGAGGCTGGCGATCGCGGTGAGCCGTCGGCCCAGATGATTGGACAGTCGTCCCAGCACCAACAGCGCGGCGATGGTGCCGACGGAGTTGGCGACGACGGCCAGCGCGATATCGGCGTTGGTGAACCCATCCTCAGCCCGATAGGTGTTGAACAGGGGGATCGGCGTGACCAACGCGGCAAACGAGGCCACCAGGGAGACCACCGCAGATGAGAATGCCAGCCGGAGCGTTCTGCCCTGGCGAGGCCGGTTGATCACTGGTGCCACGTCTTGCATCGAGCGGTGCCTTTCCATTCTTGCGTCATCGTCCGTCTGATTCGCGTCGATCCAAGGCGCCGTCTTACCAACAATGTCGCGATCTCACCCGTGCTTCGTCGCCCTCCCACCGCAGCCGGCTGCGCCCGCAAGAGCCGCTGCTGCCCGAGTTGCATGCCGCCGACCTGCTGGGCCGGTCGAGGGCGGTGATCGGCGGTTCTCACGCCTGGGCCCTGAAGGGCGGTCCCGAACCGGACCCAGCGAGCCGGTACCCGCGACGTGGGCCGCCCGGCCGCCCACGTCGGCCTGGCACCCGTCCCGCGCGACTCCGGACGCCGCACCGGCAACCTGCACCGACCCAATCGGTACGATCGCCGCCCGCGCTGGGTCTTCTGCCTCTCTGCACGGAGCGCCACGATGCAACCAGCCCCGGGGCGGGAAGCAACACGTTGAATCTCTGCAAGCCCTGACCACCACCGTGTGGACGGGCTGTCTACCTCGTATCGACGCCCGCACGACGGCCGCCCGCGTGGGCCCGCTCACGGGCGTCGCGCACGGCGGCGGACAGGCTGGCGATGTCATAGGCGCCGTGGTGCCGGAGCCCGTTGACGAAGAACGTGGGCGTCCCTGCCACGCCGCTGAGGTCCGCGGACTCCACATCCTCTGCCACGCGCGCCGCCCCCGCCCGGGCACGCAGGTCGTGCTCGAAGCGCCCGGCGTCCAGTCCGATCTCGGCCGCGTAGCGGCTCAGGTCGTCCGGCCGCAGGGAGCCCTGGTGGGCAAGGAGCAGATCGTGCATCTGCCAGTAGCGACCCTGCGCTGCGGCCGCTTCAGCCGCTTCGGCCGCGATCTGGGCGTGCACGTGGACGTCCACGAGGGGCAGGTGACGCCAGACGTAGCGCACGTCGTCGTGTCCTCCCAGCAGCTCGCGGATGACGGGCTCGGCCTGGCCGCAATACGTGCATTCGTAGTCGCCGTACTCGAGCACCGTCACCGTCGCCGGGCGGGGCCCCCGCACGTGGTCACGGGCGGGGTCGACGTCGACCGCCAGGTCCACGATGCGCTCCGCCGTCCCGATTCGGGCCCTGAGCCGTGCCGTCTGCGGGAGGAGCCCGATGGCCCCGTTGACCGCCCAGGCGAGTGTGAACGAGACGACGACGGCGCCCAGCACGCCTGCCTTCGCCAAATCGAGTTGAGCGCCATGGAAGGCGCGCGCCGCGATGAGCAGCGAGACGGTGAATCCGACGCCCGTGAGCGTCCCTCCTGCGGCTACGGCGCCCCAGCCCGCCGAAGGGCGCAGGCGGCCCCGGCTCAGCCAGGCCGTCGCCGCAGAGGCGCCCAGGATGCCAAGAGGCTTGCCGAGCACGTATCCGAAGAAGATGCCCAACGTGACCGGGGAGGTGGCGGCCCGGCGAAGGAGGTCGGCGTCGACCGGGATCCCGGCGTTGGCCAGGGCGAAGAGCGGCACGATCACGTAACTGGTCCACGGGTGGAACAGCCGCTGCATGCGCTCGTTGGGGGAGACGGCGGAGGCGAGGCCCTCGCGCGCGGAATGCGCCAGCTCCGGGGTCGGCTGCTCACGGAAGAGCTGGAACAGCCCGCTCGCACGCTCAAGGTCGCCCCGCGAGGCCGGGGCGGCGTAGGTCAGCAGGCCCATGGCGAGTCCGATGATGACGGGGTCCACCCCCGACTGTGCCAGGGCGACCCAGGCGACGGCGGCGAGGAGCCCGTAGACGGCAGCCCGGCGCACACCGAGGACGCGCACGAGGAGCACGGCGGCGAAGACGGCCAGAGCCGTGAGGAGCGGTACGGCCTCGATGCGGCTGCTGTAGGCGCCGGCGATGACGGCCAGCGCGAGGAGGTCGTCGGTGACCGCGATCGTCAGGATGAAGATCCGCAGCCCGGGTGGCATGCGCCGGCCGAGGGTGGCCAGCATGCCCAGGGCAAAGGCGGTGTCCGTCGACATTGCCGCCCCCCACCCGTGCACCGACGGGTGGCCGGCGTTGAATGCCAGGTAGATGGCGATGGGGGTGAGCATGCCGCTGACGCCGGCGGCGAGGGGCAGGGTGAGACGCCTGCGTTCCCGCAGCTCGCCCATGTCGAACTCGCGCCGGGCTTCCAGTCCGACCACGAAGAAGAACAGTGCCATGAGACCGCTGTTGACCAGATCGCGGAGCGGAAGCGACGCGATGTGGGAGGCGGCCTGCACCGAGATCCGCGTGCTCCAGAACGAGGTGTAGCCCGACGGCGCCGTGTTCGCCCATGCCAGTGCGGTGAGAGTGGCCGCCAGGAGGACGACGGCGCTGCCCGTCTCGGTGTGGAGGAAGGCATAGAGCGGCGAGCGGGCGCTGCGTCCGCGTTCCGTCCGGCCGGAGAGCTTTACGGGGCTTGGAGGCAGGCTCATCGGACTAGCCCGCCGTCGGATGGCTCAGGGGCCGGCGGCAGTCGGTCGGCCGTGGGCCGCCCCGCACCCATGCGGGCGCACTTCCGCGGGCCGCGCCCTCCGACTGCCCCTTCCCAGCGGATGCTCCGTTCCTGCTCCCCTCGAACGCCTCTCCCAGCAGCGTACGACCGCCGCCTCATCGTGCCTCCTCCCGCTCCCCGGGCCCCATTGCGCCGGTCCCTTGCGCAGACCGCGGAGAGACTGCGGCCCGTTGCGCAGACCGCGGAGAGACTGCGGCCCGTTGCGCAGACCGCGGAGAGACGGCGGTCCCTTGCGCAGACCGCGGAAGCACGGCGGGAAAGGCCCACTGCCGGGCCGCGGCGTAAGTCTGAGCAGACCACAGGGCGACGCGGCGCACCGTGGTGAGGGGAGCGAGTGATGCGGCGTCGCCGACGCCCACCATGCCCTCCTGGTCGATAACCCCCTCCGCGCCGCCCGCGGCGTCTGACACGCGACAGTAGATGGTCATGGCCGCCGCGGTGGAGATCTGCCGGCCCGCGATGTGCAGGGCCCTGACCTCGAAGTTCGTCGACGACAGGTCATCGCGCTCGGTCCAGGTGAACGGGTTGGGCCGGCCGACCCGCGCGATCAGCTGCGCAAGGACGGGGTCCGCGGCGGCCAGATGGCTGTAGGCCGCCGCATCGCGGAGGTGCATAGCTGCTCCATGCATGTCGTGGCGGAGCCAGGTGGTCGGTCTCGCCCGGTGCGTGCTCTGTGCGGCACGGACGGCCGCGCTCTCGGGCTCAGGCAGGGGCGGAACCTTTCGATCGGCTCGCCCACGAACCTCCCCCTGCGCGCCAGTTCGCCGGCCCACGCCTTCCCGAGTGTGGTTTCCAGTACTCCTGAATACCTGAAAGGCGCGCGACGGGTGCATCCTCGGCATCTACCCGGCGTACACAATCCTGACAGGGCAGCAGCGCCGGATCACGCCCGGCTTCCGCATCCCACCCATCCCCGGAGCCGGAACATCTTGCGGACCACGATACGGAGTAGACGCGGAGTCGACGCCGGCCGGTCTTTCATGCAACTGCGGGTGCCACTATCCCCCCAGGCCACAGGACGGACAGGACGGAGGAGAGCATGTGCGGGTTCATCCCCAACGGCACGGAAAGTCGGCGGACTCCTCCAGCTCGGAGTCCGATGCGTGAGCACGGGTTCTCCGCCCTGCTGCGCCGCCGTCGGCGCCGCCGTCCGGGAAACCGCCGGCAACCCGCGACAGCCCGACCCGGCCTGCGGTGACGCCATACCCGAACATGCAGCAGCGACGCGCCCGCTTCGCCGAGGCGACCTCCACACGACGGCTGCGACCTGCTGTCCAAGAACCAACACCACAACCGGAAGGAACCGCATGACCGACGTTTCCGAGGACTTCGACCTCGTTGTCCTGGGGGGCGGCAGCGGTGGATACGCCGCCGCTCTGCGCGCGGCCCAGCTGGGACTGCGCACCGCGATGATCGAGCGGCACAAGCTGGGCGGCACCTGTCTGCACAACGGATGTATCCCTGCCAAGGCCCTGCTCCACGCTGCCGAGATCGCCGACCGGGCCCGCGACGCACAGCTCGTCGGCGTGAGGGCCACGTTCGAGGGCATGGACATGCCCGCGGTGTTGCGTTACAAGGACGAGACGGTCGACGGCCTGTGCAAGGGGCTGACGGGCCTGGTCAAGGCACGAGACATCACTTACATCGAGGGTGAGGGCCGACTGTCCTCCCCGACCTCCGTCGACGTGAACGGCCGGCGGATCCGGGGTCGCCACGTGCTGCTGGCGACCGGCTCCGTGCCGAAGTCCCTGCCGGGCCTCGAGATCGACGGCAACCGCATCATCTCCTCCGACCACGCCCTCGTCCTGGACCGCGTGCCGAAGTCCGCGATCATCCTGGGAGGCGGTGTCATCGGCGTCGAGTTCGCCTCCGCGTGGAAGTCCTTCGGCGCGGACGTCACGGTCGTCGAGGGCCTCAAGCACCTCGTCCCGGTCGAGGACGAGGACTCCTCCGAGCTTCTCGAGCGCGCGTTCCGCAAGCGCGGCATCAAGTTCAACCTCGGCACTTTCTTCTCCGAGGCCGAGTACACCCAGGACGGCGTCAAGGTCATCCTCGCCGACGGCAAGGAGTTCGAGGCGGAGGTCCTCCTCGTCGCCGTCGGCCGCGGTCCGGTCTCCCAGGGTCTCGGCTACGAGGAGCAGGGTGTCGCGATGGACCACCGGGGCTACGTCCTGGTCGACGAGTACATGCGGACGAACGTCCCGACCATCTCGGCAATCGGCGACCTGGTCCCGACCCTCCAGCTCGCTCACGTCGGCTTCGCCGAGGGCATCCTGGTGGCGGAGCGTCTGGCCGGCCTGAAGGTCGTTCCGATCGACTACGACGGTGTCCCGCGGGTGACCTACTGCCACCCGGAGGTCGCCTCCGTCGGCATCACCGAGGCCAAGGCCAAGGGGATCTACGGCGCGGACAAGGTCGTCGTTCTCAAGTACAACCTGGAGGCCAACGGCAAGAGCATGATCCTGAATGCCTTGGGCGAGATCAAGCTCGTCCAGATCAAGGACGGTCCCGTGGTCGGTGTCCATATGGTCGGAGACCGCATGAGCGAGCAGGTCGGCGAGGCCCAGCTGATCTACAACTGGGAGGCGCTGCCGGCCGAGGTCGCTCGGCTCATCCACGCATACCCGACGCAGAACGAGGCCCTGGGCGAGGCCTACCTGGCCCTGGCCGGGAAGCCCCTCCACACCCACGACCAATGCTAAGGTCGCACTAGATCCCGACGCGCCGGGCAGCGGACGTCTCCTCTGCTCGGCTCAAGGCAGCGCTCGGTCCGAGGGCATGTGTTTGTTGTGGCGGACAAGTCCGATGACATCGTCGGGCACCAGGCGGCCGATGGCGCTGGACGACTGGAAGATCACTGAAAATGGTGCGGTTCTGGCCCCGGGGCGGTTGCGTCGGGGCCAGTGCTGTCGGCATGCAGGTCGAGCTGGTGGCGGGCGCCGTCGACCAGGACGACCCACGGCCGCAGGTGCTTCGGGTCGCGGGCCTCGGCCTGGTCGAAGACGTCAGCGATGACCTGCTCGGGCGGGCGGACCAGCGAGGCGGTGCACCACTTGTTCTCCGCCCTCGGCCCCGGACGGACGGGACGCTCGCCGCTGCGGCCGCCGGGCGGGTGGATCACATCGTGCGGGCGCCTGGGCGCCGGACGGGTGTCGAAGACGCAGGCCACGGTCGCCATCCGCTTCCGGTTCGGCTTCTCGCCCGGCGCGAGCCGGCCACGATGGCCGGCAGCGGCTTTCTCGGCGGCCCGGCGGGTGGCCTCGCGCAGGGCCTCCGGGCGCATGACCACGCCCTTGCCGTCAACCTGGACCACCAGCGGCATCTCCCGGCTGCACGGCACTGGGATCACGGTCCGGTAGAAGCCGCCGACGTCGACCGCGGCGGCGACCACGAGTTCTTCCAGCCTGCGCTTGCCGAGCACGTTCCCGCAGCGGCGCTCGACCGCCTGGTGGGCCTGGTCGAACGAGCCCTGGACGGCCTCGGTTACCGCGAGCCGCCGTAATCCCGTCGAGTGCCGGCCCGCCGGTAGCGACAGCACAGCGTCAGCGGGATGGACATTGCCCACACCCCGGCCCCGGTGGGCGACCCGAGTAACCCGGACCATCCCGAACACGCTGGCCAGCCAGTGTGAGTGTCCCGTCTCCCGCCAGGGCCGCACCCGGCCTTCCGGCCCCACCACGACCGGGCCGGCACCGGAACGAACTTGTTCCTCCTCCCGCACCGCGCGCAGGTCAAGATGGTCCTGCAGCAACAGGCGAAGCAGTTCCCGCCCGGCCGCGTCGAGGTATTGCTCCAGTTCAGTGTGGGTCCACGTGCCCGCATCGCTGCCCGACAGCATGGTGGTCAGCGTCTCGAAGGCGCTGAAGGAGTCGGCAAAGGGGTCAGCGATGGCATGAGTGTCGTACGGTGTCATCTCCAGGGCTCTTCCCGTCCAGCATCGATTGGGTCGCACCTTCGAATGTAGGCGCGGAAGAGCCCTGCTGTTAACGGGAGTTGGGCGAAACACCACTGCGGCGGCGGGCCGAAGTGAACAGGCCGGGGACATCCTCGTCCAGCCAGCCACGCTCCACCAGTCGCTTCAACTTCGATCGCGTGCCCTCGATCTTCCCCGTCTCGGCCGGCAGCCCGATCCTCGGCACGATCTGCTTGGCACGGACCGGCCCCGGCGCATCCGCCACCACCTCCACGATGTCCCGATACACCCCCGGCAGGACCTCCGCCCCCATCCCCGGCTGCCAGTTCGGCACCGTCAGCACCCCGATGACGTGCCGCTCCGCCCCCGCATACGCCGACACCACCGGCTCACCCGCGGTCGGCCGGTCGGCATCGATCGCGACAGCCGGCTTCTCCGGCGTCATCTCCGCCAGCACTTCAGCGACTGTCTCCCGCGTGATCCGGAGACGCTCCAGCCCCGCCCTGGCCGACTCCAGCTTCCCCGACAGCTCGGCGACCTCGGCTTCCAGCTCCTCCACCCGAAGCCGGGCGGCTGCCTCGCGCGATTCCAACTCCTCGAACAGCGAGCCCATCCGCCACCCCTCCTCCACCACCACGGTAGAGACGAGAAAACCCGAACACAGCCCCGCTGCCCGGTGACTTCGAAACTCAACCGTTTGCCGCTGAGGGTTGATCGGCAGCGCGGACGATCAGAACCAGCCGTCCATGCGGACAGCTCAGCCCGGATCCACCGGCTTGATGCCTGTGGACGGTTTCTCGGGGAACGAAGAAGTGCCTTGTGACCTGCGATGATGGGGTTTCTCTAGGACCACATCAGGCACGATCAGCAAGGCACTTCCGAGATGCAATCTTCCCATGCCGCGGCGGCGGTCTCATCCGCGTTCGACGACCCGAACCTGATCGCATACGGCGGCCTGGAGCCGGTGGTGCGGTTGGCCGAGCGATGCGGTCTGCCCGCACTGGTCGGGGAGTACATCCGTCTGCCGGCCTCGAAGGACGGCACCGGTGCCTTCCCCGCGGCGAAAGTGATGTCGCTGGTGGGTGGCATGGTCGCGGGCGCCGACAGCATCGACGACATGCACCGGGTGCGGCACGGCGCGATGGGCCGCCTGTTCTCCGGTGCGCGGGCCCCGTCCACGCTGGGGTCGTTCCTGCGCTCCTTCACCCACGGGCATGTGAAGCAACTGCACGCTGTGGCCCGCCGGTTCCTTCCCGAACTGGCCCGTCACGCCCCGCTGCTGCCCGGCGCGGACCAGGTCGCCTACGTGGACATCGATGACACCATCCGCCGCACCTACGGCTACGCCAAGCAGGGCGCCGGTTACGGATACAGCAAGGTCAAGGGCCTGAACGCGCTGCTCGGCATCGTCTCCACACCCCTGGCCGCCCCGGTCATCGCCGCCACCAGGCTACGCAAGGGACCCTCGAACTCCGCGCGCGGAGCGGCGGCGTTCGTCGCCGAGACCATCCACACCGCCCGCGCCTGCGGCGCCAGCGGCCTGCTGGTGATGCGCGCGGACTCGGCGTTCTACGGCGCCGATGTCGTCAACTCCTGCCGGGCGCTGGGCGCGCGGTTCTCCATCACCGTGCGGATGAACGCTTCCGTCAAGACCGCCATCGCCCGCATCGATGAGGACGCCTGGACGCCGATCAAGTACCCCAAGGCGGTCTGGGACGAGGAGGGCCAGCGCTGGATCTCCGACGCCGAGATAGCCGAGACCACCTACACCGCCTTCACTTCCAAGCCGAAGAAGCAGCAGGTCACCGCCCGTCTGATCGTGCGCCGCGTCAAACGCCTGAGCGCAAGCCGTCCCCGCCGGACAGGGCACGCTGTTTGACACCTGGCGCTACCACGCCGCGTTCACCGACTCCCCGCTCTCCGTGAACGATGCCGAGCGTGACCATCGACGGCACGCCGTCGTCGAGCAGGTGATCGCGGATGTCAAGAACAGCGCCTTCGCCCACGCGCCCTCCGGGCATTTCCAGGCCAATGCCGCCTGGCTCGCCCTGGCAGCCCTGGCACACAACCTGACCCGCGCCGCCGGCGCACTGGCCGGCACGTTCCATGCCAGAGCGACCACCGCCACCATCCGTGACCACCTGATCAACGTGCCCGCCCGCCTGGCCCGCTCGGCCCGCCGCCTCACCCTGCACCTGCCCGAACGCTGGCCCTGGAGCACCAACTTCACCCAGCTCTTCAACATCGTGCACGCGCCACCAGCCCCCTGAAACTCCCTGACCGACCTGCCCGAAAGAGCCCGAGACCTGCGGAAAAGTGGAAGAGCTGGACAGACCAGCGGCCACCCCACGCCCGAATCCGCAACTCAACCCCGACACGGCCTGCACGACCCCGAAACGATCACACCGAAATCAAGCCGGTGGATCCGGGCTCAGTCGGGCGAAGTCGCGCCGCGGTACTGGACCACCTCATCGAAGATGCTCCAGCCGTCGATCTCTTCAGTCACGGGATCGTCGGTACGCCAACCGCGTTTCAGGGCTGCGTCGAGCAGGGCCCTGACAGTGCCCGGCTCGTGCAGGTTCACCGTTCTGCCGAGCTCCGTGCCGACGGCTCCGGATGGCATGAGGTACCCGTCAGGGACAAGCCTGTCGGAGCCTGCCTGGAAGACGATGCAGAGACGCCCCCTCGCTTTGAACTGGCGGATGACGAGGGTTTCGCAGCAGTCCTCGTATTGACCGTTGCCCAGGGCGCGGTGGGTGTGGCTCAAGGTCCAGAGGAAGTTCTCCCCCTCGACCACGAGACGTCGTGCCCTCTTATCGCTGCGAGCCATCCGCCAATGCTAGCGAGAGCCCGTTGACCAGCGCGATCAATCTTCAGCGTCAGAGACACCCCCTCAGCAATCCCCAGCCCGGCCCCTCCCTTCAGAGGAACTACACCCACTTCAGATAAGCCAGGCCAGCGAGGAAGCCAACGGCCATCCCGATGTTGGCGGGGGTATCTTCCGGGTTAGCCGCTCCTGAGGCCCTGGCTATAAGGACGGCGAGACCGCCCCCAGTGGCAGTGCATGAAGCAAGGTAGAACAGGATTCGGAACACGCTTCTCCCCCCGCATCGAGCGACTGACGACAGTATGACGACCACGGGTCTCTTCATGGCATGTGGTGGCGAGGCATGTGCGGACCTTTGAAGTTTCAGCGCCTCGGTCGGCCAATGCCGCACGTTCCAGCGAGAGCAGTTGCAGGGCTGTCGCGAGATCTGGAGCCGGGCTTCGACGGACCGGCAGTGCTCCTGAAGGTTGGCGTGCTTCTTCTTCAGCTCCTCGAAGGCGTCGGCGGACCGCGCATGCTTCGACCTCTTGGCCCCGTCGCGAGCGGCCTCGGCCTGGAAGAGGTCCTTCAGGTCGGGGTGCTGGTGGGTGAGGTGCCACCGCTTGGGGTCGGCCTCGTCGAGCAACAACAGTCACTGGACACAGAACCGCACTTCTCCAACGGAGAAGGGTGCAGATCTTCTGAGGGCGCCGACAAGACCACCGTGACCTGCGGAGTCACACCACCGCCCCTCCTGGGGACGTCTCGCCCAGGAGGCGTTCCCGCTGGTCGGCGCGACTCGCACTGCGCCTCGAGTGTGCCAGCGTCGAAAGGACGCGACGCGGCCTCTCGACCTGAGTTCGACAATGACGAACCTGCTGGTCAACGATGACGGCCAAGACTGGGAAGATCTGCACCCATCTGCTGTCGCCGCCACCAGGGCAGTTGGGCCACCTCGCGGGTCAGGATGTCGTTGCTCACCTCGGCGTCGTTGGCGCTGACGTTGCCCGGGTGCAGGGTCGCAGCCAGCTGTTCTCCGGTGGTGTCACAGGTGGCAACGAACACATGGTGTCCGAGGAACCCCTTGTAGGTGCCGTGGGCTCACTCCTTCTGTGACGGTGCCGGGATCAGCGTCCCATCGCTGTCGATCACGGTCCAGCCGGTAAGCGACACTCCTTCCACCTCCACCTCGGGGATTCCGCGTCACGCTACGTCACCCTCCAGTGGCACTGTCAGGGGCGGCCGGCTGCATGCACGCAGTACGAGCGCGAGCGCCCAGGTGTCCGCTCTGTTCCACGTACGCCTCCACGTACACACAACCGGGACCGGTGGACAGGACGTTGCCCCAGCTTCCCGGGAGCGTCTGATCTCCGCTGTACTGGGACGGAGCCGACGCCCGATCCGGGTCACGGTGAGCGTCGATATGGGTGATCCAGGTTCGGGACTCGGGTCCCTGCAGGTATCCCCACGCCGCCCTGCACGCCGGGGAGTACATCAGCAGGACGGTCCCGTAAGTTCGCCCGTCGGGCCATTGAACCGGCTGCCAATCCAGCTGTTTGGCATCCGCCCGGCAGCCGTCGTCGTAAGGGTCGGTCCCGTCCCGCGCCAGGAGACCCTTCGCCACCGTGTGGGAAGGCGCAGCGGGGTCGCTCGCGGCGAGAACGGTGACCCACGCCGCCGCCACCAGTGCGGCCGCACCCGCCGTCGCCGCCAGCCAGCGTCGTGGGCGGCCGGCAGACCGCGGTCCTCCGCCGGTTACGGAATCGGTGCCGGTGGCGGGGGGTTTCCCGGGCGAGGACGCGCGCTGCGCCGCAGGTGCAGCGTCAAGAGCAGGCGGGTCCGGGTCGGCTGCCGGGGCCGTTGATTCGGATTGTTCAGCCGGGCTGGCAGCGCTGGCGACCTCCCAGAGCTGCCGCCAGGCGTGCGGATCGGCCCCGCAGCCCTGCACGAACGCTTCCGTCACTGCCCAGCTCGGCACCGTCCTGCCGCTCTCCGCTGCGCTCAGGGCAGCCGGCGAGTACCCGGTGCGGGCGGCGAGCTGTCGCAACGTCAGGCCTTGCTGGTCACGTAGGTCGCGAAGCCGCTGCGCGAGTTGTCCTTGTGGCTGTAACGCCTCGATGATCGGCTTGCGCTTGCGTCCTGCCACGTCTCCCCCTCGCCGGAGCCTTCGGCTGCTCATTGTTCAGCAATGTCCATGGCCCGGCCAAGGCCCTGGATCGATCTTGACGCCCTCTGGCTCCATGGGGCGAACGAGATCGCCGCCTTCCGAAGGGACCCGCTTTCATGCGCTTGCGCATCCTGTCGGCTGCAGTCACCGCGACCGCCGCCTTCCTCGCCCTCGGCTCTGCTCCGGCCCATGCCAACATGCGGGGCTGGACAGGACAGACCAGCTCCTGCGCCGCACTGACCGGAACGGATGGGAGCGTCGGGGCTGGCTGCCTGCAGCCCAGCGTCCAGACGCTGGAGCGCAACGACGCCAACTGCCCCGGCAACGACCAGTACTTCCCGGCCACCGACGGCTATGGCAAGCCGATCCAGTGGACCTACTCGAACGGGTCGCACGCCTGCATCAAGGTCTCCTACAGCACCCCCTTCCCGATCACACTCGGCGACTGCGAGTACTGGTTCTACGCCCCTGCCGGCCACGCGACCGGGACCATCTACTTCGGCTACTGGGTCGGCGGCGCCAAGCACATCTTCGCCCTTAACGAAAACCCCGTCGAAGGCTGGCAGCCTCTCTTCACCGACTTCCAGCACGGCGTCTTCGGCGTCTCACAGCAGCCCACCCACATCGAATTCCAGGACAACAACGGCCAAAGCGGAAACCAGATCGCCTGGGGTGCCAACAATCAGTACGGCATCATCCAGACCTGCTACGGCGCCGGCTGAACCGCACAACACCCGAATCTCACACACCGAAGGAGTGGACCGGATGTCACCGCAACGCCTCGTCGCAGCCCTCACTGCCTCCACCCTGAGCCTCAGCGCCCTACTGTTCTGCGCACCCTCGACCTCCGCCGCCACGTGCCCGGACGGTGCCGGCGGCTGCGGAGCGGCGGGCGCATACACCGTCGTGGGCACCGACGGCACACTCGCTCTCCAGAGCAGCCCCAACGTCGGCAACGTCGTCGGTTGGGCACACGAAGGCCAGACCCTGCAAATCTTCTGCCAGGTCAACAACGGAGGCACCGACTACCCCGACAACCTCTGGAGCCACACCTGGGACAAGGTCCTCATCTCCCTCGGCAACCCCGACCAGCTCCACTGGGTCTGGGTATACGACCACTTCATCAACACCCCGCTCCAGAATGCGGACGGGTGGTCGCTCGCACCGCGCTGCTGACCCACCAACGCGCTGTCCGGCCCGCGTGGCGCCACTGCCGAGACGAGCATCAAGCACCCGCGGGCCGGCATCGGCGCCGGCCCAGATTTCAGGATCAGCACGTCGAGCCGGTCACCAGCGGCTCGCCCACCCACCGGAACTGTTCCTCAACGGCAAGATCGACGGTCGGCCCGGACGCGGTCTCACGGACAGGCTCGCCCAGCTTCCGCGCCAAGTTGGTGCATTCGCGCCCAGAAGGAGTTAGCGGGCCGAGTAAGCGCCCGCCTGGCCCGTGCCCTGGCCGCCGATGGCGTTCGACGGCGTTGCGGCTGCTGATGCGGCTGCCGCTTCCCCCGCTGCGGTTGCTGAGGGTGCTGGGCGTGGACGACTTCGCGCTCAAACGGCGCCACCTCTATGCCACCGTCCTGACTGACGCCGAGACCGCAAGGCTTCGGCGTTCTGGCGTGAAGTCCGGTTGCGGCGTTTTGCAGGCTCGGTGGTGTCCCCGATGCGTGAGCAGGCACGGTTTCCAAGATCATGGAGTTCTCGACGCCGCGTGATCCGAGTGGAAGACCGTGCCGCGGACCGGCAACGCACCCCGCGCGATGGCGACCTGGCGCAGCTCGCCGGCCACTCCGCGCCCACAACGGGGAAGTCCGCCTTCGCGGCATCGATCTCTTTAGCCGACACCTGGTCCTGCGGCGGTCAGCCTCCCAACCGCGGCCGCGATCTGTGCCCTGCGGCCGCCGTGTCGAGGAGCAGCAGCCCGTCGGGAGACTTCCCCCACCGCCGGGTCCTCTCCCCGACGCGAAGTTTCCCGCCCTAACTGGAGCGGTCCCGCGCGACGTGCGATGGAAGCGCGGGACCGCCATGCCCTGCTGTCCTGTCAGAGCCGGGCAGTGGAACAGTACGAAGTGCTCCCTGACTCCGCATGCTGTGCAGCGCGTTCGAGTGAGCGCCGGCAATGCCACCCCGGGACGGCTCGGACGCTATCCCCCGTGTTCGTTAGTCCTCCGCAGGGCCGCGTCGGACACCGCTGCTGCCCCGATCATCCAGGTCCGCAGGACTCAGACAGCCCGCACTGCGGGACTTCCGTGCACCACCTGCGCGTGATCCGCCCGCCCCACGGGACGCAAGCACCAGCCACGGGCCCCGGCCTGCCACTGCTGTCGATGATGGGCGCGTTTCCGTGACCCGGCATTCATGGCAGGAAGTTGATGACGACTCACCACCCCACGCACCCCCGACGTCGCCTAGGTGCGGTGACCCTTGCAGTCCTCGGCGGCGCGGTGTTGACCGCGTGCAACCCGGGCGCCACCAACTCCTCCGGCGTAGGCGGCGCCGGCCCAGCCGCCGAGGCGGCCACGAAGACCCTCGCGCTGGGACAGCCGAGCCCAGAGGACCAGGAGATCTCCCGGTACGGCAAGACCGCGAGGTTCTCTATCACGCCCCTCAAGGTGAAGGCAGGCTCGCCCAGTGACGTGCGGGAACTCGGGAACGATCAGAAGTACGCAAACAAGCGGCTGGTGTGGGTGTACGTCCACGTCCGGGACGTGGGGGGCCCGACCATCCAGGGGCCGATGGTGATGACCGACATCGGTGTCGAGACCAGCGTCGGCAAGGCGACCCGCCTGATCCTCATCGGCGACCTGATCAGCAGGCCCCACGACTGCGTCAGCGAGAACCCCGACCTGATCTGGCGGAAGGGCGACAGTTGGACGTCCTGCGAGCCGTACGTGATCGACGCCAACGCCAAGGTCACCAAGATCACGTACTTCCAGGGCTACTACAACGACCCCCTCAAGTGGGCCGTGTCCCGGTGATCGCGCATCTATCCCATCCGGCACGAGTAGATGCCGCTCCGTCGTCGGCCGAACGGAGGATGAGGGTTCATCCGGCTGTGAGGCGCGGCGATCTCGCCAGGGATACCAGCAGGGAGCTTGGTCGTCAGCCCGCCCCGGGAGCATCCCAGCCGGTGATCGTCGGGCTCGGTGAAGACACCACCTGGCGGCTCGACCTGCAGATCCCCCTTTGCGGTCACCCGCCACATGCTGGTGGGCGCGGGCGACCCGAGCGCACCGTCGAGACCTTGACCTGGCACGACTTCGTTAACCGCTATCAGGGAACTTCTGCCTGACCACGGTTACAGCCAGCGAGTGGCGCCCCAGCCTTGTGGGACAGCCGTCAGCGGCTGACTGCCGCCCCGGATCTACGTGCCGTCGACCGCAGCGATGCGGACGGGAAGGGGCGAACTTGCCCGCAGCCAGCTTAGTTGGCTGTGGGCCGAGCAGCTTCCGAGAGGCCTCCCCACGTTGCCGCACGGGGTGAGCACTGCCACTGTGCCCTCGGTCCTCCCGCTGGCGCATCTGTGCCATGACCAACGGCGACACCTCTCCGGTATGGCTGGCCGGAAAGTTAACACTGCATCATCTGCCGGTACTGCACCCGCAAACACGGCGGTGAATTCACATTGCCCTTCATATCTTCTCGTAGAGGACGGCTGACGGCACTCGGCATCACAGCGGCCATGCTGTCCCTTTCGACCACAACATCCGCAGACGCGCAGCCCGTTGGGCAGGTGGAGAGCACGGCACCGGCCGGTGCATCCGGCCCGGCCGCAGCGGCCCCGCAGCCCGGCCCACGTACCGTCACCCTGATCACCGGTGACAAGGTCGTGGTCACGCCCGCCGGAGGCGCCGGCACCGTGACGGTGAGCGGTCCGCACGGTGAGCCCATCGCCGCGCACACCGACACGGTCGGCAAGGACCTGTATGTGTACCCCGAGTCGGCCGCGCCGTACGTCACCGCCGGACTCCTCGACAAGGAGCTCTTCAACGTCACCCAGCTGGTGGCCGACGGTTACGACGACGCCCGGGTGAACCGGCTGCCGCTCCTCGTCACCTACATCCGCAACTCTGCCGCCCGCGCACAGGCCGCACCACGCGGCGCGGCCCGGGTCCGCACCCTTTCCAGCATCAACGGTGCAGCTCTCACCGAGGACCACGGCAAGGCAGCCGAGTTCTGGTCGGCGATCACCTCAAAGGTGAGCGCATCCGCGATGGCCCGCAGCAGCCCCCTCCTCGCCTCGCCCGCACCCAGGCCCACCCTGGCCGGCGGTATCTCCAAGATCTGGCTGGACGGCAAGGCCAAGGCGACCCTCGCCGACTCGACCGCGCAGATCGGTGCACCCGAGGTGTGGCACGGCGGCAACACCGGCCAGGGCGTGGACGTCGCCGTGCTGGACACCGGCGTCGACGACGGTCACCCCGACCTGGTCGGCCAGGTCGCAGAGGCGACCAGCTTCGTACCCGACCAGGACCCCGGCGGCGGTGGCGGCCCCCAGGGGCAGGCGACCGCCGACACGGACACCGTGGACCGCCACGGACACGGCACCCATGTGGCCTCCACCATCGCCGGTACCGGCGCGGCCTCCAGCGGCAAGGAGAAGGGCGTCGCCCCCGGCGTCCGGCTGCACGTGGGCAAGGTCCTCAACGACTCCGGCCAGGGACAGGACTCCTGGATCCTGGCCGGTATGGAGTGGGCCGCCCGGGACGCGCACGCCAAGATCATCAGCATGAGCCTGGGCGGGAGCCCGTCCGACGGGTCCGACCCGCTCAGTCAGGCCGTCAACCAGCTCAGCGCCGAGACCGGAGCGCTGTTCACCATCGCCGCCGGAAACTCGGGCCCGAACTCGCAGACGGTCGCTGCGCCCGGCGCCGCGGACGCGGCGCTGACCGTCGGCGCCGTGGACGGCAACGACCAGCTGGCCTACTTCTCCAGCCGCGGCCCCCGCTGGTCGGACAGCGCGCTCAAGCCGGAGATCACCGCCCCCGGCGTCGACATTCTCGCCGCCCGCTCGCGGTACGCCGGCGGCACCGGCGACTACACGACGATGAGCGGCACCTCGATGGCCACCCCGCATGTCGCCGGAGCCGCCGCGCTGCTGGCCGCAGAGCACCCCGACTGGACCGGCCAGCAGATCAAGGACGCCCTGGTCAGCACCTCCAAGCCGACCCCGGACTACACCGCCTTCCAGGCCGGTGCCGGCCGCGTGGACGTCGCGGCCGCCACCAAGGCCACCCTGTTCGCCACCGGTACGGTCTCCCTGGGCCGACACCCCTGGCCCGCCGAGCCCGGCGCGACGGCCGACAAGACGGTGACGTACACCAATACCGGTGACGCCCCGGTGACGCTGGACCTCGCGGTCTCGGCCCCGAAGGCCCCCACCGGCCTGTTCACCCTGTCCCAGGACAAGATCACCGTCCCGGCGCACGGCACCGGTACGGTCACCGTGACCGCCAACGTCGACCAGGCCGCCCGGGGGAAGAACTACGACGCACGTATCGACGCCTCGGCGGCGGGCGTGCACCTCGCCCACACCGCCGTCGGCTTCACCACCGCCAACCAGACCTTCAAGGTCACCATCATGCCCAAGGACCGGTCGGGCGCGATCTACACAGGCCCCGCGGATCTCATGGGGGCGTCCGACGAGGACTCCGACCCCCTTGTGAACAACTGGGATCTCCCCCTCGGCCTCTTCACCGGCACGTCGCCCGGCGTGATGACCCTCGAACTGCCGGCCGGCACCTGGTCGCTGGGCGAGTGGATGCAGGTCGAGGGCGTTCATGGTCCACAGTCCCGCGGACGCGCCCTGGTCATGGCGCCGGAGTTCGACCTGGACCACGACACCACCATCGTGCTCGACGCCCGCAAGGCCCGCCAGATGAAGCTGCTGACCCCGCGGGAGTCCACGAGCACCGCGCTTCGGGTCGACTACACCCGGACCTTCCCCGGTGTGAGCAACCAGGTCGTGTCCTTCCTCGCGCCGCGCACGGAGGACAGCCTCTGGGCGACGCCGACCCCAAAGGTGACCAAGGGAACCTTCGACGTCCGTACGCGGTGGCGCAACGAGCAGCCCGCGCTGAAGATCTCCATGGGCGGCACGTCGTTCGACGACCTGCTGGTGCGGCGCGGGACCAAGCCCCTGTCCAAGGGTTCGCACCGGCTCGAGCCCGTGTATGTGGGGCAGGGCGCCGCGGCGGACTACACGGGACGTGACGTCCGCGGCAAGGCCGTCGTCGTCGACCGTAACGACACGGTGGGGCTGCCCGACCAGGCGGCCACCGCAGCGGCAGCGGGCGCCCAGCTGCTCCTCGTCGTCAACGACGGCCCCGGCCTCGTGGAGCCGCTTGCCTTCGACAGCATTGCGCCGCTGAACATCGCGACGCTGGACCAGGAGGAAGGCCGGCGCCTGATCTCCCAGGCCACCAAGGCCAGCACCGCACTGGACGTGTACTCCAACCCGACCACTGAGTACCTCTACGACGTGGTGCGGAAGTACCACAACGAGATCCCGGCGGATCTCTCCTACCGTCCGGACACCAGCGACCTTGCGCGGGTCGACATGTCCTTCCGCAACTACCGCCCCGCCCCGGCGACGGACTTCCGCTACGACGTGTGGCCGGAGTCCGATTGGTGGGCCATCGGGTGGCCGGAGATTCCGGGGCAGGGCCAGGGCAATCGCACCGACTACGTGTCCCCCGATGTGCAGTACCAGGAGAGCGCGATGGTCACCGGTGAGACCCGGGTCATCGCCGCGGACAAGCACTACAGTGCGGGCAGCCACACGGCGGAGAACTGGTTCTCCCCGATCCAGCGGCCGCGCATCTCGTACGGCAGCACGATGCTGTCCCGCCAGGACGACGCCCTGTTCGCGTTCGTCGCCGGATGGGGCGACGCGGGCGCCGACCGCGTGGGATACGCCTCGGACCCGGGTGTCCAGGCGAGCACGTCGATCTACCAGGGCGACACCCTGCTCGCCCAGACGCCCAACTACTACACCTATGCGACCGGGCTGAAGCCCGAGCGGCTTCCGTACCGGATCGTCTCGGAGTTCTCCCGGGGCACCTGGGTCAGCCCCTACTCCACCCGCACCCGCACGGTCTGGGACTTCACGTCCGCGGCTGGTCAGCGGTACCAGAACCTGCCCTTGCCGCTGGTCCAGCTCGACTACGACGTCAACACGGACTTCTCGGGCAAGGCGGGCCGCGACGCGGCGTTCACCATCAAGCCGGCCAAGCCGGGCCAGTGGCCGACCGCCTACGCGGAGCTGCCTCCGGCCGCCTTCCATGACGTGACCCTGCAACTGTCCTACGACGACGGCGCCACCTGGCACGAGGCGCACCTGGCCCGGACGCCCGACGGCCGTGGCTGGCGGACCGAGCTGAACGCCCCGAAGGACGCCCGCTTCGTCACCCTGCGGGCAAGCGCTCGTGACTCCGACGGCAACGCCGTGGAGCAGACCATCACCCGGGCCTTCGGCCTGAAGTGACGCCAGCTCACCACCGCTGAGAACGGAACGCAGCCGCCGGGGGCGGGGCCAAGACACGGTCCCGCCCCCGGTCGGCGTACCGGGCACCCTGCGGTGCGTCATGCCCGGAGGAGTGGGATTTCACGTCCGCTGCTGGTCAGCGGTTCCAAAATCTGCGGATCAACCAGTGGACGCGTCCGCAGTCGACATCCCGCGTCGAGGCCAGAATCGACACCATCGGCAACGGCGCTCACAGCGGGCGCCGAGAACGACCAGCCTGAAACTCACCCCGAAGTCGTCGCCGACCGTGCCCACTACGTCTGGCACCACGTCAACGACACATGCCAGGCACGCGAGGTAGGCACCGACCTACTGAGCTGGGTGCGGCTCTTCTGAAGTGAAGGTCGCGGATCAGGCGGTCAGTCTGAATATGGCCTGGTCAGGGTTGGGGTAGAGCCGTTCGTGTTCGCGAGCGGTGTGGAAGGCCCAGTAGTCGTCGAGGTCGCCGTTGCTGGTCACGGCGCGGAGTTTGAGGACGGCTTCGGCGCCGTGCAAGCCCCAGCGGGCGCCGGTGATGTCGAGGCGGTCGGCGATCAGGTGCCGGCAGGCGCCTTCGATCGCGCCGGTCGCGATGGGCCAGCCCTTGTCCAGGGCGGTGTCGTAGTGGAGTTGCTCGAGATGGCCGGTGAGGTAGCGGTGGCAGGTGATGACCGCCTCGCGGCGTGAGGCCGCCAGGTGGGCCTGGTCGGCCAGGGCGAGGAGTTCGTCGGCGACGCGGGCGGCGTCACCGGCGAGGATCGCCGTGAGACGGTCGGCGGTGAAGACTTCGGCCTCGCGGCTGCCGGGCTTGTGGAACGCGTGCGCGGCGTCCCAGACGTATTCGGTGACGGGCCCTCCGGGCCCTTTGAAAATCTCAACACGCTGACTTGACAGGGATGCGCAGCGGCTGATCGTCAGCGTCCAGCAGGAACAGGGCAGTTCCGTCCGCGCGTGGGCGCAGTACAACCCGCGTGTTCAGGCGGGCAGTGAGGAGTGCTGCCAACTCGGCGGCGTGCTGGTCGACGACCACGCCACGGGAGATCTCCGCCTGGGCGCGGCGGTTCTTGCCGAGCCATCGCTCAGGTATCCAGCGGCTGACTTTGGAGCGTGGATGCACGGGAGCCCTCCCCTTGAAGTGACGCAGAATGTTGCCGAGTCGCCCCCTCCGCCGCCGCGGGCTTCCGAAGGTCGGCTGGGGGCTCAGCTGCTGTGTGACATTGAAGCCTCTCTCTGTCTCACGCACCTGGCGTTCCGCCGAAGCCCGTTCTCGACGGGCGGGAAGTGCACTGTCGTGCCGGGCTCGTCGTCCGCGCGAATCGACTCTCGGTCTGGAGCGGGAAGGACCGCAGCGGCGGCTCTCTCGGAATCAGTGATGATCAGCTGGGCCATCACCGGTTCGCTTCACGGTGTTCTGCGGAGGGGGACGACATCGGGAATGGTGGGCATAGCCCGGCCTCGTGAATATGCAGAACGAACGTGCGCAAGGTATGCGCCGCGGTCTCGGCCCATGGCATGGCGGATAGTTGGGCCGTGCAGCACGAATTCCAGATCAGTCACCGCAGCGACAGCGGCTGGACCGTCGTGGAGGTCTACGGTGAGGCGGATGTGTCCACGGTGCCGCAGATCCGGGACCACGTAGTCGAGCTCATCCGGGAAGGGGATCGCCGCTTCATCGTCGATCTGCTCGGTGTGACGTTCATCGACTCGACAGGACTGGGCGTGCTCGTCGGAATCCTCAAGCGCATCCGCGCTTGTCGAGGCGAGCTGCGACTCGTCATCGCCAATCCGGACGTCCGTCGGATCTTCACCATCACGGGACTGCACAATGTGTTCTCCATCTACGACTCAGTCGACTGGCGAAGGCGACACCCTGACCCGCAAGGAGAAGCCGGTGTCACCAGCCGTCCCTGAGTACCTGTCACCTCTGCGGTGGAGGTGGATCCTGTTTGCTACCCGCCGTCAGGAGGTGAGGTTCGTCTACTGGCCGCCCCGGCAGCCGACCGGACACCGCCGCATCCGGATGTTCGACCGAAGCGGGTACGACATCGGCGTTCTGGTGTGGAGGGTGTGCGACGTGTGCCGCGTCGGCAGCATCAACCAGATCTCCATCACAATGCAGCGTCAGGGCCTCGGTCGACGCCTGATCCGCCGTGTACTCGCCGACGGGCCCGGCTACGCCTGGCAGACGACCGGCCAGTCCCCGGAAGCCAGGCAGTTCTTCCCCGCCATGGAGCGGGAGACCGGCGTCGCGTTTCCGGAGTCCGACGGGGTGCGCGACCACTTCACCGCACCGCCCGGTCCCCGGCTGCTCCCAACGCGACGCCGTCCGCGGCCGGTTTTGGAACGCATGTGACGGGCGCTCGGTCCCTCGGCGGCCGAAACGCCATCCTGGTACGCCGCCGCGCGTGGCGGATTGATCAGTCAGGGTCCGACCAGGGCAAGTCCAAAGGTCAGAAAGGCGTGATCCTGAGACCTCACGCTCCAGACTGTGCAAGATATCGGCATGGGAGAGCAGTGGGGGACCGTCACAGCCGCAGTGATCGCAGCGGTCGGGGCATTGGCCGGAACAGGGCTCGGCGTCTTTGTGGGCCGACGGCAGGTCGTCGACCAGGCGGCCGTGGAACACGGCCAATGGCTACGCGGGCAACGTCAGGAGGCGTACATCGCGCTCCTGACTTCGTGGGACACGGGTGTGAGTCAGTTCCGCGACCTGATCGAGGGCTGGGTGCGCGAAGAGCGCCCCGACGAGGAGGTATGGGAAGAGGTGGAGCGGGAGGTCTGGACCGCCGTCACCCCCGTCTCGGAGTCTATGCAACGAGCCATTGAGCGGGTCGAGTTGCTGGGTCCGCAGAGTGTTGAGGATGCGTGCGTCCACCTGAACGACGCGCTCAAGGCGTTGCGTGACGCAGTTACCCAGAAAGGGACCATCAGGAACTGGGGAGACTCGACGGCGTACGAGAATGCATGGAGTCAAGCGACAGCGGCTCGCGTGACGTTCTTGACCGCGTCGAGGAACGCGTTGCGTGTTGCCCCCGCTCCGGGTCGCTTACAGCGTGCATCGTAGATCACTTGCCGCCTCCGTCCGCGTCGGGCGCGGCCGGAGGCGGCAGCTGGTCGCAGCAGGCTGTCGCCGTCTCAGACGCCTCGCGCGAGTAGGCGCAGTTCCCGTATGGGCTCAGCCGTCGGACGCTCCCAACGCCGGGACTCCCATCAAGAGGGTGCCCGTCTGCCCTGGCTCGGCGGTGGGATCGATGGCGGGCCCATAGCGGCGGATCACGTGCACGGCGGCGTCGGACATGGTGGCCCCCGACTCGCCGACGTGGCCCACCGGCGTGCCTGGCACCGCTTCCAGGTGAATCGTCACCGGTAGATCGCGCGCATACCACAGCCGACGGGCCCGGCTACGCCTGGCAGACCACCGGGCAGTCCCCGGAAGCCAGGCAGTTCTTCCCCGCCATGGAGCTGGAATCCGGCGTCCCATTTCCCGAGTACGGCAGGGTGTGCGACCACCTCACCGCGCGCGCAGCGCGATCAGGTCGTTCTCGACGAAAACGCCGACGTTCTCGCGGACCTCGAAGTGCAGGTGCGAGAAGGAGGCGTGGAAGGCCGCGTAGTACTTCTTCGTGGCGGTGCGGCTTCGCACCCCGTGCGGCGGGCCACCCCTGGAGGGGCGACCCGCCGCACAAGTGGTTCAGGTCCCGCGTTTGAGTGGCCGGCTCTTGGTCAGCGGAGACCGAAGGCCCGGATCACGGTCTGCGCGACCGCGTTGCCGGCACTGTCGTGGGCGTGAGCCCGCAGTGAGACGAACTGGGCCTGCTTCGGGGCGGACAGTGCGAACCGGCCGTCCTTTCCGCCGGTGATCTTCCGCCACGTGTGTCCGTCGTCGTAGGACACCTCCAAGGTGACCGCCGACAGGGTTCCGGCGCCGCCGGCGTGAGCGAGGTGGGCGACGGACGCCGCCAGCGTCGCGTTCCTCGCGGCCTTGCCCGCCGCGTTGGTGTCGACTCCGTAGTTGATCTGCATGAGCGGCAGGACTGACGTCTCGTCCCCCGCCGGAGCCTGGGAGGTGAAGTCCCATTCGGTGTGCGTGGTGGAGGAGTACGGGCTCACCGTGCTGTCCCGGTTGGCGTCCAGGACGAGGCGGTACGGCAGTTTGCCGGCGCCGGGGGCGTCAGCCTGCACCTCGGTGTTTCCCGAGTTCTGGGACAGTTGGGTGTCACCCTGGTACAGCGTGAGGGTGTGATGCATGCGCTGGTAGTCCATGGACATGCCGACGTGGTCCGAGCCGCCCCAGGCGGGGACGTCGAGGACCAGGTGGCTCCCGCTGCGGGTGGGCGGCTTGTAGTTGTTGTTCAGGTACGGGCGCTCGATGGGCTTGAACCACTCCTGCGTCTGCGTGCTGCCCGCCCGGTACGTGGTGCGCGGCTCGATCTCGTAGAGCAGACCGTCGATGTACGCCTCCTGGCCCCAGGAGTATCCGGGCCCGGTCGAGACCCAGTCGACCCGCTGTGAGTTCACCGGCTCCGACATGGGCATACCGATCCCCCACCTCGGGTTGTAGACCGGCCAGTCGTAGCGGAACTCGCCGCCGCCCCGGGTCGGGTCGGGGCTGTCGAAGGTGACGTTCACCCGCGCGAGGTTCTCCGGTCCGCCCTGGACGATCAGGTTGTCCGGGATCTGGTTGTGCCACGTCCACATCAGGTCGTACACGTAAGGGCTGACCGGCTGCGAGTCCACCGAGAGCACCGCCCCGTGATCGGAGGCCTGGCCGAAGAGCTTCTCGCCCTCGTCCGTGCTCAACAGCGTGACGTCGATTCGGGCGGGGGTCCCCGTCCACGGCGTCTTGCTGTAGCTCCGGAACCCTCGCCCGGGTGTGTTGTTCACGACCAGCAGGAGCTTGGCGCCCGCCTCGATCGCCGCGGCGGCCTGGTCGGCGTCGCTGATCGTGTCGTTGCGGCGGACGACCACCGCCTTGCCCCGCGCGTCCACACCGGCGTAGTCCGCGCTCGTGCCGTCGCCGGCGGCCACGAGCGGGAGCCTGTAGTGACCCTGTGGCAGCGGGGTGACGTCCCGTTGCCGGAAGGCGTCGGTGAACTCGGTGGTCTTGGTGGCGATGGCGAGTGCCGGCTGCTCCTTGCGCCAGCGGGCGCCGAGGTCGAAGTCGCCGTGGGTCACCTTGTGCGTGGTGGGCTGGGCCCACAGGCTGTCGTAGTTGGTCTGGGTCTCCATGTAGTCGCGCCAAAGCTGGCCGCTCATCGAGCGGGTGTACTCCAGGCGCTGGTAGGTCGCCTCGGTCCGCTGCGGCGTGGTCATCTCGATCTGCTTGATCTTCGCGACGTCCAGGGTGACCGTGGTGTCGTGGTCCATCACGACGTCGGGGTCACCGAGCAGCGCCATCCCCATCGAGTGCGGGCCGTGGATGCCCTGCACGGCCTTCCACGACAGCACCGAGTAGACGTCGTCCGGGAGGTAGCCCTCCGCCGTGCCGGTCTCGTCGACGAACCACTGCTGGGGCGCGTCGTCGCCGGACCGCAGCACGTCGACGATCCCTGACATCGGCTTTCCGTGTGCGTCCTTGAGGACCAGGGTCAGCTTGTGGGCGAGGTCGCCCAGCGACACGGCCGTGTGGGTGACGACCTTCCCCGCCGTGTCGGCCGCGACGACCTGGCCGGTCCAGCGGCCGTTCCCTGTCGCCGTGGAGCCGTCGATGGTGACCGTGACCTCGGCGGTGCCGTGCGCCGGCACGACGACCTGGGGGGCGGACAACTGGAACATTCCCGCAGGGGAGTTCGGGGCCTGAACGGACAGGTCGAGGGTGACCGGCACGTCACCGATGTTGGTGTACGTGACCGGGCGTTTCACCGCGCCGGACCCGCCCGCCGGCACCAGGGGGGCGAACGCGGTCGCGGAGGCGAAGACGCCGGCACTCAGTGCCGACGGGACGTCCACCCGGCCGCTGCCCACCTGGAAGGCGTTGTACTTGGGCAGCTGCTTCGAGCTGCTCACCAGGAGGTCCTTCAGCTGGGAGCCGGTCAGCCCGGGGTGCGCGGCCGCGAGCAGGGCCGCGGCGCCCGCGACATGCGGGGTGGCCTGGGAGGTCCCGCTGAACGTCAGGTAGCTGCCCTCGCCGAACTGCGCGTATTGGGAGCGTGCCGCCAGGATGTCGACGCCGGGCGCGCTGATCTCCGGCTTGAGCCCGCCGTCGATGCGCGGGCCCTGGCTGGAGAAGTAGGCGACGTCGTCGGAGGAGTCGACAGCCCCCACGGTCAGGGCGGCGTCAGCCGCGCCGGGGCCGCCAATGCTGTGGTCCGTGCCGGTGTTGCCCGCGGCGACCACGAACAGGGCCCCGGTCTCGGCGCTCAGGCGGTCGACCGCCGCGCTGAGGGGGTCGGTGCCGTCGGACGGGGTTGTGGAGCCCAGGCTCATGTTGATGATGTCCGCGTGCTGGTCCACCGCGGCCCACTCCATGCCGGCCAGCACCCAGGATTCCTCGCCGGAACCCGCGTTGGAGAGCACCTTGCCGATGTGCAGGCGCGCGCCGGGGGCGACGCCCTTCTCCTTGCCGTCCGATGCGGCCCCCGTGCCGGCGATGGTGGACGCGACGTGGGTGCCGTGGCCATGGCGGTCGGTCACGTCCTCGTCCGGGACGAAGCTCTGCGAGGCCGCTATCTGGCCGGCCAGGTCAGGGTGTTCGGCGTCGACGCCGGTGTCCAGGACGGCGACGTCCACGCCCTTCCCGGTGTCGCCGGCCTCCCACGCCTGTGGCGCGCCGATCTGAGAGGTGGACTCGGCGAGATCCGCCTTCACGACCCCGTCGAGCCAGATGTGGGAGATACCCTCGCCGAAGGCCGGTTTGCCGGACGCGGCTGCGGTGGTCCTCGAGCCGGACGGCGGCGCGGAGGTGACAGCACGCCAGAAGTCGGCCGATCGGTCCCGGTCCTCGGACAGGGCGGCACCCTGGACGCTGCCGAGGGCCCTGACGCGGGTGGCGCCCTCGGGGGTTGTGGAACGCAGCCCTGAGGCGGCCTTGCCGCCGTACGAGACGATCAGCGGCAACTGGTCCCGATGTGCGTCGTCGTAGCCGTCCGCGACGAGCTCGCTGATGTTGAACAGGCGCTTGTCCAGCGTGCCCGCCGCCACGTAGGGGAGAACGGAGTCGGGATAGACGTACAAGTTGCCGTTCGACTCCGTGATGCGCGCCTGGGCTTGTGTCCCGGCGGGACCATGCACATCGACGGTTCCGCGGCCAGCGCCGGACTGCCGTGTGACCACCACGTCACCCGTGATCAGGGTGACCGAGTGGGTGCCCGGAGGCACGTTGCGCTGCGCGGCGGGAGCGGCGGAGTCGGTGGTCGCGGATTCCGCGGCGTGTGCGGCGGACAGGGCGGCGGGTTGTGCCAACGACAGGAGGGCGGTGCCGGCGACGGCGAACACGCTCCAGCGTCTCGGTGATGATCTCAAGGGATTCCCTGACTGTTCCGTGGGGCCGGGTCGGCCCGCAAGGGGTTCGTCACTGAAGTGACGGATCGGCGGGGGATCGGATGGCCGACGCTGTGGACCGATCGTGGGGGTTCTGGGATCGCGCGGCAGATTGGCGTGGACAACCAGAGTTAAGGCTTGTGAACGGGAGATGTCTAGATCAGACTCGTGTCTGACATCGCCAGCTGGCGAATCGCGCCAATACCGGCCCGACGGCTCGCCGGGCGGAGACGACCAGGAGGACGCCCGGTGCTCGGTGCCCTTGGGATCAGCGAGTTCGACGAGCGGGTCTACCGCGCTTATCTGGCCAAGCCGGACCGGACAGCGCTGGAGATCGCCGGAGACCTGGGCGCCACGCCCAGCCAGATACGGCACGCGGTGGCCCGGTTGGTGGAACTGGGCGTGCTGCGAAGAGAACAGCACGGCCAGTACTGGCCGGTCGGCCCGCGGACCGCGTTGAGCGCACTGCTCGCAAAGCGCCGAGCCGATTCCGAGGCGGCGTTCGCCGCGGTGTTGGACGCGGTCGATGACCTGGCCAGTGAGTACCGCGCCAACCGGCTGCAGAGGGATCCGACCGAGCTGGTGGAGGTGATCACTGGTGAGGCGGCGGTCACCCTACGGGTGGCCGAGCTGACCCAATCGATGCGCACCCACTTCTGGGTGCTGGACCGGCCCCCGTACCTGGGCCCGTACAGCACCGAGTTGGAGGAGACCTTCACGAAAGACCTGCTGGACCGCGGCCTCGACATACGGTCCGTCTACACCCCGGAGGCGCTGGAGCTGCCCGGCCGATTCGAGCTGATCACCCGCCTCGCCCAGCTCGGCGAACAGGCCCGGTTCCTGCCGACCCTGCCGTTCAGGCTGCGGATCATGGACCGTCGTGTCGCACTGGTCGCACTAATCGGAGGACAGTACGACAAAATCACCGTCGTCCATCGGTCGGGTCTGCTCGATGCAATCCTCGAGCTGTTCGACGTCTACTGGCAGCGGGCACAACCCATCGTCTCGACGGACCCGGAGACCCCCGACCAGCCGAGCACGGATGATCTCTTGCTGTTGAAAATGTTGCAGGCGGGCTATAAGGACCAGGCGATCGCCCGGCAACTGGGCACGAGCGAGCGCACCGTGACCCGCCGGATCGCCGCGATCGCGTCCCGGCTCAGCCTCGAGACCCGCTTCCAGTTGGGCACCGAAGCCGCCAAGCGAGGCTGGATCTGAGCTTGGCGTTTACGTAACACCGAGCTTCCAGGGCAACAAGACGGCTGCGGCACTCACGGGTCGCGGACTGATGCAGACGCTTGGATCCACTGTCAGTTGACGGGCCCCACGAGTCCGCGGCCGTGAGTCGGCGGGCGGTGGTTCACGCCAATCGCAATCTCAGCGGAGCAGCCCTTGCGGACATGCTCCAGCAGCTGGACGAGTTCTCGACCGGGAGTGGGTATCTCCGGTCCGCAGATACGGAGAGAATCCGGACTCTGATCCTCGGGCATGAGTCGCCCACTGAGCCACCGACCGCCGAGTGAGGCGTCCCCATGCCTTCGCAGTGGGTCAGACCAAGGCCAGCGCATCCCGTTGTGTCAGTGCCGTACGGCACGATGCTGGCCATGCCGACTCTGGATGACCTCCCCCGTACCGGCGGGCGAAGCTGCTGTGGGAGTACGCCCACTTCGGCGTGGACGGGATCGAGGAGATGGTTCGGGAACGGGCCGGGAAGCCGTGCCACCTGTCCGGAGTTTCCAAGCCATCCTTGCCCCGGGTAGCGGTACTGGGAGCTGACGGCCGGTACCACCTGATGAGCGATGACCAGATGATCTGCGCCAAGGGCCGTACCGGGCAAGGTTGGGAGCACGAGCAGTGGTGCGGGTGGACGGAGATCGACGGAGGGCTGGTCTATGGCTACCGCGCCGGCGGGACGCACGACTCCCTCATGCACCGTTGGTTCGTGCAAGCCTCGCCCGAGGGCGTACCCCCTTCGTCGGTGCCGCCGGTACAGCGCTGCCAGCGCGGGTCTTACGGCGTCTTCCACTACTGGCCGCCGCCCTCAGCCAAGACGTCCGCCGTTCGGCGGCTGCGGGCGGTGCTGGTTGACGCCCTCGGGCCGGACTGCCACCTGTGCGGCGCCCTGACCGGGGCGATGGTGGATCACGACTACTCCACGGGCATGGTGCGCGGCCTCCTGTGCAAGTTCTGCAACCGGACCGTGGAGAAGTGTCCGCACGTCGCTGGCTGCCCGAAGGCCGAGTACATGGACAATCCGCCTGCGGCACGCCTGGCGCTTCCGTACCCGCCCTACCTGGCGTGCGAACCGAAGGAGTCAACGAGGCAGCACAAGATCGAGTTGCTCGGATTCGATCCGCTGGCCGAGTGGAGATCGGGGCGCCGGTGACCCTCCCGGGATTCTCGGTCTCCCGGCCCCCGGTCGTGAGGCCGGTCAGAACAGCACTACCGCGCCCAGCAGTCCGTCCCACAAGTGGACCTTGCTGGCCATCGGGCGGCTCCTCTCTTGTGGCGCCCGTCCACGGGCCGGTGTTAGCCTCCCTGTTTCGCTTGAGGTGGCCGAGTTGGGCTCATCGCGGTGGACTCGTGATTTTGGGTGCTGGTCGCGGTGCGGGCAGGGCTGGGGCCCGACGCGCGGGTCGGGTGCTCCAGGGTTCCTCGGGTCGTGGGTGGGCAGGGAGGGTGCCGCGGTTCAGGTGGCCGGCCGTGGCAGGGCTGTGAGGCGGGTGAATGCGCTGGTCAGCTCGTGTCGCCAGGGCCAGGTCGCGGAGATCCGCAGGTGGAGTCGGCGGCTTCCGCGGGTGATGCGGGCGGCGGTGTGCAGGAGCCGGTAGCGGAGCTTCTTCGGTTCGGCGGTGGCCAACTCGCCTTCGAGCAGCAGTGTTTGGGTCCAGGCGAGTAGGTCGACGGCGGTCAGAGCCAGTTCGAGCCAGGCGGCGTTGATGTGGAAGTGTCGGGAGGGGAAGCGGCCGAAGCCGGTGGTCTTGCCGCTGCGGATGCGGTCTTCGACGCGGGCGTGCGCGCGGTGACGGACCTCCAGCAGCTGCAGGGAGCCTTCGCCGTAGGCGGTGTCGGTGAGGAAGACCTGATGGCGCATGCCTTCGTCGAGGTCGAACAGGGAGAGCTGGGCGCCTGGATGCGGACGCTCGCGCCGCACGAGGATGCGTGTGCCGTCGGGTTAACCGGCCAGGTCCACCATGCCGGTCAGCTCGGCGACCTCGGCCCCCTCGCGCAGGGTGCCGTCCTGTTCCAGCGCGGGATGCCAGACATGGTCGGGCAGGGCTCGGATTGCTTGGCGGACTGGTCCGGTGACGGGGTGTCCGACGGAGAAAGAAGCGTGGACGCCCCGGTCGCGCAGGGCGCGTATGCGGTGCAGGAATGCTTTCGAGCCTCCGGCGCTGTCGGTGCGGATGAGGATGTCGGTGCCGTGGCGGTGGGCGTCGGGGATCTGGGCCAGGGCGGCATCCAGGACGGTGATGTGGTCGCTCGCGGTGTTCGCGCCGGCGTTGCCCGGCCTGAGCAGTCCGGCCAGGGCTTCGCCGGTGTTGTCCAGGAAGCACAGCAGCGGGTGGTAGCCGAAGCCGTGCTTGTAGGTGGCTGCCGCCTGCTCTTTCTCGGAGTCGCAGGTGACCAGGGTGGCGTCGATGTCCAGGACGAGGCCGGGGAGGTCGCGCCCGCCGACGTGGGCTGCCGGTATCTCGCGCCCGGCCTCGGCGGCCTGGAGCCAGGCGACCTCCCGGGCTGTGGCCCTGGCTGTCTGCAGTGCAGCCAGTGTGGTGGGGTCGATGCCGGCCAGCAGGCGCCATGCGGTTGGGGTGGAGGCGACGGGGCCGAACACATCCGCCTGGTCACGCAGAAGGGCCAGATCCGCGATTGCCTCGCCGCCGCCAGCGAGCATCACCGCCAGGTCGACGGCGATCCGCCCAGGGTCATGTCCGGTACCACGCGGCCGCAGCCGGCGCAGGGCGTCGGTCAAGGAGGCGGACAGGCCGGTGGCATCGGCGAGATCGGCCAACAGGCGGGAGCCGGCATGGCTGACCACCCCACGGCCGTCGGCTGATACGACGAGTTTGGGGCGCGACTCGGTAGTGTCGGGTAGCGGGGACGCATTGCTGCGTCCCCGCCCCCTCAGAACCGTACGTGCGCGTCGTCCGCGCATACGGCTCAAGCAAGCCCTGAAGGCTCTTGGGAGTGCAGTGTTGTGCCGTTGTTCGACGTGTTCGGCCGTCGTAGGCACGTGGCGTGGGCGAGGCGGAGTTGAACTCCGTCCGGCGTCTTCGCTCCCTGATAGGCGATGTGACGTGTCTTGATCGCCTTCCGGGTGGTGCGGAGCCATTGCTCCCACCCGGTCGGGGACTGCGGGGGTCGGTCGGTGTGCAGCAGCAGTTGCTCGCAGAGCTGGCAGCGGCCCTTCTGCGTCTGGAGCAGACGCATCGTGGCCCGGTCCAGCGGCGGCGGAGCGCTTCTGCGTCGCCGGTCGGCCCAGTAGTCGGTCAGGGCGGGATCGTCCGGGGACGAGGTGCCCTTGACCAGCTGATGCCGGACGATTTTCGTCCAGGCGAACTTGACGAGGTAGGCACCGTTGTCACGGTGGCCGAACACCCATCTGTCCTGCCGGGCGGGGTTGAATCGGCCGAAGTACCGGTTGGTGATCCAATGCTTCGACTTCTTCGGATGCCTGCGCAGGGCCCACCGGTAGGAGAGCTGCCACAGGTAGGCGTCCAGCGAGGCGAAGACCTCCTTGGACACCACCGTCCGGTAGTAGGCCGCCCATCCGCGGACGATCGGATTGACCGCCCGCAGCACTGCGAGGGTTTCCGCGCCTCGCAGTGCCCGGATCTCCTCACGCAGCCTGACCCGTATCCGCCTGACGGCCGCCCTATTGGGCTTGATCAGCAGCTTGCCGCTCCGGTAGCGGCGCACGTTGAATCCGAGGAAGTCAAAGCCGGTCTCCGCGTGGACGATGCGTGTCTTGTCCTCGTTGAAGACCAGCCCCCTCGGCGCGAGCCACTCGGCGAGCCGTGCCTTGACCTGCTCAGCCGCTGCGCGGCTGTGGCACATCGCCACCAGATCGTCGGCGTATCTGACCAGCACCGGGGCGTCCGGCATGATCTCTCCGGCCCGTCGGCCCGGAGGGTAATACCGCACGCCCGCGGCCGCCTCCATCCCGTGCAAGGCAACGTTCAGTAGCACGGGGCTGATCACTCCGCCTTGAGGGGTTCCCTCCTCGGTCGCAGTGAACCGGCCGCGCTCCACCACCCCGGCCTTCAGCCACTGTCGAACCATGCCCCGGGCGGGGAAGGTGCCGAGCTGGGCCAGAAGCCGGTCGTGGTCGATGCGGTCGAACGAAGCCCGGACTCACTACCCGCATCGAGGACCTCGCGGCCGCGTTGCGCGCTGGGGCCGCGGGGTTGTACTGCGCGGTGGCGGCCGTCGAGTTGCTGATTGGCCAGGAACGGTGGCTGCGCCGCGACGACTTCATCGCGGACTTCGTCGAGATCGTCCCTGCTGCGGACGGGACGCCGATGGCGTTCGTCGACTGGTCGCGGGTGGCAGCCTGTCTGAAGCGCGGGCGGCTGGCCTGCTCCACCGGCGAGGGCCAGGTGCTGCGGCTGTGCGCGAGCCTGGTCGAGGGCGTCCCCGTTGACCTGGGCACCGTGTTGACCAGCGTGGACGCACCCACCGTGGTACTGGTGGCCCGCGCCGTGCTGCGCGCCGGCGGCTGTGCGGAGGTCGCTCTGCCCTTGCGAGACGGTGGTGCGCGGTGAGGTCCGTGCAGGTGGTCAGGGACCACCACCCGCTCAAGGGCCGCAGCCTTCAGGTACTCGGCCAGATGCACTGCCGGGGACGGCTGGAGCTGCTGCTGGTCCTGCCGGACGGGAGCAAGTCGCTCATCCCGGCCGCCTGGACTGACTTCCCTCAGGACAGGGAAGAAGCCACCGGCGCCGGAGACGATCGCATCAGGCAACTTGCCTCGTCGGACAAGCTGTTGGAGGCGCACGGGCTGGTTTCCTCGCTTCTCGCCCGGGCGATCGCTGGGCGGGAGCAGGCTGCACGGCAGTCACCGTGCAAGGAGGACGACCGTGCAGCCTGTCCAACTCAGTCTGCTCCCCGAGCAGGTATCCCCGCCGCAGAACCAAGTGATCGGCCGACTCCCGCAGCCCCAGCTGCAAGAGGCCGTCACCCAGCTGGCCCATCTCATCGCCAAGATGACCGCCGCACGCCGAACGGAGGCTGACGATGAGTGAGCACAGTAAAGTCACCGCGTCCCATCGACAAAGAGCGGCGATCGTCTACGTGCGCCAGTCCACTCTGCTTCAGTTGGAACGCAACAGGGAGTCCACGGCCCGCCAGTACGATCTGGGCCAGCGTGCGGTGGCGCTCGGGTGGTCCCGTGCGCAGGTCAGCGTCGTCGATGAGGACCAGGGCATCTCCGGCGCCAGTGCCCTGGGGCGGTCCGGGTTCGCCGGGCTGGCCGCCCGGGTCGGCCTGGGCCAGGTCGGGATCATCCTCGCGCTCGAGGTGAGCCGGCTGGCCCGCAATAATGCGGACTGGTACCGGCTGCTCGACCTCGCGGCGATGACCGACACGCTGGTCGCCGACGCGGACGGCGTCTACCACCCGCGCCGGTTCGACGACCGCCTCGTGCTGGGCATGAAGGGGACCATGGCCGAAGCTGAGCTGCACATTCTGCGGGCCCGCCTCGACGGCGGGGTGCGCAACAAGGCCGCCCGCGGGGAACTGCGACGCGGCCTTCCCGTCGGTCTGGTCTGGGGCGAAGCCGATGGCGAGATCCTCTTCCATCCCGACGAGGCCGTGGTCGGCGTGATCCGCGCGGTCTTCGAACACTTCGCCGCCTGCGGCTCAGCGCGCGGGGTGTGGCTGTGGTTGCGCGAGCAGGGCCTGAAGTGGCCGCTGCAGCCGACCGGGTACGTCAACGGCACCGAGATCGTCTGGGTCGAGCCGACCTACCACGCGGTGCACAACACGCTCACCCACCCCGCCTACGCCGGTGCCTACGTCTACGGCCGCACCCGCTTCGAACGCCGCCTCGACACCGACGGCACCGTGCGCACCCACCGCCGCGTCCTGCCCCGCGACCAGTGGCAGGTCCTGATCGAGGACCACCACGAGGGCTTCATCACCTGGGAGGACTACCTGGCCAACCAGGAGAAAATCAGTGCAAACACCCGCCCGCGGCGTCACGAGCCCGGCACCGGCGCGGTCCGTGAGGGGTGCGCGCTGCTGCAGGGCCTGGCCGTCTGCGGCATCTGCGGGCGCAAACTCGCCGTCTTCTACCAGGGCCCTGCCAAGGCCACCCCCGGCTACTACTGCACCGGATCCGGACAGCTGGTCGACGGCCGCGGCACGCGCCACCTGCAGGTCGGCGGGCAGGCCATCGACGCCGCGGTGGCCGCCGCGTTCCTGGCCGCGCTCACCCCCGCCGCCCTGGAAGCCTGCCTCAAGGCTGCCGACCAACTCGAAGCCGACCACGACACGGCGCTTGCCCAATACCGGCGCGAGGTCGAGCGCGCCCGCTACGACGCCTTGCGCGCCGAGCGCCGCTACCGAGCCGTCGACCCGGACAACCGCCTGGTCGCCCGCGGCCTGGAGGCCGACTGGGAGAAGACGCTCACGGCCCTGGCCGCCGCCGAGGCCGAGCTCGCCCGCCGCGATCGCCGCCGGCCCACCGCCCTCACCGCGGCCGAGCGCGCCACGGTGCTCGCCCTCGCCGACGACCTCCACCCGGTCTGGACCGCCGAGACCACCACCGACAAGGACCGCAAGCAGCTGCTGCACACCCTGCTCGAGGACGTCACCCTCACCGTCCACCGCGACGACTCCGACCCGCGCGCCGAGGCAGTCATGCGCTGGAAAGGCGGCGCGATCAGCAAACTGGTGGTGCCGATCCGCCGACCGCAGCCGAAGATCCGCACCGACGAGGACACCGTCGACCTCATCCGCCGCCTGGCGGTGCACTACCCGGACGCCCAGATCGCCGGGATCCTCAACCGCCAAGGTCGGCGCACCGCCCGGGGATTGTCATACACGGCCAGTAGAGTCCAATCACTACGGCACCACTGGGGCATCCCCTGCCACACCAAGAGCGACAAGCCGCAGGAAGGAGAGCTGGTCACCGTGGCCCAGGCCGCCGACCGACTCGGTCTCGCGCCCTCCACCCTGCATCGCTGGCTGGGCGACGGCTTCATCGCCGGCGAGCAGGACACCCCCGGCGCCCCCTGGCGCATCCGCCTCACCGACGAACTCCGTGCCCTATTCGTCGAGGACGCCCCCGACGGCTGGCTCGCCATGCTCGAGGCCACCCTCGCCTACGGCGTCTCCCGCCAGACCCTGTTGCAGCGTGTCAAGCACGGCGAACTGAAGGCCGTCCACGTCCGCACCGGACGCAGAAAAGGCCTGCGTATCGAGCCCCCGACCCCTCAGAACAGCCTGTTCTGACCCCCACAATCAGCACAAGGAGCAGTGTGACGATGCGTCAAACGCCGCTGCCAGGTCTGCGTCCAGGATCCACACACGCTGCGGGTTCTTGCCGTTGAGCGTGTTGTAGATGACCCCGATCGCGTCGTGGCAGCCCCGCCCCGGGCGGAAGCCATACGACCTCGCCTCGAACCGGGCCTCCCACTCGGGTTCCAGCGCCGCCGAGACCCGAGCCTGGTGGGCCCTGTCGACGATCACGGGAATGCCGAGCGGGCGCCGTTTGCGTCCCCCCGCCTTGGGGATGAAAACCCGCCGGACCGGACGGGCCTGCCAGATGGTGCCGCGCTGCTGGATGAAGCGCGCCAGCTCTGCCTTGCCCGGGGCGGTCAGCACGACCTGACCGTCGATCCCCGCCGTCTTCCGTCCGGCGTTGACCTCCGTCACCCGGCGCACGCTGACCAGCGTGTTACTCAGGCTCCGGAGCATCAGTTTCTGCAGGTTCCTGACTTTCGCCAGGTCGCCGTCCCTCGATGCCGTGAAGATGCGCTGGCGCAGGCGACGTACGTTCTTCTCCGCCCGGTCCCAGTCGATACTGTCCCAGCCCGCGAAGAAGTCGCCCTCCGGTCCGTTCACCCCGGCCGCAGCCGTGGCGTCCAACTTGTCCTTCGGTGCTGCCGCTGTCGTCATCGTCCCTCCCCACAGGCTCACCCGGCTCACGTCAGCGTCCTTACGAACCCGGACAACGGTCCGGTATCCGGCGAGTTGGCCGGGACCGCCGCGGAGAGGCCGCCGCTCGTGCTGTCCCGGTTTCCTCTGACCTTTCGGCCTGCCGGCCTTTGCTTCTTGAGCCGTCCTGTCCCGCCGGAGACATCAGCCTTCCTCACGGTCAGCCCACCGCCGCCCATGCCAGGGCGACGGCCTCCGTCGGGGTTTCCACGTTCCGCGCGTGTGAGATGCGACCGGAGTGGGCGCCCTCTATATCCCGGGGCGGCGGTGTCCTCCCGGACGGCGTGCATATCCGCCCGGCGCCTGCCGCGTCTCAGCGGCCCGCCCTGCACCCTGCTGCTGCATCCCACCGGCAGGGCTTTTCTTCACGAGACGTCATCGAGGGTTTACGGGTGTTCGCCCGCCCGGTCTTCCCCTTGCCTGTTGCCGCCGGGTGGAACGGCGGAACTTGGGCTTCTCCCCGGAGCTCCGCACCCCGCCGTTACCAGCGACGCACGTCCGGGTGGGGACAGGCCATCGGACACGAACCCGGGGTTACCCTGTCGTCGGCGCCATCGCCGACCCCCTCTCCAAGAGCACCCACTCAACACACGCGACCTCGTGTCGCACGTGCACGCAGAAAGTGCCTTCCTGCTGTGATGACAGAAGCCCTAGACAAGCCTCATCATCCCAGCTCAGAAGGCACTTTCGCGTTCCCGCTCAAGATCCGGACGCCACCGCAAGTGAAACGCGGAGGCTAGTCGGACTCCGTGGTGTAAGTGTGCAGCCCGATCAGGAGGCCGGCGGGGTCGAGGATGTAGCACCCCCGTCCGATCCCGGGAAGGGTGAAGGGCTCCACGGCGACCGTGCCGCCACCCGCGGTGACGCGCTCCAGGCTGCCCTCCAGATCGGTCACGCGGATGACCGGGATCGCGCGCGGCTGGCCGTCGCGTGACGGCATGACGCCCGTGTCGATGCCAGGGCCGTCGCCGTGCGGGGCGACGAGGCCGGCGCGGCGAAGGGCTGGAACTGCCATCCGAACACATCCGAGAGGAATCGGTTGGTGGCCTGGAGATCGGGGCTGTTCAGCATGATTCTTGCGATGTGCCCCGAGCGTTTGCGCCCGGGAGGAATCGCATCCTCAAGCGGGCGGCACGTAGTGCCGCAGCCTTGTGTCGGCGTGGAGCGCTGTACGGCTCAGTCCGGGCGAGGGAAGTTCCCGTGTTCGAATGCGCGGGCTCGAGGGGGCCGGGTAGCGTCGCGGGTGTGAAGCTGGTGGTGCAGGTGAAACTGCTGCCGACGCCCGTGCAGGCGGCGGCACTTGAGGCGACCCTGCGCGCCTGCAACGAGGCCGCCAGCTGGGCTAGCGGTGTGGCGTTCGAAAAGGATGTGAAGCGGAATTTCGCGCTGCGCGAGCACACCTACGGTGAGATCAAGGCTCGGTGGGGGCTGGGTGCGCAGGCTGCCCAGCACGTGATCAAGAAGACGTGCGACGCGTACGCCGCATTGAAGGCGAACCTGAAGGCCGGAAACCTGGGCAAGCCCGGGTCCCGACGCTACTGCAACGCCACCGGGAAGCCGATCGCGTTCCGGCCGCAGAGCGCGCAGCCGTACGACGACCGGATGCTGTCCTGGCAAATGGCCCAGCGGCGGATCTCTATCTGGACGGTTTCGGGGCAGGTGAAGGATGTGGCGTTCACCGCCAGTGGGGAGCAGTTGGCGGCCCTGGCCCTGTACCGCAGGGACGAGTCGGATCTGCTGGTGCGGGACGGCATGTGGTTCCTGTTGGCCACGTGCGAGGTCCCCGAAGCCGCGCCGAACACGGATCCCGCAGACTTCCTCGGTATCGACCTGGGCATCGTCAACATCGCCACCACGTCCGACGGCGAGATCATGGCCGGGCGGGCGCTGAATCGGGTCCGGGTCCGGGAACGGAAGTTGCGGACCAAGCTGCAGAGGAAGAATACTCCGTCCGCCAGGCGCCGGCTGAGGAAGCGGCGGCGCAAGGAGGCGCGGCGGGCGCGGGACATCAACCACAAGATCGCGAAACATGTGGTGGCCGAGGCAGAACGCACCGGTCGCGGAATCGCCCTGGAGAATCTGGCAGGCATCCGCGAGCGGGTACGGCTTCGCAAGCCCCAACGGGCCACCCTGCACAGTTGGGCTTTTCACCAACTGGGGCAGTTCATCGCGTACAAGGCCCGCCGGGCGGGGGTGCCGGTGGTGTACGTCGATCCGGCCTACACCTCCCGCACCTGCGCCGAGTGCGGCCACCTCGACAGAACGAACCGGGTCTCGCAGGCCTGGTTCGCATGCCGGTCCTGCGGCGTCGTTGCGCACGCGGACCACAACGCCTCCCGCAACATCCGCGCCCGCGCGTGGCGGTTGTGGCGACGCGGGGTGCAGTCAACCACCCCAGCCCCACCCCCGAGACAACCGGGTGGAGCAGGACGCAAACGCAGCGTCACAGCCAGTGACGCCCGTTGTGCAAGCCCTGTCGCTTCAGCGACAGGTAGTTGACTTCGACATAGGTGACAGGCTGGTTCACGGGAGTCCTTACTGACTTCGGCGTTTTGAGGTCAGGGCGGTGGTGAGTCGAGTTGGAGTCCGGTCTCGGTCATGAAGCCGTTGAGTGTTGCGGGGCGGTACTGCAGGCTCTTGAGCCGATTGCGGACCAGGGATTCCAGCCGGTCGACCGTACCGGCGGCGAGGTTGGCCAGACTGCGCTTGCACTGCGACCACACACCCTCTACCGGGTTCAACTCCGGTGCGTACGTGGGCAGGAAGAAGACGGTCAGCCACGGGCGGGCGGCCACCAGTTGCTGCATCGCCTTCGAGACATGGGTGCTGAGCCGGTCCCAGACCAGCACGATCGGCGCCCGCAGCAGTTGGTGGGCGCCATCGACCAGCCGCATGTAGTCGGTCTCCGACAGGCTGCGCCGCTCGCCCCTGCGGCCGTGATGGACGCGGATCCGGTAGCACAGTCGGGTCCGGGAACCGGGCCGCAGTGCGATCAGGCCCGCGATGGAGATGCGGCCCGACCGGCGGCCGGACACCGTCACCACCGGGGTGCGGCCCCGCCGGCCCCAGGTGCGCCCGGTGGGCGGCCGCTGACGCTGACCGGCCTCGTCCTCGAAGCAGATCCAGCCGCCGGTGGCCGCCTGTGTCCTTTTACCTCCGGCCAGGCGCCTTCCTTCCAGGCGGTCACCGCTGCCTCGTCGCGCTCGGCAGCCCGCCGGGCGGGCTTCTGCGGGGTGAAGCCGAGTCGGCGCATCAGCCGGGTCGCCCCCGAGACGCTGTAAGAGACGTGGAACTTCCGGCCGATCAGGGTCGCCACCCGGGCACCGGTCCACACCTGGTCCTCATCCCAGCCGTGCGCGGCCGGGCCCTGCTCCAGCATGGCGGCCAGCTTCCCGCGCAGGGCCGGGCCGAGTTTGCACCGCTGCCCGCCCGGCCCGGTGGAGGCCAGGGCCGCCGGGCCGCTGGCGGCCCAGTTCCGCCGCCACTGGTAGACCGACTTCGGCGACACCCGCAGCTGCCGGGCCACCTCCGGGACGCCGGCCCCGGCCGCGAACAGCTCGGACGCCCGCAGGCGTACTGCCTCACGCCGTGCACGCTCTTTGGCGTTCATCCCGCCACCGTCTGCGTACCTCATACCTCCCGGTCTACCGCCGCATCCGGAGGACGCCAACAGGACCAGCCCCAGCCTGACCTCAAAACGCCGAAATCAGTAAGGGTTCTGTCCGGTACGCAGAGCCGGGGGCCTTATCGTGCCGGGCTGCCACGTCTGTCGCCCAGTGGGCGATGACGTGCGGAGGGGCTGCGGATTGAGTGCGTGGCATCGGTTCCGGCCCACGAGCGTGGTGTGGACAAGATCCGCGCTTTGAAGGATCTTCAGGTGCTGGGAGACGGCCCGGACGGCTGATGGGCAGCAGTTCGGCCAGCTTCCCGGTCGTCGCGGGTCCTTGCGCCAAGCGCGCCAGGAGCCTGCGACGCGAACCATCCGACACCGCCACTGGCTTCGGGTACGGCCCCCTGTCCGCGCCGCCGCCCCGTGGGGGACCCGGTCTGCCGGCGATGGGGGGCCGCCTCCGGTCCCGCCTGTCATGCCGGGCCGGCCGATGCTCCGTAGATGTGGGCCAGCGCGGCAACGGTCTTTGCGATCAGTGCCCTCAGCTCTGTGGGGGCCAGGACCTCGGCCTCCGTGCCGAGGCGCAGCAGCATGCCCGCGGCGTGCTCCACGGACTCGATCGGGATGACGACCTGAACTCGACCGTCGGGACGTGGTGGTCCGGCGGTGTCGTGGGCCGCGCGCACCACCGCCGGTTCCATGAAGTCGGGCAGCTGTTCCATGATGTGCGGTGACAACCGCACCACTGCTTCGCCCTGGTAGCGGCGTGCGTCGAACTCCTCGAGATACGACCCCCAGTGCGCGGCCAGGTCGAAGTCGTGGGGCCGGTCGAAGTGGTCCTCCAGTATCCGGATCCGCAGGATCTGGGAGATGCGGTAGGTGCGGACGGAATCCGAATGGCTTGCCGCCAGGTACCAGCGGCCGGCTTTGAGCACCAGCCCGTAGGGCTCCAGCGTCCGGGTCACCTCCTGGGGAGCTTTCCAGCGGCGGTAGCGGATCCGGATGCGCTGCTGGTGCCATACCGCGTCGACCACGGCAGCCAGGTGAGGGGTGGGCTCCGTTCGGGCGTACCAGCCGGCGGTGTCCAAATGGAACCGCTGCCGCAACACGCCGGTCCGGTCGCGCAGTTCGTTGGGCAGCGCGGCCATCAGCTTGAGCTGGGCGGTGGCGAGCACACTGCCCAGGCCGAGGTCGGCGGCCGGCCCGGGCAGTCCCGCGAGGGAGAGCGCCTCCGCCTCTTCGTGCGTCAGTCCGGTCAGCCGTGTCCGGTACCCATGCACCAGCCGGTAGCCGCCGTCGTGCCCTGGGTCGGCGTAGAGCGGGACTCCGGCCGCGGCGAGCGCCTCCATGTCCCGGTACACGGTGCGGACGGACACCTCCAGCTCGTCGGCCAGTTGCTGGGCGGTCATGCGCCCGCGGTCCTGGAGCAGCAACAGGACGGACAGCAATCGGCTCGCACGCATGAGGCGAGTCTGCCGCACTCCCCTGACACCAGGTGTCAGGGATGTCGGGCTAGGTTTCCCGCTGGACCGCACATTCAGCACACGAGAGACAGCAGAGGGCAAGGACGCATGCACTCCTCGTTCAGTCGCAGAACCGGCACCGGTGACCCCGGCTTCCCCGTGGGCACCCGCGGTGTCACGAACCGGCCGCTCGCCGCGCCGTTGACTGGAAGCACTGCGTGGGATGAGTTTCAGGGCACCGCGCCGTGTCACGGCGCCCTGTTCGACGCGGCCGCCGCGTTCGGCGAGATCGCCATACCCACCAAGGGAGTCACCGGCCTGACGCTCGGGCTGGTGGGCTTCCGCCGCAACAGTCAGGTTGCGGCATGACCGACGGACTGGCCACGCGCGAAGTCTCGGCTCAGCCGGTCGGGCGGCTGACCGTCTGGCAGGGAGCCGCGCTGTACATCGGCGCCGTCCTCGGTACGGGCGTGATCGCTCTCCCCGCGCTGGCCGCTCGGGCTGCCGGGCCGGCGTCTTTGCTGGCCTGGCTGACGCTCGTACTGATGTCGGTGCCCCTCGCCGCCACGTTCTCGGCCCTGGGCGCGCGATACCCGGACGGCGGCGGAGTCTCCACCTACGTACGGCATGCCTTCGGGGCACGGGCCGCGGCTGCGGTCGGCTGGTGCTTCTACTTCGCCGTACCGGCGGGGGCTCCGGCGGCGGGCATGTTCGCCGGCGCGTACGTGACGAGCGCCCTTGGTGGCGGTCAGCGGACGACGACGGCAACGGCGGTGGCACTGGTGATCGTGGTCGCCACGGCCAACTGGTTCGGTGTGACCGTCTCCGGCCGACTGCAGCTCGTACTCGCCGTGCTCCTCGTCACGCTGTTGCTGACCGCCGTGCTTGCGGCACTGCCTCACGCCCACGTCGCCAACCTGCGGCCGTTCGCGCCACACGGCTGGCTGGCCATCGGTCCGGCGGCGGCCTTGTTGGTCTGGAGCTTCGCAGGCTGGGAGGCGATCACCCACCTCGCCGGGGACTTCCGCCATCCGGCGCGGGACCTGCCCCGAGCCACCGGCATCGCGGTCGTGGTCGTCGGCGTTCTCTACCTCGCGGTCGCCACCGCCGGCGTGATGGTGCTCGGCCCGGCCGCCGGCACGACGGACGCCCCGCTCGCCGAACTGCTCGCCCTCGGCATCGGTGGCACCGTCCGGGTCCTCGCCGCTGCCGCCGCAGTCCTGCTGACCCTCGGCACGATGAACGCCTATTTCGCCGGCGCCGCCAGACTCGGTGCAGCGCTCGGCCGTGACGGCGCGCTGCCGGACTGGCTGGCCCGAGGCAGCAGCGTCGGCGAGGTGCCACGACGCAGCCTGGCCGTCGTCACTGCGCTGTCCGGCCTCGCTCTCGTCACCACGACGGCCGCAGGCGTCGGCCCCAGCCCACTCGTGCTTCTCACGACCGGATCGTTCGTCACCGTGTACGCGTTGGGCACGGCCGCGGCCCTACGGCTCCTGCCGCGCGGCAGCCTCGCCCGCCGCGCCGCCTTCCTTGCCCTCGTCGCAGTCTCCGCGCTCCTCGTCATGACCGGCTGGTACCTGCTCTGGCCGCTGGTCCTCACTGTGAGCGCGCTGTGTTACCTGCGCCGACGCGCCCGTGCCGACGGCCGCAAGGCGGGAAAACCAGGACAGGGACGCGTGACCCCGCGGCAGACGGGTGACGTTCCCGGCGAGCGCTGATCAGGTGGGCGCGCTGCGGAGCGGCAGGGGTGTCGACGAGGAAGGCGACGTCGGGGCGGAACGACGTCGCCTTGGTCGTTGACGAAGGCGACATCGAGGGGCTGCCCGGTGGAGCGGGTGCGGCGCAGAGCGGAGGGGCCTGCCGGGCGCGGCATGTGCGTGTCTCCCCATAGCTGCAAGTCTGCAAGGACGAGATCGAGGTCGCGGCCGGCGGCGGTGAGGTCGTAGGCGTCGCGGGGGCGGCTGCCCGGCTCCTGGTAGGTGCGGGCCTCCAGCACCCGGCCGACACAAGCGTCTTCAGACGGGCGCTGAGGACAGCCGAGGGGCCGGTCGGGCCGCACCGCATGGCCGCCGCGCCGGCACACCTCTCCCCTGGAGACCGCCACCTGGAGCGGTACGCGGGTGGAACAGGGCGCATGCGGCCGCGCCGACGAGCGGTGTGGCGCTACGGCGCGCCGCCGCTGACGAGAAATAACGTTGTGCCTGTGCAATTCGCGATCTCGATCCCACAGTTCCACGCGGATGGTGAGTTCGATCCCGCCGCGTTCCGCACCTATCTCACACGGGTCGAGCAGTTGGGCTTCGACAGCGCCTGGACGCAGGAACAGACACTGGGTTTCAGTCCGCAGCTCGGACCGATGGAGACCATGACCTACGCCGCTGCCTGCACGGAGCGGCTGCGTCTCGGATGCGTGGTCTTCGTGTCCACGCTGCACAGTCCGGTGCACTTGGCCAAGAGCATCAGTTCGCTGGACCAGATCAGCCGAGGCAGGATCGAGGTCGGCTTCGGTACGGGCGGCAAGCAGCGGCCGTTCGCGGCTTTCGGTGTCGACCAGGAGCGTTACGTCGCGCGCTTCTGGGAGGGCGTCGAGCTGATGACCCGGCTGTGGCGCGACGACCGGGTCGACTTCTCCGGCGAGTTCTGGCAGTTGACCGACGCCGGCATGGAACCGAAACCGTTCCAGAAGCCCTCCCCACCGGTGTGGTTCGGCGGGAGCGGGCGCATCGCGTTGCGACGCGCCGTGACGAGTGGCCTGTTCAGCGGCTTCTTCGGTGCGGGACAGGTCCAGACGGCGAAGTTCGCCGATCAGATCGAGATCGTACGGCAGGCACTGGCCGAGTCCGGCAGGCCGACGGATGACTTCCGTATCGCCAAGCGTATCTACATCGCGCTGGACGACGATGCGCAGCGGGCCCGCAACCGGATCAACGCTGCGCTGGCCGCGCTCTACATGAAGCAGTCACCTGACATCGAGGCCGCCGCGATCGCGGGAACGCCAGGGGAATGTGCACGCCAGTTGCGTGACGTCGTCGCTGCCGGCGCGGAACTCATCTTGTTCACGCCGCTTTTCGACCCCGCCGAACACCTCGAACGGCTGGCCGCTGAGGTCATCCCGGAATTTGCTGCGTCCGGCCACGGTTCCGGCTGAGGCAAAGGGGATCGACGCCGGGTGGACCGCCTACGGCAACGCGTAGGCCCGCCTGGTGGCCGCGCCGAAGAATGCCCGAGCGGCCTTGACAGGTTCCTGTTGCCCAGGCGTGGGCGCATTCCAAGACGACGTCCAGCCATACCTCGTCGTTCATCTCGCCGTTCACCGGCGTGAATAGCGTCTCGGATCATGGACAACCGTCACAACAGCGCCGCAGGCATGACGCGACGCGGGCTCATCGTCGGCGCTGTCGCCGCCGGGCTCGCCGCGACCGGCAGCGGCGTCGCAACCGCCAGTACCGCCCAGGAGAGCAGACCCGGGCAGCTCGGGGACACCCCCGCCTCCCCCGTCGCGGCGTCGAACAAGCGATTCGGATACACAGTTCCGACGTACCAGACGACCGTACCCGGGGAGTCGGTCGAGGCCGATCGGGTGGACTGCCCCGTGGCACCCGGGATCGTCCTGACCTCCTTCGACACCTTCGGCCGTACCGGCTGGATGCGGGTCCATGTACTCAACGCCGACCTGGCCGACGGGTCGGTCGGCGTGGACCTGATCGCCGACAAGGTGAGCGAGGCACGGGCGCTGTCGCAGGCGGCCGGCGCCCAGCATGCGGTCGCCGCCGTCAACGGTGACTACTTCAACATCACCGAGACCAACACGGCCGAGGGGCCGGAGATCAAGAGCGGCGAGCTCCGCAAGGGCACGAACCAGTCGTCGACCGTCGCGGCGATCGGCGCGGACCGGGTCGCCCGGCTCGCCGATCTCATGCTCACCGGTACGGTCACCGTGGCCGGCACCCAGCGGCCGCTCGCCGCGCTCAACTCGTCCACCGTGCCGGCCGACGGCATCGCCGTGTTCACCCCGCTGTGGGGGCCGGGCGACCGCACGCTCATCCACGATGCGGGTCCCTACACCGAACTCGTCATCGTGAGCGGCAAGGTCACCGCGGTCAACAGCAAGATCACCGATACGGCCGTACCGGACGGCGGTCTGATCGTCCTCGGTCGCGGCGCCGCCTCCGGCCAGCTGGCCACCGCCCGGCCGGGTGACACCGTCACCGTAGGGTTCAAGCCGCAGAGCGACACGACCGCCCAGCTGCGCATGGCGCTCGGCAGCGGGTCGGTGCTGGTCCGCAACGGTGCCGCGATCGACTTTCCGCCCAGCACGGGCAACGACGCGCCCAAGCCCCGCACGGCCATCGGCTGGCTGGACGGCGGGCACAGGCTTCTGCTGGTCGCGGTCGACGGCTCGGCGAACTTCTCCCCCGGCCTCAGCTTCGACGACATGGCCAAGCTCATGGTGCGCCTCGGCGCCACCGAGGCATTCATGCTCGACGGCGGCGGCTCCACCGAACTGGTCGCCCGACGACCCGGCGACGCCGGGGCGGGAGTCATCAACACTCCGTCGGACGGGAACGAGCGGCCGGTGCCGAACGGCGTCGGCCTGTTCGCGCCGCAGGGCTCGGGCACCCTGCGGGGACTGGACGTACGCCCCCAGGCCGACCGTGTGGTTCCCGGCCTCACCCTGGACGTTGCGGTCGCCGGTTACGACGAGACGTGGGCCCCCGTCGCGGTCGACAAGCAGCCGGTCAAGTGGACGGCCGAGCCGGGCTCACTCGGCAGGGCACGAGACGGCGTCTTCCGCGCCAAGCGGCCGGGATCCGGGACGCTGCGCGCCCGTTCCGGCTCCGCGGACGGCGAGCACGAGCTGCGCGTCGTCGGCGATCTGCACCGGTTGGCCTTCACCCAGCGTGCGATCACCATCGACCCGGACGCGACGGCGCACGTCAGGCTCACCGGGTACGACGCCGACGGATTCGACGCACCGGTGGCACCGCGCGATGTGACGCTCGACTACGACAAGTCCGTGATCACGGTGACGGCCGAGTCCGACGGAAGCCTCGCCATCACCGGCGGTTCGGACGCGGGCGGCAAGGCGGTGACCCTCACGGCGACGGTGGAGGGGGTGACGGCCAAGCTTCCGGTGACGGTGGGTCTGATCGATGTCTCGCTGGCCGAGTTCGAGCCAGCCGAACGCTGGACGGCGGCCTCCGCCCGGGGTACCGCGTCGGTCGCCTTCGTCGCTGCCCCGGACCGACCCGGCGCCGCCGCGGACAACCACGCCCTGCGGCTCACCTACGACTTCACCGGGCAGTCCAGCACCTCTGCGGCCTACGCGGTGGCCGGCGCCGGTCCGATCACGCTGCCCACCGGGGCGAAGAAGCTCGCGCTGTGGGTCAACGGCGACGGCCAGAAGCACTGGCTGCGCGCCATGATGTCCTCGCAGGGCACCACCAACGTGCCGTTCACCTTCGCTCTCACCGTCGACTGGACGGGCTGGCGCCGGGTCGTCGGCGACATACCCGCCGGCTTCTCGGAGCCCATCACGCTGCAGCGTGTCTACATCGCCGAGACGTCGCAGACCAACAAGAACGCCGGCCAACTGGAGTTCGACGCGCTCGCCGCGCAGGTCGGGCAGCAGGCCGACACCAGTGAGCCGCCGCAGCCGGATCCCTACGTGGTCGAGCAGGGCGGCGTTCCTGAGGACCGGTGGACGTTCGCCGTCCTGTCCGACCTCCACATCAGCGCGGCCGCCGGCCTGAACTCCTTCTCGGGGCGGCAGGCCGCCATCGCGCTGGACCAGGCCGTGGCTGGCAAGCCCGACTTCATCCTCATCAACGGCGACTTCGTCGACAACAACACCCCCGCCGACTTCGAGCTCGCCAACGGACTGCTGCGCGACCACGTACCGAGCGACCTGCCCGTGTACTGGACGCCGGGCAACCACGAGGCCGGCCTGTCGGAGACCGGCGGGCTCGAGGCGTTCCTCACCGCGACCGGCCGTCCCAACCGGATGGTCTTCGACCACAAGGGCACCCGCTTCATCCTGCTGGACTCCCACACCGGCGACATGCGGACGTCGGACTGGGACCAGGTTCCGCTGCTGCAGTCCGAGTTGGCGAAGGCGGCGAAGGACTCCTCGGTCACCGGCGTCGTGGTCTCGTTCCACCACCCCCTGCACGACCCGTCCGGCGCCGCGGCCTCACAGCTGTCCGACCAGCTCGAGGCGGACCTCCTCAAGCGCTGGCTGGCGGACTTCCGGGAGAACTCCGGCAAGCCGATCTCGCTGTTCACCGGTCACGCGCACACCGCGTCGGTGACCCGCGCCGACGGTGTGCTCGAGGTCACCACTCCGGCTGTGGGCAAGACGCCGTACAGCTCGCCCGACCAGGGCGGGTTCTTCGGCTGGATGCACGTCGGAGTCGACCGGCGGCCCGCTCGGGTGAAGGCCGGGCAGCCCAGCCCGGAAACCCGGGACTGGCTGCAGGCGGAGAGCCGGCCGCTGATCGACAAGATCGAGCTGTCGGCCCCCGACCAGGTCGCGGTGGGCCACTCGGCGACGGTCTCCGCGACGGGCATCACGAGCGAATTCGGCCTCAGGTTCCCGCTGCGCTTCCCCGCGACGGTCACCTGGGGCGGCGACTCCGGGCTCGTCGTCGTGGACTCGGCGTCCGAGGCGAAGCGCGCCGAGGGGAGGCCGAGGACCCTGGCCGTGCTCGACCTGACGTCCGGCACGCTGACCGCGGTGCGGCCCGGGACGATCACCCTCACGGTCACCTCGGGCGGCCAGACGGCCTCGGCGACCGTCACGCTCGCCTAAGAGCCATCACGTAATGCTGTGATGTCCGCCCGATGTCTGTGCGGGGCTGGCATGCCTGGGTGGCGTGCCGGCTCCGTGCAGCCGGCTGTTCCGACGTGGGCCTTGTGCCGCTCGTTGGCGGGTCGGGTCTCATTCGGGGTAAGTCCGGTACCGGGTGGTGGTGTTTTGTCGAGCAGAGGCCCGTGGCGGGAAGCATCCGGCTTGTGGGCTGCCGCGTGGGTGCGGCCCCGGCTGGGGCGGGCACCGCGCTGCGGTTGACTCGACAGGGCTTCTTGCAGCCCTTCATGGAACACGATCTGTGTGTGGCGCGCCTGGACTCTGTCCAGGCGCGCGGTGCTTGGGCGGTCGGGGTCGGTGAGGTGGACGTGGGCGCAGAGGGCGGCGGAGACCTTGTCTCGGTCGCCGGTCAGCCCGCAGGCGGGGCAGTGGTGGATGCGGTCGGCGAGGGTTTTAACGACCTTTTCGCCGCAGAAGCAGGCCTGGGAGAGTGTGGTGGTGAAGGTGGAGGCCCGGAGCATCCGCCCGCCGGTCTTCTCGCATTCCCGGCCAAGAGCGGTGATGAGCCGTCCGGGTGTGGTGGCCTGCAGTGCTTTGCCCCACCTGCGGTACCAGGTGCGGATATCGCAGTCCTCGACGATCAGGTTCGCGCCGTGCTCGGCGGTGATCTCTTCGGCGATGCGGCGGGCGCGGTGGTCTTTTGCCGCAGCCTGCGTGGCCGCGGCTTCGGCAAGGCGAGCCCGGTCGAGCCGGAAGCCGGCTGACAGGCTGTCGCGCCGGTAGGGCTGCTTGGGCACCCCAGCCTTGTTCGCTGCCCTTGCCCCGCCGGGCGTTTCGACGATCCGTTGGGGAAGGCCCGCGGCCTGGCGCCTTTCGGCCCGGGCCTGTTGGCGTTTCGATGGCCGGTACTGGCCGGGGTTGGACGCTCGGCGGGAGCGGTCCAGGGCGCGCCTGCGGCCGCGGTCCTTGCGGCGGGCTTTCGCCAGCGCGGCAAGCTCCGCGTCGCTTGGCTCGATGCGGGTTGTTTCGACGTCGCCGTCGGCGGGGTCGAAGGTGTGGGGAAGGAGACGATGGAGAGGTTGGAGACGTTGCCGTCGATGCCACCGACCCGCTCGAGTGCGGCCGCCGCCGCACGCCGGGCCTTCGTGGCGGGGGACGCGTAGCCGCCGGTCAGGACCATCAGGTGGGCTTCGTAGGCCCACCCGCCCGGCGCTGAGGTGTCGCGGCGGCGCACGAGGTCGATCTTGTGCCAGGTACCGGGATTGGTCAGGAAGTGCACCAGGCGCGGCCAGCGACCCGAACCCGAGGGCAGCCGGACGGACAGGACCAGGTCACCACGACGTGAACCGGCGCCGCCGGTGAACACGACGACCAAAGGCCCGGTGTGGTCCCACCACGTCGCGGCCCGCGTCTTCGTCGTGTCCTTCGCCGTCACCTCGCCCGTCTGAATACGTCCCGTAGGGCGCATAGGAGCAGGCAGGTGCCGAGGCTGCTCGAGCACCCCGGTCCCTGCAGAAAGCGCGGCAGCCTGCTCCGGGGTGGTGACCGTATGGTCGAGGTTGCGGTTGCGGTAGGTGTCCAGGTGCCCGGCCAGGGTGCCGTGCAGCCGGAAGGTCTCCCACTTCCGCGAGATGGTGTGGGAGCGGGCGCGGCCTGGGATGCGGGTGTAGTCCCACCACCGGCCCGCGCGGGGCCGGCCGTGCCTGCGGCCGGAAGAGTCCGGGAGCAGATGCCGGCTCACGGAAGTCTCGAAGACCTCGTCGGCCTGGTGCATCACCAGTGCTTTGGTGACGTGATGGGCGAGGTGCCTGGAGTTTTCCATGTGCCGGTAGGCGCGGCGTTCCATCCCTTCCCGGGACAGACCCAGCTGAAGCCGCCAGACTTTCGCGTCCCTCTCGCGGCGGACATCGCCAGCCCAGTACGCGTCGACGGCATCCCGCCCATCACGCTGCAGTGCGCGTTTGACGGACCGCATCGCCCAGAACAGACCCTCGGTCCGGTGCCGGATGCCGGGATCGTGGACATCCAGCGGCAGACGGATCACCGCAAGCTCGATGTCCGCGCCTCGCGTCCAGCGCTTCCCCTTGTTCCTTCCCCGGTATCGACGAGCAGGAGCAGCATCGAAGCAGGCCGCGGTCTCACACAGTTCTGCGGTCACCGATGCTCCACCTCCTTCTTCGCCCCATGCCGGACGCCGTCACCTGTCCGCCGCTTGACCAGCACGGCAACCAACGCCAAGCTACAGAACCCCACTGACAACGCCCCGTGCCACGACAAGACTTCGGTCTCTACGAAATGCCTGCACCCGCTACCGAGTTGATGTGGGATGCTGTCGATCGCCAGGTGCCGTGGCGGTCGTCGGGAGGGGCGCGGCGTGGGAGAGAACGGCCTGCGGGCTGAGGACATCGACACCACCAGGCCGCACCCCGCGCGGATCTACGACTATCTGCTGGGTGGCAAGGACCACTACGAGGTGGACCGGCTGGCCGGCGACGAACTCGCCGCCGCGGCGCCTGAGGTGCGGATCGGCATGCGGGCCAACCGCGCCTTCCTCCGACGCGCAGTCCGCCACGTGGTCGGCAACGGCGTCCGCCAGATCCTCGACATCGGCACCGGGCTGCCCACCTCTCCGAACGTGCACGAGGTCGCCCAGGAAGTGGCGCCCGACACGCGCGTCGCCTACGTCGACAACGATCCGATCGTGAAGGCCCACGCCGACGCGCTGCTCGGCCACTCCGGCACGACCAGCACTGTACTCGCCGACCTGCGCGATCCGCAGGCCGTCGTGGACCATCCCGACGTCCGCCGAGTGATCGACTTCGGGGAACCGGTCGCCCTGCTCCTCGTCGCCGTCCTCCACTTCCTCACCGACACGGAGAAGCCCGGGCAGGTCGTCGCCACCCTGCGCGACTCGCTGCCGGCGGGCAGCTTCCTGGTGCTGTCGCACGCCACGGGTGACTTCGCCGATCGCAGCAAGGCCCAAACCGTCTACAACAGGGCCAGCGCCACGCTGAATCTGCGGTCCCACACCGAGGTCGAGGGACTCTTCGACGGCTTCGAACTCGTCGAACCCGGCCTGGTCCAGGTCCCGTTCTGGCAACCGGACACTCCCCCGCCGGCCAGATCAGGCGAGATCGGGTTCTACGGAGGTGTCGCCCGCAAGACGGGCTGACCTCGTAGGCCGCCTCAGCGTGCGGCCGCCCGGCAGCCGACTCCGCCACCCCACGCCCTGTGTCCGCACGGGATCGCGGACGTCATCTGGCGGGCCGGTCCAGGACGTCTACGGGCAGCATCCCCTCCGCGGCAGCCCAACTGGCCAGCAGTTCGAGGGCGTCTGCGTCGGAAGAGCCCGGTTCCGCGCTCATGACCGTCAGGCTCAGTGAGGGTTCCGCGGGCAGCTGCATGGCGTCGAAGGCGAGGGTGAGGTCGCCGACGACGGGAGCTCGCCGAGGCGCTGACCCACCTGGCCTTCTACGCCGGCCGGCCCACCGCCATGACCGCCGTCACCCAGCTGAGGAGCCTCGTCGAGGACACGGAGAGCCCCGCCACCTGACCCGGGCGACCGGCCCGGTCCATCCGCGGCACCCGATCACCGCGCGTCCATTCTGGACCGCACGGCACGTACGAGCACGGAGAAGACACACCATGGAACTGCTGAAGAAGCAGGCGACCGCCAAGCTGCCCGGGAACTGGTTCACAGGGGACGCCTGGGCCGATGTCATCCACCGCGGCGAGGAACCCTCCCGCGTCCGGGTCAACTCGGTCCACTTCGCTCCCGGCGCCCGCACCGCCTGGCACTCCCACGGCCTCGGTCAGACCCTCTATGTCGTGGAGGGCATCGCCCTGGTCCAGTCCCGCGGCGGCGACATCGTCGAAGCGCATCCAGGAGACGTGATCTGGACCCCGGCGGGCGAGGAGCACTGGCACGGCGCCGCCCCCGACCGCTTCATGACGCACATCGCCCTGTGGGAGACCGACGAGGTCGACTGGCTGGAACACGTCACCGACAGCGAGTACGGCGGCCTGCGCCGCAGCACCCGCGCCTGACCGGTCCGGACAGTCGGCCCGGCACCGCGCCGGGCGGACCGCATGAGGAAGGCGGGAGCCGGAGAACGCCGGCGGGGTGCCCGAGACTGCTCGGGCACCCCGCCGTCATGGGTCAGGTCACTGAACGACGACCTGGGTGCTGCCCGTGACGCCGCCGGAGGTCACCGAGACGGTGGCGGTGCCGGAGCGGTGGGCGGTCAGGGCGCCGGTGAGCGGGTCCACCGTGGCGACCTTGGTGTTGCTCGAGGTCCAGACGTGGGACGCGGGGTCCGCGATCGGGATGGTGAGCGGTGCGATGTTGTCGCCGGCGATCTGGTCGCCGGTCGCGGTCAGGGTGACGTGGTCGCCGTGGGCGATCGGGTCCTTGGGGCCCTTGACGGTGATCGACGCGAGCGCGGGCTCGACGCTGTACTGCAGGTCACCGTCGTCACCGATGCGGATCAGACCGAAGTGGTAGATGCCACCCTGGTCGGCCGGGGCGTAGGCCGGCATACCGAGGTCGGCGAAGGTGAACTGCGGGATGCCGCCCTCCTCGGTGGTCACGCTCTGGCCCTCGGGGTTGAGGATCTGCTCGGCGAAGCCGCGGGCGTGGCCGTACATCATGATCACGTGCTGCTTCGGGTGCGTCTGCTGGAAGCGCTGCACCAGCCGCAGGTACATCCGCGCCTCCCAGCGGTCCGTGAACTGGCTGTTCGCGGCCGGGTGCGGGTCGTACGCGGGCATGTGGGTGATGACCAGCACGTCCTTGGCGGTGGCGTCCGTCAACTGCTGGACCAGCCACGGGTACTGCACGCCTTCGGGGTTCTGGAACGGGTCCGAGGACTGCAGGCTGCCGTGCGAGTTGTCGGTGACGATCATCTGCGCCTGGCCCTGCGTGTAGGCGTAGTGGGTGTCACCGAAGGTGTTGCTGTAGTTGCCGTTCTCCGAGTCGGCGCCCTGAGTGATCTCGTGATTGCCGACGATGTCGCGCTCGGGAATGCCGAGGGCGTCCATCTTGGACTTGGCGTACTGCAGGTCGGCCAGCTTGCCGTCGTCGGACATGTCGCCGAGGAACTGGGCGGCGTCCGGCTTCGCCTGCGGGGTGAGGGTGGGCAGCCGCTTGGCGATGGAGTCCATCACGTTGCTGCTGACCGAGCCCGGGTCGCCGGCGAGCATGTGCGCGTCGTCACCGGCCAGCAGGGTGGTGCCCTGCTTGGCGAAGTCGGCGGAGTCCTCCTCGAAGGACAGCCACTTCGGGTTCTGCGGGATCGCGTGGTACTCGGGCGCCGTGACCGGCCGCGGCGAGTACAGGGCCTGCAGACCCGCGACGTTGAGCGAGCCGCTGTAAGCGGTGCTCGGGCTGATCGCCAGGAAGTCGATGAAGCTGATGGTCAGCGGGAACTGCATACCCGCCGGCAGCTGCGCGACCGCCAGGTGCCAGTCCTTCCAGGTGACGTATGTCGGGTAGAGCGTCGTGGACGTGCCGTTGACGCCGATGTACTTCTCGGCGAGCTCGATGCCGTTGCCGTCACCCTTGATCCACACGCCGATGGCGGTGGGGACCTGACCGTTGTTCGTGTCGGTCTTCAGGGTGGTACGCGGCGAGAGCACCAGCTGCTTGACGCCGGAGCCGGCGGGCATCGAGTAGTCGAGCCGCAGCGATCCGGAGTCGGTGGAGCCCGGCGGGACGACGCCGGCGTCGGCGTTGAGGGTGGCGGGCTTGCCGGTGGTGTTGTTGCTCAGCCGCCAGACGTCGAGACTCGTCATCGGGTCGATGACCTTGCTGACGCTACCCACGGCGATCGACGTCGTCGCGGTGGCGCCGGCGACCTGCGCGCTCACCTCGGCGAGACCGCCCTTGTCGGCGTCCGCGGTGAACAGGCCATGCGCGTCGACCGAGCCCAGGTTGTCCGGGGTGACCTTCCAGGTGGCCGCCTCAGCGGGGATCTGCACATCGCCGCCCCCCTTGACGCTGCCGGAGAGGGCGAGCTGCTGGGTGGCGCCGTTGTTGAGGTCGGCCTTGTCGGGCGAGACCGTGAGGGAGTCCAGCTTGCTGACGACCTCGAGCTTCTCGGAGGTGGTCACCTCGCCGTTGGTGGCGATGATCCGGCCCGTGCCGCTGCGCTGCGGGGTGAGCTTGCCGTCCTCGTACGTGGCGAGGTTCGAGGGCTCGATCCGGACGTCGACCTGGCCGGCCGAAGGGTTGGCGAACCGGTCGACGGAGTACACCGGGAGCGGGATGGAACCGCCGGCGACGGTGGTGACCGTCTTGCCGCCGTTCACCACGACCTTGACGGCCGGTCCGGCCTCCTCGGCGGTGGAGTAGAAGAAGATGCCGTTGGCGACCGGGCGCTCGGTGTTGCCGGGCAGGTCGGACGGCGTGTTGACGACCTCGGCCCGGTCGGCGCCGGGGGCGCGGCTGACCATGCCGGTGGAGCCGCCGCCGTCGAACAGCATCGCGGTGTAGGCGCCGTGGGCGACCATGTAGCCCGCGGCCTGCTCCGGCGTCACACCGAAGGCGGTGGAGGCGCCGCCGTGGCCGTCGATGGCGACGACGATGGCGTGCTTGCCGTCCTGGGTGATGCCGACGGCGGTCTCCGGGTTGGCGCCGCTCGGCGGGGTGCCGGTCGGGTCCTTGTAGACCTTGCCGTCCTTCACCAATGTGTCGACACCGCTGATCAGCTGGGTGACATCGTTGTCGGGCGAAAGCTGGGTGGCGATCGCCACCTTGTCGCCCGCGTGCTGATTGTCGGAGAGCCACTGCCCACCGGCGCCGGCGCCGAGGAGACCGAGCTGGTCGGCGGAGAGCCGGGGCACGGTGGTGACGCCGGTCCGCACACTGTCGACCACGAAGCCGCCGTCGGTGGCGTGGCCGAGCACCAGGGTGGAGGACTTGGACGGGCCCGGGGTCTCGCCGAGGTCGGGGGTGACCTCGGTGATGCCGCCGGTCGCCACGTCGTTCACGGTGTTCACCGAGGTGAGCTCGTGGGTCGCGGAGCCGGTGGAGACCGTGCCGGAGAAGGTCTCCGGGCCCATCACCATGGTGCCGTCGGGCTTGACGCCCAGCTGGGATTCGAAGCCCGGCTTGGGGCTCTTCAGCAGGTGCCCGTTGGTCATGATGCCGCCGAGGGGGCGGCCGCTGGCGTGGATCTCGAAGTAGTCGCCGTTGACGCCCGCCACCGCGTGGGTGCGGTGGGCCATCGACGACGGGGTCTCGTCCGCCGGGTTGGTGATGGTGTCACCGGCCTCGACCATGCCGACCCGGAGGTTCCGGTCGCCGAGGTCGGCCTGCAGCACCTGGATGTGCTGGCGGCCGCCGACGGTGTCGTACGTCTCGCTGTAGTGCTTCAGGCCGCGGGTGACGGTCTCGGGCCGCGTCCGGGTGTAGTCCACGACCAGCGGCCAGTTCTCCGGCGTGTCCGGAAGCCAGCTCTGGTGCGCCGCAGGGCTGTCGGCGGCCGTGTCATCGGCCGAGCCGAAAGCGGTGCCGGCTCCCGCCACAGCACCGCCGAGCACCAGCGCCGCCGCGGTCGCCACTGCGGTTCGGCGAATCCCCGTTCCCGCAGGTCTCTTTGCGTGAATTCTCATTGCGTGTGTTTTTTCCTTACGGACATACGTGCAGGTGGGTCACCGGCACGCCCCTCCACCGCACACCAGCCCGGGGGATCACGGGTATCCGTTCGGGGTGACGCAGATGAGCATCAGATGTGATCCCCCGGAGGATTCGGTCAAGTCGCGTTAACCTCGGCCTTTCGCACACCGCGCATACCGGGGGGGCGTCATGACCTGGATGTCTCGGGCAAAGCGCAGGCGTCCCCCGTGCTCGTCCGGCGTCTGAGGCGGTTGGGTGCCGCCGGTGGCCGCCTGCCGCGGCACTGTGTTCCGGTCCGCACCTCACCCGGCGTGAGGTGCGGACCGGTGGCTCAGCCGGTGATGCTGGCAGCGCCCGTTTCGATGTGGCCCACGAAGCGCCGCGAGAAGGAGCTGTCGGCGCTGACCGTGACGGTGAAGTCGTACCAACCGCTCGTGTAGGCGACGGCGTTGAAGAAGTCGTCCGTGAACTGTCCGGCGGTCACCTGGTAGGTCCAGGGACCGTCACTGCGGTAGTTGTTCGACTTGATGGTGAAGGTCACGTCGGCAGCCGACTGGTTGGTCATGCGGAACCAGACCGCCTGCTTGCCGGTGGTCGGGGCGGTGGCGTAGTAGCAGCCGACCTCGATGTCCTTGGCCGGGCCGAGCGCGTTGCCGGTGAAGCGGCGCAGGAAGCGGTTGGGGCCGACGACGCTCAGGTCGTAGAGCCCGTTGCCGTAGCCGCTGCCGACGTTGAAGTAGTCCTCCACGACGCCGTCCGTGCGCGTGGCGGCGTTGCAGGGGTCCACCGTGTACTGCCAGGGGCCGCCGCTGCGGTACGCGTTGGCGTAGGCCGAGAAGTGGACCGCCTCGGCGGCCTGGACGCCCTGGTTCGCCATGTCGATCCAGGCCAGGATCTGGCCGTTCGCGTTGTAGTCGAACCGGCTGATGTAGGCGTTCGGCTGGTACGGCAGGGCACGGGCCGGCTTGGTGCCCGGCTCCTGCGCGGGCAGCGCGTTGGTGTTGGCGGAGGGGTTCGGCAGCAGATAGCAGTTGATCTGGCCGATGACCGCACTGGTGGAGGGCAGGGACGGCATCCCGTAGACGGGTGCGGTGAAGTCGAAGGCGCTGGTCAGGTCGCCGGTGACCTTGCGACGCCAGGCGCTGATGCTCGAACAGCGGGTGGGGGTGCCGAGCGCCGTGGTCCAGGTCTCCATGAACTGGATGACCGACGTGTGGTCGGTGACCTGGGAGCTGACCCAGCCACCGCGGCTCCAGGGCGAGACCACGAACATGGGCACCCGGAAGCCGAGCCCGGTCGGCGTGCCGTTGACGAACTCGTCCGGGGTTCCGGTCGGCGGGACCGGCGGCGGCACATGGTCGAAGAAGCCGTCGTTCTCGTCGTAGTTGATGAACAGGACGGTGGAGTTGAAGACGGCCGGGTCGGCGTTGAGCGCCTGCATCACCAGGTTGATGAAGTGCGCGCCGTCGTTCGGCGGCGCCGAGGGGTGCTCCGAGAAGCCCTGGTTGGCGACGATCCAGGAGACTTGGGGAAGGGTGCCGCTTTGCACGTCGTGCCGGATGGCGGCGGCGATGTCGTCCGGGGTCGACCCGGTGGTCCGGGGCACCGAGGCCATGCCCCGGTCGTACAGCGGATTGCCGGCGGAGGCGTTGTCGAACACGGAGAAGTACGCGAGCCCGTTGTCGCCGAAGTTGTCGCTCGCGTTCTGGTAGACCTTCCAGCTCACGCCGGCGTTCTGCAGCGCCTCCGCGTAGGTCTGCCACTTCAGGCCGGACTCGTCCGCCCCGTCGTAGGCTGGACCGCCGGCGGTGCCGTTGGGGTCGATCATGCCGCCCCACAGATAGGTGCGGTTGGGGCCGGTCGCGCTCAGGATCGAGCAGTGGTAGGCGTCGCAGATCGTGTAGGCGTCGGCGAGGGCGTAGTGGAAGGGGATGTCACCGCGCTTGAGGAAGCCCATGGTCCGGTTGGTGCCTTTGGCGGAGACCCAGCTGTCCATCTTGCCGTTGTTCCACGCCTGGTGCTGCGAGGACCAGCCGTGGTCGAGCGAGCCGTCGCACTGGGCGAGCCGTTCGCCGTCGACGCCCAGCCAGGGGGACGTGGCGCTCATCGGCCAGGGGTACTGGCGACCCGATCCTGAAGGCTGGTTGAAGACCGAGTAACCGCCCGGCAGCATGACGGTGCTGCGGTCGGCGAAGCCGCGCACACCCTTGAGCGCACCGAAGTAGTGGTCGAAGCTGCGGTTCTCCTGCATCAGGATCACCACATGCTTCACATCGGTGATCGACCCGGACGCGGCCGACGCAGCTCCGTGCTCCCCCGCGGGAAGCGCATCCAGGCCCAGAGCAGTACCGACAACGGCTGCTCCTCTGAGGAAAGTACGGCGGTCGAGCGGTGACACATGGACCTCCGAAGTGCGATGAGAGGAGATGAGGGCGGCGTTACTGTCGGGGCGTCGCATGGCCGAGGATCGAGGCCCGGCCGACGTGAGCATGAACCTTTCAAATCCGTTGGACCAGACTCGTTATCGATTCGAGATGCAGGGTGTCCGGAAACGAATGACCCGCCCGCCCGAGAGGGGCTGCCGGGCGTGGCGGGCTGTACGACGACGGGAGCCGCCGGGCGCGGTTCACCGCGCTGCCCATGAGCCTTCGGCGGACCTGACTCCTGCCGCGCTGCGGCGAGTTCGATGACGCAAGGCCAGCGTTTCGCGCCGACCTGCTGCCCAGGGGGCGAACTCGCCCGATTTCCACGGGTTCCTCGCCGGTGTCACAGCCGACGCCATCCATTTCTGCCAGGGCACAGGGGGGTCCACCGGTCGGGGGGCGATCAGCCAGGATTCGTCACGAAGTGGCTTCGAACCGACACTTCGGAGGTCGGACACGTTCTCGGCGGGCCGTTGTCAGTGCCCCGCGCTACTGTGCGCGCAACTGACCGCTTGTCCCTCTCCGGGAGGAATCATGGCCTCGCGTCTCAACCCGTATCTCATGTTCGCCGGCGACGCCCGGCAGGCGCTGGAGTTCTACAAGGAGGTGTTCGGCGGCACCCTGGCGCTCAACACCTACGGCGAGTCCGGTCACCAGGACCCGCCCATGGCCGACAAGATCATGCACGGCATGCTCGAGACCCCCAGCGGCTACACCCTCATGGGAGCCGACACTCCGACGACTGAGCACAACCCCGGGAACACCTTCTCGGTGAGCCTCAGCGGCGACGACGAGGCCGAACTGCGCGGCTACTGGGAGAAGCTGTCCGAGGGCGGCTCGGTGTCCGTCCCGCTGGACAAGCAGATGTGGGGCGACGTGTTCGGCATGTGCACGGACCGCTTCGGTATCGCCTGGATGGTCAACGTCGCCCAGCCGCGGGGCTGAACCGGGCCCCGGAGTCGGCCGGGCGTACACCGGCGCCCGGCCCTCCGGCTGTGCAGGACGCACCATTCGGTCCTGCGCGTCAGTCGCGCGCGAGCAGTTCGAGCGTGTCGACGACGCGGTTCGAGAAACCCCACTCGTTGTCGTACCAGGCCACCACCTTGACGTGCTTGCCGTCGACACGGGTGAGGGCGGCGTCGAAGACGGAGGACGCCGGCCGGCCGGTGATGTCACTGGAGACCAGCGGCTCGTCGGCGTACTCGAGGATGCCCTTGAGCTTCCCGTCGGCGGCGGCCCGGTAGGCCGCGAGCACATCGTCGCGGGTGACTTCACGTGCGACCGTGGTGTTCAGCTCCACGATCGAACCGACCGGGACCGGCACGCGGATCGAGTCGCCGGAAAGCCTGCCGTGGAGGTTCGGCAGAACCAGGCCGATGGCCTTGGCCGCCCCGGTGGTGGTGGGCACGATGTTCACGCCGGCGGCCCGGGCGCGACGCAGATCGCGGTGGGGGCCGTCCTGCAGGTTCTGCTCCTGCGTGTAGGCGTGCACCGTGGTCATGAAGCCGTGCTCGATGCCGGCCAGATCGTCCAGCACGGATGCCAGCGGAGCCAGCGCGTTCGTGGTGCACGAGGCATTCGAGACGACCACGTGCTCGGCGGGGTCGTAGACATCGGTGTTCACCCCGTAGGCGAGCGTGACGTCGGCGCCGTCGGAAGGGGCGCTCACCAGCACGCGTTCGGCGCCGGCGCGGATGTGTGCGCGGGCGGCGTCCGCCGCGGTGAAGCGGCCGGTGGACTCGAGCACGATGGCGACGCCGAGTTCGGCCCACGGCAGGTTGGCGGGCTCGCGTTCGGCGAGCACCTGGATACGGCGGCCGTCGATCACGAGCTCGCTTCCGTCGACCTCGACGGAGTGGGCGAGGCGTCCGAGCGAGCTGTCGTACTTGAGCAGGTGCGCGAGGGTCTCCGGGGCGGTGAGGTCGTTGATGGCGACCACCTCGAGGTCGCTGCCTCGGTCGAGCAGGGCGCGGAGGGTGTTGCGTCCGATGCGGCCGAACCCGTTGACGGCGATGCGGGTCATGGGGACTCCTTTCGTTCCGCTCTCCATGATCGACATCCGGCTCCCAGGCCGACAGTGGCCTGAATGACACCATGCGCAAGGATGCCGCCAGAACTTTGGCCATGGTCCGCAAGGATCTCGCCAGCCGTGCCTCTGCCCCTTTGACGGGACCGATACGTCAGTACCGGCCGGTGCCGTGGTTCATACAGCACCGGCACGCTCGGGGAGCTCAGGCCGAAAAGGTGTGCCGGTACTCGGTCGGGGAAGTGCCGAGAATGCGCTGGAAGTGCAGACGCAGGTTCGCCCCGGTGCCGAGCCCGACGCGGTCGGCGATCTGCTCCACGCCCAGATCGGTACGTTCAAGCAGCTCCCGCGCCAGGTCCACCCGCGCCCGGAGCACCCACTGCATCGGCGTGTAGCCCGTGTCCTCAACGAACCGTCTCGAGAAAGTGCGCGTGGACACCCGAGCGTTGCGGGCGAGCATCTCGAGGGTCAGGGGTTCGGCGAGATGCGACAGAGCCCACTCACGTGTGCTCGCGAAGAGGTCGCCGAGCGGCTCGGGCACGCTCCGCGGCACGTACTGAGCCTGTCCCCCGCTGCGATAGGGCGCCGCCACCAGCCGTCTCGCCACATGGTTGGAGAGCCCGACACCGTGGTCGCGGCGCACCAGATGCAGGCAGAGGTCGATACCGGACGCCGCTCCGGCCGACGTGAGCACATCGCCCTCGTCCACGAACAGCACGTTCTCGTCGACCTGTACGAGCGGATGCCTTTCGGCCAGCGCCTTCGTGTAGTGCCAATGGGTCGTCGCTCGTTTGCCGTTGAGCAAGCCGGTGGCCGCCAGCGCGAAGGCCCCCGTGGAGATGGCCGCGAGTCGTGCCCCGCGCTCATGGGCGGCCATGAGCGCCCCGACGACCGCTGCCGGCGGTTCTGTCGTCGCCGGCTCCCGGTAGCCGGGGATGAAGATGGTGTCGGCGTGCTCGAAGGCCTCGAGTCCCTCGGCCACGTGATACGAGAGACCGTCACCGCCGGTCACCAGTCCGGGGGCGGCGCCGCACACGCGCACCTCGTAGGGCATGCTCGGCCGGCTGGAGAACACCTGCGCGGGGATGCCGACGTCGAGCGGCTTCGCGCCCTCGAGCACGAGCACGGCAACGTGGTGGTTCTTCCGGCTCATCGGCATTCTCCCCGCATTGGAACAGGCAGTCGCTCGCACCCGTGGCGTCAATGACGGCTGCCGCAAACATCCTGCCACCGGCCGGTGGAGGCCCGGAGTCACCGTCAGTTCTCGGACGTCGGCGGGCCGCTGCTCCCGGTGCCGCGCGGGTCGCCTCTTGCTCTGCGCGCTTGTGCACAGCCGTCGCCGCCGGGGAAGACCGCTCCTCACCGAACTGGGCGGATCACCGTCTCAGGAGGCGGGCTGCGTTTCGGGTACGGCGTGATCGACCAGTACGCGGGCGACCTCGAGCGCGTCATTGCGCGGGCCGCGGCTGTCCAGAGACGTCGACAGAGCGGTGGCACCCTCGAGGAGGACGGCCAGATGTCGGCCCAACTGCTCCGGGTCGGCTGCACCCGCGCGGGCGGCGAGGTCGGTGAGCTGCTGGACGACGCCCTGCTTGTTGTTCTGGACCAGTTCCCGCACATCGGGCATGTGCCCCGCGGCTTCGACGGCCGCGTTGTGGAGGGGGCAGCCGCGGGTCTCCGCTCCCCCCGAAGTCCCCGACGCCGTCTCGGCGACCATGGTGAACAGAGTCAGCAGCTGCTCTTTGGGGGTGAGTCCCTCGCCGGTCAGCTTCTGCTCGATCCGGCGCGCCAGCCCGGCCTCATAGCCGCGCAGGTACTCCTCCACCAGGGCCGTCTTGGTCGGGAAGTGCTGGTAGAAGGTCCGGGTGGACACCTCTGCGGTCTCCACCAGGCGCGCGACGCCTGTGGCGTGAATGCCCTCTTCGTAAAAGAGCTTCGCAGCCGCCTGCAGGATCCGCTCGCGCGCCCCGCGGCCGCCACGGCGCCGCGTCACCGGCGTGCTCTCTGTCTCCACGGCATAAGTATAACACTCACTTTACTTTGAGCTCCGGCTCCACTAGCGTCGAAGGAAAGCGATCGCTTTACTTCGAGCGGGCTGTGCCCTCGGCGCGCCATGACACCGCCTCGGGTCGAGGCGCCACCACGCACCGAAGCGAATCGCCGAACCATGACAGATATGACCGAAGGGCTTCACGATGCGAGCGATCCAATACGACCAGTTCGGCGACTACGACGTACTGCGCGCGGTCGACATCCCCAAGCCCGTTCCCGACAACGGCCAGGCTCTGGTGCGGCTGACGCTGGCCGGCACCCACCCCCTGGACAACACCGTGCGCTGGGGCAAGCTGCCCCCCGGTGCGGTCAAGCCGTTCCCGGTCACGCCCGGAACCATCGGCGTGGGAACGGTCGAGGTGCCCGGAGCCTCCGGGCCCGCTGCGGGCAGCCGTGTGATGATCAGCGGCGGCCGGTACGGCATCGCCCTCGACGGCACCTGGGCCGAATACATCGCGGTCGACCCGGCCCACCTGCTGGCCATTCCCGACGACATCGACGACACCAGCGTGGCGGCGCTGTCCGCGGGCGCCGGCTACCTCACCGCCTATCTCGCACTCACCGAACTGGCCGGATTCCAGCCGGGCGGTACCGTGCTCGCCCCCGGAAGCGGCGGCGCGGTGGGCCAGGGCGGCGTCGAGATCGCCCGGCACCTCGGCGCGTCCCTCGCGATCACCACCGCCACCACCACGGCCAAGGCCGAGCTGAGCCGCGCGGCGGGATACGAGGTCATCGACCTCACCCGCGAATCGCTGCGCGAGGGTGTCGCCCGGCTCACCGGCGACAAGGGCGTGGACGTCGTACTCGACGGTGTAGCCGGGCCGATCACCGGTCAGGCACTGGGCGCTCTCGCCAGGGGCGGAACACTGGTCAGCATCGGCTACTCCGCCGGCATTCAGGCCGACATCAACGTCACCGACCTGATCTGGAAGGCGGCAAGCGTACGCGGATTCCAGTTCGCCATGTTCACCCAGGAACAGATCAACAGGACCAACGCACTGCTGCTGGACCTGGTCGCCCGCAAAGAGATCACTCCCCTTGTCGACCGCGTCTTCCCCCTCGAACAGGCCGCCGAGGCCCAGCGCCACCTCATAGAGGGCGGACCCTTCGGCCGAGTGCTCCTCAGCCTCTAGTACATCGCTTCGCCGTCTCTCCTGGGCCGGCAATCCGGGCACAGGATGGCGATGAGCCCGGCGGGCGGGCGGAGTCTCCCCTTCAGGGAGACCATGTGAAGGTCCGAGGCCGAGAGGGGCCCGTCATGCCGGCACAACCGCGGGCGCAGGAACCACACACCGATCTGGACGCGCGCTACAGCTCCCCCGGCGCCACCGCCAAGTCCTGGGCCGAGGCCGCATCCCGCCTCAAGGAAGCCGAGATCTTCTGGCTGTCCACGGTCCGTCCAGAGGGCCGCCCCCATGTCACACAGCTGATCGCCGTGTGGCTGGACGGGGCGCTCCACTTCGCCACCGGTGAACGGGAACGCAAGGGGATGAACCTCGCCGCCAACCCCCAGGTCGTCCTCACCACCGGCACCAACGCCTACGGCGAGGGCTGCGACGTGGTGGTCGAGGGCAAGGCGGTTCCGGTCACCGACGAGAAACGGCTGGTCGAACTCGCGGCGGCGTGGGAGGCGAAGTACGGTCCGAACTGGCACTTCGAGGTACAGGACGGGGCGTTCAGCACCGCGAAGACAACGGCCGCCCCGCCGCCGACCGAGGAGAGCACGGACGCGGGTCGGGCCCTGGTCTTCGCGGTGGCGCCTCGTACCGTCTTCGGATTCGGCAGGGACGCCGGGTTCACCCAGACCCGCTGGCGCTTCACCTGATTCCGCCGAGGCACGCGCTCAGTGCGCTTGGGTGCCCCGTGTCCGACGTTCGGCTGGGGCCGGCTCCCCGTGCGTCGCGTCGGGGGTCCCCAGCCGCGCCAGCGCTGCCGTCACCAGCGCGGCCGTTCCGGTCTCCAAGGTCAGGCGAACGCTGGGCAGGAAGCGGGGCGAGTGGTTGGCGGGCAGAAAACCCAGCTTTACGGCGGCGCCCGAGCCTGTTGCGGCCGCCCACTGGGCCGGGCCGGTCGCGCCGAGCATCCAGTAGGCGCCCCGGATACCGGGCCTGCCGTGAAGGTGAGCGCCGGAACCCGTGAGGAGCGGGAAGTCCTCGGTGGCGGGCGAGCCCGGCCAGCCGGTGACACGGGCGGCACCGAACTGCGCCCGGTGGGCACTACGGACGGCGGCGGTGACGTCCGGATCGGGAAGGGTGACGCCGGAGCGCGAGAGCAGGGTGACCGTGACCTGGGGCGGGAGTGCAGCGGCGGCGGCCTCGGCACGCACCACTCGCTCCACGGCGGCGGCAGCGCGGTCGAGGGCGGCTTCGGAGAAGGCACGGGCCCTGACGTGCAGTTCGGCGTGGGTGGCGATCACGCTCCCGGTGTGTCCGCCGTCCCCGGTGCGCAGCGAGGAGGGTTGGGAACTGTTCGTTTTCAGATGTGCAGGAGCGTGCGTGAGTGGGCATGAGCATGTACTGGTTCGTGGTATTGCAGCACGCACACGTCGCATGACGGGCACTGTCAGTGTCGGCCGGTACCGTTCTTCCTGCTGCCGATCAAGCGTTGGGGAGGGAGTACATCGATGCGTGATGAGTCGCTGCGCACGATCGCTGCCCCCTTCGTGGCCGTCGGCCCGTCCGGCGTAGCGATCCGCACCCGCCTAAAACACCTGAGCGCCGCCGACGAGCAGGTGTTGCGCCTGGTGGGCGCGCACCTTGGCTCGCTGGCCTCAAGAGACCTCAAATGCCGGTGCGCTGAGGGCCTGGAGCACTGCACGGATACGTGGGCCAAGCGCAAGCGAGCCCTGACCAAGGAGTCTTCGTCGCGCTGGGCCGGGAGCATCACCAAGGCCACGCATGATCAGTGGGCGCTTGCGCGGCGTGCCCAACTCGCGCACATTCACAGCCTTCAGGCGGGCGTGCGGACGATCGCGCACCGCCTGTCCCTCCCGATCGGCGAGAAGGCGAAGGGGCGAGCGCCAGGCGGCTACCGCAGCGCACGCGAGTGGTTCGCCAAGACCCGACGCCTGCAGGTCCTTCACGACCGGCTGAGTGCCGAACAGGCCGACCACGCCGTCGGCCGGGTCCGCATCGTGCGCGGCGGGAAGCGGCTCGCGCGCATGCGGCACCACCTGCACGCCGCCCAGCTCACGCAGGCCCAGTGGCGGCAACGGTGGGAAGCATCGCGCTGGTTCCTGCAGGCGGACGGGGAATCGGGCAAGCGGTTCGACAACGAGACGATCCGAGTCACGCCTGAGGGCGAAGTGTCGCTGAAACTGCCTGCGCCGCTCGCCCACCTGGCCAACGCCCCGCATGGCCAGTATACGTTCACCGGCGCTGTCCTCTTCCACCATCGCGGCGAGGAGTGGGCCGACCGCATCACCACGAACAAGTCCGTGGCCTACCGCATCCACTACGACACAGGCCGCTCCCGCTGGTACCTCACCGCCTCCTGGACCATCCCGCCGGTCAAGACCGTTCCCCTGTCCCACGCCCGCACAGGCGGCCTCATCAGTGTCGACACGAACGCCGACCATCTGGCTGCGTGGCGGCTCGATGCCCACGGCAATCCTTGCGGCGAGCCGCGCCGGTTCTCCTACGACCTGTCCGGCACCGCGATGCATCGTGACGCCCAGGTACGGCATGCACTGATCCGGCTCCTGCACTGGGCCCAACGCCACGGCCTGTCGATCGCGATCGAAGACCTCGACTTCAGCACGGAGAAAACCCGGGAGAAACACGGGCACCGGAAGCGGTTCAGGCAGGTGATCTCCGGCATGCCCGTATCCAAGCTGCGGGCCCGGCTCGTCAGCATGGCAGCCGAACTCGGCATCACCATCATCGCCGGCGACCCTGCCTACACCAGCAGATGGGGCGCCCAGCACTGGCAAAAACCCCTCACCCACACGACCAGGAAGACCACCCGTCACGATGCCGCGAGCATCGCGATCGGCAGGCGCGCCCTCGGGCACCGCATCCGGCGACGGACGACACCGCCCCCACACCACCAGAGCGATCGTGCGGGGCATCGGACCGCCCAGGCCGGACACGGCACCCGCGGGCGTGAGGAAACCCGCCCCCGCATCCTTGGACCACGGACACGATCCACTGGGACCAGACGCGGCGCGAACGCGGGAGACCAGGACGCCCAACACCGTTCGGAGCGTCCGACTGAGCCCGTGCAACTCAAGCTCAGTCCCTAGGAACGGTTGCAGTACGACGGTCTCGCGGCCGTCGGTGATGGCCAGCAGACCGAGCACCAGGAACTGGGGCGGCCGGGGGACGGTGCGACGGTGAGTTGATCGGGAAGGGGGCCAATGAGCTTGGGGGAAGTGGTCTTTTCCACGGTCTCTCATCGCACGGTGGTGTGGTGCAACAACGGACCTGCCGGAAGGTGCACTGCCCACAGGGGGTTGTGGTTGTGGGCAACTCATCTTCCAGGAGGGCAACTTAGAAGCCACTGACGGCGCCCGTCCAGCGGTTCGTATGGTAACCACAAGTAACTTCTGAAGTGCGTGTGCTTGACGGTGTGCGACGTTGGCGAGCCGACCGCGAGGGCGTACCCTGCGACGGGAGCGCAGCTAGGCTCCCTGGAACACCGACCCAGGGGGGAGGATCCATGCCGTGGTGGGCGCTGATCCCGGTCGTCTCGATGATAACCGGGCCCGCCGCTCTGTACATCCTCACCCGGCGCAAGCGCCGGGTGGACGGCAACGAGGCGCAGTACGAGGAGCTCTCGCGCAAGTACACCGCGCTGCTGGAGGAGTCCACCTCGGGCGAGCTGCCCAATGGCCGGGCGCGCTACCCGGAGGCGCCCTGAGTCCGGGAGCCTGACACGGCGAACGGACGGCGTGCGCGCCGACTGGCGTCCCGGCGGCCGTACTTGTGACCGCGGATGGGTGTGCGTGTGCGTCTCGCCGAGGAGCGCTTGAGTGCAGTCGACTGGCGTAGCCCCGTCACCGAGGTACGGCGGCTCTTTCCCGAACCTCGGTCGAGGCGCGCCTGGTTCAGGGTTTCGAGGGCGACGTGGCGGGCGCCGCCGTCACCGCACGGTGGACTCCGCCCCTGGCGGGTGCGTCCCGTGGGGCGGTCACCGGTTGCGTGCGACGCTGGCGGGGCCGTCAGGGGGCGACGGCGGTGAGCGCCAGCGCGGCTGAGACGACATCGTCCGGCGTGCTCCAGCGGCCCAGTGACAGCCGTAGCGCGCCCATGGCCCGTGAGGTGTCGATGCCCATCGCGGACAGGACGGGCGAGGGCGCGCTGCTGCCGCTGTGGCACGCAGATCCGGTGGAGGCCGCGATATGGGGCGCTGCGGCGAGGAGTTCGGGTCCGACGGCGCCGTCGATGCTCACATTCAGGGTGTTCGGCAGCCGTTCCTTCTCCGGCCCGTTGAGGCGGACCCGATCGGGCAGGCAGCCCTCGAGTCTCCGGTGCAAGTCGTCGCGCAGGGACTGAACACGTTCCGGGCCGTCGTCGGCGAGTTCGTCTTCGCACAGTCGAGCGGCCGCGCCCAGGGCGACCGCGAGCGCGACGTTCTCGGTGCCGGCGCGCAGCCCGCGTTCCTGGCCGCCGCCGTAGACGACGGGCTCCAGCCGGACGCCGTCGCGTACGTAGAGGGCGGCGATTCCCTTGGGCGCGTACATCTTGTGGCCGACGACGGTGAGGAGGTCCACGCCGAGGGCTTCGACGTCAAGGGGGATCTTTCCGGCGGCCTGAGCGGCGTCGCAGTGGAAGAGCGCGCCGTACTCGCGGGCGCGGGCGGCGAGTTCGGCGATGGGCTGAAGAGCGCCTGTCTCGTTGTTGGCGGCCATCACCGACACGAGCACGGTGTCCTCGTCCATGGCCTCGCTCAGCGCGTCCGGTTCGACCAGACCGGTGCCGTCCACGGGCAGCACCGTCACCCGGATCCGATGCAGGCGCTGCAGAACGCGGCACGTGGCGAGCACGGCCGGGTGCTCGGTCGCCTGAGTGATCACATGCGGGTGGCGCCGGCTCGAGGCGAGGACAGCACCCCGCAGGGCGAGCAGATCGGCCTCGGAACCGGAACCCGTGAAAACGATCTCCTCAGGGCCGGCACCGATCAGACCGGCGACCTGAGCGCGGGCGACAGCGAGAGCGGCGCGCGGCTCGACACCGAAGGGGTGACTACTGGACGGGTTCCCGAAAAAGGCGGACAGGTAGGGCGACATCGCCTCCACGACTCGCGGGTCCACCGGGGTGGTGGCGTTGTAGTCGAGGTAGACCAGCCCGTCGGCCAGACCCGGATGCTTCGGCAGAGTATGCGTCATTCCATCGCTCCGGCAGTCTCAAGTGGAGGGCACGGCACCCCCTGTCGAGCATGCCGCCGTTCGGGCGGATGACGCGGCGACGCGCCGGGGCACTGCCGGACCACCGGGATCCGGCCCCAGAACCGCCAGGCCTGAGATCCCACGACCTCCAGCGCACCGCGCCCCATACGCACCGGTCCTTCCAGCCCTTCCCCGCCGCCTCGGCAGCCGCCATCGATCGGCCCGGCACCCCTACTCCCCCTCCATCGGCCCCAGTTCGCTGGCTCAGTGGATGAGTCACTGACCCAGGTCTTTACTGACTGGTAGTCATGCTCCACTCTGTGGGGTGTGCCGGACCGCCCCACGGCCCGGCGCCGGCTCACGGCCATGCCCGCACGCGTGAGCGATGTCCGTGTGTCCGTACGCCGCTCGAAGACCGCCACCCGCCCCCAAGCGACCGCGCCCCGCCGCCGGGCCGATCGCTCGTCGAGGAAGGCAATCATGTTGTCCGGTTCGCATCGATTCCGTAGATCTGTCATGCCCCTGGCAATCGCGCTCGGGGTGTGTGCCGCAGCCCTCGTACCGGGGACCGCTTCGGCCGCGCCGCGCACGGGAGCCGCAGACACCAGTGCCACGGCCCGAAGCCTGACCACGACCTCGTCCGTCGCGCCGTTCACCGAGCCCGCGTTCGCCGCCGGCTGTGAGTGGCACCGCTTCGGCGAGGGCGAGATCCCGCCGTGGTGGCTGATGTTCCGCGATCCGCTCTGCGTGGAGTACAGCAAGCGTGACATCACCTTCGACAACGGCGGCGCCCTGCGCTTTCTGGTCGCCGAACCCTCACGCTTCGCCCTCGCGATGGTGACGTGCCGCTACTACCAGAAAGACCACTGGAGCGTGCAGACGACCACCGGCGCGACCCCCTGGGTGACCTGGGACGGCCAGTACTGGTGGGACAAGACCGGGCAGCGGGCCGGCGCTCGCCTGACCAACTTCCGCGTCCACGGCACCAGCGTCGGCATCGGCGACGCCGTCGCAGCGCTGCGACCCGCCTTCCCGGAGTTGGCTGCCGTGCTGGAGGACTACGGCCGGGACGCGGGCGAGAGCGGACTGACCGTCACCCTGCCCTTCGATCTGCGCTGTTCTCTGGCCGGGTGAGCACAGTGCATCCGCCGAACCGGAGGACTCTCCTCAAGGCCCTCGCGGCGACCGCCACCGCCCTCTCCGCCGGTCGGCTCCCGGCCGCCGCGGCCGGGACAATGACCGCCGACGCCGAGGCCTCGGGGTGGACGGTGCAGACGATGGAGGCGTTCGCAGACACTGTGATCCCCGGCGAACGCCGGTTCGCCGGTGACCTGGCCGTAGCGGGCGCCGTCACCGGCCCCGGCGCCGTGCAGGCCGGTGTGATCCAGACACTCACCTCCCCCGAACTGCCCCTCGCCCCCCTGCTGCCCGAGATCGCCACCTTGCTGAACGCCCGGGCGGTCGCCTACGCCACCACTCATCTGATCCTGCTGCCGATCACCGTCCCTGCCTTCGTCGGCCTGTCCTTCCGCCACCGCACCGCGCTCGTCCGGGGCCTGTTCGGCTCCGACGAACCGGACCGCGTCGTCTGGCAGATGCTCAGCCTGCTGACGGGCCTCGCCTTCGACACCGCCGCCCACCTCGACACCCGCGAGGCGGTGGACACACACCACCCCGGGCTGACCTGGCTGGGCTTCCCCCCGTCCGGCGCCGACGGCCTCTGGCGCTTTGCCGACTACTCCTACGGCAGGGCCCTGGCCGCCCTGCACCCCGCCACCACCGCCTCGGGGAGCCCGGCATGAGCGCCCAGACCACCGACGTCCTCGTCATCGGCAGCGGATTCGGCGGCGCGATCCCCGCGTACTATCTCGCCGCCGCGGGCGCCCGTGTCACCGTCCTCGAACGCGGCCCGCGTCTGGCCGCATCCGACTTCGCCCACTCGCTGCGGCTGGGCACGTACAACCGGATCGTCGACGTCGTCCGCGGCGAGGGCATCGCCGTGGTCGCCGGTAACTGCGTCGGTGGGGGCAGCGTGGTCTACTTCGCCGCGTCCCTGCGCGCCCCTGCCTACATCTTCGAACGGCGCGGCAGCCTGGGCCGGCGGATCTGGCCCGCCTCGCTCACCCGAGCCGCGCTCGACCCCTGGTACGACCGCGTGGAGCAGGCGCTTCCGGTCACCCGCACCGGCTGGCCGGACGTCTCCTACGCCGGTGGTGTGCTGGCGGCCGCCTGCCAACGGGCCGGCCACACCTGCAATCCCGTGCCCGTGGCCGTGGACACGCAACAGTGCACGAACTGCAACTGGATGCTCTCCGGCTGCCGTTTCGACGCCAAACGCTCCATGCTGCTCAACTACCTGCCCGCCGCCGAGGCGCACGGCACGACCATCAAGCCCCTGCACGAGGTCCAGACCATCGCCCCGTCGCCCCTGTCCGGCTATCGATACGCCGTCACGTACACGGTTCTCGACCCCGACGACTACACGTGCACTCTCGAGGTGGGCACCATCCACACCAAGGTGGCCGTCCTGGCCGCCGGGGCGGTCGGCACCCCCGTCATCCTGCAGCGCTCCGCACTGCTGCTGGGCGGAGTCCCGGGCGCGGTGGGACGGTACTTCTCCGGGAACGGCGATCGCGTCAGCGTCGCCGACGTGGACGAGAACAAGGTGCGTTCGCTGCTGGGGCTGTCCCGCCCGGACGGCGTTCCGTACGAGGGACTGCCGATCGGCCGCCCCATCACGGCGGCGGCGTACGACTACCTGGACGCAGCGGCACCCGAGTACAGCCGCTTCATGCTCCAGCAGATCTACTTCCCGCCGGTCACCAACATCCTCGCCCAGGCCGCCGACCCGCCGAACTGGTTCGGCATCCCCGCCCGTGACCTGCGCTCCCGCTGGAAGTCCTGGCTCACCCTCCTCGCGATGACCGAGGACGACAACGAAGGCACTTTCAGTTCCGTGCCACCCCTCACCGGCAGCTTCACCCGGCTGGCACCCGGACTGGGACTGGGCACGATGACCTACCGTCCCACCACCCGCACCCGCGACGCCTGGCAGCAGGCCGACACAGCCCTGCGCGGCATCCTCGAGAAGGACGGACTGGCCACGGTCCGCCCCTGGAGCGAAGACGTGGCAGGAAGTGTGACCGCCCACCCCATCAGCTCCGCCCGCATGGGCGACAACCCCGCCACCAGCGCCCTCGACGACACCAACGAACTGCGCGGCCACCCGGGCCTGTTCGTCACCGACGGCTCCGCCGTCCCCACCTCCCTGACCGTCAACCCCTCCCTCACCATCGCCGCCCTCGCCGAACGCGCCTCCCCCGTCATCGCCCGACGCGCGGCGGAGGCGGGCGTGCCGGTCGGGTACGGCGCACCACCGCCCGCGCCATGACCGGGCACCCGCACAGTGGTCGTGCCGTCGGTCCGGTCGGCCGGGCCGACGTCACGGGGTGGGCCCTCCGCCACGGTCCGCGCCCTGGTCCGTGGGGTGCATCTCGGCCGCGGCAGCCGGCGGCGGGCCGGGCCGCCCGCTGAAGCCGGTGCGGTGCAGCACGCCCGCGAGGTGATCGGCCCGCGGCGTCGCCTTGCTCGCCGGGCGCTCGGTGCCCGATGGGCAACGGACGGAGCCGGGACTGCCGAGCCCCCTCGCCGGACCGGGGCTGCTCACCGCACGGCCAGTGATCTTCACCGTGGCGGCACCTCGTCCGCATGCCGCGCGGTCGTTTCTTCCGGCGCCGGCCGGGTCAGGAGGCGAGGAACTCCACGAGCGCCCAGTTGACGATGTCGGAGCGGGTCCATGCGACGTTGTGGGGTCCACCTCCACGGTGACGAATTGAAGCTGTTCCACGCCTGTTCACTGATGCGCGAGCCACCGAGCACGTCGACGTTGTAGAAGTTGTCCAGAAGTCCTTGAAATAGGCGGGACGGTCGGCCACCACGGCCTGCTTGATACCGTCGAAGACGGATTGATCGACGCCCTCGGGATTGTCGTCCGTCTTGAGCAGGAAGGGCAGGATGGCGCCCATCAATACCGCCTTGCTGACGCGCCTTGAGCCGTACGTCCCCAGATAGCGGGTGACCTCCCCCGTGCCCATGGAGAATCCCACGAGGCTGAGGTCCGTCAGGTCCGGGTGGTCGAGCAGGGTGTTCAGGTCGGCGGCGAAGGTGTCGTGGTCGTAGCCGACCGTGGGCTGGCTGGACCGGCCGACGCCGCGGCGGGCGTAGGTGATGACGCGGTAGCCCGCCTCGAGCAGGACGCGCTCCTGCTTCTCCCAGGAGTGTGTGCGTTGAGCGGGTACCCGTGGATGAGGATGACGGGCGGTCCGCGCCGTGATCCTCGAAATAGATCTCGGTGGGGTGGCCGTTCTGCTCGCCGACGGTAACTTTGGACGTGAGAAGACACTCGTCCTCTGGCAGAAATTCTGTTGACTATTACCGTCGCTCGTACGGGGATGCCTCGGCCTCGAGAATTCGTCCCGGATGTCGGCAGGAAAATAGTCGATCAAGAGAGCGAGAAAGACGCTTCAAGAAACACAACGAAGCCATCGATGAATAAAGGCTGTTGCGTACGCACTGCTTCTCTGTTTATCACCCGCTGTGTCCCACGTCGAACCCCTGTGTACGCCGGAACCGCGGCACTCGGTGCAGCGCGAAAACGTCCGACCCGACGACGGCAGCATGCCGACCACCTGCCGCGACGCCGGCCAGGCGGAACGCGGAGGCTCGACCGGTCCGCGGGACCCGTGCACGGGGGAAGCAAGAAGACCCGATATCGCGCAGCCGCGTCCGGCACAGGCATACTCGGGCCCTGCGGACGCATCGGTGGCCGCGAACAGCGGGAGGTGGGCGACGGTGTCGTCTTCGGTGTCGGGGACAGAGCCCCGGAAAGTCACGATCCATGACGTCGCCCGGTCCGCCGGGGTCTCACGGCAGACCGTGTCGCGGGCACTCAACGACAAGGACGAGATCGACGACTCCACCAAGCAGCGCGTCCTCGACGCCGCCCGTGCGCTCGGCTACCGGCCGAGCCGGTTCGCCCGGGGCCTGGTCCGGCAGGACACCACCACGATCGGGCTGGTCATTCCCGACCTGCTCAACCCGTTCTTCACCGAGGTCGCCGCGGCCGCGCTGGAGGCCGCCCGGGCCCGTGGCTGGCACGTCGTCGTCTACGACACCGCCGACCGGGCCGAGGAGGAGCTCGGCACACTCCAGGTGATCAGCTCGCAAGTGGATGCGGTCGTCGGCTATTTCAGCTGCCCCGAGGACGAGGTCGAGCTGTTCACCCGGGGCATGCCGGTGGTGCTCATCGGCCGTGAGCACCGCACCGCGCGGTTCAGTTCGATCCGGATCGACGGTGAGGACGGTGTCCACGCCGCGGTCGCGCACCTGATCGCGCAGGGCCACACGAGGATAGGCATGCTCGACCATGACGGCCGCGCCGAGCCGAGCCTTCGACGCGAGTGGTTCACCTCGGCCGCCGCGGCGCACGGCATCGACTCGAGCATGGTGGTCGGCGCCCACCAGTCGGCCGACGGCGGCGGAGCGGCGCTCGATGCCCTGCTCACCGCCCATCCGGACGTGACCGCGGTCCTGACCTTCAACGACATCATCGCGATCGGCGCCCTGCGCGAGGCACGCCGGCTCGGCAGGAGCGTCCCCCAGGACCTGGCCGTGATCGGCTTCGACGGCCTGCAGCTCGGCGCGGTGGTCGAGCCCCCGCTCTCCAGCGTCGCCCTCGACACACGCAAGCTCGGCGCGCTCGCCATCGAGCAGGTCGCACGGCTGCTGACCGGGGCGAACGCGCTCGACGCCGACGACCTCGTCGTCCGGGCCGAGCTGCGACTGAGGGGATCCGCGTAATCTGCCGGATTTGTGCGCGACACGAAAGTCTTGACACTCGACCGCACCGGAGCGCACACTTCCGAGCGATTCCAGCTCGCCGTGAACGTTCACGTGAACGCTCACGGCAACGGAATCCATGGTTGCCAATCCCGCCACGGCGTTCGGCACTACCGACACGGTGGCGTTTTGTCCCTTCCAACCAGAAGGCATCCCGCCTGAGGTGTCAACGTCGACCCGTCTAGCGTCGTCGCTAGTCGTTCTCTGGAACGGAAACTATGAGCAACACAGTCACGCGCACCCGCCTCGCCGTCGCCGCCGCGGCAGCAGGTATAGCCGTACTCGCCGGGTGCTCGTCGCCCGCTCCTTCGGGTAACGCATCCGCGTCCTCGTGTGAGCCCTCGAAGGGCAAAGTCACCCTTCAGTACTGGAACACCGTTCCGGGCATGGACCAGGTCGTCGCCCTGTGGAACAAGAAGAACCCGAACATCCAGGTCGAGACGAAGAACATCTCCAACGACCAGTACGGCACGATCGGCAACGCCCTCAAGGCGGACAAGGCGCCCGACCTCGCCCAGGTCGGTTACGACGAGCTCCCCAACCTGCGCACCCAGGACGCCTTCGTGGACGTCTCGGCCTGCTCCGCGGCCACCGGCGCCAAGTCGAAGTTCGTGCCCTGGACCTGGTCGCAGACCAGTTTCGGCGGCACCGGCGTGTTCGCCTTCCCGCAGGACACCGGTCCGATGGCCCTCTACGTGCGCAGCGACATCTTTAAGCAGCACGGCCTCACGATCCCGAAGACCTGGGACGACTACGCAGCGGACGCGAAGAAGCTGCACGCCGCGGACCCCAACCTCAGCATGACGTTCTTCGACCCGAACAACGCCGAGTGGTTCAACGGACTCCTCTGGCAGAACAACGCCGAGATGTACAGCTACTCCGGCGACAAGTGGCACGTGACCGTCACGTCCGACCAGAGCAAGCAGGTCGCCGACTACTGGCAGAAGCTGATCGACGCCAAGCTCGTCCGCACCGACCTCGCCCACGGTTCGACCCAGATGTACGCCGCGTACCAGAAGAACCAGATCGCCACCTACGTCGGCGCGGCCTGGGGCTACAGCATGTTCCGCGACAACCTGCCGAAGCAGGCCGGCAAGTGGTCGATCGTCCCGATGCCGACCTGGGGTTCGAGTACCTCGTCCGGCGACTGGGGCGGCTCCACCGTGGCGTTCATGAAGGGCAACAAGCACCTGTACGAGTCGGTCAAGTTCAACGAGTGGCTGAACACCGACCCTGAGGCCCTCGCCCTTGAGAACAAGCTGGGCGGCCTCTACCCGGCGGCCAACGACGGTCTGAAGCTCCCGGCACTGTCACAGGGCGTCCCGTACTACAACAACGAGAAGATCTTCGACGTCTTCGCCGACTCGTCCAAGAACATCGACACCAGCTTCAGCTGGGGCCCCACCCAGAAGACGGTGAACCTGGCGCTCCAGGACGCGATGGCCAAGGCGGCGGCTGGCAAGGGCACCGCCGGCGACGCGCTCTCGGCCGCCCAGGAAGCCGCGCTGAAGTCGATGAAGGATCAGGCGATCCCGGCCACGGCAGGCAAGTGACCGCAGCATGACCGACATCGCAACCCGCGCGACACGTGTGGTGACTGCGACCACCGAGGGCCGTCGCCGTCGTATCGGCGGCGGCCCCCGGGCAGGCACCATCGCCGCGTTCCTGATCCCGTTCTTCCTCCCGTTCGTGCTGTTCTACCTCGTGCCGATCGGCTACGCGATCTGGCAGAGCCTGCTCGTCGTGCGGCGCACCGGCGGTCAGTACGGCACGTCGTACACGACCTTCGGCGGTTTTGATCAGTATGCGCAGGTGTTCCAGAACACCGAGTTCTGGAACAGTATCGGGCGCATCGGACTGTTCGGCATCGTGCAGGTGCCGGTCATGCTGTTCGTCGCGCTGATCATGGCGCTGCTGCTCGACACCCCGCTGCTGAAGCTGAAGTCGTTCTTCCGCATCGCGGCGTTCATGCCGTACGCCGTGCCCGGCGTCATCGCCGCGATCATGTGGTCGTACCTCTACTCGCCGCAGCTCAGCCCCGTGGTCGACCTGCTCAAAGGCCTCGGCCTTCAGCCCGACTTCCTCGGCCCGGATGCCGTGCTGTGGTCGGCGGCGAACGTCTCCACCTGGCTCTGGACCGGCTACAACATGCTGATCATGTTCTCGGCGCTGCAGTCGATCCCGCAGGAGCTCTACGAGGCCGCCAAGCTCGACGGTGCCGGCAACTGGAAGATCGCCTGGCAGATCAAGGTCCCGATCATCGCCCCGTCGATCATCCTCACCACGGTGTTCTCGATCATCGGCACCCTGCAGCTCTACGCCGAGCCGGCCGTGCTGCGCCAGATCTCCTCGAACATCTCGAGCACGTTCACACCCAACATGCTCGCGTACGCGGTGGCCTCCGGGAACAACTACCAGCAGGCGGCAGCGATCTCCGTGGTCATCGCCGTCATCACCTTCGTCTTGAGCTTCGGGTTCATGCGACTGACCTCGAAGAGGGCCGGACTGTGAGCAACCAGCCCCCGATCCGCGAAAGCCACGTCAGCCGGACGGCCGTCATGGCTCTGATGTTCCTGCTGGCGATCTACTTCCTGCTGCCGATCTACTTCCTGATCGTCGCGGCGACGAAGCCACAGGGCGACCTCGCCTCCACCAACGGACTGGCGTTCTCGCACTTCAACCTGTTCGACAACCTGAGCATCCTGTTCAGCCGCAACGGCGGCATCTTCGGGCGGTGGGCCCTGAACAGCGTGGTCTACGCGGTGGTGGGCGCGGCCGTCGGGACCCTGATCTCCGCCTTGTGCGGCTACGCGCTCGCCAAGTTCACCTTCCGTGGCCGCGAGTTCCTGTTCTCCGTGATCCTCGGCGGCATCCTCGTGCCCACCACGGCGCTCGCGCTCCCGCTGTTCCTGCTGTTCTCCGCGACCGGGCTCGTGAACACCTACCTCGCGGTGTTCCTGCCGAGCATCGTCAGCCCGTTCGGCGTCTACCTGGCCCGTATCTTCGCCTCCGCCGCCGTCCCCCAGGAGATCCTCGAATCGGCACGCCTGGACGGCGCCGGCGAGTTCCGCACCTTCTTCTCGGTCGCGTTCAGGCTGATGACGCCCTCGCTGGTGACCATCTTCCTGTTCCAGTTCGTCGCCATCTGGAACAACTTCTTCCTGCCGATGGTGATGCTGCAGAAGGAGTCGCTCTTCCCGATCACCCTCGGCCTGTTCGAGTGGAACGGCCAGACCGCCCGCGCACCGCTCCTCCAGGAATCGGTGATCACCGGCTCGCTGGTCTCGATCGTGCCCGTGATCGTCCTGTTCATCCTCCTCCAGCGGTTCTGGCGCACCGGACTGGCCGCCGGCTCCCTCAAGTAACCCCGCGCCGCTCCCCCGTCGTACCCCTCGCTCCGCCAGCACAGAAGGTCCCGCCCGCATGCGCAATCCCGCCGTCTTCGTGCCCCACTTCCACTGGGACCGGGAATGGTATGAGCCGTTCCAGGTGTTCCGGCACCGCCTCGTCACCGCTCTCGACACCGTGCTGGAGACGGCCGAGGCGAACCCGGACTTCCGGTTCACCGTCGACGGGCAGATGGCCGCGGTCGAGGACTACCTGGAGATGCGGCCGGAGAACCGGGAACGCGTCGCCGCCCTGGTCGCCGAGGGCCGGATCGCCATCGGGCCGTGGCTGATCCTGCTCGACGAGTTCCTCTGCTCCGGCGAGACCATCGTCCGCAACCTGCAGATGGGCTGGGCCGCAGCAGCGGAGCTCGGCGGCTCGATGCCCATCGGCTATCTGCCGGACATGTTCGGCCACGTCGCGCAGATGCCGCAGATCCTGGCCCGTGCCGGTATCGAGCACGCGGCGCTGTGGCGCGGGGTGCCCGGTTCCGTCGACGGACACGCCTTCCGCTGGCGCGCCCCCGACGGCTCCGAGGTGCGGACCGAGTTCCTCTTCGACGGCTACGACAACGGGCTCGACGTCCTGCTGGTCCCCGACCAGATCAGGCGTGCGCTCGGCGAGTACGCGGAGATGACCGCCGAGCGGTGGGGCGACGACCCGGTGCTCGCGATGGCCGGCACCGACCACAACGCGCCCGACCCGCAGCTGGCGGCCTGGCTGCGCCGGGCCTCCAGCGACGAGCGTCCCATCATCATCGCGACGCTGGACGAGTACATTCGCAAGCACGTGCGCGACGAGGTCTCGGCCGTCGTCACCGGCGAGCTGCGCAGCCATGTGCGCGGCAACATCCTGCCCGGAGTGATCTCCGTGCGGCGCGGGCTGAAGCAGCGGATGGCCGTCGCCGAGCGCATCGTCGACCACGCCGAGCGGCTGAGCGCCCTGTGGTCCCGGCGCGACGACTCGCGGTTCCTCTCGCTCGCCTGGCACAAGATCATCGAGTCGAGCGCGCACGACTCGGTCGTCGGCTCCGGCACGGACGAGACCGCCGACCAGGTCGACGCACGTCTCGCCGAGGCCTCGCAGGCGGCACGGGCCGTGCGGGACGCGGCGCTCAGCGAGCCCGCCGCCCTGGTGCCCAGCGACGCCCACCTGGTCGCCAACCCGCTGCCCCTCCCGCGCACGGCGCTGGTCGAGGTCGATGTCGTCGCCCCGCCCGAGGGGAGCGTGCTCGTCGCGACCGCCGCCGACGGTTCGACGCACCCCGTGCAGCTCGTGTCGCAGGCCCCGACCGTGCTCAGCGACGAGCGCATGGACGCCTCGCAGCTCGAACGGGTACTGCGCCGCATCCACCGCCGCGAGCTCTTCGGCCGGCTGATCGACCACTACGAGCTCACCCCCGGATCGCTCGTCTTCCACCTGGCCGAAGTGCCGACCAGCGGACCGTTCGACCTGCTGATCCTGCGCCGGGAGGTCGCCGCGGCGGCCGCCGCGCACCCGGGCGAGTGGCGGGTGCTGACGGTGGAGGAGGCGCGCGCGACCGCGCTGGTGCCCGTACACGTCCCCGCCTCCGGACTCGCGAGCTTCCGGGTCGCACCGGACGAGGCGGCCGCCGTGCAGCCGACGGCGTTCACGCCCGCGACGGCGACGGCCCGCACGCTGACCAACGGCCTGGTCGACGTGGCGGTCGCGGCCGACGGGACCCTGGACGTGACCGGGGCCGACGGCACGGTGCTGCGCGGGGTCGGCCGCCTGGTCGACGGCGGTGACCGGGGCGACAGCTACAACTACGCTCCCCCGGCGCGGGACGTGCTCGTGTCGGAGCCGGACGAGGTCGCCGTCGAGCTCCTCGAGAACGGCCCGCTGCGTTCGCGGATGCGCGTCACCCGCGTCTACGCGTGGCCCACCGCGCTCTCCCCGGACCGCGACCTGCGCGGCACCCGTACCGTGCCGACGCCGGTGGAGACCCTCGTGGAGGTGCGCGCGGGTGAGCCGTTCGTCCGCGTGTCCACCGCGTTCCTGAACCAGTCGGCCGACCACCGGCTGCGCTTCCACCTGCCGCTGCCCGAGCCGGTGGCCGGGTCCGCGTCGGCCGGGCAGTTCGCCGTCACCGAGCGGGGGCTCACCGCGGAGGGCGGCTGGGGCGAGTACCCGATCCCGACCTTCCCCGCGAGCACGTTCGTGTCGGCCGGTGCCGCCACGGTCCTGCTCGACCACGTCACCGAGTACGAGGTCGTCGGTGACGGCTCCGAACTCGCTGTCACCCTGCTCCGCGCGATCGGCTCGATCAGCGTCAACATCCACCCCCTCCGTGACGAGCCCGCGGCGAGCGAGATCCCCGCGCCCGGCGCGCAGGACCTCGGCGTGCGCATCGAGAACCGTTTCGCCGTCGTCCCCTCGGCCACCGGCTGGCAGGCCGCGAACGCGGTGGCCCTCGCCGAGGAGTTCCGCAACGACGTGCTGGTCACCCGTGGCACCGGCGCCGCCGGCGGCGACCTGCCCGCCGATGCGACCGGTGTGCGCGTCGAGGGCGCGGACGTCCTCGTCTCCAGCATCCGCCGCGTCACCGACGACGAGCACGGCGCCGGCACCGAGGTGCGGCTCGCCGCCCTGAGCGACACGGGCTCGACCGTCCGCATGACCGGCGCGTTCACGGAGGCCACCACGGTCGACCTGCTCGGCCGGCCACTCTCCGCGGCGCCGGTCGCGGACGGGCTGGAACTCGCCCTCGGCCCGTGGGAGATCCGCACGGTCGTGGTCCGGTAGCCGACTCCTGCCGGCGCTTCGGATCCCCCCTTGCTAACCAAGAAAGAGTTGTGACCCCGTGCACTCCGAGCCTTCCGCGTACGTTTCGGACACCACACCAGGTCGTGGCGCACTGCGCCCGGCGCGCTCGTGGCTGCACTCCGACGCCCCCTCTCGATCGCTCAACGGGCCCTGGCACTTCCGTCCGTCGCCGACGGTGCCGGCGACGGAGGACTTCGCCGCCGAGGGCTTCGAGGACAGTGGCTGGGACACCATCCCGGTGCCGTCCCACTGGGTGCTGCAGGGCGACGGGGCATACGGCCGGCCGATCTACACGAACGTGCAGTACCCGTTCCCGATCGACCCGCCCCATGTCCCGGACGAGAACCCCACCGGTGACTACCGCCGCCACTTCGAGGTGCCCGCCGACTGGTCGGACGCCGAGCGCGTCGTGCTGCGGTTCGACGGGGTCGAGTCGCTCTTCAGGGTGTGGGTCAACGGCGACGAGATCGGCAGCGCCAGCGGCAGCCGGCTCGCCCACGAGTTCGATGTGACCTCGGCCGTCCGCCCGGGCGACAACGTCGTCGCCGTGCGCGTGCACCAGTGGTCGGCGGCCAGCTACCTCGAGGACCAGGACCAGTGGTGGCTGCCGGGCATCTTCCGCGACGTCACCCTGCTCGCACGTCCGGCCGGAGGCATCGAGGACGTCTGGCTGCGCACCGGGTTCGACCGCGGCAGCGGACGTATCGAGCCCGAGGTCGTCGCCGACGAGGCGGCGTACCCGATCACCCTTCGCGTGCCCGACCTCGGCGTCGAGCAGGTCTGGACCGGGCCGTCCGAGGTGGCTCCGCTCGACATCGACGGCGTGGAGCCCTGGTCCGCGGAGCGGCCCCGCCTGTACGACGTCACCGTGTCGACGGCCGCGGAGACCGTCTCCCTGCGGCTGGGTTTCCGCACCGTCGAGATCCGCGGAGACCAGTTCCTGGTCAACGGCCGACGTGTGGTGTTCCACGGGATGAACCGCCATGAGACCCATCCCGAGCGCGGCCGCGTCTTCGACGAGGAGCACGCCCGCGAAGACCTGGCCCGCATGAAGCGGTTCAACGTGAACGCCATCCGCACCAGCCACTACCCGCCGCATCCGCGGCTGCTCGACCTCGCCGACGAGCTCGGATTCTGGGTCGTCCTCGAATGCGACCTGGAGACGCACGGCTTCGACAAGGTCGGCTGGACCGGCAATCCGAGCGACGACCCGGCGTGGCGGGAGGCGTACCTCGACCGCATCCAGCGCACCGTCGAGCGGGACAAGAACCATCCCAGCATCGTGATCTGGTCGCTCGGCAACGAAGCGGGGACCGGCAGCAACCTCGCCGCGATGTCGGCGTGGGTCCACGGCCGCGACCCCGAACGGCCTGTGCACTACGAAGGCGACCACGCCGGCGAGTACACCGACATCTACTCGCGCATGTACGCGTCCGTGCTCGAGACCGAGCAGATCGGCACCGACGGCTCACGCGCCGCGCTGCTGAACTGCACTCCCGCGCAGGGCGCCCGCCAGCGCACCAGGCCGTTCGTGCTCTGCGAGTACGCGCACGCGATGGGCAACGGGCCGGGGGCGCTGGACCAGTACGAGGCGCTTGTGCACGAGCATCCGCGGCTGCACGGCGGCTTCGTCTGGGAATGGCGCGACCACGGCATCCTGACGACGACCCCGGACGGTACGCCCTTCTACGCGTACGGCGGCGACTTCAAGGAGGTCGTACACGACGGCAACTTCGTGATGGACGGGATGTTGTTGAGCAACGACGTCCCGACTCCCAGCCTGCACGAGTACAAGGCCGTCGCGCAGCCGGTCCGTTTCACCTTCGACGGCGACGACGTCGTGATCACAAACCTCCGGCACTCCGCTGACACCTCCGACCTGCGTTTCTGCTGGCGCGTCGAGCACGACGGGACACGCGTGGACTCCGGGGACCTGAAGGTCGCCGCCATCCCGGCAGGTGAGTCGGAGCGGGTCCCACTTCCCCAGTTCCCGATGTCGCAGGACGCGGAGTCGTGGCTGACCATCGATGCGGAATTGGCCGCCGGAACCGCCTGGGCACCCGAAGGGCATGTGATCGCGACCGCTCAGCTGGACCGTTCGGCGCCTCGTCCGGCACCTGGTGTGCGGATCCGAACCGATTGGCAGCGGAGCGACGGGACGCTGACGCTCGGCATCGCCGAGTTCGTCGACGGGGCCCTGGTGCGCCTCGCCGGCCGCGCTGTGGCCGGCCCGCGGCTGGAACTGTTCCGTGCCCCCACCGACAACGACGAAGGCACGTCGGAACAGGTCGAGGAGAGCGACGCCAGCGTGGCAGGGGTTTCCAATGCCGAACTGTGGCGTCGCGACGGTCTCGACCGGCTGACCACGCGGCGGCTGTCCGTGGAGCGCACCTCCGATGTGCTGCGAACGATCGCCAGGGTCTCCGCGGCGCACTCCGCCCTCTCGGTGATGGTGGAGACCGTCTGGTCGCTCGAGGGCAACGAACTCGAGCTGCGGGTGGAGATCGAGCCCTCCCGCGGTTGGCGCACGGTGTGGCCGCGGATCGGCATCCGTTTCGATCTGCCCGACGGGACGGCCCCCGTCGATGCCGCCGAGTGGTTCGGTCTCGGCCCGCACGAGTCCTACCCGGACAGTCTCCGCGCGGCGCGCACCGGCCGTTTCCTCTCCACCGTCCGCGAACTCTCCGTCGACTACGCCCGGCCTCAGGAGACGGGGCACCGCTCTCAGCTGCGACAGCTGGCGCTGGCGAGTGCCGGAAGGACGGTGTTGCGCCTGAGGACGGTCCCGGACACGCACGGACGGCTCCCCGGCTTCACGCTCAGCCGTCACACCCCGCAGCAGATCGCGCAGGCCGCACACCCGTTTGAGCTTCCGGAATCGGCGACGAGTCATCTGATCGTCGATGCGGCCCAGCACGGGCTCGGCTCACGCGCCTGTGGACCGGATGTGTGGCCTGAGTTCGCGCTTCGCCCTGAGTCCCGCACGATCAGGCTTCGCATCACGGCGGGATGAGGGCGGCGGACATCCCCCGTGGTGGCCGCCCCCGGTCGGGTCAGGCTGCGGTGCCCTTGCCGTCGGCATCGGCGCCGCAGAACACCCTGGCGCGCTCTCCGTACGGCTGCGTCGTGCGCCGGGCGTTCGTGTGCCAGAGGGCGGCCGGCACGGTCGTCCGGAAGGGAGCGGATCGACCGACGCCGTGCGGGGTGGTTCCGTCGACCGACCGGATGCGCCAGTCGTCACCGCGGCCCACGAGGGAGACGGCGTACATGGGCGGTATCTGAAGTCCCCACAGGGCCCGGGCCGGCGCGGACAGGGCATGGACGAGCAGCGCCCGGAACACCGCTGGTTCGGCGATGGCCACCACGCGACCGGTGTCGGAAGGCAGGCCACGCAGCCATGCGCCGGTCCGGCGGCAGAGGCGGCGCACGGATTCACCGCCGTGTGGCGCGGCATCGGGGTCGGTCAGCCACGCGCTGTACCCGAAAGGATCCTCGGCGACGACCTCGTCCACCGTGCGGCCGCACCAGGTGCCGTAGTCGAGGTCGCGCAGCGCCGGCTCGACGACGGTCTGGAGTCCGAGCGCTGCCGCCGTCATGGCGCACCGGGTCGACGGCGACCGCAGGGCCGGCGAGTAGGGAGGAAGCGCCGACCGGGCGGTGCCGGTCTCGTGCAGGTCGTGGTCGCCTTGGGCTCCGTGACCGAAAACCGCGTCCACGGAGTCGTCCGTGGTGTGCGCACACAGTAGTGTCAGGCGGATCGTCATGCGACTGCCCTCCTCCATTGGTCCGGCATCCATGGCCGGGTGCCCGAAGGACCGATCGGCGCTGATCAGCCGTCCTGGTGAGGTTGTGCCGACGCACGCCAGCGGTCAGCCGCCACCGGTGGCTGCGAAGTGGGAGAGTGGTCGGCAGCTAGTGCGTTGCCTCCAGGGTTTGTGAACCCTGGTGCCGTAGCCATCCGGCAGGAGTCCGAATTCATCCCCGCCGACTGGCTGGCGACCGCCCGCCGAGTGGACGGTCCCGGTGCGCCGCGAGCGCTGGACTGCGGGGCGCTTCCCGACGTGATACGAATCGAACAGTGATCCGGTGGCAAGTTGGAGCACGCGTGATCCGGGTACTGGTGGTCGACGATGAGGCCCTCATCCGTACGGGCTTCCGGCGCATCCTGGACGCCGCGGACGACATCGAGGTCGTGGCGGCGGTTCCCGGTGCGGACGCTGCCCGGATGGCACAGGAGATGCGTCCCGACGTCGTGCTGCTGGACATCCGCATGCCGGACGTGGACGGACTCACCGTTCTCGCCGATCTCCGCAGGCTGAGCGAGCCTCCGGTGGTGGCCATGCTCACGACGTTCGACATGGACGAGTACGTGGCCACAGCCCTTCGCTGTGGCGCGGCAGGCTTCCTGCTCAAGGACACCGACCCCGAGGAGCTGCCCTTCCTCGTGCGTGCCCTGGCGGACGGTGGCACCGTACTGTCGTCCAAGGTCACGCGGACGGTCGTGGACGGGTACCTGGAGGCCGGCTGCCGGGAGCCGGCTGCCCGCACCATGGAGCGTCTGACCGGCCGAGAACGCGCCGTGCTCGTCCTGATCGCCGAGGGACTGTCCAACTCCGAGATCGCCGCCCGGATGCATCTCAGCACCGGAACGGTCAAGGACCACGTGAGTGCCATCCTCACGAAACTGGAGGTCAGCAGCCGCGTCCAGGCGGCCCTGCTCGCCGAACGCGCCGGACTCCTCAACCCGCCCCGCAATCTGGAACCGGGATGATGACCCGCGCCCGCGCCCGAACACTGCGCGACATCGCACTCGTCAGCGCAGCACTGCTCGACGTGTGGATCCAGGTCAACCTCGACCAGCCGACACGGATGGCCTGCGCCCTGGCCGCCGCCTGGCTGCTTCTGCTGCGTCGGCGTCTGCCGCTGCTCACCTTCGTGGTCACCCTGCCCGCCGTCCTGGTCTCCGATGCGATCTTCGCCTCGCTGGCAGCGCTGTACTACCTGGCCACGGTCACCCGGCGGCGGGCTCTGCTGGCTGTCTGCGCCCTTGCGTACACGCTCTGCGACATGACGTCGTGGCCTTCGTTCCGGCTCGGCCTGTGGACCACAACAGCCCTGATCACCCTTGGCTACACCGCGGCGACCGCAGCGGCTCCGGTCTTCCTCGGCCAACTCGTCCAGGCCCACCGCGACCTGTCACTGCGGCTCGGCGAGGTCTTCGAGGCACGCGACCACGAGCGGCAACTGGCCGCTCAGGCCACCCTGGCCAAGGAGCGGGCACAGCTCGCACGCGAGATGCACGATGTGGTCTCCCACCAGGTGAGCCTGATCGCGGTACGAGCCGGGGCACTGCAGGTCGGCACACAGGACGCCGAGGCCAAGGAGGCCGCGAACACCATCCGGCGGCTGAGCGTGCAGACCCTGGACGAACTGCGCCACATGGTCAACGTCCTGCGCGATTCGCAGGGCATCCCGACGGAACTGACCCCGCAGCCCTCCCTCACCGATCTGCGGCGGCTGATCGACGGCAGCGGCCTCGATGCGGCCCTCACGACCGACCTGCCCGGCGGCCTCCCCCCGACCGTGCAGCGCGCCGTCTACCGCACCGTTCAGGAAGCCCTGACCAACGTGCGCAAACACGCCCCCGGCGCCTCCGCCACCGTGTACGCCACCTGCCAGAGCGACACCGTCCGTGTCACCATCACCAACAGCGCTCCCACCCGCCCCGCCCTGCCCCTACCCAGCGCCCACTACGGCCTGATCGGCCTGCAGCAGCGCGCTGCCCTCCTCGGCGGCACCGTCACCTCCGGGCCCACCCCCGAGGGCGGTTACGAGCTCCAGCTGGAACTGCCGGCCGAGCCGGCGCCATGACCGGGCCGACCCCGGACGGCCCACACGTCTGCGCGCGGCCAGGGGGTGCGCATGTCGGGAGGTCCATTCCCGTCTCCCGCCCGGCATACGCGGGCCTCCGATGCCGGCTCGGGGAAACACGGCAACGGAGGCCCGCATTTCTATCTTCCGGCCTGGGCGCGCGAAATGCCGCGCGGCGGGCACATCGGCTACTCCCCATCGGCACCAGTCACCGGTTCAGGGGTCTGCCGCGCCGTGGCCGGCCGCGCACGGTTCGCCGATCGGCCGAGCGGTTGCGACCATACGGCGGTCGGACACTCGAGCCGGCGCTGTGGGCCGTCGGTGGGCAAAATCCCCCGCGCCCCCTTGCGCCTGCCGCCGGGTCGCCCTTGCCGGGTTGAACAATTGCCCTGGTCAAGACGCACGTATGCGTCTGAGCGGCACCGAGGAGGACGACCGATGGACGCAGCAGGACGTCCGGATCGCAGAGCTCTGCTCACGGGTGCACTGGTGAGCGCCGCGGTCGGGCTGGCGGGGTGCGCACCAAGGAGCATGGTCGCGACGGCGGCCAGCCCTTCGCCGCAGGCACGGCCGACCACCCCGGCGGCGGCCTTCGCGAGACTGATGGAAGGCAACAAGCGCTGGGTGAGCGGAGATCTCGAGCACCCGGACCGCGACCCGGACCGGCGCCAGTTCGTGGCACAGGAGCAGATGCCCTACGCGGCGATCCTCTCGTGCATCGATTCCCGGGTGCCGCCTGAGCTCCTCTTCGACACCGGGCTGGGTGACCTCTACGTCATGCGTACAGGCGGGCAGACGATCGGACCGGAGGTCACCGGTTCCATCGAGTACGGGCCCATGACGAGTGGCACCCCACTCGTCGTGGTCCTCGGCCATCAGCGCTGCGGCGCCATCGACGCGGCGTACAAGTCCATGCGTGCGGGCAAACCGCTTCCCGGCAATCTGCAGGCGATCGCCAAGGCCCTGCAGCCGGCCTACGAGCAGGCGGCGCGCGAGGGCGGCACCGACCCGGTCGAGACGATGGCCCGGGCCCAGGTCAAGTTGACCGCGACCGATCTGCGCTCCAACCGGGACCTCGCCCCGCTCGTGGCGAAGGGCACTCTTGCCGTGGTCGGCGCCTACTACTCGCTCGACACGGGCCGGGTTGAGGTACTGGCCGGCGTACCGTCCTGAGCCGGCACATGGAAACAGACAGACCTGTCTGTTAGGTTTGGGTGGACGCCGGGGCTGCCGAACCCTTCCTGAGACGAGGTGACACCCATGCCCGCCACCGTCAAGCGACCGCCCGCACGCGAACGGATCCTGGCCACGGCCGGCGATCTGTTCGAGGCCCACGGGCTGCGCGGCGTGGGTGTGGACCGCATCATCGCGGACTCGGGCGTCGCGAAGGCCACCCTGTACGCACACTTCCCGTCCAAGGACGAGCTGGCGGCGGAGTACCTGCGCCGCACCGACGAGTCCTGGCGGGGCAAGCTGCGCCGCGCGGCGCTCGCCGCGGGAAGCGACCCCCGTGATCAGCTGGTCGGCCTGTTCGACGCCGTCGCGGAGTCCTACGGGCGCCATGGTTTCCACGGCTGCCCGTTCATCAACGCGGCCGCCGAGAGCGAGCCGGGAAGCGCACCGCATGCCGTCACGGTCGAGCACAAGGCGACCATACGGACCTGGGTGCGCGGCCTGGCCGAAGGAGCCGGCGCGCGGGACGCCGACGAGTTGGCGCTGCAGCTCTCCCTGCTCATCGACGGCACTCTGGCCGCCGGCAAGCTGGAGCAGAACCCCGCCATGCCCGTCGCCGCCAAGGCCGCGGCTCGCGCGCTGGTGGACCAGGCCTGCCCTTCCACCCCCTGACAGCTCCCCCATTCCCTGACTGCGGTCGGGGGATTCTCAGCCCCCAAGGAGACAGACCTGTCTGTCTGGAAAGAAGCTCCGTGACAACCCGCACCCTCGTTCTGCTCGCCCACCCGGCCCTGGACCGGTCGCGGATCAACTCCGCCCTCGCCGAGGCCGTGCGCGACCTGGAACACATCACCCTGCACGACATCTACGCCGTCTATCCGGACCGGGTCATCGACGTGGCCGCCGAGCAGCGGCTGGTGCGCGAGCACGACGTGATCGTCTTTCAGTTCCCGTTCCACTGGTACTCGGTCCCCGGCTTCCTCAAGCAGTGGCTGGACGACGTGATGCTGCGTGACTTCGCGTACGACTCCGGCCCCCTCCTGCAGGGCAAGACCCTCCAGCTCGTCACCTCGACCGGCGGCATCGAGGAGGCCTACCGGCCCGGCGGCTTCCACCGCTTCCCCATGGAGGAACTGCTGCGACCGCTGGAGCAGACCGCCCACCGCATGGGCCTGGCCTATGCCGAGCCGCTCGTCCTGCACGACGCCCGTGGCACCAGTGACGAGCAACTGGCCCTGCACGCCAAGCGCTACCGCGCGCTGGTGGAGGACTTCCGGCACCGGGTGTAGCGAGAGCGGATCCCGACCGCGACACGATCCCTGCCGTCCTCACCCCACGTCACCCGCCCGCGGCCGGCATCGGCCGCGCAGGCGACCGGTCTCCGGCCTCGACCCGGCCAAATCCCGAATTAGACCGAACCGGCACATACAATCTCAAAGCCTGACAGATTCGCCATGCGCACTCGCGGCGTGTTTCCGGAGGCATCATGAGTCAGCAGCCGGTCCTGCTTCCCTACTCCGACCCGGCCTTCGTCACGGACCCCTTCCCGGTCTACCGGCAACTGCGCGACGACGGCCCGGTCCAGCGCGCCCTCATCGCCGGCGGCCTCGAGGCCTGGCTGGTCATGCGCTACGAGGACGCGCTGGCCGCCCTGTCCGACCCACGACTGAGCAGCGACGTCCGCGACGCGTCGGACCCTCGGCTCACGCAGCAGCTGCCCGCGACGGAGCGCGAGTCCTTTCTGCGCAACATGCTCCGCGCCGACCCGCCCGACCACACCCGCCTACGCCGCCTGGTCTCGAAAGCGTTCACCGCGCGCAGGGTGGCCGAGCTGAGGCCCCGGGTCCAGGAGATCACCGACCGTCTGCTCGACGCAGTCGTACCGAACGGCCGTGCGGACCTCGTCGCAGACCTGGCCCTGCCGCTTCCCGTCACCGTGATCAGCGAACTGCTCGGCGTCCCTGCCGCAGACCGCCACGACTTCCAGCACTGGACCGACGACATGATCCGGCGGGGAACCGAACTGCCGGACCCGGCCGTCGTGGACGCGGCATGGCGGCGCATGCGCTCGTACCTGACCGACCTCCTGCGGGCCAAACGAACCCGGCCGGCAGACGACCTGCTCAGTGCGCTGATCGTCGCCCGGGACGAGGAACAGCGGCTGGACGAGGACGAACTCGTCGCCATGGCATTCCTGCTGCTGGTCGCCGGATACATCACCACCGTCAATCTGATCGGGGGCGGCATCTCCGTGCTGCTCGCCCACCCCGACCAGTTGCGGACACTGCGCGACGATCCGGCACTGCTGCCGGACGCGATCGAGGAGTTCCTCCGCTACGACGGGCCGGTCAACCCGGGGATCGCACGGTTCGCGCGCGAGGACGTCGAGATCGGGGGCGTGACGATCCCGCGCGGTGCGACGGTGCTGATCGCCTCCGCGATCGCCGACCGTGATCCAAGCCGGTTCACCGACCCCGATCGCCTGGACATCGCCCGCCGGGACAACGCACATCTCGCGTTCGGGCACGGGATCCACTACTGTCTGGGGGCGCCGCTGGCCCGGTTGGAGGGTCAGATCGCCATCGGTACCGTCCTGCGCCGGCTTCCCCGGCTCGCTCTCGCCGTGCCACCGGGCGACCTGCGGTGGAGACCCAGCGGCCTGCGCGGCCCCGAGCGCCTGCCCGTCACCTTCACGGCCGGCTGTCCCGAGCCGGCCTCAACGGCTTGAGCCGTCTCGCTTCCACGGAACAGGGTTCACGCATCGCCCCGGTCCCCCTTGTCCTGCTGGGCGAGGGCGACCGGGTCGGCGTAGCGGACGACCGAGCGTCTCTGATTGGCCTAGTGAGCCTGAGCGTTGCTCAGCCTTGGGAGCCAATCGCCTTCGTGCCCTGGTACTGAACGACAGGAGCCGCCAGCCCGCGTGGCACGTCCCTCCGGACGCTGGTCGACCGGGCCGCAAGACCCGACCGAGGAGGGTGCCCGACGTCGCCTGGGCGCCGGGCGTGCGCGCAGCACTCTGCCACAGGCTCACTACGCTTCGCTAATCCAACTGGTGAGCCTCCGGCACCCCATGTGCCGTCCGGGTGCTCATGGACCAGCACCCACACGCGCAGCGCGTCATCGGGTGCCCGTCCGGCGGCCTTCAGCACGGTCCGGGTCGCGTCTCGACCAGCCCGGCCTTTCGGCGCTCGGAGAGGGCGCCCTCGGGCACGGTGACGTCCACCAGGAACCGCGGCTCCTCGTCGTGCGCGGTGGTCTGCGCACCGTCCGGCAGTTCGATCAGGTAGCTCCACGCCTGGGCGCGGAAGAAGGGCGTGTCGGGCGCGCCCTCCCAGCGCAGCAGGACCTCGGCGAGGTCGCGCTGAACGGTCTTGCAGCCCTCGTGGGTCATTGAAGGCTCCCCTCCCTGAAGGGAGGGGATTCTCCACCCTCCAGGGCTGCGTGGGGATTCACGGCTCAGGCCGCCACCGGAGCCCGCGGCTCAGGTGGTCTTACGCCCTCGGCACCGTCCGGGTTCCAACCTGCCCGGACCAGCATCACGCGGGCGGAGTTCTTGTCCCTGGGCGAGACGGCTCCGCACACGGTGCAGGCATAGGTTCTCATCGAGAGAGGGAGTGCGTGCTTGGTTCTCGCTCCGCACTGCGCGCAGTCCATCGTGGTGTGCGCCGGGTGCACGAGGCGGACGTCCCGTGCGTGCTTGCGCCCCATCTCGACCAGAGCGCGTTTGGTGGCGGCGATGGCGGCATCGGCCGCCTTGCGGGCCATCGTGGTTTTCGCGAGGAACTTCGGGCGGAAATCCTCCACCGCCACCCCGTCATGATCACGCATCACGGACTTGGCCCACTTGCGGCCGGTGTCCTCCCGCTGCCGCGCGACCTTCTTGTGCAGCTTCGCGGCCTGTGCCTGCGCCTTCCGGTAGCCCGCGGATGCGGGCCGGCCCTTCGGACGCCGGCACCGGGCCATCATCCGCTGGTAGCGGGCGAGCCCCTGCGCGGCCCGCTTGCCGTGCTCGGCATGCGGGAGATCGTAGGCGTCATCCGTGGTGGTGGCCGTCTCCTTCACACCCCAGTCCACCCCGAGCACCCGCCCCGTGAGGGCAAGCGGTTCGCTCTGCGCGGGGGCGACGAAGGACACATACCAGTGCCCGAGCGTGTCCTGGTACACGCGCACACTCGACGGGTCGGCCGGAAGAGCCCGCGACCACACCACGCTCACCACGATCTGGCCCGCAAGGTGCAGACGACCGTCCTTCAGACGGAAACCCCGCCGCGTGTAGTTGAGGCTCGGGCGGCTGTCCCGCTTGCGCTTGAAGCGGGGCATCCCGGCCCGGCGGTGCACCGGAAGCCCGTCCTTGACGTCCTTCAACGCCTTCGCCCGCGACTTGGCGAAGTCCCGAATCACCTGCTGCTGCGGCACCGAGGCACCCTCGGCCAGCCACGGCGTCAACCGACGCGCCTCAGTCAGCATCCTGTCCAACTGCGCCGGACCACACGTCAGCTTCTCTCCGGACTCCTTGGCTCGCTGGTGGACCTGCTTGGACTTGGCCACGCATTCATTCCAGAGCCACCGGCAGCGGTCCCACTCCGCTTCAAGTGCGCGCCGCGCGGTAGCCGACAGGCGCACACGGAAGGAGTACCGGGCATGCCCGGCCCCCTCCGTGGTCGCGTCTGTCGTCACGCATCCGAACCTACCCGGGAGGACTGACAGTTGAGACCTCTTGATCGCCACGGGCTCGCTCACCTCGTCGCGGGTGGACGGTCTTTCGCCCTGGAGGCGAAACCCCTATTTCCCGTCCTGCTCCGCAGGAGTCCGATTCCTCCCCGGCCTGAAGGCCGGGGCATCCTCGGAGGAACCCGGTGAACCGGTCGGGGCGGTCAGCCGGATCATCGGCACGGCAGCTCACTCCTCGTCGTCGCGAAGCTCTATGACAGTCGTTATGGGCGGGCGTCACGCTAGACTATGACGGTCGTTATAGCCAGAGGGGGTGCCCGCGTGACCAGAACGAGTCCGCAGGCCCGCGAGCGGATCGTGGCGGGCGCCGCCGACATGATCAGCCGACGGGGTCTGAGCGCCACCAGCATCCGGGAGATGGCCAAACACGCCAAGGCTCCGCTCGGCTCCACGTACCACTACTTCCCCGAAGGCAAGCAGCAACTGGCCACCGAGGCGATCCGCCACACCGGGGAAACCATCGCCAGGAGTCTGCGCAAGGAACTCCAGGCGGGCCCCACCGCCGGGCTCAAGGCGTTCCTCGCACTGTGGCGCAAGATCGTCGTCGACACCGACTTCCACGCCGGCTGCCCCGTCCTGGCCGTCTCCATCGAGGAACCCCCGACCGAGGAGATCCCGCCCGCCCTGGCGGCCGCGGCCGAGGTCTTCGAGGACTGGGAGACCCTGCTGGCCGCTTCCCTGCGTGAACACGGCGCCGATGCCGAGCACGCCGCCCAGCTCGCCACGCTCATCGTCGCGGCGGTCGAGGGGACCGTGGCCATGTGCCGCGCCAAGCGCAGCACCCAGCCCCTCGACCGCACCTCCGAGCAGCTCCTGGCGCTCGTCGCGAGGGCGACCACGAGCTGAACCGCGTCCCGCACCCGGCCCCTGGCCGAACGGCCGAGGGACCGGCAGCTCTTCCCTCAGCCGCCGAGTGCGACGCGGATCGCCTTGGCCTTCTCCTCGGTGAAAACGCCGCTCTCGAGGAGGGACAGAGGGGACAGCACGCCGCCACGCGATCCCCAGCTGCCCTCGTCGATCACACGGAAGTTGACCCACCACGCCGGCGACGGCTCGTCCACGCCACAGGCCTCGGTCATGGCGGCCAGAGTGCGCTCGATGACCTCGGCCCTGACCTCCTGGCGCCAGTCGCCGTCCATGACCGCCACGTCGATCAGCATGACGTCGGGGTCCTGTTCGGCATCCGTGAGGAGCCGGCCGCCGATGGCCAGCATGTCGTGCTCGCGCTCGACGAAGTGCACCTGGAAGCCGACCCGGGCCGGCTGGGCGAACCGGCCTACCTCGGGGACCAGCACCGCATCCGTCAGCGTCTCGGCCAGCTTCCGGCGCTGCTCCAGACTCAGACGCCCCTTGGCGCTGTTCACGGTGATGACGGTCACCGCTGCCTCCTATAACGATCGTTATAGGAGGCAGCGTACATCGTTATAACGAGTGTCATATCCCGGTTGCGGACGTCTCTCCCCGCACCGGCACGAAGCGAACTCGTATTGGTGCCACGAGCCGACGGCCGTGTCGGTCAGCGACGGTCATGCCGTCCCGACGTCGTCCACCCGCTCGCCCTCAGCCTGGGACGGTTCGCTCCTGGGGACGTCGGGGTGCTGCTCCGTGACCGCGCGCTCGGATGGTTCATCGCGCTCGCCCTCGGCCTGGGAGGGGGTGCGGGAGTACAGCCCTGCATCGTATTCCGAGGCTCGGTTCGACATGGTGGGTCTCCCTTTTCCGCTCATCTCCCATGGTCCTCCTCGGACACCCGCAGGGCGACAGCAGCCGGCCCCGCAATCCCGCCCGGAAGGCGGCGGCGCACGCCCGGGAGGCATGGCACCTGCCGGTCGCAGGGCTCGCGGAGAACACATCAGGACACTCAAGACGCGGGAGCGGGAAGCCGGGTGCTGCGACACATCGGGGTCGATATGAGACGGTGGTCCGAGGAAACCCCCGCCCATGAACGGTCGTGCAGCATGGGTTTTACGGACATGGCGCACGAACATCGGGGCGATCCGCTCGGCATCACTTCCGCCGCCGTCGCCCTGGTGGACGCCTACGGCTTGATCCAGTACTGGAGCCGCAGGGCACAGGCTTTGCTCGGCTATTCGGCGGCTGGTGTGCTTCGGCGGCCCGTGACGTCGCTGCTGGCGAGCGAAGAAGCGCTCTCGTCCGCACTGGCCGAAGGGCGGCGGGTCGGGGACGGCTGGGAGAGCGTGGTCACCGCACGTCACTGTGCGGGGCATCGGATCGAACTCGCACTGCGCGCATGCCCGCTGCGCACCGGGGAGGGGTCCAGCTGGCTGTTCGTTGCCTGCGACATCAGCGCATCGCACAAGTGGGAGCAGGAGCAGACGGTGATGGGCCGCCTGCTGGAATGGGCGGTGACGGCAGGCATCGTCGGCGATGTCGAGCACTCGGGCCACGGGGAGGACCGCGTGCCGCAGGGCATGGAAGACCTGCTGCGGTCGCACCCGCCCCCTCTGACGACGTCTGCCGGGGAGTCCGGGCAGACGGCGCCGGCTCGAAGCGGGCAGGGCACGCCGTTGCTGCTCTCGGCGCCCGTGAAGCCCACCTTCGGACTGCCGGCGACGGCTCCGGAGGGGAAGACGCTCCCTCCGCGCCCCACCTCCGCTGCCGCCACAGCGCGGGACGGAGCGCGCGAGCGGCTCGCGTTGATCAACGAGGCGGGGCATCGCATCGGCAGCACGCTGGATCTCGACTGTACGGTCAACGAGTTGGCTGAAGTGCTGGTGCCCCAGCTGGCCGATTTCGTGGCGATCGACCTCTTCCAGGGCGGCTTCGCCCCCGCGGACCTCACAACGGGGTCAGCGACCGGGGGCACCCTCACGCGGGCGGCCCATCTCTCGATCCACAAGGATCTACCGGAAGTGGTCGTGGCCATCGGGGAACCGACCAGGTACCCGCCGAGGTCCCCTCAACAGCGCTGTCTGAAGGCCGGGCGGTCGGTCCTCGACGCGGTGCTGGCCCCCACGACATCGTGGCTCACCGAGGATCCGCTGCGCTTGGAGACACTGCGCCGACTCGGCGTGCACTCGCACCTGTCGGTCCCGCTCGTGGCCCGGGGAGTGACCATGGGAGTGGTCACCGTGCTGCGTTGGGAGAACCCGAACGCGTTCGACGAGGACGACCTGCTGCTCATCGAGGAGTTGGTGGCCCGGGCGGCGGTGTGTGTGGACAACGCCCGGCGGTTCGCTCGCGAGCACAACGTCGCGCTCACTCTCCAGACCAGCCTGCTGCCACCCGACCTGCCCGACTCCAGCGCTGTCGAGATCGCGTACCGCTATCTGCCGGCCGATGCCGAGGCCGGCGTCGGAGGCGACTGGTTCGATGTCATTCCCCTGTCCGGTGCACGGGTCGCGCTGGTGGTGGGTGATGTCATCGGCCACGGCATCCATGCCGCGGCGAGCATGGGCCGTCTCCGGGCGGCCGTGCAGACGCTCGCCGATCTGGATCTGCCGCCCGACGAGCTCCTGGCCCAGGTCGACGACCTCGTTCTGCGCCTGGCGGACGAGGCGGAAGCGGCCACGGACGGTCCGCTGGTGATCGGAGCGACGTGCGTCTACGCCGTGTACGACCCGATCTCGAGGAAGCTCAACGTGGCGCGCGCCGGACATCCAAGCCCCGCCATCGCCCATCTGCGTGAGCCCGTCGAGTTCCCGGACATCCCCGCCGGACCTCCACTGGGGCTGGGTGGCCTGCCCTTCGAGTCGGCGGAGATCGAGGTGGAGGAGGGGAGCGTCATCGCGCTCTACACCGATGGCCTGATCGAGGCGTCGGACCGCGATGTCGACGTCGGCTTCGAGCGGCTGTGCTTCGCGCTGGCCCATCCTGATCGGCCGCTGGAGGAGATCTGCGACACGATGGTCCGCACCCTGCTACCGGACCACCCGCATGACGACGTCGCCTTTCTGATCGCCCGCACGCACATCCTCACCTCCGACCGCTTCACCTCCTGGGAGGTACCGGCCGACCCCCGGGCCGTGCACGAGGTACGCGGCAAGGCCGCCCGTCAGCTGACGGCGTGGGGCCTGGAGCGCCTCGCCTTCACCACCGAGCTCATCGTGAGTGAACTGGTCACCAACGCCATCAGGCATGCCTCCGGGCCGATCGGCCTTCGCCTGATCCGGGATCGCAGCCTCATATGCGAGGTGTCGGACACCAGCAACACGGCTCCTCATATGCGACGTTCACACGTCACCGACGAAGGGGGGCGAGGTCTGTTCCTGGTCGCGCAGGTGGCCCAGCGCTGGGGCACCCGCTACACCGGCACGGGCAAGACGGTATGGGCGGAGCTGCAACTCCCGGTCGCACACGCCAAGCGCGACGCCACACCTTCCATCGGTCCTGGCAGTGGCGGCGGCGCTTCGGGGTAGGCGTTCCACCGCCGCTCATCCGCCCACCGTTTGCGTATCGCGCATCCCGGCCGGCGGCGCCGGCGTCGGCACTCATGGGCGAGCCTGAGCGTAAGGCCGTGGTCCGGGGATACCCGGCGGCCATGGCGAAGATGCATGTTCCAGGGCGAAAAGCCCATCACAGTGACGAGCAGGCACCGGCCCGTGGTGTGCCGGACCCGGAAGAGGCCGGGCCGGGGCCGGAGGTCGAGGAGTCGGCGCCCGACCGTCCGACGAAGCTGCCCAAGCGGGCGTGGGGCAAGGTGCTGACGGGGAGCTTGCGGGAGTTCAAGGACGACGAACTCACCGACCGGGCCGCCGGGCTGACGTACTACGGGGTGCTGTCGCTGTTCCCGGCGCTGCTGGTGCTGGTCTCGCTCCTGGGCATCGCCGACAAGTCGGCGACCGACAAGGTACTGGCGAACCTGCGCCATCTCGCTCCGGGATCGGCCAGGGACATCATCACCCGGTCCGTGGAACAGCTGCAGAGCCATGCGGGTACCGGCTCCCTCATGGCGATCGTCGGTCTTGTGCTGGCCGTCTGGTCGGCCTCCGGTTATGTCGCCGCCTTCATCCGCTCGGCGAACGCCGTCTACGACATGCCGGAGGGCCGACCGGTGTGGAAGATCCTGCCGGTGCGCGTGGGCGTGACGATCGTGCTGATGGTGCTGGCTGTCGTCAGCGCGTTGATCGTCGTCTTCACCGGCGGCATCGCGCGTCAGGCGGGAGCCGCGCTCGGTATCGGGGACACCGCGCTGACGGTGTGGTCGGTCGCCAAGTGGCCCGTCCTGGTCATTCTCGTCACCGTGATGATCGCCATCCTCTACTGGGCGAGCCCCAACGCCAAGGTCAAGGGCTTCCGGTGGGTCACGCCGGGCAGTGTCCTGGCCCTGCTGATCTGGCTGGCCGCGTCCGCCGGTTTCGCGCTGTACGTCGCCAACTTCGCCTCGTACAACAAGACGTACGGCACCATGGCCGGAGTCATCGTCTTCCTCGTTTGGCTGTGGATCAGCAACCTGGCCGTCCTGCTGGGTCTGGAGTTCGACGCGGAGACCGTACGGCAGCGGGCGATCGCCGGCGGCCTCCCCTCGGAGGCGGAGCCGTACACCCAACCGCGCGACACCAGGAACTGGGACGAGGAGGACCTGCGCCGCCTGGGCGAGATCTGAGCTCCGCGGCAGACGCCGGGATGGCGTCGGGCATGGGTTGCCGACCCCGGGATACCCGCTGTCGAAGCGCCCTGGAACCGGTGCGGCAAGGACCCGCTCCCCCGGGCCCGCCACCGGCGATCGGCTCACCGGGTCGGGCAGTGGCCCGCGAGTGAGCGTTTCCGTGGCACACGGTCCGGCACCGAGCCGGGCGTCAAACCATCGACACCATGAAAAGGGGGCTTCGGCATGTCGCAGGTCGAGGAGTCCATCGAGGTCAATGTCCCGGTCCGCACGGCGTACAACCAGTGGACCCAGTTCGAGACCTTCCCCGCGTTCATGGACGGCGTGGAGCGCATCGAGCAGCGCAGCGACACTCTCACCCACTGGGTGACGAAGATCGGCGGTGTGCAGCGGGAGTTCGACGCGGAGATCACCGAGCAGATCCCCGACGAGCGGGTCGCCTGGACCACCGTGGACGGCGAGGCCAAGCAGGCCGGCGTCGTCACCTTCCACCGCCTGGCCGCGGACCGCACCAAGGTCATGCTGCAGATGGCCTACGAGCCCGAGGGCCTGGCCGAGTCCGTGGGCGACAAGCTCGGCGTCGTGAACCGGCGGGTCACGGGAGACCTCAAGCGGTTCAAGAACTTCATCGAGCAGCGCGGCGGCGTGGAAACCGGCGCCTGGCGCGGCGAGGTCTGACCTCACCTCGTCGCCCGAGAGGGCGGTGCCCTGGACCTCCACCAGGGCACCGCCCTCTTCGGCTGCCGGCCGAGTGGCCGTAGTCCGGCATGGCGTGGGCTGCGTCACACGTGACAGAACGCATGAGCAAGCGCTTAGATAGTGAGTGCGTCAGATGCGTCGTCCCGGCTGGAGGCCACGTTGTTGTTCACATCCGTCGACGACGTATCCGCGCGCCTCGCCGAGACCGGGTATCTGGCCTCCCCCGCGGTCGCCACGACGGTCTTCCTGGCCGACCGGCTCGGCAAGCCGCTGCTGGTGGAGGGCCCGGCGGGGGTCGGCAAGACGGAACTCGCCAAGGCCGTCGCCCAGGTCGCCGGGGCCCGGCTGGTCCGGTTGCAGTGCTACGAAGGCGTCGACGAATCACGGGCGCTGTACGAGTGGAACCACGCCAAGCAACTGCTGCGCATCAGCGCGGGCCGTGACGAGACCTGGGACGAGACGCGTACGGACATCTTCAGCGAGGAGTTCCTGCTGGCGCGTCCCCTGCTGACCGCGATCCGGGGCGACGGGCCGAAGGTCCTGCTGATCGACGAGACCGACAAGGCCGACGTCGAGGTGGAGGGTCTGCTGCTCGAAGTGCTCAGCGACTTCCAGATCACCGTCCCGGAACTGGGGACGATCACCGCCACGAGCCGTCCGTTCGTCGTGCTCACCTCGAACGCGAGCCGCGAGTTGTCGGAAGCGCTGCGCCGCCGCTGCCTCTTCCTCCACATCGGCTTTCCCGAGGAGGAATTGGAGCGCAGCATCGTCCGGCTGAAGGTGCCGGGCCTCGACCAGGCCCTGACGGAGTCCGTGGTGCGCGTCGTGGGGGCGCTGCGTGCGATGGATCTGCGGAAGGTCCCGTCGGTCGCCGAGACCATCGACTGGGCGCGCACCCTGCTGGCACTCGGGGCGGACACTCTCGACGAGACCGTCGTACGTGACAGCCTCGGAGTGCTGCTCAAGCACCAGGACGACGTACTCAAGGCGGCCGCCAAGCTCGACCTGGACGCCGTGTGAACTCCCCGGACGTGGGGGTGGCGGAGCGGCTGGCGGGGCTCGTCGGCGCGCTCCGCTCGCACGGCCTGCGGATCGGCACCGGCGAGACCGTGGACGCCGCGCGGGCTCTGGAGGCACTCGGCCTGACGGACCGCGAGCTGCTGCGTGAGGGACTGGCCGCCACACTGCTGCACGGGGAGACGCAGCGCCGCGTCTTCGATCCGGTCTTCGACGTGTACTTTCCCAGCCGTGTCGGGACACCGGGCGCAGACGCGACCCCGGACCGGGAAGCACTGCGGGAACGGCTCGCCGCCGCCCTCGCGGCCGGCGACGAGGCGATGACGGCACGGTTGGCGACCGAGGCGGTGAGCGGCTTCGGTGGTTACGGCGCCTCACCGGGCTCGGACGGCTGGTCGTCGTACCAGACGCTCGACCGGCTGCGCCCGCAGACGCTGCTGGCTCGCGTCCGGGACGCCGTCAGGGCGCAGTCCGGGGCGTCGGGGTTCACCGACCGGCTGCTGGAGGACGAGATCCGCAGGCGCATCGAGGTCTTCCGCGCTCAGGTCGCCGCCGAGGCGCGGCGCCGGGTCGCCGAGCGCCGCGGCAGGGACGAGATCGCCCGGCGCGCGGTCGCCCCGACCCCCGACCGGGTCGACTTCCTCTTCGCCGGACGGGATCAGCTCGCCGAGCTGCGCAGGGTGGTTCAGCCACTCGCTCGCAAGCTGGCCACCCGGCTCGCGGCCCGCCGTCGTCGTGCCGCCCGGGGCACCATCGATCTGCGGCGCACCCTGCGTGCCTCACTGTCGACGGGCGGCGTCCCGATGCATCCCGTACTGCGCCGGCGCCGCCCCGTCCGGCCCGAACTGGTGCTGCTGTGCGATGTGTCGGGTTCGGTGTCGGGATTCTCCGACTTCACGATGCTCTTGGTGCAGGCGTTGCACGACCAGTTCAGCAAGGTCCGGGTCTTCGCCTTCGTCAACCGCGTCGACGAGGTCACGGGGCTTCTGGTGCGCGGCGCGGCGGATCCCGGCCACCTCAGTGCCGGAATCCTGTCGCAGGCGGCGGTGACGGGATGGCACGGCAGCAGCGACTACGGTGTCGCGTTCGGCGAGTTCACGGAGCGATACGCCGACGCGGTCGGTTCCCGTACGACCGTGTTCGTCCTCGGTGACGCTCGTACGAACATGAGTGACCCGAATCTGCCGGCGGTTCGGCACATCTCCGAACGGGCCCGCCGTGTGTACTGGCTGAACCCCGAGGCACGTTCCCAGTGGGGCACGGGCGACTCCGCCGCGCCCGACTACGCCGCGCTCGTCGAGATGTACGAGTGCCGCAACGCCCGGCAGCTCAGTGCGCTGATCTCTCGGCTGCTGCCCGTGTGACCACATCCCGACACCGGCTCCCCCGGCGTGGGTGATGTGGATGCCCCGGACCCATGTGGACCGGGCGAGACGGACGGCCAGACGCCTGTCCGCGCCGATCCCCCGCGCAAGATGACTGCCGGTCAAGGCCGTGTTGCGCCGGCGCGGAGTGTCTGCGGACCTGTTTCTGCCGCTCAACGCGGTCGACGCCGGGGCAGTCGTAACCGGCGCCGAGCGTGCATATCACTCGGCCGGCCGACCTGACGTGCCGTCGGCCATCGTGCCCGGAAGTCTAGACTCCGTGACGGCACCAGCACCTCGCCCGCATTTGTCCGGTACGGGTGGAGCCACCTGCGCGACGGAGGAGGCGTAATGCTGCATCGCTCCGGCCGGACTTGCTGGAGGCGCTTCGCCGCGTTTCTCGTCACGGGCGTCGCCGCCGCGGCGGCACTGTGCATCGGTATGGCACAAGGAGCGCTGGCCGCGTCGTTCTTCATCTCGGGCCAGCGTTTCCAGGTCGCCGCGAACAAGCTCAACGCCCGTGGCCTGGCCCTCTATCCCATGGTCGACGTGGCCAGGAAGGGCACGCTCGTGCCGGTCGTGGTCCTGGGGTTCCGGCAAGCGAACATCAGCCGGCTGTGCCTGTCCGTGAATCTCCCGGTCCCGGTACTGGGTACCTACACCCTCTTGCTCACCGGCGGTGACCGCAGCCGGGTCGAGGCGACGAACCTGTTCATCGACGCGACCTCGATCTCGGCCGATCAGGCGAACAGCAACAACATCGACATCGGTGTGGCGGCGGGCTCGGTCACGAAAGGGCCGATCAATCCGGGAGACAGAAACTCGCGGTTCTTCGACCCCAACGTCTTCGCCCAGCAGGCCGATTCCATCGACCTCACCAACGTACGCGTGACCTCGGTCGCGGTATCGGCCGCCACGCTCGACATCCCCGGCCTCAACGTGCAGATCGAGCCAGGCAGCCACAACTGCTTCTGACCCCGTGCCGCCCCGGCACGGGCACATGCGCGCGTCGGCGCCCGCTCACCGCATGTCCTGTCCGTCCCCCCACCACGGAGAGCACACGTGTTCTTTGATCCGTTCGAAACAGGCTCGGGACTACGCGCCACCGTCTCCGGCATCCGGCGCAGATTCTGGGTGTGGCGGGGCGAGCGGCCCTTCTGGGCAGGGCTGTTCACCCTCACGGCGGGACTGCCCATCATGTACTTCCCCTACACGCACCTGAGTCTGCAGGGCATCGCGCTGGCGCTCTCCACCACGTCCGGGGCGGCGTCCCTGGTCATCGGAGTCCTGCTCATGACCTTGGGCATCTCTCTCTGGTTCCACCAGGAGGTCCGTGTGTTCGCCGGGATCGCGACCCTGCTGCTCGCCCTCATCTCGCTTCCCGTTGCGAATTTCGGGGGCCTGTTCTTCGGCCTGTTCTTCGGCCTGATCGGTGGTTCCCTGGCCTGCGCCTGGGCTCCGCCCACGGGCGCCGCCGAGCCGCCGCCCTCAGCGCATCCGGCAGCCACCCCCGTACCGGCAGGAAAAGAGCAAGGACGTCCGTGACCCCGCCGGTCGTGCGCCACGGGCTCGCACGACCGGCGCATGAAGGATCCACGGGTGGCCCGCCGTCTGGGGCCGACACCGGCGGCTTCTCAGATGTCGGAGTCGATGCCGGTGATCACCGACGGCCCCAGGGGGGCGCTGGCTTCGTCCAGCCCCGCGGCACGCAGAGCGGAACCCGCGAGGTGCTGGGCGTCCTGCTCGGCGTGGGGTCCGCTGTCCGCCTCGACGGTGAGGCGCATGGTGAAGGTGTTGTCCTCGTTCACGGTGAGGATGTCGAGGTCCTCCTCGTTCCCCTTCTGGGTGTGGTGCGGATCGGCCGGGCGCAGGGCCCGGACCAGGTCGGCTCTCGTACCGGGTGCGATGGGGCCGGTGAAGGTGCCGGGCACGGTGATCACGTACGTCGTCATGTCGCTCCCTCGTTCGGCTCTTACACCGCGTACCCAGTTCCCGGCCTCGGCCACGTCGCCCGAGGACAGTCCGTAACCGGTCATCGCGCACGCGGGGCGGCGCCGTGCCCGCCGAAGGGGCCGGCGGCAGCCCGTCGACACCCCGGTCGGGCAGCCGGCCCGACGGCGCAGCGAACAGCGGGCCGACCCGGTCGGGGCCCCAGCGCGGCCGCGCGCCGAGGAATGGAGCCGGGCTGTTCCCCCCGCATGCGCCCCGAGCCGGTCCCGCTCCGATGCGATGCCGCGCCGCTACGCCGTGCGGTGCTGCTCGCGGGCCTCGCGAGCCCACCGGCCGAGGACGGGGACACAGGACTCGGCGAAGTACTCGTAGTCCGCGGCGGTGTTGTAGACATGGGCGGACAGCCGCATGTATCCGATGCCGTCGAAGCTGGTGAAGGCGGCTTCCACGTCCAGTTCTCCGGCCACCCGGTCACGCAGCGCGTCGGCCGCGACACGGGATGTGCCCAGACCGTCCGGCAGCCGCACCAGCCGCATGCCGGGGACGGGCATACCGACGTCGACGGTGCCGCCGACCCCGGTCAGGTCGGCGAACGCGGTGCCGATCACGTGTGCGGCGTAGTCGGCCAGCTCGTCCATGTACTGGCGGGCGGCCTGCCAGCCCCAGGTGCGCTCGATGAAGTCCAGCGCTGTCGGTGCCGCCAGGTAGGCGGTGGCATCCAGGGTGCCCTGCTGGTCGAAGCGGTCGGGGTAGGGATCGGCGGCACCCCAGGAGTCGATCAGGGGGTAGAGGCTGTCGTGCTGCGGCCCCCGGGCGATCAGCGCCGCGGTGCCGCGCGGCGCGCAGCCCCATTTGTGCAGGTTGCCGACCCAGAAGTCACAGCTGACGCCGGCGAGGGGCGCGGCAAGCAGACCGGGCGCGTGCGCGCCGTCCACGAGCAGCGGTATCCCCCGCTGCCGGGCCGCCTCGCCGATCCGGTCCACCGGCATCAGGCGGGCGGTGGCCGACGTGATGTGGTCGAGGACGACGAGGTCGGTGGCCTCCCCGATCTCCGCGATCACGGCCTCGTACGCCTGCTCCTCGTCCACGTCCAGCGGCACCCGGGCGGTGCGGACCCGGCCGCCCCAGCGGCGCGCCAGCCGCTCGGCGCCCATGGTGACGGCACCGTAGCCGTGGTCGGTGACGACGATCTCCCCGCCACGGCGCCGCTCGAGTCCCGCGAACACGACGCTGGCGCCGGCGCTCGCGTTCGGCACCAGCGCGAGATCGTCGGCGGACACACCGAGAAAGGCGGCGAGCTCGGACCGGGTCTCGGCGATCCGCTGCGGCTGCGCAGGGAACCAGACCACGGGTGAGCGTTCCATCTCGGCGCGCAGTTCCTGCTGCCGTGCCTGTGCCACAAGGGGGACCGCGCCGAACGAACCGTGGTTCAGGTGCTTCAGGGCGGGGTCCAGCGACCACGCCTCGGCGGCAGGCCTGCCGTCGGCCAGTAGCAGGGGGTGCGGCGCGGTGGTGACCTCGGTCCCGCTCACTTGACTCCCGATCCTTCGAGCCGGAATGTCCGATGCGGTGCACCGGACTCTTCCAGAGAGACGTATGACGACCTGGGGATCCTGTCATCGCCGTTTCCCTGGACGCAAGCGGCTGAAGTGGAACTTCATCGGACGACTCCTGCTTGACCCGCCCAAGACATCTGATGACTCGCTACAGTGCCGAGGGGCTCCGGCGACGACGTCGCAGTCCCTCAGGGGTGCGAGCCGCAGCCCACACAGCGGCGAGAGGAGTGGGATGTCCGCAGTCGAGAAGGCGTTCCACGGGCTACGGCACATGATCGCGGCGGGGCGTCTCGGCCCGGGTGAGCGCATTCCGCCCGAGGGCGAGCTGTGTGAGGAGCTGGGCGTCTCACGAGGTTCCCTGCGCGAAGCCGTACGGATGCTCGCCGCCCTGGGGGTGATCGAGCCGCGCCACGGATCGGGCACGTACGTCTCCCAGCTGCGGCCCGAGGACGTCATCGGCAGTCTCGCGCTGACCTTCGAGCTCCTCCCCCTGACCGGCCTGCTGGAGGTCTACGAGATCCGGCGGGTACTGGAGGCTCACGTCGCGGCGCAGGCCGCCGCGCGCAGCACGCCGGAGACGGTGCGTGGGCTCTACTCGCTCATCGAGGCGATGGAGGCCACCGACGACCCCGCCGAGGCCGCGGAACTCGACCATCGCTTCCACGCGGAGATCGCCCGGATCGGCGGCAATCCCACCCTGGCGTCCCTGCTGTCGGTCTTCCGCGCCCGCTCGGGCAAGTACCGGGTCTTCACGCTCCCCGAGGGCCCTCGGCTGCGCAGCAAGAGCGACCAGGACCACCGCGTCCTGGCCGATGCCATCGCCGACCGCGACCCCGTCGCGGCCGCAGGCGCCGCACAGGCCCATGTCGCCCAGACGGAGCGCTGGTTGCGCGCCTTCATGCCCTCCGTGGAGGACGACGACGTTCGCGACTGACGGCTGCGTCGGCCGCTCTGCGGCCGGAACGAGCTACGCGACTGAGTACGCATACGGATGGCACGGCGCGGCGACGCCGCAGCACGATGCTCCGTATGACGGATCTTTCCGCAGAGACGGCCAGACGGACGCGCCGCACCGTTGTCGCCTTCCTCGTGGTGACCGCTGTGCTCCTGCTGCCGCTGTTCGGCTGGCTCTGGTAGGCCGCCGAGGATGCGCTCCGGCTCAAGAGCACCACCGACTGGGTCGCCAATCACCGGGCCAAGGAATCGCTGGTGCACGCCGCCCTGCTGCTCTGCGGCGCTCCGCCGGCCGGAGCCGTGTGCGGCTGGACCGGCGCCACGGTGCTGGGCCGTCGCACCGGCGTGCCTGCCGCCGCGGGCGCCATGCTCGGCGCGATCGGGCTCTGGGTATTCGGCCTCGTGGTGATTGTCATCGCCTTCAGGAACGCCACGTTCGACTTTTGAGGCGACCGCACCGGGGCCGTTCCTCGAGCCGGATCGCAGCTGATGAAGGAGCCCCCGGAGTCGCCTGGTTCGGTGCACACGGTCGTCTTCGTCACCTCGTGCACGGCACCCTGGCTGCAGTTGACGGTCTCGTTCTTGGCCAGCACCGTGCCGTAGTGCCAGAAGGTGGTCTCCGCCGGACAGTCGCCCCGGCGGGTCGTCACGCCCCTGCGACCGGAGTTGCGGGCAGCCGCCAGTGCCGGGCCGACTCGCTCCCACACACGTCGCACGCCATGCGGATGATGATCGCAGGCCTTCTGACGTCGTCCATGGGCGACGTCAGAGAACGAGAGCGAGCGCCCGGCGGACCTTCCCGGTCAAATCATTAGGCAGAAACCTGACGGCCGGTGGGCGTGCCGCCTCGCGAACGGTTCTGGTGCTCCGTGCGCGCCGCCTCCAGCAACCGCCTCCAGGACGTGACCGTCGGACGACGACGCAGAAGCGACCGTCGCTCCCGTTCGGTCATCCCTCCCCATACGCCGTGCTCGATCCGCTGGTCCAGGGCGAATGCCAGACACTCCGTCCGCACCGCGCAGCCCGCACACACCGCTTTGACCCGATGCTGAGCCGAAGCCTCGACGAACAACTCCTCCGGGTTCAATCCCCGGCACGCCCCGCGTTCGGCCCAGTCGTCAACCGCCTTCATCCAGCGCCACCCTCTCCCCGCCCGGCCTGTCAGCAGTCCCGGCTATCTGCCGGTGGCATAGGACGCTACGCCCAACTGCCATGGGCTTCGCAATACCCCGACTTCCCCTTCACACTCCTTCGAGTGAAATTCCTTGACGCCGGGCCGCTCGCCATCTATGGCCTGTTGGCAAAGTCATGGCACTGTCCAAGACCCCAAGGGCAGTCCGCAAAGATCCAACTGGCCATCTCAAGCCTGCGGACCGCTGCCGACGAATCCGAGGTAGTGCCCCGACACGTAGGCCTCTACGGGGTCGGCCGTATCACCGGTGCGGGCAGGTCCAGAGCACGGCCGAGGGCGGAGGTGACAGGCGTGGCGTAATCGGGCAGGTGCCGAGCCGCCCAGGCGGCGGCTAGGTGGAGGAAGTCGAGCAGGTCGCGCTCTGCGCCGGCGAGCAGGCGACGCAGGTCCGCGACGGGTAGCTCGATCGCCGGGCTGTTGTGCTGCTCGGCGTCGACGGTCAATCCGACGACATCGCCCTGCCGTTCAGCGAGCGGAGAGGGATCGTGTCCGAAGGAGGCCCAGCCCTTGCCGTCGACGACCTCAAGCCAGTCACGCCTCTCGTCCAGCCCGTTGCAGCAGCCCGGCAGCAGCGTGGTGCCGGTTGCGGAGTCCGAAATCCGCAGACCGCCGGGTGCGACAAGGTCGTCCATGGTCAGCAGTCCGTGCAGGAAGCCCCCGAGTGGGTCGGCGGGACGCGGTGGGCGACCGTCGGTCTCGGGATGGATGTCGTTGTAGTCGGCGATGCGCATCACCGCTGTGGCGACCTCGGCAGGATCGAGTGCGCCGCTGAGCGGCAGAAAGCCGTACAGCTCGGACTCGGTGACAGGCCAGAGGGTGAAGCCGTCGGAGGCGTGGATCTCCAGGACAGGCTGCAGAACGATCACCCAGGAAGTCTGCGGCACGCGTGCTCGCGCCGCACCGCGATTACTGCGCGACAACCCGCCGTCTCGGATCCCTACCGGCTGTCACACCGCCGACGGGGGCTGGGCTGAGGGCGCTATTGCGGTCGCATAAGGTCGAGGTCCTCGCCCCATGCGTCCAGCACCTCGCCGTGTCCGGCTTGTCGGGCCGCTGCCTCGACCAGGGTGAAGAGATGCCGCTGTAGGGATACGTCGCCGGTTGCCGTGATGCGGTCCGCAGCACGGAGCAGCATGTCGGTGTCCCAGCCCGGCAAGGGGTATCGGGCGAGCTCCCACTCCAGGTACTTGTTGTAGGGCCGGGGGCGATGGTCCAGAGCGAAGAGCAGCTCCAGCAGAAACCGAATGGCGTCCGCGGCGTCGAGGCGGGCGGCGAGTGCATGGCCGTCTCGGTGGTTCTTGACGGAGCGGTAGAGAGAGTTGGCATAGGCGTCGAGCCAGTAACGGGAGTCTTCGCGCCCCTCATCGGCGCGAAGACTCGCTTTGTCGGCCAGGATCTTGGCGATACCCCCGTCGAGCCGGTCGAGCACGATCCGGGCACGGGCGAGGGCGTAGCGCTCGAAACCGGGCATTCCAGCTGCACGGAACTGGGCGAGCGAGACGATGACGAGGTCGATTTCGGGGGTGCGGTGGCCCGCGAACCGGGTGAGATCTGTTGTTGCGTCGTCGGCGAGGACCACATACAGGTCGTGATCGGAGTGCCGGGTGATCATGTCCTCATGGGCTTGGGAGCCTTTGAGGACGAGGCCGACGACAGCTGGATCAGCGACGGCGAGTTCAACGAACGTCTCGTAGGTGAGGGGCTGCTGAGCAGTCATGATGTAGATCTCCGGTGGGGGTGGTGACGGGTACGCCTGCTGGGGCGGCTCCTGTTGAGGGAGGCGCCCTGCACCGTCTGCGGCTGCGCATGGCCGCCGCCCGGAAGATCAACGCACATTCGGACTCTATCGCCTGGCCGGACGTGAGGCGTGCCGTTCGGGCGGTCGTCAGGATGTCGGTTCGCAGTTGGGCACAGCCCTCAGGGCTGTGCCCAGCACGGTCGCCTCGACAGCGGACGGCGAGTTTGCCGTAGCTCGTCGGGACAGCCCAGGGTTCCCTCGCGAGCGCACCCGCGGGTGAAGGCCCGGCCCCGAGCCCGACGGCAGGCGGGTGCCGCGGGATCGAGGCCGGGCCGACCGTTCGGGGTCACGCCCGGGTGCCACCCGCGAAGTCACTGCCGAAGGTGGTCTCAACGGTGGTGGCCACGGACTCGGCCACCCCGGTGCCCGTCAGGATCAGGCCCAACTCGCGGTTGTTGTCCAGCGAGTTGCTGCTGATGTTCATGGAACCCGCCTCCACCTTCTGGGTGGACAGGCCGTAGTCGGCGACCATCGCCTTGGCGTGGATGTAGAAGCCGTTGGGGTCGGAGTATCCGACGACGGTGCCGCCCGCCGCCTTGATCGCGGACACCTGGCTGGAGTAGCTGGACGGGCTCTCCAGGACCACTCGCACGGCAACGCCCGCCTTCGCCCGCGCCACGATGGCGTTGACGACCGCGCTGTCACCGAGCTCCAGTTCCTCGATGTCCAGCTTCGCGGTGGCGCCGTTGATCAGGGACAGCAGGCGGTTGCGGGAGTCGGTTGGCGACCAGAGCAGATGGTCGCCGTCGGTCGGCGTGATCGAGCTGCCGGCGTAGTCCGCGTTGAAGACCTTCTCGATCGACGCGACGTCACGGGTGTCGTCGTCGAACACGCCGTAGTCACGGCTGGTCGTGTAGTACTGGGAGGTCAGGTTGCCTGTCATGATCAGTGACTTGACGCCGTCGACGGTGATGGTCTTCTGGTGGGTGTAGACGAAGGCGGAGGGAGACCACACCACTCCCACGCCCGCGTTCTTCAGGGCGTTGTAGGCCGAGTTGTTGGCGGTCTGGTGCTGGCGGTCCAGTACGACCTGAACGGTGACCCCCTTCTTCTTCTCGGCTATCAGATCGTTGACAGCCGTGGTGTCCTCCAGCTCGTACATCGTCATGTCGAGCGAGGTGGTCGCCGAGTTGATGAAGTCGTAGATGGTGGGCTGGCCGCCGCTCTGCGAGAAGGCGAACGCGGAGTACGTGGCGGCGTTCGCGGGGACGGCGGTGGCGAGCACTGCGGCACCTGCCGTCAGGGCGACACCTGCGCGGCCGAGGACCTTCCACAACATGCCTGTCTCCTAGTCGAGTTGACGCACCCGTGGGGGGTGGCGAGCGCGGGAATGACACCACGCGCGTAGAACGCCTAGGAGGTGCAGCCTGGTGAACATGCTGTGACGGGCAGACCCAGGATGCAGACAAAATGGACAATGCGCAGGTGGAAGGCGGTTCGAGGGATCCCCGCGAAATCGCAAAAGCTTCGTATCCGACCGTGACGGCGGGGGCCGCGACTTGTCGGACGGCATCGGTTCGCCGCGCCGGGAGGCGCCCGCCGCGGCGAACCGATGTCCGGTCAGCCTTCGATGCGGTGCGTGGTCCAGAACGAGGTCAGGTCCGTGGTCGTGGCGGCCTGCGCGGCTGCCTTGAACTCGGCCGTGGTCGAAACGCCGTACCAGTGCGCCGTCGCATAGTCCTTCAGCAGCTTGGCCATGGCAGTGTCACCGAGGACGCGCCGCAGATCGTGCAGGGCGCACTTTCCGTAGCCGTAGACGACGGTGGAGTACCGAGAGGAGTGGGCGTCCCAGTAGGCCATCGAGTTGGTGATCTTTTCCGCCGAGGAAGCCCAGGAGACGCTGTTCCAGCAGTTGGCGCCGGTCTTGTTCAGTGCCAGATCCGTGGCGTAGTCGGTGAACACCTCATCGAGCCAGGGGCTGTTGTACTCGTCGTCGCCGACGATGCCGTACCACCACTGGTGACCGATCTCGTGCGTGAGCGCCGTGGTGCTGACCAGATCGAGGACGAACCCGGGGTACTCCATCCCGCCGAACCAGAAGTTGTTGTCGATCACCGCGTCCAACTCGCCGTACGGGTAGGCGCCGAAGCGTGTCGCATGGGCGTCCACGGCGGACTTCGCGGTGGTGAGCATCGATTGCGCGCTGGAGGAGCTGATGCCCGAGACGGAGTAGACGTTCACCGGGACCCCGGCGGTCGACGTGCCCGAGATCTTGCTGAAGGGGCCTGCGGCCCAGGCGAAGTCACGGACCTTCGCGGCGGTGGCAGTGGTGATCGTACGGCCGCTGGAGCCGGGAGTGTCGCTCGACGTGCCGGTGGCGGGTACCAGCAGGGTGCTGGGGTGGTCGAGGGTCACCTTGAAATCGGCGGCCAGCGAGTAGAACGACTCGCCGTTGTTGGTGTACGGGTCGAGGTGCCAGCCCGCCGCGTCCCTGACCGCGAGAACGGGCAGCGCATTGCCGATGAAGCTGAAGGCCCCGTCGTACCCGAACCGGTCGGCGCCGCTGGGGACGGTGATGCCCAGGTCGAAGCCGATCGTGGCGGTCTGCCCCTGAGCCAGTGGACTGGGCAGATCGACCTTGAGAGCTGTGCAGTTGACGGACAGGGCGCCCGCGGTGCCGCCGGTGACGTTGCTGACCGAGATCGGCATGGCGGAGCAGGTGCCGTGGTAGTTGTCCCAGAGCCTCAGGTACACCTCGCTCAGAGCGGTGGAGGAGACGTTGGTGAAGGTCGCGCTCTCGTGGCCGGTCCAGACGGTGCCGGTGCTGTTGCCGCTGAGGCTGACCGTGTACGAGGGCGCCGCGGGGGTGCGCGTGGAGTCCGTCGGCGGGGTCGTGCCGCCGGAGGTGTTGAGTGCGACATCATCGACGACGAAGCTCGTCTGCAGGCTGGAGTCCTCGGTACCGGTGAAGGCGAGGCTCACGGTCTGGCCCGCGAACGCCGACACGTCGAACGACTTCTGCACATAACCGGTGTTCTTGTCGAGGTTCGAGTACGTCGCCAGCGTGGTGGTGCCGATCTTCGCCGTCAGCTTGTCGTAGGCGACGGAGGAGGTCGTCTCGGCGGTGTCGATGTGCAGCCAGAAAGTGAGAGTGGCGCTGCTGCACCCGGCCGGGATCGTGACGGACTGGGCGAGGGTGTCGGTGTGTGTGCCACCGACCCCGTCCAGCCAGGCGAAGCTGGTGCCGCCGTGGGCGGCCTGACCGGCACGATTGGTGATCACGCCGGCCGACGACTGGCTCCAGGGCGAAGTCCCGCTCTCGAAGCCGCCGTTGCCGACCACCTGTGCCGGGCTGCAGTCGGCGGCCCGAGTGCCGATCGTGGGCTGCGCGGCTGCCGCCGGCGTGGCGGGAAGCGCGAAGGCGACCGACGCGACGGCGGCAAGTGCGCTCACCGCGAGGGTCTTGTGGGGGGTTCGTCTCACACGAAACTCCTTTGAAGCGGCCGGGTTTCCGGCTTGCTCGGAGGCCGCCCAGGGGGCTTGGGTGCGCCGTGGGCGGCCGCGGATTGCGCGCATCGCTTGCGAGATCGCTGGTGAGATTTCCGCCGTCGCCCACTGGGGTTGGGACGACGGCATCCGGAAGTTTGACAGACTTGACCCGAACATGCCATGACGCGTTGGAGCTCCTGACGCGGTCGGGTCCGGCCCGGCATCGCAAGGACCCTTTCCCGACGCGGCTGGCCGCCAGAGCGCTTGTCCGACGTGGCTGATCGCCGGGGCGGTTGTCCGCCGTAGCTGGTTGCCGGGGCGATCGATCGACGTGGCTGGTCGCCGCGGGCCAGGAGGGCAGCGGGCGGTGCAGGTCGGCACGGGACTGTGACGTCGCCCGACACCCGGCCGGTATCGGCCACCGCCGGCGCACCGAGCCTGGCGGAGTCGGCCCACCGGTCCAAGGGCCCTTCGCGTACCGCTATCGGCGCGTTGGGCGCCGTTCAGCTCACCGTCTCGAAGCGGTCAAGGCCCTTCATGACAGTGCAAACCACTGGTCCCTCACAAAATGCTCAGGAGCAGACATGAGCGCAGCGGACTCCAACCGCCCTGACAGACAGCCGCTGTTGCAGGCCGCGGTGACCAGACCCGTCGTCGGCGCGGCCGATGGTGCCCTTGTCACGAGCACCGCCCCCGTTCACGCTGCCACGCCGGCTGCGGCGGAAAGCCGGTACGACCCCTCTTCACCTCGCTTCACCCTCGCGGTTCTGCCGGACACCCAGCGTCTGTTCGACGCCGACGGCGCCGACCCGGAACCTGTCAGGGCAACCTTCAGATACCTGGTGTCCCAGCGCGAGGAGGCCGGCATCGCCTTCATGGCACATCTCGGCGACATCACCGAGCACGGGTCGCGCGAGGAGATCACGCTCGCCGCCGGCACCTTCGATGCCCTCGACGGCAAACTCCCCTACAGCGTCCTGGCCGGCAATCACGACATCGGCTCCGGTGACGACCAGCGCGGGGACAGTCCGTATCTTCACGCCTTCGGCCCCCACCGCTTCGCCTCGATGCCCACCTTCGGCGGGGCGTCGCCGGACGGCTACAACAGCTACCACGTGCTGACCGCGGGCGGCCGCCGGTGGTTGATCCTCGCCCTGGACTGGCGGGTCTCCGACTCCGGCCTGCGCTGGGCCCAGGGCGTGCTCGACGCCCATCCCACGCTGCCCGCGATCCTCACCACCCACAACCTGGTCTGGGCGGCGGGCGACGGCGGGGCCCATCTCTCCGACAACGGCCGGCGTCTGTGGGACGGCCTCATCAGCGGCAACGACCAGATCTTCCTCGGGCTGGGCGGGCACTTCCGGCCGCCCGGGCGCACCGTCCTGACCAACGACGCCGACAACGACGTCCACCTCCACATCACCAACTACCAGGACCGGTACTACGGCGGCGCCGGCATGATCCGCCTCTACAGGTTCGACCTCGTACGGAACGTCATCGACGTCGAGACGTTCTCCCCCTGGCTCCTCGCCCGCGATGCGGCCGACAGGACGCAACTCGAAGCTGAGACCGCCGAACTCGCCGGCCCCGTCGACCGGTTCAGCATGAGCATCGACTTCGACGACCGGTTCAAGGGTTTCTCGCCCGTCGTCGCGCCGAAGCCGCGCCCCGCCCCCACCCCCGCCGTCATGCCGCACGGCACGATCGCCTGAAGGGGGTTCGGCTCCACGGCGGTGTCCCAGCCCGCGGCCGGTATTCCGATCCCAGGACGGCACCGTGCTCAGCGGCTTGTCGGGCAACGGCAACGACCTTCGGGCACGACGCCGAGCCGGTCCGGTCACCAAGCACCGGACCGGTCACCAGGCCATCGAGCACCACGCGGCTTCCATCGGCCGGGCGGCTTCAGAGGCACAAGTCGCAAGTCAGCGAACGGTCCGGGTATGCGAGGCCGACTTCAGGTGGTCTTGATCTGACCGCCGTCGATGACGAATTCGGCACCGGTGATGTTGCCTGCGACCGGCGAGGCGAGGAAGAGCGCCAAGTCGGCGACCTCGTGGGGCTCGGTGACCCGTCCGGTCGAGATGCCCATGCTCTGCGGCACGACCACGTCGATGGCCTCCTGCGCGGTGGTGCCGGCGGCCGCCGCGGTGACGTCCGCGAAGCCGCCGGGCGCGGTCCAAAAGGGGGTGCGGACAGGGCCGGGGGCGATCGCGTTGACCCGTACGCCGCGCGGTGCGAACTCCTCCGAGAGCGACTTGGTCAGGCTGGTCAGTGCCGCCTTGGCCGCGGAGTAGTCCACGACCATGGGGAAGGGCAGCCGGGCGTTGATGGAGCTGATGTTGACGATGGCGGCGCCCTCCGACTTCAGCAGATGGGGCAGGGCCGCGCGTCCGGCGCGTACGGCGCTGAAGAAGGTGAGGTCGAAGATGCGCTGCCACTCGGAGTCGTCCAGCTCGAGGAAGCTGGTGCGAGGGCTGCCCGCGCCCAGGTTGTTGACCAGGATGTCGAGCCTGCCGTGCCGGTCCACCGCCCGTTCGACGAGGCTGTCCGCTCCGTCCGCCGTGGAGAGGTCGACGGGCACGACGGTGACGTCGTACTTGTCCCGGAGGGCGTCGAGCTCGGGCGTCGAGCTCCGGCTGCCGGCCACTACATGGGCGCCCTCGCGGCTCAGCGCCTCGACGATGGCCAGACCGATGCCCTTGCTGGCCCCGGTGACGATGGCGACCTTGTTCTTGAGGTGCAGTTCCATGATGATGCTCTTTTCTGGATTGATTGATACATAATGAGGGTGCGCAAGACCGTGTCGCGGCGCCGCCGAAGGGTCGCCACGCCCGGCCGGACCTGGCGTCGATCAGTCCAGGGCGCGCAGGGCCGTCGACACGGCGTCCTCGACGAACGCCCGGCCCAACTGGGCCTGACCGACCACCCGTAGGCCCTGGACGAAGGTGGTCAAGAAGCGGGCGAGCTCCACCGGGTTCTTGTCGGGCGACAGCTCACCCCGGGCCTTCGCCCTCTCCAGAGCGCCGGCAAGAGCCGATTCGAGTACCCGCATGGCGGCCGCGACCCGGTCCACCGTGGCCGGATCACCCCCGCGCTCCGTGGCGGAGTTGACCACCAGGCATCCGCGCTCGGGGTCGGCGAGATCGGCCTCGGCCATCTCCACCAGCACCTCGCGCACAGCGGACCTCACTTCGGTGGCGCCCTCCAGACGCTCCGCGATGCCGCCCGCTTGCAGCGAGCAGTAGCGCTCCAGCGCGCGGGCATAGAGCTTGTCCTTCGAGCCGAACGCCGCGTACAGGCTCCCGCTGCCGATCGACAGTTCCCCGAGCAGATCCTGCAACGACGTCGCGGCATAGCCGCGGCGCCAGAACAGATCCATCGCACGGTCGACCGCCTCGTCGACGTCGAACTCCCGATTACGTGCCATGACCCCACTGTAGCTTTTGTGGATCGTTCAATCAAATAACGGCGATGTGCGCGTCACCACCGCCGCCGCAACGCCATCGGCCCTGCGGCCGCATGGAATGGGTCAGGGAAGGATGGAGTCGACGCATCCGCCGTCCACCCGCAGTGCGCCTCCGGTGGTGGCCGAGGCCTGGTCGGAGCTGAGGTAGACGACCATGTGGGCGATCTCCTCCGGTTCGATCAGCCGCTGCAGCAGTGACTGCGGCCGGTGCTTGCGCATGAAGACCCGCTCCGCCTCTTCCCAGGGCAGCTCGCCGCCGACGAGTTCGCGGACGAAGTCCTCGACGCCTCCGGTGTGGGTGGGACCCGCGATCACGGAGTTCACCGTGACGCCCGAGCCGGCGGCCCGCTTGGCGAACCCCCGGCCCACGGCGAGCAGCGCCGTCTTGGACATGCCGTAGTGGATCATCTCCGCGGGGATGACGACCGCCGACTCGCTGGCGATGTACTGGACACGCCCCCACCCCCGTTGCATCATGCCCGGCAGATACTGGCGGGTCAGCCGCACCGCGGCCAGCACGTTCACCTCGAAGTAGCGCCGCCACTCCTCATCCGTGATCTCCAGCGGCTCCTCGGCGCCGAAGATCCCGAGGTTGTTGACGAGGATGTCCACCTGCGGCAACTGTTCCAGCGTCAGATGTGCGCCCTCCTCGGTCGTGACGTCAGCGGCGATCGGCACCAAGTCGGCCGCGGCCACCTCCTGTGCCAGTCGCGCGACGCTGTCCTCCACCCGCTGCGGGGTGCGGCCGTTGACCCCCACCCGGGCCCCGGCACGGGCCAGCCCGGCCGCGATCGCCGCACCGATGCCCTGCGTCGAGCCGGTGACCAGCGCCGTGCGGCCCTTCAGATCGATCTGCATCTCCTCGTGCCCTTCCGTATGTCCGTCCCGCTCCGCCTACCGGTGCCGACGCCCTTCGCTCATCGACGTCGATCACGGGTCACCCGGTCGACCATACCGGTCAAAAGGGCACAAAAGGCCTTCCGGACAGCGGCCGAAAAGTTCTGCGATCGGACCGTGAACTTTTCCGGAGTTTCCAGCAACTCACTTGTCCAGGGGCGGCATCGGCCGTCACCATCCGGATGTCCACGGGAGCTGTGTTTTGTCCATATATCGGAGACCCCTCCCCCACCGGCGGAGACGTCTGTCCGTCGGTGTCGGGCTGCTGAGCGCCGCCATCCTGGCGGCGCTCGGCGTACAGGGCCCCGCCCAGGCCACCCCAGAGGAGACGACGGCTCGTTCAGCGTTCGCCACCTCGCTGCCGGGGCACGTCGAGCCGTTCTGCGGGCCGCCCAAGCCGCACCAGTTCACCTGTTTCGGCCTGCGTCGCACCGACGTCCAGGCGCGAAAGGGGCTGCGGACCGCTGCGGACGCCCCGCAGGGCTTCGGGCCGACCGATCTGCGCGACGCCTACGGTCTTCCCGGGGACGGCGGGGCAGGCAAGACGATCGCCATCGTCGACGCCTTCGACAACCCGAACGCCGAAGCAGATCTCGCGGTCTACCGCGCACAGTACGGACTGCCCGCCTGCACCACCGCCAACGGCTGCTTCACCAAGGTCGACCAGCGCGGCGGAACCGGCTACCCGTCGGCCGACCCGGGCTGGGCCACCGAGATCTCCCTCGACCTGGACATGATCTCCGCCGTCGCCCCGAACGCCCGGATCCTGCTGGTGGAAGCGGACAACGCCGGCATCGACGATCTGGGCGCCGCCGTGGACCAGGCCGTGGCGCTCGGTGCGGGATACGTCTCCAACTCCTACGGCTCCAACTACGCGTACTTCCCCGAAGACCCCGGCGAGTCCGCGGCCGACGTGCACTACGACCACCCGGGCGTGGCGATCGTCGCCTCGTCCGGCGACTCCCGCTACGGCGTCGCCTATCCCGCGGCATCGCCCCGGGTCACAGCGGTCGGCGGCACCACACTCACCCGGGACGCCGGCAGCACCCGCGGCTGGTCCGAGTCGGTATGGAGCCACGACGGCAGCGGCACCGGTTCCGGCTGCTCCCTGTACGAGCCCAAGCCCGCCTTCCAGCAGGACTCCGGCTGCCCCGGTCGCACCGTCGCCGATGTCTCCGCGGTGGCCGACCCGGCCACGGGTGTCGCGGTCTACGACAGCTACGGCGGCTCCGGCGGCTGGGGCGTGGCCGGCGGGACCAGCGCCTCGGCGCCGATCATCACGGGCGTCTACGCCGACGCCGGCACTCCCGTCGCCGGCACCTACCCCAACATCTACCCGTACGCCTCCGCCGGCTCGGCTCTCCATGACGTGACCACGGGCTCCAACGGCCGGTGTTCCCCGGCGTATCTGTGCACCGCGGGCCCGGGCTACGACGGACCCACCGGCCTCGGCACCCCTGACGGTCTGGCGGCCTTCCGGATGGGCCCGCACGGCACTCTTTCGGGAACGGTCGTCGACACGAGCGGCGCACCGGTGGCGGATGCCTCGGTGACGGCCGGCATCTCCAGCACGACCACCGACGGGAAGGGCCATTACAGCCTGCCGCTGCCGGTCGGCAGCCACGACGTCCGTGTCGCGGCCTACGGCTACGCACCGGAGCAGGCCTCGGGCGTCGATGTCGGCGACGGCGCAGTCGTCACCCGCACTTTCACGCTGCGCAAGCTGGCCACCCACCGCGTGTCGGGCACCGTCACCGACGGATCGGGCCACGGCTGGCCGCTCCACGCGAAGATCACCGTGGACGGAGTGCCGGGCGCCCCCGTGTGGTCCGACGCCTACACCGGCGCCTACCACCTCGATCTGCCCGAGAACAGCACCTACACCCTGCGCATCGCCGCCGACGACCCCGACTACCAGTCGGCGGTACGGCACGTGACGGTCAAGGGCGCCGACCAGACGCTGAACCTGCCGCTGCCCGCGGACACCTGGGCCAGTGGCAACCCCGCCTACACCTTGAAGGTGAACACTCTCGAGAACCAGCCCTTCGACTCCACGGGCGGTGCACCGCAGGGCTGGCAGGTCGTCAACGCCCCGGGTACCGCAGGCGGTTGGGCGTTCGACGATCCGGGTGGCCGGGGCAACAACACCGGCGGCACGGGCGGCTTCGCCGTCGCCGACAACGACCACGCCGGCTGGGACAAGCCCTTCGACACCCAACTGATCACGCCGGTGTACGACTTCGGGGCGGCGGGCGACCCGGAGCTGGCGTTCAACACCGACTACGAGGGATCCGCCGAGCAGGTCGGCGACGTTGACGTCACCGATGACGGGGGCAAGACCTGGACCACGGTGTGGCACCAGGACCAGCTGTGGGGGAACGGCCGCGTGGAAATCCCCTTGACCGCGTACGCGGGCAAGCACGCGGTGCAGGCACGCTTCCACTTCACCGGGCCGGGCATGCTCTGGGCCGTCGACGACGTGACGATCGCCCAGCGGATTCTCACCCCGGTCCGCGGTGGCATGCTCACCGGCACGGTCAGCGACGCCAACACCGGACGAGGGCTGGTCGGCGCCACCGTGCACACCGACGCGCACGGTCCCGCTGCCCCGACCCTGGCGACCTCGGGCGACCCGCTCGTCGGCGACGGCCTCTACCGCCTGTTCGTCCCCGGCGGCGGCAGCCACACCGCCACGGCCGCCAAGCCGTCCTATCGCGCGGCCACCCGTACCCTGACGATCCCCGCGGACCGGGCCGTCAAGGGCTCCTTCGTCCTGAAGGCAGGGCAGCTGTCGGTCGGCACCACCGGGATCGACATCACCACCTCCCCCGGCGGCAAGGCCGTCCGGAAGGTGACCGTGCGCAACACCGGCACCGCTCCCGCTACCCTCCGGCTCGGCGAACGCACCGGCACCAGCCCCGGTTCCGCGACTCCCGGGACCGCCTGGCGCGGGCTGCCCGACCTCCCCGCACCGGTGATGGACAACGCCGTGGAGAGCTATCACGGCAAGCTCTACTCCACGCTCGGGTTCGACGGCACCGGCCCCGTCGCCGACCTGTACATGTACGACCCGCAGGCAGGCACCTGGAAGCGCGGCGCCGCCGCGCCCGAACCCCGGCAGGCCACGGCGCACGGCATCGTCGACGGCCGGCTCTACACCGTGGGGGGCTGGGGCCCGCAGGAGACGGTCAGCGACACCATGCAGGTCTACGACATGGCGAGCAACACCTGGTCGAAGGGCCCGAGCATTCCGCAGGGACGCTTCGGCGGGGCGAGCGCGGTGATCGACGGGCGGCTGTACGTGGTCGGCGGATGCACCAACGCCGAGTGCGGAAGCGCCGTGTCCGTCTACGACCCGCACTCACGCTCGTGGTCCAAGGCCGCCGACTACCCGCAGTCGATCAGCTGGGCCTCGTGCGGTGCCATCAGCGGCAAGCTGTACTGCGCGGGCGGCATCCACGAGTACGTCGAAACGGACGCCGCCTATGTCTACGACCCGGCCTCCGACAGCTGGCAGCCCATCGCCGCCATGCCCGTGGGGCTCGCCACCGCTGCCTACACCGCCGCCAACGGGCAGTTGCTGATCTCCGGCGGTTTCAAGCGGGTCGGCGTGAACAGGGTCCTCACCGCGGAGGGCTACGCCTACGATCCGGGCAAGGACAGCTGGACGGCCCTGCCCGACACCCCGACCGCGGTCTACCGGGGCGGCGGCGCCCCCGGGATGTACCGGGTGGGCGGCAGCAGCCAGAGCCGCTTCCCGGTGCCCGTCGCGACCGTGGAGCAGCTTCCGGGTTACGACCAGACCGAGGCGAACGTGGACTGGCTGTCCGCGAACCCCACCAGGCTGACGCTGCGGCCCGGCGAGAAGGTGTCGTTCACGGTCACGGTGAACGCACAGGACATCAGCCGGCCCGGTGACTGGACGGCGTCCTTGGTCCTGCGCAGCGACACGCCGTACTGGCTACCGGCGGTCCCGGTGACCCTGCACGTCGTCAAGGGCCACACCGCATAACCCCGCGAGATCCCGCAACCGCGCGCCCCGAGCGGACAGCACTTGCTGCTCGGGGCGCGCGGCCTTTTCGGCCGAACTTCCAGCACACCTGAAGGAGCGCCCCCCGTTCTGAGGCACCCCTTCAGGCTTTGCGCTTTGTTGCCGTCAGACGGTGTTACCCAGCGCCGGTGGTCCTGCGGCGACGCCACCAGACCAGACCTGCGCCGGCCGCGAGAAGCGCGAGTGCCGCGCCCACGATGCCGGCGATCTGCGTGCCGGTGTTCGCCAGTCCGCCTCGGCCGCTCTGGTCGCTCGGCGGCGCGGTGGTCCCGCCGCCGCCCTGCCCGGAGTGCCCGGGGTTCGGAGTATGACCGGCCGGGGGCGTGGACGGCGGGCTCGTCGGGGTCCCCGTCCGGCTCGGCGTGGGCGTCGGGGTCTGACCGCCGCCATCGCCCTTGTGCGCTGCCGTGTTGCCGCCGAGGGCGAGCAGGCCCTTGTTCTCGGCGTCATCCGTCATGGCCTTGACGGAGATGTCGGTGGTGCGGGGCAGGTGCTTGTGCTCGGAGGTGAACCGGGCCTTGCTGATGTTCTGCTTCGGAGCCTTGGAGAAGTCGACACCGCCCATGACGCAGGTGGCGTTCTGGCCGTCCTTCTGGCACGGGTAGCTGTAGTCGCCCTGTGTGAAGGACTTCAGGTACTCCTTGTACGTCTGCTCCGGTGTCCAGGACTTGTTCTGCCCGCGCAGCGGCCAGTCGGTCACCTTGTTGCTGTTGATGATCGCGTGGTAGTCCGTCGGCGTCTTCGCGTCCTGCAGGCGGATCCACTCGGCCGCGACCCGCGCGTTGTAGACGCGGCGCAGATCGGCGTACTTGGCGGTGGTGTTCACCTTCGCCTCGATGTCCGGGACGATCATCGTGTCGAGCAGTTCCTGCACCCGCTTGTGCTGGGCCTCGGTCAGGTTGCACTCGCCGTTCGGACTCGGGGTCTTGAAGTCCTGGGGGACGGAGTTGACCTTCAGCGGCGCGTCGAGGATGTACACACCTCCGTCCTGCTCGCGCACCACGGCGGGCTTGGGGACGATCCAGTTCCGTACGCCGTGGGTGCAGGGGATGTTCTCCGCCTGGAGCTTCGCCCAGAACTCCTTGCCGATCCCGGTGCGCGGATCCATGTCCTTCGCGTAGTCGTGCTTCATCTCCAGATCGGCCTGGAGCAGGACACGGCCGGCGTCGGTCTTGCCGAACGACTTGTCCATGATCTTGTCGGGCTGGTCCGGGTTGAGGTTGACCCAGAACTTGTCCGGCGTCAGGGCGAGCCAGGTGAAGAAGCTGTCCGAGATCAGCTCGGCCTTCTCCTGGCCGCCGTAGCCGAGGCCGTCGGACTCGTCCACCTTCTTCGCGGTGAACGAGTAGTTCAGGCCCTGTCCCTTGACCGGCGCGCCCACATACCGGAGTTCGACCGTGGAGAAGTCGACACCGCCGGGGCCGCGGACACGCATGCCGGTGGGGTCGTTCAGACGGATGCGGTCCATCTGCCGCTTCATGTCCGCCGGTGTCGGCGGGGACTGCCGGATGACATCGGAACTGCGGCCGATGCTCTTCAAGGTGTCCTGGGCGGTGTACTTGCCCGGTTTGAACTCCGCCTCCGGAGTCGACGTGTGCTCGTACGTCGTCACCCGGCCCGGCCCGGCGAGCTGTTTGAGGCCGTTCGTGTACCGGGCGGTGTCCCCGGACTGTGTCTGACCGAACGCGTACCGGAGCTTGTAGTCCTTGTACGTGGGGTCCTTCAGGAACGCCCGGTCCTTCGGGGCCTGCTCACTGTCGTGATTGCCACCGGACTTGATCTCTACGGCCTCTTTGGTCTTACGGTTGAAGGCGTCGAACCGGCGCTCATAGGTCTTGCCGGTCTCCGGGTCGGTGACCTTGACGGTCTCCTCACAGATCCAGTCCGGTCCGATCAGTCCGAGATCCTTCACGACCTTCCCGTGGAAGGCGTTGCCGCGCGGGTTGCGCCCGTAGACCTCGATGTACGCCTCGTTCAGCCAGTTCTTGAAACCGCCGTATTTGGCGTCCGTGCCGCCGTTGCGCGTCAAGTAGTCCTTGTAGGTGGCGTAAACGCGCTCGGGGGTGCCCTCCTTGTACTTCTTGTAGGGCTTGTCGAGCTTGTCGAGGATCTTGTCCCGCTCCGCCGGATCGTCCGGCAGGGTCAGGCCGTCCATGGCCTTGCGCTGGTTCGGGTACTCGTAGGAGTCCCAGTCGGCCTCCGGCCGGATCGCATCACCGTTCGCCCACGGTAACTTGCCGGGGTCCGTCGGGTTGCCTCTCAGCTTGAACATCTCGTCACAGCGCTGCGCCTTCACCGCCGCGTCCGCCGTGCCCTGCAGGTGCGACAGGCCGCCGAAAGAGAGGATGCCGACGGTGGCAAGTGCCACCGCCGCGCGGGCTAACCCACGGCGACGTGCGGTTATCGGATGGTTCACTGCAGTCAGTCTTCCCCGGGAGCCCATTGCCAGTGGGGGGAAAGAGCGCTGCGACGCCAGGGGCCCCCGTGGTCAGTGGCGTCGCGCGAGCACCCCACGGTAACCTCCCGGACGCACAGGAATCCCATGGTTCTCCGGGCGCGCCGCCCCCAACTCCCTTTGCACACGGGATTGTTACATTCCCGCCGGGCGCTGTCCCGCCCGCTGCCCCCGGCCCACGCCGTGGAGCGGGCGTGGGTCGAAACCCTGTGGCCGCTGTACGGGAGCTGCCAGTAGCGTCGGCCTCCCTGCCGGCCGCACAGGCGGTTGCCGCGTCCAGGGAGCGATTCTGTGAAGCCGAGCCGCTCCCAGCTCGACTTCAGTTCGTGGTCGGCCTCGCCGACCAAGGTGTAGAGCGGCTCAGGGAGTTCCGCCAGCATCGCGGCGGCGAGCTGGTCGAAGATCGCGTCCTGCCACACATCGATGCTGACGAAGAGCCGCCCGTCGGGCCGGTGCGAGACATCTCCGTGGCCGACGATCCGATCGTTGGCCACGGCCTCCCACTGCGCCTCCGCGACCCGCGTGATCATCACAGTGTTCATAGGTGTTCGCCTTTCAGGAGTGCCTTGTTGGAGAGGCGCTCCCGACGACACCTGGATCAGTCGCACACCGTGACGGAAAGAGGGAGCACCCACCTCGATACAGCGTTCATGGGTCTCACCTCCTCTGGCGAAGTCACGGTCGACTGCAAGCTACCAGCTCGATCATCAGCGCGCCCAACCCTTTTCCCGGCCACGTGATCAGAACACCCGACAGGCCGTAGCCAGCGTCCGAGCGGCGCGGCCTGCCGTGCGAGGGCAGCCGCGGATGACCTCCGACGGCACTACCGCAGAGGTCTCTCCTCCAAGTCTCGTGTCCAGAAGCAGCCATACACATTGCGCACGGCTGTGAGACCTTCCCAAAAAAGTGGCGCGACCTGATCGCTGACGAGGCGCGAGAGGTCGCGTCCGGCACGTTGGACCCCAAGTGCGTGTCCATGGCGGACTCGCACTCCGAGACCTTCCTAAGTGATGGCGAAGCTGTGCTTGCAACGCTCGAGTGGCTGCTGTCAGCCCGCGCTTGTCCACGCATCCGGTCGGGGCGCCAGCACCGCGGAGACGACCGCGCCGGACGAGGCCATGACATCTGCCACGAATCGGAGGCGTCGGATGGCCAGTCGTCGCAGCGCCGGACCGTGGTCGACGGCAACGACGAGGGAGGCCGCGACAAGAAGAAGCCGCCACAGGGCCATCACCGGGCGGCGCATTGCGCGGGGCAGCTCCGCCAGGGAGGCATGCAGCCGCTCGCAATGGAAAGGGACGTGGCGCTGCTCGTCGGACAGGATCCGCCCCGCTACATCCGAAGTGAGCAAGTCGTCGGTCCCGTCGCGTAGGACCCGGTAATAGCGCAGCGCCACCACTTCCGCGATCATCAGCACGAGCAGTTCCATGCGCAGGCCCATGAGACGCCGCAGCCGCACGAAGACCGTGTCGCTCCAGTGGCCGGTCAACGTCGGCATGCCACCTGCAGTCAGCAGCCGAGCGAGCAGACGGGCGTGGTTCTGTTCCTCGGCCACGAAGAGGCGGACCGCCTGCGCGTAATCACAGTCCCCGGCCTCATCCGCTTTGCCGACGAGGTTGGCGCCGTCACCGTCCTCGCCGACCTGGAAGCGCTGAATGCTGGCCCACACCGCCGGATGCAGCGTCGCACCTTGCCCCCAGTCCGGGTCGCCTTGGACGCGCCTGCGCTCGCGCTCGTCCTCGAACTGCCTTGTCCACTTGGCGAAGCCGCTCGTATGCATCCAGTGTCCCCTCCCCGGGGCACAGCCACCGTGCCCCGGAGAAGGACGACGCCGTCTGACACCAAATCGTTCCACTGTTGCGACGCCGCGAACTTCTGAGTGTCGACTACTTCTTTACGAAGTGGACGCGATACGGTGCGGATTGTGCCGAGAAAGTGCTTGAACTGGTATTGTATGCTGAGAAGTTCACACGCCCGGTGCTCGTCCACGTACCAGCACGGCTGTGAACTTGGCGCGGGACGGGCCGCTCGGCCCCTGACAGCGGGCGGGGAGCCTCGCCCACTGTGTCGGCAACTCCATTGATCTCTCCGGGTGGTCGTCATGCCGTACCCGTATTCCGTCCTGCGAAGATTCCTCGCCGTCTCCTCCGTCTGCGTCCTGGGCGGGACCGCCGCCCTGGCGTTCGCCCCGGTCGCTGCCGCCGAACCGGCCACACCCGTCACCTATCCGGCGGCCGCCACCGCGACCCGTTACTCGGGACTCGCCTTCGACACCTGTACCGCTCCGCCGCTCGCGTCCGTGCAGGCCTGGAACAGCTCTTCGTACCGCGCGCTCGGCATCTACGTCTCAGGCGTCAACCGCACTTGCGCCCAGCCGCAGTTGACCGCTTCGTGGGTGGCCTCGGTATCGCAGCTGAAGTGGCGTCTGCTGCCCATCCACAAGGGGCTGCAGCCTCCGTGCGGTGCCCGACCGACCGACGCCAAGATCAGCACGAACGCCGCCACCGCCCGTTCGCAGGGCACCGCCGCAGCCGGGGAGGCGATCACGGCGGCCAAGGCGCTCGGCCTGCTGCCTGGCAGCGCCCTGTACAACGACATCGAGAACTACAACCAGACGGACACCGTGTGCCGCACCGCCGTACTGAGCTACGTCTCGGCGTGGACCAAGGAATTGCACCGCCTCGGCTACGTCTCCGGCGTCTATATGAATCTCAACCTGGGCGCCAAACAGCTCACTGATGCGTACACCTCCACTACGTACGCACGGCCGGACGCTCTGTGGATCGCCCGCTACGACGGCGTCGACTCCCTCAAGGGCTGGGCCGGCATCGCGGATACAAAGTGGGCTGTCCACCAGCGCGCCAAACAGCTCCGCGGCGGCCACGACGAGACGTACGGCGGTGTCACTCTCAACGTCGACACCGACCGCCTGGACGCTCCCGTCGCCACGGTGGCGTATTCCTACAAGGTCACCAGCACCACGCCGCTCAACGCCCGCACCGGCCCCTCGACGACCTACCCGGTCGCCTCGACATACGCGCCCGGTTCCGCCCTCAAGGTGGTGTGCCAGACAGCCGGCTCCAAGGTCGGCACCACGTCCGTATGGGACAAGCTCTCCAACGGTGGCTACGTCTCGGACTACTACGTCAGCACACCCTCCAAGACCGGCTACAGCTCGCCCCTGCCCCGCTGCACCCACCCATACCAGGTAACCGTCTCGTCCGGCCTGACCGAACGCAGCGGCCCGGGCTCCGCATACACGGCCGTCGGCACCTCGCCGAACGGAGCGCTTGCCTGGGTCACCTGCCAGCGCGCCGGTTCCACGGTCGGCACCACCAAGGTCTGGGACCGTCTGGACAACGGCCACTACGTCTCGGACTACTACGTGGCGACGCCCAGCAAGACGACGTACAGCAAACCTGTTCCGCGCTGCTGAGCGCTGCACAAACATCACGGCGCGGGCCGGCTTCAGCCGGTCCGCGCCGTGGCGTCAGGCGGATATGTGCTGCTCGCTGCCGTGCCCGTGCGAGGCGTGGTGGTCGCGGCGGTGGGGACGCAGGCCGGAGAGGTCATGGCGTACCACGGTGTTGCGGTCGGCGACACTCGCACCGAGGGCGAACTGCGGCCAGTAGCCCAGGATCTCCATGCGACTGCGCTCGCTCCACCGGCGGGCCGGCTCGCTGCGGCTCTTGTAGAAGTTGAGGGCGTAGCCGCCCGTGTACAGGCGCAGCAGGGAGAACCCGCCGGGGTACTCCTTGGCGGCGGCGATCTCCTGGTGGGTCACGTTCGGGGCCAGCGGGCTGATTGTGCGCTTGTTGCGGTGGGTGTGGCCCGCATGATGCAGGAATAGGCCCGGCATCCCGGAGTAGTCCTGCAGGATCGTGGCCGCCTGCGTGCCGTCCAGCGAGTTGCTGGGAGTGATGGGGAACGCCGAGTCCTGGACGACGAGCGGGTGGTGGCCGAAGACGATCGTCGGACGGTCCTGGTCGCGGTGCAGCTGGTCGCGGAACCATGCCATCTGGTCGGGAGAAAGGGCTCCGGCGTCACCTCCGTTGCCCGGCTTGTCGTAGGTGTCGATCCCGATGACCCGCAGCTCGTTCAGGGAACGGGTGAAATAGGTGCGCTCGGCCTGCGCGGGGAAGAACCGGTCCGCGAAGCAGTCGTTGCCCTGCCACAGCCCGGCGCGGCAGTACGCGTACGGATCGCCGAGGTGCGCCCGGTCGTGGTTGCCGGGGGTGACGAAGTAGTCGTCCCGGTACGCGCCGAACCTGCCCAGCAACTGGTGGGCCTTGCTGAGGTCGACGGGCACGGCCTCGGCGGAGATGTCGCCGGCGGCGAGCAGATAGTCGGCGCCGAGCGCCGTCACGTCCCGCACCAGGGACTCCAGCATGACCTCCGGATACGGCGGCAGGCCCGGCTCCTGTTGGATGTCTATGTACTGGGGCTGGCCGCCGACAAGTCCGGCCTGGGTCTCGCCCATGTGGAGGTCATTGCAGAGCGCGATGGAGAACAGGTAGCGCCCGGGCGGGGGTTCGGGCGTGTTGAAGGCTCCCCTCCCTGAAGGGAGGGGATTCTCCACCCTCCAGGGTTGAGCGGGGATGTACGGCTCAGGCTGCCACCGGAGCCAGCGGCTCAGGTGGTCTTACGCCCTCGACACCGTCCGGGTTCCAACCTGCCCGGACCAGCATCACGCGGGCGGAGTTCTTGTCCCTGGGGGACACGGCTGCGCACACGGTGCAGGTATACGTTCTCATCGAGAGAGGGAGTGCGTGCTTGGTTCTCGCCCCGCACGTTGCGCAGTCCATCGTGGTGTGCGCCGGGTGCACCAGACGGACGTCCCGTGCGTGCTTGCGCCCCATCTCGATCAGGGCGCGCTTCGTCGCCGCGATGGCCGCGTCGGCCGCCTTGCGGGCCATGGTGGTCTTCGCGAGGAACTTCGGGCGGAAGTCCTCCACCGCCACTCCGTCATGATCGCGCATGACGGCCTTGGCCCACTTGCGGCCGGTGTCCTCACGCTGCCGCGCGATCTTCCTGTGCAGCTTCGCTGCCTGTGCCTGCGCCTTCCGGTAGCCGGTGGATGCACGCTGTCCTTTCGGTCGCCGGCGCCGGGCCATCATCCGCTGGTACTTCGCGAGCCGCTGAGCGGACCGCTTGCCGAGTTCGGCATGCGGAAGGTCGTAGGCGTCATCCGTGGTGGTCGCGGTCTCCTTTACACCCCAGTCCACGCCCAGGACGTGGCCGGTCTCCACAAGCGGCTCGACCTGGGCCGGGGCGACGAAGGAGGCGTACCAATGCCCGAGCGTGTCCTGGTACACGCGCACGCTCGACGGGTCGGCCGGAAGAGCCCGCGACCACACCACGCTCAGCACGATCTGGCCCGCAAGGTGCAGACGGCCCTCCTTGAGGCGGAAACCGCGCCGGGTGTAGTTCAGCGACGGTCGGCTGTCCCGCTTGCGCTTGAAGCGGGGCATCCCCGCCCGGCGGTGCTGCGCAAGCCCGTCCTTGACGTCCTTCAGCGCCTTCGCCCTCGACCTGGCGAACTCCCGAATCACCTGCTGCTGCGGCACGCTCGCGCCCTCAGCCAGCCACGCTGTCACCCCGCGGGCGTCGGTCAGCATCCTGTCCAACTGCGCCGGACCACACGTCAACTTCTCGCCGCCCGCTCTGCTCTGCCCGTGGGCCTGCCGGGACTTGGCCACGCATTCATTCCAGAGCCACCGGCAGCGATCCCACTCGGCTTCGAGTGCGCGCCGGGCTGTCTTCGACAGGCGTACACGGAAGGTGTACCGGGCATGCCCGGTGTCCTTCGTGGTCGCTTCTGTCGTCATGCATCCGAACCTACCTGGGAGGACTGACAGTTGAGAGTTCTTGACCGTTGTGGGCGGCATCACGGCCGTGCGGGGTGGACGCCGGATCGCCCTGACGGCGATCCGGCTGTCCCTGCCCTGCTCCGCAGGAGTCCGATTCCTCCCCGGCCTGAAGGCCGGGGCATCCTCGGAGAAAGCCGGTGAAGCTGTAAGGGCCGGTGCCGTCGAGGCCGTAGTCCGAGGTTCCGACAGCGTTGCCCTTGATCAGGGTGAAGGCCGTCGGAGGGACCGGCTCGCCGTGTGAGGTGGCCTGGTAGTAGTAGGTCCGGCCAGGCTCCAGGCCGGTCAACTCGACGTAATGGTACGGCGTGTGAGAGGATATGCCGGTCGCGACGCGGTTGAGGCGGTCAGGGTGGGTTCCCCAGCGCACCTCTCCGTCGGAGGGCGTCGGCACCATGCGGCCCAGTCCGTCGTCGCTACCGGTGTACCAGGTGATGACAGCGCGGTCCTCGGTGAGCGTGACCAGCTCGAGGTTGGCGGGAGAGATGTCGTCCCCGCGGGTCGCGGCCGAGGCGACGCCGTGGAACGCGGTCGCTCCGACGGGCGCCGCCGCGGCCACCGCCGCCCAGCGCAGAAGGTCTCTACGGGTGAAATCACATCCAGGCATGCCCTTGTGAGTAATCGCCGCCGTTGAACACGGCATGTACGACGCGCCACGTCCGTCATTACTTTGCCGCTCGGGGCACGAATGAGGAGATGGGGCCCGGATGACGGATGTGGTGGCGGTGGCCGGTTCGGGGGAAAGGCAGCCCCCTGTCGGTGCCGGCTCTAGCCCAGGACAGCGGGCTTGAGCACCTCCTCGCACCACTCGCGGAAACCGGTGGGCGCAAATTCGGGGGTGCTCGGCTCAGTGGCGCCGTAGAAGTCCTGGTCGTTCAGGGCGTCCACCATGTCGACCAGTCCTTGGGCCCACGCCTCACTCGCGCCGAGACGCAGAGCCGACGCCTTGTAGTCCGCGCTGCTAATCAACTGGGCGCTCACGGGCCGGTCCAGCACCTCGGTGACGACCTGTGCCATGCCTCCAGGCAACAGTGCGTCGGGTCCGACCAGCGGGACGTCGTGCTGCCCGGTCCAGGAGACGTCAAGCAGCAGCCGGGCCGCCGTGGCGGCGATGTCGCGGGTCGCGCATGTGCGCAGTACACGGTCCTCCGTCATCGCCAGGAAGAACACCCCGGCGTCACGGATCGACGCGGCCTGACCCAACAGATTCTCCATCAGGAACGGCGGGCACAACGCGCGGTAGCGCACACCCGTGGCCATGATCGCCTCGTCCATGGCGAGTGAAGCGGAGATCTGCCCGGCGTGCTTCGCCACTGCGCGGCCCAGGGTCGAGACGCTGACAACACGCTCGACACCCTGGCGCTGGATCACCTCGCACAGTGGCTCGGTGAAGTCCTGGAAGTGGCGCTCGACACTGTCGGCCCGGGGTATCGGGGGCACCAGCCAGAACAGGCGCTCCGCACCCTCGCACGCCGCCTCCAGCACTGCTGGATCGGCGTGTGATCCCCGTACTACCTCGACGCGTTCACGCACTCGGGCGGAAAGCCGGGCGGGGTCGCGGGCGATCACTCGGATCCCCGCCGTGCCGTCCGGCGCGTCCATGAGGTGGTCGAGGACCTGCCGACCGATCTGACCGGGGGGTGGTGACGACGATCATCAACGACTCCAAGAGAGGGGCGTGGCTGGATGTCGTCGAGCCTGCTGCAGGGCTCCCCCGAACTGAAGGATCGATCCGCTCACGCTTGTTACCCTGAAGGCAATACCGAACGGAAAAGAGGGGGCCGGCGTGGAGTCCCGTCCGCTGCGCTACTTCGTCACCGTCGCCGAGGAACTCAACTTCACCCGCGCCGCCGAGCGGTTGGGCATCTCCCCGCCGCCCTTGTCCCGCGCGATCCGGCAGTTGGAGAAGGAGATGGGCGTCACCCTCTTCGAGCGGAACACCCACAGCGTGGCGCTGTCCCCGGCTGGAGAGGTGCTCCTCGCGGAAGCGAGGATCGCCCTGGACGCCCTGCAGGCCGCCGAGCGGCGGGCCCAACGCGCCGCGGCGAGAGAGCCGCAGCTGATACTGGCCGTCAAGGCCGATGGAGACGCAGGCCTGTTGGAGCCGATCCTCGCCCGCTTCACCTCGGAAGCCGCGGCCATACCGGTCACCGTCCGGCTGTGCGGCTGGCACGAACAGCCGCGACTGCTGCGCCAAGGCGAAGCCGACGCAGCCCTGGTCCATGAGCCCTTCGACCGTACCGGCCTCGACTCGGAGACGCTGATCGCCGAACCGCGCGTCGCCGCACTCGCCGCCTCCCACCCCCTCACCGCCCGTGGCCGCCTGGCCCTCGCCGACCTCGGCCTGCACTCCGACGATGTGCCCTCGTTCATCGACCAACACCGCAGCCAGGGCCGCGATCTCGCCCAACTGCTCACGCTCGTCGCACTCGGCGGCCCCACTCCCCTGCTGCCCGCCTCCGTCGCCGCTCGCTATCCGCGCCCCGGTGTCGTCTACCGGCCGGTTGCGGACGCACCACCGTCAGTCCTGACCATCGCCTGGCCCCAACACTCCCGCTCGACCGCCACCGCGGCGCTCGTCCGCGCCGCAGCCTCCGCGGCAGACACCGTCCGTCAGTCGAAAGCGGCCTAGTTCTGTGGGGCACCGCCGTGCCGGAGGCCCAGTGCCGCCCCCGCGGTGCACGGTCAGCACTGGCCGGGCGAAACGAGGGAACAGCCGGCCGGTCGCCCCACGGCCACCGCATACCGGATCGAGGGCGGCGGTGCTGCACTCCGTCCTCACCAACGGCTGACCGACTGGTTCGGCTGCCGTGGGACGGAAGTCGCGGGCCTTCACCATGCGGTACGGCCATCCCACGCAGCCGGCACTGAGCGCGGCGACAACGGCGTGGGCGAGCTGCAGATCCTTGGAGAGCACGCTGGTGAGGTCGGCAGCGGACGCCCGGTGGCTGCCACCTCTGCCCTCGCTCGCGGGGGCATCCTGCACATCACGAGGACGTCTTTATCCGGTCCTGAAAACGACGGGGTACGACTTGAAACACGGAACGCGTCAGGGCCGCACCCGACACTCGGGTGCGGCCCCCTGTCTTTCCCCCCAACCGCACCACGCCACCAGATCCCCGCACGGCGATCTCCCGGGCCAACCGGTTGCGTTGCCGGACAACGACCCCCCGCCCCGCACCCCCACCACCGCCTTTATCCGGACCTGAAAACAACCGGGTACCACTAGAAACACGGAACGCGTCAGGGCCGCACCCGACACTCGGGTGCGGCCCCCTGTCTTTCCCCCCAACCGCACCACGCCACCAGATCCCCGCACGGCGATCTCCCGGGCCAACCGGTTGCGTTGCCGGACAACGACCCCCCGCCCCGCACCCCCACCACCGCCTTTATCCGGACCTGAAAACAACCGGGTACCACTAGAAACACGGAACGCGTCAGGGCCGCACCCGACACTCGGGTGCGGCCCCCTGTCTTCCCCCCAACCGCACCACGCCACCAGATCCCCGCACGGCGATCTCCCGGGCCAACCGGTTGCGTTGCCGGACAACGACCCCCCGCCCCGCACCCCCACCACCGCCTTTATCCGGACCTGAAAACAACCGGGTACCACTAGAAACACGGAACGCGTCAGGGCCGCACCCGACACTCGGGTGCGGCCCCCTGTCTTTCCCCCAACCGCACCACGCCACCAGATCCCCGCACGGCGATCTCCCGGGCCAACCGGTTGCGTTGCCGGACAACGACCCCCCGCCCCGCACCCCCACCACCGCCTTTATCCGGACCTGAAAACAACCGGGTACCACTAGAAACACGGAACGCGTCAGGGCCGCACCCGACACTCGGGTGCGGCCCCCTGTCTTCCCCCCAACCGCACCACGCCACCAGATCCCCGCACGGCGATCTCCCGGGCCAACCGGTTGCGTTGCCGGACAACGACCCCCCGCCCCGCACCCCCACCACCGCCTTTATCCGGACCTGAAAACAACCGGGTACCACTAGAAACACGGAACGCGTCAGGGCCGCACCCGACACTCGGGTGCGGCCCCCTGTCTTTCCCCCCAGCCACACCACGCGGCCTGCCGTCCCGGGCACCCACCACCAGCAGGCACAGCACATCGTGCGCCTCCTCGAGAGAGCGTGACCAAGCGCTTGGGCACGCGCTCGACGGAAGCGAAGTCGATCTCATCGAGGTCTCGGTGGTCGCCGTACCCCGTGCCTGGGCAAGGCGGCCGGCCTCCCGGACACGCGCGTCCGGTGACGTGAACAGCCCCGGCCGGCGAGGGCACCGGTCGGAGCTGATGAGCGAAGTATGGTCGTGAAGGGCAGTCGCCTCTCGGCGAAAGGCTCCATGAGGCTTCAGTCGAACGATCGTCCTCATGGGCAAGAGGTGAAGCCCGGGGACACTGTTCCCCTCACCACTACGTCCCCTTCAACCACCAGCACCCGGCGAATGTTCCCGCGCCGCCGAAGGCACGTATCGGCAGTGCCGAGAAGGCCCGGACGGCTGAGAAGCTTTCCTCTATGGAGGACAAGGCAGGCGGGGTCGTGGGCCGGTCGGTTCGCCCGGGCAAGTACTCACGTGTGGAGCGGGAGAGACGGTTTCTGCTGGCCAGGCCCCCGAGACCGTCTGCGGTGACTGCCACGCGCGTGATCACGGACCGGTACGTGGTCGGTACACGGTTGAGGCTGCGGCGAGCCGACTTCGCGGACGGTCGCCGCGAACTCAAGCTCACTCAGAAGGTTCCCCTCCCCTGGCCCGGCGCCGTCCAGGGCCTGATCACGAACACGTACCTGTCACCGGCCGAGTACGACGTGCTCGCTGCGCTGCCGGCCGGACTGTTGTCCAAGACTCGCTTCAGCGTCCCTCCCCTGGGTGTCGACGTCTTCGACGGCCGCTTTCAGGGCCTGGTGCTCGCGGAAGCCGAGTTCACCAGCGACACGGAGGCACAGTCATTCGTGCCCCCTGCCGAGTGCGTGGCGGAGGTCACCGACGACGCTCGCTTCACCGGAGGACGTCTTGTCCAGACCTCCCGCGAGGAACTGCTCGGGTGGCTGGCCGAGTACGGGCTCCATCCGGGGAGCTCCGAGCATGCCGCTCAGTGATACCAGGAGTAGTGGTCGCGTCGTCAGCGACGGCGCCGACGAGCGGGCCCGGGCGCGTCCTCCTCATCAGCGGCCTTCATGTACCGCGGATCGAGGGGCGCGATCCTCACGCCACGGGCTCAGGGATGCTCTGCTCGACCCAGACGGTTTTGCCGTCGTCGGTGTAGCGGGTTCCCCAGCGTTCGGAGAGCCTGGCGGCCAGGAGCAGCCCTCGGCCACCTTCGTCGGTGATGCGGGCGTGGTGCAGCCGTGGGGACGTGCTGCTGCCGTCGGAGACCTCGCACGTCAGCACATGGCTGCGGATGAGGCGCAGTCTGACGGGGGGTTTGGCGTAGCGGATGGCGTTGGTGACCAGTTCGCTGGCAATGAGTTCGGTGGCGAACGTCGTCTCGCCCATGTCCCATGCCGCGAGCTGCTGGGTGACGAGCGATCGGGCTGTGGAGACCACGGATGGGTCACAGGGCAGGTCCCATGACACGACTTGTGCGGGGCTGAGTGTGTGGGTGCGGGCGATCTGGACGGCGGCGTCCTCCCGAGGGTGGGCCGGGACGAGTGCGTGGGTGAACATGCTGCATGCCTGGCGGACGGGTCCTGTGTAACCGGTGAGAAGCTCGGCCATGCGCCGGCGGGTCTGGGCTTCCGACTGTTCTTGGAAGAGGCCGGGCGTGTACAGGGCGAGCAGCGAGTTTTCGGGGAGGTCTATGTCGATCTTCTCGAAAGGTCCGTCGGAGCAGCACAGGGGGGCGCCTGTGGGATGGTCCAGGGTGGCGGTCGTGCCATCCGGGTGCACGATCACGGGCCAGGGGTGGCCGGCGCTGGAGAGGGAGCAGTGCAGCGACACGGGGTCGTAGATCAGGTAGAGGCAAGTGGCGCCGGCCTCGTTCGCGTCGGCGTCCCGCACCGGCCGTGGCTTTTGTGTTCTGTGACCGTCGTCCTTGCTGAGCCGGCGCGCCAGGTCGTCCAGTCGGGCGAGTAGTTCGTCCGGTTGCAGGTCCATGTCCGACAGCGTGTGGACCGCGGCGCGGAGCCGTCCGGCGGCTGCGGCGGTCTGCAGACCGTGGCCCGGCGCACGGCCGGCCACGAGGGCCACGCGCGCTCCGGAGAGGGGCACGGCATCGACCCAGTCACCGCCGGAGCCTGCCTGTACGTACGCGTGGCCCTCATCCAGCGTGTGCTCAGGCAGGTGGCCGTCCGAGCGCAGGGCGTGTTGCAGTGCGGCCAGGGAGTTGCGTTCACGCAGGTACCGGCGGGCGTTGTCGAGGCATGCGGCGGTGCGCTGGGCGAGTTCCGCGGCCAGGGTCAGGTCGTCCTGTTCGAACGGTCTGCGATCTGCCCAGCGGCAGAACGTGGCGACTCCGAGGGCGCGGTCCTGGGCGACCAGGGGGACGACCATCAGGGAGCGGGCCTCTTCCCGGTGTGCCGGCAGATCGGGCAGTGTCCGGCGCCCGGCGGCGCCGAGCGGATCGAGGATGCGCGGCTCGAGGTCGGCGAGAGCCTCGGCGGCGGTCACCGGGGGGAGGGTACCGTCCGGATCGCCGGGCGTTGTGGGGTCTTCGTCGTTCCGGGTGCGGGAAGCCGCGCGGCGCAGCACGATGTCGGGTTGTACGGGGCCCGGTTCCAGATCCTCTCCGGCAAGTACCGGCTCCAGAACTTCCACCGCCATGCTGTCGGCCAGCCCCGGTACGGACACCTCTGCCAGACCACGAGCAGTGTCGAGCACGTCGAGGGTCGCTCCGATCCGCGTGCCGGCCAGCGCCAGCACATTCAGCCGCTCCTGCGCCAGATGACGGGCGGTGACATCGACGGTTGCGTCCGCGATGCCCAGCAGCCGGCCTTGCTCGTCCTCCAGTGGGAAGACGGAAGCTGAATAGACATGCTCATGCTCGGGGTCTCCTGGAGGGCGCATCCGCTTTTCGACGCCGATCGCCGACCGTCTGGTGACGAGGACCTGCTCCATCACACGCTCTACCGACTCCACGGCGAAATCCGGCCATACCTCGGTGGGGCGCTTGCCGACGGCTTCTTCGACCGAGGTGCTCTCCATGCCTTCGGCTGCGGGGTTGAAGCGGATGATCCGCAGGTGGGGGTCGAGGAGGTACAGGCCTACGGGTGAGACCGTGAAGAGTGTTTCCAGGAGGGCGTGGTCGAGTTCGGCTGTCGCACTCGCCTCGTGTGCGGGGGCGAGCGTCACCGTCCACCTCGTTGCTGCGCCACCTGCGCGCTCGGGTCGGATACCCAGTCGGCAGGACACGATGGCACTGTTCGCGTGTCGCAGCCGGACGGCGAGGGTGTCATCGGCGGCGTCCGGCTGTGGAGGGGGGCCGGCATCGACCAGCAGGTCCGTCACAGGGCGCCCCAGTATCGCGTTCGCGGGGTAGCCCAGGAGCCGTTGGGCTGCGGAGCTCCATCCGACCACTGCGCCCTTGTGGTCGATGAGGATGTGGGCCGCCTGCTCTTCTGAGACCACCTCATGGTGGCCGCCGCGCTCGGTGGCATGAGATGCACCCATGTTCGTCAGCTTTCAGTCGCCTCAGAGCTCGGTATGCCCCCAGTGTCCTCCGCGCCGGGCACCCACGACATCGGAGCCGCGTCGCGGCCGGGAGCACCTCGAGGTGCGCCCCGCCGTTGGCCGACCGAGGTGAGGAACATGGAAGGAGCGGGTGGCTCCAGCAGTTTCTCGATCCTGGCCGCGAGGAGTTCGCACTCGTCGGGCACGGTGGTGCGCGAGGCGGCCAGGTACGACAGCGCGGCATGCGCCCGGCGAGTACAGCCCCACACCGCGCAGATCCGAGCATGTCCCGGTGGGTCGTGCAGCGGGGCGTATCCCGTCCTACGGCTTGCGCCGCTCGCGCACCGGCTGGGACACCCCGTTGTCCGGTCTGCGCCTCACGGAGTTGTGGGCTGCTGCGCCAGGAACCCCAAAAGCTCCCGGTTGACCTCGTCAGGCCGTTCCTGCTGGGTCCAGTGGCCGCATCCGGGCAGGATCACGCCACGCACCAGCTGCGGCGCCGCCTGTTCCACGGCGCTGAGGGTGGCGTCGGGGCCGCGCAGGCCGACGACCATGTCGCGGTCACCGCCGATGTACAGCGCCGGCATCTCGATCCGGCGGCCGCGGAAGGCTGCGAGCAGTTCCCAGTTGCGTTCGATGTTCCGGTACCAGTTGAGACCCCCGGTGAAGGCCCGGTCGCCGTGGCGGACGTAGTCACGAACGAAAACGTCGATGTCGTCCTGGGTCAGCCAGCCAGGCAGGCTTTTCGGCTCCGGCATCACATCCAGCAGCGACCCACCGTCGGGGACGATCCATGGACCGGGCGGGTTGGCGTACGGGCTGTCCCCCGAGGCGCCGAAGAGCATCCGGCGGAACGTGGTCTCCGGGTCGCGGGCCAGCACCGCGTCCGCGACCCCGGGGTCCTGGAAACCGACCTGGTAGAAGCCCTCGCCGAACCTCTCGCGTGTGACCGATGGCGGAGTCATTCCCCCGGGCAGTACCGGCGGGACGCTCAGGCCCGCCACGGCGCGCACGACGTCCGGGCGCAGCATGGCCGTCACCCAGGCGACGGGGGCGCCCCAGTCGTGGCCGACGAGGACCACACTCTTCTCGCCCAGCGCTTCGACCAGGCCGATGACGTCGCCGGCCAGATGGAGCAGGCTGTACGCCCCGACGGCCTCCGGCTGCTCACTGCGGGCGTAGCCGCGCTGGTCAGGGGCGACGACCCAATACCCCGCCGCAGCCAGCGGGCCGATCTGATGCCGCCATGAGTACCAGCTCTCCGGGAATCCGTGCAGGAGCACAACCAGCGGGCCCTTCCCCTGCTCGGCGACGTGCAACCTGACGCCGTTGGCCGTGACGAACGTGTGCTGGACCGTGTCCGACATGCGACCTCCGAGTTGATCTGCGTTCCCAGCCGGCCGCCCCCTATCACTGAGCGTAGGCCGGGCGGAGAAGAAGGTGTCGTCTGTGACCACCAGGAGAGTCGGAGCTGTGGCCCGCGACGGCTGGCACGTCCTGTGGGTTTCCCCCTTCTCCGGTGTCGCCGACGCCGACCACCAGGGCGGGATCCCCCCTCCTCCGCGATCTCGGCGACCAGGCAGGATCCGGGGTGCGCCGAGGTGCGGGTCCATGACGCGGCGCGTGCCTTGCCCCGCGTCGCGGCCGGTACCTTCGGCCCCGCCGTACGACGCCCGGTGCCCTCGTTCATGGAAGCGCCACGCCACAGCATCGGACATTCTGGACGCGCGGGGAGAAAATAGGAATTCCCGACTACGTTCGATTGCTGCGCCTCAGAGAGACCAGAGCTTCGCCAGTACCCGGTACCCGCGCGCGGATGTCACTGCCCAGCCCGTTTCCTGGTCGCCCGGTGCACGACAGGCGACCTGAGGAGGACGTCATGCACAGCACCCCGCTGGACCCTGACCGGGTCGTGACATCCTCGCCCGTGCGCGCTGTTGCAGGACCGCAGCATCGCGACGCGCACAGCGGCCGTATCCGGCTGAGTGGAGGCTTCGCCCTTCTACTCCTTTGCGTTGCGCTGTTCGCCGGTGTGCGGCTGATTCTGGCCGCCATGGGCCTCGAGATCATGGGGATGGCCGAGTACTCGGCGCTGATCCCGGTCGTGGCCGCCGCCGTGCTGCCGCTGCGGCAGACCTTGATCGTGGGCGTTGCCAACCTGGCCGCCGCCACTGCCGTCTACGGCATCCTCCTGCGGGACATGTCCCACGCGAGCCAGGTCACGGTTCTCACGGCGCTGGCCGCCGCGCTGCTCATCAGCCTGGCCGTCTGCCGCGCCCGGATCGCAGGGGAGAGGCGCCTGAAGCGACTGATGATCGCTCGCGAGCGGCTCGCACTCCTCAGTGAGGCCAGCCGTCGCGTCGGCAGCACCCTGGATGTGGCCCGCACCGCCGACGAGCTGACCGAGGTCGCCGTCCACCGCTTCGCGGACCACGCCGCCGTGGATCTCTTCGATCCCGTTCTGCAGGGCGAGGAGCCCGCCCGGGGGCCGCACCGGGGCCCGATCACCCTGCGCCGCACCGCTGGGCGATCGGCCTCGACCGGGCTCCCCGCAACGGCACCGCCGAGCCCGGCCGTCACCTACCCCCAGGGATCGGTGCCCGCCCTGAGTCTGACGACAGGCGAGCCGGTGCACGTGGAGGTCAAAGATGCCGCCGACCGCGGCTGCTGGCCTGCCGATCCGGGCGACGTCGGCGCGCAGGCGCTCCACTCCGCGCTGGCCGTGCCGCTGCGCGCCCGCGGAGTGACCCTCGGCATGGCGCTGTTCACCCGCTCCGAACGCAGGGATGCCTTCGACGCCGACGACGTGCTGCTGGCGCAGGAGATCGGGGCACGTGCCGCGGTGTGCGTGGACAACGCGCGCCGCTATACCCGCGAGCGCAATACCTCGGTGGCCCTTCAGCGCAGCCTGCTGCCCCAGGTGGTCCCCCCGCAGCCGGCCGTTCAGGCGGCCACGCGCTACCTGCCTGCGGACCTCGGGGCCGGGGTGGGCGGCGACTGGTACGACGTGATCCCGCTGTCGGGGGCCCGCGTCGCCCTGGTCGTGGGCGACGTGGTCGGCCACGGCGTCCACGCGTCGGCGACGATGGGGCGGCTGCGCGCCGCGGTCCGTGCTCTTGCCGACATCGACCTGCCGCCCGACGAGCTGCTCACCCACCTCGACGACGTCGTCATTCGGCGACAGGCGGAGGAGGCCCGCGCACTGGCGGGCGGGGGCGTGGCAGCAGCGGATATCGGCGAGGTCGTCGCGACGTGCCTCTACATGGTCTACGACCCGATCTCACGCTCCTGCACCGCCGCGCGTGCCGGTCACCCGCCACCGGCTGTGGTGCGTCCGGGAGCAGGCGCCGAGTTTCTCGACGTTCCGGACGGACCTCCGCTGGGTGTGGGCGGACTCCCCTTCGAGACGGCCGAGGTGCGCCTGCCCGAGGACAGCCTGCTCGCCCTGTACACCGACGGCCTCGTCGAATCCCCCCACCATGGCCTGGGCGAAGGGCTCGAACGTCTACTGAAGGCCCTGTCCGAGCCGATGTGCTCTCTGGAGGACGCCTGCGACCACGTGCTGGACATGCTGGTCGACGATCGCCCCCGAGACGATGTCGCCCTCGTCGTCGCCCGCACTCAGGCACTCGACAGCACGTGTGCCGCCGCCTGGGAGCTGTCGGAGGATCTCGCCGAGGTCGCCCGCGCTCGCGATCTGGCCGCGCTCCAGCTGGCCGGGTGGGGTTTGACGGAGGCGGCGTTCACCATGGAACTCGTGGTCAGTGAACTGGTCACCAACGCCATCCGCTACGGCGGCGGCCCCATACAGCTGCGCCTGATCCGCGACGACACCCTGATCTGCGAGGTGTCCGACGGCTCCACCACCGCCCCTCACCTGCGGCGGGCCCGGACCTTCGACGAGGGCGGGCGTGGGCTGTTCATCGTGGCACAGCTCGCCGAGCGCTGGGGCACCAGGCAGGGGACCGACGGGAAGACCATCTGGGCCGAACTCGCTCTCCCGCCCACACCCGTCCCCGCGACCGCCGCGCCGTGACCCGGCGAAGACCGCACACGCCGATGGCACGGACAGGGGCGGGAACACCTGCTGCTGCTGACGGCCGCACAGGGGGTGACAGCCGGTCGTGGCGCGCACAACCTACCTAATGCGGAATGATCCGCTTTTTTCTGCAGCGGTCCCATCTCGCCGCTGTGCGACATATCACCCCGTTATGCCCTATCTGTTCTTTCGTGTCGCGTATTTAACTGTCCGGGAATGCGTGGGGGGGAAGCCAGGCGTATTCAGTGCGACGCACTGCCGCCGAGCACGCCCAGCCCGAGACGAAAGCAACGTACCCACGTGCCCAAGCTCTTCCTCCGGAATGCCCGCGGCCTGCACCGGGCCGACCGCGGTCCAGCCCTCTGGATTTCCAGGCTGCCGCGCCCCTCACTGCTCGCCTTCGTCCTCACCGGCTCGGCGGCGGCCTACGTCATCAGCGGCACCCTCCACCTCTACGGAATGGCCGCCATCGGACTGCTCTCGGTCAAGCTGCTGCTGTCCCTGACCTACCGGCCCTTCCGGGCCGGCACGCAGGACACGGGCACGGACCGGCTCGACCTGGTCGCGATCATCCCCACGTACAACGAGGATCCGAACACCCTGCGGCGCAGCCTGCGCAGCATCCTGGCGCAGAGCCGCCCGGTCTCCGTGGTGCACGTGGTCGACGACGCGAGCGGCGACCTGTCCGCGGTCCAGGCCGCCGAGGAGATGGCCCCCCAGTTCGCCCGGGCCGGGATCACTCTGCGGATCCACCGCCAGCCGGAGAACAAGGGCAAGCGCGAGGCCCTCGCGGTCGGCTTCCGGGCCAGTCCCGACGCCGGTGCCTACCTGTGCGTGGACAGCGACACCGTCTTGGACCCCCAGGCCGTCGAGGAGCTGATCAAGCCGCTGACTAACCCCCGTATCAAGGCGGTCACCGGTCTCGTCCTCGCACTCAACCAGCGCAAGAACCTGCTGACCCGGCTGATAGACCTGCGCTACGGCAACGCCTTCCTCTTCGAGCGCGCCGCGTACTCGCGGCTGGGCTCGGTACTGTGCTGCTGCGGCTCGCTCGTGGTCTACCGCGCGGATGTCGTCCACGCCAACCTGGACGACTTCCTCACCCAGCGGTTCCTGGGCCGTCCGGCCGTCTTCGGCGACGACCGTCGACTGACCAACTACTGCCTGATGCGCGGGCAGGTGCTCTTCCAGTCCACCGCCGTCGCCTACACCGCGGTCCCCGAGCGTCTCGGGCACTTCCTGCGGCAGCAGGTGCGGTGGAACAAGTCCTTCTTCCGCGAGTCCCAGTGGGCGCTGCGCAACCTGCCGCGCCTGCGCCCCGGCTGGTACCTCACGTTCCTGGAGGTCGCGACCTGGCTGGTGTTCACCGGCGCCGCGATCACCTCGCTCGCCGTCAAGCCGGCCACCGACCCCGGCAACATCCTGCGGCACCTGGGCGGCTACCTCGTCTTCACCGCCGTCATGGGATACGCGCGCAGCGTGCGCTACCTCGACGTGCCTCGGCCGGGCGTCGACTTCGTCGGCCGCCTGGGGATCTACGCTCTGGCCCCGATATACGGAGTGCTCCACCTGGTCCTGCTGCTGCCGATCCGCATCTACGCCATCCTCACCATGACCCACGGCAAGTGGGGCACCCGGCAGACGGGCGTCGAGGTCACGGACGACGCCGGCGCCACGGCAGGGCTCTACCGGGCCATGCAGGACACCTACACCCCCCAGCCCACCACGTCGATCCCGCACCAGGCGGCCCTGGGCAGCAGGGCGCCGTCCCCTTCCTGAACGATCACTCGGCAACCGCGCCGGCGGTCGAACCGGCCCGGCCGCACGCGTGGCGGTGATGGAGCAGGCCTGCCCGATGTCCTCGGAGACGGACCGGCACACGCCCCGCTCCCCCCGGCAGCCGCTGCCGTGCGGCCGTCACGGCAGCGGCATGAGCCGGTAGAAGACCGTGGTCACCAGGTCGCGTGCCCACTCGGCGTCCAGAAGTCCCGGGCGGAACAGAATGCGGTACATCATCGGTGCCACGACGTGGTCCATCACGATGTCGGTGCCGGGTACGTGTTCTCCGCGCTCGGCGGCGCGGGCGAGGATGATCTCCACCTGGTCGACGGCGTAGGCGGAGCACTGTCCGGCGTTGGTGCCTTCGGGGTCGCCGGCGAGGGCGTCTCGGATGTAGGACCGGCCCGCCGTGGACGACATCTCTTCGAGAAAGTCCACGGCCCAGTGCTCCAGGTCCTCACACAGGGTCCCGAAGTCGTGCGGGGGCGCCTCAGGACGCAGTCGCTCCACCGCGACGTCCGCCAGGAGTTCCTGGAGGTCCCCCCAGCGACGGTAGATCGTCGACGGGGTCACACCGGCGCGCGCGGCGACGAGGGGGACGGTGAGGCCGACGCGGCCCTGTTCGGCCTGGAGTTCGCGTACGGCCGCGTGCACCGCTTGCTGGACCCGGGCACTGCGACCGCCGGGGCGTACCGCTGGTCTGGGGCTCATACACGGCACCTTAACGCAAAGTCGTTGCTTGAATTCTTGACTCGAGCACTGACCTGCCAGGTCCGGTCAGGGACGCCCCTCGACCCAATAGCCGCCATATGGCGACCTGGACGACACGCGCGCCGCTCCCCCGGGTCGACTCATGGGCACGGGCCGGCCCTCAGGACCGCGGCCTCATCCAGACTTGCCTTCCTTAAAGCTCATGATTTGCGTTAGCTCACCCTGGGCGATACCGTCCACTAAGGCCAAGAAATGGCTTTAGCTTGATGGAAGGACGTCATGCGTCGCGCCGTCCCCGGGGTACCCGCTCGTCGGACGGGACTGGCCTGGCGCTCGTCGTCCGCACTGAATGCGGTACCGGTTTCGGCGCATTGCCCGAGGGGCACGAAGGAACCCGCCCCTAGCCACCGTGCACGATCGCGCCGGCACCCTCGCCACCTACTGCGGGCTCCGCTACCTGGCCATGAGCGTCCCGTCGGCGGTCGCCGGACTGCTCACAGTTCGCTACGGGCTCCTCACCACGACCTTGCTCTTCGGCGCCGCGGCGCTCGCCCTGGATGTGATCGCTGCCGCCACGGCCCTCGCGCGGGCACACCCCCACTCCGGACACCATCCTTCGGCTGGCGCCACCTCCCGGAACACATCCGATGCCATCTCCGTGCTACTCCCCTCCCCCGCCCCGCCCGCGCATGCCTCGCTCCCCCTGAAGGAGACCTCACATGAGCTCGACAACTCCCGCATCTGCTCCCCGCGGTACCGCGCCGACCTGGGTAGTGGGCGACGTGCTCGTGCACCGCGTCGACGAAGCCGAACTCCCCGCGCGGACCGGTCCCTGGCTGCTGCCCGGCGCGACCCCCGACGTCGTGAACCAGGCGCCATGGCTTCAGCCGGACTTTGCCGACGACGGCATCCTGCGTCTGGCCAGCCACAGCTTCGCCCTCGAGGTGAACGGCCTGCGTGTGCTCGTGGACACCGGCATCGGCAACGGAAAGACCCGCGCCAACCCCGCCTGGCACAACCTCGACACCCCCTACCTGCAGCGACTCACCGACGCCGGCTTCGCGCCCGAGACCGTCGACCTGGTCGTCCTGACCCATCTGCACACCGACCACGTCGGCTGGAACACCCGCGACGACAACGGCACATGGGTCCCCACATTCCCCAACGCCAGGTACGTGGTGTCTGCCGCCGAGTGGGACTACTGGACGGACGTGGAGATGGAGGCGCCTCGGCAACAGATGTTCCGCGACTCGATCCACCCGATCCGCGCCGCCGGTCAGCTCGACCTGATCGACGTGCCGCCGACGACGGGACTGGGCGGTACGGGCACCGAAGTGGGCCCCGGCGTCCGCTTGTTCGCCACGCCCGGCCACACTCCGGGGCAGGTCACCGTCGAGCTCCACAGCGGGAGCCGCTCCGCCGTCATCACCGGCGACTGTGTCCACCACCCCGTGCAGCTGCTTCATCCCCACATCACCAGCTGTGTGGACATCGACGCCGACCAGGCCGAGCGCACCCGCCGCGATCTGCTGGCCGCACTTTCCGACACCGACGTCCTGGTCCTGGGGAGCCACTTCCCCCCGCCGACCGCCGGCGTAGTCGTGGCCGAGGGCGGCAACTACCGTCTCGTGCCCATTCCTGGTGTCACCCCGTCCGCCTGACTGATGAGCCCGCGCCCGTACCGCTCCTGCAGGCGCCCGACAACGTCGCTCCCACCGCGAGGACATGACGCCGCTTCTGGTCGACCTTCACCAGAAATTGCCGTACCGGCACCGCTCAACTCACCGATGACTCAGACGACATGTTGTACGTTGAAACTCGCTCCCGATGATGACGTGTCCAGCTCAGCACTTGCGGTACCGAGGGTGGTCGGAATGGCGGCTCTGGAACTGGCGGAACTCATCGCGCAGTTACGCGCGGAGCTCACCGAGGCGATGCGTGCCGGCGAAGACGCCGGACTCCGGTTCGAACTGGGACCGATCGAACTGGAGTTGGCCCTGACCGTGGGCAGGGAGGGCGGCGCCCAGGGAAAGATCAGATTCTGGGTCGCGGAACTCGGCGCCGACGGCAAGATCACAAACACTGCAGCCCAGCGCATCAAGCTGGTTCTGGAGCCCCGACCGACCCACACGGTCGATGGCAGGCCGATAACCGTGTTGATCTCCGGCAGGGAGGTCGACGGCGAGCGATGAGTACGGGGACAGAGGCACCTGCGCGTGCGGCGGTGGACACATGAGTACCGCGTCCCTGGACCGCGCTCGCGTCGCCGAGCTACTGTTCACTTGCGCTGAGGGCCGGCGGCGTGACTCGGGCTACCGGGTCACCGGCGACGCCGTACTGACTGCGGCCCATGTGCTGAAGGGCGCCGTATCCGTAGACGTACGGTTCGAGCCCGACCTGCCCGGAGAGTGGACCACAACCGCGGTGTCCTGGTCTGCCGACGCGGCTTCGGACATCGCGGTGGTGACTGTCACTCCGCGGCCGGACGAACCGGCTCTGCCACCGGCTCGCTTCGGGCGGATCAGGGCACGGGCCGCTCAACTGCCCGTGCAGGCAGTCGGCTTCCCTCGATGGAAGCTGCGCGCCGACCGCGTTGATCCGCTGGCTGAGGGCACCGGGAGCACGGCGACCCGGTACCGGGACAGCGCGCACGTGGTGGGATCGGTGGCGGTCCTGTCGCAGTGGCGGGAGCGGACCCTGGAAGTGGTCGTCTCCGCCCGGCCCGCGCCTCTCGCCCCGGAGAACAACGGCGCGGTGTCTCCGTGGGAGGGCATGTCCGGGGCCGCACTGTGGGCGGAGGACCGGATCGTCGGCGTCGTCACCACACACCACCTCGGGGACGACCTGGGGATCCTGACCGCCGCCCGGTTCGACCTGGCGCTCGACGGACTCGATCCGGACCGGCGGGTCCTGCTCCGGGAGTTGCTGTCCGTCCCCGAGCAGTCCGCACAGCTGCCCGACGTCGTACCAGCCCCCGACCAGGGGGACGAGGAGTTCGCCGACCGATACCGCGGCTTCATGGCACGCACGCTCGACCGGTTCGAGTTCTTCGGCGTGGGCCCGCACGGCATCACGCGCCGGCACAGGTTCGCCACGGGCTACGTCCCCCTGACGGTGAGCCGGCGGGACCCGCGGGACGAGGCGATCGTGACCGCCGGAATCCGAGCCGACCAGGCCCTCGGAAACCGATCACGCGCCCTGGTGCGCGGCGTGGTGGGCTCGGGCAAGAGCACGCTGCTGCGCTGGCTCGGTTTCCGCGCCGCACGGACCCCGAGCGAAACGGGTGAACCGGCGCCCGTGCCGTTCGTCCTGGAGCTGGCGCGGTTCGAAGGCGGCCGACCGCCTTCCCTCCACGAGCTGATCGCCCCCGTGCTGCGCCCGGAGATGCCCGAGGGCTGGATACGGCGCATGCTGGCAGCGGGCCGCGTGCTCCTGCTTCTCGACGGACTGGACGAGATACCCCCGCGTGAGCGGATGCACATCGAGGAATGGGTCGAGGAGCACGTGGAGGCGCACCCCGGCACCCGGTGCATCGTCACCACCCGCCCCTCCATCGTGGCCGAACAGTGGTGGGCGGACCGCGATTTTCAGCAGTACGACCTGCTGCCGATGAGCCGTCACAGCATCGACGAGTACGTGCACGGCTGGCACGAGGCGGCACGCGCCGACCAGCCCGGCACCGCCTCCGGTGACGAGATACGCAAGGAGCTGACGCACTGCGAACGGCAGCTGCTGATCACTCTGTCCAACCGGTCCGCGCTGCGCGGGATGAGCGCCAACCCGCTGCTGTGCGGGCTGCTGTGCGCGCTGCACCTGGAGCGTGGCGAGCATCTGCCGGAGAGTCGCAAACAGGTCTACGACGACGCTCTGGAACTGCTGCTGGTGCGCTGGCCGCATCTGCGACGCCGGTACCGCGCGCGGGAAGGCGGCGAGCGGAACGGCGGCTTCGCACCCGCATCGGACACCGTGTCCGAGCCGCCGCTGCGCTACGAGGGGATGCTGAAGCTCCTCCAGCGCATCGCGTTCTGGCTGGTCCTCAACCGCCAGCTGGTGCTCACGCCGGAGCTCGCCCGGCGCCGGGTGGAGTCGTCCATCATCGGGCTGCGCGGCGACGTGGACCCGGACCGGTGCTGCGATATCTGGCCCACGAAAGCGGGGTCGTACGCGAACTGCCGGACGGCTCCCTCGAGTTCGTACACCGTACCTTCCGCGACCACCTCGCCGCGAAGGAGGCGGTCGACGAGGACAACCTCCCGATGCTGCTGGACAACGCCGACAAGCCGCAGTGGCATGACGTGGTGGTCATGGCGGGCGCCCATGCCCGCCCATCAGAACGGATCCAGTTGCTACGGCAGTTGCTGGCGCGTAGCCGGGCCGAACCCGGCCACCGCGACGCCCTGTACCTGCTCGCCGCCGCCATCCTGGAGCAGACCGACGTCCTCCCGCAGCAGACCGGGAACTCGCCCGACGTACGGCAGCTCGTCAACGACGCCATGGCCGAGCTGATTCCGCCCCGGACCGCGGTCGCCGCCGACCAACTCGTCGAGGCCGGCCCGATCGTCCTCGACCTACTGCCCGACCCCAGGGGCGTGAACGACGAGCAGGCCGTGCTGGTGGTGCGTGCGGCGGCCAGGGTTGCGGCCCGCTGGAACCCACCCGGTGCGGTCGAGAAGATCCTGCAGTACACCGTGGAAGGCTCCCCGAGCCGCGTGATCAACGAGCTCCTGGAGGCGTGGGGGCGGCACGGAGACTACGAGACGTACGCGCGCGACGTGCTCGGAGAGGTCGACTTCAGCCGTTTCGGCGTCGAGTTGCAGAACGGTCGGCGTATCGACCACATCGGCCACCTGAGGACCATCTCCGACCTGACGCTGCGCAACAACGTTTTCGATCTGCGCCAGCTCGCCACCCTGCCCCGGCTGCGGCGCCTCACCCTGCGCGACAACGACATGACCTCGCTGCGTGCCCTGACCGGCGCCCAGTCCCTCCGGGTCCTGGTTCTGGACCGGTGCGCCAGGAACGCCGGCGCCCTGCCCGTGGACCTTTCCCCGCTGCGCGAGATGCAGCTGTCCAGGCTCGTCATCTCCGGGATCACCACCCGGGCGGACCTCGCCAGCCTGGCCGACATACGACTGGACAGCCTGCGCCTCGAATCACGTCCGCGCGACTCGGAGCGTCTCCCGGCCGGACTGCACGTTCGTCGGCTCAGCCTTGCGGCCGGCGCGCGAGGGATCCGGTTCGACGAGGTGGACGGCGTCCGCTCGGTGATCATGGACTGGTCACCTGAAGAGGACTTGGCCGCCTTGGCCGCGAAGCTGCCGGAACTGCGCCGGCTCGTCCTGCGACACGCACCGCCGGGCACCACCATCCCACCGCTGCCCGGCATTCGGGTCAGCCTCTGTCCCAGCTATCGGCCGACGAGGTGAGGCGGACGCCGGGTCAGGGTGCGGGAACTCTCGTTCGCGGAGACTGTCTTCGCCTGAGGTTGGCTTGCGCACGCCCATCGCCCCCTAGGCTGTGGTGGTCATGAGTCAGAGTGGTTCGCAGGCGGCAGCATTCTTCCGCGACGTCCACCAGAGCAGAGTCGTCTGGCTTGTCCGGGACACCGACGGCAGCCCGGCTCCCCGCGAGCCCGATGGCACGCGGAGCCTCCCGTTCTGGTCGACGTCGGCCCGTGCCAAAAGGGCAGCGAAGATCAGGTAGGTGCCGTGCCCGGTGTCGTGCCGCGTTCCGCAGCGGGCAGTGGCCGGCACGAGGCCTCGGGCTCGGACCTGGTTACCGTAGACGTCGCGGTCGTAGCCGCCGTCGGCGAACAGTGAGTCCGGCTTGCGGGGTGGACGGTCGATGTGGCCGTGGACCTGCGGGATCGTACTTAAAGTCCGTGGAGCTTCCACAGCCCCTTCGCGAGAGCCGATATCCCGCCGGCCAGCGCGAGCAGAAGCACGAGACGACGAGCGTGTCCATCCGGCACTCGCCCAGCCAGCACTTTTCCGATCGCGGCGCCTGCCGTCATGGCGACAACGACCAGTTCCCAGACCGACGCGTTGAGCCGCGGCAAGCCGTTCGCCGCAAGAGACAACGCGTTCACCGCTACCCCGTAGAACTGCGCGTTGGGGACGAACTCCCGCACGGTCCAGCCCGCGTTCACGGCGTACAAGGACAACGGTGGACCACCTACTGCGGCCGACGAGTTCATGAAGCCGCCCACAGCCCCGGCCGCCACGGCTCCCCAGGTGCCACGCAGCGCGGGAATGCGCAGTCCACGCAGCACCAACACAACCGCCGTACTCACCAGTGCTCCAACGCCGATCAGCAGCGTCGGCTCGGGTAGCTGTGCGGCCGTCCAGGTCCCGACCGGTACGGTGCACGCTGCCGCGGCGATCAACGGCACCATCGCCACCAGGCGCACGTTCCGCCAGCCTTCGGCAATGCCGACGACGCTGATGGCGCCGGCCGCGCAGTTGGCCAACGCCACCCCCGTTCCGGGACCGAGGACGAGTATCAACGCCGGTACCGCGACGAGTGCGAACCCCATTCCGGTGAGCCATTGCACCGACGCACCTGCCAGGACAATTCCGTACAGCAGCACGTCGGCCGGCCAGCCAGTCACCGGTGACTCCCCACACGTTCCTCCTTCGGCTTCGGCGAGACACTGAAGCCTTTACGACCAGGGTCCTGAAACGCAATGACCTTGCAGCCGGTTGCGGGGGCGAAGGGGTTCTGTCTGACCCGTCGATGCGTATGCGTACCGGGCAGTTGAACGTCGGCATGGTGACGGCAGCGCTGATGGCAACGGCACCCGGCAGCTATTCGCAGAAGCAGAACGTGCTGGGGTGTGTCCGCCAACCCCGCTCGGTGCGTGCGACAGCCGTGCCGGATACAGGGGCAAAGCAGTCAATCTTGAGGGCTGACGGATACCTCGCGCGCTTTCGGCTCAGGTCGACCGGCCGCAGGTCACGTGCCGGGCACCCAGACGGAGTGATCGTGCTCTCGCAAGTGGCCCGCGGGAGTCGTCGGCGCTGCTGTCTGGCCCCATCACGGCCGGGCTTTGAGAGTTGCCGGAAAATGCCGGTGAGCCTTTGGCCCGCCCCCGGTTATTCTGCCTCGTCCTGAACAGACCAGGGAGGTCCCCCAGCATGAGCACCACCACGTCGTCCTTTCCCGAGCGGATCGAGCTCTCCGGGGAGGGTCTCGTCCTGCGCGACTGGACGGAGGCGGACCTGGTCGCTATGCCGGAGCTGTTTGACCACCCCGACATCGCGTACTGGACACCGATCGTCTCCCCGTTCGACGAAACGGCCGCCCGCGCACGGCTGGACCGGGACCGACAGTTGCGGGCGGAGGGCACGACCATCCTGCTCGCCATAACCGTCGACGGCGGCGCACCGCTCGGCGAGGTGATGCTGCGGCGTGCTCCCGAGGGCACGGAGCTCGGCTACGCGGTCGGCCCGGCGCACCGCGGCCATGGTCTGGCGGCGCGGGCAGTGCGGGTGGTGGCGGCATATGCCTTCGAGCAGTTGGGCGCGGAGCGGGTGATCCTGGAGCTGGAGGCCGAAAACGCCGCCAGCGTCGCCGTGGCCACCAAGGCGGGCTTCAGCCTGCTCGACATGCCGCTGATAAAGGGTGAGGAGAAGGGGCGACCCTACGCCCTGCAGACGTGGGGTCTGAACCGCCCCTGACCCTCAGTTGTTACCCGAGCACCGATCGCACGCTCAGCCAGACCCGCGACCGGCAGGCTCCGGATGAACAAACCTCCATGCCCATCCGTCCGCCCTGCGACGGCCCGCTGAAGGCCGGAGCCTCCGTTCTGAGCCGACGCGAGGACGACAACGGGAGCACCCGCCGCATGGGACCGGCGGGTGCTCGAGCCAGCACGTCTGGTGGAATTGGGCTGACCGGCCCTACGCCCCACCAAAGGACGGCTCACCTCTGGATCTGCACTTCTCAGTACTGCTCGGTCTCCATGAAACCCGTGCTCGCGTTGTCGTCCGCGTCGAAGGCGGCAGCGGTCGGGTCGAATCCAGGCGGGCTGTCCTTCAGGGCCAGGCCCAGGCCGGCCAGCTTCGCCTTGACCTCGTCGATGGACTTCGCACCGAAGTTGCGGATGTCCAGCAGGTCGGCCTCGGAGCGCGCCAGGAGCTCACCCACCGAGTGGACGCCCTCACGCTTGAGGCAGTTGTAGGAGCGGACCGTGAGCTCCAGCTCCTCGATCGGCAGCGCCAGGTCGGCGGCCAGGGCGGCGTCCGTGGGGGACGGGCCCATGTCAATGCCCTCGGCGTCGATGTTCAGCTCGCGGGCGAGACCGAACAGCTCGACCAGAGTCTTGCCGGCGGAGGCCATGACATCCCGCGGACGCATCGCCTGCTTGGTCTCGACATCGACGATCAGCTTGTCGAAGTCGGTGCGCTGCTCGACACGCGTCGCCTCGACCTTGTAGGTGACCTTGAGAACCGGCGAGTAGATGGAGTCGACCGGGATACGGCCGATCTCCTGACCCACCTGCTTGTTCTGCACGGCGGAGACGTAGCCGCGACCGCGCTCCACGGTCAGCTCCATCTCCAGCTTGCCCTTGCCGTTGAGCGTGGCCAGGACGAGGTCGGGGTTGTGCACCTCGACACCGGCCGGGGGCGCGATGTCGGCGGCGGCGACCAGACCCGGACCCTGCTTGCGCAGGTACATCACGACCGGCTCGTCGTGCTCCGAGGAGACGACCAGCTGCTTGATGTTGAGGATCAGGTCGGTGACGTCCTCCTTGACGCCCGGCACGGTGGTGAACTCGTGCAGGACACCGTCGATACGGATGCTGGTGACAGCAGCGCCGGGGATCGACGACAGGAGGGTGCGACGGAGGGAGTTACCGAGGGTGTAGCCGAAGCCCGGCTCCAGCGGCTCGATCACGAACCGGGAACGGAACTCGTCGACGACCTCTTCGGTCAACGAGGGTCGCTGAGCGATCAGCATCTGTGGATCAGATCCTTCAGTCGTGGACGCCCGCTATATGACGCCCGACGGGGCCGCACCCGGCAGGGTGCGGGTACTGCAAGGATACGGGCGGTACGACTCCTGATGGGGAGGTACCGCCTGAATCCTCAGGCAAGCCGTACCTCAGACGCGGCGGCGCTTAGGCGGACGGCAGGTTCAGCTCTTGCAGGAGTGGAGTCTAACGATCAGCTACTCCTGCCCTTGAGAGTCTGCCACCAGCGTAGTTCGTGGGTGCATACTGGGGGCGATGACAAAGCCTGCTGCACCGAAACGTCACTTGCCTACCAGCCCCTTCAAGGCCCCGGTCACGCCGGCTCCTAAGCACTTCGCCGTGGGCGACCAGGTCACGCACGACACGTATGGCCTCGGCCGGGTGATCGGCATCGAGGACGGAATCGCGGCACTCGTGGATTTCGGCTCGGCGCAAATGCGGATCTTGAGCCCGTACGCCAAGATGACCAAACTGTAGGACCGCTGTGCCCGGTCACGGAACGCCAGGCCCCCTCAGGGACCTGTAACGAAAGAGAGACATCTCATCGACCTGACGTCGCTGTTCTCCGCCCTGGAAGGGCAACCCCGCTGTGCCACTGCGGCATCGCCGCCTCCGACGACAAACCCCTTCCAGGCCCCGGACTTCGGGGAAGACGAGACTTTCCCCCTCGAGGATGCCCAGGAGCCCGCCTCGGGCACGCACACGGCGCGACCCAAGGCGGCCTAGCTCCCACGAGTGCGGTGGTCAGGACAGCTGACCGAGGGCCGTCTCCGGTGCTGCGGTGAGGAGTGCGGCCGTCTCAGTTCCCGTCTGATTCGGCCCCGTTCACCGTCGTTCAGCCGAGACCGTGTGCCGGGCCCTTCCCGTAGGCAAGCCGCCCACGAACGCAGGTGAACACCCCTGCGACCGACGCGGCGACGGTAAGCGGCTCTGCCGATACGCTCGCGTACTGGATGCTTCCAAGTAGGGGTGTTGTCGCCTCTCAACCGTGGAAGTGATCGCGCCGGGTCGCGACCACCCTGGGCGCCGTGGCTGGCCCCGATCTCGCCGCCCCGACCGGGAGCCTCGCCCAGTCCCTCGGCATCCCCACCCTCGCCGGACCCTTCCTTGTGTCCGGCGCCGCCCACGCGCTCGCCGCTCTCGCCCTCTCGGGCATCGTGGGCGCCGCGACCAGCTGTCCCGCGCTCGCGCTGCCCGACGGCCGGTTGTTCCTCGCTCTGCTCGCCGAGGAGTGGGACCCATGGCTGCAGTGGCAGGTCGGAAACTTCCCACAGGCGTTCAGCCATGTGCCGTTGATCGACACGGCACTGCGGCTGACGGCGTCCGGCGCGCACGGGGGCGGAGGATGCAGGCAGGCGGCCTGACGAGTTCTCCCTCGGCGGATGGCTGAGGAACCTGGCACGGTACGAGGAGAGCCCCCATGGATACTCGTCCACGCACCGCTGCGGTGCGCTCCCGGATGGTGGCCGGGTTCGGGGATGGAGCGATGGTGGTGCGTACGGCCGTCGCCGCCGGGCTGTCCTGGTGGATCGCGACCGCACTTCTGCATTCCGACTCGGCCTCGCTGGCGCCCGCGGGGGCGATTCTGGGGGCGCACGCGACGCCGTTCGCGACCGCGCGCAAAAGCCTGCAGCGTGCGGCAGGGATCGGTGTCGGATTCCTGCTGGGCGTGGCAGCCGCCGCGTCGCTGGGTGTGAACGCGGTCACGGTGCTGCTTGCCACCCTGATCGGCATGTATGCGGGGAGACTGCTGCGGCTCGGACCGCAGATGCATCAGGTCGCCTTGACGGCGGTGCTGGTGATGGGCACCGCCGCTCACTTCGGATACGGTGCGACCCGCCTGGAGGACAACGTGGTGGGCGTCCTCATCGGCACCCTGGTCGGCCTCCTGCTGCCCGCACCTGGATTCACCCGGCGCGCGGGCGAGGAACTGGCCCGTCTGACCCGGCAGATCGCCGACCTGCTGACCCAGGTGTCCGCCCAGCTCGCCGCGGGTGACTGGGCGGCGTACAGCGGGCAGTGGGTCAGCCGTGCCCGGGAGCTGTCCAAGCGGCTGGAGTCGGTCCGCAAGGCGGTGCGCGAAGCGGAGGATGCCATTCGGTTCCGGCCCCGCGCAGGCAGGGCCCGGCCCCGGATCGATCGGCTTGCCGAGGCCACCCAGTGTCTGGACCACGTCGGGCACCAGGTCCGCGGCATCACCCGGGGCCTGTACAACCTGACCTTCCGTGAAGGTCGGCCGCCCCATCGCGGGGACCAGCACGACAGCCGTCTGCTGCCCGAACCCGCGAGCGCCCCACCGGGTCTGGACCGGGTCCTGGCCGACCTCGCCGCCCTGCTCGGACTGCTGGCCGACGTACACGCCGTGGAAAACCCACCCGACACGGACCTGCTCCAGCGGCTCAGGACTGTCCTCGTTGCCGCCGAGGCCGCCTTCTCGCGTACCGCCCTCGACCAGTCGCCCGGCTATGCGGACTGGAAGGTGCTGTGCACGGCGGGCATCCTCGAGGACGCCCGCAAGATGATCCACGAACTCGACCCGGACATCGGCCCGCATCGCGGCGCCTTCCACGCATGAGCGGGCAGCGGCGGGCGCGCACTGCCGCCGGCATCCGCCACGCAGGCCTGCGCACCGCTGCCCGGCGGCTGTCCGCCGCGCCGGGTCACCGTGGTCGTTCCTCCCCTTCCCGAACGGGTTCGGCTGCGGCGGCCGGGGGTGGCCATTCGGCAGGCGTGGCGTTGGCAGGCTGCGCGTGCCTCGGTGGCGAGCAGGAGTGCCTGTCCCAAGGGCCGGCGCCTGCCGGCCGACGCCACCTGAGGCCGTTCGCTCACCGGAAGCGGCCGGTGAACCGAGCATCCGTAAGGGCCTTACCCGATTGCAGTAGGGCAGCGAATTTCAGCAACCATCAAAACCGAAGGTGGCCGCCGTCGGTCCCCTACGACTGTCCGACCAGCCTTCTGAACCGCAATGGCTGCCCAGTCGGTTCTCCTGAGTCTGGCCGTCCTCTGCCTCGCCGACTGCAACCCGGATTCGACCGACCCCGAAAACGTCGCCCCGGTCAACCTGATGAACGGCACATGCAACGTCGCGCACATCTTCTGGTGTCTTGGCGATGCGGTGATGAGCCCCAGACTGTCCTGCTCTGGGCCAACGGGGGCACTAGCCACGTACAGATTTCGTCCTACGAAGTGCTACTGCGGATCAAGGCCGCCTCAGGCCCAGGGGACACGTCTGTGAAGATGACGCCCCCGGTAGTCGGATAGCCCTGAGCAGGTCGTATCCCTCGGTCAAGTCCGGATACGACCACTGCTCGGAGGGATCGTCTTCAAGCGCAAGGGGCTGAGCGTCACATGCCGACGTAAGCCATATCTGCCGTGCGCAGCCGTACCTGTCTGTGCGGTTCTGAAACCGGAACCAGTCGGCTGACGGTCTCCACCCTCGACGGGGCAGTCCACGACGGTCTCGCTGGACCCGCGCCACACACGGATCCGTGCTAGTTTGGGCTTAGTTGCAGTTGGTACCCATGAAAATCAGTGTGCGCCTGATGGTATATGACCTTCAGGCGTATTTTGTTTTCCCGGTGTGCTCCGGATGGGTCATTTCAGCAACCAGGGTTCCACGTGGAGTGGAACACGAGACGACCCATGTGAGGAGAAAAGCATGGCCACCGGTACCGTGAAGTGGTTCAACGCGGAAAAGGGCTTCGGGTTCATCCAGCAGGACGGCGGCGGCCCCGACGTCTTCGCGCACTACTCGAACATCGCCGCCCAGGGCTTCCGCGAGCTGCAGGAAGGCCAGCGGGTGAGCTTCGACGTCACGCAGGGCCAGAAGGGCCCCCAGGCGGAGAACATCCGCCCCGCCTGACGGTGTCCCGGGCCTCCGGCAACGGCGGCGTGGACAGGGCCTGGGCCAGCGTCTCCACGAGCGCTGGCCCACGCTTTATCGCGCAGGGCCCCTGGGGAATCCCGGCACCTGTCTGCGACCACCGGACATTGGCATAACGCGCCCGAGGACGTCCCAAGCGGAGTAGCCGGCCGTTGCGCGGCTGAGGCAAGAGGCGCTCCAGGCAGAAGCTGGACCTGTTCCTTTTCCTAACTGGGCACTCCGCTAACGGGACTTCGATACGAGGTCGGAGCCGTGCTCGATGCCGCGCCGGGCGATGCCTGGGGTGATCTCGAACCGGCGGACCCGGTCGCGGTAGACGCCGTGGTCGCAGCCGCGGTCGGCATAGATGCGCCGGAGGCGGCGCAGCGGCTGACCGCGCTTACCACGGATCGGCGGGAGGGCCTGGATCAGCGGGATCAGCTGGGTGACGTCGTTGCGGTTCCCGCCGGTCAGCGTCGCGGCCTTTCACTTCTTCGGTTTCTGAACTCACGGACCGCCGAGCAATGAGTACACGACGACGTCGTGGTTGTTGCGTTGGAAACCCACAGGTCACGCCTGTGATGCCCCAACTTCGCTCCTAACGAAGGGTCTGGTGTCGAGGGCCGTGATCCGGGCCGCCGTCTCTGGGCCGCCTCTGGGCCGTCCGAGGGCAGCCGACGACGACAGACGTCGACGGCTTACCCCTGGTCAGAGATGGCGGGTTGGGTACCGCCGCAGGTGCTCATCCGCGAATCTATGTTGAGGAAGTCCAGGTCGACGCCCTGAGCCCAGGCGCACCGTCCTCAGTAGCAAACGGGTCTCAGACACAGACCCAGCAGTAGAGGCGTTAGCCACGTTCGATGGCGCCGCGTGCCAGCGCCGACAGTTCACTCAACAGGTCACCGAGCGGTCCCGCATCGTCGAACCCATCGGTCTCGACCCACTGCTCTGCCGCCGCCCCGAGCTCAATGGCTCCGCTGCTGGCCGGACAGGGTGGGATGATCGCGCGCGGGCAAGGAGGTCCTCGAAGTCGCCCCCCGGTCAGAACGCCATCTGCCGACCGGACCTCGAGCTCCAGACTGACGGCCTGCCACACTGAAGGCCCGCGCCGAATGCCGTTCTACACCCACGACCCCGCCGTCGCCCCAGTGACGGCGGGGCGTCCCACACCCTTTTTGAAGGAGGCCACCATGAGCGACGTCTACGTACCGGAGAGAGGCGACCGCTATCACCTCTACGAGGACTGCCGAGACATCGCTGCCGGGCAACTCGGGAACGCCGCGCAGGGGATCGGGACGTACAGCGTCACACCCATGCCCCTCGACCAGGCCGAGACCCTGCGCAAGACCTTGTGCCGTACTTGCCGTAACACTGCGCTCCCCCCGTAGTTGCATTCCGCATGCTCAAAGGTCCGCCACCTGGCCGTGGGACCAAGGAGACCTCCCCCTGCGGACAGGAAAACGGGTCGCAGGGTGTGCGGGCGACTGGGCGTCAGGCCCGCACACCGGCCGCCAACAACTCGCCGGCGTAGTGCAACTGCACCACGAGCTCGAACCCGCTCTGTTGGTTCTGCCCGCGATTCAGTGAGTCCGCAGGTCAGCCGCTGGCTGCGGGAACGCTCGTCCGGCACTTGGCGCCGACGAGTCAGTCCCACCAGAACGACCAGTGCGTTCGCTGCGGCAGGCTCCGCGCGTACGCGGGGAAGGGAGTCGGCGGATCGTCGACGATGTTGTCGGCGGTCGACAGGACATGCTCCAGGGCAAGAAGGTTCGCGTGCGCGGCGGTTCGCGGCGGGCGGGCAACGGAGACGAACAACTCGCCTCCCATCCCCACCACCCGGGCGCCGAATCGCTCTTCCCAGCTGCGCAGCAGCGCGCACACCAGCGGCAGCGGAGCCTCCGCATTCCAGCCGAGAAGTGCTGGGATATCGGCGCTGTGCTGTGCGGGGACCAGCACGAGGCTGCACCCGGCCAGCCTGTACGGGTTTGTAGCTATGAGGTGACCGATCGTGCGCGCTGCAGCGTCCGCCGGGGAGGGATAAGCGTCCGCCACCGGCGTCGCCGGTGCCAGACCCGGCCATGTCTCGAAGGGCGGGCCTGGATCGTGCGGCCACGGCGCGATGCCCTCGGGCACCGGCACCGGCACCGGTGTCGGGTCCGTCCACCAGGACAGGCGGCGGCGCCTATACTCGGCGAAGTCCGAGGCCAGGACGTTCTCCAGACGGACAGCGGATATTTCTGCCAGATCTGTTGGACGACCGAGGAACGCCCCGCCCAGCAGCGGCACCAGTCCGGTGCCTTCTTGCCCGCGCAACAGGGGGCGCCACACGCCATCGACGTCAGACGGCAGTTCGTCCGCAACCCAGACGCACGCGAACCCCGAGGAGACGAACCGCCCCGGGGGAAGACCCTCTGGCAACGCGAAACCCATGCCCGGACGATAGACCTCGGCTCCCTTCGGTCGCACACCGCCCCATACGGCCGGGCTGCGTGTGTCGCCACTCGAGGCCTGCGCGTTGCGTGCCCGGTCCGACGCGACTCAACGGGGACTCACGGGGAACAGCAGCGCCGATCGCGCCCGGCCCAGGTCAGTGCCCCACCAGGTCAGCCGCGATCCGCATACAGCGTCTTCCAAGCCGGGCCTCCACGGCACAGCCAGGCCACCGACCAAAGCCGTTCCACCCGCTCCAGAACGGCCCCTGACTGATTCCCCTGGTGAGGGACGGTTCCACCTGGCGGTGGGATTGGGATTTCAACCCCCAGTGGCTCGAGCAACGACGGCTCTCAAGAGCGTCGTGTAGATGAGCAGGCCACGTGCCGCACGGCCAGCAGCGCCACGTCGTCCTCGTTGTCCGGTGGACGCGCCCGCGCCAGCAACTGGTCCGTAAAGGACTCCAGGGGGCGGTGGGCCAAAGATGCGGCATGGCGGCGCAGGCGGTTCAGCCCCTCGTCCAAGGCGTGGCCGGGGGACTCGACAAGGCCGTCGGTGTAGAGGAGCAAGGTTGCCCCGGGCGGCAGCTCAGTCGTCGCGTCGGGACGGTCTTGGTCGGGTGCGACGCCCAACAGGAGCCCGTGGCCCTCGGTCAGATACCGCGCCACGCCGTCACGGGTAACCAGCAGCGGAGGCGGATGACCCGCGTTGGTCCAGGACAGCTCGCACTGGCCGTCGTCGTTCTCCGTCATGCGGGCGAAGACCAACGTGACCAGGGAGACCTCCGCGATGTCCCCCGTCGCCCGGTCGAGACATTCCACGATCTTGCTCGGCGGCTCCAGCTGGGCCCGGGCGTACGCGCGGAGCATGTTGCGCAGCTGGGCCATGCCGGCCGCCGCTTCCAGGTCGTGGCCGACGACGTCGCCGATGGCAAGCGCGGTGGCGCCGTCCGTCAGTGTGAACGCGTCGTACCAGTCGCCGCCGACTTGGGAGGCGTCCGGGGCGGGCAGGTAGCGGGCGGCCATGCCGCGGTCGGGCGTACGCGGGAGCTTGGGCAGCAGATGGCGCTGCATGGTCTCGGCCACCTTGCGCTGGCGCTGGTAGAGGCGGGCGTTCTCCAGGGCGAGGCTGGCGCGACGGGCGATGTCCTCCAACAGGGCGATGTCGGTGGCGGTGAACTGCTCGGGCTGGTCGGCACGGCCGAGGGTGAGGGCGCCCAGTACCTCGTGCACGCTGCGGAGGGGAACCAGAACTGCCGAGTGCATACCGGTCGTCTCGAACAGACGCCGCTGCTCGACCGCAATACCCGGGTTGGTTCGCCCCCGATAGGTCTCCGGGCCGGCGAAGGTCGGTGCGACGCCGCGCAGGGCGCGGGCCAGGGGCATGGGGGACTCCTGCTGCACCGGCGGCATGGGCCCCGGCGCCCGCAAGACCCGCCTGCTGCTGGAAGCCTTCCGTGAGCGCGAGGACGACTTCCTGCGCTTCACCACCGACCTGCGCATCCCACCCACCTCCAACCAGGCAGAACGCGACCTGCGGCCCTCGAAGATCCAGGAGAACATCTCCGGCCGGCTCACCGACCTGGAGCGAGCCAAGGACCGCTACCTGATCCGCGGTGTGCTCTCCACCGCCGCCAAGCACACGGTCAACCCCCTCACCGTGCTCCGGGACGCGTTCACCGGAACCACCTGGCTCCCACCCGCAGCCCGCGCCTGACACCCCGCCAGCCGATGACCGCCCACGGTCACCGGCCGTCACCACACGCCCGAATCCGTCACCCAGCGCGCACCGGCTGAATGTTTACCTTAGAACGCCAAGCATGTCCGTCGCCCAGCCGTTGTCAGTGGGCGTCTGTAGCTTTGGACTTGCTTGCCGGAGCTGTCAAGTTCCGGACAGGTCGTCGCCGTTGCCGTAGACAAAGGAGGTGGGATGCCGTGAGTGCAGAGCTGCTCGACCCGGTATCTGCCTGTGACGTGTCTGCCCGCCGGTTCCGTGGGAAGAACAAAGGCAAGCGGTGGACGCGTGGCGAGGGCACCGGGCTCGCGGTAATCCGGCTGCCGCTCGAGGTGAGCGGGCTCGACAGCCAGTTGCGAGTAGAGCAACTGTACTGGGCGATGTGGTCGGTCAAACGCGCGCTACGGCGCGATGCCCGGGCCGCGGTCGACGCGTACTGGGCCGGGGACGTGCGCCGCGATGTCGACGCGAAAGGGTGGCGTGTCGAGCTGGGCCTGTCCCGTGCGGGCATGGAACGCCGCGGGTACCGACACATGGAACGCTCCCGGCATCTGGGCCGGCACGTCACCAAAGCTCTGGTGATGCATCAGGCCGACGAGGTGTGGGAAGGCGTCAGTCGGCACCTGTTCCCCGATGAGTCCGGTCGCCGGTTCGGGCGGCCGAGGACCGGCACCTGGTGGGACTACACCCGCATCCCCGGCCGTGCCCGCTCGCACACCACGGCCCGCAAGTGGGAGACGTTCCCTCTGCACGGCACCCTTGCCGGGCATCTGGACGCCTACCGGCACCGGGACCTCGACCAGGCCATCACCACCCCGGAGCAGGCAGCCGGGCTGGCGCCGACCACGAGTGTTCTCGCGCAGCCGCGGCGCATGCCCGTGCCCACCAGGCCCCGCCGAGTGGAGACCGGCGACGTCAGCGCGAAGGGAAAACCAAAAACCCGGGCTGCGACATGGTGGGACCACACCGGCCCGCTCGCCCTGGTGTTCACCGGCGGCGCCGACTCCCAGCGCGGCGACCTCGTCCTGCCCGTGCGGCTGCCTTCCGGGGCCGGCCGCTGGCCGCGGCTGGTGCACTTCCTGAACAATCCGACGACGTGTTGAACAATCCGACGACGTGGCACAAGGTGGACCTGGTCCGCCGCCGAGACGCCTCGTCTCCTGGTGGGTGGGCATACGAGGCGCACCTGATGGTCCTCACCAGCGGATACGCGTCCCCAGCCACGAAGGCGCGGCGGGCTGCCGCAGCCGACCTGAACCGGGTCGGTGGGATCGACGACAACGTCTCCAACCTGTCCGTCGTCTCCTTCCCAGACACCTTCGACCCCGCAGACGGACAGGTGCACTCGACCAGGGTCGAGCTCACCGACGCCGAGAGGGCCGCACTGGAAAAGGCCCGTCGCAAGGAACGGGGCCGCAAACGTGCCCTCGACCGGTCCCGCCGCGCCACCAACCCAGGCCAGTACGCGCCGTCGAAACGCCAGCAGGCCCGAGCCGCACGACGCAAGACCGCCGGACTCCCGGAACGGCACGTTCACGTTCCGGGCGGCGCGCGGGCGGCGAACAAGGCCGGAGTACCCAAACAGGCATACCGCAGGGACACCCTCTCGGCCGGCTACCGCCTTGACCGGGCCAGGCTCGCCGAGGCCGCGGCCACCGCGGCCGCCGCGAAAGACCACCGCGCACGGCGAATCGCTGAGCGGATCGTCGCCGATCATGGCGTCAACCTGACCGTCGAGGACTGCGACATCCGCACCTGGTACCGGCTGTGGGGCCGCGCCCTGCAAGCCACCACACCTGGCCGGCTCATCGCCGCGATCGGCAAAGAATGCGAGAAGACCAGCGGCCGCCTGCTGCGCGCGTCGACCGTCACCACGAAGCTGTCCCAGACCTGCCTGTGCGGCGCCCAGGTGCGGAAAAGCCTCGCCGCCCGGGCGCACACCTGCACCTCCTGCGGCCTGGTCGCCGACCGCGACATGGTCTCCGCCGCACTCGCCGCGCACGTCCGGGTTCAAAACCCGGACGATCCCAGCACTGCGGGCCTGGACACCGTCCAGGCCCGCACCACACAGATCTTGTTCTCACCAGGGCTGCAAGAAGCCCTGTCGAGTCAACCGCAGCGCGGTGGCCGCCCCAGCAGGGGCCGCACCCACGCGGCAGCCCACGGTCCGGGAATCCCCGGCCGGCAGGCCTCTGCTCGACGAAACACCCCCGACCGGTACCGGCCCACCCCGAATGAGACCCGACCCGCGAATCAGCGGCACAAGGACCACGTCGGAACAGCCGCCCACACAGGAAACACCGCAGCCCGCGGCGGTATCCCTGCGCGGGAACTGATCGGGTGGCATCCCAATACGGGATGACTCTTAGTGCCCTGGGTTCCGGCGGGCGGAGAACCCCGCTGCTGCACCATGGGGCGGATCTGGCTGCATGTCCATGGATGAGGCTGGTGATGGGGCCGGGTCGGGTACTCCCGTCGATGACAGCCCTTGTGGGTTTTTCGGCGCGGTGGTCTGTGTCGGTCCGACGCGGTAGGGCCGCATCATCTCGTTGTCCTCGTGTTCGAGCATGTGGCAGTGCCATACGAACAGGCCGGCACGGTCGAACGTCGCTTTCAGGCGTGTGACGGTCCCTGGGTAAGCGATGACGGTGTCCTTGAAGCCGCGTTCCGATGGCTCAGGGGGCAATGTGGCCTTCTGCCCGAACTTGCGCCGGTCGACGACCTGGAACTGGACCTCGTGAACGTGGATCGGGTGAGCATCGGCGGTGAAGTTGTGGATTTCCCAGACCTCGGTTGCTCCCAGCGCCGGATTCTCCGTCACAGGGTCATCCCATCGCATGAGGACCGGCTTCCCGTGTCCGTCGACGGTCCCGAGAAGTGCTTCTCGGGGGCCGACATGCGGCAGAACAGTGGAGTTCTGCTCATTGAGGGAGACTCTGCGGATGCAGTCCACGGTGCCCAGAGGTACGAGTGGCGGCAAGGTCAGCTGAGACGGCGGCACGCTCGTGTCAGGCGAGGTGTGGGACTGGACGACGAACTTCAGAACCTGCCCGGTCGTGCTCGGGTTCGCGGGCACGAAGTCGGTTCCCGCTCTCCCCCCTTTGAACGCGGAGTCGGGGCCCTCGTTGATGAGGTACAGAGCAGTGCCGGCAGGTACCGAGGTGAAGTCGATGATCACGTCGGCGCGCTCCGCGGGAGCGATGAGCAACTGCTCGAGTTGTACGGGCGCGGGAAGGAAGCCACCTTCACTTCCCAGTTGCCAGAGGGCAACGGCCGGGTCAGCGGGACGGTGGGCGGCGGGATGGGCGACGACCTTCAGAATGAGGAACCGCGCATTGCACCCGTTGAGCACACGGAGTCGGTAGCGTCGGCGCTCCACGTCCAGGACTGGCCAGGTTCTGCCGTTGACCACCATCGTGTCGCCGAAGAACTCGGGATTCCAGATCGGCGGAACATCGCTGCCCGGCACGTAGGGGCCCTTGAATCCGTCGAAAACAGCGCGTCCCGCAGGGTAGAGAAGGCTGCCGTCCTCGTAGAAGGATCTGTCTTGGATCACGAGCGGGATCTCGTAATAGCTCCGACCCGGTGGATCTCCAGGACGGGGGGCGGGCCCAGGTAGGACGCCATCGGGCAGGTCCGCCGGCCCCCCGCGCAGAAGATAGAAACCGGCCAAGCCGGCGTAGACGTTCAGACGCGTCACACCCAAGGCGTGATCGTGGAACCAAAGGGTCGCCGCGCGCTCGTCGTTGGCGTACTGGAAGACGGCCTCTCCCGGATTCCATGTGACGCCGTAGGCGGCTGCGGCCTTGTGCTTGTACACGTCGTAGTACGTTCCGACCCGGGCGTAGCCGGCGGGGATGTCGACAGCCTCGGGAAGGTACCAGGCTTCGGGGTATCCGTCGCTTTCCTCCGTGTTCTGGCCTCCGTGCAGATGTGTCGCGATCGGCACCGGGCCGGTGTACGGACCGGGCGTCGAACGGAACATCGGGTGCCCGTCCCGCTCCCCCGTCCCACCCGGCGGGTTCGCCCAGTGCAGTGTCGGGTCGACCGGCAGCAGGTGGGGCAGATGGTGGCCCGAGCGGTCGAGTAACTCGTTCTTCCACCGCACCCGCACAGGCGTGCCAACCCGAGCTTCCAAGGTGAAGGACGGGGAGTGGAAGGTGCCGGCTTGTCCTGTGGAGCCGTATCCCCACACCGTTGTCGCCGGCAAGCCGGGAGGCAGCATTTGCTGGCGGAACTGACGAGCGCCGATGGAGTAGTGGTCGATCCCACCCTCCGAGCCGCGGTCGGACCGCGGCATGACCGGAGGGACGACCAGACGTGTGCGGTACTTTCCGATACGTTCCGGATCCAGAGCCGTGCGCCCCGCCGGTGATGACAACCGCGCCGGGACGAACTCGATGCCGGAGGGAAGGAGCACGAACGCGCCTCCGGTAACGGCAGCCTGGATGACACGCCGCCTCGTAGCCACACCCGTTCTCCGTTCGCCTTGCCGGACCAAAGCCGGCCCGCGTCACACTCGCAGGTTTGCACAGACTGCTGTGCCCTGGGCTGCGCAGTTGCTCCGGACAGGGCACCCGGCGTGGTCAACGGGCGGCACCCTGGCAATTCACGGCACATCGTCACCAGCGACAACACCGCTGGGGGACAAGCCCGCTGCACGCCATCGGGCGGCACCGAGCGCACGTCCACCGAGTCCACCGCGGTCGAATGGCTCTCACCCCACGAGGTCAGCCAGCGCATGGCCGAGGTCTTCGCGGTTCGCCCCCTGGACGCCTTGGACGGCGAGGGCCCGTACGTGAGAAGCCACGGCGGCAGGCAGCTGCTCCGCCGCTACGACGACACATGGCAGCAGAAGTGGGGGCGCGGAGAGAACACCGAGGCAGCTCACCGAGCTGAGCAACATTCACGAGTTCCTCGGCCGGATTCGGCTGCGGCCATCGATCTGGCTATGGGGCAGTTCACTCCAGCATCTGGTCTCGATGCTGATCGTCTACCGAGCTGCACTGGCCGTCCATGGCGTGCACGGGGACTTCGGCTTCTGGAGCCCGAGCAGCCAGGGCTCCTCCGCTGGGTGGCTGTGGGAGGGCCTCGGTCGGCGCAGCGCCCTGCGCTGGGCAACAGAGATCGAGTGTGAGGCCCAATGGCCGGCGTACCTGCGCTTGACTTGTTCTTCAGCTTGTTCGACGAGTACCGAACCGAGCGCAACCAGACCGCGGGATAGAACTTCCCAACCTCATGAGGCACCCGTCGTCGCCTCGCTCCTCCGCGCAGGCGCGGACGGCCGGCGGCGCCCGCGCTCATGTCTCCACCCCGCTCGGCACCGCCGGCCGCCCACTCCCGCCCAAGAAGCAGACAGTCCCGAGCAACCCAGCCGGTGTCCGTCCCTCTCGCTAGCATCGCGGCAGTCTCTGGGGAGGAAGCATGGGTTACTCTGGCGATTTTGTTCTGGTGCGCAGCGATACTTCGTTGCGGGACCTGCCTGTATTCGATGATCCGGAGTGGTGCATCGAGGAGAGTGCCGATTACTTCGACGAGTGCTGGCCGCGCCCCGGTGGCTGGCAGACGCTGCAAGTGAATGACTATCTGCCGGAGAACGACGACGACCGGTGGCTGCACCGGCTGGTCACAGCAACTGGCTCGCCAGTCATGATCGCAAGCGTCATGGACAGCGATATCTGCTACGTCCGCGGTCTCACTCCGTCCGGGGTGGCCTGGTCAACCTTTCTTGATCCGGTGATGGCTGCCGACTATGAGGTGTCGGTGTCGCCGCCTTCGGATGATGAGGCGCCACGGGGGGAGACCGACAAAGACAGGAGGGTCCGCTGGTTGCTCGCGGACGTGCCCAAGACAGCGGAGCAGATAGGGGTTTGGGCAGCCGAGGGCGGGTTTACCGCGGATCGGGAAGCACTGCGTGTGGTTCTGGCCAAGAGGGCGGAGCCGTTCGTGGAAGACCTCTTCTTCGAATTGGTCGATGCCTGCGGACTGCCGCCGGCCGAGCCTGTCCGGGAAGATCCCGCAGCGTCCGACCCCCCTGTGCACCCGGGCCACCGCCCCGAGCGGAACTGCCCACGTGGCGCCAGACTGGAAGCAGCGGTGTTGAGCCTTCCCCGTGACGGGTTCCTCGTGTTGGAGTGTGCAACGGAGGCGCACTGCTACGCCCAGGTCTGGCTCCGGCCTGACGGCACCTACGAGCTCGAATATCGTGATCGCAGTCCTGCCGAGCACTATCAGACACGGACAGTCTCAGCGGACAAGGTCATTGCGGCCCTGGTGGGCTGGGCGGCGGGCGAGATCGCCTGGCGGGATGCCTTCCAATGGAACTCGATCGGCTCCTGGTTCAGCGATTCCTAGCCGAGCTCGCAAACAGACGGGAGGCCACGAAGGGTTCGGAGCTTGGGGCCGTCTCCGGGCGGTCCGACAGGAACCGGCGTTGACAGGGCACGCCCGCTCCACGGGGTGTGGGTCGACGGCGGACGGGACAGCAGCTCGGGGTGGTGTCAGCTGACGCCTGTGCCGCAGTCGGTGCGGATCTCGGCGCTGGCAGCCATGGAGTCGTCCGCCTGGATTCCGTCGATTTCGACCGAGACTGCCAGCCGGTAGTTGTAGGTGCCGACCCGTCCTTGAGGGCATGGGGCAGACACTGCGTGGCCGGACTGGTCCTGCTGGGATGTCCAATCGGTCTGGCCATGATTGTCGTACCGGCGCCAGCCGGACCAACTGTCGCGTTCAATCGTGTAGTGCTGCCGCATCTTCGCGGTGCGTCCCGAGCAGTGCGTGTGGAAACCGGCGGAGTGGATCTGCGCCCGTGGCTGTGCGCCACCGACCACGATCTCGCCGTTCACAGCGACGGGTGAAACCGTCGTGGTGCACCACCACCCGTGCACAGCGATGATCTCCACGTAGTCACATGCGGTCTCGCTGCCCGGCGCGTGGTAGTCGGTGACGCGGACAGCCTTGGGATCCTTGGGAGCAAGGCCGACGTCTCCGATCGTCATTCGCACCGAGCTGTCACGCAGCTCCTCCGCCCGCCACTCCAGCTTCGTCTGTATCGGCTCGGGCTTGACGCTGGGCGTTTGGCTCCTGGACGCGCACGGCGTCGCATTCGTCGGCAGAGCGGCGTGGCGCGGCCCCGAGCCTGCCGTGGATCGGCAGGCCGTGATGGTGAGCACTGCTGCGGCCAGCGCCGGGCCAGCCAGGATTAGGCGCATCGCCGCGTCTCCCCCGTGTGGACGGAGCGTGCTACCGCTCCGAGTCGCTTGCCACCGACGGTCATTGGTGGATGTCGCCGAAGGGTAGCGCCGCTGAAAGCACGCCAGGACCGCGCCCTGGCCTCGACGACCGCCATGCGGCTCCGCACGGCGGACGGGATGCCGTCTCATTTGGTCTCATCCATCGGTGGCCGGAGTCGTTCACGGGCGTACGAGTCAACCGTCCGGACCTCGGTGGTGAACGACCGCCGACAAGGCGAACGACATCCTGACCAGGACGAACAGACCTCGAAAGCGGGTGCGGCCGTCGCCGGACGCCTTGCTCAGGTCATGGTCGCGAATGACCTGAGGGAACTCGCTGCACTGCACGATCCCGAGTCCAGAACGTCGGCCGGCCACTCGTGGTGAGCAAGAGCGCTGAGTGTCTAACTGAGCAGCGCGCGTCCGCACACTCGATCTTCCGAACAGGACCCGGTCATCAGAGGCTCGGCACCCGAGGGATAGCTTTCCGCTCCGTTCGAGGGCACCTGGAGGCTCCCTGTGCAGACCACCATTTTCCTGCTGCGGAGCGCACTGGGTCTCGGAGGCGGTTTGGTAGGCGTCTGGGAGCTGACACGCCAAGCTTCGGGACCAGGGTGGCGGAAGCCGCGGGTGATAACTGCGATGGCGGCTTTGACTCTCGCCGCGCTGCTCGCCTTCTAGGGGTGGCGGACGGATTGCGGTGAGCAGAACCCGCTCCTCTCAGACTCGGCTAGAGCCACTGACCATGAGGCTGCTGACATCCACGGCTGACCTCAACGAGGCGGACGGCGGCGCACGCGAGCGCTCCTGTCCGGCCGTAGCGGTGCCAGCCCAGGAGTGCGCCGGCATCTTCTAGGCGCTTGGCCGCAGGTTCGAGTCCTGCAGGGGACCGTCGACACGACGAAGCCCTAGACACCCCCCGACGGTCAAGAGAAGGCTTCGGGGCTGTCCGGCTGTCACGGGCTTCCTGCGGGTGGCTGCGGTGAATACGTGGGGAAGTTCTCGGATGCGAGAGCCACGACGGGCAGCAGCTCATCCCAGCGGGATAGGACTTTCTCCTACTTCATCAAGCACCCGTCGTCGCTTCGCTCCTCCGGGCGGGCACGGGCGGCCGGCGGCGCCCGCACTCAAGTCTCTGCCCCCATCGGCACCGCCGTCCGCCCACTCCCGCCCAGGCTCCAGCGCCCGGTGCAGCGAGGCGGTGAACGCCCGCAGTTCCGCCGCCCGCTGATCGGCCTCGGCCGGCCGGGCGGCGATCCGGGGACGCAGGTCTGCCTTCACCTCCGCGCGGCCCCGCTCTCCCACACCGCCAGCAGCTCGCCGATCTCCTCCAGCGGCAGGCCCAGGCGTTTGGCCGCCGGGCGCACTCAACGACCACGCCCTGGTAGGTCGCGGTGAACGGGCGCGTGGGGCAGGCCTGGTTGAGGCTGACCGCCCGCTGCACGGCGCCGGTCGTGCCGTGCGCGCGGTAGGCGCCCAGTACCGCGCCCACGCCGTCCGGGGTGCAGTACGGGCGGGAGCCGTCCACGTGCTCCAGTTCGCCCACCTGCTTGCTGCGTGTACAGACCTGAGTGAGCAGGCTTTGCTTGCCGGGGTCGCCCTTGGTCGGGATGGTGTCGACCACGCTCTCGGGCCCCTGGTTGCCTGCGCCCGACGCGCTCGCGTCGTAGCCGTCGCCGGCATGGGAGGGCCGCGACTGGAAGCAATACCGCAGGGGGTTGCCCTTGCCGTCGGTGAAGGACTGGCCGATCAGCGAGCTGCCCACCGGCCGCCCGTCGGTCCCGATGAGGAGTGAGCCGTTCGCGCTGTGGCGCAGTCCCGGCACCTGAGCGGCGGCGGTGAGAGTGAGCGGATAGATCAGGCCGACCAGCACGGTCAGCGCCAGCACGACGTGGAGCGCCGTGGCTTCTGGGCGATCCAGCGAAGGACGCGGTGGCATGTCAGATCCCGGGGACGAACTGGACGAGGACGACGTCGATGGGCTTGATGGCGATGAACGGCACGATCACGCCGCCCACGCAATGGACCCACAGTTGCGGGGGAACAGTGCGGCGAGCAGCGCCTGCCGCAACTGCCGCGGTTCCGACAACCAGGCTCCGACTCGGTGCGGGCGGCCGGCATGGGGCGGCCGTACGGCCCGCTCTGGGGCCGGTTGCACCGGTGCCGACGCACTCATCTCGAACCTCACTCTCCGGACCGGCAGCGCACAGGGCAGCAGAAAGCCCCGGGCTGGCCGGTGAGCGGCCCGGGGCGCGGCTCAGATGCTATTTCCGCAGGTCCAGGAGTCAGGACTGGCGCTGACGGCACTTTGACGGCACGGGCACGAGCCTTGACGCGATACCTGACGCGGTTGACGACTGGTGTGTCGCATACGTGTCGCAGCTCGCAAGAGTTGAGACCATCGAGGCCGGACTGCGCAGCTCAGAGCCCGTCTCGCCGCGCAGAGTCGCTCCAGGCCTGAGTGTCACGGCCCGTGGCGGCACGTTCCAGCAGGGCCCTCAGGCGGTCGGACTCGGTGTCGTCTGCGCGGGGAACAGGAAAACTCATCGTCATCTCCGGGATCAGCAGACGGTCGCAAGATCACTTTCGCCGATGTGTCGATTGCTGTGGATGTGCGCCGGTCGGCATGTCCGGTGAAGCTGGGCCGACCGGCCGGGCGAGCCGTTGCAAGTCTGCCCGGTACGGGAGCTGTTCCGATGGGACGCAGCGGGGAGCCACGGGGAACGACGGGCCCGGCTGCGCTCTGTCCCAGGTCCGAGCCTCGGCAGGTAGGCCAGGGGCGCCATATACGCCGTCCTCCAAACTGGGGCTCTATGGCGCCTGGAGGGCAGGGGTGTACTCGCAGACAGTCAGCTGTGATCATGGCTGGGCCCCGTCGTAACTCTCAGGGATGCCCCATGCTGCCAGTGCCAGACCGCGAAGACCCATTCGTCCTCCGTACCTACTTCGGCGACCACCCTGCGTGGGAAGCGCTCCAGTCAGCGATCCTCGGAGCAGATCCCGAAGGCGGAAGTAGCTCTGTCGGCTTCGTCGACGACCTGGCGTACCGCGACCTCACAGCAGAGCAGTTCACGGAGCTGATGCCCCAGGGCGATCACGACCCCACATTTCTCCTGCTGGCAGACGAGCGGGCCATGACCGACAAGGAGTACCCGATCCTCGTACTCGACCTCTTCGAAGCAGGGCGGGGTCAGTCCTTTCGGGTCACCGCATCCGAGCTTTGGTCTATTGGCGCCAACCTCTCAATAGGGAACATCGACTTCGAAGAGTTCGCAGACGCTGTAGACGGGGACGGCGTCTTCCGTCGCTTCCCTGACTGAACCCACGCGCAGGCTGGGATCGTGGACAGTCTGTGGCCGTGCCACTCCCGCGTCAGAACGGACGCAAACCCACGGGGACTCGGGGTGCATAGGGGTACGCGCCGCCGGCCTCCGGCCAAGGCAGGGGACCCGCAGGCCACGCCTGTGATGGCCCAACCTCGCTCCTGAAGTGGTTGTCCGGCGTACTTACCGATTCCACACCCGCCGGAACTCTTCGGCCGGGATGGCATCCAGCGGATCCTCTTCAGAGTCGATCGCTTGGTCTGTCAGGCCCCCGTGCCCGTCCTCCAGGTGCTCCCAGCCGTACCGGTGGAGTTGGCATGAGGTCAGAACCGTGGTGGCTGGGCGGTCGGCTCCACGGCTCTAGGCAGCCACCATGGGGCGAGCCTCGAAGATCATGGCCCCGACGTCGAGCTTTACCGGGCAGGTTCACAGACTGCCCGACGCGCCGGACACTTACGGGGCCATGATCACTCGCCCCATGGCAGCTCCAGCCCACAGCCGCTACTCCGACCGCGAGCGCAGGCAGGGCATGCATGATGGCGCACGTGCGGAACGCGGTGGTGGGTCAGGCCGGGCCGTCGGCGTCCTGCGTGGAGGCCACGAACGCCTCGGGGCCCTGCTCCGCCGCCGCCGGGTCCATCCACATGACCTGCCAGCCATGGCCGTCGAGGTCGAAGAAGCTGCGTGAGTACATGAAGCCGTAGTCCTCGGCGCCATCCGCCTCGGAGCCGCCAGCCGCGAGCGCAACGGCGCTGACCTTATCGACCTCATCCCGGGATGACACGCTGAAGCAGTACAGCGCCAGCGTGTGCGTGGTGGGATCGGCCATCGGCAGTTTCGCGAACTCCGCGAACTTCTCACGGCTGAGCAGCATGACGAAGGCGTGCTCGCCGACCATCATGCAGGCGGCGGTCTCGTCGGTGAACATCGGGTTGAAGCTGAACCCGAGCTCAGCGAAGAACGCCTTGCTGCGCTCGAGGTCTGCTACGGGCATGTTCACGAACAGCATGCGGCCGGGGTGTGCGGGATTGGCCATGGTGGGTCTCCAGTCGGTGGTTCGATGGCGTACGTCCTGGTAGACCGGGCCAGCCGGCGGAACTCATCGGTGGATCTCGGCCAAGTCGCAGCGTTGATCGATATCACGGCCGCAGGTCAGACACCTGTCCTTCACTTTTTCGGCTACTGGTGGAGGTGGCCCCCTTGTCGACACGCGTGCCGTGCCTATGCGTGCTCTTGCCCGGTCGGGACCGTGCCCGTTCCGACGGAACACAGCGGGGACTCACAAGGCAAGGCTCGCTCCAGGACACCGACTCGCGCACTAACGCATGACGTCAAGGTACAGAAGTAGAAGCAACTCCAGGACAAACCCGATGAACCAGCCAGTGAGAGCTGCAATCGTCCCGATGGCCCAGGTGTTTCGAACTCGATCCGGACCAGGTACCAGAGCATGAACGCCGAGCCCAGGAACACCCCGACGTTGGCGGGAAACCAGAAGATCATCGTGACGAGCAGGGCGTCCAGCACGCTGTGGGAGCACAGGAGCCTCACCAGGGGGTCGCACTCGCTGGGCGTGGCGAAGCCCACCCACGACCGGACGAACAAAACGATGAACGGGATGTACCAGGCCGTCATGAAGGCCAGGCTCCGCCACACGAGCCAATCGTTTGGAGCGCAGTGGTGAACGACCGCGGACAAAGCCGAACGGTGTCCTGCCCAGTGGGAACAGAACTCGAAAGCGAGTGTGTCCTTGCCTAGCCTTCGGTCCCGGTGGTGGGCCGGACTGCCCGGCGGCACCGGGAAACGCTGAGCGCGTCGGACCGGCGCAGCTCTTGCATGATCAAGGTGACGCTGCGCCCCACAGGTGTGTCCGAAACGGCCGCGTCGGCGTCTCATCAGCCGTACTGCAAAAGCGTCGGCACCGCGCCACGAGGCACCGGGCCGCGATCGTGGTCACGGTGGGTGCTTGAAGAGAACCAGCAACCCGAACGCGTACCAGCCGGCGAAGATCGCCCCGCACCCGTACAGGCAGCCTTGCACTGGGCGGGGCAGTCGGGCGATCGGCCGTATGACCAGCAAGAGCATGATCGGCAGGAACGGCAGGATGAAGCGGGGCTTGGACAACGGTGCGCCCGGTGTGCCGAACATCAGCTCCCAGGCCCCGGCGAGCGCCAGCACCAATGGCCAGGGCACCTGGCGGTCCACTGCCAACGCGACCACGCCCACAGCCACGATGAGGATCACCGTCAGCACGATCGGGTAGCGGATGTCCGTGCTCTGGTAGGTGATCAGTTTCTGCAGGAACCGCAGGCTGCCCAGGCCGAAGTCGAATTGCTGGTCCCAGGCCTTCTCCGCGATGAACCAGCCGTCGAGCCGGCCTATTCGGCTGCCCAGGTACAGCCAACTGAAGATCAGTCCGAGCGGCGCGATGCCCATCGCCGCCCAAGGCCGCCAGCCGGCCCGGCGCTGCGTCAGTGCCCTGATCGCGCTGATGGCTACCACTGCCACCAGCACGGTCGAGGTGGGCCGCACGGTGCCGGCCAGCGCGCAGAGGGCGCCCGCCCACAACCAGCGGCGCGCCACCACCGCGATGAGCGTCCACATCAGGAAGGCGGTGAAGGTGGCCTCGGAGTAGGGCACCCAAAGGGCGAACGCGTACGGCGAGCACGCCCAGAGTCCCACGCAGGCGTAACCCGCGCGACGGCCGAACAGCGACCCGGCCAGCGTGTGTACCCCGGCCGCGGCAATCGCCGCCATGGACCAGGAGACCACCACTCCGGCGTACGGGAAGGGGAGGAAGGTCACCAGGTGTACCGCGCGGATCAAGGCGGGCACCATCGGGAAGAACGCGAGGGCGCTGGGCTTGGGCAGTCCGCTCGGGGTGTACTCCAGGTGGTTCGGGTAACCGTGCTCGGCGATGTGCAGGTATCTCGCGCTGTCCCACCGCGTCAGAACGTCCGTGGGGTGGTAGCCGCGAAAGTGGCTGATCGCCATCAGCAAACCGAAGCCGGTCACGGCGATCGCCAGGTAGATCCCGGCCGCGGTCAGTGCCTCGCGGCGGTCGAAGCGCACGTTCACACGGCGGCCCGTCAGTGCAGTGCGTCCGAGAGTCGGACGAAGCTGTGGCCGGTTTCCAGCAGGTGGGGTACGGCGGTGGCGATACCCCGGGCGGTGCCGCCCTCGGGGTGGTTCATATGGCACAGGACGATCGATCCGCGGCGGGCGGACGCGACGGTGGCAGCGACCTGTGCGTGGGTGAAGGTGGCGCCGCCGTCGCCGTTGACCGAGAAGCTGACGAAGCGCTCCCCCAGGTCGGTGACGATCCGGGCCGCGACGTCGTCGCAGTACGCGGTGCCGGACCGGAAGAAGCGCGGCGGGGTGCCGAGCAGCCGCGTGAGCTTGGCCCGGTTGCCGGCGATCTCGTCATAGACCTCGCCCGCGCTGCGGGTACCGGGAATGCCGTAGGCAGAGCGTCCGGTGACGGACAGCGGGCGGTGCCTCGTGCCGTGGTTGGCGATCTCGAACAGCGGCTCGGCGGCCAGGCGGCGGAAGACCGCGGGGTTGGCGTCTATCCAGCGGGAGTTGATGAACAACGTCGCCGGTATCCCCCGGCTGCGCAGAAAGCGGATCAGTGCCTCGTCGTACCCGCTGCCGCCCGGGCCGCCGCAGGCGTCGAAGGTCAGCGCGATCACGCGTTTCCCGGTCGGCAGCGTGTGCACCACTCCGGGTCCGTCGAAGCCCCAGGTGCGCGGCACGGCGTGCCCGAAGCGGGCCACGATCGCGGCACGGGTGAGCGCGCGCGCCGCAGCGGCCGTCGTGGCCGGCGGCGCGGAAGCCGGAATGCCGGCATCGGTCGCCCCGGATGAGGGAGACGGGCTGGACGTGGACATCCCGCCACCGCTCCCGCTCCCCGGACCTGCGCAGCCCGCGAGCACACTTCCCGCCACAGCAGCCAGCACCGCCCGGCGCCCGGGTGTCATCCGCTCTCCCGCCTGATCGAAAGTCGCCGACGGGCGGACGCCCGCCCGTCACGGCAACCGTATGCGGCACAATTCCCGCGACCGGGAAGAGAGCGGACAAGGATCCGCCAACAAACCTTTGTCGATCATTTGCTTCGGCGGCCGCAGGAGCGAGGGTGGGGAAGGCATCGTGGATGTCGTCGCGGCTCTCCCAGCGGATCCGGAGGCGGCGCAACCAGTGCAGGTGGGCGAACGCGCACTCCACGAGCCGGCGTTGGGTGCCGAGTCCGGAACCATGCTCGGTGCCGCGCCGGGCTGTCAGCGGTTTCTCGCCGAGGTCCCGAACCAGCTGGCGGTACTTGTCGTGGTCGTATCCGCGGTCGGCCGGCACCACGTCCGGGCGGCGCCATCACGGTAGTTGGAGCGGTGGGTTCTCACGGCAGTGGTCCGGTGTCGTCGTCCCACCTGTGCAGCTGTCCGGTCACGCCTCTCACCTGCATAAACTGCCCGGACAGCTCGTAGTGCCTGTGTCCGGACTGTCCGGTCACAGGCGGCTGCAACACTCCGGGGTGTCGCAGCCAGTCGGCGAAGTCGATCTACCAGGTTGCTCTTGTGGCGGCTGCTGACGAGGGCCTGCGGGTTAGGCCCCCGACGTCCCCGGTTTTGGAGGAGACAGCGCTGAGCGAAGGTGCCTGCGGGAACTCACGCCGAGCTTGGCGAATACGTTGCCGAGGTGCCACTCCACTGTGCGAGGGCTGATGAACAACTGGGCAGCGATCTCGGAGTTGGTGTGGTCTCCGGCCAGCCTGGCGATTTGGGCTTCCTGGCTGGTGAGTTCGGCGACGGCGCCGACCGTTCGCTTGCGTACGGTTTCTCCGGTCGCCAGGAGCTCCCTGCGGGCGCGTTCGGCGAAGCCGTGCGCTCCGAACCGGTTGAATGCCTCGTAGGCGGAGCGTAGCTGGGTGCGGCTTTCCTGACGGCGGTTCTGCCGGCGCAGCCACTCACCGTACAGCAGACGGGTGCGGGCCAGTTGGACGGCGATGCGGCAACGTCCGAGGTGCTCGATCGCCTCCCGGTAGAGCGCATCGGCGGCTTGGTCGTCGCTCAGCAGCGCTCGCGAGCAAGCCTCCGTGCCCAGGGCCCACTCGGTGCCGGTCGCACGCGTGCGCTCGGTGAGATCGTCCAGTGCCGCCTCGCCGGACTCCGGCTGCCCACTGCGGGCGGCCGCCTCGATGAGTTCGGCCAGCGACCACCCGAAGAAGCCCAGGTCCTCGTACTGGCATGCGCGCGTCGCGGCTGCCAGCGCGGCGTCGTAGCGGCCGAGTCCGTTGTAGAGCAGTGCGGTCGCGTACTCGGCCAGGCTGAGAACGCGTCCCTCGCCTCTGGCACGCACTTCTTCGATGGTGGACTCTATGAGGTCCAGTGCCGGGGACACCCGTCCTCGCCAGGCGGCGAGAACCAGGGATGTGTACATCATCGGTACGCCACCCACCGCCTCCGAGATCGCCGTGGCCTCGTCGATCAGAGCGGCAGCGGTGTTGAATTCGCCGGCGTGGACGTGGGAGCACGCCTGGTAGGTCAGCGCCATCGGGAGGACAGTGAGCGCCCCCGCTTCGCGGGCGAGGCCGACAGCGCCCAGCGCCATCTCGTGCCACGCGTCGTCGTCCCACAGTTCCGGTGCGAGGGGCTCGGGTGCCACACGGAACGCCAGCCACAGCCAGCGCCTTTCCGCCTCCGTCCCACTGGTTTTCTGCTCCTGCCGGACGACGTGCATTGCATGCCTGAGGGCGGCAACCCCGGCGACGTAGCCATCAAGGATCCGACCAGCGACGCTGTCCAGAAGAACGTCCACCATCCGCGGCGGCGTCCTCGGCGGCGGGCCGGCGCGAGCCGCCTCGGCCACCTCGCGCAGCCCAGGTCCTTCGCCCAGGCGGCCGGCGAAGCTCGCCGCGCCGACCGTCTCCAGGAAAGTGTCGCGGGCAAGATCGGCGTCGAGAGGTGCCAGCCGTTGTGCGGCATCGAGCAAGAGCCGGGGCGCTGCGCTACCGCGCACCTGGGAGAACACCAGCCGGGCGCGCAGCCGCTCGAGTCGGGCGCGCTGCAGGTCGTCGAGTGGGCCGGCCTCCGCGATGGCCAACAGGGACTGGGCCTGGTCGGCCCCACCGGCGTCGATGTGGGCCTGAGCGGCGCCCAGTGCACGGCTGACTCTGCGTGCGGCATCGGGGGTCAGTTCCGTCGCCTGCTGCAGGAACGAAGCCGCTGCAGCGATTCCTCCCCTGCCCTCGGCCCGACCCGCCGAGCGCTCCAGGTCAACGGCTATGCCCTCGTCAGGCCGGTCGGTGGCGTGAGCGCGGTGCCACGCCTTGCGATCAGGATCAAGGTGGGGATCGGTGGCCTCTGCCAGCGCCCGGTGCGCCGCCCGACGCCCCGGCGCGGACGCCCCGCGGTAGATGGCCGAGCGCACCAGGGGGTGGTGGAATCGCACCCTGGCACCGAACTCGACCAGTCCCGCAGTCTCGGCCGACGCTGCGGCATCGACCGGGATCCCCTGCAGAACGGCTGCGCGCCACAACAGATCCACGTCTCCGGTCGGCTCGGCCGCGGCGGTCAGCAGAAGACGCCGGCTGTCCACCGGAAGCGATCGGAACTGCTGGTGAAAGGCGCTTTCGATGTGACTTGCCAAGGGACGCCTGCCGGGCAGCCAGAAGCCACCCGACAGCTCGGCGGGCGCCAGCGCGTGTGGCAGTCGCAGCAGGGCCATCGGGTTGCCGTGCGTCTCGGCGACGATCCGGTCCCGTACCAGCGGGTCGAGTGGCACGCGGACCGCCGAGGCCAGCAAAGCACGCGCCTCGTACTCACTCAGGCCCTCGACAATCAGCTCCGGCAGACCGAGCAGCTCACGACCATCATCGGAATCCCGCAGGGCGAAGATCAAGGCGACCGATTCGGCCACCAACCGCCTGGCCACGAATGCCAGCACCTGCAGGGACTCCTCATCCAGCCACTGCGCATCGTCGACAAGGCAGGCCAGCGGCCCGTCCTCGGCAGCGCCGGCCAGCAGACCGAGCACAGCCAGACCCATCAGGAACCGATTCGGCGCCTCACCCTTCTGTAGTCCGAACGCGACGGACAGTGCATCGCGCTGCGGATCGGGCAGTTGGTGGAGTCTGTCCAGGATTGGTGCGCAAAGTTGGTGAAGGCTCGCGAAGGGAAGCTCCATCTCCCACTCGATGCCCGCGACGCCAAGGGTGCGGAACCCGACGGCCTGGTCGGCTGTGTGATCCAGCAACGCGGTCTTGCCGATCCCGGCTTCACCACGCAGGACCAGGACCGCACTGTGGCCCGCCCGGGCTGTGGCCAGCACCCGCTCCAGCGCCGCCAGCTCCTGATCCCGGCCCCGTAGCGCGACCTGAGAATCCATGGACTGTACACCCATAGGCTGGTCTTCCTGGAACGCAGCTTTGACGCGCTTTGGCGCGCTGTTTTGACCGTATTCCCTTTTGGTCGCTTTGAGTAGTTGTATGGAAATCGACCCACCCCGGGGGTTCGGCCACGGGGATACCCCGGGGGTTTCCCTGGGCCGACGCACGCAGAACTGGACGACTGTGGACGAGCCGGCGACAGAGGGTCGCCGACATTGCAAGGAGCACCCCCCACATGTCTGACACTTCCGCATCTACGACTGTCCGCCCGTTCACGTTCGAGTTCCCCGAGGCGGAGCTCCAGGACCTGCGTGCGCGCATCGAGGCGACGCGCTTCCCCGAGAAGGAGACCGTCGACGATCAGTCCCAGGGCACTCAGCTCGCCACCATCAAGGAGCTGGCGCGCTACTGGGCGACCGAGTACGACTGGCGCAAGGTCGAGGCGCGGCTGAACTCCTACCCGCAGTTCATCACCGAGATCGACGGGCTGGACATCCATTTCATCCATGTCCGCTCGAAGCACGAGAACGCGCTGCCGGTGATCGTCACGCACGGCTGGCCGGGTTCGATCATCGAGCAGCTGAAGATCATCGAGCCGCTCACGAACCCGACGGCCCACGGTGGCGACGCCTCGGACGCCTTCCACGTGGTGATCCCGTCGATGCCCGGCTACGGCTTCTCCGGCAAGCCGACCTCCAAGGGCTGGGGCCCCGAGCGCATCGCCCGCGCCTGGGGCGAGCTGATGAAGCGCCTGGGCTACACCAAGTACGTCGCACAGGGCGGCGACTGGGGCGCGGTCGTCACCGACCTCATGGGCGTGCAGGAGCCCGAGGGCCTGGTCGGCATCCACACCAACATGCCCAAGGTCATTCCGCCCGCCATCGAGCAGGCCATCATCGCCGGCAACCCGCTGCCGTCCGACGTCGTCCTCGCCGACGACGAGCAAAAGCGCGCCGTCGAGCAGTTGGACTTCGTATACCGGCACGTCTACTACGCCTACATGATGGCCTCGCGCCCGCAGTCCCTTACGGCGTTCGCGGACTCCCCCGTCGGCCTGGCCGCCTTTCTGCTCGACCACGACAAGGCCAGCCTGGAGCTGATCACCCGGTCCTTCAACGGAGTGAGTGAGGGCCTGACACGGGACGACGTCCTGGACAACATCACGCTCTTCTGGCTGACGAACACGGCGATCTCCGCGGCCCGCCTCTACGCAGAGAACAAGACTCCGTTCTTCGGTTCGAAGGGCGTCAAGCTGCCGGTCGCTGTGAGTGTCTTCCCCGACGAGCTCTACCAGGCCCCCAAGAGCTGGTCGAAGCAGGCATACCCGAACCTCGTCCACTACAACAAGCTGCCCAAGGGCGGTCACTTCGCCGCCTGGGAGCAGCCGGAGCTCTTCGTCGGGGAACTCCGCGCGGGCTTCCGGTCCCTTCGATAGATGACCGTGTCCGGCCACCTGCATAGGTGAGAGTCGGGGGTGGCCGAGGGTACTCGACTCCGAGTCGCTCGGCCGCCCTTGGTTCGACATGCGAGCCGCGGGTCGGTGCGCGACACACGTCCGGCACAGTCTGTGTCGCTGGCACCCTGCGATGGGCTCCCCCGCAGGTCAGAGCGCTATGCGGAGCGCCTGGTGAACATCTCGTACAGGTCGGTGGCCATCGTGGTGGCCGCGGTGCGCCAGTCGACCGTTGCCAGGTCGGGTAATTCGAGCTCGCTCCAGACCTGGTCGGTGGCGAGCAGCACGAGGTTGTCCTTGTTGACGTGCCAGTACACGGCGGTAGCAGCGGAGTTGAGCCGTTTACCCAGGGCGCGCATGTTCAGGCCTTCGGGGCCGTCAGTGTCCAGATGCTCGATGGCGGCATGGACGATCTGGTCGCCGGTGAGGGTGTTGCGCGCCATGTCCTCAACGGTACGCAGCGGCTTGCACTAAGTTCAACTCGCGTCTTGCACTAAGTTCAACTGGTCGGTTACGGTCTCTCCATCAGTCAGTTGAACTAAGTGCAAGTCGAGAGGGTACCCATGAACACGCTCGCCGCTGTCATGCAGTTGCTCGTCGCCGCCGCCTTTGTCAGCATTCCGGTGGTCCGCCACCGCTTCGGTCCCGCTGCGAAGGCCGCCGCCGTGGCCGAGCTCAGCCGCCAAGGCGTCCGCTCGGAGGTGCTAGAGGAGAACAGGCTCCGCTTCGACGCCGGCGGCCACGAGACCGCGGCGCCGGCGGCCGTCGCCGCGGTGATGGCCGCGACCGCCGCCTTCAACTTCGCCGGCGCCGACCTGGCACAGCTACTGACCTGGATCTTCTCCTCCCTGGTCCTGCTGATGAACGCGGGCATCGTCTACAGCAACCTCACCGCGGTGAAGTCAGTGGAGACCGCTTTCCGCCGCAAGGGCGACCCGGAGCTGGCCCGGATCAAGGTCGCGCCCTTCCTCCAGGCCGCCGAGAACGCCTTCCCCCACTGGGTGCGCGCCCAGACCTACCTCCGCAACACCACGGTCTTCGCCGGCTCCGCCATCGCCCTGCTCGCCGTTTCCCTCGGCTGACGAATCCGCCCGCCCGTAGAGTTGCCTCTTGATCTTCTTGAGGCGGTTCGCGGCGCCTTCGGTGCCGCCGGAGCTCCAGTGCAGGGTCAGCCGGCGGTCACGGCGTCGAGGTCTCGGAGCATGCGAAGTGCGAAGCCTGTGGGCCGGGCCGTTGGCTGGCATCGAGAGCGTCAATCCATGCGGGGAGCCTGAGGCCGAGGCGGCTGGTGCGGATCTTGCCCAAGTCACGGACTTGCTGGGCGGCGGCATCCAGTTGGGAGCAGCAGGCCAGGACGTCCTTGAGCGCGGCGCGCACGTCCTCGCTCAGGGCCGTACGGTGGCCGATGAGCCGGCCGGTGACCCGCCGCACCGTCGGCGGCGGAGGCCATGCCTCAGGTACGGCAGCGGCGCGCAGGGCAGCGATGTAGGCGCGGACCATCTGGTAGCTGACTGAGGCGTCCTCGGCGAGCAGTTCGCGGTGCGGGCGCGTGACACTCGTGCATCCCGCGGCGAACCGCCGCTCCAGATAGGGCTTGTAGGGGTCTTGCGGACAGAAACTGACCTAAAGGCTCCGTACGGTCGTGCCATGACCCAGACGCAGAGGATTCTTGTCACCGGTGCCACCGGAACCGTCGGCCGCCAGGTCGTCGCCGAACTGCTCGCCCGCGGCCATGCGGTCCGCGCCCTCACCCGGAATGCGGCGAGGGCCGACCTCCCCGCCGGTGTCGAGGTCGTCCAGGGTGATCTGACCCAACCGGCCAGCCTGGTTCCGGCTTTGGAGGGCGTCACCGGCCTCCATCTGATCACCTTCGGCGGGGCCCGCTTCGTCCCGCTGGAGACCGGCCTGCGGATCCTGGAGCTGGCCCGCGCGGCCGGCGTACGCCGGGTCACCGTGCTGCATGGCGGCGGGCAGTCCCTGCTGGAGGACGCCGTGCGTGCCGATGACGATGTGGACTGGACCGTACTCATGCCGGTCGAGTTCATGGCCAACTGCCTGGAGTGGGCGGACGGGATCGTGTCCTCGGGCGAAGTCCGCGAGCCGTTCGTCTCCCGGCTGAGTGCCATGGTCCACGAGGGCGATATCGGCGCCGTCGCCGCGGTCGTGCTCACCGAAGAGGGCCACGGGGGCCAGGAGTACGTGATCACCGGCCCCGAGTTGCTCACAGTCGGCGACAAGGTGGCGACGATCGCTGCCGCCCGCGGCCGGGAGATTGCCCTCGTCGAGCTCAGCGAGGAGCAGGCCGTCGCGCAATGGCGGGCGGCGGGCCACCCGGAGGACGTGATCGGCTTCCTGACCGAGGCGTACGGGAATACCCCGGAGGTGGGCCGTACGGTCGTCGACACCGTCGAGAAGGTCACCGGCTACCCGGCCCGCACCTTCGCCCAGTGGGCAGCGGAGCACGCGGACGCCTTCACGGCAACAGCCCCCGTGGTCACGGCATAGCGCCCCCGTGGTATGTGGAACGGACTCGGAAGGAACCGGATCACAAGTGACGAAACCACGTCCGCGTCCGACCGCACCCGACGAAGCCGCGAAACTCCCGATCTCGTGAACATCGGCTATTCGCGCGAGTATGCGACTCCCGCTCTCGTGTCGAACGACGTCATTACTCACGTGCATGGCCAAGAGGCCGTCCGTCCTCGCCGACGAACTGCGCACGTTCCTCGCCCTCCTGAACTGATAGGTCAGATGGCCACCACTTCGCCCCGGCCCGCCGACGTACTTGAGCGGCGGACTCTCAACCGTGCCTTCCTGGCACGCCAGTTGCTGCTGGCACGACGAACGATGCCGGCGGAGGAGGCGCTCGAGCACCTCGTGGGTCTGCAGGCACAGGCACCCATTCCGCCGTACTACGGCCTTTGGACCCGGCTGGAGGACTTCCGCCCGACGGAACTGGCCGGCCTGCTCACCGAACGGCGGGCCGTGCGCATCGCACTGATGCGGGGCACCGTCCATCTGGTAACCTCCGCCGACTGCCGCGGGCTTCGGCCCTGTCTGCAGCCATTCATGCAACGAAGCCTGATCACCACGTTCGGCAAGGACCTGAACGGACTGGATCCGGCCAAGGTCGCGGCGGCCGGCCGGGAGCTCCTGGAACAGTCTCCTCTGACCGTCGGCGACCTGAGCGCCTCCTTGCGGACGACCTGGCCCGACCACCCCGCCTCCGCACTCGGCAACGTCGTACGCAGTCTGCTTCCGGTCGTCCAGATCCCGCCCCGCGGAGTGTGGGGTCAGAGCGGACAGACGACGTACGCCACGGCGGAGGACTGGCTCGGCGCCCCGCTGGACCCGGAGCCCGACGTCGACACCCTGGTCCTGCGCTATCTGGCAGCGTTCGGCCCTGCCACCGTCAAGGACATCCAGGCGTGGTCGGGGCTGACCCGGCTGCGCGCGGTGACCGAGCGCTTGCGCCCGCAGCTGGTCTCCTTCCGTGACGAGGACGGCCGAGAGCTGTGGGATGTGCCCGGCGCACCGCGTCCGGACCCCGACACGCCTGCGCCGGTACGCTACTTGGCACCGTACGACAACGCGATCCTCTCCCACGCGGACCGCACCCGGATCATCAGCGACGAGCACCGCAAGGCCATCGCGACGAAGAATGCCGTCATTCCCGGGACGATTCTGGTCGACGGGTTCGTCGCCGGAGCATGGCGGACCGACCGTGCGCGCGGGGCGACGACTCTCGACGTCCAGCTCTTCCACCCGGTGAGCAAGCGCCGGCGCGCCGAACTCGCGGAGGAAGGGGAACGTCTCCTGCTCTTCGCGTCGGACCGCGCGGCAGGGCGTGAACTGCGCATCACCGACGCCTGACCGCGATGCCCCAAGGGAAGCGCGGCCCCTCTCACAGACTGCCGTGCTACCGAGTTGAATTCCTGTTCTCTGGCTGATGGAAGCTGAGGCGGAGGGGGTAGGCGATGACAACAGCACGAACGAGGGCTCACAGCGCAGGCAGACTGCCGAGCAAGGACGGTGCCGACCGGCGACCGCGGGGTCGGGCGCGGTTCATGGGCATGCTGCTGATCCTGTCATCTCTGATATCGGCGGTGCTCTGTTACATCGTGTTCGCGGCGTGGTTGCCCTCCGACAGGGAGCGCTACGAGGACTACCAGGCAGCCGAGCCATGTCCCGCTCGTGCAACAGCTCAGGTACAGAGAGACTGCCTGAGCACCTTGCAGTTCACCGTCGTGAACACGGTCAACAAGTCCGGAAAGCTTTCCAAGTACGAGGCGACCCAGGAAGCCCCACTCTCCGCTGGATTATCGGTGCCCGTCGCGTTCCCGTTTCCCAGGGCTGAGCGTGAAGAAGCCAAACACCACCGATCCCACCAACGCCAGGGTGGCGAGGGCGGCATCCAAGATGCCCTGCCCGACGTTCCGCTCGGCATACCCGCCGATGATCAGGGTCCGCACTTCCTTGACGTCTCCCGGTTTGCCACCGTCCCAGCGGACGTCGGCGTCATGGTCGACGAGCCCGCCATCCTGAGACATAAAGGTTCCCCTGCAATGAAGGTGGGTAATTCCTGCTCTGCCGTCGTTCTCCTGCTTGCATACCGAGGCGGCCATCTTGCCCGGTACTCCGGTCCACCCGAACTCCGCAGTGGCAATCGCCCAGCAAGCAACCCCACCGAATGCCGCGGCAATTGCGATGAAACCGGTCATGAACCTGCGAAGCCAGCGCCTGCGAGAGCCCTCATGTATCGGCAGCCCGCGGGAGCTGGTTGGTTCTGGTCGGGCCTGCCAAGTACGTTCCCAACGCCGTTGAGGACGCTGGTATGCCTTCCGGCTCGGCCGGGCACAGCGGGCCCGTGCTGACCCTGTGCTCCTCTGCGGTGAGCATGTCGCGTCTCGATTTGGTGTTCGAGACCCACACCAAAGGCTCCTGGCCGGCAACGCCTGGGGCCGGGACGACGTCCCGGCCCCAGGCGTTGCCGACTACTGCTGCTAAGCGGCTTGCCTGAAGTTCTGCGCGTAACTCTTCGGCAGCCAGGGCGAGGCCCAGGGTGCGGCGGTGGTCAGCATCTGGGTGGGTGAGCGCTGCCGGAAGAAGGCGTGGACCTGGCGCAGGCGGCCCGGCCAGGTGACGGCGGTGTTGGCAATGTGGGCCTTCAGCGCGGCCCAGATGCGCTCGACCGGGTTGTCGTGCGGGCTGTAGCGGGCGCCGAACAGCAGGCGCAGGCGGGGCTGGTCGGCCAGGTAGGCGGTCACCGCCTTCGCGTGATGAATGCTGTCGTTGTCGCAGACCACCGCGACGACCGGGGCGGCGGGGTAGGCGGCCAGCAGTAGCTGGAGGAAGGCGACGAAGGCGGCGGCATTGCGGCGGCCCAGGGTGTAGACCCAGGCGCCGGTGGCCACTTCCAGGGCCCCGAAGACGGTGGCCTGCCGGTTCTTGCCTGGGGTGGCCACCTGCTGCCGCGTCCCGCGCAGGATCCAGCTCGCCCGCACGTGCGGCAGTAGGTGCAGGTGGGTCTCGTCCTCGGCCCAGACCACCGACCCGTGGGGCAGGGCGGCGAGTTGGCGGCGCAGGGCGGCGAGGGTGCGCCTGCGCTCGGGGTCACCCCTGGCCACCAGGCGGGGCCGCCGCCAGGCCGCCTGTTCGCGAGTGTGCCGGTACACGGTGCGCAGGCTCATCTTCGGCCGGCCCAGGCGGCGCCAGATCCGGCGGATGGTCCACGGCCCGGGGCGGGTCAGCAGGCGGCGGATGCGCTCGCCCAGCCTCGGCCCGCCGAGCCGGGGCCGCCCCGCGCGGGGGCGATCGGCCAGGCCCGCCAGGCCGGCGGTGTTGTAGCGATGGATCCAGCGGCGCACCGTGGCCGGGTGGTAGCCGAGCAGCTCGCCGATCTCTCCTGCGGTCATGCCGGCCGCGGACAGCAGCACGATCACCGCGCGGGAGGCCTCTCGCCACCGGTGATGCAGCAGGTGATACAGGTGCTGGTACGCCGGACCGGGGCGGTTGGCGAACACGGATGCCGGACGCATACTGGCCTTGACCTCGCCGGTTTTGTCGTAGTTTGGTCAACCTCGATACAACACCCGGCGAGGTCTTCTCGTCATCGAGGCCATCGCGCCAGGCCGCCGCTGCCGCTCCAGATTCCGCGCAGAACTTCAGGTCATCCGCTTAGTCGCGGTGGGTCAGTGCTGGCCGTGGCCGCCGTCACTACGACGGCGTTGGAGCGTGAACTTCTCGAAGACCGACAGCTCACCTGTGGGCGTGATGATGTTGTAGTAGGTGACGTGGATGCGGGTCATGTCACCGGGGTGACGGCCCGGGTCGACGGCGAACTCGGCGAAGCCGTACGGATGCTCCGCGTCGCGGACGCCGATCCAGACCGCCGTCTCCTTCTCTTTGACCGAGTTGAACTTGCCGACGTGTTCCATCTGGACGTATGCCGAGTGATGCCCGTGACCGTCGGCGTCGTCGGTGGTGAAGCTGTTGTTGGTGATGCCGGACACGCCGCCACCGCCGAGGACCATGTGCGTCGTGCCGTGCGCACTGTCGATCACGTCGAGTGCGGTCTGACTCGGGTTGGGTGTGAGGGTGACGCTGCCGGGGACGACGCCACGCACCGCCAACGAGCGCTCGTAGTCGTGCTCGTGGCCACAGACCACCAGGTCGACGCCGTACTTGTCGAACAGCGGGCCGTACGCCGCGCGCAGCGCGACATCGGGGCCGTTCGCGGCGGTCGCCGAGCTGATCATCACCTGGTGCATGCAGACCACGATCCAGTCGATGGCCTTCGAAGCCCGTGCCGACTTGAGCTCCTGCTCCAGCCAGGCGAGCTGCCGACCGCCGGAGTAGCCGTTGATGTAGATGTCGCCGCCCTCCTGCAGGGCGATGTCGTCGTTCTGCAGGGAGATCACCTTCACCGAGCCGACCGTGAAGGAGTACCAGAGGTTGTCGAGCTCGGGCTGGGTCTCGGTCGAGGGCAGCTCGAAGTAGGTCTGGTACGCGTCGAGGCCGAGCTTGCCGTTGCCCAGCTCGATCTCATGGTTGCCCGCGCACGGCATCCACGGACGGAATCGCGCTGAGCGGCTGTTGTTGGTGAGGAAGTCGTGCCAGACGCGAATGCGGTTGGGCCCGGTGTTGGCGTAGCAGAGGTCACCGTTGAGGAGGTGGAACAGCGGGCCGACCTTCTCAACGCCGGTGACGATGTCGGCAGCGGCGGGCGTGGCGTTGGGCTCGAAGTCCCGGCCCGAGGCGTCGGCCGGGTTCGCTCCGGTCTTCCACGTCACACTGGGCGCACCCTGGTCGCCGAAGCTGGTGAAGGTGAACGGAGCTCGGCCGGACGGCGCCGTGTGGAAGGTGCCGGCGTCGGGGGTGGCGCCGTCGTGCTGGGCTGCGTACAGGTAGTCGGTGTCGGCCTTGAGCTTGCTGATCAGCGCGTGATGGACCCAGACGGTCCGCCCGGAGGTGCCGTCCACGTAGGTCTTCGTCGTCGCGTGCACTGTGGAGCCGAAGCCGCCGCTCAGCGTGCCGTAAACGACCCGGGGGTTCTTGACGGCCGCGTCGGTGACCCACGAGACGACCATCTGGCTGCGTGGGTCGGCGCCGAAGGTCAGGTGCAGGCCCTGGACGGGGGTGGTGGCCGAGCCGGTGGTGAGACCGGTGACCTCCGACTTCGCCGGGACCGCCTCGGCGGTTCCGGCGCCGAGGACCAGTGGCCCGGCGGCGGCACCGGACACTGTCGCGCCGAACAGGCCGAGCGCGTTGCGACGAGAGATTCTGGTTTGCTTGGGTTCTTCGGACATTCCAGGGGCCTTTCGCGTCGTCGGGGGCAGTCGCACACCGACCGGACAGCAGCGCTCCGAACCTGACAGCGGGCTGCGGCAGGTCAGCGGTGCGCGCACTCACGGACGCTAGGAAGCACGGTCGACCGGAGCGGTGCGACAGGTGTGAACGCCAGATGGCGGTCACCGCAACGGACGGCAATTCCCGGCGGCCTGGCCCTGTCTTGGCCAATGCCTTGGAGCGGTTGGGGTGTTCGGGCGCGCTCCCGTCAATCGTTTGATGAAGTCGACGCCGCGAGGCCCGCGCGCCATCTCGTCGGCACAGGGTCTCCGCGACGGTTCGATGTCCCGGTGCGGGACGTCACGTCGGATGGCCGCGTAAAGCTCAACCCGCGATCGCTGCGGCGGCATCGGTACGAAAGATCATGCGAGGCCGGGCGCGAGTGCCAGCAACTGTTGCGCAACCACGACCTGCAGTCCCTCTCCAGGCGCAGCTGGCTGCGCAAGCGAGGCATCCCGCACCGCATCGCCCGCAAGGCTCGAGTCCTCCACCCGGCTCGGCCGGCACCGCTGGACGATCGAGCGCACGATGTCCCGGCTGGGCGGCTGCCGCCGTCCGCACCGCCGCTACGAACGCAAGGCCGAGCGCTTCCTGGACTTCACCGCTATCGCCTGCAGCGTCATCTGCTACCGCAGACTCACCAAATGAGACGACGTCCAAGCGCTTGGCCGCAGGTTCGAGTCCTTCAGGGGGCGCCACTGGGAGCCATCCCACCGGGAGGGCCTCTTTGCTGGTCAGGAGGGTGGCTGTCGACACGACGAAGCCCGGCAACCTCCACCGGCCCCAGCTACAGGCGCCGCCTGCGCAGAGTGTTCTACCTCTCCGCGCAGACCAGCATCATCCGCGACGGCCCCAACCGCACCTACTACCTCAAGAAGCGAGCCCAGGGCAACAAGCGCCTCCCCGCCGTCATCACCCTCGCCCGCCGACGCGTTGACGTCCTCTGGGCCCTCCTACGCGACAACCGCCCCTTCACCACCGCGCCACCAACCCGGACAACAACGATCGCAGCGACCTGACCGGGCACGAAACCCTCGGCCCTCCCGATTACCTACGGTGCACACCCGGAGTTGACTACCTTGGCGATCAGCCGACTGAGGAGATGATGCATGCGGCCACTCGCTCATCCGCCCACGCCATGTCCCCGCTGCGGAGCAGCAACCGACCGCGTCCTCACCGTGATCGTCCCCACCACCACCGACGAGGACGACCTCTTCCGAATCACCCACAGCGCCTCAGAGTCACTGCCCACACACCTCACCTGCGCCGACTGCCGTCACGAGTGGGGATGGGAAGAAGGGACTGGCGCTCCGGGAGGTTGACCCGGTCATTACTGACTTCGGCGTTTTGAGGTCAGGGCGGTGGTGAGTCGAGTTGGAGTCCGGTCTCGGTCATGAAGCCGTTGAGTGTTGCGGGGCGGTACTGCAGGCTCTTGAGCCGATTGCGGACCAGGGATTCCAGCCGGTCGACCGTACCGGCGGCGAGGTTGGCCAGACTGCGCTTGCACTGCGACCACACACCCTCTACCGGGTTCAACTCCGGTGCGTACGTGGGCAGGAAGAAGACGGTCAGCCACGGGCGGGCGGCCACCAGTTGCTGCATCGCCTTCGAGACATGGGTGCTGAGCCGGTCCCAGACCAGCACGATCGGCGCCCGCAGCAGTTGGTGGGCGCCATCGACCAGCCGCATGTAGTCGGTCTCCGACAGGCTGCGCCGCTCGCCCCTGCGGCCGTGATGGACGCGGATCCGGTAGCACAGTCGGGTCCGGGAACCGGGCCACAGTGCGATCAGGCCCGCGATGGAGATGCGGCCCGACCGGCGGCCGGACACCGTCACCACCGGGGTGCGGCCCCGCCGGCCCCAGGTGCGCCCGGTGGGCGGCCGCTGACGCTGACCGGCCTCGTCCTCGAAGCAGATCCAGCCGCCGGTGGCCGCCTGTGTCCTTTACCTCCGGCCAGGCGCCTTCCTTCCAGGCGGTCACCGCTGCCTCGTCGCGCTCGGCAGCCCGCCGGGCGGGCTTCTGCGGGGTGAAGCCGAGTCGGCGCATCAGCCGGGTCGCCCCCGAGACGCTGTAAGAGACGTGGAACTTCCGGCCGATCAGGGTCGCCACCCGGGCACCGGTCCACACCTGGTCCTCATCCCAGCCGTGCGCGGCCGGGCCCTGCTCCAGCATGGCGGCCAGCTTCCCGCGCAGGGCCGGGCCGAGTTTGCACCGCTGCCCGCCCGGCCCGGTGGAGGCCAGGGCCGCCGGGCCGCTGGCGGCCCAGTTCCGCCGCCACTGGTAGACCGACTTCGGCGACACCCGCAGCTGCCGGGCCACCTCCGGGACGCCGGCCCCGGCCGCGAACAGCTCGGACGCCCGCAGGCGTACTGCCTCACGCCGTGCACGCTCTTTGGCGTTCATCCCGCCACCGTCTGCGTACCTCATACCTCCCGGTCTACCGCCGCATCCGGAGGACGCCAACAGGACCAGCCCCAGCCTGACCTCAAAACGCCGAAATCAGTAAGACTCCACCGCCCGCGCGGGCACGCCCCCTGTGTCTTCGACCCGCAGAGCTATGATCGCCAGAGTGGATGACTCCCTGATACCCCGAGCTCTGACCAGTGAGGCGCAGCTCCGAGAGTTGTACGCGGACCCCGGAGCGCGGGCGGTACGCAAAGAACTCGACCACATCGACGAGATGTCGCGCCGCCTCATAGCGGTCTCGCCCGTGGTGTTCGTCGCCACCAGCGATGCCAATGGCCGCTGTGACGTGGCCCCTCGGGGCGGCACCCCCGGTTTCGTCACGGTCCTCGACGAGCGTCATGTAGTGATTCCGGACGCGACGGGGAACAATCGGCTGGACAGCTATCGCAACATCCTGGCCAACGGGCACGCCGGGCTCAACTTCGTCATCCCTGGCCGGGACACGACGCTTCGTGTCAACGGCGCAGCCTGGATCACGGCCGATGGAGATCTGCTGGCGCGGCTGACCCCGGTCGGCAAGCCGCCGAAAACTGCGCTGGTCGTGCGGGCCGACGAAGTGTACGTCCACTGCGCTAAGGCCTTCGTCCGGTCGAAGTTCTGGCACCCCGAGGCATGGCCGCTCAAGGAGGAGCAGCCGACGTCGGCCGAGGTCGCTCATGCTCATCAGCGCGACCCCGACTTGACGCTCGCCAAAGTCGAGCAGGATCAGCGTGACTCCCTCCTGCACCGGCTGGCCTGATATCGGTTCGCCGCGAAAGATCCGGAGGGGCCGTGGCGCGAGGCCCTGCCGGCTGTGCCGGACGGGTTCGGCCTCGATGAGGACGAGGGCTGAACCCCAGCCACAACTGACGGCAACGTCCGCGAACGCCACCTTACGCAGCCGTACGTCATCAGCTGTCAACCTCGGTCGCTGTCGGGCCGGAGGATGATCCACTCCGCACGATCAACTCGCCTGAAAAGCAGAGAGTCGGCTGTGCCCTGCGCGCCCGTTTCGGGCCCGGTCCGGCGGGACGCAGCGGTGACTCACCGGGAACAGCGGTGCCGATCGCGCTCCGACCCAGGTCAGGGAGTGCTTGGTCAGCCGTCATCCGCATACGGCGTTTTCCAAACTGGGGCTCTGCTCCGCTTCTGGGCAATCTAATGCCTTGGTCGCGACGGCCGTAGCAGGAACAATCGCTGGTCATGAGCTTGGTATCCCACTGGCCTCTGGCGGGACTGCGGCTGACTACGCCACGACTGGAACTGCGATTGCCGAATCTCGATCAGCTGGTCGCGCTAGCTTCCCTGGCAGCCGACGGTGTTCATGACCCGGCAGTGCAGCCATTCACCGTGGCATGGACCGATGTCCCGCCAGAGCAGCGGGCCCAGAGCGTCCTGCAGTACCACTGGCGCTGCTGGGGCGCGTGGAAGCCGGAGGACTGGGAGCTCAACTTGGTGGTACTGCGAGACGGCGTCGTTGTGGGGACACAGGCCGTCGGTGCCCGGGACTTCGGAATCCGTCGTGAAGTCGGTACCGGTTCGTGGCTCGGCAGGGCGTACCACGGACATGGCCTGGGAACTGAGATGCGCGCAGCGGTTCTGCACTTGGCCTTCGCTGGACTCGGTGCACAACAGGCCGTCTCCGGGGCGTACACAGACAACTCGGCCTCGCTGGGGGTATCGCGCAAACTCGGCTACCGCGACGATGGGATCGAGCGACACGCCGTACGCGGCAAGCCCGCTGTGCTGCAAAGGCTCCGACTCACCGCCGAACAGTGGCAAGGTAGCCAACAAGTCCCGGTGACGATCGAAGGCCTGCGGGAGTGCCTGCCCTGGTTCGGCCTGAGCGAGCACGTTGACATCCAGGGTTGACATCAACGAGGACAGACAAGGATGGACTGAGGCGACGCTCCTCGGAAATGGCCCGGCGAGCGGAAGCAGCCCAGCAGGATCAATGGCACAGCTGGACCGAACTTGTAAAGCGGGGGTCGTCGGCGGAGAGTGTTTTGAGGTGGCGGCGCGAACGGAGGCGATCGTGGATGCGTCTGAAGCCGGACGGGGGTGAGCGGAGTGGAAGCCCTGCCTTTCGTTGACGAGCATCGTGTGCTCGTGTCTGCTCCGGCTTTCGTGGTTTGGAGTGCTCTGGCTGCGCAGATCCCGCAGTTCACCGGCTCCGGAACGTTCGTCCGCTTGCTGGGTGCTTCACCGAATCGGACCGCTGGCGAGCCCGTCGTCACGGGCGCGACGCTCCCAGGCTTCCGCGTTGCCGAAGCCGTCCCCGAACGCTGTCTCCGATTGATCGGACGTCACCACTTCTCCCAATACCAGCTGCTGCTCACCCTCGCCGAACACACCAGCGGGACGCTGCTTAGCGCTACGACGTATGCGGCGTTCCCGGGGCTGCATGGGCGGGTCTATCGCTTGATCGTCATAGGCTCCCGCGTCCATCGCGTACTAGCCTCGATTCTTCGGTGGGGTTTGGTCGTTGAGTGGCCCGGCGGTTCGCCCGTAATGTCCCTCGCCGTGTGAGGGTGGGCCGTCGCGTGTCGCTGCGGGGTGCGCCGGGTTCCACGGGCCCGGAGGCTGCTGGCCTTCCTCCTCTCGGTGTGCGTTGGGGCGGAGGCTGGTCGTCAGGTGGCGGCGGTCAGGTCGTTGATCCGCTTCCAGCTGGTCGTGAATGTCTCGGCCCAGGGCCAGGTCCGTTCGATGCGCAGGTGGCGGCGGCGTGCGTGGTGGGCGAGGCGGGCGGGCAGGTGGTAGAGGCGGAAGCGCATCGTGTCCGGCTCGGCGTCGGCGAGGTCCGCTTGGTCGTGGAGGGTCAGCAGCCGCAGCCAGGCGTCGAGATCGGCGGCGAGGTTCGCGGTGAGCATCCAGCTCGCGTTCGTTTCCCAGGACTTGGACGGCAGGTTCGCCAGTCCCATCGCCTTGTTGGTGCGCACGCGGTCTTCGACCTCGGCGTGATCGCGGTGGAGGACGTCGAGGAACTGCACTTGGTGGGTGCCGGCGATGTGGCCCATGTGCCGGATGTTCGTTGCGGTGACCGAGTATCGCCAGCCGGTCTTCTGCTCGAACGCGGTCAGCTTCCCCAGGTGCCGGCGGGAGGGCTTGACGCGGCGGACGATCAGCCGCATGCCCTTGGGCCAGCCCTCACGAGTGTTCAACCCGGTCAACTCCGCGACGAAGTAGCCCTCTTGGACCTCGCCGTCCTGTCGCAGGGAGGTTTCCCAGGCGGCTTCGGGGAGGCGTGCGATGGCGCGTTCGTCCTCGGGCGTGATCGTCCAGCCGACGGTGTAGCGGACCGTGCGCCGCGTGGTGTTCAGCGCCTGAAGGCGCTTGAGCAGGCCGTGCGTGGCACCGGCGCCGTCGACCCGCACCAGGATCTTGGCCTGAGAGGAGCCGGGTATCTGCGCGAGAGCGGCATCCAGCACCCGCAGGTGATCGGCGACGGTGTTCGCGCCGGCGTTGCCCTCCCTCAGCTCCATCGCCAGGCACTCGTCGGTGTTGGCCAGCCACGCGGCCAACGGGTGGAAGCCGAAGGTGCCCTTGAACGTGCCGGCGGCGCCCTGTTTCCTGGAGGCCGCAGTGATGATCGTGGCGTCCATGTCGAACACGATCCAGCCCTTCAGATACCGACCCGCGACGGTCAGATACGGGAAGCCCCCGGGCCGCAGGTGCAGCAGTGTCCAGACGTGGCGACGCACCCGCTGTCGTACCTTCGCGATCTGTGCGCGCCTCGTCTCGTCCGTCGTGGACAGCAGCCGGTGCAGCGTGGAGTCCGACACCGCCGGTCCGAACAGGAGGCCGTGGTGGAGCTGGAGTTGCTCGGCTTCCAGCAGACTCGTGGCGCCGAGCGCGATCGCGACGACGAGGCCGACGAGCGCGGTGGCCCGGTCCCGCCACGACGAGGTCGTGCCCGATGGCAGCACTCCCGCCAGTGCTTCGGTCAGGCCGACGCGGTCGGCGAGCCTGCGTAGCAGCACCGCCCCGGCATGTCCGACCAGCCCTTTCCCGTCGGCCGTCACAGACAGACCACGGTCCCACCCTGTACGCTCGCCCACCAGAAAGGTGCCCTGACTCCTGCGCCGGATTCGATCTAGACACTCGCATCCTTGCAGGTCGGCGGCACCTTTCTGCTGTCAGGGGCGTCAGATCGACCAATTCCGCTGAAGAGCCGGGGCTAGTGATCCGCCTTCTGCGCGACGTGCGCCGCCGGGCCGAAGAGGCGGCGAGCGGCGCATGACCATCTTGTCGGACGTGGACTATTCGTGAACAAGTGGCGCCACGTGGACGATCCACAGGCGGCGTGACCTACTCGAACGCTCGGGAGCCAAGTCCCCTCCGGATTCATGTGTGCTTCAAGTCGCTCCGCCAGGTCGGCGTGTTCGGCATACTCAGGCGCCTGGACTGTGAGCGCAGGGGGTTGGCGATGTACGGCCGGAGCGGTGAAGCATGGGATCAGTTGGCCAGTGCCGGCTTGAAGTTCCGCGTTGAGCGGGCACAGCTCCGCAAGGTCACGACCTACCCAGTTTCGTCGTCCGGCGCCTCGACGATGGCCGCAAGGTCGTAGGGACCGACGGTCCAGTAGATATTCAGGAGCTGTGCCCCGAGCTTCTGTACCGCTGAGCCGAAGGCCTCGGCGCGCTTCGCGGTGTCCTTATAGTTGCGGACTCCTTGATCGGTGCGGCTCAGCAACGCGATGTACGTCGCCATGTCCTTCACCTTCACGAGGAGACACACCGCAAGGTCAAGCCCGGGCACCTCGGCCAGAGCCTGCACGAGGCACGCACCTGAACGTGAAATTTCGAGCGCCCCCGGCAATCGAGAGCAGGCTGACGTCCACTCCGACATCAACGACACCCGATGCGCTGTACTGCTCCTCATCCGCTCCGGGTGCTCTGTCGAGCGCCACCGGCGCTGTTGCGATGCTCGCGCACCGCGATCCGGGCCAGCTTTGTCAGCATCATGCCGTTGCGGATCGAGACGATGTAGTCCACAGGGAGCCCGTGCATCCGGATGCCGGGACCCCGCAGGGGGTGCCAGTCGAGAACGAAAAGGGTGTTCTCGCCCCAGGGGATCAAGTTCATGGCGATGCGGGCTGCGCCGAAGGGGTCTGCCTTCGCTTCCAGTTCCAGACGGCGTTCCGGCTCACAGATGCGTACGACACAGGTGTCGTCGAGGGCCAGTGGGCCGACACCGACTCGGACTTGGAGGCGGGCGCCTACTTCTGGCCAGTGCGGGTCAGCGGCGATGACCTGTTGCGTTCCTGAGACCCATTCCCCGTAGCGATGGCCATTGGACAGCAGGCCCCAGACTCTCGACGGCGAGCTCAGGATCAACCGGAGATTCCGGGCCACATCACCCACGCTCCCTCTGTCCGCTGCTCCTCGACACTAGCCGCGCCGTACACCTCCGGCATCCGCAACAGTGGTCAGGCCCGGCGCCCACACGGCATCGTGCGCGCCCGGGTCAGCAGGCAGGATCACAGCCCTGATCGGCGGTGCCCGTCCAACGGGCGCCGAGTTGTGCGCTCGTCCAACCAGGTGACGGCGGCGACCGTCCGAGCTCGGATGCCCCGGTCCCGGGCCGGCTGCCGTTTCGGCCTTAGATCGGCATCGAGATCATCGCCCGCCTGGTCACCATCGGCGGTGTCGCCAGTGTTCCCGTGACAGCCCACAGAGGGCGGAGTGGGACATGGCCGCGCGGGTCCGGCCGGGGTACACACCTCGACAGGCTGGTCGGAGACCAGCACTTTACTGCCCGCGTGATGACACGGTCAGGCGGGCTGCCACAGCTCGATCCGATTGCCCTCAGGATCGGTGACCCAACCGAATCGACCGACACCCTCCATGTTTTGAGTTTCGTGGGCCACGTCCGCTCCCTTGGCGCGCAATTGCGCGAGCATCGCATCCAGGTCGCCGACTCGGAAGTTGAGCATGGTCTGCTGGGCTCGGGGCCCGAAGTAGTCGGTCTCGGACTCGAACGTCGCGAACACCGTCGCACCGGGTTCCTGATGCCACAGCCCGTTCTCATCGGCGTCCAGACCCAGGCAATCGCGATACCACGCGCTCAGGGCCCCCGGGTCGGTGGCCCGCATGAAGTATCCGCCGATTCCAAGCACACGTTCCATGTCGCTATCTTGCCAGGACGGCGATCGGGCGCGCGGGCACCACACCATCGCCCGCTTCACACCCCTGTCTCAATCGTGGGGGAAGTCGTCAGAGAACCTTGAGCATGCGTTCCGCCAAGACGGATGCCGACGCAGGGTTCTGTCCGGTGAACAGGTTGCGATCCACCACCGTGTAGGGCTTCCACATCTCGCCCTTGGTGAAGTCGACGCCCATCTCGATGAGCTCGGTCTCGACCGTCCACCTGGCCCGTTGGGCGAGTCCGACCGCTTCCTCTTCCTCGTTCGTGAAGGCGGTGACCCGGTAGCCGACGAACGGCGACTTGCCATGGATCCTGGTCGCCAGCATGGCCGCCGGCGCATGGCAGACGATGGCGAGCGGCTTGCCGGAAGCCAGGGCCGCCGTCAGCAGCCGGCCCGCGTCGGCATCGAGGCACAGGTCCTCCATGGGCCCGTGGCCTCCTGGGAGGTAGACGGCGTCGTAATCCTCCAGCCGGGCATCCGCCAGTTGGATCGGGCGCCGCAACACCTCCGCGGAGCGGATGATCGCCTCCAGATCGAGTGCGATCTGGGCGCTGCCGGCCATCTCGGGGCGCAGGCTCATCATGTCCACCGTCGGTACGACCCCGCGAGGGGTGGCGACGACGATCTCATGGCCGGCCTCGGTGAGGGCCTTGTACGGGGCCGCGAACTCTTCGGCCCAGTAGCCCGTCGCGTGCCTGGTGCCATCCTTGAGCGTCCAGTACGCCGTCCCAGTCATCACGAAAAGCAGCTTTGCCATGGACAATCGCCTTCCCGTCCAGATCCGACATGGTTAGCGCATATCCCCCAGTGAAAGCATGGTCTGTGCGCAAGTCATCCGCGAGGTGTGCGATGCTGTCGGAAACGAAAAGCGGACCTGACCTGCCATTTCCTTGAGTGACGCGCCATCTCGAGTACACCGCCACCTCGAGATCATCCAGGGCGCCACGAACGGCCTGGGACGGCCATCCGGCCGAGGCGCAGAGCTTCGCGGTCACCTGCCACGACCCGGACGCACTGACGGACAGCAGGGCGGGAGGCAACCCCTGCCTGGCTTGGCTTCCGGCCCGTGGCCCACGCCTGGAGCGAGCCATGCTCACGCCGGTCTTCGGGGTCCTCGATTCTTCCTCGCACCATGATTTTATCCACCTGGATTCTCCGGAGTCCGTCATCGTCGGACGGCGTTTGTGGATTCCGCGCGCAGAAGCGCCCCAATCAGACGGAACGACACCGCGCGCCGACTCGGAAGCAATCGGATTGCCGCTCAGGAGATTAGTTGTCCGGCTGCTACTGCCAAGTTCTGGCGCGCCCGTCGATGCATCATCCGGAGGCAGTCTTCCGGACGGTTTGGGCCGATCCGGTGAAATGCCCTACGGCCGAGTCGTGTCGGACGGGTGTCCGACTTCCCCCCGGTACGCTCCGAGGTCGTTATCCGAGTTCTCGGAACCTACCGATGAATTGCGCACTGTCTTCCTCAGGAGGGACTGGCGAGAATGCCTGTAGGTCAGGTGTTGAAAGGTGTTTCCCTGTTCCTGGCGGGCAGCATTTCGGGGTGGCCGAGCGGGGCCCCCGGAGTGAATCACGAAGCCAAGCCGGCGCGCTCGGATATTCCCTGCTATGCCGCTCCGTGCTCGGTCCCTGAAGCATCTGCATCCCGGCGTAACACCGGCCTTCCCTCATAGGGGGACCCCAAGCTGCTGCCGGGCGCGGAAGGGAAGAAGGTGCTGGTCGTCGGGGATTCCTGGGCTCGGGACGCGGCTACCGGGATCACTGCGGCCTTTGGCGGAAAGGGGCAGGTCAAGGATGCCTCAGCACTCGCCTGCGGGATCCGCAAGCCGATCAATCCGATGCCGAACAGGAATTGTCCGAACTGGGAGGTCGAGTGGCCTGCCCTGATGGACAAGGTGCGACCGGACGCGGTTCTGCTGAGCGTTCAGTGGGATGCGGCCGAGCAGCAGATCGGCCCAGGCGGGAAACTGGTGACGATTCGCGACGACGAGGCGCGCAGGAGGTTTGTCACCAATCTTGACCGAGCCATCCGGATCCTCTCCCGGAGGAGGACCCCGGTCTACGTCTTCGAGTCCACCTTTCAGCACTCCCCGGGTTCAGTGGGGACCTTGCTGTCCGGGATTCTTCTGGAATTCAGCAAGAAGTATCCTGGGGTACATTACCTGGATATCTACCACCAGCTCTGCAATGATTTGAATCAATGCCCGAGGGAGATTTCCGGAGTACCGGTATACGGCACCAACGTGCACTGCAGCAAGGAAACCAAAGTGCGCCTTGGGAATTGGATTCTCAATTCGATGTTTCATCGATAGACGGCGCGCAACGAAAAATGCAGTCCAGCGACTAAAGGAATGAAGTTAGTACGCCAGCCGTAGATCGTGATCTCCGCTGGGTGCTAGCTGGCGCAGTCAGCAAGGATGTCGGACGCGTATTGCATCGGGTCCTTTCCTTTTCTGGCGGCCTCAGCGACAGACACTAGATACGCCGTCAGTTCACTGGGGTCTATGTCCCTGGGTGGCGCTGAATGAGGTCATCCCGCAGACCGCGGCGGCGTCCCTCGCTATGAGTGCTCAGTACGGCCTACGGCGCCATCGACAGGGATCTCCCAGCAGGGGGCGACTTCTGCGCGGCCGACTCACGCGCCTGGCGATCCTTCCCGGTCTGCGGGGGCGGGTCCCTTCGAGACCGGGAGGTGGCCGTGCAAGAGGAGGCTGACGAGTTGGTCCACCACCGCCTCGCCCGGCGGTATGTGGTTCACCGCGGCCAGGTACACGACGGTTCCGGAGTAAATGTCGACCATCAGTGAGGTATCGGTGTCCGGCGGCAACCGGCCTTCGAGGCGGGCCCGCTCCAGCAGGTTCTCGACCGACGCGCGGCGGGGTTCGATGAGTTCGGCGAAGGCTCCGGTGCCGGTGGGATCCTCGATCACGTCGGCGAGAAGCGCTGGGAGGATCAGGCAAGTGGGCATGGCGGAGACGAGCTCGATAGTGAGACGGACGGCCGTGCGGAGGTCGGCTTCGAGGTCGCCGGTCTCGTGGATGGGAGGCAGGGGGACTTCCCCGCTGAGGGCCTCGATCACGAGTGCGGCCTTGTTCGGCCACCACCGATAGATGGTGGCCTTGCTGACTCCGGCGCGCCGGGCGATGCCTTCGAAGGTTAGCCGCTGGTATCCGACCTCGCCGAGGAGGTCTTTCGTGGCTCGGAGCACGGCTTCGTGAGATTCCCGGCGACGCCGACGCGAGTCAGGCGCGATGTGGTCGGGTTGGGCGTACTCAGGAGCCACAGTGCTCTGGCGGCCGTCTTGCCTCCTGGGAGTGTCCACCGCATGTCTCCCTTGTGAGCCACTGGAACCCATTGATTTTGCCGGAAAAGTGGCCCTATATTGACGAAACGGTGCGTTTCGTACTGTATGCTCCGTCTTGTACTCAATAGTAAGATCCGCAAGCCTGCTTGGAAAATGCTGGGACGTGGTTCAGCAGGTCCGGCGGGTGGATCACCACGCGTCAGACCCGCGCGCAGGATCTGGCGCCTATGGGCGTTCCCCCTGAGCGCCCGAGATCCCTGTTGCGACCCCCCGGAAGGGGGACATCATGCGCGCAACTACGAGCAGGATGCGGCGGATAGCCGCTGTGATCTGCACGGCACCCATCTTTGCCATCGCGGCCGGAGCCGGCGCTGCCAGCGCGGCCGTCTCCCCCCCGTCGTCCCATGTCGCTTCGGACTACAGCAAGAGCCTGGGAGATCGCCTCTCCCACGGTGACGGCTGGGGCTGGGGTTGGGGAGACGGTGGCGGCTGGGGTTGGGGAAACGGTGGCGGCTGGGGTTGAGGAGACTGCGGCCACTCCGGTGACGGCTGGGGTTGGGGAGACCGCGGCGGTGGCGGGCACGGCTACTGACGCTCCAGCGTGGTGAGCTCGCGATCAACGTTCGGCAGTTTCGTGAGTGCCGAATCCGGATGCCCGGACACCTCGGGCATCCGGACCCGTCTGAAGCGACAGGCCTCTCATCCGACTGATAGTCGGGGCGGTGGGTAGCGGTGAGGATCGTGTGCGTCGGTGCGGGGCCTGCGGGACTGTACTTCGCGATCTCGGCCAAGTTGCGCGATGCCGGGCACGAGATCACCGTTTATGACCGTGACCCGCCCGCGGCCACCTACGGCTGGGGCGTCGTGTACTGGGACGACCTGTTGGACGTCCTCTATGGCAACGATCCGGAAAGCGCGCAGGAGGTCACCGCCAGGTCCGTGCTGTGGCAGGACCAGGAGGTGCGTGTGCACGGCTCGGGCGGCGAGCAGACGGCGCACTTCGGGGGTTACGGATACAGCATCAGCCGATCTGCATTGCTCGACGTCCTGGCCCGGCGTGCCTCGCAGCTCGGCGTCGACGTCCAGTATGGCCACCGCGTTGCAGAACACTCGACGCTTCCCGAAGCGGACCTTCTCGTTGCCGCCGACGGAGCGACCAGCGGGATCCGGGGACAGAGCGCAGCGTTCGGAACCCGCATTGAAATCGGTCTCAATCCCTACATCTGGCTCGGCACGGACCAGGCGTTCCGCAGCTTCGTGTTCAGCTTCGAGCAGACGTCCGCCGGATGGATCTGGTTTCACGCCTACCCATCGGTCGCGGGAATCAGCACCTGCATCGTCGAATGCTCACCGCAGACCTGGCACAGTCTGGGACTCGACGTGCTCGGCCGCGACCAGGGAGTGGAACTGCTGGAGGACACGTTCAAGCGCGCGCTCGACGGCCACCGCTTGATCAGTCGATCACGGGGCGCACCGGCGCACTGGCAGCGCTTCGCGCACGTGACCAACAAGACCTGGTACCACGGCACGACGGTGCTCGTCGGCGACGCTGCCCACACCACCCACTTCACGCTGGGGTCGGGCACCAGACTGGCGATCATCGACGCGATCGTCCTCGCACACAGCCTGCAGAAATACCTTGACGTGCAGGACGCCCTGCGGGAGTACGACCGCCATCGCCGCGCGGAACTCCATCCGGTGCAGGCGGCCTCGCGTACGAGCATGGCGTGGTTCGAGCACTTGGACCAGTACATCGACCGCGACGCTGTGGCGTTCGCGCACGCCATGTCGGTACGCCACGGCGGCCAGAGCCCCTGGCACCACCAACTGCACCTTGCCACCCAGATCGCTGCCGTACGCACGGCACGCCGCGCCTTTGCCACTGGCCGACGTTGGTACCTCGCCCGCCGGCGAGGAGAAGGAAAAGACGACCAGTCACGTCAAACTGGCCGACTACCCTGCCCGTCCGGACTTGATCAGCAGGGAAGCCGTGACGGGTAGACAGTGGAGGTATGGGCCTTCGACGTCGCATTGCAGATCTCCTGCCGACGCGGTCCTGCGCGACGACGTAGCCATGATGGTGAGTCAATCCTTGCTCATGCGGTAATAACTTCGCTGTTCAGGAGGCTGGTACTCCAGCTGCAGATCGTGATCAGGCGTCATGAGACGCTGCCCTTCGTGATCGCCAAGCTGCAGTGCGTGGCGTTGGACTGTGCCGATGTCGTTGAGCTGTCCGGTTCTACCAGTCGCTTCTCGGTGGCGTAGTGAACCAGCCGGACCCGCGGTGGTCGCTCGGCGAGGGCTGGGCGACGCTCCACACCGACGGTGGGTTCGTGCTGGCCTTCCATCGCGTGGAAGACCATCGGCCGCCGCGGTGGCCGGACTCCGCTCACCCTCAGCAGTTCCACCTCGACCTGGGGTCAAGGACCTGGAACGAGCCCAGGAAGACGTTCTCAGGCGGGGCGCCACACTGCTCGACGAAGGTGATGGAAAGCGGAGTTGGCGCATTTTTGCGGATCCGGCAGGACACCCGTTCTGTCTCGTCCGGGACTGACAGGGACACCGAAAAGGTGCGGCCACCGGTGATCATCATGAGTTGTGTGGACTAACGACGAGACGGTGGCCGCAGGCCACAGCATAGATCCCGCCCGATGGCGGGAGGCGTTCGAGGTGGCCATGAGCCGGATCGCGGGCCGCTTCAGCCGCTACGAACCGCGGCTGCGGGCCGGGCGGCTGGTGCTGGGCCTGCTGTCTGACCTGCCGCGCAAAAACTGCTGGACGATCGCGGAGTGGGCCGGGGAGACCAGCCCGCACGGCATGCAGCATCTCCTGTGCCGGGCTGTCTGGGACGCCGACGCCGTCCGCGACGACGTGCGCGAATACGTCGTCGAGCACCTCCACGACGAGGCAGCGGTGCTGGTCGTCGACGAGACCGGCGACGTGAAGAAGGGCACCCATACCGTCGCCGTCCAGCGCCAGTACACCGGCACCGCCGGCAGGATCGAGAACTCCCAGGTCGCGGTCTTCCTCGTCTACGCGGGCGAGCGGGGACACGCGGCGGTGGACCGGGAGCTGTACATCCCGCGCTCCTGGACATGCGACCCGGATCGCTGCCGGGCAGCGGGGCTCGGCGAGGACACCGTCTTTGCGACCAAGCCGGAACTGGCCCGCACGATGATCGAACGCTTCCTGGACGCCGGACACCACGTGGGCTGGATCACCGGGGATGAGGTCTACGGCGGCAACCCGAAACTGCGCACGGCTCTGGAGAAACGCGGCATCGGCTATGTCCTCGCGGTGGCCTGCTCGGCCGAAGTGACCACCGGTGCGGGCACCTTCCGCGCCGATGCCCTGGTGAAGAAGGTGCCGAAGCGGGCCTGGCAGAAGCTCTCGGCTGGACGCGGTGCGAAGGGACAGCGGTTCTACGACTGGGCCGTCATCGATCTCACCGAGGCGGCGCCGGGCAGCCGCCAACTGCTGATCCGCCGCAGCCGCACCACCGGCGAACTCGCCTACTACCGCTGCTTTTCACCCCGGCCGGTGCCGCTGACCGAGCTGGTGCGGGTCGCCGGATCCAGATGGCGTGTGGAGGAAACCTTCCAGACCGAGAAAGGGCTGGCCGGACTCGATGAGCACCAAGTCCGCCGCTACCCCTCCTGGACCCGCTGGGTCACCTTCGCGATGCTCGCCCACGCCTTCCTCGCCGTCGTCCGCGCCGACGAACACGCCCGCAACCCCGCCCCGGACGGGCTGGTCCCGCTGTCCTGCAACGAGATCCAGCGCCTGTTCATCACGCTCGTCGCCCAGCCCCTCCACGACATCGCCCACCGACTCGGCTGGTCCGACTGGCGACGTCGCCACCAGCAGCGATCACGCACCAGCCACTACCAGCGACAAGCCGCATCCCAGACATGAAGATCACGATCTACAGCTGGAGTATTAGTTCCTTCAGTTGGAGATCAGCGGCCCCGCTGTAGTTTGAGGACCGGTGGGTGGCGGCCGTGCCGTGGGGTGTTCGGCTTCGCGGGCACGGTTGCGCCGCCTGTGACAGGCGCGGGCGACGGCCTGGTGGCAGCGTCGCCACCAGGACCAGTGCAGGCCGTGGCGGATCCGCTCGGCCGGGGTGGGCTGGGGTGCCATCACCCACAGCAGTCGGGCGATTTCATACGCCGTGAACGCGATAGCGGCGGTGCCGGTAGGGCTGGTGGGATCGGCGAGGTCCCCCTGTGTGGCCGGGAGGCGTGTCCAAGCTGGCGTGCAGGATCTCCGCGACGCGGTCGGGGCCGGGGGCGGGCTCCTCGTCGCGGGTGGCGGCCGCGGCCTGGACAGCCAGGAAGGCCGCGGCCAGCTGGGCCAGGGTGATGTGCCGGTACCAGCCGTGGAAGGAACGCACCTCGTAATCGGCCATCCCGGCGGCCGACTTCGCGAGCTTGATCGCTTCCTCCACTCGCCAGCGGGCCCCGGGTACACAGACCAGCTCTTCCACGGTGGTCTCGGGCGGGCCCCAGGCCAGGTAGTAGTCGCGCCCGGTGGGGGTCTGCGGCCGTCGCCGGGCGATGAACCACCGCGCCCACGCCCCGTCGCCGGTCTCCGCCTCAGGGTCGGGGATAGGGCGTACCCACCACTGCCAGACGCGGGAGTCGAGCTGGGAGGGGCCGGCCGGCAGGGTGACCCAGTCGTCCTCGGCGGCGTGCCGCTCCACCAGCCTCGCGGCGTGCCGCCAGCCGGGACGGGGCAGCACCGTGTGGTTGGCCTGCACGTTCACCGCGTAGGGCAGATGGTGCTCCTCCAGGAAGACGCGGAAGGCGCCGTCGCGTCCATAGACCTCATCGGCGGCCACCCACACCCGGTCCTCGGGAAGGTTGGGCAGCGTACGGGCGATCATCTGCTCGGCCAGGCGGGGCTTGGTGGCGAAACCGACGGTGTCGGGGACGTGTGCGGCGCGGCAGCGGGCCCGGTCCTCGGTCCATTCCCGGGGCTGGTAGATCTCCCGGTCGATCAGTGCCTGCCCGCGTCCGGTGGCCCAGGCGGCCATCACCCCGATCTGGCACGGGAAGACCCCGCCGAGCGTGCCGGAGTACTGCCTGGCCACCCCGACCGAGGCCCGGCCCTTCTTGGCGAAGCCGGTCTCGTCGACCACCAAAACCCCCGCTCCGCCGGGCCCAGCTCCCCTCCCGCCGTCGTCCAGGCCATCGATGACGTAGCGTCGGGTGAAGTCCCGCAGCGCATCGACGTCCCAGACCGAGCGGTCCAGCAGATGCTGCTGCCCCCACGGCTCGGCGTCGCCGCCGTACTCGGCAAGCTGCCAGCCATTCTTGCGTGACACCGGGGAGAGCAGGCCGCGGATGCACCGCGCGGCCCGCATCCGCAGATCCGCCCGCGGGAAGATCCCGCCAACCTCCACCAGCAGGTTCTCCAACTGATCGGAGAACTCCTCGGCCCGCTCCCGATCGGTGATCTCCGGCATAATGTCCAGTAACTCCGCCTTCATACAAGGCAGTTACCCCCACACGATGACCGAGGAACTACAGCGGGGCCGCTGATCTCCAACTGAAGGGTTAGTTGCCGGGAGGAAGCCCTTCGGGCGGCAACAAAAACACGTGCCCATGCTCTAGCTATTGCCATTGCCACCACCCGCTCTGACGTGGCGGCGGCTAGGGCGCGCACGGCCTGTGTGTGGCGCCTGCCCTCGGCCCGCTTGCGGTCACCGATCTGCGCCGTGCCCGCCCCACGCCGCTGATCAGCATGTGGGAACGCCTCGAACAACCTCGCCGTGAATGTCTCCAGGTCCTTCCGGGCTTCGGCAATTCCCTGGGTGGCATGACATGACGACGCCGCCCGCGGTCGAACAGACATGCCCCTCCTGAATGCAACTGAGCAGGCTCTACTAGGATCTGGGGCGCGTCCGGACATAGCGCAGAGGCAGGCGCACGCACTGCGTAGGCGAATCACGCCGGTTCGAATCCGGTCGTCCGGACGCTTCCGGGTCCCGTAGAGCAGAGGCAGACTCGCCGCCTTGTCAGGGCGGATACGCCGGTTCGAATCCGGCCGGGACCACGGTGCGGCACGGACACGGGGCGGGAACGGATGGGCGAGGCGACCGGCGGGACGTTCAGCGAGGCCGAACTCGCGGTCTTCCACCAGGTGGTGGGCAAGCTGCGGGCGCTGCCCGTCGACGACCCGGTGCGGCTGCAGGCTGAGCAGGTCGCGTCCTCCTTCGCGCGCGACGGGCGCCTCCGTCGGCGCAAGGCCCGGGGCACCGAGGTGTCCGCGGCGGATGCCGCCGTGATGGCCGCCACCGCGACCGGCGCCCCGGACCGGCGCGAGGACGCCCCGCTGGCGGTGCCCGGCAGTGGAGGAGTCTTCCGCAAGCCACGCCACTGCTATGTCTGCAAGTCGTCCTACCGACAGGTCGACACGTTCTACCACCGGCTGTGTCCTGACTGTGCCGCCGACAACCGGCGCCGCCGCGCCCTGAGCACCGACCTCTCCGGCCGCCGTGCCCTGCTGACGGGCGGCCGGGTGAAGATAGGTTTCCAGCTGGCGCTGATGATGCTGCGGGACGGCGCCGAAGTGCTGGTCACCACCCGCTTCCCGCACGACACCGCTCGCCGGTTCCGCGCCGCGCCCGGCAGCGAGGCATGGCTGGACAAGCTCACCGTCCTCGCCGTCGATCTGCGCGACCCGCGCCAGGTACTGGGCCTGTGCGAGGAACTGCGGCAGGAGGGGCGGCCGTTGGACATCCTCGTCAACAATGCGGCACAGACCCTGCGTCGGCCGCCCCAGTCGTACGCACTGCTGGCCGCCGGCGAGTACGACGCCCTGCCCGAGGGCGCCCGCCGGGCGCCCGGCTTCACCCCGATGCGGATACTGCCCGGCTCGGCCGCGTCCCTGCCTGCCGTGCTGCGCGAGGCTGACGAGGCCGGGCTGCTGCCCGACCCGTCCCCCGAGAACTCCTGGTCGGCCCGGCTCGGCGCACTCGACCCCGCCGAGGTGCTGGAGACCCAGCTCGTCAACGCCCTCGCTCCGGCGCTGTTGTGCGACCGACTGCTACCGCTGCTGCTCGCCTCCCCGCACGCGCGTCGCTACGTGGTCAACGTCACCGCTGTGGAGGGCAGGTTCGCCGTCCGCAACAAGACCTCCGGCCATCCGCACACCAACATGGCCAAGGCCGCGCTAAACATGCTCACCCGCACCAGCGCCGCCGAACTCGCGGAGCAGGGCGTCCATATGTGCGCGGTCGACACCGGCTGGATCACCGACGAGAACCCCGCCCCCAAGAAGGCCCGGATGACGGGCGCCGGGTTCCGCACTCCGCTGGACATCGTCGACGGCGCGGCCCGCGTCTACGACCCGATCGTGCGTGGCGAGGCCGGCGACCCGGTCTCCGGCGTGTTCCTCAAGGACTACCAGGAGGCGGCGTGGTGATGGTGGACCCGATCGAGCCGGAGGTCGGTTTCGCGGGCGTGCCGTCCGTCGTGCCGCGTCCGGTGGCCGACCTCGTCCCGCTGCTGGACTGGCTTCGGGCGGGCCGCCCGGCAGGGGAGCGCCTGGACTTCACGGCCGGTACGGCACTGCCCGACGGCCGGCTCGACCTGTGCAAGCAGGCGCTGGGCGCGCAGGGCGCCGCACTGGTCGCCGAGGCTCTCGGTCAGGGCCCTTCCCCGGTACGGCACCTGCTGCTCGGCACGGACGCCCTCGGCGACGAGGGCGCCGTCGCGGTGGCCGGGAGCGCCGCGCAGGTCGATACGCTCTACCTCGGCTGCAACGGCATCACTGCGGGCGGCGCATGCCGCATCGCCGACCAGCTGCGCGCCTCGCCGCACGTCGTCACCGGCATGTGGCTCAAACGGAACCCGCTCGGCAGCGCCGGAGGCAGCGCGGCGGCCGCACTCATCGACTCCGCACGGTCGTTGCGCACCCTCGACCTCGTCCAGACCGGTCTCGACCCGACCGGTGCCGCCGCACTCGGGGACGCTCTCCTGGTCGCCGCCGGCAACGGCCGCCGCATCGAGCGGCTCTTCGTCGGCGGCAACCCGCTGGAAGAGGCCGGAGCGCAGGTGCTCGCCGCGGTGATCGCCGAGGGCGCGGTGAACGAACTGTACGTGTCCGCCGCCCGGTTGGGCGACGCGGGCGCCCTCCGGCTCGCCGCCGTGCTGGAGCGGGCGCCGTACGGGCGGCTGACGCGCCTGTCGGTCGCGAGCAACGGCATCGGACCGCAGGCCGCGGCCCGGCTGGTCACGGCCGCCACCGCGGCCGGGGTCGCCCTGCTGGACCTCGGCCGGGTCCGCGCGGCGGCCGTGCTCGGCGCGGCCGACAACCACGTCGACCTGGCGGCCGCCGAAGCGATCGCCGAAGCCCTCGCCACCGCCGAGCACCGCCTCGCCCACCTGGTCCTCAGCCACACCGGGATGCGCAGCCGTGAGGCCCACCGCCTCCTCGACGCCGCGCCCCGCGCCGCCATGGCCACTCGCTTCGTACTCGGCCCCGGCATCGCCGGTAGCATCAAACGCCGCCTCGCCGCCCTCAGCGCCCACATCCCGGCACCCGCCGTCCCGCCCGACGTGGCCGCCGTCCGCAGCGTCCACCGGACGGCGGCGCCGCGTGGCGCGGACACCGGCGCGTAGCGGGTCGACGCACAGCGGGTCGACGCACACGACGCATAGCGGCTCGGCCCGCCGGACGGGACCGGCGCCGTGACGTCCGGCTGCTCAGCGCTTCCGCATCCCCATGAACACCTCCGTCCAGAACCGCTGCTGCTTCTCCGACACCCCCACCAGATAGGTGGCCCGCAGCTTCGCCGGCAGCAAGGCCACCAGCCGGGTTACCGCGGCGCGGTGCTTCTTCAGCTGGGACAGCTCCGCGTTGGCAAGGATCTGGTGGACGACATCACTGTCGCCACCGCCCTCCGCGGACTGATCGGCCGCGCGCCGCAGCCGTGCCTCCCACGCGTCCACGTCGCGGGCCAGTTCCCGCAGACCGGTCACGGGGCGGCCGCGCAGGCGGTCGATCAGCGCGGTGAGCGGCACCGGTGCGTACTCCCCGTCGCCGAGGTAGACGGTCGCCATCTCCAGCGGCAGCCCGCGCCGGTGCAGCTTGATCAGCCGCTCCAGGGTCCGCTTGGTGATCCAGGCGCGGCCCTCCTCGTCGATGTCGTGCTTCCACCACTCCAGCACCGTCTCGGCGTCCTTGCCGTACCGGGCGATCAGCCACTCGTTGGCCGGGATGTCCTCCGGCTCCACCTCCAGCGAGGCCGTGAACCGGGTCGCCTGCGCGATGTTGTTCCGCGACACCAGCAGCTTGCGGCCCAGATGGTACGGCGGGTTCTGCACTGCTATCTGCGCCCGCAGGTTCTCGATCGGCCGTCCGGCCAGCGACCACTCCTGAGTGATCTCCATCAGCTTGGCGAACGCCGCCTTGTCCTTGGGCCGGTTGTACTCGTCCCACACGATCGCCTTGGGCTCGGGCCCGGTGAACTTCGCGGCGAGCAGGTTTTCCAGCGTGCCGTCCGGCGAGGGCACCGGAGCGCAGAGGTCCTCCACGTTCGTCACCGGTAGCGAGAAGTACAGCGCGTCCCGGCCCAGGCCTTCACGGACCGTCTCCCGCACGAGCTCCGTCTTTCCGCAGCCGGGCGGGCCCTGCAGCAGCACCGTCCAGCGGTTGCGCAGCGCCGCCCGCAGCACCCGCCGCACCGGGTCCGGAATCCGCGCCGGGTCGGGCACCCCGACGGCTCGTGCGATGCGGTCCAGGATCTCGGTCGTGCGGTTCTGGCCGGGCCGGCCGTCCGGGCTCGGCTCGGCTAGCCGAAGCCGCTCGCCGTCCACCAGGGGCAGCCCCCACCGCAGCGGGAAGCCCTCGCGTGCGTTGGCGAGGACGTGGTCGAGTGTGCGTGGCGAAAGGAGTTCGCGCAGCGCCGGCGGCAGCGACGCCCACAGCGCGAACACCTCCGTCAGGTCCCACGGGCGGTACTTGGCCGCCAGATGGCGCCGCCAAGAGGTGTCGTTGGCGGTGATCCGCATCGTCACCATGCGGTCCAATAGCGCCAGATCGCTGCGCCGGGCCGATGTCTCGGCCAATGACTCGTTGTCCGTGAGGAAGACGCCGATGCAGCCCAGCGCCCGCAGATCATGCTCGCCGAGCGTCCAGTTGCAGGCGATCTGCATCAGCTGCGACTGGATCGTGTCGCCCGCCTGTAGCGAGTCGTCGATGAGCAGCACGTAGGGCCGGCTCGGCTTGAGCTGGCTCATCACCAGCTGGCGCAGCACCAGTTCGCCCGTGTGCGGATCCTGCACCGGCGCGTTGACCAGCAGGTCGTCGGGCGTCAGGTTCGCGGCCGGGACGTACACCAGCGTGGCGTCGGGGTGGGCGCGAGCGATGTGCGAGAAGAACGTCGCCGTCTTGCCGATGCCGTGCTCGCCGAAGATCTGCCCCGTCTGGCCCAGGTCGATCATCGCGTCGATGAACTCCTCCAGACGCGAGGGGTCATCGGGCCGACGCCGGCCGAGGGTTGCCATCAACTCCGGTGTCTCAGTGCTCATTTACCGCGATCCTGTCGTGACGCGATGGCAGTCCATCGCCGGTGTGTGCGTCTCAGGCCACTCGTTGCCGACCTGCGTGATCAGCCAGATCCACTTCTCCGGCTCGGCAGGGGTGATCGGCGCCGCGTATCCGTCGGTGAGCACGACGACCGCGTCCGGGGTGACGTCGAACCGGCGGCCGTTCACCTCGGTGCGGCCCTCGACGTAGTCCGCGACCACCTGGAAGCTGGTGCCGCCCCCGCCGTAGACCCGCTCCCCCGGCCGGAACGGCATCACCACGGCGTCGAAGGACAGCCAGTGCGCCTCGACGCCGTCGATCCGGCCGACCAACTCGGTCAGCCACCGGATGACGTGGTCGGGCATCGATCCGGAGGTGTCGTAGGCGACGACGAGGACCTTCTCCCGCACCGGGCCGCGGCGCGCGAGCAGCGGGGCCTGGCCGAGGGCCATGAGCAGGGCGCCCCGCTTCTTCGGGTACACCAGCCGCTCGCCGTCGCGCAGTTTCGAGCCGAGCACGTCGACCAGCCAGCGCTGCCACCAGTCGACCGTCTGCGTGCGCGCGGTCTCGCCGCGCAGCATGCCCGCACCCAGGTTCCCCCAGATCCGCGCCGCCCGCGCGGAGCCCTCTTCCGTACGGCCCATCAGATCCAGCAGCTCCCGCTCCACGCCGGCGTGCCCGCGCCGTGCCGCCAGCAGGGAGTTGAGCAGGGCCGGGAAGGTCACCTGATCGACGGTCTCCTGGTCCAGCGGTACGGCGGCATCGTCCGACGCGCCCAGATGCACGCACAGCCGGCGCTCCGGCACCGGTGGGTGATGCATCCGCTTCAGCTCGCCGTACACCCGCATGTCCGTCTCGGTGAACGCCTCGTACGCCACCGGCTCCAGCCCGTGGGCCGTCAGATCCGCGACATAGGCGTCGTACACCTGTCGCGGGTCGACACCCGTGGGCCGCCCGTCGAGCAGGGGCAGTTCCTCGCGGCCCAGCCGGACCAGCGCCACGTGGTTGATGGACACCTCGGCGGCCAGCTCGAAAACCGGGTCGGCGCGCAGTTCGGGCTCGGCGAACAGATGCCGGTGTACGAGGTGGCGCGCCTCGTGGAACAACACGAACTTCACGCCGTCCAGGCCGAGTCCGACGAAGAAGTCCGGGTTGTACAGCAGCAGGCAGGTGCCGTCCCCCGAGGCCACCACGGCGGCCGTGTCCACCGCCGTCGTCGGGATCTGATGACGGCACTTGGCGTACAGCCACGACGCCACCGCGGACTCCTTCAGCCCGAAGTCCAGCAGCGCGGCCTCCTTCAGCCGCCGCGCCTCGGCGACGAGATCGGAATCCGCCGGACGGTACCGCTCCAGCGCCCTGCGGTCGGCCAGTTCCACCACCGGAGCGCGCAGCCGCCCCCCGTCCCCGTACGCCATGTGCTCTCCCCCGTGGTGCAGGTCCCCCGGGTTCCATTGGTACCAGCCGCCACTGACAGCGAGCCAAGGCATTACGCTCGGCGGCAAGGCGGGGTCGTAGCGCAGAGGCAGTCGCACCGGTCTCCAAAACCGGACCACGCTGGTTCGAATCCAGCCGCCCCGCCACTCACCCACCGGTCAGGCGATGGCGCCCGCGGTCGCGATCAGCTCGGGGGCGGTGCCGTAGAAGGTGCCCATCAGCCGTGCCAGAACCGCCCACGCCTCCTCGCGGTCACCCAAGTGGTCCCGGACGAACGGGCGCAGAGCGTCCCTGGCGGCTTGGATCCGCGCCGGGAAGAGCAAGGGACCGAGGGACAGCACGTCCAGGACGCGGACCGCTGGGCCGTGGGCAGTCGCGTACTCCGCGGGTCCGTCGAGGACACCCGCCTGCCGCACCCGATGGGTGAACCTGGGGTGCGAGCCGAACTGTGCGCGCAGCGCGGGCGGGCAGTCCGGGCGTACGGACAGCGCCCAGCGCGCGTAACCGGGCAGCGGGTGCTGGGTGTCCGCCTCGGTGACCGTCCGCCAGTCCGCGCGGGTCAGGACCATGGACGCGGCCTCGCGTCCCCTGCGCATGGAGTCGGCCTCGCGCAGCGCGCCGACGAGGCCGAGGCGCTGGTAGCTCTCCGGGACTTGGGGTTCCTCGGATTGCATCACGCGGTTCACGGGGACGGACTGCGCGCGGCCGGGGCCGAACGGCACTCCGCGGGCGACGGCCCGGCGCAGACCGGTGTCGGTGATGATGTGCCGCCACACCACCGCGTTGAGCTTCGGGTCGTCCTCCTCCAGGATCCACAGCGCCACGGAGGCCGGCAGTCCCTCCCGCGCCCAGGTCCAGGCACGTTCCAGCCGCAGCCGGGCAGCCGAGATGTCCTCTGGTCCGGGCAGTCCGGTGCGCGCCCGGACCCGGGCGGCGGTCTCCTCGTCGGTGAGGCCGAGCAAAAACCCGGCCGCCCGTTCCGCGGCGCTGTTGTCAGACATGAGGGCATGATGCCGCAGGCCAAGGCAGCCCCGCACCGAGGAATCGACCTTGTGTACGACCGTTGTTGCGCGCCCTCAGTCCGGTCCGGCCCGAAGGTGTGCAAAGACCTGCGCCGCTTGCTCCTCGAGGCCATCCGTCCAGGGGCCAGTCCCCGTCACCGATGGCCCCACTCGGCTTCTCGCACCGTTGGATCCGTGGCAGCCCGCACGTCTGACCCGGCTCTCAGGGCCCAGCCTGGCAAGTGATCTTCATCTGGGCCGCCGCATGGTGGGCGTACGTAGGGCCGTCGTCGTCCCAGTCCTGACCGCGGTCAAGCATCCGCACCGCGATACGGCCCTCCTTCAGACGGTACGTGCCCGCGTTGACAAGCGTGCCCCGGTTCGCCCGCTGATCGACCTGGAAGGTGGCGTACGCGCTGTTCTCGTCTCGCGGGTCGGAAAGCACACGGTACGTCGTCGGGTCGCCGCCCACATCTCGGCTGTCGCCGGTGGGTACGAAGACGCCGATCGCGCACGTGCCGTACGCACGGTCCACCGACCACCACCACAGCGCCCCGTTGTCGTTGTCCTGCGTCCGACTGCCCGACATGGGCACGGCGGCGTAGGAGCCGTCGCATGAACCGCCGTCGTAGCCGCCGTGGTCAACGGTGTACCAGCCTTCGATGCCGTCGGAGTAGCGGCCGTACTCGGCGTAGCCGCCGTATGCCCCGGAGGCGCAGCCGTGTCCGACCCAGGCCGAGTAGTGGGCAGGTTCCGGCTTGGGGTCGGCGCCGGAGTTCTGGGTACCGCTCGGCTTGGCGGAGTGAGAGTGGGCGGGGGTGGAGGTGGAGGACGCGGGGGATCCGGAGAGAGTCGGATCCGGCAGCGCCGGGGCGTCCGTGGGCAGGATCAGCCTCGGGTTCGACACGTGATGTGCCCCCGCGCTTACTCCGCCGCTCCGCGTCGTCCCCGCATCGGAGGTGAGGGACGATGCAACAAGCGGGATCCCGGCGCCGACCACCCCAGACAACAAGACCAGGGCGCCCAGCGCGACGCCTGCCTTGTGCGGACGCGACAGCGCCTTCCAGCGGCCGTAGGGCGTCTCGCGGACTATCCACGGATCCCGGCTCTGCTTCCTCATTCGGCCGAACCCGCAGGAGCATGGAGTTCCTGGGAGCGTGTTTCCATTCCCGCCGCACCGCTCACATGCCATCGAAGGTCCCTCTGGTCTGTACTAACCAGGCGATCAAGGTTTTTCGAGGGGGACCACTATGCACGAGGTCACCACGCAGAGGTAGTGGTCTGCCATGACGAGGAAGACAAAGGCGAATCAGGCGAGTGGTTCCGACGGGAATGCGACGAAGTGAGCACCCTTCGGCATGCCGAGTGACGGGCCGCCCGCCAACACCTCGTTGAGACGCTCGTCCCAATCCGCGCCGGCGGGCCACCGCCCGCATGAGCACAACGAGTTGGGCCAGATTCCGAGCCCTGAGAGCACCGGTGCTTGCTCGCGGGCCGAGTTACGGCCGTCGCTTGCGGCCCTACAGATGGCTCGCCTTTCCCGCAGGCCACTTGCCCATCGCGGCGTAGCCGACAAGACCGACCGTCAGCAGCCATCGGCGCGGTCAGCCATTGAAGTTCGGGGCCTGGGGTTGAGGGCTCGGGCCGCTGGCCCGGGATGGTGGTTCGCCGCCGGTGAACGCCGATCCTGCGGCAAGGTTTTTGTGCATACTCTCCCTACATGGTTGATCAGCACTCGGTCGATGTGGGAGAAATCCGGCTGGCCTATCAGGTGTCGGGTCCGCCGGATGCGCCGCCACTGGTCCTGTTGCACGCGCTGGGCGAGGACGCGACCGACTGGGAATCGGTATTGCCCGTCCTCGCACGTTACCGACGCGTGTATGCCCCCGACCTCCGAGGGCATGGCCGCAGCACCTGGCCGGGGGAATACTCGCTCGAACTCATGCGAGCCGATGTGCTCCGGTTCCTCAACGAGCTGGACTTGGCCCGAGTGGATGTGATCGGGCATTCCATGGGCGGGATTGTGGCCTACCTGCTCGCGGCGGACCATCCGCAGCGAGTGAGCCGGCTCGTCCTGGAGGACGTTTCGATTCCACGTCCCCGGAAACCGAGTACCCCGACCAGGCCGGACGGCGATCTGACCTTCGACTGGAATATGGTGCTGGCCGTCAGGCGGCAGATCGACGTGCCTGACCCCAGATGGCTGGAGCGGCTCAGCATGATCACCGCCGGGACCCTCGTGGTGGCCGGCGGTCCAGGCAGCCATGTGTCTCAGGACGGCGTCGCCGAGCTGGCCGACCATATCCCCGACGGGCAGATGGTCACCATCCCGGTCGGGCACCTGATCCACCGTGCAGCGCCGGAGGCATTCGCAGAGGCGGTTGTGGCGTTCCTGCTGACGGAGAAGAACGCCTGACCCACCTGCCGACCCCGAGCGCGCGGTCACAACCCATTGCGGGGCGGCACGGGTGCCGACCGACCTGGTCGGCACCCGCCTGCCGAATGCGTCAGCGGCGCCAGATCACAGCAGAGGTGTTGTTCGCGTCGAGGGTCACATCGCCGCTCCAGGTCAGGAACGACTGCTGGGGACGGTAGTCCTGGCCGAGGAAGAAGCCCCGGTTGATGCCGGTGACGTGCACCGTGGCGCCCGTGTCGGTGCCGACGACCACTCGATGGACGCTCACCTCGGCGATGTCCTCGGCCTTGGTGCCGGCGGGCAGCTCGACCGTCGTGGCCGCCGGGAGGTCACGGCTGATCGACCAGGTCGGATCGACGTGGTGGGAGAGGTAGACAGTCTGGCCGGAGACGATACGCACACCGAGCGAGACTCCGACCCAGGACGCACCCGTATTGGCCGGCTCAGTGCTCTTCTTGACCACCGCATACAGGTAGTTGCGCTGGTCGCTCATGTCGGGCGTGAACTGCGTGGACGCCGACGGAGCCTCGACCTTGTGCTCGCGGAGCATCTCCTTGGCCATGATCTCGTAGGTCCACGGGTTGACGTCCATCAGGTACTCACGAGGCTGGCCGGCCGGCAGCGTCTGGAGAGTCGAGAGGAAGAAGCGCATCGGGTCGTCGACGACGTCGCACATGTTGTTGTTCGACGTGCAGGTCTCCAGCAGGGCGTGATCGCCCTCGTACTTGCCACTGAAGTGCAGCGTCCCGTGGTTGGGGGCCTGGTACGTGTCGCTGCCCGCAACCCGGTTGCCGTGCTCGTCGACCTCGACGGAGTAGATCCACTCGATGTCGGTCGTGCGACCCCAACGAGCCATCAGCGCCGGGGTGTTCGTCCCGCCGTCCTCGTTGCTCCAGACGACCGAGTAGGTGAGGATCTGGTGACCGGGTGTGGCCGCCGGGACGACCTCATGCCATGCGATGAGCGGCGTGTCAGTCGTCGCGTTCTGGTACGGGCTGCCGAGGTCGGTGAGGCTGCGCCCGTAGACGACCGGTGCGTAGCGCAGCACCAGATACTCGGGGCTGTCAGGGGCGTAGGTCGTGACCCGCAACGAATCCACAAGAGCGGAGGTGGCGGCCGCCGGGGAGCGCTCGTCGGAGAAATGCAGGCGCAGGATGTGCACGCCCGCCTTGAGGTGACCGAGCGCCAGCTGCCGGTGAAGGGGCTGCCCGCCGGAGACGACAAGGTCGGTGGCGTAGTGTCGGTCCACGGAAATGGAGACCACCGCCGACTCGGCACCCGCCACGGCCCAGTCGGTGCCCGGCGCCTCGGCGTTCAGGTCGATGACGGCCTCGCCTGATCTCGACACGACGACCGGCACCCGCACATCCGGGTGATCCCGGCGCACCTGGATGTGTCTCGAGTGAGAGCTCTTGCTCGGCAGGGTGTCTGCCGTGGCCGGCGCGGAAAGTCCCGCTACGGCCATGAAGGCGACGACCGGCGCGGTTATCAGTTGGACGACTCGCATCAGATTTCCTTGATCGAAGGGAATCCCTCACGGGCGGTCAAGGTGGTGCGGTGCGACCGTGCGACGTGACCCGCGAGCGACACTGGTCAGCGGCAGGTCTAGTGGGCGAGATTGACCAGGGGACGAAAATCTGGGGTCAGTTCGCCAAAGGACTTAGAAGTTCGCCGATTTCCGTCCCGTCGGCGGAGCTGGACCACGTGGGAAGGGGCGTGCCAGTACGGACCGTTGAGGTGCGCCCTCACCTACTGACTCCCCACTGCCCCGGCGCCGTTTGACACGGCAGTACGGAGCCAGCCGGCAAGCGCGGAGAAGTCATCGTCGGTGAGGCCGTCCTTCGGATCTACGCGGTGAAGCAGCGATGGTTCCGGGTGCTGTGCCGCGACCCAGAGGCGGTCCATGGCGGTGATCTCGTCGTCGACCCAGACGAACGGTCGGCGGCCGGCCCATTCGACCAGGTGGCGGGTCTTCCAGTGCAACCCGCGCGGGCGGTCGTCGACGGACGGCTCCGGCCACTCCACCACAGGCAGGCGCGGTAGCCCGATCCGCGGGGCGACGAACACGTTCGCGTCGTCCATCCATGTCGAGGCCCACACCAGGTCGCACCCCAGCGCCATCAGGCGCGGCCCCACCGTGGGGTCGAGCCGCTCCAAGAGGGGATTTTCCTGATCAGGGAGCTTCTCTGAGCCAGGAGCAGCGGCCTGAAGCCGACTGGGTGACGACCCGAACGCAATCAGTGGTCCGTCTACGTCCAGGAACAGGAGAGTGCGCTCCGCTGAGCCGGTCATATGGGCACGATAGCCCTGTGAGGCGCAGAGGCGGCCCCGGGCATTCTGCCGTGCTCGTCGTGCCCAGTCGCGCCGATCGTGCGAGGAACCACGCGCAACCAAGGTGGCGAGTGGGCACAGCGCCAGGCACCAGTACCTCCTTGACCGTCTCTCCTGGTCAGGCGCCGTTTCGCGTGGCGGCAGGGGTGGATTTTGAACCCACGCCGGCCAGCGCCATGACGGCTTTCAAGACCCTGTGGGACTGACTCGTCTACTGAGAGCCCGCCGTCGCACGCCCCTGGGAGGTCCATTCGTCGGCGAGGAGGCCAAGGACGACTTCATCCTTGAATTCGCCACACACCCAGGCCGCGCGCCGCAGCGTACCCTCGATGACGAACCCCGCACTCCTCGCAGCCGCGATCATCGCCGCGTTGTCGGCCAGCGTCTCCACCTGCAGTCGCTGCATACCGCGTACCACGAAGCCGTACTCGCACAGTGTGTGGACGAGGTCCGAGCCGAGCCCACGCCCCCGGAAGGAGGGGAGCAAGGAGAGCCCGAGGTGCGCCGCCCTGTTGTGCGTGTCGATGCCCCACAACGCTGCCGCACCGGCCAGGGCCTGCGTTTGGAGCTCGACCACCGAGAACGAGGCCGCCTCCTCCGACAGCTCAGTGACCGAAAAAGGTGAGTCGGTTCCGGCGGCTATGGGCCGCCAAGGACGAGGATCGGTACCTGACCGGACCGCCACGTCGTCGTAGAGCTCCTTGTGAAGGACTGCCACGTCCGCCTCGTACCGGGCCCGCAGCCCGATCTCTTTACCGCGTATCACCTGGTATGAGTACCGCACACGCAGGTGCCGATCAAGGGATTTCCGGACCGCCGCCGAGCCCACAAAGGCGACGACGTCCCCCACGCCACGCTTGGCGTCGCCCGCCTGCGCAACCTCACGCTCACCGGATGACAGCCGTCCGGGAAACGGATGGGCCGCCGTCACGCGGAACGCGTGCCTGGGCAGGTGCCGCACATGCCGCAGGTCCGCGGGCGCCGTGGCGCCCGCGGACCCGGGGTGTCGAGCAGTGGTCGGATCAGTAGGAGAACTGCTGGATCTGGCTGCCGTCGCCTGCGTACGTCCAGCCGGTCCGGGTTTCCGGGTCGAGCTGGACGGCGCGTTCGTGATGGCTGTCGAGCCGGCCGTTGTAGGAGCCGAACTGCGGGTACTCCACGCCGGTCACGGTGCCCACCGTCTGACCCGTCTTCAGGTCTACGACGACGATGCGGCCGGTCGCGTTGTTGTCGGTGAAGCCGTACTGCTGAAAACCACCCATCGGCTTCAGGTCCGGCAAGCGGAAGGCGAACAGCCCCAGTTGGTGCTCACCGTCGACGGCGAGCGCGACAGGCGCTTGCTGCATTCCGAGATTCACCGGGTCCCCGCTGGGCAACTGCCCGAAGTACCCGGTGCCGGCAAAGTTGACGCTGAACGAGTGGTACCACGTTTCGTAGAGGTTGCCCTTCTCGTCGGAGGCGAGGTTCCCGGCGCAAGGCGTTCCCCCCTGGCTGTGAGTGACCGTTCCGTTGTCCAGGTCGACCGCGGCCACCGTGCCGGACCCCATCGAGGCCAGACAGTTGATGGTGCTCCCGGTCTTCTGCGCGGAGAAGACGCCGGTCGACTCGTCCACGTCCAGCAGGCCGTAGGTGGTGCGGCCGTCCGGGGTGGGGTCGAGCTGAAGGGCCGTGCCCAGGGCACCGGTTGCCGTGTCCACGGGGAGCGCGAAGCCCGCACGGTCGCTCGAACGGTAGGCGAGCACCGCTGCGCGGTTTCGCTTGGTGTCCACGCGTCCGCCCGTCACGACGTACTGGTCGTCGACCCGGACGGGGCTGCCGACCGCGTCGCCGGTGCTCGTGTCGTAGGTCTCGAGCCACTGCTCGCCGGTGGTGGTCTGCTTGTGCAGGACGAGCGTGTGGTGGGCGGAGTCGACGCCGAACACCTCGTAGATGGAGCCGTACGCGGGGTCGCTGGTCAACTTGCGCCCATAGGTTCCGGTGGCGGCGTTGTAGTCGTACACCGAACCTTCACCGGTGGGACTTTCCACCGACGCGACGGACGTGCCGCCGGGGACGATCGCGAAGTTGGTCAGGTTGGTGCCGTCGGGAGCCAATCCGTCGTCGTATGCCAGCAGCGACGTCGGCGAAGCCTGGCCGATGGTCTTGCCGTGCCGGTCGACGGCGAACACCCGCAGGTCGTAGGCGATCGACGAGGGCAGCTTGAGGTCGAGGGCGTCGAGTTCCACCGTGCCTCGCGTGCCCTTCAGCGACCGGTCGAGCGTGGCCGGGCTGTTCACCCCGTCGTGGTCGCGGACGGTGCCGTTCTGGTTGCTGACCAGGTTGTACGAGTTGTACATGTTCGGTCCGGGCGCGGAGAACTCCAGCAGCGTGCCGGTGGCACCCTCGACCCGCGATACGTCGTAGTGCACCGAGAACCGCGGTGAGGACCGGCCGATCTCCAGCAGGTGCCCGAACTCTCCGGATGCCTTTGCCGCCAGAGACGGCGCCGCCGGGCGTTGCGAGGGAGAACCGCCGTCGACCCGGAGCGAGGCGAACTCGCCGTACGCCGCGGCGCCCCTGGCGCCGCCAGCGGGATTCTGGACGATACCGATCCCGTAGATGCCGCCGCCGGCGGAGAAAGCGCCGGCCGGGACGGTGACCGTGCCGCGAAGTCCCGTGAGCGGAGCGGTGTAGGAGGCGGAGAAGATGGGCGCCGCCGCGGGGTTCCAGTGGCCGACTCCCGACACGACCAACTGGGGCGAGTTGACGTTGCGCACTCCGGTGAGGTCGTAGCTCACCTGCACGGAGTGCCCCGCCTTGACCACGGGCTGGACCACAGGGGCCAGGGCCTCGGCATAGCCCCCGTCGGTGGGACCGAAGGTCAGCTCGTGGCCGGCCGAGGCCAGCACCTGGTGGCCGCGGCGCACCTCGAAGGTCAGCGAGACCTGACGGTCCGTCGTAGAGACGACCGGCAGCCCGGCCGCGGTCAGCATCTGGCTGGGTGTCAGCCGGATCGCCGGCACATCCGAGGTGAACTCGTGACTCCCGATACGGAGTGCGTAGCTGACGCCCTCCTGGTCGGGCAGGCCGGTCACGTCGGCGCCGATCGTCACCGGCCCGACCAGGCCCTCGCCGGTGGCGCCGGCGCCCGTGCCCGGTCCGGCCAGGTCGATGCGTCCGGGGTCGGTGGCCTCGAGGAACGTGCCACCGAGCCCGCCCGTGGTCTGGCGATGCGCCACCGAGACCCGGACGATCCGGGGCGTGCCCGTGCCGGCGTCGCTGCCGTGTGCCTTGGCCAGGACCGCCTGCACAGCGGCTGTGACATCGAGCTGCGGGCCTACGTGCAGCGGCTGGTCTATCTGCGGCGGGGTGGCCACGGCCCGGCCGGTGCGCTCCAGCAGCGAACGGACGTCATCGGGCGACGGGTGCTGCCCGGTCAGCCGGGATGCCTGCAGCACGACAGCGGCAGCGGCAGCGATTTCGGGCGCGGACGCCGAGGTTCCTCCGCTGAGGACCTCCGCCACGGACTGGGCGCTCTGGCCCTGGTGCTCGAAGGCGGGGATGCCGTCGCTGGGCGCCGAGACGTCCACGCGCGTGCCGAATCCCGAGGAGAAGATTCCGGAACCGTTGAGCCTGGTGGTCGCCCAGGTCCCGTTGGCCGACGCGGCTCCGCCGTTCTGCGGCGGAACGGACAGCGTGTCGTCGGTCGTGGTACCGCCCGCGGCGATCGCGCCGGAGTCCAGCACCTTGCTGGGCGTGGTCGACACCTGGTCGTCGTCGATCCGGGTGGTGTCGGCGGCCTTGCGCGTCACGTCGGTGGCGGTGCTGCCGCCGTCGGGGCCGACGGCGGCGTTGGTGTAGAGCCTGGTCCCGTCATTCGACGAGACCACCACGGTGATGCCGTACTGCTTCACGATCGACGCGATCACGCTCTGCTGGACCGGGTCGTCCTCAAGGTAGCGGCCGGGGAACCCCATAGCGTCCGTGCCGTAGCCCAGGCTGGCGGTGATCACGTCGGGGCGCGGCTGCTGCCGTGCGGCGGCCAGCAGCGCCACCGCGATCTGACTGAACGTCGGCTGCTGCGGGACGACGAGCCGGTACTTCGCCCCCGGGGCGATGCCCAGCAGATCGGAGTACCCACTGCCCTCCATGCCCGGGCGCTGCCGTTCGTGCGGAAGCGGCGCCATCACGGAGAAGTCGAGCAGCACCTCACCCAGTGCGGAGTCCTGCCCCTGGGTCGAGCCGGTCGCGTCGAGTGCGCCGGTCGCGTCCGCGGTATAGGTAGGGATCAAGGGCATCGTGGGGATGTCCAGGTACCGCTGCCCGTTCTGGACGACGGTTGTCGGCCCCGCTGCGCCCAGGTTCGGCGTCGACGCGTCGGTGAGGTCGCCGACCGAGACGTTGGTGATGGTCTCACCGGTACCGGGCAACTGGTCGAACTTCTGCTTGAGCACGCTGTAGGCGCCCGTCGCGTTGACGCCACCGGCGTTGAGGAAGCTCTGCATCGAAGTACCGAGAGCCGCGTTGCCGGGCACACCGTCGGAGCCGGTCGAACGGCTGCCCTGCCCCTTCGCCGACGAGCCGGCCTTCCCCGCCATGGCCTTCAGCGAGGAGGGCAGCGGCACGGAGCCGCTGTTCATCGGGGAGACGGTCTGATCGGGCTCGGCGTAGACGACACCGGGTGTGGCGGCCAGCGCCCGGGCAGCCGCCGCAGTGTCACCACCGGCGAGCTGGACGACCTGGACCTTGGACAGGTCGATCGCCCCGGTGCCCAGCTTGGCCTTGGCGGCCGAGCGCAACTGCTGGGCCTGGGCGGTCGGGAGACCCGGCACCAGGGGGCGCATGGAGACCGCGTGGGCACGGTGGAGCGCGGTGTTGACTGTGGTGTCTGAGGTCAGCGGGGTACGGACCTGCAGATTGCGCTGCTTGCCCAGCGACTTGCCCGTCACCTGGGTGGCCGAGCCGAGGACCACAAGCACCTGGTGAGGGCTGTTCTTCGCCGACTGCGCGGGTGTGGGCTTCAGGAACGAGCGCCACGGACCGAGCGCTGAGGATCCGGGTGTGGAGGGCGAAGCGACCCCCGCAGACGTACCTTTCGCACCGGAATCGGCCGCCGTCGCTCCGGTGGCCGTCGCGTACTGCACGGGTGTGCCGAGCAATACGGCCGCACTGGCTATGGTGACGACGCCGCGAGCGATCGCTCGTCTCCGCCGATTCATGGGCACTCCACTTCTTCTTACGAAAGAACTCGGAGGAAGCACAGAGAAGGCGCCAGCCCCCGAACAGCGCCCACGCTGGTGGGGAATCTTTCAACGTGGAAAAGCCGGCACAAGATGACGAGGGTGGCGGACTTCCGTCAACTGGCGAGAAGTCGCCACCGAATCGACGAAATTGCGCGGTATTTAACATGCCGGGTATTGACGGCGGAATCAGAGTGACTCCAACACATGCCTGCCGCCTGCCGCGGTGAGCGCCCGGGGTCGGCAGACGGCGGCAGGGACGGCTCGCGACGCGGATCCGGCCGCAGGACTCACCGCGCCGCACCAGCTCCCGACGGCGGCCCTTCGCGGTGGCGTTCACGCTCGCCGCACGGGCGCAGTAGCGTTGGCGAGCTCCCCGGGTACCGACTGCGGGGCGCACGAGCAGATGGGCCCACGTCGACGTATCCGATCCTGGCCGGCCCCTGCTGCGGGTCCTGACACCGACGACATCGCCTCCACGTCGCCGTCGCCGGGGGCTCGTTCTGCGACGTCGGGGCATGGCGCGGCCTGCGCCTCCACTGGACCACGGGATGTCCGAGCCGCCGATGACGGTCACCGTACGTCGCGGCGAATGCTGGGCCATCACCTTGCTGGGGTTCAACTGATCGGAGCTTGCATCGATATGGCGGAGCCCCCCGTCGGCGAGCCGAGGCTGCAGGACGGAGGCCTTGACGATCGCCGGAGCTGGCGCTGGCGCGTGGATCCGGGTGCGGCCCACGGAAGGCCGCACCCGGCGGGATGTCGCGGTGTTACGGCGTGGGCAGGGTGTTGGCGTTGACGCCGACGTCGACGGTCTGCCAGCCCACGCTGCCGTTCGGGCCCTCGGCCTTGATCCGGTAGTACCCGGCCTGGGTGAAGGTTGTGACGAACGAGGCCCAGCCGTCGGTGAGGTTCACGGTGCTCGGGAAGTTCGCGGGCACCGCTACGCCCCTAGGCGGGGTGATCGTCAGGGTGACCGGCCCATTGGCGGCGGAGTCGAGCGAGAGCCCGCTGCCGTTCGCCTCCAGGTAGAAGGTGGCCTTGGAGTTCAGCTTGGGGATCGGGGCGTGGGAGGTGTCCGTGCCGCCCCGGAAGGCGAGCGTGTCCGCGGGCGCCACTGGCATCTGCGGCGCGGGCAGGGGCGCCTGGTCGAAGTCGAAGGCGTCGCTCAGGTCGTTCTGCTTGGCGTTCAGGTTGTTCAGAGGCGGCATGTCCCACTGCTTCTGCATGAACGACAGGATCGACATGTTCGTGGTCTCCGGGTGGAAGACCCCCTCGCGCACGTACGGGGAGACGATCATCGTGGGCGTGCGCGACCCGTAGCCGTACTGGTTGTTCATCGGCGGGGCAACGTGGTCCCAGAAGCCACCGCCCTCGTCGTAGGTGACGAAGATGGCTGTGGAATTCCAGTCGGGGCTCTTGGCCACGGTGTCGACCAGCTGCCCGATCCAGGCGTCAGGGTTGCCGAGGTCCTCCTCCGGCTCGCCGCTGTAGTCGACGCCGGGGCGCACGAAAGAGAAGTCAGGCAGGTTACCTGAGGATGCGTCGGAGATGAACTGGTCCGTAGTGCTCAGGTCCGTCAAGTCCGGCGGGACGATCTTCTCCCAGATGGTGCCCGTCAGATGGGTCCGCGGTACGCCGTAGTACACCTTGCCGGTGCGGTTGTGGGCCGCGAGCTCGTCGAAGATCGAGTTCCAGGGCTTGGTGTCGTTCGGGTTGAGATCGTTGTACATCCAGTCGTGACCGTCGGCGTTCAGCGCGTACATCACGTTCGGCTGGGTCGGCGCGATCACGGGCTGGAAGTTGTGGTCCTCCAGCGCGTAGTGGCTGGCGAGGTACTGCTGGTTCGGAGTGAACTCCGGTCCGAACTCGGTGATGGACGCCATGCCCTCGCCGGGGAACATGGTGTAGTGGTCCATGAGGTAGCCCTTGTGGGGCTCGTAGTCCATCATCATCTGCTCGGCGGCCCGGCCGTTGGCTATCCCGCTGTAGACGTCGCCCTCGTTCGGGGAGGCCCACACCGGACTGACATCGGGGGCGGAGTGGTACGTGGCGTTCGGGTTCTGCAACGAGGTGCCGGACGGGATGCCGTCGGCCCCCGGGAAGTTGCCGAACAGGTTGTCGAACGAGTGGTTCTCCAACATGATTTCGACGACGTGCTTGATCGGCGACGCGCTGGTCTGAGCCGCGGGCGCGGCCGCGGGCGTCGGCGCCGCGGACGCGATCTGCGTCGTCAGGCCGACGAGCGCGGCGATCGACCCGGCGGCCATCATGAGCCGTGTGCGCTTGACCTCATGAATTCAGCTGCGACGGTCACCTGACGCACCAACAGGAGAAGGGTGCCTCCCGCCTGCGATGATCTGGACTGTCTAGATCAAAACCGTCGCAGAGAAGAGGCACCCAACAGGTGCAGGCTACCGAATGGGATCACCGGCTTGCTGTGCGGGCCGACGGCAAGAACCTGATCGGCCACGCGGGCGTGGTGCTGCTGCGGAAGGTCGCCGACCGCGTCGGTCTGGCCACCGCGCTGAGTGCGGCGTTACCGAAGGGCACCGGGCCGGGCTGGCGGGACCGGGGCATGGCGCTGGTCCAGCTGGCCTGTGCGATCGTGCTCGGCGCGACGAACGTCCTTCAGGCCGAGCAACTCCAGTACCACTGGCGGCCGGTGTTCCCGCGGCCGGTCTCGGACAGCACCCTGCGCCGCGCCCTGGCGGCGATCGACGGCCCGGTCGCGGCCCGGGTGGAACGCGCCCGCGCCGCGATACGCCGCGTGGTGTGGATGCTGCTCGCCCTGCGCCCCGGCGGCTTCCCCTGGATCGCGGTGTGCGGCCGGGAGGTGACCGGCTGGTACGTCCTCGATTTGGACGCGACCATCGTCACCTGCACCAGCCGGAAGGAAGGCGCGGCGGGCACCTTCAAGGGCAGCTTCGGCCACATGCCGCTGGGGGCGTGGGTGGCCAACACCCGCGAGTGCGTCGCCATGCTGCTGCGGCCCGGCAACGCGCCGCCCAACGACGTCGCCGACCACAAGAGGGTCCTGGCCGCCGCGCTGCGGCAGCTCCCGCTGCCGCTGTGGTCGAAGCTGCTGGTCCGGATCGACGGCGCGGCCTTCAGCCACGACGTCCTCGACCACCTCCAGCGCCTGACCACCAGCCGGCGCCGGGTGCGCTGGGTGACCGGCTGGGCGATCAACGCCACGGACGAGCAGGCCATCGCGCTGCTGCCCGAGACGGCGTGGACGGCCGCGCTGCGGCAGGACGGCGAGGTCCACGAGATCAAGGGCCCCGACGGCGAATGGATCTCCTACCAGGTCGCCGAGCTGACCGGCCTGCGCGACCTGACCGGCTGGCCCAAGGGGATGCGGCTGATCGTGCGCCGGGTCAAGCCCTCGCGGCGGGACGCGAAGAAGCTGACCGCCTTCGAGAAGCGCACCGGCTGGCGCTACCAGATCATCGCCACGAACGTCCCCGCTCACCAGGGACTTTCCGGGATTCCCGGCTCCGGGCAGGTGTGGTTCGTCGACGCCCTCTACCGTGACCACGCAGAGGTCGAGGACCGGGTGAAAGCCATCAAGCGGGTCGGCCTCGGGTTGCTGCCCTCGAAGTCCTGGCAGTTGAACGCCGCCTGGGTGCTGGCCGCCACGATCGCCGCCGACCTCGACGCATGGACCCGGCTCCTCCTCCTGCACGACGAGCCCGAACTCGCCGCAGCCGAGCCGGAGACGATCCGCATGAAGCTGTACCACCTGCCCGCCCGACTCACCGCCCACGCCCGCAGGCGCACCCTGCACCTCGACCGCACCTGGCCCTGGACAGCAGCGTTCACCACCGCCTGGCAGCGGGCCACCCAGCTCCCGGCCCTCACCTGACGGCCGGCCACCGCCCCGACGACACCGGAAAGGACAGCACCGCACCACCCTCGGGCCCGTGGAACCCGACGCCCCCGCAGCGTCACGCGACGGCCAGTCCCGACACGGCACGGGACATATCGGGCAGCCAGCCGCTCCCGGCGTCGCCATCAGCCCTCGGAAAAATCGAGGTTGACAGGTCGGCGCATCCACATTCTCCTTGGCATTTCACGGTTCGGGGCTTTTGCACCCCGACTGCAACCGACCCACGTTCAGCTTTCAACCGCAATAAGATGCATCATGCACTCAACGGAACGGCCGCATTTCCGTGAATGCTTGTCCAAGGGGTGCCCGAATTCGCCAAGTTGGTGAGCAGACGCGTCGGTTAATTCCTGCGGTTGACTTAGGAGAACGGGCGCGAGGCGGGGCGATTTCAAAGGCGGGTTGACCTTGTAGGTGTGCAGGACACGGCCATGTGACGATGTCCAGCGGGCGCGTCACCCAAGTAACGAAGCTCCGGTTCAAGACGGATGACCTTCCTAAGTGGTCCGTGCCGGAAGTCCTTCGGGGGTTGACGCGGGAGCCGACGTTGCGTGTATCGCCTGGTCAGGTGCCGAGTGCGGCGAGGTGGAGGTGGCAGGCGCAGTCGAGGGCGTCTTGGGGGGTGCCGGCGAAGCCGCCGGTGGGCAGGAGGGAGTCCTCGTAGCGGTCGCTGCTGGCGTAGTAGAGGGCGAAGCCCCACCTGCTGGCGGTTCCGCCGTAGCGCAGGCGCATCAGCGTGACCCGTTCGCCGTCCGCCAGTTCCGCCTCCACGTAGGCAAAGGCTCCGCGGTGACGGACGTGCAGCCGCCTGATCTGCGGCCAGGTGGTGCGGGCATGCTCGCCAAGGCGCTGCTCGAGCGAGAGCCGGGTGGACTCCGAGGGTGTGGGCATGGCAGCCATCCTGCCCGAGGGGCCGCAGGGCGGGGCACGGCAGGATACGGGCTGTCGTGATCCACTTCTCCCGATCGGCCGTCGTTGCATGCCCGTTGCCCCGGCCCGCCCGATAACCCTGACCGCCGCCGAGCGAAAGCGGCTGAAGAAGATGGCCTACGGCCACAAGACCGAGTACCGGCTGCGGATGCGCACGCACATCGTCCTGCACGCGGCACGCGGACGCTCCAACGCGCGTATCGCCCGAGAGACGGGCCTGCACCTGGACACGGTGCGCCTCTGGCGGAGCCGGTTCGCCGAACACGGCCTGCCTGGGCTGTCCGACCGTGAACGCAGCGGCCGTCCGCCGGTGTTCACCGCGCTGCAAGTCGCCGAGGTCAAGGCCCTGGCCTGCCATCGTAGTCCTTGATCTTGGTGCGGAAGCTCTGCCACACCCAGACGTATCCGTAGTTGCGCTTGCAGGAGGGCGAGTAGAACTGCTTGACGGAGGCCGCGTGGGCTCCCGCCCGGTCGATGTAGGCGGTGGCGCCGATCTGGTACGCATCCGCGCACACGCCCGCGGTCTGTGCGCTGACGCTGAGCGGGTTGCCCGCCTCCGACGGGGCGGTGGAACGGGCTGTCAGGTGCTGCTTGCCGGGCGACGGGGCCGGGCCCGTCCCCGCGACGGCTGAAGCCGCCGGAAGCAGAGCGGCGGCCGATGCCGCCGCCACAACCAGGATGCTGCGAGCACGCATGAGAAAGCTCCCCCTTGCTCCAGGTGACTGACTTCGCTGGTGACGATCGGGCACGCCGGACAGTGCACAAGGCGCGGCAAAACACCGCATAACCCGTCACACCCCGTGAAGAGCACTGTCCTCGCGTATCGGTCATCAGGTCAGACCAGCCGGGCCTCCGAATGGTTGTAGTGCAGACCACATCCACTTCACGAGCAGCCCGGTCCCACACCGGAAAGTGCCCCCACCAGTAGAAACACCCCCCAAGGTCGGTCGTCGCAGAGTGGGCGCCGCGTCGAGCACGTCTTCGGCCGGATGATGAACTACAAGTTCCCGCGCGATTGCGGAAGGCCGTGATCAAGCAGCCTGAACTCGGACTGTTGACAGCGCAGTTGACCGGCTACGGGGTTCGATGACGCCGGCCGCGCACGAACGAGCGCTTTGAGCATCGCGGCGCCCGCCCCCACCACTGCCAGGTGCAGGACTGCCGCGAGCGCGAGTTCTTCCGGCGCTGAGCTCGGGGTCCGGACGGCAGTGCCGCACGGCGGCACCAGTCCCGTCCCGTGCTGGACCACGACAGAAGCTCCACACTTGACGGCGAGCAATCGTTCACGCATTCGATTCTCGGCGCATTCCGACTGGCCAGCGCCCACGGCCCGCCGACCCGCGACTCGCAGTCCGACCGTTTGCCCTCGACGACCGTCACCCACGGGAATACCGCCGCAACCGGCAGCGCTGCAGATGCATTGAAAGCTCCCATATACAGCGAAATGTGCTACTTCAAGGAAGTGGGCATCATGGGACAGCTAGATGAGAAGGTGACCCTGGTGACCGGTGGCTCCACCGGAATCGGTCTGGCCATCGCCCGTCGGTTCGCCGAGGAAGGCGCCACCGTCTACCTCACCGGCCGTCGCAAGGGCGAACTGGATACGGCCATGGAAACCATCGGGCCACGGGCCATCGGCGTTCAGAGCGATGTCTCTCATCTCGATGATCTCGACCGGCTCTTCTCCACCATCAAGGAGCGCAGCGGGCGGCTTGATGTCGTCGTGGCCAACGCAGGAGTCGCCGAACTCGCCCGACTGGGGGAGATCACCGAAGAGCAGTACGACAAGGTCTTCGGCATCAATGTCAAGGGGACGCTCTTCACCGTCCAGAAGGCACTCCCCCTGCTTCCGGACGGCGCCTCGGTGATCGTGCTCTCCTCGATCAACGCGTCGAAGGGTTTGGAGGCGATGGGCGTCTACAGCGCCACCAAGGCAGCCGACCGCAACCTGGCCCGCACCTGGGCCGCCGAGCTCGCGGCCCGCGACATCCGGGTCAACGCCATCAGCCCTGGCCCCATCGAGACCCCGGGCATCCGTAGCCTGGGGAGCCCGGCAGAAGGCGAACAGCAACTCGCGGACGCCCTCACCCCGATGATTCCGCTCGGCCGGATGGGCCGCGCCGACGAAGTCGCCGCCGCAGCCGTCTTCCTCGCATCGGACCAGAGCTCCTTCACCACGGGAGCCGAACTCTTCGTCGACGGGGGCTTTGCCCAGATCTAGAGCCAATGCCGTGTAGATAGGCGGCTGGGCTGGGTGTCAAGGTCCTGGTGCGGTCAGGATGTCGATGCTGATGGTGGCCTTGTAGCTGGTCCGGTCGATGGTGCCTTTGGCGTTGTACTTGGAGATCGCGCGTTTGACGACGCGGGGCCGGGTGCGGATGCGTCGGTCGGGCATGAGGTCGGCCAGGACGCGGCGGCCGATGGCCCCGACGAGGTCGACGACCGTGTCGGCGATGACGCCCGCGGCCTGGATGACCAGGTCGCGGGCGGTGTTCAGGGCGGTGGTGAAGCTGGCCCGGTCGGGGTCGATGCCGGGCCGGGCGGCGGTGGCGTCGGCCATGGCCAGGCGCAGGGCCTGGTAGGTGACCAGCAGGGCGTAGAGCTCTTGGGAGACACCGTCCGGGGTGCGGGCGCGCAGGACACGGCCGCCCAGGGTGGTGGACTTGATCTCCAGATACGCGGTCTCGATCTCCCAGCGCTGGCGGTACAGGGTGATCAGTTCGGCGACGGGGTGGGTCCTGTGGTCGGTCAGTGTGGTGACGAGGCGGTAGAGGCCGGTGCTGCGTCCCGTGGCCGTGGTGATGGTGATCTCGCAGTCGATGACCCGCACGGGGACGGCGCCGATTGCCGAAAGGTAGGAGCCGTCACCGCAGCGGCCCAGGACGGGCAGCCGACGGCCGTTCTTCACACGGGTCAGCACGTGCGCGCCGGTCCTGGCCATGGCGGTCACCAGCGCTTGGGCGGCGAAGTTCCGGTCCAGCAGCACGATCATGCCCTTGCGCAGGCTGCGGAGCAGGCGCGGCGCGTACGTCGTCTCGCCGTCAGTGGTTGGTCCGAACACCGCGTCGATGACCGTGCGGGTGCCGCAGGACACCAGCACCAGGAGTCGCAACGCTGGATATCCCGCACCACCGTTGTTGCAGCGGTGTTTAGTGTATTCGGTCAGATTCGCCGGGCTGTCGGGCACCGCCATGGTGGTGCCGTCGATCGCGCAGACCAGCAGCCCGCGCCACCACACGCCGGTGGTGGCGATGCCGGCGGCCGGTCCACGCAGCAGGTCGAACAGCCATCGCAGCGGCTCGGCCCCCACCCGCCTGCGGGCCTGTGCCAGCGCACCACCGGTCGGGTCCGCAACCGTCAGCCCTTCCAGTCCCGCCGTCAACCGCTGCCACACCTGCCGCCAGCCCAGCCCGGGGAACAGACACCCTGCCAGCAGCAGATACACCACCACCCGGGACGGCAGGTCCCGCACCCGCTCCTGCACCCTGCCCGTCTGCGTCAACGCCTCGTCGACCATCTCGAACGAGATGATCCGGGTCAACTCGCCCAGATGGCCGGGCGCGAACGCCCCGGCGGCAACAACAACTTCACGAGAAATGACAGACTGGGTACCCAACGGAGCTCCCGCCGAACAGTGATCTTGGTCGACACGGTTCTAGCAGGAGCTCCGTCCCGTTTCAGGCCACTTGGCACACAGGCCCCACGCGCTATCTACACGGGATTGGATCTAGAGCTCGACCACCCCCCACCCGCCACCCGAACTTGACACTCAATCCCAGGAGCACGGCCTCGAGCATCGGCGACACAGGAGGACGAGCTGATGGATATTCAACTCAGGCTGTGATGTGCTTCCGGCTGGATGCTCCGGGGCGTTCAGAAGGAAGGCCTCCCGCTCGGTCCACTTCGCCTGGCCTGTCATGGTGACTGCCCAATACCCTGATCAGCGCGCGGAGTTCCCCGTAGTCAGGCGCCAAAGGGAGAGATGCAGTCCATGGGCGAACCGGCCGAGTCGGCACCAGTCAAGCGCCTGTACTTCGGCCACGAGGACGCCGAACGTGACATCGCCAGTGGCCTGCTGCGCGCGGGCTTCGTCCGCACCACGGCGTACGACGCGGCGCTGTCGGGGCGGAAGATGCTGATCCTCGGCCGGAAGGGCTCCGGTAAGAGCGCGCTCTGCATGCAGCTGGCCGTCGGTGGCCATCCGGGCGGCACCGTGCTGATCACCCCGGACGACGCGGCGGGCGACGAGATCCGCCGGTTCGAGTTGCAGGGCCTGACCGGTGATACGGCCAAGTCCCTGATCTGGCGGTACGTATTCGCCGTGCAGGCGGCCCGGCACCTGGTGGAACACGCCCGAGTGCACGGCTGGCGGCAGCCCCGGGCCGTTCGCCGTCTGCGCAAGTTCCTGCACGCGAACGGCGAGTTGCTCCAGGACCGGCTCTACGACCGGCTCGCCACCGGGGCGCGCGGACTGCAGACGTCGCTGTCCCTGGAGGTCTTCGGTGTCAAGGCCGGTCTGGACGTGACCGGTTCGACCACGGAGGGCGCTCGGGCCACTCGGCAGCTGGAGGTGGTCGAGCAGGGAGTGGCGGACGCCTTCGACGCGCTCGGCTGCGTGGACTCCCACGGCCGTCTGCTCCTGCTCGTGGACCAGCTGGAGCAGGTGTGGTCCAGCGATCCTGACAGCCACGCCATGGTGATCGGACTACTGCTGGCCGCCAAGCACATCGCGGCCCGGTACGGCGACTGGATGCGCTGCCTGCTGTTCCTGCGCTCGGACATCTACGACATGCTCGCCTTCGGCGAGGGCGACAAGTTCCATGGCGACGAGCTGCGTATCCAATGGACCCTCGAGGACCTGAGTGAGCTCGCCCTCGCCCGGGCGCGCGCGTCCGCCGGGGTCGAACTGACGCGGGATCAGCTATGGGGCGGAATCTTCCCGCACACGGTCGACGGCAGGGACACCGTCGAACGACTCCTCGGCACCTGCCTTCCGCGTCCCCGCGATGTCATCCAGTACCTCAACCTGTGCCGTGACACGGCGGTCGAACACGACCACCAGGTGGTCACCGAGGCGGACATCAACGAGGCCACCCGGCAGTTCTCCCAGTGGAAGCTGCAGGACCTCGCGAACGAATACCTGGTCGCCCACCCGTATCTCGGCCGTTTGCCGCTGCTCTTCGACAACGCCGGCTACGTGGCCACCCGGAGCGCGATCGAGGAGCGGTTCGCGGCGTACGTGCCGACCCTCCACAGCACCTTCCCCGCGTACACCGAGGCGCTCACGCCGTCCGCCGTGATCGACACGCTGTTCGCGGTGAACTTCCTCGGGGTACGGCGGGGCGGCGACGTGGTCTACGTCAGCAGCGGCAAGCTTCCGGTACAGCCGCATGAGACGGAGTTCCACATCCACCCGTGCTTCCGTCCCGCACTGGGGTGCACCCAGCCGACCGCGTTGCGCTCCTTCCACCCTGGCTTGCTCTCCCCCGATGGATCTCCGCCACCCTCGTGGGGGTCGCCGCAGAGCGGTCACCGCTCGGCCGGTTCGGCGGCGGGCCCACCGGTGGGGCGGGACTTCGCGCTGCTCGACCGGCTGTCGAGGTCCTGCGGTTCCGTGCAGGCCGCCGTGGGGCGGGCCACCAGACTGCCCGACGACACCCGGGCGCAGGTGCTGTGGCAGTTGACGCGGATGATGGGCCACGCCCAGGACGGCCTGCTGCGGCTGCGCTCGGGACGCCCGGTCGACACCGGCGTCCTCCTGCTCGATGCCGCACGTTATTTCACGCTGCTGGCCGGGCAGTTGCGGGCGAGTCATGTGGAGGACGACGGTAGGGACAGCGTCGCGTGGAAACTGGACGACGAGGCCGAACGGTTGGTCCGCGCGGTGGGCGGAAGCACGGGCGGTTCGGGCGACTTCCGCAGCTGACGGCTCGTCGGCACATTGCTATCGTCTGGTGGCATGACGGTGATGATGTGTTCCGGGGGATGTCCCCGTCTGCTGTCCGTCTCCAGGATCGCGGGCGGCAATCCGATTGCGGTGAATGATCCGGAGAATTGGGCAGTGGTGTTCTGGCACTGCACGACCTGCCCCGGGTACTACTGCGACCGCTGCGTGACCCAGACCGGAGGCGCCGTCCCGCGCTGCTCCAGGTGCGGTTCGGTGATGTCCGCCCCGGACCTGGACCAGCTGCACTGAACAGCTCGGCTCACCAGTCTCCTTCCCACTCCGATTCCCGGGCCGCGGCCGCTCGTTCCAGTTCGGCCCGCACCCCCTCGGGCCGCAGCCAGCCGTACCCGGCGCGTCCCAGGTTCCGCAGCAGGGTGGCGACATCGTCCTCGCCCCACACTGGAGGCCCGGTCCTGGCCAGCCGGGACGTCACGGGCCCGAGTCCGAGCGAAACGTCGCGGGGCGAGCCCTGCTCCTGCTGCCATCGGTAGCGGGTGCGCAGGTCGAGGAAGGCGTTCAGGTACGGCCGGGCCCCTTCGTCCCAGTCCGCGGGCAGCCGCGGCTCCAGTTCCCAGTCGATCTCCCACCGGCGCAGGGTGCCGTCCGTGCCGCCGGACACCGCATACCGGCCGTCGGCGCTCAGGTGGACGGTCGTCACCCAGTTGGTGTGTTCGGCGAGCGTACGCAGCCTGCGTCCGGTCCGGAGGTCGAGCAGGCGTACGGCTGTGTCCCAGTTGGCGGCGAGCGCGAAGCGGCTGTCCGCCGAGACGGTCACCGCGGTCATGACGTTCGCCCATCCGTCCTCGGTCGCGTGCTGGTCGGCCACGTGCAGCAGGCGGCCGTCGGCGATGTTCCACACCCGTACCCGGCCGTCGGAGTTGGCGGTGACCGCGAGCCGGCCGTCCGGGGTCAGCCGGGCGTCGGAGACGATGTCGGCCTTGAGGACGGTCGGGTTCACATTCGGCTCGTGGAACTCGCGTACTCTCAGTGCCTGTTCCAGGTCCCACAGCATCACCAGGTCGCCCCGGCCGCCGGAGAGCACCAGCCGGCCGTCCGCGCTCGGGCACAGGGCCTGTGTGGCACTGCTGTGCGGCCGGTACTGGGCGAGCGGCCGGCCGCCGTCGAGTTCCCAGCAGCGCACCGAGCCGTCGGCGCCGCCGGCGAAGGCCACCAGCCCGTCCGGGCTGAACCGCACGCTTTCGATCCGGCCGCAGTAGCCGTCGATCACCCGCAGACATCGCCCGTCGGCCAGGTCCCACAGCCGTACGGTACCGTCCGCACCGCCGGACAGAGCCCGCCGCTCGTCCGGGGCGAGCGAGACGCACCGGACATCCCCGGCGTGCCCGGTGAAGGCGCGCAGCGGGCGTGCGGCGTCCAGGTCCCACAGCCGCAGTCCGTCCAAGTCGGCACACAGCGCCCGGCGGCCGTCGGCGGTGGCCTCGGCCTGATATACGTGCGAGCCCACCCGGACCGCTCCGGCCGGCCATGCGCCCCGCACCCCGACGCGCACACAGCACAGCGACAGCAGGTGCCAGGCGGCCAGAACCCGTTCGTCGCGCTCATGCCCCGGCAGCGCCCTGGCGTCGGCGACCAGGCCGATCGCCTCGGCGTAGTGGTGCTGCCGACGGGCCCGTTCGGCCGCCTCCAGCAGCCGGTCCACGCGGTCCTGGTGCAGGGCCAGTTCGCCGTGCGAGCGGGGGCGGCAGATCTGATACGGAGCGGTGTACGCACCCGGCGCCGGCAGCTGCCACAGCCGTACGGTGTCGCCGCCGGTCAGCGCCCGGAGGCCGTCGGCGCTCAAGGTCAGCGAGGAGACGACTCCCAGGTGCGCCGGGACGGTCCACAGGCAGCGTCCCCGGGTCAGGTCCCACAGGCGCAGGGCGCCGCCGACGGCACCGGTGACGGCGTGCCGTCCGTCCGGCGCGACCGCTGCCGCCACCGTCCCCCTGGGGTCCGCTCTCATGGCGCGGGCGCGCTCGCCGGAGGACAGGTCCCACCAGATCAGACCGCGGTCGCCCCCGGTCAGGGCGTGCCGTCCGTCAGGGGCGAGCGCGGCGGGCGGCTCATGGCAGCCGTCGAGTGTGCGCAGGCACCGGCCGGTCGTCAGGTCCCAGACCCCGACCACGTTCCCGGCGCCGACCAGCAGAGTGTGCCCGTCCCCGGCCAGGGCCAGGGCCCCGACGGAGGCCGGATGGCGTGCGTCGCGGCGGGGCGGTTCGAGCACCCGCAGACAGCGCCCTGTCGCGGTCTCCCACCAGCGCACGGTCCCGTCCCAGCCCCCCGTCACGGCGGTCCGCTGGTCCGCGCCGAAGACGCAGGACCGCACCGAGCCCGTGTGCCCGGCCAACTCGCGCACAACCCGCCCGGTCCCGGTGTCCCACAGCAGGACCCGGCCGCTGTGGTCTCCGGTGAGGGCCCGGCCGCCGTCCGCCGTCAGGGCTACCGCGTGAACGGCTTTCTCGTGCCCGGCGAACTTGCCCAGGAGCCGCCCGGATTCGGCGTCCCACAGCAGCACCTCGCCCTCCTCGCCGCCGGACAGGGCACGCCGGGCGTCCGGGGTGAGCGCGACCGCGTGCACGAACTTCTCGGTGCCGCGCAGCGTACGCACCAGCCGTCCGGCGGCCGTGTCCCACGTGGGGGACTGCGCCGCCTCCAGAGCCGCGGCCACCTCCACGTCGTCTGGCGCCGTCCGGCGGGCCCGGGCCAGCGGCGGCAGCGCCGCCTGAGGGTCGCCGCGCTCCAAGTGGACTGCGGCGAGGCCCAGTTCGGCCCGCCATCGGCTCCCGCTGTCCGCGCTCTCCAGTGCCGAGGACAGCCTCGCCAGCAGCATGTCGTCCGCGGTGCCGCCGGAACGCCAGCGCAGCAGGCCCAGGTTGTGCACCGCCTCCGGGTGCTGCGGGTCGGCCTCGTGCGCCTCGGCCAGCAGCGCCTCCGCGTCGGCGCTCCGGCCCAGGTCCAGCAGCGACATGGCACGGTTGGTGAGTTCGTCGGCGCGCAGTTCGGCCGCGGTCGGAGCCCGGCGGGGGTAGGGGCGGTCCAGTTCGGCCGCGTATACCGCGGCCAGTTCGGCCGCCACCGCGGTCATCCGTGCCGGGCGCCCGGCGCGGTCGTCGTGCAGGCAGCGTTCCAGCAGCGCGGCAAGCCGGCCGGGCAGTGACACCAGCGGTGGCGGGGGCGGCGGGCTGAGGCGATACGCTGCCAGGGCCGGTCCGGCCGCGGGTCCGAAGCCCCAGGTCACCTCGCCGGTGAACATCTCCAGGATGCTCACCGCCAGGCTGAACACATCCGTACGGCCGTCCAGCGGTGCCCCACGCACCTGCTCGGGCGAGGCATAGGCAGGAGTCAGGCCGCCCTGGGTCAGCAACGCGGTGGCGGCACTCTCGGCTCCGCCGGACGGGACGCCGTCGAAGGACACGGGCTGCTCGTCGGCACCGAAGCGGCGGGCCCTGGCCAGCCCGAAGTCGGTGATCTTCGCGACGCCGTCCGCGCCGAGCAGCACGTTGCCGGGCTTGACGTCCTGATGGACGACACCGCGCTGATGGGCGTGCGCCAGCCCCCAGGCCGTCTGGATGGCGATGTCCAGCACCCGGGCCAGAACCTCCTCGGGCGACCCCCGGTACAGCCGCCGGTCGTCGATCCGTGCCCGCAGGCTGCCGCCGTCCACATACTCGGCGAAGACTCTCGGTACCCCGGCCACGGTGCGTACGTAGTGGCAGGCGCACACATGTGGATGCAGCCCCAGGTCCACCCAGGTCTCGGCCTCGCGGACGAACCGCTCCCGGTCCGCCGGGCCGCGCAGCAGCTCCGGCCGCGGACTCTTGACGGCCAGGTCGACGCCCCATCCCAGGTGCCGGACCCGGTGCACCAGCCCCATGCCGCCCTCGCCGTGCACCGCGGTCACGTCGTACAGGCCGAGCACCCGCTCACCGACGCGCCAGCCCGAGCCGTTTTCCCGCGTCTCCCCCGCCAACACCGCATCCCCTTCGCCATGTCACCCACCTCAACGCTACGCGCTGGTACGGGTCGTGACACATCCGTCGCCACACCGGGTCTCCCTGTTCCAGCGAAGTCCCCGCGGGGGTGGTTGTCCCACACCCGCGCGGCCCGAGCCGCGCAGCGGGGCTTGTCTTTGCCTCGAACGTCGGCCCGGGCAGGGGCGGTTGAGGCGAGGCGGCCCCTTGTTGCACCACTGCGCCCTCGCCAAACGTAGCCCCGCGCCGGGCGAGCCCTCCCGTCAGTCCCACTTGGACCGCCGGCCGAGGCAGCAGCACCGCCCCCAGATGCCCCATCATCCCCTTCCAGCCTCAGCCAGAGTCCGACAGAGGACCGGATCCCGAGCGGCAGTCAGCGATGCGCACGGTGGGCGCTTCGCGGCGACGGGCGGCGGCATTGCCGGACGCAGCCCAAGATCGCACCGCCTCAGTGACGGGTCGAGAGCTCCGCCCGCGGCGGGCGCGGGTGCCGTGGACCTGACAGAAGCAGAAGGGGTCTGAGGGGCGGGTGCGGGTCGGCGTCCGGGCAGGGGCGCCGGGTCGGCGAACCACCTGTGCCTTACGCCGTCGCCCTTGCCTCTCTCCAGATACGCGCATATGCTCCTATCCATCGCCAGGACGCCTGCTGCCTACCGGCTACTGCAGCAGCCGGCGCCTCGGTGGAGCGGGAGCCTGCCTGGCGCCCAGCGGGGTCTGCCGCCTGGACGACCCGGGGCTTCCGTTCCTTATGCATCGATATTCCAGACACACGCAACACCACGAACCTGCCTAGTGCGCATTTCGAAGGAGTCATGTCATGACCGTCGTGAAAGCCGCCGCCGTCCAGATCAGCCCCGTGCTCTACAGCCGTGCGGGCACGGTCGAGAAGGTCGTGCGCAAGATCCGGGAACTTGGCGAACAGGGTGTCCAGTTCGCCGTCTTTCCCGAAACCGTCGTTCCCTATTACCCGTACTTCTCCTTCGTGCAGCCGCCCTACGCATCGGCCAAGGAACACCTGCGCCTGCTCGAGGAGGCGGTGACCGTACCGTCCGCCGAGACGGATGCGATCGGCGAAGCCGCCCGGGAAGCGCACATGGTCGTCTCGATCGGCGTCAATGAGCGTGACGGCGGCACCATCTACAACACGCAGCTGCTGTTCGACGCGGACGGCACGCTGATCCAGCGCCGCCGCAAGATCACGCCGACTTATCACGAGCGGATGGTCTGGGGCCAGGGCGACGGTTCGGGCCTGCGCGCAACGGACAGTGCCGTCGGCCGCATCGGCCAGCTCGCCTGCTGGGAGCACTATCTGCCGCTGGCGCGCTATGCCTTGATCGCGGACGGCGAGCAGATACACGCCGCGATGTACCCGGGCGCCTTCGGCGGCCCGCTGTTCGCCGAGCAGATCGAGGTCAACATCCGCCAGCACGCGCTGGAATCTGCCTGCTTCGTGGTCAACGCCACCGCCTGGCTCGATGCCGACCAGCAGGGCCAGCTCGCTCAGGACACAGGCGGCCCCGTCGAGGCGTTCTCCCGCGGCTTCTTCACCGCCATTGTCGACCCCGATGGCCGCATCCTCGGCGAGCCGCTCACCTCCGGTGAAGGCGAAGTCATCGCCGACCTGGACTTCGAGCTGATCGACCGGCGCAAGCGCCTGATGGACGCGCGCGGCCACTACAGCCGCCCGGAACTCCTCAACCTGCAGATCGACCGCTCGGCGGTGGCCAATCTCCACGAGCGCGGCACGCACGTTGCGGCCCGGGCCGGACGGGCGATCGAAGAAGACCGTCCCACCCAGGACCGGTGAGGCGGCAGTGCGCAGGGTCCTGACTACGGTTCGAGTAAGGGAAACTTTTATGTCTATCAAGAACAAGGCGCTCGCTGCGGCGGCGGTGGCGACCATGGTCGGTGGCTTCGGTGCGGCGGGAACGCTGTCCGCGAACGCGGCCACCCCGGAGTGTGGTGACAGCTGCATCCAGATCTACAGCGCCAAGTTCGGCACGTCCGAGCGGCCCAACCTGGTCGAGACCGTGTATCGGGGGGTGGCGAGGGTCGGCCAGCCCACCGCGATGTACCCCGTCAGCACGTCCGATGCGGCCGGGGACATCGTCGGCCACCGCGCGGGCCAGGTGTCCGACTTCTACAAGGACGGCCTCGTGTCCGCCGAGGTGAACAAGCACTACGGCAAGCTGCGCGCAGTAGAGGTCGAATACGCGCCGCACGGCAAGCGCACCGGCCTGTGTGCGGGCCTGGCTCACACCGCGTACCAGGACGAGGGCCTCACCCTGCAGAAATGCGGCGTGTCCGCCAAGACCGTGTGGATCATCGACACCGCGGACTCCCCCACGACCGTCTCCCCGGGGCACTTCCCGCTGGTCAGCGGCTCGACTACGAACTTTGCCCACCCCTACGCGATGACCTTCACGCACAACTCGTTCCGGCACGGCGGCTACGAGCGCGGCGATCGCCGGACGGCGGTGCCCGCGCAGATCCGGGTCGACAGGCTGATGGGCAACCCGTCCCACGTGCCCGACGGCCAGCTCTGGGGTACGACGAAGTAGAACGCCTTCCTGGAGCGCTGATCGGCTCTGCTGTGGCGCCGCCCTGCCGGGGCGGCGCCACGGTCGCGTTCGGCATCCGATGCGCGAGCCGATGGACGGCCGCTGCCCGGCCAGAGACGCCGGCCGGTTGTATGGCTCACCATCGCCGCCCGTGAAGACGCTGGCGCCGAGGAATCAGCCCACGGGCCGCCGGGCGGCGCGCCTGCCTGGCTCCAGGGTGACGAGCGCCTGCACTGCCCCGCCCTTCGGTACCGACCACCCATTTACGGCTGCTCCTCGATCCGGGCTGAGCAGCGGTCATCAGCAGCCGCAGCCGCCCGAGCGGCCAAGGGCGTGACGACCGGGCGACATGCCTTGGCGTCCGTTCCCCGACGCCAAGCCCGCATGGACGACCCCATTGCGGCGCACACGTTCCTTTCCGTGCGAAGACTCACACTCTCTGGACGGCGAGGGTCGCATGGACCCCAATGGAGATGTGGTCTACTTTGGAAACCCATAGGCCATACCCGGGCTGCGAACCCCACGGCCCGTGCCTCGAAGAACTGCTAGGAGCACGAGCAATGCCTCTCCATGGTGAGTACGAGCCGAGCGCCACCTCGTGGGTACGCGACCAGGTCGCGTTGTACGAGGCCACCGACGGCGAGGAGGGCGGCACCTTCCTGGACCTGCCGGTCATCATCCTGACCACCATGGGCGTGAAGTCCGGCAAGGTCCGCAAGATGCCGCTGATGCGGGTGGAACACAACGGCTGCTACGCGGTGGCCGCCTCCAACGGTGGCGCTGACCAGCACCCCGCCTGGTACCACAACGTGGTCGCCCATCCCCTCGTCGAGGTGCAGGACCGGGCAGCCAAGCAGGACATGATCGCTCGCGAGCTTCACGGCGAGGAGAAGGCCGAATGGTGGAAGCACGCGGACGCCGCCTACCCGCCCTTCGTCGAGTACCGGGCCGGGACCGATCGGGACATCCCGCTCTTCGTCCTGGAGCCGGTCACCGACGCGCACTGACCGCCTCTCACTCACGTGAGGCTGCCCCTCACTCCGAACGACTCCTGCCGGTGCCCACAGCCGCCTACAGCTCCAGGCCCGGCACAACAACAGGAAGTACAGACCATGACTCAGGGAACCTCACGTCCCGCCGACGCTTCCGGAGTGTTCCGGATCGGCGGCAGCCTGCCCGTCAACCGGCTCGGATACGGAGCCATGCAACTGACCGGCCCCGGCGTATGGGGGGCGCCGAAGGATCCGGAGGAGGCTGTGCGTGTGCTCCGCCGGGCCGTCGAGCTGGGCGTGAACTTCATCGACACCGCGGACTCCTACGGCCCGTTCGTCAGCGAGCAGCTCATCCATGAGGCGCTGCACCCCTACCCGGCGGGCCTCGTGATCGCCACGAAGGGCGGGCTGTCCCGCTCGGGCCCGGACGGCTGGCAGCCGCTGGGCCGACCCGAATACCTGCGACAGCAGACCGAACTGAGCCTGCGCCACCTCGGCGTGGACCGCATCGACCTCTACCAGTTGCACCGCATCGACCCCCAGGTACCGCTCGCCGACCAGGTCGGCGAGCTACGCCTGCTGCAGGAAGAGGGAAAGATCGGCCACATCGGCCTGTCAGAGGTGACGGTCTCCCAGATCCAGGAAGCGCGCACGATCGCGGACATCGTCTCCGTGCAGAACCTGTACAACCTCGCCGATCGCCATGCCGAGGATGTACTGGAGTACGCCGAGCGGGAAAACCTGGGCTTCATCCCGTGGTTCCCGATGGCCACCGGCCAACTGGCACGTCCCGGCGGCCCGCTGGACACGCTTGCCAAGACGTACGGTGCGAGCCCCTCCCAGCTGGCCCTGGCCTGGCTGCTCCACCGCTCCCCCGTGATGCTGCCCATTCCCGGCACCTCCCGCGTGTCTCATCTCGAGGAGAACACCCGGGCCGCGCAGATCACCCTGCGCGACGCCGAGTTCCAGGCGCTGAGCCAGGCCGTGTAAACGGCGGCCTGGCCGAGGCCGGTCACCAGCCAGGCGAATGCCACCTGGCCCGGCAGATCACCACCGGGGTAGGACGAGAGACGCCGGCACGCTCTTATTGGCGCCACGTCGCCGACATCATCGGCCTCACCGCGAACAAAGCACGGCCGCACACCTGACGACGTCGGCGGCGGCTGACCGATCCGCCGCTCGGCGGGCGGAGGCGACGTGGTGGTGGTGATCCCGGGCCGGCGCCTCGGGGTAGACGTGATCCCGGGCGACCGCTCAGGCGTCGGCCGAGCCGGCCAGAGCGGCGCGACCGGCGACGAATGCTGCGGTCTGCTCCGCGACGCGCGCCCCGAGGTGTTCGGCAGTGGCGACGTCCGAGCTGTGCACCGTGTCGACTCCACCGTCCAGCGGGGTCTGCGCGCCGGCGCCGGTCCAGAAGCCGAGCCGGTTGAGGTCGTCCTCGCCGGCCTCCAGGGCGTTCCAGCCCGGGGCGAGGCCCAGGCTCATCAATTTGGGCTCTCCGGGCATGGATGTGGGTCAGCCGGTCCGGGTTCGGGGTCGTTCGTGGGGTAGGACAAGGGTGATGGGTCCGCAGGTGAGCATGACGAGGGCGAGGGCGGCTGTGGCGGTGTGGAAGCCGTAGGCGCGGCGGATCAGTAGCCTGACGTGGTTGTTGAGGCCTTCGGCCCGACCATTGTTGATCTTCAGGCGGATGGAGGCCAGGATCCCGTCGCGGAACTTGCGGATGGTCTTGGCTGCCTTGATGAACGCGGGCAGTTGGGAGCGTTGGGCCTGCGAGATCCAGCGGTCGATCAACTCGCCTGCCTCGCCGGCGTCCAGGTCCCCGGCGAAGATCGCGCGGAAGGATTCCTTGAGCCGGTAGGCTCGCCAGACTCCGCCGCCCTTGCGTTTGAGCTTGCGCAGGGTCGTGGCCTGCTCGTCGGTGAGGTTCTCCGGGTTCTTCAGCAGGCTCCAGCGGGCGCCCTTGAACTTCTTTGCCGCAGCCTGATCGCCGAGTTGGCGCAGCTCGTTCCATGCCTCGCGGCGCACGGCGTCCAGGGCGTCACCGACGAGCTTGACCGCGTGGAACGGGTCGATGCAGATCACGGCCTGCGGGGCGTGGCCTTCTTCGCCAACGCTCTTGGCGAAGGCCGGCCCCATGTCCATGCTGACCGCGGCCAGTTCTGCAGCGCGCTCGGGGCCGAGTTCATCGAAGAACTCGTCCAGGGTCTCGCTGTCCTTGCCCTCGGATCCCCAGACGATCTTCTTGCCGGTGTGGTCGGTGACCAGGGTCAGGTAGTTGTGGTGCTTCTTCCAGCTGACCTCGTCCACCCCGATGGTGACCAGGTGGTCGAGTCTGTCCTCGTCGAGGCCGTCGGCGACGACGCGGGCGCAGATGCGGCCCACGGTGTGCCAGTCGATGCGCTGCAGGCGAGTGATGGTGGTCTTGTCGGTGCGGGTGGCCAGGTAGGCGATGACATCCTCGAAGTCGCGGGTGAAGCCGCAGTGGTGCCGGGCGAAGGGCACGGCTTCGATCTTGACGCCGTGCTCGGGGCAGCGCAGGCGGCGCAGGCCGGCCCGGACGACCAGGCCCCAGCGGCCCAGGTCCAGGTGCCTCCAGCAGGAGGACACCGGCCTGGTGTCGTAACGCGTGCGGGTGGTGAAACCGCAGCCGGTCTCCGGGCAGGCCAGACACCGGCGGGTCAGCGCCACGTCCACGATCACCCGGTCCTCGCCGAACGACACGTCGGTGACGCTCACGCCAGGAAGCTCCAGGAGGCGGTTGAATGCGGTGGTGACGCGCACGGTGCGTGGACTCCTGTAGCTTCGGTACGGCCTTCGACAGCCTCCGAATCTACGGTCCGCCCCGTGCGCGTCCTACGTTTCACCACCCCAGGCGGAACGATCCAACCCGATCAATACATTGACCCCGAGATCCCACCCACCAGCCCACACTCATGCCCGGAGAGCCTCAATTTGCTTAGAGTTCCTCAGTGATCGTACGGTGATTGTGTGGAGCTTCTTCGACTCTCAAAGGCCGCCAAACGCTTGGGTGTTCACCCCGTGACGCTTCGGCTTTGGGCTGACTCAGGCAAGATTCCGGTGACTTGGGTCGGGCGTGAGCGCCGGTTCTCCTCGATCGATGTGGAAGCGATGAAGGTCTCCACCGGTGGCGAGCGTGTCCGCCTGGAGGGCCTGTACCTGCGCGTGTCCGGCTCCCACGAGCAGGAAGCCTCGCTTCAGACGCAGGAGAAGGAGCTGCGGGCCACCTCCACCGGCGAGATCGTCAAGGTCTTCCGTGACCGGGCCTCTGGCCTGCGGGAGGACCGGCCCGGTCTGAGCCGGCTCCTGCGGGCCGTTGCTGACGGCTCGGTGACCGTCGTGCGGGTCACGCACGAGGACCGGCTCGCCCGGTTTGGTGTCGGCTGGCTCAAGCACCTGCTGTCCGTGTACGGCGCGCGTCTTGAGGTGCTGCACCCAAAGAAGCTCGGCGACCGGGACGAACTCCTTGAGGACTTCGCGTCGCTGGTCACCACGTTCGCAGGCCGCCTGTACGGGATGCGGTCGGCTGAAAACCGGCGTCGCCTGCTGGCCGAGTCGGGCCAGTGCGACGCAGGGCGCGCCGCGTGAGTCGAAAGCTGCCGATCGGTAAGGGCGAGACCTCCCGCACCGCGTGCGCCCGCACCCTTGTGCGCACCGGCGTGGATGAGAAGACGGGCGAAGTCCTGACCCAGGCCGTGCTGGCCGAACGCATCGGCTGGTGCAGCGACCTGGTGGCGGGCATGGTGTCTGTCGTGCTCGCCGAGCGTTGGAACAGCCGTGATGTGAAGGTACTCGCCTCCGGCGTGGACGCGGGCGGCCGGAAACTGCCGTCGAACGCGTGGATGGCGCTGCGGCGTCTGGGCTGGAGCGCCGCCCCGCCCGAGGGCGTGAAAGTCAACGACCGGATCGTGCGCATGGCCCAGGAGCAGGCCGGGCGGGCGCTTCGCTCGGCGAAGTGGCGTGCCGACCTGACTGCCGGAGTCCTGGCGGCATGGCCCATCGATCCGGGCAAGCGCACTCCCCGCGAGTGGGACGCCGTACGCGCAGCGGTCCCTGGTGGAAAGTATCTGCCGTCCAGCATCATCAAGGCCCGCACCCGGCAGGCCGCCACGTATCTCAAGGCCAACGGCCGTCTGCCCGTGGACGTGTTCGAACTCGAAGGCACCCCGAAGGTGGCCCGCATGCTGCTGCTCGCCGCATGCGACGGGCAGCAAGCCACGATCGAACGCTCCGAAACCGACACCGGGCAGGCGCTGCTACGGCTTCAGCTACCCACCCGCCCCGACCCGCAGGCATACCGGGACTGGACGTGGGTGGCCTGCCCCATCGCGCTGCCGCCGACAGTCCCCGCATCGGCGGTGCTCCACCTTCCCACCCTCCGCTGCGCGGGTGACACCGTGCGCGCCGACCTGGCCTACACCCACGCCGTCCCCAAGGCCAACCGCACCGGTCATACGGTGGCGCTCGGCGTGGACTGGGGCCTGAACACGCTCCTCAGCACGGGCGCCGTGCAACTGAACGGCGAGGGGCGGATCACCGCGCTCGGTGCCGGCGCCCAGTTCCGGGCCGCCGGTGTGCTCGCCAAGCAGCACCGCCTGCGCCGCCTCTCGGAGCGACTGCACACCAAGGCCGACCAGTATGAACGGCTGATCGCAGGCCACGACCACCAGCTTGCCCCCAAGCTGGACGTGCTCCGCAGCGAGATCCAACACGTCTCGCAGCGCCGGTCGAGCCTCAACGACGCCCTGGCATGGGCTGCCGCCAGGTGGACCGTCGACCAAGCGATTGCCGCCGGGGCCACGGTGATCTATGTCGAGGATCTACGGTCGATGGAAGCCGGGGGCATGGGCCGCACCCTGAACACCCGCCTGTCCCAGCAGGTCCGCGGACAGATCGCCGACCGCACGCGGCACCTCGCCACCGAACAGGGCATCGCCGTCGTCACGGTTCCGGCCCGCAACACCTCCAAACTGTGCCCGCACTGCCTGACCCCGCTGCGCCACCGCAAAACCCCCGACCGGCCCACCCTCGCGGGATGGAAATGGGCCATCTGCCCCCACCAGGACTACCGTTGGCAGGGCGACCGCGACCACGGTGCCTGGCGACGAATCGCAGCCCGCGGCCTGGCCCACCAGGCCACGACCGTTACCGACCACACCAGCGGCCACATGGCGATCCGGACGGTCCTCGACAACCTCGAAGCGAACGCAGTCCTCACACCGACTCCCAAGACCAGCCGGAAGGACCGGACCAAGACCGGCCCCACCCGGCCACGTTCCCCACGCCCCGCGCCCAGGCGACGCAGGGCACCCTCCCCAGCACGGCCTCACGGTCGTGCCGGCCAGCGTCCGGAGGGACACGCTCACACGGACCGGACCCGGCTGCCCCGCGCAGCCCACCGACACCAGGGCATGAACACGACCAGCACACCCACCACCGGCCACCGGCCACAAGGAGCAGCACTCGGCGCGGGATTCCACCTCCACGCCCACGCCCCCCCCACCACGGTGGGAAACGATCCCGGAAACTCAATCCGACTCGGGATCGCATAGCTAATCAGAGACGCTCACCCAGATCATGCGGTGCTGTGCCGCGAAGGCGGCGAGGAACGTCAGCGTGTTCAGCTTGTCACCACTCTTCGAGGACGAGTTGGTGAAGCCGGCGGCAATCTTGTCGGCCCATGCCCCGTCGACGAACCGACGGCCCGTGGCCTCTGCAAACGTGTGGAAGCCCGCGGACGCACCGCCCATGTAGGTAGGCGTTCCGAAGATCACCGCATCGGCGGCGTCGAGCTCGTTCCACTGCTCATCGGTGATGGCATCCACCGGAATGAAGGCGACCTGCGCCCCGGCCTTCTCGGCACCCCGCTGTACCGCCTCGGCCAGGACGGCGGTGTGACCGTAGCCGGAGTGGAAGGCGATGGCGATGCGCGGCTGCGGGGGGACGTGCTGGGACATCAGAGATTCCTATCCTTGGAGGGCTGGTTTCTAAAGTAGACCATATCTCTATTGAAGATCTAGCCTGTGGTGGAGTTCATCCAGAAGCTAGTCGACGCGCGGTGGGCATGGCGATGGCGAAGGCCGCGGCTGTACCGGTGCCTGACGATTGGGCCGGTCGCGTCGGCGTCTCGCGACCGGGCTGTCACAGGATTCAAGATCGCTTGACCTCGTCCCGGACGGAAGAGCAACAGTGTCTCCACGGATCTCCTGAGCGGCGGTGTGTGCGCTCGGTGAGCCGGACGGGACCAAGAGGGGGAGTTCACGTGACCGCGACCTGCGTCATTCTCGACATCGGCGGAGTACTGGAGATCACGCCGGACACGGGGTGGGTGCAACGGTGGGAAGACCGGCTGGAGTTGCCGCTGGGCACGGTGAATGACCGGATGCGCGACGTATGGCGTGCTGGAAGCATCAGCGAACGCGAGGTGCACGAGCAGGTGGCAACACGCCTGGGTCTCGACGCCTTCGAGGTCGAAGCCTTCATGGCTGATCTCTGGGCGGAGTACCTGGGGACGCCGAACGAGGAACTCATCACCTACGTGCGGGGGCTACAGGGAATGTGCAGGCTGGGCATCCTGAGCAACAGCTTCGTCGGTGCCCGGGAGCGCGATACGGCGCTGTACCACTTCGACGACCTGGTGGAACAGATCATCTACTCGCACGAGATCGGCATCGGCAAACCTGACCCGCGAGCCTTCGAGGCCGCATGTGCCACCTTGGACGTACGCCCGGAGAATTGTCTCTTCATCGACGGTGTTTCCGTCAACGTCGAGGCCGCCCAGGCGGCGGGCATGCAAGCGCATCTGTTCGAGGACAACGCCCGGACGATCGCACGCGTCGCAGCTCATCTGGATGCTGGGCCCCGCGTTCCAGGGCGCGTACCGCTCGGATGACAGCGGCCTGGCCTACACACCGCACCCAGGGCTGCCGCGGCACATCTCCCTGGAACTCAGGCGCCACGCGCTCGGCGGACTCGTCGGCCGCAAGAGCACACGTCGGGGCGCTTCAGACAGGTACGTAAAGAGGCGACGAGGGCAGGATTCGAACCTGCGTCCACCCGGAGATCAGAGCCGGACGCTCCTCCACAGAGCTTCCTCATCGCCACCCTGATCATTTCTGGGGCCACCGCGTAGGTCAACTGAATTACCCGGTCGCGCCCGGCCCTCCGTTGCCGTAGATCACCACCACTCTTGAGCGGCAGCACGCTTGTCCTTGCCGGAGAAGACGCCTGCCGACCGGAGAGCGCCGGCCATGAGCGGGTCGGCCACGGCGACTCCGTGTACCAACTCGGGCGTCCGCCGGAAGACGACAGCCGCAGCCACCGGCCTGGGGGCGGTCCAGGCGCCCGCCACCGGGTCCACCCCATGCCGGGCGCAGACCGCTTCGACGAGTGAGCGCGGGCATTCCCTCTCCCCCCGAAGTACCTCCCAGGGCAGCGGAAGTTCGGCCCAGACGTACGTGTCCGGGTGCAGCCCACCGCCGCTCATGCGGTGCCAGTACGCCACGTCCGCCGCCATCAGGCGGGGCACCTTGCCGGGGCAGAACCGATCCAGGGTCTCGTCCTGGCCCAGCTCGCTCAGCAGCGCGAACCAGTGTGCTCGGGCCGTGTTCCACGCTTGAGCGGACTGGTTCCACGTGGACGCGTCGTCGCCGCGGCGCACGATCATCGTGTCGCGTTCCAGCGGATGCCGGCTCCAGGCGTCCTCCAATAGGTTCGCGACCTGACGCAGGAAGCCGTTCCATCGAATGAGCAACTGTGTGATGTCCTCGTCGGACACATGGGCCAGTACTTCGGGCGTGGGACGCACATGCGCGACCGCGTACCAGCAAGTCCGCTCGGGGATGTCCCGAAGGCGTTGGAACAAGGCTTCGGCGACCTCGTCGTATACCTGACGCTGCCTGCCGTTGGTGAAGATGCTGCGCATGTGACCGCGCGCCGTGAAGTACGCAATGAAGGCCGCCGTGTCCAGGTCCATGGCGAACAGCTCGTACGGGAGGACGTGGGCGAGCGCACCCTTGCCGGTCATGGTCACTTCACGGCGGCGCTGCTCGTGGATGAGCCGGGCCAGCTTGGCCTCCATCCGGCGCAGCAGCCGGAAACGCTTGTTGTACTGCCGTTTGGAGATCTCACCGAAGCCCGCCGCTGTGCGCTCGGCCCGGTTGAGGCGATCCATACCGAAGTCGTTCTGCCCGTACGAGCGGCCGATCTCCTCACCAACTCGCCGGATCACCGCCTCGATCTGGACTGGATCATCACCGGCGCCGGCCGGGAGTTCCGGCACGCTCGTGAACAGGCTTGCCGCTCGGGCGAGCTGGCGCTGTGCGCCGACCGGACGGGCGAACTCCTCGAGCATGGAGGTGTATCCGTGCCATAGGTTGCGAAGCGAGTTCTCAGCGGCCTTGGCGAGCGCCGCCTCGGTGGCTGTATCGAGGTCAGCGCCCTGGACAGCGTAGAGATCCTGGATGAGCCGGGCCACATCCTCCGGACGCTTGCGCTGGGTGAGCGACGCGTGCAGATCACGGAGAAGTTGTTCAACCATGTGCGACGGCATGGGCTTTACCTTGTCATCGCCGCGAACACGTCTCCACTGATTATTTGTCCACGGCGGGCTTGCGCGCTGCCTCCTCGGCCACGCGCTCGAGCCGGCTGCGGTAGTTCTGCCACCCCGTCGAGTCGCCCGGTCCCATGCTGGTGTTGCCCTCGTTCATCCCGACAGCACCGTCGATGAGTTCACGGACGATGTCGGCGTGCCCGGCGTGCCGTTGTGTATCAGCGATCACGCGCACCGCGGCATGATGCAACGTCACTTCGTCCCTGTCCTTGGGCCACCAAGGCACCCTGCCCATCGTTTCCAGCCCAAGTGCGTCGATCGTCGCGTCCGCGTGCGCCCAGGCACGGCGGTACAGCTCCACGATCTGCTCGCGTGACTCGTCGGCGGTGGCCCACATGTCCGCGTTGGGCTCAGCACCGTCTTCGAGCCAGGGCAACGGCTCGCCGGACGGCCGTCCGAAGGTGTCGCCGAGATAGCCCAGCTCCACGCCGGCCACGTGCTTGACCAACCCGAGGAGGTTGGTGCCGGTCGGCGTCAGGGGGCGGCGGATGTCGTACTCCGAGAGACCTTCGAGCTTCCACAGCAGGGCATCACGGGCGGACTGCAGGTAGAAGTGAAGGTCGGCTTTGGGATCCGGTGCGGTCATGAGCCCAGTCTCGCGCCTGAACGATCTCTGTCCACGCCTTTTGCGAGACGGGAACGAGCGATGCCTCGCTCTGGACGCCGTCGTCAGAGCCTCTCGACGGGCGGTTCGCGTCGGACTGTCCGACTGCGGATGTCCGGCGACATCGCCGAGGAGCAGAAGCGCTCCGCGAAGCGTGGACGCAACGGCAGCCGCAACGTGGAAGCGCTCGTCATGATGCGCTGCGCCTTCCAGGAGAACTCCGTCATCTGACCCACCGGTGCCCTTCGCCCACCGTGCTGAGACCGGTCAGGCCTTCCGCATGTCCGAATCCGTGGGTTTTACGGCCGACTGCACACATGACCGGGATCGCGGAATGGGGAGACCCTGGATACATACATCGCCACCGATCACAGAACCGATTGGAGTCCCTCATGAGCGAGATCATCGCTGGCGTCACGATTCCCGACACTCCCGTTGTCACCGATGCAACCGCCCTGATCAGGGAGACGACCACTCCTCTGATTTTCAACCACTCGCGGCGGGTGTTCATCTTCGGCAGCCTCCAGGCCCGCAAGCTGGGTCTGAAGCCCGATCCGGAACTGCTGTACGTCGCTGCGCTGTTCCATGACACGGGCCTGGTGCCGCCCTACCGCAGCGATGACCAGCGGTTCGAACTCGACGGCGCCGACCAGGCCCGTGCGTTCCTGCTGAAGCACGGCTACTCCGCCTCGGACGCCGATCTGGCATGGACCGCCATCGCCCTGCACACCACTCCTGAGGTCCCGTGGAAGATGGCACCGGAGATTGCGGCGACCACCGCGGGCGTCGAGACGGATGTCCTCGGAATGCGCCTGGACAATCTCAGCGAGGCGGACATCGCCGAAGTGACGAAGGCTCACCCCCGCCCCGATTTCAAGAACCAAATCCTCCAGGCGTTCACGGACGGTTTCAAGGATCGTCCGGACACCACCTTCGGCACTGTCAACGCCGATGTACTGGAGCATTTCGTTCCCGGTTACCGGCACATCGACTTCGTCGAGGTGATTCAGAACTCGGCGTGGCCGGAGTAATTACAAGATGACTCGGGGCACCCGCCTGGTGCCCCCAAGACCGCCGGGCACGGGAAGCGCTCATGGCTGTCCCGTGACTGCCGGCCCCGAGCCCTTCTCGTCCTGGACGTCGATGTGCCCGCCGCGAGCGTTGTCAGTGGGCGAGGGCACACTGACGGCATGAGCACCGCTTCTTGGGCGCGTAGTCGCCGGTCCGACCTGCATGAGGTGCCAGCCCGCTGAATCGACGGGCGAGCCCGGCTTCAGCGGACCCAGCGGCCGGGCAGGTCCTTGCGCACGATTTCAAGATCGGCAGCCGTACGCCCACGCGCGTGGATCCAGGACCGGTCCTGGATCCCGTCTCGGCGCACCAGCCGACCGGGCGCTGAGTACCAGCGCACGGGCGAGTCGTCCTCGCTGGCCCACATGGGATGGTCAGGCAGGTCCACTCGGGCGTAGCGCTCGTGAAGGCTCGGCAGCAGCGCGTCCGGCAACTCGCAGGCGTCGTAATGACTGTCCGAGCCGAAGAGCGACTCGCTCAGCACGAGCTCCACCCATGCCAAGGACATCCGATCGAGAAAGGGGATCCAGCCCCCGTGTGATTCCACCACTACGGGTGGGTCGTCCTACTCGATCTCTGTCAGGGGGATCCCCCAGTAGGCGCAGTCCTGGTTCTCACGCCGGAAGACCAGGATGCCGTTCAAGGCGTCATCAACGTAGAGACCGGTCGGCCGGACCAGTGGGTCCTGCTGTCGGGTGAGGTCGTCCCGACGGCCGAAGAGGGTGTAGCCCTCCCGCAAGGCAGCCGGCAGTTCAAAGCCCAGATCAGCTTCTGCGGCCGCCAACTCCTCTTCAGCGCAACCGTCTTCCCGTTGCAGTGGGCGGCCCGCCCAGGCGTCGGCGAACCACTGCACGAAGTCCAGGGCTTGGGACTGAGTCTGCACTCCGCCCACCAGCACCACTGACACGTCAGGACCATCCGGCATGGCCAGGACGCTACCGCCTTCCTCGCCCACGCATGGAGCCACCACCAGCCCGACTTCATCGTCGCCTCCGTGTCTCGACTTGACCCGTCGACGACAAGAGATGTCTCGGGCTGTGGGGCAATGGTGCGGCCTCGGTCGGCCCGGGGCCGCGGAACTGTCTCGCCTCAGCTGGTCAAAGTCCCCTGGTGGAAGTACATGCGCCAGCCCGTTGCCGTCAGCCGCCACAAGGAGCTTCGCCAGGCCCGACGCCCTTGGTTGTCGGCGAGGTACGTCAGATGCACGATGCCGGGAGCAAGGACGACCCCGGTCATCTCACTGACCTTCACCGGAGACTCCGGGGACACCGTTCCGGCGCTCGTGACCGCCAGGATGGACTCCACGTCCCACCGGCGTCCCGACGCTCCGAACTCGGTGAACTCCGGATCCAAGAGCTCCAGCACAAGCGCGGGAGAAGCACGCACCTCAGGATCGAGCAGCCGCATTTCTGCCTCTATGGCTGCTTCCACCGCCCGCTCGCTCTCGTCGGTCATGCCGGAACCCTACGAGCCCTTCTCGCCGGCGTACAACGAAGATCACCCGTCGCGAGCCACGGCACCCGGGGCGCTGTAAAAAAGACTCGCGGGTCGAGTGACCGCACCGACCACACGTCCATCGCCGTAGGGAGAGTCACCCGATGGGCCCGTGTGGAGGGGCGGTGATCAGCTGAGAGCGAGCGGACCGCACCATCCGTCGTCGGGATGTCGGCCGCGCCACCAGGGAGAAGTTCCAGGGCGGGCGAGAGGAGATTTGAGCTTCACGGATGAATACGACCTCATCGCTCTCCGTGGCGACGCGGCATCCAGAGGTGCGCGGCAGTCGGCCACCGACTTCCGCTTCTCCCGTATGGGCGGCACATGTCCGCTGTGGACGGTGTACGAGGCCTTCTCCGCACCGGGCCGGATCTTGACGCAGGTGGCGGAGATGCCGGACGGGAAAAGGTACTTCTGGGTCGCGCGGACCCTCACCCGCGGCGGATACGGCCACCACGCCCCGCGCGCCGAGTTCGCCGTGGCCCTCGGGTGCGAGCTGCGGCACGCCCACCGGCTCGTCTACGCCGAGGGAATCGCCCTGGACGACCCCCGGGCGGCGACGCCCATCGGCCTGGGCTGCCGGATCTGCGAGCGCCGCGACTGTGCACAGCGGGCCCGTCCGCCGGCCGGCGGACGGCTGGCCATCGACCCTGACCGGCGTACATACGTTCCGTACCCTGTGGAGACCCGCACCCCATGACAAGCGCAGGAGGAACAGGCACGTGACCAGCCGCGTCACCTTCGTCTCGCCCGCGACGAGCCCATCGCTGCGGCACGCCCGCTTCTATGACGGCGATTCGATCGACGACATCGGGGCGGCCCGCGCCCGTTCGGTGGCCGGGTCGCTGCCCTCGCCCGTCCGTGTGCTGACCTCCCCGAGCGTGCGCTGCCGGGAGACGGCGTCGTCGCTCGGCCTCGACGGCGTGGAGACGGCGGAGCTGGGGGCCCTGGATGTGGGCCGCTGGCGAGGCCGCACTCTTGAGGAGGTGGCGGCCGCCGAACCGGAGGGAGTGGGCCACTGGCTCGCCGACGCCGACTGGGCAGGACACGGCGGAGAATCGGTGCGGGACGTGTGCGAGCGGGTCGGGCGCTGGCTGGACACCGCGCAGGACACGGACGGTCGTACCGTTGCCGTCGTCGAGCCGGAGGTCGTACGGGCCGCGGTCGTCCATGTTCTGGGCCTGCCCCCGGCTTCCTTCTGGCGGCTGGACGTGCCGCCGTTGACGGCCACGGAGCTCAGCGGGCGGGCCGGCCGGTGGAACCTGCGGCTCGGACAGCCTCTGGGAGCGTCGGGCACCACAGCTGACACGGTGTCTGGCCCGGCTTCGGACATCGCCTCTGTCGCCGCGTCGGGCACTGCTTCGGTGCGCTGAGGCGGGGCGGACGCCGTGGTTCGGAAGGCCGCGGTCCGGTGGCGGCGCAGCAGCGCCGCTATCGCGCAGCGCAGGCAGTCGGTTCCCTCGTCCCACTCCGCGGCTCGGCCCGCGGGACAGGGCGCCGGGCACTCCGGCGGCACCCCACCGTCCTGCTCGTGGCAGTCCATCGGGTCCTGGACCAGCGTTTCCAGTTCCCGCAGGAGCTGTTCGGTCCGCTTCGCCTGCTGGGCGAGCACACGCACCCGGGCGCTCTGGCCGCCGATCTGCCGTCGGCTGGCGATCAGTTGCTCGTACTCCTCGACGGTGAGGGCGACCGCCTCATGGCCCCCGAGGGTGATGCGGCGCGGCTGAGGGTGTCTGGCCACTCGGTTCATCCGCTCCACGGCTTGGCGGTGCCTGCCTCATCGGTCGGTGTTCTGTGCCCTGCCCGTGATCCGATCGCGTCGGTGCCCGGGAAACGCGAGAGGGCCCCCGGATGGTTCCGAAGGGCCCTCTCGTGTCCCAAGACCGTCAGTGCGAGGCGGGAACCGTCCGCCCGGACGGGGCTGTCGCGGGCTTGGGATTCAGCTGCCGCTCGGCCAACTCGCCGAAGAGCAGGCCGAATCCGCCCCAGAGGACAGCCTGGATGGCGAGGGCCGAGAGACGGAACCGCCACAGCAGGGTGGCGGGGAAGTCCTTCGGTACCTCGTTGATGGCCGGCAGGAACTCGTAGGCCAACCCGATCACCACGGCGAAGCCGGCCACGGCCACCACGGTCGCCCACCAGGTGCCCAGACGGGGTGCCAGTCGCTTGCCCAGGATGGTGGCAGCGACCGCGAGGAGGATGCTGAGCACCATCATCAGGAAGTACAGGGTGGTCCGCTTGCCGATGGTGTCGGGGTTGCCCACCGACGGCGGATTGGCCGGGTACTTCAGGAACGGCACGACGTACACGGCGAGCAGCGCGCAGCCCGACAGCAGCAGCGCGGTCGCCCGCGGGCTGAAGCGGCCGATCCGGCCGAGCGCGAAGCAGTACGCGAGCGCGGCGATACCGCCGAAGGCGACCCCGTAGACCAGGACGCCGGTGGCGAGACCGGCGGTGGACTGCAGCGAGCGGGAGACGACTTCCATCTCGTGCTCGTGGGAGTGGGCCTCCTCGAAGCTGATCGCCTTGTCGACGTTCGGCTCACCGAGCAGATAGGCGGCGACCAGGGCGAGCACACCGGCGGCCAGGCCGGCGAGCATGCCTCGTACCAGGAGGTTTCTTACTGTTGCGGAGTTCATGAGCGTGCGGCGTCCCTCGCGTCAGTGGCAGGGGAAGCCGAGCAGGTGGCGGGCGTCGTGCACCCACTCGTGGACGTCCGTGCCGTTGAACACGGAGGTGGCGCCCTGCTCGGCGCCGACGAAGTAGAGCAGGACCAGCATCAGGATGCCGAAGAAGACCGCCCAGGGAGCTATCGCCTTCAGCGGCAGCGTGGCGGGAACGACGGGGGTGGTGGCTGTCGGCTGGGCGACGGTCTGCGCCATGGCAGAACCTCCTCTGGGAGTTCGCGTCCCATCTCGGTGGTGCACTGGACGACAGCCACGGGTCTGACTCACGAAACGCCTCACGAGGCGTCTCGCATACAGTGGCGCGACCGTGCCGGATTCCCACCGGCTTCCGTCTCGCCGTCGTCGATATCGGACCGACCGTACCGCGTGACGGGTACCCGGCCAAGACCGCGCCACCTGGCGTGATCTTCCTCTCGCGGCGGGTGGCCGGTCCGTCGGATGTCAGCGGTGGCGGCCGCTCGGGCGGGCCGAGCGGCCGATCTCGTCGCAGGGAACGCCTCTGTGTCGGGGTCCGAGGAACGCGATGGTTCGCTTCACCAGGCCTCCTTCGGAACTGAGTTGGGTCCGGCAAGTCCCAACTCGTGCTCGCCGAGAGGGGTGAAGAAGCGCTCGACGTCGGCGTCCGTGACCTCGCCGAGGGTCGCCGGCGACCAGCGCGGGTTGCGGTCCTTGTCGATGATCTGGGCGCGGATGCCCTCCACCAGGTCGGGAGAGTTCAGGGCCGCGCAGGAGACGCGGTACTCCTGGTCGAGGACGGGCTCCAGCGCGCCGAGCCGCCGAGCACGGCGGATGGCGGCCAGGGTGACCTTCAGGGCGGTCGGTGACTTGGTGAGCAGCGTCTCCGCCGTGTCCTTCGCGGCCGGGTCGCCGTGGGCGAACAGCCGCTGCACGATCTCCTCGACCCGGTCGGCGGCGTAGCAGGCGTCGATCCACTCACGGCGTCCTGCCAACTCCCCTGGGGGCGACGGCTGCACATGCCGGGCGACCGCCTGCTCCACGGGCATCTCGGCGAGATCGGCGACGAAGTGCCGGAGAGCGGCGGACGGCATGTAGTGGTCGGCGAGCCCGCACAGCAGGGCGTCGGCGGCACCGATCTGCGCGCCGGTCAGTGCGAGGTGCGTGCCCAGTTCGCCAGGGGCGAGGGCGAGCAGGTAGGTGCCGCCGATGTCGGGGGCGAAGCCGATACCGGTCTCGGGCATGGCGACCCTCGACCGCTCGGTGACGACCCGGACGCTGCCGTGCGCGGAGATGCCGACACCGCCACCCATGACGATGCCGTCCATGACGGCGACGTATGACTTGGGGTAGCGGGCGATACGGGCGTTGAGGTGGTACTCGTCGCGCCAGAAGGCGGCCGTGGCGGTGCCGTCACCGTCGCGGGCGTCGCCGTGGACGGCGCGGATGTCGCCGCCCGCGCACAGGCCGCGCTCCCCCGCCCCCGTGATGACCACGGTCTCGACGGCCGGGTCGTCTTTCCAGGCCTTCAAAGCCTCGTCGATGCGCCGCACCATCGCGTGGGACAGCGCGTTGAGGGCCTTCGGCCTGTTGAGAGTGATGTGGGCGGCCCGCCCTGCGGTGTGGAGGAGGACGGGTTCCTCGGCGCCGGTCATCCGAAGTCCTCCGTCAGGCCACGGGCCACGGTCACGCGCATGATCTTGTCGGTTCCTTCTGGCGCTGCCCTCGGGAATGCACTGGCGCCGCGAGTCTAGGCGCCCGGCCTGGGCCGATGGGCGCGGGGCCTACCTGCGCGGCGTGTGTGACGAAGCATCGTCGTCTGCCTGTGATCGCAGAGAAGAGGCAGGTCGGAACTTGGTTGTTCCCGTCGGCGTGCGAGTAGTGAGCGCGACTGTCTGTGACTCGACGGCTGAAGGTCGGCGCATCTGCCCGAGGACGAGCGTGGCCGGCGCGCTCACCCGCCCAGCCGGGTCAGATCGCCGGCCTGGGCGGCGGGAGCTCGGCTACGACGCCTGGCGCAGCGAACGCCCGTCGGGAGCCGGGCGGTCCAGGATCGCGGCACTGAGGTAGCCGAGTGCGAGGACGATCGCGGCGGTCCGTACCGCGTGAGCGATCTGCCAGCGGTCACGTCGTGTGCCCAGTCCGCAGGGGGAGCCTGGACGTTCCAGCCCAGTTCCTCCACGTTGATGGGACCGTTGACCGCGAGCGTGACCAGCAGGGCCAGCAGGGCCAGCAGGAGCAGCCCGAGGGCGATGGCCGCCGGCCGCAGGATGGGGCTCTGCGCCTTGCGCGCGTAGATGACAAGTACGGCCACGGCGACAAGGGTCGGTACGGTGATGGCCCCGATGTACCAGGTGAAGAAGGTGAACTCCACCTGGCGTACGCGGACGTACGCCGGGCCGTTCAGCCGTCGGAGCGCCAGTTCCAGAAAGAGCACGGTGACGGCGACCCCCGCCAGCATCCCGCAGCACAGCAGGCTCACGTATCGCGTGGCCTTCACCAGCGTGGCACTCCTCATCGCACACTCCCTTGTGAGACGCAGACCCTCCTGTGCCCTGACGGCTGATGTCGTCTCTGTGTGACAGTCCTCTGCCGAGATCACCTCTGCGGACGGGTTCGGGACGGCGGACGGGATGGCCCGCCGAGGTGATGGCACCGGCCGGCTACGGGTTCTGGCCGCGTCTCCGCGACAGCTGAGGCCGAGTCAGGATCCGCGTCATGCCGGGGCGCCGGCGTCGACGGGCAGGTCGGCCAGGCGCCACTCGAGCATGCCGTCGTTGAGGCGGACGGCCCGCCGTCCGAGATCGGTCAGCAGCCGCACCGCGTCGTAGGCGAGCACGCAGTACTCACCGCGGCAGTAGACGACGATCTCCGTCTCCTCGGGCAACTCGTTGATCCGGTCGGCCAGTTCCCCGACCGGGATGGACACCGCACCCGGGATGTGCCCGGCCATGTACTCCTCCACCGGCCGTACGTCGAGCACCACCACGTCCCCGGCCGCCGTGCGGGCGCACAGTTCCTCGTGGGTGACCTCCACCGCGCCGTCCTCGCCGAGGTAGGCGTCACGCGCCGCGGGCACAGCGGCCTGGTGGGCTTCGGCGACCTTGCGCAGCAGCGCGAACAGCTGGGCCACGTCGTGGCCGGCGAGCCGGTAGTAAATGCGCACCCCCTCGCGGCGGGTGGCGACGAATCCGGCCTGTTTCAGGGTCTGCAGATGCGCCGAGGCCGTCGTCAGGTTCAGCCCGGCGGCCTTGGCCAGGGCATCGACGGTGCGCTCGCCCTGGGCCAGCAGGTCGATCAGCTCCAGGCGTTTTCCGCTGGCCAGCGCCTTGCCGCTGGCCGCGAACGCGTCGTACAGGTGCGACTTCGTACCGGCCGTGGTGGTTCCCGCCATGCGATCCTCCATAAATCCATGGAATAGTGTAAGTGAAGGTGGGCGCGGTGACCACAACGCCGACCACGCCCCTCGCATCCGGACCTTGGAGGACCTGATGGGCTTCGCCGACGACCACCTGATACCACTGATCGACACCGGGCTCGGCAACAGCGCCTACCTCGTCGACCTCGGCGACGGCCGCGCCCTGGCGGTGGACGCGAGCCGCGATCTGCGTGCCCTGCGCGAGGCCGCCGAGCGGCGCGGCCTGGCAGTGGCGTACGCCGCGGACACGCACCTGCATGCGGACTTCCTCTCCGGCGCCGTCCAGCTCGGTCACGACCACGGGGCCACCGTGCTGGCCTCCGCCGCAGGGCACCGGGCTTTCGCGCACCTCGGTCTGGCCGACGGCGACGAGGTCGACCTGGGCGGCCTGACACTGCGGGCCCTGGCCACACCCGGCCACACGGAAGAGCATGTGGCGTTCCTGTTGCTGGACGGGGACGTGGCGCTCGGGGTGTTCACCGGCGGCTCACTGATCGTGAACTCCGCCGCCCGCACCGATCTGCTCGGCGCCGGCCGTACCGAGGAACTCGCCCGGGCCCAGTACCGCTCGCTCAGGCGCCTCGCCGCGCTGCCGGACAACGTCGCGGTCTGGCCCACCCACGGGGCCGGGTCCTTCTGCTCCACCGTGGGCGGCGTGGAGCGCATCTCCACGATCGGCAGGCAGAAGCAGACGAATCCACTGCTGGGCGCCCCGGACGAGGAAACCTTCGTACGCCGGCTGGTGGCCGGCCTCGGCAGTTACCCGGACTACTTCGCCCGGCTCGCCGAGGCCAACCGGCTCGGCCCCTCGGTCATCACCTCCGCCCCGGTGCTGGCCGCCCTCGACGTCGGGCAGTTCAAGTCGCTGCTGGCCGACGGCGGTCAGGTGGTCGACGTGCGCCCTGCGGCCGACTACGCGGCCGGCCACATCCCCGGCTCCCTGTCCATCCCGCTGCGCGGCCAGTTCGCCACCTGGCTGGGCTGGCTCCTGCCCGACACCGTCCCGCTCGCCTTCGTGACCGGCGAGGACCAGGACCTCAACGAGATCGTCTGGCAGGCGTACAAGATCGGCTATGAGCGCCTCGCCGGACGGCTGGCCGGCGGCATGACCGCCTGGCTGGACGACGGCAACCAGCAGGCCTCCACCGCGTTCGTCACCGCCGACCATGCCGAGAACCGCCCCTACGTCGACGTGCGGCAGGACGCGGAGTTCGCCGCCGGACACGTGCCCGGTGCCGTGCACATCGAGCTCGGCGGGCTCATCGCTCGCACCGACGACGCCCCCCAGGGGCCGGTCGTGGCCTGCGGCCACGGCGAGCGGGCCATGACCGCCGCCAGTCTCCTCGAACGCGCAGGCCACTCCGACATCGCCGTTCTCGACGGCGGACCGGCGGACTACGCGGCGGCCCACGGCCGGCAGCTCGCCCAGGGCATCAGCGCGTGAACGCCAGCCCCGCAACCACCACTCCGGCCGACGCGTCGGGCCAGCCGATCCGCCTGGGGCTGCGGGAGAACTGGCTCCAATTCACCCTGCTGGTCATCGTCAATGTCTGCGTCGGCGGCCTGGTCGGCCTGGAGCGCACCACCGTCCCGTTGATCGGCGCAAACGTCTTCGGCCTGACCAGCGACCTGGCCGTCTTCGCCTTCATCATCGCCTTCGGCGTCACCAAGGCCTTGACCAACCTCGCCGCCGGCGCGCTGACCGCCCGCTTCCGCCGCAAGCAACTCCTCGTCACGGGTTGGCTGATCGGCATCCCCGTCCCCTTCGCCCTCGCCTGGGCGCCGTCCTGGGGCTGGATCGTCGCCGCGAACGTCCTGCTCGGCCTCAACCAGGGCCTGACGTGGTCGATGACCGTCAATATGAAGATCGACCTCGTGGGTCCCGCGCGCCGTGGTCTGGCCACCGGTCTCAACGAAGCCGCCGGTTACACCGCCGTCGGCGCCACCGCCCTGATCACCGGCTACCTGGCCACCGCCTACGGCCTGCGCCCCACGCCCGAGCTCATCGGCGTCGTCTTCGTCGCCGCCGGACTCGCGCTGTCCCTCGTCGTCCGCGACACCGCCGCCCATGTCGCCCTCGAACTCGCCCAGCACACCAGGCCCGTTCCCAGCGGTGAGGACAGCGGCCTGGCCGCCACTTTCGCCCGTACCTCCTGGCACAACCGCTCCCTGCGCGGGGCCAGCCAGGCCGGTCTGGTCAACAACCTCAACGACGGCCTCACCTGGGGCGTCTTCCCCCTGCTGTTCACCGACCACGGCCTCGGCCTCGCCGCCGTCGGCCTGATCAAGGGCCTCTACCCCATCCTGTGGGGCATCGGGCAGATTCCCACCGGCCATCTCGCCGACCGCATCGGCCGCAAACGACTGATCGTCCACGGCATGCTCGTCCAGGCCTGCGGTTTCGTCCTCGCCCTGGCCCTGCTCAAGACCCCGCTGCTCGCGGGCATCGCGTCCGCCGTCGTTCTCGGCATCGGCACCGCGATGGTCTACCCCGCGCTGATCGCTTCCATATCCGATCACGCCCACCCCACCTGGCGGGCCAACGCGCTGGGCACCTACCGGTTCTGGCGCGACACGGGCTACGCGGTGGGGGCTCTGGTGGCCGGCGTCCTCGCCGACACCCTCGGTCTCAACGCCACCGTCGTCGCAGCCGCCGTCCTCACCGCCGGCTCGGGCCTCCTCGCCTCCCGCTGGATCACGGAGCACCGGCCGGTTCGGTGAGCACCCCCGCCACCGCTCTGGTCGGGATGAGCACAGGCCGCTGCCTCATACGGCGGTGGTTCACACCGCCATACGGGGGCTGCAGCACATGCGGACAGTACCCCCGCCGGGTATCTTGCCTTTGCGACAGAGGACGGGCATGGCACGCAGAAGGGAAGAGGCCACGATGGGGAGCCGACGCACTCGCGGCCCGGGCATCGCCCGGCTGTCGGCGTTGTGCGCGGTGCTGTTCGGCCTGTTCCTCATGCACGGTGCCCCGACCGCGGCAGCTGACGGCTGCCACGGCCAGATGCGCGCCACTCTCCCGATGTACGAGCCCCATGCCTCCTCGATGGCATCGGCCCACGCCATGCCGGCGGAGCCGGATGACGCCCAGGCCGAGCCTGCCGACGACATGCGTAGTCACGGGGATCTCTGCGTCGCCATTCCCGCCCAGAACCAGATCCCCCTGCCCACCGCCCCACTCGTTGCCGTCGTCACCCCCACCGTCCTGGCGGCCTGGATCCTGCAGCGCGCATGGAGCCCGGGTGGCACCGGTCGGCGCGGCCCACCGGGCGGACGCGATCTTCTCCTACAGGTGTGCATCGCGCGGACGTGACCGGACCTGCGCCGGAATCCGCTAACCAGCGGTCTCCGGCTCCAGCGTCCTGCTCACCTCGCGTGCCACCCGGAGTGGTGCGCCACCCGGAAAGACACTCAAGCGATGTTCGCCACCACCCGTTCCACGGTCCGCCGCCGAGTCCTGCTCGCGGCCGGCACCGCAGCCGCTCTCGCCATGACACTGACGGCCTGCGGCTCCTCCGACGACTCCGCCATGCCCGGCATGAACCACAGCACCATGCCGTCCGTGACCCCCTCGACCGAGTCCAGTAGCCCGATGGGCGACATGCCCGGAATGAACCCCGCAGCGGACGGCAACGGCCTGTCTGACGCCAAGGACGGCTACCGCCTCACCAGCCCCGACAGCACCCTCGACAGCGGCAAGCGGACCCCCTACCGGTTCACGGTCGACGGCCCGGACGGCACGCCGGTCACCGACTTCGCACTCGACCAGACCAAGCGGATGCACTTCTACGCCGTCCGCTCCGACCTGACCGGCTTCCAGCACCTGCACCCGGCGATGGCCTCCGACGGCATCTGGACCGCGGATCTGTCCTCCCTCACGCCGGGCTCATGGCGCATGTTCACTTCGTTCGTTCCCGCCAGTGGAAGCGCCAAGGGCAAGGACCTGGTCCTCAGCCGGACCGTCACGGTCCCCGGGTCCGCCCCGAAGATCCCGCTGCCCGCTGCGGCCGGCAGCGCGAAGGCGGACGGGTACACGGTCACCCTCGAAGGCAAGCCGATGGCCGGCATGGCGCATCCGCTGACCGCACGCATCACGAAGGACGGCAAGCCCGTCACCGACCTCCAGCCCTACCTGGAGACCTACGCCCACCTGACGGCCTTCCACGAAGGCGACGCCGCCTTCGCCCATCTCCACCCCACCACCGAGGTCAACGGTGATCAAGGCGGACCGGAGCTGTCCTTCCACGCCGCACTGCCCACCGCCGGCAACTGGCGGCTGTTCGTGCAGTTCCAGACCGGCGGCAGGCTTCACACCGCTGCGCTGACCTTGCACGTCGCCTGACGCCGAAACGCGCCGCCCGCCGACACCGCGGTCGAAGGTGTCGGCGGGCGGCGCAGCCCCGGTCATTTCATGGCCGCGGCCCGCCCGCACCCCTCGTGCGCACCGACCCGCGGCCCATCCTGACCCCGCACCGCGGCTGCCTCACTTGATGTGCCGTGCGGGCCGGCAGGCCATGTGCAGCAGGTGCTCCATGGGGCCACGCCGGAACAGGCGCATCCAGACGGTCGCCAGGAGCGCGGCGGCACCGATGAAGCCGAGCAGCACCGGCAGCGCGGACATGGTGCCGTCCTCGACCAGGGGCACGTACCAGACCTCGGTGAAGAACCAGAGGGCGATGATGTGCAGGACGTAGACGGTCAGCGCCATCATGCCGACCGCCGCGACGGGTGTGGCGAGGCGTGTGACGCGCGGCATCCTGGCGGCGACGGTCAGGCACGCGGCCATCACCATGATGGCGACGCCGGTGTTGCCGACGATGGAGAAGGTCGTCTCGCTGTGCGGTGCGCCCACCAGCAGCCATGCGAGCGGAGTGTGGCCCTCGGGATCGCCGACGATGTCGGAACACCACGCAGACGACGCCGAACCGCCGTCCGCGGCGGCCGCGACGGTGGTGAGGGCGTGCGGGACCAGGTGCAGGGCCAGCCAGGACCCGCCGTAGCCGAGCACGGCCAGCGCCCCGCCGGTCGGAGCGAGCCGGGACCGGATGTCGGTCCGGGCGAGGTCGAGTCGGGCCAAGGCCATGCCCGCGATCAGGAACGGCATCCAGGTGAGAACCGGATACGACCCCGTGAACAGCAACTCGACGACGCCGTCCGTGCCGGTGATGTGGGCCAGCGGGTCCCGGGCCACGACGGCGTGCGCCCAGTGCCCGTCCTGGATCGACCTCTGTATCGCGTACAGAACCGGGGGCATGAGGAGCGCGCCCCCGGCGGCGATGAACGCCAGCGTCCGTGCGCGCAGCCGGTACAGCGGGAGGACGGCCACGAAGAGCACCGCGTAGAAGCTGAGGATCACCTCGATCGAGGTGTCCAGTGCGGTCAGGGCATAGCCGAGCGCCGCCAGGATGACGGAGCGGGTCACGATCCTGCCCATCGCCTGTCGGCCGGAGCGCCCGGTCCGAGGATGCGGACGGCCGGTGATGATGATCAGTGAGAACCCGGCGAGCACCGCGAAGAGGGCGGAGGAGCGACCCCGCGCCAGCTCCAGCAGGAACCCGACCGGCCCGCCCACCGTCACGTCGGGGCCGACGTGTGCGGCGTACATGCCGAAGACCGCGAGCCCACGGGCCAGGTCGATACCGATCAGTCGGGCAGTCGAAGAAGTGCCGGCTGAGGCGGAGGAGGAGCGATCCGTCTCGAGCCGGCTTGGCGCTTCTGCCGGCGCGACCGACAATACGTTCTGCGTCATGTGCCCAAGGGTTTACGGTGACGCCGCCTCAGCCACTCCGGCAGCTTTCCGGAAGCACCCCGCCGATCGGCTGGACCTTTCCCGGCCTACCGGCGGGAACTCTGACGCCGACCGGCGGGGAGGCGCATCCGAACCGCCACTGACGGCTACACGCGGTACGCATCCGACGCCTGCATACGACGGACGGAGCGCGACGGTTCCCGGTGCTCCTGGCCGCGAGACTCGCCCCCTCCGGCATCGGCGACACGACGCACTCTGCGCACCGTACCGTCACACGGCCATGTCAACGCAGTGCCGAGCAGTCCGCAACCCCGAGTCAGAGGCCTGCGACGGCGGTACGGGTGTCCCCGTCGGCCTTCTTCAGGGCCAGGGCCGCCTCCTGGGCGGTGCTGTGGGTGAGGAGCATCACGATGGCTGTCTTGGCGTGGCCGTCGGCCGCCCGCAGGGCCTCGGCGGCGGTGTCGGGGTCGGCATCGGTGGCCTGGACGACCATGCGGCGGGCGCGGTCGACGAGCTTGTCGTTGCTGGCCCGGACGTCGACCATCAGGTTCCCGTAGACCTTCCCGATGCGCACCATCGAGGCGGTCGAGAGCATGTTGCAGACCATCTTCTCGGCGGTGCCGCCCTTGAGCCGGGTCGAGCCGGTGAGGATCTCGGGGCCGGTGGGGACCTCGATCGGGATGTCGGCGTAGCGGCTGACGACCGCGTCGCGGTTGCAGGCGACCGACACCGTGACGGCGCCCTTGGCCGCGGCGTGCTTCAGGCCGCCGACGACATAGGGGGTACGGCCGCTCGCGGCGAGTCCGACGACCGTGTCCCGGTCGTTCACGCCGATCTCGTCGAGGTCGGCGACCGCCCTCGCGGGCTCGTCCTCGGCCCCTTCGACCGCCACGACAAAGGCACCCGGGCCGCCCGAGAGCAGGCCCACCACCTGCTCGGGGGAGGTGCCGAAGGTGGGCGGGCACTCGACGGCGTCGAGCAGGCCGATGCGGCCGCTGGTGCCGGCGCCGATGTAGATCAGCCGTCCGCCCCGCCGCAGCGACTCGGTGATCGCCTCGACGGCGGACCCGATCTCCGGGAGGGCGTCGCGCACGGTGAGTGCGACGGTCTGGTCCTCGGCGTTCATGACCGAGAGCAGTTCGGAGACCGGCATACGGTCCAGCTCGGCGGTCCGCTCGTTGCGGGTCTCGGTGCCAAGGGTGCTGAGGTCCACGGCGCGGTCGTCCTTTCAAGGGTGGTGCTCAAGGGTGGTGCTCTAGGGGGCTGAGCGGGGGCCGGGGCGGGTCGGCGGTCAGTCGTCGGCCGGTGTGCGCCGCTGCGGCCGCGGCCGTCTGCGGCGCTGGACCGCCCCGTAGGTCTTTTCCAGCGCGGCGGTGGTCGCGTCGAAGGAACGTTGCGCCACGCCGACGAAGAGGCAGTCGATGAGTGCGAGCTGTGCGATGCGGCTGACGGTCGCGCCGGAGCGGAAGGGAGTCTCCCGGGCACAGGTCGTCAGCACGAGGTCCGCGCTCTTCGCGAGGGTGGAGCGCGGCACGTTGGTGAGGGCGATGGTGGTGGCGCCGCGTTCGGCGGCGGCCTGAAGGGGCTCGACGGTGTCCTCGGTCTCCCCGGAGTGGGAGATGGCAAGGGCGACGTCGCCGGGCTCAAGGAGAGCGGCGGCGGTGAGGGCGGCGTGCCGGTCGGTCCAGATGAAGGCCATGTAGCCGATCCGGTGCAGCTTCTGGTGCAGGTCCTGGCCGACGAATGCGCTGGCGCCGACACCGAAGATGTCGATGCGCCGGGCTTCCGCCACGGCGTCCACCGCCCGGCCCAGCACCTCGACGTCCAGCCCGGCACCGGAGTCCTCGAGGGCGCGCACCTCGTTGTAGATGATCTTGCTGACGATCTCGTCCAGCGTGTCGGTGGCGCTGATGTCGGTGCCGGGCGCCGGGCGTTCGCCGCCGAGGGCGTACTCACGGGCGGCGGCCGCCGCGAGCGCGAGCCGCAGTTGCGGATAGTTGGCTATGCCCATGGCGCGGCAGAAGCGCATCACCGTGGCCACCGAGGTGTCGGCACGCTCGCCGAGGGCGCTGATGGACAGCTCCGACGCCTGCGCCGGATCGGCGAGGACGGCGTCGGCCACCCGGCGCTCCGAGGGGGCCAGGGTCGGCAGTGCGGCCCGGATGCGCGCCAGGATCCCGGTGGCGGCTGTGTCCTCCGCCGACCGGTCCGTTGCGCTGGGTGTTTCCTGGCGGGCCATGGAACGTTCCCTCCTGAGTGGGTGGGCGACACATTAACCACGCCTCGGTGGCGCGTCAAAAACTTACGCGGAAACTTGCGTGAAGTTACTTATTGACATTCGGAGGTCGACCTTCCGATACTCGCTGGACCGCGATCCGCGCCGGTCGCCGGCATTCCACCAGTGCCGTGACCGCCCGACGAGCCGGATCCCTGGAGACACGAAGGCGTGCCCCATGACAGCAGCAGTTGCGGTGGACCTGGGCAAAACCGGCTGCCGTGCCGTGCTGTGGAGCGGTGACGGCCCCGCCCACGACGTCCACGAGGTGCCCGGAGCCCCCGGGCTCGCCGCCGACCACGGAGTGGCCGCGGCCCGCAACTCCGTGTGCGCCGCCGTCCTGCCGCTCCTGGAACGGGAGCCGTCGCATCGCCTGGCGGCGGTCTGTGTGGGCGCCGCGGGAGCGGCCGCCGCACCGGAGGCGGCCCGCGAGCTGGCCGCCCTGCTTCTTGCGGATCTGCCCACCGACGAGGTGGCCGTCACCAGTGACGCGGTCACCGCCCACGCGGGCGCCCTGGGGGGCCGTACCGGCGTGGTGCTGGCGATCGGCACCGGTGCGGTGGCCATCGGCATCGGCGACGACGGGACGTACGCCCGGGTCGACGGCTGGGGTCCCTGGCTCGGCGACGCGGGCAGCGGGGCCTGGATCGGTGCGGCCGGACTGCAGGCCGCACTGCGGGCGCACGACGGACGGGGCCCTGACACCGCGCTGCTGGCCGCTACGGCCAGGCGGTTCGGTGACCTGGACAAGCTGCCGTCCGCGATCACCGGTGACGGGAACCCCGCCCGCACCGCCGCTTCCTTCGCCCCGGAGGTGGCTCGCGCCGCCGCCGCGGGTGACGTCGCCGCCTCCGCGATCGTCCGGGACGCGGCCGCCGCCCTCGCGGAGGCCGTGCTCGCGGCCGCCCGCCGGATCGGCGGCGACGGCGAACTGCCTGTCACCGTCACCGGCGGTCTGACCGGCCTCGGGGAACCGCTCATGGCACCCCTTCGAACGGCGCTCGCCACGGCGGCGCCCCCACTGAGCCTGCGACCCCCGCTGGGGGACCCGCTGGACGGTGCGCGCCTGCTGGCGCTGGACACCACCCTTCCGCACGAACCCCTGCTCGTCCGCGTACGCCGGACGACGCCCCCATCCCCTGTCCCCTCTGCGCCGGTATCCCCGCCGGCTGTTGCTTAGGAGTGAGCGTGCGCCAACTCGACCTTGTCGTGGTCGTCGTCTATCTGGTCGCGATCGCCATGATCGGACTGCGACTGGCCGGACGGCAGAAGACGTCGAAGGACTACTTCGTCGGCGAGGGCCATATGCCCTGGTGGACCGTGTCCTTCTCCGTGGTGGCCACCGAGACCAGCGTGCTCACCGTCATCAGCGTGCCCGGCGGCGCGTACAGCGGACAGGGCTTCGGCAACGTCGAACTCGCCCTGGGCTACGTGATCGGCCGCGTCGTCGTCGCAACGGTGCTGATCCCGCTGTACAAGCGCGGCGGGTTCGTCAGCGCCTACCAATACCTGGGCGACAGATTCGGTCTGAAGCTGCAGGGGCTCGCCTCGGTCACCTTCGTCTTCACTCGCCTCCTGGCCGAGGGTGTGCGGCTGTTCGCTTCCGCCATCCCGATCAAGCTGCTGCTGGACGAGTTCGGCGTGCACGCCGACTACCGGGTCATCATCATCGTGCTCACGGTGATCACCGTCGTCTACACCTACCTCGGCGGTATCAAGGCGGTCATCTGGACCGACGCCATTCAGATGGGCCTGTACCTGGGCGGCGCGATCCTCGCCATAGCGGTGCTGTCCGGTCATGTGGGCGGCGACGGTTTCGCGAACGCCCTGCACTCGGGCCACTTCAAGCTCTTCGACGCCAACTTCGACCTGGCACACGTCCTCACCAGCCCGTTCGCCCTGCCCACCGCGATCATCGGCGGCGCCATCTTCGCGATGGCCAGCCACGGCTCCGACCAGCTGATCGTCCAGCGCGTCCTGGCCACCCGCTCGCTGCGTGACGGCCAGAAGGCCATGATCGCCTCCGGTGTCTTCGTCACCCTCCAGTTCGCCGCCTTCTCCCTGGTCGGCGCGCTGCTGTGGTCGTACAACCAGGGCAAGGACTTCAAGCAGCTGGGCCTGGCCAGCGCCGACAACCTCTACCCGAACTTCATCCTGCACGGGCTGCCCGTGGTGATCTCCGGCCTGCTCGTGGCCGGCATCCTCGGCGCCGCGATGGGCTCCCTGTCCTCGGCGCTGAACTCCATGTCGAACTCGACGGTCGCGGACATCATCCACAGCTTCTTCCGCAGCACCCCCTCGGAGGAGTCGCTGCTCAAGCTCGCCCGGGTGATGACGCTGGTGTGGGCGGTGCTCATGGCCGTCTTCGCGTGCGCGTTCAGCACCAGCACGGGCAATGTGTACCTGACCGGTCTGACGATCGCGGGCTACACCTACGGCGCTCTGCTCGGCGCGTTCCTGCTCGGGCGGCTGGTCAAGCGGGCCAACGAGGTCGACTCGATCGTGGCCTTCCTGGTGACGGTCGGGGTGATGACCTACATCGTGCGCTCGGTCAAGATCGACGTGACGGTGGCCGGTGCGACGGTGCCCACCGCGATCGCGGCCCAGTGGCTCGTGCCCATCGGTGTGGTGATCACGCTGGTCGTGGGCGGTGTGATGAGCCTGTTCCACCGCGCGCCGCAGGTGCCCGAGGTGAACGAGGTCGCCGTGTCCGGCGGCGAGCCGGAGTCCGGTTCCGGGTCGGGCCGCCTGGTGGCGGGCGCCGGCCGGGAGTGACGGGCACGGGGTGCGGGGCCGCTCACCGGAGGCGGCCCCGCACCCCGGCCATCCGTCCGTCCCACGATCCTCACCGGGAGAAGCCATGCGCGTGATCGGCCTGATGTCGGGCACCTCGTACGACGCCATCGAGGCGGCGGCCGCCGACCTCACTCTGGACGGCGATGCCCTGCTCATGCGGCCGCTCGGCCACCTGAGCGTCCCCTACCCGGACGAACTGCGCGACCTGATCGCCGCCACGCTGCCGCCCGCGGCCACCACCACCCAGGCCGTGTGCACGCTGGACACCGAAATCGGGCAGGTCTTCGCCGGCGCCGCCCAGCGCGCCCTGAGCAAGCTGTGCGCCGGCGCCGCCGATCTGGTGGTGTCGCACGGCCAGACCATGCACCACTGGGTGGAGGACGGCACGGTCCGCGGCACCCTGCAACTGGGCCAGCCCGCCTGGATCGCCGAGGCCACCGGACTCCCGGTCGTGTCCGATCTGCGCAGCCGGGACGTGGCCGCGGGCGGGCAGGGAGCCCCGCTGGTCGGCATGACCGACACCCTGCTCCTGCGAGGGCTGCCGGGGGTCCCGGCGGCACTCAACCTCGGCGGCATCGCCAACGTCACGGTCGTCGCGCCGGGCGCCGAACCTGTGGCTTTCGACACCGGTCCCGCCAACGCACTGCTGGACGCCGCCGTACGCCACTTCACCGACGGCGCCGCCTCCTACGACGAGGACGGCCGCCGGGCAGGTGCCGGCCGCGTCAGCGCCGAACTGCTCGCGGCCCTGCTGGACGATCCGTACTACCGCAGGCCCGCACCCAAGAGCACCGGCAAGGAGCACTTCCACCTGCCGTATCTGCTGCGGGCGCTGGCCGCGGTGCCCACGCCCGACACGAACGACGTCCTGGCCACGCTTTCCAGGCTGACCGCCGTCACGGTGGCGGACGCCTGCCGGGCGCACGGTGTCACGAGCCTTGTGGTCTCCGGCGGCGGTGTGCGCAATCCTGTGTTGATGCGCATGATCGCCGAAGAGCTGCCCGGCGTGGCGCTGCGCCCCAGCGACGATCTCGGTCTGCCGTCGGACGCGAAGGAGGCGCTGGCGTTCGCCGTGCTGGGCTTCCTCACCGTGAACGGTCTGCCGGGCGCCCTTCCGTCGGGCACCGGTGCGCGGCGTGCCGCGCTGCTGGGGAGCATCACCCCCGGCCTGTCGCCGCTGCGTCTGCCCGAGCCGGCCGCGGTGCCGCCGCGCCTGCTGCGGATCCCGGCCCCCGTCCACTGACCGCCCCGTAACGAGGAACCAGTCCCGTACCGAGGAACCAGTACCGAGGAACCATGAGCACCCCCGCTGTCACACCCCCGGCCGAGCCGACCGCCCACGACCCGGCCGTGCCCGGCCTGGCCGAGATCCTGGCCGAATGCGTGGACGACCCGGCGCGGGTGTCCACCGAGGTGCCCCGCAGGGTCGCGGTGGCCCATGACGCCTCACCGTATCTGTTCACGCCCCGAGCGGTGGTGCGTGCGGCGTCGGCGGCCGAGGTGGGTGCGCTGATGGCGGGGGCGCGCAGAGCGGGGGTGCCGCTGACGTTGCGTTCGGGGGGCACCAGCCTGGCGGGGCAGGCGGGCGGCGACGGCATCCTGGTCGACGTCCGCAGTCACTGGCGCGCCGCGGAGGTGCTGGACGAGGGCCTGCGGATCCGGCTCCAACCCGGGCTGACGGTGCGTCAGGCCAATGCGCGGCTCGCCCGTTACGGGCGCCGGCTGGGCCCCGACCCGGCCAGCGAGTCCGCGTGCACCATCGGCGGACTGGTCGCCAACAACTCCAGCGGCATGAACTGCGGCACCCGCGACAACGCCTACCGCACCATGGAGTCCCTGCAGTTCGTGCTGCCATCGGGCACCGTGGTGGACACCGGGGCCCCGGACGCGGACCAGGCACTGCGCGCCCGCGAACCCGAACTCCACGCCGGGCTGCTGAGGTTGCGGGACGGCGTCCGCGACTCGGCGGCCGCCCGGGCCACAGTGGAGCGGCTGTTCGCGATGAAGAACACCATGGGCTACGGGCTGAACTCGTTCCTGGACCACACCGACCCCGCCGACATGCTCGCCCACCTGATGATCGGCAGCGAGGGGACCCTGGGCTTCGTCGGCGAGGCCGTCTTCCGTACCGTGCCGCTCCTCCCCCACACCGCCACGGGTCTGCTGGTGCTCCCGGGCCTGGCCGAGGCCACCGACGCGCTGCCGGCGCTGCTGGCCGCCGGTGCCCGCACCGCCGAGCTGCTGGATGCAGCGTCGCTGCGCGTGGCGCAGCAGGCCACGGACCCCGTGGACGAACTGCGCGGTCTGCGCGTGGAGCGGCACGCAGCGCTGCTGGTGGAGTTCGCCGAGGACAGCACCGAGGTGCTGGACGCGACCGTGGCCGCCGCCCAGCCGGTCCTGGACCGGCTGCCCGCCGTCAGCGGCACCACGCTGACCCGCGACGCGCGGGTGCGGGCGCGGCTGTGGCATCTGCGCAAGGGCCTGTACACCGCGGTGGCGGGAGCACGCCGCCCGGGCACCACCGCCCTGCTCGAGGACATCGCGGTCCCCATGGAGCGGCTGACCGGCACCTGCGAGGGACTCATCGGCCTGTTCGACCGGTACGGCTACCAGGACGCGGTGATCTTCGGCCATGCCCGGGACGGCAACCTGCACTTCATGCTCACTCAGGACTTCGACACGCGGGCCGAGGCGGAGCGCTACGCCCGTTTCACCGACGCCATGGTCGACCTCGTCCTGGACGCCGGCGGCACCCTGAAGGCCGAGCACGGCACCGGCCGCGCCATGGCCCCGTTCGTACGGCGCCAGTACGGCGACGAGTTGTACGACGTCATGGTCGAACTGAAGCGGCTGTGCGACCCGCACGGCGTCCTCAACCCCGGGGTGTTGCTGACCGACGACCCGGAGGCGCACCTGCGCGACCTGAAGAGCGTCCCCGAGGTCGATCCGGCGCTGGACGCCTGTGTGGAGTGTGGCTACTGCGAACCGGTCTGCCCGACCGCGGACGTCACCACGACGCCGCGTCAGCGCATCGCCCTGCAACGCGAGATCGCGCTGGCCACCGCCGCCGGTGACGAGGAGACCCGCCGCGCCCTGGAGACCGACTACGCCTACGCGGCGGTCGACAGCTGCGCGGCCGACAGCCTCTGCGTGACCGCCTGCCCCGTCACCATCGACACCGGTGCGGTCATGAAGCGCCTGCGCGCGGAGCGCCACAGCCCCACGGCCCAGCGAGCCGGCGACACCGTGGCCCGGCACTGGAGCGGCGCGGTCACCGGCGTGCGCGCCGCACTGAACACCGCCCACGTCGTGCCCGCTCCCCTCCTGCGTGCCGCGACCGGCACCATCCGCAAGGCGGGGGCCGGCGAGCTGGTCCCCGCCTGGTCCGACGACATCCCCCGCGGCGGACCCGCCCGTCCCACGCCCCAGCGCCCCACCGAGGCGCAGGCGGTGTTCTTCGCCGCGTGCATCGGCAGCGTCTTCGCCCCCGAAGGCAGCTCCGGCGGTGCGGCGGCTGCGTTTCTGCGCCTGTGTGAACGCGCGGGCGTCCCCGTGGCCGTGCCCGACAAGCTGGTCGGCCTGTGCTGCGGCACGCCCTGGCAGTCCAAGGGCTACACCGCCGGACACCGCACCATGGCCGCCCGCACGCTCCAGGTGCTGTGGGAGGCGAGCGACCACGGCCGTCTGCCGGTGGTCTGCGACGCGTCGTCCTGCACCCACGGCCTGGAACAACTGGCCGACGTCCTCCCGGAGTCCGAGCGCGCCCGCTTCAGCGCGCTGCGCTTCGTCGACAGCGTCGCGTTCACCGCCGAGCACCTGCTGCCCGCTCTCCCCACCCCCCGCCGGCTGGGCAGCCTCGCCCTGCACCCCACCTGCTCCACCGTCCACCTCGGCATCGACGCCGCCCTGCGCACCGTCGCCGCCGCCGTCAGCGCCGAGGTCACCGTGCCCGACAACTGGGGCTGCTGCGCCTTCGCCGGGGACCGCGGACTGCTCCACCCGGAGGTCACCGCCTCCGCCACCGCCGCCCAGGCGGCCGAGATCACCGCCGGCGACTTCGACGCGTACGCCTCGTGCAACCGCACCTGCGAGATGGGGATGTCCCGCGCCACCGGCCGGCCCTACCGGCATGTGCTCGAACTCCTCGACGAGGCCACCGCATGACTCGGTCGACACCGATGCGCTCAGCAGGGGCAGGGGAGCCTGCTAGCGAAGCGGGCGTGACCCAAGGCATGGTCGCGTAGCGACACGCGTGCCGCTCTGACGCTTCACCGACTGTCTCCGTCGGCCCGAGCTCGGGGCGGACCATGGTCGGGTCATGGAGCAAGCGCGGCGCATCAGGTGGACTGACGCGCACTCCGCCATTGACGCAGCGCTCGGCGCAATGCCTCAGGCGCCGTTGCGGACGGCGGAGATCAGCCGGGCGCAACGCGCGCTCATGTCGTCTCCGGACAGTTCGGGGTGGGAGATCCACCAGCCGACCAGCGCACTGACCATGCCCGTCCACACATGCTTGAGGGCGTCCGCGTCCAGTGCGTCGTCATTGCCCTGGCCGTGCAGCAGACCGGCGGTACCGGCAGCGGCCAACTCGTCGATGGCCTCGCGGTGCCGGTTGGCCGCGTGCCACGGCTCGGAGCCGTGCGGCAGCGTCCGGTCGTACAGCACGAACCAGGCGTGCCGCCGCTCCTCCAGCGTCCGGAAGACCGCGGCGAGCACCGTGTGGGGCAGCCGGTTCTCCGACGGGCTCGACGCCATGGCTTCGCTGATCGCCGCGAGCAGGCGGGGGCCGATGTGGTCGACACAGGCCGTGTAGAGGCCGTCCTTGGACCCGAAGTACGTGTAGAGCATCGGTTTTGTGACGCCCACGCGCCGGGCGATCTCGGCCATCGACGCCGCGGCGTGGCCATGCCGCCCGAACTCCTCCAGGGCCGCGCCGAGGATCTGCTCCTCCCGGCGAGCGCGCGGCACGCCCTTGGTGCCGGCGCCACGGCCCCTGTCCCGGTTGCCCTTCGAAGGGCCGTCGGCCGGATCCGGGGCGGCCGAGGCTCTTGCTGTCGTCATGCCGAATACCCTACCCTGCGGTAAATTACTCAGTGGTAAATTATCGAGAGGTCAGCTCGTGGCCGACAGCCGCACACCGCCCGTGTCCCGCTCCCGGAGCCGCTCCTGGTGGGGCTGGGGCGCTACGGACCAGGCACTGCCCGACGCCGAGTGCGTCGCCCTCGGGTCGCTGGTCCCCGGTGCGGCACAAACCCCGCTGCCCGTGCCCGACATCTCCGCCCTCGCACTGCCCGAGGTGCGGATCGAGCCGCCCGCCGCCCTGGCGCCTCTGATGTCGGCCGCGCCCCAGGACCGGGCTTCACACACCTACGGCAAGGCCTACCGCGACGTGATCCGTGCACTCGACGGAGACGTCGCGGCAGCACCCGACCAGGTCGCCCGTCCGCGTACCGAGCAGGACGTGATCGACGTCCTCGACTGGGCGGCGGACACGCACGTGGCCGTCGTACCGTACGGTGCGGGCAGTTCGGTCGTAGGCGGGGTCGAATACCGCGCGGACCGGCACCGCGCCGTGGTGTCCCTGGATCTTTCGTCCCTCGACCAGGTGCTGGAGATCGACCGGGTCAGCCGGGCCGCCCGGATCCAGGCCGGCGCCCTCGGCCCCGCTCTCGAGACCCAACTGCGGCCGCATGGACTCACCCTTCGCCACTTCCCGCAGAGTTTCGAGTTCTCCACTCTGGGCGGCTGGCTCGCCACCCGGGCCGGCGGCCACTACGCCACGCTCTACACCCACATCGACGACCTCGTCGAGTCCATGCGCGTGGTGACGCCCGTCGGGGTCAGCGAATCGCTGCGGCTGCCCGGTTCAGGAGCGGGCCCCTCCCCCGACCGCCTGTTCCTGGGCTCCGAGGGCACCCTCGGCGTGATCACCGAGGCCTGGATGCGGCTGCAGGAGCGCCCGCGCCACAAGGCGTCGGCCACGCTGCTGTTCGACGACGTCCACGCAGCCATGGACGCCGTGCGCGCCGTCGCCCAGTCGGGTCTGCACCCGGCCAACTGCCGACTGCTGGACCCCGGGGAGGCCGCCCTGGCAGGAGTCGCACAGGACGGCCGGAGCGCGCTCATCCTCGGCGTGGAATCGGCCCACGTCCCGGTCGGCGGTCGCTTGACGGAACTCGTCACCCTAGCCCGCGACCACGGCGGCTCGCCCGCGCCGACAGCACCGGGCTCCGCGGACGCCGCCGCCGACACCTGGCGCTCGGCGTTCCTCAGAATGCCGTACCTCCGCGATGCATTCGCCCGCATGGCGGTGATCACCGAGACGTTCGAAACAGCCTGCACCTGGGACCGTGCGCCGGAGCTGTACGAGTCGGTGCGCACGCAACTGGCCGACGTCGTACGGAAGGTGACGGGCGCCGCAGGCACGATCAACTGCCGCTTCACCCATGTCTATCCGGACGGGCCCGCGTCCTACTTCACCGTCATCGCACCGGGGCGGCGCGGTGAGGAGGTCGCGATGTGGGACCGGATCAAGTCGGCCGCCATGGAGATCCTCCACGACCTCGGCGCGACCGTCACCCACCATCACGCGGTCGGCCGCGACCACCGGCCCGGCTACGACCGCCAGCGCCCGGAGCCGTTCGCCCTCGCACTGGGTGCCGCGAAACAGGCGCTCGACCCGGCCGGGATCCTCAACCCGGGTGTACTTCTCGATCCCACAGCCGCCGGGTGACACCGGAACCGCGTCGCAAGCGCGCCCCTGCAGGCGCTCGCGCCGACCCGAGAGCTCCGCATCCGAAGCGACCTCATCCCAGGCCCAACGTGACGTCACTCCGGTAGCGGGCCAGCTCCCACGGGTCGTGTGCACAGAAGACCTCGACCTGGTCACCGTGGTCGCGGACCAGCTCGCGCAGCCGGGCCTGCGTTCCGAGCCGCAGGTCGCGGTGCACCTGTGAGCGCGTCTGCACGATGTCCAGCAGTGGGTGGGGTTCATTCAGTTCCTCGATTTCGCGGTGGTAGTAGTACGCGTCGCCGCAATGGAGGAGCCAGCGGTCGCCGTTCCGCACGGCGACCCCGGTGTGGCCGGCCGTGTGACCGCCGAGGGGGACGAGTCTGACCTCCGGCGGGAGCCCCTTCGGCTGCAGCGCGGTGAAGCCGAACCACTCTTCGCCGGGCTCGGGACCGTAGGTGGCCCAATGCGGTTCGTGTGCCCAGTGAGCCGGGCGGTAGCGGAAGCTGGGCGCCTGGGCGAGTGCCGCGTCGAGTTCGGCGGCCATGACGTGGACCTGGGCGTCGGGGAAGTCGGGCAGGCCGCCGCAGTGGTCGACGTCCAGGTGGGTGACGATGATGTGGCGCACGTCGGACCGGGCATGGCCGAGCCGGGCGATCTGCCGGATGGCTGTCTCCTTCTCGTCCAGTGTGGGTTGTGTCATCTCGACCCACTCGGTGCCGAGCGTGGCGCCCGGGTCCCGGACGTCGCCGAGTCCCAATCCGGTCTCGACGAGGACCAGGCCGTCTGCGTCGGTCTCGATCAGCAGGCAGTGGTTCACTGCGGGTGCGGGATGCGGGCCGTCGTAGGTGGCCTCGATCGTCCGCACCGATCCGCAGTTCAAGTGATGGATTTCCATGGCGACTAGGCTGCGACTTGAACCGCGATTCAAGTCAAGGAGGCGGAATGGAAGCATCGTTGCTGGACATCGCGGAGGTCGCGGAGCACTTCGGTCTGGCGCCTTCGGCGCTGCGGTTCTACGAGAAGAAGGGTCTGATCGCCGCTGCCGGCCGCAACGGCCTTCGCCGTACCTACCACCCGGACGTGCTGGAGCGCCTCGCGCTGATCACATGCGCGCGCAGCGCCGGATTCTCCATCGCCGAGATCGAACGCTTCCTGGCGGCGCGTCCGTCCGACGTGGACCTGCGATCCCGTATGGCCACCAAGGCGCACGACCTCGACGAGCAGATCGGCCGGCTCACACGGCTCCGCGACAGCCTGCGGCACGCGGCCGTGTGCGACCACGAGCCGATCGTCGACTGCCCTGACTTCAAGCGGGCCGTGGGCAACGTGGCGGCGCCCGCTCTCGCCCCGGGCAGGTCCTGCTCCTGACCCCGCCGAGCAGGCGGACCAGACGTCTCACCAGGCGTCCGGGGAGGGGCAGATGACGTGTCTACGCCGGCGCGAGCCGTCCGACGGGTGCCGGCCGGTGAGGGCTACGCGTCACCGGCCCGGCGGTCGGCGTCGATGCGACCCTGGAAGCCGTCGAGGATGGCCTGAAGGCCGAACTCGAAACTGTTGTCGGGTGCATTGGCGTAGTCGTCGGCGGCCGGGGTGTCGAGGCGCTCGCGCAGTCGCGGGAACCGCGCGGCGATCTCGGTGGCCCGTGCCATGGTGTCGGCCAGCAGTTGCCCGGCATCTTGGCCGTTCTTGCTCAGCCTGCGGGTCAGCGACACCTGCGCAGCGGCCCCGAGGGCGCTGCCGAGCACGAAGATGAAGACCGTGGCGGCCGCCCGGTCCGCGTCGGCGGCCACGAATCCCGCCTTCTCGTAGACGGCGAGGCTGTAGTCGTCGTGGCGGGCCTTGCCGGGGCCGTAGAGGAGGTGGCTGCCGAACGCCTGCCCGTACCAGGGGTGCCTGGTGAGCATGGCGTGCATGCCGGTGGCGAAGGCTGTGGCGGCGGTGCGCCAGTCGGTGACATCGAGGTCGGGCAGTTCGACCTCGTCCCAGATCGCGTCACCGGCGAGCCGGACGAGGTCGTCCTTGGTCTTGATGTGCCAGTAGATCGCCGTGGCGGCCGAGCCGAGTCGTTTGCCCAGGCTGCGCATGTTCAGGCCGTCCAGTCCCTCGTCGTCCAGCAACTCGATGGCGGCACGGACGATCTGGTCTGCGGTCAGCGTGTCTCGCGGCATGACCACCATCATACTTGAACTTAGTTCAGAACCTCTTGCACTTTGTTCAAGAGGGGCCTAGGTTCTGAATTGCACTTAGTTCAAGTGCCTACGTGCGGGAGGGGTAGGAGCAATGACACAGGAGACGCTGTCCGATTTCGTCGAGGCGACGGCCAAGGAGTTCGGCATTCCCGGCGTCGCCGTCGGGGTGCTTGCGGACGGTCAGGAGGTCTACGCGTCCCACGGTGTGACGAGCATCGACGATCCGCTGCCGGTCGACGAGAAGACGCTGTTCCCCCTGGGCTCGGTGAGCAAGACCTTCACGGCGACCACGCTGATGCGCCTGGCCGCCGAGGGACGGGTCGAGCTGGAGGCGCCGGTGCGCCGGTACATCCCCGAGCTCAAGCTCGCCGACGAGCAGGCGGCGGAGCAGATCACCGTGCTCAACCTGCTCAACCACACCGCGGGGCTGGACTGGAACCTGATCGAGACCGAGGAGGGGGACAGGTCCCTGGCGGCGTTCGTGGCGAAGCTCGCCGAACTGGCCATGATCGCACCGCCCGGCACCCGTGCCTCGTACAGCCAGGCCGGGTACAACCTCGCCGGGCGCATCGTCGAGAAGGTCACGGGCCTGGCCTTCGAGAAGGCCGTCGCCTCGCTGGTGCTGGAGCCCCTGGGGCTGTCCAACACCTTCTTCGACGTGGACGACGTCATCGTCCGTCGCTTCGCCGTGGGTTACAACCGCGGCGAGGACGGGACGCTGCGGCGCGCCCAGCCGTGGAAGGCGTTCCGGGCCGGTGACCACGGCAACAATCCCGGCGGAGGCATCGTGTCCTCGGTCGACGACCTGCTGCGCTGGGCCCGGTTCCATCTCGGCACCGGCGACGCTGTTCTGCCCGCTGAGGCGCTGGCTCGCATGAAGGAGCAGACGGTCGAACTGCGCGGCAGCACCCTCGGAGACGCCTTCGGTATCTGCTGGTTCCTGCGCGATGTGGACGGTGTCCGCACGATCGGGCACGGCGGGTCGGGCAACGGCCAGTTCTCCGAGTTGCTCGTCGTACCCGAACGGGACTTCGCCGTGGTCTCCCTGGCCAACGCCGGCCCGGACGGCTACCAGTTCAACCAGGCCGTCGTCCGCTGGGCACTTGAGCACTACCTTGGCGTGGTCGAACGTGACCCGGAACCGATCCCGTACGACGAGGGGCAGGCGCGAGAGGTCGCCGGCCGCTACGAGATCGACGCCATGAACCTCGACATCGCCACCGACGGGGCCCTCCTCACGCTCGCAGTCGGGATCAAGCCGGAGATCCGCCAGGCATCGGACGTCGAGATGCCCCCGGACTACCCGGCGGCCACGATGGGGTTCCTGCCCGGGCCGGGCGACGAATACATCATCACCGAGGGCGGCCTGAAGGGACAGCGCGGCTTCTTCACCCGCGACGAGACCGGCGCGGTCACGGGCATCGACCTCGCCGGACGACTCTTCGGCCGGGGAACGCACGCATCCTGATCCAGGGAACACAGGGGGCGGTCCCAAGGATGAGCACGGCATCTCGCCGGGTCGCGACCGCCCTCTGAGCCGGAGAACCTGCGGCGCTGCGGCTCCGCCCCCAGCCGCAGGTCAGCCCCCAGATCGGCGTGTGCCGTACGGATCAGGCGGTTCGGCGAGGCGGGCCGCCGTCTCCAGCAGCAACGCGTGGACGAAGGCCTGGGGATGTTGCCGCGCAACTGGCGCTGGGCGATGTCGAACTCCTCCGCGTACAGACCCGACGCGCCGCAGGCGCCACGGTTTCGTTCGAACCAGCGGTGCGCGTCGACCGCGTGACCCTGCTGGTGTTCGGCGAGCGCCATGACGAACCCGCACAGCAGGAACGCCCCCTCGGCCTCCTCCAGAGGCCGCTCGTCGTGACGGAAGCGGTAGATGAAGTGGTCTTGGGTCAGTTGCTCACGGCAGGCACGCAGGGTGGCGCGCGTGCGCACGTCGTCGGCGGGCAGCGCCCCGCGCACGGGGGGCAGCAGCAGCGCGGCGTCGGCCGAGGGGTCGTCGGGCGTGCGCTGCCAGTGGCCGTCGGGATGCACGCCGCCCGCTGAGGTGGCGGCTACCAGGGTGTCGGCGAGGTCGGTGCACGTGCCGGCGAGTGGGCGGTGGGGTGCCGCGGCGGCCAGGGCGCGCAGCCCGGCGGCGCAGATGAGCCGGCTGTGGGTCCACTGCCGGGCGTCCAGTTCCCAGATCCCCGCGTCGGGCTCCCGCCATCGCTCGGCGATGGCCCGCACTGCGAGGTCTGCCGCCTTCCAGGCGTCGGAGTCCAGCCGGTCCCCCCGCTCGGCCGCCGCGAACAGCAACAACGCCTCGCCGAAACAGTCCAGCTGGAACTGCTTGCGCACGTGGTTGCCGATCCGGCTGGAGCCGCCGGGGTAGCCGGGCAGGGCGAGGTCTTGCTGGCCGGGGACGGCCGTGCCGTGCACGGTGTAGGCGGGAGCGAGGTGTGGGCCGTCGGCCAGCAGCCGCTCGCTCACGAAACGGACGGCGGCGTCGAGGAGTTCGGGGGCGTTCGCGGCGGCCGCCGCCTGTCCGGCGTAGCTCTGGTCCCGGATCCACACATACCGGTAGTCGTAGTTGCGTCCCGCCTGGGCGCGTTCGGGCAGGCTAGTGGTGGCCGCGGCGACCATTCCGCCGCCGTGTGTGGTCAGCCCGCGCAGCACAGCGTAGGCGCGTCTGGCGTCGCCGGGCGCGATGGTCTGCTCCAGCGCGGGCACGGCCTGCCGCCAGGCCCGCTCGGTGGCGGCCCAGGTCTCTGCGGCGCGCGGAAGGGCGTGCGGCAGCCGGGAGCGGGAGCACTCCAGAACCAGGTCGTGGCTTTCGCCGGGCCTCAGCACCAGATCGGCGGTCAGGCCCTGCTCACCGGCGGTTGCGGACGGGGCGCCCTGCCAGCGCAGGTGCCGGCGGCCGGTGTTCAGGTGCCAGACGCCGTCGTCGTCGCGGTGCGGGGACGTCAGTGGGGCACGGCCGTAGTCGGCACGCGGGTCGAGCACGACCCGGAGACGGGCCGGGCGGTCGACGGCAAGCACCTGCCGCAGCAGGACCAGACGGTCCTCCTCGCCGGGCAGGGCCAGGCACTCACGGCACTCGATGACGCCCTCGGTGGTGACCCAGCGGCTGCGCCAGATCAAGGTCCCGTCCTCGTAGTAGCCGCCGGGGACCCAGTCGGCGCGCGGGGTCACGGCGTAGACGCCACCACCACCGATCAGCGAGGCGAAGACGGCGTCGTCGTACCAGGTCGGGGCGCACAGCCAGGTGAGGGCGCCGTCTGGTCCGATGAGCGCGCTCCGTTCCCCGTCGGCCAGCAGTGCGTAGTCGTGCAGCGCGTGCGGCGGGAAGGATGTGGTGCTCATGGTGCGGCCTCCTGCAGTCAGACCACTCGGTAGGGCTGTGCGCGCTCGGTGTTCAAGGTCAGTCCCAGCCCCGGTGTGCCGTCGGCACCCGGTGCGATGGTGCCGCCGGTGGCGTCGAGGACCCCGTCGAAGAGGATGCGCTCGATGCGGACGTGGTCGTGGAACCACTCCAGGTGCCGCAGGTTGGGCACCGCTGCGGCGACGTGCGCGTGGGCGTGTGGGGCGCAGTGCCCGGAGATGTCGATCCCGCGGGCCTGGGCGAGGGCGGCCGCGCGCAGCCAGACGGTGATGCCGCCGCAGCGGGTCACGTCGGCCTGCAGGCAGTCCACGGCACCGGCGGCGAGCATGTGCTCGAAGTACGGAAGTGTGTAGCCGTATTCGCCGGCGGCGACCTCCGAGGTGAGCCGGTCGCGGATCATGGCGAGAGTGGTGAGGTGGTCGGAGGAGACCGGCTCCTCGAACCAGGTCACGCCTTCGTCGGCGAGTTCCCTTCCCATACGCACTGCCTGCTTGGCGCCGTAGCCGCCGTTGGCGTCGACGAACAGGTCGGTGCTGTCACCTGTGCAGGCGCGAGCCCTGGCGACGCGTTGTCGGTCGCGGTCCTCACGGCGCCCCCAGGACTCGGCAATCTTGATCTTGACCCGGGGGATGCCCTCCTCCTCGACCCAGCCGCGCAGTTGACGCTCTTGCCGCTGGTCGTCGTACGTGGTGAATCCGCCGCTGCCGTACACCGGCACGGCGTCGCGGGCGGCGCCCAGCAGCCGCACCAGCGGCAGTCCGAGCAGCCGCGCCTTCAGATCCCACAGGGCGATGTCGACGGCCGCGATGGCCTGGGCGGCCACGCCGGGCAGACCGGCGTTGCGCACCGCGCGAAGCATGGCCTCGTTCAGGCGCGGCACGTCGAGCGCCGGTGACCCGGTGACCACTCCGGCGAGGAGGTCGTCGACGGCACGTGCCGTCGCGGCGGGCGCGTAGGTGTAGCCGAGGCCGCTGACATCACCGCATCGGACGGTGGCCAGAACGAGTGTGGTGCTGTCCCAGCTGAGGGTGCCGTCGGCTTCGGGCGCGTCGGTGGGAATGGTGAAGACGGCGCTGTCCAACCGCTCCACGACCGGGGTGTCGCTCACTGGTCGTCCTCCGTACCGGGCCGCTCCCGACGATGGCGGCTGCCGGGCGGAAGCTCCTGGCCCTCGGGTTTGGGTCCCTGCCGGACCAGGGCGACGCGGTCGCCGTCGCCCTTGGGGGAGACGCAAGCAACGGCCTCGATCTGGTCCGGAGTCACGTGTGGCGAGATGGGCGGTACAGCGGGGCCGGTCATGAAGTCGAACACACAGGGTTTGTCGGCCACCGGCGCGGCCTCCCAGACGCCGTGCCCATCGCCGGGGCCGGCGAGGACGTGCTCCAGTCCCCAGTCACGCAGAGGCCCCAGGACGTGCTCAGAGACCTTCATCGGCATGTTCCTGGCCTTTCCGCAGTTGCTCTCGGGGCCGCGGTCATGGGCGGCGCAGGTACCGCACGGCTCCCCGCCCGGCCGCGGTCGCGGCCGTCGCCGTGAGGGCCGCGACGCCCGCGGTGGTCGCCCACTGGGCCGCGCGAGAGGGGTGAGGAGGCCGTTGGGCCAGGCGTTCGGGCTGCTCGCTCGGAAGGTTGCCGTCGAGGCCGAGGGCGAGGACCTCGGCGAGGTGCAGGGCACGGCGGCCGGTCGCGCCCTGTTCGATCTGGGTGCGGCAGCTGAAGCCGTCGGCGAGCACCAGAGCACCCGGGGCGGCCTGGCGTACGGCGGGCAGGACCCCCTCTTCCCCGACGGCCATGGAGACGTCGTAGTGGCCTTGTTCGAAACCGAAGTTGCCGGCCAGGCCGCAGCAGCCCTCGTCCAGCACCTCGGCGTCAAGGTGGGAGCGGCGCATCAGTTCCCGGTCGGCGTCGAACTTCATGATCGCGTGCTGGTGGCAGTGGGTCTGCACGAGCGCCTGGCGGGCGAGCTGCGGCGGCCGCCAGCCGTCAGGCGCATGGTGCACGAGCTGCTCGCTGAAGGTGCGGACCTGCCCCGCCAGCCGCTTGACGTCCTGGTCGGCGGGCATCAGCTCGGGCGCGTCGGCTCGGAACACCGCTGTGCAGGAGGGTTCGAGGCCGATGATCGGGGTGCTCGACTCGAGGTAGGGCCGCAGGGCGTTCACGGTACGCCGCAGCACCGTCTCCGCGGTGGTCAGCTGGCCGGTGGAGATCCAGGTCAGTCCGCAGCAAACGGGCCTGGTCGGTACGGCGACCCGGAATCCGGCGTCCTCCAGGACGCGGACGGCGGAGATCGCAATCGACGGATGGAAGTAGGTGCTGAAGGTGTCGGGCCACAGCACCACGGTCCGCGGGTCGGCCGGATCGGGTTCCTCGGCATCCCGCTCCTTCCACCACTGCAGGAAGGACTGCTGGGCGAACACCGGAGCTTGCCGGGACTCGGCCACGCCGGCCAGGGCCTTCCCCACCCGGGCCACGCCGGGAGCCCGTAGCAGGTTGTTCACCAGGGACGGCGCGAGGCGGGACAGGCGGGCCCACAGCGGCAGCCAGCCCATGGAGTAGTGGGCGGCGGGGCGCAGGCGTCCTTCGTAGTGGTGAGCGAGGAACTCGGCCTTGTAGGTGGCCATGTCGACGCCCACCGGGCAGTCCGGCTTGCACCCCTTGCAGGCCAGGCACAGATCGAGCGCGTCCCGCACCTCGGTGGAGCGCCAGCCGTCGGTGACGGCCGAGTCGGCGTGGCCGCCGAGCATCTCGAACAACAGCCGAGCCCGGCCCCGCGTCGAATGCTCCTCCTCCATCGTGGCCCGGTAGGAGGGGCACATCACCCCGCCTTCGTGGCCGCGGCAGTTGCCGATGCCGACGCAGCGCATCACCGCACGGGTGAAGGAGTGCTCGTCCTCCGGGTAGCCGAAATGCGTGTCGGGCGTGGCCGGCCGCCAGCCGGGGCCGAGCCGGAGCTGCCCGTCGACCGGGTTCGGGTCGACGATCTTGCCCGGGTTCATTCTGTCGCCGGGGTCGAACAGCGCCTTCAGCTCACCGAACGCGGCCACGAGCCGCTCACCGAACATCCGGTGCAGCAGCTCTGCCCGCGCTTGACCGTCACCGTGCTCGCCCGACAGGGAACCGCCGTAGGAGGCCACGAGGTCGGCGGCCCGCTCGACGAAGCGGCGGAAGTCGGCCACGCCCTCGGCGGTCTTCAGCCCGAACGGGATACGGGTATGGACGCAGCCCTGCCCGAAGTGCCCGTAGAGCGAGGGGTGGTCGTAGCCGAACTCGTCGAACAGGTGCTTGAGGTCGCGCAGATAGTCGCCGAGCCGCTCCGGCGGGACGGCTGAGTCCTCCCAGCCCTCCCAGGTCTCCCGGTCGTCCGGCGGCCGCGCGGTCACGCCGAGCCCGGCCTCGCGGGCCCTGAGCATCTTCTGCTCGCGCTCCGGATTGTCGGAGAAGGCCACGTCGGGGTCCTTCTCGCTGCGGCCGATCGCGCGCAGCAGCGCGTACGCCTGTTCGTCGGCGGCCTCTCGGCTGTCGCCGCTGTAATGCACGAGCAGCCAGCTGTCGCCCTCGGGGAGGACGCCGAGCGAGTCCAGGTAGGCGCCCTCCTCGCGCATCAGCTGCGCCATCCGTCCGTCCAGCGCCTCCAGCTGGCTGGGCGAACAGTGCTCGAGCAGGCGGGACACGTCGTCGCCGGCCCGGCAGATGTCGTCGTAGCCGAGGACGAGGAGCGACTGGTAGGGCGGCACCGGCACCAGATCGAGTTCGGCGCGCAGTACCGTCACCAGGGTGCCCTCGCTGCCGACCAGGGCCCGGGCGACGTCGAAGCCGTTCTCCGGCAGCAGCGAGTCCAGGTTGTAGCCGGAGACCCGGCGGGGGATCTTCGGGTAGCCGCGCCGGATGTCCGCCAGGTACTCGGTGACGATGCGGTCCATACCGTCGTAGATCTCGGCCTTGCGACCACCCTCGGCGCTGATCCGTGTCCGCTCCGTCGTCGAGGTCGGCCCCACCCACATGCGCACGCCGTCATAGGTGAGGACCTCGAGGCGGCGCACGTTGTCGACGGTCTTGCCGTACGCCTGCGCGGAGACGCCGCACGAGTTGTTGCCGATCATGCCGCCCAGAGCGCAGTGGGTATGGGTGGAGGGTTTCGGCCCGAACTGCAGGCGATGGCCGGAGAGCCGCTTGTTGAGTTCGTCCAGGACGATTCCCGGCTCGACCACACAGGTACGCGCCTCGGGATCCACGGACAGCAGGGCGTGGCAGTACTTGCTCCAGTCGATCACCACGGCGGTGTTCGTCGACTGACCCGCCAGGCTGGTGCCGCCGCCACGAGACAGGACGGGGGCGCCGAAGCGCGCACAGACCTGAACCGCGTGCGCACCGGCCTCCACGGTGCGCGGCACGACGACGCCGATGGGCACCTGCCGGTAATTGGAACCGTCCGTCGCGTATGCGCCCCTGCTGCCCGAGTCGAAGCGGACTTCGGCATCGACCTCGGCGGACAAGGCAGCTTGCAGACCGACCATGTCCGTGTCGGTGGCCGCGCTCGGCAGAGGCCCGCCCGTCATCGGGGAAGCCGGCCGATGTGTCGCGAGCATGGCGTGGGTGGAGCCGCGCTCCTGCTCAGGCGCTCGGACCTCTGCTCATGGCCATGGCTGACGGCGTGGTGTGTCCTGCGGGCCTTCTCACTCACGATCGACCTCCGGTCCCTGTACACCGTGCGGTACGAGTCGCCGTGTACCCCGACATTGCGGGATGCAACGGTGGCCCGCACAGGCCATGCATCGCGCTGGGGCGCTCGGCACCTTCAGGGCCCTGCCTGAGCGCTTCGCCAGGCTCGTGACGCTGGGTCCTTCGCTGGATCTGCACTTGCATTGCACTTGCGCAGCGACATCGGGTCACCGACGTGACCGGTGCTCGGCACGGAAGGTCGTCGGCGCCGGGACGACGCCCGCGACATCCGGCAACCCTGCCGCCGATCGGTGCAGCTATCGGGCGGGCAGTCCTGCCGACCGTACGGAGCGGGCAGGGATGAAGGCGGAGGTGCTGTCGAATGCGCAGCGGTGACGTGCTCGTTCTCATTGATGAGGGCGGCCGGGTGGTCGAGTGGGGGCGTCCGGCCGAGGAGCTGTTCGGGTGGTCCGCCGAGGAGGCCGTCGGCCGGTCGGTGACCTCGCTGACGCAGGGGATCTCCGCGGACCGCCCAGGGCGGTGGGAGGGACTCCTCGAGTCGGACGCACTACTGGTCAAACCGCTGCTGCGCGGCACTTCCGTGGTGTGGCAGGTGCTCACGCCCGGGGACATGCCGGCCGCGCGGGACCTGGCGGTCCTGAAGGCGCTGTTCGCCCATTCCCCGGTGACTTTCCATGTACTGGACGACCGGCTGCGCGTGGTCCGCACAAACACCGCTTCCGAGGGGCCGAGCGACACGCCGGCTGGGCAGCTGCTGGGCAGACCCTTCACTGAGGCCTGGGCACTCGAGGACGCCGTGGCGGAGACCGCCGTGGCGCAGGGCGTCCTGGACAGCGGATGCCCGGTGCTGAACCGGCTCGTGCGAGGCGCACGGGCGTCCGGCCGGCCCGGGCGTCATATCCAGTCCGTCTCGTACTTCCGTCTGGAGGACTCCCGCGGCCATGTGCTCGGGCTGGTGGCCACCGCGGTGGACGTCACGGAGCGGGAGAGCGCGGCCGGCCGCCTGGCCCTGCTGGAACAGGTCCGCTCACGAGTGGGGCACGTGCCGAACGTGGGCGTGATCTGCCAGGAGCTGGTGGACGCGGTTGTGCCCGCCTTCGCGGACCTGGCCGTCGTCGAGGTGGTCAACGACGTCGTCCGCGGCGAGGACCCTCCGCAGGTACCCGTACGCCAGGACGTGCCCCTGCGCCGGGCTGCCTTTCGCGGTGGCGTCACCCCGGCATACCCGCTCGGAGAGGTCCGCCCGCTCCCGCCCGGCACCCCCTTCTCGTTCGTCCTGTCCGACCTTCAACCACGTCTGGTCCCGATCGAGGAGAACAGCTCGTGGCCGGCCGCCGACCCCGCCCGGGCCGAGGCCATCCGGCGGTCCGGAGCCCACTCCCTGATCGTGGCACCGCTGGCGCTGAGAGGTCAGGCCCTGGGCGTGGTGAGCTTGTACCGCTGCCAGGACCAAGACCCGTTCGACGAGGAGGACGTCGCGCTGGCGTCCGCCGTGTGCGCGCACGCCGCACTGTGCATCGAGAACGCCCGCCGCTACATGCGCGAGTGGATCATCGCCTCCACCGTCCAGCACCGACTCCTCCCCCAGGACTCCCCCGCACAGACCACCGTGGAGATCTCGCAACTCCACCTGCCGGGCCCCGAGGGCGGCGGCGCATGGTCCGACGCGATTGCGCTGCCCGGCGCACGGACCGCTCTGATCGTCGGCGACGTGGCAGGTGAGGGCATGCTCGCAGCCGTGATGATGGGACTGGTGCGGACGGCCATCCACACACTCGCCGCCCTGGACCTGCCGCCCGACGAACTCCTGGCCCGACTGAGCGACTCCGCCGCTCGCGTGGCGCCCGCCTACGCCGCGCTGCCTGTCGCGGATCCCGAGCCCACGCCGCTCGCCATCGGCTGCGTCATCGCGGTCTACGACCCGGTCGAACTCACCTGCACCATCGCACGCGCCGGCCTCGCGAAGCCGGTCGCCGTCCTTCCCGACGGCTCGACGGTGACGCTCTCCGTCCCCCCGGGCCCCTTGCTCACCGGGGCGGACAACGCCCCCTTTCCCGCAACCACCGTCGTCCTCCCCGAGGGAACCACGCTCGCCATGGGGACGGCTGCGCTCGCCGACCGCGTGCTGGCGCCATCGGGTCCGCTGCGCCCCCTGCTGGACGGCGCCGGTTCCAGGCCGCTGTCCGATCTGCGGGACGCCATTGCCGACGCGTGCCCCGAAGACCACCGGCTCGGCGAATCCATGCTGCTCCTCGCCCGTACCAAGGCACTGCCCGCGGACCGGGTCCTCACCCGCGCGCTGCCGGAGGGGCCCGAGGCCGCACCGATCGCCCGAGCGGAGACCCGTCGCCGGCTGGAGGCGTGGGGCATGGACGAGGAGACGGCGTTCACCACCGAGCTCATCGTCAGCGAGTTCGTCGGCAACGCCGTCCGCTATGGAGCCCCGCCTCTGCAACTGCGTCTGATCCTGGACCGCATGCTGACCTGCGAGGTCAGCGACGCCGCACCCAGCGCCCCGCATGTGAAGCACGCCCGCACCCTGGACGAGACCGGCCGCGGGCTGTTCATCATCGCCAGCTTGGGCGAGCGGTGGGGCACCCGCTTCCAGGCGGACGGGAAGACCGTCTGGGCCGAGCAACCCGTCAAGCCGCCGAGAGCCGGCCCATGACACCGATCGTCCTGGGAAGACCTCGGTGACTACGCCGACCCTGTACCTCACCCCTGATTCCGGTAGCGCAGGTAGATCACGCCGCCGTCGAAGCGGCGCCGATCTCATCGGAGATCAAGGTACGAAGCGGTAGCCCATGCCGGGCTCGGTGAGGAGATGCCGGGGGCTCGTCGGGTCGGGCTCCAACTTCCGCCGCAGGCTCTGGAAGTAGACACGAAGGTAGTGGGTCTTGTCGTCGTGTCCCGGTCCCCAGACCTGCTGCAGGATCTGTCGGCTGGTCACCAGCTCCCCCGGGCGGTGGCGAAGCAGTGCGTCGAGGATGCCCCATTCGGTCGGGGTGAGGCGCAGCCGCTCGCCGTCGCCGTTCCCGCGGCGCACGGTGGCGGTGTTGAGGTCGATCGTCCACTCGCCGATGTGCGCGACGGTCTGAGAGGGCTCCTCCCTGGCCGGTCGGCGCAGCACCGCCCGCAAGCGGGCGAGGAGTTCGTTCATCGCGAAGGGCTTGGTGACGTAGTCGTCAGCACCCGCGTCGAGGGCGGCCACCTTCTCGTCGGCCTCGGACCGCCCGGAGAGGACGATGATCGGCACCTGGCTCCAGGCGCGCAGGGCCTGGATCACCTGGTGGCCGCCGATCTGCGGCAGCCCGAGGTCGAGGAGGACGGCGTCCGGCGGGTTCGAGATGGCCTCTGCCAGTGCCTGACGGCCGTCGGCCGCGGTGTCGACCGTGTAGTCGACCTGGAGGCTGATCTCCAGGGCCCTGAGCATGTGCGGTTCGTCGTCGACGACCAGAATGCGGGGCATCGTGGTGCCCTTTCGTCTGCGGGCCCCCCTCGGAGGCGAGCGTTCTGAAGACCCGAGCTGATCAGCGGGCCGTGGGAGCGGGTTCGACGGTGAGTCGGTAGCCGACGGAGGGGTCGTTCTGCAGGAACCGGCCGGTTTCGTCGTGCAGTTTCTTGCGGATGCGGTAGGCGTAGACCTTGAGGTAGTGCTGTTCGTTGGCGTACGCGGGGCCCCAGACGTGCTCCAGGATCATGCGCCGGGTGCAGACCTTGCCGACGTGGCGTGCGAGGTACGCGAGTATGTCGAATTCCTTGGGGGTGAGGTCGAGCGGCCGGCCATGGTAGGTGGCCTGGTAGTGAACCAGGTCGAGGGTGAGCGGGCCGGCGACCAGTTCGGTCGGGTGGCCGGCGTCGGCAGCGTGGTGGCGCAGCGCGACCCGGAGCCGGGCGTCGAGTTCACGCATGCCGAAGGGTTTGGTCATGTAGTCGTCGGCGCCGTTGTCGAGGGCGTCGACTTTTCGGTCTTCGGAGCTGTCCGCGGACAGGATGATGATGGGCCGGTCGGTCCACGTGCGGATGCGGGTGCAGACGTCGATTCCATCGAAGTCGGGCAGGCCGAGGTCGAGCACGATCACATCGGGGGCGTGGACGGCGGCGTCGGCGAGGCCGGCTTGGCCGGTTTCGACGGTGCGGACCTGGTGGCCGAGGGCTTCGAGGCCGACTCGGCAGGCGGCGAGCAGCGCGATGTCGTCATCGACGATGAGGACAGTGGCCACGGTGGGTTCTCCTCGGACAGGCCGGCCGCGACCGGCAGGGTGAAGGTGAAGCGAGCGCCGCCGCCGGGGTTCTGGTCGGCCCAGATGCGTTGGTGGTGGGCTTCGATGAAGATTTTGGCGATGGTCAGTCCGAGTCCGGTTCCGGTGTCGGCTTCGCGACGGAAGAAGAAGCCGAAGACCTGTTCCCGTTGACCGGGCGGGATACCGGGGCCGTGGTCGGCGACCGAGACGGTCACCGTGGCCTGGTTGTCCTGGTAGGCGCGGATGGTGATGGATGTGCCGGGCGGGGCGTAGCGGGCGGCGTTGTCCAGCAGGTTGGCGAGCACCCGGCCGATGAGCACGGTGTCGACGTCGACGAGCGGCAGGTCGGCGTCGATGTCGGTGATGATCTGCCGCGGTGGAGGGCCGGGCAGGTCCCGCAGGACGGCAGTGATGAGAGCGCTCGCCGTGGTCAGGCTGGTGCGCGGCCGCAGGACACCGGCTTGGACCCGGCTCATGTCGAGCAGGTTGGTGACCAGGGCCGCGAGCCGATCGGTCTGGGCATCGATGAGCTGGGCCAGCTCACCGCGGGCGGCGTCGGTCAGCGCCGGGGCGAGATGGGCGTCGGCGAGCACCGAGGATGATGCCTTGATCGAGGCCAGGGGGCTGCGCAGGTCGTGGGAGACGGCGGCGACCAGGGTGCGGGCGAGGTGCTCCACCTCGTGGGTCAGCTGTGCGCGCAGCGCCTCTTCACGCAACTGGGCTCGTTCGACGGCCAGGGCGATCTGGTTGGCGAACAGCAGCAACGGCTCGCGTTGCTGCTCGGTGATCGTGACGCCGGTGATCGCCAGCATGCCGATGGGGCGCCCGGCCGCCACGAGGGCCAGCTGTACGGGCTCGCCTCTGCGCGCCTGGCCGGTGGGTGCGGCGAGCATGTCGAGATTGGTGACCTGTCCGGGCTTGGGGTGAAGTCGCTGTAGCTCGGCCGGGTCGAGGTCCTCGCCTGCGGTGGCCGCGACTCGGAGCTGGTCGCCGTCGGGGAGCAGCAGCGCCACATGGCCGGCGTCGAGGACGTCGGCCAGGGCAGTCACGATGACGCTGAGCAGTTCGGGCAGCGGCCGGTCCTGGACGAGCTGGGTGGACAGGTCGAACAGCCGCCGCACCAGCAGACCGCGCTGGCGGGCGGCCGCCCTGGCGGCGTTCATGCCGGCCACCACCCGGGCTACGGGCAGCATGACCGCCACGTAGATGCCCAGTGCGGTCCAGTTCTCGCTCGCGCCGACATCCAGCGTCAGATAGGGCGGGATGAAGAAGAAGTCGTAGACCAGGAAGCCGCAGACGGTGCTGAACGCACCCGCGAAGAAACCGCCTATGGTCACGCCGACGACGACCGGCACGACCAGCACCAGAGCCGTGGTCGCGATGCTCAGATGCGGCCGCAGCGGCAACATGGCGAGGGTGAGCACGGCCATGCAGGCCAGGGCGGCCAGCGATCCTGCCAGTTTGCGGCGCGCGGTCTCGGTCGTGTGGGCTCCTCGCGGGTGCTGCATTCGGTGACCGATCATCGACATTTTTTCCACCAGCCATCCTGCCACCAGATCGTCGCCGCTGGTTTGCCCTGGTCAGGCGCGGTCGTCGGGTCGGCGCTCCCCTCCGGCCACGCCTGGCCGAAGTGCGGGTCGCCCGCCGCCGAGATCGTGGGGCGGGCGATGATGTGCACGTCGATACCGGCGTCGCCCGCGAGGCGCGTGAGACGCCGGACGGTGGAACCTCCGGCGAGCAGATGCAGCCAGCGGCTGCGGCGGCTGGGTCCGAGCACGATGTGCGTGGCGCTGTGCTCGGCGGCGGCTCGCATGAGCGCCCGTGCCGGATCGTCGTCCTCGATCTCGATCCAGGTGCCGCCGGACTGCTCGGTCAGCTGCCTGATCGGCTGGAGCGCCACCGTCCACGGGCGCCCGAGGCCGTCGCTCGGGTGGACATGCACCACGTATAGGTCGGCCGCGAGGCCGGCGGCTATTCGGCAGGCCCGGCGCCACACCGTCTCCGTGCCGGCTTCGTCGGTGACCCCGACCAGGACCCGTTCCACCGCGCCCCCGGAACGGCCGGCCGCGGTGCGGCGCAGCTGAGCGAGTGTCTCGTCGTCGGTCTCACCGCCCAGGAAGCGCAGGGTCAGATCGCGCAGATCGGTGAGATTCTCGGTCTGGAAGAAGCCGTTGAGGGCCGGGCGGATGCGTTCGGCCGGGTAGATGTTGCCGTGCAGCATCCGCCTGCGCAGTTGTTCGGGCGATGAATCGACCAGCTCGATCTGGTCGGCTCTGGCCAGCACCGCGTCGGGGATGCGTTCGCGCACCCGGGTGCCGGTGATCGCCTCGACGGCGTCGGCCAGGCTCTCGATGTGCTGGGTGTTGAGTGTGCCGATCACACTGATGTCGGCGTCGAGCAGTTCGAGGACGTCCTGCCAGCGCTTCTCGTGCCGCCCGGAGCCGGGCACGTTCGAATGGGCGAGCTCGTCGACGAGCACCAACTCCGGCCTGCGAGCGAGGATCGCGTCGAGGTCCATCTCGGCGAATTGGGCGCCCCGGTAGGTGACCGTCTTCGGCGGAACCACCTCCAGGCCCTCGAGCTTGGCCGTCGTGGCCGGGCGGTCGTGGGTCTCCACGATCCCGGCCACGACGTCACATCCGCGGGCAGCCCGGCGGACGGCCTCGTCGAGCATCGCGTAGGTCTTGCCGACCCCGGACGCCATGCCCAGATAGACGCGGAACCGTCCCGCGGCGGCGACCGGCACGTCCCTGCCTCGCTGCGGCGTCGACGCTTCAGCCAGGTGGGACATGTGGTCTCCGGAGGGTGCGGCCCGCTGCGGGCTGTCTGCGGACATGGGCATGCGGCTCTACCGCAGCCCGGCCAGCGCCTCGTTGAGTTCGAGGACGTTGACGTGGGACGCGCCGAGGAAGCCCCACTGGGGCCCCTGCACATGCGCGGCGACCAGAGAGTGCACCTGGTCGTCGGACAGGTGCCGTGCCGCCGCGACCGTGTCCACCTGGGCGTAGGCGGCCTCGGGGCTGATGTCGGGGTCGATCCCGCTGCCCGACGCGGTGACCAGGTGAGCAGACGGTGTGACGCCCTGCTTCTCCAGGGCGTCGGCCCGCTTCTTGTAGGTGTCGACCAGTTCCTTGGAGCGGGGACCGAGGTTGGACCCTCCGGTCGCGGTCGGGTCGTCACCGTCGGGGCGGCCCTGGAACCACTGCGCGCCCTTCCACTGCTGGCCGACCAGGGCCGATCCGTTCTTGCCGAGCGAGCCGTTGGCCTGGTCGTGGAACAGCGCCTGTCCGACGCCGGTCGTGGCCAGTGGATAGGCCAGTCCGAGCAGGACGAAGAAGATGGCCGAGACGATCAGGCCCCGCCGCAAGTTCACCCACAGCATGACAACTCCATGACGAATCCCATCCGGTGCCGCGCCGCGCGCGACTTGGGCAATGCAGTTCTTGAGGTGCGGTTGTTGGTAGGCATGCGGGTCTCAGTAGGCATGCAGGGCGGTCAGGATCAGGTCGATGAGCTTGATCCCGATGAACGGGACGATCAGCCCGCCGACGCCGTAGATCAGTACGTTGCGGCGGAGGATCGCCGTCGCGCCGGCCGCCCGGAACCGCACGCCGCGCAGGGCCAGCGGGATCAGTGCGACGATCACCAGCGCGTTGAAGATGACCGCGGACAGTACCGCCGAGGTCGGGCTGTGCAGGCCCATGATGTTGTACGCGTGCAACTGCGGGAACGTCGTGAGGAACAGCGCCGGGATGATCGCGAAGTACTTCGCGATGTCGTTGGCGATGGAGAACGTCGTCAGGGCACCGCGGGTGATCAGCAACTGCTTGCCGATCTCGACGATCTCGATGAGCTTGGTCGGGTTGGAGTCGAGGTCGACCATGTTGCCGGCCTCTTTCGCGGCGGTGGTGCCCGTGTTCATCGCCACGCCGACGTCGGCCTGTGCGAGGGCGGGGGCGTCATTGGTGCCGTCGCCGGTCATCGCGACCAGCTTCCCGCCTTCCTGTTCGGCCTTTATCAGCTGCATCTTCCTGTCCGGAGTCGCCTCGGCCAGGTAGTCGTCCACGCCCGCCTCCTGGGCGATCGCGGCTGCGGTGAGCGGGTTGTCACCCGTGATCATCACGGTGCGGATACCGATGGCACGCAACTCGGCGAACCGTTCGGCGATGCCCTGCTTGACCACGTCCTTGAGTTCGATCACGCCGAGCACCTCGGGGCCGTCGGCGACCACCAGGGGGGTGGCACCGGCCTTGGCGACCCGTTCGACGATCGGGTCCAGCTCCGACGGCAGGGTTCCGCCCTGCTCGCCGACCCAGCGCTTGACGGCGTCCGCGGCGCCCTTGCGGATAAACCGGCCGGCGATGTCCAGCCCGGACATCCGGGTGGTCGCGGTGAACGGGACGAACGTGTGGGACGGGCCCAGGTCACGCTCGCGCAGCCCGCAGCGCTCCTTCGCGAGGACGACGATGGATCGTCCTTCCGGCGTCTCGTCGGCCAGCGACGCCAGCTGTGCCGCCTCTGCCAGATCGGCCTCACTGTGGTCGCCGACCGGGTGGAACGCGGACGCCATCCGGTTGCCGAGGGTGATGGTGCCGGTCTTGTCCAGCAGCAGGGTCTGCACGTCACCGGCGGCCTCGACGGCGCGGCCGCTCATCGCGAGCACGTTGCGCTGCACCAGCCGGTCCATGCCGGCGATACCGATCGCGGACAGCAGCGCACCGATCGTGGTCGGGATCAGGCAGACCAGCAGCGCGATGAGGATGACCACCGACACCTGCGTGCCGAAGAAGCTGGCCATCGGCTGCAGCGTGACCACGACCGGGATGAAGATGATCGTGAGCGCGGCGAGCAGGATCGCCAGCGCGATCTCGTTCGGGGTCTTCTGCCGCTTGGCCCCTTCGACCAGGTGGATCATCCGGTCCAGGAACGTCTGTCCCGGCTCGGCGGTGATGCGCACGACGATGCGGTCCGAGAGCACCCGGGTTCCGCCGGTGACCGCGGAACGGTCGCCGCCGGACTCGCGGATCGTCGGGGCGGACTCGCCGGTGATCGCCGACTCGTCGACCGACGCCGCGCCCTCGATGATCTCGCCGTCGGAGGGGATGACGTCCCCGGCCTCGCACACCACGACATCCCCCGTGGTCAGGTCTCCGGCCGCGACACGCTCCTCGGTACCGTCGGCCGCCAGCCGGCGGGCGTTGGTCTCCGTTCGGGTGCGACGCAGGGTGTCGGCCTGCGCCTTGCCGCGGCCCTCGGCCATCGCCTCGGCGAAGTTGGCGAACAGCACCGTCAGCGCCAGCCATACGGTCACCAGCCAGGTGAACACGCTGGGGTGCGCGATCGATTCGATCAGGGTGACCACGGTGCCGATCAGCACCACGAACATGACCGGGTTCTTGATCTGCACGCGTGGGTCGAGCTTGCGGACCGAGTCCACCGCGGCCTGCCGCAGGATCTGTCGGTCGAACAGGCTGCGCCGGTTCACCACGCCGCGCGGCCCGTCGGGTGCACCTGGCCCCGCAGCCGACTTGTCAAGGACACGAACGTCCTGCATCACAGCATTCCTTTCCACGCGCGCAACGACCGCGGTGACAGGGGGTTTACGCATTCAGCACGCACCGGATTCACACGCCTCAGAAGAATCCGTGGCTGACCTGCTCGACCAGCGGGCCGAGGGCCAGGGCCGGGAGGAAGGTCAGCGCGCCCACGATGAGGACCACACCCGTGAGCAGGCCCACGAACATCGGCTTGTCGGTGCGGAAGGTCCCGAGCCCCGCGGCGACGGGCTTCTTCGCGGCCAGGCTGCCGGCCAGCGCCAGCACCGGGATGATCATCCCGAACCTGCCCAGCAACAGCCCGATGGTGCCGGTGATGTTGTAGAAGGGGGTGTTCGCGCTGATACCACCGAACCCGGAACCGTTGTTGTTGGTCTGCGACGTGTAGGCATAGAGGATCTCGGAGAACCCGTGTGGCCCGGCATTAAGCGGACCGGCCCGTCCGACACCGATCGCGGCAGCGATCGCGGTCAGCACCAGCACCGTGATCGGCATGACCAGCACACCGAGGGCGGCGAGTTTCACTTCCTTGCCCTGGATCTTCTTGCCCAGGTACTCCGGTGTCCGTCCGACCATCAGGCCGCCGATGAACACGGTGATCACCGCGAACAGCAGGATGCCGTACAGCCCGGTCCCGACACCGCCGGGGCTGACCTCACCGAGCATCATGCCGGTCAGCATCGCGAACCCGCCGATCGGCGTGTACGAGTCCGCCGCCGAGTCCACCGATCCCGTGGAGGTCTGCGTCGACGTCACGTTGTAGAGCGACGAGGACAGCACCCCGAACCGGGTCTCCTTGCCCTCCATGTTTCCGATGCCGGCGTCACTGATACCGGCAGCGGCCATGGCCGGGCTGCCCTGGTGCTCGGCCACCGCGGCCATCGTCAGCCAGCCGGCGAACAGCACCGTCATGACGGCGAGGATCGCCAGACCCTGGCGGGTGCTGAACACCATCTTGCCGAACACGTAGGTGAACGCGACCGGGATGCACAGGATCAGCAGCACCGACATCAGGTTCGTCAGACCGGTCGGATTCTCCAGCGGGTTGGCACCGTTGGCGTTGAAGAAGCCACCGCCGTTCGTACCGAGCTGCTTGATGACCTCCTGCGAGGCCATCGGGCCGCGGCCCAACACCTGGCTGACACCGTTGAGTTCGTTGTGGATCGGCGCCGCACCGGCCAGCGTCTCCACCGCACCCTGTCCGATGAACACCAGGGCCGCCACAAACGAGATCGGCAGCAGCACGTAGACCGTGCCGCGGACGAAATCGACCCAGAAGTTGCCGATCGTCGGCGATCCCTTGCGGGCGAAACCGCGCACCAGCGCGATCGCGACCGCCATTCCGACCGCGGCGGACAGGAAGTTCTGTACCGCCAGTGATCCCATCTGCGACAGATAGGACATGGTCGTCTCACCCGAGTACGACTGCCAGTTCGTGTTGGTCACGAACGACACGGACGTGTTCCACGCCGTGTCCGCCCGCACCGCACCGAAGTGCTGCGGGTTGAACGGGAGAGACCCCTGAAGCCGGAAGATGCCGTAGGTGACCAGCAGCGCCACGGCCGTGAAGCCGACCACGGACGCGGCATAGCGCTGCCACGTCTGCTCCGACTCCGGTGACACCTTCAGCGCACGGTAGATCGGCCGCTCCAGCCATGAGAGCCAGCGCGAACGCCCCTCGTACACCGCGACCATGTACGACCCCAGGAACCGCCAACACAGCCCCAGGACGACGACCATCACGACGATGGTCAATGCGAACGCCATCAGAATCGCTCCGCCTTGAACAGCGCCACGCCCAGATAGATGAACATGACGAACGACAAAACCAACAGCAGGACGTCAGTCGCGCTCACACTCGCTCCAAGCACCGAATCAGGCCGAGCATGGCGGCCAGGAAACCGACGATTCCGATCACAACCCAGATATCTGCCACGCACGCAGCCTGGCGCCGTCCCCGGTAGCCGCGCGGTGAAAGCACCGGCCCGGCCGGTGGAAAAAGAGTGAACGGGCCCAAAGGGCCATGCGACCGGTCAGGGATGCGATCGACGAGGAGCCCTCCGGCGCGGATGGGCACCGTAGAACGGACGGACGGTTTCCGGTCCCCGGTGGTGCGGGCCGCCGCCCGACCGGCCGGCCCGGCCTGTCGCGGGCCATGACGCACAGCGCATCGGTGGGATCGCCCCGGGGAGACGCACGTCACGTACTCCTCTTGTCACACGGCGCCTGGCCGTGTTGTCGAGGGTGCGTGGATCAATACGGCGCTGGAGAGCGCACGAAGGACGTCCTTGTCATCAGTGGAGGATTCACCGGCGTGTGGAGTGCGGCGAGAGCCGTGCGTGCCATGCGTGAGTCAGGTACGCAGGTGCGGGTGACTCTGGACCGCTGTGGCGACGATCTGGTCGTACGTCCCCGACTGCACGAGGAGGATCCGCAGGCCAAGCCGGTGCCCCGCACCGCACGAGTCGACGACCGCGAAAAGATCCTCGCCCAGATCGGCCGCCTCTCTCACCTCTGACAGCGCTGAGGGCCGCGCTTCCCGGCCGTCGAACCAGCGGGATCACCACCGGTGGCACAGACGAACGCTTCGCGGACAGGCACCGTACACGCTCGGCCGGTGCGGTGCCTGCACGCCGCCACCGGGAGGCCGGCGAAAGAATGCCACGCGGACGCATATCGGACAAAATTCCCGCAAGGAGGACCATGCCATGAAGCTCGCAGTCATCGGCGGCACCGGGCTGATCGGGTCGCAGGTCGTCAAGAACCTGAACTCGGCAGGCCATCACGCCGTCCCGCATTCCCAGTCCACCGGCGTGGACATCATCACCGGCCAGGGCCTGGACGAGGCCGTGACGGGCACCGACACCGTCATCAACCTGACGAACTCCCCGGCCTTCGACGAGACCTCGGCCGCCTTCTTCCGCACCTCGATGGACAACCTCCTCGCCGCGAGCGAGAAGGCGGGCGTCGGGCACTTCGTCATCCTCTCCATCGTCGGCGTGGACCAGGTGCCCGACCTGGACTACTACCAGGCGAAGGTACTCCAGGAAGACATCCTCAAGGCCGGCCCGATCCCCTACTCCATCGTCCGTGCCACGCAGTTCATGGAGTTCATGGAAGCGACCCTGGCCATGACCACCGAGGGCGATACCGTCCGCCTGCCGCGTACACCGCTGCAGCCGATCGCCGCTGCCGACGTCTCCCGAACTGTCGCCGAGATCGCCGCCGGCACCCCGATCAACGGCGTCCTCGACATCGCAGGGCCCGACGTCTATCCCCTCGACGAACTCGGCCGGCTCACGATCACCGCCAAAGGCGACGGACGCCGCGTCGTCACCGATGACACCGCCGGAATGTTCGCCGCCGCACACGGTGACGTCCTCACCGCCACGAACGAAGCCCGCATTGCCGCCACCCACTACACCGACTGGCTGTCCCAGCACTAACGGCGACCTCCGGTCGGACGACTTGGCCATCGCCGGCACGGTCGTACGCCGAACAGGCGGCAGCACACCTGCCGCCTGTTCGGCGTGCACGGATTCCGATGGGTCATCGCCCGACCGCTCAAGCGGTTACCGCTCCCGGACGGCCTCCCCGGCACCGGCCCGGCCGCCGTCCGGTTCTCACGGCTCCTGCCGTCCGTTCGGGTGCTGTGTCGCCGCCTCGGCACGGTCGAGGCACCCCTCGACGGACTACGCGGTCCTAGCTATGAGGAGCACGTCTCGTACCGGCCGAGGAGCACACATGCACGCCCGTGAACGGCGGATCGCCCTGTCCGTCCGCGAGCTCTCCGGCATGCCCTTCGCCCGCGATGAGCAGTGCCCCAGATCCCAGTGGTTCTTCGGGGAGCACCCCCGCCCCTGCACGGCCCACGCGGTACACGCCGCCGAGACCCCGCGCACCGTTGCGAGGCGCGCCACCCCCCTCGGCGTCCGAGCCCTCGCCGACACGTATGTCACAGGGCTGATCGTGGACGCGCACCTGGTCTTCGGCGCCTACGGCTGCGGCCTCAAGGGAGGCAGCCGCGTCGCCGTCCGCGCCGACGAGGTCCTCCTCGCCGCAATCAGCCTCGCTCACACGCGGCACCGCAGCGCGCGCGATGATCGAGGCCTCACTCAAGCGTCGCGAGACCCGCCGCCGCCCCACCCGGTCCGGCTGCCCAGAGCTCGGCCCATCGCTGCGGGTCACCCTCGCAGGTCGGTCCGGGGCTGGACAACGACAGCTCGTCCCGCCGATCCCTGACACCATCACAGCACCCGTGCGCGAGATCAGGCCGTCGGCCAACTCGTCGAGGAGCAAAGGTTTCAAACAGTGCCGTCGAACAATGATCCAGCGAAAGACGCCGAGAGCCTCGAAGAGGCAGCGGCTGTGTTCTACGCTATCCGCCGTCGTCTGTTCGGGATCGCCTACCGCATGCTCGGCACTGTCAGCGAGGCGGAGGACATCCTTCAGGACGTCTGGATCCGCTGGCAGACCTACGACCGGTCCAAGGTGCACAACGCGCATGCGTTTCTCACGACGACCACGACAAGGCTCGCGATCAACGCCCTGCAGTCCGCAAGGGTCCGCCGTGAGACCTATGTCGGTCCGTGGCTGCCCGAGCCGGTCGACACCAGCAGTGACCCGGCTCTGGGCGCCGAGCGCGGGGAAGCTCTGGAGGTCGCGGTGCTGATGCTGCTGGAGAAGCTCACCCCCACACAACGGGCGGCATACGTTCTTCGAGAGGCGTTCGACTACCCGTATGAGGCGATCGCAGAGATCATCGGTCAGACGACGGCGAACGTGCGCCAGCTGGTAAGCCGGGCGCGGAAGCTGCTGGCCGCGGGGAAACGTGCGACGGTCGCGACCGCCGAGCATCAGCGGTTCCTGACGGCGTTCATCGCGGCCGCGAAGGTGGGCGATGTGGCCGCTCTCGAGGAGCTGTTCGCACAGGACGTCGTCTCGTACTCCGACGGTGGAGGCGCCGTTCGTGCGTCGAAGTTCCCCGTCGAAGGCCGTCATCGTGTGGCGCGGTATTACCACGCGTTCGCCGACCGCTTCTGGGTCGGGGTCACGGTGGAGCCGGTGACGGTCAACGGCCAGGCTGCGATGCGCCTGTCCAGCGAGGGGAACGTGATCGCCGTCATGACGGTGAACGTCACTGATGAAGGCATCGACCAGCTGATGTGGATCATGAATCCGGCGAAGCTCGCCGGCATGGCCTCCTGAGCCCGATCCCGCACGGCTGCGGGCGGGTAGGGGTCCGCGGGGCTTCGGCGTCCTTGATCCGCTCGGCTTCGGCCCGGAGGGCCGGAGGTTCCCTCTTGTAGACCTGCGGTAGTACATTCCCGAGTCGCCAACCAGGAGTGAAGGAGCGCCGGCGTGTCCGACCCGCGGAAGCCCAGGCCGGTGCAGCGGCTGCCTCGGGCCGAGCGCCGCGAGCAGATCCTCGCGGCAGCGGCGGAGGCGTTCGCCCGGTCCGGGTTCGCAGCGACGAGCCTGGACGACATCGCGGCACAGGCAGGCATCACCCGGTCGATCCTCTACCGGCATTTCGACTCCAAGACCGACCTGTACCAGGGGGTGCCGGACCGCATGTGCGACCGCCTGGACGCACACGTTGGCGAGCCGGTCGGCGGCTTCGGCGACGCCAGCGTCGACGGACTGCTGGCCGCCGCGGCCGAGTCACCGGCGGGATTTCGCCTCCTGTTCCAACACGCCCTGCGCGAACCGGAGTTCAAGGAGCGCATCCAGGACTTCCGCGCCGACACCACCGCCGCCGTCCTGGAACAGGTCTCCGCGTTCGTTCCCGACCGGGCCGTGGCCCGGTGGGCGGCGCAACTGGCTCCGGTTCTCGCGATCGAGGCGATCATCGCGTGGCTCGACGCGGGTCAGCCCGAGCCCGCCCTGGCAGCCGCACGTGTTCGCCAGGCCGTCATGGGTGTGATCACAGCCGCTGTCGCGTGCGATGTGCACTGTTCCCTTCCCAGCCCCGCAGCAGAGGAGAAATCGCCCCGATGACCAGCGGCGGAACCAACCCCAAGGCATCTGAGACCCCCGCCGCCAGGCAGCGCAGGGTCTGGGACAAGGCCGCGCCCGTCTACGACAAGCAGATCGCCTTCTTCGAACGCATCCAGTTCGGCGGTGGCCGGGAGTGGATCGGCTCCCGCGCGCACGGCCGCGTCCTCGAGGTGGCCATTGGGACCGGCCGCAACCTCCCCTTCTATCCGGCCGACGCGCACATCACAGGGATCGAGCTGAGCCCGGCCATGCTGGCCATTGCCTCTCAGCGCGCAGCCGATCTTGGTGTCGACGCCGAACTCCGTGAGGGCAACGCGGAAGCGCTTCCCTTCGAGGCCGGCACATTCGACACGGTCGTCTGTGCGCTCTCGCTGTGCACCATCCCCGATCCGGCCAGGGCGGTCGGTGAGATGGCCCGCGTGCTCAAGCCCGGGGGCACCCTTCTGCTGCTCGATCACATCGGCAGCAGTTGGCCGCCTCTCTACGCCGTCCAGTGGCTGCTGGAGCAGATCACGATCCGCGCCGCCGGCGAGCACTTCACCCGCCGTCAGCGTCCGCTCGTCGAAGCCGCCGGTCTAGAGGTCGTGGAGTCCCAACGGCTCAAGGCCGGCACCGTGGAGCGCATCGCGGCGACCAAGCCGGCCGGGTAGGTACGCAGAGCGGGTGCCGCGATGCACGTCGGACCCGGGCCGCAGCGACGCTTCGGGTCGGACGAGGCCACATGGCCCCCGCCCCGCTCGGCGCCGTGTCGGATCCGTGGCTGGACTCCTTCGTCAGGGACCTGGAGAGGGCCGTCGCACGGCTGTGTGCGATCACGACAGAGAGGCGTGGACCGTTCGCTCCTCGAATGCGGACGGCGTGCCGGGGGCCGGTTCGGTCGGGGGTGTGCCGGCCAGGTCCTCCTCGGCCCAGACCACCTTGCCGCCGGGTACGGAGCGGAATCCCCACCTGCGGGACAGCTGGGCCACCAGGAAGAGACCGCGGCCGCTCTCGTCGACGGTGCGTGCGCTGCGCAGACTCGGGCAGCGGGCGCTCGTATCGAACACTTCGCAGGTCAGGGCTTCATGCTGGATCAGACGCAGACCGATGGGACCGGTGCTGTGGCGGACGGCGTTGCCGACCAGTTCACTGATGATCAGATTCGTGGCGTCCTCGAGACCGTCCAGACCCCATTCGGTCAGCTGGCGGGCCGCCAAGTGCCGGGCACTGCGGACGGAGGCCTGGTCACCCGGCAGCATCCATGAGGCGACCTGGTTCGTGCCGAGTGAGCGGGTCCGGACCAGGAGCAGGGTGCCGTCGTCGCACGGCGCCTGCCTCGGAAGGGTCTCCGTCACGCGGGTGCAGAGCTCTTCCAGGGAGCGACCCGGCTGCGACAGGGCGGTCTCCAGACGGCGCATCCCCGCGTCGATGTCGTTGCCGCCGGTCTCGATCAGGCCGTCGGTGTACAGGGCCAGCAGACTTCCCTCGGGCAGTTCCAGCTCCACGGCCTCGAACTCACCGCCCAGGCCGATGCCCAGTGGTGTTCCGCTGGGAAGGTCGGGGAAGACCGCGCGGCCCTCCGGATCGACGATCACGGGCGGGGGGTGCCCGGCCCGTGCCATGGCGCACTTCCGGGTGACCGGGTCGTAGACGGCGTACAGGCAGGTGGCGCCTGCCTGCGCGGACGTCCGGTCCGGGGCGTCGGTGTCTTCCTCGGCCAGTCGCTGGACCGTGTCGTCGAGACGGGTCAGCAGTTCGTCGGGGGGCAGTTCCATGTCGGCGAGCGTGCGGACTGCGGTGCGGAGCCGGCCCATGGTCGCGGCGGCGTGGAGACCGTGGCCGACCACATCGCCGACGACGAGCGCCACCCGGGCACCCGACAGCGGGATCACATCGAACCAGTCGCCTCCGACACCGTGCCGCAGGTCGGCGGGCCGGTAGCGCGCGGCCGCCTCGACCGCCGTACCGCCCATCAAGTGGTGCGGCAGCAGCATGCGTTGGAGCGCGAGGGCCGCCCTGCGTTCACGGGCGTCCTGGCAGGCGTTGTCCAACGAGCGCGCGGCGCGACTGACGAGTTCTTCGGCCAGTAGGAGATCGACGTCCTGGAACGGAACCGGGTTCTGGGTGCGGATGAACAGCGCCACGCCCAGCAGGGCACCCCGCACCCGGATGGGTACGACCATCAGGGAGTGCATGCCGTTCTCATGGATCTTCTGCGCGCGCGCCGGGTCCCGGTCGATCCACGTGCCGGGAACGGTGTCCAGGATCGGCACCAGGTGGGACCGCCCCGTGCGCAGGACATCGGTGAAGGGTGGAGCGGACGGCACGAGGACCTGCTCACCACGCATCCACGGGGATTCGGAGACCCCTTGGTGGATCGAGGCCACACCGGCACGCCGGAACACCGGGAGGCGCTCGCCCATCGGACCGGGGCGGACCTGGCGCCCCTCGCCGAACGGGACCGACTGCTCCAGGTCGACGGCCGCGAAGTCGGCGAACAGGGGCACGGCAAGCTCCGCCAACTGCTGGCTGATCTGCATCACATCAGGGGTGCCGCCCCGGCGCGTACCGGCCTCGCCGAGGAGGACGAGACGCTCGACGGCCCGCCTTCTCGCAGTGACATCGACGCTGACAGCGCATACGCCCAGTGCTTGGCCGTCGGCTCCTTGGAGACGGACGAACGAAGCCGCGAATGTGTGCTCCCGACGCGGGCCCGTCATCGGCCACGTCCGGTACTCGTGAACCCCGGTGGCGCCGCTCTCCAGCACCTGCCGCATCATCACCTCGAGCGCTCCGGCCTTGAGACCGGGCAGCGCATCGGTGAATCGACGACCGAGCAGCCGGTCGCGCGAAACACCTTCATGGCTCTCCACGACGTCGTTCACCCAGGCACAGCGCAGCTCCAGGTCACGAACGACGATGCCGATCGGCACACGGGCAAGAAGCGACTCCCGCACCGATCCGTTCCCCGCTGCCCTGAGCGGCGTATCGACGCAGGCCACGGTCATGAGCCACCGCACTGCCTCGTCCCGCCCCCGCAGCATCGAGACCCTGAGGCTGACGTTGATCATGCGGCCGTCCCGGTGGCGCACCGCCGTCGTGCCCGACCAGCCATGTCGGGCACGACATCGCCCGACGAACGCCGATGTCGTCGGCGCTCCCCCGGGGCGGGGCAGTACAAGTGCCACAGACCGGCCCACCACGTCCCCGGCGGAGTAGCCGAGCAGCTGCTGGGCGGCCTGCGTCCACGCGACCACCGTCCCTTGCTCGTCGATCATCGCGACAACCGACTCGGACGTCTCACCCGTGTCCCTACGGTCACCAAGCGTCACATTGTCGATGCTGGTCGTGGTCATCGGACTGCCCTCCTCACTCAGGCGAGGGAAAGGAGTGATATGAGGTACGGGCAGCCGAGCCGCAGACGACTGCGGCCACCAGAATCACGGCGAGGCGAACACCTGCGGCAACACGTGCCTCGTCTCCGCGCTCGGTTCCGGAAGCAGGTGCAGGTATCGAACCGAATCGATTTGCACCTTTTGCACCCTCGACCGGATAGCGCACCGCTCTGTGACAGCACGGCAGCCGCCACCGATACCGCGATCCGGCACGCTCCCCGTCGCCACACCGCACGAGAAGCACAGCCCACCTGGAACTCATCGAAAACACCCCGCGCGCCCTGCGCACCCACACCTTCCCCTGATCACCCCTGGGCCAGACAAGGAGCCTTACCGGTGGGATACACAACGCCCGGCGAGTGGGACGCTCACTACGCCGGCGGCAACACCTTCCGCGACCTCGGTGACGCCGAGCGACGCCTGCTCGCAGAGCACACCCCGCCCCCGCAGGACGGCCTCGCCCTCGACATCGGCTGCGGGCTGGGCGCACTCGCCCGCCACCTCGCCCACCTCGGCTATCAGGTCGACGCCGTCGACTACGCACCCTCCTCACTCACCGTCGCAGAAGCACGGGACCCCTCCGCCGCGGTGACGTACCGGCTGTTCGACATCGAACGGGACAGTCTCGACAGCCTGCCCCATGCGGCCTACGACTTGATCACCTTCCGCCTCAGCTGGGCCTTCATCCGCGACCGCACCCGTGTCATGAACCGCGTGCGCGAGCGGCTGCGCCCCGGCGGTGCTCTCTGCGTCATCACGCCCGTCGCCGACGCCGTACCGAAGGACAAGCGAGACATCGCTCTTGACGAGGACGAACTCGAACTGCTGTGTGCGGACTGGTCGGTTGCGGACCGATACGACGCGGACGGTCTTGCCCTCATCGTTCTTCGGCACTCCTCCCCCGCCCCGCCTCAGGTGGCCTGCGCCGAGACCAGGCGGCCCAGCCCACACGCCCTCAGCGGTGTCGGCGTCGTCGTCACCGACTCCGTAGGGCGGATCCTGCTGGGCTACTCGACCCGCGGCGCCTGGGAGCTGCCAGGCGGCAAGAACGCGGCCGACGAGCACTGCCTCGATACGGCCGTGCGGGAGCTGGAGGAGGAGACGGGTCTAAAGGCCGACCCGTCCGAGGCACGGCTGCAGGCCTTCCTCATGGACTCCACCGACGGCGTCCCCCGCCTCACGGCCGCCGTCACCGTCACCACCTTCACCGGCGAACCCACCGTCACCGAACCGCACCTGATCCACCGATGGGAATGGCACGAGCCCACCGACCTGCCCGGCCTCGCCCAGCCCCTGTTCACCCCGAGCGCCCACGTCATCGACACCGTCCGGCCCGGCCTGCTGACCGGCCTTCCTCCCGTCCACCGCTACCGGATCACGACCGCCGACGCACCGTGACCACGGCCCAGCGGCCGACGGCGTCACGCAACTGCGGCATGCGCGTGTCCGAGCGCCCCCGGTCGGGGGCGCCGGAACGCTGACGCTCATGTGGAGGAATAGACATCGCTCAAGAGGAACGTCAGACCACAATCGCTCTGATGCGTCGGGCGTGAATCAAGGTAACTCGCCCGCGTCAACGTCCCAGCGCAGCATGACGCTCCGCTGCCTGGGTCGGCGTAGCTAGTGCCAATACACGACACGCGCGAGACGTGTGGCCCGTGTGAGTGTTGATGGTGCTGGGGCAATCGCTTCTGCTGGTCAGTGGCCAAATCAGTGGCCAAAGTTGGCGCCGGACCAGCCGAGTTCCCCGCCGCCGGTGGCTGTGGCATCCGTATGAGCGGCCCGGTGACGAGGGAACAACTCCCCTCGCTTCCACACCTGTTGGGCGCCACAGAGGCCTTAACAAGAAATTCACTGCCGAGCTCTACCCGCGTAGTCCCTCCATGAGCTGTCATGAGCGCAACACAACACCACGGAGAGGAACACGCGTCCCCTCGCTACCGCGGCACCGCTTCAGCCTCAGACCCTCACGTACCGCCCAACTGCGCAGTACCGCAGCACCTTGCGGCGATCGAGCACCCACGCACCCCTGCAACAAGGCCGCCGGCCCCGCCGCGGAACGCCCCCCGTCGCAGAGCGCGCCACGGCACCCGCCACACCGATCGTCGGACCTGAAACCTGGAGGGACACATGCCCGCAGCCACCACGTCCCGGCTCAGACCCCGTGCAGGCCTGCGTCTGCGTCATACAGTCGTGGGACCGCTCGCCGCCTCCTTGTGCCTGTTGGTCTCCCTGCCCGGCGTCGCCTCCGCGAAGACCGTGCCGGGCTCGGTCCCCACGGCCATGACGCATCCGGAACAGGACTACGCCGGATCCGGGCTGCAGCGGCTCGGCAGAGGTGTCCCGCACGCCACGACCCTCGCCGCATCCGTGAGCACCGGACCCGCCGGTCTCGACGTGAGCTCCTACCAGGGAACGGTGGACTGGGGGGCTGTCAAGAGCAACGGCGGAGCGTTCGCCTACGTCAAGGCCACCGAGGGAACCACCTACACCAGCCCCTCCTTCTCCCAGCAGTACAACGGCTCGTACAACGCCGGACTGGTGCGCGGCGCCTATCACTTCGCGTTGCCCAACAACTCCAGCGGCGTGGCGCAGGCCGACTGGTTCACCAGCCACGGCGGAACCTGGTCCGCCGACGGCAAGACCCTGCCCCCGGCGCTGGACATCGAATACAACCCGTACGGGTCCTCGTGCTACGGGCTGAGCCAGAGCGCGATGGTCTCCTGGATCCGGGCCTTCAGCAACGAGGTCCACGCCAAGACCGGGCGCTATCCCACGATCTACACCACCACCGACTGGTGGACCACCTGCACCGGCAACAACAGCAGCTTCGGCGCCACCAATCCCTTGTGGATCGCCCGCTATTCCAGCAGCCCGGGCACGCTGCCGGCCGGCTGGTCGAGCCAGACCATCTGGCAGTACGCCGACTCCGGCATCTTCCCCGGTGACCAGGACACCTTCAACGGCACCTCCGCCGACCTGCAGGCCTTTGCCCGGGGCGGCGGATACACGCCGCCGCCGACCACCAACTGGCCCACCGTACAGCAGGGCGCCACGGGCGAACGCGTCAAGACCGTGCAGTACCTGCTCGACGCCCACGGTGCCTCACTCACCGTGGACGGCAGCTTCGGTCCGGCCACCGACAGCGCGGTGCGCTCCTTCCAGTCCGCCCACGGCCTGACCGCCGACGGCATCGTCGGATCCAACACCTGGCAGGCGCTGATCACCACCGTGCAGAAGGGCGCCACCGGGCCCGCGGTCCAAGCGGTGCAGAGCCAGCTCAACGCGCACGGTGCCTCGCTCACCGTGGACGGCAGCTTCGGTCCGGCCACCGACAGCGCGGTGCGCTCCTTCCAGTCCGCGCACGGCCTCACCGTCGACGGCATCGTCGGATCCAACACCTGGCAGGCACTTGTCGCCTGACCTGGTCAGGCCCCTCGCGAAAGTCAGCACAGTCCCTTGCAGCCAGGACTTTTCCCATCGAGGAGTGAACGCTCATGAACCCTGCAGCAAACGCCCGACGCGGCATGGACCGGCGCAGCATGCTCCGCGGTGCCCTGGGCCTGACGGCCGCGGTCGGTACGGCGGCGGCCATCAACCTCGGATCGGCGTCCCGCGCCTCGGCCTACACGTGGACCCGGACCGTCCAACAGGGCACCACCGGCGCCGATGTGAAGGAACTGCAGATCCGTGTCGGCGGCTGGGCCGCATCCAGCGCCCAGCAGACCTACATCGCCTGGGACGGCGCCTTCGGCCCGGCCACGGACAGTGCGGTCAGGCGGTTCCAGTCCGCGTACGGCCTGACGGCGGACGGCGTCGTCGGCCCGCAGACCCAAGGCGTGCTCAACAGCCTCGAGAGCAGTGACGGCTCCACCGCGCACTTCGAGTGGAGCGAGTTCTACTCGCACGACGGTTCCGGCTTCGGTGGCGGCAAGGTGGGCTCCACCGAGGTCAAGGAGAACATCCGCCGGTTGATGTACAAGCTCGAGGCCGTGCGCAAGAAGGCGGGCAACAGCGCGATCACGATCAACTCGGGCTTCCGCAGCGTCTCCTACAACGCCTCGGTGGGCGGCGCGTCCAACAGCATGCACGTATACGGCGACGCCGCGGACATCGTGGTCGCCGGCCACACGACCCTTCAGGTCTACCGGATCGCCGAGACCTGCGGGTTCTCCGGCCTCGAGGCCTACACCCATTCCTGGCAGCACGTGGACAGCCGCGTCCAGTACCCCTCCTACGGCTCCGGCTCCTGGTGGTGGGAGAGCGGCACCGTGTGACCCCTCACCGTTCGAACGCGTCAATCAGCACCTGCTCTCAGTGGAGTTGATGCCTCATGAAGTCCCTCAACAAGGCCCTGACGGTGGCGGCCGCCGCCGTCGCGGTGGTCGCCCTGCAGCAGTCCGCGGCCAGGGCCGACGTCCCGCCACAGCACGCGGTCATCGTGTGCCAGACGGCCAGCTTCTACGCCAACTACAACAGCGCCTCCGGCCCCACCGGTTTCCTGCGCACCCTCACGTACGGCAACAAGGTCGGCCACACCCAGGGCGTGCACCCGGTCTACAACGGCTGGGCGGCCACCTTCGACTACGGCCCCAACGACTGGGGTTACGTGCGCATCGAGTGCATCGGCGGCTACAACTCCTGGTGATCCGGCCACCGGTTTCCCCCACACAACAGCACTGAAAGGATCCCGATGTCCGTATTCCGTTCCGGCCGTGCGGCCGCCGTCGCCGCCGCGGTCAGCGCCGTACTCCTGCTCGGCGCCGGGCCGGCACTCGCCTACTCCCCCGGCACTGTCGGCGTCCGAGAGACCGTGTGCGCCAACGACCTGTACGTCCGCACCGACCCGGGCGGCGCCTGGATGGGCACCCTCTACAAGGGCCAGATCTTCCTCGTGGAGAGCAAGCAGAGCGGCTGGGCATACGGCTTCGCCTACGGCGACATCAACCGCCATGGCTGGGTTCAGGACGGCTGGTTCTGCTGACGACGCGGGGCGCACCGACCGGCCGAAGCGGCACCGACTTCACCTCCAACGGCGGACACTGGGCGGATCCCGCGGGCTCCCCGTCCGGCACGGTCATGTACCGCTTCACCACCCGCGACGGCCAGGCCGCGGTAGTCCGCGACTCCAACCTCGGCTGGGGTTTCCTGCCGATCGGCTGCGTCACCCGGCCCTGCGCCCTCTACGACGACAACGACTGGGACGACGACCGACGACAGTCCAGGCGCATCCGCGCGCATCGCGGCCTGCAGACGGCGGGGCCGGTTCTCCCGGGACCGGCCCCGCCGGCGTGTCCCGGGTCGAAGGGTTGCAGGCAGCCGCCCGCTCGGAGCGATCCATCGGATCCTGCTCCATCGGCGCTGGACGGGGCACTCGGCTACGAAGGACGGCAATTGCTCGGCCTGGTCTGTCACGTAGCACGAACCACTGGACTACCGGCGGTCACGGGCTCGGTCGACGGAACGGTGCCGCCGGGAATTGGAGGGTGCTCTATGTCGCCCGAGACGCGGGCCCATGAGGAGTCGCTGGCCTCGCCCTCTCTAGCGGAGCAGCTGATCGAGGCGGCTTCGCATGTCCAGGTCCGCGATCTGAACACATTGCGTCGGCACTTCCCCGGCCAGGGCCCGGAGGAGATCGCCGATCACCTCGTCACCGGGGCGGTGCACGGTTCCGAGGCCGTGGGAGCCGGCGTGGGATCGGCCGCGGCCCTGCCCACTCCGCCGGCGATGCCCGCCGAGCTGGCCGCGGGCATCCTCGGGACGACAGCCGTCGAGTTCAAACTCATCGCCGAACTTCACGAGGTGTACGGCCTGCCTGCGCCTGGCACGTCACGGCAGCGGGCCGCGCTGTATCTCGCGGAGTGGACCGAGGGGCGCGGCCTGAACGTCACGAAAGCTGCCTCCGCGGTCAGTCTCATGCTCAGCGTTCGAGTGAAACGGGAGCTCCGCCGGCGACTTGTCCGTCTCGCCGTCCGCCGGATTCCCACGCTGGCGCCCTTCATGGTCGGCGCTGCCATCGGCGCCTCGCTGAACGGCTACGACACCACAAGGCTCGCCCGGTGTATCCGTGCCGACCTGCGGGCGCGCCGGGTCCACTGGGAGGCGCTGCCCGGACAGGAGTCCGAACCCCCCACCGCCGGTTCGGAGACCACGGCACCGCCGGAGCGCTGAAGTCGACGCCCGCGGAAGCCAGGGGCGACCGGGTTGCGGAAAGTGCTCAATGCCGTCTTTGACCGGTAGTGGCACCGACCGCTCGACCAACCACCGGTTCGCTTGCTTCCTCGTCCAGCCGATCAACGACGAGCATCGCCACATCGTCCGCCAGAGAGCCCTCGGTGTGGCGGATCAGTCCCAGGTGCAGGTGCTGGAGGAGTTCCGGCGGGGTGCAGGCGGCCGCCGCCGCCTCCACAGCCTCGGGCAGAGGGAAGAAATCGTTGTCAGGGTTGCGGGCTTCGATCACGCCGTCGGTGTGCAGCAGCAGACGGTCGCCGGGTCGGAAGGAATAGCTCTCGACCTTGACCGGAGGTTCAGTCATCAGGCCTTCCATGCCCAACGGCGGCAGGGGCGAGGTGGGCGTCAGGTGCTGCATCTTCCCCCCGCGCAGCAGTAGCGGAGGCGGATGGCCGCGATTGACCACTTGGACGACGAATTCGTCACCGACCTGGACCACGAGCGCGGTGGCGAACTCCTCCGCCTCGTCCTCCTCCCTCCCCTCACCGAGCCGCTCCTCGTCACCGTTCTCATCGCACACACAATGCATCGCACACTCCCGGTTGAGCGCCGCCGCGCAGTGGTTCATCACCTCTTCCAGCTCACCCTCATAGTGCGCGGCCTCCCGGAACGCCCCCAGCACCGCTGCGGCCGAGCGCACTGCGGGCAGCCCCTTGCCACGGACATCCCCCATGATCACCCGCACGCCGTACCGGGTCGGCACAGCCTCGTAGAAATCGCCGCCGATCTGCGCTCCCGTCTCCGCCGCGAGGTACATGCACGCCATCCGCACCGGCCCCACCCGGGCCGGTACCGGTCGCAGGAGAACCCGTTGGATTGCGGCGGCGATCCGGCGAACCTGGTCGAACTCGGCCTGCCTCCGCGTACGCATGAGACTGCTCATGGTGACACTGGCGATCGACACCAGAAGGGCGGCCAGGAGATTGCTGTAGACGAGGCCACCCCAGGTGTGGTGCAGAGCGGCCGTGAGCGCGGTGACGGCCAGAGCTCCGACCGCTGCCAGGATGGTGCCTCTCGGACCCATCACCAGCGAAGCCAAGGCCGGCATTGCGGCGAGGACAGGACCGGTATAGACCGCGTGTGCGGGCGAGAGCTCGATGCCCACGGCGATCAGTATGACCATGAACTGCACACCCTGCGCGACCCTGAAGAGGGTCCTGCTATGACCGCCGGCCGCCGAGGGGCCAGATGAACGGAAGAGCGACCCCATGGGTACAACCTGCCCCTCCCAGGCTGTGCGTTCCACTCGGCCGCAGTTGCCGGAGCAGAACGGGAACGGCCTGGTGAAGCGGCTGCACCAGGTCATCGCCGCGGCGATGAGCCCCATCCCGCCCGCCGGCACCGTGAGTGGGTGTTCCGCCCGCTCAGCTGCAGGACAGCGAAAACCTGGGGATCGTCATCGCCTGATACTCAGGCGCCATCGGATCTCGCCGTCGTGCCATTCGTCGGTCGGCGTGAGTCCGGCGGCAGCGGCGACTGCGGACGATGCCCCATGACCGGGGTGGATGTGGGCCATGACGGTCTCCACCGGCTGCCGGCTGAGCCAGTCGACGAGTCCTCTCGTTGCCTCGGTGGCGATGCCCCGCCCTTGCCACGGAACCCCCACCACCCAGGCGATCTCGGCGACGGTCTCGTCGCCGGAGGAGTCGACCGTCGCCTGCACCGTGCCCGTCAGGCAGGACTCGTCACGGAGCCGGATCACCCAGTTCAGCCATGAGACGTCCGGATCGGGCGAGCCTGCCGTCAGGCGCTGGTAGCGCTTGCGCAGGGCTTGCGGCGTGTGCGGAGTGCCGCCGATGAAGGCGTGCAGGGCCGGATCGGACAGCACCGCCGCCATTTCCTCGGCGTGCTCGACGTCCAGCGGCAACAGGTCCAGCCGCCTAGTGCTGATGGCCTGGGCGGCGAGAGCGCTCATGCGGCCACCGCCTCAGGGCGTTCGAAGCGATGGCCGCATGCGGAGCGGGCTCCGGCGTGAAGAACGGCGACGGGGCGGGGTGCGTCGACGGCCCACAACCGCTCACCGGTCTGCTCGTCGACGCGCCTGACATTCGCCCGCGGTGTCGTCACCTCTGCCCCTCAACGCTCAATGTCATTGTCGCGCCGCGGCGCCCTCCGCGTCGCGGGCCGCGATGGTACCGATCCGACGCAGATCGTCGGCGAGGGCGTCGCCGCGGTCGAGATGCATCGGCACCATGACCCCCGCGATCCACCGGAACCAGCGAGGCGTGTCCCTCATCTGGTAGGTCTGCACTACCCGTGTCCTGGTGCCGACCGGCTCCAGTTCGATGGTCCAGTCGGTGCTGTCGGGGAACACCGTGGTGGCGATGGTGCGCCAGGTGATCCGGTGGGGTGCCTCGACGGCCACGATCTCGCAGTCCCGGCTCCACCGCAGTCGGCCTGATCGGTTGTGCCCACGGAACCGCGCGCCGGGCGCCGCCGTGGTCGCGCCGCGGAGCCACGTGATCCGGTGGCATTCATGGCTCCATTCACTGGTCCGAGTGATGTCTGCGACGACGCGCCACACGGCCTCGACCGACGCGTCGACAATCACCTCGGTACGACATGTCGGGGCGACGCTCCGACTCTCTTTGCTGACCAATTCTCTCTCCCCCTCGAGATCGCATCCGTGGGTGTCATGCGTCGAGCAGCCGGTCGATGACACCGGCCGCCCACTCTTCGTACTGCTGCGGTGTCCAGCCGGAGATGTCGGTGAGCAACTGGTAGACCTCGACGGCGAGGACGGCCCACAGCCCGTCGAGTTCCTCGCGGGTCACGGCACGACCTGTGACATAGGTGATGCCTTGCTCGATGCTGATCCGCCGGCGGTGCTGGTCGTCCCGCAACTTCGCAGCCAAGTCGCTGTTCGAGGCCGCCGCCTCGCGGAGCGCGAGATGCATACCCGCGGTGCGCTGGTGGATGACGGTGACCAGCCGGGCGGCGGCCGCGATCCGCTCCTGCCGTGTCCCGGATCCGAGCAGGACGAACTCCGGTCGTTCAGCGAGCGCTTGCGGTTCCGCGTCGCCGACCACGGCGACGTCGAGCGCCGCCGCCAGCAGATCGCTCTTCGACCGGAACCCCGCGTACACCGTCTCGACCGACACGCCCGCCTCCCGGGCGACCTCACGCATCCCCGTCGCCGCCCAGCCCCGCTCCCCGAACAGCCGGACGGCCGCGGCGAGCACCGCGGCCCTCGTCTCCCCGGCCTGCTGCTCGCGTCGCGGTGACCGGTACTGACGTCGGGCGTGCGGCGCCTCTCCAGATGCCATCAGTGCTGGACCACGCTCTGCGCGGGGGTCTGCGGCTGCCACCATGCCGCGGTCCGACGCTGGTAGGCGCGGGCGAAACCGCGCAGCAGTATGAACCGTGGCACCGGGGGCACCAGATGGACCACGATCTGGCAGCCCTCGGGGTCGATGCCGTCGAGCAGCCAGTGCCCCTCCATCCCGAGCTGCTTCAGGGACTTGGGCTTCACGTTGTACTTCTGGTCCCAGGCGTCCCATTCGACATTCGTGAGGGCCGCCGCCACGACCGGCATGGCCTCATCGACCTCGCGTTCCAGATGCGGCACCAACACGCCCGTCAACGTGTCCAGTGCCGCGAGGAGTTCGACGCGCACCTCGTCGGTTGCCGTGCTCGCGTACCGCCGGCCGGCGGCCGTCAGGGCCACAGCCACCGGGGTGATCCGGCGGTGGTCCGCATCCAGCGAGTCGAGGAGCGGCCCCGCAGCCGGGTCGCGCTCGCGCACCAGCGGCCACAGGCCCTCGTCCTCGCCGGTGTGGTGCGCGTGCAGGAACTCCATCATCCACACGACGTGTTCTCCGAGCGCGCGCCGCCGCTCGTGCTCCGGATACGGCTCGGATGTCAGGACCGCACGTACGCGGTCCAGGTCGCGGCGCAGCGCGCCGTGCACGATCCCCATCATCCGCGTGTCGGCCTGGGTCGAACCCGTTCCCATCTCGCCCTCCCCCTTGGTGCCTTGAGAAGAGACTAGAACGCTGTTGTTTTCTCTACAAGGCTGTTCCAGTGAAATCTCGCGGGGTGCACGCCGCGGCCCGGTGAGTCACGGCCGGTTGTGCTCACCCTGGTGGTCGAGAAGCGACGGCGGCTCCCCAACGGGGCCTGTGCCGCGCGTACTTGGCCGGTGAACACCCGCAACGGCCACCGTGGCCACACGGGCACCACCGCAGCTCGGGCCGGGTCGATCGATGCCGGGCAGTCGGGTCCCGGCCGGTCCCAGCTGAGCCTGGAGCAGGCTCTGGACGAACCATCGTGAAGCCCGGCGGAGCGCATGCTGCCGCCACACACGACTGAACGGCCCCTGGAGCTGCTCTTATGGATCCAGTGCCGCATCAGGCACCGTTCGCCCTGAAGGTCGCTGCGCGCTGGCTGTTCACCGCGCACAGCCGGAACCATGTGCCCGTGACGTCGAGTCACGCGTCCAGTTGTGCGCGGATGAGCAGGTCGATCCGCCGCCATGCTGGGGACGCGGCATTGACCGTGCCCTGAATCAGGGCAGGGATCTGGGATGCTGCATCCAGCTCGGGCCGATAGTTGGCGCCGTAGCGTTCTCGGGTCGCATCGGCGATCCGGCGGGCGAGGTCGTCGATGCGGGGATCGTCGGCGTCGAGGTCGTAAGCGCGGTCGTAGTCAAGGAAGAACTGCCGCAGCACGGGTTCGGCCACCATCTCCGCTTGCTCCTGAAACAGCGTGATCGCTTGGTCTGGTTGGGTGGCGAACACGAGAATCCACAGGTCGCGTTGCAGATCTACCCACCGAGGGGTGAATCCCCAGTGGACCAGGCGCTCCAGATAGGTACCGACCGCGGCGGGCAGCGGTGCGAGGTTCCCGGCGGCGAGCTGACGCAGACGCCCTTGCGTCGCCCGCAGGTCATGGATGCGGGCGGTGAGCTCGTCGTCGATCTCCTGTAGCGCCTGCTGGAACTCTGCGTCGATCGCTGACCTCAGGTCCCTGATCCGGGCCAGGGGAACACCGGCCTCAGCGAGGGTGCGGATCTTGATCAGATCGACGACGTCGTTCGCGTTGTACCGCCTGTAGCCGGACGCGTCGCGGTCGGGCTCGGGAAGGAGCCCCTTGTCGTGGTAGACGCGAACGGTCTTGGTCGACACGCCGACATACCTGGCCAGCTGCCCGATGGTGATCACCTGGGCATCATCTCACTTGACCTTTCCCTAAGGGCAGGGTTGCACGATGACGTCATGGTGAGCATGAACATCGATCGGGAGACCCTGCGCGAGCTGGCCGACGAGGGCAACGAATCCGCTCTGGACCGGCTGGCCGACCTCGCCGACGCAGCCGGCGACCTTGAGGAACTGAGCGAACTGCTGGACGAGGGGTCCATGCGAGCTGGGTTCCTCCTCACGCGACGTGCGGCCGCGACCGGCGACCTGCGCGAGCTTCAGCGGATCTGCGACGCCGGTTACGACGACGCCGGGAACGAACTGAACCGACTGCTGAAGGAACCGGCCGACGAACAGAGGGACTGAGCCCGCCCCGGTCGCAACTGCCTTCGGGGCCGCGGCCCATCGGGTACGGCCCGTAGCCGGCGTGCTCGGGCCAGAGAGTTACGCCATGGCCGAACCGGTATGCATCCATGAGATCGATGACGACGAGGGGGCAGGGCCTGCTGCGGATCATCCGTAGGGGCACCGGGTCGACAAGGCCGAACGTTGCCTGACACGGCACTGGTGTGCGCCTGGTCTGGTTCTGTGCGACGCTGCCGGTCGTGGCTGGCGGAGTCGATGGCAAGCGGTACATCTCCCTCGATCCTGACGGGACGGGCTCCGGTCAGGGGTGGGTGTTCGTCATCGTGGCGGCGCCGACAGGGGTGGTCTACGAGGTTCAAGGCGGTGGCCTTCGCTGCATTCCGTACGCACAGGAGGGTTACCTGCTCCCGGTACTCGGGCGGGCGCTGGACGAGGAGCTCAAGGCGATCTTCGTCGAAGAGTTCAAAGGGTGGGTAGCACGCCGGCTGGACTGGCCGACCGACCTGCTGGATCGGCTCAGGGCTGCAGTGGCGTTCCATGTCTACGGGTCGGCGAACCGCGAAGATCTGTTCCCCACCGCGCTGGTGCTCGACGAGTCCCGCCTCGCTGAGGTCGACGAGGCGTGGGTTCCAGTGGTGACACCGGATGGTCCCGGAGTTCTCGTCTGGGAGAACTCCGATTAGTTTTCCTGAGACGCTCTACCGAAGGTCCGTGCTTGGTTGGCGACGTCAATCCCATCCCGGGTACCGGTCCGCGAGGAACTGATTCGCCGGCAGGATCTCGAAGTGGTTGGTGTCGATGAGGCCGTCGAAGCCACCGAGAACATGACGAAGGAAGGCCCGGGCCGCGTCCATGGACTCGCACCAGACATAGATCCTTCGCGACTGCCACTCGTAAGTCGACGGCGTGCATCACGCCACGCTTGGCATCGCAGCCTCAACCCGGGGCCGCGGTCGCGGCGCCCGGCCGGCAAGCCATGCGCCGCAACCGCACACGTCAGGCCAGCGACGTGACCGCTCGGCCGAAGTGCCGGGCGAAGAACCGGACCGCGCTGTCGGCCTCGAACCTGGGCAACTCCTTGTGCCTGCCCGCGTTGGCGTGCAACGTCTTCTCCTTCGAGGCGAAGGCGTCGAACAGTGCGAGACCGGCCTCCCGCGGGATGTGCTCGTCATCCCACTGCATGTCGAACTCGATCGGGATGGTGATCTGCTTCGCCTTCTCGGCCAGGACATCGGGCCAGTGCTGACCGAAGACAGCGGCCGTGATCCTGGGTTCGCTTGCCACAAACGGCACCCCGATCGCGGTGCCCATGTTGATGCCGAAGTAGCCGACCGGCCCATCGGTGCCGATCTCCGGAAGTTCCTGGAGAGCGTCCAGGGTCGCCCGCCACTCCGGCACGGCGAGCTCCGCCAGGTGGGCGTTGTAACGGACGACGATCGGGCCTTCCGGCTCGCCCGCCGCCCTCGCCCGGAACAGCGCGGCGGTCTCCTGCTCGTCGTGCGCCGTGCGCGACCGGTCGCCGTGACCGGGTGCATCGATGACGGCGACGTGGAAGCCGCAGCCGGTCACGAGGAGGTGGGCACGGCCCGCCATGGCCGGGGCCTTCTTGTGCGTACCGCCGCCGTGCCCCATCAGCACCAGGGGTGCGTGACCGGCGCCGGAGGCCGGCGACCAGAGGACGCCGGGGATCTCGCCCACGGTGAAGTCACGTTCGACCATGCCGTTTGCCGATGATTCTGCGGTGAACTGCAGAGAGTACATAGGTGTTGCCCTTCGGGAGTGCCCTGTTGTCGAGGCGCCCCCGGCGACACCTACGTCAATCGCCCGGCCGTGATGGGAAGGGGGAGCACCCACATCGATAGATCGTTCATGGGTCTCACCTCCTCGCTTCGGTCACGGTGTCCCGGACACTACAAGCCCGATGATCAGCCCGTCCAACCCTTTTCCCCGGTCGTGTGATCGCAACTCCCGGCAGAGTGATGGTCAGCGGTGTGAGCGCAAGGAGCATCGTGCCGGGGTGGACACCGGCATCCGAAGTCCCCACCTGTCGCCCCGGGTTGCGCCATGATGCGTGGACGGATCCGGGTTGGGATGCAGCTACGCAAGCGGCCACGGGAGGCAGTTCATGGATGAGCAATTCGCGGTGGTGGCAAGTGCGGGGTCGTTTCTGAAGGAGGACGGCGACGACGTCCGGCTCCCGCACCGATGGACGCCCGGCGGCGTCGGGGTACGGTCGGCGTTCACCGGAGGCCACGTGCTGAACCTGGCGGTGGCGGCGTGCGTGCTCAACGACCTCTACCGCGAGGCCGCGGCCGGCGGGGTGGAACTGCGAGGTGTCCGGGTGCGGGCGGAGGGCGGCTTCGACACCTCCAGATGGGAGTCGACCGGCATCTCCTACGCCGTCGAGGTCGACAGCGACGCGCCACAGGCGACCATCGCGGCACTGATCGCAACCGTCGACGAGGTCGCCGAGATCCCCCGCGCCCTGCGCCAGGGTGCCGCGGTCACCCGCTCGGCGGGCTGAGGCGCAAGGCGAGCCCCGCGCGACAGCGCGGAGGCCCGTCCGACTCCGCGTCAGGTTGATCGCCGTTCACCGTCGTCAAACTGGCGGTGGGGCGCTCGAAAACCAGTGGAGCAGCGCCGCTGTGCGCCGTTACCGTGCTGCCGGACCAAGTCGTCTAGTCAAGGACGTGCCGTTGTACACCCTGTGAGACCTCCCAAGCGCTGATTTGTCGCGCGTCGCACATGTGCGCCGCGCTGCTTTTTGCTGCGGACTTCTCACTGGAATCGGTGTACTTCTGTGCTCGAAGACTGGGTGGTCATGCCCACCTGCCTGCCTCTCGTTCTCCGCCGTTGCCATACGTGCGCGTCCGAGCGCTTCCGGGCAAGCGGTAAATTTCGCGTCAACGCAAACCACAAGCTCATCGACGCCTGGCTCCTCGCGCTCTGTACCTCTTGCGGGGAAACTGCGAAGCTCACGGTCCTGGAACGGATGAATGTGCGCTCGGTACGACCCGAACTGCTGGACCGGCTGCATGACAACGACCTTGGCCTGACAGCTGAGCTGCTCCAGGATCCGGTCGTGCGGCGCCGTAATCACATCGCTCTCGACTGGGACAACGCCTGGCGCCTCGACACCGGCGGATCGGATCACCTGGACCGCGAGGTGATCGACGTCTCGGTCCGCTTTGCGGCGCGGATTCCTGTCCGGCCGGTGCGACTGATCGCTGAAGGTTGCGGTCTTTCACGGGCCGAGGTCGAAAGACTGATCACGGAGGGGAAACTCGTTTCGGCAGTCCGGCTGAGCGGCAAGCTCTCCGGCGACTTCACCTTCACGCTCAAACGCTGAGCCCTCCTCAGGACTGGGACCTGTCCGGCAGATCCGCCGGACAGGCCCTAACTGTATTGACCTGAGGCGTTGTTGACGCGACGGATCAGTGGGTGGCCGCCGAACCAAGGCGTACGGGGAAAGGCCCAACCGGTCCCGGACACGGCGCTCCAGCGTGCGCCGTGTGGTGCCCAGCGCGGCTGCCGCGTCCGCCACGCCGATGTCCCGCTCCAGGTTGGCCCGGATCCACGCCTCGAACTCGGTCACGAGGTCGTCGGCCGAGGGCAGACAGCCGCCCGCAGCGTCCACGCTCCGCGGCGCGGAACCGCCAATGGCTGCGTGTGCACTATCACTGGGACCTCACCGACGCCCTCACGTTCGGCGACACCGTGGCCGACCACCTGTTCACCCACACCTTGCTGCCGATCGGACCCCGCCATCGGGCAGGACGGTGAACGGCGCCCTAGCCCCCAGTATGTGAAGAGCGTCCCCCGACCGGTTGTAGCCTCGGTGTGGCGTCGGCGGCTCACCGGTAAAGACCTGACGGACCGTGAAAATCCGTGATTTCAAAGCCCAAAGAGCTCCTCGACCCCCACTGCCTGGGCATTCTCGCCGCGCGCCGCCGAACCGGCGCTTGACCGTGCTCTTTCAAGACAGAGTTTTGGTAAAGCGTGTGCGGCCGGGACGCCATCCGCTCGTGGTCTCCTGGATCACCGACGGTCCGGTGCAGCGCCCGCGCGTCATGTACGGGACGCTGGAGCACGGGCTGGGCAACAGCGCCGAGGCACAGACCCGCACGTACGTCGACGGCAAGTCCGGGCGCACCGTGTACGTTCATCACGCGTCGCTGTCACGGCTGAAGCCCGGCACCGACTACATCTACCTGGCCGCGCACGAGGGCACCACGCCGGACAGCGGCAGCTTCCGGACCGCCCCCCGCGGCCGGGCGCCCCTGACCTTCACCAGCTTCGGCGACCAGGCGGCACCGCATGTGTCCTGGACTGCCGACGGCAGCGTTGTGACCGACAACAACTCCACGCCCGCCAGCAAAGACATCGTTGCCGGCATCGAGCAGGTCGCACCGCTGTTCCACCTGCTCAACGGCGACCTGTGCTACGCCAACCGGGATGTCGACCGGGTGCGTATCTGGGGCAACTTCTTCGCGAACAACTTCCGTTCGGCGCGATTCCGCCCCTGGATGCCCGCGGCCGGCAACCACGAGATCGAGTCCGGCAACGGTCCGATCGGCATGGGTGCCTACCAGGCGTACTTCACCCTGCCGTCCACCGAGACCGACCCCGAACTGGCCGGTCTGTGGTACGCGTTCACTGCCGGCTCGGTCCGCGTGATCGCGCTGCAGAACGACGACTACTGCCTGCAGGACGCCAGCGACTACTACGTCAGCGGCTACTCCGGAGGCCGCCAGCTGGCATTCCTCGAGAAGGAGCTGCGCGCCGCCCGCGCCTCAAAGGACATCGACTGGGTGGTCGTCGCCATGCACCAGGTCATGATCAGCTCCGCTGACGCCAGCGGCGCCGACCTCGGGCTGCGGCAGCACTACGGGCCGCTCTTCGACCGGTACGGCGTCGACCTGGTGGTGTGCGGCCACGAGCACAACTACGAGCGGTCGCTCGCCGTGCGCGTTGTCGTCTCCGGCAGTGAGACGCTCACTCCCAACCCGGTCTCCCAGGCGACCGACAACATCGACACCTCGATGGGCACCGTGCACATGGTGCTCGGCGGTGGTGGTGTGTCGGGCACGACCAACCAGTCGTTCTTCAAGGACGGCACGGCGAAGGTCATCACCGCCGTCACCAGCAACCCCGGCGGCGGTCACACCTCGGTGTACGCCAAGGAGGAGGCGATCTGGATGGGCACGCGCGATGTCGACCACCCCTACGGCTTCGCGGCCTTCACCGTCGATCCCGGCCGCTTCCCGGGTGACACCACGCGGATGCACGTGACGTACTACAACGTCAACAAGCCGCATGGTGAGCTCAGCGTCTTCGAGCAGTTCACCCTGCACCGCAAGCGGTCGGACGGCCGTCACTGAACAACGGCGCGGGGGCGGTGCCCAGCAGGCACCGCCCCCGCACCTCAGGGCTCTGGACGCCGGCGCAGACCGCTGCCAACCGTGGTGTTCATGCACTGACCTTCTCGACCCGGACCACATGGGCGCGAACCACGAACGGCCGGGAGAAGACGGTGATGGCGACGGAGATCGCGGCCAGCACGGCGATGGCCGTCGCTGGGGAGTGGTGTTGTGCGATGCCGCCGGCGATCGCTGCGCCAATGCCCTGCCATGTCATGCGGCCTGCGGACTCGACGCCCTGGACCTGTCCGCGCACCGCGTCGGGGGTCAGCGCGAGAAGCCGTTCCTGGAGCGGCAAGGTGGCTGCGAACCCCGCACTGGCAATGAACACCGCGGCCGTCACCACCAGCAGGGGCGGGTGGAGGGTGAACAGCAGGTAGGGCGCGGCGAGCAGCAGCCGCAGGGCGAACGCGCAGCGTCGTCGCTGGTCGGCGGTGAGCAGTCGTCCGACACTCAGGTCCCCGAGAAGCATGCCTGCAGATCCGGCCGCCAGGAGGGCGCCGGCCTGGTCCGGGGCGTAGGAGATGAACAGAGCCTCGCAGCCTACGATCAGGCCGTTGGGGACCCACAGGTTCAGCAGCAGCGCCCGCCGCCCGGGGTGGGAGAAGAGCGCGACGTTCGTTGTCCAGGTCTGACGGAGTCCGGGGCGAGGGGTCGTACGGATCGAGTGTTCGCGGGTTGCCGTGGCGACGACGACCAACCCGACGCCGGTCAAGGCTGCTGCGACGACGAAGACCCCTTGCGGGCTCAGATACCGCAGCAGTACGGCCCCGATGGCGTAGCCGAGCACGGACATGCCGCCCGAGGTGACGTTCATGAGCGAACGGGCAGGCACATACGCCGAGACCGGCACGACCTCGGCGAGCAACCCCATCCGCGCTCCGGTCGCCAGGGACTGGAACAGGCCCAGCACCAGGAGCAGACCGAACCGGACCGACAGCGGCAGGCCCGGCGTCGCCTGGGCAGCGATACCCACCAGCGACACCCACTGAAGTGCGACCAGGGTCCGGCGAGGACGGCTCGCGTCCGCGGCCGACATCAGCGTCAGGGCACCGAGCACCGTCGCGAACGTGGCGCCGTACATGCTTATGGCCGTCAGGAACGGGGATTTCGTCTGGTGGTCGACCAGCGTGCCGAGCGCGAAGCCCGACAACGTGCTTGCGGCGACCGTCAGTGTGAAGCCGGCGTACAAGCCGGCGAACTCTCGGTTCTGGAGCAGGGCACGGTAGCCGGTGGTGGGAGGCGCGATGTGCGCGGATGTGTCTGGAGGCATGAAAAAAGCCTCCGGACGCACCCGCTGAAGCGCCGAAGGCCAACGAGGGAATTGTAGCAGTTGCCCCGCAAGGCCAGCAGCTTCGTAGCAGCCGGCAGAAGGAACGGGAGCCGAGTTCCTGGCTCGGCGGCCCTGCGGCGCCGTACTGGTGGCGTTCGTTCCGCCGAGTGAAGGGGGCACTGCTGGTACCCCCGACAAGCAGGCTCTCCCACACCGGCGAAAGCGGCGCAGCCCGGACGTACGGGCTCGACCCGACCGGCCGGGCCCTTCACCGCAACGACAGCTGGGAACGACCAGTGGACGCCGTCACCTTCCTCAACGGCCCGATCACCATGGCGGGCAACCTCTACCTTCCGGCGGACTTCGACCCCGAGGGCAGTTACGCTGCGATCGTCACCGTCCACCCCGGCGGTGGCGTGAAGGAGCAGACCGCGGGCCTGTAAGCGAGCAGGATGGCCGATCAGGGCTTTGTCGCGCTCGCCTTCGACGCCTCCCACCAGGGTGAGAGCGGTGGTGAACCGCATCACCTGGAGGACCCGGCGGCACAGGTCGAGGACGTGCGCATCTCCAAGATCTTCGCTTTCGACGCCTTCCACCTGGTGGAGGATCTGCTCACCCAGTCGGTCCTCATGGTGGCCGGCAGTGACGCGGGCTCGCTCTGGCACACCACCGAGTTGCACTCCCGGGTGCGCGGACCCAAGAAGCTCGTGGTCGTCGACGGCGGCACCCACATGGACTTCTACGACGTGCCCAAGTACGTGGAGCGCGCCGTGGCCGAGGTCGCGCCCTTCTTCCAGGAGTACCTCACCGGCCGGGCCACCGACCGGGACTGAGGCCTCTCTGACTCGCGAGGGACGGGAATGGCGCGGGCGCTGCTCCATTTCCCCTCCCCGCCGCTTCAAGCCGGAGAGTTCTCCCGCAGCCGGCCTTCCGGCATCGCTCCCCGCCGACATGCGCCGGCGCGGCGCGCACGCTGCTGGTCAGGAGGTGGCGAGGAGCCGTGGCCTGTGCGGCGTCTCAGACTGGGCTTTCTCCGCGCATCCACTGCGCGAGCGTCCGCCTCGGGTACCTGACCACCACGTCACCGCCGCGCAGTCGGCCGGTCACCTTCACCCGGAGCACGACGGGCACATCCGCTCCGGCACTGGTCGTGCGGACCTTGACCTCGCCCACCCGTACGTTCAGTTCATCGGTCGCCACCACGATGCCCGGCTTGGTCACGATCACCAGATCTCCGCCGATGCTCAGATCGACATCGATATCGAGGGTGTCCTGACCGATCACCGCCTCGGTGAAGTCGAGTTTGACGTCACCTCCGACCATCCGGATGTCCATCCGGCGCGGGACCACCCAGGAGCCGGTCCGGTGCAGGGTGCCGAAACGCTGGTTGATCTCCACCACGTCCGTCGACCGCGTGCTCGAGTCGGCGGGAGAAAGAGAGATCGGCAGATCGCGGGTCAGCCCGGCCAGTTCGCCGATGGTGCGCGCGCTCAGCGCCGCCTCTACGCGCTCGTCGAGCTCCTCCGACGTCAGCCGACCGTCACCCGCGGCATCGCGGAGGATCTCCACGACCTGGTCCCGGTCGGCGTGTGAAGCCCTCATGTCAGCTGCGGACACTTCCCCGGCACCGTCGCCGCCTGACAACTTGTCATCGGTCATGGGCCCAGCCTGATCTTCCGTCGGGAGAATCACAAGACGGCTCCGGCCAGAGCCGGGCATGGGTCGGTTGTCCAAGCTGATGATCACGGAGTACGGCGATCGGCTCAGCTTGGCCGACGGCGAAGGTGTCGGCCGATCGGGCCAGCCCGCGAGCATCAGCTGACGGCGTTTCCGACGATCCAGTGACCGCGTGCCCCGGAGAATCTGTGGAAGCGGGCGCCGGTGACGCGCTCATCTGACCCACCGCCAGACGGCTTTACGTGTCCGCCCCGGTCTCGAAGTGCAGAGAGATCGACTGCAGGACGTCCGCCGAACTCACGTCCGTACGCCCTTGATCGTGAAGCTCGGCGAGCTGCACGAAAGCGAGCGCGAATGCCGAGGCGATCTGCACGATGGCAGGCCCGAGTTCCCGGCTGACGGCCCCTGCGACCTCCTGGGCGCTCGCGTCGGCAGGCACCTCGATCCTCGGCAGCATCTCCTCGAGCAGCAAAGAGACCGCCTCGCTCTGCATCAGCCCACCGTCGGGATTCTCGCGGGCTTGGCGCCGCATCTCCAACGCTTCCGTCAGGATGCCGACCACTCGCTGCATGATCTCTCGCTGCTCCATGCGGGCACGGTACGCCGCAGCGGCGGCCGATCGGAGCCCCCCCGCCCGGACAACTCCGAACGGGCGCCCCGCGAACGGCCACGACCGCCGCCGGATGGTGCAGCGGACCGCACGCGCGCCGCCCGGGAGGCGGCATGAGACTCACTTGAACACGGGGCGAGTTCCGCGGCCCGCGGATCACGTCGTGGTGTGTATGAGGAGCAGGGCGATGTCGTCGGTGGGGGTGATGGTCTGTGCCGCCCGATGGAGGAGTGCCTCGATGAGAGTCTCCATGCTGTCGCCGTCGCGGGCGCGGGCCAATTGATCGGCGAGGCCGGCGATGGCGTGGTCGATGTCGATCCCCGGAGCCTCAATGAGACCGTCGGTGTACATGGCGAGGGTGGTGCCCGGGGGCAGCGGGATGTCGGCAGTGGGGTAGTCGGCATCCGGGGTGATGCCGAGGAGCGGGCCGGGCTGCAGCAGGAGGGTTTCGGTGCGGCCGCCAGGGTGGCGAAGCAGCGGCGGGGGGTGTCCGGCGACGGCCAGTCGGGCACAGTGCCGGGTCAGGTCGAGGTGGGCGTACAAGCAGCTGGCGAGGAGTCCTGGGTTGAGATCGCACAGGAGCCGGTTCGTACAGGTCATGAGTGCGCCGGGCTCCATACCGACGGCAGCGTGGGCATGGACGGCGGTGCGGAGTTGCCCCATGAGGGCGGCGGCCTGCACGTCGTGCCCCTGGACGTCGCCGATGACCGCGTAGGCGCTGGTGTCGTCGCCGCGTATCAGGTCGTAGAAGTCGCCGCCGATGTCCATGCCCTGGCCGGCGGCGAGGTAGCGGGCGGCGACCTGCAGACCGGGGATCCGGGGCAGTTTCTGCGGCAGCAGGCCCTTTTGCAGGGTGCAGGCGAGCGTGTGCTTGGCGTCGTAGAGGCGGGCCCGGTCCAGGGCCTGGGCGATCAGGCCGGTCAGCGAGATCAGGATCGTCCGTTCGGCCGGAGGGAAGTGCCGGGGCCGGTCGTAGGACAGAAGCAAAAGGCCGATGGGACGACTGGAGGTGATCAGCGGCAGAAACGCCCACGCGTTCCTGTCGCCGTAGCGGACGGCTCCGGGGTAGACGCGCTGGAACTCGGCGAAGCTGGAGAAGAAGATCGGGGCCCCTGTCGTCAGTGCCCGTACGCGTGGTGTGTGCGAGGTCAGCGACTCGCCGTCGAAGCGGGCCGCGAACGCGCGGCTGTATCCGCGGTGGCTGGCGATCCGCAGTCGTCCGTCGTCCACCGTCATCAAGGCCAGGCCCTGAGCACCGAAACCGGGCACCAGCTGATCGGCGACCCTGTCGGCCACGTCCTTGACCCCCACCGTCTCGGTGAGGGTCGCCGCCAGGTGCATGAGGTGGTACAGCGCCGCGGCCCCGGCCGGTCCCGCGGGCGGCTGGGTGGACGTCTCGGACGCGGCGGCCGGATCGTGCGGGAGAGGAGCGATGTCGATGCTGACGCCGAAGGCGTCGGGGTAGAGGTGGAAGGACAACCGCCGATCCGGTGGGCGCAGGGCGGTGAAGACGGTGGGCCGGCGGCTGATGACCGCGGCACGGAAACGATCCTCGAAGGTGGGATCGCTGAGCCAGCGAAGATGCTCCCACGGGCGTACGCCCAGCAGGCCGGAGGCGACGCCGTCACCGAGCAGGTCGGCGGCTGCCTCGCTGAGGTAGGTGATCCGGCCTTCCAGATCCATCGAGAGCGCCCCGGGCAGGCGGGCGGCGAAGGCATGGGCGGCCAGGGCTTCGGCCCGGTCCGGGATACAGGAGCGCACCGGTTCCAGCACCCGCGGCTCGGCCGTCGGCAGAAGGGGACAGCTGCGGGCGGCCGCCCGCTGAAGCAGCGGGCCCGCCTGGCGGCAGAAGACATCGAGCGCCTCGCGTTCGTCCGGGCCCAGCCGTGGTGGGTGCCAGGCGGGCCACAGCAGACACGCCGTACCCCACACGGCATCGCCGGTGATGATGGGCGCTGCCGCCACCACGTGGTCGTGCGGCACCACGAACCGGAGCCTCGGGTAGTGAGTGGCCAGCTCCTCCGGGCTGCCTACCCACACCAGACGCCGCTCGCGTGCCGCCTCGGCTGCCGGGATCGCCTCGTCCACCCCGATCCGCGCCCAGGGGGCGACGATGTGCCAGGAGGACCCGTACACCATCGCCAACTGCAGCACCCGCTCCCCCGGCGGCAGGAGGAACAGCATGCCGCCCGAGGGACCGGCATCCTGCACGAGGCGGCGCAGGAGACCGTCCAGGTCTGCCCAACCCGAGACGGAACCAGGGGCGGTAAGTCGTTGCACACCTCTTCACCGCCCTCCTGAAACCTGAACGGTCCTGGGCCGGACTGAACCCCAGGGCGGCCGGGCGCTCAGGCCCGGACCGGCGTCGCACTCCGCCCTGTCGGCTCCCTGCCGACCCGTCGGCATCGGCCACGTGGTCGGCGCGGAACCATGGGCCGGCAGCCTCCCCCGGCCTGCTGCGGCCTTATGACAGACGCCGGCAGCGCCGCGGCCTGCCTCTCTGCACCGGATCTGCGGCTGCCTGCGTCATCGTCGTACGCACCTGGGCGGCCTGCTGCCACCGAAGCCGCGCACCGTATCGACCTGCCGGGACGCATGCCCGGCGCCGGTGCCCAGGGCCCGTCGGCCCCGGCTGCGCAGCACCGCGTCAGCACTACGGGCACGTCGGCGCCGCCCATACAGGGACGATACGCCCGCCGAACGGTGACCAGCATCCAGAGCCACCGCGCCCGGCGCACCGCAGTGGGTGTCGGCTCCGTGAGCGAGACGAGTCCGAGCGGATGAACGGACTCGTCTCACCGCGTCCTCAAGGAACCGGGTCAGGCGCCGACGTAGGCCGCGAGGTGCTCGCCCGTGAGGGTTGAGCGGGCGGCGACGAGGTCGGCGGGTGTGCCCTCGAAGACGATCCGCCCGCCGTCGTGGCCTGCGCCGGGACCGAGGTCGATGATCCAGTCGGCGTGGGCCATGACCGCCTGGTGGTGTTCGACGACGATGACCGACTTGCCGGAGTCGACGAGCCGGTCGAGCAGGCCGAGCAGCTGCTCGACGTCGGCGAGATGCAGACCGGCGGTCGGCTCGTCGAGGACGTAGACGCCGCCCTTGTCGGCCATATGGGTGGCCAGCTTGAGCCGCTGCCGCTCGCCGCCGGACAGCGTCGTGAGCGGCTGGCCGATGGCGAGGTAGCCGAGCCCGACGTCGACGAGTCGCTCGAGGATGCGGTGCGCGGCCGGCGTGTGCGCCTCGCCGGCGCGGAAGAACTCCTCGGCCTCCGTCACCGGCATGGCCAGCACCTCGCTGATGTCGCGACCGCCGAGGTGGTAGTCGAGGACCGAGGCCTCGAAGCGCTTCCCCTCGCAGTCCTCACAGGTGGAGGCGACACCGGCCATCATCGCCAGGTCGGTGTAGACGACACCGGCGCCGTTGCACGTGGGGCAGGCGCCCTCGGAGTTGGCACTGAACAGCGCCGGCTTGACGCCGTTGGCCTTCGCGAACGCCTTGCGGATCGGTTCGAGCAGTCCGGTGTACGTCGCCGGGTTGCTCCGCCGCGAGCCCCGGATCGGGCTCTGGTCGACCGAGATCACGCCCGCGCCGGCGGGGATGGACCCATGGACGAGCGAGCTCTTGCCGGAGCCGGCGACACCGGTGACGACGGCCAGCACCCCGAGCGGGATGTCGACGTCGACACCTTGCAGGTTGTGTGTCGCCGCGCCGCGGATCTCCAGCGTGCCGGTGGACTTGCGCACCGTCTCCTTGAGGGAGGCCCGGTCGTCGAAGTGGCGGCCGGTGATGGTGCCGCCGACCCGCAGGCCCTCGACGGTGCCTTCGAAGCAGACGGTGCCGCCCGCCGTACCGGCGCCGGGGCCGAGGTCGACGACGTGGTCCGCGATCGCGATGACCTCGGGCTTGTGCTCCACGACGAGCACCGTGTTGCCCTTGTCCCGCAGCCGCAGCAGCAGGTCGTTCATCCGCTGGATGTCATGGGGGTGCAGGCCGGTGGTGGGCTCGTCGAAGACATAGGTCACGTCGGTGAGCGAGGAGCCGAGGTGACGGATCATCTTGACGCGCTGTGCCTCACCGCCCGACAGCGTGCCCGCGGGCCGGTCGAGCGAGAGGTAGCCGAGCCCGATCTCCACGAACGACTCGAGCGTGTGCTGCAGCGCGGTGAGCAGCGGCGCCACCGACGGATCGTCGAGCCCGCGGACCCATTCGGCCAGGTCGCTGATCTGCATCGCACACGCGTCGGCGATGCTGATCCCCTTGATCTTCGACGACCGGGCTCCCTCGCTGAGCCGGGTCCCCTCGCACTCCGGGCAGGTGGTGAACGTGACCGCCCGGTCCACGAACTCCCGGATGTGCGGCTGCATCGCCTCCCGGTCCTTGGAGAGCATCGACTTCTGGATCCGCGGGATCAGACCCTCGTAGGTCATGTTGATTCCCGCGATCTTCATCCTGGTCGGCTCGCGGTGGAGGAAGTCGTGCAGTTCCTTCTTCGTGTACTTGCGGATCGGCTTGTCCGCGTCGTAGAGGCCCGACTCGCTGTAGAGCCGGTAGTTCCAGCCGCCCGACTTGTAGCCGGGGACGGTGATCGCGCCCTCGTTGAGCGACTTGGAGTCGTCGAAGAGCTGGGTGAGGTCGAGATCGGTGACCGAACCCCGGCCCTCGCAGCGGGGACACATGCCGCCGGTGCGGGTGAAGGTCGCCTTCACCGCCTTCTTGTCACCGCGCTCGACCGTGATCGCACCGCTGGCCCGGACCGAGGGGACGTTGAAGGCGTACGCGCTGGGCGGGCCGATGTGAGGCTGTCCGAGCCGGCTGAAGAGGATGCGCAGCATGGCGTTGGCGTCGGTGGCGGTACCGACCGTGGATCGCGGGTCGGCCCCCATCCGCTGCTGGTCGACGATGATCGCGGTCGTCAGCCCGTCGAGGACGTCCACCTCGGGTCGCGACAGCGTCGGCATGAAGCCCTGCACAAAAGCGCTGTAGGTCTCGTTGATCAGTCGCTGCGACTCCGCGGCGATGGTGTCGAACACCAATGAGCTCTTGCCCGAACCGGAGACGCCGGTGAAGACCGTCAGCCGTCGCTTCGGGATCTCGATGCTGACGTCCTTGAGGTTGTTCTCGCGCGCGCCGTGCACGCGGATCAGATCGTGACTGTCGGCAACGTACGGCGCAGGCGATTGCGTGTCGGTCCTCATGGCCATGCTCATCGTGTCTCCATCTGTCGGCTGTTTACCTTATCGGCGGTGTCGACCGGCGTGGTGCGGCTTCCGACCGGCTGACGTCGTCCTGGGGCGCGCCCGGCGAAGGCGCCAAGGCGGCCTCGCCGCTTCGGCGCGTCGAGCCTTTGGACCGCGGCCGTACGGAGCGCGCCGGCCAGACGTCCGACCGGCCGGCTGCCATCGTGCGGCAGCTGACGGACGGGCATCCCAGCCTGGATGCGGCGGGGGAAGATGCGGACGGAACCAGCGGCACGTGGCCGGCTCACGCACGTCGCAGCGGATTGCGCCACGGACCTCACCCTCCACGCCTGTCGGCAGCGCGTCGATCTCGCGGACTTCGCCTTCACCCTCGCTGGAAGGCCGCGGATGCGTCGGGGTCGTCATGCGGCAGGAAGGTCCAGTGAACGGTGATGCCCATGGCGGTCAGGCTAGACGTGGCCGGGTGACCTTGGCTTCTCCATTTCTGACCGGTCCGGTCACCGCAGGCGAAGGGCCCTCGCCCACGATCTCCGCCGGCAAGCCCCGCACGGCCGGCCTGCTGGCGGATCCCGCCGAGGCTCAGGCCTGGCTCGACCAGGCACTGCCCGAGTGGAGCCGGGTCACCGGCACTCCCCTGGCCGGCATCGAGCTCGCCCCTCGGGACCAGGAGGAGCTGCGAGCCTTCCGGGACGATCTGCGCCGGGCCACCGGACAGGGCCGCGACGCCGCACTTCCCCCGCTGCACACGGCGGCCATCGCCATGCAGCTCGGCGGGAATGGAAAGGTCCACCTGGAACCGCGTGGCACCGGGTGGCGGCGGGTCGCAGCCCTGGCCCTGATCGAGATCTTCGAGGCCCAACAGGCCGGGACCTGGCCGCGGTTGAGGATGTGCCGCAACGACCGGTGCGGCACCGCGTTCTTCGACCGGTCGAGGAACAACAGCGGGGTCTGGCACGACGTCAAGGTCTGCGGCGACGCGGCGAATCCGCGGGCCTACAGGGCACGGCAGCGGGCCGAGAACGCGTCGTAGGCGCGACCTCCCCAGCACGACAGGGCCGGCCGTCGCCGTGACCGCGGCGTAGTCGCCGAGAGTGCCTCAGCCGGTGGCCGTGCCGCGCACACAGAGGAGTACGGCTGTACGCCCTCGGGCAGCTCGGACTCATCCAGGGTCCGGAGTTGGACGAGCGCTGACTGCCCTTCCCGCGGGAAGGGGGGCGCGGGACTCGACACTGTGACTCAGCTCCCTTTGGGGACCGCAGTCTGTGCTCGTCCGCATTTAAGAGCATATGCTCCTGAATGCGGAATGGGGCAGGACGGCCCCGAGAGCCGGGCCGGCAGCGCACAGGACTTCCCCGTCAGCCAGGAGACCGGCCACGGCACCGCACGAAATCCATCCATGAGGCGCTGGAGAGGCTGGCCCTAGTAGGGCTTGGTCAGGTAGGGGGCGAGCGTGTCGTATCAGGGCCAGGGTCTTCGGCAGGTGGGGCACGCCCCGGCCCAGCAGACGAGGAGGACTTGGAGCCCGGCCACGACCTGGTAGATCGTCAGACCGTGGCCGGTGCTGGCGGGCACAGTCGCTCCAGGGTGCAGAACGCCTGCGCCACCGAGGCCAGCGTGAGATGTCGCAGGAAGCCCTGGTAGGTGCGTCCCTCGAAGTGGCCCAGCCCCAGGGCGGTCTTCAATTCCCGGTAGTCGTGCTCGACCCGCCAGCGGATCTTCGCCAGCCGCACCAGGCGCCGCAGGGGAACGTGGGCGGGCAAGGTGGACAGCCAGTACTTGGTCGGCTCCGGCTCTTTGGCGGGCCACTCGGCCAGCAGCCAGCACACCGGCAGGTCCTCACCGGGGTGCGCCCGGCGGACCCGCGCTCCGGCCGGCCGGACCCGCAGCGCGACGAAGTACGAGCGCAGCGGCCCCTTCGAGCCGCGCCGCCAGGTGACGCGGTGCCGTGCGCCGCGCCCGGCGGCCAGCACGATCTCGCGGACCGACACCGGCTTGTCCCGGTAGCAGGGCACCGGCGGCCGCCCGGTGCCCGACCACGGCGGGGCGGTGCGCGCCGCCGTCTGGGGCAACACCGCGGTATCCGACCGCACCCCGACGACATACGCGATCTCCCGCTCCTCCAGTGCCAGGCGAAAGGCCCCGTCCTGCCCGTAGCCCTCGTCGGCCACCACCAGCGGCGGATCCAGGCCCCAGCAGCGCAGCTCGTCGACCATGTCCACGGCCAGCTGCCACTTCGGCACGTGCCCGACCTCATCGGGGACGCGCGCCCGACGGCGCCGCAGGACGGCGCTCTCGGGCTCGTCTGCGGTGGCCGGATCCCATTCGGCGGGCAGGAACAGCCGCCAGTTCACCGGGCAGGAGGCGGCGTCGGTGACCAGGTGCAGACTCGGCGCGACCTGGCAGTTGGCGGTCTTGCCCAGCGCGCCGCAGTACTGCGCGGCCACCCCCGGGGAGGCATGACCGTCCTTGGGGAAGGACACGTCGTCGATCACCCAGGCTGCCGGGTGGATGGCCGGCTCCATCCGCCAGGCCAGCTCGGCCAGCACCATCTGGTGCGACCACGGGGAGTCGGCCAGGAACTGCTGCAGGCCCTGCCGGTCCACCCCCAGCCGGGCGGCCATCGGCTCCATCGACTTGCGCCGCCCCGCGCCCAGCAGCCCCCGCACATACCGCTCGCCCCACCGCCGCTGATCCACCCGCCCGAACGAGCCGAACACCTCGGCCGCGAGCGACTCCAACCGCTGTTGGGCCTCCGTGAGCTCCTGCGGTGTCATTCCCCTCACCTCCGAGAGACGACACACCGCTACTCACCCAAGGTAACCAAGCCCTACTAGATGACTCTGCCCGAAAACCCTTACCCGACCGCTGTCCTTCCCCGCGCGATATCAGCCGTGCCGATCCCTCGCTGGGAGCGCCGGGACTGGTGGCGCACCGGCGGGCTGCTGGCAGTGATCGCAGCGCTGCACCTGGTGGCGTTCGGCATCCTGGCCGCGCTCGTGGCCCCACACCATTACAAGGTCGGCGGTGAGGTCTTCGGCCTGGGGCTCGGCGTGACCGCCTACACGCTCGGCGTACGGCATGCGTTCGATGCCGACCACATAGCCGCGATCGACAACACCACCCGCAAGCTCATGGCCGACGGCAAGCGCCCCGTGTCCGTCGGCTTCTGGTTCGCGCTCGGCCACTCCACCGTCGTGGCGCTGCTGGCCGCCGGGATCGCCGCGGGTGCACGGCTGACGACGACGCTGACCAACGACGACTCGAGCACTCGCCGCCATCTGGGGGTGGTCGGCACGCTGGCCTCGGGCGGGTTCCTGTACCTGATCGCCGCTCTCAATGTGCTCGCTCTCGCCGGGATCTGGCGGGTGTTCAAGGCGATGCGCGCAGGCCAATTCGACGAGCACGAGCTGACCAAGCACCTGGACAGCCGCGGCTTCATGAACCGCGTCCTGGGCCGGCTCACCCGGTCCGTCTCCCGTCCTGGTCAGATGTACCCGGTAGGGCTGCTCTTCGGAATCGGGTTCGACACCGCCACCGAGGTCACGCTGATGGTGATGGCCGGCTCCGGCGCCGCAGCCGGGCTGCCGTGGTACGCGATCGTCTGCCTGCCGCTGCTGTTCGCCGCCGGGATGAGTTTGTTCGACACCTTGGACGGGACGTTCATGAACTTCGCGTACCACTGGGCTTTCTCGAACCCGGTCCGCAAGGTCTACTACAACCTCACCATCACCGGCCTGTCCATCGCCGTCGCGTTTCTGATCGGCACGATCGAGCTGATCGGCTCCCTGCACGACCAGCTCGGCTTGACCGACCCGATCACCGGCGAGATCTCCGCGGTCGATCTCAACAATGTCGGCTTCGTGATCGTCGGAGTCTTCGTGCTCGTGTGGGCATGCGCAGTGGGTTACTGGCGCGTCGCGAAGGTCGAGCACCGCTGGAAGCATGCGGCCGGCCGGGCCGGCAGGGGCTGAGAGCACGCGTGGGTTCCGCCGAACAGTGCCCCGGCGCGCGGAAGCGACAGATCACCGCTCAACCTATACTCGCGCTTGAGGGAGCCGTTCTGTGATGAACAGCAGCGCCGTCGGACAACGCCGCCGTAGATGCCGGTCCACTCTGAGCCCGGATCTCACGGCGGTCTTGCACTGCGCCGTGCGCGAGGCTCTCTGCCGATTGAACGCGGTGGCGGCAGGGGTGTACCTCCTCGACGAGGATGCCACCGAGATCCGAGTCGCGCTGATCGTCGGCGGTCCCCCCTCCCTGTTCACACTTCCGGGACGGATGGAGCTGGACGCGCCCTACGCCTCGGCACGCGCGCTGGCCTCGGGACGTGTGGAGATCCTGGCCGATCCGTACCAGGCCGAAGCGGGCCATGAGCAGCATGTGCCGCCCTATCCGTACGTCGCCCTCGCGGCCCCCGTCATCGCCGCCGACCAGCGCTTCGGTGCCCTCACCGTCCTTCGGACGGAGGAACAGGGCGACTACCAGGAGCATGACCGATCGCGCTTGCAGCAGATAGGGAGCGAGCTTGCGACGGCCCTCGCCAAGCTCGCCGCGAGCGGGGCGGAGATCAAGCCCGGTCCCATGCCGGTGCTCGTACCGGCCGGGACCGATGCGGACACGAACGTCTGCACGCCGGGCTGGGGAGTGGCTGACGTCCCCGGCTCCGGGGGCATGAGCCTCATGTATCCGGTACGGCGACTCGCCGACCTGCTGAACCAGATCACGACCATGGATGACATCGTCGCGGCAGCCCAGTACTGCGTCATGGACCCGTTCGACGCCCAGGCCTTGGTCCTGACCTCGGCGTCCGAGGACCGCCTCTGGGTCCTCGGACACAGCGGGGCCTCGTGCGGCCTGGTCAAGAGCCTCCATGGCGCCCGGTTGGACTCCAGTATCCCGGCAGCGGAGGCGGTCCGAGGGCGCCCGCTGTACATCTGTGCGCGGCCGGCCGACTCCGGGAGGTCCGACAGCGACGTCCAATCCGAGGCGTACCTGCCTCTCATCGGATGCCGGAAGGCCACCGACCTCCCTCTCGTCGGGAGCAGGAACGTCGTCGGCGCCTGCTGTCTGACGTTCCAAGGGCCCCGCGGCTTTCCGCCCGAGGAAAGGGCGGTCCTGAGCATGATGGCGGAAATGCTGGGCGCGGCCTTGGAACGCGTCGAACTGAGTGAGAGGCAGCATGAAGTCGCCGAATACCTCCAAAGGACGCTTCTCCCCTCCACGCTCTCCGAGCTGCCCGGACTGACCACCACAGCGCGTTACCGACCTGCCACAGCCACGTCCATGGTGGGTGGTGACTGGTACGACGTGATCAAACTGCCGGGTGAACGGATGGTGCTGGTCGTCGGCGACGTGGAAGGCCACGCCATGGAGAGCGCCGCCGTGATGGGCCAGGTGCGCACCGCGGTCGCCGCTTATGCGACCGAAGGACATCGCCCCGCGGCGGTGATCGACCGTGCCGGCAGGTTGCTCACCGAACAGGGTACGGACCTGCTTGTGACCTGCTGCGTCGTCGCCCTGGACACGACCGACGGCATGTCCGAGGTGGCCCTGGCCGGCCATCCCGAACCGCTGGTACGCGGCCCCGACGGGAGTATCCGCACCCTGGAGGCCCCCGCGAACGTGCCCCTGGGCGTCAGGGTGCCGGATGCCTACTGGGGGCGTGAGCACGTCCTTGAGCCCGGATCCGTCGTGATGCTCTACTCCGACGGTCTGGTCGACTGGCACGCGAGCGACCCGGGATCCGGTGCGCGAGCACTGCTCCGCTCCGGCAGCCACGCAGCCGGGGCCGATCTGGAACAACTGGCCGACCACCTCATCGCCGAGGATCCCGGCCCCCAGCACCGCCGGGACGACGCGGTGCTGCTCCTGGCCCGCTATGAAGGTGCCGTCGGCGAGGATGCGCCCCGAACGGGGAATCTGCAGATCCCCCGCCGTGACCTGCAGGGAGTCAAGACGGCCCGCGGCTTCGTGGCCGACCGGCTGTCCTCCTGGGGGCTGTCGGGCATCTCCGACGACCTTCAGCTCATCGCGTCCGAGGTCGTCACCAACGCGCTCATCCACGCGGACAGCGACGTCGATGTCCGGCTGCGGGCCTTCGCGGATCATGTCCGGCTGGAGGTGAGGGACTCCGACAGCAACCCGCCCATACCCTCGCACCTGGCGCTGACCGAAGGGGAGAACGCGGCAGCCGAGCACGGCCGCGGTCTCCTCATCGTCGAGGCCCTGGCCGGACCGTGGAACAGCTCCCCCAACGGGCGGGGCAAGACGGTGTCACTGGACATGCGCATCCCGCTGGACGAGCCGTGACGCGTCCCGTCCGTGCCCGCCGGCACGCGTTGTGCCGAGACCGTCGCTCCGGGCGGCCGATGGTCTCGGTCGGCGCATGACGGTCGGGCCTACTGCCGGCCGATCGGACGTTCTCGGGCCCCGGTGACGTCCGGACGGCCCCGGCTTGCTCCCCGGTACCGCTCGGAGCGAGCGTGTCGTCACTCGGCCCAGGGCTGGAAGCCGGTGCCGAGGACGGCTTCCAGAGAGGCGCGCAACTGGGCTGCGTCGCCGGCTCCGAAGCTCTCCTCGAATCGGGCTTGGACGGCGCGCCACAGCGGCAGCGCCGCTTTCATGCGGGAGACGCCGTCCGGCGTGATCGTGACGATCCGCGCGCGGCGGTCGGCTGCCGACGGTTCGACGGTCACCAGACCCTCGCGCGCGAGCGGCTTGAGGTTGGAGGCCATCGTGGTGCGGTCCATGGCGATCCCCTCGGCGAGGCTGGTGATCGTCATTTCGCCCGCCGCACTGAGCTTCTGCAGGATGCTGAACTGCGTCGCACGAAGACCGACCGGCGCCAGGGCCTTGTCATAGGTCGCGCCGAGATACCGGGACGCTTTGCGCAGTGCCAGGTTGTTGCAAGTGTCGGCGAGGTCCGTCGGCGTAGTGGGCATGGTCTCCTCCAGGGCTCTCGCACCCATGATAGGAGTACGTGCTCGCAAATTGAAGGGGCGGCCGGCATGCCGCCGATGGGCGGGACCTGCGATATCGCCCCTTACGGACACGAGCACCCCGCGCGAGGCCGCGACGAATGCACGGCCGCCTCGATAATCCGGTCTTGCCGTCCCATCAATACGCGCATATGCTCGTAAGCGCCCGTCCTGCCTTGACGCCCCCTGCGGGCGCCGACACAAGGGCGGCGGACCGGCGGATCCCTGGATGCAGGGCACTCCGTTCGGCGGGCTTGCGGACGATCGCCGCCGTGGAGACGGATGCGTCTGACTGAATACGATTCGAGTAGCCATTTCCGTATTGATCTCATATGCGAGGTTGTGCCGTGGATGGTATTGCCGACATGGGAGGAACCCCGGGATGGGGCCCCGTTCACCCGCCGAGGCCTGATGAACCGGTCTTCGAGGAACCGTGGCAGCGCCAAGCCTTCGCGCTGGGGATCCTCTCCAGCCGCGTTGCGTGCGGCGGCGTCAACGCGGACGCCTTCAGACACGCGCACGAGCGCCTGGGCCGGGCTGCCTACCTCGACGACGGCTATTACGGGCGCTGGCTCAACGGCGCGGAACTGATGCTCACCGAACGCTCCATCCTGGCGCCGGGAGCGATCGACGCCCGCGCCCGCAATCTGCGCGGCGAACACGTCGAGGAGCCGCCGATCCCGGAGCCCGCCAGGCCCGACTACGCCCCGACCGCCGAGGGCTCACTGCGTACCGTGGACACCGCCCCGGTCTTCGCCGTCGGCGAGCGTGTACGGGCCAAGGACATGTCGCCGCCCGGGCACACCCGACTGCCCGGCTATGCGCGCGGACACATCGGTGTCGTCGACGCCGTCCAGCCCGCCGCCGTACTGCCGGACACCAACGCCCACTTCCAGGGCGAGAACCCGCAGCACGTCTACTCGGTGCGATTCGACTCACGCGAACTGTGGGGCGCCGACGTCGAACCCTTCTCGATCACCGCGGAAATGTACGAAAGCTACCTGGAGACCACCTCATGACCACCACCGCCGGATCCGGCGAGCGCCTTCCGGTCGCACTGCGCACCGAGGCGCTCGAGCAACTGCTCACCGAGCGGGGCCTGATCGACCCCAAGGTGATGAACGGGATCATCACCGAGTACGAGACCAACGTGGGCCCGCTCAACGGCGCCAAGGTCGTCGCCAGGGCCTGGACCGACCCGGACTACCGGCGACGGCTGCTCCAGGACGGCACCGCCGCCATCAAGGAACTGGGCTTCTCCGGTGCGCAGGGCGAGCACATCGTCGTCGTGGAGAACACCCCCACCACCCACAACGTCGTGGTATGCACGCTGTGCTCGTGCTACCCGTGGCCGGTGCTCGGCCTGCCGCCGAGCTGGTACAAGGACCCCGCCTACCGCTCGCGCGTGATCAAGGAGCCCCGCACGGTCTTGTCCGAGATGGGACTCGAACTCGACGACGACGTACGGATCACCGTCCACGACTCCACCAGCGAGGTGCGCTGGCTGGTCCTGCCCGAGCGCCCGGCCGGCACCGAGCATCTGACCGAGGAAGAACTCGTGCCGCTGGTGACCCGGGACGCGATGGTCGGCGTGGCCAAGGTGACAGCATCATGAGCGCGCCGCTGGACATCGAGGGCCCCGCCGCACCGCCGCGCGCCAACGGCGAGCTGGTGTTCGCCGAACCCTGGGAGAGCCGCGCCTTCGGCATGGCCGTCAGCCTGTACGAGGCGGGAGCGTTCACCTGGCCGGACTTCCAGGCCGCACTGATCGCCCGGATCAGAGCATGGGAGACCACGGCGGCGCAGGACGAGCCCTACAACTACTACCAGCTGTGGCTGGCCGCCCTCGAGGACGTGCTCGTCGGCCTGTGCGCGGTGTCCACGGACGAGGTCACCGCACGCACCCAAGCCCTGTCAGAACGCCCCGCGGGCCATGACCACCGGGACGATCACGGCCACGGCCACGGCCACCACCACGACCATTGATCCAGGCCGCTCTCCCTCACCGCCGACTGCGACATCGACGCCGAGCCCCGGATCGTCACTGAACGGCCCGGGGTCGGCGGACTGTCTCTCGTCCGGATGAATGGGCGAAGCAACCGTTAAGACATTGCCAATGTTGGCCTAGAAGGCCGAGCGCGACGCGTTCGTCTCCGGCTCGCCCCATAAACGGCCTGTGTACTCGGTTAGTCCCTTCCGCACACACACCGCGTGCCGAGCCGTGGCCGATCACTCTGCTGGGTCACGTTCAGATCACCGGTCAGACATAAGCTAACCTCGCATGGTCATGTTGCTCAGGGCTCAAAGGAGAGCTGTCGAGTGTCCCGCTACCACCGGTCCAGCCTCGAGACTCAAGGAAATCCCCATGCAGCCCGGTTCCACCGCTGAACTGCACGACAGCACGGCCGTCCACCCGCCCCAGGAGCCGCCGACCAAGCGGACACCCGTCCGGGCTTGGTTGCAGCCGTCTCTGATCGGGCTGATCGTGGTCTCGGCCTTCATCAGCTGCTACGTGGGGCTGGCGCGCGCTCCGAAGCCACATCACCTCCCGGTCGCCGTGGTCGGCAGCCACCTGTCCACGCAGATCCAGCACGCCCTCGGCGACAGCATCGACATCCATCCGGAGCCGGACACCGCTGCGGCGGACCATGCGCTGAAGCACCGGGACGTCGTCGCGGTGGTGACCAAGCGGGGACGAGGCAGTCTGTCCCTCAGGGTCGCCGGAGCCAACGGGCTGTCCACCACCAGCGCCGTGGAGAGTCTGGTGTCCGCCTATGCCCACGGCGCGGGCAAGACCGTGAAGATGACCGATGCCGTGCCGCTGGCCCGCTACGACAGCCGGGGCCTGGCAGGTTTCTACGTCGCCTTCGGCGTCACCCTCTCTGGCTTCGCCCTGGCGCAAAGTGTCCTCGGGCTGTCCCAGCTCCTGCATCTCCGGCACCGTTTCACCCTGATGGCATGCTTCGCGGTGGCCGCCGGCATCGTCGCCGCCACACTGGCCGGGCCGGTCCTTGGCGCTGTACCTGCTCCCTTCCCTCTGCTGGCGATGACCCTGGCGCTGCTGTCTGCTGCCGTGGCCTTCACCACCAAACTCCTCGGGACCTATCTCGGCCCGGTGGGTATTCCCGTGGCCACGCTTCTGCTGCTCACGATCGGCAACGCGACGAGCGGGGCGACCATCGGAGCGGATCTGCTCCCCAGCGTCGCGCACGCGGTCTCAGCCGTTCTGCCTCCAGGAGCGGCCGTGCGCGCGATCACCGACCTGAGCTACTTCGACGGAGCCCACGCCATCGCTCCCCTGGCGACTCTCGCCGCCTGGGCCGTGGCATCCGCACTGCTGGTGTGGGGACGCTCCACCTACCACGCGGCGAAGCGCCGACAGGGGTGACCGAGCCTCGACGGAGGCGACAGCCATCGGCGGACGGACATCCTTCGTAACCTGCTTGGACCAGCCAGCACGCACTCCCTCGCGTCGGGTGGAACCGTAGAGGTACAGGCTCCGGGCACCTGCTTGCCTCGAACGCGCACCGCGCAGCTTGCGGCCAGGACGAACTTCCACGCGAAGGGAAGAGCAGCGTATGACCTGCTCGAAGGGTTCATGCACGAGAAACTGCTGAGCAAGATCGCGGACGAGCTCCTGCGTCTGCGCCATGACGCGTCCCGCAGCTCGCAGGACCGGTCGACGCCCACCGGCTACGGCTTGGACACCGCGCTGATCGGTGACTTCGTCGCGGGCACGCTGGATGCCCCGCGTGAGGCGGCGCTCGCGGACCAAGTAGCACGGCTGCTGCCGTCCCACTGGTCCCTGCCCAACACACTGGCCGGGGCGATGACGCAGGTCATCGACTACCTGGAGGGTCATCAGGGTCTGGTGACGTGGCTGGACCGGTACCCGGGCCGGCCGCGACTGGTGGCACGGCTGTATGTCTTCATCGGGCTCCTGGACCAATTCAGCGAAGAGTCCGCGGTCGTCACCGCCCTGCGCGAATCCAGGGAACGGACACCCTACCCACCGGGACTCCAGGGTTATCTGGTCCCGGAGACGGACGACGAGACGCTCGGCGGCATCGCCTTCAAGATCGAGGAGTTGCTCGGCGACGGTCAGGTACACAAGGCCGTCGAGCTGGCTCTGGCCACGGTGGCGTGGCTCCAGCAGGTGGCGCCGCGCGCCGCGGAACTCGACTCCAAGATGGACGAACTGAGTGAGCTCATGGACCACACACGCCGTGAAATCGAGTCCGCCGCAGCAGAGTTGTAAACGTCGCTGCACCATCGACCAGTAAGCCGGGGCCGGCTCAAGCCGGTACCCGGCTCGAACTCGTGTCAGCGCCGCTGCAGACCCAGAGTCTCTCGCGAGCCTGCCGGTATGGGCCGCTCCCCCACGTTCAGTCGCGCTCGCAGTAATGCTCAGCCGCCCTTTGGGTATCGCGCGCTCCTCCTGGGGAGGATCACCTCCCATCCATCCGCACTCCTGCCTCGGCAGTCGCCGCAACAACTTCGGCCGCAACTGGACCACTTGACGTCGAACGGCACCACAGGGCAGACGCGGTTGCACCTGCCGGTGCCGCCTATGCGATGTCCAGCACAGCAAGACAGTCCGAGGCGAGTGGGGAACGAATCCCAGCGAGGATCGATGTTCTCAGTACTGATGCACCGTCAGAAATCTTCTGGGAGACGGCTGGTACGGAGGTCGTCCGGAGCACGGCGCTCTCTGCGGCTGCGGTGGTCCGCGCTCGCGAGCGCCGTCGGCGCGGCAGCACTGATCATTGTGACTCCGACTGTCGCCAACGCCAACGTCCTGACTCTGCTGCCGCAGAACGCCGACGGCCTGGAGCAGAGTTTCTCCCCCGCCTACGACTACGACAAGGACGGCTGTTACGCCACAGCCGCCATCGGCGCCGACGGCACCATCAACCCGGGCCTGAAGCTCGGCGGCGACGTCAACGGGCACTGCCACGACTACGCCCAACTCGCCAACGTCAACACCTACTCGCGCGAGAAGTGCAACAACGGCTGGTGCGCCGTGATGTACGCCAGCTACTTCGAAAAGGACCAGGCCACGCTCGGTCCTGCCGCCATCGGCCACACCCACGACTGGGAGCACGTCGTGGTCTGGATCAACAACAACGAAGTGCAGTACGTGTCGGTCTCCCAGCACAGCGGCTACCAGGTGGCACCGCGCTCCTCCGTGCGCTTCGACGGAACCCATCCGAAGGTCGTCTATCACAAGGACGGCGTTTCGACGCACTGCTTCCGTTTCGCCAACAACAATGACGAACCGCCCGAGAACGCTACGGGCGGTTGGTTCTATCCCCGCCTCGTGGGCTGGAACGGCTACCCGAGCGGCTTCCGTGACAAGCTCATGAGCGCCGACTTCGGCGCGGCCACCATCAAGATCAGGGACAGCGACTTCAATTACCACCTCGCCCACTCCATGCCGTCGGGCATCCCCTTCGACCCGAATGCCTGAGCGCGGCCGCTGACGGTTGACGGGCCACCGTAGGAAGAACCGTTGATCACGGTGGGGCGGGCGGCCTCGTCGCTGCCCGTCCCACTCACGCGCGCCTCGTCGTGCGAGGTGGTGGCGCCGTCCACGGCCGGTCCGAACTGCTGCCACCACCTGACGGCGGAGAAGCCCCGTGGTGGAAGATGTCAGCGCAGCGCAGCTGGCACAAGGGACTGTGGACGGCCGAAGTTCACCATGTGGCGAAGGCCGCCATGAGCACGGCGGAGGATCAATGGGACTTGACGTCCTGGGGCTTGCGGAGGAAACAGAGCGCGTCTACGTGGCCCTGGTGGCACATCCGCGCTGCACCGCGTCGGAGCTCGGTGCGGCCTGCGGGCTGCCTTCGGCCAAGGTGGGGCGTCTGCTGTCGAAGCTCGTGGCCGACAGATTGGCGACCAAGGCGGCCGTACGTCCGCCGCGCTATTCGGCCACTGCCCCCGATGTCGCCGTGACCGCACTCATCCAGGAACGGGAGGAGCAGCTCAACGAGGCCCGCTCCGCGGTGCACCGCTTGATGGACATGCATCGTGAGGCCACGCGGGTCGCCCATCCGGATCTCGGCGTCGAACTCCTCACCGACCGGGACGAGCTCAGCAGAGTGGCCCGCAGGCTGATCCTCGACGCCCGCGAGCAGGTCCGTGCGTTCGACCGGCCACCGTACGTCAACCGGCCCGGCACCAACCTGGACGTGCAGACGCAGCGCCAGCGGGCCGGAATCGTCCATCGGGTCGTCTACGACCGGGAAGCAGCCGCCTGGCCGGGGCGGATGCAGGGCGACATACTTTCCAGCATCAGAACGGGCGAGAAGGCACGGATACGGCCCGAACTGCCCCTGAAGCTCGTGATCAGCGACAGTGAGGCGGCCGTCGTCCCCTTCAGCCTCGCGTCCCAGGGACAGTCGGCCGCCTACCTCATCCACCGCTCCCCCCTTCTCGCGGCCTTGGAGGCCCTGTTCGAGGCGGAGTGGGAACGGGCCGTCCCGCTGCGGGACACCGACGGGACCGGCACCGCTGGGCCCGAAGCAGACTCCCCGTCCTTCGACACGTCTAAGCCCGACCCGGAGACCCAGTCCCTGCTGAACCTGCTCGCCTCGGGTCTCACCGACTCCGCCATCGCCCGCGCCCAGGGCTGGAGCGAGCGGACGACTCAGCGGCGTATCCAGCGGCTGATGGAACGCCTCGGGGCGTCGACACGCTTCCAGGCGAGCCTCGCCGCGGCCCGCCGCGGCTGGCTGTGAAGCGCATCAGCCAGCGTGCGCCCCGATACGTGCTCCCCCAGGTAGGCTCGGGGCGTTCCCGGGACTGGAGGTACTCGTGGGCGTTGAATGGGTTCGGCTCAAGCTTGATCTGGACGCGTTCGACGATGCTCGGTTCGAGCCGTACCTTCGTCGCTGTCGGCAGGCCGGCGTGGAGTTCACGACCATGGCAGCCGTCGGCGACGTGGCCGGGAATCGGCGCGCACTCTATGACCTGAACAGGACGTGCTCCGCCGACATCCCGGGGCGGGGCGAGTTCTACACGTTCGACGAGTACCTCGCCCAGCGCATCGAGACTCCCACATATGACCCCCGAGGTGTCGTCCTCGCCGTGGACGGTAGGTCGTGGGTCGGCATGGCGGCGACGTCGATCCGCCCGGAAGGACACGCTTTCAGCGAGATGACCGGAGTCCTGGCCAGCCATCGCGGCAGGGGACTCTCGCTGGCCATGAAGCTCCTGGCCATCGATTACGCACGCTCTGCCGGCGTGCGCTGGCTGCGGACGCTCCATCACCCAGGCAACGCGCCGGCCATCGGAATGAACCGACGACTGGGATTCGTCGACGACGCTCCACCAACCGCGATGGCATGACGGCCCACGCGCCAAGCCACACTCGCTCCGGCCACGACCACGCCGAGGCAGAACTGAGCTTGCCTCTCGGCTGGGGCGCCGCCAGGTCAACAGCCCCGTGGGGCAACGTCGGACGACACTGCCTGCTCGGGAACCCCGGCAGTTTGGGTCCGGCTATGCCCCAGGGGCTTCCGTATTGTCCGGTGGAAAGCCGTACCGTCCTTGGAGCCGGACGAAGCACGCCGCGGTCAGGACACGCCGCTGCTCCAGTCCCGAAGCGGTGCGCACGAAGCACACCACCTGCTCGTCCCCGCCCGGGCCCATCGGCTGGACGAGGCGGCCGGACGGCCGTATCTGCGCCACCAGCGGTGCGGGTACCTCCGGGAACGCGGCCGACACGACCACCGCGTCGAACGGGGCTCGGTCCGCAACGCCTTCGGTGCCGTCTCCGACCCTCAACTCCACATTCCGTACACCCTGTCGGGCGAGATTCTCGCCGGCCTGCCGTGCGATGCCGGGCCGGGTCTCGATGGTGACCACGTCGGCAGCCAGCCGGGCGAGCAGGGCGGTCTGGTAGCCGAGACCGGTACCGACTTCGAGGACGTGCTCGCTCCCGTCGAGGTCAAGGCTCTCGATCATCATGGCGGACAGCGACGGCTGCGTGGTGACCTGCCCTTGCCCAATGGGCAGGGGCTTGTCCTGGTAGGCGGAGGCCGCCAGAGCGGCCGGCACGAATTCCGCCCGGGGCGTCATCCGCACCGCCTCGAACAGCCGCTCGTCCCTGACCCCGACAGCTCTGAGGGCCCGCACGAGATCCTCGGGCCTACCGGACACGACATCCACGGGCCGCTCACCCCACCGGAGACGTAGGCGGCGGAACTGCCGTTCTAGCCCTGAGGGACGGCCAGTTCGCGGCCTCGGTAGAAGAAATTTTCCTCCTGAAGGACGTACGGTGCCATGGCGTCCCGTCGGCGTGCCTCTTCGTCGGAGGACCGCCATGCGTCACACGACTTCTGGGATTCCCAGAAGGACACGCCCATGATCTCCTGCCCGTCGTCGGACCAGTAGGCGAAGGCACGACTCATGCCGCCGGGGTGCGAGTGCGGACGCCATGCCCGCTCGAACTCCTCCAGGCTGCCCGGCTTGATACGGCGCGTCGTGATCCAGACGTACTTCTCTTCCATCCTGGCCTCCTTCGATGCGACCGCCCCGATGAAGGTCCTTCCCACCACCATAGGAGCCGACCACGGGTTCCGCCTGGGCGAGCAGGGCCGCCGGCACCCCGCGGCGACAGCGCACGCGGGAGAGATGCGCCGTATGACTTTCTGGGGGACGCTGGCAGCACACGCACCCTCTTCTGGTGCGGCACCCCTTCCACCACACGCCCCGGAGGCGGGTCATGACCATCTCGCGTTCCAAGTCCAACCCGACCATCCTCTCGAACCTGGCCGCGCGCGTGTCCCATGCCCTGCCGCGCCGAGGAAGAAGACACGACTCCCGCTGGTCCGGTTACGCGAAGACGTTGCGGTCCGTCCGGCCCGGACGGTCCCGCCGGCCCAGCCGCGCAAGGAGCCTCTGGCCGGGGCACAAAGCCTGACCGACGTCCCGCTCTCCGCCATGGCGGAGCCTGTGCACGCCGCGGGACTTCGGACGGCCGGGCCCGCACGCCCGTGAGGCCGGCGGGTGGTGCGCCCCGGAGTCGACATGACCCGTTGATCCCACGCGTCGGCCCCGTCTCCTGAGGCGCCGTCGGGGCACGTGCCACAGGAGGCGTCACGGCAGTGCGGAACGCCTCCTGGCGACCATCACCTTCTCCATCGCACCACCCGTGCCGCGGGCTCCGGCGGAACAGCGCGTCAGCTCGGCTGGTACGTGGGCGGTGTGCTCTGGCTCGCTCCGATGGGCTGCTGCGCCCACACGGTCTTTCCCTGTGAGTTGAAGCGGGTGCCCCAGTTGTCGGCGACGTTGGCGATGATGAACAGTCCCCGTCCGGTCTCGTCGACGGTGCGGGCGTGTCTGAGGTGCGGGGCGCTGGTCGCGGAGTCCCTGACCTCGCATGTCAGCAGCCGATCGAGGATGAGGCGCAGCCGGATGGGCGGGGTGCCGTAGCGGACCGCGTTGCCGACGAGTTCGCTGGCGATGAGCTCGGTCGTGAAGGCGCTCTCTTCGTCGATCTGCCAGGTCTTGAGCTGGCGGCGGACCGCCGCACGCGCGAGGGGCGCCGCCTCGGGGTCGGAAGGCAAGGGGCAGGTGAGGACTCGATCCGGGGGCAGCGCTTTGGTGCGGGCCACCAGCACGAGCTTCTCGCGATCGTCGCAGTCCCTGAGCGCGTAGGCGATGGTGTCGCACAGGTCGTCCATGGGCCGTGCCGCGCCCTCTTCCAGGAGAGAGTCCAACGACGCGGACGGCATGCGGATTTCCTCGTTGACCACCGCCAGGACGCTTCCCTCGGGGACGGTGATCTTGGTGGCCGGGAACGGAGCGCTGCCCGTGCCGGCGAGCAGCGGGCCTGCCGCCACGGGCACTCTGACCGTGCTGCTGCCAGGGGCGACGGCGAAAGGCTCCGGCAGTCCGGCTCGGACGATGGCGCACTCCTGCTCCACCGAGTCGTAGACCACGATCAGGCAGCCGGCGGTGAGCGGCTCACGGTGCAGCGGGTCGCCGGCCGGCAGCGCGGCTCGTTCGGCGGCCAGACGGGCGGCGGTGTCACTCAGGCGTGCCATCAACTCGTCCGGCTCCAGGTCCAGGGCGGCCAGGGAGTGCAGGGCCGTCCGCAGTTGCCCCATCGTGGTGGCCGTGGCCATCCCCCGTCCGGCGACATCTCCGACGATGAGCGCTGTTCGCGCACCTGCCAACTCGATCACGTCGTACCACGCACCCCCGCCTCCGGGTCCGGGAATGTGCAGGTGGGAGATCTCCACGGTGGACGGCTTCGCCGGCCGCTGCGGAAGCAGTTTGCGCTTCACGGTGGCGGCGATGGTCCGCTCCTGGGTGAAGCGGCGAGCATTGTCGATGCACAGCGCGGCATGGGCGCAGACGTCGGACGTCAGCGCGATGTCCTCTTCGTCGAACGGATCCTCCCGCCCGTGGCGATAGAAGCTCACCACACCCAGGGCCTCACCCCGCACGGACAGCGGCGCGACGATCAGGGAGTGGGCGTGGGAGCGTTGGATGGCCTCTGCTCGAGCCGGGTCGGCGGCAAGCCAGACGCTGTCCTCCTGCACCTGTACGACCCGTGGCCGCAGATCGGTCAGTACCCGAGAGAAGGGGGTGCCCTCCGGCAGCTTCCGCACCTCGCCCACGGGATACGCCGATGCCTGCCCCCGAAATGCGGCCCGGCGCAGTGGTACGGCCGGATCGACCGGGGCCAGCGGTGGCTGCTCACCGCGCACCACATCCTCGATCACCTCGATCACCACGATGCCCGAGACCGCGGGCACGACCGCGTCGGCCAGTTCCTCACACACGCCCACGACGTCCAGCCGCTGCCCCACCCGTTTGCGGACCTGTTCCAGCACCTTCAAACGCTGCAGTGCCCGTTCCCGTTCGGTGACGTCCAGCGTGGAGACGGCGAGGCCCACAACGTCACCGCACCCGCTCTCGAGACGTGCGTAGGAGACGGAGTAGATCCTCGGCTTGCCGCCTGTGGAGCCCACCATGGATCGCACCAGACGGTCCAGCGCCGGCTTGCCGCTCTCCAGCACCCCGCGCGCCGCCGCCGTCTCCTCCTCGGGCGCCGTGATCCGGTAGGCCTCACTGAACACCTGGCCCTGCAGAGAGTCGACCGGGAAACCACGCAGACCACTCACCGCCGTGTTCACGCGGACGATGCGCAGCTGGTCGTCAAGGACGTGCACGCCCACCGGCGACTGGGTGAACACGACCCGCAGGAGTGCCAGGTCCCGCAGCGAAAAGGCACCTGCGGTGGCCCGCAGCTCCCACACCACCGAAGATCCGGTCAGTACCGGCATCACCACCAGAGCGTGCATAGCCGTGCATGTAGTCCGCAGCCATTCGTCATCGATCCCGGCCTCACGCACCAGTTCGCCCACAGTCCGGCCGATGACCTCCTCCGCGGCCCACCCGAACGCCTCCGCCGCCAGGGGCGACCAATCGATCACCCGTCCGGCGTCATCGATTCGCATGAGCACGTCACTACTGGACACGGAACACACACCTCCGCTCCCACTCACACCGGGCGGCAGGGCCACCGGGCCGCGAACAGCCACCGGACGACGCAACGCGCCCGTCTCCCCATGGTGAGTTCCGCAGGCGGGCCACCGCCAACGGCAGACAGCGCTGACCCCATGGAACCGCTCAATCAGACGCGCTGCCGCCTGCCGCGGGGGCGCCCCAGGTCGGACGGGCGTCATGCCGCCCGCCCCAGGTCGGACGGGCGTCATGCCGCCTTCCGGGCTACCACGGAAGACCGTTCCCCATCACAGATGGTCACGGTCGAGTGGCATTGAGTGAAAACGGGCTCACCAGTTGGATTAGCGAAGCGTAGTGAACCTGTGGCAGAGTGTTAGGCGCACGCCCGGCGCCCAGGCGACGTCGGGCACCCTCCTCGGTCGGGTCTTGCGGCCCGGTCGACCAGCGTCCGGAGGGACGTGCCACGCGGGCTGGCGGCTCCTGTCGTTCAGTACCAGGGCACGAAGGCGATTGGCTCCCAAGGCTGAGCAACGCTCAGCCTTGCTAAGCCAGTCAGAGACGCTCGGATCTGGATCAGCGCGACGCGACCCGTCCCGTGGAGCCAGTGCCGGTCGAGGACAAGGCGGTCGCGCAGCCCCCCGATGACGGCCACGTCCCGGCCGGCGAGTCCGTCGAGCGTGGGCGCGGATCGCGCCGCCCACGATCCTGACCGGCGCAACCGGACACCCTGAGCGGGCAGTGCCCGGGTGTCCGGTCGTCGGGATCCGTTTCCGGTCGGTCCCCCGTTGCCGTCAGGCGGCCCTGCCCTCGTCGGCCTCCAGCCCCCGGTCGACACCATGGGGGACGACCGTCTGGCCGGGCTCCAGGTGGAGACGCTCGCCGTCGAGGTAGACCTCGACCTGGTCCGGCTCGAACGACACCATGTCGTTGATCCGGTCGACCTCCCGGTAGGCGTCGGGGTACGACCAGGCGGTACGGCGGGCGTCGCCGATGTCGTAGTAGTCGCACAGGCCCTTGTAGGGGCAGAACGTCTTGCCTTCCACCGGGCGCAGCAGGGTTTCGTCGATATCGGCGCGCGGGACGTACCAGCGCGGGGCGAATCCCGACTCGTAGAGCACGACGGGGTGTTCGGAGCGGGCCACCACGGTGTCGCCCCGGCGGACTTCCAGGGTGCGGGACGTGTCACGGATGTCGATGCGGTGATACTGGTCCGCGGCGTGTCCCAGGATGCGTTCGTCCTCTTCGTAGAAGGCGTCCATCGCGCGCCAGGCGAACGCGATATGGCCGTCGAGTACGGCGGCGTGTTTGGGCAGCGCGGTGAACTCCCATGCGGCACGTTCGGTGGTGCGGTCGCCGGCGTGGACGGCGTACCAGGCGGTGTCACCGAGGTCCTTGTGCTGGGTGACCTTGCCGCCCGCGACCAGGGCCTGCTCATCCACGTCCTCGCGGGGGAAGTAGGCCACCGGGTACCGGCTCGGCTCGTACAGCACGATCACGTTCTCGCTGTCGGCGATCCAGGCGTCGTTGAACCGCACACGCATGCGGCGACGCAACCGCTCGGCGAACAGCATGCGTTCCGGCGGGGGTTCGGGGGTGAGGAAGTGTCCGTTCGCGCCCGGGGAGAGGGGGCCTTGCTGCCAGGACAGTCCCATGGTGTTTTCCTTCCTGGTGCGGGGTGCGGGGTGCGGGGTGCGGCGTGGTGGCTGCACCTCGGGGTGCGGGTGGGCGTCGTGCCCGGTCAGGGCCACCGCAGCCGCCTCGACCCTGAGTGCGTCAGGCCAGGACGCGGCCGAGGAAGTCACGGATGTGCCCGGTGATGGTCTCGAGGTGGCTCTCCAGGGCGAAGTGCCCGGACTCGAGCAGATGGATCTCGGCGTTCGGCAGGTCCTGGCCGAACGCCTCCGCTCCTGCGGGGCCGAAGATCTCGTCGCCCGCTCCCCAGACCGCCAGCAGCGGGACCTGGGAGTCGCGGAAGTACTGGTGGACCTGCGGGTAGAGGTCCACGTTGGTGGGATAGTCGCGGAAGAGCTTGAGCTGGATCTCGTCGTTGCCGGGCCGGTCCAGCAGTGCCTGGTCGTGGACCCAGTTGTCGGGGCTGACGAGGCTGGGGTCGGCGACTCCGTTGAGGTACTGCCAGCGAGTGACCTCGGCGGTCAGGGCGCCGCGCATGGGGGCTTCGGTGTCCGGTCGCGGGTCCTTGGCGTAGGCGAACACACCGTCCCAGAAGGGCTTGACGAAGCCTTCCTCGTAGGCGTTGCCGTTCTGGGTGACGATCGCGGTGATGCGGTCCGGGGCCTGGAGTGCGAGCCGCCAGCCGATGGGGGCTCCGTAGTCCTGTACGTACATCGCGAACCGGTCGACGCCGAGGTGCTGGAGCAGCCCTGAGGTGACCTCTGTGAGGGCCTCGAAGGTGTAGCGGAAGTCCTGCGGCGACGGCATCGCGGACTGGCCGAACCCGATGTGGTCGGGGGCGATGACGTGGTACCGGTCCGCGAGCGCCGGGATCAGGTGGCGGAACATGTGCGAGCTGGTCGGGAAGCCGTGGAGCAGTACCACGGCGGGTGCCTTCGGATCGCCGGCCTCCCGGTAGAAGACCTCGAGGCCGTCGATGGTGGCAGTGCGGTGGTGGACTGCGGGAGCCATGACCCTAACCCTTCTATTGAGCTTGAGCGGTTACACAACCAGTCGACCACGGTCCAGCTAACCTGTCAATCCACCTTTAGTGGTTATACCGAGAGTCCCGAGACGGGTGCCGCCGCGCCCGGACGGAGCGCACTGATCGGTCACCGGAGGCCGAGAAGGACGGGATCGGACCCGCGGCCTGGTTCCAGTCTCCGCCCGTGGACGGTCATGAGCCGACTCAGCCGATCAGGGGCGCCCCGGGCAGCGGAGGCCGACCCTGGAGCCTCGCAGCAACCCCGCGACAGGCTTCATGGCGGACTCAATGGGGCCCTTTCTCGGAGTCGGGCCCGGTGCGCCCCCCACCCCCGTTCCCGACATGGTCACGCCATTCGACGATCAACCCGTCCCTGCACGCGCGGTCTTGCTCACCGAACCTCACTAAGATCGGTCATATCGCACAGATCCGACCGTCAGAGGAGCCTCACCCCGCCGGCCATCCACACGGGAGAACCGCAATGGCGACGCTGCTGTCCGTCAACGTCGGGACGCCGAAAGACGTCTCCTGGCAGGGAAGGACCGTCCACACCGGAGCGTGGAAGGCCCCCGTAGAGGGCTCCCGGATGGTGCGGCGGCTGAACATCGACGGAGACGGCCAGGGAGACCTGGCCGGGCACGGCGGCGAGATGCGCGCGGTGCTGGTCTACCAGGTGCAGTCCTACCAGTACTGGCAGAAGCAGCTCGGCCGTGACGACCTGACGTTCGGGATCTTCGGTGAGAACTTCACCGTCGACGGCCTGCCCGACGACGAGGTGTGCATCGGCGACCGGTACCGCATCGGCGAGGCCGAGTTCGAAGTCACCCAGCCGCGCGTCACCTGCTACCGAGTCGGCATGCGCTTCGGTGAACCGTCCCTCGCCTCTCTCCTGGTCGCCCACCACCGCCCCGGCTTCTACCTGCGGGTCATCACAGAAGGACGCGTACAGGCCGGCGACGAGATCACTCTCACCCGCAAGGGCCCGGAGGAACTCAGCGTCGCCGACATCGACGCGCTGCTCTACCTCCCCGACCGCGACCCGGTGAAGCTGTGCAGAGCTCTGAACATTCCCGCCCTGAGCCCGGGATGGCAGCAGTCCTTCCGTGAACTGGCCGCCGCTCAGCAACCCTGCCAGGAACCGGGATGGCCGGGCGAACGCGCCGCCGCGCAGCAACCGAGACAACAACCGGTGTGGCCGGGCTTCAAGCGCCTGCACGTCGCCCGCATCGTCCCGGAGACCCCCACCATCTCCTCGATCTACCTCGACAGCGCCGACGACACCCCACTGCCCGAGGCCCGAGCGGGGCAGTACCTCTCCATCCGTCTCGCCACCGGCGAAGGCTCCCCCGCAGTGCGCAGCTACTCCCTGTCCTCCGCGCCCGAGGCCGGCACGTACCGCATCAGCGTCAAGCACGAGCCCCACGGTCTGGTGAGCCACTACCTCCACACGAGCCTCCGCCCCGGGGACCTCGTGGAGATCGCCAGTCCCCGTGGAAGCTTCGTCCTCGGCGGTGGAGCCGGCCCCGTCGTCCTCATCTCGGCGGGCATCGGCGTCACCCCCGTGCTGGCCATGCTCCAGCAACTCGCGGCCGCACGAGACCCGCGGCCCGTCTGGTGGATCCACACCGCCCACGACCGTGCCCACCACGCCTTCGCGGCCGAGGCCCATACCCTCCTGGCCCAACTCCCCGACGCCCACGAGCACATCTACTACACCGCCGAAGCCCCGGGCCCCGACGAGCCCCACGTCACCCAGGGTCGCCCGGCCGCAGCTTCGCTGGCGGCCATGGGCATTCCCTCCGCCGCGGACGCGTACCTCTGCGGGCCCTCTGCCTTCATGGACGACATCGGCGGCTACCTGCGCGATCACGGTCTGCGCCCCGAGCGGATCCATACGGAACAGTTCAGCGCCCTGCCCGCCATCAACCCCGGCATCTCGCCCACCGCCGCGGTCAGACCCCACCAGCCACCCGGCGCGAGGGGCACGGGCCCGCTCATCACCTTCGCGCGCAGCGGCATCACCACCCCCTGGTCGCCGGCCCACGCTTCACTCCTGGAGCTCGCCGAGGCCTGCGACATTCCCACCCGCTGGTCCTGCCGCACCGGCGTGTGCCACACCTGCGTCACCCACCTCGTCTCGGGCGACATCACCTACACCCTGCAGCCCCTGGAGCTCCCCGAGACCGGCACCGTCCTGGTCTGCTGCAGCGAACCCGCCACTGAAATCGTCCTCGACCTCTAGCCCTGTGATCCATGCATCCGCGGTCGAACACGCAACGGCGCCCCCCGCGGTCCGGCCCTCTTACCTGCCTGGAGCTCCAGTGCCCTGCCGACCACGCCTTCGCCGACTGAACGGCACCCGGACGACAGGCACGGGCGACCGGCTGCGGCCGAGCGCGGCAGAGGCGCGTCGCCCGGCAGCCGGAAGCCCATCGGCCCCGGAATGCGTCTCACTTCGACGGATGTTCCCGAAGATCCATCGCGCTCACAATTCCCCAATGGCTGCGCCCAACTCGAGTTCGGTGCGGGAGCGCTCCTGCAATCCGCGCTGCATGAGGGCGCCGAGCCGGGCGGTGCTCGACGGGTCGCGCGCCAGGATCTGGAAGAAGCCCGAGTCGACCTGGACGTCCTCCTTGGGCGCGAGGCCGGCCGCGTTGATCCGGCGCTTGGCGAGTCGCACGGCGGCCTCCGGGAAGCCGGCGATGCGCTCGGCGAGACGCTCGACGTAGGGGACCAACTCCTCGTCCGGCAGGGCCTTGTTGACCACGCCGATGCGCTCGGCCTCCCGTGCGTCGAGGTCCTCACCGGCGAGGACGATCTGCATGGCCCGGCCACGGCCGACGAGACGCACGAGGTGCTGGACCGCGCCCGCGCCGGGATAGGTGCCCAGGCCCACCTCGGGCTGGGCGATCACCGCGCGCTCGAGGGACGCGAACCGCATGTCGCACGCGTACAGGAACTCCCCGCCGGCGGCGCGCGCACGGCCTTCGAGGAGGGCGATCGTGACGGGCCGCGCCTCACTGAGCCGCCGGTACAGCGCGCCGAGGCTGACGTCGTCCGGTCCGCCGGACGTCGCCGCCGTCGCCGTGTACTGGGCGATCCGCTGCACGTCCACGTGCGGGATGAAGAAGTCCTGATCCGCGCTGCGGAAGACGACGACACGAGCGCTGCCGTCGGCCTCGGTGTCGTCGAGCAACGCGATCAGGTCCGCCACGAACCGCTCGTCGATCAGGTTGATCGGAGGGTTGTCGATCGCGGCCCACAGGACCCCGTTGCGCAGTTCCGCCCGAATCGTGGAGTAGTTCCAGGGCATCGGCTCCGACTCCTTCGCTGTTTTCCTTCATCAGTGGTCACTTGCGATTTGCAAGTGACATGACTACCTTGGCCGAATCGCTTGCGATCTGCAAGCGGCCGAAAGGACCGCAGGTCACCGCCAACGGCACCGCAGTGCGGACATCACGCAAGGAGACTCGGCATGGTCGAGCGCACAGAAGAGTCCATTCACCTGCCCGACGGCACCGTGCTCAGCGCATGGCTGTTCCTGCCGGACGGCGCCGGACCCCACCCGGCCATCACGATGGCGCACGGCTTCGGGGGCACGAAGTACCACGGCATCGAACCGGTCGCGCGCCGACTCGCAGAGGCCGGCTTCGCCGTCTCGCTCCACGACCACCGCGGCTTCGGCGAGAGCGGCGGCGAGCCACGCCAGGACATAGACCCCTACCAGCAGATCGAGGACTGGCGGCGGGTCATCTCCCACCTGCAGACCCTCGACGTGATCGACGCCGACCGGATCGGCGTGTGGGGCACGAGCTACGCCGGCGGACACGCCCTCGTCCTCGGAGCGACCGACCGGCGGCTCAAGGCCGTCTACTCGCAGGTGCCCACCATCAGCGGCTCCCGGAGCGGGCAGCGACGCGTGCCGCCGCACCTGACCCGCGGGCTGGAGGAGTCCTTCGCCGCGGACGAGCTGGCACAGGCCCGAGGCGAGGCCCCGGCCGTGCAGGAGTTCGTGAACGCCGACCCGGCGGTCACCGCGTCCTACCGGAACGAGGACGCGATCAACTTCTATCTGGGCCACGACATTCCCGAGGGCGTCTGGGAGAACCGCGTCACGGTCCAGTCCAACCGGCGTGCCCGGTCCTACGACCCCGGCAACTGGATCGACCAGATCTCCCCGACCCCGCTCATGATGCTGGTCGGCACCCATGACACCGTCGCCCCGACCGACCTGGCCCTGAGCGCCTACGAGCGGGCGCTCGAGCCCAAGGAACTCGTCCTCCTGCCGGGCGGCCACTTCGATCCGTACCTCGACGGCCTCGACGCGAGCACGGGTGCAGCCGTGCGCTTCTTCCGCTCGCATCTGACCAAGTGACGCGACGGGGTGCACCCCCGCGGGGCGGCGGGCTGCCCTGAGAGGGGCCGGCCCCGATGCCCCGATGCCCCGGCTTCCGGACACCCAGCCTCCGGTCCGGAATCCGGGCATCACCACCTTGCTCTACAATTGCAAGGAACCTGTGATTGGGGGCACCGATGAAACGTCGAGAGCTGGTCAATTCGCCCTGCCCGATCGACCGCTCCCTGTCGGAGGTCGGCGACACCTGGACGCTTCAGATCCTCCGCGACGCCCTGCACGGCGTGACACGGTTCACGGACTTCAACAAGCACATCGGCCTTGCCACCAACGTCCTGTCCGCCCGGCTGCAGAAGCTCGTGGCGGTCGGGATCCTCGAGATCCGCGAGTCGGCACTCGGCAACTCCCACGAGTACGTCCTCACCGAGAAGGGGCGGGATTTCCACACCGTCCTCGCGGCTCTGCGCCAGTGGGGGCAGAAGCACCTGTTCGAGGACGACGAGCCGATGAACCGCGTCATCGACGCGCGCACGGGGCAACCGCCACGGCCGCTGACGCTCACCGCCGAGGACGGCAGGGAAATGTCGCCCGACGACATGCTCGTGGTCCAGTCGCGGGCGGCGGACCCCATCGAAACCGCCGTACCGATCGACACGCCTCGCCGCCACCAGCCCTGAACCGCCGGCCCTCGGCGTCACCAGAGGACCTCGATACGACTTGTCGTTCCCTGCGAACGGTCCGTGTCTCCCCTATCGTGAAGAAAAGACCGGCAGGCTGCTGGGGAGCCCTGGATGGGACTGTCTGCGCGGATGGACGCCTTCCAGCGGCGTCACAAGACGGCGGGTATTGCCCTTGCCGTGGCCTACAAGTTCTTTGACGACCAGGGCACGTACCTTGTCGCTCTGCTGACCTACTACGCCTTTCTGTCGCTGTTCCCTCTGCTTCTGCTCCTTGTCTCGGCGCTCGGAGCGCTGCTCCAGGACAACCCGCAGCTGCAGGAACGCGTCCTGCACTCGGTGCTGAGCAAGTTCCCGGTGATCGGGGAGCAGCTGGGGCACAACATCCATTCCTTCCGCAGCAACGGCTTCGCGCTGGGAGTGGGCGTGGTGGTCAGCCTCTACGGTGCGCTCGGCGTCGCTCAGGCCGCACAGCTCACCCTGAACAAGATCTGGGCCGTCCCGCGCTACCGGCGCTCCGATCCGCTGCGATCACGGCTGAAGGGCATGCTGTTCCTGGGCGTTGTGGCAGCAGGCCTGGCCGCCACGACCGGTCTGTCCGTCGCGGCATCGGCCAGTCGCGTCTTCGGCAGCCACCTCGGGGTCGAGGTGCGGTTCGCTGTCACCGTTGCGGCGATCGCGCTCAATGCGGTGGTCCTCCTGCTGACCTACCGCATGCTCACCCATCGCGAGATCCCGGCACGGCGCCTTCTGGGAGCCTCGATCGGCGCGGCCTGCGCGTGGCAGGGCCTGCAGTGGGCCGGGACGTACTACGTCAGCAATGTGCTGCGGGGTGCCAGCGCCACCTACGGCATGTTCGGCATCGTGCTGGGACTGGTCGCCTGGATGTATCTCACGGCTCTGGTGTTCGTCGTGGCAGCCGAAGTGAGCGCGGTGCGCCTGCACCGGCTGTGGCCCCGCAGCCTGATGACTCCCTTCACCGACGATGTACAGCTCACCTGGGCGGACCGGCGGGCCTACGAGTCCTACGCGACCACGGAGCAGTACAAGAGTTTCGAGGAGATCAAGGTCTACTTCCACCAGAGACCTCCGCCACCGGACGACACCGAGAACTCGTAGCCGATCGACGCCTGAGCCGACGACCGTCGGGTCCACGTTCGGCAGGACGGCAGCCGAACCGCGGGTCCAAGGTGACGAAGCGGACGTGTCGGAGCGGCGTGGCCATCCGTTCTCCTTCTGGTCGTCCGCCGGCTACTGGCCTGCCCACCCACTCACAAGGAGATCGACCGATGGTCGCCAGCAGTCTTGTCCTCATCTCCAACGCAGGTGGCGTGGGCCGCAGGGTCCTCGACCGGCTTCGCGCAGAGGACGTGCCCGTTCGGGTGATGGTCCGCCACGACGACGACCGTGCGGCCGACATGCGTGCCCTCGGCGCGGAGGTCGTCACCGGCGATCTGACCCGGCCCGAGAGCGTCGCGGCCGCGCTGGAGGGCGCCGGGCGGATGTACTTCGCGATGCCTGTGTCGCCGGACCATCTGCTGGCGACAACCGTGGTGGCCAGCGTGGCCCGCGAGTACGGAGGGCTCGACGCTCTGGTCGACATGTCCCAGATGACCGTGTCGCAGATGACCGCCACCAGCACCGCGGAGTCGCAGCAGCAGCGGCTGCACTGGCTGGCGGAGCAGGTACTGAACTGGTCGGGCCTGCCGGTGGTGCACATCCGGCCCACGTCGTTCCTGGACAACGCGCTGTTCACCACACTGGCGGCGCGGTCGATCCGGGAGAACGGCACGATCGCGCTGCCCTTCGGTACCGGGCGCACGTCGCCCGTCGCCATGGACGACGTCGCGCGGGTGGTCGCCACCGTGCTGCGCGACCCGGCCCCGCACGTCGGCAACGTCTACGAGCTCACCGGGCCCCACACGGTCGACATGAGCGAACTGGCCGAGGAGTTCTCACGGGCGCTGGGTCGCCCGGTGTCCTATGTGGACGTGCCGCTGGACCAGTGGCGCACCCAGGTGCTCGCGAAGGTGGGCCTGCCGCCGCACACCGAACAGCACATCGCCACCATGGCCCGGCTGCACCGTGAGAACCGCTACGACCGCGCGTCCGACGACGTCGAACGTGTGACGGGCGCACCCGCCCAGACGATCGAGGCGTTCGTGGCCGCGCGCAAGGACATCTACCTCGGCTGAGCCGCACCCACCGGCCCCGTACACGCGCCACGGAAGCATCGGCCCGCGCCCCGGCCCTGCCGGAACGGCGCGGGCTGTGACAGGGGCCGGGCTGGACGGCGGTCACGGCGAACACCGTTGCGGTGTCAGCAACGGTCTGTGTCACTCAGTGCGGCCGGAACGAAATGTGCTGTGACGGGCGGCAGTTGGGGAGCCGCTCCTCGAGTGATCCGGCCGTGTCGCAGTTGCGTAATGGCCAGATGTGCCATCCCCCGACCATTGCCCCGCGCAGGAAGCGACCCGATCCTCCAGTTGGTTTTCCGATCTTCGCTTCCTTGAGGGGTGCTCCTTGCCTATCGTTCCGAGACTCAGAACAGGGCCGCTCGCGCTAGCCGTCGTAGCCGCCCTGGCGGCGGGCGGCATACCGGCCACCGCCGCGCTTTCGGGGGATGCGGCCGGTCCGGTACCGGCCGTCGACGCGGTCCAGCAGCACAGCGTCACCCTGATCACCGGTGACAAGGTCACGATCGGCACCGCCGCCGACGGCAGCACCGTCCGCTCCTTCGAAAGCCCGGACGGGCGCACCGCCGGTTTCCACCGCGCCGTCATCGACGGCTCGACGTATGTCTACCCCGACGAGGTCCTTCCCTATGTCAGCGCGGGGAAGTTGGACAAGCAGCTGTTCAACGTGACCCAGCTGATCGCGGACGGGTACGACGACGCGCACGCCGCCCGGTTGCCGCTCATCGTCCGTTACTCCGATGCCGCCGCCAAGTCCCGGACCACGCCGAAGGTGGCCGGCTCGACCGTCGTCCGGCGCCTCGACAGCATCCAGGGCGCGGCCGTCGCACAGAACCGCAAGCAGGCCTCGGCCTTCTGGTCCGCGCTCACCGGCGCTTCCGGTGCGGCGGCCCGTTCGGCGAGCCCGGCGTTCGCGGGCGGCATCGCCAAGGTCTGGCTCGACGGCAAGGTGAAGGCCGACCTGGCCGACTCCACCGCCCAGATCGGCGCGCAGCAGGTCTGGGCGGAGGGCGACACCGGCACGGGCGTGAAGGTCGCGGTGCTCGACAGCGGTGTGGACACCGAACACCCCGACCTGACCGGACAGGTCGACACCAGCGCCAGCTTCGTCCCCTACGAGGAGGACGTCGCCGACTTCAACGGTCACGGCACCCACGTCGCCTCGACCATCGCCGGCACCGGCAGCGCCTCCGACGGCAAGGAGCGGGGCGTCGCCCCCGGCGCCAAGCTGGCCGTCGGCAAGGTGCTGGACTCCGAGGGCCGAGGCCAGGAGTCCTGGATCATCGCGGGCATGGAGTGGGCCGCCCGGGACCAGCACGCCAAGATCATCAGCATGAGCCTGGGCGGCGGCGGTGACGCCACCGACCCGATGAGCCAGACGGTCGATCAACTCAGCCGCGAGACCGGCGCGTTGTTCGTTATCGCGGCGGGCAACGGCGGCCCGCACGCCATCAGCAGCCCCGGCGCCGCGGACGCCGCGCTGACCGTCGGCGCCGTCGACTCCGCGGACCATCTCGCCGACTTCTCCAGCCAGGGCCCGCGGGACGGCGACGCCGGACTGAAGCCCGAGATCACCGCGCCCGGCGTCGACATTCTCGCCGCCCGCTCGCACTACAAGCGGGGTGCCGGCTACTACACCACGATGAGCGGTACGTCGATGGCGACGCCACACGTCGCCGGCGCAGCCGCGCTGCTGGCCTCGGAGCACCCCGACTGGACCGGCTCGCAGCTGAAGGAAGCACTGGTCAGCAGCGCGAAGGCGACCCCGTCGTACACGCCGTACCAGGCGGGCGCCGGGCGGCTCGACGCGCTGGCCGCGGTGCACGCCTCGGTCTTCGCGACCGCCAGCGCCTACTCCGGATTCCACACCTGGCCGCCGAAGCCGGGAGAGACCGACGTGCAGAAGGTGACGTACACCAACGTCGGCGACGCTCCGGTCAGCCTCGACCTGGCGGTCGACGGCACTGTCCCGGCGGGGTTGTTCTCCCTCTCCGACGACCGGATCACCGTTCCCGCGCACGGCACCACTTCGGTCGACCTGACCACTCAACTGGACCGGTTGACGGCCGACCAGCCGATCAGCGCCATGATCACCGGTACGGACGGCAGCGGAACCGTGCGGGCCCGGACCCTGATCGGCGGCGCCCGCGAGGGTCAGCGCCAGCACCTGACGGTCGTCGCGAAGGACCGGTCGGGCAAGCCGCTGGCGGGCAGGGTCGTCCTCAGCGCCGAGCACCTCTTCACGGTGATGGACCTCGACGCGTCCGGCACCGGCACGCTGCGGCTGCCCGTCGGCAACTACAGCGGATGGCTCACGGCCGACGTGCAGGGGGCCGACGGGCCGCACTCGCGGGGCATGGCACTGCTCGCCTTCAACGACGTGCAGTTGGACCAGGACCGCACCGTCACCCTAGACGGCCGGAAGGCCCGTCGGATCCTGGCCCGTGTGCCGCAGCAGACCACCGCTGTCGCACCGCGCCTGGACGTCCACCGGTCGTTCACCGACAGCCTGGTCGAGACGTCCATGCTGCCGGACCCGTCCTACGACAGCATCTGGGCGCTTCCGACCGGCAAGAAGGTCACCACCGGCGAGTTCGAGTTCGGTGCCCGCTTCCGCCTGGAGCAGCCGGCGCTGACGCTGGGCACTTCGCGTACGACCTACGCCGACCCGCTGGTCAAGCGCGCGGCCAAGCCGCTGCCTGCCGGCACCCGGACGCTCACGGCGGTCTACGCCGGCGAGGGCACGGCCCAGGAGCTTGCGTGGCAGGACGTGCGCGGCAAGGCCGTGGTGGTCCGGGGCAGCGACCCGGCCACGATCAAGGAGCAGGCCGAGGCCGCCGCGACCGCGGGCGCGCAGGTGCTCGTGGTCGTCAACGACGGCATCGGCCGGCTGCAGCCCTGGGACGAGACTCCCTGGAGCCCGGAGAGCCCGGCCCCGCTGACCGTGGCGACCCTCAACGCGGACCAGGGCGCCGACCTGATCGACGCGCTGCAGCACGGAGCGGTCAAGCTGAAGGTCGCCTCGCACCCGACCACCGACTACGTCTACGACGTGGTGCACCACTGGTCCGGCGCGGTCCCGGCGGACCCGACCTGGCGGGAGGAGTCCAAGGACCTGGGCAGGGTGGACGTCTCCTTCCGCAACTACCGCCAGGGTAAGGCGATGGAGTTCCGCCCCGACGTCTGGCGCGGCTGGGCCGTCGGCAACCAGATGACCGTTCCCGCCCAGGGCGAGCGGACCGACTGGGTCACCTCCGACGCCAGCTGGCTGGACGACGCCTTCATCCAGGGCGAGACCGGGCAGCACTCCTTGGACGTTCTGCGCTACCCGGCGCGGAAGACCGGCAAGGTCTCCTGGTTCGGGCCGATCCAGCGGCCCCGGATGGGCCCGATGGGCTATCAGCCGGTGCGGTACCTCGACACCATGTACATCACCGCGCCCGGCTGGGGTGACTCCGGCGCCGGCCACGTCGGCGAAGCCGGAGCCAACTTCGACGTCAAGGACTGGGCCGGGCTCTACCAGGGCGACCAGCTGCTCGACTGGGGCAACGCCGAGTGGCTGCAGGTTCCCGCGCTCGCCGCGGAACAGCTGCCCTACCGGCTGGTGGTCGACAACGACCGGGGGGCCTGGGCCAACCCGTACTCGACGCACACGCTGACCGAGTGGAACTTCACCTCCGCGGTCACCGGAAGCGATTCGACCGTGTCACTGCCGCTGATCCAGCTCGACTACGGCGTGGACACCGACAAGGCGGGCCGGGCGGACCGGCACACCCAGCTGACGGTCACCGCTTCCCACCTGCCCGGCACGACTGCCGGCATCGGGAAGCCCTCCCTCGAGGTCTCGTACGACGACGGGGCGACCTGGCAGCGGGCCGACCTGGCCGGCCACGGTGACGGCTGGGCCACGGCCCTGCGCGCGCCGAAGTCCGCTGGCTTCGTCAGCCTGCGGGTCACCGCGCGCGACAGTGCGGACAACAGTGTCTCGCAGACGATCACCCGGGCCTTCGGCCTGCGCTGACGTCGCCTGACATGCTCACCCGCCGGTCGGGGCCGCCTGCTGCGGCTCCGGCCGGCGTCAGGCTGTGCGGTCCATGACGACCGGCGGTCGCCGACGATCGGGGACGATCCGGTGGTCCGGGATCAGTTCCACCGACGGTGCAGGAGCTGGTCGAGCAGCAGATAGGCCCGTTGCTCCGCCGCGGCGAGCTCGGGGGGATCGATTCCCGCGGACCACAACTCACCGGCCGCGGCGTCGTCGGCCTCGCGCAACTCCACCACCGCCGCCGCCAGATCCATCGAGACGTTCGGGTGCGGTGGCCCGGAAGGGGCGGCGAGCGCCCGCTCCGCGCGTTCGGCCGCGCCCTCGCACGCGGCGTGCGCACGCTCCACCCGCACCGCGGCATGGTCGTGGACCACCACCAGTGCGCAGACCAGGCCCACGACGATCCCCAGGAGGCTGGCCAGCCCCCGGTCACGGACGAGTTCGCCGGCGGACACCGGGGCGGCCAGGTCGCTCAGCAGCAGGGCCAGCGGCGTGAGGAAGACGACGCCGAGGCCGTAGTTGCGGACCACGACGTATTCCAGCAGGAACTCCATGAGCACGATCACCAGGGCGAGGACCACGGGGCCGGGGTGTGCGGCCAGCACACCGAGGGTGAGCAGCAGTCCGACGACCGTGCCCAGAGTCCGCTGGGCCGCACGCTGTGCCGTCGTGCGGATGTTGACCGAGTGCAGCACGGCGGCCGCCGAGATCGCCGCCCAGTAGCCGTGTCGTAGCCCCAGCAGAGCGGCAAGCCCACCTGCCACCCCCGTGCCGAGGACCATCCGCAGCGCGGGAACGATCCGGACCGGGACACGGCCGGGGCCGCCGGGGGGCCGCTCCATCATCAGTTCGGAGGCACGCCGTGCGGCGGGACCGGACTGTGCCACGGCTGTCCCGGCCGCGCGGGCGACCGCGTCGTCCGGTGCCTTTGGAGCCAGGGGCACCAGCTCGGGCAGCACCGGGGGAAGTCGGCGGCGCCGGTCCGCGAGGAGACGGGCCTGCCGGCGCAGGGCCTGCGCCGTGGCGCTGGAGTCGTCGGCGGACCGGCGCGCGGAGCTGATCAGCAGCGACCAGGACACGTCGGTCAGGGTCACCACGGTCCCGGTCCCGCCGGGTTGCTGCGTGTGCGTCGGCGGCGTGAGACCGAGGGAGTCGTATGCCCGCAGGACGGCTGCCGTCGCTCGATGGCGCGTGCGGCCGGTCGCGAGCCCGCGGTCGGCTGCTTCCAGCAGCTCCGCGAGGGCGCGCAGGGCGGCGGCGACCGCGAGTCGTTGAGGGCGGTCCGGATGGACGAACCGGCCTGCCACCGCCAGCGCCCAGGCCACCGCCGATGCCGCCGCGGCCAGCCCGGTCTGCGGGAGGACGGCGGCCGGAGCGGTCGAGCTGTTGGCTGCCACCGCGAAGGAGAAGAGCAGCAGAACCGCGCCCAGGCCGCCCAACCGCGTCGCATCACAGACGAACTTGGCCAGCCCGGCGACCAGGGCCGTAGCCGCCACCACCACGACCTCGCCGGTTCCTCCCGCGCGTGGATCGAGCCATGCGGCGAGCGCCGAACCGCAGCCCACGCATGCCGTCATGGCCACCCCGACCAGCGCGAGAACGCGAGCCCGGCGAGGGTAGGGCAGATTGCGCCCGAACGTGGTGGTGAACGAGCCCAGCATGGCGTAGACAGCGAGATCCGGCCGCCCGGCCAGCGCGATCGGCAGCGCCACCATTGCCATGGCCAGGGCCGCGCGCAACGCGAAGAGGAAGGCTCCGTCCACCTCTTTCAGGGCCAGCGCACCGCGGGGAGAGAGCACCCGCGTCACCCGGGCGACCGATCGCCGCCGTCCCTGCCGTCTGTCAGGGCCGTCGCCGGGCTGACCGGCGGGGGGACCGCTTCGGTTCTGGCTCATGACTTCCCGGTTGCCGCTGTCCGCGGTTCCCCCGGCTCGCCGCGGCCGCAGTCGTCGAAACGGTGGCCGGTGTGGGCGTCCGCGCGACGTCAGGTATCGCCGCGACACAGACATCGCCCGCTCATCACTGTGCCCGATGTACGCGGGGCAGGCCTCTCGGCAGAGGTCCTGCCCCGCTCCTGTACTCGCCTCCGTCCCCTGCCCGTGGGCGTCAGCCCTGGGCGGGCTCGCCGATCCGCCTGACCTCCAGCAGCATCGCCTGGTCGGGGTTGAGATTCGGCATGGGCAGTCCTGCGACCGCGAGCACCGCGCCGGGCAGGGTCAGCCCGCCCTCGAGTGCCTGGGGCAGCCAGGCCGGGCCCGAGGTCTGGTGCAGGGACGGCAGGCCCAGTTCCGTACGGACCCTGACCTGGTAGGTCGCATCGGCGGCCAGTCCGGGCAGGCGTACGCGGCCGGACTGCCCTTCGGGGGACGTGGCCACCCGCGCCCAGCAGTACAGCGCGGCGGACTGGTCGTGCGCCACCACCCCGTGCAGCAGTGTCGCGTCGCCGGCGAGGTCGGCGCGGACCGTACGGCCTCCGTGCAGCAGGGGCCGCAGTTCCCGGTAGAGCGCGGTCCAGGCGGTGAGCCGGGCGAGTTCCTCGGGGGTGCACCGGGTGATGTCCTGCTCGATGCCCGTGTGCCCGAACAGGGCTGTGGCCAGCCGAAAGCTGTCGTAGCTGATCCGGGCGGTGGTGTGGCTGGTGGCCGCGCCGACGTGGGCGCCGATCAGCTCGGGCGGCAGAAGCTGGGTGGTCCAGCGTTGAATGGCCTGGCGCTCCACCGGGTCGTTGCAGTCCGAGGCCCACACCCGGTCGGTACGGGCGAGGATGCCCAGGTCGATCCGGCCGCCGCCGCTGGCGCAGCTCTCGATCTCCAGCCCGGGGTGGCGCTCCTTGAGGGCGTCGAGCAGCCGGTAGAGCCCGAGCACCTGGGCGTGCGCGACCGGGCGGTCGGCATCACCGTGCACGGCCTCGTGCAGCTCCCGGTTGTGGTCCCACTTCAGGTAGGCGATGCCGTACTTCTCCACCAGTGCGTCCAGCGCACCCAGCAGGTAGTCCCACACGGCGGGGTTGGAGAGGTCCAGGACGTGCTGATGACGGGAGGACGGGCCGACTCCGCGGGCCGGGCCGAGCACCCATTCGGGGTGTTCCCGGGCCAGGTCCGAATTGAGGTTGACCATCTCCGGCTCGACCCACAGCCCGAACTCCATGCCGAGCGAACGCACATGGTCCACCAACGGCGTCAGTCCCTCGGGCCACACCACGGGGTCCACGGTCCAGTCGCCCAGCCCGGAGTGGTCCGAGCGGCGCCCGCGGAACCAGCCGTCGTCCAGCACGAAGCGCTCGACACCGACCTCGGCGGCCTTGTCGGCCAGCCGCAGCAGACGGTCCAGGTCGTGGTCGAAGTAGACCGCCTCCCAGCTGTTGAGGATCACCGGGCGGGGGGTGCGCGGGTGGGCGGGCCGGGCCCGCAGCAGGGCGTGGAAGCGGTCGGCGAGTCCGTCGAGCCCCTGGCCGGACCAGGCGAAGTGGCATACCGGCGTGGTGTAGGACTCCCCCGGGGCGAGCCGGATCTCCCCGGCCCGCAGCAGCTCTCCCGCGCCGAGCACCGCGGCGTGGGCGCCGGCGCCCTCCGGCAATTGCTCGACCAGATACCGCTGGTCGCCGCTCCAGGCGATGTGCACACCCCACACCTCGCCCTCGCGGAAACCGAACCCGGGCACGCCCACCGCCACGAGGTACGGCGAGTCAAGGCCGGGCTTGCCCCGCCGCACCTGCCGGGCGTAGGTGCCGTAGGCCAGCGGGCGGCGCTGGGGAGAGCGCTCCCGGCTCCACTTGCCGGTGAAGTCCAGGATCTCCCCGGCCCGGCGGGGCAGCGGAAGCAGGGTGGTGACCTGCGCGAGGTCGTAGGGCGCCGGGTCGGCGTCCTGCTGCCGGGTGATCCGGGTCTGTACGCCCAGCACTCCGGAGGGCTCCAGCCGGTAGGTGACGGTGGCGTCGAGTCCGGCTCCGGGGTCGGTGAGCCGCAGGGACAGCTCGCCGCCCTCGGCCTCGGGTCGGTAGGAGGTTTCGGCAAGGCTCAGCCGGGGCGCGGCCGAGGTGCCGGCCAGGTGGCCCTCGTGGGCCGGGGTGCCGGACCAGCCGTCCGCCTCCGTGGGCCAGACGGTGAAGCGTCGCGGGATGTCGATGGAGTTGTTGAGCACGGCGGGCTCGTCGGTCAGCGCGAGGGCAGCCAGTCCCTCCTCGGACAGCTCGCCCAGGTCGGCCCCCCAGTGCAGGACTCTTGGCACCGGCTCGGTGAGCTCCACGACGAGTGAGGTGCCGGCCGTGCGCAGGGCGAGGATCCCCGGGATGGTGTCGGACATACAGAGCCCTTTCCCTTTGTCCGGTCCGCCGGACGCGCCCTGGTCGTGGGCCGCGTCCGGCGTCCGGTCACCAGTTGCTGTCGGACGTTCAGTGCTGCGCGAGCAGCGTCTTGCTCTTGTCCTGCATGTCGTTGAAGACGGAGTCGTTCTTCTGGCCGGCGAAGTAGGCCTCGAACAGCGGCTCCAACGCGTCCTGGATGGCGGCGCCGTTGCCGTAGACCGGGGACGGGTAGAGGACATTGTTCTTCATCATGTCCGTGAACACGGACAGATCCACGCCGTGGGCGGCCAGGGCCTTGGCCGACGCGTCCATGGCGGCCGGGATCGAGGGGAAGAAGGTGCCGGTCTGCGACGCCTTCGACTGGCAGGACTCGGAGCCCATGAAGGAGATCCACTTCCAGGCCAGGTCCGGGTTCTTCGTCCCGGCCCAGATGTTGTTGCCGTTGGAGTTGCTCAGAACGGCCCGGGTCTTGCCGTCGGGGCCGTACGGGGTGGGCGCGATGCCGACCTTGATGCCCGGGAGCTTCACGAAGGTCGCGGCCTCCCACGAGCCGGCACTTTCCATGGCGACCTTACCGGACGCCAGGAGGTCGACGTCGCTGACGCTGTTGGCGAAGTCGCCGATCTTGGGCGCGTAGCCCTTCTGCGTCAGGGAGCGGATCCAGTCCATGGTCTTCACGAACCGCGGGTCGCTGTAGTCGAACACCGTCGGCCAGGTGGGCTTGTCGCCCAGGCGCCAGCCCGTGGTGTCGACCAGAGGGCTCCATGTGGTCTGGCCGATGAAGTCCTTGGCCGCGACCTGTCCGTAGCCGTAGGTCTTGATGTGGGACTTGTCGAAGCCGGGCTGGTCGCCGCGCCGGCCCTTGGAGTCGATGGTCATGTGGGCGATCATCTTGCCGAGCGTGCCGCCGTTGTCGGGGTTCCAGTTCAGCGAGTCGACGTCCTGCTTGGTGTACCCGGCCTTGGTCAGCGCGTCCGCGTTGTAGTAGATGCCGGTCGCCGCCCAGTCCAGCGGGAGCGCGTACTGCTTGCTGTCGGTGAACTTCCAGGCGTCCACGCCCACCGAGAAACGGGACAGGTCGAACTTGTCCTTGGAGATGAAGCTGTCGAGCGGCATCAACTGGTGCTGGGAGGCGTAGGCCTGGAAGAACTGGACGCTGTTCTGGAACGCGTCGGGTGCGTTGCCGGCCACGAACCCGGCGGTCAGCTTGGTGAAGTAGTCGTTCACGTTGTACTGGGAGATCTTCACCGTGACGCCGGGATTGACCTTCTCGAAGTCCGTGGCGCACACCTGGTAGGCCGCGGCCTGCTTGTCGTCCCAGGTCCACCAGTTGACGGTCTTGGAGCCGCCGGCGCTGGAGGAGCCGGAGGAGCAGCCGGAGACCACTGCCGCCAGAGTGAGCGTGGCGCCCAGGGCGACGGCCTTTCGTATGCCCGTGATTCTTTTCATCGTTCCTTCTTTCGGGGTGGCACGGGGGGTGCGTGGGACGGCGACGCTTGCGGACGGGACGACGATTTGAGGAGCGCGCCGAACGCGCTCAGGGCCATGACCAGGTCTTCGGGGCCGCCGGCGTCATGGCCGTTGAACTCCCACAGACGCAGCTGCTTGGGCCCGGAGTAGGCCTGGTAGGCGGCGATCGCGGTGACCGGCGGGCACACCTCGTCGCGCAGCCCCGCGGAGAACCAGGCCGGAGCGGTGGCCCTGCGGGCGAAGCCCAGTCCGTCGAAGTAGCTCAGCGTGCGGAACGTCTGCTCGACCCGGTCGCGGCGGGCCCCCAGATAGCCGATGAGCTCGGCGTACGGATCCGCGTCGGTGAGCCGGGTGGCCTGCCGGATGTCGCAGAGGAAGGGCGCCTGGAAGTGGGCGGCCGACAGGTCGGGTACGAGTCCGGCGACCGCGAGCGCGATGCCGCCGCCCTGGCTCGGGCCGACGACGGCGACCCTGGCCGCGTCGACGAGGTCGGAGCGGCTGCGCAGGGCCTCGACGGCGCGGACGGCATCGGTGAACACCCGCCGATAGACGTAGGTGTCCTTGTCCTCGATACCGCGGGTGAGGAAGCCGGGATACGCGGGGCCGCTGCCGACCGGGTCGGGGGTGGCACCGCCGCCCGCCCATGCGCCTCCCTGTCCGCGCGTGTCGACCAGCAGGTGGGCGTACCCGGCGGAGGCCCACAGCAGATCGTCGATGGGTGCGCCGCGTCCGCTGCCGTAGCCGTGGAACTGCACGACGGCGGGGAGTGGCTCGGTCCGCTGCCGGGGCATGCGCAGCCAGCCGCGGACCGGATGGCCGGCGAAGCCGGGAAAGACCGCGTCGTAGACGTCCACGGTCTCCAGACCGGTCGCCACGGACGTCAGCTCCAGCACGGCTGCCTGATCGGCGCGGGCCTCGGCGAGGGTGGCTTTCCAGAAGACGTCGAAGTCCGCCGGCTCGCGGTAGGTGCTGCGGTAGGAGAACAGCTCGGGCACATCCTGCTCCGTCAGCACGGCACCGGCTCCCCCCGCTGGCGCAGGTCCGCGCCGAGCGTGACCTGGGTGCCGACCGGGATACGGACCTCGACGACGCGCTCTCCGTGGCGGATCCGGACCGGCTCGGCGCCGTCGCCGGCGATCCGGCGCACGGTGGCCGAGTTCGGGGCGCCGTCGCTCCAGGTGAAGTCGACGGCGAGACCGCCGCGGCAGCGCAGGTCCGTCGCCTGGCCGTCCGGCCACTGCGCGGGCAGGGCGGGCAGCAGATGGACGGTGCCGGTGTGGCTCTGCACCACCATCTCGGTGAGGGCGGCCATGAAGCCGAAGTTGCCGTCGATCTGGAAGGGCGGGTGGGTGGAGAAGAGGTTGGGCAGCAGCCCGCCCCAGCGGGACCCGTCGACCGGGGCATCGGTGCCGGGATCGCCGTCGAGCGGGCGACTCGCCTCCAGCAGGAGGGATCGGGCCGTCGCGGCATCGCGCAGCCAAGCCCGTAGAGCGATCTTCCACCCCCAGGACCAGCCCATGGCGCCGGGGCCCCGCCGGTCCAGCAGCTTCAGCGCGGCCCGGGCCAGTTCGGGCGTCCTCTCCGGATCGATGAGACCGAGGGGGTGCAGAGCGATCAGTTGGGAGAGGTGACGGTGGTGGGGGTCGGCCTCGGGCAGGTCGTCGGCCCACTCCTGCAGCCAGCCGCCGGCCGAGATCCGCGGCGGCCGCAAGCGGGGCAGGGCGGCGCGGATCTCGGCTGTCAGCGGGCTGTCCAGGGTCAGGAGCTCGGCTGCCTGCAGGGTGCGGTCGAAGGTGGCCTGGATCAGCGCGATGTCCATGGCCGAGGAGCGCGTCAGGGACCTGGGGCTGCCGTCGGTGTCGAGGAAGAGGTTCTCCGGTGAGGTGGACGGGATCGTGTCCAGAAAACCGGTGCCCTCGTCGACGAGCCAGTCCAGCAGGAACTCGGCGCAGCCACTGAGCAGCGGCCAGGCCCGGTTCCGCAGGAAGCCGAGGTCGCGCGTGAACTCGTAGTGGTCCCACAGGTGCTGGGACAGCCAGGTGCTGCCCATCATCCAGATCGCCCACGAGGGGTTGCCATGACCCATGCCGACCGGCAGCGCCCAGCCCCACATGTCGGTGTTGTGGTGTGCCACCCAGCCACGGGTGCCGTAGACCTCTCGCGCGACCTCGGTGCCACCCGCGGCGAGTCGGTCGAGCAGATCGAACAGCGGCTCGTGGCAGGAGGCGAGACCGGCCGCTTCCGCACCCCAGTAGTTCATCTGGGTGTTGATGTTGATGGTGTAGTTGGAGGACCAGGCCGGCCGCAGGTCGGCGTTCCAGATGCCCTGGAGGTTGGCCGGAGGCCCGACGTGCGGGCGGGAGGCGCAGGCCAGCAGATAGCGGCCGAGCTGGAACAGAACGGTGGCGGTGAGGAGTTCGTCGTCCCCGCTGAGGATGTCGCGCGCCACGTCGTAGGTGCCGGCGCGACGCGAGCCGATACGCAGGGCGGTGCCGCCGAGCAGGGCGCGCACTTCGTCCTCGTGTGCCTTCAGCAGGCTGCCGGCGCCCTGGGCGGCGGCCCGCTCGGCCGCCACGGTCGCGGTCGCCAGGTGGGTGGCGCGGTCCACGGTGGCCTGACCCTTCCAGTGGAGGGCGGCGTTGGTGGAGCTGGCGAGGGTGATCAGGAGGTGGGAGGCGCCGAGGACGAGGAGGCTGCCGTCTGCCGCGGTCACCTCGCCGTCAGTGGTCAGAGCAAGTGCGAGGGCACCGAAGGGGTCGTAGCCGTCGACGGGTCCGTCCGCGTACCGCAGTGGTTCGGCGACACCGGGTTCGTGCGCGGGCGCTCCGTCGACCGGTATCTCCACGCCCAGGGTCAGGCTGCGGACGGTGGACGAACGGTGGACCTCACGCAGCGGCGTGGACAGTTCCACCCGCAGGTCCACGGTGCCGCCGTCCGCGTCCACCGCCGTGCACAGGGCCCCGGCGACGGCATCGGCCCAGACCCGGCGGCGGACGGTCGTGCCGTCCAGGCCGAATCCGTCCTCGGCGACCGCGGAGTCGAGGTCGAGGGTCCGGCCGTGGTAGTCGGCCTCTTCGCCGCCCTCCACCGTCAGCCAGAGGTCGGCGTAGGGCAGGTACTCCTGGCTGTACGGCCCTTCGAAGGTCATCAGCAGCGCCTCGGCCCGATCCTGGTCCCCGGAGCGGATCGCGGCGCGGACCTCTTCGAGCCGCTGGGGGCCGGCACCGGCCGCGCGCACCGCGGCGAGGGCGGCGGCCGGGCCGCCGGGGGTGCCGGACCACACGGTGGAGTCGTTGAGCTGGATCCGGGCCCGGTGGGCGCCGCCGAAGACCATCGCGCCGAGCCGGCCGTTGCCGACGGGGGCGGCCTCGGTCCACCGGCCCGCGGGCGCGGGCCACTTCAGCACCAGGTCGGTGGGGTGCATGGCTGTGCCGTCCTATCGAGGTGTGCTGCCGTGGGTTACTTGAGGCCGGAGAAACCGATGGAGTTGACGATGCGCTTGCCGAAGGCGACGAAGAGCAGCAGCATCGGCAGGGCCGCGATGAGGGCGGCGGCCATCAGGCCCGCCCAGTCCGGCGCCGCCTGTGGCGAGGACTGCTTGAAGACACCGAGCGCGAGGGTGAGTGGCTGCACGTCCGGGCCGTTGGTGATGAGCAGCGGCCAGAAGTAGTCGTTCCAGGCGTTGACGAACATCAGCAGGGACACGGTCGCTATGGGCGCGGACGACATCGGCAGGATGATCCGGAAGAAGATCCGCAGCGGTCCGGCGCCGTCGATGATCGCGGCCTCTTCGACTTCGCTGCTCAGGCCCAGCATGAACTGCCGCAGGAAGAAGAGCGTGAACGCCTGGAAGAGGCCGCCGGGCAGGATCAGTCCGGCGAAGGTGTTGGTCAGCCCGAGATCCTTCACGAAGACGAAGTTGGGCAGCAGCGTGAACACGCCGGGCACCATCAGGGCGCTGATCAGAATGTTGAACACCAGGTTGCGGCCACGCCAGTGCAAGCGGGAGAAGGCATAGGCGGCTGCCGCGGAGAGCAGCACGATCAGCGCCGTCTGAACGGACGCGTAGATCAACGAGTTGCGCAGATAGAGCGCGATGTCGAGGGAGGCGCCGGAGCCGCCCTGAGCCTGGGCCTGCGCGGTGGAGGCGATGCCCAGGGCCCGTTCGAAGGCCCCCCAGGTGAAGCCCACGGGCAGTGGTGAGGACGGGTCGGTCGCCAACTGGTAGTTGTTCGACAGCGCGGTGCGCAGAATCCAGTAGAACGGGAAGAGGGTGACCACCACGACGACGGCCAGGTAGATCCAGGCAGCGATCCTGCCGGGTGAGAGCCTGCGGGTGTCCTGCCGGGGCCGGCGGCGCAGGACGGCCGCCTGGCCGGGAGTGATGCTGACAGCCATGTCGGCCTCCTTCAGTTCAGGTCGGATTCGTTGGCGCGGGCGAGCCGCAGCTGGGTGAAGGTGACCGCGATGAGAAGCGCGAACAGGGCCAGCGACATGGTGGCGGCGTAACCGAAGTCGAACTGCCGGAAGGCCTTGTCGTAGATGTACATCTGCAGCACGTTCGAGGCATTGGCCGGGCCGCCCTTGGTGGTGACCTGGACGATGTCGAACACCTGGAAGGAGTTGATCACGGTCAGGACGACCACCATGACCAGGATCGGCCGCAGCAGAGGGACCGTCAGCCGACGGAACATCTGCACTTCGCTCGCTCCGTCGACCCGGCCGGCCTCGTAGATGGTCGGCGGGATCGTCTGCAGGCCGGCGAAGATCAGCAGGGCGTAGTAGCCCATCCACTTCCAGACGCTGATCGCGGCGAGCGAGGGGATCGCCCATCCCCCGCTGCCGAAGAAGAGGATGGAATGGCCGGTCAGATGCTTGATGACAATGCTGATGATGCCGAGGGTCGGGTCGAGCATCCACTGCCACACGAGGGCAGCGATGACGTTGGAGATCAGGAACGGCAGCAGGATCACGCCGCGCAGCGCTGACGATCGGGTCACCCGATGCAGCACCACCGCCGTCGCCAGCGAGACCAGGGTGCCGAAGCCGACGGACAGCACGACGAAGTAGACGGTGACCAACAGCGAGTGCCAGAAGACGTCGTCACCGAACATCTCGCGGAAGTTGGCCAGTCCCACCCACTGCGGCGGGCTGAGGACGTGGAAGTCGGTGAAGCTGAGGTAGATGCCACGCAGGGTCGGATAGGCGAAGAAGACCGCGAATCCGGCGACGGCGGGGAGGATGAGCAGCAGTGCGACCGGCAGGTCCCGGCGTCGGGCCGCCGCCGACCGGGTCGTGGTGGGGGAATGCGGCTTGCGGACCTGACGGGTCATTCGGATCTTGCGGAGCTTCGTGGAGGCGGCGGCCGTGGTGGTCACCGCGGCGGACGACGGTGTGGCCGACGTCGTGGGGTTGCCCTGTGATGTGACCACCACGGCACACTCTCCTCGGTGTCAGACGGATGGAGGACGGGGCGGAGCCGGACGGCTGATCAGAGGGTGATCCGGTCCACGTCGGACACGTAGGCCGAGGGGTTGCCGAAGGTGATCGTGTTGGCGCCCGCCTTCAACTGCACGGGCACGGTGATCGACTGCGGGCGGCCCCAGTTGTTGTCGTTGCTGCCGGGCAGCGGCAGTTGGAAGGACTTGCCGTTGGCGGTGACGACGACGGTGCGGCCGGAGGAGCCGTCGGTGTAGTCGAGCTTCATCAGGTACGTGCCGTCCTTGGGCGCGGTCACGTTGCCGATGGCCACCGATCCGGTGTAGCCGAGATTGCCGACCTTCTTGCCGCCGGAGCACTCGGAGCAGTCCGAGAGGGAGGCGTTGCCACTGAGGGTGTTGCCGGGCGCCTCGGCCTCGTACGAGACCGGTCCGCCTGCCGCGGGCGTGGTGATCGCCACGGCCTTGCTGGGCGAGGACTCGTGCCCCTTGGCATCGTGGGCGACCACGGTGAAGGAGTAGCCGGTGCCGGCGCTGAGGCCACTGAGGGTGGCGGAGGTGCCGGTGACGGTGACGGCCTTCGAACCGTTGGCGTAGACGTCGTAACCGGTGGTGGCGGTGCCCGAGTTCACCGCGTCCCAGGCGAGCGAGACGCTGGTCGCGGTGGAGGCGGTGCCGTGTACGGCGAGCGGGACCGCGGGGTTCTTGCCGGTGCTGGGCGGCGTGATCCGCAGAAGACGCGAGCCGTGCGGGGGCAGGTTGTCGGTGAAGGAACCGCCGACCGAACCCAGGTTCTTGTGGCTCCACAGATCGCGGACCGCGGCCTTGCCACTGATGCCCAGGTCGCTCCAGTCGGCGGTCACGTCCGAGTAGCCGCCGCCGAGGTTGAACAGCGCCACGGTGTAACTGCCGTCCGCGTTACGGGCGTACCAGACCTGCTGCGGGGTGTCCTGGCTGACCGGCTTGGCCGGGTTGCCCGCCTGGTCGACCGCGATGACCTCGTCGTTGGTGAGCAGCTTGAGGCCGTAGGAGTCGAGCTTGGTGAGGTCGTCACCGATGTACAGCGGGGCGGACTCGATGGCCCAGAGCGTCATGTAGCTCTGCCGCTCGGTCTCGTTGATGCCGTCGAGGGGACCGGCGCCGACGTCGAGGGAGTCGAGGTTGTTCCAGTGCCCGGGACCGGCGTCGGGTATCCACTGCACGACGTCGTTCCAGCGCTGCTTCACCGAGTTGTTCCAGGTCACCAGCGTGTCGCAGTAGCACTCGACGTCCGTGTCGACCCGCCACCCGTTGGAGTTCGCCTTCCAGACGTCCGCCTGGTTGTGGCTGAGCGACCAGGACAGGATGAACTCGATGGGACGGCCGGTGTTCTGCAGCGCGGTGTGCCACGCCTTGATGTCGGGGACGTTGTTGTGCGCCTCGTCGCCCTGGTTGGAGCCGGGTCCGACTCCGTCGATCTTGAGGAAGTCCACGCCCCAGCTGGCCAGTTCGTCGGCTTCCGACTGGATGTACTTGGTGGTGCAGGGGCTGGCGAAGTTCAGCTGGTAGGAGACGTTGTCCCAGCCGCTGGTCTTGCGCAGGTCCGGGTAGACGATGTCCTTGGTGGTGCAGCCGGGAGCGTTGTAGATCGGCGTGTTGCCGTTGTTGTAGTAGTCCTGGTAGAGGCCGACCGCCAGGTAGAGGCCGAACTTCAGGCCCTTCATGTGCAGGTAGTCCCCGACGTACTTCATGCCGTGGGGGAACTTCTTGAGATCCGCGGTGGGACGGGCGTAGCCGTCGCCGACGTTCTTGCCGTTGTCGACGTTCCAGCCGGCGTCCACGTTCACGTGGTCGTAGCCGTGGGACTTCAGCTTCGATGCCAGGACGTCGGCCTGCTGCAGCACATGGGCTTCGGTGAGCCAGTTCTCCCCGCCGTAACCGGGGAAGTTGGTCGATTCGAGGCTCCAAGTGCTGTAGCCCATATACGGCTTGGCGGCCACGACGGGCGCGGCGGCGGAGGCCTGGGGGCCGGAAGACACTTCGGGATCGGCGGCGCGCGCGGCGGCGGGCACGGCGAAAGCCACCGCGAGTGCGGTGGCACAGGCGAGCGTGAGACGTGCGGGTCGAGCTTGACGAGCCATGGATGTACTCCGTCTGGGCGCGACTGCAGGCGGACTTCCCGCCTGAGGGATCGGGGGTGCCGGGAACCCCTCGGCGGTGGTCGTCCCGGAGCACCACCGAGGGAGAGCTGAGACCGTCGGGGACGAGTGGCCTCGCTCCTCCCCGGCGCGACACCGTCCAGTCCGCTCCGGCGAGGAGTGCGGCGAATGTAGCCAGGCTTTCCTTCCAGCGTCAACATAGTCGGCACCAATAAATCCGATGTCTTCTTCGGAAAGCCTGTACAGCGAGGCGTTTTCCCTACCACGGGGGCATATAGATGGGATGACCGGCGCCTTGTCTTAGTTTCCTCAAGAAATGTATGGTCACAGCATGACCCTTGCCGACCAGCCGCCCGCCGCCGTCCTGGTCTTCCAGACGCTGCTGCAGCACGGCCCCCTCAGCCGCGCCGAGATCGGACGGCGTACCGGGTTGTCGGCGGGAGCCGTCACCAAGGCGGCCACTCCGCTGATCGCCGACGGCTGGATCACCGAGGCCGGCCGCCCCGTGGAGCGGGCCAATGGCCGTCCGGCGACGCCGATCGCCGTACGGGCGGAACGTGCCCGCTTCGCCGGGGTGAAGGTCACCGGGGACGAACTCATCGGCGTACTGGCCGATCTGACGGCCCAGCCGCTCACCTCCCGGCGCACCGCCCTGAGTTCGCGTGACGTGGGCACCGTGGTGCTGGCGATCGCCGGGCTGGTGGATCAACTGCGGGCCGCGGCGGGCTTGGAGGAGGCCGACGCGATCCACAGCATCGGCGTGACCATCTCGGGCGACGTGGACGGACAGACCGGCACCGTGCAGTACTCCCCCTTCCTGAACTGGCGCCGGGTGCCACTGGCCCAGCTGGTGGAGTCGGCCACCGGGATCGCGACGGTCATCGAGAACGACGTACGGGCCCTGACCGTGGCCGAGCAGTGGTTCGGCGCGGGCGCCGGCCTGTCGTCCTTCGCCCTGGTCACCGTCGGCGCCGGCATCGGCGCCGGGCTCTCGATCGGCGGCCAGGTGGTGTCCGGGGCGCACGGAGTGGCGGGCGAGGTCGGCCACCTCCCGGTGGGCGGCAGCGACCGCATCTGCACCTGCGGCAACACCGGCTGTGTCGAGGCGGTCGCCTCGACACACGCGATCATCGAACAGGCCCGCCAGGCCGCCGTCGACCCCGCACTGACCATGGACGAGGCGGTACGCCGCGCGCACGCCGGCGACCCGGCCGTCGGGGCGGTCTTCGCCCGCGCCGGACATGCCATGGGCCTGGCGCTGGCCTCCATCGCCAACCTCATCGGCCCGGAACGGATCATCATCTCCGGTGAGGGCGTGGCCTCCTACGACCTGTTCGCCGACCAGATCCGGCAGACCTTCGCCGCCCATGCGTTCGGCGCCGCCGCGGACTGCGACCTCGTGGTCCGGCCGCTGCCGTTCGAGGAGTGGGCCAGAGGCGGCGCCGCGGTCGCGGCCCAGCGGGTGTTCGCTCCGGCCAAGTAGGCCACCCGGCAGTCGCTCCGGGAGTGGCGCTCCGGGGGTGTCGGTGCCGGCTGTTTCCGTCCGGCTCCGACGCCGCGCGCGAGCCGGCTCAGGTCGCGCCGGTGCGGCGAATTCGTCCGCCTCGTGCAGCAGATCCATCAGGGTCGCCCGGGCGCGGGCCACTCGGGAACGGACCGTCGTCATGCGTGGGTACGGCTTCTTGCCCGGCGTCGCACTCAATCCACCTGGCGTGATGCGAGCCGGTGCGAGGGCCGGGAAGCGCGAGCGCACGCCGTCCCCCTTCCCCGGCGCCCCGGCACACGGGTGACACGCGCGTCTTCCCACGGCACGCCGGGTATCCCTCGGGCAGTCCCCGCGACCGCCGGTCCCGGACACCGGCGCGCCGCAACGGCACGCCCACGGAGGTAGCAAGCATGACCGACATCAGCGGGCTGCAGCCCGTCGCCACGTTCTGCGGCAACTGCAACTGCGGCTGTCCGCAGTTGTTCGTCGACCCGAGCGCACCGTCCGACCGCCGGATCGTGCTCACCGATGACTTCGGCCAGCGCGTCCAGATGAGCGCCGACCAGTTCTCGTCGCTCGTCGACGACGCCAAGGCCGGAAAGCTGGACGGCATCGCCCTGCCCTGAAGCCGGATTCCGGTCACGCCATCGGCTTGCGCCCGGGCCCGGAGGAACGCGGCCTGCCCTGGGCGGCCGGCATCTCCTCCACGTCCGGGACTCGTCCGTGTGCCGGATACAGCCACCAGCACGGGGGGCGGGCCATGTTTCACGGTGGCATTACCGACAGACGCGCCGTTTTCCGTGATAACTACTCAAAACGCATGTGTTCGGAAGCTGTGGTGAGGCCGGAACGCGGGTCGAGATGATGCACGGTCCCGCCGGACGGCCATGCGCTGCAAGGCCACACATCTCACCGACGAAAGGTGGACGGGCGTGCGGCATTACGATCTTGTGGTCGTGGGGGCGGGCACCGGCAACATGCTGCTCGGCGATGAACTCGCCCGTCTGCGCACCGCCGTCGTGGAACCGGGCCGTTTCGGCGGCACCTGCCTCAACAGAGGCTGCATTCCGAGCAAGATGTTCGTCCTCGCGGCCGACGCGGCCAGGGGCGCGCGGGCGTCAGCACGGCTCGGTGTCCACGCGAGCGTCGACCACGTGGACTGGACCGCCATCCGCGACCGGATCTTCCACCGCATCGATCCGCTGCACGACAGCGCGCTGACGTATCGCAGGAACAACGGCATCGATGTCTACACCGAGGAAGGACGCTTTGTCGCGCCGAAGGTGCTCGAGGTCGGAAACGAGCGGATCACCGCCGACACGTTCGTCATCTCCGTCGGGTCACGACCTGTGGTGCCGGACATCCCCGGCCTCGACTCCGTGGCCTACCACACCTCGGACACCATCATGCGGATCGACGAGGTGCCCGCATCCCTGGCCGTCATCGGCGGCGGTTTCATCGCGGCCGAGTTCAGCCATGTGTTCGGCGCGTTCGGCAGCGATGTCACGATCGTGCAGCGGGGGCCGCGCCTGCTGACCGGAGAGGACGAGCAGATCTCGGCGCGGTTCACCGAACTCGCGTCGCGGCGCCACCGCGTGCTTCTCGACGCCGCGGTCACCTCCGTCGAACCGAGCCCGGAGGGCGTGACACTCACCGTGTCGTGTCCGGACGGCGAGCATGTCGTCAGGGCCGCGGCGCTACTGGTCAGCGTCGGCCGCCGGCCCAACACCGACCGCCTGGACGCGGCCGCCGGAGGCCTGGAACTCGACGAACACGGCCACATCACGACCGACAGCGCCTACCGCACTTCGGTGCCGGGGGTCTGGGCACTCGGCGACGTGGCCAATCACTTCCAGCTCAAGCACATGGCGAATGCCGAGTCGCGTGTCGTGCGGCACAACATCCTCCATCCGCAGGACCTCCACACGCTCCCCTACAAGATCACCCCGCATGCCGTCTTCACCGACCCGCAGATCGCGAGTGCCGGACTGACCGAGCAGGAGGCAAGCCGCCGCGGGATCGAGTACCTGGTGAGTGTCCGCGACTACGCGGCGACCGCGTACGGATGGGCACTGGAGGACACCACCAGCTTCGTGAAGGTCCTGGCGAACCCTCACGACCGGATGATCCTCGGCGCACACATCATCGGCACACAGGCCGCGACACTCATCCAGCCCCTGATCCAGGCGATGACGCTGAACCTGACAGTGGACCGCATCGCCCGGGACGTGCTGTACATCCACCCGGCACTCACCGAGGTCGTGGAACAGGCCCTGCTGGCCCTGTGACTGTGAACGGGTCGCGCGTGCACGGGTCCGACTCGCCCCCTGGAGGGGCGCCATGACCGTACCCCGATGACGCCCTGCTCAAGCGGGGTGCAGCCCCGGTTCCTGCCCCGTCAGGTGGTGCGGCGCAGAGGTCGCAGTACCGCGGCACCTGCGCGCGCGATCGCGGACACCGGAGCCCCCACCCATTGGATCAGGTCCCGTGACAGGGCGGTGTCGAGCTCGATGGTCACCCGCACGTATCGGGTGTGCAGGCGGGTGACCTTGGCGGGACGCGGTGCAGCAGCGTCCGGTTCGCGCTGCAGGGCGGCTCGGTAGGTGTCCTTGCGCTGGTTCACGCCTTGTCCTGACGCTTGATGAGTTCGTCCGCGAGGTCCATGTACGCCGAGCCCTTGACCTCGACGGGGCCGCCGAATGACTGGGCGTACAGGTCGAGCCGCGGAATATGGGTGGACAGCACGTCGAATCCCCGCTCGGTGAGGGCTTCGCGCGCGTCGGCATCGGGACCGGTGCGCGTGGCGTCGGCACGATTCGTGCGGTTCAGCAGGACGGCCGCACGGGCCGGCCGGGCGCGCAACGACTGCACGTCGCCCATCTCACCGCCGATGGGTGCCATGCGGTCCAGCTCGATGGGGGCCGGGGTCACCGGCACGATCCACTCGCTCGCGTATCTCATGATGCTGCGGGCGATGTGCGCGTGGTCCTCCATCTGCGGGGCGTCGAACACCACGGCCTGCCGGTGGCCGAGGAAGTCGTTCACGCGCCGGTGCACATCACCCACCGGGAGGGCGATCACAGGAAACGGGAAGCCACCCGCCAACTCGCTCCAGCGCAACGCCGAGGAGGCGGGGTCACTGTCGACCAGAAGGGGTGAGATACCGGACTCGTGAAGTGCGTGGGCCAACCAGACCGCGCTGGTCGTCTTTCCCACTCCGGGCTTCAGATTCACAAAGGCGTAGCTCAGCGACACAGGGGGGACGCTAGTGGTCGCGAGCGGCTGGTCGCCGTCGGCGCGGGGCGCAAGGACACGCCGTTCACCCTGCCGCGCGGTGGATCACTCGTATGGGCCAGTGCCGGGGCCGCCGGGCCGCGAGAGTGTCGTGTGTGACGACACGTCGCGGACTGGGGATTCACCTGGTGTCGGCGTGGGGCGCGGATGTCACCGAAGCGAAGCAATGGGAAGCGAACGGAAACGAAGGGAAGGGCTGCGATGGAGCAGACGACGTGCTGTGTGGTGGGCGGCGGGCCCGCCGGAATGGTCCTCGGTCTGCTGCTGGCCCGGGCCGGCGTCGCCGTGACGGTCCTGGAGAAGCACGGCGATTTCCTGCGCGACTTCCGCGGTGACACCGTCCATCCCTCGACTCTGGCGCTGCTGGACGACCTCGGTCTGGCCGAGCGTTTCTCCCGTCTGCCGCAACGTCGGGTGGACACGGTACAGCTGCCTCTCGGCGCGGAAGGGGCGCTGATCACCGTCTCGGACATCAACGTCCTGCCGGGCCCGTACAACTACGTGGCGATGGTGCCGCAGTGGGATCTGCTCGACCTGCTCGCCGACGAGGCACGCAAGGAGCCGTCCTTCTCTCTGCGCATGAACACCGAGGCGACGTCCTTCCTGCTGGAACACGGACGGGTCACCGGCGTGCGGTACCGCACGCAGGACGGCCGCACCGGCGAACTGCGGGCCACCCTCACGGTGGCCTGCGACGGCCGGGGTTCGCTGGCCAGGTCCAGGCCCGAACTGGGGTTGCAGGAGTTCACCTGTCCCATGGACGCCTGGTGGTTCCGGCTGCCACGACGGGAAGGCGACCCGCAGGGCCTGGTGGGAGGTGCCGGCGACCGCATCCTCACCGCACTGATCGACCGTGGGGAGTACTGGCAGTGTGCCGTGCTGATCCCCAAGGGGACCGACGCCGAGCGTCGCGCCGCCGGACTCGACCGGTTCATGGCCGAGTTCTCGGGAGCCGTGCCCTGGCTGGCGGACCGGACGGATGCGCTGCGGTCGTGGGACGAGGTGAAGATGCTCGACGTACGGCTCGACCGCCTCCGGCGCTGGCACCGCCCTGGCCTGCTGTGCATCGGCGACGCGGCCCACGCGATGTCACCGGTCTTCGGCATCGGCATCAACCTCGCCGTGGAGGACGCGGTGGCCGCCGCACGGTATCTGGTCGAACCGCTGCGCAGGGGTGCGGTCGGCGTAAAAGACGTACGCGGCGTTCAGCGGCGCCGGTGGGCAACCACGGCCGCGACGCAGGCACTGCAGCGGATCGCTCACGCGCGGGTCATCGCGCCCGTGTTCGCGGGACGGCCGCCCCTCGGAAACGCCAGGCGGGCGGAGCGGGTGGGCGACCTGCTCACCACGTCACCGTGGGTCAAGCGGGTACCGGCGTACTTCATCGGCTACGGCGCGCTGCGCGAGCGTCCGCCTGCCGCGTCGGTGCGGTGAGGCGGCGCACGGACGGGACCGCTCCCCACTGCCGCCTGCGAGCGACACAGGCAGTGAGGAACGGCCCCGTCCGTGCGGTCGATCAGCTGTGGGAGACGGTCAGTCCGTAGAAGGCGACCCTGGCTCCCTTCGTGGTGCTGTCCGAGGACGACTGGTTGTAGGAGCCGGCCTTGAAGTACTGCTTGTACGGCTTGAAGGACGACGGGATGGCGTAGTGGGTGGTGCTGCCGTTGACCGTCAGGTCGATGGTGTTCCCGCCGGAGACGCCGATGGTGTACCGCCAGGTCTTGCCGATGGACACGTGCCCCACCGTGTGCAATGTCTGGCCGCCGGACGGGGAGTTCTCGGTGCCCAGCACGATGTCGCCGTTGGAGTGGTAGTACAGCTCCAGGAGCGGCTTGGTGGACGACCCCCCGGTGCCGAGGTGGATCTGCCCTACGCACACGTTGGACGTCACCGACACCACGCGCAGGGTCGCGTTCAACCGGTGGGTACCGCTGAGCGACCAGTTCGCGGCGCTGCCGTCGCGGTTCATCTCCCGGAGTTCCGAGCGGGCGTAGTTGGAGTTGGGCGTGGTGACGCCCTTCTCCGGGGCCCAGAATGTCATCGCACCGTCGCGCGAATCGGTGTAGAAGTAGGCGTCCTGGTAGCCGTTGGGTCCCTGGAGCCGGGACGACGGGATGGTGGTCGGGGAGCCCGGCGAGCCGATCGGCTCCTGCAACTGCCAGATCGACAGGTCGAGGTTGCCGCCGGGCGCGACGTTCGGGTCTGCGGCGTCGGCGCTGCCACCGCCGAAGACCGCCAGCGCGCCGACGACACACGCGACTGTCGCCGCCGCGAGGAACTTGGAACGGGTCATGTGGGGGCCTTCCGAGGAGTCGGGAGGAGAGCGGGGTCAGTGCGCGGTCAACTGGAAGCTCTGGGCGGCTGATCCGTCGCAGCTGCGCTGGGTCAGCTGGACGCTGTTGCCGGCCGTGGCGGCGGCACTGAGGCACTTGCCGCTGTGGCGGGCGACGAAGTGGTAGCGCCCGCCCGTCTCCTGGACCGGCTTCCACTGCTGGTTCTGGCCGTCGGCGTAGGACCACAGTTGCAGTGGCGCGTTCTCCGCCTGCGAGCGGTCGGTGACGTCGATGACCTGCTGGGGGTTGCCGCGGGCGGCGATACGGGAGTAGCCGCTGTCGGTCGAGCGGAACTGGAACTGCTGCGCCACGGTGTTGTTGCAGGTGTACTGCTGGACGACGGTGCCGTTGGCGGTGGCGGCGGCTCGCGCGTCCACGCACGTCCCGTTGCCGGAGTTCCGCACGGTGTACCAGGCGGTGTCGGAGATCGGGTCGGAGGGCGGCTGGGTGTCACCGGCTCCGCAGAGCCGTCTCGGGTGTGACGATCCTCGGCTCCGGGATGGAACTCGAGGCGATCTCGGCGGTCGTCATCGGCGGCACTCTGCTCACGGGCGGGTTCGGTTTCATCAGCGGCTCGCTCGTCGGCGTGGCCCTGTTGAAGGTGATCCAGAACGTGATCAACCAGATCGGCTCCCTGGACTCCGCCTACCAACAGGTCGTCAGCGGCGCGTTCCTGGCGGTCGTGGTCGTCGCACAGACCTGGCTCGGGTGCCGTCAACGCGTGTTGTAACCCCGGGCGGCGAGGCCGAGTCGGACGCTCCGGCGTGCAGCGGCGCCATCGCCCGGCCCCGGGCGCCGACGGCGCTCGGGGCCTCGCTGCCTGCTCAGGGCTTCGCGTGGGTCGCCACGTCGACGGGCGCGGTCGTCAGGCGGCCGGGTGCGGGTCCACCAGTGGTTCGCCGGTCCAGCTCGCGAGGAGGCCCAGAGCCTCTTCGGACGCGCTGCCGGGTTCAGCGGTGTAGAGGCCGAGGATCTGGTCCGGGTCGCCGGTGACGGCCAGCGCTTCGTAGTCCAGGGTCAGGTCGCCGACCAACGGATGGTGGAAGTGCTTGGTTCCGTACGTACGGCGCTTGATGTCGTGATCGGCCCACCAGGTCCGGAAGTCGGTGTCTTTCAGCGACAGTTCACCGACGAGTTCGGCGAGCTGCGGGTCGTGCGGGTGCTGACCGGCGTAGAGGTGCAGGGCGGCGACGCTCGAGCGGGCGATGCCCTCCCAGTCGTCGTAGAGGCTGCGGGCGGCATCGTCGAGGAAGATGAACCGCGCCATGTTGCGCTCTCGCCGGGGCAGTGCGTCGAAGTCCGTGTACAGGGCCCGGAACAGGCGATTGGTGGCCAGGACGTCGGTGCGGCGGCCGATGACCAGCGCCGGTACGTCGGTCAGCTTGTCCAGGAGCCGGTACAGCGCGGGGCGCACCCGTTGCGGCGGCAGCGGACGAGGCCGGCGCCGGGTCGGCCTCGCCAGAGCGAACAGATGACTGCGTTCGTCGCCGCTCAGTCCCAGCGCCCGTGCGACGGCGTCGAGGACGGCATCGGAGACGTTGGTTCCGCGTCCGCGTTCCAGACGTACGTAGTAGTCGACGCTGACGCCGGCGAGATGGGCGACCTCCTCGCGACGCAGCCCCGGCACACGACGGACCGTGGAGGCGGGGGGCAGGCCGGCCTCCACCGGTGAGATCTTCGCCCGGCGGGTCCGAAGGAACTCCCCGAGCTCGCTCATGGGGCCGCCGGTCGCAGCATCGTGTGCACTCATGCGTGCCACGCTACGCCGCCGGACCGCCCGGATGGCCGGCGAAAGGGGTACTGCTGGGCCCCCGGTCGGAGCGTACCCCTTGTGGCCCTCTGACCAGCGATTTCGGCTGATTCCATGGAGTCATCCGGAAGGATTCCGGGCCCTGCCGCGAGGCGGGGGACACAGGGAAAGGCTGATCTTCATGACCGACGACGGACGCATCACCACACCGTTCGGCGCCCAGACCACCGCCGCCGAGGTGGTCAAGGGTGTCGATCTCACCGGACTCCGGGCGATCGTGACCGGAGGGTCCTCGGGCATCGGCGTGGAAACCGCGCGTGCCCTGGCGGCCGCGGGGGCCGAGGTGACCCTCGCCGTACGCGATCTCGAAGCGGGTAAGAAGGTCGCCGAGGACATCAGCGCCGGCACGGGCAACGACCGGGTCCTGGTCGCGCCCCTGGACCTGGACGACCGGCCGTCGATCAGGGCATTCGTCGCGGACTGGCGTGGCCCGCTGCACATTCTGGTGAACAACGCGGGAGTGATGGCCTCCCCCGAGACCCGTACCGCCGAGGGGTGGGAACTCCAGTTCGCCACCAACCACCTCGGGCACTTCGCCTTGACGACCGGTCTGCACGACGCGCTGAAGGCGGCCGCCGGCGCACGCGTCGTCGTCGTCAGTTCGGTGGGGCACATCAACGGGGACGTCCGCTTCGACGACATCCATTTCGAACGGGACCCGTACGACGCCTGGGCCGCCTACAGCCAGTCCAAGACGGCGAACATCCTGTTCGCAGTGGAGGCGGCGAAGCGCTGGGCCGACGACGGCATCAGCGTCAACGCGCTCAACCCGGGGCGCATCGCCGAGACCAACCTCGCCCGGCACATCGGCACCCCGACCAACGCCCCGGCCTCCTTCGAGCCCGGCAAGAACTCCGGGGTGTCCGTGAAGAACATCGAGCAGGGCGCCGCCACATCTGTTCTGCTCGCCGCATCCCCACTGGTGGCAGGCGTCACCGGCAGGTACTTCGAGGACTGTAACGAGGCCGGTCCGCACCAGCCCGGTCTTCGCCGCGGCGTGGCCGGCTACGCCCTGGACGAGCGGAGCGCCGCCCGTCTGTGGCAGGTCTCCCTCGACATGCTCTCCTCCGCCGCCAACTGAGGAGTAGCGGATTCCGCCGAACCGGTTTCGTCACGGGCGCTTCCCGGTCCGTCCGCAGCGGATCCCACGAGACTCCCCCCGCCGCTGGTCATGTGCCGGACGCGCCCCCTGCGCGGTCCGGCCGGACCGGGTCCACAGCGGGCTCCGGCCGCCCGGCCCTTTTCGGACCTTTGGAGAAACGCCGACGTGCAGCTTCGGTACTCGTCCACGCCAGTGTGACATTGCCTACGGGACCGGATTGAAAAACCGCGAGCGGGCAAGGTGCCCCTCCATGCCATGCACAAACGCCCCCAGGCAGGTGACTCGATGACGACGGCGACCAAGGCGGTACGCGACCCGTCGGCCACCGCGACCCGCGCCAAGGCTCCTCCGACGGTGCCCGTGTTGCCGTCCCTCACCGGACTGCGGTGGGTGGCCGCGCTGCTGGTCTTCGGACTGCACGTGCGCAATTTCGGCTACTTCTCAGGCACCGGCGACCACATCATGACGTGGGCGTTCGGGGCCGGAGCGAACGGTGTGTCGTTCTTCTTCGTGCTGTCCGGATTCGTACTGATGTGGTCGGTGCGGCCGAACGACCGTCCCCTCGCCTTCTGGCGGCGGCGCTTCGCCCGTATCTACCCGGTCCATCTGGCCACCGTCGTGATCGCCCTGTTCATGGCCTACACGCTGGCCCATCAGGCAAGACCGACACCGACCCAGGCACTGGCCAATGTGCTTCTGGTACATTCCTGGTGGCGCCCGTGGTGGCAGACGCTGAACCCGGTCAGCTGGTCGCTGACCTGCGAGGCCTTCTTCTACGCGGCCTTCCCGCTGCTGGTCCTTCTGCTGCGCCGCGTCGGCACCCGGGGAGCGGCGGCCGTGGCCGGCGGATCGGTGCTGGCGGTACTTGCCCTGGCCTGGGCGGACGCGCACGACACGCTGGGCCAGCCGCTCAATTCCTTCCCCGCCGCTCGACTGCCCGAGTTCGTCCTCGGTGCCGCCCTCGCCCGGCTGGTGCTGCTCGGCCGCTGGCGTGGACCCGGCCTTGAGGCCTCTCTTGCGCTGGCCCTCATCGGCTACTTCTTCGTCCCGCAGGTCACCGCCGGGTATCCGGCCACGACCTGCACCATCGTGGGCTTCGCTCTGCTCATCCCGGCGGCCGCCGTCGCAGACCTGCACGACCTGCCCTCGCTGTGGCGCAACCGGCGGATGGTACGGCTGGGCGAACTCTCGTTCGCCTTCTACATGGTCCACCTGCTGGTCCTGCGGGCGGGCACCGATCTGCTCGGCACCTCGCCGCGCTTCGGCCTGCTGGGGGCCCTGGCCGCCACCGCCGTCGCGTTCACCGTGTCGCTCGGCCTGTCCTGGGTCCTGTACGAGGCGGTGGAGCGTCCCGCAAGACGGCTGCTGCTCCGCAGTCGCCGTCCGGCCAAGAAGCTTCCGGCACCGGCGACCGCCGGGTCGGAGCCGAGCAAGCCCGACCGTGACGCTTCGCGCGCTGCGCCCGACTGAGACGTCCGGCCGGCCCGGCTCGAGCCAGGCCGGGCGATGGCCGCTCCGCACGTCCGGGCGGCCGACGGCGCCTCAGCTCCCCGACCGCACGCTCCCTGCTGCTCCTCTTGAGTGAAGCCTCTGCCTCAAGTGGAGCTTGAGGGTGTGTGAGCGTCGCGAGGCGCCGAGCCGAAACGGCACCGGCGCCGGTGGTGGTCAGCAGGGCCAGGTCCACGCCCTCGAAGCGCCCTGCGGCCTGCCGCCGTTCGACCTGAACCGCGGGGCCCGACGGGGGAGCGCCCCGGCGCGCCCCCTCGGGCGGCCCCGGCAGTCTTGGCGCGACACGCTGGAGGGGGCTCCGCAACTGACGCCGAATCAGTCCCCGACTCGGCCTCCTTGAGCTGCACTTCTGAGCTGGGCACATCTCAACCGCACGCTTCAGGCCCGTTGGCCGAATCACGCGCCTATCTGGCATGAACGGGGTGTCTACGCGCAAAGAATCTTTGACATGAACACTTCCGCTGAGTCGTTGCTGGTTGTACCAAATGAGAGCCAGCATTCCCGCTCCGGGAGGTTCCGTGAGACGCATCAAGTCGCTGTCAGCTCTTGCCACGCTGAGCGTCGCGATCATGTTCAGCCTGGTCATCGGTGGTCCGGCCTACGCTGCCGGGCCCGCGTACGTCGCCCTGGGAGACTCGTACTCGGCCGGTAACGGCGCAGGTAACTACGACAGTTCGAGCGGCTCCTGCCACCGCAGCTTCAGCGCCTACCCGTACCTGTGGAAGAACGCCCACGCCCCGTCCTCGTTCGCCGACACCTCATGCTCGGGCGCAGTCACCACCGATGTGACGAACAATCAGCTCGGTCCGCTGAACTCCTCCACCGGACTCGTCTCCCTCACCATCGGGGGCAATGACGCCGGGTTCTCGGATGTCATGACCACCTGCGTGGCCGGCTCCGACTCCGACTGCGTCAACCGGGTCAGCCAGGCCGAGAGCTACGCTCAGAACACGCTTCCCGCCCGTCTGGACGCCACCTACAACGCCATCCGTGCCAAGGCGCCCAACGCCAAGGTGGTCGTACTGGGTTACCCGCACATGTACACCCTCAACGTCTTCTGCGTCGGTCTCAGCGACACCAAACACCGCAAGATCGACGAGGCCGCCGACGTCCTCGACAACGTCATCGCCAGCCGCGCGGCCGCGCACGGCTTCGTCTTCGGCGACGTACGCAACGGCTTCAGCGGGCATGAGCTGTGCTCCGGCGACGGCTGGCTGCACTCCCTGGTGGTCTCACCGAGCTGGGAGTCGTACCACCCGACCGCAACCGGCCACTCGAGCGGTTACTACCCCGTGCTGAACGCGAACAGCTGACCTTCCTCACGAACGAACTGGCGCCTGGCGGGCCTCTGTCCACGGCGATCTGTGGACAGGGGCTCTGCCGCCGTTCGATGCAGGCCCCGTACGGCAAGGGCGACAGCCGTGACGTCGACGAGCACGTGAGGCGGGTTCAGGTGGTCACCGTTCACCGCCCCCGTCCGTCGCCACCACCGCCACGCCGACCGCTGTCCTGGCCGTGACTGCCCTTCGGCTCCGGCCCGAAGCCGAGCCTGCGGGAAACGACGTCCCGGGCCACTTCACTGACCGTACGACCCTGAACGAACGCACGGGCCCGCATACGGTCCAGCGCCTGGCCGGGATCCGCATTGAGCTGCATCATCACCATCCCGACCGCCTGATGGACCTCGCTGTGGTCGGCCTCACAAGCATCCACCCACCACGCGACATCGTCCTCGGCTCCCCGCCCGGCGCTGTCATACACCGGCTGCAGGTTCAGCACCGCGAGCGTCACCGCGTCCCGCGTCCACAGGGCGATCCTCAGTTCACGTTCCGACAGCGGTCCGGCCGTCTCGCGATAGAGGTCGAGCGTTCCGATCGCCGCGCCGCTGACGCCGAGCGGCAGCGAGAACACCGCACGCACACCCAGCTGCACCGCCTCATCGGCGAAGACAGGCCAGCGGCGGGCATCCGCCCCCCGGCCCAGGTCCGCGGCGAGCACCGGGACGGCACGATCCAGCGCCGTCTGGCACGGGCCGTCCCCCAGGGTGTACTGGGCCTCGGCCAGCCGGGCGGCCGTGCTGTCACTGGCACACCAGGTGGCCCGCACACCTGGTCCACCGGCGATCGACACGGAGGCGCCGCTGATCGGCAGCAGCCCCAGACAGGCATGGCACAGGGCTGCGGGAACCCGTCGTACATCGACACCTCTGGCGGCGGTCCGCAGGATCCCAGTGATGCGCAGTCGTTCGTCCGCCCCTGACGGCCGGCCGTCGCCGGGCTGGTCGGGGTGGTCTGACCGCATTGTCATCACCCCCGTGTCGTCACGCACGGTCAGCAGACCTGATCCACCGGTGTCGCCGTCCGTCGGCCACTGGACGCCCGACGGCGCCTGCTCGCGCACCGGTGACGACCGTGGTCGACCGCGCTTTCTGCTTCTCAGCGTGACGAGTGCCCAAACCCTGGCCGCACTGCACGTCCCCTGTGCACGGTTTCTCGCGTCGGGCGTGCCCATCTGAGGGGCGGTCACGCTCTGCCATCGCGCGGCTGCGTCGACCGAGCGGGCAGAGCCGGCCGGGGGTCGCAGCAGCTGGGCATCGCCACCGGAGGCGGTCCGGCGGCGATGTCCTCGATCGTGGTGCCGCGCCGGTCCCCTCAGCCGGTGGCCGGGCCCTCAGACAGGTCATTCGCGGGACTGTCCCCTTCCGCCCGGTCGGAACAGTCGGGACAGGTGCCCCAGAAGGTCACTGCGGCCTCGCCGATCAGGTAGGTGGGGGGAAGCTGCGGCTCCAGACAGGGTGCGGCGCCGATCACGCACTCGACGTCGACGACGCAGCCGCAGGTCCGGCAGACGAAGTGGTGGTGATTGTCGTGCCTGTCGACCTCATAGCGCGCGCGATGGCCGGCGATGTGGGTGCAGCGCAGCAGAGCGGCTTCGGTGAGGACGCGCAGGACGTCGTAGGTGGCCTGGAGGGAGAGACGGCCGAGCACGCCCTGTGCTCGGTTGCGGATCGAGTCCACATCGGAGTGACCGCCGAGTTCCTCCACGGCGGCCAGCACGGCCATACGTGGAGCGGTGACCCGGAGCTGGGCCCGCTGCAGCCGGATCGCGGCGTCGGCCATGGGGTCGACCGTGGCGGTGGGCGCGTCCACTGTGGTCCGGGGGGTGCGATTCATGATGATCTCCGCCGAGGTGGCGACCTTGGGTGACCGCATCGCTGCGGTCCTGTTCCTCTCAGGTCCGTCCGCTCTGGAGTCATTCCAGAGACTACACATAGAGAACACCAAAGGTTCCTAAAATAGAGTGAACTTCTCTAGCCGCTTGAATCACTCCAAATTAGCGTAACAGGGAAGCAGCACGGCAAATACGGACACAAGTCTTCAAGTGCTCGTGAGACGCAGTTCCGGTCTCCAGGAGCGACCGCTGCCGCGCGGCTCCCTCGCACCGGATTGGACGTGCAGACATGAGCGATCCGACGGCATGCATGACGCCGACCCGCCCCAATCCGACGCGCCTCCGACGGGGCTCCGGCGAACTGGGGATGAACGATGGTCCCTGAGACCAAGGCGGTCCTCGCGGCCATCAGACGCGCGATTCGCCCGCTCGGCCAAGGCCTCGCACGCTTCAGGAGGCCACCGAACACGGCCGCCCGACGGTTCAGACCGGCGTTGCTGAACCCTCCCTTGGTCATCGTGGCAGTGGTCGTCGCCAATGCCCTCGACGACCGCATCATGGTCTACCGCTTGCTGGGAGCGGCCCCCGCGCTGGCCGCCGCCACCTTCTCGGCCGTCGGAACCCTTGGGATCGGGATCCTGGCCGTGGGCGTCGGCGTGGCCCTGGTAGACGCCGACCATGCCCTTTTCGAGACACCGGGCATGGTCACCTTCGGTGCGCTCGCGGTGATCACCCTGGCCGGTGTACACGCCAGCCGGGAGCGACAGAAGCAGGAACGCACTCTCGCCCAGGTCCGCCTTGTGGCCGACACGGCACAGCGGGCACTGCTGGGGCCGATGTCCCAGCACTGGGCGGAGGTCACCATCGACGGGCTCTACCGGGCAAGCGCCGCACAGGCCCGGATCGGCGGAGACTTCTACGAGGCGTACCGCACCCCGCACGGGGTCCGGATGCTCTTCGGAGACGTGCGGGGCAAGGGACTTCCGGCCGTCGACGCGGCTTCGGCCATCCTCGGGTCCTTCCGGTCGCACGCCCGGCGGGCGCCGGATCTTCCCGCGCTGGCGCAAGAGCTGGAATCCCATATGAACCACTACTACGAGGACTCCGTCGGCCAGGACGCCGGCGAGCACTTCATCACGGTGCTGCTCGTGGAGATCCCCGCCAGTGAGTATGTCGTCAGACTGCTCAACTGCGGCCACCCTGCCCCGCTGCTGCTGCACGACGGCGAGATGCACGAACTGGAACCCAGTGCCCCGTCACCGCCGATCAACATGGCGGGCCTCCTCGACGGCGCTTACCACGTGGACGTCGTTCCCTTCACGGTCGGGGACCGCCTGCTCCTCTACACGGACGGCATCACCGAGAGCCGGGACCGCACCGGGACCTTCTACCCGTTCACACAGCGAATCCGGCAGTGGGCCTCACAACCGCCGCGCCAGCTCCTGGAGAGCCTCGACCACGACCTGGCCACCTACAGCGACAGCCACGACGACGATCTCTCCGCCCTGGTCGTGCACCGTCTCAGGGCGGGCGAGCACGAGCAGGAGACGCCCTCACCGTCCCCGACCCTGCCGCAGCAGTCCCCGCAGACATGGATGACGCCCAACCGGTCGCCCGGCGGGCAGAGACGAGCCGTCGTGACCGAAGGTCTGTGACGGGCGGCGACCTCCCTCGGCAGGGAAGCGGGAGCCGCGGACCGCTCCGCTTCCCGCCCGTGAAGGACCCGTACACGGCAGAGGCATCAAACGGCAGAGGCAGCAAAGGAGACAGGCGAGAACGATGCACCCGGCAGCGGCTTTACCCCGCAGCCCGATGAAGCGAAGGGACGCAGAACCAAGCAGTAGCACAACGTCATTCCGAGCTTTCTCAACCGCTGACCAGTCAAGGGACGGCACGGCAGCGGGGAAGAGGAGGCGTATGTGATGCCCAGGCACAAGCACGACAGGCGAACACAACGAGGTCTCGCCAAGGTGACAGCCATCGCAAGTGGGCTACTCGCGGTGCTGATCAGTGCCATCTTCGCGCTCTTCATCTGGTCGGGTGACAACCTGCGCGAGACCGGGTTGGCAGAACGACAGTCCCATGCCGCTCTCGCCCAGAGCCGACGGGTCTCCTCCCTCATCTTCGACGTCGACTCGAGCCAGCGCGGCTTCATCATCACCAGAGAGCCCCAGTTCCTCGAGATGTGGAAGACCGCGCAGGCCCGCTTCCCCACGCAAGCCCAAGACCTCGTACGCGCCAGCGGCACCCTCGCCGAACGGAACCTGGCGCAGCAGATCAGCCGGGCCGGCCAGTCATTCATCGGCCAGTACTCGATTCCTCTGATCGACGAGGCGCGGCACGGGGACCCGAAAGCCGGCAGCCCGGAGGCAACCCTCGAAGGCCAGCACAGGATCGACGCGTTGCGGGACCTTCTGCGCCGATACGTCGCGGTGGAACAGTCCGACGTCACGGCACGCGAGGCCGCCGCCGACGCGAGCGCGGGACGGGCGAAAGCCGTAGCGGCCGCGGGTACCGGATGCTCGATCCTCATCATCGCCGGCTACTCCGGATACGTCACCCGGGTCGTCGTCCGGCCCGTCCGCAAGGCGGCAACCGTGGCCACACGGCTCGCCTCGGGCGACCTGAGCGCCCGCATGCCGATGACCGGCAGGCACGAGATCGGCCGGCTGGAGACGGCCTTCAACACCATGGCCGACTCCTTGGAGGCCAGTCTTGGACACGCACGGCAGGCGTACCGACGCGTCAAGCTGCTCTACAAGGCGAGCATGGCGGTCGGTACCACCCTGGACGTGATGCGCACCGCTCAGGAACTGGTCGATGTGGCCGTACCAGGCTTCGCCGACTTCGCCACCGTGGACCTCGTGGTGTCCGTACTGCGCAGCGCGGAACCCGCGCCCGTCGGCGACTCACCGCCCCTGCAACGCGCGGCCCTCGGCGGCATCCACGACGACGTCCCGCTGGATCCTGTCGGCACCGTGCTCCAACGGCCCCAGCCGCCGGTACGAGGCCCCCGCTTCCTGCGGGAGGCGGTACTCGTGGGCGATCTCAGCGCCTGCACACTCGGCTCCGACCAGCCGCGGGAAGCGGGCAGGCTCCACGGATCCGGGATCAATTCGATGATCATCGTCCCTCTGGTCACGCAGGGCGCCCTGCTGGGGATGGTCACGTTCTGGCGTTCCCGTTCCACACCCTTCGGCCCGCCGGACCTCTCCGACGCCGAAGGGCTGGCCGTCAAAGCCGCCGTCGCCATGGACAACGCCCGCCGGTACACCCACGAACGCGAGAGCGCGCTCACCCTGCAGCGCGCTCTGCTGCCGCAGCAACCACCCCAGCAGCCTGCCGTGGACGTCGCCTACCGCTATCTCCCCACCGGCACGCGAGCGGGCGTGGGCGGGGACTGGTTCGATGTCATCCCCTTGTCCAGCACGCGCGTGGCGCTGGTCGTGGGCGACATCGTGGGTCACGGCATCCAGGCGTCCGCCACCATGGGGCGCCTGCGCACGGCGGTACGCACTCTCGCCGACGTCGACCTGCCACCCGACGAGCTCCTCACCCATCTCGACGACCTCGTCGTCCATCTGGGCGACGGGGACACGAGCGGGGAGCGGGGCGCGACCTGCCTGTACGCCGTGTACGACCCGGTCTCCCGTCACTGCACTCTGGCCAGCGCCGGTCACCCACTGCCCTTCCTGATCGGCAAGGACGGCACGGTGGAGCCCGTCGCCGGGGAGATCGGGCCACCCGTCGGGGTGGCGGATCTGCCCTTCGAGAACATCGAGCTCGAACTGGCGGAGGGCAGCACCCTTGCTCTGTACAGCGACGGACTCGTGGTGCACTCCGGCAGGCGGGACATCAGCGAGGGCCTCGCCCTGTTGCGCCAAGCGCTGGCGCCCGCGGCGGAGTCGCTGGAAGCCGCCTGTTCCCGCGTCATGGACACGTTGCTGACCGGCCCTCCCGAGGACGACGTCGTGCTGTTGCTCGCCCGGACCCGGGCTCTCACCCGCGACCAGGTCGCGAGCTGGGTCATCCCTGCCGAGCCGGAGCACGTGGCACATGCCCGCACCCTCGTGACCGAGCAGCTCAAGGCCTGGCGGCTCGAGGAGTCGTCGTTCGTCACCGAGCTGGTGGTAAGCGAACTCGTGACCAACGCGATCCGCTACGGCGCCCCACCCATCCATCTACGGCTGGTCCGTGACCGCGCCCTGATCTGCGAGGTCTCCGACAGCAGCAACACCGCGCCCCATCTGCGACGGGCCCGCACCTTCGACGAGGGCGGCCGAGGTCTGCTGCTGGTCGCGCAGTTGACCCAGCGATGGGGCACCCGCCATGCCCGGGACCGCAAGACCATCTGGTGTGAACAGCCGCTTCCCTCCAGACCCGAGGCGTGTCGATCCCCCGGACCGGAGACCGCGGCGGGCACCGGGGCGCCGGGCGAGTACAGTCCCGGCTGAGAGCGGAGGGAGCGATGTGGCGATGACCGATGCCGAGCGCGTGACGGCGTTCTGGTCACAGCTCGGCCTGCCGGGCCTGATCGACGTGCACACCCACTTCATGCCGACCCGGGTGATGGACAAGGTGTGGGCCTACTTCGACTCCGTGGGGCCCCTGGTCGGCCGGCCCTGGCCCATCGCCTACCGGGCCGAGGAGGATGAGCGGATCGCGACCCTGCGCGGCTTCGGCGCGCGTTCCTTCACCGCGATGCTCTACCCGCACAAGCCCGCGATGGCAGCCTGGCTGAACTCATGGGCCGCCCAGTTCGCCGCCCGCACCCCCGACTGCCTGCACACCGCCACCTTCTTCCCGGAGCCGGAGGCCGCGCGGTACGTGCACGAAGCCGTGGAGAACGGCGCCCGCGTCTTCAAGTCCCACGTCCAGGTGGGGGCGTACGACCCCAATGACGAACTGCTCGAGCCGGTCTGGGGCCTGCTCGCGGAGGCCGGGATCCCCGTCGTCATCCACTGCGGTTCGGGGCCCGTGCCGGGCAAGCACACCGGCCCCGAACCCGTCGGCCGGCTGCTCGCACGCCACCCGAAGCTGCGCCTGATCATCGCCCACATGGGGATGCCCGAATACGGGGACTTCCTCGATCTGGCCGATCGCCACCCCGACGTCCATCTGGACACCACGATGGCCTTCACCGACTTCAGCGAGGAGGTCGCGCCGTTCCCCCCGGCCGAGCTCTCGCGGTTGACCGACCTCGGCGACCGGATCCTGCTCGGCACCGACTTCCCCAACATCCCTTACTCCTATGCCCACGCCCTGGAGGGGCTGGCCCGTCTCGACCTGGGGGACGACTGGCTTCGGGCGGTGTGCCACGACAACGCGGTCCGTCTGTTCGCCCTGTGAACCGGGACCGGGTCACCGGCGAGCCAGATCCGCCGTGCCGCCCCGGGCCCGGCTCACCGGCACGAACCGGACCTCGGCTCAGAACATCTTCGCGCCGGCCTCGATGGCCTCACGGATGCGGTGATACGTGCCGCACCGGCAGACGTTGCGTATCTCGTCCAGGTCCGCCTCGCTGATCTCGCGGCCCTCCTCCCGCGCCGCCCGGACCTTCGCGACGGCGGCCATGATCTGGCCGGGCTGACAGTAGCCGCACTGCGCGACGTCGTACTCCAGCCACGCCTCCTGCATCGGATGGAGCTCCTTGCCGACAGTGCCGGGCAGCCCCTCGATGGTCGTCACCTCGTCCGTCGGGCGCAGGTCCTTCACGGGGACCGAGCAGGGGTTGAAGGCCTTGCCGTTGATGTGGCTCGTACAGGCCTGGCAGACGCCCAGTCCGCAGCCGTACTTGGGTCCGGTCACGCCCAGGACGTCCCGGAGCACCCACAGCAGTCGTACGTCGTCCTCGATGTCCACGGTCACGGCTCTGCCGTTGAGGATGAAGGTGTGTTCGGGCACGGGGACTCCTAGAAGGCGCGGCTGAGACCGTCGGTGGGGGACGCGGGGATCGGCGGTGTGGTGGGCAGCGGTTCGAAGCCGAGCGGTCCACCATGGTTGATCGGGAAGGCCGTCGGCATCGTGCCGGTGGCGCGGCCGTAGGCGCAGGCCACCGCGGCCATCGCGCCGGCAACGGCCAGCTCCCCCGCGCCGCCCGGAGAGCCGGTGGTCGGCGGCATGACGACGATCTCCAGCTCCGGCGGCGTGTTCCACTGCCGGGTGTAGAAGTAGTTGTCCCAACTGCCTTCCAGGAAGTGCCCGTTGTCGAGGTGGAGTCCGGAGGTGAGCGTGATCGCGATGCCGTCCATGATGCCGCCCATCATCTGGGCCTGCAGTCCACGGGGGTTGACGGCCAGGCCCACGTCGACGGCACACACGACCTTGGTGACACGGGGCCCGGTGAAGGCGTCGAGCACCTTGCGTCCGGTGGTCCCGGGGCGGCAGTCGATCTCGGCGAGGACCGCCACGCACGCGTGGTACTCGGGGTGGACGGCGATGCCCTGGGCCGTGCCCGCCGGCATGCTCCGGCCCCAGTCGCCGACCTCGGCGACCTTGTCGAGGACGGCCCGGGCCCGGTCGTCCTTGAGGAATTCGCGGCGGAAGCCGTAGGGGTCCTTGCCCAGCCGTTTCGCCAGCTCGTCCACCACCAGCTCCTGCGCGCACCGCACGTTGGGCGAGTAGATATTGCGCATGGAGCCGGTGTTGAAGCCCTGGTCGGTCTCGCTGAGCAGCTGGGTGACGACGCCGAAGTTGTAGGGCGTCTGCTGGGTCAGCGTGAAGATCGTCTCGGAGAAGGTGAGGCCACCGACCGGCAGTTGCGCCACCTCGGACGTGATGATCTCCCCGACGCCGTGACCGAAGTCGGTGGCCACGGAGGTGTGGCGCTGGTCGTAGGTCAGCACCTGGCCGAGCGCGTAGGTGGCTCTCACGCGCGACGTCGACATGGGGTGCGTACGGCCCTGCCGGAAGTCGTCGGTGCGATGCCACATCAGCTTGACCGGCTTGCCCATCGCCTTGGAGATCTCGGCGGCCTCCGCGGCGGCGTCGTGGAAGAGCTTGCGGCCGAAGGAGCCACCGCCTTCGGTGACGTGGACCTTGACCGCGGTCACCGGCAGGCCCAGCTTCGCCGCGATCTGCTCCTGCGCGGTGATCGGGGACTTGAGGCCGGCCCATATCTCGGCCGAGTCCTGCCGTACGTCGGCTATCGCGCAGTTGGTCTCCAGCGCGCTGTTGCTGGCGAAGTGGAAGGTGAAACGGGTGTCGACGGCCTTGGCCAGCAGACCGAGGGCGGGCAGCGGAAGTTCGGCCCTGCGCAGTTCGGCACGGATGGTGTCGTCGGAGGCTCCCTCCGCCGTACCCGGTCCCCACGTGACCTTCAGGGCGCGCACCGCGTCGATGCACTGCCCGAAGGTGCGCCCGCGAACAGCCACGCCGGTGGAGATCCGTACGACATCGGTGATGCCAGGCATGGCCCGCACCTCGTCGAGGTTGTCCACCGAGCGAACGGTGCCATTGATCGTCGGCGGTCGGCACACCATGGTCGGCAGGGCGCCGGGCACCTGCAGGTCCATCGCGAACTTCTTGCGTCCGGTCACCGCCGCCAACGCGTCGATCCGCCGCTGCGGAGTCCCGATGACCTCGAAGTCGGCCGGCTTCTTGAGGGTGACCTCCACCTGAGTGGTCGTCACCGACGCGGCCTTCTCCGCCAGTTCGCCGTACGTCAGGCTCTTGCCGGTCGCAGCGGAGGTGATGATCCCCGCCTTGGCGGTCAGCGTGTCGATCACCTCACCCAGTTCCAGAGCGGCGGCCTTGAGGAGTCTCCCTCGGGCCACGGCGGCCGCGACCCGGATGGGGGTGAAGGTGGAGATGGTGGTGTTCGACCCGCCGGTGAGCTGGTTGAACAGCAGCTCGGGCCGTGCGTCGGCGAGTGTCACCCGGATCCTGTCCAGCGGCAGATCCAGCTCCTCGGCGATGAGCATGGCACTGGACGTGGTGACGCCCTGCCCGACCTCGGCCCTGGGCAGGGCGAAGGAGGCCGTGCCGTCGGCGTCGAGGCGAATCGTGATCAGGTTCGCGGTGGGCAGGGCGGCGTGCGTGAGCATGTCGTTGAGGTCGTAGATCTCCGCCGGCCCCGGCAGGGACGGCACCGCGGCAGCCGCCTCCTGCGGTGCGAGGGCCCCCTCCCCGAGCTGGGCCGCCACGGTGAGCGTGGAGGCGGCCACCACATAGCCGAGGAACCTCCGGCGGCCGATGCCGTCCGTCGCAAGCGCGGCTTCCGGCTGCTCCGGACGGCTGTGCGCTCCCATCAACTGTCCTCCAGGCAAGGTGATGTCCGCCGCTGATGGCGGGACCTCGACTGTGCATGGTTGGCGCGTTACTCGATAGATCTCGGCAGCGCTTCAGCACGCAACGCGCACAAGTCGCTTCTCCTTTGAAGGCTCCCCTCCCTGAAGGGAGGGGATTCTCCACCCTCCAGGGCTGCGTGGGGATTCACGGCTCAGGCCGCCTCTTGGTCCAGCGGACCAGGAGGTCTTACGCCCTCGGCACCGTCCGGGTTCCAACCTGCCCGGACCAGCATCACGCGGGCGGAGTTCTTGTCCCTGGGCGAGACGGCTCCGCACACGGTGCAGGCATAGGTTCTCATCGAGAGAGGGAGTGCGTGCTTGGTTCTCGCTCCGCACTGCGCGCAGTCCATCGTGGTGTGCGCCGGGTGCACGAGGCGGACGTCCCGTGCGTGCTTGCGCCCCATCTCGACCAGAGCGCGTTTGGTGGCGGCGATGGCGGCATCGGCCGCCTTGCGGGCCATCGTGGTTTTCGCGAGGAACTTCGGGCGGAAATCCTCCACCGCCACCCCGTCATGATCACGCATCACGGACTTGGCCCACTTGCGGCCGGTGTCCTCCCGCTGCCGCGCGACCTTCTTGTGCAGCTTCGCGGCCTGTGCCTGCGCCTTCCGGTAGCCCGCGGATGCGGGCCGGCCCTTCGGACGCCGGCACCGGGCCATCATCCGCTGGTAGCGGGCGAGCCCCTGCGCGGACCGCTTGCCGTGCTCGGCATGCGGGAGATCGTAGGCGTCATCCGTGGTGGTGGCCGTCTCCTGCACACCCCAGTCCACCCCGAGCACCCGCCCCGTGAGGGCAAGCGGTTCGCTCCGCGCGGGGGCGACGAAGGACACATACCAGTGCCCGAGCGTGTCCTGGTACACGCGCACACTCGACGGGTCGACCGGAAGAGCCCGCGACCACACCACGCTCACCACGATCTGGCCCGCAAGGTGCAGACGACCGTCCTTCAGACGGAAACCCCGCCGGGTGTAGTTCAGGCTCGGCCTGGCCTCCCGCTTCCGCTTGAAGCGGGGCATCCCCGCCCGGCGGTGCACCGGAAGCCCGTCCTTGACGTCCTTCAACGCCTTCGCCCGCGACTTGGCGAAGTCCCGAATCACCTGCTGCTGCGGCACCGAGGCACCCTCGGCCAGCCACGGCATCACCCGACGCGCCTCGGTCAGCATCCTGTCCAACTGCGCCGGACCACACGTCAGCTTCTCGCCGGACTCCTTGGCTCGCTGGTGGACCTGCTTGGACTTGGCCACGCATTCATTCCAGAGCCACCGGCAGCGGTCCCACTCCGCTTCAAGTGCGCGCCGCGCGGTAGCCGACAGGCGCACACGGAAGGAGTACCGGGCATGCCCGGCCCCCTCCGTGGTCGCGTCTGTCGTCATGCATCCGAACCTACCCGGGGAGACTGACAGTTGAGACCTCTTGATCGCCACGGGCTCGCTCACCTCGTCGCGGGTGGACGATCTTTCGCCCTGGAGGCGAAACCCCTATTTCCTGTCCTGCTCCGCAGGAGACCGATTCCTCCCCCGCCTGAAGGCCGGGGCATCCTCGGAGGAACCCGGTGAAGCGCTCGCAGCCTCCGGCGCACTGCGCGGCATCGGGGCACCGCCTGCCCGGCGGCGCTTCATCAAGACGCTCACCCGCGAGGTCCACGACACCGGTGCCATGGCAGCGCGCTTGGGCGACACCGGGACGGTCGACGCTGGATCGCCCCTGGCAACACGCCCACGGACCGGCCTGGTCCATGCGCTCCGAGCCTGTCCGACGGCCGCTCTTCCGCGGGGTCAGGGCCGCGCGCTCGGCTCGGCCGTCGGCCGGGGACTGAGCGGTGACGGCGGTGATCGTTGCCTCCCAGTCAGGAAGGGGCGGCGGCGGGTGTGGGGGCTCGGCATGGCGCAGGCGGCAGCGCCTCGGTCAGGGCGTGGTAGGCGGCGCGGCGCAGCGCCTGACGCGTGCCGAGCGGTGCGCCGGGGTCGAGGTCACGGTGGCGACGGACCGTGGGCGGGGCGGCATCAAGTCGGACGGCCGGGCTGCGTCGTTCACCCGGGCCGGTAGCGCGTCCCCGACGGGCCACGAGAGCGTACGACGTACGACGGCGCGCCCGCCCGCGAGGGCCGACGCGCCGTCGGGTCGTGCCGGTCAGACCGCGCTTCCGCGCGCCGCGGTCACCGGCACATCCTTTCTGATGGCTTCTCAGTGGCCCCGGTGGTGCCCTCCGTGGTTCCGGTAGCCGCCGTCGCGGTCACGGTCACCGCCCAGGAAGAAGGTGTCGACGACACGGCCATAGGCGTTTCGCAGCGTGGCGGTGTCGTGGCGGCCTTCAAACACGCTGCGGCGGCGGTCCTGGTAGAGGTCGGTCCGGGTGTCGCGGCCGTACCCGGTGTGAACGCGGACCGTGGAACGGCCATCCAGGCGGTAGTGGTGGAAGGTGTAGGTGTGGCCGTCCCGGTCCGACAGCGTCCACCCGCTCAGGTTCACATCCCTCCGGGTGTTGTTGGTGATCTCCACCCACTCCCTGTTCAGAGAGCGGTTGGAGCGGTCCTGGCGACCCCAGGTGTCGGACTGCACATCGCTGATCTCGACCCGCGCGTTGCGCCCGCGCAGGTCGTGGTCGGCCGCGGACGCCGGCGGTACAAAGGCTCCGACCGCGGCAGCGGACGCGACAGCGGCGGCAGCCAGACGGCGAGCGGTCACGGAGGAAGCGGACACAGGCTCTCCCTGCAGGGTGAGGGCACGCCCTTGCACGGCGGCCGGGCCGCGCAACGAGGTCGTGCGAGTTGCGGCGTGCACGGCCAACCGGCCGCGCACCCACACCTTGATCCCGTAGGCGGGCAATACGAGCGATACATCAGGTGTGTTACGAATTACGGATATTTCTGTAACATTCGCCTGCATATCGCACCTATGAGTGTGAGGTGACGATTCTCCCGCTTGTCCGGTTCAACGCATCTGCAAGCAACGCCTGCGAGCCGGCACAAGGCCATCCATCGCCCCCGTGCGAACCGGGTCGTCACCCGAAAGTGGGTAACAACGATCCGAGGCAGTCACCGCTCCGGTGACCGCCCGCGTGACAGCGCCCCGTACGGCTTCCGGCTCCTGGCTTGTATTGCGGCGGGCGGGACCCGGCGTTGGAACCAAGTGTGAGGCACTTCGGCACTGCCGTGGCCCCCTGCCGCTCCGCTCCCGGCACCGGATCCGGCCGGAAAGGGCTGAAGAACGACGCACTGGGCATGTTCTCCCCGGTCGTCATCGGCCTGGCCTCCACCGCCCCGGCCTCATGCCTCGCCGCCACGCTGGGCGACGACGAAGGACGCCGAGGCCTGTTCATCATCGCCCAGATGACCGCGCACTGGGGGACGCGCTACACCCCCACCGGCAAGACGATCTGGACCGAGCAGACCCTGCCACCGCCGGACACCGAGCACTGTGCCCCAAGCCGACCGGTGGGGTTGACGGGCAGCCAAGGACGTTCGAGCTGACGCCGCCCTCGCAGCGACTACGGCACACGGACATGGGTCAAGGGGATCCGGGCGTCATCGACCGGTCCGGACACGGGCCGCCGCCGAGTGCCGGCTCGTCGGCCGTTGGTGTTCGGCCGGGAGAAGCTGCCGGCGCTTGCCGCGGCCGTCCCGGAGTCGCTTCCGGACGCCATGGACCGTCAGGGTCAGCGTCCCCGTGGCGAGGAAGGCCATGCCCACGCAGACCGTCGCCGTCCAGCCGTGTCCCTGGAAGAGGGCGAGTGCGACGGCGGAGCCGATGGCGCCGCTGGCGAACAGCGCGAACATATAGAGCGTGTTGAGCCTGGCTCGCAGGAGCGCGGGCCCGGCGAAGATCCGGGTCTGATTGGCTATCTGCGCACTGGTGGTGCCGTAGCCCAGCAGATTGCAGCCGATCATGAGGGCCACCACCGAGTCGGCGGCCAGCAGAAAGACGACGAACGCTGTCACGCCGGACGCCAGGGCGATGAGGTTGACCCTGCCGGGGCCGTAGCGGTCGCTGAGCCGGCCGGAGTAACGCGCCGCCAGGGCGCCGGGCACGCTGCTGAGACCGAACAGCCCAGCTGCGGCCGGCCCGAGTGCGAGGGGCTTCTCGGAGAGATGGAAGGCCAGCGTGGCCCAGAACGCCGAGAAGGCCGCGAAACTCGCCGCGCCGAGGACCGCGGACAGGCGCAGGGACGCGTGCCGGACGACGAGCGGCGGCATGGACGCCAGAAGTCGCAAGTAGCCGGGCTTGTCCTCGTCCGTGTCACGCGGCCTGTCCGGCATGTGCCGCGGGAGCACGAACAGGAGGGACGCGGTGGCCAGGGCGGCGGCCACGTAGTCAACGCGCCATGTCCCGGTCGCTTCGGCGAGGGCTCCCGAGACGGTACGGGACAGCAGTGCGCCCAGGGTCAGTCCGGTACCGACGGCGCCGAGGGCCCGGCCTGCCTGACCGGGCGCGGCCAGCGAGGCGACGGTCGGCATGATGATCTGCGGAAGCACCGTGGTCGTCGACAGGACGAGGGTCGCCACGCTCAGCAGGGTGATCGACGGAGCCAGGGCTCCCGCCAGCAGGGCCAGCGTGGTGATGACGAGCAGGATGCGGGAGACCTTGCGCAGCGGGGCGCGGTCGGCGAGGGGGACGATCGCGACGATTCCCAGCGCGTAGCCGATCTGGCCGGCCGTGGCGACGACGCCGGCGGCTTGGGCGGGGGCGCCCAGATCCTGCGCGATCCGCTCGAGAAGCGGCTGGGTGAAGTAGATGTTGGCGACAGTGACGGCGGTGGCGGTCGCGAAGACGGGGATGGTGGCGCGCTTCACGCCCGGGACGGGCGACAGAGCGGTCATGGAAGGCCCTTACAGCGGGAGGAAAGCGGAGGTGGACATCCGAGTGGGGCTACGCCTGGGTACGGCGGGGACGTACACCCGGGGGTCGCTCGAGCCGGCGTCCTGATGCGCCGCGCACGCCAGTACCCGTGGGGTACCGGGCGCTGGACGCAGGGGCGCCGATGGCAAGGCGTCGAGTCAGTGGCTCGTCGCCCCGGTGACGGCGGCCGGACAGGTGGCCGCCGTCACCGGGAGGCGTCCGGTCAGGTGGCCGCCGTCACCTGGAGGTGTCCGGTCAGGAACGCGTCCGTGCTGCGTCGAACGCGGTGACGAGCTGGTCGGTGGTGACGATGGCGTGGGCGAAGGTCGGCCCGTTCAGCTCGTGGGCGGCGTGCATCATCTCGGGGAGGAAGGCCGCGGTGGCATCCCGCACGAGTGTCACGTGGTAGCCGAGCTCCATGGCGAAACGGCCGGTCGACTCGATGCAGGTGTTCGCCAACAGGCCGACGAGCACTACATGACTGATCCCGTGCTGCTTGAGCTGGAAGTCCAGATCGGTGTTGGCGAACCCGCTCTGTGCCCAGTGCTCGGCCGCTACGATGTCACCGGTCTGCGGCTGGAAGTCGGGGTGGAAGTCCCCGCCCCAAGTACCGCGTACGAACCTGGGCCGCTCCATCATGCTGCGCTGGGTGGGACTCGGGTGGTCCCAGCTCTCGTAGTCCCCCGGCTCCCAGCGGCGGTGCGGCACGAACACCACGCGCACATCGGCCGCACGGGCCGACGCGATCACCGAACGCAGATGCTCCAGCAGTCCGACCTCCTTGGCCACGGCCTCGACACGGGGCCAGAGCTTGCCGCCCTCGGAGATGAAGTCGTTGAAGGGATCGACGAGCAGCACGGCTGTGCGACGGGGGTCATAGGTCTCGGACACGATTTCTCCTCAGCTCTGGATGATGATTGACATCCTGAATCGAGGATGACCATCGCAATCCTGGAAGTCAAATATGTCCAGCTCATCCCACTGTTTCCACCGTCGTGTATGATGCACATCATCTAGTTCTTGGGCGGCGTTGGCCGTCGCGCACAAGGAGGACCTGACATGGGGCACTCACAGGCGGAGAAGGCGGCCTCCCGCGAGAGGGTGCTGCGCGTCGCGGCCCGCAAGGTCCGCGTGGAAGGTGTGAGCCGCCCCGGCGTCGCGGATCTCATGAAGGAAGCGGGCCTGACGCACGGCGGCTTCTACAAGCACTTCTCCTCCCGCGACGAGTTGATCGCCGAGGCCGCGGCCCTGGCCCTCTCCGAGGGCTCGGCGAAGATGGAACGGGCCGCGCGGAAGAACGAGCGGGAACCCCGCAGCGGTCTGATCGACTCCTACCTCGCCAAACAGCACCGGGACTCCCCCGGCACCGGATGCGCCCTGGTCTCGCTCGGCGCAGCTGCCGGGCGCGGCGACGAAGACCTCAAGAAGGCCTACGAACAGCAGGTCCGCGCCTACCTCGACCTGATCGCCGGACTCGGAGACGGCTCCGAGGAAGCCCGGGCCGAGGCCATGCTCACCCTCAGCGCCCTCGTCGGTGCGGTGCTCATGTCCCGGGCTGTGGCCGACCCCGAACTGTCCGACGCATTGCTGACGAAGGTCGCCGACCAACTCCGGCGACAGGAGTGAGGGACCCTTTCCCGCGGCCCCACTGCATGGCGCCGGCCGTGCCGGGTACGTGCGGCCGAGTAGCGCTTCCAAGCGTCGCGGTGTGCGCTAGCACACGGTCGCGTACCCGTTTTCGAGGGGCCCCTCATGTTAGGCTCACTGCATGAACGCCCGACCGTTTCCGCCCGCGCCCGCGGCGCCGGTCAAGCCGCTGCGGCGTGACGCCCAGCGCAACCGGGACGCGATCGTGGCCGCTGCCCGTGAGGCCTTCGCACAACAGGGCCTCGACGCATCCCTGGAGGGAGTGGCCCGCCAGGCCGGCGTTGCCATCGGAACGGTCTACCGGCACTTCCCCACCCGGCTCGCCCTGGTGGAAGAGCTCTTCACCGCGAAGTTGGCCGAACTGGTCACCGCCGTCGAAGAGGCCGCCGCCATGGACGACGCCTGGCAGGGCTTCTGCCATTACCTCGAGCGGCTGTGCGAGCTTCAGGCCTGTGACCGCGCCTTCCATGACCTGGTCTCCGCCAAGCTCCCCCTCCATGTGCTCAGCCGGGAGATGGTCGACCGCGCGAGAGAACTGGGAGCGCAGGTCTTCCGAGCCGCTCAGGAGCAGGGGATCGTCCGTGCCGACGTCACCCCGGAGGACGTCGCCTTCGTCATCTGGTCCCAGGCCGGCATCATCCAGGCCACGCGCAACGTCGCCCCCCGTGCCTGGCGCCGCCACCTCCACCTCATGCTCGACGGCTTCCGGGCGGACTGCGCCCATCCCCTGCCGGAACCGCCGCTGGCCCCCCGGCAGGTCGACAAGGCCATGGTCATCATCGAATGCCCCGAGCAGGAATGCCCGGAGTGCCACGAGGAGTAGTGGCCCCTGCTGTACAGTAACGGGCCTGCCTCCCCGCGCCGCAGGAGTGGGCCTGGTCAGGCCACGCTCGGGATGACCTGCAGTTTCCGCCTTCCTCACCCATCCTGGGGCGTCGTGGAGCCGTCATCGTGACGCTGTACGAGCTACAGACGGACGACGATCAATGCGATGTCGTCGTCCCCACCACCGCTGACGCCGAGGCGGGACAGCAGGGTGTCAGCCAGGTGATCGGGGCTGAGGCGGGAGTTGGCGGCGAGGGTGTCGGTGAGCCGGCGCAGGCCCACGTCGACGTCCTCGCCGCGGCGCTCGATGAGCCCGTCGGTGTAGAGGACGAGGGCATCGCCGGGGGTATAGGGAAGGGCGGCCTGGGGGCGCGGGACATGCTGGGGGCGGGTTCCCAGTGGCGGGTCAGTGGCCTGGTCGAGCAGAACGAACGTCCCGTCCGGGCGGACGAGAACCGGCGGAGGGTGGCCGGCGCTGCTGTAGGTGATGTGGCAACGGTGGGTGTCCACGACGGCCTTGACCACTGTGGTGGCCAGTGCCCCTTCCACCGAGCGGGCGTACAGGCCCAGGACCTCTATTGCCTTGGCGGGATCGCGCAGCGCGCGTACTGCGGCGGACAGGGCGCTGCGGAGCATACCCATGACAGCGGCGGCCTCCAGGCCGTGGCCGACGACGTCACCTACGGCGACGGTGAAACCGTTGTCGGGCAGGTCCACCACGTCGTACCAGTCGCCGCACACGTTGAGCCCTTGGGCCGCGGGCAGGTAACGCACCGCGACGTTTCGGTGGTTGTCCAGGTCCGGCGACTGCAGCATGGCCTCCTGAAGGGTGACGGCGACCTGCCGTTCCCTGGCGTGAGCCTGCCGCAGTTGCTCGTTCACCAGCTGGAGCTCCCGCGCCCGCGCATACAGTTCGGCCTCCATCGCCTCTCGCTCTTTGAGCGCGTCACCCGGCTGCGACAGGCAATGGGAGAGCACGAAGTCGGTGACGTCCTCCGCCCGGTGGACGATCCACGCCACCTGTCCGTCCGGTCCGAGGACGGGGATGTTGATGGGGGACCACCACCGTTCCTCGAACACTCCCGGGTGGTCGGGCACGGGAATGTCGTACTTCTGCATCGCCATCGTGTCCGGCTCCTTCGAGCGCAGGACTCGGTGCAACGAGGCACTCAGATTCCGCATTCCGTCGGCGTCGGGCCCGGGTTCGACAGTTGTGGGCCGGTTTTGGGCACGGGATCGAATGAAGGTGCAGGTCAGGACGGTCTCCGGGTCGCGAGACCCGTGAAAGCCCTAGTGACACGATTCGCGTGATCACACTGCGTTGACCTGCGAACAAGTGTGTATCGTCTAGCCACGTGTATGTGCGTACGTCCTCGCGGAGGAACAAGTCCGGGCAAGTGGTGCGGTACCTCCAGCTCGCCCACAACGAGTGGGACCCGGCCGCGGGGGTGTCGCGTACCAAGGTGCTGCACTCCTTCGGCCGCGAGGACGAGATCGACCGCGACGCCATCGAGCGTCTGGTCACCGCGCTGACCCGGCTGCTGGACCCGGCCCGCGCCGCCGCGCTGACCGGCCCGGCCGAACTCGCCTTCACCGAGGCCCGCCCGCTCGGCGGCACCCACGTCCTGGACGGACTGTGGCACCGGCTCGGCCTGGACCAGGTGATGCGCCGCCAGCTAACCGGCCGCCGCCTGGACCCACGCGTGGAGCGGGTGCTGTTCGCACTGGTCGCCAACCGGGCCCTGGACGCCTCCAGCAAGCTCGCCGCCACCGACTGGATCAGCCACGATGTCCACATCGAGGGCCTGCCCGCCATCGACGAACAGTCCTGCTACCGGGCCATGGACTGGCTGCTCCAGATAGAACCGGCCTTGGCCAAGGAGGCGTACTTCCAGGTCACCGACCTGCTCAACCTGGAAGTGGACCTGCTGTTCTTCGACACCACCAGCACCTACTTCGAGACCGAGGACGCCGACGAACCCGTCCCCCGCGACGCCGACGGCCGCCGCCTGCCCGAGGACGCGGACCCCGAACTCATCGACAAGGAACGGGGGTTCCGCGCCTTCGGGAAGTCCAAGGACTCCCGCGACGACCTGCCCCAGGTCGTCGTCGGCATGGCCGTCACCCGCGACGGCATCCCGGTGCGCGTGTGGTCATGGCCCGGTTCGACCGCGGACAGCGACCTGATCCGCCAGGTCAAACGCGACCTGCGCGAGTGGTCCCTCTCCCGCGTCGTGTGGGTCGCCGACCGCGGCTTCACCTCCGCCGCCAACCGCCGCGCGCTCATGCAAGGAGGCGGCGGCTACATCATCGGCGAGAAGCTCCGCTCCGGCTCCGCCGAGGTCAAGGCCGCCCTCGCCCGCCCCGGCCGCTACGCGACCGTCCGCGACAACATGCAGGTCAAGGAAGTCAACATCGGCTCCGACGACCGGTACATCATCTGCTTCAACCCCGATCAGGCCACCCGCGACGCCGCCATCCGCGCCCGCCTGGTCACCCAACTCGAAGAGGCCATCACCGGCACCGACAAGCTGAACGCGGCCGAACGCGCCCACCTGGCCGGGCAGTTGTCCACCAAACCAGGGATGAAGCGGTACCTGCGGACCACCCCCGGCGGCCTCCTGCGCATCGACAAGAAGAAGATCGCCGCAGAGGAGAAGCTCGACGGCAAGTACCTGCTGCGGTCCTCCGACCCAGAACTGTCCACCGAGGACATCGCCCTGGGATACAAGCAGCTTCTTGAGGTGGAACGAGGCTGGAGGGACATGAAGCAACTCCTGGACCTGCGCCCGGTCTACCATCGCCGCGAGGACCGCATCCGCGCCCACGTCCTGCTGTGCTGGCTCGCCCTGTTGCTGATCCGCGTCGCCGAGAACGCCACCGGCCAGACCTGGAACCGTCTGCGCGCCGAACTCCAGCGCCTGCAGGCCGCCACCTTCACCGGACCCGCCGGCACCTACCGCCAGACCTCCGAGCCCACCAAGCCCCAGCGCGACATCCTCACCGCCCTCAACCTCCCCGTGCCCAAGAAGGTCATCGAACTCACCGCAACGCGCTGACCAGCACGAACACCCGCGCCTAGTGACACGCGCCTTCAGCGCGCCCCCACGCGTTCCCGCAGGTCAGGCCGCACTTTCGTGTCCTAGGCACGACCCGTAACTGTCGAACCCGGGTCGGGGTCTGCCGGGTTTTCGGGGAACGCCTCGAAGAGGTATCGCCCGACCAGATCTTGCCGAGAGTGGCGGGTGGCGCAGCAATACGCCTCGTTGACTGCGACGATCACAAGATCGGGACCCAGCACGAGATGCGGGCTGGGTGTGACGGCGAACAACGCCTCGTAGTCGACCGGCGCGGTAGCCACAGACACTGCACTCGCCTCTTCCTGTCCGGAAGCCTCCTCTCCCCTTTCCACTATGCGGGCCGTGTGTGGACCCCGCGAGGACGATCAACGATGACAGGCAGCGACCGCTTTCCGTCGGGACCCGGTCATGGAGACTCCGCTGACCTACATCAGTCTGATGTCATCACCACCGCGCCCCGGGTGACCTCTGCCGGCGAAACAGTCCTGCCTTCGCCATGAGACGAATCGCCCATCACAGTGGGTGCAGGGGCCGCCCTTGCCGCCGTCCTTCTGGTCGCAACGAGTGCCCGCTCTCCCCCAAGGGCGCCGAGCACCGCCGCCGGCAGTCCGATGAACACACTGTGGGAGCCTGGTGGCGGCGGAAGTCTGGCACACACGAGTGGACGGTGAGGACGCGATGCGGGCGGCCTATCACGAGGAGCTGGCCTCGATCAGTGACGGCCTGGTGGAGATGGCGAATCTGGTCGGCTCGGCCATCGGCCTGGCGACGACCGCTCTCCTGGATGCCGATCTGCAGCTTGCCGAGAGCGTGATCTCAGCCGACCAGAGGGTCGATGACCTCCAGCGTGACCTGGAGGACCGGGCGATCGCGGTGCTGGCGAGGCAGTACCCGGTTGCCACGGACCTGCGGGTCGTGGTCACTTCGCTGCGCATGAGCGCGGACCTGGAGCGCTGTGGTGACCTGGCCCAGCATGTGGCCAAGCTGGCCCGGATGCGTTATCCCGAGCGGGCGGTGCCGCGCGATCTGCGCCGCACGATATTGGAGATGGGCCAGCTCGCGCAGCGTCTGATGGCGCAGGCCGCCGAAGTGGTCCTCACCCAGGAGGTCGGTGCGGCGCTCCAGCTGGAGAAGGACGACGACCGCATGGACGAGTTGCACCGCATGATCTTCCACCATCTGATGGACGACCGGTGGCAGCACGGCGTGGAAACCGCCGTGGACGTGACGTTGGTCGCCCGCTACTACGAGCGGTTCGCCGACCATGCGGTGTCGGTGGCCCGGCGCGTGGTCTACCTGGTGACGGGCGAGCACTCGGACGAGCTGACCACGGACGGGCCCGCATGACCTGCGCCAGGCTCGGCGAGGGTGCCCGCTTGTCAGGCTCTCCATCTACGTCGTCGCGCGGCACGTAGCAGCGTACGGAAGCTCAGGCAGTGCGGATCGCCGATCATCACAACGTTCGGACATCGTCGCGAGGCTTGTCGCGCGTCATCGAGGCGTTCGTCGCCATCGGGCAGCGGAATGAAGGCGCCTCGGAAATCCTGCTTCTTCTCGGCAGCGAGCGTGCGCACCACGCATCAGTGGTTGGCGCGAACGGCTTCAGCTGCCCGCGAGCAGTTGTGCCAGTTCGGCGTCGAGGTCGAGGTGCTCGGACTCGGCACCTGGCGGCACCACCGAATGCGTCTGGCGCAGGAAGAGTTCCACGCTCGACGCGGGCAGTTCGAGCAAGGCCGATCCGTTGGGTGAGCTGAGGGCGAGACACAGCACATCGTCCGCGGCAGCGCCGGCGGCCGGCCACATCCGCACGTCCCCCTCACCGGCAGGGCCACTCAGGGCCTGCGCCAGCAGGTCACGGCCGAAGACCCAATCCACGCTCTCGCTCCGCCCGACGGGGTGGAAGGCGGCGCGGACGACATAGGGATCGCCGGTCTCGTACCAGAGCGCCACAGACAGGTGCACCGACAGGTCATCAGACCTGATCAGCCGCACCGGCAGCTCGCACGCCACAATGTGCAAGGAAGTCATGGTCCATCACTCCGACAGCCCGCTACGCATTGACTCCGATGGCTCACGCCCTGTTCCGGACCGCGGGACACAGGCAGCCACCACTGCGCAGCGCGCAGCATCGGCAGGGAAGACGGCATCAGCTGCTCCTGTGGGCTTTCGCCTGGTTGGCACGCCTCTGGAAGGCTCTCCCAGGGGGCCGGTGCGGGCACGCACCCCGGGCCCTCGTCCAAGCGGCGGTATCAGCCCTGAGCCAGCAGCAGCTGGTCCACGTACCAACGGTCCACAGCGCCGTGGCGGAGCGGAGTCACATCGATCCACTTGTCCTCGATCCACCGGTACAGGCGGTGACCGTCCCACCGGTAAGCGCCCTGGTGGTAGCCCTGCAGCGAGTCCACACCAGCGCCGGTCGCGACACTGACGGCCTCGGACCGGGTGGGGTGAGCGGGCTGGGAGGCAGCCATCGCCGAGCTCCCGGCACCCACCACGGCTCCGCCTGCGATCGTCGCAGAAGCAACAGCCACCACCACACGCGTGATCAGCCTGTTCATGGTCATCTCCTCGCTGGTTGCCCCGGTCCGGCCCACCGGGCGGTGGGTCATCGCTTCCGCGGACCGTGGCGCACGTTCTGAAAAAGTCGCCGGCGAGATGCCCTGAACAATCTGAGGGGTCCCTCACGTTTTGACTTCACCAGCGTACTTGAGGGGTGCCTCATATTCTCGGTGAGGCTCATCACAGCAGGTGGGAAGGGCTTCTCAGACGGCCTTCAGGCGTTGTTTTCGGGCGGGCGCGCCCCGGCCGGGACAGCGTGCGGCACCACTGCGGGCGTCCGGTCAGGCGTGCGGGCGTGCCGCGTCGAATCGAGTACGTCGACGAGCCGGTCGGTGGTGACGATTGCATGAGCGAAGGCCGGCCCGTCCAGCTCATGGGCGGCGCGCATCATCTCGGGGAGAAAGGCCGCGGTGGCAGCGCACACCGGCGTCACGTGGTGGCCGAGCTCCATGGCGAAACGGCTGGTCGACTCCACGCAGGTGTTCGCCGGCACCCCGGCCAACACCACCCGCCCGATGCCGTGCTGCTTCAGCTGCAGATCCAGATCGGTGGTGGCGAACCCGCTCTGCGCCCCGTCCAGTGCTCCCGGGCCCACGATGTCACCGTCGCCGCCGACCGTTGGCCGTGTGTGCGCGATCGCCCACCTTCATTGTCCGCCGCGGACCGTTCCGGTGCCCCTCCGCCAGGGCGGTCCCGTCCTGGCACGCCGACGGCGGTGGGCCACGCGGGAGCCGGCCGCGATGGGCCAGGCGCGGCCCGACTTGGCCGCTCCCGCTGCCGGACCAGCACGCCTCTACCAGGCCTGATGCAGCGTCATCAGGGGATGTGCCTGCGACAACTCGGTACCGGAACGCGCACTCGCACCTTGGAAATGCCACTGCTCGCTGGTGCTGACGGGATGCTGCCGACCGGGTTGATTTTAGGCCTAAAGGCACTCGAACAGCGTACGGGCTGGGTCGTGGGGCCGTGTCCTTCGGTGGTGAGGGGCACCGGTCGGTTGAGTGTTGTCACGTTGCTGCTGCGATTCCGCTGTGCCGGCGTGGTGCTGGCCTTCGCGGTGGCGGCGAAAGGACTACCTCTGATGCGAGTGACCCGGACAATGTTCGCCTCCGCGGCGGTTGCCGCGGCCGTCGCGCTCTCCGCTCCCGCCGCGCATGCCGTGTCGCTGGTCGGACTTCGGGCGTCGGACGACGGTAATTCCCACAGCAGCCACGGCAGCCACGGCAAACCGCACGGAAAGAATCAGGACCACAAGTCGTCGGGGGAGAAGGGGGAGGAGGGCGGGCGGACTCAGTCCGACGATGGCGCGCAGGTGGACGATGGCGTGCAGGCCGACGGTGGCGCCCCGGACATGGGAGGGGAAGAGTCCGGAGCCGAGGAAGGCGGCAACCCGTGGAAGAAGCACGAGAAGTCGCCCGAGCAGAAGCAGGCCCCGACCGGCGGTGTGAAGGCCGGCGGCGGTGCCCTGGCCATGGCCCTGGCCGACGACGGCGGCAACCCGTGGAAGAAGGGCGGCAAGCCGCACGGCGACGACAGCTCGGCGAGCGGCGGGGAGCAGTCCGAGGGTGACGCATCGGCCGCGGCCGGGCACGACGGCGGAACCGAAGGCGACGCCGGAGCCGCGGCGGGCGCCGACGAAGGCGGCAACCCGTGGAAGAAGGGCGACGCCGGAGCCGCGGAAGGCGGCAACCCGTGGAAGAAGCACGGCAAGTCGTCCGAGCAGAAGCAGGCCCCGAGCGGCAGCGTGAAGGCCGGTGGCGGCGGTCTCGCGGAGTCCGGAAACGGCCTGGCCGCGGGCTCTCTGCTCCTGGTCGGCGGTCTCGGCGCAGGTGCCTACATGCTGCGGCGCCGGAGCGCGTCGGATGCTGTCGGGGCCTGATCGGTCCTTGCCGGGTGCCGTTCGGTCGCGGGCGCTGTCGCCCTGGGAAGGACGACAGCGCCCGCGGCTGCGGCCGCGGTGCCGGCGTCCCGCCGGCACCGCGCATGTCCGACCGCCGCTCCAGTTGATGAACAGGCCTTTGTCCAATGACTCTCTCGCAGCAGGCCCCGCCCGATGAGACCCCCAGCCGAGCCCCCTCGCGTAATGTTCGCCCTGCTCTGCTGTGGCCGGCCGCGGCGGTGGCCCTGGGCGCCCTGCTCATCCACCACTCGCTGGCGCCTCCGGCTGATGCCAAGCCGCCGGAGGTACCGGCCGTCGTCGCCCCGCCCACACCTCTGCACCCGGTCGCACCTCCGGGACCGCCCCCGTCCGTCGCCCCGCCGCTGCCGGGACCGAATGCGATGGCACGTCCCTCGGGGCCCGCGCTGCCGCGGTCGGAACCAAAACGGATCGTGATTCCGCAGATCGGGGTGAACGCACCGTTCACGGACGTGTCCCTGGACCCTTCGGGACAGTTGAACACTCCACCCCTCACCAACAAGAACCTTGCAGGCTGGTACAAGGGCGGAGCCTCACCGGGCGAACGAGGAACGTCGGTCGTGGTGGGACATGTCGACACCAAGACCGGCGCGGCGATCTTCGTGTTCCTGCGCTTCCTCAAGCCGGGCAACACAGTGGACATCACCCGCGCCGACGGCATCACCGCCCGCTTCAAGGTGGACTCGGTCCAGACGTTCAACAAGGCCCACTTTCCCGACACCCGGGTCTACGCCGACGCCCCGACCGCCCAGCTGCGGCTCATCACCTGCGGCGGGACCTACAACCACAGCGCCCACGAATACCAGTCCAACGTCGTCGTATTCGCACACCTCGACACATCGGGACGTTCCTGAGACATCAACCGGCCCGCTGCCTCGACCCGCCGTCCCGTACGGCGGGTCAGTGCTGTGCAGGGCAGGTCGCCGCACGGCCCCGACTCGAGAATCGTGCGGTCCGGGTCGGCTCGGTTCCCGTCGACTCCAGCGACACACCGGCCGCGCGCCTGAGGCATGGAGGACCTGCGGCCGGCGATACGGCGGGCCGACGAACGTACCATCGAGGGTCCGCAGCTCCCGCTCTGCCCGCCGCCTCGGACCACGTCCTCCATGGACGGGCCACTCACACGCTCTCAGCAGCCGATCCGAAGCATGCCCCGACGAGGACCGACTGCCGCACGGGCCGTTGTCCCGCATCGAGTTGGTCGCCCGTTCGAGTGCCGTGGTCCGGACGCGTCGCCTGGCGTCCGCACCTGTCGAGGTTCCGTCCGCAACATGGCGTGCGGCGACCCCCTTAACGGAGCTACTCGTGAGGACGACGTGACCCCCGAGAAACCCCCGAGGAAGCACATGTCCGACCAGGCGCGGCCTTGGGCGAAGCCCTGGACGACGCCGCCGTCTCCGGACTGCACATCAGATTCTGGCTGCTGGCCGGCCTGGGCATTCTGCTCGACGGCTTCGACTTCTTCATCATCGGTGTGGCGAACCCGCTCATCGCCGCGAACTTCTACGTCAGTGCCGCCGAGAAGGGCATGTTGTCGGCGGCGGCGATCGTGGGTTCGGTCTTCGGCGCCGCGCTGCTCGGCCCCCTGGGCGACCGTATCGGGCGCAGCCGGATCTTCCGGGTCGACCTGTGGCTGTTCGTCGTCTTCTCCGTGCTGTGCGCGGCCGCGTGGGATGTCTGGTCCCTGACGGTCTTTCGCTTCGCGCTGGGTGTGGCGGTGGGGCTGGACTACCCGATCGCCGCCAGCTATCTGGCGGAGATCCTGCCGTCCAAGGCCCGCGGACGGTGGCTGGTCAGCGCCTTCAGCTTGCAGGCATTCGGCATTCTGCTGGGGGCGGCGGCAGGTGTGGTGATCCTGCTGACCCGGCCTCACATCACCTCGTGGCGCATCATGCTCGGATTCGGGCTGGTGCCGGCTCTGATCATCATCTGGCTGCGCCGCCGGGTGCCGGAGAGCCCCCGCTGGCTCGCCCAGAACAACCGTGAACGGGAGGCGTGCGAGGTGGGCCGGGCGCTCGTCGGCACTCCCGTCCAGGTGACCCCCGAGGACAAGGAACGGCACGAGCCACCACTGGAGGGCCTGGGAGCCTTCCTTCAGCCGCAGCTCTTCTCGCAACGCTGGCGTCGGCGCACGATCTTCACCGCGGTGCCGTGGTTCCTGATGGACATCGCGACCTACGGGGTGGGGATCTTCACCCCCACCCTGCTGGCGTCCTTCGCGCTGGGCGGCGCGCACACCACGTTCATCGCGGACGACATCGCCTCCACCAAGGGCACCGCCCTGCTGGACGCCTTCCTGGTCGTGGGCTTCGCACTGGCGATCCTGCTGGTCGACCGGGTCGGCCGGGTGCCCCTGCAACTGACCGGGTTCGCGGTCATGACCATCGCTCTGTGCGTCCTGGCCGTGGGCACGCAACTGCCCGGCGGAGCCAACGCCCACCTCGCCCTGGTCATGGTCGGGTTCGGGGTGTTCAACACCTTCATGAACCTGGGGCCCAACGCCACGACCTTCGCCCTGCCCGCCGAGGTGTTCCCGTCCGAGATGCGTTCGGCGGGACATGGATTCGCCGCCGGGTGCGGCAAACTCGGGGCCGCGCTGGGCACCTTCCTCTTCCCGGTACTGCTGGCGGACATCGGTGAGGCCGCTCTGCTGTACGGGGTGGCCGCGGCCTGTGCGGGCGGGTTCCTCATCATCCTCGCCTACCGCGTCGAGCCGCGCGGCGCCTCCCTCGAAGAACTCTCGGGCATCCAGGCCATCAAACTCGCCCCACGCGTCACCCCGCCCTGATCGGCGATCACGAGGACCGCGCTCCCCCGGGGAACGGCCCTCGCGGCGGCCGCTACCGAGAACCGAAACGCCGTGGACCCGCGGGCAGTCCCGGTAGATCGTACTGTTGAGGGCCGCGTGCAGCCCCGACGCCGAGCATGCTGCGGACGGCCGCCGACGCGGCAGCCGTCCGGGTCTGAAGCCCGCATGGTCCGACCGCGGCCCACCGCGAGACCGGACGAGCCGCCGTGCACTCCCCCGGCGCCGGGCCGGCCATGAACGGAGCGCCTCAGGAGATCTTGCGGCAGAGCAGAGCCGCGGGCCCGGCGCCGCTCCCCACACGTGTGGTGAAGGCGATCCCGGCGGCGTACTCGTCGTCCGTGCACTGGCCCTTGTAGTCACCGTAGGCAAAGTCGCCACCCGCGGTGTCGGCGGGGCGGTTGTCGGACCGGTCGAACCAGACCGTGCGTCCCGTGCCGGCCTGCGGGGTGACCGCGGGGACGCACAGGGCCGCCGACACCCGGGCACCGCGACGGCTGTAGCCGATGAGGTACTGGCCGGACGGGCACTGGAGTTTGCTGTAACCCGACGCCCAGTCACCGCCCGCGGGAACGTAGCGTTCGTCGGTGACGACCGTCTGGGCGTTGCCCGCGGCGCGCAGGTCACCGGTCGTGACGTCGGTGCACAGTCCGCGACCGGCGGTGTGGCTGAGGCCGATCAGTCGCAGTCCGTCGGGACAGGCGGCCTTGTAGGCGCCGTTGTCCCAGTCACCACCGGCTCGCACCCGGAGCGACTGGACGTAGTCGCCGTGATCGGTGGAGAGCATGCGCCAGGTCGGCACCGGGTCGACGGGGCCGGTGATGGTCGGTGAGGTCATGAGGTGGTTCCACGCGGTGCTGCGCCAGTCGGCCTGGTCGAGGATGCCGTACCGGTGGCCCGAGCTGTCATAGCGCAGCAGGGCCCAGTCGTCGTGTCCCTCCCAGCCGACCAGGGGCCAGTAGGCGAAGTCGGCGTCGCGGTCGGCGAAGTAGTCGGTGATGTTGCCGAACCACGCGCGGGCGGCGGTTCCCGTCTCGCCCGCTCCGATGCCGAACTCACTGATCCATACCGGTGCGGTGTAGTGCCGGCCGGTGTCCTCGGACACGAAGAAGGCCTCGTCGTAGAGAGCCTGGTACAGCTCGTCGCGGGTCAGGTCCTGGTAGCGGGGGTCGTGGGTCTCCCCGATGCCGGTGGCACCGCTGTGACGGGGGCCCGTGTATCCGTAGAAGTGCGCGGAGTAGACGAGCTTGTGGGTGGCCACGAGGGTGTGCGAGAGCGTGCGCGCGGGCGTCAGGGTGGGGCGGCCGTGCGGCAGCCCGTCGACGGGCAGGCCGGTCCAGTTGATTCCTTCGATGAAGATGAGGAGAGCGGGGTCGGCCTCGGTGAGGATGCGGTCGGCGGCGAGTTGCGCGGCGGCATACCAGTCGTGGTCGTCACCCAGGCCCCAGTTGGGGTCGTCCGTGATGTCTCGGCGCACCTCGTTGTAGAGATCGGCGCCCATGACACGGGGGTTGGCGGCGTAACGGCGGGCCATGAAGACCCAGTCGTCGGCCCATTGCTGGGTGGTCTGAATGCTGTTCCAGCGCTCGTTGCCGTCGATACCGCAGCACCAGCGGGAGGTGTTGGTGTGGTTGTTGAGGATGACGGCGAAGCCGTCCTGTGTGAGGGCGGCCACCACGGCGTCGTAGATCTGCAGCGGCGTCTTGCCACGAAGCTGCGGATTGGCTGTGACGGCGACGTCCGGTACGGCGGCCGTGGTGTGGATCATCTCGTTGGAGAACGGCAGCCGGATGCTGTTGATACCGAGTTCGTGGAAGTCGGCGAGCAGTTCGGACAGGGGGGCACGGTCCAGGCCGAGGGGTATCCCGTAGGAGTCCTGTCCGGCGTGGTGGTTGGTGGCATCGAAGATGCTGCCACTGCCCGTCCACGAGCCCTGCGCACCGTCCCAGTTGGCCGACTTCAGCCGGAAGCGGTTGCCCGCCGCGTCGACGATGTACCGGCCGCGGGTGGACAGCGGCGGCTGCCAGGTGTCGGCTGCCGGGGCCGCGGTGTACGCGGTGGGGGCCGAGGGCTCGGCGACGGCGACGACCGTCCCGGGTGCCGCGGCGAGCAGGAGGAGGGCCGCACCTACCCCGCCTGTCAGGTACTGGACAACTCTGGTCGTTGGCATACGGGCCTCTGTGTGCGAGCGGATGAGCGCGGACAGACTTGGCGCAGCCGGAGGGCGACCCAGTGCACGGAAGCCTGCCGGCGCTTCTCCGCACGGCAGCCGAACATGGCCTCGGGCGGACGACGGCCGTCAGTCTATGACTCAACAGCCCACGTTTCGGGGGTACTTGGAGCGACCACCGGGTTTTCCGGCCACGGGCGGCTCTGCGCAGCGGCCCCTGGCCGGGCGGGTGCCGTCGGCCGAAACCCGCCGGCCCCGTCCCGCCTGTCGGCCACTGGTGACACTCGGTAGGGCAAGCCGCTCACCGTCTCACGGCCGCGGTGCGGCAGGATGGGGCCATGAGCGTAGTAAAGATCAATGAGCATGTAAAGCTACGCACGTTAATTGGACCTGCGGAAACGTTGCGCTTGCCCGCCTCCCTGGAGGAGGCCACGCCGACCGTGGCGGGTCACTGGCGGGCTTTCACCCAGACCCCGGGGGTCTCCATTTCGCGGGAAAGTGTGCGGGTCTTGGGGCCGGGTCCGTGGGGCGCACCCACCCAGAGATTGACCCACCCCCCGGTGCCCAGACATGCGAAAGGCCGTCCACCACAGCGGGCAGACGGTCTCTCAAGTGGGGCCGGGTCACTCCGTGTCGGCAAGCGCCCGATACAGCGTCGCGCGGGACACATTAAGCGCCTTGGCAATGGTCGTGACGCTCTCTCCCTTGGCCTTACGCGCCTTGGCCGCAGCGAGCTTGTCCGCATCCATGACAGTGGGCCGACCGCCGGTCCGACCCTGAGCCTTAGCAGCGTCCAGCCCAGCGCGGGTCCGCTCAACGATCATGTCTCGCTCCAGCTCAGCAAAGGCAACCATCATCGTGAAGAAGAACTTGCCCTCACCCTTCGGGGAGTAGCTACCGGCCAGCGTGCCCGTCAGAATCCGCAGCGCGACCCCCCGGGCGTGAAGGTCCTCAGCGATCGTGAGCACGTCCTTGGTGGAACGGCCCAAACGGTCCAGCTTCCACACGGTGAGGGTGTCACCCTCCCGCATGTAGTCGAGAGCAGCAAGCAGTCCGGCACGGTCGGCGTTCTTACCTGACGCCTTGTCCTCGAAGATGCGGACGCAACCCGCCTCAGCGAGAGCGTCCGCCTGAAGTTGCGCATCCTGCGCGTTGGTACTGACTCGCTGGTAGCCGATCGAGGTTCCGGTGTTCTTCGTCGCCATGACCTGGTCGTCTCATAACCCGTCTCAAAACCTCAAGCCTTCTGGGCATGTTCTGAGACGGGTTTTGAACACCGAAAGCTTCCTTGGACCGCCTCGCACCCGACCGTCTCGATAACCATCGTTTGAGCGACTCCCTGCGATGGTCACGCACAGCAGCGGGGGGCCTGAAACCCCCGGTCAGCCTCTGACGATGCAGAAGGGATGCCCAGCCGGATCGGTGAGAACCCGCGCCTTGGCCCCATGAGGCTGATGATCCGGCTTGCCCGCGCCCAGCTCCAGCAGCCGGGCCTCGGCCTCCTCCAAGTCCTCCTCGACCTTGAAGCAGATGTGAAGCTGCTGAGGAACGGTCTGGTTAGGCCAGCGCGGAGCCCGGTAGCCGTCGACCCGTTGAAAACCGATGAAGAGTCCGTCCTCACGGTTGAGACCCGCGAAGTCGGCGTCCGACTTCGGATGGGGTGCGAGGCCAGTGGCCTGCTGATAGAACGCCGCCAGAGCCAACGGATCGGGGCAGTCGAGTGTTATCGCGCTCAACTTCATCTGCAGGGGCATGACACCTCCGGACGGTCAGTGGACTTCCCTGGTGCGTCACTTTAGAGACGACTGCCTAACGAAGCGCGGGATTATGCGCCTACATGCACGCTGAGCTGCGACTTTCCCACCAGTTTCGGCTATTTCCCGAGCGCGCGCACGGTCGGGTAGGGCGGGGCGCCCAGGAGTGCGCCGGAAAAGTTCCAGACCCCCTTCCTGCCCACCAGCGACCGTCAGTCGTTCAGCGCCACGCCCCGCCAACCCTCGTATCCGGCCAGCTTCCGGCGCGCACCAAAGCGACCGTCCATCGCGGCGAACAGTGCCCGCTTACCCCCGGTGGTGCCCAGCGAGCGAGCAAGCACAGGCTCAGCGGCAGAGAACGCCTCCCAAACGGCAGACGTGCGCACGTGGACGCTGTGTGGCGCCAAGCCGAGACGCTTGACCCACTCGGCAGGATCGCGCAGCGGAGCCCGGAAGGCGTCGAACTGTGAAGCCAGCGATAGGAGGTGAGTCGCGCGGCCGTCGGGCGCCGACAGCATCTCGGACGCCACGGTGTCGAGCGATTGCAGGGTTTTCAGCGTGAACGGAGCCGGGGAAGTGGTGATGGCGGCAGCGGCATGGCGCAGAGACGCAGCTTCCTGGTGCAGGAGCGCCCGTGCTTCCGCTTCGGCGAGCAGTGCGTTGGTCTCGATGGTGCCTGCCCGACGCTCCAACTCTGCGCGCCGCTCGCCGGCCTCAATGGCAGGGGCGTAGTACCAGCGAAGTCCGGCGGCCACGTCCGCCAGCCACTCCCCCACACCCTTGCGGATCAGCGGAAGATCCCGCCACTCCCCGCCGGTCGTCGCCCAACTTGCCCCCGTCCACACGAAGGACAGTGGGTCGCGAGCCTTGTCGGCATGCTCGGCGGCAGTCTCCAGCGCGCGACGGGCGGCCACGTCGTCTATGTACTTCCTCAAAATCCGACTCTCTGTAGTTACGTCCGAGCCTTGCCTTCCCGCTGACCCCAAGATCGCGAAGCGGCGGAGGGCCCACAGGTGACCGGAGGTGGACCAAAGGTCAACCGTCAGGTGACTCCATGGACCCACAAAACTCCAGGTCAACAGGAGAATAGGTGAAAGGAGAGATCAATATAAACATCTACCGCTGTAGGGCAAACCGGGAACGGTGTCACCATCGTCATTCGTCACGGGCCGACACGATCCACAGGGCCACAATGCCCGTAGGAACGCCCACGGCCCGTCGCCAGGGGGTTACCGACAACGGGCCGTGAACGGCGCTCAGGCACTTACTTGGCTGGCGCCTCCGCCCAGTGCACGGCCACCCGTTCCTCTGTGTTCGCGTTCCGGCCCCTACCCACGCTGCGTACCACGCTCACACGGTCAACGAACAGCGCAAGGAACTCCCGTCGTTCGGAAAGGGCCCAACCGGCCCACGTCGACTCCGGCCCCAGCGGGTCACCCTCCGGGTCCGTCCACTCCGAGGGGATCGCCACCGTGCCAGCCTCGGCGGTCCCCAGTTCTTCCACGCGTCCGGCCGTTCGCGCCTCGTGCGCTGTCAACCGCTCCACGGACTCACGGAACATCTGGTCACCCGCGGCACCCGCGTACAAGCCTGCCTGCCGGTCGACATACAGCGTGCGGAGCGCTTCTCGTACGTGTTCCAACTCGGCGCGTGCAGCTGCTAGTTCGGCCTGTCGCTCGCCCGTGTCCGCTTGCGCCGCAAACCGGCGGGCGGCCCCGGCGAGCCATTCGAGATCTTCGGGGTCTTCGGGGTCCAGCGCTGTCAGGCGGGACCACACGGTACGGGCCACCACGCCGTCAGCGGCGTCCATGTTGATGGCCAGACCACCGTGTCCCGGTACGGCGCCGGACTGGGCACGGTTGCACCGATAGAGCTGCTTGCCGTTCCTCCGGTCGGTCACCATGGATGACCCGCAGACGCCACAGAAGAGCATCCCGGCGCCCCCCAGCAGCGACGGCACGGAGCGCCCACCCTGGCGAACCACCTGGGGCGCACGGCCGTCGAGTACGTCCTGAAGGCGCCACCAGTCATCCGGCGGAATGATCGGCTCATGCGCAGCCAGCGGGGCCCCTGAGTTGTCGCGCAGGATGACGCGCTTGGTCCCCTGGCGCTCGGCGGCGTAGCCAGCAAGGCGCGGGTCACGGAGGATGCGGAGCACAGTGGACGACACCCACGTCGTACGCTCCAGCGGCTGGCTTACGCCTCGGGCCCGGCGGGCGGTCACACGCGCTGACATGTCCGCTGCTTTGGTCGGTACGCCCTCAGTGTTCAGCTTGCGAGCCATGGCCGATGCGGTCATGCCGCCCAGTGCCCAGGACACCATATCGCGCACGTACGGGGCCTCAGCGGGATCGGGAACCAGCTTGACCACCACCAGTTCCCCGCGCGGCTCACGCGTCGACTGAAAGCCGTACGGGGCCATGCCGGACACGTGGCTACCCGCTGCCCTCAGCGTCTCTTTCGTCGCCGTGATGTACGCCGACTTCATGTCGGACTCTTGCTGGGCCAGCGCAGCGATAAGGCCGAAGATCGCGACGCCCATGGGGGTGGACGTGTCCAGGTAGGGCTCTTCGACGCTGACGAGCAGCACGCCGTGTTTGGCCAACTCCTCATTGATCAGCATGGCCTCAAGAGCACCCTGTCGAGTGAGGCGGGACAGCGAGAACACGACCACTGCGTCTACGTGCCCGGCGCGAACGGCGGACATCATCTCCTCGAACTCCGGCCGGACAACGTTGGGGTCCCAGCCGGATTTACCGACATCGGCGAAGTGGCCCGCGTTGTCCCAGCCTTTGGCTGTGATCAGCGCCTCGCACTTGGTCCGCTGTGCTTCGGGGGACGACACGGAGTCGTCCTCACGCTTCCTTGACTGTCGGATGTAGGACACTGCGCGCACATGGTCCAGGTTAGGGGTCCAGTCGAGGCCCCGTTTGACGAGAGGTGTCATGTGCCTAGCGTAGTAAAAATCAACGTACTGACCGTTCCAGCCGAGCAGCGGGAGACCCTGGAGAAGCGCTTCGCCTCTCGCGCCCATGCCGTGGAGGGTTCCGACGGGTTCGAGTGGTTCGAACTCCTCCGGCCCGTCGAAGGCACCGACAGCTACCTCGTCTACACGCGGTGGCGTGACGAGGAGTCGTTCCAGGCCTGGCTGGAGGGCCCCATGAAGGCGGCCCATCAGGGCGGTGGCGCGGAGAGCGGCGAACGCCCCAAGCCGGCGGCGAGCGGGTCCACGTTGTGGTCCTTCGACGTGGTGCAGCAGGCGGCACCGAAGAGCGCGTAGGCATTCTGTCGCCGCGGGGCCGGGCGGCGCGCTCGCCTCGCGCCGCCCGGCCCGGACGACGGCGAAGCCCGACTGCCCCGCCGGTCCGGTCCCGGCGCCCGGTCGTACGGCTGGTTCCGGCCATCGCGGAAGCTGCGGCTCAGGACGCGGCGGGTGCCGTCGGTGCCCGGAGCCGAGGCAGGACCGGCCCCTTCCGGTTACTCGCCGTCGAACGCGGGACGCCGTGGCCGTACCTCGGGCTGCTTCGCCGACCACCGGGCAGCCTTGTCGGCCGTGAGTCTCGGGGGCGGCGCGGGCACACCGGCGCCGCCCGGGTGAGGTTCAGTCGACCTCGAGGACGATCTTGCCGCGGGTCCGTCCGGTCTTGCTGAGACGGAACGCCTCGGCCGCCTCGGCAAGCGGCAGGGCGCGTTCGACATGGACGGTGAGTTTGCCGGCGTCGGCGAGTCGGGCGAGTGCCGTCAGGTCCGCACTGTCGGACCGGACCCACACATGGTGTCCACCGCGCTGCTTCACTTCGGCGTCGGCGATGGACGCGACGCGGGAGCGGTCCTTCAGCAGCTCCTGCGAGACGGCGACCGTGCCACCGCCCACGTAGTCCACGGCTGCGTCGATGCCCTCCGGCGCCAGCTGCCGCACCCGGTCGGCCAGGCCCTCGCCATAGGTGACGGGTTCGGCGCCCAGGGAGCGCAGGAAGTCATGGTTGTGTTCGCCGGCCGTTCCGATCACCCTGGCTCCCCGGGCCACGGCGATCTGCACGGCGAACGACCCGACACCGCCGGCCGCCGCATGAACCAGGACGGTGTCGCCCGCGGCGACGGCCACCCGGGCCAGTGACTGCCAGGCGGTCAGTCCTGCGAGCGGCACGCCGGCGGCCTCCTGCCAGCTCAATGACGCGGGCTTGAGCGCGAGGGTGCGCACGGGCGCGGCGACGAGCTGCGCGTAAGTGCCGTGCTGCACCTCGTCCTTGCGGACGTACCCGAAGACCTCGTCGCCGACCGAGTACTCGGGGGCGTCCAGACCGACCGCCTCGACGACGCCCGAGACGTCCCAGCCGGGCACGAGCGGGAAGTGGACGTACATGATCGGGTCGAGGAATCCGGCGACGATCTTCCAGTCGACGGGATTCACCCCGGCGGCCTTCACACGCACGAGCACCGAATCCGGACCGACCTTGGGATCATCGACCTCCGCCGTCTCCAGGGTCTCGGGGCCACCATAGCGATTCGCAACAATTGCACGCATAGCAAACACTTTAGGCCCCAATGCCCGACTGTTCCGAGGCGCGCCGGTACGAGGGCGCGGCCGTCACCGAGAGGGTTCTGCACACCGGAGAGAGGGTCGCCCTTGGCCGGCGGACGGCCGGGGCGGGAACCGGCTGCAGCGACTGAATCGGGCACGGCGGCCGCGCAGCCCGCACAGGCATACAACTCGCCCTCAGGGACACACGGCATGACACAACGAGGACCGGGGTCGCGATGAAGGGGGCCCGTCATGCAGCTGGGATCATCACGTGAGGTACTGGCCATCGCGGGCGCGGCTCTGGTCGGCGCCGTCATAGCGGCACGCTGGTGGGCCTGCCGTATGGCGCGCCCCACACCGCCCGCACGCACCGCGAAACCGCAGGCCGACCGCGTGGAGGAACTGCACCTGGCCTTCCGCGACACCTCGGTGCGGGAACCCCGTGCAGCCGAGGAACTCCTGGAACCGTACTGGAGCCGGCTGCACCCGCTGCGGCTGACCCGCCGGCCCTCGTCCGCTCCCGCCGACTCGCACGCGTCGCATCGCACGGCACCCTGACCCTGCGGCGCCCGGCAGTCGTCCTGGAACGGCAGACGCGGATTCCTGGCGCCCACTCCTGTGTGCCTCCTGTGTGCCTCACATCACGTCCGAATTTCGCCTCTTGGGCGGTCTCCGGGGAAATATCGGAAGGGCTCCCCTTAGTTGGCGCTGATGTGCCTGGGTCTGTCGAGACCCACCTGGGCATCGGACGAACAGGGCAGGAGAAGGGACCGCGATGAGCCACCTCACTCCGGGGATCTTCCGCGCCCGGCCGGAACGTCCAGTGGCGGTCGCCGCCCCGCGCGCGGCGTGGCAACGCGCCGCGTACGTCCTCCTCGCCGTTGGCCTCGATGTGGGAGCCGCGGTGATGCTGCTGAGCCGGCACCTGCCGAGCGCCGTGGCCGGTGTGTTCCTGGCCGGGCTCGGGTGGTTCGCCACAGGGCGCATCACGACCTGGCACCCCGCGTCTTCACTCGGTGCCCACGAGAATTCGGCGCGCCGATGAGCCAGGCAGCCCAAAGGCCGGTGCGCACCACTCCCTTCCAGAGCGCCTCGCGGTCGTCACGCCCGGCTCCCGTGCGCGGCAGGGACCGTGGCGACCGGTTCGAGCGGCGCCGGCGGCACACCATGGAGCTGTTCGCGGTGTCCGCGCTGGGCCTTGCCGCCTGGACGGTGCTCCTGGGTGTCACGCTGCCGTCGGACTACCAGGTCCACCAGTGGCGCACGACCTGGGTCGGCTTCGACATCCTGCTGCTCATCGCCCTGGGCTTGACCGCCGTCCTAGGGAAGCGCCGCAACCCCGCCGTCTTGATCACGGGGCTCGCGACCGCCGTCCTCCTGGTGTGCGACGCGTGGTTCGATGTCTCTCTCGCGTTCGGCACACCTGCCGTCTGGGCGTCCGTCGCACTCGCCGTCTTCGTCGAACTGCCGGTCGCGGCCTTCCTCTTCCGCCGCATATACGGGCTGCTGCGGTTCCAGTGCCCACACGAGGAGGCGGTGGACGCCGGTGGGCGGGACGCGCAGGAGACGAACGCGCACCCTTGATCGGGGCGGGCACTGTGCTTCAGCCCTGTCAGCCCGACGACCCTGCCTCAGGCGTGCAGCCCGGGCAAAAGACGGTCGAGCCACCTGGGTATCCACCAGTTCGCCCGGCCCATCAGGAACATGGCCGAGGGAACCAGGACCAGGCGCACGATGGTGGCGTCGAGCACCACACTGATCGCCAGGCCCAGTGCCAGCATCTTCACGACCACCGTCGGCGAGACGGTGAAGGCCAGAAACACCGCCGTCATGATGAACGCCGCGCTGGAGATGACACGTGCCGTGGCCGACAGGCCCACGCTGACGGAGCGCCGGTTGTCCCCGGTCCATCGCCAGGTCTCGGCGATCCGGGAAAGCAGGAAGATCTCGTAGTCCATGGAGAGTCCGAAGACGATGGCGAACATCATCATCGGAACGTAGGACTCGATGGGGACCGGCTCGGAGAGGCCCAACAGGGCGTCGCCCCAGCCCCATTGGAAGACGGCGACGAGGACACCGTAGGAAGCCGCGGTGGTGAGCAGGTTGAGCAGCACGGCCTTGAGCGGGATGACCACACTGCGGAAGACGGCCGTCAGCAGCAAGAAAGCGAGCACCAGCACGATTCCCACGACGACGGGCAGCCTGCGGCCGACCACGTCCCGGAAATCGGACTGGCCCGCAGTGGTTCCGGTCAGGTAGGCGTGCGCGCCGGTGCCCTTGAGGGCGTTCGGCAGGGCGTGGTCGGTCAGGTCGGTGAGGAGGCCGGTGGTCGCCGCGTCCTGCGGGCCCGTGGTGGGGGTCATGGTGCTGGCGAGGATCTTGCCGTCCGTGCTCGGTGTGACGGGGGTGAACCGGTCGACGCCGGGGGTGCGCTGCAGGGCCCGAGTGACATCGGCGGCGATCCGGTCAGCAGGGACACCTGCGTGGCGTAGGTCCACGACGGTCACGACCTGCCCGTTCGCACCTGGTCCGAAACCCGGTCCGTCGGCCTCGGCGATCCAGTCGTAGGCGAGGCGGGTGGCGCTGCCCGGCTTGTCCGCGCCGGCTCCGACATGGCCCAGCCGCATCGACAGCAGCGGCAGCGCACACAGGGCGAGGACCGAGGTACCGACGACGAGGAAGGGCCAGGGGCGGCGGGCGACGAGGGTCGCGTAGCGGTACCAGTTGTCGTCCTCGCCTGTGCTCTCGGCGACGGGCCGCCGTACGTGCAGCCGGTCGATGCGCCGGCCGACCAGGCCGAGGGCCGCGGGAACGAGGGTGAGTGCGGCCCCTGCGGTGACCACGACGGCGATGGTGGCCGCGAGTCCGAGCTTGCCGATGAAGGTCAGGCCGCAGGCGTACAGACTCAGCATGGCGACCGCGACGGTGACCGCGGCGACCAGCACGGCGCGCCCACTGGTGCGGGTGGTCCGGGCGGCGGCGTCGACCGGGTCACGGCCTTCGATGAGGTCCTGACGAAAACGGGTCGTCAGGAACAGGGCGTAGTCGATGCCCACTCCCAGCCCGATCATGCTGGCAAGGGTGGGCGCGGCGGTCGCGAAGTCGATGGTCGCCGCGACGATACCCACCAGGCCGAGCCCGGTCCCGACGCTGATCAGCGCGGTGACCAGGGGCATCAGGGCGGCCGCGACGCTGCCGAAGCCGACCAGCAGAATCACCAGCGCGGTGGCGACGCCGACCAGTTCGCTGAGCCTGTCGTTCGCCGGCGCGCGGACGACCTGGTCCAGGTCGCCTCCGTAGGCCATGTGAACACCTGCGGCGCGGGCGGGTTCGGTGGCCTCGTCGAGCGAGGACGTGTAGTCGTGTCCCAGGTTCTTCAGCTGTTCGTCGAAGGAGACCGCGGTGTACGCGGTGCGGCCGTCGGCGCTGGTCACCAGGGTGGACACCGCGGTGACGTGCGGGAGCTTCCCCAGCGTGGCCAGGGTCCGGTCCACCGCCGGCCGTTCCGCGGCCACGGTGCCGGAGTCGACGTGGAGGACGACCTTGCCGCTGGGGTCCGCCACGCCCGGCTCCGATGCCTTCAGAAGGTCGGCTCCGGTGTGCGACGGGGTGCCGGGCAGGCTGATCTGATCGCTGAAGGCGGGACCGGCCATGTGCCGGCCGACGAGGGCACCCGTCAGCAGGAGCAGCCAGACGACGATGACGAGGACGGGACGGCGGGCGCACGCCCCACCGATCCGGGCCGGCACGCTCCGCCTCTCCGGATCGGGCGAGGGCTCCTGCTCCCGGACGTCGGGGGGCTCGGGCGCTTCGAGCGATGGCTGCATGGGACGGGACGACACCGTGTCCTCCAGAGAAAGTGTCACGAGTGACAGGAACTCTGAGGCAATCTGGCATGAGTGTCAATTGTCACTGTCGACAGATTCAGGGCCTGGGGGCGCTTCGAAGGCGGTCAGCGAGGAGTCGCCTATCATCTGCCGGCGCAACGTCGGCGGGATGACAGGCGAGGTCAAGAGGCTCATCGGGTGGGTAGTCGCAGACCTGGGCCACCTCTGGAGCCGACGACATGGCACCACTGCCAATTGACACTCCGATGCCCATGCCTGAGGCTTCGGGTATGCCGAGTGACACCGCCGAGCCAGGACTGCGAGAGCGCAAGAAGGAGGAGACCCGGCGCCTGCTGCGCGAGGGAGCCGCGCACTTGTTCAAGGAGCGGGGCTTCGAAGGCACCACCGTCGCCGACATCGCCGCGTACGCCAATGTCTCGGTACGCACGTTCTTCCGGTACTTCGAGAGCAAGGAAGCCCTGCTCCTGCCGGACAGCGTCGAACTGTTCGCCTACGTGGAGAAGGCCCTGGCGGAGCGCCCCGCGGAAGAGGCCCCATGGGACGCGGTCTGCAACGCACTGCTCGCGGCCGCGGAACCGTTCGCCGCCTCGACCCTCACCGCGCTCACCCACCCTTTCGAGGGCACGGAGAATCTCGTCGCCGCCCGCCTGGTGCAGTCGTTCAGCGACTTCGAAGAGCGGCTGACCACTCTGGTGCATAGGCGTCTGCCGCCGGACACCGATGACGCCGATCTGAAGGCCGCCGTGATCGCGTGCGCCGCGCTGTCGGCGGTCCGTGCGATGCTGCGCACCCGGCGGGCCCGCCGTGCGGCCGGCCACGCGGTCACCGGCCCCGCGCCGCTGCCCAGGGCCTTCGCCTTCCTCAAGGAGATCGGGACGGATCGCTCCCGGGCAGGCACCTGACAGCGCCGAGCATCCACGTCACTGGACTCAGGAGACCCAGACCGCTTCACGCCGGCGGCCCCGCGTCCATCACTGATTGTCAGCCGCTGTGGGCACGGTCCGATCAATAGGTCGGCACCGGACGAACGCAAGTGCACCATCGGCGACAATTCACATCAACCACATGTGAACCCGCTCGCCACCCCATAACGTGCTCATCCTGTGACGCCGAGTGATCGACGCGTGCACGACCGAGGAAGCTCCTGGGGAGGTGCCCGGATGGATCCGGCAACGTTGGTGACACAGGCGCCGGCCACGGGCGCGAGCGCCTGCTTGACCACCGCCACCTCGAGCGCCGTCCGCGACGCCCACGGCGCGTTGAGATCGGCCTGCCTTCAGCGCCTCCCCGAGAGGTACCGGGAGCTGTACGCCACCGAAGCCGCGGACTCCTCGACGCCGTTGCCGGAGCCGGTACGCGAGTCGATCGCCACCGGCGGCGTCGACGCGCACCTCGTGGAACTCGCTCGACGGCTGTTGGCCCTGACCGACCCGGCCGGAACGCGCTCCGGGACCTACCGGGTCGACCTGCGTCAGGCCCGAGGCGTCCAGGTCGGCGACCACAACATCCAGCACAACACCTTCGGTTGAGCCATCCATCCCACACACAAGGGCCCGCGCCGCTGATGCGGGCCGCAGAAGGCAGACAGCGATGAACATCGATCGGACCAAGGGTGCCCAGGTCGGCGAGGGCAACGTCCAGAACAACACGTATCTGCCACCCCGTGCCGGCGCGCGGCACCATTCACCCGCCATGTCCGTCCACGCGGGTGACAACGCCCACGTCCATCAGAAGAACACCCACCTCAAGTTCTCCATCCCCGTCATCGGGCAGCTCTTCAACATGGCATCGGCGCACCCGGTGATCGCCGGTGCGACGGCCGTGGCACTCATCGGAGGCGGGACGATGGCGACCACGGTCGTACTCCAGGGCCCGGGCTCCCCGGCGTCCACCGCCGTCGTGCGCGGCTTCACGATGAAGAGCGACGGTCAGGGTGCGCCCACGGGCTACGACTTCTCCCACAGACCGCCGGTGGTTGCCGAAAGCGATTCCGACGCCATCTATGTCTCGGGAAGTCTGCTGGTGTCCACCAACGGCAAGCTGGCCGCCTGGCAGTCCGCGGCACTCCCCACGGGCGCCGAGTGCCGCACCGCCGTGGCCGAACACCCGGTGCGTGAGGCGCCCTTGGGTATCCAGTCGGTGTTCTGCTACCTGGATCGCAACGGTGACCCCGGCTATATCGCGGTCACCGCGTACGACACCGAGACCACGACCATCGACACCGCGCGGCTGAACTGACGTCCGTCAGGCGTGATCCGCGCAGCACGGCGTGGGGTTGGGCACCTCGAACGGAGCCAGCACTCCCCCTGCGGCCGGAACCAGGGCCAGGAGCAGCTGCCCGTCCCGCCACTCGGGACGTACATGGTCGCGTGTGAGCACAGGAGTGGCCGGATCGGGTCCTGGACCGCCGGTCGACGGAGCGCCGAGCACGGTGACCCGGTCGATCACGGCACGGGTGAGGACGTCCGCCACGGTGACGCTGCCGGTCAGGTGGTGGACGCCGGGGAAGACCACGGCCCGCCCGCTGTGCCGGTGGACGTGCTCGGCAGCCGCCAGGGCCGCCGCGCGGGCGGACTCGGCAGGGCCGTACACCCGCTCCCCCAACACGACACCGGCCGCGCTCATTTCCCTTGCGGCGAGTGCGGCCAGCGGGCCCCACGCCGCGTCCGCCGCGGCGCCATCGGGCACGGCGAGCGAGATCGCCGTGCCACGCCGCTCCGCGGTGCGAATCAGATGGGTGCAGGCGATCGTGCCCGCAGGAAGATCCAGTCGGTCCACCAGATCGTGGATCAGGTGGTCCGCCTCGCGCAGGGTCGCCGTCCCGGCGTCCACCCCGATGACGGAGTGGACGCCGGGCGCGTCGTGCTGTTCGGTCATGCGGGCAGGACCCACATGGGGTTGGTGTAGAACCAGAGGTCCTTCCACGGGTCGGCGTCGCCCAGGACGTCGATCGCCGGACCGGCCGGGTCGACGGAGGCGCCGTGCAGGCCGACGGCGCTGCGGTTGCCGTCGGTGCCCCTCAGCCGGACGTACACCGGCTTGTCCAGGCGTCCCAGGGAGTACGTCAGGCGCACCGCCCCCGTGGCCTTGTTCACCTCGAAGGACTGCACCACCTTGGTGGACGGCGTGGCGAACGCGTCCTTGTCCGCGACCGGGCCGGTGACATCGCCCTGGATCACGTCGACACGGGACAGCGCCGGCACGAACTGCGCCCAGTTCGGGCCGTTGGCGAGGCTGATCTCGACGACCAGGTCGACCCGGCTGCCGCGGCGCACATGAAGCGCACCGCCCAGCGTGACCTCGCGTCCGTCCGCACGCAGCCGCGCGTTGAGGCCGCTGATCAGCCCGCCGTGGTCCACCCAGACACGGCCGGCACGGATGCCGTCCATGACCGCCTTGTAGGAGAAGGAGCTCGCACCGACGTGGGTACGGGAGTACTGGCCGGGCCAGAAGTCGGTGTCGGTGAGGTTGAGCCCACCGCCGTACACCGGGTCGTCGTAACGGCCGTTGGCGTTGAAGTCGCTGTTCGGGCCGCGGACGGCGGCGTCGGCGTAGACGTTGTGCGAGTCGGAGTTGGCCGTGATCCACCACGGCTTGCCCTCGGCGAGCAGGCTGTCCCACAGGCCGCCGACGGTGGCGGTCATCCAGTCGAAGCCGCCCCACGTGCGGTAGCTCTCCAGCGGGTAGCCGGGGAAGGAGTCGGCGCTGGGGCTGTTGTCGTAGATGCCGCGTGCGCCGCCGGGGCCCTTCGGCGCGGGCACACCGCCGGCCTGGTGCCCGGGCGCGCCCTCCATGCCGACGGCGATCGACGGCTGCGCGTCGCGCCACGCGCGGATCTCGTGCGGAGAGTCGATTCCCTTGCGGGCCGGGTGGTTGGCCAGGAAGAGGGCGTCCTTGACCTTGCGGCGCTGAACCTGCTCGGCGAGGAAGTTGATGCCCGCGATGGCGAGCGCCTCGTTGGCCGGCGTGGCGGCGGAGGCCCCCTTCACCGAGCCGTCGAAGGAGTTCTCGAACTCCTTCAGCACCGCGACCTCGTTGTTGCCGGGGTGCACGAAGACGGTGCCGTGCTCGGCGGCCGGGATGTTCCACTCCAGGCCCTGGAAGACGAGCGTGTCGTCGATCTGGTCGCGGGCCGCGACGATGTCCGGGTTGACCTTCTCCACACCGATCTTGGCGTGCGCCTCGCTGCCGTGGTCGGTGATCACCATCCAGTCCAGGCCGTGCGCGTTCGCCTGCCGGACGTGGTCGATGACCCGGTACTTGGCGTCGGAGCTGTACTGCGTGTGGATGTGGTGGTCACCGGCCAGCCACAGGTACTCGCCGGAGCGCCCGCTGTGCTGAGCCGACGATCCGTGCGCCGCCGCCTGGCCCGCGCCCGCGAGGACGCTGCCCGCGGCCAGCCCCGCTCCCAGCAGACCGGTGCGGCGCAGCATGGAACGCCGCGAGAGCTGACTGGGCGTCAACTCCTCGTCCGGCACCGACAGGTCGAGCGCCGGCGGCAGCGACGAGGCGTCGCCGCTTCCGTGGTCGTGGTGGTGATGGTGGTGTCCATGCCTGTGTCCGTGACCGTCGTGGCCCATGTCAGCTCCCGCTGCAGCATTGGATTTACCTTTCAACGAGGCCGAGATTGGGCAGCGGGAATGAATGTCGGCCCACGCGCCAACTGCGGAACGACGAACACCGGATGTGCTACCGGCGGCTTGCGGAAGCCGGTGTTTCGGCCCTGTTCGACTCGGTCGTCCCCACACGCGGTCGCGGTCGCGAATCCGGGGCGGACCACACCGACTCCCTTGACCCGCCTCTCTGTTGACGCGAGTGCCTGCCGGGTCAGCTCATCAGTCCGGCGGCGACCGTCGCCCCCAGCTCCCAGCACGCCTCGATGTCGGTCTTGCCCGGCTCACCCGTCACCGTCACGGACGCGGCCGCAGGCCGCCAGCCGAGTCCGCCCGTGATCGCCTCGATACCGCGTACAGCCCCGGTCACATCGCTGCCGCCGTGTACCCAGAACCCGAAGGGCCGACCGCGCGTCTCGTCCAGACACGGGTAGTAGACCTGGTCGAAGAAATGCTTGAGGGCCCCTGACATGTAGCCGAGATTCGCCGGAGTGCCCAGCAGATACGCGTCGGCGGCCAGTACGTCGGCCGCGGTGGCGGACAGCGCCGCGCGCCGTACGACCCTCACTCCCTCGATCTCCGGCGCCGTTGCACCGGAGACGACGGCTTCGAACAGCGCCTGGCAGTTGGGCGAGGGCGTGTGATGGACGATCAGCAAGGTGGCCATACGGCCGAACACTGCCGTGACGCTCGGCGGGCCGCAACCGACGTACCCGGCGCCCGGTTGACGACGACCTGGTCACCATGGGCGGCCGAGCCACGTCCGGCCGGGCGATGGCCCCGGCAACCGCCGTCACATGCCGGCGACAGTGGGGACCTTGTCGGGCAAGGGCAGCAGGCCGACACGTCTCACGGGACGGGACTCAGTGCGCGTCGCCTGGAACGGCGAGCTCTCCTTCGAGGTACTGAGCGCGGCCGTGGGCGAACGACCAGTCCTGAGGGGCGTTCTCGGTGATGCCGATGAAGACGTCCTCTCCCTTGATGCCGAGCCGGCCCAGGCGTTGCGCGATGACGCGGTACAGACGCTGCTTGACCTCGGCGGTGCGCCCCGACTGAGTGAAGATCTGGATCATGACCAGCGCGGAGCTCCGGTCGAAGCCCAGGCCGGCGTCGAGGGCGATGATGTGGTCCGCCGCGTGCTCGGTGACGATCTGGAATCTGTCGCGTTCTGGAATCCGCAGCACCTCCACGATCGCCTGATGTGTGGCATCGGCAATCGCCTGGACCTCGTCCGTTCGGCGTCCACGGATCATGTCGATCCGTACCAGGGGCATGCCGGGCCTCCTTCCTGTCGCTGGATGGCTTGGTGAATCGGCGTTGGCGGTCAGAGATCGGCGGCGAGCCGGGCGAAGGTACGGGCAGCAGGCTCGGTCCTGGCGCGACGATGACCCGTGCCCGCCCACAGATGGATCAGACGGGTGTCCCCCGCTGCCGCGGCGGCTTTGCGCAGGGGGCTGGTCAGGTGGTGCAGGGCCGGGTAGCCGGCGGGGGCGATGTCGTCGTAGTGGTCGACGAAGTAGTTGCGCAGCGCGCGTGCCGGCCGCCCGGTGAAGGCCCGGGTGATCACCGTGGTGTCGAAGGCGGGGTCGGCCAAGGCGGCCTTGTGCGGCGCGGAGGCGCCGCTCTCGTCGGTGCGCAACAAGGCGGTGCCGACCGCGGCGGCTTCCGCTCCGGCGCGGAGGACGTCGGCCACGTCCCCTGACTGTGCGATTCCGCCCGCGGCGATGACCGGCAGCGGTACGGCGCTGCACACCTGGGCGACCAGTTCGGGCAGCGGAGTGGGCGGGGGCAGCTGTGCGGGGGTGAAGGTGCCGGAGTGCCCGCCGGCCGCCGATGCCTGGACGGCGACCGCGTCCACCCCGGCCTCCGCAGCGAGCCGGGCCTCGTCGGCGGAGGTGACCGTCTGCACCACTGTGCTTCCCGCCTTGCGCAGCTTCGCGACGACCGAGCGATCGGGGAGGCCGAAGGTGAAGGACACCACGGGGACAGGGTTCGCCACCAGCAGGTCGATCTTGTCCGTCCAGTGGTCGTCGTCCTCGACCGGATCGCCTTCCGGCAACGGCAGCCCGTATCGGGCGGCCTCGGACCTGATCGCCCGGACGTAGTCGCGGTAGTCCTCGGCGGATACAGGGACCGGATTGGGGGCGAAGAGGTTGACGCCGAACGGCACACCTTCTGCACGCACGGCCTCGATCTGCTCGGCGAGCGCCTGCGGCGTCTTGTACCCGCCCCCGAGGAAGCCCAGACCGCCCGCTCGCGCGGCCGCAATCACCAGTGCCGGTGTGCTCGGGCCGCCGGCCATCGGGGCCGCGAGGATCGGAAGACTGAGTCCGAAGGGGGACAGGAGTCGACTCATGACGGCTTCTCTTTCGTCGTTCGGGCAGCTTCTGCGTTCGGGCAGCTTCGTCGTGCGGACAACTTCGTCTTTCAGGCGGCTTCGTCGCTCAGGCCTGGCACCAGGATCGGCCACGGCGACCGTGTCCTGATGGGCGCGAAGCCGGATCGCACGGCAGTCATGATCCCTTCCTTTCGCGGTGCTCTCGACTGCGCTCTCCACGGTAGGCACTCGTCGCAGCGCTGTTAAATGCTGATTACGCTGCTTCTATAAGCGTCAGGCATAGACGCTGCGAAGGGACGGGCAGACATGGACGTCGAACTCCGCCATCTACGGGCGTTCGCCGCCGTGGCCCATCACCGGTCCTTCACCCGCGCGGCCGAGGAACTGCTGATCAGCCAGCCGGCCCTGAGTCGCACCGTCACACAGCTGGAGTCCGCCCTGAGCGTCCGGCTCCTCGACCGTTCCTCCCGGCACGTCGAGCTGACGACGTCCGGCACAGAATTCCTCACCCATGTCGAGCACGTCCTGGCCGCCCTGGACCAGGCCCTCGCCGCGGCCCGCAGAGAGATCACGATCAGGCTCGGCTTCAGCTGGCTGCTGCCCGACCCGTGGGCCCAGCGGGCTGCGAACCGCTTCAAGGAAACCACCGGTGCCTCCGTGGCATTGACCCGCTGCGACGATCCGCTACGGGGCCTGAGGCAGGAGAACATCGACATCGCCCTGGTCCGCGGCGACTTCACGGCCCCCCGGTCGGCCCACGCGGTGCATCTGTACGACGAGCCCCGCATCGCCCTCTGCTCCCAGGACAGCGAGCTGAGCCGGCTCGAACGCGTTGACTGGGCAGACATCCCCCGCTGGCCCCTGGTCGTCAACATCCTCAGCGGCACCACCGGCCCCTGGTCATGGCCGGCCGCGCAGCGCCCCGCGCAGATCATCGAGACGGCCAACTTCGACGAATGGCTCGAGTCGGTGGCGGCCAACCGCGGAATCGGCATCGTTCCCGAGATCGCTCAACGCCGCATCAGCCACTCCGCGGTCCGCTTCGTCCCCCTCACCAACGCACCTCCCAGCCCGGTGAGCCTCGTCTGTCTGCCGCACGCGCAGCAGGCCCTCATCCGCAGATTCCTCGATTCCGCCGTCTCTGCGGTGAGCGAGTGAACTGCCGCCTCCGGAGCGGCCGTCCGGGTCTCCGGACCAGCCCTCGGCCGCGCTCCCCCGCCCGACGAGTCCCGAAGCCCGTCCCAGCTGGGAGCCGTTCGTTCGGTACGGCACCGTTCTGCCACTGGCGCGTCTCCACCGGAGCGAGTCGGCATGCCGCCTGCCACTTCGTGGGTCCTGTCGGCAACACCGCTGTGAGACGTGACGGCCGTCCATGGCCGCCTCACCTGGGCAGTTCGGTGTGCTTCGGAAGGAGCCCGTGCTCGCCTGCGTAGTCCTGCAGCAGTTCGCGCATATGGTGCCGGGCCCGGTGGATGCGGCTGCCGACGGTGTTCGTGGTGACGCCCGTGATGTCGGCGATCTCTCGGTAGGTGAAGCCCTCGACGTCACAGAGGTAGATGGTGACCTGCTGTTCGGTGGGAAGGGCGTGGAGAGCCGCCCGGACGTTCGGGTCGCCGAGGCGGTCCAGCACCTCGGCCTCGGCCGAGCGCAGTCCCGGCAGGAGAGGGAAGTCGGCTTGGGCCTGCTCCCAGTCCTCGATCTCACCGGTGCGGCTGCGTGCCGGCTCACGCCGGGCCTTGCGGTTGTTGTTGAGGAAGGTGTTCGTCAGGATGCGGTCGAGCCATGCTCTGACGTTGGTGCCCTGCTGGAACTGGTCGAAGTGCGCGTACGCCTTGGCGTAGGTGTCCTGCACCAGATCCTCGGCGTCCACCCGGTTACGGGTCATGCGCAACGCGGCCGCGTACATCCGGCTGCGGAGTTCCAGGGCAGATGCGAAGCCGGGCTTGCCTTCTGCGACAGGCCGGCTCTGCTCCCGACGTATCTCGTGCGTGCTGCCCTCGGGGGCGGCCGGCGGCTGCCTCAGGTGCGTCCGGCCCGTCCAGCGGTGGCCGCCGTTCGGACTGCCGCCGGGCAGGGGCTGGTTGGTGGCGGTGCCCCGTCCTCGGTGACGGCCGGTGCTGTCGCCCGTCGTCGGCATCCTGCTCGAAGTGCCGGTGAGGGGACCTGTGCTGGGGTTGGGCATCGATGGTCTGCTCCTGACTGAGCCATGCCTCGCGCGCTCCGCAGTGCCGAAGGGCGTACCGCGGTTGCGCGGTACGCCCTGTCTCAGCCCTGGGGCAGGCCGAACCGGTAGTGGTCACCGTCGATTTCGAAGAGGTAGGGACGGTCCAGCTTGTCCCAGGCGCCGATCAGGTCGGCGTCGAACGCCGCGTCCCCCAGCGTGTGCAGGATGTTCTGCACCTCGTGGGCGTGGCGCGGGTTCTCGCCCGCCAGCCAGGTGGTCCTGACCTGCGCCTGGGCCTGGGACAGCAGCCGAAGCTCGTGCTCGCGCGCCAGGCGGCGCTGACGGTGCAGCACCCATCGCCAGCCCAGAGCGCTCCCGATGCGCCTGCCCGGCCAACCCGGTCGTGTCCGCGTGCTCGTGCACTCGTTCGTCGCCCTCACTTCGGCTCCTGTCCTCACTGCGCCGTGCCCGTACCGGTCAGGCGCTCTTGGTACGCAGCTCCTCCAGTGACGCTGCTGTCAACCGGTGCGGTGTCCGACCGGGTTCGACCAGTACGACGTTGCAGGCCGCGGCGTGGGTCAGCGCGGCGGTGAAGCTGCCGTCGGTGAACTGCGCCACCGCTCCGCGCGGGGAACGGCCGACCGCGATCGTGTGCGCCTCGACGTCGGCGGCGTACTGAGCGAGGACCCTGCCGGCTGCGGCGTGGTCACCGACGCTGGTGAGCACCTGTCCGGTCGCGGTGATGCCGTGTGCGGCGAGGCGGTCGAGGTGGGCGAGGACTGCGGCGCGTGCGTGGTCGGCGTCCTCGGTGTCGACGGCCTGTTCCTCGATCACGGCGGTCTCCCGTACGTGGACGACTTCCAGCGCGCTGCCCGTCTCGCGGGCGACGGCGGCGGCCGCGTCCACGATCCGGTCGGGGTCGCCGGTGGCGCCGATGGCCACGACGACCGGACGGTACCCGGGCGCCGGGACGGCCCCGATCCGCTCGAGGGTCGGGCGCACCGTCTCGCCGTGGGCCTCCTTGTTCTCGGCGGCGCTGACCAGCTTGTGGCCCGAGGCGAGGACGAAGATGGCGAGGATGAAGCTGGCGCCGCCGAGGTAGAACGGAACGCTGAGGTCGGTGGCCTCGGCGAGCTTGCCGGCGACGAAGGGGGCCAGGCCGCCTCCGATGAACCGGACGAAGCCGTACGTCGAGGAGGCGACCGATCGCTCGACCGGGGAGACGAGCATGACGGCCTGGGTGGTGAGGGTGTTGTTGATGCCGATGAACGCGCCGCTGACGATGACCGCGACGATCACGGCGGCGGGGGTGTCGACGCCGACGGCGATGACCGTCATGACGATCCCGAGCCCGACCATGTTGGCGCAGAGCACGGGAGCGGTGCCGAATCGTGCCTGCAGGCGAGGTGCGACGAATACGCTGAAGGCGGCGACCAGCAGGCCCCAGCCGGTGAAGACCAGGCCGAGTTGGTGGGCGTCAAGCTTCATGGGGTAGGGCGCGTAGCCCAGCATGGTGAAGAATCCCCAGTTGTACAGCAGCGCCATGATGCCCATGGTGAGCAGCCCGCGGTGCCGCAGTGCCTTGAGCGGGGCGCTCAGAGATGTGCGGCGCTCGGGTTTGGGCAGTGCGGGGACGAAGGCTAGGGTGGCGATCAGGGCGATGGCCATGAGTACGGCGACACCGAAGAACGGCCCGCGCCAGCTGATGCTGCCCAGTTCACCGCCGAGCAGCGGACCGACCGCGATGCCGATGCCCAGCGCGGTCTCGTAGAGGATGATCGCTCCGCCGAAGCCGCCGCTGGCCGAGGCAACGATGACCGCCAGGCTGGTCGCGATGAACAGGGCGTTGCCCAGGCCCCATCCCGCACGGAAGCCGACGATGCCGCCGATGGAGCCGGAGGTGCCGGCGAGCGCCGCGAACACGACGATCAGCGCCAGGCCTATGACCAGGGTGCGCTTGGCACCGATCCGGCTGGACACCCAGCCGACCACCAGCATCGCCACCGCGGTGACGACCAGGTAGCTGGTGAAGAGCAGCGACACCTGACTCGGGGTGGCGTGCAGGCTTTCGGCCAGCGAGGGCAGGATCGGGTCGACCAGGCCGATGCCCATGAACGAGATGACGCAGGCGAACGCCACGGCCCAGACGGCACGTGGCTGTTTGAAAGGGCTCGTCGAAGTCCCATGCGGTGCGGTCATTGCCTCTTTCTTCTCCTGGAAGGTCGGCTGTCTTCGATGCCGGCGGTCAGTCGGACGCCTCGGCCTGGACCAGCCGGGCGAGCGCGGGAAGTGCGATGACGACTGCGGTCCGCTCCTTCGGGTCGAGCCGCTCCATCAGCCTCTCCAGGGCTTCGGCGCGCTCGGAGCGCCGCCGTCTGACAAGGTCGGCTCCGGAGTCGGTCGATTCGACCAGCACGCATCGGCGGTCATCGGTACTGGCGACGCGGCGCACCAGCCCGTCGCGTTCCATACGCGTGACCAGCTGTGTCATGGCGGGCTGCGAGACACCCTCGGCGCGTGCGAGTTCCGTCAGCCGCTGGGGTCCCTCGCGGCCGAGGCGGCCCAACGCGGACGAGGCGGCGGTGCTCAGGCCCCCGGCCGTACTGACCTGGCGCACGTACCGCACCAGCTGCTCGAAGGCGACGACCAGCTCTTCGCCGGAGCCGCCGGATTCCATAAGCTCGTTATGCATAACTGCATTATGAATCTATACGAAGTCGACCGTCAATGTGACCCAGGTCTCAGCAGGGTTGTCGAGCGGCCGGCACGGACAGCCCACGGCACAGGCGGCTCAGGGCCCGTCCGACGCCCCTCCAGGGTTTCGTCGAGGCTCGTAGACTCATGACGTGGCATTCATGAGCACCCCGCACTGCTGCTTCCTGTGATCGGAAGGCGTTGAGGGCGATGTCGGACGGCATCGCCCTCGTTGGTGTGCCTTCCGTGTGAACTACCCCCTTGGCGCTGCCCGTTCCTTCCTGAGGCAGTGACCTTCTGTGCACGGAGGCACGTTCTCTTCCCTTCAGCCGCGCCAGGAGTGCCTCGTGCCCGTGTTGCTTCCCCCTGCCCTCAAACTCTCCCTCGACCTGCTGCGTTGCCCGACGTGCCGCACCCGCCGCCTGCATCCCGGCTGGGGCGCACTTCGCTGTCCGGCGGGCCACACCTTCAATATCGCCCGCCACGGCTATGCCGGCCTCCTGACGGGCACCCGCGCCACCAGCGGCGACGACGCGGCCATGGTCCAGGCGCGAGACCGCTTCCTGGCCACCGGCAGGTACGCCCCCATCCGCCAGGCCGTGGCCCACCTGGCGACCGGCTCGGCCCCTGAACGGGGAACGGTCGTGGACGTCGGGTGCGGCACGGGCTACTACCTGGCCGGCGTTCTCGACCAGCTGCCCGGCGCCCGAGGGCTGGGCCTGGACACGTCGGTGCGCGCGCTGCGCTCGGCAGCGCGAGCCCATGAGCGAGCCGCTGCGGCAACCTGGGATGTCTTCCGTCCCTTCCCGCTGGCTGACGATGTGGCCGACGTGGTGCTGGACGTGTTCGCACCCCGCAATCCAGCCGAGTTCTACCGAGTGCTCCGCCCGGCCGGCCGGCTGATCGTGGTCCGTCCGAAGGCGCGGCACCTGGCCGAGCTTCGCGGCCGGGTGCCTGCCATGGTCACCATCGACCCGGCAAAGGAACAGCGCCTGCACCGGACACTGGACCCCTACTTCGAGGCCGTCGTCACCGAACGCGTGGAGTACTCCATGGCCCCGATCGGGCCGGAGGCCCTGGACTTGGTGGGGATGACGCCGAGCGCACGTCACTTGAGCCCCACAGAGTTGGACGATGGCGGGCCCCTGCCCGACCGGCTCACGGTCTCTGTGCTGGCCACCGCCTACAAGCCCCGGTGACCACGAGCGGGCGCCTGCGCCTGCTGACCGGCGAGCAGTGGGCACGCCTGGCGCCCCGGCTTCCTCACAACATCTGCAGCCGTGTCAGCAGCGGTAGTCACCTGGTCACGAAGTTGAGAGACACGGCCTAATGCCGCTGCGTGCGCAGGGTCTCCAGGAGGCGCAGCCAGATCTCGCTGACCGTGGGGTAGCTGGGCACGACGTGCCACAAGGTGGAAACAGGGATGCGCCCGACGATCGCCGTGGTCGCGGAGTGCACGAGTTCGGCGATGCCGGCGCCCACGAACGTCGCTCCCAGGACGACGTCTTCGGCACGGTCCACGACGAGCTTGGCCCGGCCGCGGTAGTCCGCGCTCATGACCCAGGTGCCGGCGAGCGCGGCGAGGTCGTACTCGACGGTCTCGACGTCGGCCCCCGCGTCCCGGGCCTGCTGCTCGGTCATGCCGGCGCTGCCGACCTCGGGGGTGGTGAAGACGACCTGGGGCAGCCCGATGTGACCGAGCGCGGCGGACGGCAGGTCGGAGGAGCCGGCCGCGCGCGCCGCGATGACCTCTCCTGCGACACGGGCCTGGTACTTGGCCATGTGTGTGAGCAGTGCGCGGCCGCACACGTCGCCGATGGCGTAGAGCCAGGTGCCGGCCGCGCCCCGCACACCCTGGTGGTCGTCGACGTCGAGGTAACCGCCGGGGCTCAACCCGACGGATTCCAGGCCGATGTCATCGGTGTTCGGGGTGCGCCCGGCCGCCACGACGGCCTCGTCGGCCACGATGACCGTGCCGTCGTCGAGGGTGACGCGCACCTCGTCGCCGTGCACGCGGCCCTCGCCCGTGTCGCGGGCTCCGGGCCGCTGCACCTCGGCCATGGTGCGTCCGTAGCACAGTCGCACGCCCGCGTCCTGCAGCGCCTCACCGACGAGCGTCCCCGCGAACGGCTCGTTGCGGGCCAGCAGGCGCGTGCCGCGGTGGACGATCGTCACCTCGGCGGCGCCGAGCCCTTTGAGCCAGGTGGCGGCCTCGCAGGCGACCACACCGCCACCCAGGACGACGACCCGCCGCGGCACTTCCCGCATCGTGGTCACATCCCGTGAGACCCACGGCAGTGCGGCGCGCAGTCCGGGGACGTCCGGCACGGCCGGGCAGGATCCGGTGTCGATGACGACGGCCTGCCCGGCCGTCAGCTCCCGGCTCGAGCCGTCGGGCCGGCTCACCACGACTCTGCGTTCACCGGCCAGCCGCCCGTAGCCGCGCACCACGTCGATGCCGGTGTTCAGGGCCCATTTCACCTGGGAGCTGTCGTCCAGACCGTTGATCACGACGTCGCGGCGGGCGAGCACGGCGGCGGGGTCCAGCTGTGCCGAGACACCGGGCAGATGGGCGGCCGCGTCGACCACCTCCACGGGCCGGAGGAGCGCCTTGCTGGGCATGCACGCCCAGTACGAGCACTCGCCTCCCAGCAGGGCGTTCTCCACGAGCACCGACGACAGGCCGGAGAACTGGCTCGCGTACTGAGCGGCGTTCTCCCCCGCGGCCGCGCCGCCGAGGACGATCACGTCCCACTCGGAGCGATCCGGATCCACCGTCGCGGTCATAAGACCTCCCCTGTCACCCTTCCGCCGAGGCGGCGGCGCACGGAGTGTGCGGAGAACGGCTGCCGTCAGTCCGGCCACGGCATGCGACTGCGCAAGCAACGAGGGGCGCCGCAGATCGCCGGGGCCTGAGGCCAGCCTACGAGGAACGGGCCATTCCCTCTCGTTTCACCGCTGAGGGGATCAAGGTTCGGGAGCGACTGCGGAGGTCCGCCGGACGGCCGGGCCGCCCCCTCCCCCGCCTCGCGGTCACCTCATGCGGCCAGGCGCTCCACGAGCTGCTTGGCCTTGGCGGCGGCGTCCGCGAGGGCACGCTCACGGGACGCCTCGTAGAGCGGGACCAGCTGGGCCATGGCCGGATTGTGCGGGGCCATGGTCAGTTCCGGGACGATGAAGTCGAGGTCCAGGGCGAGAGCGTCGGCGAGGACGGCCCGCAGGTAGTTCTGGACGTACTCGTAGTCCTCCCTCGGGGTGCCGGGGCCGTACGCGCCTCCCCGGCTGGCCACGACGGTGACCGGGGTGCCCTTGGCGGAGGGGGTCTCGCCGGCGGTGCGGCCGAAGAGGATCACGTTGTCCAGCCACGCCTTGAGGGTGGAGGGGATCGCGTAGTTGTACATCGGGGCGCCGATTAGCACCGCGTCCGCCTGCTCCAGTTCCTCGATCAGCTTGACGCGCTCGGCGAAGGCGCCGGCCTGCTCGGCGGTGCGGGAGTCGGGGTCGGCGAAGCCGGCCGTGTGGGCGTCGGCGGTGATGTGCGGGACGGGGTTCGCTGCCAGGTCGCGGTAGATCACCGTCCCGTCGGGGTGCTGCTCCTGCCAGGTCTTGCGAAAGACGTCCGCCACGGCGCGGGACGCGGACGCGTCGCCCGGGAAGACGGAGGAATCGATGTGCAGCAAGGTGGCCATGGGTGTCTCCATGCAGAACGAGCCCACGTTGAGTACGGGGCTGATGTTTCGTACACAGCTATATCTAGCACAGGGACTTACTTTTTTTCACCCCCCAACAGCAGGGTAGTACCCTGTACCCATGGCGGTGGAGCAGAAGCACGACCCAGCGGCGTGCAAGCGGGTGGACGGCGGCATCACTCGCGTCTTCCAGCTGCTCGGAAAGCGCTGGAGCGGCCCGATCGTGGCGGTCCTCGTGGAGCAGCCCGCGCACTTCGCCGACCTGCGCCGGGCGATCCCGGGCATCAGCGAGCGCATGCTGTCGGACCGGCTCGCCGAGCTCGGCGCCGCCGGACTGGTGGTACGCGAGGTCGACGAAGGACCTCCGCTGCGCGTCTCCTACCGGCTGACCGAGTCGGGAGCCGCACTGGGACCGGCGCTCAAGGAGCTCGGCGCATGGGCGAAGGAGCACCTGCCGGGGGCCGAGCCCTGCACGGAGGAGTTCTGAGGCTGACGGCCTCGACGGCGGGACCGTGATCTCGAACCGCCGTCATCGCCGGGGCGGCGCCGACGCCGCCCAGCTCACTGACCCGTACACCCGCATCGCAGCGGCACTGTGTCGTTCGTGGTCTCCCGCCGGCTTTACGCGGACGCCTGCCGGCAGGTGTTCAGGTCTTCAGGTGTTCAGCACAGCACGGCGAGCGCTCCGGGCAGAACCCTGGCGGTGACGGGGAGGACGGCGTCCACCTCGCCGTCGGTGCCGTAGGGCACATCCCGGTCGGCCTCGATGCGGATCTCCCTGCCCCGGGCGATACGGACTTCGCCCCGGTTGACGTGCGCGCCTGTCTTGAGCTCGTTCATGAGGGTGAAGAAGAGCCGGCGTGGCGCGTGACGGATCATCACCACCTCGAGCAGGCCGTCGTCGACGCGCGCGTCGGGGGCGATGATCCGGCCGGAGCCGTAGTAGGCGGAGTTGGCGGCCACGACCGTGTAGCCGTGGTGCGTGATTTCCTCGCCGTCGATGGTGACCCGGTACGTGGCCGGGCGCCAGGTGGCGACGGCGCGCAGCCCGCCCGCGTAGTAGGAGGCGGCCCCGCTCAGCAGTCTGGACTGGTTGGCATGGCGGTTGGCGAGCGCGTCAACCCCCGCGTAGACGCTCCCGAGAGCGACGGCGCGTCCCTGGGCGGACTCGACTTCGATGGTGTCGACGTGCCGCGGGTCGTGGTGGAGCAGCGCCTTGGCGAGTGCGGCCGGGTCGGTGGGCAGGTCCAGCGCCCGGGCGAAGTCGTTGCCGCGGCCGGCCGGGACGATGCCGAAGAGCGTGTCGGTGCCGCTCAGCGCCCCGCCGATGCCACCGACGATGCCGTCGCCGCCGACGGCCAGGACGACGCGCTGCCGTTCGCCGGCCTGGCGCGCGAGGTCCTGGGCGTGGGCGAGGCTGCGGCTGTACTCGGTCTCCAGTTCGGCGCCGGCCTCCCGCAGCAGCCGGGCCACCTGGAGCAGGGTCGCGACCCCGGTCGAACCGCCCGCGGTGGGGTTGACGATGGCGGTGAACTGTCGCATCGGTGTGCCTCCGAGGGCGGCTGACGGTCGTGGACGGACGATGGTAAAGCGGGGACGGACAGGGTGGGAATCAGTCGGTGGGCAGCAGGATGCCCGGGTTGACCAGCCCGTCGGGATCCAGGTGTCGTTTGACCGCCTTGAGGGCCTCGATGCCGAGCGGCCCCGCCTCCCGGACGTACCAGTCGCGGTGGTCGCTGCCGACGCCGTGGTGATGGCTGATGGTGCCGCCCGCAGCCAGGATCGCCTCGTTCGCGGCGTGCTTGGCGGGCGCCCAATGGGCCACGGGGTCGTCGCCCTGGGCGCTGACCACGGTGAAATACAACGACGCGCCGTTCTCGTACACATGGGAGATGTGACACATCACCAGGGGCGGGGTGCCGGCACCGGTGAGCGTGGTGGTGAGCGCCTCCCGCACGGCGGCGTACAACTCGGGGATCCGGGACCAGAAGGCCGCCGTCTCCAGTGTCTCGGCGAACGCTCCCGCGTCCAGCAGCGCGTCGCGCAGGTAGGGAGCCGAGTAGCGGCCGTCGGCCCAGCGCTCTCCCGGTCCCCGGCCCACGTAGCTGCCGCCGCACTCGCGCAGCACGGCCGCCGCACGTTCCCGGCGGTATGTGGTGTCCTCCTCGGTGCCCTCGTAGCCCGCGATCGCCAGGCATCCTTGGGCCTGCTGCACGCCCGAGGAGCCGATGGCCTCGGGCTGGGCGAGGCCGATCAGGGTCTCCGTCTCGTCCGACAGGCGCAGGACGGTCGGCCGCGGCCCGTCCTGGGCCAGGCGGCGCAGCGCGGCGGCGCCCGCGTCGAAGGAGTCGAAACGCCATCCCTCGTATATGCGGGTGCGCGGGACGGGGCGGATCCGCACGGTCACCGAGGTGATGACGCCGAACGCCCCTTCGGAGCCGAGGACGAGCTGACGCAGGTCGGGTCCGGCGGCCGAGCGGGGGGCACGGCCGACCTCGAGGGTTCCGGCAGGGGTGGCGAGAGTGAGGCCGAGCACCATCTCGTCGAACCGGCCGTAGCCGGCGGACGCCTGGCCGCTGGAGCGCGCGGCGGCGAATCCGCCGATGGTGGCCCATTCATAGGACTGGGGGAAGTGGCCGAGGGTGAAGCCGCACTCGGCCAGGAGTGCCTCGGCCTGCGGAGCGCGCAGTCCGGGCTGCAGGGTGGCGATGCGGGAGACCGGGTCGAGGGCGAGCAGGTTGTCCATGCGGCGCAGGTCCAGCGCGACGAAAGGCCGCCGCCGCTCGGGGGCGAGGCCGCCGACCACGGAGGTGCCACCGCCGAACGGGACGAGGGCCAGGTCGTGTTCGGCGCAGGCCGTCAGCACGGACTGCACCTCGTCATGGCTCGCCGGGAGCGCCACGGCCGCGGGGACGTCAGCCATGTCCCCCTCGCGGATCCGCAGCAGATCGGGGGTGGACTTGCCGCGGGTGTGCCGGATCCGGGACTCCGCGTCCGTCCGCAGATGCTCCTCGCCGCCGAGGGCGGCGGCCAGGGCCTGGCGTGCGGCGGCGGCCAGGTGCGACTCGGGCACGGTGATGTCTTCCAGGGCCACCGGTTCGGCGCTGCGCGGTTTCACCCCGAGCAGGTCGCGCAGCAGTCCGATCACCGTGTCGGGCAGCGGCGTCGCCCTGGCCGGGTCTCCCCAGCCGCTCCACAGCATGTCCATGGGGCTTGTCCTCACCGGTCGTTCGAGAGTGCCGTCTCCTGTGCGGCCACAGGGGCGTTACACTGTGACACATGACGCCTATTCGTCACAACGCTTCGGACAGCGATCCGGTGCTCGACGCGGTACGCGACTGCGTCCTGGCCGTCGGCGTCCGGCGCACGACCCTCACCGATGTGGCCCGGCGTGCGGGCGTCTCCCGGATGACGCTGTACCGGCGCTGGCCCGATGTACGGTCCCTGGTCGGCGACCTGATGACCCGGGAGTGGATCGAGGCGGCCACCGGAGCGATGCCCGAGCCCACGCCCGGAATGCACGCGCGCACCCGGATCGTGGAGGGGCTGGCCAAAGGGGTCGGCGCCGTCCGCAGCCATCCCCTCTTCCGCAAGATCGTCGACGTCGATCCCGAACTGCTCCTTCCGTACGTACTGGACCGGCGCGGAGCCAGCCAGGAAGCCGTCATCGAACTGATCTCCGACGCCCTCGAGCAGGGCCACGCGGACGGGTCCGTACGCCCCGACCATCCCCAACGGCAGGCCAGATCCCTGCTCCTGGTCGCCCAGTCCTTCACCCTGTCGTTGCGCACCATGGCCGACGAGGACGACGCCGAACTGAGCACCGACGCCTTCTACGCAGAACTGCGGACCATCCTCGAGAGGACCCTGACGCCATGAGCCCCAGCAGCAGTCCGGCCCCCTCGGCGCACCCGGCTCCGGGCTCGTCCCTGACCGCCGCCCGCCGCCGGCGTGAACTCGGCCGGAGCACCGACGGCACGGCGGTGGACGTCCTGGTCGTCGGTCTCGGCGCGACCGGTGCCGGAGCCGCCCTGGACGCCGCCGCCCGCGGGCTCTCGGTCGTCGCCGTGGACGCTCACGACCTGGCCTTCGGTACCTCCCGCTGGAGCTCCAAACTCATCCACGGCGGGCTGCGTTACCTCGCCTCCGCCCAGTTCGACGTCGCCCACGAGAGCGCACGCGAGCGCGGGGTCCTCATGGAGCGCACCGCCCCGCACCTGGTGCGGGCCCAGCCCTTCGTGCTGCCCCTGACCCCCCTGGTCTCCCGTGGCCAGGCCGCTCTGGCCTGGGCCGGCTTCCGCGCCGGTGACACGCTGCGCCTCGCGGCACGCACCGCTCGTTCGACGCTGCCCGCGCCGCGCAGACTCTCCGCGGCGGAGACCCGCCACCTCGCCCCCGCGCTGCGCACCACCGGACTCCGCGGCGGCCTTCTGTCCTGGGACGGCCGCGTGACCGACGACGCCCGTCTGGTCACCGCCGTCGCCCGTACGGCCGCCGCCCACGGCGCACGCATCCTCACCCGCGTCCGCGCACTGGAGATCACCCGCTCCGGCGCCCGTGTACGGGACGAACTCACCGGTGAGGAGGGCGAGATCCGGGCCCGCTCCGTGATCAACGCCACCGGCGTGTGGGCGGGCGGCCTGGTGGAGGGCGTCCGCATCCGGCCCTCTCGCGGCACCCACCTCGTACTGCGGACCGACCACCTCGGAGCCATGCCCGCCGGGCTGCACATCCCGATCCCGGGCGAGACCAACCGCTTCGTCCTCGTCCTGCCCCAGGGAGACGGCCGGGTCTACGTCGGCCTCACCGACGAACCCGTGTACGGCGACATCCCCGACGTACCCCAGGTACCCGAGACCGACATCGGTTTCCTGCTCGACGTCCTCGGCTCCGCCCTGGACGTCCCGGTCCACCGCCACGACGTGGTGGGCGCCTTCGCGGGACTGCGTCCCCTGCTGGACACCACACCCGCGGCGGGCTCGGGGGCGCCGGCCGGCACCGCCGACATCTCCCGCAAGCACGCGGTGCTGACCTCGCCGGAGGGCGTGATCACGATCGTCGGCGGCAAACTCACCACCTACCGGCGCATGGCCGAGGACGCCGTCGACACGGCCATCGCCGCACACCGCCTCCCTGCCGGGCCGTCCACCACGACCGCGGTCCCCCTCGTGGGCGCGGCACCACCGCAGGTGCTCGCCGAACTCCGCGCCCCCCGACGCCTCATCAGCCGCTACGGCACCGAGGCGCCGGCCGTCCACGCCCTGACCGAGCAGGACCCCCGGCTCGCCGAACCCGTTCTGGAAGGCCACCCGGTGACCCGCGCGGAACTGCTGTGGGCCGTACGCCACGAAGGAGCCCTCGACACGGCGGACCTCCTGGACCGCCGCACCCGGATCGGCCTGGTGCCCGCCGACCGCGCCGACGCGATGCGTACGGCACACGACCTGCTCGGTGACACCTTCGACGCCGACTGACACGTCGTCGCGGCGGAGTTCGGGAGGTCACAAAAGCACCGGCCGGGCAGTGCATCGCAGCCCGGTGGGACAACGCGGCGATGGCCCACTGCGCCACGGGGACGGTGCGGCGCCGAGGGCCGGGCTCCTGAGGGGACACCCTCAGGAGCCCGGCCCTCTTTCGGACGCGCGTAGAACTCGGGCACCATCGCCGTGCACCACCTGCACAGCCGCCCCACAGGACGCACGGCCCGATCGCAGGAAGGTCCCCACATGAAGATCCGCTCCGCCCTCATGGCCCTCGCGCTCACGATCGCCCCTGGACTCGCCGTCCTCGGCAGCGCCGGGGACGCACTGGCCGCCCAGGACACCGCCCAGGCCGCGGCGGTCACCAAGATCTCCCACGCCACGGCCACCTCGATGTTCCGCCAGGTGGGCATCACCTGGTCGTCCTCCGGCAACTGCTCCGACCGCAACAACCCGACCTGCACGTCGTTCGAGCAGCTCAACCTCGCCACCGCCCAGGGCGCCCAGACGCTCAAGCGGGCCTCGGGCTGCGCGCTGAACATCACCGGCGGGACCGAGACCGGCCACGCCTCCGGCACGTACTCGCACTGGAACGGCTACAAGCTGGACTACGGCAAGAACACCTGCGTCACCAACTACATCAAGAACAGCTTCACCTACATCGGTCTGCGCGGCGACGGAGCACCCCAGTACCAGTCCGGTTCCGGCAACATCTACGCCGACGAGGGCAACCACTGGGACGTCCTCTACTACAACTGCGGAGGCTGCTGAGCAGCTGACGGCAGCAGGCCGACCGGCACGGTGCACAGAGGCCCCGGCGACCGCCGTCGCCGGGGCCGTTCGCCACCGGGCGAGTGGCGGCAGAGCTCGTCGGCAGGTGCGGGACGGCGGGCGGGCCGCCCGCCGGGTCCAGGGCGCGATCGCGCGCCCCGGCCGCCCTTCGGCGTCCCCCCTCCGTTGACCGGGCCCCCGCGTGCGATGCTGGAGCAGGGATCATGACGGGACGCGGAAAAGAGCACGCGGAGTGAGGGTGGCGGGTCGGTCGGTGCGGGTGGCGCTGCGGGATCGCATCGCGGCATCGGACCCGGGACTGCTGCGGCTGACCGCCGGCCTGAGAACGGTGTCGTCCATCGCGCTCACACTGGCTGTCCTGGCCCCGGTGGGCGTCGGCGTGCCCCATCTGGTGGCGGGCGCCATGTCGGCGATGGTCGCGACCTTCGCCATCCGCGACAAGAAGCGGTCCGGGCAGGCCGTCACCCTCGCCGTGGGACTGATCGTGGCGCTGGTCGCCGTATCGCTCGGCGCGCTCCTCAACTCCCGCCTCGTGGCCGGGGACGTCTTCTTCGTCCTGCTCATCTTCTGCGCCGTGTACACCCGGCGCTTCGGCGACCGCGCCACGGCGCTGGGACTGATCGGGTTCCAGGTCTACTTCCTCTCGCTGTTCGTCAGCGCGACCGTCCCGGTGCTGCCGCAGCTCTATGGCGCCATCGCCGTCGCCTTCGTCTGCAGTGCCCTGGTGCGCTTCGCCCTCGTGCCCGAGACGCCCTCGGGCATCCTGGACCGTCTGCGCCGTGCCTTCAGAGCCCGCCTCGGCCAACTGATCCTGGCGCAGATCGCCTTGCTCGACGCCGACGCCGACGACGTGGAGAAGGCCCTCGAGGAAGTGCGGCACAGGACGGCCGCGCTGCACGAGACCGCCTTGCTGATCCAGGCACGGCTGGATGAGGGGACCTCCGACGCGAAGACGGCCCGGCTCGTGCAGCGCCGTATCGCCGATGCCGAGATCGCCTCTGAACGGCTGGGACTCCTGCTACTCACCGCGCGCAGCGCCGAGCGTGCCGACACGCTGACTCTGCATCTGCCGGGCGCCTACCTGCCCTCGCGCGGACCGCTGGCCGAGCACGACGAGACGGCCTCGACGCTGCGCCGCGACCTCGAGGCGCTGCGCCTTCTCGTCCTGCGTCCCGTCGCCGACGCCGAGGGCACCGCCTGGTCCCATGTGCGCAACCGGCTCCTCGGCTACCGGGAGGAGGACCATCTGCCGCTCGCGCCGGCCGCCGTTCAGGACGTGTTCCGGGGCATCGGAGAGACGGCGCGGGCGGTCCTCGGGCTGCGGATCGCGCTCGGTGGAGCCCCGGACGAGTCGGAGGACACCCCCGCGACCGCCCGCTCGCGTGAAGAGATCGACGCCGAGGACGCGGCCATCAGCGGCAGCGAGAAGGAGGGGGAGGAAGGCGCGCAACGCACCGGGCTGGACCGCCCGACGACCCGTGCCGCGGTTCAGGTGGCGGTGGGCTCGTCGCTCGCCATCGTCGGCGGCGAGTTCCTCTCCAGTCATCGCTGGTACTGGGCGGTGCTGACCTGCTGGATCGTGTTCATCAACACCTCGTCCACCGGCGAGATCCTCGTCAAGGGGTACCGCCGCCTGATCGGCACGATTCTCGGCGTGGTGGCAGGCATCGGCCTGGCAGGGCTGGTCGGGCACCACACCTGGACTGCGTTCGCGCTGGTGTTGCTGTTCATCTTCGCGATGTTCTACACCGCACCGCTGTCCTACACGATGATGTCCTTCTTCGTCACGGCGATGCTGGGCCTCCTCTACACGCTCCTCAACACCTACAGCCTCTCCGTGCTGGTGCTGCGCATCGCGGAAACGGCGCTGGGCGCGGTCTGCGGAATCGTCGCGGCGGCCCTGGTCCTGCCCGTTCACACCGATCGCCGTACGAACGAACTGCTCACCTCCGTACTGGAGCAGCTCGCGGACGTCACCGACGCCGCGGTCGACCAGCTCAGCGGCGGGCCCGCGGCGGACCTCCTCGACAAGGCACGCGACCTGGACCGGACTCTGGCCGACCTGGCGGCCGCCACGCAACCGCTGACCCATCCGATCACACCCCTGCGGGCCCGGCGGGACACCGCACGCTATGTCGTCGCGCTGCTGGAGACCTGCGGATATCACGCCCGCTCACTCGCGGCGACGGCGGAACTGCTGCCCGAGCACCCCTCGATCGCGGCGGATCCTCGACTGCGCGGAGCGGGCATGCGCATCGTGGGCAACATCCGGGCGATCGCCGCGCACGTCGCGGACGAGGGCAGCACCGCTCGCATCGAGACCGGGCCGAGCATCGCCTCCATGCTCCAGCCGGGAACTCTGGGCGCACCCCGGTACGACCGCGTCACCGACCGCGTGCTGCGTCATCTGCAGCGGCTGGACGAGGTGGTGGCCGGGTTGGCCCGCCCGCTCGGCGTCCCGGCCCCGGCGCCGGAGCAGTGACCTGGCGGGACGGCCCGGGACCGGCGGTGCCTTGGGGAGCAGTCAGGATGCCGGCCCCACCGCCTGGACATGCCGTCAGCCCCGGCCGGGCGGCCGGGGCTGACTGGGCAGAGCCGGAGACGGGTCAGTGGGCCGGTGCCTCGGTGACCACCACTTCGTCGATGCTCTGCTCGATCTCCGCGGGCTTGGACGCTGTGGCCCTCGCCCAGTTGTAGATGACCAGGGAGAAGACCGCGACCACCACGATGTCCCACCACAGCGGGATGTGGTTCTGGCCGCCGAAGCCGCCCTGCCAGGAGATCAGGCCCATGCCCACCAGGTAGGGCGGAAGCCACTGGGCGGCCTTCCAGTCCAGCCGGGGCGCGTCCTGCAGGTTCTTCCGGGTGGCGTACCAGGCGTAGCCGCCGAGGAGCACGTAGCCCAGCAGGATCGCAATGCCGAGACGCCACAGCGTGTCCCAACCGGCCCAGTAGATGATGAGGTTGGCGACCGCGAAGGACAGCGGGGAGATCACCTTGCCGCCGGGCAGGCGGTAGGGGCGCTCGTGGTTCGGGAGCCGGTCGGCGAAGACGCCGTACGCCAGCGGAGCACCGGCATACATCAGGACGCTCGCCGAGGTGATGAAGCCGACCAGCTCCTGCCAGCTCGGGAAGGGCAGGAAGCAGACCACGCCGGTCACGAAGGAGATCCCCAGCCCGAACCACGGGACGCCGCGCGCGTCGATCTTCTCGAAGAGCTTCGGCGCGTAGCCGTTCTTGGCCAGGCCGTAGGAGACGCGGGAGGTCGCGGTGGTGTAGATCAGGCCGGTGCCGCCGGGGGAGATCACGGCGTCGATGTACAGCACCACGCTCAGCCAGCCGAGGCCGACCACCGTCGCGAGACCCGCCCAGGGGCCGCTGATGCCGGGGAAGTCGAGCTTGGCCCAGCCGTGCGCGAAGGAGCTGTGCGGCAGCGCGCCGATGAACACGACCTGGAGCAGGACGTAGATGATCGCGCCGATGGCGACGGATCCGAGGGTGGCGAGCGGCAGGTCCCGCTTCGGGTTGCGGCTCTCGCCTGCCAGCTGGATCGCCTGCTCGAAGCCCAGCAGGGCGAAGATGATGCCGCTGGAGCTGATGGCACCGAGGACGCCCTTGGCGCCGAAGGGGGCGAAGCCCTCAGCGGTGAAGTTGTGCGGGTGGAAGTTGCCCACCGCGATGATGAAGATCGCACCCAGCGGCACCGCGATCTTCCACCAGGTAGCCGCGCTGTTGGTGTGGGCCAGGACGCGGACGCCCAGGAAGTTGACGGCGACGAAGACGGCCATCAGGACGACGGCGACGACGAAGCCGCTGGTCGTCAGGGTGCCGTCGGCGTGCTGAAAGCCCTTGGCGAAGTCCCAGTGAGCGGCGTAGCCGATCATGGCCTCGACCTCGATCGGGGCCACGGTCGCCGCCTGCAGCCAGGAGAACCAGCCGAAGGACATACCGGCCAGGCCGCCGAAGGCGTAGTGGGGGTATCGGGCGGTGCCGCCCGCGACCGGGAACATGCCGCCGAGTTCGGCGTGCACGAGCGCCAGCAGGACGATGCCCACCGCGCCGATCAGCCAGGAGATGATCGCCGCCGGTCCGGCCGTCACGACCGCCTTCTCGGCGCCGTAGAGCCATCCGGAACCGATGATGGAACCGACCGAGGCCCACATCAGTCCGATCAGGCCGACGTCGCGGCGAAGACCGGTCGTCTTCCGCGCGACATCGGGGGCTGCATGGTCGATATTCACCATGTCAAGAGGCCTCTCGTTATCTGAACAGGGATTTAACGCTCGACGGCGGCTCACCATAGGAATGCGATTTGCTCGGCAGAAGGCCGTGGTCTCAGATTTGACTCTTCACTGGGGGATTCTTTTGCCTGCGTTTTGCGCAGGTCAGCCAGGGCGTGATGAATGTCACTATTCAGTAGATGAATATGAGAAGAAGGTAAGACACACGGGTTCCGGGTCGGAATGTCCGACGCGCGACAGGAATTTCCTCCATGGGCATGCCACGGTGCCGAACCGGCTCAGCCCGTAAGTGGAGACGGCACCCGCCCGGGTCATCGACACCGGTCATCGCAAGGGCACCGCCGTGGTTCGCCCCCTGTGCGGCTCCATTCAGAAGCGACACCGCTTAGTCCGATGAAAAGGAACTGTTGGACTTCAGGATCACGCTGCAGCAGTGTGGGCATGTCCCCTCGAACCCGACCGGGACAGCCAGCACTGCACCACCCGGAGATCACCCGATGACCTACGTCGCAGATCCTGAGCGCTACAACGGCACCATGCGCTACCGCCGCACCGGCCGCTCCGGACTCGACCTCCCCGTCCTGTCCCTCGGCTACTGGCACAACTTCGGCGACGACCGGCCGTTCGAGACCCAGCGGGAGATCGCGCTGCGTGCGTTCGACCTGGGGATCACCCACCACGATCTCGCCAACAACTACGGCCCGCCGTACGGCTCTGCCGAGATCAACTTCGGGCGTCTGATGAAGCAGGACCTCGCGCCGTACCGGGACGAGATGGTCATCTCCACCAAGGCCGGCTGGGACATGTGGCCGGGCCCCTACGGCCAGGGCGGTGGCTCCCGGAAGTACGTCCTCGCCTCGCTCGACCAGTCGCTGCGGCGCACGGGACTGGACTACGTCGACATCTTCTACTCCCACCGGCTCGACGCCACGACTCCGCTCGAGGAGACGATGGGGGCGCTCGACGCCGCGGTCCGCCAGGGCAAGGCCCTCTACGTCGGCATCTCCTCCTACGACGCGCAACGCACCCGGGAGGCGGCGGCCATCCTGCGCGAGCTGGGTACGCCGCTGCTCATCCACCAGCCGTCGTACAACATGGTCAACCGCTGGATCGAGAACGAAGGCCTGCTCGATGTGGCCAAGGAGGAGGGCTTCGGTGTCATCGGTTTCACCGCCCTCGCCCAGGGGCTGCTGACCGGGCGCTACCTCGACGGCATCCCCACGGACTCGCGGGCCGCGCAGGACAAGTCCTTCGACACCACCTGGCTGTCGCAGGACATGCTGCACAGGCTGCGCGCCCTCAACGACATCGCGGCCCGCCGTGGGCAGACCCTCGCGCAGATGGCTCTCGCCTGGGCGCTTCGCGACGCACGCGTCACCTCGCTCGTCATCGGCGCCTCCCGGGTCGAACAGCTCGAGCAGAACGTCGCGGCGCTGGAGAATCCCGACTTCAGCGACGAGGAACTGGCGGAGATCGACAAGTACGCCACCGACGCCGGCGTCGACCTGTGGCAGAGCGCCCGCCTCGGCGAGCTCGACTGACCGGCCGCGCCGGCCGGATCCGGTCGGCGCGGCGTTCGCGGTCCGACCGTCCCGACCCATGCGCGGCCCCCGGCACCTCCGATGACTCAGGGAGGCGCCGGGGGCCGCACCCGTCGCGCGGGCCGCTAGTCGCGCAGCTCCGGCGGCTCGTTGTCCAGTCCGACATCGGTGACGACGTCGTAGCCGACCGCGGCATGTCCGGGCGTGGGGTGGGCTATGTCGGCGCCGAGATCGAAGGCGGCGCCGTCCATCGCCTGCGCCAGCTCCTCCTCCTCGCGGCGCAGAACCGCTTCGTGGTGGTGCTCAGTCATGTGTTCGACAAGACCTCGGAGACCTTCGTGGTGGTCCTTGGGGACATCGGCTTCGCTCATGGCCTCCATGATCTAGGGCGTGCACGGGGCCGGACAACGGAGGGTGGGGTGCAGGCGGCGGGGTGTGCACGCACGGGACAGGACTGTGCAGTCCTGGGCCACACACGCCCGGAAGGGCAGGCCGGACGGCGCGTTCGCCCAGGCCGGCCGTCACTCTCGGCCACTGGCGCCGACTTGCCGGCCTCCGCCGTTCACATGCGCTCTGGTTTACTGTTCAATTAACAGGGGCGTCACGAGGAGGTCGCGCCATGACGGAACTCGGTCTGAGCGAGACGGTCGGCATTCTGCGGCAGCCGGGCGTGCGGCCACGCTTCAGCAGCGCGGGCCTCGGATGGGAGCGCCTGTTCCTCTCGGCGCAGGAGGAGCAGCCCTACCACGCCGAATTCGGTCCGGCCCCCACACATCTGCTGATCCTGCACCTCAGCGGACCGGTCACCGTGCGGCGAGGACGCGGCCGGGGCACGCGGTCGGAAAAGATCCCCGCCGGCGGGCTGTTCCTGCAGCCGGCCGGCCGAACCCTGTCCGTCGAGCTCGGCGGACGGCTCGACACGGTGCACGCGTACCTCACGGACGAGGCGCTGCGCGAGGCCAATGACGGACGTCCCGTGGAGCTGTCGGAGGAACTCGGTGTGACCGATCCGCTCGCCGAGCAGCTTCTGCTCGCGCTGGAGAGCACGGCCCGGCGCTGGGAACCGTCCGCCCGGACGTACGCCGACCATCTGACGGGGATGCTCGCCGCGCAGCTGGTCCAGCGCCACGGCACCGCCGCGAACGCGCCGCGCCCTGTCCCGTCCGGCCTCTCCGACCGGCAGCTGGCCGCCGCGCTGGGGCTCATGGAGGAGCGCCTCGCCGAACCACTGCCGATCGCCGACCTCGCCGCGGCCGTCTCGCTCAGCTGCAGCCAGTTCACACGGCAGTTCCGGGCGAGCACAGGTGAGTCGCCGCACCAGTACCTCCTCTCCCTGCGGCTGAAGCAGGCGACGCGGCTGCTGCGCACGGGGACCACGCCGATCGGGGAGGTGGCCGCCGAGTGCGGTTTCTCCCACCAGGAGCATCTGACGCGGGTGATGCGCGCCCGACTCGGCACGACCCCGGCCGCCCTGCGCCGGGCGGGCTGAGACCGCGCCGCGGGCCGGGCTGCCACGTCAGCGTTCCAGTACGAGGGCCAGCGCCTGGCCCACCCCGATGCACAGAGCCGCAAGCCCCGTGCCGGTGCCCGCCGCGGCGAGCTGGTGGGCCACCGCTCCGGCGATCCGGGCACCCGACGCACCCAGCGGGTGGCCGATGGCGATGGCACCGCCGCGGGGGTTGACGACGGAGGGGTCGAGTTCCGGCAGCGCGGCCAGACAGGCCAGCGTCTGGGCGGCGTAGGCCTCGTTGAGCTCGATCGTGTGCAGATCGCCGGGAGCGACGTCGGCCTTGGCCAGCACCTTGCGGATGGCGTCCACCGGGCCGAGTCCGAAGTACTGCGGTTCGATGCCCGTGACCGCGGCGGCCCGTACCCGGGCCAGAGGTTCACGGCCGATCGCCGCGAGCCCGGCCTCGTCGGCGAGCAGAAGGGCGGCGGCCCCGTCGTTCAGCGGGGAGGCATTGCCGGCGGTGACGGTGCCGTCCGCGATGAAGGCCGGCTTCAGCGCGGCAAGAGCCTCAAGAGAGGTGGTGTCGCGGATGTTCTCGTCGCGCGGCAGCTCGACACCCTCCACGGGGACGGCCTCCCCGTCGTACAGCCCTTCGCGCCAGGCCCGCGCGGCGTTGCGGTGGCTGGCGAGGGCGAACGCGTCCTGGTCCTCGCGGGTGATGCCGTACTTGGCGCCGACGAGTTCCGCGCTCTCGCCGAGCGGGATGGTCCACTCCTCGGGCATCCTCGGATTGACCAGACGCCAGCCGAGGGTGGTCGAGTACAGCTGCTGGTCCCTGGCCGGGAAGGCCCGGTCCGGCTTTGGCAGCACCCACGGAGCACGGCTCATGGATTCGACACCGCCCGCGACCGCGATGGAGGCGTCACCGAGGGCGATGGCACGCGCGGCCTGGACGACGGCCTCCATGCCGGAGCCGCAGAGCCGGTTGACGGTGGCGCCCGGAACGCTGACGGGAAGCCCCGCCAGGAGTACGGCCATGCGGGCCACATCGCGGTTCTCCTCGCCGGCCCCGTTGGCGTTGCCGAGCAGCACGTCGTCGATACGGGCCGGGTCCAGGTCCGGGCTGCGATCGACGAGGGCGCGCAGCACACCGGCCGCGAGGTCGTCCGGACGTGTGGCGGACAGCGCGCCGCCGTAGCGGCCGAAGGGGGTACGGACGGCGTCGACGACGTACACGTCGCGCGGGCGCTCGATCATCGGGGCTCCTTGCGGGTTCAGCAGGTGACGGGGACGGACGTCCGGGCGACGATCTGCTGGACCGTCACATCCGGTGCGGGCTCGACCAGTTCGAGGCCCCACGGGGTGACGTCCAGGACGCACAGGTCGGTGATGATCCGATCCACGCACGCCCGCCCGGTCAGCGGCAGCGTGCACTCCTGAACGATCTTGGGACTTCCGTCCTTCGCGGTGTGGTCCATCAGCACGACGACGCGGCGGGCTCCGTGGACGAGGTCCATCGCACCGCCCATGCCCTTGATCATCTTGCCGGGGACGGCCCAGTTCGCCAGGTCGCCGCGGGCCGAGACCTGGAGCGCGCCGAGGATGGCGGTGTCGATGTGGCCGCCGCGGATCATGCCGAAGGAGAGCGAGGAGTCGAAGAACGAGGCACCCGGACGTACGGTCACCGTCTCCTTGCCCGCGTTGATGAGGTCGGGGTCGACCTCGTCGGGCGCCGGGTAGGGGCCGACCCCGAGGAGACCGTTCTCCGAGTGCAGGACGACATCGACGTCCGGGGGCAGGAAGTCGGCCACCAGTGTGGGCAGTCCGATGCCGAGGTTGACGTAGTCGCCGTCCCGCAGCTCGCGCGCGGCCCGCGCCGCCATCTCCTGTCTGTTCCAGCTCACGGCGTACGCACCGCCTTCCACGAGGGCCACGAAGGACGCTGGTTCATCGTTCGCGCACCGTCCTCTTCTCGATGCCCTTCTCCGCCGCCTGCTCGGGCGTGAGCGCCACGACGCGCTGCACGAACACGCCGGGGAGGTGCACCTGGTCCGGATCGAGCACACCGGGCTCGACCAGTTCCTCCACCTCGGCCACCGTGATCCGGCCGGCCATCGCCGCGAGGGGGTTGAAGTTACGGGCCGCCCGATGGAAGACCAGGTTGCCGTGCCGGTCGCCGCGGGCGGCCCTGACCAGGGCGTAGTCGGTGGTGATGGAGTGCTCCAGGACGTACTCCGCGCCGCCGAAGACGCGCACCTCCTTGGGCGGCGAGGCGACGGCGACCGCCGCTCCCTGGGACTCCGTCCCCGAGGTGCCCGCGGGGGCGTACCGCCAGGGCAATCCTCCCTCCTGGACCTGCGTACCCACGCCGGCCGAGGTGAAGAAGGCGGGAATGCCGCAACCTCCGGCGCGCAGCCGTTCCGCGAGGGTGCCCTGCGGGATCAGCTCGACCTCCAGTTCGCCCGCGAGGTACTGGCGTGCGAACTCCTTGTTGTCACCGACGTAGGAGCCGGTGACCCGGGCGATACGGCCGGCGGCCAGCAGGATGCCGAGACCGCGGCCGTCCACACCGCAGTTGTTCGAGACCACATGGAGGTCGCGCGCCCCGCTCGCGTGCAGGGCGCCGATCAGGGTCTCCGGCACACCGCTGAGGCCGAAGCCGCCCACGGCGAACGACTGCCCGTCCGCCACGTCCGCCAAGGCCTCCTCGGCCGAGGCCACCCGCTTGTCCATGTCCGATCCCTATCGCCCGAGTACCTGGCGGAGCGCGCCGAGCAGTTCCTCCCGGGCCGACTCCTCGGTCTCGGGGGCGGTGGCGCGGCGCCAGGCCACGTAGCCGTCGGGACGCACGAGCAGTACGCCGCCCTCGTCCATCTCCGCGACACGGCTCCATTCGCCGTACGCGTCACGGCAGTCGGCCTTGCCGATGCGCACGAACCGCAGTGGCACGCCGAGTTCGTCACGGCACGCCTCCGCCGCCGCCTCCCAGGAACCGCCCGACAGACCAGTCAGCACAGTGAAGACGCCCTGGCCGACCACATCGAGCGTGGAGATCCGCTCACCGCCGGATCCGACCAGCCATGCGTGCGGAAGCTTGGCGCCCGGACGGGTGGTGGGCCGGGCCACCAACTCCGGGTCGGCCGACCAGTGTTCGTCCGGTCCGCCGTCGGGCACGACCGCACCGGACGCATAACGCTGGTTGAACTCGACGCCGTGCGCGTTGAATTCGTAGTTCTTGAGCTGGACGGCCTCCTCGAGGAGGCGCCGCTTCTTGGCACCCTCGGGTGTGCCGTCCCGCAGCGCCGCCAGGCCTTCGACGATGGTCTCCTCGTCGCTGCCGGCCCCGACGCCGAGCACGTCGAAGATGGGGCCGAACTGGTCACGGCTGAGGTTGGCCCGCTCCACGATCTGCCGCCCCACGGGGGCGCGTTCGGCCGTGTAGCTGTCGAGCAGCTCCGGCCCCGCCTCCCCGCGCACCACCATCGCGAGCTTCCACGCCAGGTTGTAGGCGTCCTGCACGGAGGTGTTGGAACCCAGGCCGTTGGACGGCGGGTGCCGGTGCACGGCGTCGCCTGCACAGAACACCCGTCCGGACGAATACACCGTGGCGTAGCTGTGGTTCACGGTCCACAGCGAGGTCGACGTGATCTCCACCTGCAGCTCCGGGTCACCGACGAGGTCACGCACGATCCGGCGTGCCTCCTCCGCGTCCACGGACGGCGGCGGCTGCTCGATGTCGTATCCCCACACCAGCAGCCACTCGTTCCACGGGCGGACCATACGGACCAGTCCCATGCCGATGCCGCCCGTCTCCGCCCCCGGCCTGAGCACCCAGTACAGGACGCTGGGCCGGTGGGCGCAGTACCTCTCCAGGTCGGCCTTGAAGACGATGTTCATGCTGCCGGCCTTGCCCATCTGCCCGTCGAAGGACAGTCCGAGCTGCTCGGCCACGGTGCTGCGGCCGCCGTCCGCGCCGACCAGGTAGCGGGCGCGCACGGTGAACTCGTCGCCGCGGACCCGGTCGCGCAGGAGCGCCGTGACGCCGTCCTCGTCCTGGGTGAAGCTCAGGAACTCGGTGTCGAAGCGGACCTTGGCGCCCCGCGCGGCCGCGTTGCTCACCAGGATCGGCTCCAGGTAGGTCTGCGGCAGATCGATCATCTCGCAGGGACTCTTGGACGTGTATTCGGTGAGCGAGTCCGGGCCCGTGCCCCAGCTGCGGATCCGGCCGATCTCCTCGCCGGCCAGGGCGGTGCACAGCACCGTGTCCCCCATGAGGTGCGACGGGCTGCCGGACGCTCGCGCCTCGGCCTCGACGCCGAGATCGCGCAGCACCTCCATGGTGCGCTGGTTGGTGATGTGGGCCCGCGGGGTGTTGGCCAGCCAGCCGTACTTCGTCACCAGCAGCGTGCGTATCCCGTACGTGGCCAGCAGCAGGGCGGCCGAGCCTCCGGCGGGGCCGCTGCCGACGACGAGGACGTCGGTGTCGTAGGTGTCCGTGCGTGTCATGAGGGCGCTCCTGGGTCAGCCGGCCAGCGGGGCGATGTGGAAGGTGTAGTCGAGCCGGCGCCACTCACCGTCGATGCGACGGCCGTCGGGAGTGGGGCCGGTGTGCGGCGTGAAGTCGACGACCAGTGCGTCCTTGACGCCGAACACGGTGTCGCTGTCCAGGTAGTCGCCGCCGGCCACGAACAGCTGGGTGATGAGCCGCCGGTGACCGGCCGCGTCGATCATGAAATGGAGGTGGGGAGCCCGGTAGGGGTGACGGCCCACGGCGGCGAGCATCTGCCCGACCGGGCCGTCGTCGGGGATCGGGTAGGCGGACGGCAGGATCGACCAGAAGGTGATCCGGCCCTCGCCGTCGCTGCGCAGCCGGGCGCGGAGCACCGGCCCGTCCAGGTCGGGGAGTTGAACGTCGTAGAAGCCGTCCTCGTTGGACTGCCAGACGTCGACGACCGCGTCCTCGACGGGCTTGCCTGCCGTGTCCAGGATCCGCACGTCCACCCACAGCGGCGACCCGGGCAGGCCGCCGGAGATGTCGTCCCCCAGTGCGGTCTCCGGCGGGCCCTCCACGTAGAAGGGCCCGAGCACCGCGGACGGAGTGGTCTCGGGCGTACGGGAGTTGGTGAGCAGGTCGACGACGCTCGAGACGCCGAGCGTGTCCGAGAGCAGCACGACCTCCTGACGGGTCGGGCCCGAGATCTGCCCGGTACGGGTGAGGAAGTCGATCGCGTACTGCCACTCGGAGTCGGTTAGGTCGTTGTCCTTCACGAAACCGTGGAGACGGCGGACAAGATCGGTGAGCAGAACGCGCACGCGCGGATCCGGGGCCTCGGCGAAGCTGGCCACGACCTGGTCGGTGAGAAGCGCCAACGGGTCGCCGGAGGGGGCGGGTCCGCCGGTCGGACGGCGTCCGTGCCAGGCGTCCGACAGCAGCGCCGCGACGCCCTCGGCGGTCACCTCGCGCGGGTTCGGGTACGGGGTCGCGGCGGCCAGCTCGGCCGCGCGGGCCAGGCCCGACTCCGGCATGCCGAGGTCCCGCAGAGAGGTCGGGCCGCCGAGGGAGGTCACCAGGTCGTGGACGCCGGAGGGGGCGTCCGCCGTGCCGAGGGCGTCGGCGATCCTGCGCATCACCTCGGGCACCGCAGGCGCGTTGTAGGCCATGGCGTGCGGCAGGACGACGGTGTGCGTCTCGGCGTGCGGCAGGTCGAAGCTGCCACCGAGCGTATGGCACAGCTTGTGGTGCAGGCCCATGCCGACGGTGGCGAGGCAGGTCCCCGCGAGCCACGCCGCGTGCAGCAGGTCGGCATGTGCTCCGGGATCGGCCGGATCGTCGGCGAGCCGGGGCAGGGCGCGGGCGATACGGGAGATCGCGTCCAGGGCCTGCTGGTCGGTGAGCGGGTTGGACTCGGCCGAGTACAGCGCCTCCACGGCGTGCGCGAGGGCGTTCACACCGCTCGTCACGGACAGCGCTAGGGGGAGGGTCGAGCTGAAGTTCACGTCGTAGACGACGGTCTCGGGCAGGATCGCCGCGGACGACTGCGTGACCTTACGTCCGTCGCGCGTCTCGCCGAGTACGGGGGTCACCTCGGAGCCGGCGTACGTGGTGGGCAGGATCACCTGCGGCAGGTCCGTACGCAGGGCCAGCGCCTTCGACAGCCCGGTCGTCGAGCCGCCGCCCACGGCGACGAGGCAGTCGGCGGACGCGTCCCGCAGAACCGCGAGCGCCTGCTCCGTGACCTCGACCGGAGTGTGCATCACCGCGCCGTCGAACTCCGCCACCACCAGGTCGCCGAGCGCCTCGCGCACCCGGGCGGAGGCGTCCGCCGGCACCCGGCTGGACAGCAGCAGTACCCGGGAGCAGCCGAGCCGCCCGACCTCCTCACGGAGTCTGTCGACGGTCCCGAATCCGAAGACGACCCGTGAGGACCGGGATGAATGAACGAACGTCCGCATTGAGTTCCGCCTCCGTGTGTGTCGGTGAGACGCACGTGTGCTTGGCCATCGAGTGTGCGAGTTACGACTGGGTGAACGCCTGCACGATCGGCGCGTCGTCACTGCACGAAACACGCACCGGAAGCGCCGCCCCGGCCTCCGGGTTGGGGCGACACCGAGGTGGCACGCACACTGTGCACCCGGCGGTCACTCGTCGTCACCGCCGCGGGGCATGGCAGAGCCAGAAGTTGTACACGTCAGCATCGGCGCGCCCTGGAGACGAACCTCAGCGAGGCGCGCAGGCCACGAGCCCGGTGCGCATCGAGCTGATACGTCTTCGGCTCCCCGGTGGTCTACGTACACTGACGGGCATGGCATGCCGCATCAGTGAGCTGGTCATAGACGCCGCCGACCCCGAGCGGCTCGCCGCTTTCTGGAGCGAGGTCCTGGGCTTCGTCGAACTCGGCCGGGAGGACGACGGAAGCATCGAGATCGGGCCGCCCGACGCCGGCTTCGGCGGCCCGCAGCCGACCCTCATCCTCAGCCCCAGCAGCGACCCGCGGGCCGGAAAGCTCCGACTGCACATCGACGTCAACGCCACCGACCGCGACCAGGACGCCGAGCTGGAGCGGCTGCTCGCTCTCGGTGCCAGGCCTGTCGACGTCGGCCAGACCGGCGCCGAGAACTGGCACGTCCTGGCCGACCCCGAAGGCAACGAGTTCTGCCTCCTGCACACCCGGCTCCAGCCCCTCTGACCGCGTGCGGCCAGGCGCCAAGCCGCTCGGCCGTCCGATTGAGGCCGGGAGTGTGCCTGTCGGTGTCAGCGCCCGAGCCTCGGCTCCAGTTCCGCACGCGCGGGGCACGGCACGGTGAGGTCCGGGCACGTGCGTGCCCGGACCCGTCCCTTCTGCCCTGCGCTATGCGGCGAGTGCGTGGCCGGGGTGCAGTACCACCTTGGTGTAGCCCTCGACCCGCTTGTCGAACTTCTCGTACGCCTGAGGCGCCTGGTCCAGCGGCAGTTCGTGGGAGACCACGAAGCTCGGCTTGGCCCGTCCAGCGATGATCATGTCCCGCAGCTGGCGGTTGTACCGCTTGACGTTGCACTGGCCGGTGCCCATCTTCTGGCCCTTCTCGAACATCCTGCCGATGGAGACCAGGAGTTGGCCGTGCTTGGCGTGCTCGTCGGGTCCTCCGGGATCGGAGGGGACGTACAGACCCGGGACGCCCAGCCTGCCGGTCGCCCGTACCGTGTCGACGAGCGCGTTCAGGACGATGGCGGGCTCCTCGTGGCTGGCGTCGTGTGCCTGCGCCTGGTAGCCGACGGCGTCCACGCCCTTGTCGGTCCCTTCTCCGTCCGTCCGGGCCTTGATCTGCTCGGCGGGGTCGCCCTTGGTGAAGTCGATGGGTATGGCCCCGATCTCCTCCGCCTTGGCGAGCCGTTCGGGCACCCGGTCGACACAGAACACCTTGGACGCACCACGCAGCAGGGCCGAGTACGCGGCCATCAACCCCACCGGTCCGGCGCCGTACACGGCCACGCTCTCGCCGGGCGACACCTGGGCGAGCTCGCAGCCGTGGTAGCCGGTCGGGAAGATGTCGGCCAGCAGCACGAAGTCGGTCTCGAACTCTTCCCCGGGCGGCAGCTTCAGACAGTTGAAATCGGCGAAGGGCACCCGCAGACGCTCCGCCTGACCGCCCTTGTACGGGCCCATGGCCACGTAGCCGTAGGCTCCGCCGGCGAAACCGGGGTTGACCGTCAGGCAGAAGCCGGTCTCCCCGGCGAGGCAGTTCTTGCAGAACCCGCAGGCGACGTTGAAGGGCATCACGACACGGTCGCCCTTGGCCAGGGAGACGACACCCGGGCCGGTCTCCTCCACGATGCCGAGGTTCTCGTGCCCGAAGACGATGCCCGGCTCGGCCGCCGTACGGCCTTCGTACATGTGCAGGTCCGATCCGCAGATCGCGGACGATGTGACCCGTACGACCACGTCGCTCGGATGCTGGATCTGTGGGTCGTCGACGTCCCTCACGGCCACACTGAAGGGCTTCTCATAGACGACGGCTTTCACCGGGTTCCTCCGAGGATGCCCCGGCCTTCAGGCCGGGGAGGAATCGGACTCCTGCGGAGCAGGACAGGAAATAGGGGTTTCGCCTCCAGGGCGAAAGATCGTCCACCCGCGACGAGGTGAGCGAGCCCGTGGCGATCAAGAGGCCTCAACTGTCAGTCCTCCCATATAGGTTCGGATGCATGACGACAGACGCGACCACGGAGGGGGCCGGGCATGCCCGGTACTCCTTCCGTGTGCGCCTGTCGGCTACCGCGCGGCGCGCACTTGAAGCGGAGTGGGACCGCTGCCGGTGGCTCTGGAATGAATGCGTGGCCAAGTCCAAGCAGGTCCACCAGCGAGCCAAGGAGTCCGGCGAGAAGCTGACGTGTGGTCCGGCGCAGCTGGACAGGATGCTGACCGACGCCCGCGGGGTGACGCCGTGGCTGGCCGAGGGTGCCTCGGTGCCGCAGCAGCAGGTGATCCGGGACTTCGCCAAGTCGCGGGCGAAGGCGCTGAAGGACATCAAGGACGGGCTTCCGGTGCACCGCCGGGCGGGGATGCCCCGCTTCAAGCGGAAGCGGGAGGCCAGGCCGAGCCTGAACTACACCCGGCGGGGTTTCCGTCTGAAGGACGGTCGTCTGCACCTTGCGGGCCAGATCGTGGTGAGCGTGGTGTGGTCGCGGGCTCTTCCGGCCGACCCGTCGAGTGTGCGCGTGTACCAGGACACGCTCGGGCACTGGTATGTGTCCTTCGTCGCCCCCGCGCAGAGCGAACCGCTTGCCCTCACGGGGCGGGTGCTCGGGGTGGACTGGGGTGTGCAGGAGACCGCCACCACCACCGACGACGCCTACGATCTCCCGCATGCCGAACACGGCAAGCGGTCCGCTCAGCGGCTCGCCCGCTACCAGCGGATGATGGCCCGGTGCCGGCGTCCGAAGGGCCGGCCCGCATCCGCGGGCTACCGGAAGGCGCAGGCACAGGCCGCGAAGCTGCACAAGAAGGTCGCGCGGCAGCGGGAGGACACCGGCCGCAAGTGGGCCAAGTCCGTGATGCGTGATCATGACGGGGTGGCGGTGGAGGATTTCCGCCCGAAGTTCCTCGCGAAAACCACGATGGCCCGCAAGGCGGCCGATGCCGCCATCGCCGCCACCAAACGCGCTCTGGTCGAGATGGGGCGCAAGCACGCACGGGACGTCCGCCTCGTGCACCCGGCGCACACCACGATGGACTGCGCGCAGTGCGCAGCGAGAACCAAGCACGCACTCCCTCTCTCGATGAGAACCTATGCCTGCACCGTGTGCGGAGCCGTCTCGCCCAGGGACAAGAACTCCGCCCGCGTGATGCTGGTCCGGGCAGGTTGGAACCCGGACGGTGCCGAGGGCGTAAGACCTCCTGGTCCGCTGGACCAAGAGGCGGCCTGAGCCGTGAATCCCCACGCAGCCCTGGAGGGTGGAGAATCCCCTCCCTTCAGGGAGGGGAGCCTTCAACTGGTCACCTCCGCGTCCATGCGCTCGATGACGGCGGCGACGGGAGAGCCGGTACCGGGAGGGCGCCCACGGAGAAACGGGCCTCGGCCTGCGCCGTGGCCCCGGGTGGTCTCGCTTCACCGCCGGATTACTTCCAGGTAACGCCCGTGCGGCAGGGGCCGCAACCCGCGCCGGGGGCGTGCCGGCGGACCGCGTCGCAGGGGCTCGCACGGTCTGCGGCGGCGGGCGCGCGATGCGCTACGACGTCGGCGGCGGAAGTGACCCGGCCCGGGACCTGGATCGCGGCGTACCCGCTTCACTTGTCGACGGCCGCTCACCGGGCGCCCGGCCACCAGGCACGGAGCACCGGTCGCACATCACCCGGCCCCCAGTCACCAGACTCCGATCACCGGGCGCAGATCAACGGGCTCCGGTCATTAGGCTCGGATCACCGGTGGCCGGGCTCCGGGCTCCGGGCTCCGGGCTCCGGTCAGGCCAGCGTGGCCTCGTCGACGATCATGTCCGTGACGGCCTGGAGGCCCCCGTTCGCCAGCGCTCGGCGCTGCCGCTCCGCGCCCGTGCCCTCCCGCAGGAGACGCTGCACCGAGGTGGTCACCTCAGCGGTGTCGCAGGCGGCATCCAGTGCGGCGGACACATGCTCCAGGAGTCCGTGCACCGCCTCGGCCGCCCGGCAGCGACAGCCATCGGGGGCGACCAGCTCTCCGCTCAACCCGTAACGGGCCGCCTGCCACATGGCCACCTCCACCAGCTCCGGCTCCCATTCGGGCACCGGGACGCCCGCGGTGGCCTCACGCATGGAGGTGTCGACCAAGGCGCGCACCAGACCGGCGAACATCACCGCGTCGTCGATGCGCAGCTGGATGTCCAGGCAGCGCACCTCCACCGTGGGGTACCGCTCGGACAGGCGGGCCTGCCAGTACAACTGGCCGGTGTCACCGATCAGGCCCGCAGCCACCAGCCGCTGGATGCGCCGGTCGTAGTCGGTCTCATCCGCGAAGTGCGGTGGCACACCGCTGACCGGCCATCGGTCGAAGATGATCGTGCGCCAGCTCGCGAAGCCCGTGTCGTGCCCCTCCCACATGGGTGAGTTCGCCGCCATGGCCGTCAGCGTCGGCAGCCACAGCCGCAGCCGGTTGAGCACCTGCACACCCATGCTCCGGCTCGGTACCGCCACATGCACATGCATGCCATTGACCATCTGCTCGGCCACCAGTTGCGGCGCCTGCCGCTGCATGACCCGATAGCGCTCCTTGTCGGTGACGGGCACCGGCGGACCCTCCGCCACCGGCGGCGTGCCGCTGGCCAGCATCCGGCAGCCGTGCGCTTGTGCCGCCCCGGTCACCGCATTGCGCAGACGCAGCAGATGTCCCCGGACCTCCTCCAGGGTGTCGCATACGGGGGTGTCGACCTCCACCTGGGCGCGCAGCAGTTCGGAATGCACCTCATCGGCGGTCACGAACGGCGCCAGACCGGCCGAGGCCCGCACCTTCTCTCCCTGCGCCGCCAAGCGACCGGTTTCCTGATCGATCAGCCAATACTCCTCTTCGACCCCAACCGTCGCCATCGCTGTCCTTCCTGTGCCCGCCACCTCACATGCTGCAGCGGGGACCGGGTTCCGGCCCGGCGCCGCGCCGCCCTTCTGCCCACCCCCGGTCGGCTTCAGGCTGCGCAGGGCAAGTTCCGCGGCCAGGGCCGCTCAAACCTGATCCCGGGCGGGGCAGCCGAGCACGACCTCAGCGGTCAGGCGCGTCGCCGGGCTCTCCGACCTGCCCCTTCTTCGTCGATCGCGGCAACGCATCCCGAGTGGCGGGGCATGAAGCGGTCGGCCAGGGCGTCTCCCGGGCCCCGGGCCGCGCGGCGGACTCCGGCTCCCCCGGCGCGTCAACAGGTACTGCCCGGGTACCAGCGAGACAAAGGATCGCAGCAGGGAGGGACACGATGAGCAGATCATCCATGAGGGCAGTGGGGTGGGCGCGCTCCCTGCCGCTGGACAGCGGGGTGAAGGCGGCACGTGACTGGGCTCGCCGGCACCTCGAGTCTCTGGGCTGGACCGAGCAGGCGCCGCAGACGGTGGACGCGGTCCTGCTGACCATCTCGGAACTGGTGACCAACGCCCACGTGCACGCACACAGTTCCGCGCAGCTCGTCCTGGCGTGGGACACCCGCTGTCTGCACGTGGCCGTCCACGACGCCTCCCCCGAGCTGCCCGCACCCCGCCCGCCGAGCGACGACCACCTCGGCGGACGCGGCATGCTGCTCGTGGACGCGCTCGCCGACGAGTGGCAGGCCCGGCCCTGCCCCGACGGCAAGATCGTCGACGCGTGCTTCCGACCGCCCGCTGCCGCCCGGCCGACCGACGAGTCCTCAGCGGCGGAGTAGACGAATTCCGCGAGCCGTACGCGGCGCACCAAGGAACGTGAGCCGGCCCGCCGGTGAGAGGGGCCGTGGCGGGTCGGCCGTACCTGAGCGGCGGGTGCGGGGACGCCGTGGGCTCACCGCCGGTCAGGCGTCCGCCGGGGCGGGCCGTCTGCGCAGGCGGCGCAGCATGCGGGCATTCTCGAATCCCACCTCGCGAGCGGCACTCTCCATGGTCGTGCCGTGGCCCAGCAGGTGTTCGGCACGTTCCAGCCGCAGGGTCTGCTGGTAGCGCAACGGGGTCAGCCCCTGGGTGGCACGGCCGAACCGGCGAGTGAGCGTACGGGAGCTGACACCGGCGTACGACGCCAGCGCGGCCAGCGGCAGCTGCTCGGCGAAGCGCTCGTCGATCAGGTCCTGGACGCGGTGCACGGCGTCGTCCAGGTGGGCCCGGTGCCGGAGCATGGCGCTGGACTGGGACTCATGGCCGTTGCGGCGCGTGTGGACGACCATCTCCCGGGCGACGCGGGCGGCGAGCGCCGGACCGTGCCGCACCGCGACCAGGTGCAGGGCGAGGTCGATTCCACTGGCGATACCGGCCGAGGTCACCACCCGGTCGTCCGTGGTGAACAGGACGTCCCGTACGACGATCGCCCCCGGGTAGCGGGCCGCCAGCTCGTCCTGCACATCGTGGTGGGTGGTGCAGCGGCGCCCGTCCAGCAGCCCCGCCCGGCCGAGTGCCTCCGCCCCGGCGCACACGCTGGCGACCGTGCCGCCGGCGGCGTGGTGGGTGCGCAGCCGCCGCAGCACGTCGTCGCCGATCGCCGGGCCGTCGCGCAGAGTGGGCCCGCGCCAGCCCGGCACCACGACGAGGTCGTCGGCGCGCAGCCCGGGCCACTCGGTGGCCGCGAGCAGCGGCAGTCCCTGGGCGCTCGGGACCTGCGCGCACTCGCCCACGTAGGCCAGCTCGTACGGCCGTCCCAGTTGCGCCACCGTGCTGAAGACCTGGGCGGGGCCGGCCAGGTCGAGCAGGTGCACTCCCGGCAGCAGGACGAAGACGACCTGGGTCACGCGCCGGCCGCCTCCGCCTCCAGTTCGGCCACTGTGGCGATGCGGGCGAACCGGTCGCGGAGGACCGCCACGGTGCGTTCGATGATCGCGGCGGGACTCAGCTCGCCGATCGGATGGGTGGCGGTGGCGTCGGTCACGAACACCATGCGGTAGCCGAGGTCGCTGCCGACCCGGGTGGTGGTCTCGACGCACTGCTCGGTGCGGATGCCGCACACGCGCAGCTCGCGGATGCCCGCCTCGGTGAGGAACTGCTGGAGGTTGGTGGTGGTGAAGGCGTTGTGCGACGTCTTGTGGAGCACCGGTTCGCCCGGCCTCGGCCCGTCCAGCTCCTGAAACAGGCGTACGTGGCCCGAGGCCGGGTCGAAGACGCCTTCCGAGCCGGGCTCGGTGTGCAGCACCCAGACGACCGGTTCGCTGGCGGCGCGGGCCAGCGCGACCAGCCGGTTGACCCGCTCGGCGATCTTCGGGTCGGAGATCCGGTCCCACAGCGGGTGGGCCCGGAACGACTCCTGGACATCGATGACGATCAGTGCGCGATTCATGGCACTGATTCTGACCTGGCGGCCCGCGCCGGGCGCAGGCCCGATCAGGGCCCGTGGCGGACCGATCCGGTCACACACTGCCGCGACGGCCTGGCCTCTCGGTGACGGTTCCCACCCCCGGCCTGTGGTTCTGGCCACAATCCGGTCCCCGGAGGGGTCGGTGGTGACGGCGGTCACCACGCGATGAAGTCGATTTGTCTACGTTCGCAGTTCCGCGTCCCCTTCCATGCGAACTGCGGAGGCTTGCTCCACGATGCCCCACGGACTGTTCCCCACGCCGCGCCCTGATGTCGCGACCAGGCGCCGGGTCAAGCGCGTCGTCGCCTGCGCGGGCGTGCTCCTGGCGTCGGCGACGGCGCTCTTCTCGGCCGGCACCCTCGACCCGTCACCGGCGACGGCGGCCACCTCCCCGGTTCAGGACGGCACCGCGCCCGCGCGGCCGGCGCCGGTGCAGCCCCAGGGCAGCACCCCCCAGCAGCCCCAGCAGCCGCAGAACAAGGCCCGGGTGACGGCCGCGGTGTACGGCCTGGACGGCGGCGGCAAGCAACCCGCCCTCTCCGGCCAGGACACGCCCTACGACACCGCGAGCATCGTGAAGGTCGACATCCTCGCCGCCGTGCTGCTTCAGGCACAGGACGCAGGCCGGCCTCTCATCGCGCAGGAGGACAGCCTTGCGCGCGCGATGATCCAGCACAGCGACAACGCCTCCGCCAACGCTCTGTGGCGTGAGATCGGCCAGGCGCCGGGACTGACGGCCGCCAACAAGCGACTCGGGCTGACCTCGACGCAGGGCGGCGCCGGGTTCCTGTGGGGGCTCACCCGGACGACGGCAAGTGATCAGATACGGCTGCTGCGCGCGGTCTTCGAGTCCGGCCCCTCGGCCCAGGCGGGCTCCCGGGCACTCCACGAGCCGGGGCGCGGCTACATCAGGACGCTGATGACCCGCATAGCGGCCGATCAGTCCTGGGGCGTGTCGGCGGCGGCCGGCAACAGCTGGGCGTTGAAGAACGGCTGGCTTCAGCGCACTACGACCGGGCTGTGGGACATCAACAGCATCGGAGAGGTCTCGAAGAACGGTCACCACTATCTGGTGGCGGTCCTCTCGGACGGCAACCCGACGATGCAGGACGGCGTTTCGCTCGTGGAGCGCACCGCGCAGGCAGCCGTGTCCTCGGCATCCGCGCACTGACAGGACACCGTCGGCACGAGGAAATGGGTGGGGGCCCGGTTCAGTGAACCGGGCCCCCACCCATTTCCGTCAGGCGCGGCGACCGCCCACCCTCACCAGCGGTACCAGCGACCCCTGCGTCCACCACCGGCGGGCCGGACGACGAAGCCCAGCAGCCACACCACCAGCACGATGACCGCGATCCACCACAGGGCCTTCAGTGCGAATCCGGCACCGAAGAGGATCAGGGCGAGCAACAGAACCAGAAGAAGGGGCACCATAGTTATCAACCTCCGTCGCTCCGGGTGCCCCCGAAGTGGGGGCACAAGCGCTCGATCAGCGATGTTTCTTCACGGACCCTGCGGGAACGCTTTTCAGTTTCTCCAAGATCCCGAGGGCCGCGGAAAACCCTTGGTCCGGCTGGGGACTTGCCGGAGACCTCCGAGGGCGGCGAGCGAACCACGGCCGGCTCGCCCGCCGTTGCCGCGCAGGACGCGGCGTGGTGCAGGAGGTGTCCGGCGGACGGATGCGTCAGGTGTGCAGCGCCTGGCGCAAGGCCTCGGTGGCCTGCGCGACCGCTGCCTTGGCCGCCTCGCTGTCGGCGAGCCCGTTGAGCATCACGAAGTCGTGAATGATGCGCGGGTAGTCGGTGTACGTGACGGACACGCCCGCGTCGCGCAGCTTGTCCGCGTACTCTCGGCCCTGGTCGTGCAGTACGTCACTGTCCGTGATGACCAGCGCCTGGGGCAGATCGCGCAGTTGGTCGGCGGTGGCACGCAGGGGCGAGGCGGTGGGCTGGGTGCGCACGGCGGTGTCGGGGGCGTACTGGTCCCAGAACCACTTCATGCCCGCGGCGGTGAGCCAGCAGCCGGTGGCGAACTGCTGGTACGAGGGGGAGTCGAACGATGCGTCGGTGACCGGGTAGAACAGCACCTGCTGGGCGAGCTTGGGTCCGCCACGCTCCTTGGCCATCATGGTGACCGCGGCGGTCATGTTGCCGCCGACGCTGTCGCCGGCCACGGCCAGCCGGGAGCCGTCGACATTGATCTCGTTACCGTGTTCGGCGACCCACTGGGTGGCGGCGTAGGCCTGCTCGTTGGCGACCGGGTACTTCGCTTCGGGTGACCGGGTGTAGTTGACGAAGATCACCGCGGCCTTGGCGCCATTGGCTATCTGCCGCACCAGCCGGTCGTGGGTGGAGGCGTCGCCGAGCACCCAGCCGCCACCGTGGAAGTACATCACCGCCGGCAGCTTCCCGGTCGCGCCCTTCGGCCGGACTATGCGTATCGAGACCGTGCCGGTGGGGCCACCCGGTATGTCGCGCGTGGTGATGTCGGCGGGGAGCTTGTGCACCGGGTAGGCGGCCTGGAGGTCCAGGAGCGACGTGCGGGCGGCGTCGGGCGTCAGGTCCTGGATCGGCGGGCCGCCCGCCGCGGCGAGCTTGTCGAGGAACGCCTGGGCGGTCGGCTCGAGCGTCACTGGGGGATCGCCGCAGGGCGCCTTGGGGGCAGCGGCGGCCGGAGTGGCGAGGGCCGGGACGGCGGCGAACGTGGCGGCGGCGACCAGCGCCGTGATGCCGGACAGGCACCTGCGCGGTGAGCGGGAGCGTCGGGTGGCGCTCATGGATGTCCTCCTTTCGAGGGGCACTTCCCCATGAGCGTTGCTGCGTTCGGCGTCAACCGGCCCGCCGGGCTGATCCGAAAGGGTGGTGGGGTGCGCCCGCCCAGGTGGACAGCGCAGAGGTGCCGTTTGAAACGGCCGACGCCACCGAGGACGACCCGGCAGAGGGATCGGCGCCCCCGCCCCCGCGAGGGTCCCAGGACAGGGCGGTCCCCGCCTGCCGCGGCACCAGCGTGCGGGCACCGGTCACGCATGCCGTCCGCGTCCCCACGGCGCACGGGAAATCTGCGAGCGGGCGCACCGTGTCCGTGACCTGTCCGCTGTGATTATCGGTGAATTTCACTGGCGGAGCCGCGCACCGACGTTGAGGATCGCGGCATGCAGATCTTCCTGGAGACCGAACGGCTTGTGCTGCGCCCGTTCACCGACGCCGATGCCGATCACCTCTTCGCGCTCGACAACGACCCCCACGTCATGCACCTCATCAACGGCGGCAAGCCGGCCAGTCGCGAGGCGATCCGGACGCGAACACTGCCGCACCTGCTCCGCGACTACGCGGGCCTCGGTACCCGCGGCTACTGGGCCGCCGAGGAGAGGACGACCGGCGCGTTTCTGGGCTGGTTCGAGTTCCGCCCCCTGGACGACCTCAGCCCCGCCGTGGTCGAACTCGGATATCGGCTCAACAGGACGGCGTGGGGCAGGGGTTACGCCACAGAGGGATCGCGGGCCCTGATCGACAAAGGCTTCACGGATCTTGGAGTGGAACGCGTCACCGCGAACACCATGGCGGTCAACGACCGGTCCCGGCGGGTGATGGAGAAGTCAGGGCTGACGTTCCTGCGGAACTTCACCGGGGACTGGCCCGACCCGATCGAAGGTTCCGAACACGGCGAAGTCGAGTACGAGATCACCCGCAGCGACTGGGAGAGCCGCCGGCAACCGTGAACTCCCCCGGCTCGCCGCACGGGCCGCGGGCCGGTTCGGGCCATCACATGTCGGCGACCACGCCAGAGAGCCGGAAGGACGAGCCGCCGGAACCGGTGCCGGCCACCGTGTTTTGCCCTCGCTGAGAGTGGAACCCGGAAGCCCGTGCTCACCACCGCACGCGCACCGAGGGAGTGCCTCATATGCAGCCAGTGACCAAAGGCCTGCTGGCGGGGGCAGCCGGAACCACCGCTCTGAACCTGACCAGCTATGCCGACATGCCGCTCAGGGGCCGGCCGTCCAGCGACACGCCGGCCCAGGTGGCGGACCGCCTCGTCGACCGCACCGATATCGACCTCGGGGACGACGAAACGAAGTCCCATCGTGAGCAGGCCGTCGGCGCACTCCTCGGATACGTCACCGGCCTCGGCGTCGGGGCGGCGAACGGGCTGATGCGGCGCGACGGCGGTCCGCCGTCCGTCTGGGCGGCAGGACCGCTGCTCGGCGCTGGGGCCATGGCGGGGAGCGACCTCCCGGCAGCGGCGTTGGGAGTGACCGACCCGGCCACCTGGGACCTGACCTCCTGGGCGTCCGACGTGGTACCGCATCTCGCCTATGGCTCCACCGCTGCCTGCGTGTACCGAGCGCTGTGCTGAGCGATGGCACGGCCCGGCCGGTGCGCATCCTTGGGCACACTCGGGATACGGGGTACGGGGAGGCCCGGACCCTGCCGGCCGCGGCCGACCGGCCTGTCGTACGCGAGAAACCTCAGCCTCTGGCACAAGGGGACGCGATCCGGCGGCGGCGCCGAGGACACCGGGTCAGCGACGCCCTCAGCAGCGGTACTTCGGCAGGACGGTGGAAGTGACGGGCCCCGAGGGACACCGGCACCGGGTCGCGGTGGCACCTGCCGGCCGGGCGCCGGCGACGCGCGAGGGAGAGGGAGGTTCGGGCATGGCCCAGGGCAGCGCCGCGGAGGTCGGCGGAGCGGACGAGGAAGCGGTGCGCGGCAACTTGCTGTTCGGTCCTGAACCCGACGTGGCGCGGGCGTCCGGGTATCCGGACGCCCCGCCGCGCATGGGCTTCTTCACCGACACCTCCGTGTGCATCGGCTGCAAGGCGTGCGAGGTGGCCTGCAAGGAGTGGAACTCCGTACCCGAGGACGGCCTCGAACTGACCGGCATGTCCTACGACAACACCCAGGGCCTCGGCGCCGACACCTGGCGGCATGTGGCGTTCATCGAGCAACGCAAGCCGCTCGGCGGCCAGGAACCCGGTGTCGGACACCAGGACTTGGACGTCTTCGACGCCGCCCGGCACCTTGGCACCTCCCCGTCGTCCCCCGGCCCCGGCGCCACCGTGCCCCCGCCCGGCTCCGCGCCCGCGGGCGCACCGAACGGAGCCGTCTCGCCCGTGTCACCGGACGGACGCACCGAACTTCGCTGGCTGATGGCCTCGGACGTGTGCAAGCACTGCACACACGCGGCCTGCCTGGACGTGTGCCCCACCGGGTCGCTGTTCCGCACCGAGTTCGGCACGGTGGTCGTCCAGGAGGACATCTGCAACGGCTGCGGTTACTGCGTGCCCGCCTGCCCGTACGGCGTCATCGACCAGCGGCGCGAGGACGGGCGGGCCTGGAAGTGCACCCTGTGCTACGACCGGCTCGGGACAGGGATGGAGCCGGCCTGTGCGAAGTCCTGCCCGACCGAATCCATCCAGTTCGGGCCGCTCGACGAGCTGCGCGAACGCGCCAATGCCCGCGTCGCCCAGCTTCATGCGACCGGCATCACCGACGCGCGCCTGTACGGCGAGGATCCCGAGGACGGTGTCGGCGGTGACGGCGCGTTCTTCCTGCTGCTGGACGAGCCCGAGGTCTACGGGCTGCCGCCGGACCCGGTCGTGACCACTCGCGATCTGCCCGCCATGTGGCGGCACGCGGCGGCGGCAGCCGTGTCGCTGGCCGCACTTGCAGCCGTCGGGTTCCTCAGGAGGCCGCGATGACAGGTTCGGACGTCACCCGCGACGGTGTGGAAGGGGCCCGCCCCGGACGCGACGCCCTCACCGGAGCGCACACCGGTCGCCGTCGTCGCCGCCGCGGCGAGCAACCCATGGTGCCCGACGCGCAGTTCTCCTCCTACTACGGCAAACCGATCCTCAACAAGCCGACGTGGGAGCCCCTCGACATCGCGGGCTATCTCTACCTCGGCGGTCTCGCCGGGGCCTCCTCTCTGCTGGCCGCCGGAGGACACGCCACGGGACGCCCGGCCCTGGCCCGGACGGCGAAGCTGGGGGCGGCCGGCGCCATCTCGCTGTCGCTGGCCGCACTGGTGCACGACCTCGGCAGGCCCGCCCGCTTCGTCAACATGCTCCGCGTCTTCAAGCCCACCTCCCCGATGAGCGTGGGATCGTGGCTGCTCGCCGGCTACGCACCCCTTGCGATGACCGCCGCGGCGACCCATGTCGCCAACCGGTACCGCATCATCGCCGCCGTCTCCACGGCGGGCGCCGCCGCCCTCGGACCGGCCGTCGCCACCTACACCGCCGTGCTCATCACCGACACCGCGGTGCCGTCCTGGCACGAGGGCTATCGCGAAATGCCGTTCGTCTTCGCGGGTTCCGCCGCGAGCGCCGCGGCCGGACTGGCGCTGGCCTGTTCGCCGGCGCAACAGGCACGGCCGGCTCACCGCATGGCGGTACTGGGGGCTGCTCTGGAGCTGGGCGCCTTCCGGCTGATGAAGCGACGCCTCGGGCTTGCCGCCGAACCGTATGAGCGGGGAAAGCCGCACATCCTGCTGCGCTCGGCCGAGGCCCTGACGGCAGGCGGTGCCGTCATGGCGGCGTTCGCGAGCCGGCGGGGAACGCGGTGGCCGGCCGCGGCGGCGGGTGCGGCCCTGCTGGCCGGCTCGGCGGCCCTGCGCTTCGCCGTCTTCCACGCCGGAGTGGCCTCCGCCGAGGACCCCAAGTACACCGTCGTCCCGCAGCGGGACCGGTTGAAGGCGCGCGAGGGGTGACCGCACCGCCACGGCCGTCCGCGGCTTCAGGCAGATCCCAGTTGCCCGGCGAGGTCGACCATGTCGACGGCCACCCGGTCGGCGGCGTGCAGGGCGGCCGGGTAGGGCTCGGGAGTCCGCCGGATCCAGGCGGCGGACAGCCCCGCCCGCACCGCACCGTCGAGGTCCCATGGATGCACGGAGACCAGCATGGCCTCGCCGGCCTCGACCGCCATGGCACCGAGCGCGTGGGCGTAGGCGCTCGGCGCGGGCTTCCAGCGGCCCGGGGCGCGGACGTCGAGGTGCATCTCGAAGCAGTCGGCGAGCCCGGCCCGCTCCACCACCGCCCGGGTCGTACCGGCCGAACCGTTCGTCAAGGTCACCAGACGGAACCCGGCCTCGTGAAGGGCGCGTACGCCTTCGGGGACGTCCGGGTGCACGGGCAACTCGGGCAGCGCGTCCAGCACGTGGTCCACGGCCGCTCCGGGGTCCGGCCCGCCAGGCCGTTGCCGGGCCAGCAGGGTGCGCAGCACGTCCCGGGCCACATCGGCGAAGGAGACGCTGCCGCCCGCCAGCGACACCGCGATGCCGTCGCGCAGCACGCTGACGAACCACACCGGCAGCAGGTCGCCGGGCAGACCGATGTCCGCGAGGCGGGCCGCGAGCGGGCCCATGTCGGTGAGGGTTTCGTTGACGTCGAAGACCACGACGGACGGACGGCCTTCAGGGGACATGCAGATCACCGCCCGGCACCCGGACCACGAGGGCGTCCGCCACCATCCGATCACTCCCGTTCGCACTGTTCGAACCGCGGCCACCTGGACAATACGGGCACAGTCCGTGAGTCCGCGTGCTGACACACCGCCGACCGCAGTGCCCCCGCAGCGGTGGTCCACTCCTCATAGGCCCACGACGTACCGGTTTCACCCGACCCCGGCCGGGTACCCAGCGGTGGCACCGAGAATCGGGACCTTCGGGAGCAGGCAGGACACCTCGTCGGGCCGCGCCCCACCGGCCGGGCGGACGAGCACGAACGGCGGACCCGTACCGAGCACCACCGAAAGGGCCAAGGACATGGGCGTACGCACATGGATCGACTCCTGGCCGGTCTACCGCCAGCTCAAGGGAACAGATCCCCTGGGCCGCGGAGCCGCCGCCAAGAGCGGTGCCGGCGCGCGGGTCACCGCACGGACGGCCACCGCGGACCGCGTGGTCAAGTCGGTCTGCCCGTACTGCGCCGTCGGCTGCGGCCAGAACGTGTACGTCCAGGAGGGACGGGTCACACAGATCGAGGGTGACCCCGACTCCCCCATCTCCCGTGGCCGTCTGTGTCCCAAGGGCGCGGCGAGCCTTCAGCTGACCACGGGTTCCGCCCGCGAGCACCAGGTCCTGTACCGGCGCCCGCACGGCACCGAGTGGGAACGTCTCGACCTCGACACGGCGATGGACATGATCGCCGACCGGGTGATCGAGGCACGCCGGACCGGCTGGGAGTGGGAGGTCGACAACCTCCGAACCCGGCGGACGCTCGGCATCGCCAGCCTCGGCGGGGCCACCCTGGACAACGAAGAGAACTACCTGCTCAAGAAGCTGTTCACCGCCCTGGGTGCCATTCAGATCGAGAACCAGGCACGTGTTTGACACTCCTCCACGGTTCCCAGTCTGGGAACCTCGTTCGGACGCGGCGGCGCGACCACCTTCCAGCAGGACCTGCAGAACTCCGACTGCATCGTCATCCAGGGCTCGAACATGGCCGAGTGCCACCCGGTCGGGTTCCAGTGGGTGATGGAGGCCAAGGCCCGCGGAGCGAAGGTGATCCACGTCGACCCGCGGTTCACCCGCACCAGCGCCCTGGCCGATGTGCACGTGCCGCTGCGCGCGGGTTCGGACATCGCCTTCCTCGGCGGGATCATCAACTACGTCCTGGAGAACGACAAGTACTTCCGCGACTACGTGGTCGCCTACACCAACGCGCCCGTCGTGCTGCGCGAGGACTTCCGCGATACCGAGGACCTCGACGGAGTCTTCTCGGGTCTCGACCCCGACAGCCGCAGCTACGACAACGGCACCTGGCAGTACGCGGGTACGGAGATGCAGGCGGCTTCGGGTGAGCGTGACCTGGAGTACGACAAGCGCACCGAGGGCGGCGGGTCCCTCGCCGAGGCCGCGCGTGGCGAGGCCCACGGCTCGGGCGGCGCCGACATCGGTGAGGGCGAACCGGAGCGCGACGAGACCCTGACCCATCCGCGCTGCGTCTTCCAGGTCCTCAAGCGGCACTACGCCCGCTACACCCCGGAGATGGTCGAGGAGATCTGCGGTGTGCCGCAGGACGTGTTCCGGCAGGTCTGCGAACTGATGACGGAGAACTCCGGACGCGAGCGGACCACCGCCATCGCCTATGCGGTCGGCTGGACGCAGCACACCGTGGGGGTCCAGTACATCCGTGCGGCCTGTGTCCTGCAGGGCCTGCTCGGCAACATCGGCCGCCCCGGCGGCGGCATCCTCGCCCTGCGCGGACACGCCTCCATCCAGGGCTCCACCGACATCCCCACCTTGTTCAACCTGCTGCCGGGATACATCCCGATACCGCACGCGCACCAGAACGAGGACCTCGACACGTTCGTGCAGGCCGAGGCCGCGCGCAAGGGGTACTGGGGCAACATGCGCGCCTATCTGGTGAGCCTCCTCAAGGCGTACTGGGGCGACGCCGCGACCTCCGACAACGACTTCTGCTTCGACTACCTGCCGCGGCTGACGGGCAGCCACTCCACCTACGAGACGGTCACGGCCCAGCTGGAGGGCACCTGCAAGGGCTACTTCCTCATGGGGGAGAATCCCGCGGTCGGCTCGGCCAACGCCAAGATGCAGCGGCTGGGCATGGCCAACCTGGACTGGCTCGTCGTACGCGACTTCTCCCTGATCGAATCGGCCACCTGGTGGAAGGACGGCCCGGAGATCGAGACCGGAGAGCTGCGCACCGAGGACATCCGCACCGAGGTGTTCTTCCTGCCGGCCGCCGCGCACACCGAGAAGGACGGCAGCTTCACCAACACCCAGCGCCTGTTGCAGTGGCACCACCAGGCCGTCGAGCCGCCCGGCGCATCCCGCAGCGACCTGTGGTTCACCTTCCACCTCGGGCGCATCATCCGGGAGAAGCTCGCCGCCTCCACCGACCCGATGGACCGGCCCGTACTCGATCTGACCTGGGACTACCCCACCAAGGGCAAGCACGCCGAACCGGAGGCGGAGGCGGTCCTCGCCGAGATCAACGGCCACGACGGCGACGGCGACCCGCTCGCGTCCTACGAACAGCTCAAGGCCGACGGTTCCACCGCCTGCGGGTGCTGGATCTACTGCGGGGTGTACGCCGACGGCGTCAACCAGGCGGCCCGCCGCAAGCCGGGCAAGGAGCAGAACTGGGTCGCGGCAGAGTGGGCCTGGGCATGGCCTGCCAACCGCCGGATCCTGTACAACCGTGCCTCCGCCGACCCGGACGGCAAGCCCTGGAGCGAACGCAAGGCACTGGTGTGGTGGGACGAGGGGCAGTCGCAGTGGGCCGGCCACGACGTCCCCGACTTCACGAAGGACAAATCACCCGGCTACCGGCCGCCCGAAGACGCGACCGGCCCGGAGGCGCTCTCGGGCACCGACGCGTTCATCATGCAGGCGGACGGCAAGGCGTGGCTGTATGTGCCGGCGGGCCTCACCGACGGTCCCCTGCCCACCCACTACGAACCGCAGGAGTCTCCCTTCGCGAACCTTCTGTACCGTCAGCAGCGCAATCCGGTACGGCAGTTGCGGCCGACGCACCCCGGCAACCGCTACCAGCCCAGCGGTGGCGAACCCGGATCGGAGGTGTTCCCCTATGTCGCCACCACCTACCGGCTCACCGAGCACCACACCGCGGGCGGCATGTCCCGTTGGCAGCCCTACCTGGCCGAGCTGCAGCCGGAGTTCTTCTGCGAGGTGTCGCCGGAACTCGCCGCGGAGCGCGGGCTGGAACACACCGGCTGGGCGACGATCGTCAGCGCCCGCAACGTGATCGAGGCCCGGGTACTGGTCACCGACCGGATGGCGCCCCTGAGGGTCCAGGGGCGGACCCTGCACCAGGTCGGGCTTCCCTATCACTGGGGGCCGAACGGCTACACCACGGGGGACGCGGCAAACGAACTGCTCCACTTGGCCCTCGACCCCAACACCCATATCCAGGAGTCCAAGGCCTTCGCGTGCGACATCCGGCCGGGACGCCGCCCAAGGGGCCCGGCCGCCGTCGAGTTCGTGCGCGCCTACCAGGCTCGGGCGGGCATCGGGGAACGCACCGGCACGGAGATCTGACCCACGAGGGGCCGGCCGCGGGTCTCACGTGAGCACGATCGAGTGCGACCCGCGCCGGACCAGTTCCCCGACCACCGGCGCCCCGGGCACCTCCCCGGCCACCAGCAACCCGCCGGAGGTCTGCGCGTCGGCAAGGAGGAGCCGGGTGTCGGCGTCCGTACCCCCGAAGTCCGTGAACGGGGTCACCCATTCGAGGTTCCGCTTGGTGCCGCCGCTCACGTACCCGTCCCGTACGGCCTCCCGTGCGCCGTCCAGATACGGAACGGCGGCCGTGTCCACCACTGCGGTCACCCCCGATGCCCGCGCCAGCTTGTGCAGATGGCCGAGGAGCCCGAATCCCGTGACATCGGTGGCGCACACCGACCCGGCCGCCAGAGCCGCGGCCGCGGCATCGCGGTTGAGGGTCACCATGGTGGCGATCGCCTGCTCGAACCGCTCCCCCGTGGCCTTGTGCCGGTTGTTGAGCACGCCCAGGCCCAAGGGCTTGGTGAGCGACAGCGGCGTTCCGGGCCGGCCCGCGTCGTTGCGCAGCAGCCGCGCGGGGTCCGCCAGTCCCGTCACGGCCATGCCGTACTTGGGCTCCGGGTCGTCGACGCTGTGCCCGCCGCCCACATGGCAGCCGGCCTCGGTGGCCACGTCCAGACCGCCGCGCAGCACCTCGCGGGCCAGGTCGAAGGAGAGCACGTCGCGGGGCCAGGCAAGAAGATTGACGGCGAGCACAGGGCGGCCGCCCATCGCGTACACATCGGAGAGGGCGTTGGCGGCGGCGATGCGGCCCCAGTCGTACGGGTCGTCCACGACGGGGGTGAAGAAGTCGGCCGTGGACACCACCGCTTGGGCGGGGGCACCTTTCTGGGCGGGCAGGGCGACGACGGCCGCGTCGTCGCCGGTGGCCAGACCGACGAGAAGCGGCGTGTCGCCCGAGGCGGGCGAGAGAGTCAGTCCGCCGAGCACGTCCTCCAGCTCACCGGGCGGGATCTTGCAGGCGCACCCGCCTCCGTGGGCGAACTGCGTGAGCCGTACGGGTGTTTCGCGCGTGGTGGTCATTGCGGGGTCTCCAGGAGGGGGTGTCGGGTGCGGCCGCACAGCTGTGCGCCGTGCGTGGAGGGGGATCGCCGTACGGCCTCGTCGAACCTGTCGCGATCCGGTCCCGTCCGGGATCTCGGCCCGGTCTTGTCCGGGATCGCACGGCCGTGTCGACTCGGCGGTGTGGCCGACGAGTGCTGCGGAGCCTTTCGGGTAGCCTCACCAGCGGTGGAGGCGTGTGGGTGCCTGGTGGCCCTCCCGGTCTTCAAAACCGAGGTGCCCGAGGATCTCGGGCAGGCGGGTTCGATTCCCGTCCGCCTCCGCTCTCTAGCCGCAACAATGCAAAGCCCGGCCAAACATGGGCCCAACGAGACTGCCTCCACTCCCCTACCCTCCCCCTCATGGCGAGCATCAGACCGCGTAAACGCAAGGACGGAACCGCGATCTACCAAGTCCGCTGGCTCCAAGGCGGCCGAGGCGGCGACTGGGAGGGCGAGAAGTTCGGCGACGAGGAGTCGGCCGAGCAGTTCAAGAGACTCGTCGACGCACACGGCCAGCAGTGGCCGCCCGGATAGGTCAAGGGCAAGGGCTTCGTCGAGGAGCCGGTCCAGCCGGGCGATATGCCTCTCGCCGACTGGGCGCACCGCTGCATCGATCGCCTTACCGGCATCGCCGAGCGGACCCGCGGGGACTACCACCGCGACGTGGACAACCATTTCTCGATCATCCGCCACACCGAGCCCGCTGGCCGCGTTGTCGACGCCACCATCTGCAATCTGACTGCGGATGACGTACAGGACTGGGTGCGCGCGGAAGAGGCCGGCGAGCGCGATGCGGACGACCCGCAGAAGTGGAAGCGGCGCAAGTCGCGCCCGAAGAGCATCGCGAACCGTCATGGGCTGCTGTCGAGAATCGTTCAGGTGGCCGTCGAGGCTGAGCCGCCGCTGCGGTCCAAGAGCTGCTGCCGAGGGACGCGGCTGCCCCGAGTCGACGATGGCATCGATGAAGAATGTGCTTCCCCGAGCACGACGAGTACGCGCGTATCGCAGCCGAGATCGCGGATCCTCATGCCCGGGACCTCGCGGACTGGCTCGTCGGCACCGGAATGCGGTGGGGCGAGGCAACAGCGCTTCAAGTCACGGACGTCAACCTGCACCGGAACACCGTGAGCGTGCAGCGCGCTTGGAAGCGGGAAGCACCCGGCGAGGGAGGACCGTCGTATTTCCTCGGCCCGCTGAAGACCAGGTTCCGCGAGCAGGCGAAGAGGATCACCACGAACTCCGTGGAGAACGGGCAGGGCGACAAGCCTCTGTCATAGCGCACCGCCGACTGCATCGCCCACTTCGAGGGCCTCGGCGTCACCGTCGAGCAGTTCGAGGACAACCGCAACCGGCCCTCGGGCAAGTGGACGAACCTCGATCTCGGGCAGCTCCAGATCATCGCCGAGTCGGTCCGCCGCGGTGAGGTCACGGTCGACGAGGAGTTCCCGCAGCAGCGCGTCACGGTCGGCGAGATCCCGCCGTTTGCCACGGCTGGCCGCTACAGCAGCAGTGCGGACAATGGGCCCTTGAAACCCGGCAACAGTGGGGCGTGTGGGGCGGTCTGAGCGAGAACCAGCGCCGCAAGATCCTGAAGCGGCGCGGCGTCCGCCTCCTCGAGGCCCCGGACGGCAGCGGATGACCGACGGCGGCAGCGCTCGCCGCGCCCGGACGCCGCCCTCCTCGACGTCACGGCGAACAAGCACACCGACGCCGATCTGAAGGAGCACCGGCGCCGCAAGGAGCAGGCCCGCCGCGACGAGTACGTCCGCTAGCCGCCCACCGTCCGGGGCGGCCGTACAGCGGGCGCCCCGGGCCGACCGGACCTTGCCAGATCGGTTCCGCAACATCACTAGAGAAGCCTCGAGTTGAGCACTGACGACCGCGTGCAGTCCGTCCGCAACGCGTGGACCAACGCCCTACGGGCCGAGGTGCTGCGCGTCGGCCGGACCATCCCCGAGGTCGCGCGCGCCGCCGCGGTCGGCATGTGGATCGCGACGTACACCGACGCCGACGGCTCCAACGCGTTCCCCGCACGGGACACCCTCGCCACCCTGTCCGGCCGCTCACAGGAGACCGTCACACGCGCCGTCAAGGTGCTCATGGGGGTTGGGCTGCTTACCCGGAAGCGCCGGTCGAACGCGTCCACGGTCTACCAGTTGCTCATCCCCACCGGCCGCCCTGACTGGGCGGCTCACATCCATCACATGACCGACACCCGGCAGCGCCGCGCCCGCCAATTGGAGAAGGAGCGGCTCGTCGCCGCACTCACCCGGACAGCGTCCGCGGACGCCTTCCGGACAGCGTCCGCGGCGGGGGTCTACCAAGTACCCCCTACCTACGGTAGGGACCCACTCCCTGAGCACGACTCGGCTGATCACTCACCCAAGCCACAGACGCACGCCGGCGAGGCAGCGAAAGACGACGAGTCCTCGAGGGGTGAAGGCCCGGCGGACACCGCGCCGGCCGAGCAGCCCGCAGCCGCGCCCGCGTTCGGCCGCTGCCGCGAATGCCACATCCCCCTCATCCGCCCCGTCCGCGACCTCTGCCACGGATGCGAGCGCGCCCACACCGACCACGAGAGGCACAGCGCATGGCCGCATACCACCGCCTCATGGCCGAGCAGTGGCCCACCGGCACATTCGGCGACGCTCTGCCGCCTAAACCGCCACCACCCGAACCGCTGCACTACGTCCCCAGATGGACACCCGACGAGCAAGCCCAACACCGCGCCGACCTCGAACACGCCCTCGACGGGTGGCACTGGGACAACGACCCCCGACACCTCCGCCTCATGACCGACCATCCAGACCAGACAGCCGCATGACCGCCGCCGCACCCGGTTACGGCCGCCCACGCGCACAGAGAGGAACAACACGTGATCGCTGTCCTCGCGTTCGTCGCCGTCGTCATCCTCACGGCCGGCATGCCCCTCGCCGCCCCGGCCGTACGCCGCCGTATCGGTCCCTCGTGGGCCCGAGGCCCCATCCGCGCCCGCATCTACTCCCGCTTCCGCACCCGGAAGGACACCACCACATGAGCGACGTCTGCACTGCCACGCTCGCCGCCGGGGACCGCGAACCGCTCCGCTGCACCCGCCCGGCCGGGCACCCGACCAACCACGTCGGGCCCAAGCTGGGACCGGAGGGGTCCACGTGTTGGTACGACCAGGCGATCGGCGCCACTCCGCACAAGAAGCCGAAGAGCGCCGACCGCCACACGGTCGACACTATCGACAGCGACGCCCTCGACGCCCTGTACGACCGGCTGGAGCGTGCTGGTCACGCCGTCCGCGAGAACTACCGAGCCTGCGAATCCCTGCTCGAGCAGCTCGAAACGGAAACCAGGGCCAAGCATCGGGCCGTTGCCGCCCGGGACATGGCCGATGAGGGCATGGAAGCAGCCCGGAACCGTGCCGAGCAGGCCGAGGTCGAGCTCGAGCGCATTCGGGACCTGCTCCGCTCGGAGAACGACCGCGCCAACAAGGCCATCAAGCGGGAGGCCGTCCTCGAGGGGGAGATCGAGGCGCAGCGGGCCGTCATCGCCCGCGTGCGGCGCTTCGCTTTGCGGTGGGCCACCCTCCGCACCCACGACAGCGCCGAACTGCGCGCCGAACTCAACGTCACCGAGCAGCCCACCACCTGAGCGGCCTCGCGCGGCCGCGCGAGGCGCGCATGTCCCCGCTCGGCGCTGTGGGTCAGTCGAGGATTCCGAGCTCCGTGTCGGGCCGGCAGAACGGGCACGCCTCCACGGCAAGGTCCAGCAGCGCGACCTGCGCGTCGCGCGCATCGATCGGCTGCGCCGCACCCGGATGCGGGCAATCGTCCCATGTGGATCAGGACGCGCTCTGGGCCTACCACCTGCGTCCGCTGCTCAATCGTGAACCCGGTCGATCCGTCCTTCCCGGCGGCCCGTGCGGTGAGCAAGGCCCGCCCGGACCGGACTGCCCGGACGGATACTCACTACAGGCGCCGAGCTGGGACCCTGACGCCCTGGTCTGCCGGCGGAACGGCGCGCCCGATCCCAGCCCGAGCAACGGCAACGGCGGTCTGTTGTCGATCGGCCTCATTCCACCCCGCCGCGAGTACGCATGACGTCGCCTCCTTCCGCCTTCGCGTGGAAGGAGGCGCTTTCGTCATGTCCGGAGTCACTCGGGCGGCGGCAGGGCGATCACGAACACGCCCTTGCCCTGCACGCCCTGCACCAATCCCTCGGCCGCAAGTAGCTCGAGCGCGCTCTTGATGGTCCGCCGCGACACCACGCCTCCAGTCTCGGCCTCCAGCTCGGACTGGGAAGGAAGACGCCGGCCCACCGGGATCTCGCCGCGCCGGATGCGGTCGCGCAGCACGTTGGCGAGCTGCGCGTACATCGGCGTCATGGCGTCCCGGTCAAGCTCGATCATGCATCGACCGTAAGAGGACAGCCTAGCCTGGCATAGATCTACCTAGTCCGTCTGAGGACGTGCTAAGAGGTACTAAGTTGGCGTATGGTCACAGCATGTGAAAGCCCCCTCGGCCTGGCACGGCCTCGGGGGCATGGCGCCGACTGGTTGGAGTCGACATGCCAGAGCGTACAGACACCGCCCCACCTGGGGGGAGAGCAGCGCTACCCCTTCCGGGCGTAGGCGACCTGAGCGAGCAGCAGCAGCGCGGTGCCGAGTGCGTCTGGTGCAGGATCACCCTCACCGCCGAGACGGCCGTCGACCTCGGCGAGCGCCGCATCCGGGTTGGGGGCAGTCATGTCACCGCGTTCCCACGTGGCTGCCGCCCCTGCACCGCAGACGCCGCATACCGCGCACTCTTCGACCACACGCAGGTGAACCGGTGCGAGCACTGCGCCGACGACGCCGGCAGCTGCGAGACGCATATCGCGCTGCGCCGCCTGATCCGGGAGGGCCGCCGATGAACATCTGCGCACGCTGCGACAAGCCGATCAAGCCCGGCGAGGAGCGCACAACCGAGGCCATGCCCGGGGCGAGCGCCGCCGGGGCTGACGTCCAAATGCACACGGATTGCGAGCGCCCTCCCGTCGTGGCGCGCCCTCGAACCTACCTCCCGCAAGATCGAAAACCCTTTCCCCACGTGCGGCCAGTTGGCCGGTCACGTTCCGTGACGAGTTCTTGATCAAGATGTTGCCCCTGCGGCCAGCCGCAGAACGTATTGTTTCCGCTGCCCATACCGTGCCGGCAGTACACCATCTCAGGAGTTGTCGCTGTGAGTTCTGCTGTGCCTGTCGACGGACGTTCCGACTTCGACTTCATCTTCGGCCGCTGGCGGGTACGCAACCGCAAGCTGGTGGACGTCACCGACCTCGCCTGCGAGCAGTGGACCGAGTTCGACGCTACGGCGACCGCGGAGCCGATCCTCGGCGGGCTGGGGCACGTTGACCGCATCTGGACCGATTCCTTCGAGGGATTCACGCTGCGGCAGTTCGACCCGGATGCAAAGGTATGGCGGATCTGGTGGGCCTCCAGCGGTCGGCCGGGGCACCTGGACCCGTACGTCGAGGGCTCCTTCACCGACGGCGTCGGTCAGTTCTTCTGCGACGACGTCCTCGGCGGGCACAAGGTCAAGGTCCGCTTCCAGTGGACCGCCCATAATCCGGATGCCCCGCGCTGGGAGCAGGCGTTCTCGTACGACGGTGGAACCACCTGGCGCACCAACTGGATCATGGATCTCACGCGGGTCGCATAGGCAACTCTTCACACCCAGTAACCATCCGCGGCCAGATGCTTCCCCGCTAACTGGCCGCCGATAGGGAATTTCAACTGGCCGCTGTCACACGAAGTCGGCGAACGGGGCACCGATGTGCTTTCCCGCGACGGCGTGAGGGTTCCGTGTAGGTGAGCGATGCCAGCGGCGGACGGCCGCGGGCTCAACGTCGAGCGGGTAAGCGGGGGTTGCCCTCCCCCTCGATGAACGGCCCAGCCCGTCATGTCCCCCAAGCGATGGGTGATGGGTCGCGGCGCCCCCGCCTCACGCGGGGGCGCTGTCGTTTGCGGTCTATTGCACTCACCCGCCGGGAGACATGGGGGACCGCCTCGCCGACGCTTGGCCGCGGCCAAACGGAGCCAGACTCAGCAGCGTTGAGCGTCAGCGAGCGACATCGAATGTCACCTATTTGCCCTGATTCTCGGAGTCTTCTCAGGTCGCAATAGGGTCAATAGACGGGTTCGATTCCCGTCCGCCTCCGCTCCCCGCATCGGAACGGCACCGCCTCCGCTGGTCGTCCACTCGCTCCGTGTATCCCCTGGCGTCCAAGAATTCGAGCAGCGGCACGGCGACCCGGCGAGTGGTGTCCAGGGCCCGGCGGGCCTCGCTGAGCGTGAACGGCTGCGGCAGCCGCCGCAACACCGCCGCGGCCTGGTCGCCCGCTTCCGGAAGCAGCACGATCCCGTCGGTCACCATGAGCAGCGCTCCCGCGGCGACCGCGGCGGCCAACGCCTTTCGGTTGAGCCCCAGTTCCTTCAGCCGATCCGCCTCCGGCGCCCGGAACGGAGCCTGCGACAGGTCGCACCGTACCGCCTCGACGGCTGCCGCCAAGGGCGGCGGGAGGGTCGGTCTGAGACTGCTGGGCCCGTACAACCTGCCTTGCCTACACACCAGTTCGGATGGGCCCGGCAGGCCGGCGAGCGCGTCGACCAGGGACCGGTCTGGCAGCCCGAGCAGCCTGCGTGCCGCCTCGGCCGGCAGGCCCGGTTCCAGCGGGTGCTGCTCGGCGTACCGCTCCGCTTCCGCCCCGAGGCGCTCGCGCAGTTCCGCCCAGTGGACCTCGTCGGCCAGCCAGTCCCCCGCCACGGGCATGGTGGGCACCGGCACCCCCATCGCCGACAGCTCGGAACTGCGGACGAGTCGCCGCCGCCGCAGTTCTCCGGCGCCGTCCGGCCGGCCGGTCATGTCGGCCAGCTCGGCCGCCCTGGCCCGCCCCGCGCCACGGCGGGTCAGCCGCGGCGGCTGCACATCCAGCACCGTCACGCCGCAGGGCATACGCCGGCCGCCCGGCTCCCGCAGGACCGCCCGGTCTCCTACGCGCAAAGGCAGTGCCTGGCGCAGCGTCAGTCTGGCGGTGTCCTCGCCCAGCGGACGGACGGCCGCCACGACGGCGCAGGTGCCGATGTGCAGAACGACCGTGCGGGGCAGCTCGCGGGCCGGTTCACCGGCGATCCGGACGTCGATCACCTCGGTGACCAGCCAGCGGTCCGGTGTCAGCAGAACCTGCCCCCGGCGCACGGCGCCGTCCACGGAGCCGTGGAGGTTCACCGCCACCCGTGCCACTGCGCGGACGTCGGCCCGCTCCTCGTGCAGGCACTGCAGACCACGCACCCTCAGGACGGCCGATCCGTCCCCCGTCACCAGTCGGTCGCCTACGCGCAGCGTGCCCGCGCCGAGCGTGCCGGTCACCACGGTGCCGTGGCCGCGTACCGTGAAGGCGCGATCCAGCCACAGGCGCACGTCCGCATCGGCGGGCGGCTCGGGCAGCGAGCGGGCCAACCGGTCCAGCTCTGTGCGCAGTTCGTCCAGTCCGGCGCCGGTCACCGCGCTCACCGCGACGGACGGCACCTTGCCCAGGGACGTGTCGGCGATGCGCTCGACGGCGTCGGCTCGCACGGGCTCGGGGTCCGCCAGGTCGGAGCGGGTCACCGCCAGCACGGCGTGCCGCACCCCGAGCGCGTCGAGGACCGCGAGGTGCTCCTGCGACTGTGGCTGCCAGCCCTGGTCGGCGGCCACCACGAACAGCACGGCGGGCACGGGGCCCACGCCGGCCAGCATGGTCGCCACGAACTTCTCGTGGCCGGGTACGTCGACGACGGCGATGTGCTCCTCGTCCGGGCCGAGCCGGGTCCACACGAACCCGAGGTCAAGGGTCAGGCCCCTGCGCCGCTCCTCCTTCAAGCGGTCGGGTTCCATCCCGGTGAGCGCACGGACCAGGGCGGACTTTCCGTGGTCGACGTGCCCGGCGGTGGCCAGGACCCGCATCACGCCTGCCTCTCCGCGGTCGCCCGCACAGCCTCGGCGAGCCGTTCGTCGTCCTCGGGGGGCACGGCCCTCAGGTCGAGCAGGCACCGCCCCGCCTCCAGGCGACCGACCACGGGGGTGGCGCCGGTACGCAGGACGGCGGCGTAGGGCTCCGGCAAGGAGACCGCGGCGCTCGGCAGGGTCACACCGGGCGCACCGCCACCGCCCACCGTGGCCAGGCTCTCGACGGCCCGTGCGTCGATGCCGTCGCGGCTCAGAGCAGCCACGAGCCGGTCGGCACGGCGCACGAGCCCGCCCGGGTCGGCGGCCAGAGCGGTGGCCGTCGGGGGCGGCGGGCCGGTGAGTGTCGCCTCCAGCGCGGCCAGGGTCAGCTTGTCCACGCGCAGGGCGCGCGCCAGTGGATGGCGCGACACCGTGCGGACCAACTCCTCTTCGCCCAGCAGCAGTCCGCACTGGGGCCCGCCGAGGAGTTTGTCGCCGCTCGCGGTGACGAGTGAGGCACCGGCCCGCAGTTGGGTCTCGGCGTCGGGCTCCTCGGGCAGCGATGGATGGGGAGCGAGCAGGCCAGAGCCGATGTCGGCCACGACCGGGGCGCCCAGCGCCGCGAGTTCGCCCACGTCGGCGGCCCGGGTGAACCCGGTGATACGGAAGTTGGAGGGATGCACCTTCAGCACGAAACCCGTCTCCGGGCCGATCGCGGCGGCGTAGTCGGCCGCTGTGGTGCGGTTGGTGGTGCCGACCTCGCGGAGCCGCGCCCCGGTGGACACCAGCAGGTCCGGCAGCCGGAAACCGTCCCCGATCTCCACCATCTCGCCCCGGCTGATGACGATCTCCTTGCCGGCGGCGAGCGCGGTGGCCACCAGCACGAGAGCGGCGGCGCCGTTGTTGACGACATGCGCGGCGGCCGCGGACGGCACCCGGTCGCACAGTGCTCTCAATGCCGTACGACCGCGGCGGGCCCGTACGCCGGTCGGCAGGTCCAGCTCGACGTCCGTGGGCCCGGCGGCCTCCTGAACCGCCTGCCGGGCCGCGGCCGACAGAGACGCCCGGCCGAGGTTGGTGTGGAGCACGACGCCGGTGGCATTGATCACCGGCCGCAGCCCGCCGGGGGTACGGGGCAGCAGGGCGACCGCCGCGTCCTCCACCTGCTCGGGCGGGATGCGACCCTCCCGTGCCTGTTCCTGCGCCTGCCGGACCGCCGTCTTCACCAGGTTCGATCCCAGCCGGACCACCGCCTGCGACAGCCGCGGATCACGCAGCACGGCGTCGGTGCGGGGGATCCGCCGCCGCACGTCGGCGTGTTCGTGACGCCGGGTGGGAGTGGCGGTGTCGGATGCGGCCGCCGTCGCCTCGTCCCCGGTCCTCACCTGTGTGACCCGCTGCTCCATGCAGCCCCTCCACTCCGGCACGGCCGTTCCCTGTGCGGGGACACCTCATCGTCTCTCAGTGCCCGCGAGCGGCCGTTCGACACGCCGGGACCCCGAGGGTCGGCAAGGTCAGCGCTCGGTGCCGGAGGAGATCCGGTATCGGTCGAGGGCCCGCCTCAACTCGTCCCGTTCCTCCTGCGGCAGTTCGCCGCCTTGGGCGAACGCGAGGAGGTGTTCCGCGACGAGCCGGAGCTTGGTGTTGGTGCGCTGGGACACGTCCCTCAGGACCCGCCAGGCCTCTTCGGGCGAGATCTTCCCCAGGACGACGACGACACCGATGGCCTGGTCGACGAGGGCGTGCGAGGTGACGGCGTGCCGCAGTTGTTCGACCTCCGTCCGCATCCGCTCGCACTCCCCCGCCAGACCGGGGGCCTGGAGTGAATGCTGCGGCCGGTGTGTGAACCGTGCGAAGAAGGCCATGAGTCACCTGGCTGAGCGAAGGAGGCGTGTCGGGCACCATGCCCCGGTTTCTCCTCTCCACCTTCTCGCAGGTGGCCCGCGAACACGACCCAAGCTTGCGCTACGTCTGTTTCTCGCCGGAGCAATCCGGGGCATTTCCCGCTGTCGATCAAGCACGAAGGGGGGCCGCGGGACTCCGTCGGGTCAGCGTTCTGCCGACGCGGCGCCGCGCAGTGTGTCGTTCTGGCGCTTCAGGGCCACCGTGGTGGTGACGCGCACGACGCACGGCCTCCGGGGAGTCGAGCCGAACCCGAACCGGACGGGCGGTTCGACCGGCGCGAGGAGCCCGAGGTCCTCCCCCTCGTACCGCGCGTGGGCCGCGACGACGGGATGCAGGTCCTTCGCGCCGTACCACTCGTACCGGCCGGCGCCCGCGCTGCCGCAGATCCGCACACCCGGCAGTGCCCGGGCGAGCACCGCCATACAGGAGATCCATCCCGGACGGGCCGCCAGCGGGGCGGGCACGGCTCTGAGCAGGAATCCAGGGAGGCCTCTGCGACCCGTGGTGAAGCGCAGGGTCAGGGTGGACGCCTCGACCGCCCAGTCCTGCTCTGCGACATCCACCCTGACGGGCACGACCCTCACCTCGTCGAAGGCATAGGTACCGGCGACGAACGTCGCGATCAGCGGGGTCGGGGCCAGCAGAACGCGGTGCCCGTCCGGCCGCTCGAGCATCACATCGGCGAATGGGCCGAACGGCGCCCGTGGCCAGTACCCAACTACCGCGCGTGTACCGGACGACGTGCCGATCCCCGCGATCCAGCCGTCGAAGCGCAGTCGTGTACGACCGGCGGACCGCCTGCTCACCCTGGTCGTCACCGGCGGGCCGACGCCCATCACGGTTGCGCCTCACACGCCCGGTGCGCCGACGCCCATGATGGCTGCCCCTCATACGCCCGGTGCGCCGGCGGACGGCCCGGTGCCGACACGCCGTCGGGACGTGAATGTGCGTGCACGGCCAGGCGCGCCGCTCTGCGCGCCGGCCCGGTGGGGTCTCCGGTCCTTCTCCGGTGCCCGTCCACCGTCGAGGTCGTGGCCGTCCGGTCAGCCGTGGCCGACCCGTTCACGCCGCAGGCGGCGTCCCACGACCCATAGATCCAACACCGCCGCCACCGCCAGGGCCGTACAGATCGCAGCGAGCACGATCAGCACCCCGCGCCCCGGGGACGAGCCGGCCGAGGACTCGACGGCCCACCACCAGAGCAGGGCGGCCCCCACGGCGAAAACGGCCAGGAAGACACCACTGAGCGCCTCACGCAGGCGCAGCGCGCTGCGGGCGGTGCGCGGCTCCGACCCCGTTCTCACCGGACGTCGCGCGGCCCTCGACGAGGATCTCGGCACCGGACCGGGACCGGCGGGCGGGTGAGTCCGCTCGGCGGCGTGCCGGGCACGGCCGCCTGGTTCATCGCTCATGACACACTCCGCTGCACGTCACTTGTGTGCACGTTGCTCGTGCTCAACGTTGCCGGCGGAACCACCGCGCCACGGCGGACGGCGTCCCGCGCGGCACCGGACACCCGTGTTGCAGACGCAGTACGGGTCGGCCTCCTCGGCCACACCGACCGTCCAGCAGCCCGGTGTGCCGACGGCTTCGGCTTCGGCACACCCGCCTGGCTTGTGGAGCCACGGGGCGTCACGGGCTGTGGCGAGACCGCGGTACGCCGTCCCGCAGGTCCACCCCTCACCAGGTCTGCCCTTGATCATGCTGATCGCCTCCTGCTCGCTCCGGAGCCCCCTCGGCCTGCCGCAGCGGGCAGCGCCGGGCACGCCGCTTCAGGTGCTGCGGGAGGAGCGAGTGGTGAGTGCGTCCTTCACCCGGTCGATCATCGAAGCGAAGGGGCCGGTCATCCACTGGGCGGCGCGCGAACCGGCCGCGCTCGGGTGCGGATGGGTGGGTGCCATCTTCTCGGCGGCTTTCAGCCTGGTGCCCATCCTCTTGAGCCGGTCCTCGTCGCAGGCCGCCCGCACGGCAGGGAACTCCTCCTGCTCCTCGTGCTCCGCGTGGTCGATCACCGACTGTTCGAAGGCGGCGAACTCCGCGTCGAACTCGGAACTGCCGACATCCATCTTCTCCAGCCGGGCGAGCACTTTGTTGGCCTCGGCCTCCTCGTCGTTGCGGGCTTCCGCCTCGGCCTCTCCGGCGGTCTTCTCCGTCACCGGCCGCAGGATCATCTCCTCGGCGGTCTCATGGACCGCAAGCAGAGCCCTCAGCTCGTCGAAGTACTCCTGCTTCTGCTCACCCTGCGAACTCTTCACCTCGCCGAACAGATCACGGATCCGGGCATGCTGCTCCAGCAGGATGCGCACCACGTCGCCCTCAGGGAGCTTCGCGGCTTCCTCGCGTTCCTTCGTCGCACTTCCCACGGTGCCGGCCTCCTCATCGTGCCGAAGGTAGGTTCACGGCCGAGTACCCCACCGGATCGGGTCGTAAGGCAAAAAACGGGACGCCCGGCTTGTCAACTCGTGACGCGTGCCGGAGGCGACCGCCTGGGACCTCCCCCGCCCCACCGACGGCGGCCCCGCCCGGGGAGGGCGCCTCGGTCCGTACGCTCACGGACAGCACCTCATGCGCTCCTGAGCAAGACACACCCCTGGTCCGCGCCTGAGGGCCAGCCGCACCGACGGTGCCGGCGTGCGGCGACCGGTCCTGGATCATCCGAGAGGGGAGGCCGGCCCCTGCGGGCGGACGTCCGCGCAAGGAAGATCCTCCCGCCGACCCAGGGGCGGTCGCCGCACCCGTCGAGAACGCCCGGACCGCTCGGGACGGGCGCGCGCCGGCGTGGTCCCGGCGCCCCGCCGCTCACCGTTACACCCCCGGCCGCCACGCAGGGGCGTATCTTGCACACCCCACCGCGTTGTCGATAGCCTAGAAAGCTTTCCAGGCCATGGGTCTGGGCCGAATAACGGCCATCCGCGCCGGGAATGAAAAGACTGCCATGTGTGCCGGGACCATGATGGGTACGGCGCTCTGGTGGGAGCCACGGGGACGCCTCGTGCCGGGTGCTGAATCCGGGAAGGACGGCGTGAGGCGCGCCGATTCGCCGTCGGAGAGGACCGCTGTTTACCCCTCCCTTCACCGCCGAAAACCTGGACGGACGCGGAATCCGCTTCTTCCCGCATGGAACGAGGAAAACGGGTCGCGATCGCGGGAGTCGCTGCTGTGCGTCCCGTCCGGGTCATCGCCGACGACCTGAGTGAATTCGCCGTACGCGAGTGCCTGCTCAGACCTTCGGCACAGACGGCGTCACAAAAGCACAGCCTTCGCCGGGATGCGCGGCCATCGCAACCTGCGCAGCACATGTACACGGCACACGCAACCGATGCGGCCCGGACACCGGATCTCCCCCGGAAACCGCCGTGGCACCGAACCGGACGTCGCGGACGGGATCGAGCCCTCGTCCTCACGGGTGAACCTCCGTCCGGGTGACTTGTCGGCCCACCCGCGGAAGAAGAAATCCCGCCGGTCCGGGCGCGCCGGGCGGGACGTTGCGACGCGAGCCGAGTGGCAACCCGACGGTTGGCGAATAAAACTGAAAGGCGTGGTTTCGTGATCAGGTGAGAGTGCGCGACTTCGTGGCTTCTGGCTCTCTCGGCTCGGACTTGGCCGAGCCCGAGGCACCGGAGCGTCCACTGGCCGATGGTTGCCGAAATCTGTTTCGAGGAGCTCGAATGGCGGAGAAGTCTGCCGAGGTCACGATGTGCGAACCCGACGAACCAGCGGTCGCCGTGTCCGATGACGCCGCCTCGGCCACGCAGGACACGGAGAGGAAGTTCGCCGAAGTACTCGCCGATCTCGTGAGCAGCGAACAGGTTTCGAGCGACAGTCACTTCTTCAACGATCTCGGCGCCAACTCGATGGTCATGGCTCAGTTCTGCGCACGGATCAGAAAGCGGCCGGATCTGCCGTCCGCCTCCATGAAGGACATTTACCGGTACCCCACGACCCGAAGCCTCGCCGCGGCTCTCCTGGACGGCCATCCCGCTTCTGGCGCGGTATCGCAGCCGACAACCCCGTCGGTGGCCGTGATGTCGGAGACGAAGGCGCCCTCGGCCGGCACCTCGGCCTATGTCCTGTGCGGAACACTCCAGCTGCTGGTGTTCCTGGTGTATTCCTTCGTCACCGGGTTGGTCGCCGCCCGAGGCTATGAGTGGGTTTCCACCGGTTCCGGACTCTTCGACACGTACGCGCGGTCTTTCGTGTTCGGCGGCATCAGCTTCGTCGTGGTGTGCACGTTCCCGGTCGTGGCCAAATGGATCCTCATCGGACGCTGGAAGCCCCGCGAGTTCCCGATCTGGAGTCCGGCCTATCTGCGATTCTGGATCGTCAAGGTACTGCTCCACGCCAACCCGATGATTCTCTTCATCGGGAATCCGCTGTACGTGCTGTACCTGCGGGCGCTCGGCGCGCGGATCGGCAAGGGGGTCACGATCCTCTCCCGCCACGTCCCGGTCTGCACCGACCTGCTCACGATCGGCGCCGGCACGGTCATCCGCAAGGACTCGCACTTCCTCTGTTACCGGGCGCACGCCGGCCAGATCCAGACCGGCCGGGTCACGCTCGGCCGGGACGTGTTCATCGGCGAGAAGACCGTGCTCGACATCGACACCACGATGGGTGACGGAGCGCAGCTCGGACATGCATCGGCTCTGTACCGCGGCCAGGTGATTCCGGACGGCGAACGCCACCACGGGGTCCCGGCACAGCCGACGGAGATCGACTATGTGAGGGTCGAGCCGGCCCGGTGCGGCACACTGCGCCGGACCAGCTTCGGCTTCGCCACCCTGCTTCAGCTGTTCTTCCTGTACATCCCGCTGGCTGTCGGCGGCGTGTACATGCTGTTCGTGGAGGTTCCTGCGGTGGGCGACCGACTGGACCCGGACACGGACGGATTCACGCCGTCGGAATTCCTGATCGACGCGTTGACGCTGTCCGCCGTGCTGATCTTCGGCTTCCTGGTCGTGGGCCTCGCCGGTCTGTACACCCTCCCACGCCTGGTGGGTCTTGCCGTCAAGCCCGACAAGGTCTATCCGCTCTACGGCTTCCAGTACGCCGCGCACCAGGCGGTCTCCCGCATCACGAACATCAAGTTCTTCGCCTGGCTCTTCGGTGACAGCTCCTACATCGTCCCCTATCTTCGCGGCCTGGGATACGACTTGTCATCGGTGGAGCAGACCGGTTCCAACTTCGGCACGGATGTGCACCACGAGTCCCCGTATCTCGTTTCCGTCGGCAGGGGAACGATGGTGGCCGACGGGCTTTCCGTCATCAATGCGGATTACTCGAGTACGTCCTTCAAGGTGTCCCGGGTGTCGATCGGAGCGCACAACTTCGTGGGAAACCACATCGCTTATCCCGTGGGTGGCAGGACCGGTGAGAACTGCCTACTGGCAACGAAGGTGATGGTTCCCCTCGACGGTGAAATCCGCGAAGGGGTCGGGCTGCTCGGCTCGCCGCCCTTCGAGATTCCCCGGTCGGTGGAGCGCGACTCCCGCTTCGACCATCTGCGGACCGGGGACGAACTACATCGCAACCTGTCCTCGAAAAATCGCTACAACCTCCGCTCGATGGCTTTCCACCTGCTCCTGCGGTGGCTGCACACCTTCTTCCTGACGGCGCTCGCACTTGCTTCTGTCGGCATGTACGGCGTCATCGGACATGTGGTGATCGCCGCATACCTGGCGATCACGCTCGGATTCACCGCCCTCTATTTCACCCTTCTGGAGCGCTGCCTCACTTCATTCCGCTCGCTGCGCCCCCAGTTGTGCTCCATCTACGACCCGTACTTCTGGTGGCACGAGCGCCTGTGGAAGGTTCCGGACGAATACCTCAACGTCTTCAACGGCACCCCCTTCAAGAACGTCATCTGGCGACTGCTCGGTGTCCGCATCGGCCGCAGGGTCTTCGACGACGGCTGCCATGTGACCGAGCGGACGCTCACCTCCATCGGCGACGACTGCACGCTCAACGCCGGGACGAAGATCCAGTGCCACTCCCAGGAGGACGGCACCTTCAAGTCCGACCACATCACGGTCGGTGCGGGTTGCACCCTCGGAGTCGGCGCACTGGTGCACTACGGCGTGACCATGGGCGACGGCGCCGCACTGGCCCCTGACTCCTTCCTCATGAAGGGCGAGGAAGTCCCCTCGAACGCACGGTGGGGCGGAAACCCCGCCGTCGAGATGACGCATGCCCCCGCAGGAATCCGTGGCATCGCATCGGCATCGCCGGCACTGACGTCCACGGCGGACGACCCCGCCGTGGCAGGGAAATGAGGAAGCCCCTCCGATGGGAGTGCACGTGCAGACTGACCGGGAGTTCTGGAGCGGTGTGCTGACCGCCGGTGGCTTCACCGCGGTTCCGCGATGGGTGGCGGAGCCGGTGGCGGGGGTCGCCGAGTACGAGGCGCCGGTGCCGGACGACGTGGCGGCCGAGGTGCGGGACCTGGCGCGGCACCTTCAGGTGCCGCTGAGCGCCGTCCTGCTGGCCGCGCACGCCAAGGTGCTCGCCGCGCTCTCGGGTGAGCGGGACGTGGTGACGGGTTACCACGTCGCCGGGACGGGGCGCGGGCCGCTGCCGTGCCGTCTGACGGTCCCGTCCGGGTCGTGGCGCCTGCTGGTGTCGAGCGCGCATCACATCGAGTCGGAGTTGCTCGCGCACCGCGAGTACCCGGTGGACGAACTGCGCCGGGAGTCGGGGACGACCGGGCCGTCGTACGAGGTCGTGTTCGACCCCGCGGGAGGTGAGGGCGGCCTGGTCGACGACGCGGCGCTGGACGTGGGCTGGTGTGACCGGGACGGGCGGCCGGTGCTGCGGCTGCGGTACCGCACGCAGGTGCTGGACGCCGAGTCCGCGGACCGCATCTGCGGCTACCACCTGACCGCGCTGGCCTTGATGACGGCAGATCCGGACGCCGACCACACCCGTCAGAGCCTGCTGTCGGCCGAAGAGGTGCATGACCAGCTCGAGGGGCTCGCGGGACCCCGGCGGGACCTGCCTCGGATGCGGGCACACGAGCTGTTCGAGCAGCGGGCGCGGGAGCATCCGGAGGCCGTCGCTGCCGTGCACGGCGATCGGGCGTGGACGTACGGGGAGCTCAATGCGCGCGCGAACCGGCTGGCGCGGGCGTTGCTGGCGCAGGGCCTCGACCGGGAAGCCGTGGTGGCGGTGGTCACCGAACGCAATCTCGACTGGCTCACCGCGGTGCTGGCGGTGTTCAAGGCCGGAGGCGTCTACCTGCCGATCGAGCCGCATTTCCCGGCCGGCCGTATCTCGGCGACCCTGTCCCGTGCCGGGTGCAAGCTGGTGCTCACCGAGCCCGGCAGTACGAAGAACCTCGACGAGGCCCTGGCCACCCTGCCGGGGATCGAGCGGCTTCCGATCGAGGCGGCGTGCGCGGACGGCCACGGCGACACTGATCCCGGGGTGGAGGTCGAGGCCGATCAGCTCGCCTACATCTACTTCACCTCCGGCTCGACCGGCGAGCCGAAGGGGGCGATGTGCGAACACGCGGGCATGCTCAACCATCTGTTCGCCAAGATCGACGACTTGGGCATCGATCGGGGGCAGGTGGTCGCCCAGACCGCCCCCCAGTGTTTCGACATCTCACTGTGGCAGTTGCTGGCCCCCCTGCTGGTGGGCGGGCAGACCCTGCTGGTCGAGCAGGCGGCGATCGTCGACGTGGAGCGGTTCGTCGACACCGTCGTCCGCGGCCGCGCCGCAGTGGTCCAGGTCGTGCCCTCCTACCTGGAGGTCGTGGTGTCGTACCTGGAGCAGCACCCACGCGCCCTGCCCGATCTGAGGTGTGTGTCGGTGACCGGCGAGGCGTTGAAGCACGAGCTGATCGAGCGCTGGTTCAGGCTCCAGCCGCGGATCAAGCTGGTCAACGCCTACGGACTGACCGAGACCTCGGACGACACCAATCACGAGATCATGGAGGGCGTGCCGGACGGCGACCGGGTGCTGCTCGGACATGCGGTCAACAACGTGCGCGTCTACGTCGTCGACGAGCAGCTGTCCCTGGTGCCGCTGGGCGCTCCCGGGCTGATCGCGTTCTCCGGGGTGTGCGTCGGGCGCGGCTACATCAATGATCCCGAACGCACCCGTGCCGCCTACCTGGAGGACCCGTACCGGCCGGGCGAGCGGCTCTACCTGGGGGGTGACTGGGGGCGCTGGCACCCGGGCGGCAAGCTGGAGTTCCTCGGCCGCCGGGACAGCCAGATCAAGATCCGTGGTTTCCGTATCGAGATCGGGGAGATCGAGAACACCCTGCTGCGGGTTCACGGGGTGCGAGACGGTGCGGTCGTCGTCGCCGAACGGGCCGGCGACAGCAAGCACCTCATCGCGTTCTACACCGGCCGGCGCCTGCAGGTGGAGGAACTGCGCCAGGCGCTCGGTGCCGCGCTGCCGGGCTACATGGTCCCCTCCGCCTTTCACTGGCAGCAGGGCCTGCCGCTGACCGGCAACGGGAAGGTCGACAGGAAGGCCCTGACCGCGCTGGCCGAACAGGCCGGGACGGGACCGGGCCGCGACACCGGCGGGGAGCAGCATCACCTGCCCCGTACCCCGACCGAGCGGAAGCTGGCGGCCGCCTGGGCCGAGCTGCTCGGCATCCCCGAGCACCACATCGGCAGGCAGGACCACTTCTTCGACTCCGGCGGCACCTCGCTGTCGGCCGTGAAGCTCACCATCGCACTGGACCGTGCGGTCTCCCTCAAGGACATCACCCGCAATCCTGTGCTCGCCGATCTCGCCGCGCTGCTCGACGGCACGGCCCAGCAGCAGGCGGAGCTCTTGCAGCCCCTGTCCGTGCAGGACGGCGTACCCGAGTCCGCCCTCGTGTGCTTCCCGTACGCGGGCGGCAACGCTGTCAACTACCGGCTGATGGCGCGTGCCCTGACGGGCAGCGGGACCTCGGTCTACGCCGTGGACCTGCCCGGTCACGACCTGGCCGCCCACGACGAGCCGTTCGCGCCGATGACGCAGGTCGCGGAGCAGGTCGTCACCGAGATCGTGCGGCGCGGGCTGACCAGGGTGGTCCTCTGGGGCCACTCCTCAGGAGCCGCGCCGGCCCTGGAGACGGCGCGCAGACTGCGGCAACGGGGAATCGACGTCCCGCGGGTGTTCATCGGCGCCCAGATGCTCGGCACCGCCGCCGACCGGCGTGCCGCGGTCACCGAACTCACGCGGCGGAGCAGCGCCGAGATCGCCGCAGACCTCACCACGGACAGCGGCTACACCGAGCTGGGTGAGCTGAGCGCCCAGCACGCCGAGCATCTCGGTGCCGCCTACCGGCACGACTGCGTGTCCGCCCACCGCTATTTCGCCGACGCCCTCGAAAGACCGCCGGCCGTGAGGCTCTCCGTTCCGGTCACCGTGGTCATCGCCGCGGACGACCCCTACACGACCGGATTCCGCGACCGGTACCGCGACTGGGAGCACCTGGCCGACCACGTGGACCTGCACGAACTCGCCGACGGCGGCCACTACTTCCTCCGCACCAGGCCGAACGAAGCAGCACAGGCCGTCCTGGGAACAGCCGAACTACTCGCGTCCTCTTGAGCCTCCACGAGCCTCCTGAGCGGCAACCGAAAGGAAAGCAGATGTCGTCCTCCTCATCCCTGGCCCCCGTGCTCGAGGTGGAGCTGGAACCGGACAAGCCTCCGATCATCCGTGTGGAAACCCCCGCAGATGCCTCCGGCTGGGCTGCCGAGTACCGCAACACCCTGCGCGCGCAGATCACCGAACACGGGGCGGTCCTCGTCCGTGGGCTGGGGCTGCGGGACGCGGATCAGGTCCGCGCCGTCTTCGCGGCACTGGCCGGTGACCTCATGACCGAGACGGAGGCCTTCGCACCGCGCACGTCCTACGGCCCCGGGCTGTACTCCTCCGCCACCTGGCCGGCCAACCAGCCGATGTGCATGCACCACGAACTGAGCTACACGCTGGAGGTTCCCGGCCTGATGCTGTTCGCGTGCCTGACCGCGCCCGGCGAGGGCGGGGCGACCGCGGTGGCGGACGCGGAGCGAGTACTGCAGGCGCTGCCCAGCGCGGTCACGGAGCGGTTCGAACGTGAGGGCTGGCTCCTGACGCGCTCCTACAATGAAGAGATCGGGGCTTCGCTGGAGGAGTCGTTCGGCACCGGGGACCCCGAAGCCATCGAGCGCTACTGCGGCGCACACGGCATCGACTTCGAGTGGCAGTCCGACGGCTCCCTGCGCACCCGGCAGGTCCGCAGTGCCGTGGTCCGGCACCCCCTCACCGGGCGCCGCTGCTGGTTCAACCAGATCGCCTTCCTCAACGAGTGGACGCTCGCCCCGGAGGTCCGCGAGTACCTGGTCGACATCTACGGCCAGGACGGGCTGCCGTTCAACACCCGCTTCGGGGACGGCACCCCGGTCGGCGAGGACATCGTCCGCATGCTCAACGAAACCTACGAGGAGCACACGCGACGTGAGCCCTGGCAGGACGGCGACCTGATGCTCGTCGACAACGTACGCACCGCACACAGCAGAGAGGCATTCAGCGGAGAGCGCGAGGTGCTGGTCGCCATGGCCGACCCCCGGCGCCTGACCGACGGATACCCGACCCCGGAGGCGAGCCGGCGATGACCCGCACACCCTCCCCCGCCACCCAGCAGTCCACCTCGAACGGGGCCCCGGCGCCGACCTTCGCGGTCATCCCTGGCGCCCAGGTGCAGCAGGCGCTCCGTGGACGCGAGAAGCAGATCATGGAACTGATCGAGATCGCCTACCGGCTGCACGGCGCGGGGGACTCGGTCAATCCGCCGTCGTACTTCCTGCGCTTCCCCGACCGCCCCACGTCCCGGATCATCGCCCTGCCGGCCTCCATCGGCGGGTCGGTGCACGTGGACGGCCTGAAATGGATCTCCAGCTTTCCGTCCAACGTGGAAGCCGGACTGCCCAGGGCCTCCGCGGTGCTCATCCTCAACGACCATGACACCGGGTACCCCTTCGCCTGCATGGAGAGCTCCATCATCAGCGCCACCAGGACCGCGGCGTCCGCCGCGCTGGCGGCCGACTGGCTCAGCCGCGGCAGACCACGCCCCGCCCGGGTCGGATTCATCGGCACCGGTCTGATCGCCCGCTACATCCACACCTTCCTGACCGGCACCGGCTGGACGTTCGAGAGCGTCGGCGTACACGACCTCTCCGCGGACAGCACCGCCGGCTTCTGCGGCTATCTGCGGCAGGCGGACAGCGCGGAGGACACCGGTCGGGTCACCGTCCACGACACCGCCGAGGAGCTGATCCGCTCCAGCGACTTGGTGGTCTTCGCCACCATCGCCGGAAAGCCCCACATCACCGACCCGGCCTGGTTCAGCCACCATCCCGTGGTCCTGCACGTGTCCCTACGGGACCTCGCCCCCGAGATCCTGCTCGAGTCGGCCAACTTCGTCGACGACGTCGAGCACTGCCTCAAAGCCGACACCTCCCCCCACCTGGTCGAGCAGCTCACCGGGAACCGCGACTTCCTGGACGGAACCCTCAACGACGTCATGACCGGGCGCGTGACCCCCCCAGCCGACCGGCCAGTGGTCTTCTCGCCGTTCGGGCTGGGCGTTCTCGACCTGGCAGTCGGCAAGTACGTCTACGACGAAGTCGCGCTGGCCGGACACCTCCACCTCATCGACCACTTCTTCCACGAGCTGCGCCGATACGGCTGAACGCCTGTCCCCTCGGCTCCGGCACCAGGAGGCCACCGTGCCCGTCATCTCCGCTCCCTATGCCTTCAACGAAAGCCAGCTCTACGTCGACCTCGAGTCGATCTTCGGGCGCTCCCTCTACCTGAAGTGCGAGGGTTTCAACTTCGCCGGCTCGATCAAACTGAAGGCCGCGATCGAGATGGTGGAGACCGCCGAGCAGGACGGAATACTGAAGCCGGACTCGGTACTGGTCGAGTCGTCCTCGGGAAACCTGGGCGTTGCGCTCAGCATGATCGCCGCCAGCAAGGGCTACCGGTTTCTGTGCGTGACGGACTCCCGCTGCAACCTGTCCACCCGACTGCTCATGGAGGCTCTCGGCAGCGAGGTCCACATCATCGCCGATCTGGACGCCAACGGAGGCTTCCTCGGCGCCCGCATCGACTACGTACGCGCGCTGTGCGAATCCGACGACCGGTACGTGTGGCTCAGTCAGTACACGAACCCCGGCAACTGGCAGGCGCACTATCGCAGGACCGCCCCGGAGATCGCCCAGAACTTCCCGCGGCTGGACGTGCTGTTCATCGGTGCGGGCACGACCGGGACCCTGATGGGCTGCGCCCGGTTCTTCCGGCACTGGCACCGGCCGGTGCGGATCGTCGCGGTCGACAGCGTCGGCTCGGTGAGCTTCGGCGGCGAGCCGGGCCGCCGGATGATTCCCGGCCTCGGCATGAGCATGCCCCCGCCCCTGCTCGACGAATCCTACGTGGACGAGGTCATCAGGGTCGAGGAGGCGGACACCATCCGGACCTGCCACCGCCTGGCCAGACGCGGGTTCCTGTTCGGCGGCTCCACCGGGACGGTGGTCAGCGGCGCGATGGACTGGCTGGCCCGGCACGACTCACGCCGTCTCACCGCGGTCGCCATCGCCCCGGACCTCGGTGAGCGCTACCTCGACACCCTCTACCAGGCCAACTGGCTGGAGGACCTGTACGGCGAGCACATACTCGACTCCGAGGAGATCACCGCCGGCTCCCGCAGAGCCGAGCCGAGGCCACGGGCGTCAGGGCGCCGGCGCAAGCACTAGACGCCGTCCTGGTCGGTGCGGCGGCCGTGGCAGATGGACGCGTCGGCGACGCCGACGAAGGCGAGGGGCTGTCCATCAGCGATCCGAACTCGGCTCCGCCGCGCCGCCCGAGGTCGATTCGGGTTTCGTGTGGAGGACTTCGCGCGCCTGCTCCGCGGCGCGGGTGATGCTCTCGGAGACGAAGTCAAGGAAGCGTGCGATGTTCTCGAGGCGGGTGCCGGCCGGGGTGCCCGGGCCGAAGATGTCGACGCCTTGCCGTGCTGTTTCGACGAGCTGGGCGGTGCTGCGGGCGCTGGCCATCATCGACTGGTACCAGATGTCGTCGTCGACGATGTAGCGCTCGCGGCGGCGTTCGTCGCGTTCCCGGCGGATCATGCCCTGCTCGTCGAGGAACGCGACCGCCTTGGAGACGGACGCCGGGCTGACCTGGAGACGCTGGACGAGTTCGGACGCGGTGACGCTGCCCGTGTCGCTGAGGCAGATGCAGGCCATCACCCGGGCCATCATCTTGGGCGTGCCGGACTGTATGAGGACGGTGGTGAACACCTCCTCGTACTCGCGCACCGCCTCGGCGTCACGCCCGTAGGGCTGCGGGGGCGTCGTCGAGTCCCGGGGCGCGGTCTGTCTGCGGCGGTGGGCGCGGTGTTCGGTGGCGCGGTGAGCGAGGTCGGCGCGGTAGCCGGCGGGGCCGCCGTTGCGCATGACCTCGCGGGTGATGGTCGAGGTCGGGCGGTCGAGGCGTCTGGCGATCTCCGCGTAGGCGAGGCCGTCGGCCAGTCCCAGCGCGATCTGCTGGCGTTCCTGCTGGGTGAGTCTGCCTCCCGGCATCGCGGGTCTCCTTCGTGGTCCGTGGTGACTCCACTATAGCGTTCACTTTCCATCCATTGCAACGACCAAAGTGAGGGTTGTTGCATTAGATTCCGAACCATTGCAACGATTTCTAGGCCTTCACTTGCATTGATGTCATTCTTACGCAACAGATGCGTTGCCACTTCAGTGAATGCAACGTAGCGTTTCTGGCGTCGGAAACAGCGGTCCAAAGGAGCGCACGATGCAGAAGAAGGAGAGCACCATGCAGAGGTTCGACACCCCCGCCCCGGTCTCGGCCGTCCTCGACATCCCCGCGGGACACATCCGGTTCATCGCCGCCGACCGGGCCGACTCCATGGTCGAGATCCTGCCCGCGGACGCCTCCAAGAGCCGCGACGTGAAGGCGGCGGAGCAGACCACGGTCGAATACGGCGACGGTGTTCTGCGGATCGAGGCCTCACCGGCGAAGAACCGGATCCTCGGCGCCTCCGGATCCGTCGAGGTGACCGTCCATCTGCCCGCCGGCTCCCGTGTCGAGGCGAAGGCGGCCGCCGCCGAGTTCCGGGGCGTCGGACGGCTCGGCGACGTCGACTACGAGGGCGCGCAGGGCTCGGTCAAGCTCGACGAGACCGCGAACGCCCGCCTCACCCTTCAGGCCGGCGACGTCTCGGTCGGTCGCCTGGGCGGCCCCGCGGAGATCAGCACCCAGAAGGGCGACATCCACATCGCCGAGGCCGTGCGCGGCACCGTCACCCTGCGCACCGAGCACGGCGAGATCTCGATCGGCGCCGCCCCCGGGGTCTCCGCCTCCCTGGACGCCGGCACCGCCTACGGCCGGATCCACAACGCGCTGAAGAACGCCGAAGGCACCGCCGGCCTGGACATCCACGCGACCACCGCCCACGGCGACATCACCGCCCGCAGCCTGTAAAAGGGAGAGCTCCTCATGACCAACCCGGCCATCGCGGCGAACGGGCTGCGCAAGTCCTACGGCGACAAGGTCGTGCTCGACGGCGTCGACCTGACCGTCCCGGAAGGAACGATCTTCTGCTTGCTCGGCCCGAACGGTGCCGGCAAGACCACCGCCGTCAAGATCCTCTCCACCCTCATCTCCCCCGACCCCACCAGTGGCCGGATCCACGTCGGCGGCCACGACCTCGCCACCGACGCGCAGGCCGCGCGCGCCGCGATCGGCGTCACCGGACAGTTCTCCGCCGTCGACGGTCTGATCACCGGCGAGGAGAACATGCTCCTCATGGCGGACCTGCACCACCTGTCCAAGCGCGAGGGGCGGCAGGTCACCGCAGAACTGCTGGAACGGTTCGACCTCACCGAGGCCGCGAAGAAGCCCGCCTCCACCTACTCCGGCGGCATGAAGCGCCGCCTCGACATCGCCATGACCCTGGTCGGCAAACCGCGGATCATCTTCCTCGACGAGCCGACCACCGGCCTCGACCCGCGCTCCCGGCACACCATGTGGCGGATCATCCGCGAGCTCGTCTCCGGCGGCACCACGGTCTTCCTCACCACCCAGTACCTGGAGGAGGCCGACGAACTCGCCGACCGCATCGCCGTGCTCAACGACGGCAGGATCGCCGCCGAGGGCACCGCCGAGGAGCTGAAGCGGCTCATCCCCGGCGGACACGTCCGGCTCCGCTTCACCGACCCGGCCGCCTACCAGTCCGCCGCCCTGACCCTGCCCCCCGTCACCCGGGACGACGAGGCACTCGCGCTGCAGATCCCCAGCGACGGCAGCCAGCGCGAGCTGCGCTCCATCCTCGACCGGCTGGACTCCGCCGGCATCGAGGCCGACGAGCTGACCGTGCACACCCCCGACCTCGACGACGTCTTCTTCGCCCTGACCGGCGGCGCCGGCGTCCCCCACCAGTCCAAGGAGGCTGTCCGATGAGCTCTCTCGCCCTCGCCGTACGCGACTGCTCCACGATGCTGCGCCGCAACCTCCTGCACGCCCGGCGCTATCCGTCCATGACGCTGAACCTGCTGCTCACCCCGATCATGCTGCTGCTGCTCTTCGTCTACATCTTCGGCGACACCATGAGCGCGGGCATCGGCGGCGGTGGTCCGGACCGCTCCCAGTACATCGCCTACATCGTCCCGGGACTGCTGCTGATGACCGTCGGCAGCACCGTGGTCGGCACCGCGGTGTCCGTCTCCAACGACATGACCGAGGGCATCATCGCCCGCTTCCGCACGATGGCGATCCACCGCGGTTCCGTGATCGTCGGACATGTCATCGGCAGCGTGCTGCAGTCGATCATCAGCGTGGTCCTCGTCGGCGCCGTCGCCGTGGCCATCGGCTTCCGCTCCACCGATGCCACTGCCCTGGAGTGGCTCGCGGCGTTCGGACTGCTCGTGCTCTTCGCCATGGCGCTCACCTGGATCGCCGTCGGCATGGGCCTGGTCAGCCCGAACGCCGAGGCCGCCGGCAACAACGCCATGCCGCTGATCCTGCTGCCGCTCCTGTCCAGCGCCTTCGTCCCCATCGACGCGATGCCGGGCTGGTTCCAGCCGATCGCCCAGTACCAGCCGTTCACGCCCACCATCGAGACCCTGCGCGGCCTGCTGCTCGGCACCGGGATCGGCAACAACGGATGGCTCGCCGTCGTCTGGTGCCTGGGCCTCACGGTGCTCGGCTACCTCTGGTCGACCTCGAAGTTCAACCACGACCCGAAGTAACCGCCATGACAACGCGGGCCGCCTCCCGCACCTCGTACCACCCCAGGGCGGCGTACACCGACACCGCGTCGGAGTACGCCGCCCCGTTCGTGCGCCAGGAGGGCAGCCCGAGCGCGGTCACGCGGACCGCTCCCCGAGCCGCCGATGCCGGCCCGTCAGCCGGAGCCGTTGGGATGCAGGACCACCTTGGTCCAGCCGTTGTCACGGTGGTCGAAGTGCTCGTAGCCCGTCGGTGCCTCGTCGAGCCGGAGTTCGTGGGAGACCACCCAGCCCAGCTCGGCCTTGCCGCCCGCGATCAAGTCGCGCAGAGCCCGGTTGTACTTCTTGACCGGGGCCTGCCCAGTGCCCATCTTCTGACCCTTGAACCACATCAGGCCGTAGTCGGTGGGTATCTTGCCCTGAGCTTCCAGCTCGTTCTGCGCCTCGGCCCCGCCCGGGTCCTCGGGGATGAACACGCCGACCACTCCGATGGCGCCGGTGAACCGCACCGCGTTGATGAGCCCGTTGAGAGTGAGGGACGCGTCCTCGTGGCCCTGTGTGTCGTGCGCCTGGTACCCGACGCACTCGCAGCCGTTGTCGGCGCCCAGGCCAAGGGTGGCGTCCTTGATGACCTCGACCGGGTCCTGCTCGGCGAAGTTGATCGGGATGGCACCGATCTCCTCGGCCTTGCGCAGCCGGTCCTCATGGAAGTCGACCACCCAGACCCGGCCGGCACCCTTGAGGATCGCCGAGTACGCGGCCATCAGCCCTACGGGACCAGCGCCGTAGACGACGGTCTGGTCCCCGGGCTTGACCTCGGCCATCTCGGTGGCGTGGTAGCCCGTGGGGAAGATGTCCGCGAGCATCACGTAGTCCTTCTGGCGTTCGGCCGCGTCCTCACCCAGGCGAAGGGCGTTGAAGTCCCCGTAGGGCACACGGAGGTACTCGGCCTGACCTCCCTGGTAGGGACCCATGTCCGCGAACCCGAACGCGGCACCGGCCGCGGACGGGTCCGGCTGCATGGTCAGACAGTAGTTCGTCAGGCCTCGTTCGCAGTTCTTGCAGAACCCGCAGGCGATGTTGAACGGCAGGACGACGTACTCGCCGACCTGGACCTTGCGGACCGCCAGCCCGACCTCGACCACCTGACCCAGGTTCTCGTGTCCGAAGACCCTCCCGGGCTCGAGCGAGGTCCGGCCCTCGTACATGTGCAGATCCGAACCGCAGATGTTGGTAGTGGTGATCTTCACCAGGATGTCGCAGGGGTGTTCGATCTTGGCATCCGGCACGTCCTTGACGGCGACGTTCCGGGGTCCTTCGTATACCGCTGCCTTCATGGTGTCTCTCCCAAGCTGCAAGGAGGGGGCGCGGACTTGTGGCCTGCTGGGGCCGGTCGCCCTCGGCGGCGGCGCTCCCGTCCCACGGACCGCGCCAGGACCCGCCGGGTACCCGATCGGCCGCGCTCCCACACGCCGCCGCGGGGCCATCACCGGCCCGGCGCACCGGGCGCGCATCGGGCCGCAGACCGCCTGTGTCAGCGCCCCATGGCCGCCCGGGTCGGCGTCCTGCTCGCCGCGCACGCCGGCGAAAACCCATTGCCGCCGTCCGGGCGCCGCTGAGAGTGTCGGGGCCATGCCCACCTTCTCCGCGCACGACGGGACCAGGCTCGCGTACCACGTGTCCGGAGACGGCGTCCCCGTGGTGTGCCTGCCCGGCGGCCCCCAGGACTCCGCATACCTCGGCGACCTCGGAGGCCTGTCCGCGCACCGGCAGCTGATCATGCTGGACATCCGGGGAACCGGCGGGTCGGCGACCCCCGAGGACCCCGTCTCCTACCGCTGCGACCGGCTCGTCGACGATGTGGAGGCGCTGCGCCGGCACCTCGGCCTGGAGCGGATGGATCTGCTCGCCCACTGCGCCGGAGCCAATCTCGCGGCCCAGTACGTGAGCCGCCATGCGGAACGGGTGGACAAGCTCGTACTGGTCACGCCGAGCGTCAGGGCCGTCGGGATCACGATCACCACCGAACTCCGGCGCGAGACCGCGCTGCTGCGCAGCGACCAGCCGTGGTTCCCGGGCACATTCGCGGCCCTCGAAGCGATCCTTGCGGGCCGGGGCACCGACGAGCACTGGCAGGCCCTCGCGCCGTTCTCCTACGGCCGTTGGGACGAGACGGCCCGCGCCCACCGGGCTGCCGAGGACGAGCAGCTGGCATGGAGATCGTGGCAGCGTTCGGTGCCGAAGGTGCCTTCGATCCGGAGGCCACCCGTGCCGCCCTCGCCCGGTTCACTCCACCGGTGCTGCTGCTGGCCGGCGAGGTCGACACGGGAGCCCCTCCCCGTACGACGGCGGAGTTCGCCGGGCTGTTTCCGAACGCGCACTGCGTCGTCCAGCCCGGAGCGGGCCACTTCCCGTGGCTCGACGACGCGGCCACGTTCGTGGCGACGACCACGGCGTTCCTCGGGCAGGGGACCACTCGGTCCCGGTGACCCGCTTTGCCGCCACGCCTCCGTGCCGCCGAACGGCCGCCGCCCCGTAGCGGCGGCTGGTTCCTCAGCGGCGCCTTCGCTAACAGTCCATGGGGTGGGGACCGCAGGCCCGGTCGTCCTGCCGCCGCCAGGACGTGGCCCTCAGCGGGACCCCGTCCGCAAGGCGGCAAGACCCGCGTCCGGCAGATGGATCCACCCCTCCTGCCGAGCCACCGCACGCTCGTCCGGAGTGTGCGGCCACACGGTGCCGCCGCACTGGACGGCGCGGGCGACCAGGGCACAGACCAGGGCGTCGAGATGGTCATGGCTGTCGGCGCACCGCGCACGCACCTGCTCGGGCAGCGGCAGCCCGAGGCCCGCCTCGACCGCTGCGACGATGTGCTCCCGGACGACCCGCGCCTCGGGCGCCCCGCTCTTGTAGCTGTGGGCCGGGCGGATCCCCCAACGCCGCAGTGCGGCCGCCGGGTAGACCTCGGCGACCGGTCCTGATCCGTCACGGGGCACGGTGACGCCGGCCGCCGCCAGCGCGTCCAGCAGATAGGCCGCCCGCAGCGCCACCACACCCAGCAGGTCGGTGGACACCGACAGCGGTGGCCGCATCGACGTCGCCTTCCAAGTGAGGTCGTCGGTCAGCCGGAAGCGCAACGCGTCCAGACCTGGTCTTCCGTCCGCACGAGCCTCGAACCTCACCGGTGGCGGCAGCCGTACACCCTGGTGATGGGCCGCGATGGTCGCGACGAAGTCCGACGGCCAGCCGAGAGGACAGTCCAGTCCGGTCTTGTCGGCCGCCCGGACGATCGCCAGCAGTTCGTCGTCCCCGTCGGGCACCACGAACTCCACTGCCACTTCACCCCTGGCGCCCCAGACCGTCCGGCACACAGCGGTACGCCGTGCACTCGCCGCCAGGTCGACGCCGACCGTCACCACCTGCCGCCGCATCATGCCGAAATCCTTCCGCAGCCCGCGCTCGTGTCGACTTTTCCCGCTGAGGCACACATGCCCAGCGGGTGAACCGTGCGCGTGTCCGCCGGTTGCCGGGGCATCCGGGTTCCGGGAGGTCGAGATGAAAACGAGTGCCATGGGCCCGTCCGGCCGGATGGCGGCGCGACGTGCCGCGAAGGGCTCTGTGACACGGGGCGCCGCCCGGGCCGGGCTGACCGCACGCGGGGTGATCTACCTGCTGATCGGCGTACTGGCGTTGCGGATCGCCTTCGGTGACAGCAAGCAGCAGGCCGATCGCGGCGGCGCCCTCGCCGAGATCGCGCACGAGCCGTTCGGCGCCGTCCTGCTGTGGGCGCTCGGCATCGGGCTCGCCGGCATGGCGCTATGGCAGCTGTCCGAGGCGGTGTTCGGCTCGGTCGGGCCGGACGGCGGCAAGGCGAAGCAGCGACTGCCGGCGCTGGTCCGGTGCGTGTTCTATGCGTTCGTCGCTTACTCCGTACTGCTGTTCGCCGCGGGCGCCGGAGACGGCGGCGGGTCCAGCGACGAACAGTCCCGGGACGTCACCGCCAAGGTCCTCGGAATGCCCGCCGGCCAGTGGATCGTCGGGATCGCCGCGGCCTGCGTCATCGGGACCGGCGTGTGGATCGGGATACGGGCCGTGCGGCGGGACTTCCACGAGGACCTGAAGCTGGGCGAGATGTCCCGGAGGGCCCGGCGGCTGGTCGACATCACCGGTGTGGGCGGCGGCGTGGCGTGCGGACTGGTGTTCGCCGCGGCGGGGGCCTTCGCACTGCGGGCGGCGATCAGGTACCGGCCCGACCAGGCCAAGGGACTGGACGACACACTCTGCTCGTTCGCCGGCACCCCGTTCGGGCCATGGCTGCTGGCGCTGGTCGCCGCCGGCGTCGCTCTGTTCGGGCTCTTCTCCTTCGCGCTGGCGCGCTGGTCCAGGCTCTGAGCCACGGCTTCGTCCGGTCCTGGGGCACAGCTGCCTCCGGGCCCGCCGGCACGTCTGCGCCGTACCGCGGGGAGTCGCCGACCGTACGGGCCGCCGGTCCCCTGTGCCGGCGGCCCGCACGGGATTCACCGGGCGAAGCCAGGAACGGCCGCCCGAGACTGTGGTGTCGGTCCGAAAAGGGCGCCCCGCGCGGGCCCTGACGGCACCGCGGAGAACCCGGCCACGATGCGCGGGAGCGCGGCCATGCACCGGCTCATCGACCTCGTCGTCCTCGACGAGCGATGGCGAGTCACGGTCTACACGGTTACCCGGTGCCCTCGGCCACGGCCACCCCAGCGCCGGGGCGGCGGAGTCCATCCGAGAACATGACGCGCGTCGGTTGAAGTTTGCGTCAGTCGGGCCTTGCGCTGCTATGGGTATAACTGCGTACGCGGACGGGTGGAGAGGGACAAGTGACGTACGGGCGGGGCAATGCCTATGAGCGCATGTTGTCGGTGGCCGTGGCAGCGCTGCACGAGCGTGACCCGGACCGGCTGTGGCCGCTTTTCGCCGAAACCCTGCCGGGCGTGTGCGGTGGCGAAGCCCTGATCTACAAGCTGGACGAGTGGAACGAGAGCAGCGGCACGGTGGGCCTGCCACCCGGCGGGGCGGCGTTCGAGCTGCTCGATGAGGAGTCCATGGGACTTCTGCGGACGGGCTACCCCTTCGCACAGCACTACGCGACGGAACACGAGCGGGCGCCTGTCACGGCCCGTCAGGTCGCCGGGACCCGATGGCCTTCGAGCCCGACCGCACGTTTGATCGGCGAGCTCATGGACGTGAACCATGTTCTGGCGATCCCGCTGCCCGGGTCGAGCACGCCGGTCACCGGATGCCTCATCTACCGCTCCGGCAGGGACTTCGACGACGACCACATACGCCTGGGCCGGCAGATGCAGCCCCTCCTGGCCGCCGTCGAGCAGCAGCGGCGGCTATTGCAACGCTGGCAGCGGACGGTGGTCTGGGCGGACACCGCGGGTGCCCCTGACGGACCCGCCCAGGACTGCGATCTGACGCCCCGGGAGACCACCGTCCTTCTACTCCTCACGGACGCCCTGACCGCCACGGCCATGGGGCGCCGTCTCGGGATCTCCAGCCGTACGGTCCACAAGCACGTCGAGAACATCTACCGCAAACTCGGCACACGCGACCGCATCAGCACAGTGCTCCGCGCCCAGCAGCTGGGCCTCGTGCCCACGCCTGCCTCGCCCAGGCCTCTGCGCCGCGGGCAAGGACCCGAAGCCGGAACGTCGTCCGGGACCGCCGCGTTCCTTCCCTAGCGACCGTGCCGCCCCGCCCGTGTCGCGGACGCGCATGCGCTACTGGGCACGGGCCACGAGGAGGGCCACGTCGTCGTGGTCGTCCGGGTGGCGGAGCCCGTGCAGCAGGAGGTCGCAGGTCTCTTCCAGCGGACGGGAGGGTTCGTCCAGGAGGCTCAGCAGGAGGTCGAGGCGGTCGTCGATGGGGTGGTGGCGGGTCTCGACGAGTCCGTCGGTGTAGAGGATCAGCAGATCGCCGGGGCCTAGGTCGACGGTGGTGGTCTCGAAGGGGACGCCGCCGACACCGAGCGGAGCTCCGGGCGGAAGGTCCAGCAGGGTGGGTGCGCGTCCGGGACGCACCAAAGCGGGCGGCATGTGTCCTGCGTTCGCGATGTGGCACTGCCTTCGCTGCGGATCGCACACGGCGTAGACGCAGGTGACGATGTAGTGCTCCAGATCGCAGGTGATCTTGTCCAGGTGCTGGAGCACCGCGTCGGGGGCGAGGTCGAGGTCCGCGTAGGCGCAGGTGGCGGTCCTCAGCCGGCCCATGGTGGCGGCCGCGTCGATGCCGTTGCCCATGACGTCGCCGACCACGAGCGCGGTCTTGTCCTCGGCCAGGGGGATGACGTCGTACCAGTCGCCGCCCACCTCGCTGGTGGCCTGGGCGGGCTGGTAGCGGGTCGCGAGTTCCAGACCGTTGTGGTGCAGCGGGTGGTTGGGCAGCAGGCTGCGCTGGAGGGTGAGGGCGGTGTTGCGCACGCTCTGGTACCACCGCGCGTTGTCGATGGCCACGGCGGCGCGACCGGCCAGCTCACTGGCGAGTACGACGTCGTCGTCGTCGAACGGCAGGGGGTTGCGGGTGCGCTTGAGGTCGAGGGCCCCGAGCACCTCGCCGTGGGCGATCAAGGGCACGGCGAGGTAGGAGTGGACGCCGGCGCGAGCCAGCAGCGAGGTGCCCTCGGGGTCACGGGCGATGCGCATCAAGTCGTTCTCGCCCACGTGCCGCACCAGGACCGGCCGGCCGTTGTGGACGCACAGGGTGACCAGTCGGTCGCTGTCGTAGGTGGCCAGGTCACCGGGCGGATCGGCGGCACGGAGGGCCACGGTGGGGTGCGCCGCCTTGAAGGCGAGAGCGCGGAAGAGCTCGGGGCCGCTGCCGGGTGTTCCGGTGCGGCGGCAGGCGAGGGCCGAGTCGAGCACGTCCACGGCGACGATATCGGCGAGCACGGGGGCCGCGATATCGGCCAGTTCGCGGGCGGTGCGGTCCACTTCCAGGGTGGTGCCGACGCGGGCGGAGGCGTCGGCGATGAGGGCGAGACGGCGTCGCGCCCGATCGGCCTCGGTGGCTGCCCGATGGCGCTCGGTGATGTCCACGACCGAGATCGCGCCGCCAAGAATGCGTCCGCCCGGGTCGTCCAGCCGGTAGAAGGAGATGGACCAGGCGTGGTCGTGGTCGGGATCGGCGGGGGTGCGGCCGACGGAATACTGGTCGAGGATCGGGGTTCCGGTGGCCAGCACCTGGTGCAGGGCGGACACGATGGTGTCGATGTCGGGGATGGACAGGGTGTCTTTCAGATGGCGGCCGATGTGCTCGTGGGCGGGCAGGCCGTCGATACGCTCCAATGCGGGATTGATCAGAAGGAAGCGCAGCTCGGGGTCCAGGAGGGCGAGGCCGATCGGAGACTGGTTCACCAGCCGCTCGCACAGTGCCAGGTCGGTCTCCACGCGCTGGAGTGTGCGGTGGTCGGCGGCGATGCCCAGGGCGAAGACGTCCCCGACGTCGTTCAGCAACCGCATGTTGCGGAACTCCATCAGCCTGGTATGGCCGTCCTTGTGCCGGATGGGAAAGGCGCCCGCCCAGCTGCGGCCGGTCTGCATCACCTCGGCGAACAGGGTGAGGACCGCCTGGAAGTGCTCCGGCTGGATCAGCAGGCGCGCCGCGTAGCTCCCCAGGGCCTCTTCCGCGGTGTAGCCGAACAGTTCCTCGGCCTGCGGGCTCCAGAACACGATGCGCCCTTCGGAGTCCAGCACCACCGCCGCGACACTGAGGAGGGCCAGCAGCCCGGTCGCCCCGGACTGGTCGCCGTTCACGTGGAAGGATTCGGTTTGCATCCCAGATCTCCCTCCGTGTGCCGACATGAACCGCGGGCGGGATCCGCCATGTTCCATGGCCGGCTTCCGGTCGTTCCATGCTGCTTTTCGCCGAGTACCCAACCCAGCCCGGATGCGACTCGTTGACATGCACAGGTGGTCCGCCGGACGCGGCCCCCCGCGGTGGACGAAGAGGGCGGCAACCGGCCGGTCACGGCCGCGCACGGTCCGTCGCGGTGGCGGTCGAGGTCCCGACGACGGTTCTCGGCTCCCGGTACCGATGCGGCTGTGCAGTGCTTTGTCGCTCCCCCCGCTCACCACCGCAGTACGTGCACGCCGCAGTACGTGCACTGCGGCGTGCGGGACCTACTCTGCGTGATCTTTATATCGTAGGATCGAACCAAAGATCCTGACATTCCCTTGCGGAGCAATGACCGGGTCGATCTGACGGACCGCATCAGGCCGGTTGTGTTGGACCATGCCCTGCCAGGAGTTCTTGTGCACAGGCCGAGTGAATGGATCCGCCGGGGCTCTACCCGGGCGCCGGGCCGTGCGACCACGTGCGCCCCGGGTCCCCCGAGGCCTGTTCCGATGTGGGCTCGCCCCCTGCGGAGCGACAGGTGATCGGGCCTGGCCGCCGTCGCGCCGAGGACCGCCGTACGCCCCAGCCGAACAACTCGGGCATGCAGGTGCCGGCCCCGCCCGCATGGATGCGCTGGCTGCCGGCCATGTACGTCGCCATCGTCCTGGCCATCGAGCCGGTCACTCCCGTGCAATGGCCGGTGAGTTTCCTGCTCATCGCCCTTCCCCTGGTCGCCGCCTTCGCCCACTGCCCCACCACGGTCGCCGTCGTCACGGTCTGCGCCATCGCCCTCGAGGCCCTCCTCGCCGGCACCCCGTGCTGTGCGGGCCGCTCGGTGGGTTTCCTGTGGGAGCGCCACTATGTGGCCGCGTACATCTCCACCGCCCTGATCGGCGCCCTCGGCGCCATCGTCGCCGCCCACCGCACCCGCCGGGAGCGAGCCCTCGCCACGGTGCGCGCCGTGGCCGAAACCGCGCAACGGGTCCTGCTGCGCCCGGTCCCCCACCGCCTCGGCCAGGTCTGTGTGGAAACCCTCCACCTCTCCGCCGCCGCGGAGGCGAACATCGGCGGGGACCTGTACGAGGCCGTGCCCACCGCGCACGGGGTCCGCCTGCTCATCGGTGACGTCCGGGGCAAAGGCCTGGTCGCCGTGGAGACGGCGGCAACCATGCTGGGCGCCTTCCGCGAGGTCGCCCACGACGAGCCGGATCTGGCCGCGGTGGCACACCGGGTGGAGACGAGCATGGCCCGCCGAGCCGCCCAGCTGCCCAGCAGCGAGATGGCGGAGCGCTTCGTCACCGCGGTGTTCGCCGAGATCCCCGAGGACGAACCCGTCGTGCGCCTGGTCAACTGCGGCCACCCACCACCCCTGCGCATCGGCCCGGGCGGGGTCACCGAGCTGGAATCGGCCGATCCCTCGCCCCCCATCAACCTCGGCGTTCTGATCGGTGACCACTACCGCGTGGAAGTCGAGTCCCTGCGGCCCGGCGACCAACTACTGCTCTACACCGACGGTGTCACCGAGACCCGCGACCCCGACGGAAACTTCTACCCCCTGATCGAACGCCTCCGGGAATGGGGCGCGCTCCCGCCCCGTGAACTCCTGGACCACCTGCACCAGGACCTGCTCGCCTTCAGCAACGCACATCTGGACGACGACACCGCCGTACTCGCCGCCTACCGCCTCCCCGACCCGGCGGACCAGCTGATCCAGCTCTGAGGTCTGCCGAGCCGCCCGAGCGGTCCCAGGTAGTCGACAGGGAAAGCGGCCAGCGGCCGCACGGCACCGTCCACCCGAATTCGAGCGCAGATTCGGCGTCTGTGTCGGCACGCTGGGTACCCGCGCTCGTTGAAGCACATCTTGCGTGGGTATAGGGCGAAGTAGGCACCCATGGGTGCTCCGTCCGCGACGGCTGGAGTCGACCACCGTGTACGCAGGCCCCGCAGGCCCGCGCCAGGAGGCGAGGAAGGGAGCAACGCCGTGCGTTACCGCAACCGTCGGCAAGCCGGACAGGAACTGGCCGAACGGCTTCTGGAGTGGGCCGGCAGCGGTGATCTCACCCACGTGATCGTGCTCGCGCTGCCACGCGGCGGTGTTCCGATCGGGGCGGAGATCGCCCGGGCCCTGAAGGTCCCCCTGGACGTACTGGTCGTCCGCAAGATCGGCGTGCCCGGTGCTCCGGAGATCGGCATCGGCGCGATCGTCGACGACGATCCGCCGCTGTTCGACGCCGTGGGCCTGGAGGCGATGCAGCTGGACGAGCACAAGCTCGGTTCGGAGGTCGCCGGGGAACGGGCCGAACTGTACCGGCGCGAAGGTCTCTACCGGGCAGGGCGCCCCGCGCCACACGTCACGGGACGCACCGTGGTACTCGTGGACGACGGACTGACGACCGGCATCACAGCTCGGGCGGCACTGCGCCATCTGCACCGCGAGGCCCCGCACCGCCTCGTCCTCGCCGTCCCCGTGTGCAGCCGCTACGCCGCGCGGGAGTTGCAGGAAGAGGCCGACGACGTGATCTGCCTGCACCAGCCGCAGCACCTCGGGTCGGTGGGCGAGTGGTACTCCGACTACGAGCAGGTCTCCGATCAGGAAGTGCTCGAGGCGCTCAAGAAGCTGCGGGACCTCCACCCGGCCTGAGCCCGGGACGTCGCGGCCGGTGGTGGACCGTCGGAGCGCGCGTGTCGGCCCACCCTGGGTACCCGCAGTAACCGGATATCAAACAGCCACGGGGAGATGAACAGGATGATCTCCGAGTTGGTGATGGTGCCCACCGAGGAAGCGGTGCTCACGGGTGACCTGGTGGTGCCCGGGCACGTACCCGCGGTGGTGCTCTTCGCACACGGCAGCGGCAGTTCCCGGCTCAGCGTGCGCAACCGCGCGGCCGCAGCCGAGCTGCACAAGATGGGACTGGGCACATTGCTGCTGGACCTGCTCTCCGAACGTGAAGAGCGCGAGGACGCGGCGACGGCCCAGTACCGCTTCGACATTCCTCTGCTGAGCCGGCGCCTGGGCGCCGCTCTCGACTGGCTGGCGCAGGAGCCCAACACCAGGGGCCTTCCCGCGGGCCTGTTCGGGGCCAGTACGGGGGCGGCCGCGGCGCTGATGGCGGCGGCCGAGCAACCGGAGCGGGTGTATGCGGTCGTCTCCCGGGGCGGGCGGCCGGACCTGGCGGGCGACGCCCTGGAGCAGGTGACGGCACCGGTCCTGCTCATCGTCGGGGGCAACGACGAAACGGTCCTGAATCTCAATCAGGAGGCCGCCGCGGCGCTGTCGGCGCCGCACGAGATCTACGTGATACCGGGTGCAACCCATCTCTTCCCGGAACCCGGCGCCCTGGAGCAGGTCGCCGAGGCCGCCGGGCGGTGGTTCCTGGCCCATCTGCCCCAGCGGGAAGGCCCCGAGGGGCGGCAGCCGGGGTGACTCTCCCGACGCGTTGCCTCCGCCGCCCTGACCGACTGGAGCAAATGCCATAAAGGATGAATAAATCACCCATATTGGGGAATTCGTTGCCTAAGGGAATAACCTCTCATAGAGGGGAGACGGCAGCGATGTCGTATCCGCGGCAGTCCACCAGTGCAATGGGCACGCATCCCGAACTGGCAGAGATGCGGGAACGGCTCGAGCGCACGGCCTCCAGCGGCTCGGCGATCGCCATCGAGGGACTGATCCTCCTGGCGGGCGTCTACGCCGCGATCTCAGCTTGGGTCGTGCACTTCTCGGCCTCTGAGCGCAATCTCACCGTCAGCAATCTGATCGTCGGCATCACCCTCGCCCTCATCGGGCTGTGCCTGACCATGGCACCGGAACGCATGTTCCGCGTGGCGTGGGTGGTCGCGCCGCTCGGCGTGTGGCTTCTGATCTCCCCCTGGGTGGTCACCGCGGCCCACAGCGCGACGGCCGGCATCATCTGGAACAACTGCGTCCTCGGCGCGGTGACGCTCCTTCTGGGGCTCGCCGCGATGGGGCTGACCATCGGCGTAGCCCGCCGCGGTCGGTGAGCCCGGAGAACCTGCCGAGAGCCGGCGGGACCTCCCGCCGGACGCAGGACGTCCTTCGGTTCGGCTGATCAGGCGGCCGTGTCGATGACCGCCAGCAGCCGTGTCAGGACATCGTCCCGGAAGAGCGCGCGGCCCTGAGCCGCACGGCGCTTCCGGTCGGGACCGGCTACGGCGATTCGCCCCAGCGCGTCGAGCAATTCACGCTCGTCGACCGCGAGGTCGGAGAGGCCGAGTGCGGCCATACGCCGTACCCCGTCCGCGCCATGGCCGGGCAGGGGCCGGTACCCCACGACCGGAAGCTCCGCGGCAAGGGCCTGTACCGCGGTCTGCCCGGCGGCGTTGTCGACCAGAGCCCGGGCTGCGTGCAGCAACCCGGGCATGTCGGCGCTCCAGCCCAGGGCGAGCACTCCCGCGTCGCCGGACAGGGTGCTGCGGAGCCGCTCGTTGCGGCCGCACAGGACCACAGGAAGGAAACCGCGCGCGGCGAGCAGCCGTGCGGTGCCGGGGAGGCGGGAGCCGGCTCCCCAGGCGCCCGCGGAGAGAAGCACCGGCGGGCGTCCGGGAGCGTGCCGCTCGAAGCGTCGTGCCCACAGGGCCGCCGTGGCCGCCGGCGCGAAGAACTCGGGTGCCACGACGGGTCCGGCCGCGTCGGCGGATACGGAGATGTCCTGACGCACCTCTTCCGCGGCCTGGTCCGTGACGCACAGATACCTGTCGTTGCCCTCGTGGAGCCACTGCCGGTGCACGGCGAAGTCGATCAGGACGACGACGCTCGGCACCCGGAGCCGACCCTGGGACCGCAGATGACCGGTCAGTTGCGCGCCGACGTGGAAGACGGGAACCACCATGTCCGCGCGGGTGTCCTGCACCAGTGCCATGAGGCGGTCGCCGGCGAGCCTGGCCAGCGGCACGCCACTGGGCCGACGGCCGGTCCCGCGCCGCAGGAACACGCGATAGACCGCCGCGTACGCCCAGGGGAAGCTCCGTACGGATGCCTGGTAGCCGCTGCGCAGGCCCATTCCCAGGCCGGGCGGCAGCAGACCCAGGACGTCGACCACTTGTGCCTCGTGACCGCTGCTCCACGCACGGCGCGCGAGTTCGGCGGCCACCGTGTCGTGTCCGGACCCCATGCTCGCGCTGACGATCAGCAGCCGCCGGGAGTCACGCCGGGCGCGCCGGGCAGGCTCAGCCACGGCATGCGGGAGAGGCTGCGGGGGCGGCCGATCGTGGTGCGATCCCATCGGCGGAGCCGCGCCCGTCACCTGTCGTCGGCGGACAGGTCGCGTCCGCTCGCGTCGCCCACTGTGGCGACGCAGGGGAAAATGCACATATCAGTACTGATTGTCCCTGTCCATCCATGTCCAAACGCCTCCGACCCCCTGCCGAGTTTCGGAGTGTGGCGATCGGGATACCCGCCGTCCGCACCCTTGGCTCGAACCCAGGAGCAGTCGCCTTCCGCCCGTCACTCCGGTGTCCGCCAGTCGCAGCTGAGGTCAGCCGCCATGTCTCATGCTCCCTCCCGTGTTCGATCCACTTCCGCCTTCCCTGTGGACGCGCCGTCCGAGACGGGCAGGCGTTCCGATGGCCGGTCGGTTCGGCGGGGTACGGCACTGGTGACCGGCGCGTCCTCCGGCATCGGAGCCGCCGTCGCCGGGCGCCTCGCCGCAGAGGGAGGGTGGCGGCTGGTGCTGAACGGGCGCGACATGACCCGGCTGACCCGTGTCGCCGCGCAGACCTCCGCGATCGTCTTCCCCACGGATCACACCACGCCGGGTGCCCACCGCCGACTGGCCGAGTTCGCACTCGACCGCCTGGGCCGGGTGGACCTGCTGGTGGCGTGCTCCGGCATCGGCTGGGCGGGCGACTTCGGCAGCATGCCGGCCCGCGACATCGACGAGGTCATCGGCGTGGATGTGCTCGCCACGATGCACCTCATACGGCAGCTTCTCCCCCACATGGTGGAAGCCGGCTCCGGACGCGTGGTGATCATCGGATCCTTCGCGGGCACGGTGGGCGTACGCGACGAGGCCGTCTACTCCGCGGCCAAGGCGGCACTCGGCACCTTCGCCGACGCCCTGCGGTACGAACTGCGCGGCACGGGTGTGGGCATCAGCCATGTGGTCCCCGGTGTGGTGGACACTCCGTTCTTCGATCGGCGCGGGGTGCCCTATCTGCGGTCGAGGCCGAAGCCGGTGCCGCCCGAACGGGTGGCGGAGGCCGTCTGGTCGGCCGTGTGCCGGGGCCGGGACGAGGTTTTCGTACCCGGTTGGCTGCGCCTGCCCGCGCGAGTGCGCGGCGCGGCACCGGGGCTGTACCGGCGGCTCGCCGCCAGGTTCGGATGAGTGACGGGTGAGCTGGCTGACGGTCCTCCTGGCCCTGCTCGCGGCGCTCTGCAACGCCTCGGCGTCGGTCCTGCAGCGCCGGGCCGCGACGGACGAGCCGGAGAGCGGCAGAGGGGTGCGCCAGGCGGCGCGGTGGCTGGCCGGGGTACTGCGGCGGCCGCACTGGCTGGCGGGTGCGGGCATGCTCGCCCTGTCGACGGTGCTGCAGGCCGCCGCGCTGGCCGTGGGCAGCCTGTCCCTGGTCCAGCCCCTGATGGCGAGTGAGCTGCTGTTCACCCTGGCCGTCGGTAGCGTGGTCTTCCACCGGAACCCCGACCGTCGCACCTGGCTGGCCTTCGTGGCCCTCGGCGTCGGTCTGGCCCTCTTCCTCGGTACGGCGAATCCCTCCCCCGGCCGGTCCACGGCCCTGCCGGGGCGCTGGCTGCCGGCGGGATTGTCGGTGCTGTGCGCCGTAGCCCTGTTGGTGGCCGTGGCCCGCCTGTGCAGGGGCGCCCCGCGCGCCGGGCTGCTCGGGCTCGCGTCCGCGGTGTCGTTCGCCGGCACGGCCGCGCTGCTGAAGGAGGTCACGGGAAGAGTCGGGCAGGAGTCCGGCACCGTGCTGGCGCAATGGCCGCCGTACGCGACGGTCGGCGTCGGGGTGGTCGCCTTCCTGCTGTTGCAGAGCGCGTTGCGGGCCGGAACCCTGGCGGCGTCCCAACCCGCCCTGACCCTCGGCGACGCCCTGACCAGTGTGGCGCTGGGGTGGGCGCTGTTCGGCGAGCAGATCGCCCTCGGTGTGCGGATCCTGCCGGAACTCGTCGGTGTGGCGCTCATCGGGGCCGGAAGCATCGGGCTGGCGAGAGCCCCGTCGGTCAGCGGCGCCTGGGACTCGGCGCCGGGAGGCCGCAACGGCGCGGACCCCGGCACACAGAGACCGGCACATCAAGGGTCGTGAACCGGCCACCCCCGGACCGCGACGCCGAAGGAGGCGGACTCACCCATGCCCCATCCCCCCGGCCATTCCCCCGCCATGCGTGCCGGCATGGCCCTGGCGCCGTTCGCCGCGGTCGCGGCCGCGCACATCGGTCCGGCCGTGACCTGGCTGCCCGGCCTGCGGCGCCGCTGCTTCCCGCGGCTCGCCGGTGTCGGCCGCCCCGGGCACATCGCCCTCACCTTCGACGACGGTCCGGATCCGGCGTCCACACCGCGCTTCCTCGACGCGCTGGACGGTCTCGGCGTGCGGGCGACCTTCTTCGTGCTGGGCTATGCCGTCGCGCGGTACCCGGCACTGACCCGTCAGACCCTGGAGCGCGGACACGAACTCGCCGTGCACGGCTGGACCCATGACCGCCCGTGGCTGCCCTCCCCCGGACGGGATACGGCCGACCTGCTGCGCGCGGTCCATGCCGTGCGTGCCATCACGGGCAGTGCGCCGCGCTGGTACCGCCCGCCCTACGGCATCCTCACCTCGGGGCGCTGGGCGGCCGCCCGGAGGGCGGGGCTCGAACCGGTGCTGTGGACCGCCTGGGGCAGGGACTGGACCGCCGACGCCACACCCGACTCCGTACGCGCGGTCGCCGAAGCCGACCTGCGGGGCGGCGGCACCCTGCTCCTGCACGACTCCGACCGGACCTCGGCCGCCGGCTGCTGGCGCGCCACACTCGGCGCGCTGCCGGGGATCGTGAACACCTGCCGTGACGCCGGTCTGACCGTGGGTCCGCTCGCCGAACACGGCACGGGAACCGGCAGAGCGCGCGTGAAGAACCACGGTGCCTTCGCGGTCGCCGTCGGCAGCGGCCGGCCCAAGCCGGTCGGCTCCGGGGAGCCGTAGCCCGGAAGCCACCGATGCGAAGGGTGCGCCAGCGATGTCCGGAACGGCGCGCCCGTGATGGTGCGGGGGCACCCGAGTCGCCCGCACCGGCGGGCGCGCCGCATTCATGCCGTGGCACCCGTGTCGCCCGCACCGGCGGGCGCGCCGCATCCATGCCGTGGGCGCAGGCGAAACCGGCCATCTGCCCTCGCGCTTGAGCACGGCGGGGGCGCGCTGCTCAGACCCGGGGCGCCCCCCCACGCAGTCCGTCCATCACGAGGTCCAGCAGCCTGGTGGCGCGCGGCTGCCAGTCCGTGCGGGGATCGATCTGCCAGAGGCCGGCAATGGCGAGGAGGAAGTCGTCGGAGGTCACCCCCGGACGAATGGTGCCGGCCTCCTCGTTCGCGCGGAGCAGGAGTTCGGCCGCGGAGGTCACCGGTGTGTGGCCCGGTTTCGCGGGGCTCCCGGGGGCGCTGGTGGCCTGCCGGATGGCATCCGCCAGACCGGCCTTGGCCATGGCGAACCGGGCGAGGCGGTCCATCCACTCGCGCAGCGCCTGGTCCGGCGCCCGGGTCGCCAGCAGCTGGGCCGCGCTGTCGGCGACCTGCTGCGTCTCGTACCGGTACACCTCGAGGACGAGCGCCTCGCGATTGGGGAAGTTGCGGTAGAAAGTGCCCTGCCCGACGCCCGCCTTCTTGGCGATCACGCTCAGGGGGGTGTCCGCACAGCGCGTCAGCTCGGTCACGGCCACCTCCAGGATGCGCTCGCGATTTCGTTGCGCGTCCGAGCGCAGAGGCGCCTCCTTCTTCCGCTGCACTCGCCCTCCTCGCAGGTCCCCGGGCGAACCCTGCCTTGCTAAGCGGACAGCTGTCCGCTACGTTTCTCATTACCGGACGACTGTCCGCTTAGCTCCACCATAGCGTCGGACACGGCCGAGGCCGCCTGCCGGTGGCCGCCCATCGGCGTCGTCCCCCCGCATCCTGCACGCATCGCAAGCGATACCGCTACGTACAGCGCCATCCCCCCCGAGTCGTCTGCCTGCCGGACCGCCCCCACGTGCCCCTGATACGGGAAAGAAGGCTGATCATGGCCCCAGCCCCCTTGTCGACGTACAGCGACATCACCTTGAACATCAACGGCGAGAAGTACGCGCTGTCCGTCGACCACCGCACCACCCTGCTCGACGCACTGCGCGAGCGCCTCGATCTGACCGGCACGAAGAAGGGCTGCGACCAGGGACAGTGCGGTGCCTGCACCGTACTGGTCGACGGGCGCCGGGCCGTCTCCTGCCTGCAACTCGCGGTGGCCGCCGAGGGGCGCGAGATCACCACCATCGAAGGCGTGGCCGACGGCGAGCGGCTCCACCCCGTTCAGCAGGCGTTCCTCGACCTCGACGGCTACCAATGCGGTTACTGCACCCCCGGACAGATCTGTTCCGCGGTGGCGGTGCTCAAGGAACACGCCGAGGGCTGGCCCAGTGCCGTCACCGACGACGTCCGGCCCGAAGCGGGCCCACCACCGCTCACCGACGACGAGATCAGGGAGCGGATGAGCGGCAACCTGTGCCGCTGCGGCGCGTATGTGTCGATCGTGCAGGCGGTCGCCCGGGCGGCCGCTGCCGGCGCGGAGGCGCAGGACGCGGCGGAGGCGGCGGCATGAGGGAATTCGGCTATCAGAAGGCGTCCGACGTCGCCGGCGCGGTGGCCCTGCTCGGTGACGATCCGGACGCGCGCTTCCTCGGCGGCGGCACCAACCTCGTCGACCTGATGAAGACCGGGGTGGAACGGCGCGCCCGGCTGGTGGACGTACGCGAACTCCCCCTGGACCGGATCGAGTCGACGGACGACGGCGGCCTGCGCATCGGCGCCACCGTCACCAACGGCGATCTCGCCGCCCACCCCGAAGTACGGCGACGGTATCCGGCGTTGGCACAGGCGGTGCTGGCCGGTGCCTCCGGGCAACTGCGCAACATGGCCACGGTCGGCGGGAACCTGCTCCAGCGCACCCGCTGCGGCTACTTCGCCGACGTGACCAGGCCGTGCAACAAGCGTGTCCCGGGCAGCGGCTGCCCCGCGGTCGAGGGCGAGCACCGCAACCACGCGATCCTCGGTGCCTCCGAGCACTGTGTGGCCGTCCACCCCTCGGACATGGGCGTGGCGCTGACCGCCTTCGACGCCGTCGTCTCCTACGAAACCGTGGACGGGCCGGGCGAGTTGCCGCTCACCGAGTTCTACCTGCCGGTGGGCGACACCCCGCACCGGGAGACCGCGCTGCCACTGGGAGCGCTGATCACGGGCGTCACCCTGCCGCCCGCTCCGGTCGCCGCTCGATCGCGCTACCGCAAAGTGCGGGAGCGTGCCTCGTACGCGTTCGCGATCGGCTCGATCGCCGGTGCGCTCGACGTCCGGGACGGTGTCGTGCAGGACGTACGTCTGGCCTTCGGCGCCGTGGCGTCCCGGCCCTGGCGCGCCCGGACGGCCGAACGCGTCCTCACCGGCGCGCCGGCCGACGGCAAGGCCTTCGCCGCCGCCGCGGACGCCGAACTGACGGCGGCCGAGCCGCTGCCGCACAACGGATACAAGGTGACACTGATGCGCAACCTCGTGGTGGCCGTGCTCACCGAACTCGCCGAGGAGGCGGACCGATGACGACCCTGACGACCGGGACCGCGACGGCCAAAGCCTCCGTCGGGACGGCGCACGTCCGTGTGGAGGGCCGGGACAAGGTCACCGGGGCGGCCCGCTACGCAGGCGAGATCCCCTTCGCCGAACTCGCCCACGGCTGGCTGGTGCTGTCCACTGTCGCCCGCGGCCGCATCCGCTCGGTGGACACGGCTCCGGTCCTCGGTATGCCGGGTGTCCTCGCCGTGCTGCACCACCAGAACGCCCCGCGCGTCGACAGCGACCACACCGGTCTGCTGGGGGTGGCGCCGGAGCCGACCTCGGCCCTCTTCCAGCACGACCGGGTGCCGCACATGGGCTGGCCGGTGGCGCTTGTCGTGGCCGAGACGTCCGAACAGGCCAGGGAGGCCGCCGAGGCGCTCGTGGTGCACTACGCGCAGGAGCCGCACGACGTGGCGTTCAGCGGCGGGCACCCGGATGCGTACCCGGTGGACGGCCATATGCCGGGGGTGACGGAGCGAGGGGACCTCGACGGCGAACTCGCGGCGTCCGCCGTCGTCGTGGACGCGGAGTACACCACGCCGGAAGAGCACCACAACCCGATGGAGCCGCACGCGGCGATGGCCCGGTGGGACGACGGGCGGCTCGAAGTCGTGGACTCCAACCAGGGAACCACCTGGGTCGCGGACGGACTCGCCAAACTGTTCTCCCTCGACCCGGCCGCGGTGCGGGTGCGGTCCGAACATGTCGGCGGTGGCTTCGGGAGCAAGGGCGTCCGCGCCCACCAGGTCGCAGCCGTGATGGCCGCCACCGTACTGCGGCGCCCGGTACGCGTGATCATGACCCGTCGTCAGATGTTCTCGCTCGCCGGGTACCGCAGTCCCACCACCCAGCGCGTCAGGCTCGGCGCCGACCCCGACGGACGGCTGCGCGCACTGGAGCACAGCTCCCTCAACCTCACCTCGACCGTGCACGAGTTCGTCGAGCCGAGCGCCGGGGTCGCACGGGTCATGTATGACGCCGACGCCCATCACACGGCCAACCGGGTGGTACGACTCGATGTGCCGACACCGACGTGGATGCGTGCGCCGGGCGAGGCACCGGGCTCGTTCGCACTGGAAGCGGCACTCGACGAACTCGCCGAGAAGTGCGGGATCGACCCGATCGAGCTGCGCGCCCGCAACGAACCCGAGCGAGGTCCTGTGTCCGGGCTGCCGTTCGGGGGCCGCAACCTGCTCGCCTGTTTCCGGGAGGGCGCCCGCAGATTCGGCTGGGCGGACCGGGACCCGCGTCCCGGCCTGCGCCGCGACGGGCGCTGGCTGCTGGGCACCGGCACGGCGGCGGCCTCCTTCCCCGCGGGAGCGGGACCGTCCACCGCGGTCGTGACGGCGGAGGCGGACGGCACCTTCACCGTGCGGATCGCCGCTGCGGACATCGGAACCGGGGCCAGGACCGCGCTCACCCTGGTCGCGGCCGACGCCCTGGAGGTGGTCCCGGACCGTGTCCGGGTCCGGATCGGGGACAGCGACTTCGGGCCGGCGATGATCGCCGGAGGGTCGATGGGCACCCGCTCCTGGGCCTGGGCGGTGACGGAGGCCGCGCGCGAGGTGCGGGAGCGACTCGCCCTCGGCACCGCCGTCCCCGCGGAGGGCATCACGGTGCGGTCGAACACGTCCGCGGCCATCGGCGCCCTCACGCCGAAGGAACGGCACTCCTTCGGAGCGCAGTTCGCCGAGGTGGCCGTCGACACCACCACGGGAGAGGTACGCGTACGACGCATGCTCGGCGTCTTCGCGGCGGGCCGGATCGTCAACCCGCTCACGGCACGCAGCCAGTTCGTCGGCGGGATGACCTGGGGCATCTCCATGGCACTGCACGAGGAGGCGGTCAGGGACCTGGCCTCGGGCGGACACGTCGGAGCCGATCTCGCGGGCTACCACGTCGCCACGCACGCCGACGTACCGCACCTGGAGGCGCACTGGCTGGAGGACCCGGACCCGGACGACCCGGTCGGCATCAAGGGCATCGGGGAGATCGGCATCGTCGGCGCCGCGGCGGCGATCGCCAACGCGGTCTGGCACGCCACCGGTGTACGCCACCGGAATCTGCCCATCCGTCCCGACCGTGTTCTGTCGGCCGGCGCGGGAGCGCCGCATGCTTGACATCGCCGGGCAGTTGAGCGGCTGGATCGAGGAGGGCCGGGACTTCGCCGTCGCCACCGTGGTGGCCGTCGGCGGCAGCGCGCCGCGCGGTCCCGGCGCGGCCCTCGCCGTCGACAGCGAAGGCACGGTCATCGGCTCTGTGTCCGGCGGCTGTGTCGAAGGGGCGGTGTACGAGCTGTGCGTCCAGGCGCTGCGGGACGGCGAGACGGTTCTGGAACGCTTCGGCTACAGCGACGAGGACGCCTTCGCCGTCGGGCTGACCTGCGGCGGGGTCATCGACATCATGGTCACTCCGGTCGGCACGCAGTCACCCGCACGGCCGGTCCTGCAGTCGGCGCTGGCGGCAGCCGTACGGCATGAGCCCGCGGCTCTCGCCCGAGTGGCCCGGGGGCCGGCCGCCTTGCTCGGCAGGGCCGTGCTCGTGCGCCCCCACGGAGCGTACGAGGGCCATCTGGGCGGGCGGACGGAACTGGACCGGACCGCGGCGGCCGAGGCACGGGCCATGCTGGAGGCCGGGCGCACCGGCACGGTCGAGCTTTCGCAGGACGGATCGCACTGCCCGGGCGGCCTCACCCTGCTGGTCGAGACGCATGTGCCCCCGCCGCGGCTGATCGTCTTCGGGGCGATCGACTTCGCCGCCGCGCTCGTGCGTGCGGGCAAGTTCCTCGGCTACCACGTGACCGTGTGCGACGCCCGGCCGGTCTTCGCCACACGGGCCCGATTCCCCGACGCGGACGACATCGTGGTCGACTGGCCGCACCGCTACCTGCGGCGTACCGCGACCGACGGGCGCACGGTGCTGTGCGTGCTCACCCACGACGCCAAGTTCGACGTACCCCTGCTCAGGGCGGCGCTGCGGATGCCGGTCGCGTTCGTCGGCGCCATGGGCTCACGTCGCACCCATGAAGACCGCAACCGGCGGCTGCGTGAGGCGGGGGTGAGCGAGCGGGAGCTGTCCAGGCTGCGGTCGCCGATCGGCCTCGATCTGGGTGCCCGGACGCCCGAGGAGACCGCTCTGTCGATCGCGGCCGAGATCGTCGCGGCCCGGCGGGGCGGCACGGGCGTCCCGCTGACCGGCTCCGGGACGCCGATTCACCATGGCGCGGGAGAGCGGGGCCGCGTCGCGGCCGCCTGAGCGGCAGGACGGTCCCGGCCCGGGCACGGGTCGACGGACTCGAGTGGCCCTTTCGCGGCTGGACGCCCACGTTCTGACGGCCTGTATGCCAGGTGCCCACCGCCACCTGAGTGCCGATGACCGAGGCGGCCTCGACCTCGGCTCGTGAGGCACCAGCGGTCCCTGAACGTCCGGTCGGGTGACGCCGTCCGCCCCTGTCTCGAATCCGGCACCCCTGGGCGCCGCGCTCGCTGGGCGGGGCCCAAGTGGAGCCTGCACCATGCGCAGGAGGGGCCGGGCACCGGCACGGACCAGGTGCCCGCCCGCCTCGGCCGTAAGAGGGATCGGTCCCGCCGGAGCCGGGGCGTGCCCGTCCGGCAGGTCCCGGCTCGGATAGCTTTCGGGAGCCGACCGGAAAGTACGCATGACCTACCGTCAGCTGTACTGACCGGACACCGCCGTGCCGGCGCCACCCGTCCGACGCCCTGCTCCCGGTCGCCGACACCAGGCACGAACCGGCCGGCCGGGCTGGGCAGCGGGGGCTCCGGTACGCCCCGACAGCGCATGGTCCCCTGCGCTGTCGGGGCCGACGGGCGGCGGCTCCTCCTCCTTCGCCAACTGCTCGGCGCTCTTCCGGACTTGCTCGACGCAAGGGCTACGGTTGCGTGCTGGCGGAGGCCGACGTCGAGTCGGCTCCCTTCTCCTTCGCCGCCTGAAGCGCCTTCAGGTAGTCCTCCGGGGACAGCGCCTTGCACTCCGGCGTGCCGTCGTCCGCGGTGTCGTTCTTCCTGGCCACCAGGGCGTCCGTGCAGGCGGCTATCTGCTCCGCGCTCGCGGTCTCGGCAGCAGTGGAGGTCGGCTTCGCGGACCCGTCACTGCCCGAGTCCAGGGCGGAGCAGCCCGTCAACGCGAGCACGGCGACGACGAATACGGCGGCGGTGTGGCGCATGGTCTTCCTCAAGTAGCGGGCAGTTCGGTCAACGTCGGGGACGGGGTGTCGAGGGCCTGGATCACGGCGCCGGGCATCCCTCCCGGCAGGGCCGCGAGGGCACGGCAGAGCTGCCGCCTGGGCCGGCGGCGTATGCCTGAGTGACCTCGTGGTCACGTAGGGGAACGGCCGGACTTTTGCATTCCAGGCGCGCCGCGTCAACCGCTCCTTCACAATTAGGCCGCGTCGTTACGGATCAGCGCCCGAGCGGGCAGCGAAGCGGCCGGAGCCGGCCAGCCGGACACCCGCCCGCCCGAGCTGCGAGGGCCCGCCCGGGCGCCGCGGGATGCGGGCCTGCCCCTGACGGGTGAATCTGGGGGTATGGCCGAGCGTCGCGTGATCGTTTCCCCGCCCTCCGAGACCGGCGGCCGGCGTGTCCGGGCTGACGGCGAAATCCTGGGCATGGCGTACGGCCTGCACGATCTGGCGGTGCTCCTGCAGCGTGCCGGGCTGGAGGGCTGGGACGAACTGGATGTCGCCGAGTCACCCCTGATCGAGTGGCACGGTGGTGGACCCGAGGTATGGCCGAGGAGCGGCTGAGCGCGGCCGACCCAGTCCGTACGGCTTACCGCGGTGGCGGATCGGTCGTGCTCCCGGGTGCCTCACCCGGCGGCGGCTGAAGGGGCGACGAACGCCCTCGCCGTGCCGTGCCGCAGCGCCGCTGGGTGAACTCGGCTGCGCGAGGGCGCCGGCGAATCCGGGCGGCCATCCGCCCGGGACGACCACCCGGCCGTCGGTCTCGTCCTCGCCGAGGAGCCCGGATCCGGGGCCCTGGCGGGGCGGGGACGGGAGGTGTGGGCGCATGCGGACACCGGGCCGCGTCCGGCTGCGGCAGGCCCCGGCCTGGCTCCGTGCGCACGATCCAGAGCTCGCGGCGACCCGCCGGGCGGTGCGCACGGCGCTCGTGATGCCGGGCCTGTTCGCCCTGTGCGGCGAGGTGATCGGATCGCCCGCCATGGCGACCTTCGCGGCGTTCGGTTCCTTCTCGATGCTGCTGCTCGTCGAGTTCACCGGCCCGATGGTGCAGCGGCTGCGGGCCCAGCTGGGCCTCGCGGTGGCCTGGATGGTGCTCATCTGCCTCGGCACACTCGTGGCCCGTGAGGTCTGGCTCGCGGTGGCCACGATGGTCCTGGTGGGTTTCCTGATCCTCTTCTCCGCCGTGGTCAGCTCCGTTCTGTCGGGGGCGACGACGGCACTGCTGCTGGCCTTCATCCTCCCGGTCACCTCCTCCGGGACCCTGTCGCAGCTGCCCGAGCGGCTCGCCGGGGCGGGCCTGGCGGCCGCCGCGTCCCTACCGGCGATCTCCCTGCTGTGGCCCCGCCCGGCGGCCGACCCCCTGAGCGCGCCCGCCTCGCGTGTCTGCCGCGCGACCGCCGCACAACTGCGCATCGACGCCGCCCGGCTGGCGGGCGGGCCCAACGCGCCGGGCGTCCCGCAGTGCCGGGCCGCGGCCGAGGAAGCCGCCGCGGCCGCCGGCGAGCTGCGCCGCGCGTTCGATGCCACCCCCTACCGGCCCACCGGGCTGTCCGCCGGCTCCCGGGCCCTGGTCCGCCTCGTCGACGAACTGACCTGGCTGTGCGCCATCGTGGCGGACAGGCCGCCCCCGCACGAGGACCTCCCGGCCTGCGACCCGGCGGCCCATCGCGTCCGCCGGGCCGGCGCCGAAGTGCTGGACCGGGCCGCCGAACTGCTGGACGCGCCGCGCGAGCCCCCCGACGCTCTCCAGGCAGCCAGGACCCGACTGCGCTCGGCCCTTGCGGACATGGAACGCAGCGCCACTACCCGACTGCCCATGCGGCGGCCCAGTCCGGCCACCGCATCGGCGGTCCGTGCCTTCCTCGGCACCCTGGACCTGTCGTTCCGCGCCCAGGAACTGGGGTTCGCGACGCTCCAGATCGCCGGAAACGTGGACCTGGCGGCCGCCGCCGAACGGCGCGGCTGGGCCGAGCGTCTCCTCGGCCGCGATCCTGGCGCATTGGGCGGCCCTCTGGCGGCGGCGCACGAGCGGGCGGCCGCGCATCTGCAGCCGCACTCGGTCTGGCTCCACAACAGCCTCCGGGGCGCGCTGGGCCTCGGCGCCGCGGTGGCCCTCGCCGACCTGGCCGGTATTCAGCACTCGTTCTGGGTGCTTCTGGGAACCCTTTCCGTACTGCGTTCGAACGCGCTCAACACCGGTCAGAACGCGCTGCGCGCCCTGGGCGGTACCGTCGCCGGCTCGCTCATCGGGGCCGGGCTGCTGCACCCGTTCGGGCACCACGGCACACCTCTGTGGTTCCTGCTGCCCCTCGCCGTGCTCGTTGCCGGCATCGCGCCCACGGCCATCTCCTTCGCCGCCGGACAGGCGGCCTTCACCATCACCCTCGTCATCCTGTTCAACATCGGACACGACCCCAACTGGCACATCGCCCTGCTGCGGGTCCAGGACATCGCTCTCGGCTGCGCGGTGAGCATGGTGGTCGGCCTGCTCTTCTGGCCGCGCGGTGCCGCGGCCGCGGTCGACCGGGCCCTCGCCACGGCGTACACGGACAGCGCCCGCTATCTGGCGGGCGCGGTGCGGTACGCCGTCCGCCGCTGCGGCCCCGATCCCGCACCGGCCGACGCCCCGGTGCGCCTGGGCCGCCAGGCGGCCGCCGCCGCCCGCAGACTCGATGACGCCTTCCGCGGCTACCTCGCCGAACACGGCGCGAAACCGGTCCCCCTGGCGGACATGACGACCCTGGTTACCGGCATCGTAGGACTGCGCCTCGCCGCGGACGCCGTGCTGATGCTGTGGCAGCGCGACGGACAGCCGCACACGGAGGCGGACCGGGCCGACGCCCGCCTCGTCCTGCTGAACACCGCGAACCATGTGTCCGACTGGTACCGGTCCCTGGCCACCGGCCTGACCATGCACACATCCGTGCCCGATCCGCTGCCGCGCAGTCCCGCCGCCGAGGCACGCCTGGTCGCGTCCCTCCATCAGGACCTGACCGACGACCGCGGACAGGCCACCGGCACCGCCGTGCGCATCATCTGGACCTCCGACCACCTCGACGTCGCCCGCCGCCTCCAGCCCAGCCTGGCGGCGGCAGCGGCGGCCGCCGGTCCGGACGGAACCACCGGCACATCCCTTGCCCGCCGGTGGCGCCGCCGAGCCGGCCCACGGCGCGATCACGATCCCGGGGAGCGCTGACACCGCAGGCAGGGCCGAAGGGCGGCAGCCCGCCGGCCGCGGCGCGTGTCGCGGATGCCTGCGGCCGCCGCGTGTCCCATCCGTGGGCGTCCGGGGCGGCGCTCAAACGCGGGGACCGGACCTCGCCGTCCGGTGATCCAAAGGGTGCGCGAAGCCACGGCGGCCGTTCCCCTCCGCCGCGCTTCCGGCGTGGCGCTCGTCCGGAGGGAACAGCACCCGCCCGCCGGTGGCGCACAAACTGCGCGAAGCCACAGCCGTACGGGACCGCCTTCGGCGGCGGTGGCAGGCGGCTGGGGGCATGCTGGAGAAATGATCGTGCTCGCCGCGTTGTTCGCCGTCACCGGCGCTGCCAGCAATGCGATGGGTACGGCCTTTCAGCGCAAGGCGGCGTCCACCGTCTCGCGTGGCGGTGGGCTGCGGCTCGTCGTCGCACTCGCACACCGCCCTGCCTGGCTGATCGGCATCGGCGGGGTCATGGGGGCCGCTCTGTTCCAGGCGCTGGCCCTGCTGAACGGCCCCATGGCCCTGGTGCAGCCGCTCTTCGTCCTCGAACTGCCCTTCGCCCTGCTGATCGCGGCCCCGCTCATGCACCGCCGGCTGCCGCCCGCGGCCTGGTGGGCGATCACGGGGGTGGTCGGGGGGCTCGCACTGGTCCTCGGATCCGCATCCCCGGCCGGCGCGCAGAACCAGGCGTCCATGATGCGCTGGCTCCCGGTCCTGGTGATCTGCCTGGGAGCCATGGCGGCGGCGGTCGCCGTGGCCCGCCCGGGCCGCCCTCCGCTGTTCCGGGCCGCCGTGCTGGCCACGGCCTCGGCCATCGGCAACGCCCTCACCGCCGCGCTGCTGAAGTCGGCCACGGGGAAGTTCGCCGAGGGAGGTCTGCCGGCCTTTCTGACGTCCTGGCAGACGTACGGCTTCGCGGTGACCGGTGTCTGCGCGATCCTGCTGCTCGAGAACGCCCTCCAGGCGGGCTCGCTGGGCGCGTCCCAGCCCGCGCTGACCATCGGGGACGCCACGGTGAGCCTGCTGATCGGCATCACGCTGTTCGAGGAGCGGATCCGGACCGGCTGGTGGGTGCTGCCGGAGTTGATCGGGGTCGCGCTCATCGTGTGGGGGGTACTGGGGCTGAGCCGGGTGGTCGGCGCGCAGGCGGCGGCCGCCGCCGGCGCACGGAGCTGATCTGCTTGAGGCGCCCCGGCCGTCGGACCCGTGGTGCTCACCGCGTCAGGCTCGCCGCCCTTCCTGGCGGCTCTCCTTGCGTCAGTTGAAGCGCCATTCGAGGCGCCACTCGAAGGTCGCGCCGAACTCGGCCCCCTCCGGACACTTATGCCCCACTTGTCTTACCCTGGACTGATACCAGGTGGGGACTACAGGTATCTGTAGGTGACATCCTTGGTATGAATTGAGCTGGAATGACTGATCCTGAGTGGAACGTCGGTCACAGCGGAAGCGTGTCCGATGCGGTCACGGCCACCATCAGCCCGGGAGGCACCATCACGGGCTGGAGCCCGGCGGCCGAGCGGTTGCTGGGCTACCGTGCGGCGGAGGTCGTAGGCCACACCGCGACCGATCTGCTCGCCGCCCGCGGGCCGTCCGACGCAGCGGGGCTCTCCCTGATCGGCTCCCAGGAGTGGAGCGGCACCGCGGCGCTCCGGCATCGCGACGGTCACCGCGTGGCACTGACCCTGCACGCCTACCCGTCGCTCGACGGCCGAGGCCGGCCCCAGGGGTTCGTGGTGATCGCCGCGACCGGCTCGACGGAGGCGCAGCGCGATCAGAGGATGGTGGCGTGGGCCTTCGCCCAGTCCTCGATCGCCCTGTCCACCTTCACCACCGACACCCGCTCCTGGCAGCTGAACGCCATGGCGTCGGGAAGCCCCCGCGGTGACGACGGTGAGCCGGGCCCGTCGCCGTACACGGATCTGCTCGACGGCAGCCGCGCCGACGAAGGGTTCCTGCGGTGTGTGCAGCAGGTCGCGGAGCGGGCGGAGCCGATGCGCTACGAGCGACACATCCCGGGGCCGTCCTCCACCCGGGAGCAGGCCTGGGTCATCGAGCTGTGGCCGGTGCGGGACCCTGTGACCAACCGCGTGTGCGGTGTCGGCACCGCGACCTTCGAGAGCAGCCAGCACCATACGGCCCGGCAGCGCCTGGCGCTGCTGAACGAGGCGGGCACCCGCATCGGCACCACCTTGAACGTGACCCGTACCGCCGAGGAACTGGCCGATCTGGCCGTGCCGCACCTCGCCGACTTCGTGAGCGTGGACCTGCTGGACACCGTGACGCGCGGTGAGGAGCCCGTTCCGGGACCCGTCGACGCCTCGGTCGGCCTGCGGCGCGTGGCACACCAGTCCGCCCGACAGGGGGTGCCCGAAGCGGCCGTCGCACTCGGCGCCATCGATACCTATCTCCCGCTCTCACCCCCCGCCCGGGCCCTCCGCACCGGGCGGCCCGTGCTCAGCGCGAAGGGGGATCCCGACTTCAACCAATGGATCGCCGTCAACGAGAGGCGATACCGCAGTGTGCACGCATTCGATTTCCACTCGGTCATGTCCATACCGCTGCGGGCGCGGGGGATCTCGCTCGGCGTGGCGGTCTTCGCCCGTCTCAAGGACTCGGTCCCCTTCGAGCCGGACGATCTCATCCTCGCCGAGGAACTGGCCGGCAGGGCGGCGGTCGGCGTGGACAACGCGCGCCGCTACACCCGCGAGCGCACCAACGCGCTCACTCTCCAGCGCAGTCTGCTGCCCCGTGACCTCCCCCATCAGGCGGCCGTGGAGGTCGCGTACCGCTATCTGCCGGCCGGCAATGGCGCCGGAGTGGGCGGTGACTGGTTCGACGTGGTGCCCCTGTCCGGTACCCGGGTCGCCCTGGTCGTCGGCGACGTGGTCGGGCACGGCATCCACGCCTCGGCCACCATGGGGCGGCTGCGCACGGCCGTGCGCACCCTCGCCGATGTGGACCTTCCCCCCGACGAGCTCCTGACCCATCTCGACGACCTGGTCAGCCACCTCACCACCGACAACGAGAGCGTCGTCGGGGACGAGCCGCTGACCGGCGGGATCGGCGCGACCTGTCTGTACGCCGTCTACGACCCGGTCTCCCGCGTCTGCACACTGGCGAGCGCGGGCCACGTCCCGCCGGCCGTGCTGCTGCCGGACGGCACGGTCAGCCTGGTCCGGCTCACTCCGGGTCCGCTGCTCGGTGTCGGGGGCCTGCCCTTCGAGTGCACCGAGCTGGAGCTGCCGGAGGGGAGTCTGCTCGCCCTGTACACCGACGGGTTGGTCGAGTCCCGCGACCGTGACGTCGGCCTGGGGCTCGACCGGCTGTGCGAAGCCCTGGCGTCCCCCGTCCTCTCCCTGGACGAGGCCTGCGACCACCTCATCGAGGCGATGCTGCCGCAGGGCCCCGTCGACGACGTGGCCCTGGTCCTCGCCCGCACCCGCGCCCTGCACGCCGACCAGGTCGCCGCCTGGGCGCTGCCGTCCGACCCCGCGGTCGTCGCCGACGCCCGGGCCCAGACCACCCACCAACTCGCGCTCTGGGGGCTGCAGGACGCGGCCTTCGTCACCGAACTGGTGGTGAGCGAGCTGGTCACCAACGCCATCCGGTACGGCGAAGTGCCCATCGGGCTGCGGCTGATCCGGGATCGCACGCTGATCTGCGAGGTCTCCGACGCCAGCAGCACCGCGCCGCATCTGCGCCGGGCCCGCGTCTACGACGAGGGAGGACGCGGCCTGCACCTGGTCGCTCGGCTCACCCAGGGCTGGGGCACCCGCCAGACCCCCACGGGCAAGACCATCTGGGCCGAACAGGTCCTCCCGGTCGGCTGACCGGCGGCACGGCGCGGTCCGCAACCGTGACGGATCCTGCCGGAGGTTGCCGGCGTCCCGGCCCCGCAGGGGTACTTACTCCCGCCCCCGGGCGATCAGCAGAGCGACGTCGTCCTCCCCGCCGGGCGGCCGGAGGATGTCGAGCACCCGGTCGCACGTTTCCCCCAGCTCGAGGCCTTGCGTGGCGGTGAGGGCGTCGAGGAGGGTGCCGAGGCCGGTGTCGATGGGATCACTGCGGGTCTCCACCAGGCCGTCGGTGTAGAGGGCGAGTTGGTCGCCGGGACGGAAGGCGATGGTGGCGGGCTCGAAGGGGACCCCGCCCACACCCAGCGGCGCGCCGGTGGGCAGCTCTAGCAGTTGTGCGGGCCAGCCGGGGCGGAGCAGGGCCGGCGGCAGATGGCCGGCGAGGCAGATCCGGCAGGTGCCGCGGTGCGGGTCGTAGACGCAGTAGATGCAGGTGGCGATGGTGTGCCCGACTCCCTCGGTCAGATGGTCGAGGTGCTGGAGGACCTCGGCGGGGGCGAGGTCGAGTTCGGCGAAGGCGCGGGTGGCGCTGCGCAGTTGGCCCATGGTGGCGGCGGCGCTGACACCGCTGCCCATGACGTCACCCACGACGAGGGCTGTCTTGTCGCCTCGGAGGGGTATCGCGTCGAACCAGTCGCCGCCTATCTCGCTGACCGCGCCGGCGGGCTGGTACCGGCAGGCGACCTCAAGGCCCGGCAGCCGCGACGGGGGCTCGGAAAGCAGGCTGCGCTGGAGGGTGAGGGCGGTGTGGCGCTGGGCTTGGTACCAGCGGGCGTTGTCGATGGAGACGGCGGCGCGGGCGGCCAGTTCGCTGGCGAGGACCGCATCGTCCTCGGTGAACGGCGCGGAGTTGCCGCTGCGTCTGAGGTCGAGGGCGCCGAGGACCTCGCCGCGGGCCACCAGCGGCACCGCGAGATAGGAGTGCACACCGGCCTCGGCGAGGAGTGAGACCGACTCGTCGGGGCGAGCGATACGTATCAGGTCCTCGCTGGTGGTGCGGGCCACCATGACCGGCCGGCGGGCGTGCAGGCAGTCGGTGATCAGCCGGTCGCCGCCGAATAGGGCCGGGTCCTCGGGCGGGTCCGCCGTCTGAGTCGTCGGGTCGGGGTCGGCCGAACTGACCGCGAGAACGCGGAGGCGGGCGGAGGAGGCATGGAGCGCGGCCCGGTCGTGGAAGGCGCCGTCGAGTACGACCACGGCCGCGACGTCGGCGAGACCCGGCACGACGAAGTCGGCGAGTTCGCGGGCCGTCTGCTCCAGGCCGAGGGTGGACCCCACGGCAGCGGACGCCTTGGCGATCAGCGCCAGACGCTGGCGGGCCTGTGCCGCCTCAGCCGCGACTCGGTGGCGTTCGGTGATGTCGACGACGGAGCCGGCCATGCCGAGGATGCGCCCGCTCGAGTCCTCCAGCCGGAAGTAGGAGACCGACCAGGCGTGGTCGTGGTCCGGGTCGGCGTGGGTCCGGCCGACGACGTAGCGGTCCACGACCGGCTCGCCGGTCTCCAGGACGCGGCGCATCCGGCTCTCTATGGCCTCGCCGTCCATGTGGGTCAGGACGTCTCGGACCCGGCGTCCCAGATGCTCGGCCGCAGTCCGGCCGTGGATGCGTTCCAGGGCGGGGTTCACGGTCACGAACCGCAGGTCGGGGTCCAGGACGGCCAGCCCGATCGGCGACTGCGACACCAGACGTGCGGACAGCGCGACGTCCCGTTCGAGCCGCAGCACGGTCTCCTGGTCCGCGGCGAGGCCGAGGGCGTAGCTGTCGCCGAGGTCGTCCAGCAGCCGCATGTTGCGGAACTCCACCAGGCGGGTGCCGCCGTCCTTGTGCCGAATGGGAAAGGCACCGGCCCAGCCGACGCCTGATTCCATGACCTCGGCGAACAGCTTGACCACCTCGCCCCAGTGCTCTTCGTGCACCATCAGGCGAGCCGCGAACTCCCCCAGCGCCTCCGCCGGGGTGTAACCGAACAGCTCCTCGGCCTGCGGGCTCCAGAACACCACCCGCCCCTCCGCGTCGAGCACCACCGCGGCGACGTTCAGCAGATCGAGCAGGCTGCTGGGCGGCGCCGCAGGGCCGGTCGTCGGCCGGCCCGCACCTTCGCGGAAAAAAGAATCCGCCTTGCCCATGAACCGATTGTCCTCTACCAGCCGGTGCCACGGCTCGAACCCGGTCGCATTGGTGCACACACCGGCTCCTTCCACAGCCTTGCCGGAGCGGGGCGCCGCACGGGAAACCGATCGGTCCAGGCGGGCGTCACCCCCGTCGGAAGAGGATTCCCGCGCACCGTCCGTACCGGATGCGGCGATCGGCCGCGTCCGGCCGGAGGTTCGCACGGGGCACCGGCCCGGTGCAGGACGTGCAGGGCGTTCGCCAGGGGGTGTGCCGGCCGGGTTCCAGGCGGTCGAGGAGGGTGTGGAGGGCCGCACCCGGCCCGGTCCGGGTCGCGTCGGCCAGGGGTGCGGGTCACCCGTACGCCCTACACCACCGAGCCCCGGGCGTCCGGGCGACGGACGCTGATCGAGGTACCAGGCACGCTCTGACCCCGTCAGCGGTCCGGCGCGGAGAGCAGGAGCCGCTGCGCGGTCGCCACGGTGGAAGGAGATCCGGATGGGCGGCCCGTTGTCACGGAACTGGGAGCATGCGGTCGTCACAGGTGGCGCCGGATTCGTCGGTTCGCACCTGTGCTCCACCCTGCTGGACGCAGGCTCCGTGGTCACCTGCGTGGACGACTTCAGCACCGGCCGGCGCGAGAACGTGTCCGCCTTGCTCGACCGACCCGGATTCACGCTGATACAGGCGAACGTCGCCGAGGGATTCACCGTCGACCGGCCGCCGGATCTCGTACTCCACTTCGCCTCCCCGGCCTCCCCCTCCGACTATCTGCGACTGCCGCTGCACACCATGGACACCGGCAGCATCGGCACGCGCAACGCCCTGGATCTCGCCCATCGCTCGGGCGCCCGTTTCCTTCTCGCCTCGACGTCCGAGATCTACGGAGTCCCCCAGCAGAACCCGCAGGACGAGCGGTACTGGGGCCATGTGGACCCGGTGGGCCCACGGAGCGTGTACGACGAGGCGAAGCGCTTCGGGGAGGCGCTCACCACCGCTCACGCCGAAGCCAAGGGCACCGACACCTGCATCGTGCGGCTGTTCAACACCTACGGCCCGAGGATGCGCGCACACGACGGGCGGGCCGTGCCCACCTTCATCCGGCAGGCACTGGCCGGTGACGCTCTCACCGTCACCGGCGACGGGCGGCAGACCCGGTCGCCGTGCTACGTCGACGACACCGTCCGGGGCGTCCTCGCGGCGGCCGCACACGCGATGCGCGGCCCGGTCAACATCGGCAATCCCACCGAGATCACCGTGCTCGACCTCGCACGCCTTGTGATCGGCCTCACCGGCTCCCGGTCGGAGGTCCGCTTCATCGCACGGCCGACGGACGACCCGGCCGTACGCTGCCCCGACATCACGCTGGCCCGCGACAAGCTCGGCTGGGCACCCCAGGTGGACGCCGAGGAAGGCCTGCGCCGCACGATCGACTGGTTCCGCATCAGCGTCGGCCGCTGATCCCCGCTCGAGCCTCCGCCACCGGGCCGAAGACCGCGGCGGAGGACACCGGGGGCATGCGGTACATCAGCGACCGCCCGCGGCGTCAGCCCCGGCCGTCCCCCGCCGAACCGACCTCCTCCTCGTCGTTCGAGTCCGATTCGTCCTCGGGGTACCGCTCGCCCTCGGCCGCCGAGGGTGTGGGGCCGGGCGGCCGGCTCCTCTCGTCCTCTGGAAGCCACTCCCTCTCGGCCCGGGAGGGAGGAGTGCTCTCACTCATCGGGTCACCTCCTGCGGGAGACCGGGGCCGCACGCGTCAGACGCCCCGGAACACTTCGTGCGCCTGCCGGACGCGCAACTCCTCCAGCGTCCGGACCTGCCGCTGGGCCCGTTCCAGCAGTTCGTCGAGCTCGTGCCGGTCCAGACGCTCGTCGTCCTCCGCGACCTCGCACAGCGTGCGCCAGCCCGCGGCCTTTCCCTCGACACCGAGCCGGAGGAACTCGAGTTCGAGCACCGAGGTGAGCGGCGAACGGCCGATGAGGCGGCCGTTGCTCTTGAGGCGGCCGACCGTCTCCATGAGCCGGCCTGCCCAGACCTTGTACTGACGCGCCGGGACGCCGAGCCGCTTCATGATCGCGAGCAGACCCTCCCGGTCCTCGCCGATGTCGGCGGCGATCGGTTCCAGTGCCCTGCCCAGCGGCGTACCGCTGTGCGCCCGGACCATGTACTGGGCTCGCCTGGTGCCGACGGTCGACCCCGCCAGATGGTCGTTGAGGTAGATCCCGAGCAGATCCGTTCGGGTCCGCCGGGCACGTCCCGCGGCGGTCCTGCCCGTCTGTGTCGTCATGGGTCGTCCCCTTCCCTGGGCGTGCCGCCCGCCGAACGGGCTGGACCGCACGGGTACCCATGGCGCGCACGCCCCACCCACCCGGCACATGCCCGCGATCCGGGTCGCCCGGGCTCCGCGGCTGAGGGGTGGAGGAGGGGTCGCTAGGGCGTGGAGGACGAGAAGCACCCCGGAAGACTGCGGGGCGGTCGTCCGAATCGCCTGGCAGGGGCGTGGGTACTCGGGCTCCGGCGCTCAACTGGCGCCACTCAACCGGAATCAGAACTCGCACGGCCTTGGAGGAGCCATGGCATCTGTCAGGCCCAACGATCTGCAGAAAGCACTGTCCGGCGTGGAGTACCCGGCCGACACCGAGCAGCTCAAGCAGGTCGCGCAGAGGAATCACGCGCCCAAGGAGATCACCGAGCGCATCTCGCACCTGGAGAAGAAGCAGTTCCAGAATCCGGCCGAGGTGAGCAAGGCGGTCTTCCAGGGCGAGTGATCCCACATCGGGACGCGGCGGCCGGGGCCACCCCCCGGCCGCCGTCCGCGCCGTGTGGCCGCCGCTCGCTTCCCCATGCGCACTCTCGGCAGATCCACCGCGCCACGCTCTCCTGCCGAGCGGCGGCGAAACGCCGTACCGTGTCGTCCGGCCTCCCCCACCGGTTCGGGAGGGAAGCGACGAGGTGCTGACCATGACCGAAGGCCCGGGGCCCGCGGCGGCCCGGCTCATCGGCAGGCCGGTGAGCGATGAGCGTGCCGTGACCGCGGCGCTCTCCGAAGTCACCCTCGACGGCGGGCCGGTGGTGATGGTCAAGCGCGGCGACGCCCCCGGGGCGGTGCGGGCCGAGGCGGCGGGACTGCGCTGGCTGGCGGACGCCGCGGCGGTCCGGGTCCCCGCGGTTCACGGCCACGACGGGCAGTGGCTGGTGACGGACCGCGTCCAGCCGGGCCGGTCGAGCGCCCGGGCAGCGCTGCGCTTCGGCCGCGGCCTGGCCGCTCTGCATGCCGCGGGCGCGCCCGCGTTCGGCGCCCCGCCGCCGGACGGCCCGGAAGACGCGTACATCGGTCTCGCCCCCATGCGCAACGTCCCAGGCGACGAGTGGCCCGGCTGGTACGCCGAGCACCGGGTGCTGCCGTATCTGCGCCGCGCGGTGGACGACGGCACGCTGCGCCGCCCCGAGGCGGTCGTGGTCGAACGCGTCTGCGAGCAGCTGCCCGGCCTGGCGGGACCCGCCGAGCCGCCCGCCCGGCTGCACGGCGACCTGTGGAACGGCAACGTGTTGTGGGGCGCCGACGAGGACGTGTGGCTCATCGACCCGGCCGCGCACGGCGGGCACCGGGAGACCGACCTGGCCATGCTCCATCTGTTCGGCTGCCCGCATCTGGACCGGGTGCTGGACGGCTACCAGGAGACGGCACCGCTCTCCCCCGGCTGGCGGGGCCGGATCGCCCTGCACCAGCTCTTCCCCCTGCTCGTGCACGCGGTGCTGTTCGGCCGGGGCTACGCCGAACAGGCGATGACGGCGGCCCGGACCGCGCTGTCACGCTGACGGGACGCGTTCCGACGAACGGCCGCTGTCGGCGCCCGGGGGTACGGTCACCTGGTCACCGCATCAGAAGGAGCCTCCGTGTCCCGCGCCGTCCCCTCGTTCGAGCTGCTGCCCGGTGCCGATGAGTCGCCCGTGATTCTTCATGTGCCGCACTCCGCGCGCGAGATACCGCCGGACGTACGCGAGGGCATCCTGCTCGACGACACGGCGCTCGCCCGGGAACTCGACCACATCACGGACGCGCACACCGCCGAGCTGGCCGGCCTGGCCGCGGCCGCCGCCACGGTCGCTCCCTGGCGGTTCGTCAACGGACTGTCCCGGCTGGTGGTCGACCCCGAGCGGTTTCCCGACGAACGGGAGGAGATGCGCGCCGTGGGAATGGGCGCCGTCTACACCCGCACCACGCACGGCCTACCGCTGAGGCCGGCCGACGCCGATCCGCAGCCGCTGCTGCGGCGTTACTTCCACCCGTACGCGCAGGCGATGACGGCGGCGGTCGCGGACCGGCTGGCCGCCACCGGGCGAGCCGTCGTCCTGGACGTGCACTCCTACCCCACCTCCCGCCTGCCCTACGAACTGCACGGCGACGGCCCGCGACCGCCCGTCTGCCTGGGCACCGATGCGTTCCACACGCCTCCCCAACTGGCCGCGCAGGCCCGCAAGATGTTCGAGGAGTTCGGGGGCACGGGGGTGGACAGCCCGTTCTCCGGAACGTACGTGCCCCTGGAGTTCTACGGCACGCAGTCCCAGGTCACGGCCCTCATGGTGGAGATCCGCCGTGACACCTACATGACCGAACCGGGTGGGGCCACGGGGCCCGGGCTCGTCCCTCTGGCGTCGGCACTGGCCGCCTTGGTCGACGCCGTGTCCTGACCACCGTCCGGTATCCGCGTGCGCCCCGCAGGCGGCAGCGCCGTTCGCACCCCGGCGTCGCACCCGCCCACTTCGGTCACATCGCGCGGGTCGAGACGCCCGGGCCGATCTCCGCCGGCGCGAAGCCGATGAGGCGCCCTCCCCCGCCCCATCCATTGCTCAAGGTAGCCGCTCGGTCGCGAAGTGTACCGAATGTCCCCGATATTCACCTCCCGGGATGCGCGCGGCGTCATCTCGATGAAAGGTGATGTGAAGGGTGGTGCCCCACCCGCACGACGATCTGCGGGTGCCACCACTGCGGATCGACTCGCGTAGGAGACATCATGTCGACGTCACAGCCCGATGCGTCACGTCGTCCGTCCGATGACCAGGCCACGCCGGACGAGCTGCTGCATGTGGCTCCGGAGAAGCTGGAGCTGTCACCGGCCGACCTGGTCCTCGCCTCGGGCAGGGACATCACCCCCAAGGCCCTGGCATGGGCCGAGCGCAAGCTGGCGTCCGAGGGCAAGGCCGCACTGGACAAGCTGCTGCCGTGACGCTCCCGATCCGGAATCACCGCGCCGAAGTCAGCAGCACTCCGGTGCGCTGATTCCGGATCGGTGGCGTCCGGCCAGGGGGTCGCGCCCTCAGACCGCCACCGGCAGGCCGTTCTCGCCGTCCGACTTCCGGGCGTCTTCCGTCGCCGTATGCGCGCGAGTCGCCCCGACGAGCAGCGCGTCCGCGGCCGCAATGGCGTCGTGCACGCTCTTGGTTCCCATCATGATGCACAGCGTGTAGCTGACGTCCTCCAGCTCTCGCACCTGCTGGGGCGTCTCACTCTCGGCAAGCGCGATCCGCAGGGACGCGTACCGGGTCAGCAGCCCTCTGACGACTTTGGCATCCGGAAGGAGCACGGCCAGGCCCTCTCTCTCGTTGTGCCAGCCAAATGCCCCGTCACAGCCGGGACATGCACAACTACAGTCGCAAGAGTGAACTTTGGCACGATCCATACGCTCTCGAGCCGGCGTCACCCGGCTGTCCGCCGTCAGCCGACGTGCCAGAGGAACCGGTGGGTGTGGATGCCGAAGTAGGGGAACGAACGGACCCCTTCGACGCCTTCCGCCGCACGCACCACGTCGTTGACGAAGTCGAGCAGTTCCCTGGGGCCGGCGCAGACGACCTCGACGAACAGGTCGAACCCGCCCGATGTCAGCACCGAGTAGACGACCTCCTCGTGGGCGGCCAACTCGTCCGCGACGGCCCGGGGGTCGCCGTCGACGGTGACGCCGAGCAGGGCCATCGCCTGGCCGCCCATCCGCATCGGGTCGGTGACCCCGACGACCTGCACGACCTTGGAGTCGATGAGCCGTTGCAGACGCTGGCGTGCCGCGGAGGCGGACAGGCCGACCTTGGGCCCCAAGTCGGCATAGGCGATACGGCCGTCTGTCTGCAGCTCACGCAGAATGGCCCGGTCGATCTCGTCCACGCTGTCCCTTCCCGGCAGTCGGTGCCCAGCCTACCGACGTGGATCAGCCGACCAGTTCGGACAGAGCGGCGTCGAAGACCTCGGTGTGGGTGTCGACGTCCTTGTCGGTGGTCGCCGGGCACATCAGCGCCATGTTGTGGAACGGGGTGAGCAGCACACCCCGGTTGGCCAGATAGAGGTGGAGGTAGTCCTCGAGCTCGGTGTCGGAGGCCTCCGCGGACTCCGTACCGGTGCGGGGGGCCGGGTCGGCGAAGCGGTATTCGGTGCGGGCGCCGAGCCGGCTGACCGACCACGGCAGGTCCCACCGCTCGATGCCGGTCCGCACACCCGCCTCGAAGCGCTTCGACAGCTCGTCCATCCCGGCGAACGCCTCGTCGGTGAGGATGTCTTCGAGGGTCGCCCGGGTGGCGGCGACCGACAGGGCGTTGCCGGCCAGGGTGCCGCCGACTCCACCCATGTCGACCAGGTCCAGATCCTCGCGGGCCAGCAGTCGGTCCGCCAGCTCGGCGGACAGTCCGTACGCACCCGCCGGAACACCGCCGCCGATCGCCTTGCCGATGGTGAGCATGTCCGGCTCCAGCGCCCAGGCGGCGGTGCAGCCACCCGGGCCGGCCGAGAACGTGTGCGTCTCGTCGTTGATCAGCAGAGTGCCGAAGCGCCTGGTCAGCTCGCGCACGCCGGCGAGGTAACCCGGCTCGGGAAGCACGATGCCGATGTTGGTGAGCGCGGGCTCCATCAGAACGGCGGCCACATCACCGTGCGCGAGCTCGCGTTCGAGCCCCTCCAGGTCGTTGAACTCGGCGACCCGGCTGGTCAGGGTGACATCGCAGGGGGCGCCGACGTTGCCGGGACGGGCGGTGCCGTGCCCGTCGGGGCCCACCACGATGAGCGACTCGTCGACGCTGCCGTGGTAGCTGTAGCTGTTCACAAGGATCTTCGGCCGGCCGGTGACCGCACGGGCGAGCCGGATCGCCCAGCGGTTGGCGTCGGTCGCGGTCAGCGAGAAGCTCCACCGCGCCAGCCCGAAGCGACGGGTCAGCTCCGCACCCACCCACTCGGCGTCCTCCGTGGGGAGCATCGCGGTCGCGCCGCCCAGGTCGGCGAACCGGCGGTGGACGGCCGCGGTGACCGCGTCCGGGGAGTGTCCGGCCATCGCCCCGGTGTCGCCCAGGCAGAAGTCGATGTACTCGTGGCCGTCGATGTCCGTGACCCGGGCGCCGCGGGCGCCGGCGAGATAGCGCGGGAAAGCGCCCGCGTTCTTGTTCATCCAGGTCATCGGCACCCGGCCGAAGAGATGGTCGGCGCGCTCGTAGGCGGCCCGCGAGCGCGGGTTCCGCCGCTCGGCCTCGGCGCTCTCACGGGCGAGGAGCTGACGCAGTCGGGCGCGGTCCATGGGTACCCCTACTTCCGGTGAGACGAGATGACGGGACTGTACGGCGGAAATAAGCGCCAATTCAATGCTTCACGAAGGAATCGTTTGTCTGAACATTCGAATCGAGCGCCACTTCCATCTGGACCTGCCACTCAGAAGCCGAACGGGAACGCCGACCGGGCCACTCGTGTGGATGTGGTGTACATCGTCCGCGGCGGGAAATACGGTGAGACGAGCGATCTTGACCGATCGCGCCTCCGGGTTCCCGTGATGTGCGCGGACCATACTGGGAGGCGCTCCCCCGTCCCCTTCCCGCAGAGTGACCCATGGCAAAGTCCCCCACCGTCCGCGCCACGGCTCCCGGCACTGTGTGGCCGGCACGCGGGCGACACCTCGGCCCGGGTGCCGAGGACACCGTCCGCAGGCGCCTGCGCGAGCTCAAGAGCAGGGCGGTCATCCAGGACCATCTCGAATTCGACGGCTCCGGCGGTGATGACACCGAGGCCGCGGTCGTACGCGCCTTCGAGGCCCGCTGGCTGGTCGCCGACGACGTCGTCGTCAGGGCCCGCCTGAACGTGGGGGCTCCCCATGGCAACGACGGTGCGCAGGACTGGGTGCTGATGGCCGAGGCGGACCGGCCCTGGGACCTGGAGTGGCCGTCACCCGCCACCGTCTTCTGGCCAGAGGACGCCGACGCCCCGTGGGATCACGACGTGGTTCCCGGGCTGTGCTTCCGCGAGATCAATCCCCTGCCCACGGACGACCGGGCGTTGCGCCGCCTGCTCAAGGAGTGCGCGCGCACCTCCTGGAGCATCCATGTGGTCGTCCACGAGGCGATGACCACCGATGAGCGCGGGCTGCGTCCGCTGGCCTCCCTGCTGCCGCCCGGCCTGCGGCACCGCGTCGTGGAGCACCGAGCCGCGCCGGAGCAGTTCCAGGTGGTCAACTGGGCCCTCCATGACCTCGGAGTGCGGGTGCCCCGCGGTGGTGCCGTGGTGCTCCCCGCGACACCGGCCGGCCCCGACGGGGACTTCAGCGTCCGCTCGGTGTTCCTCGACGGTTCGGTGCCGGTGGAACTCGTCGACACCGTGCGGCGTTTCGCCGAGTCGCCCGCCCCGCTGCCGGAGGGCGCGGAGGAAGCGCTGTCCAGACTGCGTGAGCAATGGCATCTGACGACCGTGGAGGAGGAGCTCGCCCTGGCGCGCCGCCAGGTGGCCGCCTACGCCGAGGCGCTCGACGCCATGACGAAGTCACGGGACCTGTACCGCGAGGCGGCCGAGCTCGCCCATGAGGCGCTGGCGACCTACCGGGAGTCCTTCGGCGCCCTACCGGCGCCGCGTCAGGAGCCGCGTAAGAGGGAAGGTTTCTCCTTGCGTTCGCTGGCCAAGCCCCTGGAACGTGTACGGGACGGTGCGAAACTGCTCCGGGCGCCCGGCGCGGAGGACCACACCCCGGACGCGGCCGAGGCGGAGGAGCCCACTCAGGACGGCTTCCCCGCGCGGCTCCCGCAGGCCCGGGACCAGCAGTAGCCGGGGCCGCCGCACCGGCGCCCGTGAACCAGACGGCGGGGCACGACCGATTCGGCGCGGTGCGGCGGCCTGGACCTTTCGGATCGTGCCGGTCTCCGGCCGACCTCTTTCTGAACCACCGAAGGCAGCCGTCACCCCGGCCGGTGCTCGGGATCATGGCGCTCGCCGGTGCCGGCAAGCGCCAGTCCCGTCACAGCGACGAGCAGGGGGACGAGGGCGACGACCGCGCAATCGCGGCCCGCGGTCCTGCGGCCGAGCGCACTTCCAGGAGTGCACCTCCAGGAAAGAAGACCGGCCCCGCCGAATGCCGGGGGAAGGCATCGGCGGGGCCGTATGGCTCGGGGCTGCCGGGGGGAGGGCACCCACGAGCGGTCTGCGGTGCTGGTGCCCGCCTTCCCTCGAAGTATGCGCCACTTTTACGTCCGAGTTTTCATGCCGGCGATTCCGTGTCGTCCGTGTCGCGTCCGGGCCTGCGTGCCCGAGCCTCGGCGTCCCGCGTCCGCGGTGCCCGAGTCCCCTGTTTCCTGGGGTGGGTTCGCCCCGGGCGGCGGCCACGGAAAGGGATCGCGATCGACAGGTGTGGTGCGCGGCCAGGGGGGTACTAGGTGCCGGAATCGCCGCCGGGCACCGCTCCGAAGGCGAGACGTTGATCACTTCCGGAGCGCGGCCCGCGGTGCATCGGGTGCCCGCCCCGGGGTAGGCGGAGCCCCGCACGCCGTAAGTATGGGAGGACATTGTGTCGGCTGAGCAGACCCCCCTGTCCATCGATGTGACGATGCCTCGGGAGGATGTCGCGCTGATCAACGTGAAGGGATTCCTGGACGTCGACACGGCGACGGAGTTGCACCACCACCTCGCCAACCAGATGCACCACGGCCGGCAGCACCTGCTGCTCGACCTCTCGTCGGTGCCGTTCATGGACTCGTCGGGCATCAACATCATTCTGCGGGCCTACAAGGAGACCCGACAGGTCGGCGGCTCCGTGGGCCTCATCGATCCCGCCCCGGCCGTCCAGCGAATACTCGACCTGACCGGAGTGAGTCTCACCGTCCCCTCGTTCAAAACCGCCGACGAGGCGCTCGACGGGATGGACGACGCACTCACCCGGCCTTAGCGGGCGAGGGAATCGGAAAGGCTCCGGCACACCCTGCCGGGGGCGCGGCGCAGACCGCCCGACCCCGCCGGTCCCGGCATGGGCATTCGCCCTTGCCGGCGGCCTGTTCGGCAGAACACTTGCCGTTTGACAACTGTAGCCATCAGGCAACAAAGTGTGGGGGCATCGAAAGCACGGAGGGAACTGGAATGTTGCGGTGGGCGGAGCCGGCTGCGCGCGCCGACCGACCGTGGCACGCGCCGGGTGCCCTCGTGCGGATCAGTTGTTCTGCCCCGCCTCACGCCGTGCGGGCGTCGGGCCCGTCGGCCTCGTGGAGCTCCGCCGCCGCTGCGGCACAGAAGGCCTCGAGGCCCTGCAGCAGCGCCGTCCGCTTGGCCGCGGGCATCTGGGCCAGCACGGACTCCAGCGCCCGCTCGCGCCGTGACCGCAGCTCGGCCAGGAAGGTCCTGCCGCGACGGCTGAGGTACAGGCGCAGCTCGCGCCTGCTGATCGAGCTGGCCGCACGCTCCACGTATCCGACGGCCTGCAGCCGGTCGCAGAGTCTGCTCGTGGACGGCGGGGTCGACCCGAGAGCGTCGGCGAGTGTCCGCAGGTTGATGCCCTCGTTGTGTTCCAGAATAAAGAGAACGCGCAACTGGGAGGCGGAAACCGGGGCCGTCGAAGCCCGTCCCCACAGGATTTCCAGCAGCTCGGCCGCCTCTGAGGTCACACGCGCCACCTCGCTCGGCTCCGGGCGCGGGCTGGAGGAAGTCACTGTCTCACTCTCCCAGACTTCTCGGCTGCTGTCGGCCTGCTGGGCCCACAGCTCACAGATAACGATAGATACGGACACCGGCGGACGGGTGCACGACCCCTCCAGGGCATGGGTCCGGAATCGTACTAGCGGAAGAATGGCGTATCCGACATCGTGAACAGATTCGTCGCAACCGAGAGGGCGCTCCGGAACGCGGCTCCCCACCGGTTGGTGGACGCACTCCGGGAAGCGCTGCGCAGTCAGTACGCGGCTGAGTCCGTCGAACTCCTCATGGCCGACTACGGACTCACCGTCCTGCAGCGCGTCTCCGTGCATCCCCACTGCTCCGACCCCCTGCCGATGCACGACAGCACGGCCGGCCGTGCCTTCGGGGCGCAGGACCCCGTCGTCGAGGAGACCGGCGACCTGGTCCGGGTCTATTTGCCGGTGACCGTCCGCGGGGACCGGCTCGGTGTGCTGAGTGTCACGCTGCCGTCCGAGACCGCGGCAACGACGCTGCCCGAGCTCACCGACATCGCCGATGTACTGGGCCACGAAGTGCTCGTGGCGGAGCGGGACACCGACATCTACCTGCAGGCCAGGCGGCTGGACCGGCTGACGCTCGCGGCCGAGATGCAGTGGCAGCTGCTGCCCGGCCGCTCGTGCTCCCGGCCCGAGTACGCGCTCGGCGCCCAACTCGAGCCCGCATACGCGATCTTCGGAGACAACTTCGACTGGTCCGCGGGCCCCGACCGGCTGATGCTGTACATCACCAACGGCATGGGCGAGGGCATCGAGGCCTCACTGCTGACCAACCTGGGGATCAACGCGCTGCGCAATGCGCGCCGCGCCGGAATCAACATCGAGGACCAGGCAGCCCTCGCGGACCAGGCGGTCTACGCCCACTACCGGGGCGCCTTGTACTTGTCCGTGCTCCTGCTCGACTTCGAGGTGTCCACCGGCCGTGTGAAGGTCGTCGACGCCGGCTCGCCGCAGATGTTTCGGCTGCGCGGCAGAAGCGTCGAAGCGGTCGACGTCGACGCCCAGTTGCCCCTCGGGATGTTCGAGGAGACCGACTACGTGGCCCAGGAGATCCAGGTCGAACCGGGCGACCGGCTCGTCTTCGTCAGCGACGGGGTCTACGGGGCCATCGCACCGGGAGGCGAGACGTACGGCGAGAAGACGCTGGCCAAGGCCATAGCCGCCACCAGGCTGCTGCCTGCCGCGGATGTGCCGCGCGCCGTACTGAGGGAGCTGTCGACTTATCGCGGCGGCCCTGACACGCAGGACGACGCACTCGTCGTGTGTCTGGACTGGTTCGGGCGGCAGGGTGCCCCGTAGGGTCGTCGTGGCGCCCGGCTTCGCGCCGTACGGTCTCAGGCCGTGTGAACAACGACAGCCGGTGAGGTCCCTCGTTCGTTGGACGATCTTCCGGACAGTCATGGGTGTCAAGCGCTGTCTCCGATGACTACAGTTGTCGCGCGACAATGAACCGCGCTCTCCGAGGAGGCTCCCTGGCAGCCGGGGGAGCAGACGCACAAAGGAGACAGAGTGACGGACCAGGAGTCGGCAGCGAACCGAGGAACGTCGGAACGGGTCATCGGGGACTTCCTCCAGCGCCGCCGAGAGCAGATCTCGCAGCGCTGGGCCGACGAGCCACTGTTCCGGACGGTGTTCACGGTCTCCCGCGACGAGGCGGTGGAGGCCGCCGGCGCCCTGGTGGAGGCACTGGCCGCGGTGGCCGCCTCCGGGCGGAGCGAGGACCTGCGGGCACCGGGCTTCACAGGGGTGCGCGAGCAGCTCATGCGGATGGCGGTCTCGCGGGCGCGTGCCGGTGCCACGCCCGCCCGGATCGCCGACGAGGTGGCGGCTCTGCGCCCCTCGATCACCGATCTGCTGATCGCCGACCTGGCCGGGTCCGACGGCGAGACGTCCGGACCGCATGTGACCACGCTCACGGTGCTGCTGGGCACCTTGCGGCTGGCCGTCATGGAGACGGTCCTCAGCTCGGGTGAGGAGATCATCGAGCGTCAGCGCCTGCAACTGCTCGAAGTGGCCACGCCCGTCATCAAACTGTGGAACGGTATCGTCGCTGTCCCACTCATCGGTACCCTGGACAGCGCCCGCAGCCAGGTGGTGATGGAGAGCCTGCTCGACGCCGTCGTCGCCCAGCAGGCCCGGTTCGCGATCCTGGACATCACCGGGGTTCCGACCGTCGACTCGCTGGTGGCCCAGCACCTGATGAAGACCGTCGCGGCGGCGCGCCTGATGGGTGCGGAGTGCATCGTCTCGGGCATCCGGCCGGCGATCGCCCAGACCATCGTGCACCTGGGGCTCGACCTCGGCTCGGTCGTCACCCGCGCCAGCCTCGCCGACGCCCTGGCCTACGCCCTCCACCAGCAGGGCGCCGTGATCGTCGACCGCGCGGGCGACGGAGGAGGCCCGCGATGAACGGCGGCTTCGACGGACCGGTGGGCCCCCACGTCCCCGTCCTCAAGCTCGGCGACGTGCTGCTCGTCACGCTCCACGGCGAACTGCACGACAAGGCCGCGGAACAACTCCAGCAGGACATCGGCGATGCCATAGCGCGCAGTTCGGCCGCCGCCGTCGTCATCGACGTCTCCGGTGTCGAGATCGTCGACTCCTTCCTCGGCCGCGTCTTCTCCGAGATCGCCGCGAACGCCAGGCTGCTCGCCGCGGACACCGTCGTGGCCGGTATGCGTCCCGCGGTCGCCATCACCCTGGTCGAACTCGGCCTCACCCTGCCCGGACTGCGCACCGCGCTCGACGCCGACGAAGCCCTGCGGATGCTGACCCGGGCGTCCATTCCCCTGTCCCACGGTCCAGGACGCCAGGAGAACGCGTGACGGAGACATCGGGCCGCGTCGCCGCATCCCTGCCCATCCGCTCGGACATGGATCTGGCATGGGTACGGCAGCATGTGCGGCAGGCGGCCGCCGAGCTCGGCTTCGGCCTGGTGGAGCAGACCAAACTGATCACCGCCGCCAGCGAGCTCGCACGCAACACGCTCATCCACGGCGGCGGTGGACGCGTCGAGTCCGTCTTCCTGGACAACGGCCGGGCCCGCGGTCTGCGGCTGACCTTCAGCGACGAAGGACCCGGTATCGCCGACGTCGAGCGGGCGCTGACCGACGGCTACACCTCGGGCGGCGGCCTGGGACTCGGGCTGGGCGGGGCCCGGCGGCTGGTCCAGGAGTTCTCGATCGACACCCGTCCCGGCGGTGGCACGTCCGTCACCGTCGTCTGCTGGACCGCCGCGACGCCCCGTCCCCGCGAGGAGGCGTGATGGCCCGCATCCGGGACGTACCCGTGCACGACCCGACCCGGGTCCGCGACGCCCGGGTGGCGGCGAAGGAGGCCTGCGGCCAGGCCGGGTTCCACCCGGACCGGGCCGCTGCGGCGGAGCTCGTCGCCACCGAGCTGGCCACCAATCTGCTCAAGCACGCAGGCGGCGGACAGATCCTCATCGAGACCGTCGACTCGGATCCCGAACCCGGCGCGTCCGCAGCCCGGCCCGTGCTGCAGATCGTCGCGATCGACCACGGCCCGGGCATTCCCGACCTCTCGGCCGCGCTGGGCGACGGATTCTCCACCACGGCGTCGCTGGGCGCGGGCCTCGGTACGTGCCTGCGTCTCGCGGACGACTTCGACCTGCACAGTTCGCCCGGACGCGGCACCGTCGCCCTGGCCCGGATAGCGCCTTCACCCAAGCCCCGGACGGGCCCACAGGGCCGGCGCGGCCAGGCGCCGGTACGGACGGGAGGAGTCAACATCCCGCTGGTGGCGGGCACTTCGGGCGATGCCTGGGCCTGTGTGTGGTCCGGTGACCGGGTCACCGTGCTTCTCGCCGACGGGCTGGGGCACGGTCCCGCCGCCGCCGAGGCCTCCGACGCCGCCGTCCGGGAACTGCGTCTGAGCGCCCATCTGACGCCGCCGGAACTGCTCGAGGTGCTGCACGGCACGCTGCGCGCCACCCGGGGCGCGGCCGTCGCCGCCGCCCAACTCGACATCGCCACGGGCCGTCTGGAGTTCTCCGGCATCGGCAACGTCGGGGCCCGGTTCCGCCGCGGCGACAGCTGGCAGCACTTGCTGTCGCATCCCGGCATAGTGGGCGCCCACCGACCGGCACACATCCCCCACCAGCGCCTCGCCTGGTCCCCGGACTGCCTCCTGGTCCTGCACAGCGACGGCTTGCCGAGCCGGTGGTCCCTTCGTCCGGACGTGTCCACCACGGCCCTGGACCCGGGGGTGACGGCAGCCCTGATCGTGCGTGACGCCAGCAGTTCCGCCCGGCCCGTCCGCGACGACACCACGGTGACCGTGCTGTCGCCCACACCGTCGGATCGTGAACCATGACCCACTCCTGGCAGTTCAGCACCGTCGTCGATGCCGCCCGGGCGCGGATCGCCGTCGCCCGGATCGCGGCCGAGCACGGTGTGTCCGTCCTCGACCGCACCCGTCTGGTCAGCGCGCTCACCGCCCAGCTGCGCCAGTGCCTCACCAAGGGCGGCTCCTGGCGGCTCACTCTGCGGTCCGCTCCGCCGTCCAAGCGCGGAGAGCAGCCGCAGCTGCGGATCAGCCTGCGGCCGGGCACCGACGACGGCCCCGGCGTCGACGCCACGTGGCGGGCCGCGGTTCCGGCCGCGGAGCGGGACGGCCGCCGGAGCACGGCCGTGGTGCAGGCCGACCCCGGTGCCCTCGCCGAGGCGCTGTTCAGCGCGGACGACGACACGGCGGGCATCCTGGACGCCCTGACGGAGCAGGAGGCCCTGGTCGCCTTCCACCGGGAGGAACTGCACCAGACCAACCAGGGCGTCCTCGCCCTGCACGCCGAGCTGGACGCCGCCGGTGCGGCCCAGCAGGAGCTGTTCGCCGCGGAGCGGGCGGCCCGTACCGAGGCGGAGGTGGCGCGCCGCCGGCTCACATTCCTCGCCGACGCCAGCGCGGCGCTGACGGCGTCCCTCAACCACGGGGAGATCGTGCGGCTGCTTCCCGGGCTGCTGACCCCGAGATACGCGCGAACCGTCGACGTATGGCTGCTCGGCGACGAGGAGCACGGACATGCCCCGCGTCCCGCCGCGGCGGTGGTCGCCGCGCGTACCGGCCGCCCGCAGTACGCGGCCGACCACCCCGGCGGACTGCGCGGAGTCGACGACCGGCCTCCCTCCGCCCTCCACCCCCGCGTCCCCCTCCTCTGCATTCCCCTGTCCGCCCGCAGGTCGACGCTGGGCGTGCTCATCCTCACGCCGCCCGGCGGCCGGTGGGAGCCGGACGACGCCGTGATGCTGCTCGAACTGGCCCGCAGAACCGGCATCGCGATCGACAACGCCCAGCGCTTCGAACACAACCGCGACATCGCCGAGACGCTGCAGCGTGCGCTGCTCACCGACCTGCCCAGCACCCGGGGGCTCCGGCTGGCCGCGCGCTATCTCCCGGCGACCCACGGTCTCAACGTCGGCGGTGACTGGTACGACGCCTTCCGCCAGCCCGACGGGAGCCTGATCACCGTCATCGGCGACGTCACCGGACATGGACTGCGCGCGGCGGTGATGATGAGCCAGCTGCGCACGGCACTGCGCGCGTACGCCGTGGACGGCGGCAGCCCGGGCCGGCTCCTCACCCGCCTGCACCTGTTCCTGCACCATCTGCAGCCGGATCTGTACGCGACCGCGGTCATCGCCCGTTTCCGCCCCGGCGAGCAGGTGCTGACCTGGGCCGCCGCCGGGCATCCGCCCCCGGTGCTTCGCACACCCGACGGCACGGTGCACACCCTCGACGCCAAGCCGGGTGCCATGCTCGGCATTCCGCTGCAGCAGGACATCGAGGACCACACCGCCCCACTGCCGCCCGGGTCCACCCTCGCCCTGTACACCGACGGCCTGGTGGAGCGCCGGGCCCAGGGCATCGACCCGGGCATCGAGCGCCTCACGGTGGCGATGGCCGGGCTCACCGTGCCGGATCTGGACGGCGATCTGGAATGCGCCGCCGACCGGGTGCTCGACCCGATGCTGCGGGACTCCGAACGCGACGACGACGTGTGCCTCCTGCTGTGCCACGTCAACAGCGAGTCGGGGAACGTGGCGGTGCCGACCCGGGCGGGACGCCCCTGAAGGCGCGGCGCCCCCGGCCGTCCGCCCACCCCGTACCGGCCGCAGGACCGCTAGGCGTTCCAGTCCCCTCGCGTGTCGTACGCCTCACGGAAGGCGTGCAGGCCCTGCTCCAGGGAGGTGCGCGCGGCGGGCGTCATCGCGGCGAACACGGCGGCGAGGCTGATGGATCTGCGGTCGGCGACCTCGGCGAGCACCCTTTGTCCCTGTGAGGTCACCCGCAACTGCAGCTCCCGCCGGTTTCTGGGATGGATCACCCGCTCCAGCAGCCCCGCGGCCTCCAGCCGATCGCAGAGCCTGCTGGCCGCGGGCAGCGCGATGCCGAGGGTCTGGGCCAGCGCCGTGAGATTGAGCTCCGCATGGTGCCGGACGGCCATGAGCGCGTTCAGCTGGTGCCGGGACAGACGCGGTGTGACCGCCTCTGCCGCCGAGGTCCACAACCCCACCAGTCTCTCCACCGCGTCCGCGACCTGCCGGGCCCGAGCCGTATGACTGCCGCCCGCCCCTTCTTCTGTCTCCGGCACCTCACGGTCAACTCCCACTACGCTTTCCCCGCCTGCCCCGTGCTCCGACTCGGACCGACACAGTCGATCCGTTCGGCGCCCCTACCCCGGGCTCCCCGGAGTACACGGCCGACCCAGGCCTTCTTGACGGGATCTCTGCACCGTGCACCGAATCTGAACATATCGGGACCAACGGGCCAACCTTTCGGTCGTCCCGCAGGCGTAGCCGACGTCTTTCTGGCAACCGTCATAGAGGGGGCCGGGCAAGAGCGCGACGAACGACGACAGCCTGCCGGCCGGAGGGCCGGCCGGGGGAAGGACGGCATGGCAACCGAGCCGCGTTGGGACGACAAGGCCTGGCCCTTCGAGACGGTCGAGAACCTCACCCGCGAGTACGAGGGCGGACTGCACGACGTGACGGAGGCACGACTGTCCGCCGAGGAGTTTCTGCGCCGGCTGGCGCAGGCCTCGCCTCCGACGAGTCCGGAGCACTGGAACGACATCCTGCTGGTGGTCGACGAACTCGCGGCCAACTGCGTCCAGTACGCTCCCGGCCCCTTCACCCTGCAAATGCGGCAGACGTACGACGGGGTCCATGTGACGATGCACGACACGAACACAACGCCTCCCAAGCCGCGTCCCTTCCGCCTGGGCCGCCCCGGCGGCATCGGCTGGCACCTCGTGCACACGCTGTGCGACCAGGTGAGTGTCGTCGTCCGGCCCGGCGGCAAGGACGTGCACGTCTTCCTCCCCTGGTAGGAGGGGGCACCGTCGTCATGCGGCTCGCCGCACCCCGGGGTCACCCGGCGTGGTGCGGCCGGTCTGCTCCGCGACAGTCCCGGTCGGGACCTGCGGACCGGCGTCGGGAGAGGGATCGGGCACCGCGCGCAGAGTGCGGGCATGCCGCGCGCCCTTGGGTTCCGGTGTGCTGCCCGGACCGAGCATCCGTTCCTCGTACCGTCCGAGAGCCAGCACCAGGCACAGCATGGACACCGGGATGAGCAGAGCTGCAATGATCACGGGGGCTCCCTCCACGGGCCTTCCCGATCCGCGTTGCCGCAGATCGCCCGGGGAAACGCCGAAATCCCCGTCTCATTCGGCGGATATCCCTCATCCTGTGCGCGAGAGCCCCGGATCGGCGCTCATGACCGCTCAGGTCTCGGGCGGGCCGCTCAGACGAGCGGCACCAGCACGCTCACGACCTTGCCACCGCCCGTGCACCGCTCGATCCGGACGTCTCGCGCCAGCCTGATGATCAACGGCCATCCGTACCCGCCGACGCCACCGTGTCCCGAGGGAAGCGCGCCGGAGCCGAAAGCGGCTGACGGGTACTCCGCACTGCGGTCGTGCACGGCGAGCCGGACACCCTCGCGTGTGGGGGTCGCCTCGAAGGCCACGAGGCCGCCGCCGTGGCGGATGGCGTTGGACACCAACTCCGACGTGACGAGCATCAGGTCGGTGACGGCTTCCTCGCTCGGGCCGAGGGTCGGCGTCTCCCCCACGACCGCCAGCACATGCGCGCGCGCCGACGCGGCACTCGTGACCCCGGGCATCGGCGGCACCTTCGGAGCCTGACCCGCGCAGTCGGCCGCATACGCGTGGTGGGAGCACGCGGGCGCGCTCAGGCCGTTCTTCTCCTCGCCCTCGTGCATCGCCTGCGGATGTGTGCCGTGCACGGGACGCTCGGCCGGTATCATCGCTCGCCCGGCCGGACGGGCAGGTCCAGCGCCGCGTGGACGTCATCGGTACGGATGAAGTACCCGGCGGTGCCGGTGACGTCGAACAGCCTGCGGACGGTGTCACTGAGCGGGCCCGCCACCACCATCAGCGCGCCGCGCGCCAGGTGCGCCCGCTGGGCCTGGAGCAGTACGTGCAGGACGGACGAGTCGGCGAAACGCAGACAGGACAGATCGACCACCGTACGGGAGACGGGCGCCCGGTCCGGGACACGCAGCGCGTCCGCCAGCCGCGGCGAGTTCTCGTGGTCGATGTCGCCGCTGACCCGTACCACCCGTGTGCCGGCGGCCGGATCATGGGTCACGGTGACGTTCTGCGGATCCTCGGACATCGGTGTGCGCTCCCTGGAGTCCCCTGTCGTCCCGAGGCCCATGGCGGCCCGGCGTTCTCGTCCTGTCCCGATACCCCCCGGGCACCGGAGCCGGGAACGGCGAGCGCGGCCGTACGCAGTCCCACGGCGTCGTTCCCGAGCGGATCCCCTGCCGTCGGGGCGTCGGCTCTCGGTCTGCGGACGCCGCCCGCCGGGAGGCCGGCGAACGGCCGCCCTGCGGGCGAGCTTCGTTGTGGCGTGGTCTTGTTCGTTCATCGTTACTCGGCTACCCGGCCGCATCCGAGCCATGAGTGCCACGGCGCGGCGGTCGCCCACAAGAGCGACGCCGTGCCCGGCGGCACGGCGTCGCGGGGGTGGCCGGGTGCGGTCACTCGGCATGCCTCGGCGGCAGACCGCGGTAGTAGTCGTCGACCCTGGCCAGATATTCGGGGTCGAGCGTTTCGCGGTCGGTACGGAAAAGAGGTGCCGCCTTCACCTCGTCCTTGGAGCACGACAGCGTCACCTGCCGCGCCTGGGTGTCGATCCCGGTGACGACGCCCGCGGGGATCAGCACGCTCTTGCCGAAGACCCACACCCCGGTGTCGACGATCAGATGCCGCATGGCCGGACCGTCGGACTCCCGGTCGACATGTCCGACGACTCCGTCCGTGGCCTCCACGGTGAAGCCCGTCAGGTCCTGTCCTTCGGTGTATCCGCTTCCCGGTTCGTAGGTCCACGGTCTCTCGATGGTCACGAAGCTCCCTTCCTCGGTGGGTCTGGAGCTGCGAATACCCTTGTCCTCGGCGGCCATTCGAGCGGCGGCGGCCCTCGGACCCCCGTGTCAGCCCGCTCCCGGCCCTTCGCCGGCCCGGCCCTGTTCACGGGGTGCGGTGAGATGTTCGAGAGTTCCCGTGACCTCCAGCAGTCGCTGGAGCGTGGGAGGACGCTCGTCCAGACGGAGACCGACGCCGGCCGTGTCCGTGAGGCGGCGAATCATCAGCAGGGCCGACAGCCCCATCGAGTCGACGTCGCCCAATCGCCCGAAGTTCAGGTGCAGTTCGGGCCGTGCGGTCCCCTCGCCCGCAGGCCACCCGTCGAGTTGCCGCCCGACGGCGTTCACCAGTTCGTGGTACGACTCGTAGTCGAGGTCTCCGTCGACGCGTACCACGACCGCGCTGGGGCCGGTCTCGACCGTCAGTGTGAGGGAAGGCGTCCGAGAGGTCGTCATCTGAGCTTTCCGGGGCGGGGGACGTTCGCTGTTGCCGGTCGGGCCGGCACGGCGTCCTGTGCCAGGCCGAGGAAATGACGGGCCCGCGGGAAGTCCCGCAGCCTGGTGGTGAGGAACGTCAACGGCATCAGGGAGTGGGCAGGCACCTCGCGCGCCGTGAGGATGTCCGCGGTCCAGCGGATGAACCTGACGAACAGCTCGGCGTCGTCCACGTACAGAGCCGCGGCGAGGTGATCGACGATATGGCCGATGTCCTCCGCGGTGTGCTGCCGCTGCCGGTCGCTGTAGGTGCGCATGGGCGGGAACCGGTCCTCCAGGTCCGCCAGCGTGTCCGTCATCAGGTCCACCTGGCCGCGCACGACCAGTGTGTACTCCTGGTCGGCCAGGTGAGGCAGATCGTCGACGGGCTGGCGGGCGGCGAGCGGATCGGGCTTCCGCAAGCCGCTCTCGAGTATCGCGGCGGCCTCGCGCGCGTCCCTTGCCCAGCCGTCGGCGCCCAGCGCCCGCGCGTACTCCCCGTCGGGGCCGAAGGCCGCGCCTCCGACGATGACGGGCACCGAGGTGGCCTGGACCGCGGTGACCGCGGCGTGCGCGGTGGGCAGGTGGGTCGGGAGCGAGGCGGACAAGGCGACGACGTGCGGGCCCGTCCGGTGCAGATGGCTCATCAGGTGCGCGGTCGGCACATGGGCACCGAGGAAGTCTACCTTCCAGCCCCGAAGCCGCAGCACCTCCGCCAGCAGCCGGACGGGAAGGGCGTGCCATTCCCCGTCCACGCACGCCACCATGACGCGCGGCCGGGCGCGTTGCTCGACCCGGTGCTCGGGGCGGTGGGCCAGCGCGGCGATGACACGGTCGTGGACCGCGGTGGCCGCGTGCTCCTGCGCGACGCTCAACTGCCCGGCGGCCCACTCGGTCCCGACCCTGGCCTGCACCGGCGCGATCAGGTCCAGCAGGGCGCCCTCCAGGTCGAGGCCGTCCTCCAGTGCGGCGAGGAGCACGTCGCAGGCGCCGTATTCGTCGCCCTGGCGGACGGCGTGCCACAACCGGTCGCGCACCACGTCCGGTTCGCCCGCAGCGGCCGGCTGGATGGGGGCGGTGCTCACGCGGTGTACCTCCCACGGGTGTGGCCGTCGACCGCGCTGAGGTGTGCGTGGTGCGGGGCGGTCACGGCGACCACGGCCATGTCGTCGTGCCGGCCCCGGCCGACCCACTGTGCGGCCAGCATCTGCACATGCTCCACCACCGCTTCCGCCGGCATCCCGGCGCACTCGGCCAGGGCCGACTTCAGGCGGTCCAGGCCGAACAGCTCGTCCTGCCAGGGTCCTCCCCTGGCTTCGATGATGCCGTCGGTGAACAGCAGGCAGGTCTCGCCGGGCGCGAGTTCGAGGTGTGCGGTGGTCGAGGTGATGTCGTCGAAGACGCCGACCAGGGTGCCGCGGCTGTCCACCTCCTCGACGAGTCCGCCCGCCCTGACGACGAGAGGGGCGGGATGTCCCGCACTCGTGACGCGCATCCGCACGGTGCCGCCCCGGCGGGTCACCGAGGCCAGCGCGAGCGTGGCGAACCGTGTGTGGTGCGAGTTGATCAGGGCCCCGTTGAGCAGGCCGAGGACCTTCTGGTGGTCGGCGGCCAGGGGAAGCAGGGCCTGCAGCGTGTTGCGGATCTTTCCGGTGAGTACGGCGGCCTCGAGTCCCTTGCCGCAGACGTCGCCGAGGATGACCAGCGACTCGTCCTCCGCGCCGGCGCCGGGGTGGACGTCGTAGAAGTCGCCGCCCACGCGTTCGTCCTGGCTGTAGGGCCGGTAGCCGCCCGCGAACTCGACGCCGTGCACGGTGTGCAGTCGCGGCGGCAGCAGATCGCGCATCAACGTCGTGGTGATCGCCGCCTGGTCGGCGTACATCCGCGCGGCGGAGATGGCGGCCCCGGCCCGGGCCGCGAAGAGCCGGGCGAAGACCTCCTCGTTCTCGCTGAACGTCGTCCGGTCCTCGGACCGCAGAAGGATGAGTGCCCCGGCGGGTACACCGTGCCCCGGCAGCGGCGACACCACCACGGAGCCGACAGGCCCGGCGAAGTCCGCGGGCACCGCCCAGTCCGGCAGCGTGGCGGGATCTATCCAGCGGGAGGGCACGGGCGGAAACCCGCGCAGGGCTTCGCCCAGTCCCGGCACGTCCTCCGGATCCGTTCGTACCGTCTCGTGTCTGACCTCGCCCCCGGGGCCGCAGGAGGTGACGGGGTAACCTCGGCCCCGGCTCGGGGCGACGGTCACGGCCGCGTCGGCGAGGTGCTCCACGGCCAGCCGGGCGGTGGCTTCCATGCACGTCTCGACATGCAACGAAGCCAGCAGGGTGCTGGAGGCCCGGGCGAGGAAGGCGGTGCGTTCGCGCTCGTTCTTGAGCGCCTGCTCGGCGAGCCGGCGGTCGGTGTCGTCCACCAGCCACCACACCACGAGGTCGTCACCGGACGGTGCGGGGTGAGCTTCGAACGAGCGCTCACCGACGTGTCCGAGGATCGCGGTGCCGTCCGTCACCGGCCCAGCGGCGGCGGGCGAGGCGAAATCGGTGTGCGCCTCGGAGAGCCAGGCGGGTACGACGTCCCGCAGAGGTGAGCCGCGTACCGCCCCGGGGAACAGGGTCGCGGCGACAGCGTTCAGTTCCACCACGCGGCCGCGTGTGTCGGCGACGACGACCGGGCAGGGGGCGGCTCCCCATCCCGCGCCGAGGACGACGTGATGGGTGTCGAGGGAGGACTGCCGAGAAGCGTCCACTGACCATGGGCGCGCGTACGGGCCCGTCCCTTTCTGACTGGTGCTGCACAGCAATCATTGCCGTACGGCAACCATCTCGCGCCGAGCGGCCGTCTGGCAAGCACCCATCGGGCCCCGCGGTGAACGCGCCTTCGACTCAGGCCGCCAGCGTGGACGCCAGTTCGGCCGCCGCTTCGACGAGTTCGATGTCAGGTTCCTCGAGCAGCTCACACAGGGCACCGCGCTCGGCGCGCACGGCCTTGCGGGCCTCTCGCTCCCAACCCACGTAGTTGTGGTGGTAGTTGAGCAGCTTGGGATAGGCCGAGGCCGTACTCTCCCACTGGCGGGCGTCGGCGATGCTCTTGAGCAACCGGACGATCTGCACCCGGCACGTCACCTGCGGAAGCCTGGCCAGCTCCCACAGGAAGGGGACCGTGGCGGCCGTGGCCTGGTCGACCACGAAACCGTATTGGCAGATTCGTTCCCGCAGGCCGCCGAGTGCCTCCTTGGCGGTGGGCTCGTCACCCCAGGCGAGGTCCTGGAGCAGGACCGGGATGTCCTCCGCCGAACCGCTGGAATCCTTGATGGCGCTCCAGGGCACATGCCCCAATTCGCTGAGTGGTGTGGTCATTTCCGCTCCCCACAAACAGTCTGGGGCCAAGCCCCGGTCGTCCGCCGCGGCACAGCGGCACTCATGGCGTCGCGACCCGAAGGCGGCCATCTCCGATCAGGGAGCGGCCAACCCGGAAAGGGACCCGGCACTCACTGCGCAGTAGTGATGACACGGCGTCTCCTTGATGCGGCGTCAGCATGCGGCGTCACTGCTGGGATTGACGCCCCCGCTATTATCCACGCAGTCAGCGCCGTCATGCAATTGCATGGGAAATTGCATGATGGGTAGGAGACCAGAGGGCCCCTGTCGCACGGTCCTCTCCTCCGTGCCGCCGGCCCGTGGTGGAACGTCAGCAAGGAGACAGTGGTGCCTTCAGTGCCAAACGGAGTGCGGGCGAGCGCTTTGGACGCCCGCTGGATCAAGAGCCGGCACAGCAACGCCGAGGGCAACTGCGTCGAGGTGGCCGCCCTGGCCGACGGGGCGGTCGCGATGCGGAACTCGCGCGACCCCGACGGGCCGGCGCTCGTGTACACGCCCGCCGAGGTGGCCGCCTTCCTGGCCGGCGCGAAGAACGGGGAGTTCGACCACCTGGTGTGACCCCGTCACATTCGAACCTGTGCTGCCGGCACATGCGGGAAAACCCGGCGGAGTGCGATAATGCAGACCTGTCGTCTGTCGGCCAGCTGGGAGCCAGGATGTCCGCCGAGTCACACCGCCTCTCCCGCCTCGAACCGTATCTCGACCGGACAGAACCCGCTCCGACACTCCTGAAGATGCTGGTGGGAGTGCAGTTGGCCGGTATGCGCGAGGACGCGGGCGTCTCCCAGGAACAAGCCGCGCGGGCGCTCGGATTCAGCCCCGCGAAGCTGTCGCGCATCGAGGCAGGCAAGGGCCGCAAGCCGCCTACGGAAGCCGACGTGCGCGCGCTGCTGCAGCTGTACGACGCCGACGACTACGAGGCCTCGGTGCTCGTCAGGCTGCTGCTGCGCGCCGGTGAGCCCGGCTGGTGGCAGCGCTACGACAAGCGGCTGATGCCCGAGTGGTTCGACCGCCTGGTCGGGCTGCAGGAGGCGGCCGCCGCCATCCGCACGTTCGAGATCCAGTACGTGCCCGGCCTGTTGCAGACCGCGGCGTACACCCGTGCCGTGGTGGAGCGCGGGCTGCCGACCGCATCGGCCGCCGAGGTGGAGCGCAGGGTCGAGCTGCGGATGCGGCGGGGGCAGCTGCTGCTGCGTCCGGACGCCCCTCAACTCTGGGCGATCCTCGACGAGTCGGTCCTGATGCGGATACTGGGCGGCCCCGAGGTGATGCGAGAGCAGCTCGAGTATCTCGCCGAGATGGCTGAGCGCCCTCATGTCACCCTGCAGATCGTGCCCTTGGACGTGACGAACGCGTCGGCTCCGGCGATCCCCGTCACCTATTTGCGCTTCGGCGGCCTGGATCTGCCGGACATCGTCTATCTGGAGCACATCAGAAGCGCCAACTTCCTCGAGGACCGCGACGAGACGGAGGAATACCGGGTGGCCCTCGACCGGCTCGCCGACGAAGCCCTCGACCCCCGTGAGTCATTGGCCCTGGTACAGAGAACGCTGAAGGAGCGCTACTCCGACCGATGAGGTGAGCCGGGCCAGGCTTGTGGCAGGGCGGCCGTGGGCAACCGCCCAGCCAGCGTCAGCGGAGGCGCCCGACCCCGCCGAACTCGATCCACTCCTGAGTGAGCTGACGAGGTGCCACCTCGGAGTCGGGCCGCCAGGTGGACACCTCCACCAGACCCGGTTCCAGGATGTCCACCCCCTCGAACCAGCCCGCGACGTCCTTCTCCTCACGTACGCGTCCCCAGTGGCCCTGGGTAGCCTGGTCCATGAATCCGGTGACGAAGTCACGCACCTCGGGGTCCTCGCTGACCAGCTGACACATCACCATGAAACTACCGGGCACGAGCCGTTCGGAGACACGACGGACCACGGCAGACGGTCCGTCCGTCTCACTGTCCGGAATGCAGTGCATCACCGAGTTGAACAGCACGGCCACCGGCTTCGAGAAGTCGATCAGGCGCTGGGTCTCCGGGTGAGAGAAGATCGTCTCCGAGTCCCGCATGTCCGAATGGATGACGGCCGTGCGCTTGTCCTCCTCGAGCAGGGCCCGGCCATGCACCAGAACCATCGGGTCGTTGTCCACGTACACCACATGGGTGGTGGGGTCGACGCGCTGTGCGACCTGGTGGACGTTGTCCTGAGTGGGCAGGCCGGATCCGTGGTCGAGGAACTGCCGGATGCCGTGCTCCTGCGCCAGCGTGCGCACGACCCGCTGCAGGAACCGCCGATTGTTCAGCGCGAGCGCCCGCGTGCTGGGCACGACCTTGTCGAGCTCCTCGCAGGCTGCCCGGTCGGCGGCGTAGTTGTCCTTGCCGCCCAGGTAGTGGTCGTACATTCGGGCGGCCGTCGGCACCGTGGCGTCGATGGACGTGGACAACTGCCTGCCAGACTGCATCGTTCCCCCAGATCCGGGCCGCGCCGTCGGAACCGGCTCGGCGGGCACTTCATCCTAACGACGTGGTGCGCGACAGCGGGTGCGGCTGGACCGTGACGTAAGAAGAGCCGTACGGGTTGGGAAAGTTGTGAAGCGATCCTTGTCCCGTACGGCTCTTTCGCATCGTATCTGTACCGGCATCTCGCGGAATCAACTCGGCAAGATCATTGCTGAGTTGGCGGGACCGTGGATGGCGCGTGAGGATGCCCGGCTGCGTGAACGTCGAGGTCATGAGCGTCTGCGGGCCGAGGGCGGAGGGCCGGACCACATCCTGGTTTTCACCGATCGGGTGATCGCCACCCTGGTCATCCTGCGGTTTCAACTCCCGCACGCGGCCCTCGCCGTCTTCTACGGTGTCGACCGCTCGACGATCACTCGTGCCGTCCACGAGATCCGGCCCTTGCTCGCGGCCCGTGGGTTCGCTGTGCCAGGCGAGTCCGGGCTGCGGCTTCACACCCTGGCCGATGTCTTCGCCTACGCCAGGACGCATGGGGCCGAGCTGCGGATCGACGGGACCGAAGTCCAGGTGCGCCGCCCGCGGGCGAACCGGCCCGGACGCCGGGCCTTCGTCTCCGGCAAGCGCAAGCAGAACACCAAGAAGGCCACCGTGATCAGCGACGATGCCGGCCGCACCCTGTGGACCGGGGCGATCCGCCCCGGTCGCATGCACGATCAGACCGCACTGAAAACCGAGGGGATCTGGGATCTGTTCGTCCAGAACCCCGAGGTGAAAGCCCAGGTCGACGCCGGATACCGGGGCCTGGCGAAGGACTTCCCCAAGCAGGTGACCGCCCCGCCGAACAAGCCCGGCAAGAACGCCGGCGCCGATGAAATCGCTGCCTGGGAGGCAGCACGCACGGCCCAGTCCTCCCGCCGAATCCCGGTCGAGCACGCCAACGCCGAGCACAAGCAGTGGCGCCCCCTCCAGCGATACATCGGACGCCGCGAGTACTACGCCGAGACCCACCTCGCCATCGCCGGCCTGGTCCCCGACCGCACCGCCATGCGGTAGTCACCCACCAGCCAACCCGCCAAGCCAGGACGCCCAGACCTCAGTCGCGCACCACGTCGTAAGAGATATCCCGTAATGCGGTTCGGTGCGTGCCTCACCACCTCCGGGGCTTCAGTTAGCTGATGTCGATCTTGAGGTTGTGAAGCGCCGCGACGCCGGCGACGGCGTGGTTGATGGCGTCGCCGCGGCGGCGGCATTGCCGCAGGATTTGATGGTCTTTGAGGCGTGCGATGGTGTGTTCGGCTACTGCTCGCCGTTTCCGGAACCGTTTGTAGGTCCGATCTTTGATGATGCGGCCGTCTGGTCCGCGACGTGGTGTTCTGATGTGAGCGCAGCCGCGGTAGCCGCCGTCGCCGGCGAGCCGCGGGTGAGCTGGAAGGGTATGGCCGAGAGTTTCCCGGAAGACGACGATGTCGTTGCGGTTCCCTGGCCATGCGTCACCGAGTGCGACGATGCGTCTGTCCCGGGCCCGGCAGACGACCTGCACGTTGACGCTGCGCCGGTAGTTCTTGCTTTTCGCGGTGTGGTCGTGGACGGGGATGAGGGTGCCGTCGAGGACCCACAGCTCCCGCCGGTCACCCGGGGGCGGCCCCAGGAGTTCCCCGAGGAGCGGTGCGAGACGGGAAATCACGCGGTGCACGGTGGAGTCGGTTGTCCCGAACAGTGACGCCAACTGCTGCCTTGTGAGGTTGGTCCGGTAGGCGAGGACGAGCAGCAGGACCCGGTCGGGGAACGGAAGCGCCCAGTTCCGGCCGTGGCCGGCGTCTGGGTTCCGCTCCCACAGCTGCTCGAGGAGGTGCTGCATCTGTGGCCCGGTGAGCCCGGTGAAGGCGCGGAGTTCAACGCTCGTGCAGCGGGCCGGAGTCAGGCGCATAAGGGCACCTTAGAACGCCAAGCACGTCCGTCGCCCAGCCGTTGTCAGTGGGCGTCTGTAGCTTTGGCGTTGCTTGCCGGAGCTGCCAAGTTCCGGACAGGTCGTCGCCGTTGCCGTAGACAAAGGAGGTGGGATGCCGTGAGTGCAGAGCTGCTCGACGCTGCACCTGCCTGTGACGTGTCTGCCCGCCGGTTCCGTGGGAAGAACAAAGGCAAGCGGTGGACGCGTGGCGAGGGCACCGGGCTCGCAGTAATCCGGCTGCCGCTCGAGGTGAGCCAGCTCGACAGCCGGCATCGGGTGGAGCAGCTGTATTGGGCGATGTGGTCGGTCAAACGCGCGCTACAGCGCGATGCCCGGGCCGCGGTCGACGCGTACTGGGCCGGGGACGTGCGCCGCGATGTCGACGCGAAAGGGTGGCGTGTCGAGCTGGGCCTGTCCCGCGAGGGCATGGAACGCCGCGGGTACCGGCACATGGAACGCTCCCGGCATCTGGGCCGGCACGTCACCAAAGCTCTGGTGATGCATCAGGCCGACGAGGTGTGGGAAGGCGTCAGTCGGCACCTGTTCCCCGATGAGTCCGGTCGCCGGTTCGGGCGGCCGAGGACCGGCACCTGGTGGGACTACACCCGCATTCCCGGCCGTGCCCGCTCGCACACCACGGCCCGGAAGTGGGAGACGTTCCCTCTGCACGGCACCCTTGCCGGGCATCTGGACGCCTACCGGCACTGGGACCTCGACCAGGCCATCATCACCCCGGAGCAGGCAGCCGGGCTGGGGCCGGCCACGAGTGTTCTCGCGCAGCCGCGGCGCATGCCCCAACCCACCAGGCCCCGCCGAGTGGAGACCGGCGAAGTCACCGCGAAGGGAAAACCAAAAACCCGGGCTGCGACATGGTGGGACCACACCGGCCCGCTCGCCCTGGTGTTCACCGGCGGCGCCCACTCCCAGCGCGGCGACCTCGTCCTGCCCGTGCGGCTGCCTTCCGGTGCCGGCCGCTGGCCGCGGCTGGTGCACTTCTTGAACAATCCGACGACGTGGCACACGGTGGACCTGGTCCGCCGCCGAGACGCCTCGTCTCCTGGTGGGTGGGCGTACGAGGCGCACCTGATGGTCCTCACCAGCGGATACGCGTCCCCAGCCACTAAGCCTCGATCCACCGGTCGGCTTTGAAGGGGTCTTTTGAGGTTTCGAGGGTCGGGCGTTGGGGCTGTGACTGGACGTGGGCAGGGGGTATTTGCTGGTCTGCCCAGCGTTTCCACGGTTCTGCTCCGGTCGGGCCCCTGGCGGGGCGGGATGGTCAGTGACGTCGGGCCGCCTCGGGTGGCGGGTGGACGGTGTCGAACAGTCGTGTCCAGGCGTGCTGCCAGGGCCATCGCTGCGGTAGGTGCAGGGTGAGGCGGCGGGCGGAGCGGGCGATCCTGGCGGGGACGTGGACGAGGTGGGCGCGCAGGGTGGCGGTGGTGGCTTTGGCGTGGAAGGCGGAGGTCAGGGCGCCGGTGGCCCGCAGCAGGTTGTAGGCCATGGCCCACAGGGTGAGCCAGGCGGCGTTGGCGTGGAAGTGCCCGGACGGCAGGTGGGCCAGGGCGGAGTTCTTGCTGTCGGCGATGACCTGCTCGACGACGGCGTGGTGGCGGTGTTCCCGCTCGGCCTGGAGGGTGGGGGCGGGGTTGTCGGTGAAGAACGGGTGGTAGCGCCAGGCGGGGAAGAGTTCGCCCTGCTCGCCGATGGTGTTGGGTTTGGCCAGGTCGCGGACCCGGCGCACGATGAGGCGGGCGGTGACCCGATCTGCTTTCTTCCGGCCGGCGAACGCGGTGTAGGCGGGTATCTCGGCGACTTCGGCGTCCGAGATGAGCTCGCCGCTCTCCGGGTCGGGCACGGCGGTGGGGTAGGTGATCTGCTGCCAGGCGGTGTCGTCGATGGCGGCGATGGCCCGTTTGATGGAGGGGTTCATGCCGGTGGTGAGGGAGAAGCGGGCGCCGGCCCGGCGGCAGGCGGCGATGACGCCGGCGTTGTAGAACTGCGAGTCGGCGCGCAGGATGCGCAGGCCTGTGCAGCCGGCCTCACGGGCGGTGGCCAGTGCCTCGCTGACGAGTTTCGGGGCGCCGCGGGAGTCGGCCGCTTTGCCGCGGCGCATCCGCACGGTGGCGATCACCGGTCGGGAGGTGGGGGTGCAGATCGTGGCGAGCAGGGGGTGCAGGGTGCGGATGCCCTTGAACCGGCCGTACTCGCCACCCTGCTTGGTGCGGCCGTAGACGCGTTTGTGAGTGGAGTCGACATCGATGAACGCCTTCTCGCCCGCGCCGGGCAGCAGCGGGGTGTTCGCGGCCAGCGCGGCCAGGAACTGACGGTGCACCGCGTGCAGTTGGAGGGCATGACCGTGGGTGAACGAGCGCAGGAACGTGCCCAGAGTGGACGGGGCACGGATACCTGCGAACAGCAGGGGCATCGCACCGTGCCGCAGCACGTCCAGGTCGTCGATGCTGTCCGCGCCCGCGGCCATGCCGGCCACGATGCTTCCGACCTTGGCGTCCGCCGCGGCACCCGCCCCGTTCTTCGCCCCCCTCAGCTTCACCTTGTCCGCCGTCAGACGGGCAAGCCCGCACCGCTCAGCCAACCGCATCACCGGGACCAGCCCGGCATACGCGACCAGATTCGCCTCATCGAACGCGGCGGACACCGCCGAAGTGGCATGGGAAGATTGCATCTCGCGGATGTACTCCGATTCTGTGGACATGGAACCCTAGGAAGTCCCATCGTCCCAGCTCAGAGGGCATCCGCGTCTTCATGTCCAAGCCCTGGACCGGCTATTGCCCGGTGGATCGAGGCTAAGGCGAGGCGGGCTGCTGCAGCCGACCTGAACCGGGTCGGTGGGATCGACGGCAACGTCTCCAACCTGTCCGTCGTCTCCTTCCCAGATACCTTCGACCCCGCAGACGGCGCGGTGAGCTCGACCAGGGTCGAGCTCACCGATGACGAGCTGGCCGCACTCGAAAAGGCCCGCCGCAAGGAACGGGGCCGCAAACGTGCCCTCGACCGGTCCCGCCGCGCCACCAACCCAGGCCAGTACGCGCCGTCGAAACGCCAGCAGGCCCGAGCCGCACGACGCAAGAGCGCCGGACTCCCGGAACGGCACGTTCACGTTCCGGGCGGCGCGCGGGCGGCGAACAAGGCCGGAGTGCCAAAACAGGCGTACCGCAGGGACACCCTCTCGGTCGGCTACCGCCTCAACCGGGCCAGGCTCGCCGAGGCCGCGGCCACCACCGCCGCGGCGAAAGACCACCAGGCACGTCGCACAGCCCAACGGATCGTTGGCGCTCATGGTGCCAACCTGACCGTCGAGGACTGCGACATCCGCACCTGGTTCCGGCTGTGGGGCCGCGCCCTGCAAGCCACCACACCTGGCCGGCTCATCGCCGCGATCGGCAAAGAATGCGAGAAGACCAGCGGCCGCCTGCTGCGCGCGTCGACCTTCACCACGAAGCTGTCCCAGACCTGCCTGTGCGGCGCCCAGGTGCGGAAAAGCCTCGCCGACCGGGTCCACACCTGCACCTCCTGCGGCCTGGTCGCCGACCGCGACATGGTCTCCGCCGCACTCGCCGCGCACGTCCGGCTCACCGATCCAGACGATCCCAGCACTGCGGGCCTGGACACCGTCCAGGCCCGCACCACACAGATCTTGTTCTCACCAGGGCTGCAAGAAGCCCTGTCGAGTCAACCGCAGCGCGGTGCCCGCCCCAGCAGGGGCCGCACCCACGCGGCAGCCCACGGTCCGGGAATCCCCGGCCGGCAGGCCTCTGCTCGACGAAACACCCCCGACCGGCACCGGCCCACCCCGAATGAGACCCGACCCGCGAACCAGCGGCACAAGGACCACGTCGGAACAGCCGCCCACACAGGAAACACCGCAGCCCGCGGCGGTATCCCTGCGCGGGAACTGATCGGGTGGCATCCCAATACGGGATGACTCTTAGGGAACCGGGGTTTGCCGCTGCCAGTCCCCGAACGGAGGACATGCGATCCGGCCTCCGCGCGGCATGATCCTTAGCCGACAGATCGTCATATCTCGTCCGCTGCACTCCACTTCGCGGCAGCCATGAACCATCGCGGCGGCAACTCGGTTGTTCCTCATTGGACTTGATCAGGCGCGTCCGCGCACCCGACCACACCGCCGTCCCGACGCGCCGTGCACCTTCGTTCATGCGCCAGTTCAGTCCGAGCCCGTTCTACCGTCCAGTAATATCTGCCCGCAGGCCCCTAAGGAGGAACCGTGTCCCGGTCGGAACGCTCACCCCTGCTGCTCGCGGGCCTGTTGGCCACCGCGGGTGTCGGTCATTTCGTCTCGCCACAGCAGTTCGACGCGATCGTCCCGCGCGCTCTGCCGGGGCCGGCCCGGGCGTGGACCTACACGAGCGGTGTTGTCGAACTCGCGCTCGCCGCCGGCTTGGCGCTGCCCCGTACGCGTCGTGCCGCCGCTCGGGCGGCCGCAGCGTTCTTCGTGGGAGTGTTCCCGGCCAATGTGCAGATGGCCGTCGACTGGCGGGACCGTCCCACACCGCTCAGGGCCGCGGCGCTGGCGAGGCTTCCGCTGCAGGTGCCTCTCGTCCTGTGGGCCCGCGGCATCGCCAAGAACACGGAGGCCACGGCATGACCGAGCATATCGAGGTGGGCACCGAGGTCGAGGACTTCGTGCTGCCGGACGAGTCCGGCACTGGGCGGCGACTGTCCGAACTCCTTGCCGAGGGGCCCGTCGTACTGTTCTTCTACCCCGCCGCCCTCAGCCGGGGCTGCACTGCGGAGGCATGCCACTTCCGGGACCTGGCCGCCGAGTTCGCGGCCGTCGGCGCGCGGCCGGTCGGCATCAGCGGGGACTCGGTCGAACGGCAGCAGGAGTTCGCCGGACGCCACACGCTCGGCTTCCCGCTGCTGTCGGACGAGGACGGAAGGGTCCGGGAGATGTTCGGCGTCAAGCGCGGATTCTCGGTCGCCCCCACCAAGCGCGTCACCTTCGTCATCGACCAGGACCGCACGGTGCTCGAGGTGGTGCGCAGCGAACTGCGGATGAGCGCACACGCCGACCGGGCGCTGGCCGCCCTGCGCGCCCGTAAGTAGTGACGGCGCGGCGGGTCGACCCGCCGCGATCGTGCCGAGGGGCCCGGACCGCATGGAGACCAGCGGTCCGGGCCCTTCGCCGTACTCAGGCTCCGACGTCCCGGACAGGGCTGACACCCGGTCTCGGCCCCGGCACGCTCCCGATCGCGCGGGTCACGCCGTGACCCGCGTGAAACGCAGGCTCGCGTCGACGGTGGTCAGACCGCGCAACATGCCCAGTTGATTCCAGACCAGACCGAAATCCGTGCGGTCCACGGTGAACTCCGCCTCGAGCGTGACCGTGCTCGCGTCGGCGTGTGCGACACGCGCTGTGAAGGACTGCGGCCGGCTGACCCCTCGCACGGTCAACTCACCTGCGATCTGTGCGGAGTCGCCCGCACGCGACTCGGCCCCGCGTACCGCGAAGGTGATCTCGGGGTGGTGCTCGGCGTCGAAGAAGTCCGCCGAGCGCAGGTGCTGGTCGCGCTTGGCGTGCTTGGTGTCGAGGGAGGCGGCGTCCACAGCGATGGTGCCCTGGACGCTGCCGTCGGGCTTCACCTCTCCCTGGCCGTTCACGGAGGTGAAGGAGCCCTTGACCGTGACCAGTCCCCACATCGTCTTGTGCTGTACGGCGACGGTGGAGGCGGTCCGGTCGAGCTGCCACTGTCCGGTCTCGACGGCGACGGTCATGAGTGTTCTCCAGAGAAGAGGGGTGCACGGGCGACGATTATGTCGTCCAATTTTGGATGACCTCACGCTAGCCCGTTCTCCAATTTTGGACAACTGCTCATCCAAAATTGAACGGCTCTCCGTGCGGGAGATGCCCGCCGGGCGCGGCTGGGAGGGTGGCGGTCCATGGTGAGCCGCTGCCACCACTCGGCGGGCGCGGTGAGAACTCCGTCGGGGCCGGCTGCCAGAGGCCCCGCCGGCCCGTCGTTCCGTCACCGGCCCCGAGGGAGCCGGTGACGGCGCGCGGGCGGGTGCCTCAGGACTTGGGGCACTCCTTCCAGGCCAGGTGGTAGACGGTGCTGATGTCACCGTCCGTCGAGTCCATGGTCATGAAGCTCGTGCTGCCGGGGGCCGATGTGCCCGCGTTGACACGGAGTTCGGTGTTGATGTTGAAGTTCCGCTGCACGCCGCAGGGCGCCCACACCAGCTGCGCCCAGTCGGTGACGTCCGTCGACTGCCAGTTGTCGTTGTACGGGCCGCCGAAGGGGTGGGTGATCGCCGCCGTGCTCGACGATCCCTGGAAGTAGTACGAGGCCTTCTCCGTACTGCTGGCGCCGGGCTGAAGGGAGGCGAAGCCGCGGTAGTCCGCGCTGGCGATCGCGTACGTGAAGCCCTGTGGCACGTGGACGATGAGGTTGAGCTGACAGTTCTTGCGGAACGCGGTGGGGTCGGAGTTGCCTCCCACCTGGGCGAGGTAGTCGCTGTAGGTGACCGTGAAAGCGGTGTTCTCGGGCGAGACGGCGACCGCGGCGGTGCCCTTCGGGCAGCCGGATCCGTTCACCGTGGCGATCTTGATGACGATCTTGTCCGGGGGCGGGTCGACGATCCCGGAGGAGGGGTCGTGCGCGGGCAGTGCGGTGGTCAGGAGCGCCGCTATCGCGCCGCCCAGGAGCAGTCCACCAGCCATGGTTCTCCCATCCGTTGCATCGGTGTACCGACGGCGAGCGCCGTCGTGTGTTGGGGGGTGCGGCCCCACCGACATGCGGGGGACCGTCGCTGACCAGTGCGTTGGATCAGGTATCTGGCGATACGTCATGGGCATGTCAAAACTGAACATGCACATATCCCCCAGGCTGTGAAGGAGCTGTGAATTCCGGGGGCGACGGCATCGTACGCACTGCGGCGCACGTCCGGTACGACCATCTCCGGCCAATCCCCGCGACCGCGCCGGGACAGGCGACCCGAACCGGCTCATGACCCCTCCCCCGAGCGGGGCGTCATGCCGACCGCCGTACCACGCCCGGCTCCTCGGCCGACGCGCTCACCTACGGCCTGCCCGACGCGATCCGTCCGGCCGGCGGACGACGAGGGGCGCAACCCCCACGGCTCTGCACCCTCGTTAGCGCTTCCGGCGCCGTTGTCTTCGCTGCCTGATCGCCCGGCGCACAGGTGAAGGCCCGCCGTCCCGAAGGGAGTGGGACGGCGGGCCCAGGCCGGCCCGGTCAGTGGGCGGGCCAGCCGTCCAGGTGCCGGTGGAGGGTGACATTGGGCCGCTCCGGGCCCTTGGGGGCCTTGGCCACCGCGTCGCGGAGCACCGCATTCACCTCCGCGGCCAGCGAGTCCGCCTGCGCCCTGAGGTCGGCGGCGGAAAGCGTCGAACGCGTCAGGTCGTCAAGTCGCCGGTGGATGTCCGCCAGCCGCCCCTGGGTCGCGTTGTCCAGCGTGAAGGGGCGGGGCGTGGACACGACGAACTGGTAGGCGCCCGCGAGGGTCTGGCAGCCGTTGCAGTACTGGTTGATCGCGTCGCCGCGATTGATCGCGTTCAGATGCACGCGCTCCCCGGCCATCGTGACGATCTGGAACGAAAACGCGACCGAACGGCAGTGGTCGTCGACCGAGCAGCCCACCCCGAGGGCGGTCGCCTGGTTGCGCACCGTCCCGGCTCGCACCGTGCCGAACTGGCGCACCGTGAACGAGTCCTTGACGTCTGTGTGATGAATGAAACCGGCACGGCTGTACAAATGGTCGATAGCGACCGCCGAGTGCGCCGCCCCTGCCGCCGCCTGCGCGGGCACGGCGGTCGCGAGACCGGCCGCTCCGGCGGCCAACAGCCCCACGCGGACGGCGCGTTGGGTGAGGACGGAGTGTGTTCGGGGTTTACGGTGCTGGTTCACATGGGTCTCCTGCGTCAGTGATGTCGTCGGACGGTGCTCCCCCGGACGCGGGGGTGCGAGGCACCCCCGGCGGGCGGAGCGGCGGAGGGACCGGCCCCGGGCCCAGTTACCGGGGCCGGTCCGCTCACCCCCCGGGCCGTCGCCCGGGGTGATCAGGAAGCGCTGGACGGGGGTGGGCTCTCCGGCGGCTGGGTCGTACTCATCGATGGGGACGGACTGCCCGAAGGCGGCGTACCGGAGGGCGAGGCGGACCCGGAGCCCGCGGATTCGGAGGCCGGCGGCTGCCCGCTGTTACCGGGGCTGCCGGTCGGCTGGCCGACCGGGCCCGTTGAGGTGGCCGACGCGCTGGACTTGGGGCTCGCGGAGCCCGAGGGGCTCGCCGAGGCGCTCGGGGTCGCCGAGGCGCTCGGGGTCGCGGAGGCGGACGGCGTGGTCGAGACGCCGGCCGACGGCGAAGCGTCGCCGGGATCCGGTGTGCTGGCGCGGCGGGCCGGCGGAGCCGAAGTCGACACTCCGGGCTGCAGTATGGGAGCGATCGGCGGCTTCTTGGGCAGCGGCTCCGGGGTCATCCCCGACACCCATGCGTAGCTGAGGCCGCCGAGTCCGGTCAGGAGCACCGCGCACAGCGCCAGACGCAGGTACGGCCGTCCCGCCGTCGACCTCACGGCACCCCGCCACAGACGTCCGCCGACCTTCACCGACAGATAGACCACGCCCGCCATCGGGCACAGCAGCATGATGCAGCCGACCACGCCCATGAGGCCCGCCGCGATCTCTCCCTCCGCGAACGCGCCACCGGTGCCGGTGATCTGCTCGGTCAGCGAGCGGATCATCGTGGCGGCGATGCGCGGCAGGTTCCACAGCGCGTAGCCCAGCTCGCCGATGAGCAGCGGCACCATCGTCAGGACCCAGGTGGCGACGATGACCCGCGAGGACTTCTTGAGTTCGGCGACCTCGGCGCGGGCCTTGAGTCCCTTCGGGCCCGGGACCAGGCTGATCAGGATCGGCTTGATCTTGCCGTACAGGTCGGGGACCCCGGCGAGGTCGCCGAGGATGTAGTAGCCGTCCAGGCGCACGGCGGGCATCAGCTGTTCGAGGATCTCGAAATGGCCGAGATAGACGGCGGCGAGGAAGAACGGCTGACCGCTGACGGCGTAGGCGCCGGCCATGGCCAGCATGAAGACGACGTTGAAGTAGATGCCGCCCAGGTCGGTGCGGAGCCTGCCCCCCTTGCCGATGCGGTAGACGTCGGTGACGTCCGTGTACATCGAGGGCCAGATGAGAAAGAGTCCGCAACCGATACAGCCGGGCCGGGCGCCTCCGTAGCGGCATGCCGAGGCGTGGCCGAACTCGTGGAACACCAGGGATGCCACGGTCAGCACGAACACGACCAGCAGCAGGACCGGCTGGTCGAGCACCTCGAGCACGGGTGTGATCGCGCCGAAGAAGGCGAACAGCCAGACGTCCAGGACGGCGACGCCGGCGAGGACGACCATCACGACCAGGGGGTTGTGCAGCCAGGCCAGCGCCTTGGCGATCTTCGCCACCCGGCGTTCGTTGAAGATGACCCGATGGCCCTTGAGTACGAGGAGCAGGTCCGACCGGGGTGCGGAGACCTGGTCGTCCTCCTGGCCCTCGGGGACCGTCACACCGAGCGGTTCGAGCTTGTTCTCGACCAGATAGCGGATGTTCTCCGCGCTGACCTCGCGCCCGAACCGCGCGCTGACCCGGTGGGCGATCGTCTCGATGTCGCGGCTGCCGTCGATCGACGACGCGACCAGGTACAGCAGTCGCGACAACTGAACGACCTGCCCGTCCCCCCGACGGGCGATGTACTTGGGCTCGGTGAACCCCGACCCCTGGTATTCGCCGTGCAGTTGAAGCCCAGCGCTCAGCCGGGGTACGACCGGCTGGTACAGGTCGACGACCGTCAGTTCGCCCGTGGCGAACTGGCCGTAAGTCATCGGCAATCCTCCGGGACCCGGCACCGGGCCGGTGTCGTGGAGTGCCGCGGCGTTCTCGCCCAGCAGCGTCATGTGCGCCCTTCCTCCCCCCGGGGTGCGGACCGCGCCTGCCCCTGGCGCGGTCCGCGGAACGTACGGTCGACGTACGAGGGTTACTGGTTGATCGTGATGGACTGCACGGCCTGGGACTCCGCGCTCGACCACGCGGAGTGGTCGTTGATCGCCTGGGACTGGTTCTGGGCCCACACGTTGGCGATGTGCTTCTTCACGTTCACGGTCTTGTGGAAGCTGAACTTCATGCGCCCCAGGGCCTCACGGCCCGGCAGCAGCTCCGCGGACTCGGCGTCCAGCTCATGGGCGCTCATGCTCATGGCGTGTCCTTTCCAGAAGGCATTCGTTGACATGCTGGATGAGCCGGGCGGGCATGGATCGCCGCCCGACAGACGGCTGGTGATATTCCGTCGGATATCGGTGCCCCAGTGGTGGTACCGCCGCGGCGGGCGGAGGTGTGGTGATGCGTCGCCGCGGCGGTACCGGGTGCCGCACGGTGCCGGGGCGTCGGTCCGTACGGCACCGGCTCACTGGTGGATGTTGATGGACTGGCAGGCAGCCGACTCCGCCTCCGACCACGCGGAGTGGTCGTTGATCGCCTGGGACTGGTTCTGGGCCCACACGTTGGCGATGTTCTTTTCCACGTTCACGGTCTTGTGGAAGCTGAACTTCAGGCGCCCCAGGGCCTCACGGCCCGGCAGCAGCTCCGCGGACTCGGCGTCGAGCTCACGAGGATCCATCATGATCGATTCCCCCTTGGGGTTCGAGAGGTGTATCCGCTGGACGCGGTCAGGTCCCCCCGGTAGCGTCCAACTTTGTCGGACGTACTGTCCAACGAGATTGGACACTAGGGGCCGCGGCTTGAGTTACGCAAGCGGTTCAAGGGAACACCTTCCGTAACTCACTCAAGTGGCCCCTAGAATGATCCGACCCGGAAGAGTTCCGCCTGGCGGCGAGCAGGAAGTGACCATCGGTGGCCAACGCACTGCAGCAGATCATCCGCGACCGGCTGGACAGCGAGCGCTGGTCGTACGGCGACGTCGCCCGCCGCGGAGGCATCCCCCGCTCGACGGTCCACCATCTGGCCACGACCGATCACATGGCCCGTATGCCCCAGCCGGCCACCCTCGAAGGGCTCGCCCAGGGCCTGGGGCTCCCGCTGGACACCATCCGCCATGCCGCCGCGGAGGCCTGCGGCATCCACCTCTACGCCCCCGTGGCCGAGTCCGTACCCGTGTTCGACGCCTCGGGTGACCCGGAAGTAGACGTGCTCATCGCGAGTGTGCAACGGCTGTCCGCGGAGGACCGCAAACACGTTGCGGCGCTGGTGGAGTCGCTGCTCCACCGCGGTTCGGACACTCCCTGACGGCCGGCACCACTACGGAGAGCGCACAACGCACCACAGGCCGCTTGCGCTAAAAGAAGCCACTTCGGCCCAAACACGCATGATCCGCCGCTAGTCTCTCCTCCAGCCTGGGCCCCATTGAGCCGCACTCCCAGGCCCTATGGGGGAAACCTTGCTCTTCGTACACGGCGGGCCCACTACCGCCATCGTCAAGGGACCGACGGGAGAATCCGTGGTCCTGCTCTCCGGCGAGCTGCCCGCCGACCTGACGGACGCCTCCATCGGCGAGCTGCTGGACCTCGCAGCGGCGGTACTCAGCGAGGAAGAACTCGCTCTCTTCGAGCAGTGCCTCGCCATGCTGCGCCGGGGCGAGGGCCCCACTCCGCAGCGCATCGAGATCAACGGCGCCGTACTGACCGTCTACCGTGAGTGACACCTGTCCACGCCGCGCGCCGCCTGGACCCCGCGGCGGCTGCCCTCTGAGCCCGACGGCTCAGTTCTGCCCTCGCTCCGCCTGCTCGTGCAGGTAGGTGGCGATCTGGCCGGCCAGGCCCTCGGACGCGCCGTCCGTCCGGGTACCCGAGCCGGGCAGGCCGTCCGGCGCCGTCATATCACCGGACCACAGATACCGGTCGGCCCAGTCGTCGTCGGACTTCAACTGCACCTGGATGTCGACAAGATTCAGGGAGCATTCGGGAGCGGCGGCGTACAGGACGGCCGTCGCACGGCGCAGTGGATACAGGTCGAACCCCTCGATGAATTGCGAGTTGCGCCAGTCGATGAATGCGCTCTCCCCATCGGGGCCCGTACGAATGTCCAGTTGACCGTCTTCGAGATGCAGTGCGACGGGTTCCGCCGTGCGGTTTTCGACGGTCACCCGGAAGCGGAAATAGATCAGTCCTTCGGCGGCATCGTCGCGTCCACGCGGCGGCTCGGCCTTTTCCAGGGAGTGGACGCGGACATACAGGCCGGCATGCTCGTCTTCGCATTCCTGCCAGTCGCCGATCACATTGGGCTCGCGCACGCTCCACCTCTCCACTTCCGCGCATGATTCCTATCTGCGCGCGCAACAAAGTGTCAAATGCGGGGAAGGCTCTCTGGCCAGCGGATTTCCCGGACTTGATCACCGATCAAGCCCTGCGCAGCAACGATCCGCCGACGGCCGCCAGGCGCGACACGACACACGTGTCACACATCACGTCCGCGTGCCCGCCGAACGGGGGTCCGGACACTTGTTCACGGCGACGGCTGGCACACTGCACGCCATGGCCCAGATCACGCCCGCTCGTGCTCTCCTGCTGCTCGTCGGCGGGCTTGTCTGTCTGATCGCCGCGAGCGGGGCGCTGATCGGCGCGCTCTTCGGCGGCGCCCGGATCGCCCTGGTCACCGCGGTGGGCGCGGGCGCGGCAGGCGCACTCGTCTCGCTCGCCTTGCGCCGGCGCGCACTGGCGCAGTTCGCGGCGGCGCGGCGTGAGGCCGGATCGCGCGGCTACGCCGAGGGGATCGCCCACGGAGTGCTCCTCCATGTCGCCGCGTACGAGGCGGCGGTCTTCCCCCGCACCGGCCCGACGGGGGTGACCCATGAGGAGCGGGCCGCCCGGCGCACCGTCGCCTACCGGATGGCCGCACTCGACGAGGTGCCCCGGCTCGTCCGGGAGGCGGCCGCGGACGCACTGGCCGTGCTCGACGCGTCCGACCGCACCGGCGCCGAAGAGGCTCTCGCCCAACTCGCCGTGGTGGTGCGGCAGGAGTACGCGCGTCCCTGAAAGGCCGCGGAACACATCTGGCTCGTCATGCGCATTTCCCGAGCGGATGGCATGTCCCCGCGTGCGGCGGGTCGAGAAATCCGACACGCCGGACCTGAAACCAAAGCGGACGACCACCCAAATGGCCGACTGGAGGACGCACGTCGCATTCCGCGGCTGAAGCAGCAACTGCCCATTGGGTCACCGGAATCGGGTTCTTCAGACCTGCGTTCGACAACACCCCGACGGGTTCGGGCGGTGCAGCGCATGGCTCCGTCTGCCATTGCAGAGCCGTACCCCGGTCACCGCCCGTCGCCGAGCGCGACCGCCGGTACGCCGACCGTCGTCGACGCGAGTTCCCGCAACTGCGCGAGGGCCGCAGCGACGGCCGGGCGAGAGCTGCCTCCTGCGCGCACGCAGGTCAGGAGCTTGCGGTGCGGGTCACCTGTGCAGCGGACACGGGTGACGGGCAGGTGTGAGGGCAGCCCGGCCAGGCGCGGGATCAGGGCGACGCCGAGTCCATAGGCGACGAGGTGGGCCGTCACGTCCCAGTCGAGCGCGTGGTGGGCGATGTCGGGCGTGAAACCGGCCGCGCCGCACGCGGACAGCACATGCGGCCGGCAGGGGCTGTCCGGTACCGGCGCTATCCAGGGTTCGAGTGCGGCCTCCGCAAGGTCGACGCACGCGCGGCCCGCCAGTTCGTGGCCTTCCGGTACGACCAGGTCGAACGGGTCGTCCATGAGCGGCCGCTGGTCGAACCTGGCGTCGCCGTGCGGCGGGTTGCGCGGCGTCACCTCCACGACGGCGAGGTCGGTCTCGCCCTCGAAGAGGAGATCGAAGCTCTCCGGCACGCCCGCCTCCCGGATGTACACGGACAGCCGCGGATGACATGCCCTCAGGTGCGCCGCCATGGGCGCGAGGAGCACCGAGACGGCCACGGGAAAGCCGCTCACCCGCAGTGGACCGGCCACATCGCCCTCCTCCGCGCGCAGGTCGTGTTCGGCCTGCTGCCAGCGGGTCTCGATGGCGTCGGCGTGCTCCAGCAGACCACGGGCTGCGGGTGTCAGCCGTACGCCGCGGCCGTGCGGCTCCAGCAGATCGACGCCGAGCTCACGGGACAGCTGGCGGATCTGCTGGGAGGCGGCGGACGTCGTGAAGTGCAGGGCGCGCGCGGCGGCGGTCACGGTGCCGTAGTGTGCGACGGCCCGAAGGACATGCAGTCGGCGCAGATCAATCATGAAGTCCACGCTTCACGGTTCGGTCGAGCAAGTCAACGTGGACATGAACGGCGGTGTGCGCACACGCTGGTGGCATCGGCACGGTTCCGCGCCGACAGCAGCACAGTTCCGCCCAGACAGCAGAAGGGAGACTGCGATGACTTGTGCGCCCGCACCGGCCTGCCCGTACTGCGGATGGCCCGACCTCGCCGAACCGTTCCAGGTGGTGTCCCGGCACACCACGGCCGCGGGGAGCACGATCTGGACCCGCTGCGGATGCGGCTCGCTCCAGGTACGCCTCGTCGACGCCTGCGGAACGCGCGTCGTCTCCCGCAGCCGGCCCGCACTGTCCGTTCCGGTCGAACCCGCGTGACGGCCCCGAGGACGCCGCGGGAATTCCGGCACGCCCGCCGTTGAGCAAGTTCCCGCCGCGCCGACGTAGCACATGACATGGCAGCATTCGTGGGCGCCGGGGGCACGGGCGGGACGTACATCGGGGAGCGCGGACGATGAGAGACGATCAGCAGTCGCTCCTCACCGCCGGCGACGACGGACGTCCGGCATCCGCCGGCATCCGGGCACCCGGTCGGCCCTCGCCGGAACGGAACGGCGCCCGCCGCTGGGCACGGCTGCGCCGGCACCGGCGGCCGCTGCTCGTGGCGGCGGTCGTCGCCCTGCTGGCACAGATGGCGTTCGCCATGGTCACCACCGCCGTACAGCAGACCCCCACCATCGACGAACCCGTGTACGTGGGCACGTCGGTCGTCTACGTCCGCGAGCACAGCCTGCGGTTCAACCCCGAGCATCCGCCGCTCGGCAAGCTGATCATCGCGACCGGCACGGTGCTCGCGCACCCGCGTCTCGAACCCGGTTTCCGGGGTGACCAGGGCCGGTTGGGGCGGCGACTGCTGTACGAGTCGGGCAACGACCCATGGCGGGTGATGTTCTGGGCGCGGCTGCCGGTGATGATCACGACGCTGCTGTTCGGACTGGTCGTCTTCGCGTTCGCGCGGGACCTGATCGGCGCCGTAGGCGGGCTCGCGGCGCTCGCCCTGTACACGTTCTCGCCCGACCTGATCACGAACGGGTCCTTGGCCACCCTTGACGTCCCGGCGGCAGGGTTCACGGTGACGGCGGCCTGGCTGATGTGGCGGGCCCGACGGCGGCCCCTGCCGTACCTGCCGCTCGCCGGGCTGGCCTCGGGTGCGGCCGTGGCCACGAAGATGAGCACGCTGCCCGCGGTGCCCGTCCTGCTGGCGCTGGCCGCGTGGTCCTCCTGGCATGCGAAGGGAAGCGCAGCACCTCGCTCGCGTCGCGTGGCGCACGCCCTGTTGGCGTCTGCCGGGGTCGCGGTCGTCCTGGTCGGCGTCGTATGGGCGGCCTATCTCGCGGTCGATCCCCGGCTGCGGTGGAGCGCACCGGCGAACGTGCCCGCCGTGCACGGACTGCGTGCCCTGCTGATCGACTGGCTGCCCTTCCCCGACGCGTACCGCGACGGGATGCGCATCCAGTTCGGCTTCGAGAGTGCGACCTGGCACGGCTATCTCTTCGGCCGGCTCTACACCGGCTCCCTGTGGTACTACCTTCCGGCCGCGCTGCTGGTGAAGACGCCGCTCGGGATGTCGGCGCTGTGGCTCTGCGGCGCCCTGACACTGATGGCGGTGCCGCGACTGCGCGCCGCCGTCCCCTATGTGCTGCTGCCCCCGGCGGTGCTGCTGGCCGCGGCCATGCAGGGGTCACGCGATCTCGGCGTGCGCTACGCCATCTTCGTACCGGTGTTCCTCGCCATCGCCGCCGCCTGTGTGCTCGCCCTGCGGCGGCGATGGTCGTACGCCGTGACCGCGGCGCTGATCCTGTTCGTCGCGGTCAGTTCGCTGCGGACGTATCCGTACTATCTGCCGTACTCCAACGAGGCGTTCGGCGGTCCCGCGAAGACGCACCTGCGGCTGCACGATTCCAACGTCGACTGGGGACAGGACCTGGGCCGGCTGGCCGACCGGCTGCACGAGCGCTATCCGGACGACAGGGACGTCTGGCTCGTCTACAAGGGCAGCGGTGTGCCGTCCTGGTACGGCATCCACGGGCGCAACCCGCTCAAGGTGCCCCCGAGCCGGGTGCACGGGCTGCTGGCCGTGTCCGACACGTCGATCGCCAAGGCCGAGGGCAGGCTCGCAGAGCTGATCCGCACGAGCAGGGCGATCGACGACGTCGGTCATTCCGTCACGATCTTCCGGCGGCCGTAGCTCACGGCGCGGACGGCTTGCCCGTCGTGCCGATCCAGGTGTGGAACAGCGCGTCCAGGTCCTGACCGGACAGCCGCTCGGACAGCCGGACGAACTGGGCCGTCGTCCCGTGCCCGCCCCGGTGGTCGGCCGCCCAGGTACGCAGGATGCGGAAGAAGGTGGCATCGCCGACGGCCGTGCGGAGCTTGTGCAGGGCCATGGCGCCGCGGGCGTAGACGGGCGTGTCGAAGATGTGGGCCCCGCTGCCCGGGTTCGCGGGCGGGAAGGCCCACAGGCCGTCGCTCGCCGGACGGGCGTACAGGGCGTCGAAGGTCTGCTGGGCGCTCTTGCCGCCGTGCTGCTCGCTGTAGAGCCACTCGGCGTAGGTCGCGAAGCCCTCGTTGAGCCAGATGTCCTGCCAGCGGGTCAGGGAGACGGAGTCCCCGAACCACTGGTGGGCGTTCTCGTGGACGAGGGTGCTCAGATCGGGTGCCCTGTCGTAGACAGGGCGGGTCTGGGTCTCCAGCGCGTAACCGACCTTCGGGGCCCTGTCGACGATGGCTCCGGCCGCACGGAAGGGGTACGGGCCGAAGACCTTGCTCTCCCAGGCGAGGACGGACGGCAGCTTCTTGAGGACCGGGGCCGCGGCGGATGCCTCGCGCGGGTCCACGGCGTTGTACACCTTGATGCCGTCGCGGGTGGTGTACTGCTGGACGTCGAACTTCCCGACCGTCGCCGTGGCCAGGTACGCGGCCATCGGTTCGGCCTGGCGCCAGTGGAAGGTGGTGTGGCCGCCGACGGTCCGCCGGCTGAGGAGGACACCGTTGGAGACGGCGGTGCGGCCCTTGGGCACCGTGACGGTGATGTCGTACGACGCCTTGTCCACGGGGTGGCTGTTGGCGGGGAACCAGGTCATGGCGCCCTGCGGCTCGTTCGCCACGAACGCGCCGTCGTCGGTGGGGATCCAGCCGTCCAGCGAACCGTCGGGGTCGGTGACCGGCTTGGGCTTGCCCTGGTAGTCGACCGCGACACGGAAGTCCTGGCCGGCGCGGAGCGCGTGCCGGGGGGTGATGACGAGTTCCTGCCCGTTCCGGCGGAACGACGCCTTGACGTGGTCGACGCTCACGCCGGTGACCTTGAGTCCCATGAGGTCGAGGTCGAAGCGGGTGAGGCGCTGGGTGGCGCGGGCCCGCAGCACCGCCTTGCCGTCGAGGTGGCCGGTACCGGTGTCGTAGCCGAGGGTCAGGTCGTAGTGGCGTACGTCGTAGCCGCCGTTGCCCTCGAACGGGAAGTACGGGTCGCCCGCCCCGGACGCGCCCGCGGTGCCGGCGACCGCCGGGCCTCCGGCCGCGATCAGCGCGGCGAGGGCGACGGGGACCGCTGTGGCGACGGCCTGCCGGGGAAGAACGGTGGTGCGTCTGACGGTCTTGCGTCGGGGTGGCGTCACGGTGACTCCTGTGGCCGGGGATGATCAACAGCGGCCAGCCTAGGCCGCCGCCCCGTCGCACAGGCACCTTTGTTCGGTCAAGTTCCTTGATGGCGTGGGACGTTGTTCCGGGCGGGAATGCGCATATGTTCAAGGCCTTGCAGTCGTGATGGAATTCCCTCCATGACGGACATCTCGCTGCATGCGTGGACCGGTGAGCCGGTGCGGGTCGGACTGGTGGGGGCGGGACCCTGGGCGCGTGCCGTGCACGCACGCGTGCTCGCGGCAGGGCCGGAGACCCGGCTCACCGCCGTGTGGGCGCGCCGCGAGGAGGCGGCCCGCGAGACCGCGGCCCCCTACGGCGCGGCCGTCGCCACCCGGTTCGAGGAACTCCTCGACGCATGCGAGGCGGTGGCCTTCTCGGTTCCGCCCGCCGTGCAGGCGGAACTGGCGGGCCGAGCCGCCAAGGCGGGCAAGGCACTGCTGCTCGAGAAGCCACTCGGGGAGGATCTGCGGTCGGCGCGACAACTGGCCGACGCGATCGAGGAAGCGGGCGTCGTCTCGCAGCTCGTCCTGTCCAATCGCTACCACCCGTCCGCCCGGGAGTTCCTCGCCGCGGCGCGGGGCCTGCAGGTCGCCGGTGCGCGTTCCAGCGGGCTGAGCGGCGCCTTTCTGGGCGGGGACTTCGCGACCCCGTGGCGCCTGGAGCACGGGGCTCTGCTCGACGTGGGTCCGCATCTGCTCGACCTGCTGGACGCCGCGATCGGTCCCATCGCACACATTCGGGGCGTGGGCGATCCCCGCCGCTGGATCGAGCTGACCTGCGAGCACGAGGGCGGCGCGGTCAGCCAGTGCTCGCTGTCCGGCTCGGTGGACGTCCCGCACGGCGGGACCCGCATCGAGCTGTTCGGGCCGCAGCCCCCTCTGGTGTACGACACGGCCGGACTCGACTACGAGGACGCCTGGCCGGTGCTGCGCCGTGAGTTCGCCACCGCCGTGCGCACCGGGGTGCCCGGCGAGCTGGACGCCCGGCGCGGACTGCGGCTGCAGGAGCTGATCGCGCTGGCCGCATCGGTGTGACGGGCCGCGCGGCACCGATCACGCGGGAGGCGTACGGGCGTCGGGGCCCCTGACGGGCACCGGCCGCTGGTGGGAGCACGGGCGCCGTTCAGGGGAAATCGCCCGGCCGGGACGCGTGAGGACGTGCGGCTCCGTCCACAACTGACCCGTGAGACTGCCGCTGATCGCCCCGATGCCCGCCACCCCCGGCACCCTGCCGCCCGCCCGGCAGGACGCGGAGTGGGCGTACGAGACCAAACAGGACGGCCAGCGGGCGGTGGTCTATCTCCCCGGCGACGGCAGCGTGGAACTGCGCGCGGTCGGGCGAGATCATCACCGGCGCCTACCCGGAACTGCGTCCGCTGGGCGGGGCTCTCGGGACCACACCCGCCGTACTGGACGGGGAGGTGGTGGCACCGGACGAGCAGGGGCGCGGCGACTTCCAGCGGCTGCAGTCCCGGATGGGGCTCGCCCACTCCCCCGCGCTCGCGGCGCGCCGTGCCGCTCGGACGCCCGTGCACCTCGTGCTGTTCGACGTGGTGTTCTTGCGGCACGACCTCACCACGCTGCCGTACGCCCGCCGGCGTTCCGAATTGGAGGCCCTCGCCCTGACCGGGCCGCACTGGTCGACGCCGGGCGCCCTCGTCGGACACGGCGCGCAGGCCATGGCGGCGATCCGGGACAACGGCCTGGAGGGGCTGGTGTGCAAGAGACTCGACTCGGTCTATGAGCCGGGGGTGCGTTCCCGCTCCTGGATCAAGATCCGGAATGTCGAGGCCGTGGATGTGATCGTGGGCGGCTGGCTGCCCGGGCAGGGGAGACTGTCGGGGCTGCCCGCGGCGCTCCTGGTGGGTCAGCGGGACGCGACGGGCCTGCTGCGCTATGTGGGCCGGGTGGGCACGGGGTGGACGGAGGCCGAGCGGGCCGAACTCGCCCGGCTGCTGAGGATCGTGGAAGCGCGTGTGTGCCCTTTCGACCGCGACCCCCGGTTGCCGGGGGCCCACTGGGTCCTGCCGAGGCTGGTCGGCGAAGTGCGCTACAGGACGCGCACGCGGGCGGGTCTGCTCAGACAGCCGTCATGGCTGCGTCTGCGCCCGGACCTCGCCCCTGAGGACTCGGCAGCGGATCTGCCGTGAGGGGCTCGGGCCCGGACGCAGACGTCCGTTCACTCGGCGGCCGGCGGTTCACACGTGGCCGGGGCCGCCGCTGCCGAAGGCACCGCTGGAGCCGGGGAGCCAGCGCTTGCGATGCTGGTCGTCGCAGCGTTTGGACGCCGCGTGGTGGAGCTGGTACGGCATGAGCCGTTCGCTCTCCTGAGTGGCGTGCGGCACCTCTTCGGGCTCCCGCACTTCCCTTTCCTCGTGAACCGCTCCGCCGTCGGGCAGATGGGGCTGCTCCTCCGGCTTCGGCGGTGCCGGTTCCCGGTCTCGTACCCGCATACCCAGCTGTACGGCCCAGATCAGCGCCCCCGCGACCACCATGCCACCGATAAAGGCGTAGAACACGTTGAGTTGTTCCTGCGATACAGCCAGTATCATATAGCTCGCCGTATTCATGCCATGACCATACCCCGGTTGAATTCGAATGGCTCCCCGGAGAATTCCACAAAGAATCGGGATTGCCCCGGGACCGGTAATCGGGCGCAGGTGGGCGCATGTTCCGGGGAGCCGTGGGGTGCGGTGGTCAGATCCGGTACTCGCGCAGGGCCGGGGTGACCATGGCCAGGACCAGGGTGGCCGCGATGACCAGGAGTCCGCCGCCCGCGATCGCCGTACGTGTGCCGAGGGCCGAGCCGGCCGTGCCGTGCAGGACGTCCGCGAGGCGCGGACCGCCCGCGACGACCACCGTGAAGACGCCCTGCATCCGGCCGCGCATCTCGTCGGTCGCGGCGGACAGCAGGATCGCGCCGCGGAAGACCATGGACACCATGTCGGCGACGCCCGCGGCCGCCAGGAAGGCCACCGCCACCCACAGGCTGCTGGTCAGTCCGAGACCGGTGATGGCCGCGCCCCAGGCGATGACCGCCGCGATCACCATCAGGCCGTGACGCCGGGCGCGCGAGAACGTGCCGGACAGCAGCCCGCCGAGCACCGCGCCGATCGGGATCGCCGCGAAGAGAAGCCCGAGCGCGAGCCCTTCCCCGTAGGACGCGTAGGTCTGGGCGGCGAGTTGCGGGAAGAGCGCGCGGGGCATGCCGAACACCATGGCGATGATGTCGGCGACGAAGGACAGCAGCAGGACCTTGTGCAGCGCGATGTAGCGGAAGCCCTCGGCGATCGCCTGCCAGCCCGCCCGGCCCACTGCCGCCGCCGTCGGCGGCAGGGCGGGAAGCCGGAAGACCGCCCATACCGTCACGCACAGGGCCAGGGCGTCGATCAGATAGAGCGCGGACAGGCCGATGACGGGGATGAGGGTGCCGGCGAGGAGGGGGCCCGCCACCAGGCCGGTCTGCATGACGGTGGAGCCGAGCGCGTTCGCCGCGGGAAGTTCCTCCGGCGGTACCAGGCGGGCGATGGAGGCGCTGCGGGCCGGGGAGTTCAGGCCGAAGAAGGCCTGCTGGAGGGCGAGCAGCACGATCAGGACGAGGACCGAGTCGAGGCCGACGAGGGCCTGGACCCAGAAGAGCACGGACGTCACGGCCAGGCCTGCGTTGGTGAGCAGCAGAAGCTTGCGGCGGTCCATCCGGTCGGCGATCGCACCGCCCCACAGGGCGAAGACGGCGAGCGGGAGGAGGCCGGCGAGGCTCGCGTAGCCGACCCAGGCGGAGGAGTCCGTGATGTCGTAGATCTGCTTGGGTACGGCGACCGCGGTGAGCTGGCTGCCTACCGGGGTGACGATCGTCGAGGACCATAGGCGGCGGAAGGCGGGGCGGCGCAGCGGCCGGGTGTCCATCGCCCAGCGGCGCCAGCCCGCTCTGACGGATCGGTCTCCGTCCGGAGCCTCGCTCTCCGATGCCGTTCCGCTGCCGGTCGTACTCTCACTCGTGTCCACGGACTTCCTGACTGTCTCGTAGCTGCCTGGTACACCTTTCGATTCAGGGTTCACTATCACCGATCAGCCCGGGGTCCTGGTAGCCGGGCTGCCCCGCCGTCCCGGGCGCCGATGATCGATGTGCCGCGGGGTCGGTGCCGCCCTCGGCCGGTCGGCGTGCGGTTCTTCTTCTGCCGCGACTGCTCGAGCCGGCGGAATTCCGGCAGGCGGTGTGAGTATGTCGACAACGCGGGCAGCGGCGCGCCGGCTCATTCACCCGGGGAAATTCCGTGACCGACTCACAACACCCGTGGACGCGGTGCGGCGCGATGCGCGGGGAACGCCCCGGTCACTCCTCCGCCACGACGAGGACCAGCGGGAGGTCGTCGCAGGGGACCAGCCGCAGCCCGGCGTGGCGGCCCGGCCGCGCCCCTGCGAGCAGCGCGCCGAAGTCCGGGCCCTTGGTGAGTGAACCCGCCAGATGGGCGGGGTCGGCCGAGGCGGCCACCCGGCCGCGGGCGTTGACCAGGTGGGCCGGTCCGGGCAGCCCCTGGAGCAGCGGCATGACGGCCGCCTCGAAGTGGCGCAGATACACGTCCGCCGCGGCGACCCCGGCGAACCGGCCCTCGACGTGCACCGGCGCCGACAAGGTGAGGCTGTACTCGTCGGAGCAGAGGTAGTCCACGTAGGGTCCGGCGACCGCGCGACGGCCCGTGTCGCGGGGCAGTGCGAACCAGTCCCAGTGCGTGTAGTCGGAGTACGCGGACTGCCGGGGATCGAGGTCGAGCAGCAGCGGCCGTACGGCGCCGTCGGAACCGGTCTGCCACCACTCCAGCCAGGCCGGTACATCGGTGAGCAGCCCCGGAGCCACGACGAACCCGACACCGGAGACCAGCTCCTGCCGGGCCAGGTGCAGATGGAGTCCGGGGCGCAGCGCCGCGAGGTCGGCGCTCACCGGGCGGCGGCCCTGGGCGGAGACCCGGGTCAGCAGCGCCGTGGTGGCCTCCCGGGTGTCGGCGACGGTGTCGAAGACGGCCTCCAGGGTCCGGCGCACCCGGGCCGCTACACCCGCCTCCGTGGCGGGGTCGAACATCGCCGTCGCCGCCGCGGCAAGGCGGCCGCCGTCTCCCACGGCTGCGCCCGCGGCAGCCGGCAGGGGGTACGGGAGGAGACAGGGCGACGATCCGGGCTGCTGCGGGGAGTGGGACATGGCGGCGACGCTATACGTCCGGTTCACTTCACCGCATCTTGACTCTCCGTCAACTGTCCTTCCACAGAACGAAGTTGATCCTTCCATCGACTGTTCGTAGGGTGATGGCCACATCGTCCGCCCGAAGTCCCCACCCTGTCCCCCGGGCGGACCCCCGGGTCAGCCGTGGCCCACCCGCCGACCTGGAGCGTTGCCCGAGCGCGCCACCGAGATCCAAGGCGTCCGGAGGGCTCCGGTCACCACGCCGTCCCGACGCCGGGTGCCGTTCGCGGCCGTACGCCGCGCCCTGCACCCGCGCCGCATCCTGCACGTCCCGCACAACCGCCGTCACCCGCCGTCACAACTTCACCCCCTTTTCCTCCCACTTCCCCACACCGTGGAGCTTCCCTATGCGCCCGAACAGATCCCTCAAAGCGGCGGCCGTCGGCTGTGCTCTGCTGCTCGTCAACGCCTGCGGGATGTTCGCCGACTCGAGCGCGCCCTCCTCGTCGGGCATCAATCCGCCGGACCTGAAGGCCCAGTCGAAGCTCGGCCGTACCGAGGGGTTGCTGAACCTGATCTCCTGGGCGGGATACGTGGAGGCCGGATCCTCGGACCCGAAGGCCGACTGGGTCACCCCCTTCGAGAAGCAGACGGGGTGCCAGGTCCACAACAAGGTGGCCGCCAGCTCGGACGAGATGGTCAAACTGATGAAGACCGGCGCCTACGACTCGGTCTCGGCCTCGGGTGACGCCTCCCTCAGGCTGATCGCGTCCGGCCAGGCGGCGCCGGTGAACACGGATCTGGTGCCCAACTACAAGGACGTCTTCTTCGGGCTGAAGAACCAGAGCTGGAACTCCGTCGACGGCACCGCCTACGGCATTCCGCACGGCCGTGGCGCGAACCTGCTGATGTACAACACGAAGGAGGTCTCGCCCGCGCCCATCTCGTGGTCCGCTGTCTTCGACAACGCCTCCCGGTACAAGGGCCATGTCACGGCCTACGACTCCCCCATCTACATCGCCGACGCGGCGCTGTATCTGCGGGAGACCAAGCCGGGGCTGGACATCGAGAATCCCTATGCGCTCGACCAGGACCAGTTCGACGCGGCCGTCGCCGTGCTGAAGAAGCAGCGGGCCGATGTCGGCGAGTACTGGAGCGACTACCTCAAGGAGATCTCCTCCTTCAAGAGCGGCGACTCGGTGATCGGCACCACCTGGCAGGTCATCGCTAACCTCGCCCAGAGCGAGGGCGTCAAGGTGCAGGCGGTCCTGCCGCAGGAGGGCGCCACCGGCTGGTCCGACACCTGGATGCTCTCGGCCAAGGCCAAGCATCCCAACTGCGCCTACAAATGGATGAACTGGATCATCTCGCCGAAGGTCAACGCCGAAGTCGCCGAGTACTACGGCGAGGCGCCCGCCAACATCAAGTCCTGCGACGTGACCAGCGACCCCGCGTTCTGCGACACCTTCCACGCCACCGACGAGAACTACTGGAAGGACATCGCGTTCTGGACGACGCCCATCGAGCAGTGCCTCGACGGCCGTAAGGACGTCAAGTGCGTGCCCTATGCCAAGTGGGTGCAGGCCTGGACCGAGATCAAGGGCTGACCGCGGCGTCCCGCGCCCTCACCCGGTCGGGGCGTCCGCGGTGGCGCGCTGATGGCGGGCGAGGGCGTGGGCGATGTCGCGGGTCGCCGGGTACAGCCTCAGATACAGGTCGTACAGGTCGTCGTAGCGGGGCTGCCTGCCGGTGTCGGGCGTGACGCGCTCGCGCACCGGGTTCCAGCTGTCGATGTCCGTGTCGCCGAGGGCGCTCGCGGCCAGGAACGCGGCGCCGTAGCTCGCGCCGAGGGTCACGGTTCTGATCTCCTGTTCCAGCCCGCTGACATCGGAGACGATACGAATCCACAGCCCGCCCCGTGTGCCTCCGCCGACGGCGACGACCCGGCGGATGTCGGCGCCGGCCGCGCGCATCGCGTCGACGTTGTGTCGTACGCCGTAGGCGGTGGTCTCCAGGGCCGCGCGGTAGAGGTCGCCGCGGGTGTGCTCCACGGTCAGTCCGGCGATCACTCCGCGGGCGTCGGGGTCCGCCACCGGAGTCCGCTCTCCCGCGAAGTAGGGCAGCATCAGCAGACCCTTCGCACCGGGGCCGGACGCCTCGGCCTCCGCGAGGAGCGCGTCGTGGCCGGGGGCACCGAGCAGGTCCCGCAGCCAGTCGGTGATCACCCCGGAGGTCGCCATGCCGCCCGCGAGACTGCGCGTCCCCGGCAACGCGCCGACCGTGCTCCACAGTTGGGGCACCAGAAGGCGTTCCGCCACCGTATTGATCAGGAACATGGTGCTGCCGTACATGAGCATCAGGTCGCCGGTGCGCTGGGCGCCCACGCTGAGTGCCTCCGCCCAGGCGTCGATGGTGCCCGTGACGACCGGGACGCCGGCGGGCAGCCCGGTGCGGGCGGCCGCCTCGGCGGTGACGTGGCCGGCGACCTCCCCGGGCCAGCGCAGCGGCGGCAGTTCGATGTCCGGTGCGATCCGCCGGGCCCAGGGGCGGTACCACTCCAGGGCGAGGGAGTCGTACAGCGGCACGGACTGGCTGGCCGAGTGGTGGTCGAGCACGTACACGCCGGTGAGCCGCCGCACCAGATAGGAGCTCGGCATATAGAGCCGCCGGGCGCGGGCGACGACGTCGGGGCGGTGCTCGGCCAGCCAGAGGATCTTGGGTCCGACCGCCTGGGTGGACAGGAGTGAGCCGCACCGCCCGAGGACGGCGTCGCGGCCCAGCTCCGCGTCGAGCCGGGCGATCTGGGCGGTGGCACGGGTGTCCACGCCGTAGAGGACGGCCGGATGCAGCGGTGTGTCGGCCTCGTCGGCCAGGGCGACGCACGGGCCCATACCGCTGACGCCGACCGCGTCGACGGTGGTGCCGGGGGTGATCAGCTCTCGGGCCAGCGAGACGAATTCGTCCCACCAGACCCGCGCGTCCATCTCGACATGGCCGGGCCTCGGGCGGCCGACCGCGTGCGGGCGCACCGCGGTGCCGAGCACCGCCCCGTCCGCATCGACCAGCACTCCCTTGCTGCTGGAGGTACCGATGTCGACACCGAGCACCGTCATGCGTTCCCGTCCTCCGCCTAGAGACTCCCGGGACATCGTTCCCCTCTTCGGGGTGGAACACCGGTCCGGACACCACCCGGAGTCCCAGAGCCTCCTCCGGCGCCGCCGTGGCGGCCGGCCGCCGGGTGAGGAAGGGCCGGCATCGGGCGCGGAGGTCGCCGTGGGCGGCGGCGAGGTGTCGGACGGCGCCCGGGCCGGGTCGAGTTGTTGCTGTACCGGGACATCGGTGATCTTGGCGGAGGGAGATCCTCCGGGCCAGGATGCGCCCATGAAGGGTGATCTCTTTTCCAGTGACCACATGGTGCAGCCGGCCGTCACGCCCGGCATGTCCGTGCAGAACGCCAAGGCCATCCGGTACGTCGTGAGCGGCGAGATGCTCGCCCGGCAGGGGGCGATGGTCGCCTACCGCGGGAGCCTGCAGTTCGAACGCAAGGGCCAGGGCGTGGGCGGCATGCTGAAGCGGGCGGTCACCGGCGAGGGACTGCCGCTGATGTCGGTGCGCGGCGAGGGCGAGGCATGGTTCGCGCACGAGGCGCAGAACTGCTTCATCGTGGACATCGAGGCGGGCGACGAGTTCACCGTCAACGGACGCAATGTGCTGTGCTTCGACGCGACCCTGTCGTACCGCATCCAGACGGTGAAGGGCGCGGGCATCACCGGCGGCGGTCTGTTCAACAGTGTGTTCACCGGACACGGCAGGCTGGGACTGATCTGCGACGGCAATCCGCTCGTCATACCCGTCACGCCGCAGCAGCCGGTGTACGTCGACACCGACGCGGTCGTGGGCTGGACGGCGCGGCTGCACACGTCGCTGCACCGGTCGCAGTCCATCGGGTCGATGCTGCGCGGCGGTTCGGGCGAGGCGGTCCAGCTGAAGCTGGAGGGCGAGGGTTTCGTGGTCGTCCGGCCCAGCGAGGTGACCCCGCAGAAGGACCACTGACGGCCGGGGCCCCGCCGGGTTCGACGGGGCCCCTGCGCCGGCGGGCCGTCAGCGGCCGGAGGCCGGGGTGTCGGCGGGCGTCACATTGACGGCCGCCCACGCCTTGTCGACCGTCCGGTACTCGACGCTGCCCGTGCCGTACATGTCGGCGGCGGCCTTCAGCGTCGCGTCCCGCGCGTCGTGGAAGTCCGTCGTGGACACCATGTACCGGGTGAGCGCCCGGTAGAAGACGGCCAGGGCCTTGGCCCGTCCGATACCGGTCACCTGTGAGCCGTCGTAGGTAGGCGAGTCGTATGTGACGCCGCCGATCGTCTTCCTGCCGCTGCCCTCGGCCAGCAGGTAGAAGGCGTGCGAGGAGACACCGGAGCCGGCGTGCACCTCGGTGTCGTACGCCTCGGACGACCAGTAGTCGATCGTGCCCTCGAGCTTGTCCAGGGACGGGTGGTCGAGGCGGCGCAGGAACTTCTGGCGCAGTCCGAGCTTCTCGCCCATCAGGTAGTTCGGCGGGTTCTTCGGGTTGGCGGCGGCGAACTCCACGCCCGATCCGAAGATGTCCGCGAGCGACTCGTTGAGGGCGCCCGGTTCGCCGTACTGGTAGCCGTGGTCGTCCACTCGGGTGGGTTCGAGGTCGGCGGTGGCGTCCACGACGCCGTGGGTCAGTTCATGGCCGGTGACGTCCAGGACGACGAGGGGCTTCTTGAACAGCTTGCCGTCACCGTCGCCGTACAGCATGCAGCCGCAGACCGAGTCCCAGAAGGCGTTGCCGACCTTCTTGCCGAAGTGGACCATCGCGCGGGCGCCCGTGCTGTTGTTCTTGATCCCCTTGCGGCCGAACGCCTTCTTGTAGAAGTCCAGCGTCTTGGTGATGCTGTACTGGGCGTCGGCCGCGACGGTGGCCCGGTTCGCGACGGCGCCGTTGCCCCATGTGTCGTTGGTGCTGGTGAACTTCGTTCCGTGCCCGAACGATTCCAGCTCCCGGCCCTTGGCGTCACGGGTCTCGGTGTCCCAGCGGGTGGGGTCCCTGAGGAGATAACTCGTGCGCGCGGTCCGGGTGGTGGTCAGCGCCACCTTGCCCACGTAGAGGGACACGCCCGTGCCGTGCGCGGTCGACGGGTAGCGGGCGGCCGCGGAACCCGCCGCGGCCGTGAGGCCGGAGAAGTCCGCCGCACCGTCCGCCCGCGGATCGGCTGACTCGCCCCGCCTGCGCAGGGCCTCCTTGAGTGCGGGCGAGACGAACTCGTCGCTGTCGGGCGTGTTGCTGCGGATCCGGCCGGTCAGGGCGTCGACGACGACCGTGCGGGAGCCACCGGCCTCGGTGGTGCGGCTGTCGGTGACGCGTACCTGATACGCCAGTGCGGCGCGGCCGTCGCGGGCGTCCACGACGAGTTCGGCGGTACCCGCGTCTCCCTGCGCTGCGACGGCCGCCTTCTGCTCGGCCTGGCCAGCCGTCAGCTCGGCCTCGGTCGTGGCCGGCTGGACGGCGTGGTCCGCTGCGCGGGTCACGCCCAGGTAGCCGCCCCGCTTGTCCAGGTGGACGACCAGATCGCCGCCGAGGACGGGCAGGCCCTGGTGGCTGCGGACGAAGCGGACGTGCTGCTTGCCGTCCGGGTCGGTCAGCACGTCCTTCGTCGTCAGGGTGTCCCCCCGCGTGACACCGGTGGCGGAGGAGTGGGCGAAGGCGGCGGCCCTGGCCGCGGCGGCCGGAGAGAAGCCGGCTGCCGCCGTGCCGGCGGGTGTGCCGGCGAGCGCCGGCACGGCCGGCAGTGTGGCCGCCGTCGTCACGGTGACGGCGACGGCCAGGCTGCGTATGTGGGGTCTACGCACGGATTTCCTTCGAACAGGGCCGGCCGGTGGTCCAACCGCCCGCAGGGGCGGCGCCGTTGGGCGCCGCGGGGCTGGTCGGGCCCCGGTCCGCAACCTTTACCTATCTGTTATGCTCATGTAAAGCGAAATGATCCGTTTCACGGCTTTTCAGGTGATCTCTTTACGCGCGTTCCCGTCCGGGTGACGACGCGGTGCCCCACCGCCCGTCGGCTGAAGAGATGGGCGGGGCGAGGGGGCGGTTGCTCACGCCTCCGCCCCGGGCCCGGATGTGACCGAACTCGCAGCCCTTCCGGCGAGTGTGCCTGCCAGCCGGAGGTGAGAGAGCATCAGAGAGTGCGCCCGGTCAGGGCCGAGAGCAGGGCCGGCAGCTCGGCCCTGGGCCGCGTGGGGCGACGGGACGGACTGCAGGAGGGCGTCGGCGGCGGGATGGCGGCGGGCCTCGCGCAGGGTTGCTTCGCAGCAAAGCCACCGAGCCGAGGGCGGTACCCGGCGCCGCCTCTCGATGACCGTGCCCATGGCCCTGGCATGTGCAGCTTCTCCGGGCACGTCCGTAACGGTCTCATCCTCAAACTGCTCGACCAGGTCGCTTTCACCTGTGCCGGCCGCTGTGCCCAAGCCTACGTCGTCACCGTGTCCGCACCTGCAGTAGCCGGGTCGGCGCGATCACCCGCGGCGGGACCATCTCACCGCCGGCTTGCGCCAGTTCTTTGAAGCCGGGGATTGCGTGTATCGCGGGCGTATCGAAAATCGCATACGCCACCGCAACGGCGCTTCGCCTGCGATGGGGGCATGAACCACAACGCATCCCTGTCAGCGCCGCCCCGCCGCTCGCGCAGGATCGTGCTCCTCAGCCTGGCGATCCTCGCTATGGCGGGCGCCGTGTTTGTCGTGCGGCGGCCGCTCATGATGTCCGCTCCGAGGTGCATGGCCGGGCGGTGGCACGGCTGCTTCGACACGTTCAACGGTGTGGTGCTCATGACGTTGGTCGCGCTGCCGTTGGCCGCGCTGGTGGTGTGGGCTCTGGCGCGCGTTCGACGTGCCGCCGGCGTCACATCGGTGTGGGCGTGGCGCAAGTCGCTGGCCGAGGTCGGCATGGTCCACGGGACGGTGCCGTTCGTGTGGTTGACCATGATGCCGGGCGGCGGGGCCGGCGTCGTCCCCGAGCGGGTGAGCCTGGTACCGCTGAGGGACCTGGTCACGATGGGGCCGCTCGGGATCGTCGGCAACCTGCTGGTCTTCGCGTCGCTCGGGTTCTTCGCCCCGATGCGGTTCGCGGCGGTGGCGTCCCTGCCGCGGATCCTGGCGCTCGGAGCGGGCTGCTCGGTCCTGGTCGAAACCGCACAGTACGTCCTGCGGCTGGACCGGGTGTCCTCCGTGGACGATGTACTGGTGAACGCCACCGGCGCCGTGCTGGCCGCGCTGGCGGCGCGCCGCTGGTGGCGCACTGCGGCGGAAGCGCCGTCGGACCAGCCTCGGCCCGCGCCCGCACCGGCAGGCTGAGTCGCGTGTCCGGGTGTGCACACGTCCTTGCATACGTCGGCGATATGTTGCGCTGCTTAGGCTTCGGATATGCGCGTACTGATCGTGGAGGACGAGCCCTACCTGGCCGAAGCCGTCCGCGACGGTCTGCGTCTGGAGGCGATCGCCGCCGACATCGCCGGCGACGGCGACTCCGCCCTGGAACTGCTCAGCGTCAACTCCTACGACCTCGTGGTCCTCGACCGCGACATCCCCGGCCCCTCCGGTGACGAGGTCGCCCGGCGCATCGTCGCCTCCGGCAGCGGCATCCCGATCCTCATGCTCACCGCCGCCGACCGGATCGACGACAAGGCTTCCGGGTTCGCGCTCGGCGCCGACGACTACCTCACCAAACCGTTCGAGCTGCGGGAACTCGTCCTGCGGCTGAGGGCGCTCGACCGCAGACGCGCGTACGCCCGGCCCCCGGTCCGCGAGATCGCGGGCCTGCGGCTCGACCCCTTCGGCCGGGAGGTCTTCCGCGACGGACGCCACGTCGCGCTCACCCGCAAACAGTTCGCCGTGCTCGAAGTCCTCGTCGCCGCCGAAGGCGGGGTCATCAGCGCCGAAGAGCTGCTGAGGCGAGCCTGGGACGAGAACGCCGACCCCTTCACCAACGCCGTCCGCATCACCGTCTCTGCGCTGCGCAAACGACTCGGCGAACCATGGATCATCGCCACGGTGCCGGGAGTCGGCTACCGCATCGACACCGGCCCCGACACCACCCGCCCGGGCCGTACGCATGCATAGACGCCCAGGGCTCAGCGCCCGACTGAAACTCACCCTCAGCTACGCCGGGTTCCTCGCCGTCGCCGGCGCCCTCCTGCTGGCCGTGGTGTGGATGTTCCTGCTGCGCTACGTACCCGACAACAGCCGGGGCCTGCTCGGGATCTCACCCAACCGCTACCTCCTTGTGCACACCTTCGCCCCCGCCGCGGCCGTGGCGATGCTCTTCCTGCTCGTGTTCGGCCTCGTCGGCGGATGGATCCTCGCCGGCCGGATGCTCGCACCGCTCACACACATCACTGCCGCGGCACGGATGGCCGGGAACGGATCGCTGTCCCACCGGATCCACATGAAGGGCCGCCAGGACGAATTCCGCGAACTCTCCGACGCGTTCGACTCGATGCTCGAACAACTCGAGTCCCACGTCGCCGAGCAGCAGAGGTTCGCCGCGAACGCCTCCCACGAACTGCGCACCCCGCTGGCCATCTCGCATGCGCTCCTCGATGTCGCCCGCAAGGACCCTACGCGGGACCGGGGCGAACTCATCGAACGCCTGCGGGCTGTCAATACGCGCGCGATCGACCTCACCGAGGCACTCCTGCTGCTGAGCCGCAGCGACCGCGGGAACTTCGTGCGCGAGAGCGTCGACCTCTCCCTCTTCGCCGAAGAGGCTGCCGAAACCCTGTTCCGCCTCGCCGAACAGCGCGGGATCACGCTCGACGTCACCGGCGGGGCGACACGGACCAGCGGCTCCGCGGAGCTCCTGCTGCGGATGGTGACGAACCTCGTCCAGAACGCCGTCGTCCACAACCTTCCCGGCGGCGGCACCGTGACGGTCCACACCGAGGCGTACGGCGACACGAGCCTGCTGCGGGTCGAGAACACGGGGCGTCGGCTCCCACCGGAACTGGTACCGACTCTCATCGAACCCTTCCAGCGCGGAACGGAACGCGTACGCACCGACGAACACGCAGGCGTCGGCCTCGGTCTGTCCATCGTGCACAGCATCGTCCGCGCCCACGACGGAACCCTCGACCTCGTCCCCCGCCCCGCCGGCGGTCTCCTCGTCACGGTCCGGCTTCCCGGCACGACCTAGGCACCGTCCCCGAGCGGGGCCCACTGGATCGATGACTGGAAGTCCGGTGCGGGCGAAGGTGACCCGTGGCAGCGATCGGTGGGCGTCAGATCCGAATGAGGTACTGATCGAGGGTGGCCAGGATGTCGTCGACGGAGCCGAAGCTGATCACGGCGGTTGTTCCACCCGCGACCTCGCCGCGCACGGGGAAGAGGGCGTCGTGCGCTTGTGTGGCGAGTGATTCGTCGCGGAGCTGGATCGCTGTATGTGCGGTGAAACCGAACACGCCGGCCAACGTGCGCCGCTTCCTCAACGAACCAGTTATTGGTGCAGCTGGCGGTCCGGGAGAAGACCGGCCTGGCCCGCGACCCGCTCCGGTCTCTCCTGCTTTCTCCCGACACCTTCAGGGACGATGCACTCCCCGACGTTCGTACCGCGTACTTCGCTGTTCTTTGAAGCTTAGAGCGGCTCTACGCGGGGCGGCGCGCCATCGAGGATGGCGGCACAGCCGGGGGTTGGGGTGCCCGACGGCTTTCAGTTGCCGACCGCCGCCACTGCACCCGTCGTGGAGCGACGGGAACCGGTGGCCTTCCACGCCGATGCTGTACTCGTAGGCGAAAAAGACCAGGTCAAGCTCCCGGAGTACTGTGGGATACGCGGCGTTCTCCGCCGGCTGCAAGGAGCGAGGCATGATCCATTCAGCCGATATCCGTGAGTGGCGCAGCCGCGACGTGATCGATCCCCAGACCCACAAGATCGGCGCCGTTGAAGCGGTCTACCTGTAGGAAGGAAGTGGCTATCCATGTTGGCGCTCTTCCTGTTGCTGATTCTCGCGGCGGTCGCCCTGGGATTCATCGGCGTGCTGATGAAGGGACTGTTCTACCTCCTGATCATCGGCGTGGTGGTGTTCGTGGCCAACCTCCTGCTGATGGGCACGCACTGGTCCCGGCGATGGCACCACCACCACATCCGGTGATCGCCACGGCGGGGCCGTCGGTCTGCGTCGACCAGGTTGCCGGCCAGTGACCGCTTCAAGTGATCTTCTCGCCAACCAGCGTGAGCATCCGCCAACCAGCGTCCAGCGGTCACATCTACAACGCCCGGATCTCAGGGCGGCCCCTCACTGCAAACAGAACAGATTTTCGAATCAGGGAGTACGCTGCCGTCTATGGCCACGCATCTCCAGGGCTCCCTGTTCGACCAGACCGATGACATCCGGCTCGGGCCGCTGGACGGGGTGCGGCGGACCACGCTCGGAGCCGGCGCGTGGATCGATCTGCTTCCGGGCTGGCTCGGCGGTGCGGACGCGCTGTTCGAGGAACTGGTCTCCACCGTGCCCTGGCACGCCGAGCGGCGGCAGATGTACGAGCAGATGGTGGACGTGCCGCGGCTGCTCTCGTACTACCGCGCGGGTGAGCCACTGCCCCATCCCGTCCTCGAGGAGGCGCGCACCGCACTGTCCGCGCACTACGCGGCCGAGCTCGGGGAATCCTTCGTCACGGCCGGGCTCTGCTACTACCGCGACGGACGCGACAGCGTGGCCTGGCACGGTGACCGGATCGGGCGCGGCGCGCGCGAGGACACCATGGTCGCCATCCTGTCCGTGGGCGCGCCCCGCGATCTGGCGCTGAGGCCGCGCGGCGGCGGCGAGACGATCAGGCGACCGCTCGGGCACGGCGATCTGATCGTGATGGGTGGCTCCTGCCAGCGGACATGGGAGCATGCGATCCCGAAGAGCACCCGGGCCACGGGCCCCCGGATCAGCATCCAGTTCCGCCCGCAGGGCGTGAGCTGAACCGGGTCAGGGGGTCAGCTGCACCTGTACGGCCGGCGCCCAGCGCTCGACGATGTCGTCGACGTCGGTGGCGCGCAGGTGGGTGCCGCGCGCGATGCCGAACATCACGCCGAGGCCCAGCAGTGCGCCCAGCGCCAGTTCCGCGCGCAGACCCGCGTCGGGGCCGTCCAGACGCGCGGCGAGGCGATCTCCGACCTGTGTGCGGAAGTTGCCGCGCAGGATGTCACCCTGCTCGCCGTGCAGCGGGGCGAACACGATACGCAGGAGCGGGTCGGCACCCTGCTCGGTCTGGCTCATCAGGACCTGGCGGACCATGTGCCGGCCGAGGTCCGCGAGCGGTGCGTCGAGCAGCGCCGGGGCGTCCGTCTCGAACGACATGACCTGCGAGAAGAGCGTGTCCTTGTTGCCGAAGTACTTCAGGATCAGGGGCGCGCTGACACCGGCGCGGTCGGCGACCGCCTTGAGCGTGATGTCCGCATGAGCGTGCCGGGCGAGCAGGTACCGGGCGGCGCGGAGGATGGCGGCCCTCGTCGCCTCGGCATCACGGCGAGCCGGAGACCTGGGCGCCTCGGCCTCCCTGGGTGCGGCAGGCACGGCCCCCGCCTCCGGACCTTCGCGGACCGACGCCGCCTCCCGGGCCGGCCCCGTGGGACGGCCCGACCGAGTGGTGGCGCGTGCGGGGCTCACGGCGCTCACGCTCCTTCAAGTGCCTCGTCATGGGCCGGCGCGGCCTGCCGCCGGGGCCGGCGGATACCGCGGGCGGAACTCCCGCCGGGAATGGTGAGGGCGGCGGCGCAGGCCACCAGGGCGACCGTACCCGCCATCGCGAACGCCAGCAGATAGCCGTGCAGCGTGGGCACCGGGGTCCCCGCGACGGGTTCTGTGTGGTGGACCAGTACCGCGGCCACGGCGGCACTGCAGGTGGCCTGGCCGATGGTGCGCATCAGGACGTTGACCCCGTTGGCGGAGGCCGTCTGATCCGCGGGCACGGCGCGCAGGATCAGCGTGGGCAGCGCCGAATAGGCGAGCGTCGTGCCGGTCGCCACGATCGACGCGCCCACGATGATCATCCACAGGTCCCGGCTGTCCGCGATCCGTACGGCATAGCCGCACGCGAGCACGGCCGCGCCCAGGGCGAGCGTGATCCGCGGACCACGGGCCGTGGAGATCCGGGCCGAGAGCGGCGAGAGGAGCAGCATGATCACACCGCCGGGGAGCAGACACAGGCCGCTGCCGACGATGGACAGCCCGAGGCCGTAGCCGGTGGCCTTCGGGGCCTGCACGAGTTGTGCCGTCACCAGGGAGTTGGCGTAGAAGCCGAACCCGACCAGAAGAGCCGTGAGGTGGGGCAGCGCGACCCGCGGGCGGGACGCCAGCCGCAGATCGACAAGAGGCCGCTCGGCGCGCAACTGCTGCAGGGACCATGTCGCCAGGATCAGGACGCTGGCCGCGAACAGAGCCACGATCCGGGGACTGTCCCAGCCCCACTGGCCGCCCTCCGACACCGCCAGCAGCAGACAGCAGAGCCCGGCGGCGAGACCCAGTGCGCCGACCACGTCGAACCGCCCGGGGGCGCGCACCGGTGACTCGGGCACCGCCCACCAGGCGAGGACGAGGCCGACAGCCCCCAGACCGCTGGTCACCCAGAACATCGCGTGCCAGTTCACGTACTGGATGACGAGCGCGGCCAGCGGCAGTCCGAGCGCCGCGCCGATACCGACCGTGGAACTCATGAGCGCCACCGCGGATCCGGTACGGGCGGGCGGCAGTTCGTCGCGCAGGATGCTGATGGAGAGCGGGACGACCGCGGCCGCCGCGCCCTGCAGCGCTCGCGCCGTGATGAGCACCCCGATGTCGGAGGAGAGCGCGCACAGCACGGAGCCCACCGTCATCAGCCCGAGGGCGGTCACCAGTACGCGCCGCTTGCCGTACATGTCGCCCGCGCGCCCGAGGACCGGGGTGAGCACGGCACCGGACAGCAGGGTGGCGGTCACCATCCAGGAGACGGTGCCCGCCGATGCGCCGGTGAGCCGGGGCAGGTCGGGCAGCAGGGGGACGACGACCGTCTGCATGACGGCCATGAGAATGCCGCCGAAGGCCAGCACCGGAACGGTCAACCGACCGCGCACTCCCGTCGCTCCGCCCGGTTCGCGGAGGGCGGGAGATCGGTCGGAGGGGGCGGGTATCGGGGGCATGGCTCTCCGCGCTGTGCTGGAAAATCGAGGTGAATGGCTATTCACCTTATCCGGTGAATAGCCATTCACCCAGCGGCTCCCACCGGGCCCCGACCCGGACCGCACCGGCCGCCGTCGACTTCGCCTGGCTCGCACCGCCCCCGCCCTGTCCCCCCGGCCACCAACCGTCACCCCGCACCCGGACCACCCGGTCGCCGCCGTCCTACTCCGGGGCCCCATGCGGCAGTTCACGTCACGTCGCGGACGTGAGCGCCGTCACCCGTGCGCCGCTCGCTGCGAAAGAACCGCCTCGGCACCCCCGTGACAGAGGTGGAATTTCCCCTTCCGAGCGATCCGCGGCGCGCCTCAACGGCAAGATCATCTTGGTTCAACCTTGCACAGCATGTGGGCAATTGTCCTGATCGCAGCCAACCGGTTTCTCGCGATTTCCCGGCCCGTCCGGTCGGCGGATAGGCAGGACACATCGTCAACCCCCCGCTCCTCAGGAGGACTTCGTATGCCCGAACTGACGCGCCGCCGCGCCCTCACCGCCGGTGCCGCCGTCGCCGCGACCGGCGGCCTCACGGCTCAGGCCGCCTCGGCCTCCGCCCCCGCGCACCCGTTCCCCGCAGCCGTCGCCGGCCACGACCACGGCGGTCCCGAGGCCTTCGACGAGGTGTACCTGGGGCGCCGGATACAGGGCCGCCCGGCGATGGGCAGCCACCACCACGGCTCCGGGTACGGCGTGTTCATCGACGGGGTCGAGCTGCATGTGATGCGCAACGCGGACGGAAGCTGGATCAGCGTCGTCAGCCATTACGCCCCCGTGCCAAGCCCCCGCGCTGCCGCTCGCGCCGCCGTCGTTGAGCTGCAGGGCGCCCCGCTCGTTCCGTTCAACTGACCGTCCACGCACAGGATTTCCGGAGTCTCCCGCACATGACCGTACGCAAGAATCAGGCGAACCTCACGGCCGACGAGAAGCGGCGGCTGGTCGCCGCGTTCGTGGAGCTCAAGCGCACCGGCCGCTATGACGCCTTCGTCACGACCCACAACGCCTTCATCATGGGCGACACCGACAGCGGTGAGCGGACGGGGCACCGCTCGCCCTCGTTCCTTCCGTGGCATCGCAGATTCCTGCTCGAGTTCGAGCAGGCACTGCAGTCGGTGGACGCTTCGGTCGCGCTGCCCTACTGGGACTGGACGAGCGACAGATCGCCGCGTTCCTCGCTGTGGGCACCGGACTTCCTCGGCGGCACCGGACGCAGCCTCGACGGCCGGGTGATGGACGGACCCTTCGCCGCGGGTACCGGCAGCTGGCCGGTCAATGTGCGCGTGGACGGCCGCACCTATCTCCGGCGCGCGCTCGGCAGCGGTACCCGCGACCTGCCGACCCGGGCCGAGGTCGACTCGGTGCTCGCCATGGCCACCTACGACATGGCCCCCTGGAACAGCGCCTCGGACGGCTTCCGCAACCATCTGGAGGGGTGGCGCGGCGTCAACCTGCACAACCGCGTCCATGTGTGGGTGGGCGGGCAGATGGCCACCGGGGTCTCCCCCAACGACCCGGTCTTCTGGCTGCACCACGCCTTCGTCGACAAACTGTGGGCCGAGTGGCAGCGCCGCCACCCCGGCTCCGGGTATCTGCCGCTGAGCGGAACCCCGGACGTGGTCGACCTCAGGGAGACCATGAAGCCGTGGAACGACGTACGCCCGGTGGACCTGCTGGACCACACGGCGCACTACACGTTCGACACGGACTGACTCTGTGGTGCGGGCCGGCACTCAGTGCGGGGCCGGTGCCCAGGGTCCGACGCCGCCGATGCGCTCGACGGAGTAGCGCACGATGTAGCCGGGGCCCTTCGGCGCCGGGAACTCCGAGTCCGGGGAGACATACACCTTGGCCAAGCGGTCGAGCAGGTCCCAGGTGGCGTCGCTCGGCTCCACGGCGGCCCGTGCCCGCAGCACGGCGTAGTCGTTCAGGAAGGCGCCGGGCACCCGCGGCCCGTCGAAGGACAGCACCACCCGCGGGTCCCGCTCGATGTTGCGCAGCTTCACGTGCCGCGCCATATGACCGCTGACGACGTCGTCGCCGTCCAGCCCGATCCAGATCACGGTCACCTGCGGGCTTCCGTCCGGGTTGATGGTGCTCAGATGGGCCATGGGGCCCGACTCGATGAGCTCTCGCAGTTCCCGGGGCAGCCGGCTGTTCTGGTTCGTCATGCTCGTTCAACGGCGGCGCGGCCGGGCGGACACGCGTGCGGACGGCCGGCCGAGGCGACGTCCCCCGAAAAGCAGACACCTGGTGCGGCGACGAGGTCGCACGCGTGCCCTGACGGAGCGGCGGCGGGTGGGCGGCGACGGCCGTGACCGAACCCCGTCGGGCGGCTCCGGTCGTCAGTCCTCGCCTGCCGCGCGGCACTCCGGGTGGCCCCAGCCCTGTGCGTTCTTGGCGATGGGCTCGCCCGCCGCGTAGGGGCGGCCGCAGAGGCAGCGGCCGGGGAACTTCGCCTTGATGGTGCGGCTGGAGGAGCGCTTCTTCGCGGGTGCGGAGCGTCGGGCCGGCCCGGCGCTCGCGCCCGGTTCCGATGACGGCGGGGGCTCCACGGAGCCGTACTCGCTGCCCGCCGGTTCCTGGACACTGGCCGCCTGGCTGGCGGCGCGGTCCGCGAAGTCGTTGAGGGGGTCCCCGCCCACCTGGTGCGCGGGGACGTAGCGGAACTCGACCTCACGGCCGTCGAGCAGCGCGTCGATGCGCATGACCAGGTCCTGGTTGGCCACGGGCTTACCGGCGGCGGTCTTCCAGCCGTTGCGCTTCCAGCCCGGCAGCCAGGTCGTGACGGCCTTCATCGCGTACTGGGAGTCCATGCGGATCTCCAGCGCGACCTGCGGGTCGACCGCCGTCAACAGCCGCTCAAGCGCGGTGAGTTCCGCGACGTTGTTGGTCGCCCTGCCCAGCGGGCCGGCCTCCCAGCGGCTCGGGATCTCGTCCTTCTCGGCGACGACCCAGGCCCATCCGGCAGGTCCGGGGTTCCCTTTCGAAGCCCCGTCGCAGGCGGCCACAACACGTTCAGGCATGTCCCCGATCATGCCACGCTCCGAGGACCGCTCCGGTCCGGGGCCGAAAGCCGCCCGGCCGAGGAGGAGCGGTCCTCAGGAGATCTCGCTCATGTCCGGCATCCTGCCCTGCGTCGTGGTGACGTCGATGACCGAGAAGTTGGCGCCCTGGGGGTCGGTCAGCGCGGCGAAGCGGCCGAAGGGGCTGTCCATCGGGCCGAACCGCAGGACCGCTCCGTTCTTCGTGGCCCGCTCGACGGCCGCATCGCAGTTCTCGACAGTGAAGTACACATTGACGTACGACGGAACCTCCGGCGGGAAGTCCTCCGTCATCTTCATCCGGCCGAGCACCGGACTGCCGTCGAGTTCGAAGACGATGAAGTCGATCGCCTCGTCCTCGATCCGCTTGGCGCGATAGGGAAAGACGGCCGGGAAGAACGCGTCCGACTTCTCCGGCTCGCGGGTGAACACCTCGGCCCAGCAGTAGGCACCGGGCACGGCGGTCGCCTCGAAGCCCTCGTGGGTGCCGGCCTGCCAGACACCGAAGACGGCACCGCTCGGGTCGCGGGCCAGGGCCATGGTGCCGAAGTCCCCGACCTGCATCGGCTCCATCAGCACCTCGCCACCGTTGTCGCGGATGTTCCGTGCGGTCGCGGCGGCGTCGGGCGAGGCGAGGTACAGGCACCAGGCGAACTGGCCCTCCTGCCCGGGCATGGGCGGCACCACGGCGGCGACCGCCTTGCCGTCGGCGTAGGCCTGCGTGTAATTGCCGTACTCGGACGTGGCCTCGCCGAACGTCCAGCCGAGGACGTCACCGTAGAAGTTCTTGGCTCCTTGGAAATCGCTGAACATGGCGTCGGCCCAGCAGGGCGTGCCCTCGGGTTGTACCGCCATGACGCTGGCCTTCCCGCTCGACGGCTGGTTTCCGCTCCTCACGCTAGCCACGCCCGGGCCGTGCCGCGCGCCGGACGGCGGTCCCGCCCGACACTGGAACGAGGACGGTCTTGGACGGGATGGGGCACAAGCGATGCGCGCATGGGTGGTGGACCGGCCGGGTCCCGTCGAACGGGAGCCGCTGCGGTTCGTGGAGCGGCCGGTTCCGGTGCCGGCCGCCGACGAGCTGCTCGTGCACGTGCGTGCCTGCGGCGTGTGCCGTACGGATCTGCACGTGACCGAGGGCGACCTGCCGGTACGGCGACCCGGGGTGACTCCCGGGCACGAGGTGGTGGGCGAGGTGGCCGCGGTCGGGGCGGAGGCCGGCGGCTGGGCCGTCGGCGACCGGGTGGGGGCGGCGTGGCTCCGCCGTACAGACGGCACCTGCAAGTACTGCCGAAGGGGGTCGGAGAACCTGTGCCCGGACTCCGAGCACACCGGCTGGACCGCCGACGGCGGATACGCCGAGTACACGACCGTGCCGGCCGCCTTCGCCTACCGGTTGCCCGCGGGCGTGGACGACGTCGCCCTCGCTCCGCTCCTGTGCGCGGGCATCATCGGTTACCGGGCGCTGCTGCGGACGTCGCTGCCGGAGGGCGGGCGCCTCGGACTGTACGGGTTCGGCGGCAGCGCGCACCTGTGCGCCCAGGTCGCCCTGGCGCAGGGTGCGACCGTGCACGTCCTGACCCGGGACGAGGCCTCCCGGCGGCTCGCCCTCGGCCTCGGGTGCGCGTCGGCGGCCGGTGCCCAGGACGCGCCCCCGGAGCCGCTCGACGGGGCGATCCTGTTTGCGCCGGTCGGTGATCTCGTACCGGTGGCGCTGCGGGCGCTCGACCGCGGCGGAGTGCTGGCGGTCGCGGGCATCCATCTGACCGACGTCCCGGTGCTGCACTACGAGAGCGAGCTGTTCTACGAGAAGGAGCTGCGCAGCGTCACATCGAACACCCGCCAGGACGGCCGGGAGTTCCTGGAACTCGCGGCCCGGTACGGTGTGCGGGCGACGACGCACCCGTATCCGCTGTCCGAGGCCCAGCGCGCCCTGCAGGACCTGAAGGCAGGGCGATTCGACGGGGCGGCCGTGCTGGTGAATGATCTCTGAGCGGCCGGTGCCGCGCAGGGTGCGGGCCGGTCCGCCACGTGCGTGGATGGACTCGGAGAGGTGTTGTCGCGGAGGTGCGCTGTGGGCGGTGAGCACACTGCAGACCCCCCGTACGGCGTCGACGACGCCCTCGAGTCGATCGGCACGACGCTCGACGAACGGGTCACCTGCGAGGAGCTCGCCGGCTATGTGTGCGGCCGGGTGTGCGACGCGGCCGCGGTGGACCTGCTGCCCGAGAACGCCCCCTGCTCGCCGCCCCCCGACGACCCGGGTCTGGAGCGGATGGCGACGGCCGGCCGGACCGAGCTGCTGGAGGCGTGGGGCGTAGAAGGCGCTCGCCCGCTGTCGATGAGGGCGCTGGACGAAAGGCGTCCGGTCACCGACTCGATGGACCTCTCGGGATGTGGGGCACGCCCGGCCGTGGCTGTTCCACTGGTGGGGCAGGGGCAGCAGTACGGGGCGCTGCTGGCCGTGCGCAACGGCCCGCCGTTCTCGGACCGGGACATCGCCGTCGCAGGCTTCGCGGCCCGGCTGGCGGCCGTGCACCTGGGGCACGCGCGCCGGTACACGTCCATGCGCGGCACGGTGTTCCGGCTGCAGCGGGCTCTGCTGTCCGAGCCCGGGCGGCCCCATCCCAACCTGGATCTGGCCACGCGGTATCTGCCCGCAGGCGGCGGCACGCTGGTGGGCGGGGACTGGTTCGAGACGGTACGGCTGCACTTCGGGCGGACCCTGCTGGTGCTGGGCGACGTCATGGGGCACGGGCTGGACGCGGCGGTGGACATGAACGCCTACCGGTCGATGCTGCGCTACATCGCCTCCACCGACCTGCCCCCGCATCGCGTACTGCGGCGACTGGACGCTGCGGTCGCCGAGGACGGCAGCCGCCGTCCGGCCACCTGTCTGCTCGTCCAGGTGGACCCGGCGCGCGGGACGGCGTCACTGACCAGTGCCGGGCATCTGCCGCCGGCCCTCTTCAGCGCGGACGGCACCGGGGAACTGCTGGACGTACCCGTCGGGCCACCGCTCGGAACGGGGATCGGCGGGTACGAGCTCACCACCCGGACGCTCGCGCCCGGGGACATGCTGCTGCTGTTCACCGACGGTCTCGTCGAGCGGCGTGAGGAGGACATCGACGTCTCCTTGGCCCGGCTCGCCGGGCTGCGGCTGCGGCCGGGCGCGAGCGTGGAGGAGTCCCTCGCCGACGTCCTGGAGCACCTCGACGCCGGCCACGCGGAGGACGACGTGGCCGTCCTGGCCGCCCGCATCCGCCGCCGCCCGGAGGTATGAGGCGCCGCGGGCCGGCCTGACTCAGCTCGTGGGCAGGTGCAGCAGACGGGCGATGGTGCGCAGGACACCGAGCTCGGTGTTGGACGGCGCCACGTAGCGGGCCCGCCGCAGTACGTCCGGGTGGGCGTTGGTCATGGCGAAGGACCAGTCGGCCGCGTCGAGCATCTCGAGGTCGTTCAGATAGTCCCCGAACACCACTGTCTGGGCGGGTGTGATGCCCAGTTCCCGCTGGAGCATGCGCAGGGCGGCACCCTTGTTCGCGGTGGGGTTCATGACGTCGACCCAGTGCTCGCCCGAGACGACGACCTGGTGGGTCGACGTGAACGGCGCCAGCGCGGGAGCGGTGGTCCTCTCCACGGGCCCGAAGTCGTAGAGGGCCACCTTGAGGAACTGGTCGTCCACGGTGGTGAGGTCCTCCACCGTGCGCAGCAGGGTGTAGTACTTCCTCGCCTCGGCCACGAAGGCCTCGTCGCTCCGCTCGACGTAGGCGGACTTCTTGCCGCACAGGACCGCCCCGACGTCCACTCCGTCGGCCGCGAGCCGCCTCGTGGTCCCGACGATGCGGGCGGCCACGGCGGCGTCCAGGGGATCGGAGCTGAGTTCCACGCCGTCGCGCACCACATAGGTGCCGTTCTCGGCGACGAAGACCATGCCGTCGGCCGCCTCGGCGAACTGCCGGGCCAGCGTGGCGTACTGGCGGCCGCTGGCGGGGCTGAACAGCACTCCGCGGCGACGCAGTTCCGTAAGGAGCGGCCAGAGTCCCCCGGGTATCCCTCCGGTGCTGTCGAGCAGGGTGCCGTCCATGTCGGTGACGACGAGCCGGATGTCCACCGGTCCGCTCGGGAGCTCGGGGGCGGTCGGGAGGCACGAGGGCGTGGCGGACATGTCCTGCTTTCTGTTCTCGGGCAGCGGTGAGGGAGTCTCTGCGGCGGGTCGGCGCGGTCCGGGTCCGGTCAGTCGTCCTGGGCGCGGGTGCGCGGATCGCCGTGGGCGCGGCGCAGTTCACGGACCGCGGCCAGGCTCGGCAGGGCGGTGCCGGCGAACGCTCGGCGGATGTCCATCTCACCTCTTGCCATCGGGTCTCCCGGAGTCGGCGCCGAGGCCTCGTCGCCGGCCCCATCGTAAGGGCCCCTCCCCTGCCCGACCTGTGGCCGGGTACTCGCTGACCTCGGCCGAGGCCCGGTCTCCGGCAGGGACGTACACGGCGGCGCCCGGACATGACAGTGCCCCGGCTCTTCGGCCGGGGCGACGGATCCGCCGTATACGACTCGGGTTGCCGCGCGGTGGGGCGCGGGTCCGGATACCTCATTCGGGAGCCGGCCGGACGGCCCCACTCCGTCCGGCCGGTCCCGCTGCGAGATCGTGTGGTTCACCGCGTCAGGGCTTGCACTCCCCAGTCACAAGCTCTGTTCAGACGCTCGCGGCAACCCCGCGATCCGCGTCCTCAGAACGCGAAGAGGGCAGTCCCGTAGGACCTCTTCACGCACTCGTTGGCGAAGGTGCGTTCGTAGTCGACGCGCTTGCCCTGCCAGACGCCCTGCACGGTGACCACCACTGGGTCGTACTGCTTGGTACACAAGGCGCCGTCCCTGATCGACAACGCATCGAAGTCCCCGCCGGCCGCGCTGAGTTCGGCGCAGGCGTCGACGCTGTCCGGGTGGCTGCCGGAGGGGCTCGGGGCACAACTCAGCGTGACGGCACGCTGGGGTGTGGCGAGAGTGGCGCTCTCGCCGTGACCCGTGGTCAGGACGAGCGCCGAGGGGGCGTACAGGGAGGCGGGGGCGTTCGGGGCGGCGACGGCGGACCCGGTGAGGGGGGCGCAGACGGCGGTGGCCGTCAGGGTGAGGGTCGCTGCCCAGCGCGCGGTGTTCGGCATTGTGTGCATCCTTCCGCTCGTGTGGAGTCACGGCACACTCCGGTCGCACGGGGCTCCGGAGCCGGCCGGGACGGGTGCCGGTTCGGCGTGCCGGAGTCTGCCGAGTCCTCACGGGAATCTCACATCGACCCCCCTCGTTTCAGTAACTTTTAGTGTTGAAGCAGTGGCGTGAAGTCACGGAATTCGAACGAACGGGCCCCGCAACCATGGGGCCGCGGGCCATCGGCGGCAGCCCGCTGGCCGGATTGCCACGGCTCTGCAATCGGCCTGAAACATTCCGCTTCCCCGCCGCAGCAAGCGCTGTCTTCAGCTCCTGGCAAACGCACCCCGCCCGCTCTTGCTTTTGTGCGAGACCGGAGTAATCGTCATTACATGATTACGACGGAGCAACGAGAACAACTGCGCGGCTGGTTCGCCGGCCGTCTGCCCGACGACCTGTTCGAGAAGCTGGTCGAGGTCACCGTCGACCGCGAGGAGATCACCGTCGTCGGCCGCATCCCGGAGCCGCGGCTCGCTGACCAGGGATCCCCCGCCGAGCGGGACGCGGCCCTCCGGGCCCGGATCCAGGAGTTCCGCGAGCGCACCCGCGAGGACCGCGTCGAGGTGGCGCGCGAGGCGGAGCACCGGTTCCGCAAGAAGGTCTCCTGGGGTGTGGAGTGCGGCGGCGAGCGGGCGCTGTTCACCCATGTCGCGGCGCCCGTGATGACGCGGCTGCGCCAGCCCGAGCGTCAGGTTCTGGACACGCTCATCGCCGGCGGCGTGGCGCGCAGCCGCAGCGACGCCCTCGCGTGGTGTGTACGCCTCGTGCAGAAGCACACCGACGACTGGCTCACGGAGCTGCGGGAGTCGCTGGAGCATGTGCAGCGGGTCCGGGCCCAGGGACCGGACAGCGGGGAGGGCCGGGGAACGGACATCGGCGAGAACCGGCAACCCGACGGCACCGAGGCCGAGGACAGCACGGCCGAGGGGCAGTGAGCCCGTCACGGCCCCGACGACTGCTGCCGGTCACCGTGAGGCGTGACCGCCCCGGCCTCCCGCCATCTCATGCGCGGTCCCGGCCGTGCGGGACGGGGGCGGGCCGGTGACGGCCACGCGGGCGGCGCGCAGCAGCCGGCCGCCCACCCGGTAGCCGGAGGCCAGGATCTCGGTGCAGGTGAGGCCTTCGGCTTCCGGGGAGACGACATGCGTCACGGCCTCGTGCCACTCGGGATCGAAGGCCTCGCCCTCCTCCCCGAACGCCTCCAGCCCCAGAGAGCCCAACTGGGCCTGAAGGACGTCGGCGACGGCCTTCAGACCCGGCGTCAGGGCTTCCTGCCGCCGGGCGCCCTCGACGGCGTCCAGCACGGGCAGCAGCGCCCGCAACACGTTCTCCGTGGCGATCTCACGCACCGCCATGCGGTCGCGTCGCACCTGCTTGCGGTAGTTGTCGTACTCGGCCTTCACCCGTTGCAGGTCGGCAGTGCGCTCGTCCAGCAGACGCCGCAACTCCGCGCTCTGCGGCCCGCTCGGGTTCATGGTCAGCCCGCCTGCGAGGTGTTGTCGTCGTCCACGATCTCGGCGTCCACGACATCGTCGTCGGCCCGGCCGCCGCCCGCCGTGCCCTGTTCGGCCGCTGTGCCGCCCTCGGGTCGCGCCTGCTCGTACAGGGCGCTGCCGATCTTCTGTGCAGCGGCGGCGGCCTTGTCCATGGTCCGCCGGATCTCCGCGGCGTCCTCGCCCTTGAGGGCCTCCTTCAGTTCGGCGATGGCGCTTTCCGTCTCGCTCCGAGCGTCGGCGGGAATCCTGTCCCCGTTCTCCCTGATGAGCTTCTCGGTCTGGTACACGAGTTGTTCGGCCTGGTTGCGGCTCTCGGCGGCCTCGCGCCGCTTGCGGTCCTCCTCCGCGTGCTGCTCGGCCTCCCGCACCATGCGGTCGATGTCGTTCTTCGGCAGCGCGGAACCGCCGGTGACCGTCATCTTCTGCTCCTTGCCGGTGCCGAGGTCCTTCGCCGCGACGTGCATGATGCCGTTGGCGTCGATGTCGAAGGACACCTCGATCTGCGGGATGCCACGGGGCGCCGGGGGCAGGCCGGTCAGCTCGAACATGCCGAGCTTCTTGTTGTACGCCGCGATCTCACGCTCGCCCTGGAAGACCTGGATCTGCACGGACGGCTGGTTGTCCTCGGCCGTGGTGAAGATCTCGGACCGCTTGGTCGGGATCGTGGTGTTGCGCTCGATGAGCTTGGTCATGATGCCGCCCTTGGTCTCGATACCGAGGGACAGCGGGGTCACGTCGAGCAGCAGGACGTCCTTGACCTCGCCCTTGAGGACACCGGCCTGGAGCGAGGCGCCGACGGCCACCACCTCGTCCGGGTTGACGCCCTTGTGGGGCTCCTTGCCGGTCAGCTCCCGGACCAGGTCCGTCACCGCAGGCATCCGGGTCGAACCACCGACGAGGATGACGTGGTCGATGCTGGACACCTTGATGCCGGCGTCCTTGATCGCCTGGTGGAACGGCTCCTTCGTACGCTCGAGCAGGTCGGCCGTCAGCTGCTGGAACTGGGCGCGGGTGAGCTTCTCGTCCAGGTGCAGCGGGCCCTCGGACGAGGCCGTGATGTAGGGCAGGTTGATGGTCGTCTCGGACGAGCTCGACAGCTCGATCTTGGCCCGCTCCGAGGCCTCGCGCAGTCGTTGCACGGCCATCTTGTCCTTCGACAGGTCGACGCCGTACGCGTTCTTGAACTGCTGGACCAGGTGGTCGACGACCCGCTGGTCCCAGTCGTCGCCGCCCAGATGCGTGTCGCCGTTGGTGGCCTTGACCTCGATGACACCCTCGCCCATCTCCAGCAGCGACACGTCGAAGGTGCCGCCACCGAGGTCGAAGACCAGGACCGTCTGGTCGTTCTCCTTGTCCAGGCCGTACGCGAGGGCGGCGGCGGTCGGCTCGTTGATGATCCGCAGGACGTTGAGGCCCGCGATCTCACCGGCCTCCTTGGTGGCCTGCCGCTGGGAGTCGTCGAAGTAGGCGGGCACGGTGATCACCGCGTCGGTGACGTCCTCGCCGAGGTACGCCTCCGCGTCCCGCTTCAGCTTCTGCAGTACGCGCGCGGAGATCTCCTGCGCGGTGTACTTCTTGCCGTCGATCGTGCCGCTGTCCGGGAAGCGCCAGGACTGGTCGCCCATGTGGCGCTTGACCGAGCGCGCTGTGCGCTCGACGTTGGTCACCGCCTGCCGCTTGGCGACCTCGCCGACGAGCACCTCGCCGTTCTTGGCGAAGGCCACGACCGACGGTGTGGTCCGGGCTCCTTCGGTGTTGGTGATGACCGTGGGCTCGCCACCCTCGAGGACCGAGACCACTGAGTTCGTGGTGCCGAGGTCGATTCCGACCGGACGTGCCATGGGGACTCTCCCTCCACTTCGTGCTCGTCGTCGTTCTCGTCGCGGAGCGTCTCGTACAAGCGAGTACCCGCCTGGCCGCCTTCCGGGCCTGATCACGGGGACGGCCTTTCACTCCGACCCGCGAGCTGCCTCCAATGCCTGAATAAAACTTGAGCGGCCCAATGTCAAGTTTCCCATCGAGCGCGTATGCCACCAGCTGAAAGGCCGCCGCGGCCGACCCTCGCGCCGTCCACGTCACAGTGGAGGAATCGTCCATCACGCGCACGAAAAATGGACGGAGCGTCCTCTGGTGTGTCCCGGACGTGCGGACATAGCGTCGGCAGACCCCGTACGAACGGCCTCACCTCGCACCGCCCACCCCGCGGTCGCCCGGCGCCGTCCGTCCTCTCGCGCCAAGAACGCGCTCCGCCGCACTTTCCCCGCAGGAGCCCCGTTGTCCCAGAACCCCACCTCCCCCGCCGCCGCGCCGCCCTCCCTCACCGAGGTCGAGACCCACGGCGTCGAGCGCATCCCCGACGCGGACCGCACCGCGACCCCGCTGGACCTGTTCCGGGTCGCCTTCGGCGGCGCCAACACCTTCTCCACCTGTGTTCTGGGCGCCTTCCCCATCCTGTTCGGCCTGTCCTTCTGGCAGGGGCTCGCGGCAACACTCCTCGGCGTGGTCGCGGGCGCGCTGATCCTCTGTCCGATGGCGGTGTTCGGCCCGGTCAACGGCACGAACAACGCGGTCTCCTCCTCCGCCCACCTCGGTGTGCACGGCCGTGTGGTCGGCTCGTTCCTCTCCCTGCTCACGGCCGTGGCGTTCTTCTCCATCTCGGTATGGAGCTCGGGCGACGCCCTGGTCGGCGGCGCACACCGGCTGTTCGGCCTCGAGCGCGGCAATCTGTCGTACGTCATCGCCTACGCACTGTTCGCGGGTCTGGTCCTCGCGGTGTGCGTGTACGGCTTCCGGTTCATGCTGTTCGTCAACAAGATCGCGGTGACCTCGGCGACCGTACTGTTCCTGCTCGGGGCGATCGCCTTCGCCGGCGACTTCGACCCGTCGTACGCCGGTACGTTTACCGCCTCGGCCAATCCCGCGACGAAGGCGCTGTTCTGGCCGTCGTTCATCGGCGCCGCGCTGATCGTGCTGTCCAACCCGGTGTCATTCGGCGCCTTCCTCGGCGACTGGTCGCGCTACATCCCCGCCGGCACCCCGCGCCGCAAGGTGATCGGTGCCGCGTTCCTGTCGCAGATCGCGACGCTGCTGCCGTTCGTGTTCGGTCTCGCGATCGCGAGCATCATCGCCCAGCGGGCACCCAAGTACGTCGACCCGTCGGCCCCCGACTTCGTCGGCGGACTGCTCGCCATCTCGCCGACGTGGTTCTTCCTGCCGGTGTGCCTGCTCGCGCTGATCGGAGGCATGTCGACGGGCACCACATCGCTGTACGGGACCGGGCTGGACTTCTCGTCGGTGTTCCCGCGGCTCTCGAGGGTGCAGGCGACGCTGGTGGTCGGCGTGCTGTCGATCGCGTTCATTTTCATCGGCCGTTTCGGGCTGAACCTGGTGCAGTCGATCTCCACTTTTGCCACGATGATCATCACCTGTACCACTCCGTGGATGGTCGTGATGATGCTCGGCTTCTATACCCGGCGCGGCTGGTACGACCCGGACGCGCTTCAGGTCTTCAACCGCCGCCAGCGCGGCGGCCGCTACTGGTTCTCGCACGGCTGGAACTGGCGCGGTATGACCGCCTGGTGGGTCTCCGCGGTGATCGGCGTGCTGTTCACCAACATCCCGGGCCAGTTCGTCGGGCCGCTCGGCGACCTGGCGAACGGCGTCGACATCAGCCTGCCGCTGTCCCTGGCCGTAGCGGCGATCCTCTTCCTGGCGCTGTTGCGGCTCTTCCCCGAACCCCGTGCGGTGTACGGGCCGCAGGGCGCGCGGCTGGCCCGTACCGTCGAGGCACCGGTGCCGGCGATCACCGGGCCGGGCACACCGGAACAGACGGCTCCGGCGCTCGTCGTCGAGGGCGGCTGATGGACTCCTGGCTCGACCTGTCGGTGCCCGTGGTCACCGGGATGCCCGTGTATCCCGGTGACCCGCAGGTCGAGGTGAAGCGGGCGTTGCGGGTGGCCACGGACGGCGTCAACGTCCTGAGCCTGCACATGGGTTCGCAGTCCGGCACACATGTGGACGCGCCGTACCACGTGAACTCGGCGTGGCCGGCCCTGGACGCGCTGCCGCTGGACCGGTTCGCCGGCCCGGCGGTGGTGGCGGACATACGGGGCCTGTCGGCCAGGGCACCGATCACGCCGGAGCTCCTCGCGCCCGCGCTCAGTCTGCTGCGGCTCCAGCCGGGCGCGATCCTGCTGCTGGCAACCGGCTGGTCCGCCTCCTGGGGAACCGACGCCTATGCGGACCACCCCTGGCTGACACCCGAGTCGGCGCAGGCGATCGTCAACGCGAGCGTCCGCACGGTCGGGGTGGACGCGCTGAGCGTGGATCCGTCCGGCGATCCGGACCTGCCCGCACATCGCGTGCTGTGCGGCGCGGGCGGCGTGATCGCCGAGAACCTCACCGGCCTCGACCGCGTCCTCGCCGCCCAACTGGCCGGCCGCCAGGTGGAGGTGTACCTGTTCCCGCTGCACCTGCCCGGCTCGGACGGGGCCCCGGTCCGGGCAGTGGCCCGTGTCGGCGATCCCGTGCGGTACCCATAGGTGGTCGTGCCCGGCCGGTCGCCCCGGTCACCGGTCGAGCACATGACCACGACGGGACCACACCACTCCTGCCCGATATCGGGCAGAATTCTGGATTTCGCGAGCCTGACTCCCCTACGCTCGCCCGGTGATCGACCTCTCCCCCCTGTGGGGCTTCGCCCTGATCGTCGGCTTGCTCACCCTGACTCCGGGACTGGACACCGCGCTGGTACTGCGTACCGCGGCGCTGGGCCACCGCCGCCGCGCCTGGGGGGTGGTCCTCGGCATCCAGACCGGGACCCTGGCCTGGGGCGTCCTCACATCCCTGGGAGTGACCGCCCTGTTGACGGCCTCTCACCTGGCTTACGCCGTGCTGCGCTGGGTCGGCGCCGCCTACCTGCTGTGGATGGGCGGCCGACTGCTCTGGTCGACGCGGCACCGCGCCGACGAGACGGCGGACGACGAGGCGGACCGGCCACGATCCGGCGCCCCGGACACGGTGTTCGGCGGCTGGCGTCAGGGCTCGGTGACCAACCTGCTCAACCCCAAGGTGGGGGCCTTCTACGTCGCCGTTCTGCCGCAGTTCATCCCGGCCGGCGCCTCGCATCTCGCCATGGGCGTACTGCTGGCGGGCACCCATGTCCTGCTGGGAGCGCTCTGGTCCTCCGTACTGATCGGCTGCGCACACATGCTGCGCGACCGGCTGCGGCGCACCTCGACCCGGCGGCTGCTGGACGCGATCACCGGCACGGTCATCGGTGCGTTCGGCCTCCGGCTGGCGCTGGGCGACTGAGTTCGGCGTACCGACGGAGGCCGTGACGCCGGGTCACGATCCGACCGTGCGGGCGATGTCCAGGGTGAGTCGCTGCCAGGGATCGCGCGGATCCCGTGACGTCAGTACGTGGACACGGCGCAGTCGGTAGCGCAGCGACTGCGGATGCAGATGGAGCGCGCGGGCCGCGGCGGTCGCCGATCCCGCGTCGATGTAGGCGGTCAGAGCCTCGAGAAGATGGCGCTGTTCGGGGTCGGTCAGCGGGCCGAGGACGAGACGGGCGATGTGCTCCGGGGCGGCCGCGGGATGCCCGGCGAGCAGCGCCAGTACGTGCGCGTCGGCGTCGGTGAGGAGGCGGCCGGGACGGTGGGCGTGGGCCGGCGCCGTGTCGAGTGCGTCGGCCGCGAGCCGGTGCGCGACCGCGACCCGGTCGAGACCCTCCCCCGTGATCGCGCAGCCGCGCCAGCCCCGCTCGTCGAGGACGGCCGGCACCCGCCCCACCGCCGCGGCGGGGAACAGCAGGACGGCGCGGGAGCCCCGTACCGTCGACAGTGCCACACCGCAGTCGCCGAGGGCGCCCAGCAGTCCGGCGGCCGCCTCGTACGACATGTCCGGAGCGCCGCCGGCCGCCGGCTCGGCGACCAGCAGGCAGTAGGGCTCGGGGAGATGAACGCCGAGACGGGCCGACCGGTCCGACAGCGCGCCCTCCGAGGCGTGCCGGCCGGCGATCAGGTCGTCGAGCAGCAGCCTCAGTGCTCGGTCCCGGTCCCCCGCGAGGTCCTCGGTGGTCGCCGCGTAGGCCGTGGCCATCTCCTCCGACAGTGTGTCCAGGGCTGTGAGCAGCACCCGGGCGAGCGCCAGGCCGTCCGCCGTGGTGAGGCCGGTGGCGCGGGCGGCGACCTCGTCGGTGAGGACGGTCGCGGCCACCCGGTAGGCGCGCAGCACCGCCTGCACCGGCCGCCCGTCCGCCGCGCGGGCCGCCGCGATGCCGCGGAACCGGCGCAGATCGGCTGGTTCGAGCGCACCGCCGGTGGCCCAGAGATGCAGCAGCCGGTCCACGCCCCAGGCGGCGATGGCCCGTACCTCTGGCAGCCTGCTGTCGTCGAGTGCGGCGTACACCGGCACCTGTCCGTGGACCGCGGCGACGACCGCGTCCACGACCCTCGGATCCGCGGCGATCTCGTCCCGGACGCGGATCCGGGGTGTGCCGGGATGGTTTGTCACAAGGTGATGATCCCAGCCGTGCATGGTGCGCACCACGCTGGACGGGTGTTGTCACAGTCGCAAGGATCGTCGCCGTACAGCGCGGTCTCAAGGACGAGAGGCGGAACGTACGGATGACCAGGCACTGGGCGGACTTCCAGTACGAGATCTATCTGAACGGCATGACGGGCGCCGTACCGCGGCTGCCCACCGATCTGACCCGGCTGGAGGAGCTCACCGAGCAGCGGCTCGGGCCCGGCCCGGTCGGCTATGTGGCGGGCAGCGCGGGCACCGGCAGCACCGCCCGGGCCAACCGGGCGGCGCTCGAGCGGCGCAGGATCGTGCCGCGCATGCTGCGGGACGTGCACGAGCGCGATCTGTCGGTCGAGGTGCTGGGCAGCAGACTGCCCGCTCCGCTGGCGCTGGCGCCGATCGGCGTCCTGTCGATCATGCATCCGGACGCGGAGCCGGCGGCGGCGCGGGCCGCGGCGGCCCAGGGTGTGCCGTTCATCCTCTCCTCCGCCTCCAGCACGCCCATGGAGCAGGTGGCCGAGGCGTCCGGCGACGGTGAGCGCTGGTTCCAGCTCTACTGGGCCAAGGACCGGGAGGTCACCCGCAGTTTCCTCGCCCGGGCGAAGGCCTCCGGGTTCACGGCTCTGTTCGTCACGCTCGACACACCACTGCTGGCCTGGCGGCCCCGGGACCTCGACCAGGCGTATCTGCCGTTCCTGCACGGGGTGGGCACCGCCAACTACTTCACCGACCCGGCGTTCCAGGCCGGTCTGGCCAAGCCGGTGCACGAGGACCCCAACGCCGCCGTGATGCACTTCGTCGGCATGTTCGCGGACCCCGGCAAGACCTGGCCGGACCTGGCGTTCCTGCGGGAGAACTGGGACGGGCCGATCGTCCTGAAGGGCATCCTGCATCCGGACGATGCCCGCCGGGCCGTGGACGCGGGGATGGACGGTGTGGTGGTCTCCAACCACGGCGGTCGGCAGGTGGCTGGTTCCGTGGCGGCCGCGGACGCGCTGCCCCGGGTGGTGGAGGCGGCCGGTGATCGTCTCACCGTGCTGTTCGACAGCGGGATCCGTACGGGCGACGACGTCTTCAAGGCGCTGGCCCTGGGCGCGCGGGCGGTGCTCCTGGGACGTCCGTACGCGTACGGGCTCGGGCTCGACGGGCAGGCCGGCGTCGAGCATGTCGTCCGCTGTCTGCTCGCCGAACTCGACCTCACTCTCGCCTTGTCCGGGCACGCCGGTCCGGCCACGCTCGGCCCCGCCGACCTGATGGAGGAATCCGCATGACCGACGTCAAGAAGGTCCTGGCCGTCGTCTCGCCGCACGTCGGCGGGCGCGCGGCGGGCTCCGCGCTGGCCACCGCCTTTCCCGGGGAGGCCGAGGTCACCGTGGTGGAGCGGACCGACGAGGATCCGGCGGCGCTGCGCGCGGCGCATGTCATCGTGACGGGGCTCGGCCCGGTCACCGCCCAGCACATCGCCGTCGCACCGGAGTTGGAGCTCATCCAGTGCGCGAGCCACGGCTTCGACTACGTGGACCTGGACGCCGCCAGGGCCAGGAACGTGCCGGTCTGCAACATAGGCTCCAGCGGGGCCGAGAAGCAGAACGTGGCCGAGCAGACCTTCGCGCTCATGCTCGCCCTGGCCAAGCAGCTCGTGCCGGCGCACACCGCGCTCGTCGACGCCGACTGGGCGCTGCCGCGGCTGCAGCGGTCCATCACCGAACTCTCCGGCAAGACCCTCGGAATCGTCGGACTCGGCCATATCGGCGAGGAGGTCGCACGCCGCGCGCTCGCCTTCGACATGTCGATCCTGTACGCGGGCCCCGAGCCCGTGGCGGCGGAGACCGAGGCACGTCTCGGCGCCCGCCATGTCGAACTCGACGAGCTGCTGCGCACGTCCGACTACGTCACGCTGCACGCGCCGCTCACCGAGGCGACCCGGCATCTGCTCGACGCCGACCGCCTGGCGATGATGAAGCCCACCGCGTTCGTGATCAACACGGCGCGGGGCGCCCTCATCGACCAGGACGCGCTCGCGGACGCACTGGAGAACGGTGTGCTCGCCGGGGCGGGGATCGACGTCTTCGACCCGGAACCGCCCACCGCGGCCCTGCGGCTGCTGAAGGCTCCGAACGTCGTGCTGTCCCCGCACGTCGCGGGGGTCACCCGGGAGACCCTCGTCCGGATCGCGGTGGCGGCGGTGCAGAACGCGGCCGACTTCCTGGCCGGGCGGGCACCGCGGGACATCGTTTCCTGACGGACGCCGCGCCGGGTCGGGCGGCTCGGACCGGGTCGGTCCGGTCCGAGCCGCCGCCGCCTCACTCGGCCGGCTCGGGTTCCTGGACGAAGGCCGCGTGGAACCGCCGGGTGTGGTCCACGTACCGCTCCGGACCGGTCAGGGTGACGGTCGCCGTCAGTCGCGGATCGGTGCTGGAGGCGGCCAGGCGCAGCTCCAGGTCCCCCGGTTCGACCACGCGCCGCCCGTCACGGCCGGTGAAGGAGGCGAGGTCGGCCGGAACCGTGATCCGCACCCGCCGTGCCCGGCCCGGGGCCAGCGGTACCCGGGTGTAGCCGACCAGGCGCTGCACCGGCTGGACGACCGAGGCGACGTGGTCGTGCAGATACACCTGTACGACTTCGGCGCCGTGCCGCTCCCCGGTGTTCCGCACCGTGAAGGACAGGGAGAACTCCCCGTCGGTGCCCGCCTCCTTCACGTCCACCGCGAGGTCGCTCCAGGCGAAGGACGTGTACGACAGTCCGTGCCCGAATCCGAAGGCCGGGGTCGGATCGATGCTGGACACGTCGCTCACCTGGGCGAGTCGCGCCCCGAGATAGGTGGTGGGCTGGGCACCGAGCCCTCGCGGAACGCTGACGGGCAGCCGCCCGCTGGGGTTGGTGCGGCCACTGAGCACTCCCGCAAGGGCGGTGGTCCCCTCGGCGCCCGGGAAGAAGGACTGCACGATCGCGGCCGCCTCGTCCACGGCGCGGCCGAGCGCGTACGGCCGCCCTGCCAGCAGCACGGTCACCATCGGGGTGCCCGAGTCCAGGAGCGCGTCGAGCAGCTGCTGCTGCGCTCCGGGCAGCGCCAGCGAGTCAGCGTCGCAGCCCTCGCCGCTGGTACCACGGCCGAAGAGTCCCGCACGGTCGCCCAGCGCCGCGATCACGACGTCCGCCCCCTGCGCCGCCTGTACGGCCTCGGCGAACGCGGAGGTGTCGCCGTCGTCGACACCGGTACCGCGCAGCACGGTGACGTCCGCTTCGGGGAACTCGTGTGCCACTGCCTCCCGGAGGGTGGGCAGGCTCATCCCCGCCGGGGTCTGCGGGTGGTGGACGCCGACGTGCAGCGGGAAGGAGTAGCAGCCCAGCACGGCGGTCGGTTCATCGGCGTTGGGGCCGACCAGCAGGATGCGGCGCGGCCGGGCCAGCGGCAGCGTGCCGTCGTTGGCGAGCAGCACCACGGCCTGCTCGGCGACCTCCCGGGCCAGTTCCCGGTTCTCCGCCGTGTCGAGGTCGACCGTGCCGCGCAGCGCGTCCGGGCGGTCGAGTTCGGCGCCGGCCAGCACGGGCGGCACCGGGCTCCAGTCCGCGTCGAGCAGACCGAGCCGGGCCTTCTCGGCGAGCACCCGGCGCAGGGCGCGGTCGATGAGGGACTCGGGCACCCGTCCGGCGGTCACGGCCTCGGCGAGCGGTGCGCCGAACGTCTTGACGGTGGGCAGTTCGATGTCGACACCGGCACCGAGCGCGGCGCCGGCGGCCTCCGCCCAGTCACCCGCGATCCCGTGCAGGGTCCGCAGGAAGGCGATGCCGAAGTAGTCGGCCACGACCGTGCCGTCGAAGCCCCAGGTCTCGCGCAGCAGTCCGGTCAGCAGCTCCTCGTCGGCCGCCGAGGGCATACCGTCGGTGTCGGTGTAGGCGTGCATGACGGACCGGGCCCCGCCTTCGCGCACGGCCATCTCGAAGGGCGGCAGCAGCACATCGGCGCGCTCTCGCGGGCCCATGCCGACGGGGGCGAGGTTGCGCCCCGCGCGGGAGGCGGAATAGCCGGCGAAGTGCTTGAGCGTAGCGATGACACCCGCGGACTGCAGTCCCTGCACATAGGCGGTGCCCACGGTGCCGACGAGATACGGGTCCTCCCCGATGGTCTCCTCCACGCGGCCCCAGCGGGCGTCGCGGACCACGTCCAGCACGGGTGCGAGGCCCTGGTGAACGCCGACGGACCGCATGTCCCGGCCGATCGCGGCGGCCATGCGGCGGATCAGGTCGGGGTCGAAGGTGGCACCCCAGGACAGCGGGACGGGGTAGGCGGTGGCTTTCCAGGTCGCGAAGCCGGCCAGGCACTCCTCGTGGGCGACGGCCGGGATGCCGAAACGGTTCGCCGAGACAATGCGCGCCTGTGTGCGCAGCAGGGACAGCGCGCCGAGCGCCGGGTCGACGGGGGCGGTGCCGAAGGGACGGGTCAGCTGGCCCAGGCCGGTCGGCAGGAGGGCCTCGAGGTCGACGGCCTCCTCCATCTCGTGCTGGTGCGGGGCCACTTCGCCGCCCTCGTCGGACGCGCCGACCCAGACACCGTAGAGCTGGGCGATCTTCTCCTCGAGGGTCATCGCGGCGATCAGTGCGGACACCCGGGTGTCGACGTCGTGAGCAGGGTCGTTCCAGACGGGTGTTTCGGGGGTGGTCTCAACTGCCACGTTGGCGATCACTTTCCTCCGACGCCCATGAGGCCCTGGACCAGGGCGCGACGGGCGAACAGGTAGACGAGCAGGACGGGCACCATGGACAGCACCACGGCTGCCAGCAGTCCCGGGATGTTGATGCCGTGTTCGGTTTGGAAGTTGTAGAGACCCAGGGTGATCAGCTTGGTGGAATCGGACTGGGTCAGAACAAGGGGGAACAGGAAGCCGTTCCACGCCTGGAGAGCGGAGAACACCACGATCGTGGACAGCCCGCCCCCAGAGAGCGGGAGCACCAGCTGGAAGAACATCCTCCGGGGCGTGGCGCCATCCATGGCCATGGCCTCGAACAGCTCGGGGGAGATGTCGCGCATGGCGCCGCTGAGGATGAGCGCCGACATCGGCAGGCAGAAGGCGGCGGTCGGCAGAATGACGCCGAGCAGGTTGTCGTACAGACCGGCCTGGCTGATCAGGTAGAACATCGGGACGATCACGGCCTGCGCCGGAATGGCGAGGCCCAGCAGGAACAGCCGGAAGACCTGCGAGGTGATCCTGCTGCGGCTGCGCACGATCGCGAAGGCGAGCGGCGGAACGAGCAGCAGCACCAGGCCGATCACACAGGCGGTGACGATCAGGGTGTTCAGGAAGTACTGACCGAAGCCCGAGTCGAAGGCTCCCGTGTAGTTGTCGAAGGTGAAGCTGTGGGGGAAGGACAGCGGACCGTTCTGGGAGTACTCGGACTGGGGCTGCACCGTCGCCGCGAGCATCACATAGAGCGGCAGGCCGACCAGGAAGAGCCAGACGAGTGAACCCACGCCGGCCAGGTAGTTGGGGCGGCGCCTCATGACACACCCTCCATGGAGCTGCGCATCTTGTCGTAGCCGGACACGCGGACGACGATCAGCGAGATGACCGTCGCGGCGACGACCAGGACGAGGGCGATGGCGGCACCGGCGCCGAAGTCGAAGCTCTTGAAGGCCTTTTGGTACATGTAGTAGGCGCTGATCGTGGTGTCCGACCCCGGTCCGCCCTGGGTCAGGATGAGGACCGTCTCGAACGTGGTCAGCCCGCCGACGATCATCAGGATCATCGAGGTGACGACCGAGTTGCGCAGTTGCGGCAGCGTGATGTGGAAGAACTTCCGGTAGCGCCCCGCCCCGTCGATCTCCGCCGCCTGGTACAGCACTTGGGGGATCGCGCGGGCGGCGCCCTGGTAGATCAGCGTGTGGAACGGGGTGAACTGCCAGGTGCTCACGAACGCGAGGACACCGATCGCGCTGGCCTGCTTGCCGAACAGGTTGCCGTCACCGAACAGCCAGGTGGCCTGGGCCGGGATGCCGAAGTTCGGGTCGAGCAGGGCCCGCCACAGCACCGACACCGCGGTGGAGGACAGCAGCAGCGGAATGAAGTAAATCACCGACAGCACCGCACGGTTGCGCTGCTGTCCCGCGGCCCAGACGCCGAGCAGGATGCTCAGCGGCGTCTGGATGACCACCCCGAGCACGGTGATCAGGAGGGTCAGCCAGATGCTCTTGATCATGACCGGGTCGTCCAGGACCCGGGACCAGTTGTCCATTCCGACGAACCGAGGCGAGCCGAGGCCGTTCCAGCTCATGAAGGACAGCACCGCCACCATGATCAGCGGGGCGATGGCGAAGACCGCGAAGAACGCGGTGGCGGGGAGCGCCCAGCCGAAGCCCGGGCGCCCCACGTGGGCGACGTAGGAGCCCTCCGTCCGCCGCCGGGCCGCCTTGCGGGTCCCGACGGCGGAAGGAGCGCTCGTCATATCCGTGGTCATGAGCGTTTCACTCGGTGGGGAGGGCCTGCATGGCCTTGATGAAGCCGTCGGCGTCGATCTGACCGTTGAAGAACTGCTGCACGGCCTGGTGCATGGGCGTGTTGGCGGACGGCGGGTAGGCCTGGTCCCAGGAAAGCTGGAACGAGGGGGCCTTCTTCACCAGGTCGTACTGGAAGTGCGAGTAGGCGGGGCTGGCCGAGGTGTCGAGGAACTTCTCGGTGTTGGTGGTGGTGGGCAGGTTGCCGATGCCCATCTGCGCCTTGACGAACTCGTCGGAGTACATGAGCTTCAGGAACTTCGCGGCTGCCTCCGGGTGCTTCGTCTTCTTCAGCACCGAGTAGAAGTTGTTGGTGTTGCCGACGACATCCGCCGGGTCGCCCTTGCCGCCGGTGATGGTCGGGAAGGTGGTGTATCCGAGGCCCTTGGCCGCGAAGTCCTTCGCGTCCTGCTGCTGCTGGGCGTAGTACCACGAGCCCATCAGCTCGAAGGCGGCCTTGCCCCTGGCCACCAGCGCGGGCGACGCGCCGTTCGTGTACTTCACGGAGTCGAAGTTGGTGCCGAAGGCGCCGGCGTCGACGAGCTGCTTGAGCATGCTCAGCGCCTTCTTGCTGTCCGCGCTCTCCCAGGCGCTCTTGTCACCGCCGAGGGCCTTCTGGAAGAGCTCCGGACCGGCGACGCGGTCGTAGACGTACTCGAACCACATCAGTGTCGGCCACTGGTCGCCGCCGCCCAGAGCGATCGGGGTGACCCCCTTGGCCTTGAGCTTCTTGACGGTGCTGAGCAGCTCGTCCCACGTCTGGGGCGGCTGCACTCCGGCGTCGGCCAGCACCTTGCTGTTGTTGAACAGCAGGACGGGCTGAGTGCCGCGCATCGGGATGCCGTAGGCCTTGTCGTCCACGACGGCGCTGTTGAACACCGACGGCAGGAAGTCGGACTTCAGCGCCGGGTCGTCCTTGATGAAGTCGTCCAGCGGCAGGAGCAGATCGGCCTTGACGAACGGCTGGATGCTGCCGCCGCCCCAGTTGAAGAAGATGTCCGGCGCCTGCGGCGTGTTGATGATCGTCTGCAGCTTCTGCTGGTAGTCGGCACCCGGAATGGTGTCGAGCACGGCCTTGACGTCCGACGTCTTGTTGAAGGTTGCGACGATCTGCTTCTCGACCTTGTTGCTGGCGTCTCCATAGACGAGGACGTGGATCTTCCCGTCGTCCGACGACCCTCCGCCGGTCCCGCTCCCGCAAGCCGAGAGGCTCAGCGCCAGGGCGAGCGTCACGCCGCCGGCGAGCAGACGGGGCAACCGCACTCGTATCTTCATCGTCTACCTCTCGAAAGTTTCGAGCCTATTATCGAAAGTCGCTGCTGCCCGGACAGTAGGTGCGTCACCCCGCGTGGTCAACGGGAGTGCATGCGTGCGACCAAACCGTTACCGGCGGTCAGTGGCCTATCCTTCCGACATGCGTGATGACGACGAGGTGGTGGACGGCCGGGTGACGCTGGCCTCAGTGGCCGAGCAGGCGGGCGTATCGCTGTCGACGGTTTCGAAAGTTCTCAACGGTCGCTCCGATGTCGCCGAGGCCACCCGCACCAGGGTCGAGCGGCTACTCGACCTCCACGGCTACCGCCGCCGGGCTCAGGGCGCGCCCCAGGCACCGCTCATCGAGCTCGTCTTCCACGAGCTGGAGAGCGTCTGGGCCATGGAGCTCATCCGCGGGGTGGAGAACGTCGCCAAGGAGAACAAGGCGAGCGTCGTGCTCACCGAGAGCGGCACGCGGCACGCCCCCGCGCCGGACTGGATCGAAGGGGTCCTCAGGCGCCGGCCGCTGGGCGTGGTCCTGGTCTTCTCCGCCCTCCCGGACAAGGTGAAGAAGCAGCTGCGGTCGCGGGCCATCCCGTTCGTCATCGTGGACCCGGCCGGTGATCCCGACCCCGACGTGCCGTCCGTCGGTTCGGCCAACTGGGCCGGGGGCCTCGCCGCCACCCGTCACCTCACCGACCAGGGGCACGAGCGGGTCGCCATCATCACCGGCCCGGAGGACATGATGTGCTCCCTCGCGCGGCTCGACGGCTACCGGTCCGCCATGACGATGGCGGGCCTCGAGGTCGACCCGAGCCTTGTGCGCTTCGGCGACTTCCATGTGCAGGGCGGCTTCGAACACGCCATGGAGCTGCTCGACCGCCCGGACCGGCCGACCGCCGTCTTCGCCGGCAGCGACCTGCAGGCGCTCGGTGTCCTGGAGGCGGCGCGTCTGAAGGGCCTCAGTGTGCCCGGGGACCTGTCGGTCGTCGGGTACGACGACGTCCCGCTCGCCCAGTGGTCCAGCCCGGCGCTGACCACCGTCCATCAGCCGCTGCGGCAGATGGCCGAGGAAGCGGCCCGGATGCTGCTGCGCCCCCACGACCCCGTGAAGTCCGCCCTGCGGATCGAGCTCGCGACCCACTTGGTGGTGCGGCAGAGCACCGCACCACCGAAGACCGCCTGAGCCCGCAAGCACGTGCGGGGCGGCAGCGCACGTCCTCCTCGGCCCCCCGGTCTCGTCCCCGTCCGGTGGCTCCTCAGAGGTTCAGGTCCGCCAGGCGGGGCGACTGCGGTGCCCGCGTGGTCAGTGACCGGCCCGTCCCGGCGATCGACAGGGACTTCGGCTCGGCCGATTGCTCGTCGGTCGTCCAGCGCTGGAGGTCGGAGCCGTCACGTGTCTTCACCACGATGTCGCCGCCCGGGTCGCCGTGCGCTGGGGCGACAGCGAGAGCCTCGCTCCAGCGCGGCAGCAACTCGCCCTGCACGGTGAGGTCGTAGCGGACGTCGCCGGAGCGCGTCCGGCCCCCTTCGCACGCGGCGAGCGTGACGCCTCCGTCGGTGGCGTGGGAATCGAGACAGAGCCCAGGGTCGGCGACGCTGCGCAGCAGTCCGTCGCTCTCGTACGACCACTGCTGGGTCCATGCCGTCGAGCAGGGAGCCAGCCGCGTGCCCGCGCCGGCCTTCACCGCGCCGTGGATGTCGAGGCAGAGGCCGGCGGCGACATTGCGCAGCCTGGTCTGCTGAGGGGCGGTGGTCACCCCGGCCGTGCCGGGCGGTGCGGACAGCGCGGGTGGCGCGAGGGTGCCGGAGCCGGGTGAGAGCGTCGTACGGCCGCCGCTCGCGCTGGTGGAGACCACCGGGTCGGCGCCGTCGTCGCCCTGCCACATGCCGGTGACGAGAAGCGTGGCGAGCACGGCCGTCGCGGCGATGCCGACGCCGGTCAGCAGCGCCCTGGGCCCCGGCTCCCAGGTCGCGATACGGCGCCCCGGGGAGGGGATCCCGGACAGCATGCGGTGGCGCCCGCCGCCGCCCGGGCGTCTGTGGCCCGTCCCCGGCCCGCCGCCGGAGCGGGGGGTGTACGAGGCACGGCCCGGCCGGGAGTCGAGATAGCGCCGCGCGCCCCAGCCCAGCACCGCTTCGGCCAGCAGCCCGCCCAACCCACCTTCGAAGTGGCTCAGTTGCTCGGCGGCGGAACGGCAGTAGCGGCACTCCAGAAGGTGCTGCTGCACGTCCGGGAGCAAGGCGCCACCGCGGCGAATGGGGACGTCCAGGAGCCGGTTGTGGAAGCGGCATTCGTCGGTCGGCGCGAGTTCCCGGTGGGAGCGCACACAGGCTGCCCGGAATTGTTCGCGCGCCTGTTCCAGCGCGGCCGCCGCACTGTCGGAGTCCATGCCCAGCAGAACGGCCGGAACGGATATGTGCTCGGCCTCCACCTCGGTGTGCCACAGCAGACATCGGGCGAGTCCGGGCAGAGTGTGGAAAGAACGTTCGGTGAGACCGCGGTTTTCGCGTGTCATGGACTTCGCGGTACGCATACCGCGAGCCCCCGCGGGTTTCCCGAGTTCCGGCAGGGCACCGGATATCCGGTCCTCGGCCGCCCACTCCCGCACCGTGTCCCGCACCGCCACGAGTATCTGGGGCCGCAGCGCCGCCGCGGAGCCGGAGCGCTGGAGCTGTCCCAGTATCCGGTGGAAGGCGGTGGCCGTGACGATCGAGGCGACGTCGGCCGTGGAGGAGAGGCAGATGGCCGCGTAGTCGTGCGCGGCCCGCCAGTGCCGTGCCATCAGCAGCGCGACGGGCTGGGTGACTTCGCCGACCGGACGGCCTCTGAGCCGCACGGCGAGGCTCTCGTCGGACTCCCCTGGAGCCATGCCGGGACGGGGAGGGTAGGGCGGACGCGGGGGGTGGGGGGTGTGCACTGAGCGGTTTCCTTCCAAGGCGCAAGGTTGCACACGGAGTTCTGGTCGCCGAAAGGAGCCGGATTGGTGCGGACCTTCTGGGCGGGTGCGTGGGAAAAGGCCGCAGCCGGGCTGCACGCCGGCCGTCGGAGGATGAGCCTTTTGAGCTCGTCCGGCGACCCGGAATATCGAGCAGCGATGGGGACCCGGCCATTACCCATGCGTAGGAAGGTCACCTTGGCACACGTCGTTGACGGCCAACAAGGCACATGAACAACATCGGTACCAAGGTGAAACGGACGATGCCCGGCATCAACTGCCGCCACTCGTACCGACTTTCGAAATTCCAAGCGACCCGGTGCGAAGAGCACACACATTTCCGGCCCCGGTCGGCGGCCCGAGGGCGAGCCGGCGCCCGCCGCGGTGCTGGGGGCGCGTCATATCTGCCAGGACCTAAGCGGATGACCTGAAGTTCTGCGCGGAATCTGGAGCGGCAGCGGCGGCCTGGCGCGATGGCCTCGATGACGAGAAGACCTCGCCGGGTGTTGTATCGAGGTTGACCAAACTACGACAAAACCGGCGAGGTCAAGGCCAGTATGCGTCCGGCATCCGTGTTCGCCAACCGCCCCGGTCCGGCGTACCAGCACCTGTATCACCTGCTGCATCACCGGTGGCGAGAGGCCTCCCGCGCGGTGATCGTGCTGCTGTCCGCGGCCGGCATGACCGCAGGAGAGATCGGCGAGCTGCTCGGCTACCACCCGGCCACGGTGCGCCGCTGGATCCATCGCTACAACACCGCCGGCCTGGCGGGCCTGGCCGATCGCCCCCGCGCGGGGCGGCCCCGGCTCGGCGGGCCGAGGCTGGGCGAGCGCATCCGCCGCCTGCTGACCCGCCCCGGGCCGTGGACCATCCGCCGGATCTGGCGCCGCCTGGGCCGGCCGAAGATGAGCCTGCGCACCGTGTACCGGCACACTCGCGAACAGGCGGCCTGGCGGCGGCCCCGCCTGGTGGCCAGGGGTGACCCCGAGCGCAGGCGCACCCTCGCCGCCCTGCGCCGCCAACTCGCCGCCCTGCCCCACGGGTCGGCGGTCTGGGCCGAGGACGAGACCCACCTGCACCTACTGCCGCACGTGCGGGCGAGCTGGATCCTGCGCGGGACGCGGCAGCAGGTGGCCACCCCAGGCAAGAACCGGCAGGCCACCGTCTTCGGGGCCCTGGAAGTGGCCACCGGCGCCTGGGTCTACACCCTGGGCCGCCGCAATGCCGCCGCCTTCGTCGCCTTCCTCCAGCTACTGCTGGCCGCCTACCCCGCCGCCCCGGTCGTCGCGGTGGTCTGCGACAACGACAGCATTCATCACGCGAAGGCGGTGACCGCCTACCTGGCCGACCAGCCCCGCCTGCGCCTGCTGTTCGGCGCCCGCTACAGCCCGCACGACAACCCGGTCGAGCGCATCTGGGCCGCGCTGAAGGCCCACATTGCCAACACCGCCGTCACCTGGCCGGGCCGCCTGCGCCAGGTCCACGCCTTCTTCCGGCAGCGCTCACCCACCCAGATGCTGACCACCGCCGCACCCTGGGCCTCGCCCTGGCTGCCGAAGAGTTACGCGCAGAACTTCAGGCAAGCCGCTTAGAGGCTGTCGGGTGGCCGGTTGTGAGCGGGGCGTGACCGGCCACTCCGGTCGTCGGGCATGACGAAGGCCCCGGAATGATCACGCGGTGTGTGTACGTGCGACAACTCCGGGGCCGTCAGCGGCTCATGCTATCCATCCAGTCTCACCGATGCGATGTGGGACATCGTCAAGCCCCTACTTCCCGTTCCTGACCTGCGAAAAGGCGGTGGGATCCGCAAGTACGGGAACCGGCTGGTGCTGGACTCGATCTTCTACGTGCTGCGATCGGGCTGCCAGTGGCGCATGCTTCCGCACGACCTGATGCCCTGGGATGCCGCGCACCGCTGGTTCACCAAGTGGCGCAAGGACGGTACCTGGGACCGCGTCCACGACGAACTCCGCCGACAAGTCCGCGTCGAAGCCGGACGGGATCCCGAGCCGTCGGCCGCCGTAATCGACGCCCAGTCGATCAAGAGCAGCGAGGGCGGCGAAGCACGCGGATTCGACGCCGGCAAGCGGACGACAGGACGCAAGAGACACGTGATCGTGGACACGATGGGCCTGCTGCTGGTCGTCGCGGTCACCTCCGCGTCCGTACAGGACCGGGCCGGAGGCCGCACAGTCCTGGCCCGCCTCGCGAAGGGGTTCCGCACCATCAGCCTGGTCTGGGCCGATGGCGGATACGCCAACTCGGTTGATTCCACGCTGCTTTCCTGGGCCCGGGATGCGCTGAACATCGTCGTGGAGATCGTGAAACGCACCGACGACATCAAGGGCTTCAAGGTCCTGCCCCGCCGCTGGGTGGTGGAGCGGACATTCGGCTGGCTGGTCCGCAACCGCCGCCTGGCCCGCGACTACGAACGACTCACCGCGACATCGGAAGCGATGATCAAGGCCGCGATGATCCGGCTGATGCTGGTCCGGCTCGCCGGACAGTCACCGCGCTGGAGCCATGAACCCCACCGCAAGACCGCCCACACGGCAACCGTCGAGGAGCTCATCGCAGCGTAGTCAACCAGCCACCCGACAGCCTCTTAGCCGGTCGACGGCGCCGCAGACGTCGGCCTTGCCGGAGATCGGCTCCCGGGTGAGGTCCACCAGGGCGCCGTGCGGCGGCCTTCGGTGACGTCGTGAACGATGAGATGTACGTCACATTTCACCGTCCCCTGTCACATTCGGACCCTCTCCCGGGCTCGCAGTAGTGAGCCCACCTCAGGGAGGCACAGTCATGCCCGAAAGGACCGACAACGCGATCGGGGACCAGAACGGACTCCCGGTCAGCGACAGCACCGGCACCGCGACCCAGGTTTCCGTCGATCACCGCGCACTGCTCGACGCGATCGCCTACGACATGTTCGGCGCCGAGGGCGCCCCGGACCTCCGCCCCACGGCCGTACGGCAGTTGGCGCACCGCACCTCTGCGTCGCGCGACTTCCTCGTGCGCGACCCCGACACGCTCGCGCACACACCGCGGGATCACGGGGCGGGACGGGAGGTGTCGGCATGACGACGACCGGCCGACCGCCCGAGAAGGCCTCCTCCGGGCAGCGGGTCGCCGACTGGTTCGACGGACGGCTCGGCATCCACTCCCTGGGCCGGCAGTACCTCCGCAAGGTCTTCCCCGACCACTGGTCGTTCCTGCTAGGCGAGGTGTGTCTGTACAGCTTCGTCGTACTGGTGCTGACCGGTATCTATCTGACGCTCTTCTTCCACCCGTCGATGAACGAGGTGACATACCACGGGAGTTACGTCCCGCTGAACGGCATCCGCATGTCCGACGCGTACGCCTCGACGCTGCACCTCAGCTTCGATGTGCGCGGCGGTCTGCTGGTCCGGCAGATCCACCACTGGGCCGCCCTGATCTTCGTCGCCGCGATGCTGACGCACATGATGCGGCACTTCTTCACCGGCTCGTTCCGCAAACCGCGTGAGCTGAACTGGCTGTTCGGCTGGCTTCTGCTCCTCCTCGGCATCTTCGAGGGGCTGTTCGGCTACTCGCTGCCGGACGACCTGCTGTCGGGAACCGGGCTGCGGTTCGTCAACGGCGCGCTGCTGTCCGTGCCGATCGTGGGCACGTATCTGTCGATGTTCCTCTTCGGCGGGGAGTTCCCGGGCCACGACCTCGTGCCCCGTTTCTACTCCTTCCATGTGCTGCTGGTCCCCGGGATCATGGCGGCGCTCGTCGTCACCCATGTGCTGCTGGTCGTCTACCACAAGCACACACAGTTCGCGGGCCAGGGAAAGACGGAACGCAATGTCGTGGGCGCTCCGTTCTTCCCGGTGTATCTGGCGAAGGCGGGCGGTTTCTTCTTCCTGGTCTTCGGGGTGATCACGCTCGTGGCCGCAATGGCGACGGTCAATCCCATCTGGGTGTACGGCCCCTTCCGCGCCGACCAGGTGTCGACGGGTGCCCAGCCCGACTGGTATCTGGGCTTCGCGGAGGGACTGGTCCGCATCATGCCGGGCTGGGAGATCGATCTGTGGGGTCACACGCTGGTCCTCGGCGTACTCATCCCGGTGGTCGTCTTCCCGCTTCTCCTGGTCCTGATCGGCGTCTACCCGTTCATCGAGGCGTGGGTCACCAAGGACCGTCGTGAGCACCATCTGCTGGACCGTCCGCGCAACCGCCCGATCCGCACGGCCCTCGGCGCGGCATGGCTGAGTCTGTATCTGCTCCTGCTCGCGGGCGGCGGCAACGACATCCTGGCCACGCATCTGCATCTGTCGGTCAACGTGCTGACATGGACCTTCAGGATCGCCGTGCCGGTGGTCCCGGTCGCGGCCTTCGTCGTGACCCGGCGCATCTGTCTGGGACTGCAGGAGAAGGACCGTGAGCTGGTGGAGCACGGCCGCGAGACGGGGATCGTCAAGCGGCTGCCGCACGGCGAGTACGTCGAGGTGCGGCAGCCGCTCTCCCCGGCCCGGCGGTACACCCTGACCGCCCACCAGCGGGAGCTGCCGTCAGCCGGCCGGGACCTCCAGTCTGCTGACGCGCACAGCGCCGTCGGCGGCACCCGGGTGGGCGCTGGTGAAGAGGAGACGGAGACGTGAGCCGCGGACCGCGTCGAAGGTGATCACGGTGGGCGCGTCGGAGGCCGTGGCCCAGTCCACGGCGGCTCCGGTCACGGACCGGTACCGCCGGCCGTCCCAGACGGAGACCTCGACCGAGGCGGGCGCGGTGTGGGTCGCATCGACGGTGAAGGACACCTCGACGCGGTCGAAGGACCGTGCCCGCCCCCAGTCGACCGAGACCCAGTCACTCACCCGGGCACCGCTGAAGGCGGGCAGCAGTGCGGTGGCCGACTTGACGAAGGCGTTGGACCAGCCGGTGGCCGGGTCGCCGTCGAGCATGGCGGCGGGGAGGGTGTCGGGGCGGCCGGAGTAGCCGGCGTCCGCCACGGGGTAGCCGGGGGCCGCCGGGTGGTCGGGCTTGAAGACGGGCGCCGGGGTGGTCGCCCGCGACGGCGCGCCGGTGCTGCGTACGGTCGCGGTGGCCGTGCGGAGACCGTCAGCGCGTGCCGTCACCTTGAGGCTCCCCGCCCTGGTGCCGGACCGCACGATGGCGAGTGCCTTGCCGTGGAAGGCGGTCCGCGTGCTGGCCTGATAGCGTTCCGCGCTCTCCTCCCGGCCGTTGTCGAGCCCCGCGAGTGAGCCGCCCGCCACGTCGAACGTGATCAGGTGCTCGGCGTCGGGCACCACGACGCCATGTGCGTCGACGACTTCGGCGGTCACGAAGACGAGCGAGCGGCCGTCGGCGGCGAGGGACGAGCGGTCGGTCGTGAGGCGAAGGGCGTGCGCGTCGTTCGCCGTCCGCAGCACATCGCCGGCGACGACCTCGCCGTCCCGTCGCGCCACGGCCTTCAGCTCGCCAGGCTCGTACGGCACCTTCCAGGTGAGATGCAGCTTGCCGGCACTGCCGTTGGGGCTGGTGTAGCTGCCCGGATAGGGGCCGCCGGCGAACGTCTTGTCGTCACCGGTCGCCTCGGTGGTCTCGAGGTAGGTCCGTCCGTCCGTGGTCGTCTTCGTGTCGAACTTCCGTATGCCGAGGGACTTTCCGTTGAGGAACAGCTCCACGGTGTCGACGTTCGCGTACGCCCACACCTCGACCGTGTCGCCCGCCTCGTGGTTCCAGCTCATCGGCACCAGATGGACCATCGGCTCGGTCGTCCACTGGCTGCGGAAGAGGTGGTACATGTCCTTGGGGAATCCGGCGGTGTCGACCGCGCCGAAGAAGGAGGCCTTCACCGGGAACACGTTGTACGGCGTGGGCTCCCCGATGTAGTCGATGCCCGACCACAGGAACTGACCGGCGAACCACGCGCGGTCCCGGTCCTTCTTGTGCCCGTACTCACCGCTCATCGTCCAGCTGGCGAGGTTGTTGTCGTAGGAGGAGGTCGCACGGCGTCCTGGCGTGTAGTTCTCACCGGTGTTGAGGTGCTCGGGTTCCTGGTAGGTGCCGCGGGTCGAGGTCTCGGACGACGACTCGGACTCGAAGAGGAAGAGGTGCGGATAGGCGGCGTGCAGGGCGTCGACCGACTGGGCGGTGTTGTAGTTGAGGCCGAGCCCGTCGAGTTTGGCGAGCATGAGGTCGGCCGCCGAGCCCTTGGCCGGCACGCGGCGGTATTTGTCGGAGCCGATGACGAGGGGGCGCGTGTCGTCCGCGGCCTTGATGGCGGCGATGATCCGGTCGGCCATGGCGAGCCCGGCGGTGGAGGTGGAGTCGGGGATCTCGTTGCCGATGGACCACAGCACGACGGCCGGGGAGTTGCGGGCCGCGAGCACCATCTCGGTGGCGTCCTTCTCGCACCAGTCGTCGAAGAACCGGTGGTAGTCGTAGGTGGTCTTGCCGGTGTGCCAGCAGTCGAACGCCTCCACCATCATCACGATGCCCAGTTCCTCGCAGACCTGGATCATCTGCGGTGAGGGCGGGTTGTGGGAGGTGCGGAAGGCGTTGACACCCATCGACTTCACGATGGTCATCTGCCGGCGTACGGCGTCGATGCTGATCGCCGCGCCGAGGGCGCCCTGGTCGTGGTGGAGGTCGACACCCTTGATCTTGGTGTGGGTGCCGTTGAGGTGGAAGCCCTCGTCCGGGTCGAAGCGGTAGGACCTGACACCGAAGGTGGTGCGGAAGGTGTCGGTGCTCACGCCGCCCACGCGCAGCTCGGTCTCCAGGGTGTAGCGGTGCGGAGTCGCGAAATCCCACAACCGGGGCTTCGGAACCGCCAGTTCGTGGGTTTCGTCCTGCACGTCGCCGACGGCGATCGTGGAGGACGCACGGGCGACCGTACGGCCGTCGGCGTCCTTGACGCTCGATCGGACCTCGACGTCCACCGCGGCGCCCGACTCGTTGACGACGGAGGTCCGCGCGCGGACGACGGCGCGCGACTCGGTGATGTCCGGCGTCGTGACATACGTGCCCCAGCGGGCGACGTGCACGGGCTCGGTGATCACGAGGCGGGCCTCGCGGTAGATACCGCTGCCCGAGTACCAGCGGCTGCTGGGGAGTTGGTTCTGGACCTTGACCGCGAGGACGTTCTCGGTGCTGCCGTCGGTGTGCAGCAGATCGGTGAGGTCGACGGCGAAGCCCGTGTAGCCGTAAGGGTGCCGTCCCGCCTCCGAGCCGTTGCAGTAGACGTACGAGTCCATGTAGACCCCGTCGAACTCCACCGAGATGCGCTTGCCGGCGAGCGCGGGCGGCAGCGTGAAGGCGAGGCGGTACCAGCCGAGGCCACCGGGGAAGAAGCCGGTGCCGCTGGTGGTGCCGTGCTTCGTGGTGGGGGTCTGCTCGATGCTCCAGTCGTGCGGCACGGCGACCTCGCGCCACCCGGAGTCGTCGTGGCCGGGTGCGGCGGCGTCGGCGTACGCGCCGATCGGATCGGTGATGCCGCCCGGGTTGACCAGCGCGAATCGCCAGCCGTCGCGCAGGGCGACGGTTCGTCTGCCCGGCGTGTGCGTCGCCGCTGCGGCCTCGGCTGCGCCGGCGCCGAGCAGGGCGCCGGCCGCCGGGGCTGCCGTACCGGCGATCAAGATCGTTCTGCGAGTGACCGTCATGGTGGCTCTCCCTCATCAGGGCCCAGAAGTACTCACAACTCGTCACGAACAAACAGATTCTGACGGGGAGACATGTGTATGCGTCAAGGGTTCGTCGCCGCACTTCTGGCGCGGGCGTCACGGGGCCGGGCACCTGGAATCGGCTCCGCCGGGACGGCGCCCGCCCCTGTGACACAGGACGGATCGCCCCTCCGCGCCGACCGGGAACGAAATCCGGCCACGCACTAGGCTGGAACACGAGTGATGCGCTTGGTCACTGCGGGTGCGCGCAAGGGAGTGGCGTCGATGAGCCCGGTTCATCCCTCCGGCGAGGCCGCCTCAGCCCGGGCAGTCGTCGACGAGAACGGCGTTCTGGTCCGATGGAACGAGAACGCCCGCCGATTGCTCGGCTACGCGCCGGGAGAGGCCGAGGGACGCCCCGTCACCGACCTGCTCGCCCCGGACAGCTCGCTGCCGACGCCCGAACCTGACGGCACCCGCTGGAGCGGGACGGTTCAGCTGCGCCACCACGACGGCCACACCCTGCTGATCTGGCTGCTCGCCCACCACCGGCCACATGACAATGGCGGCGACTGGCTGGTGGTGAGTCCGCTGAGATCCGGGCCGCGACGCGAGTACGACGCACTGATGAAGACGGCCCTGCACTGCTCCCCCTGCGCCCTCGCCGTCTTCGACGAGAATCTGCGGCTGTGCGGGGTCAACGAGGCCATGGCCAGGGTGATCGGGTTGCCGCTCGAGCACATGCGGGGCCTGCGGCTCTCGGAGATCGGCGGGAAGCCCGAGTCCGAGGAACTGGAGCGCGAGGCGCGGGAGGTCCTGGAGAGCCAGCAGATGCGGGAGGTCACGACCCGCCTGCGCGCCGGCGGAGCGAACCCCTCGCATACCTGGCTGGCCCGGCTCGCCCCGCTCACGGACAGTGACGAGCGGCTGCGGGGGGTGTGTGTCACCCTGCACGACTTCACCGAGCAGTTTCGGGCACGCGAGCGGTTGCAGCTGGTCAACGAGGCGAGTGTCAGCATCGGCACCACCCTCGACGTGACGCGCACGGCGCAGGAACTGGCGGACGTGTGCGTGCCCGCCCTCGCCGACTTCGTCACCGTCGACCTACTGGATCCGCCGTCCGACGCGGAGGACCCCTACCCGACCTCGCTCACCGCGCCGATCGCCCTTCGCCGGGTCGCCCACCGGTCGATGGACCCCGAGGCCCCGGAGGTGCTGATCCAGCTGGGGCAGACCGGCCTCTACCCCGACGGTGCTCCCCAGGCCGACTCCCTTGTCGCCCGCCGGACGATCGTCGCGGCCGACGCCGCCACCACGCTCACCAAGTGGCTCGACCGGGACGCTTCCCGTCGCAGGTGGGTGACCGATCTCGGGGTGCACTCGACGATGTCGGTGCCGATCACGGCCCGCGGCGGAACGCTGGGCGTGGCGGTGCTGACCCGCTACCGGCGGCCGGAACCCTTCACTCCCGACGATGTGCTGCTGGCCGAGGAGATCACGGCCCGGGCCGCCGTCTGCATCGACAATGCCCGCCGCTACTCCCGTGAGCGCAGGACGGCCCTGGCCCTGCAGCGCAGCCTGCTGCCGCGCAGTCTGGCGCGGACGCAAGCGGTGGAGGCCGCCTCCCGGTACCTGCCCGCGGCCCGCGCCGGTGTGGGCGGCGACTGGTTCGATGTGATCCCGCTGTCCGGGATGCGGGTCGCCATGGTCGTCGGCGACGTGGTCGGCCACGGCATCCAGGCCTCCGCGACGATGGGCCGCCTGCGCACCGCCGTGCGCACGCTGGCCGACATCGATCTGGCACCGGACGAGCTGCTCACCCACCTCGACGACCTCGTCGTCCGTCTCTCCCAGGAGGCGGGGCACGAGGACATCACCGGCGAGGTGGGGGCCACCTGCCTGTACGCGGTGTACGACCCGGTCTCACGCCGGTGCACCCTCGCACGGGCGGGCCATCCGGCCCCGGTGATGATGCAGCCCGGCGAGCTTCCCCGGGAGATCAAGCTGCCGGGCGGGCCGCCACTGGGGCTCGGTGGGCTGCCCTTCGAAGCGGCCGAGATCGACCTGCCGGTGGGCACGGTGCTGGGCCTGTACACCGACGGGCTGATCGAGAGCCGCGAACGTGACGTGGACGCCGGCCACCAGCTGCTGTGCTCGGCCCTCGCCGGGCCCCCGGGGTCCGCACCGCCCGGAGATTCGCTGGACACGGCATGCGACCGGATACTGCAGGCGCTGCTTCCTCTGGGCGGAACAGCCGACGATGTGGCGCTGCTGCTCGCCCGCACCAACGGGCTGCCCCCCTCCCGGGTCGCCACCTGGAGCATCCCCGCCAATCCGGCGCTGGTCGCGGCGATCCGCAAGCAGGTCGTCGCCCAGCTGGAGGCCTGGCACCTGGACAGCGCCGTGTTCACGGCCGAGCTGGTGGTCAGCGAACTGGTCACCAACGCCATTCGGTACGCCGACCCGCCGATCCGGCTCCGGCTGATCCATGACGAGGTCATACTGATCTGCGAGGTCTCCGACAGCAGTCACACCGCCCCGCATCTGCGCCGGGCGCGCTCCTACGACGAGGGCGGCCGCGGTCTTCTCCTGGTGGCCCAGCTCACCCAACGCTGGGGCAGCCGCCACACCAGCGAGGGCAAGACCATCTGGGCGGAGCTGAGCCTGCTGGAGGAGTGACGCGCGGTCGGACTGGATCAGTGCCGGCCGCCGCCATGACCGCCGCCCCAGCCCCAGCCTCCGCTTCCGCCCCAGCCGTCCGGGGCGCAAAACGGGGAGGAGCAGTCACCCCACCCCCGGGACGTGGACAGGTCTGTCGGCCGGGTGGGTGCCGGGCTGGACGTCGGCTTCGGGGCAGCGCCGGTCGCCCGGGTCGGCGTGCGGGAGGGTTCGGCGCGGCGCGTGGCCGTGGCCGTCGTCGGCGCGGCCGTGCCCCAGTCGACCGACTGCATCTGCAGCGAGTTCGAGGTGTCCGTGAGCCAGCGCTGGGTGTCGTCCTCCGTACGCGGCTTGAGCACGAGCCCCGCGCCGGGCGCGGACGAGGCGGGAGTGAGGGCGAGGTCCTGGTTCCAGCGCGGCACGATGGCGCCCTGGCGGGTGAAGTCGTACCGGACGTTCTTCGCCGCGGGCTGCGACTCGCGTGCGCAGGCGGCGAGTTGGACCGAATAGCCGAGGTGGGAGTCGAGGCACAGACCGGGTGCGGCCACACTGCGCAGCAGTCCGCCGCTCTCGTACGCCCACTGCTGGGTCACGGACGCGGAGCAGGCGAACAGTACGGCCTCCGCTCCGGCGACGGCCGCCTTCTGGTCGAGGCCGATGCACAGACCGCTGTCCTGGTTGCGCAGCCGGCCCTCGAAGGCCCCCGTGGGCACGCTGGCGGCGGCGCCGATCCATGAGGGCGCCCCGGACCCGCTCGCCGTACCGGGGCCGGGCCTGCCGGAGGTCGCGCCCGCGGCTGTCGTACCCGGGTCGCCGGACCACACGGCAAGGGGTATGAGGACGAGTGCGCCGACCGCGCCCACGGCCAGGGCGAGCCGGCGGCGCGGCGGTGAGGGACGAGCGGCGGCCTTGTGCGCGGCGGCCGTCCGAGGGACGCCGACGGCCGACGTGGCGCGGGTGCCCCGGCGAAGTCTCCCGTCGGGTGCGTCCGGCGGCGCGGGGTCCTCTGAATCGTCGTTCGGTTCCGGCGCGGGCCGGTCGGCCGCGAACAGACTGTGCACGCCCGCCGGGTCGATCAGGGGCTCCCCGCCGATGGGCCGGGGGGCAGGCGCCGCCGGCGGCTCGGCCGACTCGCCCCGCACGCGCTTGGTGTCGAGGTACGCCTGCGCTCCCCAGCCGAGTACCCCCTCGGCGAGCAGGAGCGGAAGCCGGCCGCCGAAGCCGTCCAGTTGCTCGGCGGCGTTGCGGCAGTGCGCGCAGCCGTCCATGTGGAAGCGCAGATCCGGATCGAGTGCGCCGTCGTCGCGGCGCAGGGAGACGTCCAGCAGACGGGCGTACCGGCGGCACTCCTCGTCGGGCGCGGATTCACGATGGACGTCCAGACAGACCTCACGCAGCCGTTCACGCGCCTGCACCAGCCTGGTCGCCGCCTCGGCCGGATCCATCCCCAACAGGGCGGCGGGCACGGTTACTTCCTCGCGTTCGACCTCGGCGTGCCAGAGCAGACAGCGGGCCGGCTCGGGAAGCCGCTGGAACGCCCGCGAGATCAGCCGCCGGTTCTCGGGCGGCAGCAGCCGCGCCGCGGCGCGCGCGGCGCTGCCGGCCCCGGACCGCAGCGCGGGACGCAGAAGCGCACGCCGGTGGTCGGTGTCCCATTCCCCCGCCAGCCGCCTGATGGTGACGAGCAAGGGGGGACGCCATGCGGCCGTCGGTCCGCCCTGCCGGGCGGATTCCTCGAACAGCCGGGTGAACGCCGCCGTGGTGAGCATTCCGGCGGGGTGCGCACCGTCCGCGCACAACCGGGCATAGGAGTAGGCGGCCTCCCAGTGCCGGCCCAGCAGTTCGCCGACCGGATGGTGCACGGGCCTCTTCCCGGCGGCCTTCATCAGTTCGGCGGCGAGCTGTTCATCCGTCACACCGTAGGACGGAACAGGGTCGGGGGAATTCCGCTGGACCCCATCGTTCACAGCCACCGTCCTCCAAGCCCACACACACGTTTTAGTACATACCAATGGAGCGCCGCCCGAACGACGACTTTCAGGGAGTGTCCTCGGGGTAAGCGGTATTTCGAACGGCCGCTCGATTCAGTTCACTTGAAGTGGACGGCGAACGATGTCACCGGTATGCGCAGCGGCTGAAATAAAGGCCCGCTCGCCGACGACGACACCTTTGCACAGTTCGACGATCCCGAACAAGAGACTCCCTCACTTTCCCAATTCCTTTCAGACGGAAGCGAGTTGACAAAAAGTCAGTAATCCGCGTCCGGCTCCGAGAATTCCTGGGCCGTCCGGCCCGCTTCCGCGGGGAATTCACCTCCGGCCGGCAAAGCCGCCCGGCACCGCCGGCCGGCCGCCGGCGCGCACTCTCCTCAGGCGGCGAAGCCGAGGACGGCGTCCGCGACCGCCCTGGGGTTCTCCAGCAACATGGCGTGCGTGGCGTCGATTCCGACGACCGTCACATGAGGGCACTCCTCGGCCAGTGCGGCGAGGTCGCGGGCCAGCCCCTTGGCATAGGCGGCCATCATCGGCTCGAACCAGTCCAGGTCGGGGACGGAGGGCACGGTCCGCTCGGCGCGGCCCAGCAGCAGCGGCGTGGTCATTCTTTTGAAGAGGGCGAAGAGATCGAGGGACTCCATGGCCGCGATCATCTGCAGCGCCTCCTCTCGCCCCGGCTTCACCTCAAGGACCCCGTCCTCCCGCTCGCTCACGGAGCGCAGGACGCCGGCCTCGAGCAGGTCGTACGGGAGGCCCAGTCGGTCGGACAGGGCGCGCTGCTCGGCAAGGAGGTCCTTGAGTCCGTCCGTGGACAGTTCCCTGCCCCGGCCCTCGGCACTCGACTCCCGCACCTTCGCCAGATGCCGGACGACGTAGTCCCGCTCGAGGCCCACGTACTGGTCCGGGCGCCCCCAGCCGAACCCGTCGAGATTCACGGCACCGGGGGTGACGTCCGGATGCTCGAGGGCGTACAGCACGGCGAGCATGCCACCGAACGAGTGCCCGACGGGCAGCGCCTCCGGGACCCGGTACGCCGCCAGCACCCGCTCGAGATCGTCGAGCACCGCGGGCACCTGCCACGATCCGCGCGGCGAGCGGCCGTGGCCGGGCAGATCCACGACCAGCACACGATGGCGCGCCAGAAGCAGGGGCGCGACGGCGGCCCAGTCGGCGAGCGTGCGTCCGATGCCGTGAAGGAGCACCAGAGGGGGCCCTTCGCCCCCGAGGTCGTGAGCGGCCAGCGCCGTGCGGTCTCCTGTCATGAAACGACACTAAAGCGTCAGATCACGATGGACCGGACAATCGGGGCAGGTGGTTCTGCCTGACGAGCACTTACGGGCGGTCACGCCGCCGAGGAAAGGAGGTCCAGGGCCCGCTCCCAGCGGAACTGCGGACGCCCGCCGTCCGCGTCCGTCCCTCCGGCGTACGGGTCCCCGAACCGGACGCCCATGCCGTTCAGCCGTTCGAGGCTGGCGCGGTAGGCAGGATGGGCCGCCAGCGCCTCGCCCACACAGGGCAGGACGGCGATCGGCACGCCGAGCCCGTAGGCCTCGCACAGCGTGCCGAGCGCGAGGGTGTCCGATATGCCGGCGGCCCACTTGTTGACGGTGTTGAAGGTGGCCGGTGCCACGACGACCGCGTCCGGGTCCGGGAACGGCCGCGGGTCGCCCGGGGACCGCCAGGCGGACCGGATCCGGCGGCCCGTCCGCGCCTCCACCGCGGCCGTGTCGAAGAAGCGGAGCGCGAGTGGTGTGGCGATGACACCGATCTCCCAGCCCCGCTCCTGGGCGGCGATGATCAGTTCACCCACGTCCTGGGCGATACCCGCTGCGCAGACGACGACGTACAGGAAGGGTTTCGAGGCGTCTTCGGTCACGCGTGCACTCTAGGGCCGGGGGCGACATGCCGCGTCGCACGGCTGCTAACGTCGAGAACGCCGGTTCTCCCGCCCGGAACACTCAGGAGGGCCCCGTACATGGACAGCGAACTCGCCCGCGAGCAGGCGCTGCAAGCCGCGGAGAAGCTGTTCTACGGCCGTGGCGTACAGACCGTCGGGATGGACGACATCCGCAACACGTCGGGGGTCTCGCTCAAGCGGCTGTACCAGCTCTTCCCCGCCAAGGAACAGCTCGTCGAAGCCTGCCTGGAGCACCGTGACGTGCGCTGGCGGCAGCGGATGGCCGAGCACGTGGACCGGTACACGGACCCCGTGGAGCGGATAGGAGCGGTCTTCGGCTGGCTGGGCGAGTGGTTCCGCGAGCCCGGATTCCGCGGCTGCGCCTGGATCAACTCCTACGGCGAGCTGGGCGCCACGTCACCGCGGGTGCTGGCCCAGGTGCGCGCCCACAAGCACGCTTTCAAGGCCTATCTGACCGGTCTCGTCACCGACGCGGGACTGTCCGCGTCCCTTGCCGGGCAGCTGTATCTGCTGGCCGAGGGCGCCATGGTCACCGCGGGCATAGAGGCCTCCGCGGAACCCGCCGAAGAGGCGGCCCACGCGGCCCGGCTCCTGCTGGAGGCCTACCGGTAGAGCCGGGCCGGCGGACACGCGGCCGACGGCTCTACCGGGGCCGGTGCGAGAAGGTGTCTGCTCGCGCCCGACGGCCACGAGGGGTGCTTCGCCGGCCTCGATACGCGTGCCGCCGTGTCATCGTGCCGTGGACGTGCTCAACCGCCTTCCTCGGAGACGGTGATGGCACCCACCGGACAGGCGCGTACGGCCTCCCGCACCAGCGGGTCGCCGCCGCCGTCCGCCTTGCCGGGCAGCAGTTCGCTGTAGCCGTCGTCGTCCTGGGTGAAGACGCCGGGCGCGGTGAGGGCGCACTGGCCCGCCCCGATGCAGACGTCCCTGTCGATGGAGATGGAGATGTCGCCGGTCATGGTCGCAGCCTCCTACCAGGTCACCGGGAGTTCCAGCATCCCCTGGATCGTGTCGCCCGGTTTGAACGGGATCTCCTCCGGCGGCGCGGCGAGCCGCAGACCGGGCAGCCGCTCGAAGAGGGCGCTGAGGGCGATCTCCAGCTCGGCCCGGGCCAGGTTCTGGCCGAGGCACTGGTGGATGCCGAACCCGAAGGCGACGTGGTGACGGGCCGGGCGGTGCCAGTCCAGGGTGTCGGGTTCGGAGAAGGCGGTGGAGTCGCGGTTGATGACGGATGTGGAGAACAGGACGCCCTCCTCGGCCCTGATGGTCGTCCCGGCGATCTCGATGTCCTCGGTGGCCACCCGCAGCAGCCCGTCCGCGATGGACAGGAAGCGCAGCAGTTCCTCCACGGCGGCGGAGATCAGTTCCGGGTCGGCGCGCAGCTGCGACAGCTGTTCCGGGTGACGCAGCAGGGTGAACGTACCGAGGGAGATCATGTTGGCCGTCGTCTCATGCCCCGCGACCAGCAGGATCGTGGCCAGGGAGACCAGATCGGCCCGGTCCAGCGCGCCCTCGCGCAGCTGCTCCTGGATCAGCTCGTCGAGCAGCCCGTCCCCCGGCTCCTCGCGCTTGTGGTCGATCAGCTCCCCGAGATAGGCGTCCAGCCGGTCGCGAGCGTCCTGGGTGTCCTCAGCGGACGGTCCGCGCAGCAGCCGGCGGGACTGCTCCTCGAAGAAGTCGTGGTCGGCGTAGGGGACGCCGAGCAACGAGCAGATCACCATGGACGGCAGGGGCAGCGCGAAGGCTCTGACCAGTTCGGCCGGCGGGCCCGCGGCCTCCATGGCCGACAGCAGCCGGCCGACCGTTTCCTCGATGCGCGGGCGCAAGGCGGTGGCCCGTTTCAGGGTGAAGCTGGAGACCAGCATGCGGCGCTGGACACGGTGTTCGGGGTCGTCCTTGCCGAGCAGCGCCACCCGGCGGTCCCGGGCCGCGGCGAACCGCGCGTTGGTCACCGGGAAGGCGGCGCGGGTCCGGTCGGAGGACAGGCGCGGGTCGGCCAGCAGGTCACGGGCGGTGGAGTGCCCGGTGACCACCCAGACGTCACGGCCGTCGTAGAGCGTGACCCGGGTCAGCGGGCGCTTCTCGCGCAACCGGTCGTAGGCGGTCGGCGGGTGGTAGGGGCAGGTACGGTCCTGGGGGAACGCGACGGGTTCCGGCACGGTTGTAGCGGGTTTCGTCATGAATGACCTCGCACGCGAAGATTCGCTGTTGCCGATCTTCATTAGATGCCCGAGGCATCTACACGGCCACCTGAAGTTCGGCCAGATGCGCCGGATGCCGTATATGGCCGAAGGATGTCGTCGACCGCGCGGCGTCCCGCCTGCGGCGACAGCCCGGACGCGTCGCGCGTGCCGGCACCAGCCATCGTAATTCGTTTGCCCAGGCATCCGCCTTCCCGCAGGATCTGCGCATGCCTACGCTCGAAGCCCTGCTGCCGCTGATGTCCGCCACCGCCCGTCCGGTGCCGGGCCGACAGCAGCCCTGCCGTCCGGGGAGGCTCGGGCTTCGCCGGTCGTGACCGGCGCGCTCGTCGCGGGGCTCGTCGCCGGCTACGGCATCGCCGTACCCGTCGGAGCCGTCGCAGCCTATCTGGTCTCCCTCACGGCCCGTACATCCCTGCGCACCGGCGCGTGCGCCGCACTCGGCGTCGCCATGGCGGACGGCCTCTACGCCCTAGTGGCGACCGTCGGCGGAACCGCACTGGCCGCCCTGCTCCAGCCCGTCATGGTCCCGCTGCGCTGGGCGTCGGCCCTGGTCCTGGCCGCCCTCGCGGTGCGCGGTGCCGTCGCAGCCCTGGATCAGTACCGCTCCGCGGGGACCGCCACCGCCGGCCAGGCGGTGCCGCCCACGCCGAGGCGGGCGTATCTCGGACTGCTCGGCATCACCCTGCTCAACCCGACCACCGTCGTCTACTTCGCCGCGCTGGTCCTCGGCAGCCGCGCCGAGGGCCCGGTCCGGCCCCTGGAGCAGGGCCTGTTCGTGCTCGCCGCGTTCGCCGCGTCCGCGAGCTGGCAGCTGACGCTGGCCGGAGGCGGCGCACTGCTGGGCCGCGCGCTGACCGGTCGGCGCGGCCGGCTGGTCACGGCGTTCGTCTCCAGCGCGGTGATGGCGACGCTGGCCGTGCGGATGCTGGTGTGACCGGACTGACGAAAAGCAGCCCCACCGCGCCGACGATTGCTGGCCGGAGACCGTTCCGGACGACCGGCGCGGTCGTGTCGCGGACCCGTGCCACGGATGAAATGACGGGCGGCCGGTGTTGAATCTTGGAACGTGGGTCCCGGGGCCGGTCCGCGGCGACGGTGACCACGGACGTGACAGCAGTCGTAGCGACGATGGGACGGAAACCATGGCTCTTGAGGGCGAGTACGAACCGAGCCCTACGCAGTGGGTGCGCGAGCAGGTCGAGTTGTACGAGAGCTCCGGTGGCACGGAGGGGACGACGCTCCGCGACACGGGCCTGCCGGTGATCATCCTCACCACCCTCGGCTCCAGGAGCGGGAAGATCCGCAAGACTCCGCTGATGCGCGTCGAGCACGACGGCCGGTACGCCGCCGTGGCCTCACTCGGAGGGGCGCCCAAGCACCCCGTCTGGTACTTCAACGTCACGCAGCACCCCACCGTGGAGCTCCAGGACGGGCCCCGGCGCCAGGAGATGACGGCCCGTGAGGTCACGGGCGAGGAGAAGGCGCAGTGGTGGGAGCGGGCGGTCGCGGCGTTCCCGCCGTACGCCGACTACCAGAAGAAGACCGACCGTGAGATCCCCGTCTTCGTGCTGGAGCCGACCGGGAACTGAGCGCGCCGGATCCGGGGCCGCACGGCTGCCGCCGTGCGGCCGCCGCGTTCGCGGGCCCGGCCTCAGGCGGGCAGCGACTGGTCGGCCCAGATCGTCTTCCCCTCGCTGGTCTGACGGCTGCCCCAGCGCTGGGTGAGCTGGGCCACCAGCAGCAGTCCGCGGCCGCCCTCGTCGAAGGCGTGCGCGCGACGCAGATGCGGTGAGGTGGAACTGCCGTCGGACACCTCGCAGATCAGCGAGCCGTCGCGGATCAGCCGCAGTTGGATGGGCGGCCCGCCGTAGCGGATCGCGTTGGTCACCAGTTCGCTCACGACCAGCTCGGTGACGAACGTGACCTCGGTCAGGCCCCACTCGGCCAGCTGTTCGATGGCGTACTGCCGGGTGGTGGCGACCTCGGCCGGGTCCGGCGGGACGTCCCAGGTGGCCACCTGGTCCGCACCGAGGGCGCGGGTACGGGCGAGGAGCAGGGCCACGTCGTCGCCCGGCTCGTCCGGCAGCACCGACTTCACGACCTTGTCGCACAGGTCGTCGAGGGTGTCGCTGGGTGTCTCCAGTGCCCGGCACAGTTCGACCGCGCCGTCGTCCAGGTCGCGGTCGCTGCCCTCGATCAACCCGTTCGTGTACAGGGCGATCAGCGAGCCCTCCGGCAGCTCCAGCTGCGTCTCCTCGAAGGGCAGGCCACCGACGCCAAGCGGCGGTCCCGCGGACATCGTGACCAGCCGGGCACCGCCGTCGGGCTCCCGTACGGCCGGCGGCGGGTGGCCCGCGGCGGCCAGGGCCAGGCGGCGCGAGATGGGATCGTAGACCGCGTACAGGCAGGTCGCGCCCATTTCACCGACCTCGTCGCCTCCCTCCGCCGCCGCCAGGTGCGCGACCAGGTCGTCGAGATGGGTGAGGAGCTCGTCGGGCGGCAGGTCGACGTCGGCCAGGGTGCGCACGGCGGTGCGCAGCCGGCCCATCGTGGCCGAGGAGCGGATGCCGTGCCCGACCACGTCGCCGACGACCAGGCCGACCCTCCCGCCGGACAGCGGAATCACGTCGAACCAGTCGCCCCCGATTCCGGCCTGTGAGCCGGACGGCAGGTAGCGGTGGGCCACGTCGAGTGCGGCCTGCTCGGACAGCCCGCGCGGCAGCAGGCTGTGCTGCAGGGCCAGTGCGGTCCCGCGCTCGCGTGCGAAGCGACGGGCGTTGTCGACGCTCACGGCCGCCCGGCTCGCCAGGTCCTCGGCGAGGACGGCGTCGTCGGCCGCGTACGGGTCCGGGTTGTGGATGCGCACGAACACCGCCACGCCCAGGGTGGTGCCGCGGGCCCTCAGCGGCACCGTCACCAGGGAGTGGGCGCCCCTGCGGGACGCGGGGTCCCCCATGGGCCGGGAGTTGCGCTCCTGCACCCAGTGGTCGAAGTCGGGTTCACCGGCCCTGCGCAGCACGGCCCGGGACTCCCGCAGTGCCCGGAGGGGCGGGGAGTAGGGCCCGTAGCTGTCGGTTCCGCCGAGCACGACGGCGGCCTCCGGTATGCCTTCGGTGACCGACCGGTGGGCGATCCGGCGCAACACGATCTCGGCGCGGTGGTCCCTCGGCGGTTCGTCCTTGTCGAGGACCCAGTCGAGCAGATCCACGCTGGCGAAGTCGGCGAACCTGGGGACCACCACCTCGAGCAGTTCCTCGGCCGTGCGCCGCACGTCGAGCGTGGTGCCGATGGCGGTCGCGGCCTCGTTCAGCAGGACCAGGCGCCGGCGGGCCGAGTACTGCTCGCTGCTGTCCACGGCGGCCATGGCGACGGCGGCCACCTGGTCGGGAGCGGTGTGCACCGGCCACACGTAGACCATCCAGGCGTGCTCACGAGCCTCGGACGCGGAGCGCTTGTGGCTCTCGTAGTGCACGGGACGCCCGGTCTCGGCGACCTGGCGCAGACAGCGGTCGAAGCGTCGCTCGTTCACGTCGTAATCGTCCGCGCTGTAGGGGAAGTACCGCCCGGTGAGGCTGTCCGCGTCGAACCCCAGGAGCCCACCGGCCATGTCGTTGGCCCGCAGGTAACGCTGTTCCGTGTCGAACACGGACATCGCGATCGGCGCCTGCTGGAAGGCTCTGGCCACCAGGTCCGCGTCCCCCGTGCTGGGCGCGGTGGTGACCACGAAGCCCTGGGGGGAGCCGTCGGGACCGATCACGGGGTGGGCGGTGAGGCACAGCGGCAGAGGGTGACCGTCACGATGGCGCACCACGACGGTGCCGGTCACCACGGTCGGCGCCGAGGGCGGCACACCCTCGGCGAGCAGGTCCTGCGCAGCGCGCCCCACGACCTCCTCGGCCGTGTATCCCGTCAGCTGCCGGGCACCCTCGCTCCATCCCGTCACCGTGCCCCGGGCGTCGACGATCGCCGCAGCGGCGACTTGCTCCATGTCGTCCAGAATGATCCCTGCGATGCGTTGCCTCAACCCGGCGGCCGCGGCGACAGCGCCGCCCCGGGATGCCCGTTCGGGGCCATGCGTACGGGCCGGGACGGGCGCCGCGCCGCCCGGCGGACCCGGCTCACGCGCGACGGAAGGGCCATCGGGAGAGAGAGGCGTCACGGAAGAACGGCTCCGGTGCCGACCGCGGGGTCCCGGGCGATCCGGCCCGACCCGCTCCAGGTGCAGTCGACGGGTTCAGCCGTCGGCGTGGCGGCGCGCCGACTCGTTCTCCTGGGCCAGGCGCCGCAGCGCCAGCAGCGCGGGCTCCAGGAGAACCGTCAGCAGCAGCGCACGCTCGACGACCTCCAAGGAGTCCTCGATGCCGTCGAGCTGATCGATGTCGAGGACGGCGGTCCGCTCCGCCAGCCGTGCGTACGGCACCAGGGTGCGCCGGTCCAGCGGGGCGCCGAGGTTCCTCAACGAGGTCAGGGTCTCGGCGAGGGCGGCCCTGGCCGGCGCCGCCTTGTGCACGTTCCATCCCAGTTCGTCGATCAGCGCGTCGACCTCGTCCTGCTCCGCGGTGCCCCCAGGGCCGTCGTCGGCCTGCTCCCCGGTCAGCCTGATCGAGCCGAGGGACAGGCCCAGCAGGCGATGGATGTCGCCGGAGTGCTCCTCCAGGGCACCCAGGACCTGGCGGGTGTCGCTCACGGACAGGCCCCGGACGCCGGTGAGCGCACGGATCAGACGCAGCCTGCGCAGGTGGTTCTCGTCGTACTCGGCCTGGGTCGCCGAGAGCTGGCGCCCCGGCGGCAGCAGGCCCTCGCGGAGGTAGTACTTGATCGTCGTGACGGAGACGCCACTGCTGCGGCTGAGGTCGGACATACGCATCGGAACGGCTCCGCTCTGGTCATTGGATACCTCCACTGTCTAACATGGATAGTGGAGGTATCCAAAGGGTGCCTCCGAACTGACCCTGCCTGCGCTGCGCCTCTTTGCCCGCCGCGCGCACCGCGGTTTCCCCTCCCTGCCCGGAAGAAGGCCGTGCCGTGCCCACACTGCCCTGGACCACCGTCAACGCTCCTGCCCCGGACGCCGAGGCCCTGGTGATGGCCTCCCGCCTCGAAGTCCGTTCGTTTTCCGACGTACCCCGCTTCTTCCTGCGGTCTCTCGCCACGTGGAAGCAGGTCCGCAGCGCGCCCGGCGCGTACGGCGCCTCACTGATCGCCCAGCCCCTCAAGCGCACGTTCTGGACCCTGTCGGCCTGGGAGGACAAGGAGGCCCTCTACAGGTACGCCAGGACCGAACCTCACCGGTCGGTCATGAGCGGACTGCGGTCCACCATGAGCCGCTCCGTCTTCACCTTCTGGCAGATCCCGGCCGCGGACCTGCCCCTCGACTGGGCTGATGCACGACGCCGGCTGGCCGAGCAGGAGCGGGCGGACGCACAGCCCGCGACCGAGAACACGACCGACTGACCCGATCGCTACGGAACCTCTTCCAGGAGATCCCTGACATGACTCTGTCCGAACCGAACACGCTCGCGACCGGCCCGGCGGCCGGTCCCCTCGCGCCCTCGCCCGCGGGCCGGGCGGTGCCGCTGTGGCTCGCCATCGTCGCGTGCAGCGTGCCCATGTTCATGGTCGCGCTCGACAATCTGGTCGTCTCGACGGCACTGCACACCCTGGCGGTGGACCTGAAGGCGTCCACCGAGCAGCTTCAGTGGTCCGTCAACGCGTACGTGCTCAGCTTCGCCTGTCTGCTCATGACGGGCGCCGCGCTCGGTGACCGGTTCGGCCGCCGCCGCGTCTTCACCTTCGGCATCGTGCTGTTCACCCTCGCCTCCGCCGGCTGCGGTCTGGCGGACAGCAGCGGGCAGTTGATCACCTTCCGGGTGATCCAGGGCTTCGGTGCCGCGGCCGTCATGCCGCTGTCCCTGACCCTGCTCTCCCATGCCGTGCCCGAGCGGCTGCGCGGTCTTGCCCTGGGCCTGTGGTCCGGGATCAGCGGGCTCGCCGTCGCCATGGGGCCGGTGGTCGGCGGCGCCGTGGTCGACGGCCTCGACTGGCGGTGGATCTTCTGGATCAACGTGCCGGTCGGTGCCTTCGCGATACCGCTCGCGCTGCTGGCCCTGCGTGAGAGCACTCTGCCGGGCATCCGCCTCGACCTCGCCGGCATGCTCCTGGCCGCCGCCGGGCTGTGCGCGGTGGTGTGGGGCATCGTGCACGGAGGGACGGACGGCTGGACCTCGGCACAGGTGCTCGGCGCATTCGCCGCCGGCGCGGTGCTGCTCGCCCTGTTCGTCGCCTGGGAGGCCCGGGTTCCACAGCCGATGCTGCCGCTGTCCTTCTACCGGGTGCGGGCGTTCACCCTGACCAACGTCGTCTCCGCCGCCATGTACTTCGGCGTCTTCGGCTCCCTGTTCCTGCTCGCCCAGTTCCTGCAGATCGTGCCGCCGCGCACACCGCTGGAGGCCGGGGTGCGCACGCTCCCCTGGACGCTCATGCCGATGTTCGTCGCACCCGTCGCCGGTCTGCTGACCGACAAGGTCGGCGGCGGCCGGCTGATGGCGCTCGGCCTGTTCCTCCAGGGCGTCGGTCTCGGCTGGATCAACCTGGTCGCGGACACCACCACCGCCTACTCCTCGATGGTCGGCCCGATGATCGTGGCGGGCGTCGGCATGGGGCTGGTCTTCGCGCCCACCGCCTCGGTCGTCCTCGCCTCGGTCAGCGGTCAGCACGCGGGCAAGGCGTCCGGCGCCAACACGACGGTCCGCGAGGTGGGCGGCGCCCTCGGCATCGCGGTGCTCAGCACGGTGTTCGTGGGCCACGGAAGCACCGCGTCACCGCAGGAGTTCGTGGACGGCCTGCATCCCGCGGTGTGGGTGGGCGTGTGCGTGGTCCTCGCGGGCGCCCTGTGCGCACTGGCCATTCCGCGCCGGCCGCGCCCCGTGGAATCGACCGGCGCCTAGACAGGGGCGGGCCACGACGCGCATGTCGCGCCCGGGAACCGCCGCGCACGTCCCGCCGCCGGGCTCGTTCCCCGAGCGGCTCCACGTGACCCGGCTCCCGGATTTCCCGAAACTCGTGCGCATGATCCGTCTGCAGCCGGGCAGCCGCCCGTCAGGCCCCGCCGCGTTCCCCCGTCGCGGCGGGGCCGCCACTCTTCTTGCGCCGGGCCGCACGGGTCGGGGCGTCCGTGATGTCGAGGAAGATCTGGTCGGCTTCCGGGATGGTGCGCATGATGGAGAGCTTGATGCGCACCGCGACGTCCTCGACTTCCTCGCTGTCCAGTCCGGGGACCAGATCGACTCGGGCGGCCAGCAGAATCGAGTCCAGGCCGAGCTGCATGGTGAGCAGCTCCTCCACACTGTCGATCTCCGGCTGCTCCTCCAGCAGCGCATACATCCGGTCGCTCAGCTCCGGGTCCGCGGCCTGGCCGATCAACTGCTCGCGGGCGTCACGGCCGAGGCGGAAGGCCACGTACACAAGAAGGGCGCCGATCGCGAGTGAGGCGGACGCCTCCCACACCACGTTCCCGGTGACCATGTGGAGGACCATCCCGACGATCGCGAGCGGCCACGCCGAGCACCGCCGTGCTGTCCTCCGCGACGACCGTGCGCAGCGCCGGGTCCCGCAGTCCCTGCCCGGCCGTACCGCTCTGCCGGTGCACCTGGTGCAGTGCGCGCAGCAGGGACACGCCCTCGAACACCAGCGCCACCCCCAGCACCACGAGTCCGGCCACATACCCCTCATGGGACTCCTTGGCGCCGCCCTGCAGTGCCTCGAATCTCTGGAAGAAGGAGAAGCATCCGCCCATCACGAAGATGCCGACAGCCGCGAGGAGCGACCAGAAGAACCGCTCCTTCCCGTAGCCGAAGGGATGGCGCCGGTCGGCCGGGCGGCGGCTTCGACGCAGCGCCGCCAGCAGGAAGATCTCGTTCAGACTGTCCGCGACGGAGTGCGCCGCCTCCGACAGCAGGGCGGGAGAGCCCGCGAGCACGCCACCGACGGCCTTGGCCACGGCGATCAGCAGATTCGCGGCGAGCGCGACCAGCACCGTGATACGCGTCCTGCGGTCCGAGGACCCGCCGTGCCCAGGCCGCCCGGGCTCCGGTGAACCGCCGTCCGAAGACTCGCGCCCCGCTGTCGCCGTGTCTCGCTCCGCGTTCGATGATGTGCCGCTCACGTCGCCCGACTGCCCTCTTCGGGCTGCCTCACACGGTGTGCGGACGGAAAACGGGGAACCCGGCCTGCGTGGGGTGCAAGCCCGCGTGAGGAGGGGTCACATGGTTGTCGGCAACCGCGCGTACGGGACGAAGGCGTTCAAGCGGTCCAGGAGCCACTTCGCCGATCGCATCACCGCGGACGGGCGCGACGGCTGGCCGGTGGCGGCCGGGCGCTACCGTCTGGTGATCAGCCGGGCCTGCCCCTGGGCGAGCCGGGCGGTGATCTCGCGACGCCTGCTCGGCCTGGAGGACGCGCTCTCCCTGGCCATCGCCGATCCGATCCAGGACGACCGCAGTTGGCGCTTCACGCTCGATCCCGGCGGCCGCGATCCGGTCCTCGGCATCCGTTTCCTCGGCGAGGCCTACGACGCCCGGGAATCCGGCTATCCGGGCGGTGTCAGCGTGCCCGCGATCGTGGACGTGCCCAGCAAGCGGCTGGTCACCAATGACTTCCAGCAGATCACCCTCGACCTGGCCACCGAATGGACACGGTTCCACCGGGACGGGGCGCCCGACCTCTACCCGGAGGCGCTGCGCGACGAGATCGACGACGTGATGCGGGGCGTGTACGAAGATCTCAACAACGGGGTGTACCGCGCGGGTTTCGCCACGAACCAGAAGGAGTACGAGGAGGCGTACACCGCTGTGTTCGACCGGCTCGAGTGGCTCTCCGAGCGGCTGGCCGACCGGCGCTACCTGGTCGGCGACACCATCACCGAGGCGGACATCAGGCTGTTCACCACGCTCGTACGTTTCGACGCCGTCTATCACGGCCACTTCAAGTGCAACCGCCGGAAACTGACGGAGGACCCGGTGCTGTGGGCGTACACACGGGATCTCTATCAGACGCCCGGATTCGGGGACACCGTCGACTTCGACCACATCAAGCGGCACTACTACCTGGTCCACTCGGGCATCAACCCGACCGGCATCGTGCCGCTCGGGCCCGACCTCGCCGGCTGGCTCGCACCGCACGGCCGGGAGCAGCTGGGCGGCCGCCCGTTCGGGGACGGGACCCCGCCGGGACCAGTACGTGCCGACGAGGAGGTTCCGCTCGCCGGACGGCCCTGAGGGCACCGGCTGCAGCAGGGACCACAGACCGAGGATCACCGACAGCAGAGGAGAACTACGTGGCCAAGGGCTCGAAGGACAAGAAGGGGAAAGGGAAGCTTCCGCTCGTCTACCGGCCCGTCGGATTCGCCCTCGGCTGGGCGAGCGGCGCGCTGGCGGGGATCGCCTTCCGCAAGACCTGGAAGGCGATACGCCACGAGGACGACGCCCCCGACGCGCTGGACAGGGACCGCGGCTGGGGCGAGGTGCTGCTCGCCGCGGCGATCCAGGGCGCCCTCTTCGCGGTCGCCCGCAGCGTGGCGGACCGCGCGGGGGCGAAGGCGATCGAGCGGCAGACGGGCGTGTGGCCGGCCACGGGCAACGGTGGCCGGGACTGAGGCCACCGTCGGGCCTGACCCGGCTTCGCGGCGGCGGCCCCGTACTCATGTACGGGGCCGCCGCCGCACGTCGCCCACCGCGCTCCGAGCCCGGTCTAGCCCCAATGCCGTGTAGATAGGCGGCTGGGCTGGGTGTCAAGGTCCTGGTGCGGTCAGGATGTCGATGCTGATGGTGGCCTTGTAGCTGGTCCGGTCGATGGTGCCTTTGGCGTTGTACTTGGAGATCGCGCGTTTGACGACGCGGGGCCGGGTGCGGATGCGTCGGTCGGGCATGAGGTCGGCCAGGACGCGGCGGCCGATGGCCCCGACGAGGTCGACGACCGTGTCGGCGATGACGCCCGCGGCCTGGATGACCAGGTCGCGGGCGGTGTTCAGGGCGGTGGTGAAGCTGGCCCGGTCGGGGTCGATGCCGGGCCGGGCGGCGGTGGCGTCGGCCATGGCCAGGCGCAGGGCCTGGTAGGTGACCAGCAGGGCGTAGAGCTCTTGGGAGACACCGTCCGGGGTGCGGGCGCGCAGGACACGGCCGCCCAGGGTGGTGGACTTGATCTCCAGATACGCGGTCTCGATCTCCCAGCGCTGGTGGTACAGGGTGATCAGTTCGGCGGCGGGGTGGGTCCTGTGGTCGGTCAGTGTGGTGACGAGGCGGTAGAGGCCGGTGCTGCGTCCCGTGGCCGTGGTGATGGTGATCTCGCAGTCGATGACCCGCACGGGGACGGCGCCGATTGCCGAAAGGTAGGAGCCGTCACCGCAGCGGCCCAGGACGGGCAGCCGACGGCCGTTCTTCACACGGGTCAGCACGTGCGCGCCGGTTCTGGCCATGGCGGTCACCAGCGCTTGGGCGGCGAAGTTCCGGTCCAGCAGCACGATCATGCCCTTGCGCAGGCTGCGGAGCAGGCGCGGCGCGTACGTCGTCTCGCCGTCAGTGGTTGGTCCGAACACCGCGTCGATGACCGTGCGGGTGCCGCAGGACACCAGCACCAGGAGTCGCAACGCTGGATATCCCGCACCACCGTTGTTGCAGCGGTGTTTGGTGTATTCGGTCAGATTCGCCGGGCTGTCGGGCACCGCCATGGTGGTGCCGTCGATCGCGCAGACCAGCAGCCCGCGCCACCACACGCCGGTGGTGGCGATGCCGGCGGCCGGTCCACGCAGCAGGTCGAACAGCCATCGCAGCGGCTCGGCCCCCACCCGCCTGCGGGCCTGTGCCAGCGCACCACCGGTCGGGTCCGCGACCGTCAGCCCTTCCAGTCCCGCCGTCAACCGCTGCCACACCTGCCGCCAGCCCAGCCCGGGGAACAGACACCCTGCCAGCAGCAGATACACCACCACCCGGGACGGCAGGTCCCGCACCCGCTCCTGCACCCTGCCCGTCTGCGTCAACGCCTCGTCGACCATCTCGAACGAGATGATCCGGGTCAACTCGCCCAGATGGCCGGGCGCGAACGCCCCGGCGGCAACAACAACTTCACGAGAAATGACAGACTGGGTACCCAACGGAGCTCCCGCCGAACAGTGATCTTGGTCGACACGGTTCTAGCAGGAGCTCCGTCCCGTTTCAGGCCACTTGGCACACAGGCCCCACGCGCTATCTACACGGGATTGGGTCTAGCCCTGCTTCGGCGCCCGTGCCGGGGTCAGCCGTAGGGTGAAGGAGTGACCGGCGGGGTCCGCGCAACCGCGTTCCTCGAACGGCCCCGCCGCGTCCTTGGCCTCCAGCGGGCGGCCGCCCAGGCTGACCACTTTGCGCTCGGCCTCGTCGAGGTCCTCCACCAGGAAGTCGAGGTGGGCTTGAAGGGAGTTCTCGGGGCGGGGCCAGCTCGGCGGGGTCGCGTTGACGTCCCGGCGGAACGCCATCCGCATGCCGTCGGCGGTCCTGATGTCCACCCGGTTCGCGGTGGCGTCGGTCTCCTCAGCGTCGAGAAGTTCCTTGTAGAACACGGCGAGTTTCTCGGGCTCGGCGCAGTCCAGCACCACGACGCCCGCCACCACCAGTGCCATGTTTCCTCCGTGGGATCCAGGGCGGGCGGTGCCCCGCCCCCATATGTTCCCGGATAACCCTGTGCCCCCGATTCAGTCGGCCACGAGCCACTCGCCCTCGCGCATCAGGTCGCGTCCGGACAGCTCGTTGGCCTCGCGCCAGGCTTGGACGCGGCGGGGGGTGATCCTGAAGTAGAGGTACTCGGTGGTGAGTTCCCGCGGGTCGAAGCCGGTCTTCGCCGCGAAGGCGTCGCCGGCTCCCGGTGCCAGTTCCGCCGCCTCCAGAGCCTCGACGCCGCCCTCGATCATGATGACGTCCCGGGTCGGCCCGATCCCCAGACGCACCGTGCCCGTCTCCCGCAGATTGCGCCCCGTGGGACTCGCGGCCGGGGTGGCGAAGAGCAGGGTGCGGCCGTCCCAGAGGTAGGAGAGCGGAACGAGATACGGGATTCCCCCGGCGGCGTCGGCGGTGGCGATCCAGGCGTCGACGTCGTGCTCCAGCCGGTGAAGGGTGTCGTGCTTGCGCTGCTTCGCGGTGCGGGCGGGCGGGGTCATCTCGGACGGGCCTCCTCAAGTCGGTGGTACGAATATGACGTACGGGAACCGGCTCATGTGACACATCTGCGAACGGGCGATCTTGGCCGGCGTACCGCGTGAACTCCTGGTCCGGCAGTGGGGGTTCAGGACCGGTTGCCGCTGCGACGCCTTCCCCCTGCCCCGGCCCGGCGCTCCCCCGGTCGCCGCGCACCGGGTCTCCGCGTGACGCACGGCACCCCCGAGACCCGCACTTCCGGGACACATGTCCAGCTACAGTCTTCATGTGTCTCTCCTGGACACCTGTCCAGGAAATCGGCGAGCGAGCGGTGGGGCTGACGACCATGGGAATCCTGGCGAACGTGCTGGTCGGGCTGGTGGCCGCCCTTCACGCGTACATCCTGGTGATGGAGATGTTCCTGTGGGAGAAGAAGCCCGGGCGGGGGCTGCACGGATTCGGGCCGGACATGGCCCGCGCCACGGCGCCGCTGGCCGCCAACCAAGGCCTGTACAACGGCTTTCTTGCGGCCGGTCTGGTGTGGGGCCTGATCGTCGGTGATCCGACCGGGTTCCAGGTGCAGGCCTTCTTCCTGGTGTGCGTGGTGATCGCGGGCGTGTTCGGGGCCGCCACCGCCAACCGGCGGATCCTGTTCGCCCAAGCGCTGCCCGGCGCCCTTGCCCTGGCCGCCGTGCTCGTCGCGAGGTGACCGCAGTGCCGGCCGAGGACCCGAGGGCGGCCCGCACCCGTGCGCGACTGCGGGAGGCACTCCTCAAGGAGTGCGCCGAGCGTCCGTTGGAGAAGGTCGGGGTGGCCGTGGTGGCGCGCCGGGCCGGGGTCGGACGCGCCACGTTCTACGTGCACTACGCGGACCTCGAGGCACTGGCCGTCGACACCTGCGCCGATGTCGTCAGAGAGGCAGTGGACGCGCTGCACGCCTGGCACGGACGTCCCGACCCGGTGCACGCGCCCTCGGCGCTGCGGACCTTCTTCACGGGGCTCGCCCCACACGCCACCCTCTATCGCTCCCTGCTGTCGCCGGGGGGCGGCGGGCCGCTCGGCGGGGTCCTGCACCGGGATCTGCGCGCTCGCAGCCTCGCCGAGCGCGAACGGGCGGGAGCCGCCGACGCGCCTCTGGTGGCGTCCGCCGTGGCCGCCGCTTTCGCGGGCGTGCTGGCGGACTGGCTGCACGGCCTCATCACGGCCACGCCGGATCAGATCGCCGATCAGTCTTGGCAGTTGCTCGTGGCCCTGCACCGCAGCAGGTGATCCGTCGTCGTCAGCGGGCCGACCGCACCGACCTGTGGTGACGCGCCAAATTCCTTTTGCGGACGATCAGTTGATTCTGACGCTGTCCAACGCGGGGCAGGCGCCGACGTAGTCTGCCCACGCAATTCACAGGATGACGCGTCGGCAATTCGAAGACATATGTCAACCGAACATGCTCAAATTCAGTCCATCGAGGGTACCTTCACGGTGGGCCGAGGAGTCGGTTGGAGGCGATGTCGACGTGCAGCACGACCGCGCACCACTCAACCGGCATCTGCGTATCCACCGGAACCGGGGTCACCTGGTGCTCGAGTTCCACGGGGAGATCGACGTCCTCGCCGCGTTCGAGATCACGCCGTTCCTGGACTCGGCGACCGGCCGTCCGACGCCGCGCATCGTGATCGATCTGCGGCCGGTGGAGTTCTTCGACTGCTCCGGGCTTCGCCTGCTATACCGGGCCCGGCGTCGCGTGCTCGCGCAGGGCGGCACGCTCCACCTGGTCTGCACCCAACCCCTGACGCTGCGCATCCTGCGGGTCACCGGCCTGGCGCAACTGCTGCCGCCGTCGTCGTCCGTGGAAGAGGCGCTCACCCAGTCGGAGGCCGCGGGGTCCCTGGAGGCCAACTGATCAGGCGACGCGACCGCGCCGAGGTCCGGGCCGTACGAGCAAAGGCGGCGGAACCCGTCCACCGGGTCCCGCCGCCTCCGCTCGAGCGCGTGCGCTTCGAGGACGTCACACGGGACGGCGTCCGATACGGCGCAGAAGCAGGAATCCCACGATCACGAGCACACCACCGGCAGCGGCCGGCCACAGATGCGCGCCGGTCTCGGCCAGTCCGCCCGTGACCGCCTGCGGTTCGGTCTGCACCGGAGCGGACGGCGCCACGCCACCGGCCGGTGTCTGCGAGCCGGACGGCGCCTGCGATTCGGCCGGCGCCGCGGTCGACGGGGCGTTGTCGCCCGCGGACGAGGTCTGCTCCGAGCCCGCTCCCTGGCCGGAGTTGTCGTCCGAGGCGCTCCGCGGCACGGCGGCCGTGTCGCTCGCGGCGGCCTTGGGGGTCGAGTAGACCTTCGGGGTGGAACCCCCGCCATGGTGGTGCGAGCCTCCGCCCGCCCCGCCGGCGGCGGGCGCACCGGTGTCCCCGGTGCCCGGCGCGCTGGTCTCGCCGTTGCCCGGGGTCCCGGCCGGGGGCTCATTCGTCTGGTCGCCACCACCGGAGCCGGGGGCGTTGCTCGCGTCGCCTCCCGAGGAGGGTTCGGAGGTCGGGGTCTGCGTGGCCGGCGGCTGATCGCCTCCCCCGCCGCACAGGCGGCCGGCGTTGATGCAGTCGACCACCTGGTTCATCAGGTCGTCGGTCATGACGTTGATGAAGTCGTCGTGGTCCGTGATCGGCTTGTGCAGCTGCTCCGGGAACCCGTCCACCGCGTAGGCGTTCTTGACCTGGCCGTTCTCGATGGTCGGCTGCGGAACGTCGTACACCAGACGCATCGTCAGCTGCGGGATCGCCTTGAAGCCGTTCTGGCAGTTGCCGCCCGCGTCGGCGAAAGCCACGTGCGTGCGGTGGTTGGCGCTGTCGATGTTCTGGCCGTCCCAGCAGCTCTGGAAGGCGAACGACCGCACCACCTGGCTGCCCTGAGGGCAGATCGGGTACTTGTCCGTCAGCTGCACCTTGTCCTCGAATCCGGTGCAGCTCCAGTGCGCGTTGGCGTTCCCCGGGCCGTTGGTGAAGGCCTTGGCGTCACCCGTGATGATCCGCAGGAACCGCGGCATGGCGACGACGTCGCTCGTCGGGCTGCCGACGAACTTGATGTCGGCCTCCTTGGCGACCAGGATCTTGCCGACGTTGCCTTCCTTGCCACCGCCGTCGTTGTTCTGGTCGAAGTCCTGCGTGCCGTCCTGCACACGCACCACCGGCCAGTAGTACGACGACTTGTCCTGCTGGTTCTCGCAGCTGGTCTGGGCCGCCGCGAACGTGTCGTTGGTGGCGAAGGCGTCGTTCGACTGGTTCCCGACGTAGTCGTGCAGGTGGTGCGCGCCGTTCTTCACGCCGGGCGCCACGATCACGTTGTCGGTGTTGTGGTTGCCGTTGGCGTTCACGCCGCACTTGGTGACGAACTCACCGGTGGAGGCGCCGGATTGCGGCGCGGGCTTCTGGACGTTCGGCTGGACGGTGGTGATGTCCACGAAGTCCGAGGCGACGGGGCCGGCTGCCTGACCGCCGTTGCCCTGCTGCTGGCCGTTGTTCTGGCCGCCGTTGTTGCTCGGCTGCTGGCCGGCGGCACTCGGCTGGCCGCCTTCGCCCTGGCCGGCGGCGGGGGGCTGCGCCTGATCGGCGGGCATCCCGGTACAGGCCGCCATGTCGCCGATCGTGTCCGGAGCACTGGCGCCGGCCTGCTGGTACTCGCCCTTGATCCGGTCGATCACCGCGGCGCGATTGTCCTTGAGCGGGCCGAGGATCGCGTTCTGCACGTAGCCGGGGTCATCGGTCTGCGCCTGACGCGTCGAGGCCAGCCGGGCGTAGGCGTCGGTGATCTGCTTGTCGAGGGTCGCCAGTTCCGTGTCGACCTTCGGCTTCGCGTCGCTCGGCACATCCGTCAGCTTCTCGCCGACGTCCGGGCAGTCGATGGTCACGGTTCCCGACTTCACCTGGTCGCTGCCGCTCTGGTTCGACGCCCCGCCCCAGACCTCGCTCGCCGAGGCGTAGACATTCGCCGCTACCAGTCCCCCTCCGCCCAGCATCAGCGCGACCGCTGCAAAGGTCGCGCGCCGTGCGCCTGTTGGGCGTCTGCGCGAATTGCGTCTCACGGGAGTACTCCTACACGTCAGGGCGGGCCGGGAATGAGAATCCCCCTCCCTGTACGCGGACCGTCGCGGCCGTGTTCAAACGCATCACCAATTCACAGCCGCCTCATAGGCCCATGAGCGCGTCAGCCCTGTTCACGGGCGGCGCCGACCGCTCGAAAATCTTGACGGCCCTTCCGCGCCCAGGCATCGGGGTCTCCTGGCGCGCAATCGGCCAACACCACGTTCCCGCAAGGGATATGGCGGGCACTCGGGGAAGTGAAAGGAGGACTGTCGACATGACGACGTCCACGAAGCAGGCGCCCGAAGCGACGCCCGTGAAGCGGCCGATGCTCGGCTGGGCCAAGGCGGTCATCGCTCTCGTCGCGGTGCTCGCGTTGCTGTTCGCCGGGCTGCGGCTGAGCGTGCTGCCGGGACTGCGCGACCTGTTCGGCACCGAGACGCACGACCGGTCGGGGCCCGTGCTCCTGCAGTCCATCCAGGACATGAGCCGCTACGAGGCCGCCTCCGGCAACTTCCAGGTGGTCGTGGACCTGGAGAAGGACTCCAGGTTCCTGCCGTCGGCGATCCGCGGCACCCGCACCCTGTACGTGGGCGCGGGCACCGTGGACGCCTACGTCGACCTCGGCAAGGTGAGCCAACAGGACGTGACGGTCAACGACGACCGTACGTCCGCCACGCTCCGGCTCCCCCACGCGGCGCTGGGCAAACCCACCCTCGACCCCGACCGCTCGTACGCCGTCTCCAAACAGCGGGGCCTCCTGGACCGTATCGGCGACCTCTTCTCGGACAACCCCAACAGCGAACGTGCCGTGCAGAAACTGGCGGTCCAGCACATCGGCGAGGCGGCCAGGGAGAGCGAGCTCACAACCCGCGCCGAGGCGAATACCACCAGCATGCTCGACGGACTGCTGAAGTCGCTCGGCTTCGAGGAGGTGAAGGTGTCGTACGGCACCTGAGCGGCGGCCGCGCGCTCAACCGGACAGGACCCCGGGCAGAGCCAGCGCCCCGAGCAGGGCCGCGCCCGCCAGCACCCACGCCACATAGTCCCCGATGTGCCCGGACTGCAGGTGACGCAGCGGCAGCGTCCACCTCCGTTCTGCCAGGAGTTGGGGGCGGGTGACGGCGAGCGCGGCCAGCCCGGCGGCCAGAGCGGTGGAGGTCAGTCCCAGCAGGACGCCGGGCAGGTTCCAGTGGGGCGAGGCGAACGCCCCGCCGGAGCCCGCCTCGTTGACGGAGTGCGCCACGGCCGTGGCGAGGCCCGGGGTCACCCCGACGGCGAGTGCCGCGGCGAGCAGCAGGGCGGGCACGGCGGTCATGGTGTCCGGGATCCGGCTCAGCCGCTGCGGGGTCTCGGGCTCCTCGCCGGTCCCGGTGGTCTCGTAGGGCTCCGCGCCCCGTGGTCGTGGCCCGAGCCCGTAGAAGACACGCGCGGCGACCCGCAGCACCGCGCCCCCCGTCACCGCGGACACCGCCACGTAGAACACGGTCAGCGGCGCGCCTACCGCCTCCTCGACGGCCGCTTTGCCGAGGGAGGTGCCGAAGGGCGGCAGACCGGCGAGTGCCAGTCCGCCGATCACGTACATCGCCGCGACCCCGCGCAGCCGGCGGGCGAGGCCGTGCAGCGCGTACTCGTCCACCGAGCCGAACCGGTCGAGCAGGACGCCGGTGCAGGCGAACAGGGCGGCCTTGACGCCCGCATGGCCGAGGCGGTACAGGGCGACCCCGTCGTCCGCCTCGGGCGAGAGAGTCCCGATGCCGACGAGGAACAGTCCCATGTGGGCGACCGTCGAGCAGGCGAGCAGCCGCTTCACATGCCGTTGGTACCAGCACATGAGGGCGCCCACCACGCCGGTCAGGATGCCGAGCACGAACAGGGCCCGCTCCAGGTCGGCCGCCGGGATCCCGCCGGGTCCGGAGAAGACGGTGCCGTACACGCGCCAGACCCCGTACACGCCCATCTCGACCATCACACCCGACAGCAGCATGCACACCGGGGTGGGTGCGACGGCGTGCGCGTCGGGCAGCCAGAAGTGGAACGGCACGGCGGCGGCCTTGACCAGCAGTCCGGTCAGGACGAGGACGAAGGCGGCGAGGGTCAGCGCGTCGGGCCCGCCATGGGCGTCGAGTCCCCGTCCGATCTGGGTCATGGCGAGTTCGCCGGTCCGTGCGTACAGCAGAGCGATGCCCATGAGCATCGCGTACGCGCCCAGAGAGTTGATCACGCCGAAGGTCAGCGCCCCCTGCACGGCCTTGGCCTCCTCGACCCGATGGCCGGTCAGGGCGTATGCGGCGGCTCCCATCAACTCGAAGAAGACGAAGGCGTTGAACAGGTCGCCCGTGATCGAGAAGCCGCACATGCCGCCGAGGAAGAGCAGCATGAGGGCGGGGAAGGAACCGGCGTGCCGGCGTGGCGGTTCGTCGAAGTAGTGCCAGGAGTAGGCGAGGGCGGCCAGGGTCAGCACGGCTGCGAGGGCGGCCATACCGAGCCCGGTGCCGTTGCCGACGAGAACGATGCCGACGCTCTCGCCGTTCACGGGTGTCCAGGCACCGACCCATTCGACGAGCGGCGGCGAGGAGTTGAGGCACAGCCAGACCGCTAGGCCCGCGGTGCCGGCCGCGACGGCGCACGCGGTGCTCTCGGCCACGGCACGCGGCAGCCGGCGCCCGCAGACGACGAGCAGGGCGGCGTCGAGCAGCGGAACGGCGACGAGTAGCGGCAGCAGGTGGTTCATCAGCCGCGCAGCTCCCGCAGTTCGTCCGGGTCGACGGTGCCGTGGCGTTTGGAGATCTGCATCACGAGGGCGAGCAGCAGGGCGGTGACCGTGGCGCCGACCACGACGTCGGTCAGGGTGAGGGCCTGCACGACCGGGTCCACGACGGGCCGTGAGCCCGGCTTGATGTCGGAGTAGACGGGCGCGGTGGCGCCGTGGCGGTACCCGACCGCCAGCAGAAGGACATAGGTGGAGGACTGGCAGACGGCGAGGCAGCCGACCGCGTGGATCAGATTGCGGCTGGTCGCGAGGCCGTGGCAACCGGTCAGAAAGATCCAGACGGCCACGACATACGGCAGTACGGTCATCGTTTCGCGTCCTCTTGCTCGATCTCGACGGCCTGGTCCAGGAACCGCGCGAGCAGGACGACGACCGCGCAGGCGACTTCCATGCCGATGGCGGCGTTCAGCAGCGGCACGGTGCCACCGGACGAGAGGGTGTTCAATGTGCCGTACGGCAGCAGGGTGTTGGCGAGGAAGGCCGTGCCCGCGAGCAGGCCGGCCAGCCCGGTGACCAGATAGCCGCAGGCGGCGAGCGCGTCACCGACCTCGTACAGGCCGAGCGGCCGGACGCGCTCCAGGGCACGGTAGTCGGCGCCGAGGTAGAGCAGGTGCAGGGCGGTCGCGACGACCACTCCGCCCTGGAAGCCGCCGCCGGGGCTGAGCTGGCCGTGGGCGACCACATACAGACCGCAGACCACGGCGACGGGCAGGATGACGAGCGCGTAGCGGCGGACCGGGAGCGCGACCTCCTCGGGCTCGGGCTTCGCGCGTTTCTCGTCACGGGTCTGGCGGAGCAGGACGACCGTGCCGAGGACCGAGGCGAAGAGGATGCTCATCTCGCCGAGCGTGTCGAAGGCACGCTGGTCGAAGTTGACGGAGGCGATGGTGTTGGCCGTCCGCCGGGACAGGGAGGCGCGGACGGCCCGTTCGCCGTACGGGTGCCAGGCGCCGCCGAAGCCGGGCAGGTCGAAGCACGCGGTGACGAGCAGGGCCGCCAAGCCGGTGGAGGCGAGGGCCAGGAGGACGAGCCGTGCGCGCCGCGTCACCGCGCCTTCCCCTTCCCGTCCTTCTCCTTCCGCCTGACCTTGCGCACCGACAGCAGCAGAAGAAGCGGGGTCAGGGCGGAGCCCACGGCGAGCTGGGACAGGGCCACGTCCGGTGCCTGTGCCACCGTGAACAGCAGGGCGAGGGCGACACCGAGCACCGACAGGACGAGAGCCTGACGGACGGGGTCGCGGACGGCGACGGCCGCGGTCGCCGAGGCGGCGACCAGCAGCAGGACCACGACGATCAGCGGGTCATCCACGGCGACTCCCGGCGTATCCGCCCGAAAGGGCCCGCGAGGCGACGAGATTGCCGCCGATCAGCAGCGCCCCGACGACCAGCAGTTTGACCATGGCCCTCCCCGGCCCGGTGACGGCGCACAGGATCAGGACGACCACCGCTCCGTAGGCCGCGACGGCGAGGGTGACGCCCTGGGCGTGTGGGGGGTCCTCGGCCAGGTCGTCGGCGAGCAACCGGGCGAAGACCAGGGTGCCGACCGGGCCGAGGAGCGCGAGGAGGAGAGCGAGGTCCACGTACGCCGGGCGCGCGAAGCCCTGGGAGAGCAGGAGCAGTCCGGGGCAGGCGACCGCGCTGGACAGGTTCTGGGCGACGACCCGGCGGCTCAGCGGTCCGGTGGCGACGCCCCACACTGTGGCGCCGACGCCCAGCGCGAGGGCGATGGTGGCCGTCAGGATCCAGCCGTTCACCAGGCGCCCACCGCCCGTCGTGCGGCGAAGGCGGCGACGAGTGCAGAGGACGCCCCGACGACCCATTCCAGAGTGTCGACGGTGCTGATGAGAACCAGCCAGAGCACGGTGAGACCGGCCCACCAGCCGAGGACTTCGAGCCCCGCCCGGAGCGTCGTACGCGCGTTCATGCACCACCTCCGTCCACCGCCGCCCAGGGGAATGTCCGGTATGTCATCCAAGCACCGCACCCAGCTCGCGAAGTGACGGCGCGCGAGCGGCTGCAGCCCGTAGTGCCCCGCGCGTGGGAACGGAAACCGGCCGCGCCACATCTGGCCGACCTGCTCCGGGGGCCCGCGGGCCGCAGCGTCAGCACCGGCATCGCGGGTAAGCGCCCTTACCGACGGCGAAGTTGACGGCGGGAGAATGGGATGGCACGCACGGTGTCGGGCGCGCGGACCGGGAAGTCCGGCCACAGCAAGGCAACGACGGCCCCACCGGAGCGCAGGCCGCTGCCGCTCCCCCTCCGGCTGCTGGTCATGGCCCTGGCCTTCGCGGCGATGGTGGCGTTCGCCGCGGCACTGACCCGGACGACGCTGGAGCCCTCGCCCGCCTCCCGGGCACTCGTCCACAGCAACCTGCGGCCGGGCGACTCCCTGCGCATCTATCTGGACCAGCCCGCGACTCGGGACGCCGTCAAGCAGATCGGCGGCAACCTCCTGCTCGGCGTGCCGTTCGGCATCCTCCTGCCGGTGCTCGCGCCCGGGACCCGGCGCCTTGTGCGCGTCGGGCTCATCACCGCGGTCGTCATGCTGATGGTCGAGCTGGTCCAGGGTGCGGTCGTCACCGGGCGCGCGTTCGACATCGACGACGTCATCCTCAACACCACGGGCGCACTGCTCGGTTACCTGGTCCTGGGGCGGCGACTGGGACGCGCGGTGCATGCGCGCAAGCGCCGTCGGACGTGACGCGGTGGTCCGCGCTCCGCGCGCGGCAAGGGGTCAACTATTGGTCCGTACCAGGGCCTTGACGCTCCCTTATTTCATCTCTTGAATCAAGAAGCGAATCAACGCCCCACGGAACCCCCGCGGCGCGGCCGGCGCTCCCGGCCGCGCCCACACCCCCCACCTCAGTCGGCCCACCCGTGTCCGGGCGGCCGTACGGAAGGGAGCGTCATGCACTCCCCGCGCCTGCTCCGCAGATGTCTACTCGCCGCACTCTCCGCGGTGCTCGCCGCTTCGGCCTTCACCGGCCCCGCCCACGCGACCCCGGAGGCGGCGGACGCGACCGTCTTCTCCGACACCTTCGACGGCCCCGCCGGGTCCGCCGTCGACTCCTCCAAGTGGCAGATCGAGACCGGCGACAACGTCAACAACCATGAGCGGCAGTACTACACGTCGGGCAACAAGAACGCGGCGCTGGACGGTCAGGGCCATCTGGTGATCACGGCTCGCCGTGAGAACCCGGCGGGCTACCAGTGCTGGTACGGCACCTGCCAGTACACGTCGGCCCGGCTGAACACCTCAGGGAAGTTCACCGCGCAGTACGGCCACGTCGAGGCCCGGATGAAGATCCCGCGCGGGCAGGGCATGTGGCCCGCGTTCTGGATGCTCGGGACACCGGTCAACTGGCCAGACTCGGGCGAGATCGACATCATGGAGAACGTCGGCTACGAGCCCTCGACCGTCCACGGCACCATCCACGGGCCCGGCTACTCGGGCTCCGGCGGGATAGGCGCCCCGTACTCGCTGCCGGGCGGCCAGGCCTTCGCGGACGCGTTCCACACCTTCGCGGTGGACTGGGCCCCCGACTCGATCACCTGGTCCGTGGACGGAAATGCCTACCAGCGGCGGACCCCGGCCGATCTGGGCGGGAAGACCTGGGTGTTCAACAAGCCGTTCTTCCTGATCCTGAACCTCGCGGTCGGCGGGTACTGGCCGGGCGACCCCGACGGCTCGACCGTGTTCCCCCAGCAACTCGTCGTGGACTCGGTGTCGGTGACGACCAGCAACAGCTCCGGCGGTACCGGTGGCGCCATCACCGGGCTCGCGGGCAAGTGCGTGGACGTGGCGGGGGCGAATCCCGCCAACGGCACAGCGGTCCAGCTCTACGACTGCAACGGCACCGCCGCCCAGAAGTGGACGGTGGGTTCGGACGGCACCCTGCGGGCGCTCGGCAAGTGCCTGGACGTTGTGAACAACGGCACGGCGGACGGCTCCAAGGTCCAGTTGTGGGACTGCACCGGCGGACCGAACCAGAAGTGGACGGTGACCGCCGCCCACGACATCGTGAACCGTTCCTAAGGACTGAGCATGGGTTGCACGGGCTCAGTCGGACGCTCCGAACGGTGTTGGGCGTCCTGGTCTCCCGCGTTCGCGCCGCGTCTGGTCCCAGTGGATCGTGTCCGTGGTCCAAGGATGCGGGGGCGGGTTCCCTCACGCCCGCGGGTGCCGTGTCCGGCCTGGGCGGTCCGATGCTCCTGTCCATCGCTCTGGTGGGCAGGAGGCGGTGCCGTCCGTCGCCGGATGCGGTGCCCCAGGGCGCGCCTGCCGATCGCGATGCTCGCGGCATCGTGACGGGTGGTTTTCCGGGTCTTGCCGGTGGGAGGTTTTTGCCAGTGCTGGGCGCCCCACCGGCTGGTGTAGGCCGGGTCGACGGCGATGATGGGGATGCCGAGTTCGGCCGCCATGCTGACGAGCCGGGCCCGCAGCTTGGATACGGGCATGCCGGAGATCAACCGCCTGAACCGCTTCCGGCGCCCGTGCTTCTCCCGGGTCTTCTCCGCGCTGAAGTCGAGGTCTTCGATCGCGATCGACAGGCCGCGGCGTTTGGCCCAGTGCAGGAGCCGGATCAGTGCATGCCGTACCTGGGCATCACGATGGTTCGCGGTGCCGGACAGGTCGTAGACGAACCGGCGCGGTTCGCCGCAAGGATTGCCGTGCGCGTCCAGCCGCCACGCGGCGAGGTGGTCGGCGTTGGTGTCGACGCCGATCAGACCGCCGGTGCGGGCGTGGGACAGGGGAACGGTCTTGACCGGTGGGATGGTCCAGGAGGCGGTGAGGTACCAGCGGGCGCGGTCTGTGTCGTAGTGGATGCGGTAGGCCACGGACCGGTTCGTGGTGATGCGGTCGGCCCACTCGTCGCTGCGGTGGTGGAAGAGGGCAGCGCCCGTGAGCGTATACCGGCCGTGGGGGGCGTTGGCGAGGTGGGCGAGCGGGGCAGGGAGCTTGAGGGAGACCTCGCCGTCCGGGGTGACGCGGATCGTCTCATTGCCGAACCGCTTGCCCGATTCCCCGTCCGCCTGCACAAACCAGCGCGATGCTTCCCAGCGTTGCCGCCACTGGGCCTGCGTGAGCTGGGCGGCCTTGAGGTGGTGCCGGTTGCGCGCGAGCCGCTTCCCGCCGCGCACGATGCGGACGCGGCCAACGGCGCCGTCGGCCTGCTCGGCACTGAGCCGGTCGTGAAGGACCTGCAGGCGTCGGCTCTTGGCGAACCACTCCTTGGCGCTGCGGTAGCCGCCCGGCGCCCGCCTGCTTCCCTTCTCCCCGATTGGCAGGGACAGGCGGTGCGCGATCGTCCGCACGCCCGCCTGAAGGCTTTGGATGTGCGCGAGTTGGGCACGCCTGGACAGCGCCCACTGATCGTGGGTGGCCTTGGTAATGCTCCCGGCCCAGCGCGACGAAGACTCCTCCGTGAGGGCCCGCTTGCGCTCCGCCCACGTATCCGTGGAGTGCTCCAGACCGTCGGCGCACCGGCGTTTGAGGTCTCGTGAGGCCAGCGAGCCCAGATGCGCGCCCACCAGGCGCAACACCTCCTCGTCGGCGGCGCTCAGGTGCTTTAGGCGGGTGCGGATCGCCACGCCGGACGGGCCGACGGCCACGAAGGGAGCAGCGATCGTGCGCAGCGACCCCTCACGCATCGATGTACCCCCCTCCCCAACGCTTGATCGGCAACAGGAAGAACGGTACCGGCCGGCACTGACAGTGCCCGCCATACGACGTGTGCGCGCCGCAACACCACGAACCAGTACATGCTCGTGCACACCCACACACGCTCCTGCACGTCTGAAAATGAACAGTTCCCAACCCCCAGGCGAACAAGTGCCTGGACGTGACGGACAACAACTCCGCCAACGGCACGCGGCTGCAGATCTGGTCGTGTTCCGGTGGCGCCAACCAGAAGTGGACGGTCGGCTGACCGACCGCCACCCCCGCCGGCCGTCGACCGCTCCGTCCGCCCGCCAGACCGCGGCGGGCGGAGCGGTCGGCGCACGGTCCGCGCAGCTGCCGGGGCCGACCCGGCGTGAGGCCCGCACGACGGCGCGCGGATCCGCCGTGGCGCCCGTGGTGCCGCGAGGAGACCCTCCCGGGCACCGGACCGGCCCTAGTGCAGCGTCCAGGTCAGCTTGTCGCCGCCCACCCAGCGGACCACCTCGGGGTCGTCGAGGTCGTGGACGGGGACGCCGCACTCCGCGGCCACGTCCAGCACGTCGACGAGCGATCTCGCCCGGCCGACCATCTCACCGTCCACCTCCACGATGCGGAACGGCGGCGTGCCCGGCTGGACCTTGAGCACCGTGATCCGCGGATGGGAGATGTGCGGACTCGCGATTTCGGTCATGCATAGAGCGTAGAGCGCATCTCGCCACTCGGCGGCGGGGGGGTGGTGAGCGCACGCTCTGGCGGGCAGCACGTGCCGTGCCACGCCTCGCCGCCATCGTTGGCCCGGCCGGGTGATGGAGCGGGGGGCGCGCCGCCGTGCGGGCCCGGCGTCGCTGGGCAACGCTGGGGGTAGGAGGTGTCGATGGAGCCCGTCGCAGCCCTGGACCGCATCGCCTTCCTGCTGGAGCGGGCCGGGGCCCCGACGTACCGCGTCCGGGCGTTCCGCACCGCCGCCGCGGTGCTGTCCCAGCTGCCCGAGGACGAGATCGCCGGACGAGCGGCCGCCGGGACCCTCGAGTCCCTCAAGGGCATCGGCCCGAAGACGGCCCAGGTGGTTCGGGAGGCGCTGGCCGGGCGGACCCCCGGCTACCTGGAGAAGCTGGAGCAGGAGGGCGGCGCTCCGCTCGCTCGGGGCGGCGAACGGCTCCTGGCGCTGCTGCGTGGCGACTGCCATCTGCACTCCGACTGGTCGGACGGCGGCAGCCCGATCGAGGAGATGGGGCGGACCGCCGCGCGGCTCGGGCACGAGTGGGCGGTGCTCACCGACCACTCGCCCCGGCTCACGGTCGCCCGGGGGCTGTCCGCCGAGCGGCTGCGCGAACAGCTGGACGTGGTGGCCGGGCTCAACGCACGGTGGGCCCCGTTCCGGCTGCTGACCGGCATCGAGTGCGACATCCTCGACGACGGGTCGCTGGACCAGGAGCCGGAACTCCTCGACCGGCTGGACGTGGTGGTGGTGTCCGTGCACTCCAAGCTGCGCATGGACGCACCGTCGATGACGCGCCGCATGATCGCCGCCGTCCGCAATCCGCTCGCCGACGTGCTCGGTCACTGCACGGGACGGCTGGTCACCGGGCGCGGGCGCCCCGAGTCGGAGTTCGACGCGGACGCGGTGTTCGCCGCGTGCGCCGAGTCCGGTACGGCGGTGGAGATCAACAGCCGGCCCGAGCGGCTGGACCCGCCCCGGCGGCTGCTGCGCAGGGCCCTCGATGCGGGGGTCCTGTTCTCGATCGACACCGACGCGCATGCGCCGGGCCAGCTGGACTGGCAGATCCACGGCTGCGCCCGGGCCGAGGAGTGCGGGGTGCCGCCCGAGCGCGTGATCACGACGTGGACCGCGGACGAGCTGCTCGCCTGGACGCGCGGGCGGACGGTTCCCGCGCGTGTGGCGGCCACCTGACGTGGTACCCGACGCGATACGTGAGGGAGGACTGGCATATGGGACGGGCGGCCGTGTTCGACGTCGACGGCACTCTCGTCGACACCAATCATCTGCACGTCACGACGTGGTGGGAGGCGTTCCGGCAGGCCGGTCACCAGGTGCCGATGCACGCCATCCACCGGTCGGTGGGCCTCGGCTCCGAGGATCTGATCGCCCACCTGCTGGGCGGCCGGGACCGGGAAGAGGTCGACTTGCTGGTCGCCACGCACACGGCCCTCTACGGCACGTTCTTCGACCGGCTGCCCCCGTTCAAGGACGCCGGACGGCTGCTGCGCCGGCTCGACCACGACGGCTGGGACGTCGTGCTCGCCACGTCGGCGAGCGGGCCGGAGCTGTCGGCGCTGCGCCGCGCCATCGGAGCGGACGACGCCATCGCGGCGACGGCGAGTGCGGACGACGTGGACGCCGGCAAACCCGCGCCCGAGCCGGTGGAACACGCTCTGGAGCTGACCGGCGTGCCGCCCGAGCAGGCCGTGTTCGTGGGCGACACGGTGTGGGACATGAAGGCGGGGACCCGGGCCGGGGTGACGTGCGTGGGCCTGCTGTCCGGCGGCATTCCGCGGGCCGACCTGCAAGAGGCCGGCGCCCGCGCCATCTACCGGGATCCGGCCCACCTGCTGGCCATGCTGGGCGACAGTCCGCTCGCGCCGGACACCTAGGCCGGTCTCCACGGAGCTCACGGGCGCACAGCTCATGAGCAGTGACGTAGATCACTATCGAGTGGCTGAATTTCCGGAACACCAGCCGGTAGTTTCCCGTTGAACGATCCGTGGGAGCGGACGGAACAGTGTCCCCGGGCCTCATCCTGCGCCCACAGGGACGATCGTTCGGCTGAAGCCCTGTGGAGCCTTTCGCCGAGAGGCGACCGCCGTCCGCGCCCACCACCGACTGCCCCGGCCGTGAATCCCCCGTCACGGTCGGGGCTTCTCCATGTCCGGACACCACGTCCGCACACGGCGCGCCGGCGCCCGCTTGACTTCGAGCGCGCTCGAATTCGTAGCGTGCACAGCATGAGCACTGCACAACACAAGATCGGGTCGGGTTTCGGCGCCGGCAGCACCGCCGACGACGTACTTCACGGAATCGACCTCTCCGGCAAGCTGGCGGTGGTGACGGGCGGCTACTCCGGGCTCGGCCTGGAGACGACGCGTGCGCTCCGCAAGGCGGGCGCCCGGGTCGTCGTTCCGGCGCGGCGCCCGGCCGCCGCCGAGGAAGCGCTGGCGGGCCTCGACGGGGTGGAGGTGGACGAGCTCGACCTCGGTGACCTTCAGAGCGTGAGCGCCTTCGCCGACCGGTTCCTGGCCTCCGGCCACACCGTCGACATCATGATCAACAGCGCCGGGATCATGGCCTGCCCGGAGACCCGGGTGGGGCCCGGCTGGGAGGCGCAGTTCGCCACCAACCACCTGGGCCACTACGCGCTCGTCAACCGCCTGTGGCCTGCGATCGAGCCGGGCGGGGCGCGGGTCGTGTCCGTGTCGTCCGCCGGCCACCACCGCTCCGGCATCCGGTGGGACGACCTGCACTGGAAGCAGGGCTACGACAAGTGGGAGGCGTACGGGCAGGCGAAGACCGCGAACGTCCTCTTCGCGGTGCACCTCGACAGGCTCGGCAGAGAGCACGGCGTCCGGGCCTTCTCCCTGCACCCCGGCGGGATTCTCACCCCGCTGCAGCGTCATCTCGCCAAGGAGGAGATGATCGAGCGCGGCTGGATCGACGAGACCGGCGCGCTGGTGGACCCCGACGCCTTCAAGACGCCCGAGCAGGGCGCGGCCACCCAGGTGTGGGCCGCGACCTCGCCCCGGCTCGCGGACATGGGCGGGGTGTACTGCGAGGACTGCGACATCGCGGAACCGGCTCCGGCGGACGGCACGCGCGGCGGCGTCAAGGACTGGGCGATCGACCCGGAGCAGGCCGCGCGCCTGTGGGCGGTGTCCGCGGAGCTCACCGGCGTCGACGCGTTCGCGTCCCGCAGCTGAGGCGCGCGGGCCGGCCGCACCGGCGTCCGGCCCGCATCGGCCGCCTGCCGTGAACTCCCGCGGGCCGCGCCCGCGCTGCCGGCGCGGGGATCACATCGCGGAACGTCAGGCGGCGAAGCCCACGTTGGTCACGTACTCGTACTGGCCCCACTGCGAACCCAGATCGACGATCTGGTCGGTCCAGGCGTCGTCGAGGGCCTGGAGGTCGTTGTCGGACCAGGCCCGGACGATGGCGTCCCAGTGACGGATGTTCAGAGTGCGGAACTCCACGAACCGCTGGCGGGGACGGGACACCTGGGACTGGTTCACGGGGTGGAGCTCGACCCGCGTGCCACGCCCCTCGCGGTTGAGGCGGCCCAGGAGATAGCGGGCGACATTCTGGCGCCGGACCGTACGGTAGGCCGTCTCGATCCTCTCCAGGTTCGACCGCGAGGGGGCGCGTCTGCCCTCGAGCCACGCCTTCAGCGTGCGCCCGGTGACCGTCAGTCCGGCCTCGCGGGCCGCGGCGCGGGCGTGGTCGCTGCGCGTGAGGTAGTGCAGCCGGGCCAGCAGACCGCGCCGCGACGTCACCGGGCTCGCGACCCCGCCGGCGAGCGTGTCCAGTTGCCGGGCCACCGCCTCGCTGCCCTTGATCCCGCGGGCGCCGTACCTGCCGAACTCGATGGTGTGCTGCGGCACTCCCGCTCCTTGCTCAGTCGCCCGGCTCGCCCGCGGCGCCGGAATCGGTGTCGTCGCCCACGGTGTAGGTGTCCTTGATCTTCACCTCGGAGACGCCGCGCCCTTCCGGGAAGACACGCCGCCAGTCCCCGATCACGTGCAGTTCGTCGGTGCCCATCGCGCGCACGACGGTCAGCCCCTCCTCATGCGCCTTGTAGGCCTTCGCCCAGAGGTTGGCGAACGCCTGCGAACGGATCAGGTGCATCCAGTCGGGACGGTACAGCTCCCGGTTGTAGTTCGACTCCCCCATGGTGGAGACGAACTTGGAGTACATCGCCTTCACGTACTCCAGGGTCACCTCGTCGTCCTCGGCGATGGCCCGGTCGCGGGCGTCCTTGAGCGCCACGCGGAACTTCTCCAGCAGGTTCTCGGTCGCGCCCGAGGTGAAGGACTCATGGATCTCGGGCGGGTCGCACAGCGCGTACGTGGGACCCGACAGCCGCAGCAGCAGACGCAGGGTCGGCTCCGTGACCCACAGTGGACCCGGTTCGTCCCGGTTGCCGAGCGGATGGGGCATAACCCCGTCGTGCTCCCACGCAGGAGGTGTGATCAGGTGGACGCCGGCGCGCCTGCGGTCGTGGCCGAAGCCCGAGGAGTGCTCCAACTGGCCGATCGGCAGGTGCGTCTTGAGAGCCGACAGATACGCGCCGTTGATGTCGAGGGCCGTCACCTCGTGCCGGCCGGCGGGCAGTTCGGGCCGCGCCCACTTGGGGCGGGCCTCCCAGATCTCGTCCGAACCGCGGGCGGTCTGCTTGCGCAGGATGTCGGGGATCCAGGGGTGCGCCACGATGTCGTAGCGGCCGCCCTTCCGGGTCTGGTCCAGCAGTGCCATCGCGTCGGGGATGGCCCGCTTCACCAGTGCCGCGGTCGCCGCCTCCACATCGCCGGCGTGCGCGGCGAGCGCGGCGGCCACCGCCTCGCCGATGGGGTCCGGGTTCTCGGAGGCCGCCTTGACGCGGCGGCCCACTGGCACGACCTGGACGGATCCGGTGGGCTTGCGGTCCGCCTGCGGTGCGTCCACCTCGGCGGGCCGCCCGGGTGCCGCGGGCACCTTGCCGCACTCCCCCGGGTCCAGGTGCTGCGGGAATCCCGCCACCTGGTGCTGTGCGGGCTGCCCGCACAGCACACACGGCTGGGGCGCGGGCAACGCCTCCACGGCGTCGGCCTCACCGTCGAACTCCTGCCGCGGGTCCGCTTCGCCGGGGGCGGCCACCGTCTCCCGCGCGTCCGGCTCCGCCAGCTTCGTCCGGGCACCGTCCAGGAAGTACGCGTACTTCTCGCGCACTTCGCCGCTCGGGTCGCGTCCGGACTCCCAGCCGCCGACCGTGGAGGGACTGACCCCGAGGGCCTGGGCCACCTGCGTCCGGGACAGGTTCAACTCCTCGCGCAACGCGCGCCGTTCCTCGGCGGACGGCAGTGGGACCTCCTGCCGTGCACTGGCCAGCAGCGCGTCGATCGCCTCGAACTCCGTCACCGGGCCACCGCCTTCGGGCCACCGCGCAGCCGGAACCGGGCCGCCAGGTATCCATAGGCACAGGCCGGTGTCGGTACGGCGATCGCCGGCCTCATGTGTTCTCCCCAGGGCCATCCCACCCGGTCAGCCTATCCAGCCCCGTGGGTCATGGGCGCGAGGCAGGTCGCCGGGTCATGCGCCCGGAGGCCGAACTCACGGGCCGCCATGACAAAGGACCCCGTGCGATCGACGGGGTCCGGGCGCGACCCCCGGCCCGCGGGGTGTGCACGGCGTCCGCACGCCGTGCACACCCCGCGGGCCGGGTTCTCAAGAGCCGACGGCGTCCGGCCGCCGGTCCGACGGATCAGGCGGTGGACTCGTCCGGTACCGGGTGCTCGGGGTGGACCGTACCCGCGTGGGGTTTGCCCTTCCGGCCGGTACCCGCCTCGTCCGTGTCGGGTACGTCGGGGGCGGATGCGTCGGCGGTGCCCCGTGCGGGATCGGCGTCCCAGGGGTCTTCGCCCTCGCGGGCCTGCTGGTCCGGCATGTCACGCGGGATGGGGTCGGCACGCTCGCCGGGAGCCTCGTGCCGCTGTTCGGTCACGGCGTCCTCCTGCTCCTCTTCGCCAAGGGGCCCGCGATGGAGACGAGCCCTGTCCGGCCGAGGCGGCGAGTACCGCGAGGCACGGCACTGAAACCGCGGAAGCCGTCACGGGCTCGGTGAGGCGTGAGGCGCGCGCGGGCGACGCGTGTACGCGGCGGCTCTGGTGTGCGTGGGTCCCGGGGACGGTAAGAGCGCCGCAGGCGTCGCGTGCTCGACAAGTCGGGAGCTGCGCGGGCACCTGGCCCCGGCACGCGGGCGTCCCAGAACCCGGCGCCGCGCCGATCACGCGGCAAAACCACCGCAGGCATCGCCGACTCCGCAAGGCGCGAAGCTCGCGCAGGCCACCCCTGGCGCCCCGGCCCGGCATGCGCGCGTCTCGCAGCCGGGCGTGCGCCGATCAACGCACTCCAGCCGCCGCAGGCAGCGCGGGCTCGGCGACGCGGGAGCTGCACGCAGGCGACGACTGAGCCCCGGCCCGGCACGCTGCGCGCCGCTGATCAACGCAGTGCAACCGCCGCCGGCGTCACGCGCTCGGCAAGGCAGGAGATGCGCTAAGGCAACGCCTGAGCCACCGGGCCCCGGCACGAGACGCCCCGCCGATCAACGCGGCGAAACCACCGCCGGCGTCACGCGCTCGGCAAGGCAGGAGATGCGCTAAGGCAACGCCTGAGCCCCCTGGCCCCAGCGTGCGCGGGTCCCGCCGGGCAGCGCGGCGAAACCACCGCAGGCATCGCGCGCTCGGCGAGGCGGAGCTGGCGCGGGCACCGCGGTCCGCGGCAAGCGCGCCCCACAGCCCGCCGCCCGCCGATCAGCACGCTGGGCGATCGCAGGCATCGCCCGCTCGGCAAGGCGAGAGCTGCGCGGACGCAGCCGCCCCTGAGCGTCCGCGAGCCCGGCGCCCAGCCGGTCAGCGCGGTGTCCGTTCCTCCAGAGCCGTGCGCCACGCCGGTGGACGTTCCTCGTTCGTGGGCTCCGCGCGGCGGCCGCCGCGGGCGAAGAAGTCGGCGAGCGGCAGGATCGCCGCGCCGACCGTCACGGCGTCGGGGCCGAGCCTGCCGAGGTCGATGGAGACCCGCTCGGCCGGGTAGCGCAGCGCGTAGGACGTGGCGTACCGGCGCACGACGGCCAGGAACCGCGAGCCGAGCTGAAGGCCCGCCCAGCCGCCGATCAGGATCCGTTCGGGCTGGAAGAGGTTGACCAGGTCGGACAGGCCCGCGCCCAGGTACTCGGCGGTCTCCTCCAGGACGGCGAGCGCGACCGGGTCGGCGTCGGTGCCGTCCGGCGGGTAGGCCGCCGCCAGCATGGCGGTCAGCGCGGTCTCCTCGTCGACGCCCTCGGGCGGCCGGCCGCCCTCCTCGCGCCAGCGGTCGAGCAGGGCCTCCGCGCCCGCGTACGCCTCCAGGCAGCCGAGGGCGCCGCAGCGGCACCGGCGCCCCCTGACCCGTACGGTCAGATGGCCCCACTCCACGGCCCGGCCGCTGCCCACCTCCTCGGTGACCAGGCAGGCGCCGACACCGGAGCCGAAGAGGACCACGACCGCGTTGTGGGCACCGCGTCCGGCGCCGAACCACATCTCGGCCTGACCGAGGGTCCTGGCTCCGTTGTCTATGAAGTAGGGCACGGAGTCCGGGAGCCGCCCCGTGGAGCGGAGCAGGGATTCCAGTGGCACGGCGTCCCAGCCGATGGTCTGGCCGTGCACGACGGCGCCCTGCTCCGGGGTGCGGGCCACGATGCCGGGTACGCCGATGCCCACGCCCAGCAGTCCGTCGGGCGTGATGTCCGCGGCGGCCAGGACCTCCGCGATGCCGTCGCGGATGTGACCGACGACGACCTCGACGTCGTAGCGCTGGTGGACCAGCGGCCGTTCGGTGCGGGCGAGCTCGGTGAGGGTCAGGTCGAACAGCTCGACGCGGACACGGGTCTCGCCGACGTCGACGCCGATCATGTGGCCACTGGTCGGTGCCACCCGCAGCAGGGTGCGGGGACGGCCGCCGTCGGAGTCGACGCTGCCGGCCTCCTCCACCAGGCCGTCGGCGACCAGTTCGGCGACCACGTTGCTGATGGAGCCCGAGCTCAGACCCGTCGCCGGGCCCAGCTCGAAACGGCTCATCGGGCCGTCGAAATACAGTCGCTGCAGCACCTCGGCGCGATTCCCCCGGCGCAGGTCGCGCACCGTGCGCCCGTTCCGCCCCGTCATGTGGCTCCTTCCGGCCCTGCCCGACCTGCACGATACCGCTGTGGCACCTCGGACGCGCATTTCCTTGCACGCTTAAATCAGACCCTAATTTAAGACATGAGGACGTGCGAGGGTCCTGGTGGGTACCCCAGTGCGGGTCCGGACCGGCGCGGTCGGGGGCCGTGACGGGATCTCCGGGACGCGCCCCGCTCACCGGCCGTCCGCACAAAGCCCCTGGCTCGCCCCCGTGGACTCACTCTGCCAGGTGAACACACGGTGGCGTAATCCCTTCCGCCCGGCCACGCCGTGACGCCACGCACACACCCTCGAAGCGACACGGCGGCACCGCGACGGACCGCTCGGTCACACGCCTCCCGCAGGGCGGACGGCCCCGCAGCGCCGGAAGTTCCCGGTCTGGGGCCGACCGGTCGATCCGCGTGCCCGCCCAGCGGGTCGCGGGACCGGACCCTCGCCCACGCGCCTAGTATCCGGGGCCGTGGCGTCGACTTTTGAAGAACTCGTGGAGATGCAGCGTGCGGCGGCCGATGCGCAGTCGAAGGCCGACGAGCTGCGGGAGAAGTACGGCCCGCCCACCGCCACAGCATGGACCAGACAGCAGACCGAGCTGTACGAGACCGCCCTGCGCGCCTGGCGCGACCTCGACCGTGACCTCCAGGTCGAGATCACCGAGTACGCGAAGGAGCACAGCACATCGCGCAGCGAACTGGAGGACGAGGTGAGGACGCGGGCCGGGGAACCGGCCGGGGACGCCTAGGAGCGTGTCTCAGTAACGGCAACCCGCCTGCGGTTCGTGGTTATTCATGCGGGATGATCACGGTATGCATGGTGGCGATGGGCTGTTCGAGGTCGAGCCAGTCGAGCCGAAGAGGACGCTGGGTCGTCCGGCGGCGGTGGACAAGACGTTCCGGGCGTTCGATCCGCACCAGGTCCTGCTGCTGCCGCCGTCGCTGGACGACTGGCTGCCCGAGGACCACCTCGCCCGGTTCGTCGCCGACCTGGTCGACGAGGTCCTCGACCTCGGGCCGGTCCTGGCGGATTACACCGAAAAGCGCGGCTACCCGCCCTACGATCCGCGGCTGATGGTGCGGCTGCTGATCTACGGCTACACCACCGGTATCCGCTCCTCGCGGGCCATCGAGCGCCGGTGCGCCGACGATGTCGCGTTCCGCTTCCTGGCCGCCGGCCAGGCCCCGGACTTCCGCTCGATCGCTCGGTTCCGCCGCCGGCACCTGGACGCCCTGGCCAACCTGTTCACCCAGTCGCTGCACCTCGCCCAGAAGATCGGCATGGTCACGATGGGCCGCGTCGCCCTGGACGGCACCAAGCTCGAAGCGAACGCCTCCAAGCACAAGGCGATGAGCTACGGCCGACTGATCGACAAGGAAGAGCGGACAGAGGCCGAGATCGCCCAGCTGGAAGCGAAGGCTCAGGCCCTGTTGGCCGACGCGGAGGCCGCCGACGAAGCCGAGGACCAGACCTTCGGCGTGGACGGCAAGGAGGTGGACCTGCCTGCCGAGCTGGACCGGCGTGAGAAGCGCCTGGCCAGGCTGCAGGCCGCCCGCGCGCAGATCGAGGCCGAGGCCGCCGACAAGGCCCGCGCGCACGCCGAGGACAAGGAACGCCACCGTCAGGACCGCACCGGTACCAGCGACGAGCAGGCCGTGACCGACGCGGGTGACACGGCTGCCGCGAAGGCCCGCCCGAAGCCGAAGGCCCAGGCCAACTTCACCGACCCCGACTCACGGATCATGAAGAACAGCGACGGCGCCTACATCCAGGCCTACAACGCCCAGGCCGTCGTGGATGAAAAGCACCAGGTCATCACCGCCGCTGACGTGACGACTAACCCCTCGGACGCGCTGAACTACACCAGCATGCTCGACCAGTCCGCCCAGAACACCGGCGTCCACCCACGGCAGGCACTGGTCGACGCCGGATACTGCTCGGAAGCAAACCTCGAAGCCGCGAAAGACCGCCAACTGGACTGCGGCACCGACACGTTCATGGCCACCGGCCGACTCAGCCACGACGAACAGGTCCCGCCCGCGCCCCGCGGACGCATCCCCGCCGGCGCCACCCTGAAGGAGCGGATGGCCCGCAAGCTGCGGACCAAGCCCGGACAGGCCGCCTACGCCCGCCGCAAGGCCATCGTCGAACCCGTCTTCGGCCAGATCATGACCTGCCAGAACGGCCGCCAACTCCTCCTGCGCGGCGAGGACGGCGCCCGCGCCGAGTGGCGACTGCTGGCCGCCTGCCACAACCTCCGCAAGATCTTCCGATACGCCGGGGCCACCGGACTCGCCGCCCTGGCCGCCTGAGCCAGGCCTCCCCGGCCACCTCACAGGCCCTACCAGCCGGACACCTGACAGGCAGGCCCCAACCACAGCCTCACAGATGCCGACGGAGCGGCCGTCGACCGATCACGGCCAGCGGGCCGCTTGCTCGCTACTGACCCACGCTCCTAGCTCAGGACGGGGATCCGACGGCGGATCCCGCACCGGGCGGCGTCTCCGTGCGCTCCGCCGTTCCGGCGCCTTCCGGCGCGCCGAAGCGCGCCAGGCAGTGCCACACCTTCTTCAGGTCCTGCGCCTCGTACCGGCCCGAGCGGACCGCGTCGCCGATGATCCGCGGGTCCAGGCGGCCGTTCTCCGCGATACTCGCGCCCAACTCGACGTACTCCGGGCCGCGGTAGTCGGCGTGGCGGCGCAACTCGTCGACGGCGATCCGGTATCCGGGGTGCCACTCGAGCGGGCACGGCAGCCGCAGGGCGGCGGCCTCCACCGGAGTGCCGCGGTAGCTCGCGTCCAGGACCAGCGCCTCCACGTCCCGGACGAGGAGGACGGGGCCGTGCACATGGGCCTCGATGTAGTCGTTGAGGGCGTCCTGGTCATCGGCCTCGGCCAGCGCGATGAGGTCCATCCCGGAGGCCACCCCGAAATGGGAGGGCTCGGCCGCGCTGTCCGGATAGCAGAAGGTCGCCCTTGCCAGGCAGGCGGCCGTGAGCCGGACATGGGACGAGCCGAACCGCGATGCGGCGCCCACCGCTTGACGGCGGAAGTTCAGCGCTCCGTACACCGGCCGGTCCACCGCGGAGGCGCCGTCGTAGGCCCCGCCGAAGATCCGGCTCTCCCAGTGCCATCGGTCGCCGCCGGGGTGGGCGGTCAGACCGCCGTTACTGGTGCCGGTGACGAACTGCGAACGGTACGCGCCGTCCTCGGCCAGCGCCTGGAGGATCGGGCGCCCGGCCGCAGGCCGGTCGGGGTGGAAGTTCAGCGTCAGCCGCAGGTCACCGCTGACCACGGGGCCCGAGGAGCGGACCGCCACATGGCGCAGGGCGTCCACGGCGGCTGCGTGGAGACCGCTGTCGCGCCCGAAATCCATTGGCCCCTCCCCGATGGGTCCGGATAGCTTTAGCCAAGAACCTAGAGCCCCTAGGTTGCAGGTCGCCCAGAAGGACTCCCATGAGATCACTCACCGAGCAGGACATCCGCGACTCTTTCATCAACTGCTCGAAGGGAGAGGCCAAGCGCCTGCCCATGCCCCGCGACCTGGGTGAACGACCCTGGGACGACCTCGACTTCCTGGGCTGGCGCGATCCCGGGGCACCCGACCGCAGCTATCTGGTCACCGGACACGGCGATCGGCTCACCGGTGTGGCCCTCCGGTTCCCGTCCTCGCAGCGCGGGTTTCTGCACCGGAGCATGTGCTCCCTGTGCCTGACCACCCACGCCGGCAGTGGCGTGTCCCTGATGACCGCCCGCAAGGCGGGTGCGGCCGGCCGCGAGGGCAACTCGGTGGGGCTCTACATGTGCACCGACCTCGCGTGCTCCCTGTACGTACGCGGCAAGAAGGCCCCCGAGGGCGGAAGCCGCTTCGAGGAGAGCCTGACCACGCAGGAGCAGATCGCCCGGACGGTGGCCAATCTGTCCTCCTTCCTGGACACGCTGTACGCCTGACGCCCGCCCTGCCCGCCGGGACCGACCCCGGCGCCGACGCACCCCACCGACGGCTCGCCCGGTGCGGTGGACTGCGGGTTTCCGCGAGCGGCACTCCCTCGGGCTCCCTGTGTCCATGGATACGTTCGTTGCCTGCGAGGAGCGGGAAGGGCCCTAGGGATGCGAGATGTACGTGATGCCTGGGCGACGGCCTCCGCCCGGATCGTGAAGTGGCGCCAGGTGCCCGAGGTCGTTCAGGCGGTACGTTCGACCGCGGCCGCGACCGTCGCCTACGTGGTCGCCGTACAGCTCAGCCCCGAGCCCGCTCCCCTCACGGCCCCCCTGACGGCCCTGCTGGTCGTCCAGGTCACCCTCTACGCGACGATCACCAACAGCGTGCGCCGGGTGAACTCCGTGGTGGCCGGTGTCGTGATCGCCATCGGCTTCAGCGTGCTGGTCGGGCTGACCTGGTGGAGCCTGGCCCTGATCATCCTGGCCTCCCTGGCCGTCGGGCATCTCGTACGGGTCAGCGAGTACGTGCCCGAGGTGGCGATCAGCGCGATGCTCGTCCTCGGGGTGACCCAGGTGGGCAGTACCGCCTGGGCGCGGGTCCTGGAAACCGTGATCGGCGCGGTGGTGGGCCTGGCCACCAACCTGTTCTTCGCGCCCCCGGTGTGGGTGACCACCGCCGGGGAGTCCATCGAGGGACTGTCGCGCCGGGTACGCCAGATGATGCTGCGCATCGCGGACCAGACCTCGGGGCGTACGCCCGCATCCCAGGCGACCGCGCGGCTGTACGAGGCCCGCAGGCTCGACCACGACATCATCGAGGTGGACGCGGCGCTGCGGCAGGCCGAGGAGAGCCTGAAGCTCAACCCCAGGGTCCGGGAGGGGCTGCTCCACCGCATCGTGTTGCGCACCGGCCTCGACACCCTGGAGATCGTCACGGTGGTGCTGCGGGTGATCGCCCGGACTTTCGCCGACCTGGCGAAGGAGCGGGAGCCGGAGGCGCTGTTCGAGCCCGAGATCGGGGCGACGCTCGAGCGGTTGCTGTCGGAGATCGGCGACGCCGTGGTCAGCTTCGCCGTGCTGGTCACCACCGACGTCAGCCGCAGCGCCGAGTCCGCGGAGACCCGGCTCGCCGAGGAGCTGGTGACGGCGGGCGCGACCCGCGACAAACTGGCTCAGCTGCTCCTCGAGGAGGTCCAGCGGGACACCCGTCAGTGGCAGTTCCACGGCGCCATCCTGACCGAGGTCAACCGCATCCTGGACGAGATGGACACCGAGCACCGCACCCGCCGTTTGCTGGAGGAGCTGGACCGGGGCACCCGGGAGCAGCGCGAGCGGAACCCGCGTCTGACCAGGCTGCGGGACCGTGTGCGCGGACGGCTGCGCGGTGTTCTGCCGGGCCGGAACCGTCCGGGACCGCCCTGACGTTCTAGGTGAGGACGGACGGCCGGACGGCAAGGGGGACGCATGGACGCGGTGCGGATCGACGGGAACTCACTGGTGCTGCCCGGGGGTGTGCGGGTCCGGTTCATGCGGACGCTGCGGCTGCGGGAGACGGGTACGCATCCGCTGCCGCCGGGCCTCGGCGAGTTCCCGGTCCGCCGGGTCGAGGACCACGCGGGGATGGTCCCCGCCGAATGGCGGGCGCGCGGCGGCGTGATGCTGCCGGTGTATCTGCGCGAAGCCATGTGGCTGAGCTTCGGCGCGTCGGAACCGGCCGCGCTGCAGGTGGGGGTGGGCAAGGTCTGCGCGGTCTCCGGCAGGCCCTGGAGCTCCGGCCTGGGCCGCCGTCCGCAGAACTACGTGGTGCTGCCGCGCCAGCCGTGGCTCGACGGGATCAATTCCGGCAAGGGGACGGTCCGCCAGTTCGTCGCGGTCCCGCTCGGCCTCGGTGCCACGGTCGAGGGCCAGGTCACGGGCGAGGAGGTGTGGGGCGGCATTCAGTTGCAGACCTTCCCGCTCAAGGAGAAGCCGCTCGCCAAGTGGCGGGAGGAGAAGCAGCGAAGGCGCGAGCGGGCGCGGGCGATGCAGACGCACCTGTCGGCCGGGCCCTACGGCGGAGCTCCCCCCGCTCCGGGCGCCATGCCCGCGGCCCCCGCGATGGCGGCCGCTCCGGGCGGTGCGCCGCGCAGCGCCCCTGCCATGGGGCTGGGCGTGGGCGGTTCGATGCGCCAGGAGGTCTACCAGGACGACTGGCGGGCGGGCAGCTGGGCCGATGAACCGGCCGGGCGGGTGTTCGTGCATCTGGTGACGCCTCCGGAGTGGCGCCGGATCACGGGTGAGGCGCCCCCGCCGTCTCCGGTGGACCGGGCGGCGTACACACAGGCCGGACTGCCGTGGTTCGACTACTACGACCAGGACGGCGAGGATCTCGCACCCACGGACGAGCTCGGCGGCGTCAAGCCGGTCGGCGACTGGCTCGGCGACGACCACGAGCCCTGGCAGCAGCCCTCCCCGAACCAGGTGAAGCCGCTCGGTGATCTCCCGGGCAAGCCTGTCCAGGACGGTGACTGGTAGGCAGGCGTCGTCCTTGGCGCAGCGATGATCGCCCGCCTTGCAGACATGGCTCGGTACCCGCCAAGGTGGCAGTCACAGCTGAGCCGACGACTCTCGAGGTGCGGGCATGGTCACGGGTGCGGAACCGTCGCGGGGTTCCCTCGGCGGGGGCTGGAGCAGACGCCGTTTCCTCGGTGCGGCCACGGCCGCCGTCGCGGTCACGACGATCCCCGCCCCCGTGGCACCCCGCGAGCCGCAGGACGCGCCCCTTGAGGAGCCGGAAAGGGCGAGCGCACCGCCGCGCCGACCCTCCGGTCCCCGCCCGCTGTTCATCGGCACGTACACCTCCGCCGAGGGCGGTGGCCAGGGCATCGGCCTCGCCCTGTACGACCCGGAGACCGGCCGGATCACGGGCGCCGGGACGGTGACCGGGGTGGCCGACCCGTCCTACCTCGCGGTGCACCCGGACGGGCGCACGCTCTACGCCGTCGACGAGCAGCAGGACGGCAAGGTGACGGCGGTGCGCCTGCCGGGACACGAGATCCTCGGCAGCCGCAGCACCGGAGGGGCGGGCCCCTGTCATGTGTCCGTGCACCCGAGCGGCCGATGGCTGCTCAGCGCCAACTACCTCTCGGGCAGCGTGGCCGTGCATCCCATCGAGGCGTCGGGCGCGCCGGGGGAGCGCACCGATCTCGTCACGCACTCCAGCCCGCCGCCCGGGCCGGGTCAGCAGGGCCCACACGCACACCAGGTCATCACGAGCCCCGACGGCGGCCACGTCCTCGCCGTGGACCTGGGCACGGACACCGTCTACACCTATCGACTCGACCCGTCCAAGGGCACGCTCACCGAGGTCTCACGGGCGCGCACCCGGCCGGGCGCGGGCCCGCGGCACCTCACCTTCCACCCGGACGGCCGCTTCGCCTATCTGGCCAACGAGGTCGACAACACGGCCGTGGTCTGCGCCTACGACCCGGCGAGCGGGCGCCTCAGCCCGGGGCGACCACAGTCGACGGGCACTGGCACGGGCACGAACTACCCGGCGCAGTTCGCGGTCACGGCGGACGGGGCGTACGCGTATCTCGCCAACCGAGGGCACAACAGCCTGACCCGGTACGCGATCGAGAACGGCGGTGCCGCGCTGCGGCTGCTGGACAGTGTGCCGGTGGGCGGGGACTTCCCGCGTCATATCGCGCTCTCCCCCGAGGGCCGGCTGCTGTTCGCTGCGAACCAGCGGTCGAGCACGGTCACGGTGTTCCACGTCGACCGCGCGAGCGGCGAACTGAGCCTCGCGGGCGAGCCGTTCGCCTCACCGATCGCCGTCTGCACGGTACCGCTGTAGCGCACGGGGGCAGCTGACCCGGGCGGCCTGCCCGAGCAGCACATGCATCCGTTCGGTCAGCTGGGCCACGTCGTCGGCGGGCTTGTGGAAGGTCAGACGTACGTCACCGTGGCCCTGCACCCGCTCGATGCGCAGCGTCAGGCCATGGCGGTCCACGGCGAGGGGCTGTACGCGTACGGCGCCGTGCAGGCTGTCGGGGTCGACCAGACGGCTGAGCCGCTCGACGGTGTCCGGGTGGGCGTCGGCCAGATGGGTGAGCAGCCCGGACTCGGCCGCGGCCAGCGGGTCGGGCTCGGCGGACGCGTACTCCTCGGGGTCGACGACGACCACGCCGTTCGCCCAGCGCAGCGCGATGCGCGTCGCCTGGAACGCCAGGTGTCCCTCCTCCGCCGTGAACTGCCCCGCCAGCCAGAGCCGCGCGCGGATGCGGGACCGTACGGGGACGGGCGCCACATCGGCGAACTCCAACACCGCAGAGGGCTCTCCGCGCGGTGCGCAGATCGCGGCGGCCGGCAGCACGCTGTCCTCCGGCAGGTGCAGCAGCACCCTGCCGTCCGCCGTGACGGTGTGCGCGCCGACGAACTCCTCCCGGCCGCTCTCCGCTGTCACCGCGCAGGACCATGCGGCTGCCAGCACCGACCGGGCGCGTTCCGCCGCAGCGGGCGCGGCCGTCCAGGCGTGACGGTCACCCATTCCCAACCTCCTTAGGTAAGCCTTGCCTAACTTATCGGAGATCGGGGTGTGCGCCAACCCGGACCGGGCCGGCATCCGGACGCATCCGTCAGCGCGCGACGACCCCCAGCAGTGCGCGGGCGCACAGGTCGCGCACCTGCTCCCGGGTCAGGCCGGCACCCCGCAGCCACTCCAGGCAGACCGCCGTCGTGAAGGCCAGCCAGCCACGGACGGCGATCCTGAGCTCGGGCCGCTCCTCCGGCTCTCCGCCGAACTCCGGGTCCGTCGCGAGGACCGCCAGGATCTGCTGCTCCTGCGCCGCGAGCGACCGCTGGTAGACCTTCCGCACGGCTTGGTCCCCCGCCGCGTCGGCGCGATGGAAGGCGCGGAAACCGTGCGCGTGTTCCTCGACATACGCCAGGAAGGTGTCGAGGCCCGCGGCGAGCTGCTCGCGCAGCGGAACCCCCGGAACGGCCGCCGTCATCCGCAGCATCCGTTCGCTCTCCCGCTCCACGACCGCCGCGAAGAAGTCCCGCTTGGTCGGGAAGTAGTGGTACAGCAGCCCCCGCGAGACACCGGCGATCTCGGCGACCTGCTCGATCCACACGTCGTCGTAGGGATTCTCGGAGAACAGCCGCGCCCCGACGGCGAGGAGCTGCTCCCTGCGCTCCTCGGTGGTGAGCCGGCGGCGTGTGCGCTCCCCCTGGTTCGCAGCCATGTCCGCACTGTACTTGACGTCGGTTCAACAGCGGGATCACACTGAATCCGCTATTGAACCCACGTACAACACGGGCGGGACGTGCTCTGCGCTCCGCCGCACCGAGGGAGATGGCGCCATGGCGCAGACGACGGCGACCGCGCCGCCCAAGGGGTTCCGCGGCGCGGAGCTGGGCTGGCCGGAGCTCTGGCGCATTCCGCACCCGCCGCGCCGGATCCCGTTCGCCGGCGATGTGCTCGGCGCCGACAGACGCAAGCCGGTGCAGGACTCGATGCGGTTCGGGCGTCTGCTCGGGCCGATCTTCCGGCGGAGGTTCTTCAGCCGGGAGATCGTGTTCGTCGGAGGCGGAGGGCCGGCGGCCGATCTCGCCGACGAATCGCGGTTCGCCAAGCACGTGGGCCTGGGCGTCGCCAATCTGCGGCCGGTCGCAGGGGACGGACTGTTCACGGCGTACAACCACGAGCCCAACTGGCAGCTGGCGCACGACGTCCTGGCGCCCGGCTTCAGCCGCGAGGCGATGGCGGGCTACCACCCGATGATGCTGGATGTCGCCGGGCGGCTGCTCGACCGCTGGGACGCGGAACAGGCCGCAGGCAACACCGTGGACGTGCCCGGCGACATGACCAAGCTGACGCTGGAGACGATCGCGCGCACCGGTTTCGGGCACGACTTCGGCTCCTTCGAGCGGCCGCGGCCGCACCCCTTCGTCACCGCGTTGATCGGCACGCTGACGTTCGCGCAGCGCCGCAACCTCGTTCCCGTTCCGCTGACACCCCTGCTGCTGCGCGGCGCCGCCCGGCGCAACGAGGAGGACATGGCCTACCTCAACCGCACGGTGGACGACGTCGTCCGCGCGCGGCGCGCCGCCGGCGGCGAGGGGGACCTGCTGGACCGGATGCTGGACACCGCGCATCCGGTGACCGGGGAGCGGCTCGCGCCCGAGAACATCCGTCGCCAGGTCATCACGTTCCTGGTCGCCGGCCATGAGACGACCTCGGGTGCACTCTCCTTCGCCCTGCACTACCTGTCCCGCCATCCGGACGTCGCCGCCCGCGCCCGCGAGGAGGTGCACCAGGTCTGGGGCGATGCCGCACGCCCCGGCTACGAACAGGTCGCCAGGCTGCGGTACGTCCGCCGGGTCCTCGACGAGTCACTGCGGCTGTGGCCCACCGCACCGGCCTTCGCGCGGGAGGCACGGCACGACACCGTCCTGGACGGCACGCATCCGATGCGCGAAGGCGCGTGGGCACTGGTGCTGACGTCGATGCTGCACCGGGATCCGGAGGTGTGGGGGCCCGACGCGGAGCGCTTCGACCCCGAGCGGTTCGACGCGAAGGCGGTACGGGCACGTCCCGCGCACACCTTCAAGCCGTTCGGGACCGGGGCGCGGGCCTGCATCGGGCGGCAGTTCGCGCTGCACGAGGCGACCTTGGTGCTGGGTCTGCTGCTGCGCCGTTACGACCTGCATCCCGACCCGGGCTACCGGCTGCGGGTGGCGGAGCGGCTGACACTGATGCCCGAGGGGCTTCGGCTGCGCCTCGAGCGCCGCCCCGCGTCGCCGCCGTGCCGTCCGGGGGCCGTCGCCGAGGCGCGGTCAGAGGTGGGCTGCCCAGTGACCGGGGCGCGTGACTGATGCCGGCAGCCGGGTGCCCGAACTGCCCCGGGCCGCGGTGATCTGGGGCTGCGTCAGGAAGAGAGCGCCCGTCAGGTCGGCGTCGGTGAGATCCGCGTCGCGCAGGTCCGCGCCGATGAGGTCGGCGCCGCGCAGATCGGCACCCGTGAGGTCGGCGGCGATGAGGCAGGCGCCGCGCAGTCCCGCGCCGCGCAGATCCGCGCCCCGCAGACGGGCGCCGACGAGGTCGGCGCCCCGCCGGTCCTTGGTGCTGCGCCCCGTTCCCGAGCGCACCAGCTCACTGGCGCGCAGCAGCAGCGCGCCGACCTGCTGCCGGTGCGCGTCCACATCCAACTCCCCCAGTTCCGCCGGGCTCTGCAGAGTGAGCCGTTCGGTGCTCGCCAGCATGCGACGCAGGTCGCCGTGGACCGGCCGGGCGGCAGGCAGGGTGAGGGCCTCGGTCAAGTACCGGAGCATTTCGTGCAGTTGGCGCACGACGGGGAACACGTCGAACATCCGCCGGGCGTGTTCCGGCCCGCCCGACCGCCAGTCCTGACCGCCGAAGGTGAGCTGGGAGACCTTCTGCCCGGCGCCGAAGCAGTCGTAGACCGTGCAGCCCGAGAAGCCGCGCTGCCGCAACTCCGAGTGGATCCCGCAGCGGAAGTCGTCCCGCAGATTCCGGCAGGGCGTGCCGGCGGCCTTGTCGATCGCGAAGTCCGCCGAGCGGCCGAAGGGCAGTGCGACACAGCACAGGCCGAAGCAGCGGCCGCAGTCGGCCCGCAGCTCGGACGGCTCGGTGGGGGAAGCGTGCATGCCGTCCATGCTAATGACGTCGGCGGTTGCCGCGGAAATCCTTTTCCGCGGCAGCGGCCGGGCTACGCAGCGGGCCCGGGCACCGGGCCGAGCGGCCTGCGCCGACTCACATCCATTCGTCGGGTCCCGGGTCGTCGCCCGTCGCCACGGTGACCAGCCGGTCCACGTAGTGCACCCAGCCCTCCTCGTGCCCGGCACGCGCCTCCGGCGAGGGCAGGTCGCGGTGGACCAGACGCAGCAGGGTGCCCGCGGCGACCGGTTGAAGGGTGATCTCCACGGTGGTGGAGCCCGGCGGCACGGGCATTCCGCCCTCCGCCCAGCCCCACGTGAAGACCAGCCGCGTGGGCGGGTCGACCTCGACGAAGTGGCCCTGCGCGACGTTCTCACCGGTGACGGTCGTCCGGTAGGCGCCACCGGGCCGGAAGTCGAACTCCCCGTCGCTGCCCATCCAGCACAGCCACTTGTCCCGGTCGGTGAAGAAGGAGAACACCGTCTCGGGCAGGGCGGCGATGAGCCGTTCCACGGTGACCTCGTTAGCGTTCAAGCGTTCGCCCCTTCGGTGTTCCCGGGCCCCTCACGCTCCGCCCGCTCGGCCGCCTCCGCCAGCTCGGCCAGCGTGTCCAGTCTGGCCGCCCACATGGACTGCAGATAGTCGGCCAGCGGGCCCATGGCTTCACGGTCGGCGCGGTAGAAGCGCTTCTTGCCCTCCTGGCGCAGCGTAACCAGGCCGGAGTCGCGCAGCACCTTGAGGTGCTGCGAGACCGCCCCGAAGGTGACGTCGAACCGCTCGGCGATCTCGCCCGCGGACAGCTCGGCGTCCCAGACCAGGCGAAGGATCTCGCGCCGTCTGGGTTCAGCGACCGCCCGTACCGCATCCACGGACATCATTTTAGCCACCACTACAGCTTGCAATCGAGTGCCATGTCATTTTAGTGTCAGCTAAAGCAAACGCATCGACTGGAGTAAGGAGCACGTGCCATGGCCGACATCGCCATGCAGTTGCACATCGAGGCCGACCCGGAGGCCGTGTATACGGCGATCTCCACGACCGAGGGGATCCGCGGCTGGTTCACCACGACCGCCACCGCCGACGAGGCCGTGGGCGGTGTGCACGAACTGGGCTTCCCGGGCGTGCCGGAGCCGTGGCGGCTGCGGGTGACGCAGGCGGAACCCGCCAAGCAGCTCGTCCTGACCGGTGAGAACGGCCCCTGGACCGGCACCGTCCAGACCTACGAGGTCCTGCCGCGCACCGAGGGCGGTGTCACCCTGCGCTTCACGCACAGCGGATTCCCCGCGGTCGACGACGCCTACCGGGACTTCACTTACGGCTGGGCGACGAAGTTCGTCCAGCTCAAGGCCTACGCCGAGACGGGCGAGCCCGCGCCCTTCTTCGCCGGCTGACCCGACTGCGCGTCACCTGCCCCGCCCCGCACCGACCCCCGCCGGAACCACCGGCACACCCCAGGAGGAACACCATGTCCCAGCACAGCACGCTGTACCCCGCCATCAAGGAATGTGCCGACGCCGTCGCGGCCATGGCCGCCGGCATCGGCACCGAGCAGCTCGGCGACCCCACCCCGTGCGAGAAGTTCACCGTCGCCGAACTTCTCGACCACCTCGGCGGGACACTCATGTCGTCCGCGCGGGCCGCCCGCAAGGAGCCGCTGGTCCCGGACGAGGACGTCTCCACGGCGATGCCGGCGCTCGTCGCCGAGTCGGCCGTACTGGCGGCGGCGGCATGGGCCGACCCCGCGGCGTACGAGGGAGTCTGCGAGTTCGGTCCGGGAGAGATGCCCGCAGGCTTCGCGGCCGCCATCACCCTGCAGGAACTCGCCCTGCACGGCTGGGACCTGGCCCGCGCCACCGGCCGGCCGTTCACGCTCGGCGAGGACACCGCACGGGTCACCCTCGGTGTCGTCGAGCAGATCGCCGAACAGGCCCGCTCCACCGGCGGCTACGCACCGCCCGTGCCGGAGTCCGCCGGCGCCCGCGCCTTCCAGCGTGCGCTCGCCGCCAGCGGGAGGAACCCTGAGTGGCACAACTGATCACGGAGAGGACCCCCGACGACAAGGCATCGGAACCGGTGTGACGATCGACGAGACAGCGGAACGCGTGATCCGGCTGCCACCCGGGGAAGTGGCCGCGTACGCCATGGACTGGCGCAACGATCCCGAGTGGACCCAGGGCATCCGCACGGCGGAGCTCACCCGCGAGGCGGACGCAGGCGGCTTCGGCGTCGGCGCCGAGGTCACCCGCACCGCGTACTTCCTCGGCAGGCGCATCGACTACGTGCTCCGCGTCGCGGCGTACGACCCACCGGAACTGCTCGACATGGTGTCCGTGGCGGGCCCGATGCCCATGCACGTCACGTACACCTTCGCCGCCCACCCGCAGGGCACACTGGCTCGTATCCGGGTCCGGGGCAAGGCCGGTCGCCACTACCGTCTGGCCGCGCCCATCATGGCGAGGCAGGTCCGCTCCTCCATCGGCAAGGACCTGCGGGACCTCGAGCGCAGACTGCCGGCGCCGCCGGGAGGCATGCACTCCTGAGCCCGGCCGGCGCCCGCCCTGAGGGAAAGCTCACCGTGGAGTCTCCTGCCCGTGGCGGTCCACTCATCCGTACGACAACAAACTCCGCTACCACGGAGGTACACGTCGTACGACCCTGGAGAGACGTCATGTGCGCGCACCTGCCTCCGTGCCCATCGGCCGACCGGCCCGACCACGACACCGCCGTGGTCGTCTCCGCCCACCCCGAGCAGGGCTGGAACCTGCTGTGCAACGGCACCATCGTCTTCGACAACACCGGCGAACTGCTGCCCGACGGCCGGACCGTGGCCCCGTTGCGCACGACGGCGAGGACGGGGGCCTGACCCAGGGTCAGGACCCCGTCGTGGTGAGGCCGAGCCGCCCCAGCCGCTCGGGGTCCGACAGGATGTAGATGCCCGTGATCCTGCCGTTCACGACAGTGACGCCCATGACCGACACCGGCCGGCCCTCGGGCGCCGTGACGACGCCGACGGCGCCGTTGACCAGGGCGAGCCGCGCGTACCGGGAGTACCGCCGGAACATGAGCGCCCCCTTGGCGACGGTGGCCGCGCCGCGCACCACCTTGGAGGCGGCCGCACCGCGCACCAGCGGGCCGGAGTCCGCCCGCAGCACCACCTCGGGGTCGAGGACGGCGACCAGGGCGTCGAAGTCGCCGGCGCGCGAGGCCGCGAGGAACGCCTCCACCGCCTCGCGCTGCCGACCGAGGTCAGGATCGGACACGGGCTCCGCGCCCTGCACCCGTCGGCGGGCGCGGCTGGCCAGCTGCCGGGTGGCAACCGATGTGCGCCCCACGATCGGAGCGATGTCGTCGAAGGGCACGGCGAACATGTCGTGCAGCACGAAGGCGAGGCGCTCGGCAGGCTCCAGTGCCTCCAGCACCACGAGGAGGGCCAGCCCGACCGAGTCGGCGAGCAGCATCTCCCCTTCGGGATCCACACGCTCCAGCAGGGTGACGACGGGGTCGGGGACGAAGGCGTCCGCAATGGGTTCCTCACGGCGCGCGGTGCGGGAGCGCAGCATGTCGAGGCAGATCCGGCCCACGACCGTGGTGAGCCAGCCGGCGAGGTTGGTCACCTGGCTCACATCGGAGCGGCTCAGCCTCAGCCACGTCTCCTGTACGGCGTCGTCGGCCTCGCTCAGCGAGCCGAGCATCCGGTAGGCCACGGCCCTGAGATGCCCGCGATGTGTCTGGAAGCGCTCGGCCAGCAGTTCCTTGTCGTCCATCGATCCCCGTTTCGAAATGCCGTCGGCATGGGCGCAGAAGACGATCGAAGCACGGCTCCGGCACTCCCTCGGAACCTGACCGGCTAGCGGCCGAAAAGCTCGAACGCAACGGCCGGTTCGCCGCCGAACCGCTCGCCCGCGGCCTCGGCATGGGAGGTCAGGAACGACCGTGCGTATGTCTCCGGGTCCTCCTGTGTCAACGCCTCCAGGTACGTGCGGTGTTCCAGCAGCGAGCGCACCGCTCGCTCCAGGCCCGGCGCCGCCCGCACGGCGTGGGTCGGCGTCGCGGAACTGGCGACGGCGACCCAGCGGACGCCGTTCCAGGGCTCGAGGCCCCGCTCCGCGAGCTCCGGGAAGATCCACCGGTTGCCGGCGTCCGCCGCCGCGTCGAGCGTGGCCCGTCCGACGGCCACATGGTCCGGCGTGTTCCAGGCCGTCCCGAACCAGGTGTCACGGTGGTTCAGGGTGAGGACCAGCTCGGGGCGGTGCCGCCGGATCGCGGCCGCGATGTCCCGGCGCAGGGCGACGCCGTACTCGACGACCCCGTCACGGTGGTCGAGGAACTCCACGGTCGACACCCCGACCGCCGCGGCGCTCGCCCGCTGCTCCCGCTCACGCAACGGTCCGCACACGGCGGGCTCGAGCGAGTCGATGCCCGCCTCGCCGCGGGTCGCGAGGAGGTACGCGATCTCCCGGCCGCCGTCGGTCCATCCGGCGATCGCCGCCGCGCAGCCGTACTCGAGGTCGTCCGGATGGGCGACGACGGCGAGGGCTCGCCGCCAGTCGTCGGGCATGGGTGCGAGTCGGTCCTTCCGCGGCTCCGTCATGGCCGCAGACTAGTGCCGCCGCCCGTCGGCCGGAGTGGAGGGGCGGCGCTGCCAGGGATCAGTGCGGTGACCAGGGCACCGCCCCGGATCATCCGGCCCGGTCCTCCGTCAGACCTCGTCCCGCGCCAGCGCCAGCAGACGGTCCAGGACGCGGGGGCCGCTCACGCGGACGCCGTCGTGTTCGAACTCGTTTGTGACCCAGGTGCGCAGACCACGGACCGTACGGGCCGTCTGCAAGGAGTGCGCTGCGTCGACGTACATGTCGTCGTGGTAGATCGCCGCGGCCACCGGCACCTCGTTGGCGGCGAGGCGGGCGGCGTCGTACAGGGGCGTCCAGTCGGTGCGCTCGGCCAGCAGGTCGGCGGTCTCGCGCAGCGGGCGCAGCGCCGGGTCGGTCTCGAACGTCCACGGGTGCACGGACTCGCCCGTGAACAGGACCGGGCCGTCGCCCGCGAGCGCCTTCGCGGCGTCGAACTGCGGGAAATGACCGCGCATCCGCTCCGCGGACCAGCCGGTGGGCCGCTCGTCCTGGCCGTAGGTCGCCTCGTGGACCAGTGCGTACAGCGGGTGCCCCGCGTACGAGAGCAGGCCCTGCACCTGCTCCTGGAATGCGTCCGAGAGTTCGAAGCCCTGAGCGGTCCTGACGAAGGCGCCCTCCAGAAGAAAGTGCAGGCGGTGGGTGCCCTCGCCGCCGCCGAGGAGGATGCCGAGGGACTGGAAGGCCTCCACGGTGAGCTTGTAGCCCCCGTTGAGGACGGGCTCGTGCTGGAGCACGTACTCCGCGATGCGGCGGGCGCGTTCCACGTCCTGCGGGTAGCGGGCGTAGTGCGCTGCGACCTTGCTTTCGATACGCGGGTACGCGGCCCGGTAGACGTCGTCGGCGTGCGCGTCGAGGGAGGGCAGGCCGCCGGTGATCAGGGCCGCGCGCAGTCCCTCCGGGGCGGTCGAGAGGTAGTTCACGGCGCAGAAGCCACCGAAGCTCTGGCCGAGGACCGTCCACGGGTCGCCACCGGTGACCTGCGGGCGGATCGCCTCGCAGTCGCGGACGATGGAGTCCGCGCGGAAGTGAGCAAGGTAGTCGGCCTGTTCGCGGGGGCCGCCGCGCAGCGGGAGCGTCTGCCGGTTGGCGGGCGTGGAAGCGCCGGTGCCGCGCTGGTCGAGCAGGAGGACGCGGTACTCCTCGAGGGCCCGGCCGAGCCATGCCTGCTGTCCGATGAAACGATTCGCCCCGAAGCCGGGGCCCCCTTCGAGGTAGACGAGCCAGGGCATGCCGGCGTCCGCCTTGTCCGCGGCGACGACCTCTCGCGCGTACAGCTCGATCGTCTCGCCTCCGGGATCGTCGTGATCGAGGGGCACGGTGAAACGGCGATCGGTCAGGACGACGCCGGGCTGGCGGTAACTGAGGCTCAACAGTGCTCCCGGGGACGGACGGATTTCCAGGCCGCGTCCCAGTTCAGCACACGATCCTGTGGTGCCGTGGGCCGGGGATCAAGAAACCTCTACTGATGCGATGAAGGAGCGGGGCCTCCCGCTCCGGCCGGGTGCGGACGATGCTCGGTCCAGGAGAAGAATCAACCGTCCACAGGCAGGAGGCCCCCGATGGACCGTAAGCAAGCCTACGGCGGACCCCAGGTCGTGGGTATGGACCTGCATGCCCGTCGCTCGGTGCTGCTGCGCATGACCCCGGAGGGGCAGCGGCTGGGCCGGGTACGGATCGACAACAGTCCCGCCGCGCTGAAGGCAGAGATGGCCAAGGCAGGCCCGCACCCGAAAGTGGTGCTGGAGGCCACCTACGGCTGGTACTGGGCCGCCGACGCCCTGGCGGAGGCCGGGGCCGAGGTCCATCTCGCGCATCCGCTCGGAGTCAAGATGTTCACCTACCGGCGGGTCAAGACCGATGACAAGGACGCGGCCGACCTGGCCGACCTGCTGCGCATGGGGCGCCTGCCCGAGGCATGGATCGCCCCGCCCCGCGTCCGCGAGATACGGGAGCTGGTGCGCTACCGCCAGAAGCTGGTCAACGCGCGCACCTCGGCGAAGACGCAGGTCCACGCGGTCCTCGCCAAGGTCTGCCTGCACGTGCCGGTGACCGATCTGTTCGGCCGGGCCGGCGGCGACTGGCTGGCAGGGCTCTCGCTGCACGGCCCCTACCGGGCGCGGGTCGCTTCGCTGATGAGGCTGATTACCTTCCTCAACGGAGAGATCAGCGACATCGAGAAGCTCACCGCGCAGTCACTCGCCGGTGATCCCGGCTACCGCGCGGTGCAGACGATTCCCGGGGTCGGCCCGATCTTCGCCGCCGTGATGGTCGCCGAGATCGGCGACGTCACCCGCTTCGCCAGTCCCGGACAGCTGTGTTCCTGGGCCGGGTTGACCCCGCGTCACCGCGCCTCGGACACCAAGATCCACCGAGGACCGATCACCAAACAGGGCTCGCCGCTGCTGCGCTGGGCCTGTGTGGAAGCGGTCCAGCGATGCTCCGCCGACACTCCGATGAGGCGGCTGAAGGACCGCATCACCCAACGCCGCGGCTCCGGCGCCCGCAACACCGCCAAGACCGCCGCGGCCCGCAAGCTGCTCACCCTGGTCTTCTACGCCCTGCGCGACGGCGAAGTCCGCTGCCTGGCCAAGACTGCCACGGCGTGAGCAGGCCGGAACACGGCCGGTGTGCGATCGTTCTCTGTCTGGCTCCCGCCGCGGCGGCGTGGCCGTTAGTCTGATCAGATCCCGTTGGCCGTCGCGAAACGCCCCATGCAGAGGCCCGTCCAGCCCACCGACTGGACGCGTGCCCGCGAAGGGATGACCGGCAGCCGAGCCTGCCCACCACGTGACCACACCGTTGGGGCGAGACACACAACTTCACACCCCTGCTCCTGGCACGGACGACCCTGGCGTCGTGCGGCGCTTCACGCTGGCCTCAACCGGTCGAAGACCGACAGAAAGACGGACAAGACAGCCACTTGACCGACCCCGCTCCTTCAGGGATGACAGTGAGGATATGACTGGTGGTTCTGCTGGTGGGCCTGACTCGCCTACTGACTGACGCCATCGACTGTCCTGTTTGGGATTTGTCGGCTCATCGGCGGGGCCGCCATGCACGCGGCCGGACGGGCGTTTGTGACCTTATAGGAGCTTGGTCCAGAAGCCCCGTCACTGTCTTGTCCACCCGCCCGACCGGCGCGTGCCGCCCTCGGAACGGACACGCCACAAGGACGGACATGACCAGCATGACGCACGACGGCCCGCAGATCACCGGCGGTGTCGACACACACGGCCTAACCCATCATGCGGCCGTGATCGACACGGTGGGCCGGCACCTGGCCGACCGGGAGTTCCCCGCCACCATCCGGGGTTACCGGGACCTGCTGGACTGGATGCGCTCGCATGGCGAGCTCGTCGCGGCCGGGGTGGAGGGAACCGGTGCCTACGGCGCCGAGCTCGCCCGGGTGCTGACCGCCGCCGGCGTCACGGTCATCGATGTCGACCGCCCGGACCGCAAGACGCGGCGGATGAAGGGCAAGTCCGACCCGATCGACGCCTACGCCGCCGCGACGGCCGTGCTGTCCGGACGCGCCACGGGCATCCCCAAGAGCCGGGACGGCGTGGTCGAGGCGGTGTGGGTGCTGCGGATCGCCCGCCGCAGCGCCATCAAGGCCCGCACGCAGGCCATGAACCAGATCCGGGGCCTGCTGGTCTCGGCTCCGGCGATGCTGCGTGAGCAGCTCGCGGGTCTGGACCGGGCCGCGCTGATACGCACGCTCGCCCGGTTGCGGCCCGGCGACGACCTGTCCCACCCGCTGGCGGCGACCCGGGCGTCGCTGCGGCGGCTCGCCCGCCGTCACCAGGCGCTGGACGAGGAGATCACCGAACTGGACTGCGAGATCGGGCCGCTGGTGAAGCAAGCCGCCCCCGCCCTGCTGGAACTGTTCGGGGTCGGCCCCGAGACCGCCGGACAGCTGCTGGCCTCGGCCGGCGACAACCCTGAACGCATGCGCTCCGAGGCGGCGTTCGCGCACCTGGCCGGGGTCGCGCCGATCCCGGCCTCGTCCGGCCGCACCCACCGCCACCGGCTCAATCGCGGCGGCGACCGGGCCGCGAACAACGCCCTGCACACCATCGTGCTCACCCGCATGCGCTTCGACGAACGCACCCGCACCTACGTCGAACGCCGCACCAAGGAAGGGCTGAACAAGAAAGACATCATGCGCTGCCTCAAGCGATTCGTCGCCCGCGAGGTCTACCGCGCACTGACCAGCACACCGACCAGGCAAATCAATCAAACCGACCTGGCTCCAGCGGCTTGACAGCCATAGGAGTCAGCCGTTCACCTGCGGATGACGCCTCGCGGACGTGAAAATCGGTCCAGGGGCTGTCCGCCGACGCCGCTTGATGTTTGGGCTGTGAGCCCGCATAGGAGTCTGGTGAGGGAGCCGTCCGAGGGGCCGCACACTGTCGCCTTGAGCACGCCGATCAGCTTCTCCGTTACCCCTCAAGGCTCCCCGGGCAGCCCCGCCCGGCCATCACATCAGGGGGTACATGGTGGAGGAGTTGAGAGAAGACCACGACGACGGAACGGTCGGGCGGGTCGCGGCGATCGACATCGCGAAGGCGTCAGGGATGGTCTGCCTGCGCGTCCCGCACGACACCATCGAGGGTCGGCGCGTCCAGCGGGTCTGGACGGTCGCCTCGACCACGAACACGATCCTGGAGCTCGGCGACCGCCTGATCTGCCAGGGCGTCGAGCGGGTCGTCATGGAAGCGACGGGTTCGTACTGGCGTCCGTTCTTCTACCTATTGGAGGCCCGCGGACTGGACTGCTGGCTGGTCAATGCGCGCGATGTGAAGAACGTCCCTGGGCGTCCGAAGACTGACAAGCTGGACGCGGTCTGGCTGGCCAAGCTCGCCGAACGCGGCATGGTCCGTGCCTCGTTCGTCCCGCCCAAGCCGGTCCGCCAGCTGCGGGATTTCACCCGCACCCGCACCGTGTTCGTCCAGGAGCGCACTCGCCACAAGCACCGGGTGGACAAGGCCCTCCAAGACGCGCAGATCAAACTGTCCGGCGTTGTCTCGGACCTTTTCGGCATGTCGGGACGGGCCATGTTCGACGCCCTGGTCGGCGGCGAACGCAACCCCCGCGCCCTGGCCGACCTCGCGAAGGGCAACCTGGTCAAGAAGAAGGCGGCCCTGGTTGAGGCTCTGACCGGGCAGTTCGAGGACCATCACGCACGGCTGCTAAGGGTGCTGCTGGGCACCGTCGACCACCTCACCGACCAGATCCGGGAACTCGACCGACTCATCGCCTGCACGCTGGAGGAGATCACCACTGCGTACGACGGCTCGGGAGAGGGACCGTCCACCGGTGGCGTGAACGCCCGCGACTTGGCCGAGAAGCTGGACGCGGTCCCTGGGATCGGGCCGGCGACCGCGCAGATCATCCTCGCCGAGATCGGTGCGGACATGAGCCGCTTCCCCACCCCTGAACACCTCGTCTCATGGGCGAAGCTGTGCCCCCGGACGATCCAGTCCGGGGCGAAGAGCACCACCGGCCCGGCCGGGCAGGGCAACCCCTGGCTGAAGGGGGCGTTGGGCGAGGCCGCCAACGCCGCCGCCCGCACCGACACCTTCCTCGGCGCCCGCTACCGGCGCATCGTCAAACGCCGCGGACACGCGAAAGCCCTGGTCGCCGTGGCCCGCTCGATACTCGTTATCACCTGGCACTTGATCAACGACCCGGACGCCTCCTACCAGGAGCTCGGCGCAGACTGGCACCAGCGCCATCTCAACCCTGCCCGCAAGACCCGCGATCTCGTGCGCCAACTCCAGGCCCTCGGCCACCAGGTCACCCTCGAAGCCGCATCCACCTGACTCACCCACCCCGACATCCGGTCCGCAAGCGGCCCGGATGCTGCCGCCTGCCCTCCCGAAGCTCAATTTTCCGATCAGCATCCGGCTGCTCAACCGGTTTTGACCGCCCGAGCGTGCGGGAGCCGCCCTCGGGCCCTCACCGCCCGCGGCGCCCCGATCGAGGCACAGCGGTCCGGGAGCACCCTCGACGCGGACGCCGTACTCATGAAGGTCTGCGGTACCGACGCGTGACCGCCCCTCATCGGCGTCCGCGACGAACGGGAACTCGCCGCCGATCCGCTCGCCGCGTACCGTCGTTTCGACGGACGGAAAAGATCGACGCTGAGCGGGTCGGCGGACGACAGGCCGGCCGGAGCGCCCGCGCTTCGCCGACTCGGAACGACGCACAGGCCGGGTCCGTCCCCCACGGACCCCGGCCGGAAGGCAGGGCACCATGGCATGCCGCTTCCGGAGTAATCGGCGGTCCGGGATGTCAGAGCGTGTCACGCGATGGTGTTGGTGATCACGGTCGGGTCAGGAGGCCGGGATGTACGGCTCGCGTGAGTGGCTGTACGAGCGGATCCGTCGCGGCCGGCGGGCAGACAGGCGCTCGTGATGGCAGGGGACAAAGCGGCGAGGGAACCGAAGCACCCGAGCCTTCCCGCGCTGCGGATGCGTCTGCGTGACGAGCTGGGCCGGATCGACGAGCAGTTGCGCGCCCTGCTCGCCGCCGTGGACCGGCTGGAGGGCCTGCTGAACGCGGTGGTGTCCATCAGCCGTGAGGTGGAGCTGCCCGCGGTGCTGCACCGTATCGTGCGCACCGCCATGGACCTGGTGGGCGCACGCTACGGGGCGCTGGCAGTGCTCGACGAGTCCGGCGAGCACGTGGATCAGTTCATCGCCGTCGGTCTGTCCGAGCGCGAACGCGCGGACCTGGACGCGGTCGGCCTCCCTCTCGGGCGAGGTGTCCTCGGGTATCTGATCCGCCACCCCGAACCCCTGCGGGTCGACGACATCTCGGCCCACCCGGCCTCGGCCGGATTCCCCCCGGGACACCCGCCGATGCGCACCCTGCTCGGGGTCGCCGTCCGCACCCGCGGTCATATCTACGGCGATCTCCTCCTCTCCGAGCGGCACGACGGGCGGTCCTTCGACGTCCACGACGAGCACGTCCTGGTGGCCCTGGCCAGCGCCGCCGGCATCGCGATCGACAACGTCCGTCTGTTCGAACGGATACGCAACGCATCCGAACAGTTCCAGCGCCTTCTGCTGCCGACCCTGCCCGATCTGCGGCCTTTCACCGCCGCCGCCATCTACCGGCCCGCCGCGGAGCCCAGCCGTCTCGGTGGCGACTGGTACGACGCCGTGCTGCTGCCGGACAACGTGGTGGCGATCGTCATCGGCGACGTGGTCGGCCATGATCTGCACGCCGCCGCGGCCATGGCCTGCACCCGCAACATGCTGCGCGCCCTGCTGTTCGAACGCGGCAGTCCGCCCGGCTCGGTCCTCGCCCAGCTCGACCGCACCATGCAGGCGATCACCGACAATCCGGTCACCACCACGAGTCTGGCCCGTATCGAACCCGAGGGTCCGGCCTGGCGGCTGCACTGGAGCACGGCGGGCCACGTCCCGCCGCTGCTGATGAGCCCGGACCGGCGGGTGGAATACCTGTTCGCGGAGCCCGGACTGCCACTCGGGGTCGACCTCGAGCAGTCCCGCCCCAACCACACCCGTCTGCTCCCTCCGGACACCACGGTCGTCTTCTTCACCGACGGGCTCATCGAACACCCCGGCCACCCCATCGACGAGAGCCTGGACGAGCTCGCCGCGCTCGCCGCCGACCACGCCGCCCTGCCCCTGGAGGACTTCGTCACGGCCCTCGCGGACAACCACCCCAGCGACGGCCACGACGACATGGCCATCCTCGCCCTGCGTACACCGCGGGCTTGAGGCACGCTCTAAGCGGGTCCAGGGACCGGAAAGTCCCTGGGGACGGGCCGACTGCCCACCCAGATCGCGGCGGTTCCCCGCGGACCCGCCGAGCCGCGGACCGCCGCTGGCGTGGTGGATCCGGCCGGACCGAAGGACCATGGACTACGGGGCGATGCCGATGGAGAGACCTCCCGATGCTGTCGCACGGCGTGAACGGCTGCGGCGGGCCGGTGTGGCCACGCTGGAGATCTGCGCCGTCGCCGCGCTGTACTACGCCTCCGGCAAGTTGGGGCTCCTCCAACAGCTCGTGCGCGGCCAGGTCACACCGCTGTGGCCGCCGACCGGGATCGCCCTGGCCGGCCTGCTCATCCTGGGCCTGCGGGTCTGGCCGGGCATCGCACTCGGCGCGTTCCTGATCAACATCTCGCTCGGTCCGTCGCTCCCCGCCGTCCTCGCGATCGTGTCGGGGAACACGCTCGCGCCCATCTGCTCGTACCTGCTCCTTCGCCGTGCGGGGTTCCATACGGCGATGGACCGTCTGCGGGATGCGCTCGCCCTGGTCTTCCTCGGTGCCTTCGTCGGGATGCTCATCAGCCCGACGGTGGGCGCCGGCGCCCTGCTCCTCGCCGGGGTGCTGTCTTCCGGTGAGTTCTGGCCCACGTGGTCGGTCTGGTGGACCGGTGACGCGATGGGCGTCCTGGTCGTCGCCCCGGTGCTGCTCGTGCTCCGCTCGGCACACCTGCCGAAGAACGTGTCGGCCTCCCGCTGGCTGGAGGGGTCACTGCTCGTGGTGGCGACCGTCTGCACCGGGATCCTCCAGGCCTCCCACACTCCGCTGCTGTTCCTCGGCTTCCCGGTGCTGATCTGGGCGGCCTTTCGTTTCCAGCGGGCCGGAGCCGCACCCTGTGCCCTTGCCGTGTCGGCCTTCGCGATCGTGGCCGCTGCCCGGGCCACAGGACCGTTCGCAAACAATGACCTGCTCACCAACATGATCACTCTGCAGGCGTTCAACGGCTCTGCCGCGCTGACCGCGCTGCTGATCGGGGCGGCCGTGACGGAACGCAACCAGACGCAGAGGGAGATCGAGCAGGCCTGCAGACAGCTCGCCGACATGGTCGAGAGGATCGACCCCGGAGGCGACCATCGCCCGGAGCCGCCGGAGCACGAAGGCGACGACGAGGAGGAGGGCGGCTGAGGAACCTCGGAGGCACACGCGCGCCGGGCCTCACCTCAAGCGGGCACGGTCACCCGACGAGTTCCTGGGTGCCGAGCACTGTGAGAAGGGCGAGGCGCTCGGCGTCCTCGGTGCCGGGATCGGCCGTGTAGATCATGATGTGCAGGTCGGAGCCCGCCACGGTGAGCACGTCGCAGTCCAGGGTCAGGGTGCCCACCTGGGGATGATCGATGGTCTTGCGCGCGGCCTCGTGGCGGCCGACGGTGCCGGAGTCCCACAGCTCGGCGAACCGGTCGCTGCCGGCCCGAAGTTCGGCAACCAGCCGCCGCAGCCGCCGATCGGCCGGAAAGCGGTGGGCGGCCGACCGCAGGTCGGCGACCAGTGCGGCCTCGAACGCGCGCCGGGACTCGGGGGTGTGCCGGACACGGGTGTTGCCCTGGCCCACCAGGTGACGCCACACGGCGTTGCGTTCGTTGCCGCGCCACCGGGACGGATCGCCCATCAGGGCCGCGTACGGCGGGTTGGCCATGAGCAGCGTCCAGGAGGCGTCGGAGACCGCGACGGGCGTCCCGGTCAGTCTGTCCAGCAACCGCTGCACGCTCGGCGTGATGTGCGTGGGTACCGTGTCCGGGCCCGGCGGTGCCAGACCGGCCAGCCGGAACAGGTGTGCGCGCTCGGTTCCCGACAGCCGCAGGGCCCTGGCCAGCGCCTCGACGACCTGCGCCGACGGATGGGAGGCGCGACCCTGTTCGAGTCGGGTGACGTAGTCGACGGAGATCCCGGCCAGTTGGGCCAGCTCCTCACGGCGCAGTCCGGGCGCGCGGCGGCGCTCTCCCGCGGGCAGCCCGGCCGCCTCCGGCGGGACCCGGTCACGCCAGCGGCGCACCGCCCTGCCGAACTCCGCCGTCGTCATGCCCACCAGTGTGCACCGCCGGCCGCGAACCATCCTGGTACCGGCAGTCCCAGGAAGACGGGGTCCCTGGCTGACCGCACTCCGCGGTCGGACTCTTGAGACATGACGACAACACTGATCACCGGAGCGAACAAGGGTCTCGGATTCGAGGCCGCCCGCCGACTGCTCGAGGCGGGCCACTCGGTCTACATAGGCAGCCGGGACGCCGAACGTGGGCGCCTGGCCGCCGAACGACTCGGCGCGCGCCTGGTCGTCCTCGACATCACCGACGACGCGTCCGTCGCGGCCGCGGCGAAGTCGATCGAGGCCGAAGGCGGACTGGACGTGCTGGTCAACAACGCCGGTATCGAAGCGCGGACACCGGACGGTGGCGTGCCAGGAGCCGCGGACCTGACCGCCGACGCGATGCGGACGCAGTTCGACACGAACGTCTTCGGCCTGGTGCGCGTCACCCACGCGTTCCTGCCGCTGCTCCAGCGCTCCGCGGCCCCGGTCGTGGTCAACGTGAGCAGCGGGCTGGCCTCGCTGACCCGGGTCAGCGCCGAGGGCACGCCGACGTACGCCTACCCGGGTGTCGCCTATCCAGCGTCGAAGGCCGCGGTCAACATGATCACGGTGCAGTACGCGAAGGCGTTCCCTGGCATGCGGATCAACGCGGTGGAGCCCGGTTACACTGCCACGGACCTGAACCACCACACCGGCGTCCAGACCGTCGAGCAGGGCGTCGAGATCATCGTCCGTATGGCACAGGTGGGTCCGGACGGCCCCACGGGGGGCTATTTCGACGTCGAGGGCCCACTCCCCTGGTAATGATCGTGGTGGAGGACGGCGAGGTCCGGCTCACCCTGTCGTGAGCCGGGGACTCCCCGAGGCCGCCTCCGCGGATTACGCTGCACTGATCCGATGACCGATCACTAGGAGCCGTGATGCGTGTCGCTCTGTTCCTGACCTGTGTCAACGACACGCTCTATCCGGACACCGGTCGTGCCGTGGTGAAGCTCCTGACCAGACTGGGCGTCGACGTCGACTTCCCGATGGCGCAGACGTGCTGCGGACAGGCCCACTACAACACGGGCTACCGACATGAGGCCGAGCCGCTCGCGGTGAAGTTCTCCGATGTATTCCGGGACTATGAAGCCATCGTGACCCCGTCCGGGTCGTGCGGGGCGATGGTGCGGGAGCTGTATCCCCGGATGGGCGAGCGGGCGCGGGCGGAGGGGCGGGGCGACAGGCTGGCGGCCACGCTGGCGCCGGTGGTCCCGAAGACGTACGAACTGACGGAGTTCCTGGTGGACGTGCTGGGCGTGACGGACGTCGGCGCGTTCTACCCGCACCGGGTGACGTACCACCCGACCTGCCACGGGCTGCGGAGCCTGGGGCTGGGCGAGCGGCCCCTTCGGCTGCTCCAGGCCGTCAAGGGACTGGAGTTGGTGGAGTTGCCGGGGGCCGAGGAGTGCTGCGGGTTCGGCGGCACCTTCGCGGTGAAGAACTCCGATGTCTCGGCGGCGATGGGTGTCGACAAGGTGCGCAACGCGGAGTCGACCGGTGCCAAGGTGCTGTGCGCCGCCGACAACTCCTGTCTGATGCACATCGGCGGGACCATGACCCGGCTCGGCACGGAGATGCGGCCGGTGCACATCGCGGAGATCCTGGCCGGCACGGAAGAGCAGTCACTGGTATGAGTGCCGTCGTCTTGTTGAAGGGACGCATCGCATGAGCGGGACGTTCGTCGGGATGCCGGCCTTCCCGAAGGCCGCGCACGAGGCGGTGGGTAACCGGACGCTGCGCGGGAATCTGCGGCACGCCACGCACACCATCCGGGCCAAACGCGCGAAAGCGGTCGCGGAGGTGTCCGACTGGGCGGCGCTGCGGGAGGCGGGCCGGCAGATCAAGGACCACACCCTGCGGCATCTGGACCGCTACCTGGTGCAGTTGGAGGAGGCGGTGACCGCCGCGGGCGGCACCGTCCACTGGGCCGCGGACGCGGACGAGGCCAACCGGATCGTCACCGAACTGGTCAAGCAGACGGGTGAGTCGGAGGTCGTCAAGGTCAAGTCGATGGCCACCCAGGAGATCGGGCTGAACGAGGCGCTGGAGGCCCAGGGCATCCGCGCCTACGAGACCGATCTCGCCGAACTCATCGTGCAGTTGGGCAAGGACCGGCCCTCGCACATCCTCGTCCCCGCCATCCACCGCAACCGCGGCGAGATCCGCGACATCTTCCGCAGCCAGATGGGCGAGTGGGGCCGCCCGGCCCCCGAAGCACTGACCGACACCCCGGCCGAACTCGCCGAAGCAGCCCGCCTCCACCTGCGGGAGAAGTTCCTGCGCGCCAAGGTCGGCGTCTCCGGCGCGAACTTCATGGTCGCCGAGACCGGCACGCTGGTGGTGGTCGAGTCCGAGGGCAACGGCCGGATGTGCCTCACCCTCCCCGAGACACTGATCTCGGTCGTCGGCATCGAGAAGCTCGTGCCGACCTGGCGGGACCTGGAGGTGTTCCTGCAGACCCTGCCCCGCTCCTCCACGGCCGAGCGCATGAACCCCTACACCAGCACGTGGACCGGGACCACAGGAGGCGACGGCCCGCGCACCTTCCACCTCGTCCTGCTCGACAACGGCCGCACCGACACCCTCGCCGACGAGGTCGGCCGTCAGGCACTGCGCTGCATCCGCTGCTCGGCCTGCCTGAACGTCTGCCCGGTCTACGAGCGGGCCGGCGGACATGCCTACGGCTCGGTCTACCCCGGCCCGATCGGCGCCATCCTCAGCCCCCAACTCCGCGGAGTGCAAAGCGAGATCGACGCCTCACTACCGTACGCGTCCTCGCTGTGCGGAGCCTGCTACGAGGTATGCCCCGTCGCCATCGACATCCCCGAAGTGCTGGTCCATCTACGAGAGCGGGTCGTGGAAGGCGGCAGCGTGACGCAGGCCGGCAACAAGGTGGTCCTGAAGCCGGCCAAGGGACACGCCGCCGAGCGGGCCGCGATGCGCGCAGCCCGCTGGGCCTTCACCCACCCCGGCGCCCTGCGCACCGGCCAGCGCCTCGCGTCGCGCTCGCGCCGCCTCCATCCACGGACGCTGCCCGGCCCCGGTAAGGCGTGGACCGCGAGCCGGGACCTGCCGGCCGTGCCCGCGGAACCCTTCCGCGACTGGTGGCAGCGCACGCACGGCGGGAAGGACACGAAGTGAGCAGCAGGGATCTGATCCTGGGCCGGGTGCGGCGCGCGCTGGCGGACGTAGCACAGGACGACGCGCCGTACGAGCAGGCCGTTTCCCGCAGTTATCTGTCGCGGCACGGCGAGCGTTCCATCGCGCGGACAGTGGATCTGCTCGCCGAGAACCTCGCGGACTACCGGGCACTCGTGCACCGGGCCGACGCTCCCGGGCTGCCGTCGGTCCTGGAAGGACTGCTCTCCGCACACGGCGCCCGGACCGTGCTGGTCCCGCCGGGGCTGCCGTCGAACTGGCTGAGCCTGAGCGGCGTCGAGCAGGTCCCCGACCGCGCGGACGACACGCCGCGCGACCTGGACCGCGTCGACAGCGTGGTGACCGGCTGCGCGGTGGCGATCGCCGAGACCGGCACCATCGTGCTGGACGGCGGCCCGGATCAGGGCCGCCGCCGGATCACGCTCGTCCCCGACCATCACATCTGTGTCGTCCGCGTTCCCGGGCAGGTGGTGTCATCCGTGCCCGAGGCTCTGCGGCGGCTCGACCCTACACGCCCGCTGACCTGGATCTCCGGGCCGTCCGCGACGAGCGACATCGAACTGGACCGGGTCGAAGGGGTGCACGGTCCACGCACCCTTGAGGTGGTGCTGGTGAGCGAGGAGTGACCGGCGCCCTTAGCGTGAGGGAATGATCCGGTTCGAGGAGGTCGCCAAGCGCTATCCGGACGGTACGACGGCCGTGGAGAAGCTGTCCTTCGAGGTCGCGGAGGGCGAGCTCGTCACGCTGGTGGGACCGTCCGGCTGCGGCAAGACGACCACGATCATGATGGTCAACCGGCTCGTCGAGCCCACGTCCGGCCGGATCTTCCTGGGCGGCGAGGACATCGCGGCCGTCGACCCGGTGCGCCTGCGCCGCCGGATCGGCTATGTGATCCAGCAAGTGGGTCTGTTCCCGCACCGGACCGTGCTGGACAACGCCGCCACCGTGCCGTCCCTGATCGGCTGGAAGAAGGCGCGGGCCCGGGCGCGCGCCGAGGAACTGCTGGACCTCGTGGGCCTGGACCCCAAGACGTACGGGCCGCGCTACCCCGACCAGTTGTCGGGCGGCCAGCGTCAACGGGTGGGCGTGGCACGGGCGTTGGCCGCCGATCCGCCGGTCCTGCTGATGGACGAGCCGTTCGGTGCGGTCGACCCGGTGGTGCGGGAGCAACTGCAGGACGAGTTCCTGCGGATGCAGGCGGCCGTGCGCAAGACGGTGCTGCTGGTGACGCACGACATCGAGGAGGCGGTGCGGCTCGGCGACCGGATCGCGGTGTACGGGCAGGGGCGGATCGAGCAGTTCGACACGCCGGGGGCGGTGCTGGGCAGGCCCGCGACACCGTATGTCGCCGGATTCGTGGGCGCCGACCGGGGACTGAAGCGGCTTTCGGTGACGGAGATCGAGCCGGGCGATCTGGAGCAGCCGCCGGTCGCCCGGCTGGACGAGCACGCCGAGCGGGCTGCGGCGCGGCTGCACGCGCAGGGCGCGCGCTGGGCGGTCGTCCTCGACGCGGACGGCGATCTGCACGGCTGGGCCGGGGCCGGCGAACTCGGCACGGGCGGCCTGGTGCGCGACCACGCCCACCGGATGAACTCCTGGGTCCCCGTGGGCACTTCACTGAAGCAGGCCCTCGGGGTCATGCTCCAGCACGACGCCGGATGGGTGGCGGTGCTGGACGGAGCACACTTCCTGGGCGTCCTGACCCCGGCCAAGCTCCACGAGGCACTGCGGCGCTCCGTGGACGCGGAGGCGCGCGGCGTGCCACGGGGGCAGGTGCCGTTCGACTCGGTGGCGGACGCGTAGCCGCCGCGGGGCGGCCGGTTGCGGCTCGGGGGCGTCAGTCGGGCACGCGCCCGTCGCTCCACCTCCCCTGTGACGCATGACACACACGAGCGTGCAATTTTTTGCACAGAGCAATGATGGATCCGCCCGGCCCGTCCGTACCTCCTGGCGTACGAGCCGTTCGCCTCTGGAGAGAGCATGCCCATTTCCCGCAACTTGGCAGGAACCGTCTTCGTGGCCGGCGCACTGGGCCTGACCCTCACAGCCCTCGCCTACCCCGCGATGATCGGCGTCCAGACCACGTCCAGTTCCCCGGACCGCGTCATCGCCAACACCCGCTACGGGCCGCTCACCGAGGCGGACCGCGACTTCGTGGTCAAGGTGCGTTCCGCCGGACTGTGGGAGTACCCGCTGGGCGAGATCGCGCTGAAGAAGGGCTCCACCCCCGAGATGCGGGAAGCCGGCAAGCACCTGATCGTCGGGCACGCCGGACTCGACGCGATGTGCCGCAAGATCGCCCCCGAGCTGGGTATCACTCTGCCCAACCAGGCCACTCCGCAGCAGCAGCAGTTCGTGGCGACCTCGGACGCCGAGTCCGGCAAGCAGTTCGACATCACCGCCGCCAACATCATGCGCGTCACCCATGGGCAGATCTTCCCGGCCATCGCCAAGATCCGCGCCACCACCAAGAACACACTCGTGCGCCAGCTCGCCGACCTGGCCAACGACACCGTGCTCGACCACATCACCGTGCTGGAGAAGACCGGCACGATCAACTTCGACCAGGTCCTCTTCCAGGAGACCACCCCGCCGAAGCTGCCCAAGGACCAGCTCACTCCGCCGCCGCCGCAGCCGGGCGCCCCGATGGTCGTGCTCACTCCCCGCCCCGACCTGAACATCAACACCGCCTCCCCCGCGCCCAGTCCGACGGTCGGCTGATCCGCGGCTGCCGGAGCCGGTATCAGTGAGCCGGAGGCGGTACCGCGGCTACCCGGCGTCCACCACCCAGCCGAGCGGATACGGCTCCGGATCCTCCGCCTCGGGGGCCGGCGGTTCTCCCCCCGCCTCGTTGAAGGCGGCCAGGGCCTCGACGAGCGCCTCCCGCTGGCTGGGGGTGAGCCGTTCGACGATCGCGGCGACCTCGGCACGGCGGCGGGCGGTGACGTCGACGACGGTGTTCCGCCCCTCCTCGGTGAGCCGCAGCAGCGTCTCGCGGCGGTTGTCCGGATTGGTCTGACGGTCGGCCAGCCCGGCCGCGATGAGCCGGTCGACCATGCGCATCGCCGTGGAGGGCGCCACCTGAAGCAGGTCGGCCAGCCCGACCAGCTTGGTGGCACCCCGGGTGGCCAGCACGACCAGCATGCGGAACTGCGGCAGGGTGACCCGCTCCTCGACCTCGGCGAGGGAACGTGCCGAGACCGCGACCAGAAGCCGGGACGCGGTCAGGACCGCCCGGGTGACCGCGTCGACGTCGTCCATGGCCCCCGACCGGGTCTCGCGCTGCGGCATAGGCCTTTTCTACCGCGCCGCGGCGGCCGCCCTGCCGCCCGATGGGAACACCTTTCCGTTCTCATGACCGCTTCACTGCCTGCGCTTTCGCCGCCCGCACCGTCACTTCAGCAGACCCCGCTCCTCGAGGTACCTGCGCGCCACGTCCTCGGGCAGCCGCCGCCGGCTGTCCACCTGCCGGTTCAGCGTCGCCAGGTCCTGCGTGGTGAGGATGGAGTTGAGAGCGCCGAGGGCCTTGGCGACGCGTTCGCCTCCCGCGCGGGAGCGGTTGACGACCGGGACGACGTAGTCCGCGTTCTGCAGGTGCTTGTCGTCGGCGAGCAGGACGAGGCCGAACTCGTCGAGGGTCGCGTCCGTCGTCGTGGTCAGCACCATCTGGTCCTGCCCGCTCTGCACGGCACGTTTGGCCTGGGTGGTGCCGACGCCCTTGGGATCGACGCCGGTGACGTCGATGCCGTACACCGTCTTCAGGCCGGGTTCGCAGTACGGCCGGCGCACGCATTCGTCGCCGGCCGCGAGCCGGACCGGGAGGCCCGACCGGCCAAGGTCGCTCAGTGTCCTCAGGTTGTGTTCGCGGGCGTAGGCCCGCGTCACCGCGAAGGCGTTCTGGTCGACCGCCCGGCCGGGATCGAGCACCACGAGCCCGCGGGGAGCAGTCAGTTTCCGCAGGGCGGCCATCGTGGCGGCGAGGTCGGGTGAGCCGGCGGGGGCCGCCCCGGCGCCGTTGGTCCTGGCGCCCAGCCAGTCGGCGAAGGTGGCCGCGTACTCCGGGACGACATCGATCTGCCCCGACTCCAGGGCCGGTTCGTACAGTTCGCGGTTGGCGACGGTCAGCATGGACGTCTTGTATCCGGCCTGGTTCAGCAGCAGTGCGTACATATGAGCGAGCAGATCGCTCTCGGTGAATCCGGCCGAGCCGACGGTCAGATGCCTGCTGTCACCGGGCGGCGCGGTGACCCGGCCGCGGGTCTCCAGCGAGGGGCCCGTGCTACAGGCGGCGACCAGCAGCACGCTCGCCAGCGCCGCGTACCGTCTCACGGCGAGCCTCGGGTCCAACGCGGTGCCAGCCGCTCGACGGCCTCGAAGACTCCTTCGACGATCAGCGCGAAACCGGCCACCAGGAAGGCCCCGGCGACGACCTGCGGCGTACTGGCCAGATTGAAACCGGCGGTGATGATCCGGCCGAGCCCGCCACCGCCCGCCAGCGCGGCGATCGTGGCCGTGGCGACGAGCTGCACCGCGGCGATCCGCACCCCGTTCAGGAGCATCGGCAGGGAAAGCGGCAGCTCCACCCGGAGCAGCGTCTGCAGGCCGGTCATTCCCATCCCGCGCGCCGCCCGCACCACGTCGCGGTCGACTTCGCGCACTCCGACATAGGCGTTGGTGAGCAGCGGCGGCACGGCGAACAGGACCAGGGCGACGACGGTCGGGCCCTCGCTCCAGGTGCCGACCGGGGTGAGCAGCAGCAGCACCAGCACGGCGAAGGTGGGCACCGCGCGACCGATGTTGGAGAGGTTGACGGCGAGCGCGCCGCCCTTGCCGAGATGTCCCAGGACGAGCGCCACCGGCAGCGCGATCACACAGCTGGCGGCCAGACAGACGGCGGTCAGGACGAGGTGCTGCACCAGCCGGTGCCAGATGCCCTCGTCGCCGGTCCAGTGGGCCGGATCGGTGAGCCAGCCCCAGGTGTCGCCGAGAGTCCTCATCCAGGTCTCGCCCTGGCCCAGGGCGTGATCAGCCACTGCACGGCGAGCAGCAGCAGATCGGCCACCACGGCGATCACCACGCAGAGCACGGACGCGGTCAGCACCTGCGCCTTGAAGTACGTGTTCATCCCCGCGTAGATCAGGTTCCCGAGCCCGCCGAAGCCGACGATGGCCCCGACCGTGACCAGCGAGACCGCCGAGACGGTGGCGATGCGGAGCCCGGCCATGGCGGCGGGCAGGGCGAGCGGCAGCTCGACGGTGAGAAGCAGCCGGATCGGTCCGTACCCCATGCCGAGCGCGGCCTGCCGGGTGTCCTCGGGGACGGCGCGCAGTCCGGCGAGGAGGTTGCGGATCAGCACGGTGAGCGAGTAGAGGACGAGACCGGCGACGACCAGCCCCGCCGACAGCCCGTACAGCGGCAGCAGCAGCGAGAACATCGCCAGGGACGGGATCGTGTAGAGGATCGTGGTGGCGGCGAGGACCGGACTCGCCGCCCAGCCCCAGCGCCGCGCCAGCACAGCCAGCGGTACGGCCACAAGCAGGCCGATGGACACGGACAGGGCGGTCAGCTGCAGATGCTGGAGCACCGCGTCCAGCAGGATGTGACGGCGCGTGCGCAGATACTCCCCGCAGATCCATTCGTTGCGGGCGAGGCAGTCGTCCGGGGGCGCGGTCACCCGTCCATTGCACCGGCCCTTGGAGCGGGGACGCTCGTTGTGCTGACCCGTCCGAGGTGCCGCCTGCCGGACCGCCGCTCCGGCCCCCTACGCATTGCCGTTCAGCGCTCGTGCCACCACCTTGAGGTCGGACACCAGACCCGCGTAGGCGGCCTCCCGGTCGTCGGCGCGCAGGATCGCCGAGGGGTGCACGGTCGCGACGACGTACTGCTCCTCGTCGGTGCCGGGCATCGGCAGCAGACTCCCCCGGTCCTTGGTCACCCGGAAGGAGCCGCCCAGCAGCGCCTTGCCCGCGGTCGCGCCGAGGACCACCACCACCTCGGGGCGGACCAGGTCCAGTTCGGCGCGCAGCCAGGGCCGGCAGGCGGAGATCTCGCGCAGACCGGGCGCCTTGTGGATGCGGCGCTTGCCGCGTTCGGCGACGGTGAACTTGAAGTGCTTGACCGCATTGGTGACGTACGCCGTGTCCCGGTCGACACCGGCCTCCGCCAGCGCCTTGTCAAGGAGGCGGCCGGCCGGGCCCACGAAGGGTTCCCCGGCGCGGTCCTCCTGGTCTCCGGGCTGCTCCCCGACCAGCACGACCCGCGCGGAGACCTCTCCCTTGCCGAAGACGGTCTGGGTGGCGTTCTCGTACAAGGGGCAGCCACGGCAGCCGGCCGCGGCGCGCCGGTACGCTTCCAGGCCGCCGTCACGCGGCAGGAACGGAGTGGCGTCAAAGGCGCTCGGCCGGTCGTCGGAACGGCTCATACCTTCACCTCCGGTGCCAGGTCCCGCAGTACCCCTTCCCGGCTCGCACACACATCGCCGTATGGTGACGATGGGAAGGAAGCCCGACATCGCCGCACGCCACCCGACCCGGAGGGGACGATGACCTCGAAAGCCCGTCCGGAGCATGAGGGGCCCGACGCCACCGGCCCGGACTCGGAGCGGATCTTCCAGCTGGAGGAGGAGGTCGGCCAGCTCAAGGAGGCCGTGAGCTCCCACGCGGTCGTGGATCAGGCGATCGGCATGCTCGTCGTCCTGGGGCATGTCACCCCGGACGAGGGGTGGCAGGTGCTGCGGGAGGTCTCCCAGCACGCGAACATCAAGCTGCGCAACATCGCGGAGATGATAGTCGTCTGGGGACGCAACGGGGATCTGCCGGATCATGTGCGCGTCCTCCTGGAGGAGACACTCGACCGCTACGGTCCCACCCGGCTTCCCGAGGATCCGCCGCCGCAGTGACGCCTTCTCACACCACGCAGGTCCCTGCGTTCATGGCTCTGGGGTGCTCCTCCCGTCGCCCATAGTGAGTCAGCCGGCCTGAAGTGTGTTTCGAATACCCTCTCGCGGATAGTCCGGAAAGGGTCGGCGCACTGGCCAAACCGTTCCCGGGAGGGTTCGGCAGTGAGCCCACCGCAAACGGCCGTCCGGTCGATGAGCGGCCGGGCGGCCGGATGCCGGCCGACCCCGCGGACGGGGGGCCGGCAGGACGGACCGGGACATCAGGCGGTGTCGGCCAGTGCCTCCTCGCGCACCCGTGCGCAGCAGCCGCTGAGCAGACGTGAGACGTGCATCTGGGAGATGCCGAGCTGGTCCGCTATGCGGCTCTGGGTCATACCGCGGAAGTAGCGCAGGTACAGGATGGTGCGCTCGCGCTCGGGCAGCGACTCCAGACACGGTTTGACCGCCTCGCGGTCGACGATCAGGTCGTAGCCGGAGTCGGACTCGCCGAGGGCGTCGCCCAGCGCGTACCCGTCGTCGCTGCCGGCCACCTCGGCGTCCAGGGACAGCGCGGTGAAACTGTCCATGGCCTCCAGGCCGATCCGCACGTCATCCTCGCTGAGGTGTGCGTGCTCGGCGATCTCGGCGACGGTGGGGCCGCGCCCCGGGGTCTCCTGCGAGAGCTCCTTGGCCGCGACCCGCACCCGGTTGCGCAGATCCTGGACGCGGCGGGGTACGTGCAGGACCCACATGTGGTCGCGGAAGTGCCGCTTGATCTCACCGGTGATGGTCGGGATCGCATAGCTTTCGAAGGCGTACCCGCGTGCCGGGTCGTAGCGGTCGACCGCCTTGACCAGGCCCAGTGCCGCGACCTGGCAGAGATCCTCGACGGATTCGCCCCGGCCGCGGTAGCGGCGGGCTATGCGTTCGGCCATGGGGAGCCATGACTCGACGATCTCGTCACGAAGCTCGTGCCATTCGGGGCCGCCGGACAGACCGCGAAGCCGTGCGAAGGCCTCGGTGGTATCGGGGGCGTCGTCGTGCGGGTGCTGCTTCGCTTTGACCGTGATGCGCATGGTGCTCTTCAACTCCCTCAAGGGGCTGATTGGACAGTCACCGTTGGGAGGGCGCACTCACAGGCACACGGGAAACACACCCGGGGTCTGGTGGGCCAGCTCCCACGGACGTGCCTCCTGTCCGAAGCACTAGTAAGAGCCATTCCCGAATTCCACTGTGCCAAACAATTCACCCGGCGAGTCACTCAGGGCGTTCTCTCGATTCCCGCTGGTGACACCGGGCGACTGTCGCGGAAATTGCGGTCCGGTAATTCTCAGGGAAATTGGAGAATCGGCGTAGCGAGGGATGATCCGTGGCGGATCAACGTCCCGGAGGCCGCCGCACGGAACGCTCGGCGCCCGGCCCGGAGACGGGGCGCAGCCATACGGTGGCCAGCGGGGGGAGAGTGAGACGGATCCGGCCGCCGGACCCGGGCTCGGACAGGACCGGGTCGGGATTGTGGACGTCGCCGCCGTACCTGGCCAGGTCGGTGTTGAGCACCTCGTACCAGGCCGGGACCTCACCGGGGACATCCAGGCGGTAGTCGTGGCGCACGACGGGGGAGAAGTGGGAGACGGCCAGCAGTGGTGTGCCCTCGGCGTCGTAGCGCAGGAACGCGAACACGTTGTCGTCGGCGGCGTCGCCCACCACCCACTGGAAGCCGGACGGCTCGGTGTCGCGCTGCCACAGCGCCGGCGTGTGGCGGTAGCCCGAGTTGAGGTCGCGGACCAGGTCACGCACGCCCCGGTGGTCGGCCTCCGCCCCGTACGCCGGGTCCAGCAGCCACCAGTCCGGTCCGTGTTCGTGCGACCATTCCCCGCCTTGGGCGAACTCCCGCCCCATGAACAGAAGCTTTTTGCCGGGGTGGGCCCACATGAAGCCCAGATAGGCACGGTGGTTGGCGCGGCGCTGCCACCAGTCCCCCGGCATCTTCGACACCAAGGACTGCTTTCCGTGGACCACCTCGTCATGGGAGATCGGCAGAATATAGTTCTCGCTGTAGGCATATACCATCGAGAACGTCATCTCATTGTGGTGGTACTTGCGGTGCACCGGGTCCTTGGAGGCATAGACCAGGGAATCGTGCATCCAGCCCATATTCCATTTCAGGCCGAACCCCAGACCTCCCTGGTCGGTGGCGCGGGTGACGCCGTCCCAGGCGGTGGACTCCTCGGCGATGGTGACCACGCCGGGGCAGCGGCGGTAGACGGTGGCGTTCATCTCCTGCAGGAAGGCCACGGCGTCCAGGTTCTCGCGGCCGCCGTGCTCGTTGGGCCTCCACTGGCCGGGCTCGCGTGAGTAGTCCAGGTAGAGCATGGAGGCCACCGCGTCCACGCGCAGCCCGTCGATGTGGAACTCCTCGCACCAGTACACCGCGTTGGCGACCAAGAAGTTGCGTACCTCGCGCCGTCCGTAGTCGAACTCCAGGGTGCCCCAGTCCGGGTGCGCCGCGCGCAGCGGGTCCTCGTGCTCGTACAGGGGGCGGCCGTCGAACTCGGCCAGTGCCCAGTCGTCCCGCGGGAAGTGCGCCGGCACCCAGTCCATCAGGACCCCGATGCCCGCCCGGTGCAGGGCGTCCACCAGGTACTTGAAGTCGTCGGGGGAGCCCAGGCGGGCGGTGGGCGCGTAGAAGCCGGTGACCTGGTAGCCCCAGGAGCCGCCGAAGGGGTGCTCGGCGATCGGCATCAGCTCGACATGGGTGAAGCCCAGGTCCTTCACGTAACCGGGCAGTTGCTCGGCCAGCTGCCGGTAGGTCAGGCCCGGCCGCCAGGACCCCAGATGCATCTCGTACACCGAGAACGGCGCCTCGCGCACCGGAGTGTCCGCACGCTGTGCCAGCCACTCCTCGTCCCCCCACACGTAGTGGGAGGCGGTGACGATCGAGGACGTGTTCGGCGGTGCCTCGGTTCGGCGCACCAGCGGGTCGGCACGCAGGGTCCTGGAGCCGTCCGGGCGGGTGATCTCGAACTTGTACAGTTCGCCCTCGCCGATGCCCGGCACGAACAGTTCCCAGACGCCGCTCGAGCCGAGCGAGCGCATCGGATGGGCGCCGCCGTCCCAGTGGCAGAAGTCCCCGCAGACCCGGACCCCGAGCGCGTCCGGCGCCCAGACGGTGAACCGGGTTCCCCGGACCCCGGCGTGGGTCATCACCCGCGCGCCGAGCGCCGTCCAGAGCTCCTCGTGGCGCCCCTTGCCGATCAGATGCAGGTCGAACTCGCCGAGCGCGGGCAGAAAGCGGTACGCGTCGTCGGTCTCCAGCACCGTGTCCTCGTAGGCCACCAGAAGCCGGTAGGAGGGGATGTCCTGGAGCAGCAGCAGTCCCGAGAAGAAGCCGCCGCCGTCGTCGTGCAGCTCCGCCCACTCCTCCCCCAGAACGACGGTCACCGAGAGCGCACACGGGCGCAGCGCCCGGAAGGCCACCCCGGCCGCCACCGGGTGCGCGCCCAGCACCGCGTGCGGGTCGTGGTGCGTGCCCGCCAGCAGCCGCTCCCGGTCGCCAGGTGCCGCGGGAGCGGGCTCCGGGGTGCCCGACGACGGTGAGGCGAGGGGCGGTTGTCGGGTGATGGTCACGGCGTCAGCCTCCTCAGGCCGGGGCGTTCGGCGAGGCGTGCGATCGCCGCCATCGGCACGGGCAGCCAGTCGGGGCGGTGCCGGGCCTCGTACAGCACCTCGTACACGGCGCGGTCCGTCTCGTACGCCCGCAGCAGCGCGGGCTCCGCCCGGGGATCCCAGCCCGCCTCGGCGGCGTAGCCGGCGCAGTAGGCCTCGCGGCAGTGCAGGGCCCACTCGGGGCGCCAGGGCCTGCGGGCGTGGGCGGCGTAGTCGAAGGACCGGAGCATGCCCGCGACATCACGGACCGGGGACCGGGCGCGGCGCCGCTCGGGGAGCGGGCGGGCCGGCTCCCCCTCGAAGTCGATCACGTGCCACCGCCGTTCGGCCCACAGCACCTGTCCCAGGTGCAGGTCACCGTGGATGCGCTGGGCGGGCCGGGGCGTGCGCAGTGCGCCCAGCTCGTTGAAGGCCTCACGCAGCCCGGACGCGTGGGGCAGCAGTTCCGGTACGGCGTGGATGGCGTCCCGCAGACGGCCCGTCATCGCGGACGCGAGCCGCCTGTTCCCGGGCGCGCCCCGGGCCTCGACGGGGAACGCTGCGGCGAGTGCCAGATGCACCTCGGCCGTGGCCCGCCCCATCTCGTACGCCTCGGCCCCGAAAGCCCGCCCGTGGGCGAGTGCCTCGAGGGCCTGCGTCCAGCCGTCGACGCCGCCGCGCAGGAACGGCTGGACCACACCGAGCGTCGCGTCCCACGGGCTCGAGGTGCGGAACCAGGCCACCGGTGCGGGTACGCGAGTACATCCCTGCCGGGCCAGGGCCCAGGGCACTTCCAGGTCCGGGTTGATTCCGGGGAGGACCCGGCGGAAGACCTTCAGGATGTACGTGTCGCCGTACACCAGCGAGGAGTTGGACTGTTCGGCCTCGAGAAGACGAGGGGCCAGTCCGGTGGGGATCGACACCCGCCAGTCACGTTCGAAGCGGAGGGCGCCCGTGGTGTCCGGCGTGCGCAGCCGCTCCAGGAGCAGGGACGCCGCGTGCGGTTCCTGGAGGGCGTCGTGGACCAGCAGCCCCGCCAGGGGGCCTTCGGTCACGCGCCCCAGCACGGCCGGGGAGAGCCGGGGCGACAGCGACTCCCCCACGCCGAGGAAGAGCTGGTAGCAGTCGTGGGCCGGGGCGGCGTCCGGCCCGCGTATCGCGGGCGGTTCGGCGTGGTCGACGCGTACCAGGACGTGCAGGAAGTCCGGTTGCAGCTCGGTCACCGACAGCAGCGCCAGATCCGTGACCGGGCGCCCCTTGCCGGCGAACCAGCGCTGACGCGGCAGCCACTCCCGCAGCAGACCGGAGAGCGAGGCCAGCAGCGAGGTGGGGCCGAGGCTGTACGGGCGGAGCGTTGCGGTCTGGGTCTTCGCCATGGCATCGCGTCCTTTCCGTGGCGGCCGGCGGATCAGCGGCGATCGGTCAACTGCCGACGAACAGATGGACCCTGGTGGCCTGCGGCACGTTCTTCCGGAGTCGGAACCAGTAGAAGCCGTGGCCTGCGAGGGTGAGCAGGTAGGGGAGTTCGCCGATGGCGGGGAAGCGGACTCCGCCGATCAGTTCCACGGGATGGCGGCCGTTGAAGCGGCGCAGGTCCAGTTCGGTGGGCTGGGCGAACCGGGAGAAGTTGTGCACGCACAGCACCAGGTCGTCCTTGTACTCCCGCAGGAACGCCAGCACCGCCGGGTTGGAGGAGGGCAACTCCGTGTAGGAGCCCAGCCCGAAGGCCGGGTTCTGCTTGCGGATCTCGATCATCCGCCGGGTCCAGTGCAGCAGCGAGGACGGCGAGGACATCGACGCCTCGACATTGGTGACCTGGTAGCCGTAGACCGGATCCATGATCGTCGGCAGATACAGGCGGCCCGGATCACACGAGGAGAAGCCCGCGTTGCGGTCCGGGGTCCACTGCATCGGCGTACGCACCGCGTCCCGGTCACCGAGCCAGATGTTGTCGCCCATACCGATCTCGTCGCCGTAGTACAGGATCGGCGAACCGGGCAGCGACAGCAGCAGCGCGGTGAACAACTCGATCTGGTTGCGGTCGTTGTCCAGCAGCGGAGCCAGCCGGCGCCGGATCCCGATGTTGGCGCGCATGCGGGGGTCCTTGGCGTACTCCGCCCACATGTAGTCGCGTTCCTCGTCGGTGACCATCTCCAAGGTCAGCTCGTCGTGGTTGCGCAGGAAGATCCCCCACTGGCAGTTCGAGGGGATCGCCGGGGTCTTGGCCAGGATCTCCGAGACCGGATACCGCGACTCGCGGCGCACCGCCATGAAGATCCGCGGCATCACCGGGAAGTGGAAGGCCATGTGGCACTCGTCGCCGCCGCTTTCGAAGTCGCCGAAGTAGTCGACCACGTCCTCGGGCCACTGGTTGGCCTCCGCCAGCACCACCGTGTCCGGGTACTGCGCGTCGATCTCCTTGCGGACCCGCTTGAGGAACTCGTGCGTGGCGGGAAGGTTCTCGCAGTTGGTGCCCTCCTCCTGGTAGAGGTAGGGCACCGCGTCCAGCCGGAACCCGTCGATGCCCAGATCCAGCCAGAACCGCAGCGCGGAGATCATCTCCTCCTGCACGGCCGGGTTCTCGTAGTTCAGATCCGGCTGGTGGGAGAAGAACCGGTGCCAGTAGTACTGCTTGCGGACCGGGTCGAAGGTCCAGTTGGAGGCCTCGGTGTCGACGAAGATGATCCGCGCGTCCTGGAACTGCTTGTCGTCGTCGGCCCACACGTAGTAGTCCCCGTAGGGGCCCTCCGGATGGGCGCGGGACTCCTGGAACCACGGATGCTGGTCGCTGGTGTGGTTCATCACGAAATCGATGATCACCCGCATGCCCCGCTGATGCGCGGCGTCCACGAACTCCACGAAGTCCGCCAGATCCCCGAACTCCGGCAGCACCGCCGTGTAGTCGGACACGTCATAGCCGCCATCGCGCAGCGGGGACTTGAAGAACGGCGGCAGCCACAGGCAGTCCACCCCCAGCCACTGCAGATAGTCCAGCTTCGCGGTCAGCCCCTTCAGATCACCCACACCGTCGCCGTTGCTGTCCTGGAAGGAGCGGACCAGGACCTCGTAGAAGACGGCACGCTTGAACCACTGCGGATCACGCTCGGCGGCCGGAGTGTCCTCGAAAGTGTCCGGGACGGGCTCGTTGACGATCATCGTGTGGGTGACCCCCCGATCTGCGGTGAGGACGGTCGCAGAACACTGAGCACATGCGCCGGACTCTCACCCGGCACAAGCCGCACATAATTGGTCCTGCCCCAGCGGTAGGTGACGGACGACGGTGTCACCTCGGCGCCCCAGCGGTCGGTGCCGGGGGCGAGCTCGCGCATCGGCGGCCATGGACCGGGGCGCCCCTGCGGGTCCGTGACCACGACGTTGGCGGCCACGGCGTCGTGCCCCTCGCGGAAGACCGTCGCGGAGATCTCGAACTCCTCGCCCACCACCGCCTTCGCCGGGCGGCGGCCACCGTCGACAGCGGGCCGGACGTCCACGATCGGAATGCGTCCGATCACGGGCCTGGTGCCCCCGGCGACAGGCGACGCACCGTCCCCGTGCACGGCCTGCGGTTCCATGGGTGTCACCTCCTCCCCGGTCTCGGGCCTGGGTGGCCGCCGGCTCTCCGGCCTCGCTCACCGCTGTGTACGGCGTCGCCTACGCGCTCGCCGTGGGCCGAGTGCCGCCCGCGGTTCGCTCGCGGGGCCGGTGGGTGTTCAGATACAACTCGGCGGCGTCGACGGCCTCGCGCGCACAGCGCTTGCCCATCAGCACGCACAGCGTGTAGCCCGTGTTCTCGAAGTTGCCCCGCACCGCCCGGTTTTCGGGGGACGCGAGCATCAGGCGCTCCCACGCCCGGTAGCGCTCGAGATGTCTGGCGACCTCGGCTCTGGCCGGCAGCAGCATGGCACCGGTCACCTCCCAACGTCTTCGCTGGAGCACGGATCCGGACGGTTCGCGGGTGGTTCGCGCGTCGCTGTCCGGACGGTGCGTGAAGGCCGCGCACGGAGTGGGGGTTGATCCGTTACGGCGATCGAGACTTTCACCCATGGTGCACGGCACATCACGTAGCGTCCTGTTCGGAATTCAACCACTGAGTCACGTGTGCACTCGCGTTTCGGGAATGTCTCGTGTTGCACGAATGGAGTAGTGCTCTCACCCTGGTACTGACTCAGGAGCGACGAACGCTCACGCTTCGTGTTCGGGGCTCGGCCCACCTGGGAGCGAGGAGAGGCGAGAGCTTCGCCGGTGAGGAGCCAACGAGAATGAACACCCCAGCGCCCTGCTACTACCACCTCGACGTGGAGATCAGCCCCGAGCGAATCGGGCAGGTCCGGCGGATTCTGGCCGCCCATCTCCGGTACTGGAACCTGGAGACCCTCGTCGAGCCCGTCTGCCGCTGCTCGGACGCGCTGCTGCGCACGATCGACGCACACGCGGTGGACAAGAACGCCACCATCGAGATGTGGTGGAACGGCCATCACCTCATCACCGCTGTCCAGGACAGCGAGCGGGACATCCGGCCGCACTACGCGCCGAGCGGCTGCCTCGCGCAGATCGCAGCGCTGAGCAACGGCTGGGGGTGTTGTGCCACCGACACCGGCGGCAAGATCATCTGGTTCTCGCAACGAGCCCGGACCGGTGACCACGCCCCGCTCGTCCCCCTGGGCCCCTCGCCGAGTCTGCGCGAGAGACGCCCGCTTCCGCGTGCGCTGCCCCTGACGGCGGATGCCGCCGCGCGGGAACGGGAGCAAACGTCGGCCGGGCGGCGGGAGCCCGCCGTGGCCCCGGCCTGACGACCGGTCGCCGGTGTGTTCGCCGAGGCGGACACACCGGCCGGCGCACCCGACCGCGGCGCCTGCCGCACTCACGACGGGGTGCGTCGTCACGGCCCAGCCGACGCAAGCCGCGCGCCGATGCCGACCAGGCCTCGGCTTCCCGCGGAGCAACAGCTGTCCGCCGAGGCGGACTCACCAGTCGGCGGACTCGGCCGCGATGCTGTCGCACTCACGGCGGGATCCGTCGTCAGTACGGCGCCGGACGGCCCAGCCGACGCCTGCTGCGCGCCGTTGCCGGCCAGGTCTCCGCTTCCCGCGGAGCCACCCGCTGTCCACCCAGGCGGACACACCGGGCCCCGCGCCCGACCGCGGCGCCTGCCGCACTCACGGCGGAGTCCGTTGTCAGTACGGCGCCGCACGGCTCGCGCTCGGCCAACCCGTGTCCCCCTGGCCACACTTCCAGCGCACCCGACCGTCTTCCGGTCGGCCACCGCTCCGCCCGCGTCGGCCCTTGCCGACCGCAGCCCAGGCCGGGGCGCCATGGAAGACGTCCGGGCCCGGTCGCCGTAGGCACGGCTCGGCCTGCTGACCGTGCGTCGTCAACCGGCCGTAGGCGCACGGGCGTTGCACCGGGGCGCACCCGGCGCGGACGCGTACCCCTGCCACGGATCCCGTCACCTTCGCCCTTTCGGCCAGGGGGTCCGGCCTGACAGACTCCGGAGCGTGCCCGACTTCGACATACTCGTCATCGGATCCGGCCCGGGCGGCCAGAAGGCCGCCATCGCCGCGGCCAAGCTCGGCCGCCGGGTCGCCGTCGTCGACCACCCCGACATGGTCGGCGGGGTCTCCATCCACACCGGGACCATCCCCTCAAAGACCCTGCGCGAGGCGGTCCTCTATCTGACCGGTCTCACCCAGCGGGATATGTACGGGCAGAGTTACCGGCTCAAGGAGGACATCACCGTCGCCGACCTGACCGCGCGCACCCGGCATGTGGTCGGGCGGGAGGTCGACGTCATCCGCAACCAGCTCTCCCGCAATCATGTCTCCCTGTTCGCCGGCACCGGGCGGTTCGTCGACCCCCACACCGTGGCCGTGCGCGAAGCGACCGGCAACGAACGGCTGTTGAGCGCCGAGCACATCATCATCGCGACCGGCACCCGGCCCGCCCGCCCGGCGAGCGTCGAGTTCGACGGCCGGTCGATCATGGACTCGGACAATGTGCTCGAGTTGGAGCGGGTGCCGCGTTCGATGGTCATCGTCGGGGCGGGCGTGATCGGCATGGAGTACGCCTCCATGTTCGCCGCCCTGGGCAGCAAGGTCACCGTGGTCGAGAAGCGGCCAGGAATGCTCGACTTCTGCGACGTCGAGGTGATCGAGTCGCTGAAGTACCACCTGCGGGACCTGGCGGTCACGTTCCGGTTCGGCGAGACCGTCGCGGCGGTCGAACGGCACTCCAAGGGCACCCTCACCATCCTGGAGAGCGGCAAGAAGATCCCCGCCGACGCCGTGATGTACTCGGCGGGCCGGCAGGGGATGACGGACGGACTCGACCTGGAGAAGGCGGGCCTGAACGCCGATCAGCGGGGCCGGATCACGGTCGACGACAAGTACCGCACCGAGGTTCCGCACATCTACGCCGTCGGCGATGTCATCGGCTTTCCCGCGCTGGCCGCCACCTCCATGGAACAGGGCCGTATGGCGGCGTACCACGCGTGCGGCGAGCCGGTGCACGGGATCTTCGACCTCCAGCCGATCGGCATCTACACCATCCCCGAGATCAGCTTCATAGGACGGACGGAGGATCAGCTCACCGAGGACCGCGTGCCCTTCGAGGTCGGGATCTCCCGCTACCGCGAGCTGGCCCGGGGGCAGATCATCGGCGACTCCCACGGCATGCTGAAGCTGCTGGTCTCCCCCGAGGACCGGACCCTGCTCGGCGTGCACTGCTTCGGAACCGGGGCCACCGAGCTGATCCACATCGGCCAGTCGGTGATGGGCTGCGGGGGCACGGTGGACTACCTGGTCGATGCGGTCTTCAACTACCCGACGCTCGCGGAATCGTACAAGGTCGCCGCGCTGGACGCGACCAACAAGATCCGGCAGATCGACCGGCTCAGGGACTGAGGGAACCGGCGGAACCCGACCGCAACGCCTGGCCACGACACGTGTGGCCAGGCGTTGCGGAAGACCCGACGGCAAGCGCGCGAAGGGACCTGGAAGCGGCGGCTCGCGGGGGTGCCGGCGCACCGGAGGGTGACACCGACGTGCGTCGTCGGCCCTTCGCATGGACAGCCCGCCCTCCGGTGATCGAGACTCGGCGGATGGCAAGGTACTTCGACGTTCACCCCGACAACCCGCAGCCACGCACGATCGCTCACGTCGCCGACAGCATCCGCGACGGTGCGCTCGTGGTCTACCCGACGGACTCCTGCTTCGCGCTGGGATGCCGGCTCGGCAGCCGCGACGGCATCGACCGCATCCGGGCGATCCGTCATCTCGACGACCGCCACCACTTCACGCTCGTGTGCCGGGACTTCGCGCAACTGGGCCAGTTCGTGCAGATCGACAAGGACGTGTTCCGGGCGATCAAGTCATCGACGCCGGGCAGCTACACGTTCATCCTCCCGGCCACGCGCGAGGTGCCGCGCAAGTTGCTGCACCCGAAGAAGAAGACGGTCGGCGTCCGCATTCCCGATCATGTGGTCGCCCAGGCACTGCTGGACGAACTCGGGGAACCGCTCCTTTCCAGCACGCTGCTCCTGCCGGGTGAGGAGGAGCCGATGACACAGGGGTGGGAGATCAAGGAGCGGCTCGACCACGACGTGGACGCCGTGCTCGACTCGGGCGACTGCGGTACCGAGCCCACCACAGTGATCGACTTCTCCGGCGGCGAGCCCGAGATCGTACGCAAGGGTGCGGGCGACACATCGCGGTTCGAGTGAGGTGACGCCGAGTTCCCGGGGCCGGGTGGGCGTTCGCCCACCCGGGGGATGGCTGTGCGCGAAGCCGGCATTTGTCTGTGACGGGCCGTGATGATCCAGCGGCCACCGCTGCTGCCCCAGACCGGTGAACGAGGTGACGATCGACCTCGTGCACGGACGGCTGGACCGGCTCCCGCGGCAGGTGCAGGCTGAGAGACGGCGGGGCGAGCGCCGCACGGCCCGCAAGGACCCGTGGCAGGGCTCGCGGCTCGCGGCATCGCCTCGCACCTCGCCGCAGAACTCCGCACGGAAGTGATCGCGATGGAAGCCAAGCAGTGGACCGTGCAGATCTACATCACCGAGGAAGGCGACGACACCCACGCGCGTGCCGTCCTGAGCAGCCGTGACACGGCGACCGTCACCGGCCGGGGCGTGGCCCGGCGCAATCCGGTCGACCGGCCCATTCCGGAGATCGGCGACGAACTCGCCGCGAGCCGCGCCCTGGAGGACCTCGCCATCAGGCTGCACGACGTCGCCTCCGACGACATCGTGGAACTGGCGGGCCCCGCCGCACCGTGACGGCGCCGGAAGGCGCGTCCCCGCACCGCGACAGCGATGGGCCGCGGGCCCCGCCGCGCACGCCTCAGTCCGGGAGCGGCAGCCGGCACGTCTCCCCCGGCTGGACGGACATCGCGCGGCCCGGCAGCCGGATGTCGATGGGGGACCGGTCCGACGAGGGCACCGCGATCTCCAGGCCGCCCCGCAGGAGCCGGAGCCGTACGCCCCAGTGGCCGCGGTAGCGGAGCGAGAACCCGTACGACGACAGCTCCGGCAGCGGTGCGGGATCGAGCCAGAGCGCTCCCTCGCGGGTCTCCAGACCGGTTAGTCCGCGCTGGACGAGGTCGAGGGTGCCCGCCATGGCGCCGAGGTGGATGCCCTCCCCGGTGGTGCCGCCCTGCACATCGGCGATGTCGCCGCACAGGGCCTCCTGGCAGTACGTCCACGCCTCGGCGCGCCGGGCCCGGGCGAGTACCCAGCCGTGGACGAGACCGCTGAGCGTGGACCCGTGACTGGTGCGGGCCAGGTAGTAGTCGACGGTGCGCCGCCAGGCGTCCGCGTCGAGCCGGTGTCCCAGGCGGGCGAACAGCCCCTCGAGCTCGGCGGGCCCGAAGAGATAGCCGAGCATGAGCACGTCGGCCTGTTTCGAGGCCTGGTAGTGGTTGGCGCTGTCGCCCTCCGCCTCCAGGATCCGGTCCAGGCGCCGGATGTCGCCGTACCGCCTCCGGTAGCCGTCCCAGTCGAGTTCCGCGAGGGCGCCATAGCCCTCGAACTGGCTGATGACGTCGTCGTGGAAGGGCACGTGGAGCGTGCGGGACACGTCCTCCCACAGCTCCAGTTCGCGCTCGTCCAGTTCGGTGCGCTCCACGAGTTCCTGGCGGCGGGGTTCGGGGAGGGCCCGCAGCACCTCCAGGGTGCGGGTGAGCACCCAGGCGGCGGTGACGTTCGTGTACGCGTTGTCGTCCACTCCCGGCTCCGGCGCGCCGGGATACGCGTCGTGGTACTCGTCCGGGCCGACCACGCCGCGGATGCGGTGCCGTCCGAGACTCTCGTCGTAGGTCGCCGAGTCCGCCCAGAAGCGGGCGATCTGCAGCAGCATCTCGGCGCCTTTGGTGTTCAGGAACTCGGCGTCGCCGCTGGCCTCCCAGTACTGCCAGATGTTGTACGCCACCGCCGAGCCGACGTGGCGCTGGAGCCGCGTGTTGTCGGGCAGCCACCGACCCGAGCGCGGGTTGAGGTGCAGCTCCTGGGTCTCCTCGCGTCCGTCGCTGCCGCTCTGCCAGGGATACAGCGCGCCTCTCCGGCCGATCGCGTGCGCCGCGGCCCGGGCCCGGTCCAGGCGCCGGTGGCGGTAGCGGAGCAGGGCGCGGGACACCTCGGGGAAGTGCAGATTGAGGTACGGAAGCACGAACAGCTCGTCCCAGAAGACATGCCCGCGGTAGGCCTCCCCGTGCAGTCCCCGGGCGGGCACTCCCACATCGAGGTCCGCGGTGTTCGGCGAGAGGGTCTGCAGGACATGGAAGAGGTGCAGCCGCAGGATCTGCCCGGCCTCACCGGGGACGTCGAGACCGGCCCGGCGCCAGAGCTGGTGCCAGGCGGTGCGGTGGGTCGCGAGCAGCTCGCCGAAGTCCGGGGCTGCCTCCACCCGGTCGATCGCGGCGTCCAGCGGGTCGCTGATCGCCGGGTCGCGGGAGGTGTGCAGGGCGACGGTCTTGTCGACGGTGACGGTCCGCCCGGGCTCCAGGTGCACACGCACCGCCTGGACGGCACACGGCGAGGTGTGCCGGACGGTGACGGGCGCCTCGGCGGTCAGCCGGGCCGCCATACCGATCCTGATGTCGGAGGTGCGGGTGCGGCAGCGCAGCCACACCGTGTCCGGGGCGGCGGTGCCGGTGTGCACGTGTACCAGATGGCGGCCGTCCAGATCGTGGTAGCGCGGCACTCCGGCGTTGATCACGCCACCGTCGAGCGCCGCCTCGACCTCCAGTTCGTCCGGTGCCCCGGCATCGCCCTCGACCGTGAACTCGGTGCGCAAGGCGGCCAGGTGAGGGTCGGCCATGTGCACCAGCCGCAGCTGGCGCACACACAGCGTGCGCCCCTCACCCAGCCCGTACCGGGTGCGGCGTTCGAGTACGCCCGAGGACAGCTGCAGGGCCTGGTCGTGGCCGAGCACGGTCCCCGTGTCCGGCGAGAGCCACGGCTCCCCCGCACGGCGGAAGCGCAACGGGAGCCAGTTGGGGAGGTTGACCATGTCCTCGTTCTCGACCTGGCGTCCCGCCACCTGCGAGGTGAGCCGGTCGTAGCAGCTGGCCGCATACGTGCCCGGGTAGTGGACCTCGTCGGCGGCGCACTCGGGGAGCGCCCCGCGGGTGGCGAAGTAGCCGTTACCCAGCGTGCACAGGGACTCCCTCAGACGTTCGTCCGCGGGGTGGTAACCCTCGTACCGCCAGGTCCAGCCGGTCACTGCGGGGTTCCTGCCACGAGGGGTTCTCCGAACGTCGTACCGCCGCGTCGCCACCAGTCTCGCGCGTGCGGGGCGGTCACACCTGCTGCGGGACGACCGCGACGGGGCAGTCCGCGTGATGCAGCAGGGTGTGGGCCACCCGGCCGAGCTGGAGCCCGAAGTGGCCGTGCCTGCGCCGTGCCCCGATGACGACGAGATCGGCGGCGGCCGAGCGTTTCAGCAGTGCGGTGCGGGCCGGTCCTTCGACCGTGTCCGGGCGCACCCGGACATCCGGGTGGTGCGCGCTCTCGTCCCGGATGAGGCGCTCCAGCTCGGCGGACGCCTGCTGCTCGTGCCGTGGCTCCGGTTCCCACCTCGCCGGCGGGTGATCGGCGGTCTCGGACGCCGGGCGGCGCCAGGCCCGTACGACGTCCAGCACGCAGTGCCGTGCTGCCGCCTCCCGGAAGGCGAACCGCACGGCCTCGGTGCTCCTGGCCTGATCCCCGGCCCCGAGCAGGATCCGCTCGTGCAGACCGGCCAGCCCGGCCTTGTCGCCCCGGACGACGATCACCGGGCAGTGGGCCCGCGCGGCCACGGCGAGCCCGACCGAACCGAGGAGCACCCCGGTGAGCTGGCCGCGGCCGAGGCATCCGGTCACCAGGGCGCAGGCGGTGTCGCCCTGGCGCACCAGGGCGTGCACGGCGTCCTCGGGCAGGACCTCCGCGACGACCTTCACCCGCGGGTTGCGGCTGCGCACACGCTCCGTCGCCGAGCCGACGATGAGCTGCGCCATCAGTTCCCCGGACGGGGGCTCGGGACCGCTCCACGGGGCGGCACCTTCGTAGCGCTCCCACAGGGACGCGTAGACCAGCCGCAGGGGGACACCGTGCCGGGCGGCTTCGTCCACGGCCCAGTCGACCGCCGTCAGGCTGGACTCCGAGCCGTCGACGCCCACGACCAGGGGCAGCTCCATCTTCTTCACCGCCTCTCGCCGGACCACGCGGCCACGCGGCCGGACACCACTTTCACGATCCCACCCGGACCCCGAGGGCGGCCATGGGTGGTTCGGCCCCGGCGGGGATGTCCGGCCCTGTGCGCCCGGCTCGGCGGCGGCCGCGCCGCAGCCGAGCCGACCTGGCGGTTCCGCTTCTCACGTGGTGTCCTGAAGGTGACGGGAAGGGCTCCGACGACAGACGCGGAGAAGCGGCCGGCGGCCGTGCACCGCGCAATCAGGATCCGGGAGAACCGGGTGGGGTCCTTCCCGCCTCGTCCTGCCCCGTCCGGTCGCTTCCCCCCGGGCAGCCCCAGGTTGGGCCGAACGACCCCCCACCGGGACCGGGCGGCCCGTGTCGCCACCGCCGTCGGGCGTCCACCCTGGTCCTGGGCAGCCACGGCAGGCCGGAGGGGATGATGAGAAGCAGCCTCAGGACCGCCCTCCCGGCCGGGACTCCGGGGGCGGCGAAACGGCCGGTCCTCGGCCCGGCCGCGCGGGACGGCCGCGCGGGACGGCGCCCTGGTCCTGGCCGGCTCCTGCCCCGGCTTCCCCGGCGGAGATCCGGTGCGCGCCGGGAAGCGGAGCCGGTGCCGGCACCGGTCGGCCGCCGCCCGTTCGCGGCGACAGGAACGAAAGGACACGGAGCGATGACCTCTGTCACCACCATGACGGCCGCCCTTCCCGTGGAGTACCGCGAACGGCTGATGCACATCGCCCGCGAGGTCTCCTTCCCCGAGGGGACCCGGCTGTTCGAGGAGGGCCGGCACGCCGACCGGTTCTGGATCGTCCGGACCGGGACCGTGGCGCTGGACCTGCATGTGCCCGGGCGCCGGGCCCCGGTCATCGAGTCACTGGGCCGGGGCGAGCTCGTCGGCTGGTCCTGGCACTACACGCCCCATGTGTGGCAGATGGGCGCCGAGGCCTCGACCCCAGTGCGCGCCTATGAGTTCGACGCGCTGCATGTGCGGGCGATGTGCGACGAGGACGCCGAGTTCGGCCGCGCCATCGCGGTCTGGGTCGGCCGGGTGGTCGCCCACCGGCTGCACGCGGCCCGCACCCGGCTGCTCGATCTGTACGCCCCCTACGGCAGCGGCAGCCGGTGACGCCGATCCCCGTCACCCCCGCACCGCGCGGCCCGTAGTGATCCGCCCGCATTCCCCGACCGTGCCGCCGAGCGCGCCCGACATCCCGAGGAGGAGACCGTGACCGGCAGCCCGTACGTCGTGAGCGACGTGATGACCCACTCTGTCGCCGCCGTCGGCCGCGACGCGTCGTTCAAGGACATCGTCAAGCTCATGGAGCAGTGGAAGGTCAGCGCTCTTCCCGTGCTGGAGGGCGAGGGACGCGTGGTCGGCGTGGTCTCCGAGGCCGATCTGCTGCCGAAGGAGGAGTTCCGCGACAGCGATCCCGACCGGCAGACGCAGCGGGACCGCATGCCCGACCTGGCGAAGGCCGGCGCGCTGACCGCGGGCGAGCTGATGACCGCACCGGCGATCACCGTGCACTCCGGCAGCACCCTCGCCCAGGCCGCCCGCATCATGGCCCAGCGCGGGGTCAAGCTGCTCCCCGTCGTCACCGAGGAGGGCCTGCTCGAAGGCGTCGTCAGCCGCGCAGACCTGCTGAAGGTCTTCCTGCGGCCGGACAACGACATCGCGGACGAGATCCGGCGCGACATCGTCGACGTCCTCTTCCCCGACCCGGTCGAGCCCGTGCATGTGATGGTCACCGAGGGCGTCGTCACCCTCACCGGGAAGGTCCCGGACGCCACCCTCATCCCGGTGGCCGTCCGTCTGGCCCGGGCCGTCGAGGGCGTCGTCGACGTCGAAAGTCATCTCGGCGGAGCCTGACCGCCGGCCCCGGCGCGCAGCCGGTGGGCGGCCGCGTCAGCCGGTCGTGCGGCGCCACCGGGGACCGACGGACTCCCACTCCCGGTCCCACGCCCGCATGCGCTGCCGCTCCAGCCGGCGGCGCGCCGCCCCTTGGCCGGCCAGCACCACGCCGGCGGCGCCGATCCCGGTCAGCGAGCCGACGATCTGGGCCTGCACCCGGGCCTGGGCCTCGGTGGCCGGCCGCGAGACCAACTCGCCGTCCCGACCGGTCCACACGGTGACCGACGTGCCCGTCCTCAGGCCCGGCTGGACCTGGGCCAGACCCGTGTGCTCGGCTCCGGCCGCTCTCCAGTGCACCTTCGCCCACACGCTGCCGCCGCCGTACGCGGGCACCGCCCGCGGGGCCCTGGCCGCGTCCTCGGCCAGTACGGCCTGCACCGGGTGCGAACGGGCGCCCCGCACGGCGAGTTCGTGCTCCACCGCATGCGTGGCGGCCCATCCCGCGAGCACACCGAACAGCACGACGAACACCCCGGTGACGAGCAGGAGCCACGCTTCCAGACGGTCACTGCGGCGCAGCAGCGGATTGCGCCGCCAGCGCCACAGCCACACCTGCGCCACCGTCCTGTGCCGTGTCGTCGCCATCGGTCATCACCTTCTTCCGCGTGCCGCGGGCCGTGGCATCTCCCGCCAGGATGCTGCCGCGGTGTCCGCCGCTCACGTGATGGTTCCGGCTCTCCTCGGCCACCGTGTCGCATCCTCCCCCGGAAGGTCGGCGTCGAGGTCCGGAACGCGGGGCGGTCCCGCGAGTGCGCAGTCCACGTCCACCACGCCCTCGGTTGCCAGTACCAGGCGTCTCACGACGGGCACGAGGGTGGTATCGCGGATCCGGCCCGTGAGCCTGACGACACCGTCCTGCACCTCCACCCGGACGGGCTCCAGCGGCGCGGGGAACAGGGCGACGACACTCTGCCGGATCTCCTCCTCGATGTCCTCGTCGTCCCGCAGGAACACCTTGAGCAGGTCCGAGCGGCTGACGATGCCGAGCAGCGTGTCCTCGTCGCCGACCACGGGCAGCCTTTTGACCCCGGCGCGGGCCATGGTGCGGGCAGCCTGGCCGACGGTTTCGTTCGCGCGGACGGTGACGGCCGGAGTGGTCATCAGCTCCTCGGCCTTCACGGCGCCCGACTTGACGAGGTCGGACAGCCGCTCGAGGCGCCCGGACCGGGCGGGCTCAGTGCCGCGGAACTCCTCCTTGCGCAGCAGATCCGCCTCGGAGACGACGCCGACGACCCGGTTCTCCTCCTCGACCACGGGCAGCGCGCTGACGTTCCACTGCCGCATCGCCTTAACGATGTCCTTGAAGGTCGCCGTACGGCTGAGCGCGACGACCCTGCGGGTCATGACATCGCTCACGAGGTGGGGAGTGCCATCCATGGTGTCCTCCGGTGATCTGGGACGGGAAGCGGGTCACTGCCGATCGGGGCGGGACGTCCACCCGTACACGCTGCGGCCGCCCGCGAGTTCGCGGCCCGTCACCAATGCGGGCTCGATGCGTACGAAGACCTCCTTGGGCGAGGGCGCCCAGGAGCGGGGACCCGACCGGGTCAGTCGCGCGTGTTCGGCGGGATCCGTGACCACCGCGGCCGGACCGGTGACGACCACGCTCCAGCCGGAGTGCGCGACCGCGTCGAACTCGTCCGCCTCGAAGGCGACGACCGAGCCGTCGACCGCGCGGACCAGTTCCGAGGCCGCCGAGGTGCGCAGCAGGACCGCGCCGTCGCCGTCGAGGGAGAAGTTGAGCGGCAGGACCGCGGGCAGCGCCTGACGCGTGTGGACGATACGGCCGATCGGGACCTTCGCCAGCAGACGGAGGCACTCGTGGCGGTCGAGTTCACGGAAGCCGTCGTTCGGGTACATGAGTCGGTCCGTCTTTCGCCTGGTGCGGCGGCGCAGCGGTGCGGCCTCGTCCCCGGTCCGGTGCCGAGGCGCTAGACGACCGTGATGCGCCGCCCGGTGATGGTGTCGGGGACGATGCGGATCCACAGATCGCGGTGTCCGCCCACCCAGGGCGTGCTGTGCGCATGTTCCTCCAGCCGGCGCACGTCGTCCGCGTCGGTCACGGTGCCGGCGTGTCCGCGCACCAGGACGCTCCAGCCCTGGCTGAAGGCGGCGTCGATACGGTCGACCTCGAAGGCCACCTGGGCGCCGGCCGCCCGCGACGGCAGCGTGTCCGCCGCGGTTCTGAAGACGACGGATCCGTCGACGACGGCGTAGTTGAGGGGAACGATCTCCGGGCCGCTGTCGGTGGGCAGGGCGAGCCGTCCCACCCCGTGCGTGGAGAGCAGATCCCGGCACTCCTCCATGGTCAGTTCGGTGAACTCCGGACGTCGCCCGGCCTGCCCCATCCCAGGCGGGAGTTCGACATCGCCACCGGTGAGCTCGAGCACCGTGGTCTCGAGCGCACCGGCCAGTCTGAGGAGGGTGCTCACCCCGGGCGCGGCGGTCGGCTGCCCCTCCAGGTACTGGAGATAGCTGGCAGCCATCCCCGCCCGGTTGGCGACCTCGTCCAGGGACAGTCCGAGTTCCTCGCGCCGCAGAGCGATGCAACGTCCGAGATTGCCCGCGGGGTGGCCCGCCACCGCGCCCGACGCTCCCCGTGCGCCCATGGCCGTCACATCCTCTCCTCAGGCCGCCCGGACGGCGACCACTTCGTGCTGCGGACCGCCCAGTACGACCTTGAGCGCCCCGGTGTCGGCGCCCCGGCCGAAGATGTCGTACGCCTCCTCGATCTGGTCCAGCGGGAAGGTGTGCGTGATCAGCGACGAGGTGGGCAGCCGGCCGGCGGCAGCCATGCGCAGCAGCGTGGCCGTGGAGTAGGTGTCGACCAGTCCGGTCGTGATCGTCACGTTCTTGATCCACAGCTCCTCGAGGTGGAGGGTGACGGGCTTGCCGTGCACGCCGACGTTGGCCACGTGCCCGCCGGGCCGCACCATGCGCGTGCACAGTTCGAAGCTCTCCGGCACGCCGACCGCCTCGATGACCACGTCGGCGCCCAGTCCGTCGGTGAGGTCGGCGATCAACTGCTCGGGCGCCTCCTTGGCATCGGCCACGGCGTCGGCGCCGAACTCCTTCGCCGCCTCCAGCCTGGCTGCGGCCAGGTCCACGGCGATGACGCGTCCGGGAGCGAACAGCTGGGCCGTGGCGATCGCCGCGAGCCCGATGGGGCCGGCTCCGACGACGGCGACGGTGTCACCGGGCTGCACGTGCCCGTTCAGGACGCCCACCTCGTAGGCGGTGGGGAAGATGTCCGCGAGCAGCACGGCGTCCCTGCCGTCCAGCGCGCCGGGCAGTGCGTGCACGGACAGGTCCGCGTACGGGACACGGACGTACTCGGCCTGCGTACCGTCGATGACATGGCCGAGGATCCAGCCTCCGCCTCCGCGGCACTGGCCGTACGTCCGCTCCCAGCAGTAGCCGCACCGGCCGCAGGCGGTAATACAGGAGACCAGGACTCGCTCCCCCGGCTGCACGGTGTGCACATCGCTGCCGGTTTCGACGATCTCGCCCACCGCCTCGTGCCCCAGCACCGTGCCCGGGCGCACCTCGGGCAGATCCCCCTTGAGGATGTGCAGGTCCGTCCCGCAGATGGTGGCGATGTCGACGCGCACGATCGCGTCGGTGGACTCCTTGATGTCGGGGTCCGGAACCTCTTCCCAGCCTGACTGGCCGGGACCGTGGAAGACGAAGCCCTTCATGGCGATCCTTCCTTCCTCTCCCCGGGCCGAGGTCCGGGGACTCTCCGGAAGCCGGTACGGCCGGGCGCCGGCGGGGTGCCGCGTTTGCCCAGCAGATCCAGCATGTCCGATCTCTCCGAGATCCGCTTGGGCCAGTCGGCCCCATCGCCCCGCCGGGCAGGCCCGCCCCCACGGGACGCCCGGCCGCGGCGGCCTGTCGACAGCGCCCGCCACCAGCGGTCCGGAGCGTCCGTGGCCTCCTCCCCGCATCGGGCTGTGCGCTCCCCCTCGCCTGCCGGCCGGCTCGTGGAAAAGCCGAGCGTGGCCGGGGTGTCCGGAGCGGACGTCCACGCTCCCGCGGGGTGCCACCCTCGTGCTGTACACGGACGGTCTGATCGAGACCCCGGGCAGCAACATCGAGGACCAGCTCACGCAGCTCGTCGCCACGCTGGACGAGCTCATGACCGCGGCGCCGGACCTGGAGGCCGCCGCCGACCACGTCCTGACAGCCCTGCTGCCCGACGCCCGCGGCCATGACGACGTAACGATGCTGCTGACGCGTCTGCCGGAGGCCCCGCTGGCCACGGCCTCGGGATCTGCCGTCCGAACCGGAGTCCGTGTCGGTGGGCCGCGCATTCCTCGACAAGACGCTCGGCACATGGGACTGCGCGCAATCGGCGGACGACGCACGCCTTCTGCTGTCCGAGATCCTCACCACCGCGGTGCAGCACGCCCAGGGCCAGATCGGTGTGCATGTGTGCCGCACGGACACCGACCTCACCGTCGAGATCAGCGACCGCAGACCGCATCTGCCCCAGCCGCACCTGGCGGCCGAGGACGCGGAGTCGGGCCGCGGCCTGCTGCTCGTCCGTGCCCTCGCCGACGACTGGGGGGTGCGGCCCACGGACGAGGGCAAGACGACATGGTTCAGCGTCTCTGGTTGGCTTAGCGAGGCTGAGCGTTGCTCAGCGTTGCAGCCAATCGCCTTCGTGCCCTGGTACTGAACGACAGGAGCCGCCAGCCCGCGTGGCACGTCCCTCCGGACGCTGGTCGACCGGGCCGTAAGACTCGACCGAGGAGGGTGCCCGACGTCGCCTGGGCGCCGGGCGTGCGCGTAGCACTCTGCCACAGGTTCACTACGCTTCGCTAATCCAACTGGTGAGCCTGAAGCTGTGACGTCCTGCCCCAGGGTCGCGCCCACCCCGCGGTCGGCCGGGCCGGCTCCCCCGCGGAACAGGGGATCAGGACGTCCAGGCCCAGTCGGCGACCTCGGGCATGTCCGTGCCGTGTTCGCGGATCCAGGCGTGGTGACGGGTCCGGGCGTCGGCCATCTCCTGGCGCACGACGGCGGCACGGACGGCGAGTCCGGGTACCCGGTCGATGACGTCCATGACCAGGCGGTACCGGTCCAGGTCGTTGCGGACCACCATGTCGAACGGGGTGGTCGTCGTTCCGGACTCCTTGTACCCGCGCACATGCAGGTTGCCGTGGCCGTCCCGGCGGTAGGCCAGGCGGTGGATCAGCCACGGGTAGCCGTGGTACGCGAAGATGACGGGCTTGTCCGCGGGGAAGAGGCCGTTGTACTCGAAGTCGGTCATCCCGTGCGGGTGGTCCTCGTGCGGCAGCAGGCAGGTCATGTCGACCACGTTGACGACACGGACCGCGAGCCGGGGCAGATGACGGCGCAGCAGTTGCGCGGCGGCCAGCACCTCCTGGGTCGGCACGTCGCCGGCGCAGGCGAGCACGACGTCCGGTTCGGTGCCGTTCTCGGTGCCCGCCCACTCCCAGATGCCGGCTCCGCGGGCGCAGTGGGCGCGTGCCTGGTCCATGGAGAGCCAGTCGAAGCAGGGCTGTTTGCCCGCCACGATCACGTTGACGTAGTCCCGGCTGCGCAGGGCGTGGTCGGCCACGGACAGGAGGGTGTTGGCGTCCGGGGGCAGATAGACACGGACGACCTCGGGGCTCTTGTTGAGCACATGGTCGACGAAGCCCGGGTCCTGGTGCGAGAACCCGTTGTGGTCCTGGCGCCACACATGCGAGGTCAGCAGGTAGTTGAGGGAGGCGACGGGAGCGCGCCAGTTCAGCCGCCGCGATGTCTTGAGCCACTTGATGTGCTGGTTGACCATCGAGTCCACGATGTGCACGAACGCCTCGTAGCAGGAGAACAGTCCGTGCCGTCCGGTCAGCAGGTACCCCTCGAGCCAGCCCTGGCAGAGGTGTTCGGAGAGGACCTCCACCACCCTGCCGTGCCGGTCGAGGTGTTCGTCCACCGGGAGCATCTGGGCCTGCCAGGCCTTGCCGCTGGCGTCGAAGACGGCCTCCAGCCGGTTGGAGGCCGTTTCGTCGGGGCCGACCAGGCGGAAGTCCCGGCGGGCCGTGGTGTCCTCCATGATCCGTTCCAGGAGACCGCCGAGCACCCGGGTGGGCTCGTGCAGGGTCGCGCCCGGCTTGTCGACGGGTACCGCGAAGTCGTCCAGGGGCGGGACCGGCAGATCGCGTACGAGCAGCCCGCCGTTGGCGTGCGGGGTGGAGCCCAGCCGCCGGGTGCCCTCGGGCACACAGGCCAGCACGTCGGGGCCCGGGCGTCCTTCGGGGCCGAAGAGCTCCTCGGGCCGGTACGACTTCAGCCACTCCTCCAACTGCCGCAGATGCTCCGGGTTCTCCCGGACGCCGGGCAGCGGGACCTGATGGGCGCGCCAGGTGCCCTCGACCGGCACGCCGTCCACCTGCGCCGGCCCGGTCCAGCCCTTGGGGGTGCGCAGCACGATCATGGGCCAGTGCGGCCGCTCGGTCACGTCCTCCTCGCGTGCGGTGCGTTGCAGCAGGGCGATGCGGTCGAGCGCGTCGTCGAGGGCCTGCGCCATGGCCCGGTGGACGTGGGCGGGGTCGTCACCGGCGACATGGATCGGCTCATGCCCGTACCCCCGTAGCAGCGCGTCGAGTTCGGGCTCCGGGAGACGGGCGAGCACCGTCGGGTTGGCGATCTTGTAGCCGTTGAGGTGGAGGATCGGCAGGACGGCACCGTCGTTGACCGGGTCGAGGAACTTGTTGGAGTGCCAGGACGTGGCAAGCGGACCGGTCTCCGCCTCGCCGTCGCCGATCACACAGGCGACCAGCAGGTCCGGGTTGTCGAACGCGGCGCCGTAGGCGTGGGCGAGCGAGTAGCCGAGTTCGCCGCCCTCGTGGATCGAGCCGGGCACCTCCGGTGCGATATGACTGGGTACCCCACCGGGGAACGAGAACTGCCGGAACAGCTGCGCCATGCCCTGCGCATCCCTTGTCACGTCCGGATACGTCTCGCTGTAGCTGCCCTCGAGCCAGGAGTTGGCGAGTACGGACGGGCCGCCGTGCCCGGGCCCCCAGATGCACAGCGCGTCGAGGTCGCGCGCCTTGATGACACGGTTGAGGTGGGTGTACACGAGGTTGAGGCCGGGCGAGGTGCCCCAGTGGCCGAGCAGTCGCGGCTTGATGTGCTCGGGCTTCAGCGGTTCGGTCAGCAGCGGGTTGGCCGTCAGGTAGATCTGTCCGGCGGCCAGGTAGTTGGCGGCTCGCCAGTGGGCGTCCAGTGTGCGCAGTTCGTCGTCGGTCAGTGCGGTGCCGGGGGTTTGTGCGGCGTTGGCCATGGGTGACTCCACAAGTCGTCGACGGTCCTCGTCGGGCACGGCAGGCGTCTGGTCTGCCGCGGGGGTGTGAAAACTGCCGGTCACGCCGACCGGGTACCACGGAGACCGGGCGGCCGCAGCACGATCACGCAAAGGTCCATGCAGCGCGGCCTGCGGTGCCGGAAACGAAGGGCGCTCTCGGCCGGTGGCGCGGGGCGCCATGGGCGGCGTGGGTGCCGATCCGGCACCGTTCGCGGGACGCGGGGCGGATGCGGACCTGGCCGGGGGTTCCGGCGCTCCTCGACGGCCCGGGGCCGGCCGAGGGCCCGGACGGCGGCTGTCTGCATGAGGACTCTCCTCCGTGCGGGGGCGAGTGGGGTCCGGTCAGTTGTGGGCGACGACGGCCACGGGGGCTGTGGCGTGGTGCAGTACGGCGTGGGTGACCGAGCCGATGTGGGTGCCGAGGGCGCTGCGGCGGATACGCCGGCCGACCACGACCAGCGACGCCTCACCCGAGGCGGCGACGAGGCGGTCGGCGGCGGTGCCCGTCGGGACCTCGGCCGACACCTCCACCGCCGGGTACTTCTGCCGCCAGCCATCCAGCACCTCGCTCAGGGACTCGGGGTCCGGGCCCGCGGGCTCGACGGGGATCCCCTGCCCCATGGAGAGGCCGTACAGGTAGGAGGACGAAGGGTTCCAGGCATACACGACGCGCAGCGCGGTGGCGCGCAGACGGGCCGCCTCGAAGGCGAACTCGATCAGCGATTCGTCCGGGCTCGCGATGTCGAGGCCCAGCAGGACGGGCCGGAAGGGCGCCGCCGCGGAGGGGATGCCCGAGGGGTCCGGCTCATGTTCGTCGGGCGCCTGCTCCCCCGCCCGGACCAGGACCACCGGACGGGTGGCGTGTGCGACGACGGCGAGTGAGACGGAGCCGACCAGGAAGCCGACGGTGCCGCTCATGGCGCGCGAGCCCAGCACCAGCAGTTCGGCGTCCTCGGACCGGTCCACGAGCACGCCACCGGGCTGGCCCTCCACGTGCTCGGAGGTCACCTCGACCCCCCGGTGGCGCCGGCGGAGGCCCTCGGCGGCCTCGCGGGGGATCTGCTCGGTCCAGTGCTGCTGGGTCTCTGCGCCGAGCAGCGGGGCCTGCGCCATGGGGTCCGCAACGGGTTCCCAGACGTGCACCACCTTCAGCGGCAGACCGCGCAGTTCGGCCTCGCGGGCCGCCCACTCGGCGGCGGCCCTGCTCTCGGGTGAACCGTCGAGACCGATGATGACGGGGCGGGGCATGGTGTCCTCCTGGTCGCAGGTCGCGGATCCGGGCATCCGTGCTCAGGTTCGTACGGGCAGAGGGCGGGATGCAGGGGCCGCAGGTCCCCCATCGGGGCCGACCGGCCCCATGGGCCGGCCGGGGCGGCGGGGCGGTGCGAGGTCTCGTGACGGCCACTGGATGCCGTCCGCGGGGGTCGGTGGGACACCGCGAGCCCCGTCCTTGGGCCATGGGAAGGTCCTCCCGTGGGCCTCGGATCCCCGAACGCGTCCACCAACCGGTTCAGGTGTGCGACACCACGGCGACTGGGCAGCCCACATGGTGGAGCACGGCGTGCGTGACGGAACCGATGTGCCTGCCGAGCCGGGCGTCGCGGGTCCGGCGGCCGACGACGATCAGACAGGCGTGCGCCGCCGCCTGCACCAGCTCCGCGGCGGGCCGCCCCACGGTGACGGTCTCGGACACCGGCACTCCGGGGAACTTCTCGGCCCAGGGACGCAGCGTGGCCGCCACGAGCTCCCGCCGGTCCTTGAGCAGGTTCGCGCCGCGCGCCGCCCCCGCCCTGCCGTCGGCACCGCTGTCCGACACGTCGCAGGCGACATGGATCACCCGCAGCGAGGTGCCAAGACGCCGGGTGGCCGCGAAAGCGAACTCGATCAGTTCGTCGGCGGGGTGCCGGGGGTCGAGGCCGAGCACGACGTCGCGGAACGGTGTCTCGGGTATCTCCTCGGGCGAGACGCCGTCCAGGGGCGGCAGATGTTCGTCGGTGCAGGTCTCCCCGGCCCGTACGAGCACCACGGGGCACAAGGACCTGGCGACGACGCGCTGGGACAGCGAGCCCATCACGAACCCGGCGACGGTGCCGAGGCCGCGGGACCCGAGTACGAGCAACTCCGAGTCCTCGGCCGACGTGAGCAGGACCGTGAGCGCGGAGTCGCCCACCAGCACGTCCTCGACCCGCAGCCCTGGATGCGCGGCATGGACACTGCGGACCGCCCGCTTGAGAACGTGCTCCGCCCAATCGTGCTGGGTGGCGTCCATGGGCACGGAGGGCGGCGGTGTCAGCTGCCAGCGCCAGGCGTGCACGAGGCGCAGCGTGGCACCCCGGCGCAGGGCTTCCCGTGCCGCCCAGTGGGCGGCCGCAAGACTCTCGTCGCTCTCGTCGACTCCCGCGGTGACGTGCCGAACCATGGGTCGAACCTCCTGCGTCCGGGATGTTCTGTTGTCGCGTCGAGCCTCGTGCGCACAGGGCCCCGTGCACAGGGCCGCCCGGGCCGGTCCGGAGGGCCTGCCGGGCCAAGCCGCCTCGCGGGCCACGGCGCGCCCCGGGTCTCGAGCACCGGTCTTCGCCCGGCTCGCCGAGGCCGCTCGCGCAGGTGGGCCAGGTGGCCCATGGTCAGCGCCGAAGGACCGGGAGACGCTGGAAGCGTCGGGTTCCCAGCACCTTGGAGGCTGTGATGAACGCGCCTCCCCTCACCAGCATGCTCCGCGCGCTGCCCCTCGGGCACCGGGAACGGCTGATGCGGACCGCCCGCGAGGTGCTCTCCCTCCGTTCCTTGTTCCAGGGAACGCGCCGTGTCGACGTGGACGGCCGCGCCGCGGACCCGGCTGCCGGATCTCTGCGCCCCGTACGGCAGCGGCAGCCCCCGCTGACCGGAAGGGCCGTCGACAGGAGGAGACATCATGCACGGCACCCCGCACATCGTCAGTGATGTGATGACCCAGACGGTCGCAGCCATCGGCCGCCGCGCGCCCTTCAAGGAGATCGTGCAGATGATGCAGGACTGGAGGGTCAGCGCCCTGCCGGTGCTGGAGGGCGAGGGCCGCGTCGTCGGCGTCGTGTCGGAGGCCGACCTGCTGTCCAAGGAGGAGTTCCGCGGCGACGATTCGTCCCGGCAGGGCGCCCCTGAGAGCTCGCCCTTCGCCCGGCGCCGCGGCATTGCGGGCTCGGGCAAGGCGGACGCGGTGACGGCCGAGCAGCTGATGACCTCCCCCGCTCTGACCACGCATGCCGACGCGACCGTCGCGCAGGCGGCGCGGATCATGGCGCGCCACAAGGTCAAGCGGCTGCCCGTCGTCGACGACTTCGGCATGCTCCAGGGCATCGTCAGCCGTGCGGACCTGCTGAAGGTGTTCCTGCGGGACGACGAGGAGATCGCCGAGGAGGTCCGGCGCGAGGTGGTGTGGTACCTCTTCCCGCCGCCGGCCTCGGTCGTGCACGTCGAGGTGGAGGACGGGGTGGTGAAACTGGGCGGCCACATTCGGGACACCGCTCTGGTGCCGGTGGCCGCGCGTCTGACGCGGGCCGTCGAGGGCGTCGTGGACGTACGGTTCGAGCTCACCGCACGAGAGCCGACACCTGCGTAGGACGGAGTGCGGCGTTCCTTCCCGCCGGGCACCGAGGGCGCCACTGGGGCCGATCGGCCCTGGTGCGGGGCGGTCCCCACGGGTGATGATCGTCGGCACGGGCCCTCCGCGGTCTGTCCTCCACCGGGAAACGAGAGGTACCCCATGGCCGAGGCACACACCTTCAGCGAGCGGAACCCGATCCGGGTCTTCCTGCTGGACGACCACGAGGTGGTACGGCGGGGCCTCGCCGATCTGCTCGACGCCGAACCCGACATCTCGGTCGTGGGCGACGCCGACACCGCGGAACACGCGCTCGCCCGTGGGCCGGCGGTACGGCCGCACGTGGCCGTCCTGGACGTACGCCTCCCCGACGGCGACGGCATCAGCGTCTGCCGTGAGCTGCGCAGCCGCATGCCGGAGCTGGCCTGCCTCATGCTGACGTCGTTCGACGACGAGGAAGCGCTGCTCGACGCGATCATGGCCGGGGCCTCGGGCTATGTACTCAAGCAGATCAAGGGCTCCGACCTGATCTCGGCGGTCCGCACCGTCGCCTCCGGCCAGTCCATGCTCGACCCGGCGACCACGGCACGGCTGATGCACTCACTGCGGGCCGACCCGGCCGAGCAGCCGGCCGTGGCGCCCGAGCTGGCGAGTCTGTCGCCACGTGAGCGCGACATCCTCGCCCTGATCGGGGACGGGCTGACCAACCGGGAGATCGGGAAGAAGCTCTATCTGTCGGAGAAGACCGTCAAGAACCACATCTCACGGCTGCTCGCCAAGCTCGGCGTTCAGCGCCGCGTGCAGGCCGCCGTCCTCGCCTCCCAGTTGGAGACGCCCGAGTCCGGGGACCGTTCCGCCCGGTGAGCCGGAGCCGTGCGACGGCATCCTGGGGCCGGAGGACGCGTGCTGCGCCGTCTCGCGCCCCAGCGCCGCGCCGTGCCGCTCATGAGGTACTCGACGGCCCGGCGGTCGGCGTCACCCTGAACGCACGGGGACACGCCACACCAGTCGCGTTCCCCCGCCCTCGCGTCGTTCGCCCACCGTGAGGGTGCCGCCCAGCGCGACCGCCCGTTCCTCCAGGTTCCGCAGCCCGCTGCGCGCCGCGTTCTCCGGCACCCCGCAGCCGTCGTCCGCCACGGTCAGGGTCAGGTCACCGCCCAGGAGCCGGAGGTGTACGTCCACGCAGTGGGCCCCGGAGTGCCGTGCGGCGTTGCTCAGGGCCTCACCGAGGACGGCGACCACATGATCGGCCACATCGCCCGGGACATCGGTGTCCACCAGGCCTTCGATCCGCAGCGCGGGAGTGAAACCGAGGGAGGCGGCCGACGCCGTCACCGCCTCGGACACCCGGCTGCGCAGACCGGCCTCCTGCTTGCCGCCGCCGTGCGTACGCAGCCCGAAAATCGTGGACCGAATGATCTTGATGGTCTCGTCCAGGTCGTCCACCGTCCGCGACAGCCGCTCGGCGGCCTCGGGGTGGTCCACGAAACGCTGGGTGCTCTGCAGGGTCATGCCCGCCGCGAACAGCCGCTGGATCGCGAGGTCGTGCAGGTCCCGGGCGATCCGGTCGCGGTCCTGGAGCAACGCGATCCGCTCGGCGTCCCGGCGCCGCTCGGCCAGCTCCAGCGCCAGCGCGGCCTGTCCCGCGAAGCCCAGAAGAGGGCCGGCGTCGGTGTCCGTGAACGGGTTCCGCCCCGCGGTGCGCCCCAGCAGCAGCGCCCCGATGGACTTGCCGCTCGCCACCAGCGGCACTCCCACCACGGATCCGAGCCCGCCCCACAGGACCGAGTCCGGATCGATCCGGGGGTCCTGCCGGATGTCGGGGCTGATCAGCGGTTCCGCCGTGCTCAGGGTGGCCTCCACGAAGCCGTCCTGCCCTGACATCACGAGCCCGCTGCGCCGCTCCGCGTCGCGGCCGACCGCGAACAGCGGCCGCAGCACCTCTTCCCCGGCCGCCCGCTCGGCGATCATCCCCACGTCGGCGGAGACGATGCCCCGCGCCTGCTCGACGATCAGCTCCAGCACGTCCGCGCTGGGGGCACCGGAAAGCAGCGCGCTGGTGACCTGCGCGCTCGCCCTCAGCCACCGTTCGCGCAGCCGGGTCTCCTCGTAGAGCCTGGCGTTCTCGATGGCGACGCCGGCTGCCACCGCCAGAGTGGACAGCACGGCCTCGTCCTCGGCGTCGAACTCCGCCGCGCCGCGCTTCTCGGTGAGGTACAGATTCCCGAAGACCTGGTCGCGCACCCGGATGGGCACGCCGAGGAAGGAGCGCATCGGCGGATGGTGGGCCGGGAAGCCGTAGGAGGCCGGGTGCTCCGAGAGCTCGGACAGACGCAGCGGTTCAGGGTTGCGGATCAGTTCCCCGAGGATGCCGTGTCCACTTGGCAGCGCCCCGATCCTCGCGCGCTCCGCGTCGCCGATGCCGACGGTGAGGAACTCGGAGAGCATACGGTCCTCGCCGATGACGCCCACTGCGCCGTACTCGGCGTCCACGAGGACGACGGCCGACTCGACGATGCTTCGCAGCACCTGCTGCAGATCGAGTTCTCGTCCGACCGACAGGACGCCCTCCAGGAGGCGGTGCACCCGGTTCTGCGTTCCGCGCGCCGCGTCGATGCGGGCCTGGACCTCGTCCAGCAGCTCGTCCAGCCGCAGCTTGGGCAGGTGCTGCTCCGGCCGCCCATGCCCTTCCCCGCTCATCGCTTCCTCCACCGCATCAGGCAGACAAGGTGCGGGCCCGCGGCAACCCTTGGTCCTCACGATACTGGGTGGCACACCCGACCGGGCGACCAGCGCTCACATACCGTCACCTTCTGGCCCGTGCGCTCCGGCACGGGTGGCGCTCCACCCCGCGAGGCTCTCCGAGCCGCCCCGGCGAGGTCGGACCGTACGCAACGGCGCACCACCGTTTGCCGTGCACCCGGGCGTGTTCCACGCCGCGCCCCATGTCCGATTTACCCCTACTGTGCTGTCGAGACGACCGACACCGGGACACGGGAGACGTGGTGGCGCATGCGGGCGGCCGGGACCGGGGGCGCAGGAGGGGCGCCGTGGTGCGGGGCAGCCGCCCGCCCCGTTCCGCACGCGTCGCACGGCGCGCCCCGTCCCCCCCAGGAGTCCTGGAGGCCGAGCGCACGGTTCCATGGCTGCGGGTCGCCGCCGCCTACGCCTGGCGTCTCGTCCTGGTGGGGGTCGTCGTCTACGTCGTCTTCATGGTGCTGGGCCGCTTCCAGCTCATCGCCGTGGCCCTGTTCCTCGCGCTCGTCATCACCTCGCTCCTGAAGCCCGTCACCGACCTGCTGAACCGTCTGATGCCACGGCCCCTCAGCGTCGCGATCGCCCTCATCGGCAGCATCCTGGTGCTGGTCTCCCTGCTCGCCCTCGTGGGCGACGCGGTCGTGGGCGAGTCGGGGAAGCTCGCCGGCGAGTTCCGCGGCGGCATCCGGCGGATCGAGAAATGGCTGGAGAACCCGCCCTTCCGGCTCAGCCACCGCAAACTCGGCGATCTGCAGCGACAGGTCGCCTCCTACATCTCGACCCACCGCTCCGAACTGCTCAGCAGCGCCGTCAGCGGCCTGGGCAGGGTGGTGGAACTGATCACCGGGGCCGCACTCGCGATCTTCGCCTCCGTCTTCTTCATCCACTCCGGGGAGAAGCTGTGGTCGTGGGCCCGCGACACGTTCCTGCCCCGCTCTGCCCGGCCGGCCTGGGACCGGGCGGGGCATGCGGCCTGGCGGACCTTCGCCGGCTACACACGGGGCATCATCATCGTGGCCGCGACGAACGCCGTGCTGGTCGGCATCGCCCTGCTCCTGCTGCGGGTGCCGCTCGCGCTGCCGCTCACCCTGCTGGAGTTCATCGCCGCGTTCGTCCCACTGGTCGGCTCGCCGGTGGCGCTCGGGGTCGCGACGGTCGTCGCCCTCGCGGGGCGCGGGCCCCTGACGGCCGCGGCCGTGCTGTTGCTCATCGTGGTCATCGGCCAGCTCGAGGGGCACGTGCTGCATCCCCTCGTGATGAGCTGGGCCGTCAGTCTCCATCCGCTCGTCGTCGCCGTGTCCGTGATCGCGGGCAGCATCGTCGCGGGGGTGACCGGCGCCGTCGTGGCCGTCCCGTTCGTCTCCGTCGTCTGGGCGGTGCTGCAGGCGCTGCGGCCGGCACCCACCTGACGTCCGGCGACCGGCCGCGGGGCGCGCCCCGCCCCGCCGTGCGACTCTGGCCTGAAGGCGATGGCACCCCGGCCGTGAGCAGGGGAGGCGATGTGAGTCCAGACGAACGGAGCAGGCCGCAGCACGGCGGTGAGCACATGCGGCGCCGGCACTTCCTCGGTGTGTGCGCGGGCGTCGGGCTCGCCTCGGCGGCGGCCAGTGCCGATCCGGCCCCGCACGCGCGCAAGCGGCCCGCGGCAGCGGCCGCCCACCGGGCCGAGTCCGAACGCGACCGTCCGGGGACCCCGGACTGGCGCGTCACCTCGGAGGGCCCGGCCACGTCCGTCGCCGCCTACGCCGACCGGGTGAGCGTGACCCCGGGCGAGGAGTGCGGTCTGTACGTCTCGACGACCGCGTCCTCCGTCCGCGTCCATGCCTTCCGCATCGGCTGGTACGGCGGAGCCGAGGCCCGGCTCGTCTGGTCCTCCGGGCGCATACCTGGGCGGCCGCAGCCGGAACCCCGCCTGCTCCAGGGCACCCGCACGGTCCGCGCCGACTGGAAGCGCACCCTCGTGTTCAGCACGGGCGGCTGGCCGGAGGGCGCGTATCTGCTGCGAGTGGACGCGGACAACGGGCACCAGCGCCATCTCCCGCTCATCGTGCGCTCCACCCGGGCCGCGGGACGTACCGTCCTGATGCACGCCCCGGCCACTTGGCAGGCGTACAACGGGTGGGGCGGGTACAGCCTGTACGCCGGGCCGTCGGGCGCCTACGCCACCCGGTCCCTGGCCGTCAGTTTCGACCGGCCCTACGACTCCGAGGGCAACGCCAGGTTCCTGACGTACGAGCGGGCGCTGGTGGTTCTGGCCGAACGGCTCGGCATACCGCTGGCGTACACCACGGGCTTGGACGTGCATCGCGATCCGCGGGTCCTGCGCGACGCGACCGCCATGCTCTGCCTGGGCCATGACGAGTACTGGACCCCGGAGCAGCGGCAGCACATCACCGAGGCCCGCGACGCCGGCACCAACGTGGCCTTCCTCGGCGCGAACACGTGCTTCCGCCGGGTCCGGCTGGAGGAGGGCGAGAAGCAGCCCGACCGCACCGTGGTCTGCTACAAGTCCTCCGTCCGCGCCGACCCGTACTACGCGACCCGCCCCGCCCTGGCGACCACCGACTTCCGCCAGGCACCCGCGGCCGACCCGGAGTCGTCCCTCACGGGTGTCCTCTACGAGGGCTATCCGGTGGACGCGCCCTATGTCGTCCACACGGCGGATCACTGGCTGTACGAGGGCACGGGGGTGCGGGCAGGCGACGGCTTCGACCACCTGGTCGGCGTCGAGTACGACCGGGTCACCCCGGCGGCGCCCGTGCCCGAACCCCTGGAGATCACGGCCCACTCGCCGCTGGTGTGCAACGGCGAGCGCAGTCACAGCGACTCGGCCTACTACACGGTCCCGAGCGGAGCGGGAGTCTTCGCGACCGGCACCATGCGCTGGGTGGAGGCGCTCATGGCCGACACCGCCGACGGCGGCCGCGACCACGGCATGGACGGCCGTACGCGAGCCTTCGTGACCCGTACCTCGGAGAACCTGCTGCGCGCCTTCGCGGAAGGCCCGGCGGCCGGCCGTCGGCCAGTACCGCGTCCCAACGTGGATGAGGTGTACACGAGGCCGGACTGAAGCCCGGTCCGGCCTCTGCGTCCACGCCTCGGTCCAGCAGGGCCTCCCCGTTGCGTCCTCGTGCGCCGCGACACGTGCCGCGGCCCGCGGCGGCGGCCGAAGGCCGGGTGTGCCAGCATGTGCCGGTGACCGAGCCACTGCCGCGATCTTCCGATGTCGCCCTGCTGGACGTCCACCGGCTCCGGTTCGTCGAAGCGGCCACACCGCTGCTGTCACCCGACGACCGTTCGGCCATGGACCGGGTGTGGGAGGAGGCGGTCCGGGCCAACCCAAGCCTCTTCGACGGGCCGGTGGCAGCGTGCGCGGGCGTCGAACGGGAGGGTCCGCACAGCCTGGTGGTCTCCTGGGCACGGACGACCTACCGGCACTACGTCCTGCGCCGGGTACCGGGTGCTGTTTCCTGGCTGCCGTCGCTGTTCGTCGCCGTGGTCCAGCCGACGGACGACGGGCGCCTGCTGGTGGCACGTATGTCGTCGTCCACGGCCGCGCCAGGCCGCTGGCAGCTGCCGGGCGGCTCCGTCGAACCGCCGGACGACCAGGAGCCCCTCGACCTCGGCACGCTGCGCCGGCACGCCGCGCGGGAGCTGGTCGAGGAGACCGGGCTCGACATGCCACCCGGGGAACTGACGCTGTGGCGCGTCACCCGCGGCCGCAACGGGAACGTCGGCGCCCTGTTCACCGCTCCCCGCAAGCCGGCGTCGTTCCTGTACGAACGATTCGAAGCCCTGGTGCGCTCGGAGACGGCACACGGCGTGGAGCCGGAACTGGACCGGATCGCCCTGATCCGCTCCCCCGGCGATCTGGCCGGACTCGACGGCCCGCACGTGGACTATCTGGAACCGGTCGTACGCCTCTACACCCGGGCGGTGCCGCAGCCATGACCTGCGGACTCTGCGGTGCGCCGCGAGAGCGGAGCCGCCGTACCGCCCCGATCGCCGTGAGGCCGTGACCGCGGTTACCGCAGCTGCTCGTACAGGGCCTCCAGCTCCCCGGACAGCGCCGACTTGACCTGCCGGGTGACGTCGTCGACCAGCACCTCGTGCGCACCGGACTCGATGCCGTCGAGGGCCGCCACGGCGACGTCGCGGGGGCTCGACTTGGGCGCGTCGATACCCGAGGTCATGTCGGTGTCGACGTAGGCCACATGAAGCCCCGTGACGGTGATGCCGCGCGGCCGCAGGTGCAGGCGCAGGGAGTTGGTCTGCGACCACAGCGCGGCCTTGGAGGCGCTGTAGGGGGTGCCGTCGGCGAGCCAGGAGAGGGCGGAGTGCACGTTGAGGACGTGGCCGCCGCCGTTGCGCTCGATGACCGGCACGAAGGCGCGCGCGACCTGCAGCGGACCGTAGAAGTTGATGTCCATGTCACGGCGCACGTCGTTCATCGGCGAGTCGAGGTACGAAGCGTGGCTCGCGGTCCCGGCGTTGTTGATCAGGATCGTGACGTCCCCGGCCTGCTCCGCGGCGGCCGCGACGGAAGCGGGGTCGCTCACCTCCAGTGCCACCGGGACGGCGTCGGGGTGCGTCACCGTGCGGGGGTCGCGGGCCGTCGCGTAGACCTTGCCCGCACCACGGGCGTACAGCTCCTCCACCAGTGCCTTGCCGATGCCCCGGTTGCCACCGGTGACGAGAACGGTGGCGTTTTTGATCGCGGTCATGATTGCCTCCACAGCAGGAAACCGATCGGTTTCCGCTTACCGTAAACCGATCGGTTTCCTCGTTCAAGTCGAGGCGCGCATTCAGTTTGTTTTTCCGACGCAGGGCGCGGGGCAGACGCGCCCCGCCCTGGCGAAGGCGCTCAGGGCCCGGCCGGCGGCCTGTGGCTCAGCGCACGCCGGCCGCGTCGAGGAGGGTGGTGACGGTCGGGCCGACCAGGCCGGCCAGGGACTCGACCCGGGCACCGGCGCGGGCGCTCGCACCGTCGAAGACCAGGACCAGTTGCCTGGCCAGCAGATCGGGGTCGTTCGCCCCGCCCCGTTCGGCCTCGCCGCGGAAGAAGGCGGTCAGATCCCGCTTGACCCGGCTCGCCACACGGCTCGCGGGATGGTCCGGGTCCTTGAGCTCGGTCAGCACGGCGAGGTAGGGGCAGCCCCGGTAGTCCGGGGCCACCGACTGCTCCTCCGTCCGCTCGAAGACGTACAGGATGCGTTCACGCGGCGACCGGCCGTCGTCGGCGTCCGGCAGCAGCTCGGCCGCGTAGAAGGGAGCCCGCTTGTCCAGACTCGCCGCCAGCAGTTCGTCCTTGCTCTCGAACAACTGGTACATCGAGCGTTTCGACACACCCGCCGTCCGGCACAGCGCTTCGACGCCCACGCCGACACCCTCGAGGTAGGCGAGTCTGGCCGCCGCATCCAGCAGCCGGTCACGGGAACTCTGTTTCGCGTCCGTGGTCATGTACCAGAGGTTAGACCCGTTTCCGCCCCATGAAAACCGATCAGTTTACCTGGTGACGGTCGTGCGGGTCAGCAGATCCTCGGCAACTGCTCGCCGATCGGCATGTCCACCACGCGGGTGCCGCCGAGGCCGGTGCGGGCCACGACCATACCCGGATGGGTCGCCACCGCCTCGCCGACGATCCGGGACTCCCTGCCCAGGGGGTGCGCGCGCATGGCGTCCAGGACCGCGTCCGCGTGCTCGCGCGGGACGAACGCCACCAGTTTCCCCTCGTTGGCCACATACATGGGGTCCAGGCCCAGCACGGCGCAGGCGTTGGCCACGGGCTCCGGGACCGGGACCTCGCGTTCCGTGATCACGACCCCGGTGCCCGAGGCGGCCGCGATCTCGTTCAGCGCCGCCCCGAGGCCGCCCCGGGTGGGATCGCGCAGGACGTGCAGGTCCGGGGTGACGGCGAGCATGGTGTCGACCAGTCCGACCAGGGCCGCGCAGTCGCTCTCGATCTCCACGCCGAATTCGAGGCCCTCACGCACGCTCATGACCGCCACGCCGTGCACACCGATCGGGCCGCTCACGATCACCACATCACCCGGAACCACTCGCTGCGGCCGCAGATCGACCCCCTCCGGGATCAGGCCGATACCGGCGGTGTTGATGAACACACCGTCGCAGTGGCCGGCCTCCACCACCTTGGTGTCGCCCGTCGCCACCTCGACTCCGGCGGCCCGTGCCGCCCTGCCGAGGGCGTCGGCGACGCGGGCGACCGTCTCCGTCTCGACTCCCTCCTCCAAAATGAATCCGCAGGACAGGTACGCCGCGCGGGCCCCGCTCATGGCGAGGTCGTTGACGGTGCCGTTGACGGCGAGATCGCCGATGCTGCCGCCGGGGAAGAACAGCGGGCGTACGACGAACGAGTCGGTGGAGAAGGCCAGTCGGACACCGCCCAGCGACAGGGCGGCGGAGTCACCCAACTGGGCGAGGGCGTCCGAGCCGTAGGCGGGTGCGAAGACGTGCTGGACCAGCTCGGCCGAGAGCGCCCCGCCCCCGCCGTGGCCCATCACGATGCGGGACTGGTCGCGCAGTGGAGCAGGGCAGGTCCAGGTCGCGGGGTCCACGGCCGGCGTGCCGAGGTCGAGGGTGTCAGACAACGGAGGTCGCCTCCCGGGGCTTGGGGGTGGTGTCCAGGCGCCGGTAGAGGTAGTACGCGGCGCAGGCGCCCTCGCTGGAGACCATGGTGGCTCCGAGCGGGGTACGGGGTGTGCACACGGTGCCGAACGCCTCGCACTCGTGCGGTTTGATCAGGCCCTGCAGAACCTCGCCGCTGCGGCACGCGGCGGGCTCCCGGGTCTGGATGTCCTCGACCGAGAAACGGTGCTCGGCGTCGTATTCGCGGTACTCGGCGGAGAGCCGCCAGCCGCTGGCGGGGATCACGCCGATACCGCGCCAGGCGCGGTCGGTGACCTCGAAGACGTCCTCCAGCATGGCCTTCGCCGCCGGGTTCCCCTCGGGCCGGACGGCGCGCGGGTAGGCGTTGTCGACGGTGTGTTCGCCACGCTCCAGCTGTGCCACGGTCCGGCGTACGCCTTCGAGGATGTCCAGCGGTTCGAACCCGGTCACGACGATCGGGACGCGGTGGCGGGCCGCCAGATCCGGGTACTCGTCGACCCCCATCACGCTGCACACATGACCGGCGGCCAGGAAGCCCTGCACCCGGCAGCTCGGGGACTGCATGATCGCCTCGATGGCCGGAGGCACCCGGACATGGGAGACCAGCAGGCTGAAGTTCGGGATGCCCAGCTTGCGGGCCTGATACACCGTCATGGCGTTGGGCGGCGCGGTCGTCTCGAAGCCGATGCCGAAGAACACCACCTGCCGGTCGGGGTTCTGCTGCGCGATCTTCAGGGCGTCGAGCGGCGAGTAGACGACCCGGACGTCCCCTCCCTGGCCGCGTACCTGGAACAGGTCCCGACCCGTGCCGGGCACGCGGAGCATGTCGCCGAAGGAGCAGAAGACGACCTCGGGGCGGGAGGCGATCTCCAGGGCCTTGTCGATGACCTCGAGCGGGGTCACGCACACGGGACAGCCGGGACCGTGGATGAGCTCGATCTGGTCGGGCAGGAGCTGATCGATGCCGTGCCGGATGATCGAGTGGGTCTGTCCGCCGCAGACCTCCATCAGCGCCCAGGGTCTGGTCACCGTGGCGCGGATCTCGTCGAGGAGCCGGCGAGCCAGTTCCGGGTCCTGGAATTCGTCGATGTACTTCACTTCCGCGCCTCCTCGCGCGCAGGCGGGAGAGCCTCGCCGGCTTCCGCGGCCATTTCCCAGGGGTCGCCGAACTCCTCCTGCAGCATGCCGAGGTTTTCGAACAGTTCGAGCGTCTTCTTCGCCGACTCCTCGTCGAGGCGCTGCAGGGCGAAGCCGACGTGGACGATGGCGTACTCCCCGACCTGGAGGTCGGGCAGGTACTCCAGGCACACCTCCTTGACCACACCGCCGAAGTCGACGGCGGCCATCCGGGTGCCGTCCCGCTCCTGGATGTCCAGCACTTTGCCGGGTACCGCCAGGCACATGGGCCTCTCCTCGCTGTGGGTGGTACGTGGCCCGGCGGCTGCCGGGCCGTCGGATCAGTCGGAGGTGTCGGGGCGGCGGGCGGCCACCATGAGCTGACCGAGGGCCAGACCGCCGTCGCCCGGGGGAACGAGGTGGTGGCGCAGCACCGTGAAGCCGTCCGCGGCCAGGACCTCGGCACAGGCCGAGGAGAGCAGGGAGTTGAGGAACACACCGCCGGTCAGAGCGACCGTGTCCACCGCGTGCCGCTCCCGCGCCAGCACGCACACGCGGTGCACGAGGCCGGTGACGGCCCGGTGGAAGCGGGCCGCGATCAGGACGGGAGCCACACCTGCGCGCAGATCGCCGACGACGGCCGCGAGAACGGGGGCCGGATCCGCCCGCACCGGCCCGGCGCCCGTCTCCGGGTCCCCGACGCCGAACGTGTAGGCGGAGGTGTCTCCGGCGGGCGCGCACAGTGCGGCGGCCTCCAGCTCGACGGCGGCCTGAGCCTCGTACCCCGCCCGGTGGCAGACGCCCGCGAGGGACGACACCGCGTCGAAGAGCCGGCCCATGCTGGAGGTGGGAGCGCAGTTGAGGTTCCGCTCCAACTGCCTTTCCAGCACCCGGCGTTCGCCCGACGGGCAGGCGGCCACGCAGGCCAGCTCGCCGGACCATGCGATCCCGGCCGTGCGCAGGTGCGCGAGCGCCATCCGGTACGGCCGGTGCACCGCGGCATCGCCGCCGGGCAGTGGCACATAGGCGAGGTGCCCGAACCGGGTGAACCCGTCGTAGTCCGCGATCAGGAACTCGCCGCCCCACACGGCCCCGTCGTCGCCGTAGCCGGTGCCGTCGAACGCGACGCCGATCACCGGGCGGCTGCCGTCGAGCCCGTTCTCGGCCATCGCGGCGGCGACATGCGCGTGATGGTGCTGTACGCGGACCACGGGGCGGCCGGCCGCGTGGCGTTCGGCCCACCGGGCGGAGCGGTAGCCCGGATGCCGGTCGGCCGCCAGCACTCCGGGCCGCACCGGGGTGATCGACTCCAGTTGTGCCACGGCACGCTCGAAGGCCCGCTGGGTGGCGAGATCGTCCATGTCGCCGATGTGCGCGGACAGCCAGGCCTGCCGGCCCTCACCGAGGCAGAAGGCGTTCTTCAGGTCTCCACCGACGGCGAGGCCAGGGCGTACAGGCACCGGGAGCGTCAGCGGCAGGGGCGCGTACCCGCGGGCACGGCGCACGACCAGCGGCAGGCCGTCGCACACGCGCACCACGGAGTCGTCGCAGGGCACATGGATCGGCCGGTCGTGCGTGAGCCAGGCGTCGGCCAGGTGCGCCAGCCGTTCGAGCGCCTCCCCGTCGTCGGTGACGATCGGTTCGCCCGACACGTTGCCGCTGGTCATGACGAGCAGTCGAGGACCCGCGGGGTCGCCGGGGAGCCCGAACAACAGGCGGTGCACCGGCGTGTACGGCAGCATGACGCCGAGGTCGGGGCTGCCGGGCGCCACGGTCCGGGCCGGGCGCGGGGCATCCGCTGCGGGAGTGCCGCCGATGCGTCGGCGCAGCAGTACGACGGGTCTCACGGCTCCGTCGAGCAGGTCGCGCTCCTCGGGGGAGATCCGGACCAGGTGCTCGATGTCGTCGACTCCACCGGCCATGATCGCGAACGGTTTGCCGCCGCGGGCCTTGCGGCGGCGCAGCCTGGCGACCACCTCGGAATCGGTGGCGTCGCAGGCCAGGTGATATCCGCCGAGGCCCTTGACCGCGAGGATCGCGCCGCTCGCCAGAAGCCTGCGCGCCTCGGCCACCGGGTCCGCCGCGGCTGACGGTACCGGTGTGCCCGCGCCATCCTGCGGGTGGACGAGCAGGCGGAGCCGTGGTCCGCAGTGCGGGCAGGCCACCGGCTGGGCATGGAAACGGCGGTCGGCCGGATCGGCGTACTCCCGGGCGCAGTCGGAACACATCGGGAAGTCCGCCATCGTGGTGTGCGGCCGGTCGTAGGGCAGGCCCGTGACGATCGTGAACCGTGGGCCGCAGTGGGTGCAGTTGACGAACGGATGGCGGTGGCGGCGGTCCGCGGGGTCGGCCAGTTCGCGCAGGCACGCGGCGCACGTGGCGGTGTCCGGCGGGATCAGGGTTCCGGCGGGCCCGTCCGTACGGGAGGCGAGGATGGCGAACGCGGTGTCGCCGGTGGCGGGCACCTCTTCGTGTTCGACGCGGTCCACGCGGGCCAGCGGCGGTGCCTCGCGGGCGATGCGGTCAAAGAACCCGGCGATGGCCTCGGGCGCTCCCTCGATCTCCACGACGACGCCCTGCGGGGTGTTGGTCACATGCCCGTACAGGCCGAGTCCGGTGGCGAGCGTGTAGACGTAGGGCCGGAAGCCGACGCCCTGCACCACGCCGCGCACGGTCACCCTTCGGCGCAGCGACGTGGGGACGGCGACGGCCGCCGGGGGCACACCGCTCACGATCGCGACGGTGCCATGACCCCGGAGCCGTCCGTGTGGTCATGGGGCCGGTCATGAGCGTGGTCATGACCGTGGCCGTGGGGCTGACGGGCCATGACGGGCATGTGCGGGGGCGCGCCGTGGGCGGCCGCCAGTGCCCGGTCGAGCAGGGCGCCGAGGCCGAACTCCCGGCGGGCCGAGGTCAGCAGCACCTCCACCCCGGGGTTGACCCGTTCGACGTTCGCGCGGAACGCGGCCTCGTCGAACGCCGCCGCCTCGGCGAGGTCGGTCTTCGTGACCACCACCAGGTGGGCAAGGCCGAAGGCGGTCGGGTACTTGAGCGGCTTGTCCTCGCCCTCGGTCACGGAGGCGAGCACGACCCGCAGCGTCTCCCCCAGGTCGTAGGAGGCGGGGCAGACGAGGTTGCCGACGTTCTCCACGAACAGCAGCCGGGTCGCGTCCGGCAGCCAGCCCGCCACGTGGCGGGCGAGCATCCCGGCCTCCAGGTGGCATAGCCCGTCGGTGAGGACCTGCTTGACCGGAACGCCCGAACGCGCCAGGCGCGCCGCGTCGTTCTCGGTGGCGAGGTCGGCGGTGAGCGCCGCCACCGGCACGGACCGCTCGCGGGCCAGCACCAGTTCGCGTTCCAGCAGCGCGGTCTTGCCGCTCCCCGGGCTCGACAGCAGGTTGACGACGGTGGTGCCGCGAGCCGTCAGTTCGGCGCGAAGGGTGTCCGCGGCCCGGTCGTTCTTGGCGAGTACGGCCTGCTTCAGGTCCACCACACGGCACATGGTTCAGCGCTCCTCGGGGATCGGTTCGGGGGTGGGCGTGGTTGCCCGTCCGTCCTCCCACTGCACGCCGACGATCTGCAGCTCGCGGCCCGACAGCAGGTCGGTGGTCCCCCCGTCGCACAGCGGGCAGCTCAGCAGGGGTGGCATACCGACGGCCCATTCGTGTGCGCAGGGTGTGCAGCGGGCCCGTCCGGGCACCGTGTCCGTGACCAGCTCGGCGCCCTCCAGCACGGTTCCCGCGCAGGCCAGTTCGAAGCAGAAGGAGAGGGCATCGGGGACGACGCCGGCCAGTTCGCCGACCTGGAGCCGCACCGAGAGCACCGCCGTGACGCCACCGGCCCGCTCCGCCGCCTCTTCCACCTGGCCGATCACCGCCATCGCGATGGACATCTCGTGCATGCGTCTCCGTCCCGGCGAAGACCGGTCCCCGCCTCGTGGGACAGGGCGTGCGTACGCGGCCCGCCGGTGTCCATTAGAGGTGAGCCGCCATGGAGCACGAGACCGGCACGCCGTCACCCCCCGGCCGCGTACACCGTTCGCCGCAGTGGACCGTCCGGCGGCGCCGGGCCCGTTACGCGGGGCGCCGGAGGCCGGGGGCGGCGGCGCCCCTCACTGCGCGGCGTCGCCGACGAGGCTCTGCGGCGCCGTCCGGCCGTCGTCCTGGTTCCGCAGCAACTCCTCGATCAGCCGGACCGCCTGGGGTACGGCTGCGGACACCGGCGCGGAGAGGCCGATGCGCTCCTCCACCGAGGCGGGTTCGCAGCCCACGACGAGTGTGCGCCGCGGCGGACGTGCCCCGGTTCCGGCGCAGAGTGTGCCGAGCAGCGCGAGTACGGCGTCGGGGGTCATCCGGTGGCCGTCGAGCGGTACGCCCTCCGCGTCCTGGCCCGCGCCGTCGTGCTCGATGACGTACAGCGTCCCGGGCTCGCCGCCGCGCTCGGTGGCGTCCACCAGGATCAGCGTGCCGTAGCCGTCGAGGACCTGGTACGCGAGGTGCACACCCCGCACCCCGATGTCCACGACCTCGACCGCATCGGGCAGATCGCGCGCGGCCAGCGCGCGCACGGTCTCCACGCCGAAGCCGTCGTCCCCGAGGAAGATGTTGCCGATGCCTGCGACGAGGACCCTGCCGTCGTCCGGGGGAAGGCTCATGCGTCGTCCTCCAGTGGGGTGACCTCGTCGGGCCGGAAGTAGAGGAAGGTTCCCTGTACGCGGCGGATGTCGGCGCCGGGGTCGTCCTCCACCGTCACCGCCAGGTACACCGTGTCGTCCACGTCGTTCAGCACGGCCTCGACCCTCGCGGTGCGCCCCCGCAGGAAGAGGTCCTGTGCGTCGGTGCGCCGCATCCCCGGCTTCAGGCGCACCCGGCTCCCGACGGCGACCGGGCGGCCCTCCACGACGATCCGGTCGGACACCGGGCTTGCCTCGGTCGCGGTCACCGGATCCCGCCACTCGGGGGGCGCCGAGCCCGCCGGGCCGCGGATCGCATCGGCCTCGGGGGTGTGGACGACGGGGGGAGCACCGGGGCCGTCGGGCGCGGGGACCGGGTAGTCCTCCAGGATGACCGGCGAGGACAGCACCACGTCCGCGCGGCCCCGTTCGCCCGCGAGGACGGGCCAGGTGTGCAGATTGCGGCAGGACGCGGCCGCGCCCTTGGCCCACTCCGGAGGATCGGTCATCGAAAGGAACGACCCGGCGCTCAGCCCCATCAGCAGATGGGTGGCCACCAGGCAGTGCGGGAGTGCCGCGTCCCGGTCCGCGGGCCGTTCCTCCGCGGGTGTCCAGCCGCTCGTGTTCTCCACGACGGCGGTCAGCCGCATGAGCCGGAACGGCCCGTCGAGTCTGCGGGCCGACAGCCGAAGTACGCCGCTGATCTCCTCGTGGCGGTGGATCAGACGGCCGGCGACGCGGCCGTCCCCGTCCAGGACCGCTTCGCTCTCCTCGCTCGCGGGGCAGCCGAAGGGAATGGCGATCCCGTCGCCGCCGGCGAGTTCCGCCACCGTGAGGAGGGCCTCGACGTGCTCTTCGGTTCCCTCGTCCAGGGGGACCAACATCCCATCGGGGGAGGCGAGTTCGGGTACGGTCTCGAACTCGCCGTCCGGGCGGGCGCGCTGGACGGTGCGCCGCCGCGCGCGGAGGAAGCGCAGTTCGACCGCCAGGCAGGCATCCGTCCCGGGTTCCATCAGGCATTCGGTGTACTGGAAGTCGTACTCCTCGTCGTCGGCGTCCCAGGCGGGCGGGACGAGCACACCGAACGGCCGACGCAGCCGGCTTCTGCCGGTGGTGGCGCGGTGCGGGTGGAGGGGGCAGCCCTCGAAGAGGACGGCGTCGGCCACCCGCCGGGCGAGGGCGAGGCGCGCCTCGGTCTCGGGGGCGAACGATGTGACGCTCACGGCGCGGTCCTTCCGGTGGTCGGGCTTCCGCTGCCGACCGGATCCGCCCCGGTCCGGCCGCCCGTGGCGAGGGCGATGTGCGGGGGCGTGCACAGGGGCTTCTCCTTGCGTACGAAGGCGCGCCTCAGTGCGTGGTAGGGAGCATCCGGGTCGTGGAAGATGCGGTGCATCTCGGCCAGTTCGCGGGCCCGGAAGGCGGACAGCGGCTCGGTGCTCTCCTGGCGTTCCAGGTCCGCCTTCTTCGACGCGACGCGTGAGCGGGTTCCCGGCAGCGACGCCAGCCGGGCCGCCAGCCTGCCCGCCTCCGCCGCGAAGTCCTGCGGCCCGCACTCGACCACCCGGTCGACAAGTCCGAGGCGACGGGCGCTCACGGCGCTCATCGGCAGCGCCTCGTGCATCAGCCGGTCGGCCGCCGCGGCACCCACCCGGCGCGGCAGCGTGTACGTCCAGTACTCCGATCCGTACAGGCCCATCAGCCGGTAGTGCGGGTTCAGTACGCAGCCAGCGCGGCACCACACCTCGTCGGCCGCCAGGGCGAGCATCACGCCGCCGGCCGCGGCGTTGCCAGCGAGCGCCGCGACCACCAGCCGGTCGGTGGTCCTCAGGACCGCTTCCACCAGGTCATCGATGGCGTTGATGTTCGCCCAGGACTCCGCCGCGGGGTCCTCGGCGGCCTCGATGACACCCAGGTGGATCCCGTTGGAGAAGAAATCCCGCCGGCCCCCCAGCACGAGCACCGAGGTGGGACGCGCACAGGCCTCACGGTAGGCGTCCAGCAGGCGCCGGCACTGAGAGGTGCTCATCGCGCCGCTCGGGAAGGAGAACGAGAGGAAACCCACACTCCCCTCCTCGCGGTACCGGATGTCCGTCCAGGTGCGCAGGCCCGGGCCGGCCAGTGCGGGCAGCCGCGGCAACGCGGGCAGCAGGTCGCCTAGGGCCTGTACGGCCGGGAGTTTGACCGTGGCCGGATGCCCGGGACGCCGTCGGCGGCGCAGCTCGGGGATCCACACGGCGCCGTCCTTCGTCGCCCGGCAGATCGCCCCGGCCCGGGTGGCCAGCAACTCCCCCGGCGTGCCGCGCAGGACGTCCTCGGGGTGGCCGCCGTGCAGGTACCACTCCTCGCCCAGCAGCGTGTCCAGCACGCCAGGCCGGGAGTCGGCGGCGCGCAGTCTGCGCAGGACGGTCGCGGTCGGGTCCGTGTTCCAGCCGATCGTGCGGACGCTCTGGTCGAGGTAGGGACGGGTCCGCGCCGCTTCCTGCCGGAGGGGGCGGTAGCTGCCGGAGGCGAACCGCTCCACGGCGAGCAGCACGGCGGCCAGCGCCGCGTCGGCGATCTCGTTGCGGTAGAGGTCGCTCTTGGCCAGCGGTGGGAGAGGATACGCGACGGACGCCCACACGGCGCCGGCGTCCATGACCTCCTCGGCCTGCAGGACCGTCACCCCCCACTGCTCGGCGCCCTCCTGGATCGCCCAGTCGAGGGAGGACGGTCCGCGGTCGCCCACGGGACCCGGGTGGACGACGAAGCAGGGGCGGGTCGTCCACACCTGCCGGGGGATGGCCGTCTTCAGCATCGGCGCGATGACGAGCTCCGGCGCGTGCCGGGACACGGCGTCTGTCAACGAGTCGGCGGACAGGGCGAGTTCCACCGCCACGGTGTGGCCGCGGTCCCGCAGTTCGGCATGGACGCGCTGGGTGAGACTGTTGAACGCGCTGGCCACGAGCAGGATGTGCACGGTGGGCTCCCGGCGGACTCCCGGCGGACGACGTGCGGGCAGATTAGCCCCGCCGAGTGTGATCGTGAGGCACGTCCGTCCGTCTGCTCCGAAGACAAGCCGCCGGGTCACTCGAACGCGGGCGCCGGAGGGCTGCTCGGGCGCGAGACCGTGCCGGGGCACGGCTGTTGTGCTCCGGGAGCCCGACCGCCGCCGCCCGGCGCGCTGCGTTCCGGGGGGCTCCCGCCCCGTTTCCGGCCGCTGGCGGGCACCACCGTGTGTGACGCCCCTCGCCTCTTGGGGCGCGGCGGTGTAGACATGGCACATGGTCCGGCTCCTGCGTCGAACCGGCACCCGGTCGACCCGCCCAAGCGGCCCGCGCGCGCCACGTGCTCACCGCTTTCACCGAGCGCCCGCGAGTGAGGGACGGCAGGCTGAGCACCGCCGCCAGGAGGAGCGTGCGCCGGACGCGGGGCCCCCCGCGCCGGGTCCGCTCGCGGGGATCTGGTCGGCGCTGACCGGGCGCAGTGTCGCCGGGCAGGTCTTCGTCCTGCAAGTGGTCATCGTGCTGCTGCTGGTCTTGTCGGCGGTGGTCGCGCTGCTGCTGCAGGTGCGGCACGACACCACTCAGGAGGCCCGCCACCGCTCCCTCGCCGTCGCAGAGGCGTTCGCCAACGCGCCGGGCACACGTGACGCGCTGAGCAGCCCGGACCCGACCGCGGTGCTGGAGCCGCGGGCCGAGGCGGCACGCAAGGAGGCGAAGGTCGACTTCGTCGTCGTGATGAATACCGAGGGCATCCGCTACACCCATCCCAAACCGGACCGCATCGGCAAGAAGTTCGTCGGGACCATCGAACCCGCGCTGGCGGGTGGCACCGTGATCGAGGAGATCAACGGGACCCTCGGCCGGCTGGTGCAGGCCGTGGTGCCCGTCAAGGCGCCCGACGGCAAGGTCGTGGGCCTGGTGTCGGCCGGTATCACCACGGAGCACGTGGGCGGCGCGGCGGATCGGCAACTGCCGCTCGTGCTGGCGGCGGCGGCCGCGGGGCTGGTCCTGGCGACGGCGGGGACCGCGCTCGTCAGCAGGCGGCTGCTGCGCCAGACCCACGGCCTGGGACCGCGCGAGATGACCCGGATGTACGAACACCACGACGCCGTGCTGCACTCCGTCCGGGAGGGAGTGATCATCGTCGGCGGCGACGGACGTCTGCTGCTCGCCAACGACGAGGCCCAGCGGCTGCTCGACCTGCCGCCGGACGCGGAGCGGCGGCACGTGAGCGACCTCGGGCTTCCGCCCGACACCGCCGCCCTGCTCGCGTCGGGGCGGATCGCCACGGACGAGGTCCACCTGGTCGAGGACCGGCTGCTGGCCGTCAACCAGCGGCCCACGGATCTGGAGGGAGGCCCGGCCGGTCATGTCGCGACCCTCCGTGACTCGACCGAGCTGCGCGCCCTCTCCGGCAAGGCCGAGGAGGCTCGCGAGCGCCTCACGCTGCTCTACGACGCCGGTGTGGGTGTCGGTACCAGCCTGGACGTGACGCGTACCGCGCAGGAGCTGGCGCGGCTGGCCGTCCCCCGGTTCGCGGACTTCGCCACCGTGGACCTGTTCGAGGAGGTGCTGCACGGAGTGGAGCCGGAGGCGGGCAACGAACTGCGGCGCACCGCGTTCAGCGGGATCCGCGAGGACCCTCCCCTGTACCCGGTGGGCGACCGGATCCGCTTCGTCGCGACCACTCCGCAGGCGCACAGCCTGGGCAGCGGCCGGGCCGCCCTGGAACCCCGCCTCGGCGAGGCCCCCGGCTGGCTCGCCCAGGACCTCGAGCGCACCGCGCAGGTGGTGGAGTACGGAATCCACTCGCTGATCACCGTTCCGGTGCGGGCGGGAGGCGTGGTGCTCGGAGTGGCCAACTTCTGGCGCTCGCAGAAGCCCGAGCCCTTCGACGAGGAGGAGCTGGCCCTCGCGGAGGAACTGGTGGCCCGTGCCGCGGTGTCCATCGACAACGCGCGCCGCTACACCCGGGAGCACGGCATGGCGGTGACCCTGCAGCGCAGTCTGCTGCCGCGGAAGCTGCCGGAACAGGACGCCCTGGACATCGCCTCCCGCTACCTCCCGGCGCAGGCCGGGGTGGGTGGCGACTGGTTCGACGTGCTGCCGCTGTCGGGCGCCCGCGTGGCGCTGGTCGTCGGCGACGTCGTGGGGCACGGCCTGCACGCGGCGGCCACGATGGGACGGCTGCGCACGGCGGTCCACAACTTCTCCGCGCTCGATCTGCCGCCCGACGAACTCCTCGGTCTGCTCGACGAACTGGTGGGCCGTATCGACCAGGACGAGGCGACCGAGGGCGGCAGTGCCCCCGTCACGGGCGCGACCTGTCTGTACGCGATCTACGATCCGGCCTCCCGGCGCTGCGCCGTCGCCCGGGCCGGTCACCCGCCGCCGGCCCTGATCGGGCCCGACGGACGCGTCGAGTTCCTGGACGTGCCCGCCGGTCCCCCGCTCGGCCTCGGTGGGCTTCCGTTCGAGACGGCGGAGCTGGAGTTGGCGGAGGGCAGCCGTCTCGTCCTCTACACGGACGGGCTCGTCGAGGGCCGCGAGCACGACATCGACGCCGGGCTCGAGCTGCTGCGCACCGCGCTGGCGGAGGCCGGGCCGTCGCCCGAGGACACCTGCCGGGCGGTGCTGGACGCCCGGCTGCCGCACCGGCCGAGCGACGACATCGCCCTGCTCGTCGCCCGCACCCGGACCCTCACGGCAGGCCATGCCGCCCAGTGGGAGGTGCCGATGGACCCGGCGGCCGTCGCCGAGGTACGCGCGGCGGTGACACGGCAGCTGGCGCAATGGGGGCTGGAGGAGCTGACGTTCACGACCGAGCTGATTCTCAGCGAACTGGTCACCAACGCCATCCGCTACGGCAGTTCCCCCATCCACGTCCGCGTGCTGCGCGACCGCAGCCTGATCTGCGAGGTCTTCGACGCCGTCAGCACCTCGCCGCATCTGCGGTACGCGACGATGACGGACGAGGGCGGACGCGGCCTCTTCCTCGTCGCGCAACTCGCCGAGCGCTGGGGAACCCGCTATACGCCGACGGGCAAGGTCATCTGGGCCGAACAGCCGCTGTCCTGAGGCCTGTTCACGGGAGTGATCGCCGCCGGAAACCTGGCGCTTGACGGGTACCCAACACTCAGGGGATCTGATAGTAAACCTTCCTATCAGTACAACTCACCACCCCCCGAACCCACTTGGAGTCACCGTGGTACATCCGTTCCACGACACGCAGGGCGCCCGCGGCACCTCCCGCCGCACCGTCCTCGCGCTGATCGGCGCCTCCCTGGCGGCAGTCCCGCTCCTTGACGCCACGAGCGTCTCGGCCACTCCGGCAGCCGCGAAGGCGACCGGACTCGACGACCCGGCGAAGAAGGAGATCGCCATGAAGCTGGTGTCGAGCGCGGAGAACTCCTCCCTCGACTGGAAGGCGCAGTACAAGTACATCGAGGACATCGGCGACGGACGCGGCTACACGGCCGGCATCATCGGATTCTGTTCCGGCACCGGCGACATGCTCGACCTCGTCCAGCTCTACACCGACCGCAAGCCCGGCAACGTCCTCGCCAAGTACCTTCCCGCACTGCGCGAGGTGAACGGCACCGACTCGCACGACGGACTCGACCCCAACTTCCCCAGGGACTGGCGCAAGGCGGCCCAGGACACGGCGTTCCAGCAGGCGCAGAACGACGAACGCGACCGGGTGTACTTCAACCCGGCCGTCCAGCAGGGCAAGGCCGACGGCCTCGGCGTCCTCGGGCAGTTCACGTACTACGACGCGATCGTGATGCACGGCGACGGGGACGACCCCACGAGCTTCCGCAACATCCGCAAGCGCGCCCTGCGCACGGCGAAGCCGCCGGCGCAGGGCGGCGGCGAGGTGGCATACCTCAACGCCTTCCTCGACGCGCGGGTGTGGGCGATGAAGCAGGAGGAGGCGCACAGCGACACCAGCCGGGTCGACACCGAACAGCGTGTCTTCCTGCGCAAGGGCAATCTGAACCTCGACCCGCCGCTGGACTGGAAGGTGTACGGCGACAGTTATCACATCGGCTGACGGCCCGGCTCCCGCTCCACGAGTGAGACCTTCAACGGCCGGAACTCCACCCGGGTCCGGGCCCCGTCCCCGGCCCAGGTGACCTCGACGGCGTCGTCGTCGGCCAGCACGCCGGCGACGACGTCGGCCAGGGGCGCGGGCCCGGGTTCGGCGGTGAGGACGGCCAGGCACACATGCACCGACGTGCCTCCGCCGGGCCCGGTGAGCCTTGGCACCCGGGCCCAGCGGGTCCAGGCCGTGCCCTGCGGCGCGCGGACCGTCTCAAGGCCGTCGTCCCAGCCGTACAGCCCGTGCAGCGCCGACACGACGGGCTCCTCGGGTCCGCTGGCCCATCCCGTCTGGGTGACACGGGCACCCTCCGGCGCCCCGGCCACACGGTGGACCCGCAGTTCGTACCGCCCCCGCACCACCGTGACGCTCTCCACGCGCAGGCCCGGCACCATCGGCGGCCCGGCGGCGAAGACGGGCCGGTGCCAGGACGCGGCCCAGCCCCAGCCGTCGTCGTGCTCGGCCCCCAGGAGACTGATACGGCGCCGTACGCTTCGGCGGCCGTTCACCACGACCGAGAAGTGGTTGTCCGCGACGTTCCCGAGGGCCGTGGGCCCGGTGCGTGTGGAGTACGCCTGGCGGCCGTAGTGCGGATCGTCCTCCGCCGCCGACTCTCCCTGGTGCGGACGTACGTCGTCGCTGCCGTGGTTGTGCAGTCGTACGATCCCGTCCGCCTGAGTCGACTGCACCAGCAACCCCGGTGCGGGCAGGGCGAGAACACGGTCGCCGGCCTCCACCGGCGCGGGCTCCTCGCGCGCCGTCCACAGGGGATCGCCGGCCGGCGCCAGCAGGGCCACGAACGCCTTGGACGCCCAGTAGGGGGACGCAGGACCGGAGTAGCTCTGCAACGTCGCCTCGTGCGGGCCGTGCCAGCCGAGGCCGAGCAGCCCGTCCTCGGTGAGGCAGCCGCGGTCCAGGAAGTAGCGCAGACTGCCGCTGATCAGCCGTCGGGAGGTGCCGGGCGACAGCGGGGTGTGGCCGGTGACGGCGCCCAGACCGACGGCCGCCGATGCGGCGAACCGGTAGGTCAGCGACCGGCCGAAGTACAGCGGCGCGCCGTCCGCGCCGAACATCGACGAGAAGCCGTCCAGGTGCGTGCGCAGCCGGGCGCCGTGAAGGGCGGACAGTTCCGCGTGCCCGCCGAGGTGGGCGTCGAGCACCGGATACAGGTGCAGGGCCCAGCCGTTGTAGTGGTCGAAGGCGCGTCCGTCCCCGTCCGCGTACCAGCCGTCGCCGCGGTACCAGCCCTCCAGCAGTTCCAGCGCGCGTTCCCGGGCCCCGGCGGTCTCCGCGTCGCCGCGGCCCACGGACTCCAGGAACCCGGCGACGGTGAACGGGAAGAGGTACCAGTTGTTCGGCGAGGGCGTGTGCCGCAGTGCTCCGCGCAGCCACTCCTCCGCCCGGTCCTGGACCCCGGGGGCGAGGTGCTTCCACAGCCAGGGCGCGGTCAGCCGCAGCCCGAGCGCGACGGACGCCGACTCCACCATCGGCTGGCCCTGGACGTCGTGACCGAGGATCAGGGGCCATGACTCGCCGTCGTCGCGGCCCGGGGTCCGCGTACCCGCGTCCAGACCGCACGCATACCGCTCCAGCCAGCCGTGCGGGTCGCCGCCGCCGGCGCCGGCCACGCGGAACGCGGCGGCGAGGAAGGTGCGGGCGTAGCCCTCAAGACCGTCGGAGCGCACTCCCGAGCGAGAGGGCCGTCCGGGCAGGTCGAGCAGGGCACCGCCCGGTGTGCTCCAGCGCCACGCGGATGCCAGCAGCCCGTCGGCCACGGCCTCCCAGTGGGCTCGGAGGTAGCCGGTGTACGGGCTCGACTCGCGGTCTTCCGGGGGCAGTTCGAAGGGGGTGCTCACGCCTGGAACGCCAGCCTTTCGCGTCGTACGGGATGCAGGAAGCCCGCGCCCGACGCCCAGCGCGCGGTCTCGGCCAGGGCGAGCTCGGCGAGGCGGCGCCACTCGTTGCCCTGACTGCCTGCCAGATGCGGGGTGATGAGCACGTTGTCGCAGTCCCACAGCGGGTGCTCGGGTGGCAGTACCTCGGGATCGGTCACATCGAGGACGGCACGGATGCGGCCCGCGACGGCGGCGTCGGTCAGCGCGTCCTGGTCGACGACGGCGCCCCGGGCGGTGTTGATCAGTACGGCGCCCGGGGGCATCGCCCCGATCAGCTCGCGGCCGACCAGACCGCGGGTCGCGGGCAGCAGCGGGGTGTGCACGCTGACGGTGTCGCTGCGCGTGAACAGCTCGGGCAACCCGGCCCGGGTCACGCCGAGTTCCGCCGCGTCCGCGTCGGTGACGTACGGGTCGTACAGGAGCACTTCGAGATCGTGCGGGCGCAGCAGCTCGATGACCCGGCGGCCGATGAGCGACGCCGACAGGATGCCCACGGTGCGGCGGAAGTTGCCGACGGCGCGGGGCGTGCGCAGCCAGGTGTCCCCGGTGCGGTGGACGCGGTGGTCGCGGGCTCGTTCCAGGACCTGCTTGCCGGTGAGCAGGATCATCGCGAGGGTGTACTCGGCGACCGGCACCGTGTTGGCCGAGGCGGCGGAGGACACCTCGATGCCGCGCTCCCAGCAGGCTTCGGTGATGTGCGAGCGCACGCTGCCCGCGGTGTGCACCACCGCGCGCAGTCGGGGCGCAGCCGCCAGGGCGGCGGCGTCCAGCGGGGGGCAGCCCCAGCCGGTGACCAGGAGGTCGACCTCGGCGAGGACGGCCCGGGCCCGCGGGGTGGTGAGGTCGTCGAGGACGGGCGACGGGGCGAGGTCGCAGATCGCGGCCAGTGCGCCGAGCGACTCGGGGTCCAGGACGGCCGCGGCGGCCTCCTGGGACATGGCGAGGGCGGCACGGGGGTGGAAGCCGGGACCCGGCGTCGAGAGAGTCATCGGGCTGGGGAACTCCTCACTCGCTGCGGACGTGCGGCGGGAGGAATCCTCTTGGTCCGGTGGGAAGCGGTCAAGGCACCGATCGGGCCGGTCACCTCCTGGTGGCGGGCCAAGCAGGTCGGGTCCGCCCGTGCTTGCGCGGCGGCCTGCGTACAGACTGGTGGTGAACGAAGGAACGCCATGGCGGCGGCTCGCGGCGCGATCCAGGAGGTCCCGGCAGCCGCCGCCCCGGGCGCGGGCGCGCAGCCGTTAGCGGCTGCCCGCACGTCAGTACCGGACGGGCCGGCCCAGCGCTGGTGGAGACGACCATGACCCGACCGGACGGCGGCCGGCCCATCGTGGTCGGCGTCGATCCCGACCCGGCGAGGCGCGCGGCTCTGGCCTGGGCGGCCGACGAGGCGGCGCGTCGCCGGGTGCCGCTGCGCCCGGTGCATGTCGACAGCGTGCCGACCACGGAGTTCCGCAGATGGGACATGCCGCCCTCCTGGAGTGCGCGGGACCACGCGCTGCACGACGCGGGAGAGCATCTCCTCGAGGCGGCGGTGGCGTTCGCCGAAGCCCGCCAGCCGCAGGTCGAGGTGGCCGGGCTGCTGGCCGAAGGGCACCCGGTGGAGATCCTGCGGGAGCAGGCCCACGACGCCACGGCCCTCGTACTGGGGTCCCGGCATCCGAGCCGGATGACCGAGGTGTTCGGACCGACCTCGATCACTCTGCCCGTCATGGCCCATGCCCGCTGCCCGGTGGTCGTCGTGCCCGAGCCGGAACACCTCCCCGACCGGCCCGAGTACGTCGTCGTCGGCGTGGACGGCAGCGCGCGCTCGGCCACCGCCGTCGCCTTCGCCTTCGAGGAGGCCGCACTGCGGAGCGCGGTCCTGAGGGCGCTGTACGTGCGGCCGCCGGGGCTGCTCGGCGGACTCGACGAGGACCAGGCGTGGCAGGAAGGCCAGCTTCTGCTCTCCCGCACCACCGCCGGCCGCGCCGAGGAGTACCCGGACGTGGAGCTGCGCCTGGACGTGGTCAGCGGTCATCCGGCGAGGGTTCTGGCCGAGGAGTCCGCGCATGCGGCGGCCCTGGTGGTGGGGACCCGGGGCCACGGCGGCCTCGCCGGTCTGCTGCTGGGCTCGGTGAGCCAGGGCGTACTGCGCCACGCCGGATGCCCTGTCATCGCCGTGCCCCACCCACTCGTCCCGGTCGAGGACAAGGGCACCTGACGCAGCGGGGCCGCGCGAAGCCGACCTGGGGGGCGGCACGCTCGGGGCAGCGCCACCGGGCTTGCGACCGGCCGGGGGCCGGGCCGCTGCGTAGGCTGGTGGCCATGGTGTCGTACACCAGGGAACGGCATGTCGTTCTGCCGTTGTTCAAGGCGCGGTGGCTGAGTCAGACCTTCGTCCACTGGCCCTACGACCCGCGGAGCGTGCAGGCGCTGCTGCCGCCGGGGCTGACCGTCGACACCTACGAGGACGCGGCGTGGGTGGGGTTCACGCCCTTCGTCATGTCGGCTCTGCGCCCCGGCGTTCTGCCACCGACTCCGTCGTCCTTCGCGGAGACCAATCTGCGCACCTTCGTGCACCGCCCCGACGGCCTCGACGGCTTGTGGTTCCTCTCCCTGGAGGTCGCCGTGCCGGCCATGCTGGCGGGGTGGCTGATCGGCGCGCCCTACCATCTGGGCGTGCTGCAGGTGCGGAAGGAGGGCGCCACGGTGCGCTATGCCGGAGTGCGTCGCGGGGGATTCCCGTCCTATCGCCTCGCCGTCCGTCCAGGAGAACCGATCGACCCGGATCCGAGGGACGTGTGGCTGATCTCCCGCTGGCGGGCCTTCACCCGCACCGGCCGGGTGCTGTGGCAGACCTCCGTGGATCACGAGCCGTGGCCGCTGTGCCGTGCCGAGGCGGTGGAACTGCGCCAGACGCTGACGGCGGCGGCCGGGCTTCCCGCGCCGGCCGGGCCCCCGGTGCTCCACTTCTCGCCACGGGTGAGCGCGGTGCGGTTCGCACTGCCGCATCCGGTCCGCCGCCACTGAGCGGCCGGGGTCGAACCCGCCCGGGACCTAGGGTGTGACCGGATCGAGCAGCTGGGGGCCGTTGTTGCGGACGTTGTTGACGGCCATGGACACCGGGCGGGCGGCCAGCCGGCCGTCCGCGGGCGGGTGCAGCACTCCGTGCAGCCGGGCCGGGTCATGCTGCTCGGGGTCCAGCCAGCCGTCCTGCTGGTCGGGGGGCACGGCGAGGGGCATGCGCGGGTGGATGCGGCCCGCGGCGTCGGTGGCGTCCGTGGTGATGACCGTGCAGGTGGTCCACCAGGCCGCGGGGTCGTCGTCCTCGGCCACCGCCGGATCCCGCCAGAACTCGTACAACCCCGCCAGGGCCATCACCTGCCCGTCCTCGGGGCTGATGAAGTAGGGCTGCTTGTGCGCCTTCGCCGGGCCGGCCGCCGGGACCTGCTGCCACTCGTAGAACCCGTCGGCGGGCAGCAGACAGCGCCGTTTGAGGAAGGCCTGGCGGAAGGCCGGCTTCTCATGGACCGTCTCCACCCGGGCGTTGATCATCCTTGCGCCGGTCTTCGGGTCCTTCGCCCAGGACGGCACCAGCCCCCAGCGCAACGGCCGCAACTGCCGCCGCACGGTGCCACCGCCGCGGGGCGCGCGCTCGAGCACCGCCCATACGTCGTCGGTCGGGGCGACGTTCCAGTTGGGCTCCAGGGCGTCCTGACGGTTCCAGTCGGTGACCTGGAAGAGCCGGGCCAGGTCCTCGGGGCTGCGGGTGGAGACATATCGACCGCACATGGGCTCACTGTGCCACGCGTCGTGACGAGGACTCCGGCACCTGGGCGGGGGCGGTCACGAGCGGGCGAGGTCGCCCCCGAGCGCGGACCCCCGACGCGCCCCCGGCGGGGTCACCGAGGCGAACGCCATCCGGAACAGGTCCCACGCACTCGCGTCACCGAACGCCGCGCCACCGGCCTGGGCCGCTCGCCCCCGGCGGTACGCCGACTCGGTGCCAACGGCACCGGGGCCGGACGGTTCGGCGCAGTCGACCGGGCTCGTCTCCACGGGCCTCCGCTCCTTTGGTACGCGCTCCGAAACGGCCGACGGCCCCCACTACGCGCGAGCGCGGTGCCGCCCGGCAGGGCCGCGACTCGCCGCAACGGCCCCGGCCCAGCGCCCGCAGCCTGCCACCCCCACGCGGGGCACACGTCCCCGTCCCTCATACGCGCCGCGACGGCCACGACGCGACCACCCGAATGGCCGAACGGCGGCATCCGGAGGCATCTCGCCCCACCACTCCGCGGTCCTCCCAAGCCGACGCGCCACTCACCCGTCCGCCGCCCAATGCGCGCCGAATCCGATAAAAGGTGTGATCGTTGTAAACCACTGCAATAGGGACAGTTGGCGAGTGAGGAGCTACGGTGAGCGACCCTGACCGGGAGCCCGGGAGCGCGCGCGTGGCGCACTCCGCGGTCGACGAGGCCTGCGCCGTGGCCGACGCCGTCCTCTACGAGGGCTACCTCCTCTACCCGTACCGGAGATCGTCGCCCAAGAACCGCGTGCGCTGGCAGTTCGGCATCCTCGCGCCGCGTGCCTGGGCGGGGGCCCACGGCCCCGTCGCGCCGAGCATCTCGGGGTCCGTGGAGTCCTGGCAGCAGCAGACCGAATGCCTGCTGCGGGCAGGGCGCGAGGCCGTGGTCCAGGTGCGCGTGCGCTATCTGCAGATGCAGCAGAGGGTCGTCGAGCTCCGGGAGGAGGACGGCCGCTACACCCCCGTGGACTCCGTGGAGACAGCCGGCGACGTCCATCTGGCCTTCGACGAGGCGGTGCCGCGCGAGAGCGACCTCGTCGTTCCGCTGGCCGCCCTCCTGGCAGGTGAGCGGCACTTCGCCCTGGCCGCTCCCGGCGGTGAGGAGACGGAGGAACTTCCCGATGGCGTGGGGCGGTTGGTGCGCCGGCGGTGCCCCGTCGAGGCGCGGACGACGCTGTACGCCGAGCGGCTCCCCGGCCCCGGAGGACTGCACCGGCTCCGGGTGCGCACGGAGAACACCGGTGAGGCGACCCCGCCGGAGACCCCTCGCGAGGAGGCCCTGCGCCATGCGCTCATCGCGACACACACGTTGATCGGCGGCCAGGGAATCAGCTTCCTCTCCTCCATCGACCCGCCCGAGGAGGCCGCCGCTCACGTCCGGGACTGCCGCAACCTGCACACCTTCCCGGTGCTCGCCGGCGAGGAGGGATCGGACGGCCTCGTCCTGTCCGCCCCGCTCATCCTGCCCGACCACCCGCAGGTGGCGCCGGAAAGTCCGGGCGACCTGCACGACGCCGCGGAGATCGACGAGATCCTGACCCTGCGGACGCTGCTGCTCACGGACGACGAGAAACGTGAGGCCCGCGCCACCGACGCCCGGGCCGCGTCGATCCTGGACCGGGTGGAGACCATGCCGCCGGAGGTGCTGGCCCGGCTGCACGGAGCCATCCGCTCCCTCGCCCCGACGGCCGCCGGCGCCGTACCGGCCGCGGACGCCGCCGCCCCCGACGAGCGCGGTGCCACGACCGAACCACATCCGCACGCATCCGACGCGTCTCCCGCCCTGGCGTTCGCCGGACCGGTGGCCGCGGCCCACGACCGACTCCGGGACCGACTGCAAGGGAGGCCGAGCACATGACCGTGGAAAGCGGTACCAAGGTCAGCCGACGCAACGACAAGGCCGAGCAACCACGCGGGTTCGACGAGGTCCATATCCTGTGGATCTCCGAGGGCATGAGCTGCGACGGCGACACCATCTCGATGACGGCGGCCGGTCAGCCCGCCATCGAGGACATCGTCCTCGGGCTCGTACCGGGCCTGCCGAAGGTCAATCTCTACAACAAGGTGCTCTCGCCCAGCATGGGCGGCGAGGACTTCCTCGCTCCTTTCCGCGCAGCGGCACGCGGCGACCTGGAGCCCTTCATCCTGGTCATCGAGGGCTCGATCCCCAACCAGAAGATCATCCAGGGCGACGGCTACTGGACCTCGTTCGGCAACGACCCCGAAACGGGTGAGCCGCTCACCCTCAACTGGTGGATCGACCACCTCGCTCCCCGCGCCTGGGCGGTGGTCGCCGCCGGTACCTGCGCCACGTACGGCGGGATCCACGCGATGGCCGGCAACCCCACGGGCTCCATGGGCCTCGCCGACTATCTGGGCTGGGAGTTCAAGTCTCAGGGCGGACTGCCCATCGTCAACGTGCCGGGCTGCCCGATCCAGCCCGAGAACTTCATGGAGACGCTGACCTGGGTGCTCTACCACGCGGCCGGGTCGGCACCGCCGCCCCCGCTGGACCACATGCTGCGTCCGCAGTGGCTGTTCGGGAAGACGGTGCACGAGGGATGCGACCGCGCCGCCTACTACGAGCAGGCCGACTTCGGCCGGGACTACAACTCCCCCAAGTGCATGGTCAAGGTGGGTTGTTGGGGTCCTGTCGTCAACTGCAACGTGCCCAAGCGCGGCTGGATGGCGGGCGTGGGCGGGTGCCCGAACGTCGGGGGCATCTGCATCGGCTGCACGATGCCCGGCTTCCCGGACGCCTTCATGCCGTTCATGGACGAGCCGACGGGCGCCACCTTCTCCGCCGCCCTGATCAGACCCTACGGGGCCGTGATCCGGCGACTGCGCGGCCTGACCAACATGGCGGTCAACCGCGAACCCAAGTGGCGTCACCCCAAGGCCGAGCTGACCAGCGGTTACGACGCCCACTGGCGCCCCTGAGACCGGACAAGCGAAAGAGAGCGAGGAAAACACGGACATGACGGCAACCGAGGCGCGGGGCGCCAAGCGCAAACCCGCGCAGATCGTGGACATGTCCTGGGACCCGATCACCCGGATCGTCGGCAATCTCGGCATCTACACGAAGATCGACTTCGCGAACCGGGAAGTCGTGGAGTGTCACAGCACCTCGTCCCTCTTCCGGGGCTACTCCGTCTTCATGCGAGGCAAGGACCCGCGCGACGCGGGCTTCATCACGTCGCGCATCTGCGGGATCTGCGGTGACAACCACACCACGTGTTCCAACTACGCCCAGCAGATGGCCTATGGCGTCAAGCCGCCGATGCTCGCCGACACCATCGTCAACCTGGGCGAGGCGGCCGAGTACATCTTCGACCACACGATCTTCCAGGACAACCTGGTCTTCGTCGACTTCTGCGAAGCCATGGTCAAGTCCACCAACCCCGGCCTCCTGGCGCGGGCCGAGCGCACCGAGGCACGCCACGCGAACATCCACGGGTACCGGACCATCGCCGACGTGATGCGCGCCTACAACCCGTTCGAGGGCGAGGTGTACAAGGAGGCGCTGAAGGTCAGCCGGATCACCCGGGAGATGTTCTGCCTGATGGAGGGGCGCCACGTCCATCCCTCCACGCTCTATCCGGGCGGTGTCGGCACGATGCCGGAGCCGACCACCTTCACCGACTACCTCTCCCGCCTGGTGCGCGTGCTCGACTTCGTCAAGAAGGCCGTCGTGATGAGCGACGACGTCTTCGACTTCTTCTACGAGGCGATGCCCGGCTACGAGGAGGTCGGCCGGCGGCGCATCATGCTCGGCTGCTGGGGCGCCTGGCAGAACCCCGACGTGTGCGACTACCGCTACGAGACGATGAGCGAGTGGGGCAAGGCGATGTACGTCACCCCCGGCGTCGTCGTGGACGGCGAACTCGTCACCAACGACCTGGTCGACATCAACCTGGGCATCCGGATCCTGCTGGGCAGTTCCTACTACGAGGACTGGGCGAACGAGCAGCCGTTCGTCACCCACGACCCGCTCGGCAACCCCGTCGACATGCGCCACCCCTGGAACCAGACGACGGTCCCGATGCCGCAGAAGCGCGACTTCGACGGCAACTACAGCTGGGTGATGAGCCCTCGCTGGTACAACAAGAAGACCTCCGAGCACCTTCCGCTGGACACCGGCGGCGGCCCCCTGGCCCGCCTGTGGTCGACGGCGCTCAACGGCATGGTCGACACGCCGTACGTGAAGGCCACCGGCCGCAGTGTGGAGATCTCGCTGCCCAAGAGCGAGCAGCTGCCGGAGATGACGCTGGAGTGGAAGATCCCCAAGTGGAGCAACACGCTCGAACGCGACCGGGCCCGGCCGTACTTCGTCGCGTACTCCGCCGCCATGGCCTTCTACTTCCTCGAGAAGGCGATGGGGTTCGTCCGTGCCGGCGAGACCAAGGTCTTCGAGAACTACGAGGTGCCGGACGAGGCGATCGGCTGCGGGTTCCACGAAGCGGTGCGCGGTGTCCTCTCCCACCACCTGGTGATCAAGGACAGGAAGATCGCGAACTACCACCCGTACCCGCCGACGCCGTGGAACGGCAGCCCGAGGGACATGTATGGCACCCCCGGGCCCTACGAGGACGCCGTCCAAGGCCAGCCGATCTTCGAGGAGAACGGCCCCGACGACTTCAAGGGCGTCGACATCATGCGCACCGTCCGCAGCTTCGACCCCTGTCTGCCCTGCGGGGTACACATGTACCTCGGCAAGGGCAACACGCTGACCAAGCTGCACTCGCCCACGTACGGAGCGGCTCATGCCTGAGTCCGTGCGGCTCGACGAGGCGGCGGTCGCCGAACGGCTGACGCGCCTCGACCTCCTGCTCGAGCAGATCGAGGGCGCCCCGGGGCCCATGACCGGCGCCGCGATCGAGGCGGTGCAGGTACTCGCCGCGGTCTACGGGGAGGCGCTGGCCCGGGTACTGGACGGCGCCGACCGCGCCCTCGTCGACCGTATGGCCGGTGACCAGCTCATCGGCCATCTCCTGGTGCTTCACGACATCCACCCGGAACCGCCCGAGCGCCGGGCCGAGCGCGCGGTCGACGCGCTGCGCCCCTCGGTGCTCGAACGGGGCGGGGACGTCGAGCTGACGGCCGTGGAGGAGGGCGTCGCCCGGGTGCGGCTCGCCGCCAAGGGCTGCGGATCCTCCTCCGCCGAACTGGAGGAGGCGGTCCGCGAGGCCGTGCTCACCCTTGCCCCCGAGCTCTCCGGCGTCGAACGGGCGCCGGGGGCTGACGGGCGGCGCAGCACCTTCGTACCGCTCGAAGCACTCACCCTGCGTCCGGCGTCCGTCGCCGAGCCGTCATGACCTCCGGTGCTCTGGCCCGCGTCATCCGCTCCGCCGCGGACCGGCGACCGGAGGCGGAGCGCTGCGACCTGTGCGGCGTCGAGACCCCGTCCGACCACCGGCATCTGCTCGACGTGGGCAACGACGAGGTGCTGTGCGCCTGCCGGCCCTGCTCCCTGCTCTTCGTCGAGGCCGAGGCGAGCGAGGGGCGGTACCGGCTGGTGCCGAGCCGGCGGGTACGCCTGCCTCCGGTGGGTACTCGCGCCCTAGGCGTCCCGGTGGGGCTGGCCTTCTTCATCGCGCGTGCGGACAGCACCGTGACCGCGCACTACCCGAGCCCCGCGGGGGCCGCGCGCTGGGAGGCAGACCCGGAGGCATGGCGCGAGGTCGTCGCCCAGTGCCCCCCGCTCGCCACCCTCGAACCGGATGTGGAGGCGCTACTGGTGAACACCGCCCGTTCCGCGGAGGAGCACTGGATCGTCCCCATCGACGACTGCTTCCGGATGGTCGCGCTCGTCCGACGGGAATGGCGGGGCCTGTCCGGCGGCAGCCGGGTGTGGCCGGCCGTGGACCAGTTCTTCGCGGAGCTGACCGAACAACCGTAGACCGGCAAGGAGGAGCTGATGGGCATCATCCGAGTAGGCAAGCCGCACGTGAAACCCGACACCCCGACCCATGTCTCCGGGCTGCACGAGGGCAACAGGGGGCCCTACAGCCGTCAGACCGGACACCACAAGGACGGGACCGCCGACGCCCGCCGCTCGACCGGAATCCACTGGCGCAAGCACAACGCGATCGCCAAGACCATGCCGAACCTTCCTCCCGGATGAGGCGGCATCCACCACCGCGCCGCTTCCGGTGCGGCATCGCAGACAAGGACCGAGGAGTAGGGAACATGGCCAGACGAGTGCTGATCGCCGAGGCGCTGCTCATTGCGGGCCTGGCGACCGTCGTACTGTGCCGGGAGATGCCCGGGCTGGTACGCGAAGTCAGGATCTGGCGGATGGTGGGACTGCCGGGCGTCACCAGGCGCCGCCGCTGACCCGCCCTCCCGCCGGGCGCCATTGGGCCGGGCCGCGCAGTCCGCTGCGCGGCCCGGCCGCGTGCGCGCCCGCGGTACCCGCCGCCGGTACGGCAGACCATGACCGAGCTGAGCGGCCGGCCGGTGCGTGCAGGGGCTCGCGCCAAGCCCACGACCCGGCAGCCCCGCCGGGTCGCCGCGCGCCAAGCGCACCGAACCGGCAGCCCCGCCCGGTCGCCATGCACGACGGCCGCCGCCGTGCGCCAAGCCCACCGCCCCGGCAGCCCTGCCCGATCGCCGCGCGTCATGGGCCCCGACATCCCCGCCCCGTCGCCGTGCGCCAAGACCCACCCACCCGGAAGCTCCCCGCCCGTCGGGCCGTGCGTCGGGCCCGCCGCGCCGAGCCTCAGGCCTTCGTCCGTGCGGACCGGCCGGGCTGTACCTCAGCACCGGATCGGCCTCCGCGGGTTCCGGTCACGGACTAGGTGAGGCCGAGGTCCGGTGCCTGGAGGCCGAGGCGGGACAGGGCCGAGGTCAGCCAGCCGGCTGGTACGGCGACCAGGGCGGCCGCGGCCGACGGCAGCGGCGCCGGCTCCCCGTCTCCTTCGGTCTGCTCGTCTCCCGAGGGCAGCCAGACCGAACCGGCCAGCCGGCAGGCGAGCGGCCGCAGGCCCGCGTGCAGCAGCGTGGCGGTGGTGATAGCCGACAGGGAGATGCCCCAGGCGACGGGTCCCAGCGGGGTGGATCCGAAGAACTGGCTGACGCCCGGCGTCTGGACGATGCCGACGAGCACGCCGGCCGAGCCGACGGTGGCGGCGAGCACCTGGCGGTCCGCGCCGCCGCTGATGAGGGTCTGTGCGAGCTGGGTGCCGACCACCGCCACCAGCGCCACCGTGGCGGCCCGGCGTTGCGTACCGGTGAAGCGGGCGGCCGTCCAGGCCAGCCCCGCACCGAGGGCCGTGGTGAGCCCGCGCTGCAGCATCTCCTGGGTCAGCGCGGTGCCCAGCGAGTGGTGGGGACCTTCCTCGAGCAGTTGTTCCCCGGTGCTCTCGGCGGGTGTGCGCACCGCGATGGACAGCGCGGGAGCAAGGTCGGTGAGCAGGTTGACCAGCATGATCTGCCGGGCGCTCAGCGGTGAACTGCCGACCACGGCGGAGGCCAGCACGCTGAACGTGACCTCGCCCAGGTTGCCGCCGAGCAGGATGGCCAGCGCGGTCCTGACCGAGGTCCACATCGCCCGGCCCTCGGTCAGGGCGGTGACGATCGTCTCCAGTCGGTCGTCACCGATCACCAGATCGGCGGCGGCCGTGGCCGCGGGGGTGCCGCGCCGCCCCAGGGCGATGCCGACGTCGGCGAGGCGGATGGCGGGGGCGTCGTTGGCGCCGTCGCCGGTCATGGCCACGACCCTGCCCAGTCGCTGGTACGCCTGCACGATACGGACCTTGTGGCGCGGGGTGCACCGGGCGATCACGTCCACCTTCGGCAGCAGCACGTCGAGCGACTCGTCGTCGAGTTCGTCCAACTCCGGTCCGGTGCAGACGGTCTGCTCGGGGTCACCGGTGACGGAGGCCGCGATGGCCTCGGCGGTCGCGGCGTGGTCCCCGGTGAGCAGGACCGTGTGCACGCCGGCCGCGCGCAACCGGGCGGTGGCCGGGGCCGCACCGGGCCGCACCGGGTCGGCCAGGACGACGAAACCGGCGAAGACCAGGTCCTGCACGACGTCGTCGGTGAGCTCCTCGTCCGGGAGCATGGTCCGTTCGGCCACGGCGAGGACCCGCTTGCCGGCCCCGGCGAGTTCCTCGGTGGCCACGGTGAGGGCCCTGCGCCCGGCGGCGTCGAGCGCGGTCTCGGTCCCGTTCAGACGCCGGCGCGTGCAGCGGGCCAGCACGACCTCCGGGGCGCCCTTGATGCTGAGCAGGCCGGTACCCGCGGTGCGGCCCGCTGTGGCGTGGTAGGCGCGGGACGGGTCGAAGGGCAGGGTGTCCGTACGCTCCCAGCGGGGGGCGTCGCGGCTGACGGACACCCCTGCCGTGCGGGCGCCCATGTCCACCGCCCGGTCGGTCTGGTGCGCCATGGGCGCGGACTGCCGGGCGGCGGGGGTGGCACGCAGCGCGGCGGCCAGGATCGCCTCGTGCGGCGGGCCGAGCCGGTCGAGGGAGAGGGTGCGGGTTCCGTCGCTGACGGCGGCGAGTTGGAGATCGCCCTCGGTGAGGGTGCCGGTCTTGTCGAAGCACAGCACATCGGCCCGGCCGAGCGCCTCGATGGTCCGCGGGTTGCGGACCAGCGCGCCGTGGTCGGCCAGGCGGCGCGCGGAGGCCAGCTGGGCCGCGTTGACCAGGAAGGGCAGACCTTCGGGGACCGATGCGACGGCCAGGTTCACCGCCGAGGCCAGGCTCTGCGCGAGCGGGCGTCCGTGCAGCAGTCCGGCGCCGACCACCGCCACCGCGGAGGCCGCGGCCACCGGCAGGCTGGCCCTGGTGAGCGACGACAGCCGCGCCTCGACCCCGGTGGCCGGTGCGGCCTCCCGTGCGCTGGCCATGGTCCGCCCGACCTCGGTGGCCGCTCCGGTCGCCACGACCACGGCCACCGCCTCCCCGGCGGAGACGGTGGTGCCCTCGTAGAGCATCGAGCTGCGCTCGGGGAGCTGCGCGGCGACCACCGGGGCCGGGTCCTTGGCCACGGGCAGCGACTCGCCGGTCAGCGACGACTCGTCGACCTCGAGGCCCGCGGCCTCCAGCAGACGGCAGTCGGCGGGAACCACGTCCTCGGGCCGCAGCAGGATGACGTCACCGGGCACCAGGTCCTCGGCGGTGACGAGCCGCTCGCCACCGCCGCGCCGCACCCGCGCGCCGACCGCCGAGCGGGCGGTCAGCTCCGCGAGGGCGCGCTCGGTCCTGACCCGCTGGAAGCCGCCGACCAGCGCGGACATGGCGGTGATCGAGGCGACCAGCGCGGCGTCCGCCCGCGAGCCCACCGCGGCGGCCAGGGCCGCCCCGCCGGCGAGCACCGGGGTCAGCGGGTTGGCGAGTTCCTCGACGAACGCCGAGGGCAGCGTGGTGCGCGGCGCCGCTCCCCCGGTCGAGTCGCCCTTCGCCCGCGCCGCGGCCTCCTCGGCAGGGAGCCCGTCAATGCTCGTACGCAACCGTTCGAGGACCCGCGCGGGCGGCATCAGGTGCCACGGCACGGTCTCCACGGACGGGGTGATGGGATGCGAGTACAGCCGCCGGGCACGCCAGACGCCTATGCAGAACGCGATCCCGCCCGCGGTGTTGCACGCCGCCTGTCCGCGCGAGCACGCCTCGGACGCCGGTGCCCGCATCGCCGCGACCGCGCCGATGCCGCTGCCGCTCGCGGCCAGCACCGCGCTGTCCCGGTCGACCTGGCGGGCCACGCCGACTCCGGTCATGATCAGCGCGACCGAGTCCAGGTCGGTACCGACCAGCAGATGTGCGCCCCAGGCCGGCGGCTCCCCTTCGCGGTGGACTCCGATGCCGCAGTCGGACGCCCCGAGGGCCCGGCGGTTGCCCGACACCAGGAGCACCACCGCACCGTCCGCCTGCAGCGCGCGCACCGACGCCACCAGGTGGCCGTCCCCGGGCACCATCGCGTCCACGAAGCCGAGCTCCGGGGAGGGCTGGTCGCTGGCGAGGACCACTCGCAGGCCCGAGCGGCGGGCCGCCGCCGCCAGGGTCTGCGCGCCCGGAAGCGTCTTCATCGCCACCCCCGCCACGGCCATGAGCCGGCGCCGGCGGGCGAGGCCCAGAACCAGCTCGCTGCCCCGGCTGCGCAACCGGTCCGCGGCCTGCCGCCCGGTGCGGCCGGTCAGGTCCAGGTCCTCCAGGGGGCCGAGCGCCCAGCCGTCGCCGTCGCTGCGGACCCGCGCGGGCGCCGCCGGATCGAACAGGGCGAACAGCGGGTCGGAGACCTCTTCCGTCCCGACGCCGCCGAGCACCTCCAGTCCGGTCAGTTCGTACCGGCCGCCGCGCAGTACGTCCACGTCGAGGAGCACGGTGTCCACCTGGCCCAGGCGGCGCAGCGCGCTGCGGTCCATCGCCACGACACCGCGTAGCGCGAGGAACCTGCCGAGGCTGGTGGCGAAGCCCTCCCGGCCGGCCTCCGGTGCCTTCGGCATGCTGGCCAGCGCCACCGCCAGGGCGCGCCGTGGTCCCGCGTACGGGGTGGCCAGGGCGCCGATCGCGGCGCCCGTCCCCATCGCCCGTCTGGCGTAGCGCGCCGTCACGTCCTCATGTGCCTCGGGCCGTTCCACCACGATCGGCTCGGCCTGCGCGTCCTGCGGCCCCCGCACGAGCCGGGGTTCAGCCTCCACCCACGCATCGAGCTCGGCGTTCGCCTCGCGCCACTGCGCCATGCGCTGCGCGACGTCGAGCACCAGTCCTCCGCCGCGGGTGGCCATGCCCTGGACGAAGGCGTTGACGACGGGAACGACCGGCCCACCCGTGCCCTCCCGCCCGGCGACGCGCGCCAGTGCCACCCTGCGCAGCCACGGGTGGTACTGGACCGCCGTGGCCAGCGCACCCGCCTCGGCCGGCAGGGGCGTCCAGGGCGACACCCGTGTGGCCACCGTGAGCAGGAGACCCGCGACGTCGGCGATCAGGACCGGAAGCGTCGGCCGCCTGCTCGGCCCCTCGGACGGATGGTGGGGCTCGGGGCACCACCGGTCGACCGTGCCCGACTCCCCGGCGCCGACCCCGTGCGACTCGGCACGGGCGATGATCCGGATCAGCTCCTGCTGGGGCGGCGGGGGCGAGGCCAACTGCACCACGACCCGCTCCGCCGGTGCGTTCACCCGGGCCCACAGCACGCCGGGATGCTGCTCGAGCGCGTGCTCCACGGCATGTGACACCCATGTGCCGCCGGGGCCCCGGACTCCCCGCACCTCGATATGGCAGCGCCCCTGGCGGGACCACACATCGCGTCGCTCCAGCCCGAGCAGCATGGCGGCCATGTCGGACGCACCGCGCACACCGGCGGCCACTCCGCCCGCCAAGAACCCGCTCAGTGGCACGGCGAACGGCAGCGGTAGACGTACTCCGGACAGCAGCGACATCTGGGTGGCACCTCCCGAGCGGCGGTCCCCCGGTTCGATGGCGATCATCCTGACCCGGTACGGGCGGGCTCGCGCGGCGTGCTGAGCCGAATGGATTCCTGGCTCGCAGCCTCAATTCCCCACAGGTAGCTTGTGCCTCGTTGGGGGGCGAAGTCCCGGACCCACGAACGGATGTGAACCGTGACCACGCCGAAGACCGCTGCGAAACGCCCGGCCACCCGGAGCGGGAGCGCCACGCGCCCCGCCTCGAGGACGAAGACGACACAGCGGCCCGCCACTCCGCGGGCCGCGAAAGCGCCCAAGAAGAGATCCACCACCGCATCCGGCAAGCAGATCACCATCACCGTCCCACCCCTCGGCGAGGCGGCCGGCCGCGCGGTCGACGCCGCGGCCGTGCCCGTGGAGACCGCCCGCCGCGTATTGCCGGCCAAAGGCGGCCTGCCGCTGTACGCGGGCCTCGGGGCGCTGGCGGTGATCGGCGCCCTGGAGTGGCCGGTGGCCGCGGGCATCGGCATCGGCTACGCCTTGCTGAGGCACAACGGACTGCTCGCCCCGCCCGCCGCCAAGTGAGGTGCGTGCGACGCGTTCGCGTCGCCCTCCCCCGGCGGTCCCCGGGCCGAGCCGCCCGCGCCGCCCGAGCCGGCTGAGACCGGTTCGACGGAGGCCGGACGTGCCGACGGGTCCCACACGACGCCGGCACGTCCGTGGCCGCCGCCTCCTGCGGCGGGCTCCCTGACTCCCCGTCCGCGCACCGGCCGAGTATCCGCGGGCCGACGCCCGGGTGTATGCAAGAGATATGCGGCTTTTGCCTGGCGGAGGCATCCGCTGGTCGTGGCAGTCGAACCGGGGACTCGTGGCCATCCCGATCGCGTTGATCGTGGCGATCACGATCGCCGATGTCCTGGCGCCGGAGGACATCCATCTGGGACCACTGCTCGTGGTCGCGCCCGCACTCACCGCCTCGTTCGGCGGCTCCCGGCTCACCGCACTCATCGCGGCCCTCGCCGTGGCGGCGCTCATGGCCATCTCCCTGATCCGCAACAGCGTTCTCACCTCCAACCACGAGACCCAGCTCATCTCCCTGATCGTGATCGGCGCCTTCACCGTGCTCTTCTGCCGGCTGCGTGAACGGCACAGCGCGAAACTCAAACAGGTGCGGTCGGTGGCCGAAGCCGCCCAGCAGGTCGTACTGCAGCCCCTGCCCGACCAGATGGGTGTGCTGCGTATCGCCAGCGCCTATCGCGCGGCCACGGAGGAGGCACGCATCGGCGGCGACCTGTACGCCGCCGTTCGCACCAGGAGCGGGACGCGTCTGCTCATCGGAGACGCCCGCGGCAAGGGCCTGCCCGCCATCGAGGACGCGGCCCTGGTACTGGGCGCCTTCCGCAGCGCGGCTCACAACGAACCGAGCCTCCCCGCGCTGCGGAGCGAGATCGAGGCGACGCTGTGCTGGAGTCTGTCCCAGCCGGGCAGGCAAGGCACCGACGCGGACGAGTCCTTCATCACCGCCGCTCTCATCGACATCCCGGACGAGGTACCCGAGGTCCACATCCTCAACTGCGGGCACCCGCCGCCGCTGCGGCTGCACGCCGGACGGGTCGTCGCCCTCGCGCCGGGCCAGCACGCGCTCCCCCTCGGCATGTGCCTGCCGGGGGTCCCGGGCGGAAGCGCGGACACCTTCCCCTTCGCACCCGGCGACATGATGGTGCTCTACACCGACGGGGTCTCCGAGGCGCGCGACTCGGCCGACCGCTTCTATCCGCTCGACGAGCGACTGTCGGCCTGGAAGGACGCGGACACCCCGGGCGATCTCATTCTTCGTCTCCGCAACGACATCGTCGCGCACTGCGGCGGCACCTTCCAGGACGACGCCGCGCTGGTCGTGGTGCGCCGCGAGGCCGTCACCGGCGGTCAGGGGCCCGCCCAGGCCGGCCACTCGGCCCGCCGCCCGTCCCTTACGCACCGGTCCCTGCGCTGACAGCGGCCACCCAGCTGGGGCTCTCCCGCCCGGGATGCGCCGCGACTGGTGTGCCCATCACCCGGCCCGGACTCAGGCGGCCCGTGACCGGCCGGACGGGGTTCCGGCGTCAGGAGCTGTTCGCCGCGAAACCCCCGGCCGCGGCGGTGTCGCCCGCCGGACGACGCGCCTTCGACTGCCGGACACCGTACGGTCACACCGGCCGGGAAGGTTTCCGCCGTCCCCTCTGCCTCGGCTTGTATTCCGTCCGCCGCGTATCACGCGGGTGCGACGCGGAAGGACCTTGTGCGCCGTGTCCCTGCTCCCGCTCGAAGAGCTCCCCGGGCCGCTCCCCGCCCCCGTCCGTAGCCCCTCCCTCGCGCGCCTGGCCCGCCGGGTGCTGACCCTGCTCCCGCTCCTGCTGATCGGTGCGTGGGCCGCCGCCGACTGGCGTGCCGTGCGCGGCGGCACCGCCCGGCTGGTCTCCGCCGACCCCTGGTGGCTGCTGGCCGGGGTCTTCTTCACCTGCCTGGGCTGGGTGACCGCCGCGTGCGTCCGCCAGGGAGCCGTGCCGGAGAAGCTCCCGCCCGGGCCGCTGCTCGCCTCCCAGTTCGCCGCCGGCGCCGCGAACCATGTGCTGCCGGCGAGCATCGGAGCCCATGCCGTCACCCTGCGCTTCCTGCAGGGCCGCGGTATCCCGTTCGCCCGGGCCACCGCCTCGCTGGCCCTGTACTCACTGGTGAAGCCGATCGCGAAGACGGCCGTGCTCCTCTTCTTCGTCGTGGCGTTCCCCAGGACGCTGCAGCTCGGCCGACTCCTCCCGGACACCAGAACGCTGCTGCTCGCCGCCGGGATCGCGGTGATCGGTGTCGCGGCCGTCGCCGTACTGCTCACGGTCGTACGCCCGCTGCGCCGCCCGGCATTGGCCCTCGCGCGCACCGCTCTGACCGACGCACGGATTCTGCACACCCGGCCCAGCCGGGTGCTCGCCCTGTGGGGCGGGTCCGCGGTCGCCCCGGTGTTCCAGGCATGCGTGATCGCCTCGGTCGGATCCTCGCTGGGCATGGGACTGCCGTGGACGCAGGTGATCTTCGCGTTCCTCGCCGCGAGCACCGCCGTCGGGGCCGTGCCGGCGCCGGGCGGCATCGGCCCCGTGGACGCGGCGACGGTGTTCGCCCTGGTCGCCTACGGCGCACCGATGGAGCTGGCCACGGCCGGCGTGATCGGCTATCGCGTCCTGACGGTCTGGCTGCCCCTGCTGCCAGGGACGCTGGTGCTCGCCACCCTGGTCCACCGCAAAGTGCTGTGATCCGGGTCCGCCCGTACCGGGATAGCCGGTCCGGATCGAGGGCGCGGCAGTCCGCCGCACGAGCGGGAGACCGCCACACACCACCTCCGGGCCGCCCGGCGGACCTTGTACGCGGGGGCCTGCCGGCCGCCTCCTGACGGCCGGCACCCCTGTCGTCGGTGCCCTCGGCTACCGTCTCTGGCGCGGGCACTGCGGCGAATGGACCGGCACCGACGTCCGTGACCGCCTTCCGCCCACCGCTCGCCCGACCCCAGCCCAGGACAGGAGCCCCTCGTGCACTACGACATCACCGGCATCCGTGCGCAGTTCCCCGCCCTGGCCACCGGCAGCGTCCACTTCGACGGGCCCGGAGGCACCCAGACCCCCGAGCCCGTCATCCGGGCCATCACCGACGCGTTCGCGCAGCCTCTCTCGAACCGGGGCCGGCTGACCGCGGGAGAGCGCAACGCCGAGGCCATCGTGGCCGGCGGCCGCGAGGCCATGGCCGATCTGCTGGGCGCGGCCCCGTCCGGAATCGTCTTCGGGCGCAGCGCCACCCAGCTCACCTACGACTTCTCCCGCGCCCTGGCCAAGACCTGGTCGCCCGGCGACGAGGTGGTCGTCACCCGCCTCGACCACGACTCCAACGTCCGGCCCTGGATCCAGGCCGCGGAACAGTCCGGCGCGACCGTCCGGTGGGCCGACTTCGACCCCCGGACGGGCGAACTGACCCCCGAGCACATCGCCTCGGTCCTCGGTGAACGCACCCGGCTCGTCGCCGTCACGGCCGCCTCCAACCTGATCGGGACCCGGCCCCCGATCGCCGCGATCTCCCGCCTGGTCCACGACGCCGGCGCCCTGCTCTACGTCGACGGTGTCCACTACACCGCCCACTCCCTGGTGGACATCGCGCGACTGGGCGCGGACTTCTTCGTCTGCTCGCCCTACAAATTCCTCGGACCGCACCACGGCGTCCTCGCCGCCCGGCCCGAACTGCTGGAAACCGTGCACCCCGACAAGCTGGCGGCCTCCAGCGACGCGGTACCCGAGCGCTTCGAACTGGGCACGCTGCCCTACGAGTTGCTGGCCGGTACGCGCGCCGCGGTCGACTTCCTGGCCGGTCTGGACGCCGATGCCACCGGCACCCGCCGAGAACGCCTGGCCTCCGCCTTCCACGCGCTCGAAGAGCACGAGGACACGCTGCGCGCACAGATCGACAAGGGCCTTTCCGGGCTCGCCCTGGTCACGGTGCACTCCCGGGCAGCCGACCGCACCCCGACCCTGCTGCTGACCTTCGAAGGCCAGGACACGGCGGACGCCTACCGCTTCCTGGCGGAACGCGGCCTCCACGCGCCTGCCGGATCCTTCTACGCGCCCGAGGCCTCACGCCGCCTCGGGCTCGGCGACACCGGCGGACTCCGAATCGGGCTCGCGCCCTACAACGACTCGGCGGACGTCGACCGGCTCCTGGAGGGCCTCGCGGACTTTCTGCGTCGCTGAGGAACACGCCGATGCGCGCCCCTCGGGCCGGCGGCCGCTAGGCCGGCCCGCGGTGGCCCGCGGCCAGGGCCGGCAGCAGCCGACAGGCGTTGTCGCGGTTGATACGGCGGCGCTGGACCTCGTCGAGAGCGGGGTCGTTGTCCAGCGCGGGCGCGGTGACGCCCGTGACCAGATGGGCCGGGGTGGGGGGCCAGTCGCTGCCGTAGAGGATCCGGGAAGGGTCCACGGCGGCCAGCAGAGTCGGCGTGGCCGACGGGGACATGGGCGCGGCCGTGTCGTAGTAGAAACGATGCAGGTAGTCGCGGATCCGGACGTGATCCACCTTCGGCATCAGATGGTCGCTGAACACCTCGATGCGGCTTGCGATGTAGGGCAGGAATCCGCCTCCGTGCGGCAGGATGAAGGTGAGATCCGGGAAACGGTCCAGGGTGCCGTTGATGATGAGACTGATCGCCGCGCGTGTCGTGTCCATCAGGAAGTCGCACAGGAACGGCGGGACGCCTTCCAGCTCCGCACCCCCCGGCCGGACCTCCATCGGGTGGGTGCTGATCACGGCGGAGCGGTCGTTCAGTTCGGCGAGAATCCTGTCCTGCGAGGCGTGGCCGAGGTGGACGCCGTTGACGCTGGTCCGCGCGCTGACGCCGACCGCCCCGAGGTCGTCCATGCCGTGCCGGACCGACCAGATCGACAGGTCAGGGCTCTCGAGGAAGACAGGGGTGTAGAACGCGAAGCGGCCGGGGTGGCTCCGGGTGAGGTCACTGGCGGCCTGCAGGGCCACCCGGGCGCTCTCCTTGCGCAACTCCGGGTCCTGCAGGCGTCCCAGCATGGCGACGGTGAGCACGCTGGTACGGATGCCCGCGCCGTCCATCAACGCCAGCGCGCTGTCGACGTCCCAGCGGGTCCACGGGGGCAGTTTCCCGCGCTGAACGATGCCCTGCCCTTCCGCCCAGTCCATCCACTCGGGCGCGGTGTAGTGGTGGTGCACGTCCACCCGCGCCCGGCGTGCATCGCCGCCCGCCGGCTCACCGATCTCCGCACCGGCCACCCGGGCCGCGCCTGCCGCTGTCTGCAGTGATGTCATGCGGGGTCCCATTCCTGTGGTCGCGCCGGAAAGCCCGGGGCTTGGGGCGGTGTTCGCTCAACGCCCGAGGATTCGGCGCAGCACGTATGTCAGTTCCTTCTCCATGTCCTTCGGCTCACCGTCGGTGCGCCAGGCGACGAACCCGTCCGGCCGTACGAGGACCGCGCCGTCCGGGGTCGTGCCGTGCACCGATGCCCAGTCGGGTCCGTCTCCGGTGTCCAGGTCGAACTCCGCGCCAGCGCCGATGGCGTAGATGTCGAGCGGAACGTTGAGTCGCGCACCCGCACTGCGGGCGGCGGTCCGCCAGTCGCTGCTCCCGCAGAGCGTCACGAAAGAGCGCTCGTACAGGTCGACGGTCGAAACGTTCGTCCCGTTGTGGGTGACCCACATATGGGGTGCGCGGGTTCCGGGGTCGGCACGCAGGCACAGGAAGTCCGGGATGACGGGTTCTTCCACATCGGCGCCGACCACCGCCGCGGAGGCGTAGCGGTACCCGAGCGCCACCGTCATCAGATCCGCAGTGTCGTTCGACGCGGTCCGGGCGGAGTACCCGGGATGCTGCTCACGGGCCGCCTGCAGGGTCGCCCGCGAGCTGGTCGCCTGTGCGACCGGCCGGCGTTCCGCCTCATAGCTCTCCAGCAGCTTCACGTCCGCCCAGCCGCGGAGCACCGCCGCGACCTTCCAGGCGAGGTTGTGCGCGTCCTGGATGCCGGTGTTCGATCCGAAGGCGCCGGTGGGCGGCATTTCGTGTGCGGAGTCGCCGATGAGGAACACCCGTCCGTCCTGGTAGCTGTTCGCCACCCGGTCGGCCGCGTGCCACGGCGCCTTGCCCGTGATCTCGACGTCCAGATCGCGCACTCCGGCGGCCGCCCGGATGTGCTCGCTGATCCGGATGTCGGTGAAGTGCTCCAGTGTCTGCCCGCGCTCGGGGAACCAGGGCACATGGAAGACCCACTGCTCCTCGTTGTCCACCGGCAGCAGCACGCCCTCACCCGCGGGGTCGGTGACGTAACAGACCACGAAGTGCTCGTCACCCGACACTTCGCGCAGCCGCTTGCTGCGGAACGTGACGCTGACGTTGTGGAACAGATCGCCCGAGCCGGAGTGCTCGATCCCGAGCCGCTCGCGCACGGGGCTGCGGGGGCCGTCGGCGGCGAGAAGGAAGTCCGAATGCACGGTGTGGGTATCGCCGGTTTCCCTGTCCTGCAGAACGGAGTGCACCCCGTCTTCGTCCTGGGTGAAGGACAGCAGTTCCATGCCGAAGCGCACGTCTCCGCCGAGCATGCGCGCGCCGTCGAGGAGCACGGGCTCCAAGTCGTTCTGGCTGCAGGCGCAGCGGAGCGTCGAGCACACGTCGGCCTCGGGCGCCTTGCCCGTGATCCGCGCCGAAAGCCATCGGCGGTTCCCGCTGTGCAGGGTGTCCACCTGCAGGATTCCGTGGTTCTTGGACAGCACTGCGGCAGCTTTGCGGATCTGCGGCTCAAGACCCGCCGTCCGGAACAGTTCCATCGTGCGCATGTTGTTGCCACGGCCGCGTGGATGGGCCGATGTGGCCGCATGGCGCTCCACGACGCGGTGCTGGATGCCGAGGCGTCCGAGGAAGACCGAGGCGGACAAGCCCACTAGTGAGCCCCCCACGATCAGGACGGGCACGTAGTCGCTGCCGCGATCGTTCATCGCGTGTTCTCCTCCGGGGTCGGCATCGTTGTGACGCGGCCACTTGGTGACGCGGCGGCCGCGGTTGTCCTTGGCTCGCCCCATGTCTTTTGCCATGCCTGGCCCGGCGATATTCAGTGATCACCTGAACAGCGGAAATTCCGATGCGCGCATGTGGTGCGACCGGCGGCGGATCGGCATCCGGCGGGCGGATATCGCGCGAGTGGGGGAATCACGTTTACGGGCGGGAGCCGACCGGGGAGGGCTGGATCGAACTCGCACATGCGCTGTCCCGCGGGCGGGCGGGAACCTTGAGAAAGGCCGGAGGAATGACTCAGCTCGATGAACGGGAAACAGCGGACGCGGCAGCGGAGGCGATCTCGAAAGCCTCGCGCGGATCGGCGGACTATCGCGCCAACCCCTACCCGGTGTACGAGCGCCTGCGTGAGTCGGCCCCGGTCTGCCCCATCTCTCCCCCGCACGGGGTCGAGACCTACCTGATCACGCGGTACGACGACGCGAAGGCCGCCCTGACCGATCCGCGTATCAGCAAGGACATGTACGCGGCCATCGACGCCTACCACACCATTTTCGGTGACTCGTCCGTCGCACTCGACGACAACATGCTTTTCTCCGACCCTCCCAAGCACACCCGGCTGCGCCGCATCGTCAATAGCGCTTTTACTCCGCGCCGTATCGAGTCGCTGCGTCCCCGTATTCAGCAGATCACCGACGAACTGCTGGCGAAATGCTCCACCGAGGGACCCGTCGACCTGCTGCCCTCCTTCGCCTTCCCGTTGCCGCTCATCGTGATCTGTGAGCTCATCGGAATTCCCGATGACGAGCGCGAGGAGGTTCAGAAGTTGTGCGCCGTGGTGGCGCGCACCGGGTTCAGCAAGGCGGACAAGGAAAAGCTGGCCGTGGCCGAGGGGGCGCTGCGCGACTACTTCGTCGAGATCATCGCGCGCAAGCGCGCCAAGGCCTCCGACGATCTCCTCAGCGATCTCATCCGGACGCAGGACGAGCAAGGCGCCATGAACGACGGGGAGTTGCTGTCCACCCTGTGGGTGCTGCTCTTCGCCGGCCACAAGACGACCGCCTACCTCATCGGCAATGCGGTGTTCAATCTGTTGAGCCATCGCGACCAGCTGCGGGAGGTCATGGCCGACCCGGAGCTCCTCCCGAACGCGATCGAGGAGGTCATCCGCTACGAGGGCTCGGTGGAGAACGCGACGTTCCGGCACGCGCTCGAAGACATCGCCATGCGCGACACCGTCATTCCCAAGGGAGCCCTCGTCCAGGTCGCGGTGGCCTCCGCGAACCGCGACCCGGAGAGGTTCGAGTCGCCCGACACCTTCGATGTGAAGCGGCCGGGGCTGCAAAGTGCCCATCTCGGCTTCGGCAGCGGTCCGCACTACTGCCTCGGCGCCCCGCTGGCCCGGATGGAGATGCGGATCGCGTTGTCGACACTCTTCGGGAAGTACCCGACCGTCGAGCTCGCCGTACCGCCCGGGGAAGCCGACTGGCTCAAGGTCCCCTTCCCCGCGTTCCGGGGTCTGGAGAGCCTTCCGGTCGTCCTGGACCCCGCCCGGCTCCTCACGGACTGAGCGTCCTGGCCGCCGCTCGGCTCCTCAGGGGCCGAGCGGCGGCCGGTGACGTGCCCGTCGCCTCACACGGACCGTACGTTGGTCGGCGGATAGGACGGACGCCTCGGCATCGGGGCCGCGGCGACGGGCAGCGGCGGCAGCGCCTCCTGTTCCACCCACGCCGTGAACAGATCGTCCAGGGACCGGCCGGCGAACCGTGCGGCGTGCGTGGTGAAAGTGCTCGTCGTCACGGTCCCGCCCCGATGCACACCCGTCCAGCCGCGCAGCATCCGGAAGAACGTCTCGTCGCCCAGCGCGCAGCGCACCGCGTGCACCACGAGACCGCCGCGTTCGTAGAGGCGGTCGTCGAACATCCGCTTGCGGCCGGGATCGGACAACCGCAGGTCCTGCGGCTGCAAGGACAGCTTCCGGTGCGCGATCGCGGCCAGCTCAGCCGCCGTGCGGCCCCCGGACCGCTCCGACCAGAGCCATTCGGCGTACTTCGCGAAGCCCTCGTTCAGCCAGATGTGCCGCCAGTCGGCGATGGTCACGCTGTTGCCGAACCACTGGTGGGCGAGCTCGTGCGCCACCAGCCGTTCGGAGGTGCGGTGCCCGTCGACGTGGTTGGAGCCGAACAGCGACAGTCCCTGGGCCTCGACGGGGACGTCGAGCTCCTCCTCCGTCACCACCACCGCGTACTCGCCGAACGGGTACGGCCCGAAGAGTTCCTGGAACAGCTCCATCATGGCGGGCTGGCGCGCGAAGTCCCGGGAGAACTGCGGGAGCAGGTGCGCCGGGATGTACCCGTGCTGCGGCACTCCCTCCTCGCCCGGATCACCGAGCAGCACCGTCTGGTACTTGCCGATCGACAGCCCGACCAGATAGCTGGAGGTCGGTGCCGGCTGCTCGTAGACCCAGGTGGTCGTGGACGCCTTCGTCGTACGGGTCAGCAGGCGCCCGCCCGCGACCACCGCGTACGCCGACGGCGTGGTGACCGATATCTGGTACGCGGCCTTGTCCGCCGGACGGTCGTTGCAGGGATACCACGAGGACGCCCCGACCGGCTGACTCGCCACCAGCGCCCCGTCCTCCAGCTCCTCCCAGCCGATCCCGCCCCAGGGGCTGGTGACCGGTTTCGGGTTGCCCGACCAGTGCACTTCGACCGTGAACGCGGCACCCGCCCTGATCGGCTTCGGCGGACGGATCCGCAGCCGGCCGCCGCGGTGCGAGTAGTGCGGCGCCCGCCCGTCGACCCGGATCCGGCCGATCCGGAAGTCCGCCAGATTGAGCTGGAACTCGGTGATCGGGGCCGGGCCCGCTATGACGCCCAGCCGGGCCGACCCCGCGAGCCGGTTGGGGCCCGGACGGTAGTCCAGCGTGAGCTCATAGCGGTGTACCCGGTAGCGGGAATCCCCGTTGGCGGGGAAGTACGGATCCGCTTCCACCTTCTGCTGCGAACTCACTGGTGCGTCTGCTCCCTGCGCTGTGCTCGTTCGTCGTGCCGGTGCCCTGCCCTCCGGTCCGAAACGAGTCACGCCGCTCGCTTCCGGGGACGCCACGCCTCGATCGGGTTGCCCAGCCAGCGGGTGCCGTCGGGAACGGACTCCGCGGCCATGACGAGCGAGGCGGGACCCAGCGTGGTGCGGGCCCCGACCGTGCTGCCGGGCAGGACGATTCCGCCAGGACCCAGAGTCGCGCCCTCACGGAGGACCACAGTATCCGTCCGCAGGATTCGGTCATGGAAGAGGTGTGTCTGCAGCACACAGCCTCGGTTGACCGTGGCCGCGTCCTCCAGCGTCACGAGGTCCGTCTCCGGCAGCCAGTGGCTCTCCACCCACACCCCGCGGCCGATGCGGGCGCCGAGGCCACGCAGCCACAGGGTCATCAGCGGCGTGCCGGGCACCGCCCCGGCCAGCCACGGCACGGCCACGGACTCGACGAACGTGTCCGCCAGCTCATTACGCCACACGAACGAGCTCCACAGCGGGTGCTCACCCCTGTGGTGCCGTCCCACGAGCAGCCACTTCGCCACCACAGACACAACACCGGCCGCGAGCCCGGCGCCCAGCAGGACGACCCCGCACAGCAGCCAGGCCCAGCCGCCCAGCGCGCTGAGCGCCGCGGCCGTGAGCAGGACGAGCCCGGCCGAGCAGAACACGGGCACGAGCCGGCACAGCTCCACCAGCCCGCGGGCCCACAGCAGCCGGGCCGGCGGCTCGTAGGTACGGCTCTGGTCGCCCCCGGCGGCCGCGCGGGGCAGCTTCATCGGTGGCAGCCCCAGGTACGAGCTGCCCTTCTTCGCCTTCTTCGGTGTCGCGGAGAGCACTCCGACCAGCCCGTCGTCCGGCACGCTGCGGCCCGGCGCGGTCATCCCGGAGTTGCCGAGGAACGCCCGCCGCCCGATCTCCGCGCGCCCGATCCGCACCCAGCCGCCGCCCAACTCGTACGGGGCGGTGAGTGTGTCGTCCGCCAGGAACGCCCCGTCGCCGACGGTGGTCAGACTCGGCAGCGCCAGCACGGTGGACACCTCGGCGCCCCGGCCGATGCGCATGCCGAGCAGCCGCAACCACACGGGCGTGATCAGCCCGGCGTACAGCGGGAACAGGGTCTCTCGCGAACGGTCCATCAGCTGGGTGACGGTCCAGGCCTGCCAGCCGGTGCGGCCGTACGCGGGGTGCGTTCCCTCACGCAGCCCGAGGCTCGTCAGCCGTACGGCGATCACGATCAGCAGCGCGTACGTCAGCCCGTAGGCGAGTGTCGCCGGGACGAGCGCCACGGCGGCCCCCTGCAGGGCCGCGCCGAGTCCGGCGGCCGGGTCCACGAACGGGTGTGCCACGAGGAGCGCGGCCGCCCCCGCCGGAACCGGGAGGGCGGTCAGCGCGGAGCCGCTGACGCCGTACATCGCCCGCCACCAGACGCTGCGCCTGGGCCGCTCCTTGGGCCAGTTGCGTTTGGCCTTGCCGAGTTTGACGGCGGGTGCGCCCGCCCAGCGCTGACCGGTCGGGATCTGGCCCGTGACGGCCGAGCCGGGCGCCACCTCGGCCCGCTTGCCGACCCGTGCGCCCGGGAAGAGCATGCTGCGCGTGCCGACCACGGCGTGCGCGCCCACCTTGACCGGGCCGATCTCCAGCCGGTCGCCGTCCAGCCAGTAGCCCGCCAGATCCACCTCGGACTCGACGGCTGCTCCCCGGCCCAGTTTGAGCATGCCGGTCACCGGCGGCAGCGAGTGCAGGTCCACGTCCGGGCCGACCTTGGCGCCGAGCGCCCGCGCGTAGCGCTCCAGCCACGAGCCCGTCAGCGAGGTCGCCCCACTGAAGTCGGCGAGCCGTTCCGCCGCCCACAACCGCAGATGTACGCCCCCGCCGCGCGGGTAGCGGCCGGGCTTGACGTCCCGCAGGAGCAGCCGGGCCCCGCCCGCGCCGATGGCGAGCCGCCCCGGCGCGCTGTGGAACAGCACCGCCCCGGCGGCCACGGCCCACCACGAGGTCACCGGCGCCCACGGATACGGACCGAACCAGTGAAGCACGTTCCCGAGTGCGGCCAGGGCCACGGTCCAGCGCAGCCCGAGCACCGTGAACAGGGGGACCAGCAGGAGGATTTGCAGGATCCTGGCGCGCAGGGGCACCGGGGCGATCACACGCTCCGCGGCGTCGTCCTGCGCCGACTCTTCCAGATGGCGGGCGAGCTTGCGCAGCGTCGGGTGCTGGTAGATGTCGAGGACGGCCGCGGTCGGGTAGCGGGTGCGCAGCCGGGTGGTGAGCTGTGCGGCGGCGAGGCTGCCGCCGCCGATCGCGAAGAAGTCGTCGGACGCGTCGGCCACCGGGATGCCGAGGACCTCGGTCCACTGCTCGGCCAGCCACGCCTCGGTGCCGTACAGCTGGGCGACGGGACCCTCCTGGCCCTCCAGCGGCCAGGGCAGCGCGTTCCGGTCGACCTTGCCGGACGTGCGGGTCGGCAGTTCGCCGACGGGCGCGAGCAGCGGGACCAGGGCGGCGGGCAGTTCGGCACGCAGTTTCTCGACCGCGGCCGAGTGGTCCCACCCTTCCTGGGTGACGATGTATCCGACGAGGAGCTCGTTGCCGCTGCGCGCGGTCCGTACGGCGGCTGCTGCGCCGGCCACCCCGGGCAGGGCCTGCAGCGCGGCGTCCACCTCTCCGAGTTCGATCCGCCGCCCGCCGAGCTTGATCTGCTCGTCGGCGCGCCCGAGGAAGACCAGCCCCTCGGGCTCGGCCAGCACGAGATCCCCGCTGCGATAGGCGCGCTCCCAGCCGAGGAACTCGAGAGGCGCGTACTTCTCCGCGTCCTTCTCGGCGTCGAGGTACCGGGCGAGCCCGACGCCGCCGATCACCAGCTGACCGCTCTCGCCCATCGCCACCGGCTGCTCGGCGTCGTCCACGACGGCCAGTTCCCAGCCGTTCAGCGGCAGTCCGATCCGGATCGGCTCCTCGCCGGTGAGCAGTGAGGCGCAGGCCACCACGGTCGCCTCGGTGGGCCCGTAGGTGTTCCAGACCTCGCGTCCCTCGGTGACCAGCCGCTGCGCCAGTTCGGGCGGGCAGGCCTCGCCGCCGAAGATCAGCAGGCGGACGTCGTTCAGGGTCTCGGGTTCCCAGAGCGCGGCCAGGGTCGGGACGGTCGAGACGACGGTGATCTCCTGCTCGACGAGCCACGGACCGAGGTCGGCCCCGCTCCTGACCCGCGAGCGCGGCACGGGTACCAGGCAGGCCCCGTACCGCCAGGCCAGCCACATCTCCTCGCAGGAGGCGTCGAAGGCCACGGACAGGCCCGCCATGACCCGGTCGCCGGGCCCGATCGGCTCCTCCGTCAGGAACAGGTCCGCCTCGGCGTCCACGAACGCTGCGGCGCTGCGGTGGGCGACGGCGACGCCCTTGGGCTTGCCGGTGGAGCCGGAGGTGAAGATGATCCAGGCGTCGTGCTCGGTGCCCGGGCGGGCGGCGGGGATGTCGGACGCGCTGTGGACGGTGATCTGGTGCCCGGCGCCGACGACCGCGCGCACCTGTGCCTCCCCGAACACCAGCTCGGCCCGCTCGTCCGGATCCTCGGCGTCCACCGGAACGTAGGCGGCGCCCGCCGCGAGCACGGCCAGGATCGCCACGTACAGGTCGTTGGTGCCGGACGGGACGCGCACGCCGACCCGGTCGCCGAGGCCGACGCCCGCGCCGGCCAGGCGCCGCCGCAGGGCCTCGACCTCAAGGGCCAGGGCGCGGTAGGTCAGGCAGCGGTGGCCGTCGTCGAGGGCCGGCTCGTCGGGGTGCGCCCGTACCGAGGCGTCGAGGATGTCCACGAGCGTCCGCGGCGAGGCGGCGGGGGCGGCGCCGAAGCGCGCGCGGTCGCCGAACTCTGCGTGCATCTCCTGGTCGGACAGCGCACGTGCGGGGCCTTGCTGGAGGGCTGCCATCGGGTCCTCACGGTCGTACCCGGAGTGCTCCGGGGCGCTGGTGGGCCCGCAGGGATGCCTGGGGATCTTCCGGTCCAGCTCCAAACAAGCGGACAATTTTAATACGAGGATGGACACGGACTGTTCCGCCCGCCCTTCGAGGGCCTGCCAGGAGCACCCGGAAGGGGTAATTCCGATGCGCTGACATGCGGATATGTCACTGTGACGAGATATGCCCCACATGAGCCCGGGAGGCCTCGGCAAGCGTCGACACCCCTCGGGTACAGCACGCTCCCCTGACCCTGCGGAGAGCCATCACCCAGCCGGTCACCCCGTCAGCGCGCCCTGCCCCGCGGCTTCAGCGGCACGGGCGGCAGGTCCGGTGCGGGCAGCGGGTCACCGTCGTACCCCTTCACCTCGCCGAACCGCGAACCCGTCGTCCAGTCGGTCCGGGCCTGCGCGATGTCCTCCTGCGTCCGGCCGATGAAGTTCCACCACATGATCAGCTCTTCCTCGAACGGCTCGCCGCCCAGGAGCATCAGGCTCGCGTCCGACTCCGCGCGCAGGGGGAGTTCGACGCGGCCGCAACCCAGGTAGAGCATCGACCCGGGCAGCACCGGGACGCCGTCGACATGGGCCTCGCCGGACATCGACAGGACCGCGTACTCGAAGTCCGCCTCCAGCGGGAGACGTACGTCGGCACCGCGCGTCAGGGTCAGGTCGGCGCCCACGACGGGCGTGTACGTCGTACCGGGCGACGCCACTCCGGCCAGCTCGCCCAGGATCAGCGTGGCGTCGAGGCCGGGCGCGGTCACCTCGGGCAGGTCGGGGTAGTACTCGAAGCGCGGCTCGGTGTGCCGGTGGCTGTCCGGCAGGGCGACCCACAGCTGCGCACCGTGCAGGAAGCGTGCGTGCGGCTTCGGGCTCTCCTCGGAGTGGCTGATGGCCCGGCCCGACGTCATCAGTCCCAACTGGCGCGGCCGGATGGTCTGCAGACTGCCCGTCGAGTCGCGGTGCAGCACCTCGCCCTCGTGCAGCCAGCTCACCGTCTGCAGCCCCATGTGCGGATGGGGCGGGACCTGCATCCCGGGCTCGTCGGCGATGTCGTCCGGGCCGTAGTGATCGACGAAGCACCACGCCCCCACCATGCGCCGGCCCAGGTTGGGCAGCAGGCGGCGGACTTCCGTGGACTCGCCGAGCCGGACCCGGCGCGGGCTGAGAAGCTCACGCACCGGCTCCGCCACCACGAACCCGCGGCCACCGCACACGGCGGGCACCGCTTCGCGATCGACATTGCTCATGCCGCACAACCTAGCCCCGCGCACAGGCCCGCGTCAGGCCATCCACGCGCCCTTGAGGGCGCTCTTGAATCGAACGTGGCGCCAGGTTGACGGTGCGGAGATCCCGGATCGGATGTGCATCCCGCGCGATAGTAGCCATGGCGATAGTAGCCATGTACGGTATCGATCGTGAATGCGACTCCCCAGGGCGAGACGCCCGGATTCCTCGTCTGGCGGCTCTCGACGAAGTGGCGCGTGGCCGTCGACCGGGCCGTGGCACCCCTGGGCCTGACACATGCTCAGTACGCGCTGGTCGCGACACTGTTCGGCATGCACCGCGCCGGGCGGCGGCCCAGCCAGCGGCAGCTCGCCGACCACACCGGCCTCGAAGCGCTGTACGTCTCCAAACTGGCCCGCACCCTGGAAGCCGCCGGTCTCGTCGACCGCGTCCGGGACCCGGCGGACCCCCGGGCCGTGCAGCTCTCGCTCACCGCACACGGGCGGGATGTCGCCCGTCAGGCGATCGAGGTGGTCCAGCGGCTGCACGAACAGTTCCTCCAGCCCCTGGGCGGCCGCGACAGCGCCCGGACCGAGGACTTCGTACAGGCACTGCGGATCCTGCTCGACGCACCGCTCGACCCGTCGGCCGCCGGGGGCGGCGCCGATGGCCCCGGTCCGCAGCACACCGAAGGCAACGACAGCGAACAGGAGCAGTCATGACCAACCCCACTCCCGTCGTCAACAGCCAGCTCATAGGTCTCACGCACTACGCCGCCCGCGCACTGCTGGAGCGTGTCCTCGCCCGCACCGGCACCACGTTCACCCAGTCGTCGGTGCTGCGGACCCTCGCGAACAGCGGCGGGCGGCTGGAGCGCGCCTCCCTCGTCGCCCAGGTGGTCGGCTCCCTCAAGATCGTGGACGAGCAGGCGGTCCGGTCCGACATCGAGGCACTCGTCGCCGGCCGGGCGCTGGACGCTTCCGCCGGCGACCAGGTGTCGCTCACGGACAGCGGCCGGGAGCTGCTCGAGAGCATCCAGTCCGCCGGCGGGGAGATCGCCTCCCGGCTCTACGCGGACATCCCCCGGGAGGACCTGGAGGCCGGCGGGCGTGTGCTGACCGTGATCCTCGAGCGCGCGAACGCCGAGCTGGCCGTCGCATAACCGCCGGTTCGGCCCCTCGCTCCAGGTCGTGGAATATTCAACGATCAGGGTCCGTTGTCGACGCCGTAAGGAGGTCTTGAGTGGAGACGACGTACTACGACCACGGAGCGCCCGCCGAGCGCTGGGAGCGCGCGCGGATGTTCTTCGACGCCAAGGACTACTACGCGGCGGCGCGGGTCCTGGAGGGACTGGTCGACGAGGTTCCGGAGCAGACGGGGCCGCGGCTGCTGCTGGCACGCGCCTACTACCACTCGGCCCAACTGCGCCGCGCCGAGGCCGAGTTGAACGTCATCGTGGAGCGCGACCCGGTGGAGCACTACGCCCGGCTGCTGCTGGGGCGCACCCTCCAGCGCCAGGGGCGCGACAGCGAGGCCGAGCCGCATCTGCGTCTCGCCTCGGCACTCTCGGGCGACTTCGCCGAGGCGTGAGCCCCGGCACCGCACCCGCACATCGACGGCCCGTGCCCGGTTCTCTCGGGCACGGGCCGTCCTGCGCGCACAAGGTCTCCTGGCCCCACCGGCTCGTCGCCGTGTGCAGGCTCATCAATTTGCTTAGAGTTCCTCAGTGATCGTATGGTGATCGTGTGGAACTTCTTCGACTCTCAAAGGCCGCCAAACGCTTGGGTGTTCACCCCGTGACGCTTCGTCTTTGGGCTGACTCGGGGAAGATTCCGGTGACTTGGGTCGGGCGTGAGCGCCGGTTCTCCTCGATCGATGTGGAGGCGATGAAGGTCTCCACCGGTGGCGAGCGTGTCCGCCTGGAGGGCCTGTACGTGCGCGTGTCCGGCTCCCATGGGCAGGAATCCTCGCTTCAGGCGCAGGAGAAGGAGCTGCGGGTCACCTCCACCGGCGAGATCGTCAAGGTCTTCCGTGACCGGGCCTCTGGCCTGCGGGAGGACCGGCCCGGTCTGAGCCGGCTCCTGCGGGCCGTTGCTGACGGCTCGGTGACCGTCGTGCGGGTCACGCACGAGGACCGGCTCGCCCGGTTCGGTGTCGGCTGGCTCAAGCACCTGCTGTCCGTGTACGGCGCCAGTCTTGAGGTGCTGCACCCGAAGAAGCTCGGCGGCCGGGACGAACTCCTTGAGGACTTCGCGTCGCTGGTCACCACGTTCGCCGGCCGCCTGTACGGGATGCGGTCGGCTGAGAACCGGCGTCGTCTGCTGGCCGAGTCGGGGCAATGCCAGGCCGGTAGTCGCCGGTGAGCCGGAAGCCGCTGCTCGCCGACGGTGAGACCTCTCGGACCGCGTGCGCCCGCACTCTTGTGCGCACCGGCGTGGATGAGAAGACGGGCGAAGTCCTGACCCAGGCCGTGCTGGCCGAACGCATCGGCTGGTGCAGCGACCTGGTGGCGGGCATGGTGTCTGTCGTGCTCGCCGAGCGTTGGAACAGCCGTGATGTGAAGGTACTCGCCTCCGGCGTGGACGAGGTCGGTCGGAATCTGCCGTCGAACGCGTGGATGGCGCTGCGCCGTCTGGGCTGGAGTGCCGCCCCGCACGAGGGCGTGAAGGTCAACGACCGGATCGTGCGCATGGCCCAGGAGCAGGCCGGGCGGGCGCTTCGCTCGGTGAAGTGGCGCGCCGATGTGGTCTTGGGGATGCTGGCGACGTGGCCGGCCGATCCGAGCAAACGCACTCCCAGCGAGTGGGACGCCGTACGCGCAGCGGTCCCTGGTGGAAAGTATCTGCCGTCCAGCATCATCAAGGCCCGCACCCGGCAGGCCGCCACGTATCTCAAGGCCAACGGCCGTCTGCCCGTGGACGTGTTCGAACTCGAAGGCACCCCGAGGATCCCCCGCCTGCTGCTGCTCAAGCAGGCCACGATCGAACGCTCCGAAACCGGCACCGGGCAGGCGCTGCTACGGCTTCAGTTGCCCACCCGCCCCGACCCGGCCACCTACCGGGACTGGACGTGGGTGGCCTGCCCCATCGCGTTGCCGCCTACGGTCCCGGCAGCGGCGGTGCTCCACCTTCCCACCCTCCGCTGCGCGGGTGACACCGTGCGCGCTGACCTGGCCTACACCCACGCCGTCCCCAAGGCCCACCGCACCGGTCATACGGTGGCGCTCGGCGTGGACTGGGGCCTGAACACGCTCCTCAGCGCGGGCGCCGTGCAATTGAACGGCGAGGGGCGGATCACCACGCTCGGTGCCGGCGCCCAGTTCCGGGCCGCCGATGTGCTCGCCAAGCAGCACCGCCTGCGCCGCCTCTCGGAGCGACTGCACACCAAGGCCGACCAGTACATGCGGCTCATCGCAGGCCACGACGACCACCAGCTTGCCCCCAAGCTCGACGTGCTGCGCAGCGAGATCGCGCACGTGTCCAACCGCAGGTCGAACCTCAACGACTCCCTGGCATGGGTTGCCGCCAGGTGGGCCGTCGACCAGGCCATCGCGGCCGGGGCCACGGTGATCTATGTCGAGGATCTGCGGTCGATGGAAGCCGGGGGCATGGGCCGCACCCTGAACACCCGCCTGTCCCAGCAGGTCCGCGGACAGATCGCCGACCGCACGCGGCACCTCGCCACCGAACAGGGCATCGCCGTCGTCACGGTTCCGGCCCGCAACACCTCCAAACTGTGCCCGCACTGCCTGACCCCGCTGCGGCACCGCAAAGCCTCCGACCGGCCCACTATCGCGGGATGGAAATGGGCCATCTGCCCCCACCAGGACTGCCGGTGGCAGGGTGACCGCGACCACGGTGCCTGGCGCCGTATCGCAGCCCGCGGCCTGGCCCACCAGGCCACGACCGTTTCCGACCGCACCAGCAGCCACATGGTGATCCGGACGGTCCTCGACAACCTGGAAGCGAACGCCGTCCTCACACCGACTGACAAGACCAGCCGGAAGGACCGGACCAAGACCGGCCCCACCCGGCCACGTTCCACACGCCCCGCGCCCAGGCGACGCAGGGCACCCTCCCCAGCACGGCCTCGCGGTCGTGTTGGCCAGCGTCCGGAGGGACACGCTCACACGGACCGGACCCGGCTGCCCCGCGCAGCCCACCGACACCAGGGCGTGAACACGATCAGCACACCCACCACCAGCCGACACCGGCCACGAGGGGCAGCACTCGGCGCGGGATTCCACCTCCACGCCCACGCCTCCCCACCACGGTGGGAAACGATCCCGGAAACCCAATCCAACTCAGGATCGCATAGCTGATCAGAGACGCTCAGGACCATGGACCGCGGCGGTCCCGATCCGCGGCCCTCGAGTCCCGCCTGGTGGCGAGATCCCGCGAAGACCGGAGGAGCCGTGAAACCGCGGCGCGACGGCTACGGGGCGCAGGTCTCGCCGACGCGGGCGTCCGAGGACGGGGCACCGAGGGTGGCGCCGTTGAACCACCACGAGCCGCTGGTGGCCAGGCCGCTGCTGGTCCCTGAGAGGACCCAGGCGCCGCCGTCGTTCGTGTCCTCACCGGGGGCGCCGGCGACCAGGCCGGCCTTTCCGTTGCGATCGGGGTCGATGAGGCGGAGGGCGCTTCCGAACTGGTCGGACTTCTCGGCGGTGCCGGGGACGGACGAGATGTCCTGGCTGATGGTCTTGCTTCCGGTGGTGGTCAGGCCGGTGGCCGAGCCGCGCATGACCCAGACGGTGCCCGCGTCGGTGGCGCCGCCGACGTCGTTGCCGGGTGCGCCGATCGTGGCATCGGCGTAGCCGTCGCCGTCGATGTCACCGACGCCGACGGCGCCGCCGAAGCGGTCGCCGAGCTGCTCGGTGCCGGGGACACCGGGTGAATTCTGTGTCCAGACCTGGAAGTCGGGGCCGGTGTTGACAGGGCCGTCGGGTCCACCGAGGTGGACGCGGACCGCGCCGCCGTCGAGCAGGACGCCGTTCAGCTCGTCGCGGTCGGCGGGCGACCCCACGACGAGGTCGGTGTAGCCGTCCTTGTTGATGTCGCCGGACGCACCTGTCGCGCCGCCGGTCACGTAGCCGCCCCACGCCAGTCCGTCGGGGCCGCCGCGCAGATACCGGGCCGCACCGTGCGACTCGACGGGGTAGAGGCTCTCTTCGATGATCTGGGTGCCGAGCACGACCAGGTCGTCGGTACCGTCTTTGTTGTAGTCGCCCGAAGTCAGGCCTGCGGGCCTGTAGTCCTCCTCCCACGACCAGGAGGAGCGGTCCGCCGGGGCCAGATGCCTGACACCTGCCGTGACTTCGCTGTGGTACGTCCACACATCGCCGCCGGTCATGACGGCGAGCTGGGTGCCGGAGCCGGTGAACCGGCCGGTGGCCAGGCCCATGGCGAAACGGCCCTGCGCCGTCGGGCCGTCGTCCTGGAGCCAGAGGCTGTCCGCGCCGTGCAGCCCGGTCCTGGAGCCGAACAGCACGGTCGCGGCGCCCGCGTTGGTGGCCGCGCCGATGTCCTTGCCGGGGATTCCGACGACGAGATCGGCATAGCCGTCGCCGTCCAGGTCACCGGACGCGGTCGACTTGCCGAAGTTGTCGTCGGCCTGGGCCAGACCTTGTATGCCGGGGGTGCTCAGGCTGAACGTCGCCCTCCGCGAGGTGGAGATGCCGCCGGCGGAGCCATACAGGACGGCGACGTACCCGGCACCCTTCTTGGCGCTGACGGTACCGCCGGGGGCGGAGACGACGAGGTCGGGGTAGCCGTCGCCGTTGAAGTCGTCGTGGGCCACGGCCGCGGGCGCGGCGGTGGCGGACGGTGTCGTCGCGGTGATCGTGGCGCCGATCGTCAGCAGTACGGCCGCTGCGGCCGTGGCGGATGTCCGGCTTCTTCCGGTGAGTCGCTTGCTACGCACGTAAGGGCTCCTGAGCTGAGGGATTCCCGTCCTGGTGGCGACCCGACAGGCAGTCGGATTGCGGGCAGCCTGCGAATGGCAGGGTCTCGGGAGGACGGCCCACCCTGAAGGGGCCACACAGCTCCACGCGGCCCGCGACGATGCGGAACTCTGCCACCATCACGATGCGTCCCCCCGACCGATGGCAACGCAGCCCTGCGCCCGACGCCTTCTCGCGTCGAGGCACAAGAACCGTTGCCCCCCACTACGGCGGCTCCGAACGTGAGACTCCTTCCGTCGCCCGACGGTTGTACGCACCGTCGCCTGCGAAGATCGGAGGATGACACCCGAAGTCGACCGCACCCACCCGCACGACCGCCCGGTCGCCGAGCGGGTCGAGGAACTCCTCGCCGCCGGTGGCCCGTTGCCGATCGTCGCCGCCGGCCACCCGGTGCTGCGCCGTGGCGCCGAGCCCTTCCACGAGCAGTTGCCGCCCGCGCTCCTCGCCCGCTTCATCGAGGCTCTGCGCGAGACGATGCACGCGGCGCCCGGGGTCGGGCTCGCCGCGCCACAGGTCGGAGTGCCGTTGCGCATCGCGGTCGTCGAGGATCCGGCGCCCGTGCCCGAGGAGGTCCGGCTCGCGCGCGGACGGGTGCCGCAGCCCTTCCGGGTGCTCGTCAACCCGTCGTACGAGGCCGTCGGCACCGAACGTGCGGCTTTCTTCGAGGGTTGCCTGAGCGTTCCGGGCTGGCAGGCCGTGGTGGCCCGGCACGCCCGGGTGCGGCTGCGGGCGCTGGACGAGCACGGGGCCGCGGTGGACGAGGAGTTCTCGGGCTGGCCGGCGCGCATCGTCCAGCACGAGACGGACCATCTGGACGGCACGCTCTATCTGGACCGTGCGGAGCCCCGCTCGCTGTCGTCCAACGAGGCGGTGGCGGCACGCTGGGCGCAGCCGACGCCCGAACGGGCCGCGGCGGAACTGGGTTTCACCCTGCCCGGCTGAGCCGGCCCACGACGAGAACGGCGCCCGCGGCGTACTTCATGGGCCGCGGGCGCCTTTCCTCTCAGGGTGTCGGGATGACCCCACCGGCGGCCGTTCGGGCGTTCATCACTCCCTGGGCCGGGTGGTTCCCGTCGGCGTCACCCCCGGTATGCCTCCAGCAGGCGGAGCCACACCTCGCTGATCGTCGGGTACGACGGGACCGCATGCCACAGGCGGTCGACCGGCACCTCGCCGGCCACCGCGATGCTCGCGGAGTGGATCAGTTCACTGACACCAGGGCCGACGAACGTGACGCCGACCAGGGTCTCGCTGTCCAGGTCGACGATCATGCGGGCGCGCCCACGGTAGCCGTCGGCGTACAGGCCCGCGCCGGCCACCGACGACAGTTCGACGTCGACGGCGCGGACCCGGCGGCCCGCCTGCTCCGCCTCGGCCAGGGACAGGCCCACGGCGGCCGCCTCCGGGTCGGTGAAGACGACCTGCGGGACCGCCGCGTGGTCGGCGGTCGCGGAATGAGCGCCCCAGGCGTCGGTCTCCAGCAGCGGGACGCCCGCCGCGCGCGCGGCGATGGCCGCACCCGCGATGCGTGCCTGGTATTTGCCCTGGTGGGTGAGGAGCGCACGGTGGTTGACGTCGCCCACCGCGTACAGCCACTCACTGTCCGTCACCCGGAGCGTGTCGTCGACCTGCAGCCAGGAGCCGGGTTCCAGGCCGATGGTTTCCAGGCCGATGTCCTCGGTCCGCGGGGCCCGGCCGGTGGCGAACAGGATCTCGTCGGCCTCGAGGCGGTCGCCGGCGTCCGTCACGACCACCAGGGTGGCGCCCTCGCGCCGCACCGACTCCACCGAGGTGCCGGTGCGCACGTCCACACCGGCCTCCGCGAGCGACTGGGCGACCAGTTCGCCGGCGAAGGGCTCCATGCGGGGCAGCAGGCCCTTGCCGCGGACCAGCACGGTCACCTCGGAGCCGAGGGCCTGCCACGCCGTGGCCATCTCGGTGGCGACCACTCCGCCGCCCACGACGATCAGCCGGCCGGGCGCGGCCTTCGCGCTCGTCGCCTCGCGGCTCGTCCAGGGGTTCACCTCGGCGACGCCCGGCAGGTCGGGCAGCAGGGCCCGGCTTCCGGTGCACACGGCGACCGCGTGCCGGGCGGTGAGCACCTTCTGCTCGCCGTCCGGCCCGGTCGCCGTGACCGTGCGGGGCCCGGCGAGGCGCCCCTGGCCCCGGTACAGGTCGGCACCGATGCCGTCCAGCCAGGCGACCTGGCCGTCGTCCTTCCAGTTCGAGGTCTCGTAGTCGCGGTGGGCCAGGACCGCGGGCACGTCGAGGGGACCTGCGGCGAGCGGGGCGAGGCCGGGAACGCGGCGGGCGTCGGCGCGGGCGATGACCGGGCGCAGCAGGGCCTTACTGGGCATGCACGCCCAGTACGAGCATTCGCCGCCGACCAGTTCGCTCTCCACGACCGCGGTGGAGAGGCCGGCCGCGCGCGTGCGGTCGGCGACGTTCTCCCCCACGGGCCCGGCACCGAGCACCACTACGTCGTAGGCGATGGATTCCGTTTCCGTCATGGGCCCAGTGTGGTTGTTGGTGTGCGCCGTGGCCACATGGGTACGCGCGCGGAATACATGCCCCCGTGTCGCCGTTGTGGACAGCGGCTCAGCCCCGACACCAGGAAGAGGGAAATCGCGATGAGCAGCACTGTGGAGCTCACCAAGGAGAACTTCGACCAGACGGTCCAGGACAACGACTTCGTCCTGATCGACTTCTGGGCGTCCTGGTGCGGGCCGTGTCGTCAGTTCGCCCCCGTCTACGAGAATGCGGCGACGGACAACCCGGACCTGGTGTTCGGCAAGGTGGACACCGAGGCGCAGCCCGAGCTGGCGGCGGCCTTCGGCATCCAGTCGATCCCGACGCTGATGATCGTCCGCGACCGGGTCGCGGTGTTCGCTCAGCCGGGCGCCCTGCCGCAGGCCGCCCTCGACGACGTCATCGGGCAGGCCCGCAAGCTGGACATGGACGAGGTCCGCAAGGCGGTCGCCGCGCAGCAGGCGAACGCCGAGCAGAACGGGGAGTGACCCCTAGAAGGGGTACCTCGCCACCTCACGGCGTACCGTCGTCCAGCGCAGTTCGGTGAAGGCCGCCAGATCGGCCTCGCCGCCGAGGCGGGCGCCGGTACCGGATGCTGCGATGCCACCGAACGGGGCGACCGCCTCTTCGTTGATGGTCTGGTCGTTGATGTGGGCGGTGCCCGTGGGGATGCGCTCGGCCAGTTCGAGGCCGCGCGCGGTGTCCCGGGTGACGATTCCCAGGGAGAGGCCGTAGGGTCCCGCGGACGCGAGGACGACGGCCTCTTCCGGTGTGTGGAAGGGGCGCACGGGCGCGACCGGCCCGAAGACCTCTTCCGTGTAGGCGGGTGTGGAGTCGCCGGCGCCCGCCAGCACCGTCGGCCGGTAGAACAGGCCGCGGTGGGTGCCGCCCGCCGCGAGCTTCGCACCGCGAGCCCGGCTCGCCTCGACCAGGCCCTGGACGCGCTCCAGTTGGGCGCGGTCGATGAGCGGGCCGAGATGCACCTGTTCGCGGTACGGGTCCCCGACGACAAGGGAGTCGGCGCGGGCCGCGAGCCGCTCGACGTACTCGTCGTACAGCGAGGTGTGAACGAGGTGGCGGCCGGTCGTCATGCAGTTCTGGCCCTGGTGGAAGAACGATCCCCAGGCAGCCGTGGCGATCACGGCGTCGAGGTCGGCGTCCTCCAGGACGATCAGCGCCGAGTTGCCCCCGAGTTCCAGGTGGACGCGCTTCAGATGGCGTCCGGCGGCCTCCGCGATGGCGCGGCCCGATGGGGTCGACCCGGTGAAGGAGATCACCGGGATACGGGGGTCGGCGACCATTTCCTGACCCACATCGGGTCCACCGGGAAGCACGTGCAGCAGGTCCTCGGGCAGTCCGGCCTCGGCGAGGACGGCCCCCAGCGACTGGCCGCCGCAGACGGCGGTGCGGGGGTCCGGCTTGAGCACGACGGCGTTGCCCAGCGCGAGTGCCGGTGCGACGGAACGGACGGCGAGGAGCAGCGGGAAGTCGAACGGCGCGATCACGCCCACCACTCCGACGGGGACCCGCCGGGTGTACGACAGCCGGGGCGCCTCGGACGGCAGGACCCGGCCCGTGGGGCGGGACGCCAGCGCCGCTGCCTCATAGCACTCCTGCGCGGCGACGTGCAGCTCGAGGGCCGCCTTGTCCGGGACCGAACCGGACTCGCGGACGATCCAGTCGCGCAGTTCTCCGGAGTCCGCGGCGAACAGGTCACCCGCTCTGCGGAGCACGGCGGCGCGGACGGAGTGCGGGGCGTCGGCCCAGGACCGCTGGGCCGTACGGGCGAGGCCGGCCACGGACTCGACGTCCTGTTCGGACGCGAGGGTCACGGTGGCGAGCGTGTCACCCGTGGCGGGCTCGGTGACGGCGTACTCGGCGCCGGTCAGCCGGTGGGGCTGCCAGGTCTGGGGGTCGAGCGGCATCACGGCTCTCCCATCGGTCACCGGGCGGGACTGCGGCACCAACGGAGTCCCGTGTCAGGGGCGGCCGGCTCGGGAACCCGGCGACGGCCCGGCGGGTCCGCCGCCGGTCGCTGCCACCGCGACCGTATGCCACGCGTCGATGGTCAGCTGGATTCCCGGTGCACGACGCGCGCCCCGAGCACCTCGTGCACCTCCGGCACACTCCCAGGATCGCGCACGACCCGGTCGACCAGCTCGGCGAGATGGTGTCCGGACGGCAGTTCGATATGGACCGTGCTCAGCCGGGGCCGCAGCAGCCGCCCCAGCATCAGGTCGTCCGCGCCCACCACGGCCGTCTCCGCAGGGATGTCCACGCCCTCGTCCTGCAGCGCGCGCATCAGCAGCATCGCGTACTCGTCGTTGTACGCGAACACGGCGTCCAGGCCCAGCGAACGCCACCGCGCGGCGAGCCCGGCGGCCGCCTCCTCCTCGTAGGCGAGCGGCAGCTCGGTGACGGTCGCCCCGGTGCCCCGCAGAGCCCTGCGGACCCCGTCCAGCCGTGCCTTGGAGAAGAACTCGAGACCCGGCTCCCGCGGGACGACCACCCCGACGCGGCGGCGTCCCCCGGCCAGCAGGTGAACCCCTGCGCTGTGGCCGACCCCGCCGTGGTCCAGGAGCAGTGCGTGGGCGCCCTCGACTGGTTCGGGGCCGAGGGTGACGACGGCGCGTGCGCCGGAGCGCTTGAGGACGCGCACACCCCGGGGGCCGAGGCCGCCACCGGGCACGATGACGGCGACGGGCCGCAGTTCGGCCCACGCCCTGGCGGCCTCGTCGCCGCCCAGGCCGACGCTGCCGTACTGGACCACTGTGTAGTCGAAACGGCTGAGGGCCCACTGCAGTTCGTTGAAGAACTGACTGTAGAGCGGGCCCACGGGCACGTTCGGGGAGGGCATGAGCACCATCCGGCTGTGCCCGGCGCGCAGGCTGCGGGCGGCGGCGTGCGGAACGTACCCCAGCTCCTCGGCGGCCTCGTGCACACGCCGGCGCGTCGGTTCGCTGATGCGTACGGCGCTGGTGTTGTTCAGGACGTACGAGACGGTGGCCCGGGAGACACCGGCCAGTCGCGCCACATCGGCGCTCGTCGGCGCGGCGGACGGCACGGGCGACGACGGGACGGGCTGTTCCGGTATCTGCACCATGAGGCACGCATCCTTGCAGAACGGCTGCGGGCGACCGCTTCCAGGGGGCGATACGGGCCACAACATCCGCCCCCGCAAGGGAAGTTGCGCGTTTCCGCCCGAATGACGCAGTGACAGGTTACCGTTCGGTAGACCATGGACTCGCGGAGGTGTCCCGCATGGCTTCCGACCGTACTGACGGGCTGGCCGCAAGCGCCCGCGCGCTCGCCGCGGGCGAGGTGACCTCCCGTGAGCTGGTGGAGTGGGCGCTCGACCGGATCGCGGCGGCACAGCCCTCGGTCAACGCCTTCCGGCTGGTGCGCGGCGAGGCCGCGCCGGCCGAGGCCGAGGCGGCCGACAAACAACTGGCGGCCGGGGTGCGGCGACCGCTGCTCGGCGTGCCGGTGGCCGTCAAGGACGACATGGACGTGGCGGGCGCGCCGACCGCGTTCGGCTGCCGGGGCGAGTTCCCGCCGATGGCCGAGGACAGCGAGGCGGTGCGGCGGCTGCGGGCGGCCGGGGCCGTGATCGTCGGCAAGACCAACACCTGTGAGCTGGGGCAGTGGCCCTTCACCGAGGGGCCGGCCTTCGGCGCCACCCGCAACCCCTGGCACCTCGGCCATACCCCGGGCGGTTCCTCAGGCGGTTCCGCGGCGGCGGTGTCGGCCGGCCTGGTGCCGGCGGCGCTGGGTTCGGACGGCGCCGGGTCGATCCGCATCCCGGCCGCCTGGACGCATCTGGTCGGCATCAAGCCGCAGCGCGGCCGGATCTCGACCTGGCCCCGCCCCGAGTCGTTCCACGGCATCACGGTCAACGGCACACTCGCCCGTACGGTCGCGGACGCGGCGTTGCTCCTGGACGCGGCGAGCGGCAACCACGACGGCGATCTGCACCGCCCGCAGGCGCTCGACGTCTCGGCCGCGGTGGGGCGCGACCCGGGCCGGCTGCGCATCGCGCTCTCGCTGAAGCCGCCCTTCACCGCGCTGCCCACCCAACTCGACCCCCGCGTCCGGGAACGGGTCCGCGCGCTCGCCGAACGGCTCGCCGCTCTGGGGCACGTGGTCGAGGAGGCGGAGCCGCGCTACGGACAGATCGGGCTCGCCTTCGTGCCGCGTGCCACCGCGGGCATCGCCGAGCGGGTGCGGGACGTGCCGCACCCGGATCTGCTCGACCGGCGCACCCGGGACGCCGCCCGCCTGGGCAGGCTGCTCGGCGGGGCGCCGCTGCGCGTGGCACGCCGGGCGGAGGCGGCGCTGCACCGGCGTGTGGGGGCGCTCTTCGCCACGTACGACGTCATCCTCGCGCCGACGACCGCCACTCCCCCGCCACGTATCGGAACGCTCGCCCAGATGAACGGCTGGAACACCGACCGCGCGATGATCGCGGCCTGCCCGTACGCCTGGCCGTGGAACGTGCTGGGCTGGCCCGGCGTGAACGTCCCGGCGGGCTTCGTCGACGGAGGGCTGCCGGTGGGCGCCCAACTGCTCGGTCCGGCCGACAGCGAGCCGCTACTGGTGTCCCTGGCGGCCCAGTTGGAGGCGGACCTCGCATGGCACGAGGCGTGGCCGCCGTCCGAAGGCGCCCCGAACGCGCAGGCGGCGTAAGGCGCGTTCGGGCCGTACGCTGTGACCATGGACGATGCGTCGATGGTGGGCTTGATGGGGCGGGTCACCGGTACCGTCGGTCCCGGGCTGGTCGGCGAGGTGATCGTCCGTGTGCGCGGCGGCGCCGAGCACTTCCTCGCGTATCCAGCCGACGGGCGGGGCCGTCTCGAACCGGGCACGGTGGTGATGGTGGTGGACTACCTCCCGCCGCGGACCGTCTACGTCGAGGCCGCGTACGGCAGTTGAGCCCGTACGACCGCAGCTGGAGCGGCGTGCCTGTCAAGAATGTGACAAGGATCCGTCAGCGTCTTCATTACGGTCTTGCGCAGGCGCACACTCCGTTCGTTCGGTGCCGAAACCCGGCACCAGGCAAAGGGGGCGTTTGCCGATGGTCATCGGCGTCGTCGCGGGGGCTGCCGTCCTCGTGCTGGTCTTCATCGTTGTGGTCTTCAGGCTCATGTGGCGTGTCGCGGAGCCCAACGAAGCGTTGATCATTTCCGGTTCGAAGCATCGGACCGAGGGTCTCGAGGAAGGAATGGGCTTTCGCATCGTCACGGGGCGCGGCACGCTGGTGCTGCCGGGTGTGCAGGCGGTGCGCAAGCTCTCGCTCGACCTCAACGAGACCGAACTGCACGTGGATTGCGTGACGCACCAGGGCATTCCGCTGAAGGTGCGGGGCGTGGTCATCTTCAAGGTCGGCGACGACTTCGTGTCGGTCGCCAACGCGGCGCGGCGCTTCCTCGATCAGCAGAAGCTGATGTCGGAGCGGGTGCACAACGTGTTCGCGGGTCATCTGCGGTCCATCGTGGGCGGGTTGACGGTCGAGGACATGATCCGCGACCGGGAGAAGCTCACCGGTCAGACCCGGGCCGCCTGCGGCACGGAGATGGAGAAGCTCGGTCTGATCGTCGACTCGCTGCAGATCCATGAGATCGAGGACCCGACCGGCTACATCCAGAACCTCGCCATGCCGCACGCAGCGGCCGTGCAGCGGGACGCGCGCATCGCGCAGGCGGAGGCGAACCGGCTCGCCACCGAGGCGGAGCAGCAGTCCTACGCGCGGATGGCGGAGGCGACCCGGGACAGCGAGATCCTGCAGGCCGGTTACCAGGCCGAGCGCGACAAGGCGGCCGCCAAGGCACGGCAGGCCGGTCCGCTCGCCGACGCCGGGGCCCGGCAGGAGGTCGTGGTACAGGAGACCCGGGTGGCCGAGCTGGAGGCGCAACGGCGCGAACAGCAGCTCCAGGCGGACGTGCGCAAGCCGGCGGACGCGAAAGCGTACGAGAAGCGCACGCTGGCCGAGGCCGAGCGTGACGCACGGATCTCGGCGGCGCAGGCCAAGGCGAAGGAGACCGAGCTGGCGGCCGCCGCCGAGGCGACCCGGGTCAAGACGGCCGCGGGCGCGGAGGCCGAGGCCACCAAGACGCGGGGTACGGCCACGGCGGCGGCGACCCGTGCCACCGGTGAGGCGGAGGCTGCCGCCGCGCAGGCCAAGGGTCTGGCGGAGGCCGAGGCCACGAAGGCCCAGGGTCTCGCGGAGGCGGAGGCCATCAAGGCACGCGCCGCTGCCCTCGCGGAGAACCAGGAAGCCGTCGTGGCGCAGCAACTCGCCGAGAACTGGCCGGAGATCGTGCGGGCGGGCGCGTCCGCCTTCGGCAATGTCGACAACATGGTGCTGCTCAACGGCGCCGACGGCATGGCCGAGATGTTCGCCAAGGCGCTGACCATGGGCGGCACCGGTCTGGGCCTCGCGCGTCAGCTGCTGTCCTCCATGAACGGCAACGGGGCGCCGGCGGGCGGATCGGCGGGCCTCAACGGGGCGGTGGCGCCGCGCCCGGAGAAGGTCGTGGTCGAGAAGAACGAGGGCTAGATCACCTGGCGTCACAGCCGCTGAGGCGGTGAGCTTCGGGCGTACGGGAGTCGGTTCCCGTACGCCCGAAGCGCTTTCCGGTCCGCGCGGAACTCAGCCGGCCCCGTGGGAGTCCAGTGCGGCGACGGAGCGGCGCACGGTCTCGGCATGCCCGTACAGGCCGGGCAGTCCGCCGGTGTGCAGGAGCACGGTGCGCCGGCCCGCACGGATGTCGCCGTCCTTGACGGCCGCGATCAGTCCCGCCATGGCGCGACCGCTGTAGACGGGGTCCAGGACGATGCCCTCGGTGGTCGCCGCCGTCCGCATCGCCTGCAGGACGGGTTCGTGCAGGACTCCGTAGCCGGCGCCCACCTGATCGGTGCGGATGCGCAGGGACTCCGCCGTCACGGTGCGGCCGGTGACGGCAGTCGCGAGGCCGGCCACGGTGGCGGCCGGATCGGCGACCGCACCGCAGTGCACGCCGAGGACGCGCTCCTCCCCCAGGGCGCCGATCAGCCCGGCCATCGTGCCACCGGAGCCCAGTGCCACCACGACCTGGGCGAGGTCGGGCAGTTGGGCCCTCAGTTCCTCGCCGCCGTCGACGTAGCCCCGCGCTCCGAGGGGACTCGAGCCGCCGAACGGGATCAGATACGGGCGGGCTCCCTCGCGGCGCAGCCGCAGGCAGAGCTCGTCGGCGGCCTCGGCGAGGCCACCGGGAGCGCCGTCCCCGGCCCAGTGGACCCTCGCCCCGAAGAGGCTGTCGAGCACCAGGTTCCCGGAGCCGCCCCCTGCGCTGTCGGCCGTACCGGACAGGACCAGCACGACATCGAGTCCGAGACGGGCCCCGGCGGCCGCGGTCAGACGGGCGTGGTTGCTCTGCGGGGCACCCGTGGTGACCAGTGTGTCCGCGCCCTCGGCGAGGGCGGCCGCGAGCAGCCGCTCCAGCTTGCGGACCTTGTTGCCGCCGCCTCCCAGGCCGATGAGGTCGTCCCGCTTGATCCACAGGTCGTCCTCGCCCAGCCCCAGTGCCGCCGCCAGCCGAGGCGCCGGCTCCAGTGGCGTGGGCCAGGTGGACAGGGCGATCTTGTCGTTCATGGAGACTCCAAGGAGAGGGCGCCGACCGGGTCCCGCCCGGTGGCGCCGAAACGCGTCAGAAGACCTGTGTGTAGCAGCCGAAGCCGATCACGACCACGCCCACCAGCGCCGTCAGGATCCTTAGGGTCTTGGGTATCGTCATGGGGAATCCCCGTTCATGGGTGGGAATTGGTGCCGGCCGGCCACTGCTGGGTGCCGGCCGCCGGGCTCACAGGCAGGTGCGCACGAGCCATTCGTCGGGGTTGTAGGTGTCCTTGGCCGGGTCAGGGATCGTCGCCGGCCGTTCCTCCACCGTGTCCTCCAGGCGAATGCGCTCCGGCAGCTTTCCGAAGCGTGCGTGGCGCGCGGTCTCCGTCGCGTCCGGCAGTTGCGTCTTCTCCTGCGTCATCTCGTGCTCCTCTGCTCGCTCGGGCCGGCTCACGGTTTCTGACCGGGCCGGCGGGGCCGGGGGCTGACGCCCCGGCGGTCGCCGTGTCGGCTCAGACGACGGTCACCGGGATGTCGCCCCGGGCGGCCAAGGCGTACAGGCACAACTGGTGGGCAGCGGCGCCGAGTTCGTCGGTGGCCTGTGGGTCGACCCCGCTCGGTTCGAGCCGGAGCACCGCTGAGGCCGAACTCGTCCGAGTCGTCGTGGTGCACGGTGCCATGGGGATGCTCTCCTCCGCAGGAACCGTTGCCGGTTCGACTGGTGACGATACTGGCAAGATGTCGATCACCGGTCAAGGTGGTTACCGTCACTACCCCAGAACAGCCACGCCGGCGCGACGCACCGCGAAAGGTCTGCGAATCCCCAGGCAGAAGGCGAATGAGCCTGCACACGGAATCTGCGGCCGGACCCGGCTCCAAGTGGTTACTGTACGTACATCACCGGTTTGACAGGTGATATCCGGCGTGCCAGGGTCGTGCCACGAGCCTATGGCGGACACCGGGATCCCGCGATCGGAACGCGGACGGGGCGCCGCTCACACGGCCGCGACGGCCGTACAGCCGAGGAGAAGGGGTCTCGCATGGTCAGCAGGCGGAGCTTCGGCAGACTCGCGGGCGCCGGCGCGGTCGCGGCATCCCTGACCGGGGTGTCCTCGACGGCGTCCGCACAGTCCAAGGCGGGCGGAACGCCGGCGTCGGAGCCCACCGCCGCCAACCAGGGGCATCCCTCATTCGGAGCACTGCGGCAGATCAAGGCCGGCGTTCTCGACGTCGGTTACGCCGAGGCCGGCCCCGCGCACGGGCCCGCGGTGATCCTGCTGCACGGCTGGCCCTACGACATCCACAGCTACATCGAGGTCGCGCCCCTGCTGGCGGCGAAGGGCTACCGGGTGATCGTGCCCTATCTGCGCGGCCACGGGACGACGCGTTTCCTGTCCGGAAAGACCTTCCGCGACGCCCAGCAGTCGGTGGTCGCCCTCGACATCACCGCCCTGATGGACGCGCTGAGGATCGAGAAGGCCGTCCTCGCCGGCTACGACTGGGGGGCACGGACGGCCGACATCATCGCGGCGCTGTGGCCCGAGCGCTGCAAGGCCCTGGTCTCCGTGACGGGGTATCTGATCACCAACCGGGAGGCCAACAAGCAGCCGCAGCCGCCCCAGGCCGAGTGGGCGTGGTGGTACCAGTACTACTTCTCCACGGAACGCGGCCGGCTCGGGCTGGAGAACAAGCAGTACCGGCGCGAACTGGCGCGGCTCGTCTGGAAGTTCAACTCACCGACCTGGAACTTCGACGACGCCACCTTCGACCGCACCGCCGCCGCGTTCGACAACCCGGACTATGTCGCCATCGTGATCCACAACTACCGCTGGCGGCTGGGGCTGGCGGCGGGCGATCCGCGCTACGACGGCCTCGAGCAGCGGCTTGCCAAGGGTCCCGTGATCGGGGTGCCGACGGTCACCCTCGACGGCGAACGCGATCCGTTCACCCCCGCCGGGGACGGTGCCATGTACCGGGACAAGTTCTCAGGCCCCTACGCGCATCGGACCCTGAAGGGGATCGGCCACAACGTGCCCCAGGAGGCTCCGCAGGCGTTCGCCGAAGCGGTGGTCGAGGCCGACACCCTGCGGCGCGGTTGACCCGCGAGCCGCCCGGCGCAACGGCCGGTCCACCGGCGGGCGGGACGATCCCCTCTCCCGCCCGGCGAACCGGCCTCCTGCCAACCCCCGTCCGATGCGCGAGCGCCAGGAGACCCACGTCAGCGTGCGGCAGAAGCGTCTCTGACTGGCTTGGCGAGTCTGAGCGTTGCTCAGCCTTGGGAGCCAATCGCCTTCGTGCTCTGGTACTGAACGACAGGAGCCGCCAGCCCGCGTAGCACGTCCCTCCGGACGCTGGTCGACCGGGCCGCAATGCCCGACCGAGGAGGGTGCCCAACGTCGCCTGGGCGCCGGGCGTGCGCGTAGCACTCTGCCACAGGTTCACTACGCTTCGCTAATCCAACTGGTGAGCCTGTACCTGCTTCTTGCGCGCACGGTAGGCCTGAGCCTTGAGCTTGTTCCCGCACGACTCCATGCCGCACCAGTGCCGGCGCATGCCGCGCGAGCGGTCGATGTAGACGCGCGTGCACTCCGGATTGCCGCACTCCTTCATCAGCGGCACGTCCGGTCCGCTCAGCAGCTCGACGGCGTGGCGCGCCACGGTGGACAGCGCTTCTTCGGGAGTCGCGTCGGTCCAGCGTCCGGACGGGGTGAGCTGGGGCGTGGCGGGCGGCTTGCGGGCGGCGCCGTTCACCACCGCCAGTGCCGCGCGGTCGTACTCCTCGCCCGCGACCCTGGCGGAGACCAGTTCGTAGATCGCCTCACGGACCTCGATCGCCCGCTCGACGTCGGACTCACGGCTGGGAGTGACGGCATCCAGGATCCCGGACTCGACGTACCACGCGTCCAGGCGGTCCGGCGACACCAGCATCTCGAACCGCACCGTCCGGCGCGCGCGGAGCGTCGCGGCGAAGTCGAGCGCGGGACTCCCGCACGGAAAAGCGTGCTCCAGTTTCACAACACCATTCTGACAGGTGACGCAGGCAACCACAACCGCCCGTCACCTCTCAGACAAGTGATGCACCCTCGCGAGTGACGCCGGGCGCGGTGACACCCAACAGGGCCAGGCAGTTCGCCCACAGGGCATCGAGGCGGTGCGTGTCGTTGTAGAGCTTGGCGAAGAGCACCTGACCTTCGAGCTGGGCGACCACGGACCGGGCGGCCTCGTGACTGTCCGGGACGGTGACCTCGCCGCGCTCGCGGGCCTCCTCGACGACCACCTCGACCAACTCGACCTGCGCCTCGAAGATCTGCTGCAGCCGAGCACGGATGGCCTCGGTCTGGTTGCTCATCTCCAGCGTCAGATTCCCGAACAGGCAGCCCGAGACGGTTCCACAGGTCTGCTGCCCGGCGCGCTGCTCCGCCTCGGTCGCCTCGAACAGCCGCCGCAGGCGCTCCAGGGGCGGCCTCTCGCCCCCCAGGATGCCGATCCAGGCGTCGCGCTGGCCGGCCCAGTGCTCGTCGAGAACTGTGAGGGCCAGCTCCTCCTTGGAGTCGAAGAAGTAGTAGAAGCTGCCCTTCGGCACACCCGCCGCCTTGCAGATCTCGGCCACCCCCAGCGCGGAATAGCCGCGCTGCTCGATGAGCGACTGCGCGGCGGCGAGGATCCTCTCCCTGGCATCACTGCTGCGTCCCATGTTGCAAGTCTACGACCGGTCGACTACATTTTTACTAGACCGGTCGTCTATTCCTTCCTCAGTACGTCAGGAGACCGACACCATGACGGATCGCATGACCGACACCAGCACTGATCCCGTACGCGAGATCCTCGAGCGCTGGAAGGCCGCCTTCGACGGACACCAGGTCGAGACGATGGCCGGCCTGTTCACGGACGATGCGCTCTTCCAGGGGTTCGGACCCGAGGTCACGTCCGGGCGCGACGCGGTGCGCGCCTACTACGACGCGGTGGCGGACGACCGCTCGGCCGACGTCACCGTCCTGAGCACGTACACCATCGGCGATCAAGTGGCCGGCGGCTTCGCGGACGTGACCTTCAAGGACCCGCACGGCTGGGAGGCGCCGGTCCATATGTCGCTGGTACTCCAGCGCCAGAACGACGCGTGGCGGATCCGGCAGTACCACGTGTCCCGGGTCATCACCGACCACTGACACGCCTGCCCTACCGACGTGGACGGGAGTCAGAAGCCCTCGCGGATGCGGGCCTTGATTCCGGGCGCGATGGTGAGTCGTGAGGGGTTGCGCCCCGTTCACGCGCCGGGCGCCCGCCCCTGCACACGACGGAAAAAGTGGGCGGAGGCCGAGCGATGGACATCAAGGGATCGGTGGCTCTCGTCACGGGCGCCAACCGCGGCATCGGCAGAGCATTCGCACGGGTGCTGCTCGACCACGGGGCGCTCAAGGTCTACGCCGCCGCGCGGGACCCCGAAAGCGTGACCGATGCCGATGTCACGCCGCTACGTCTGGACGTCACCGATCACGATGAGGTCGCCGCGGCCGCCGGCACAGCGGGCGACGTGACGATCGTGATCAACAACGCCGGTGTGGGCGGCTGGGAGACCAAGCTCATCGAAGGCCCCTTCGACGGGGCCCGCCAGGCCCTCGAGGTCAACTTCTTCGGCACCTGGGCCGTCGCCCGCGCCTTCGCCCCGGTCCTGGCCAGGAACGGGGGCGGCGCCCTGGTGAACATCCTGTCGGTGGCGTCCTGGCTCCCCCGGCCCGGATGGCCCGGGTACGCGGCGTCCAAGGCGGCCGAGTGGTCGCTGACCGGTGCGCTGCGCGAGGGGCTGCGGGACCAGGGCACCCTGGTCGTCGGAGTGCACGCCGGGTTCGTGGAGACGGACCTGTCCTCCTGGGTGGACGTGCCCAAGCTCAGCGCCGAGGACGTCGCCGAGCAGACCGTTCAGGCCCTGGCCGACGACCGGGTCGAGGTACTCGCCGACGAGCGCACAAGGGAGGTCAAGGCAAACCTGTGCCGCCCCCTCGACGCCGAGCCTTTCTGAATACCGGGGCCGAACGGCCTGACTCCGGCGGCCGACCCCCGCAACACGCCAAGGCCCCGCACAACCCGTGTCCGACCGGCGCGCGCATCTCCTACGCCGCACCGCGTTCGGGTGACCAGCCGCGCAACCCGCAGTCTGCCCGCCGCCCGCCACGGCCCCGCACCACACGGCAGCCTGCTCACTCCCGCGCAACGGCCCCGCGCATCCCGGTGAGCCGTCTGCCGGGCACCGGCAGCTCTCTACCGCGCTCGCCGAACTCCTCTCGATTCCGGGGACGACCCGCGAAATCCCGGCGGCCGTCCGCCGCACACGCCAAGGCCGGCGCAACCCGTAGTCCGTCCGCCGCACGCAGCGGCCCCGCACCACACCGCAGCCCGGTCCCTCACACGCAACGGCCCCGCGCATCACGTACGCCGCACGGCATACGAGTCACTCGCCCCGCACGACATCAGTCGCCCCGCGCATGCAGGCGCCGCACGGCTCACCCGTCACTGCCCTCGCGCCGCACCGCACATGCGTCACTGCCCCGCGCATCGAGAGGCCGCACGGCACACCCGTCACTGCCCCCGCCATATGTTGTCGAACGCCGCCTTCTCTATGTCCCGCCGCTGCCGTACGGCCGTCAGTTCCGTCACCGCGTCGTCGACGGCGCCCAGTACCGTCGTCACCGCCTCGTCGGTGTCGTCCGGGAGTCCGTCGGCCGGCATCTCACGGATCCCCGCGGTCCCGGCGAGCGTGGCCAGTACGGGCTCCCCGGCGGCCCAGCGGTCCGTCGCCTCCCGCCGGGCGGGCGAGTCGATCAGCACCGCCTCACCGGTCCAGGACGGCAACCAGCGACGGCGCTGCCGGGCGAACAGCCCCTCCTCCTCGAAGGCGGCGAGATACGCCGAGGACAGACCGCGCCCTCTGCGCCACAGCCAGTCCTCGACCGACTCGTACGGGCTCTGCCGGACGAGTGACGACGCGGCCTCCTGCAGCATGCGGTCGTCCGTCACCGGCGGGTCTGCCGGGACCAGCAGGTCCCCGTCCAGCGAAACGGCACGGGCGTCCATGAGGTCGAGCAACTCGGCCCCCGCGAGCGAAAGCGACAGGTCACCCGGTTCGGCAGGACGGCCCGGGGCAGCGTCCAGGGCGACGATGAGCAGGTCCCGTGCGATGGTCATGCGTGGCTCCACGTCTCGGACTTGGTGGCAGCGCGTCGCTGAGCGCCCGCCCCGTCAGCCCGACCCTAACGCGGCCGGCTCAGGTGCGGTCTGCCGAGGCCGGAGCGGCGTCGACGGCCGTCGACGGGCTCTCGGAACCACCGTGCCGTACGGCCGCCATGTGGTGCGGGAATCCGATCCGGAGGACTCCCGACGCGAGGGCGGCGGCGAGGACCACGGCAGCGGCCAGCAGCAGGGCCCGCTGGTAACCGTGCTGGAGCAGCGGGGCGACGACCAGCGGACCGAGGATCTGGCCCACGGAGTACCCGGTGGTCAGCAGGGCGACGGACCGCGGATACCGCAGCTGGTCGCCCGTCGCCAGCGCGAGGGTGCTGACACCGATGAAGGTGGCGCCGAACAGGAGCGCGGAGAGCAGCGCGGCCGCCACCGACCCGAGCACCGCGGGCAGGGCGATACCTACCGCCTGGACGACGAGTGCGGCCAGCAGCAGGTCGGGCCGCGACCAGCGGCGCCCCAGCCGGGCCCACAGGGCCGCTGACGGCACGGCGGCGAGACCGACCAGTACCCAGGCGCCGGCGCCGACCCAACCCGGTGAGTTCTGCCCGATCGCGGCGACGAGGAAGGTGCCCGCCACGATGTAGCCGACGCCTTCGAGCGTGTAGCTGGCGAACAGCGCACCGAACCAGCGGTGCGTGGACGTCCTAGGACGCCGGGCCGTGGCACCTGCGACGGCCGGGGGCGTCCGCTCGGGACGCAGGTTCCAGGAGACGGCGGCGAGTGCGGCGCAGAGCGCGGCCGAGGCCCACCAGGCGGCTTGCCAGTCGGCGGCGGTGCGCAGCACGAGGACCAGCAGCCCGGACAGCGCGATACCCGCGCCGACTCCGCCGAACGCCCAGCCGGGCAGATGGGCGGGGTGCTCGCCCAGGTGGCTGAGCAGGGAGTTCGCCGCGATGACGAAGATCAGGGCGCTGGCGATCCCGGCCAGTAGTCGCAGTACGAGCCACACGGCCGTGCTGTGCGTCGCGGGCATCCCGGCCAGGGTGAGGGTCAGAGCGACCAGGCAGGCCCGAAGGGCGAAGGGCGAGCGGATCAGCGCGGGGGCGAGGATGCCCATCAGGGCCCCGAGGAGATAGCCGGCGTAGTTGGCGGTGGCCAGGTTCGCGCCCGCGCTCGCGGAGAGTCCGGCCTGGGCGTGCATGAGAGGAAGGATCGGGGTGTAAACGAACCGGCCCACTCCCATACCGGCCGCGAGTGCGGCGGCCGCCCTGGCGACATGCGCCCAGGGTGAGTTCACGGGGACGTTCGTTCCGGTGGCTGAAGGGCGCTGGATGCGCGCACTCATGAGGGAGTCCTCTGGAGGTGGTCCGGGGAGCGTGGAACCGCAGGCGTCGCCGGCCTTCGCCAACGAGGGCGTGAGGGGGCGGGGCTTCGGGGTCAGGACGCCGAGCCGGTCCGGCCAGGGTCGTTGGGGTGGGATTCGAGCGGCGTGACGGTGAAGGTCATCCACGGGCTCAGCGGCAGCGTGCCGAGCACCTTCTCGTGCAGTTGTGCCTCGTCGGCGGCACGCCAGATCCCGTAGCTGCGCAACTCGCCGACCGGGCGCCACAGCCGCACGAGGTGGCCGGTGGCGGCGAGTTCCCTCGCGCGCTCGGCTTCGGCCGCGCGCCGTCGGTCGACCTCTTCCTGGCCGGTGCCCTCGGGAACCGTGGTGGTGATCTCGACCAGGAACTCACGCATGCTCATCGCTCTCCAAAGTGGGTGGGCAAGCCCCCCGTGCGACCGGGGTGCCGAGGCAGGGCCACGAGCCCATCGTGTCCCCGCCGCCGCGAACGGCGCCACGACCGGCCATCTCGCTGCTGGTAGGCGCAACCTCTCAGCGCCGTAGCATGGCGAGCGTGGAACTGCGCCAACTGCGGTACTTCCTCGCGGTCGCCGAGGAGCTGAACTTCGGCCGGGCCGCCGAGCGGCTGCTGATCGCCGGTCCTTCGCTGTCACAGCAGATCAAGGCGCTGGAACGCGACCTCGGTGTGAAGCTCTTCGACCGTGACCGCCGTTCGGTGTCCCTGACCGCGGCCGGGTCGGCCCTCCTGCCGCACACCCGCGCCCTGGTGGAGCGGGCGGACGACCTCAAGCGGCGCGCCGGTCTCCTCGCCGGCTCGGAGGCGGTACGGCTCGGTTACGTCAACTGGCTGCCCCCGGACCTGACCACCCGTACCGCCTCCGTGGCCCAAGTGCACCTTGACGCGTGGGTCGCGCCCTCGCACACCCAGGCCGCCAGGGTCGCTGACGGCAGCCTCGACGTCGCCGTGTGCTGGATACGCCACGAGGATCTGGAGCGCCTGGATCTCAAGGCCCGGCTCATCGGCGCGGACCGGCTGTACGCCGTCGGCCCCGGTGCCGCAGAGCGCGATGTACGGGTCCGGGACACGACGGTTCTGATCGACGCGGACACCACGTCCTGGGCGTCCTGGAACGTATTCGCCGAGGAACTGTGCGAGGACACAGGTGCCCGGGCCGTCTCCATCACCGACGGCGGCATCACCGGTCCCGCCTTCTTCGACCATGTGCGCCGCTGCCGCCGTCCCGTGATCAACTCCCCGAAGGGCCAGACCACTTCCCTGCCGCCCGACCTGGTACGGCGCCCCCTGGTCGGCCCGAAGGTCTACTGGACGTGGTCGCTGGTGTGGCGCGGCGGCGAGCAGCGCACATCGGTCCTGGCCGTGGTGGACGCCCTGACCGAGGGGGTCGGCGATCTCGGCATCCACGCCCCGGACGCCTGGCTGCCCGACGGCGACCCCTACAGACTCTGACGGCCCCGGAGACCGGGGCCGCTCGAGAACATCCGGCCGCGCTCGGCCATCGCCGGATGGTTTCGGCACCGGCCGTACCGCCGCCGGTGGACCGGGCGTCTCAGGAAGCCATGTCGAGGACCATGCGGAAGCGGGCGTCCCCGGAGAGCATCCGCTCGTAGGCGTCCATCGCCCGCTCGAACGGCAGTGTCTCCACCATCGGCCGGATGTCCTGCGCCAGGCAGTAGGCGAGGTTGTCCTCGTTCTCGATGGACGACCCGGTGAGGCTGCCGGTGATGCTGCGCGTGCCGAAGATCAGGCTGATCGTGGACACCGAGAGGGGGTCGGGCGCGGCGCCGACCACGACCAGGTTTCCACCCGGCGCGAGGCCGTCGACCAGGGGGCTCATGGAGGCGCCGCTCGACGCGGTGGCGACGACGAGCGCCGCGCCGCCCAGGTTCCGCAGGGCCGCGGCGGGGTCCTCACGGGTGCTGTCGATGTACTCGTGGGCGCCCAGTTCCCGTGCCAGCTTCTCCTTGTCGGTCCCGCGCGCGATGGCGGCGACGCGGTACCCGAGACTGCGGGCGTACTGCAGGGCCAGGTGCCCCAGTCCGCCGATGCCCTGCACGGCCACCAGGCTGCCCGCCCGGCTGGCCTTCTGCTGGAGGGCGATGAACGTGGTCAGGCCCGCGCACAGCAGCGGCGCGGCCTCGGCGGCGGTCAGGCCGTCGGGGATCCGGACGAGGCCGCTGGCTCGTGCGTAGACCACCTCGGCGTAGCCGCCGTCGACGGTGGTTCCGGTCTGTGCCTGGTTGACGCAGTTGACGAAGTCGCCGCGGCGGCACGGCTCGCACTCCCAGCACTGGCCGCCGAGGAACCCGACGCCGACCCGGTCGCCCGGCCGCCAGGCGCTGACGCCGGGGCCCACCGCGTCGATCACCCCGACGATCTCGTGTCCGGGCACGAGCGGCTTCGAGGGGTCGGGGCGCAGGCCCTCCACCGCCAGCGCGTCGGTGTGGCAGACGCCGCACGCCTCCACCCGCAGCCGGACGTGCCCGGGTGCGGGCTCCACCAGTTCACGTTCCACCAGCCGCAGTTGGTGGACTCCGGTGGCCTCGAAGGCTCGATAAGTGGACATGTCGATACTCCTGAATAGCCTGTCGGTCCCGTGAACCGAACAGTGGATGTGATGGGGCCGCCGGCGCTCAGCACTCAGTGCAGGACGACGCCGAAGACCATGTGGAAGAAGCTGTCGAAGGGAACGGAGGACTTGTCGGCGCGGGCGACGAGCAGCGTGCCCTCCCAGGCGCTGAGGATGAACCGCGCGGCGTCGTCGGCATCGAGGCCGGCAGACACTTCTCCCGATTCCCGCGCCTCGGTCAGCACCTGGGCGATCAGGGCGGCCCATTGGTCGAAACCCCGCCGCACCGCGGCCCTGATCACTTCGTTGTGATCGCCGACCTCGGCCGCGAAGTTGCCCACGAGACACCCTTGCGAGAACCCGCTGTCGACGACGGGCCGCCGGAGGAAGTCGAAGTGGGCCCGCAACCGCTCAAGGGGGGATCGCCCGGGTGCGGTGAGGATGTCGAACCGCAGCCCGGCGCCGTAGCGGTCCAGCGCCTCCAGCGCGCTCTCCTCCTTGCTGGAGAAGTGGTTGTAGAACGACCCCTTCGGAGCTCCGGCGGCCGCGGTGATGTCGTTGATGCCGGTCGCATGGAAGCCACGCAGGTGGAACTGCTCAAGGGCCGCCTGCGCGATCTGCTCGCGCTTGGACGCTCGCGCCATCGGATGTCACCTCGTTCTGCCGTACGCCTATATGGCCGGTCTACTTGAAACTAATATGACCAGTCTACTTGGAATTCGTCAAGCGCCTCGGCATCCTCACCGGACACCACTCGACCGGAACCACGGAAGACTCGAAATCGGCGCCGCGGGACCGGAGCCCGACACCTCCGTGCGCTGTCGCCACCGACCCCGCCCGAACATGGGCGGCGCCCGGTCAACCGGACAGCGCCCCGCCCTCCGCAGGCGCAGGGGCGCCACGGCCGTCCTTGAGCACGAACTCCACATCGTCGAGATCGACGGCCTCGCCATGATCGTCCACGAATGCGACACCCAAGGGCCGCAGCGTGCTGCGGCTGCGGCGCAGGGCACTCGGTCCGCTCACGGGCGGACGGTGCCGGTCCCCCCATTGCTGGATCGCGCCGAGCACCACCAGCAACTCACGCCCGGCCGGCGTCAGGTGGTAGTCGAACCGGGCCCGGCGCCCCGGCTCCTGATAGGTGCGGCGCTCCATCACACCGCCCTCCACCAGCGCCGCGAGGCGCTGCGTGAGCAGGTCGGTGGCGATGCCCAGGGCGTCGCGGAAGTCGCTGAACCGGGTCACGCCCGCCATGGCCTCGCGGATGACGAGCAGGGTCCAGCGGTCCCCGAGGAGGCCCAGGCTCCGCTCGATGGAGCAGACGGGCTGGTCCGGAGTGATCTCGGGTCGCTTCGCTCTGGCCATGGTGACCAACCTACATGACTTGGAGAATCCAATCCACGTGCTAGCTTGGAAGAACCAATTCAGCTGGGGCCCATGGCGCCCCGGCTCTGAGCCGGGAGGCGACCCATGCGCATCAACGGACAGACAGCCCTGGTCACGGGCGCGAACCGCGGGATAGGCGCGGCTCTGAGCCAGGCCCTTCTGGACCGCGGTGCCGCCAAGGTGTACGCGGCGGTGCGCAACCCGGAGACCGTGACCGACCCCCGGCTGACACCGCTGCGGCTGGACGTGACCGACCCCCGGGAGGTCGCGGCGGCGGCCGAGGCCGCCCAGGACGTCACGATCGTGATCAACAACGCCGGACAGACCAGTGGCGGCACCCACCTCCTGGACGGCGACCTCGACGGCGCCCGCCGTGCGATGGAGGTCAACTTCTACGGCACCTGGTCGGTCTCCCGCGCCTTCGCTCCGGTCCTCGCGGCGCACGAGGGCGGAGCGCTGGTGAACGTGCTGTCCGCGGCCTCCTGGTGGGCGATCGAGGGAGCACCCGGATATTCGGCCTCCAAGGCGGCGCAGTGGTCGCTGACCAACGCGCTCCGCCAGGGTCTGCGCAAGCAGGGGACCCAGGTGCTGGGCGTGCACTGCGCTTTCGTCGACACGGACCTCAGCGCGGGAGTGGACGCCCCGAAGCTGAGTGCGGACGAGGTGGCCGAGCAGACGCTTCGCGCGCTCGAGGACGACGCGAACGAAATCCTCATCGACGAGTTCACCAGGAAGACCCGCGCGGCGCTCGCCGGCGGCATCGCGGGACTGCACGAGATCGGTTTCTGATCCGGCCGCTCTTTACGTTCGCGGTCGTCGGGGCGGCTTCCGGCTGCCCCGACGACCGTCCGGGCATCGGCTTGCGGCCCTTGGCGATCAGGACACCGCTCCCGGTGACGCGGCCTGCGTGTGCCACCGGACCGGCCGGACCGGTTCGGGTGACCGGACACCCCAAGGGCGACGGCCCCGCCCCGGCCGCAGCGGATGCGGCCCCGGCGGGGGACGCCGATGCTGAAGGAAGGGGGAAGACCCGGGAAGACCTGGGAAAACCCGCAAGGAGGCCACGATGTCCGTGATGGACAAGCTCAAGCGGATGCTGACGGGCCACGGGGAACACATGGGCGAGAGCGCCGAAAAGGCCGGCCGCATCGCCGAGGACAAGACCCGGGACATGACCGGCGGTCAGGTGGACAAGGGCCCCGACGCCCTCAGGGACCAGATGCGGCCCCCGCAGGACCGGGACAACCCGCCCCAGCCGTAGACAGCGAACTGACGCAGCGTCACGTTCGCGGACCCCCTCACCGGGCGTCCGCGGCGAGGCTCTAACGTGTGCCGCGTGACTGCCTTTGCCGACGAAGACATTCCCGGCCGCTACGGCCCCTCCGCGACCACCGAGGCCGACCCCCGTCAGGTGGGGCGGGTGAGGACCGAGTACTCCCCCGCGCACGACGGCGATCCCGACCCCGGGGAGATCGTCTGGACCTGGGTGCCGTTCGAGGAGAACGACGGACGGGGCAAGGACCGTCCGGTCCTCGTGGTCGCCCGGGAGACGTCCGGCACGCTGCTCGCCGTGCAGTTGTCCAGCAAGCAGCACGACCACGACCGGGAGTGGGTGGCGATAGGCAGCGGGCCCTGGGACCGGTCGGGGCGCGACTCCTGGGTGGATGTCGACCGCGTGCTGCGACTGCACGAGAACGGAATGCGGCGCGAGGCGTGCGCGCTGGACCGGATGCGGTTCAACCTCGTCGTACACCGGCTGCGGGAAAGGTACGGCTGGAACTGAGCGGCGGGGTCACGGGGCGCACACGTCGGCGAAGGCCTGTGCGAACGCGGCCCGTGTCGTGGTGCCCGGCGTGCGGTCCAGCACGCCGAAGACGATCTCCTCGAAGCAGCCCTCGAACCGCCCCTCGACCAGCAGTTCCCGAAACGCCCCGGCCACCTGTGCCGGGTCGTTCTGGAACACCCCGCAGCCCCAGGCACCCAGGACCAGCCGCCGGTAGCCGCAGACGACCGCGGTCTCCAGGACCCGTTCGGCCCGCACCGCCAGGGCACCCGGCAGTTCGGTCACGCGCTGCGGCGTCCTGCGGCGCACCACTCCGGCGTTCGGCGCCGCGGCGGTCAGGAAGCCGGCCGGGTACGGCTCGTCGAGCAGACGGCCCCGGTCGTCGCGGAAGACGGGCACGGCGGGCGAATGGATGACGCGGTCCGTGTAGAACGGGTCGCGGTGCGCCCGGTGGTGGTCGTAGAACTCCCTGACCTCACGGACGCACGCGTACAGCGCGGAGGCCCGGCACAGGGCCTCCTCCTGGGCCTGCGCGCCGTTCAGATAGCCACCGCCCGGATTGCGCGCGGAGGCGAAGTTCAGCACGGCCACCCGCTCACCCGAACGGCTCAGCAGGCGCCGGGCGGCCTCCAGACTGCTCTCCCCGGTGACCTCGAGGACGGTCGGGACGGTGCTGGGCTGCGGTGTCCGCACCGGATCCGGTCCGAACATACGCGTGCCGCTCCGCGCGGCCTCGACCGCCGCGGCGATGGCCACCGTCCGGCCACCGGCCGCGCGATAGGCGCCCGCAGCGACGATCTCCTCCGTCTGCTGCGCGATTCCCCGCAGGCGCGCGCTCACGGCGCCACCCCCGTGGGCGCCGTGAGCGCAGCGCGCACGGCCTCCTCCGGTCCACCACCGGTCTCCCCCGTCGTGCTCACGCAGGAATGGTGAGCGATCCTGGACCTGCGCCGCAACAGAGTTTCCCGCCCCCGAAAACAACCGATTTCGCCCCGACCAACAGAAAGCGATGGCACCGCAAAGCCCACTGGGCACCCTTGTGCGAATCGACGCCAAGGTCTTGGGTGGGACGAGTGAAACCGGCCCGGTCGATCAGGCACCGGGTCGAAGGCATGGTGGAATCTCAGGAGGATCCCGACATGTCCGATTCGGTGAGTGACTGTACGGAGCCCCGCTCCGCCGTCACCGACGCCGAGGTGGAGGCGCTGGTCCGCGGCATCTGCTTCAAGACCGGACCGCCCCGCTCGCTCGGTGTCGAGGTGGAATGGCTCGTCCACGAGCTGCGGAGACCGTGGCTCCCTGTATCACCCGAACGTCTACGAGCGGCCTACGCCGCACTGCGGTCCCTGCCCCTGAGTTCGGCGCTCACCGTCGAACCCGGCGGCCAGCTGGAGCTCAGCTCAGCTCCGGCCGCCTCCCTGATGGAGTGCATAGGGGCCGTCTCCGCCGACCTCGAGGCGGTCCGCGCGCTGCTGTGTGAGGCCGATATCGGCCTCAGTGGCTACGGCCAGGATCTCTGGAACCCTCCACGCCGCTTCCTTCGTGAGCCGCGCTATGACGCCATGGAGCGGTACCTGGACCGCACCGGCCCCGAGGGTCGTTTCATGATGTGCTCCTCCGCCTCCGTCCAGGTGTGCCTGGACGCCGGATACGAGGAGCCGGGCCCCCTCGGGCACGGGCGGCGTTGGTGGCTGGCGCACCAGCTGGGCGCGGTGTTGGTCGCCGCGTTCGCGCACTCTCCGCTGTCACGCGGCCGGCCCACGGGCTGGCGCTCGACGCGGCAGTTCGTGTGGGCCGCCATGGAACCGGGGCGCAGCAGCGCTGCGCCCCTCGGCGGCGACCCTAGGGTCGCGTGGGCCCGGCATGTGATGGACGCGCCCGTGATGTGCGTCCGGGCCGAGACCGGCCCCTGGCGTGTGCCGGACGGTATGAGTTTCCGGGACTGGACCCGGTCCGCGGACCCGCCGGGCCGCGGTGACCTCGACTACCACCTCACGACGCTGTTTCCTCCGATACGGCCCCGCGGGCATCTTGAATTCCGCATGATCGATGCCCAGCCGGGCGACGACGGATGGATCGTGCCGCTCGCTGTGACGACCGCGCTCTTCGACGATCCGCAGGCCGCCGAGACCGCCTACCGGACGGTGAAACCCCTGGCGGAGCGGGCTGGTTCACTTCCGGCTCCGTGTAATCCGCTGTGGGTCGCCGCCGCCCGCGACGGTCTCAGCGACCCCGAGCTGCACGAGGCCGCCGTCGCCTGTTTCGCGGCCGCGGCCGAGGCGCTGCCCCGGCTCGGCGCCACCGCCCGCGTGCGGCGCCTGGTCGCGGAGTTCACCGACCGCTACGTGGCCCGGGGCCGCTGCCCCGCCGACGATCTGCTGCTCCAGTTCCACGGGAAGGACACCCGTTCCGGCGGGGAGGACACCCGGTTCCACGGGAAGGACATCCGCACATGACCGACGACCGGTCACCGACAGACCCGGAGAAGCTCCGGGAGCGTGTACTGGACGCGCTGACCACGGCCCGCGACCGTACGGCGCTCCTGACCACCTGTGTCGACGAACCCGACCTCATGGCCCAGCACTCACCGCTGATGTCACCGCTGGTGTGGGACCTCGCGCACATAGGCAACCAGGAAGAGCTGTGGCTGCTGCGCACGGTCGCGGGACGCGAGGCCATGCGCCCCGACATCGACGGGATCTACGACGCCTTCGAGCACCCGCGCGCCGCGCGGCCCACCCTCCCGCTGCTGCCGCCCACGCAGGCCCGGCGGTACGCCGCCGAGGTGCGCGGCCGGGCCCTGGACGTGCTGGAGAGCACGCCGTTCGAGGGCCGGCGCCTGACCGAGGCGGGCTTCGCCTTCGGCATGATCGCCCAGCACGAACAGCAGCACGATGAGACGATGCTGATCACCCATCAGCTCCGCCGCGGGCCGGGGGCGCTGACCGCACCCGATCCGGAGCCGGTGGCGCCGTACGACGGTCCCTGCGAAGTCCTCGTGCCCGGCGGACCGTTCACGATGGGCACCTCGACCGAGCCATGGGCACTGGACAACGAACGGCCCGCGCACGAGCGTCTGGTCCCCGGCTTCTACATCGATGCCACCCCGGTCACGAACGCCGCCTACCAGGCGTTCATCGAGGACGGAGGGTACGGCGAAGAGCGCTGGTGGACCCCTGAGGGGTGGGCGCACATCCGCACCAACAACCTCGAGGCCCCGCTGTACTGGCGGCGCGAGGGCGGGCAGTGGCTGCGGCGACGCTTGGGGACCACCGAGGTGGTGCCGCCCGACGAGCCCGTCCTGCACGTGTGCTGGTACGAGGCGGACGCGTATGCGCGCTGGGCGGGGCGCCGGCTGCCCACCGAGACGGAGTGGGAGAAGGCGGCGCGCCACGACCCGGACACCGGCCGGTCCCGCCGCTACCCGTGGGGGGACGCCGACCCGGGGCCCGAGCACGCCAACCTCGGCCAGCGTCATCTGCGTCCGGCGCCGGCCGGCAGCTATCCGGCGGGCGCCTCACCGCTCGGCGTACGGCAGTTGATCGGCGACGTGTGGGAGTGGACGGCGAGCGACTTCCTGCCGTACCCGGGGTTCACCGCGTTCCCGTACAAGGAGTACTCGGAGGTCTTCTTCGGGCCCGAGTACAAGGTGCTGCGCGGCGGTTCGTTCGCCGTGGACCAGGTGGCCTGCCGCGGCACGTTCCGCAACTGGGACTATCCGATCCGGCGGCAGATCTTCTCCGGATTCCGTACGGCGAGGGATGCCTGATGTGTCGTCATCTGGCTTTTCTCGGCGCTGAGGAGCCCCTCGGCCGGATACTCATGGAGCCTAAGCACAGCCTCTACCGGCAGTCGTGGGCGCCGCGCAGGCAGCGCTATGGAACGGTCAACGCCGACGGCTTCGGGGTCGGTTGGTACGCCGCCGGCGATCCGGTGCCGGCCCGGTACCGCCGGATGGGACCCATCTGGAGCGACCCGTCCTTCGCCGATCTGGCGCGGGTCGTGCGCTCCGGCGCGTTCCTGGCCGCCGTACGCGACGCCACCGAAGGGTGTGCCGCAGGGGAGGCCGCCGCCGCCCCGTTCGCCGCGGGCCGCTGGCTGTTCAGCCACAACGGGGCCGTCACCGACTGGCCCCGTTCGGTCGCGGACCTCACCCGCACCCTGCCGCCCGCCGAGTTGCTGTCGCTGGAGGCGCGCACCGACTCCGCGCTGGTCTGGGCGCTCGTGCTGAACCGGCTGCGCACCGGCGACGAGGCGGGACAGGCGCTGGCCGACACCGTGCTGGAGATCGGCGAGGCGGCCCCCGGCTCCCGGCTCAACCTGCTGCTCACCAACGGGGAGACGATCGCCGCCACCGCATGGGGGGACACGCTCTGGTACCTGGCCGAGCCCGGCCGCACCGTCGTGGCCTCCGAGCCCTACGACGACGACCCGCAATGGCAGGAGGTGCCCGACCGCACACTGCTCGCGGCCACGCGCACCGACGTCCTGCTCACCCCTCTCAAGGATCTCCGCGACGACATGGCATCCGTACCACGCGAGGAGCCGAGCACGTGAGCCCGTTCCATCTCACCCGCACCCTTCCCGAGGACGCCACAGACGCCGCGCTGCGCGCCGATGTGCTCCACGGCCTCACCCGCATGCCCAAGACACTGCCGCCGAAGTGGTTCTACGACGCTCACGGCAGCAACCTGTTCGAAAAGATCACCGAACTGCCCGAGTACTACCCCACGCGCGCCGAGCGCGAGATCCTGATCGACCGCGCCGGGGAGATCGCGTCCGCGACCGGCGCCCGCACGCTGGTGGAGCTGGGCTCCGGCTCGTCCGAGAAGACCCGGTACCTGCTGGACGCGCTGACCGGCCTCGACACCTATGTGCCGGTGGATGTGAGCGAGAGCGCGCTCACCCAGGCCGGCCATGCGCTGATCGCCGAACGGCCCGGACTGAACGTCCACGCGCTCATCGCCGACTTCACCGCCGGCCTGGAGCTGCCGGACACACCCGGGCCGCGCCTGGTGGCGTTCCTGGGCGGCACGATCGGCAACCTGGTGCCGGACGAGCGGGCGGCGTTCCTGACGTCCGTACGCTCGCTCCTGGCGCCCAAAGACGCGCTGCTGCTCGGCACCGACCTGGTCAAGGACGAGTCGGTGCTGGTGGCGGCGTACGACGACGCGGCCGGGGTGACGGCCGAGTTCAACAAGAACGTGCTGACCGTCGTCAACCGTGAGCTGGGGGCCGACTTCGACCCCGGCGCGTTCGCCCATGTGGCCCTGTGGGACCCCGAGAACGAGTGGATCGAGATGCGGCTGCGGGCGCTCAGGGCGCAGACCGTGAAGGTCCCCACCCTCGACCTGGCGGTGGACTTCATACGCGGCGAGGAAATGCGCACCGAGGTGTCGGCGAAGTTCCGCAAGGACGGCATACGTCATGAACTCGCCGCAGCGAGACTGGCGTTGACCCACTGGTGGACGGACACGGACGGGAGGTTCGCGCTGTCGCTGAGCGTGACCCGCTGACCGAGCCGGTCCCGGATGACGCCGGTCCGTGCGGCGCCCGGTGACGGGCGCGCGGCCTGCCGCCGGCGCGTATTCGGGTGTTGCGCCGGGAGGCGCGGATCCCGCTGCCCAAGCGGGATCCGCGCCTCCCGGCGCGTTCGCCACAGAGGCCTTGAAGGGTTGTCCGCGCCGTCCGTGGCCCCGTTACCTTTTCCGTGGCCCCGCAATGGGGCGCCTGGCCCCCGGGCCCGGTATGGCTGTTTGCCCCCTGTCGAGGTGATGACCTGGGGGGTGTTGCCGCCGGGCTTTGGGGCACCGCTTGACCGCTGATGAGGGGCCTGACGACCGCCTGGCCCGGTGCAACGCCGGACCGCTTGTGGGCGGGGATGTCTGCGTAACGTGGTTGCCGGCGTGTGGTGCCGCAGGGACGGCCGGGGGGAGCACGAGTGACGAGGGGCACGCGTACATGGTCGACACCGCCGGGATAGATCTCTTCCTCGGCCTGGACCTGGGCAAGGAGTTCCACCACGCCCACGGTCTGACGTGCGAAGGGAAGACCGTCCACGACAAGAGACTGCCGAACACCGAACCGAGGCTGCTGGAGCTGTTCAGCCGGCTGGTGACGAAGTTCGGCACCGTCCTGGTGATCGTGGACCAGGTCGCCAACATTGGCGCGTTGCCGCTGACGGTGGCCCGCGCGGCAGGCTGCCGGGTCGCCTACCTGCCCGGCTTGTCGATGCGCCGGGCCGCCGATCTGCATCCGGGCGAGGCCAAGACCGACGCCCGTGACGCCTACGTGATCGCTGAGACCGCCCGGAGCATGCCGCACACCCTGCGCGCGGTGGACCGTGACGACGAGGCGCTGGCCGAGCTGACCATGCTCACCGGCTACGACAACGACCTGGCCGGCGAGGTCAACCGCACCACGAACCGGCTGCGCGGCCTGCTCTCCCAGATCCATCCTTCCCTTGAACGCGTCCTCGGCCCCCGCCTGGCCTACCCCTACATCCAGGTTCTCCTTCAACGGCACGGATCCCCGTCCAGGCTGAAGAAGCTGGGCCGTGCCCGCTGCGAGGCCCTGCTCAAGGCCCACGGCTCACGCAAGGCCCACCACCTGACCGCAGAGATCTTCGACGCGCTCGCCGAGCAGACCCTTGTCGTTCCGGGCACCGAGGCCAGCGCCGTGATCGTGCCGGGACTCGCCGCCCAGCTCGCCGCCGCCCACACCCAGCGCCGCCAGGCCGAGCAGGAGATCGCCGCCCTGCTGGAGGCCCTCCCTCTTTTCCACCTCCTGACGTCCCTGCCCGGCCTGGGCGTCAGGACCACAGCCGCCGTGATCGTCGCGATCGGTGACGGCACTTCCTTCCCCACCGCCGGACACCTCGCCTCCTACGCCGGACTCGCCCCGGCCACGAAGTCCTCGGGCACCTCCATCCGCGGCGAGCACGCACCCCACCGCGGCAACCGACTCCTCAAACGCGCCCTGTTCCAGGCCGCGTTCGCCGCGATCGGCTGCAAGTCCGACCCGTCCTCCCGGATCTACTACGACCGTCAACGCGCACGCGGCAAGACCCACACCCAGGCGATCCTCCGCCTGGCCCGCCAGCGCGTGAACGTCATCCACGCGATGATCCGCACCGGCGCCCTCTACGAAGCACGCACCCCGGGCGACGTCGGCCTCGCCGCCTGACGACCCCACCGCCCCGCCCTCCAGGCCCCATCACGCCCGCGCACCGGCATGGCCACTCCGGCTCCGCCGGCCACCGGGCTGCCCATCAGCCACCCGATCCACCGGGAACGTCCCGATCCCGCTTCGCGGGACGTTCCCGAAAACCAGGATCAACCCCTGCGAACCGACCCCACCGGGGTTGACGAAACAGATAGGGGCACCCCCCCCCGCACGACCCCCCCGCACGACCCCATGTCTCGCGATCCGCCGCATCGTACGGCACGGTGGAGTGACGTGTGACACAGCCGCCACGCGGAGAGGAGCACCCGCATGACCGACCACACCTACCGGGTCACCGAGATCGTCGGCAGCTCGCCCGAGGGCGTCGACCAGGCCGTTCGCAATGCGATCGCCCGTGCCTCACAGACCCTGCGCAACCTGGACTGGTTCGAGGTCACTCAGGTCAGGGGCCGTATCGAGAACGGCGAGATCGAGCACTACCAAGTCGGCCTGAAGGTGGGCTTCCGCATCGAGGGCGGCGAGTAGCAGGACCCGTCAGGTGCGCCCCTGCCGCTCCTGCGCGTCCTTGAGCGCGACGGAAGGGGTTCCCCAGCGCGCGCGTACGACGGGGAAACCCGCCCGTTCCGCGTCGTGGCAGACCAGTTCGTCGTCGTCCACGAGCATGCGGATCTCACTGCCACGGGCCAGCTCGTGCAGAATCTCCAGCTTGGTGAAGCGGGCGGGCCTGCGGTCGGTGTCCGGCCGCATGTACAGGCGCCCCTCGGGCAGGCCGTGGGTGGTGAGCCACTCAAGGGTGTCGTTCCGGTAGCGCGCGGGCCGCCCGGTCAGATAGACGATCTCGCACGACTCGGCGGTCTCCCGGGCCAGCGCGACGCCCTCGGCCAGCGGAGGGTCCTGCGGCGCGGCCGCGAAGAACGCCGCCCAGTCCCGCGGTTGCGCCTCCAGGAAGCGCTGCCTGTGCGCGGTGTCGGCGAGGGTGTTGTCGAGATCGAATACGGCGACCGGCCTGCTGTTGTCCGTCACCCGGCCCACTCTAGGGTGATCGGCGAGGTCCCCCGTACGAACCGCCCGCCCAGCCGCCCCCCGGTCGCCCCGGGTTCACGCTGTTCGACAGCAATGCACACGGCCCCCACCTCCACAGACCACCACTGGGCGAGTCGCCGGTGTGCACCGCCTGTTCCTCGCGGCCGCCGGACTTCTCCCCGCGTGACCCCGTTCCCCCCTCGTGACCAGGCATGTTTCACCCCGTTCAGTACTGACTCACGCCTGATTCTCGTACAGCAGTGGTATATGACCCATCCATGGCCAAACCTCACGTTGCGAACCGCACGCCGGTATCACAGGGTCAAGGTGTGAGCGCAATCCCGCCCGCCCCTGTCACCGAGCGCGCCGGGGGCGCAGCCCCTCGCGTCCGCCTGCCCTTGCCGAACCGGCTCATGCCCGGTGCCGCCCAGGCCCTCGCCCTGTTCGCCGCCATCCGTCTCGCCGGGATCGGCGCGATCGCCCTGGCGAACCACCTCGCCGGTCAACCGCTGTTCAAGGGCTTGGCTCATTCTTGGGATTCACGCTGGTACCTGCACATCGCCGAGTACGGCTACGGCACCCACGTCCATGTCATCGCCGCCACCGGTGCAGTCCAGCGGGACTGGGCGTTCTTCCCGCTCTACCCGGGACTCATCCGGGCCCTGTCCACCGTCCTCCTGCTCTCCCCGGGTGCCGCCGCCCTGTTGGTCGCGTGGAGTGCCGCCGGAGCAGCCGCCTACGGCATCTACGCGATCGGCCGTCATCTGTACGGACGAGCGGTCGGGACCGCGCTCGTCGGCGTCTGGGCGGCACTGCCGTGCTCCGTCGTCCTCGGGATCGCCTATACGGAGTCCCTGCTCACCGCACTGGCCGCCTGGTCCTTGTACGCCGTGCTGACGGGCCGGTGGCTCTGGGCGGGCACACTGGCCGCGCTTGCGGGCCTGTCCCGGCCCACCGGGTTCGCGGTGGCCGCCGCGGTGAGTGTGGTGGCGGTGCACGAGATCGTCAAGCGACGCGGCCGGGTTCCGCTCGGACTGTGGATCGGCACCGCGATCGCCCCGCTCGGCTGGGTGGGCTTCGTGCTGTGGGTCGGGGACCGCACGGGCGACCTGTTCGGCGGCTACTTCACGGTGCAGCGGGCCTGGGACTCCCGCTTCGACTTCGGCCTCGGTTCGCTGCGCTTCATCAAGGCGCTGCTGCTGCACGGCGGCCGGGTCACCTACCCGCTGGCGCTGGTCGTCGTCGCCGCGGCCGTACTGCTGTTCTGCCTGCTGTGCGTCGAGCGGGTCCCCCTGGCGCTGGTCGTGTACGCGGGCACGCTCCTGCTGATCACGGTCGGCGGATCCGGCCCGTTCGCGTCGAAGCCGCGCTTCCTGCTGCCTGCCTTCCCCTTGCTGATCCCTCTGGCGCTCGCCTTCGCCCGGAGCTGGAGAGTCCGGCCCAGGAACGCCGTACTGCCGGGTGCCGCCCTCGTCATGGTCTCCGTGGTCTACGGCACCTACCTCGTGACGGCCGGCCACACACCGCTGTGAACGGGGACCCGCCACACCCCTGGCATGCCGGGCCGCGACCGTACCGGTCAACGGGCCCGGTGCGCGGGGGCGGGGGTGCGGCACCCGGTCCTGACGGCCCCGCCGAGGCGGTACGGGCCCGTCCCGCCTCAGCGGTTCGGGTCGGCGTTGCAGATGTCCGCGAGCGCCGAATCGGGGTCCTCCATGGCGGCGAGGTCGCCCAGGCTGACGATGCCGACCGGGCAGCCGCCGCTCTCGACCACCGGGAGCCTGCGCACCGCGTACCTGCTCATCAACTCGCCCGCATGGTCGGTGGTGTCCTCGGGGGTCAGGGTCACCACGGGCGGACGGGTGCACACGGCCCCCACGGTCGTGGAGTGCGGATCGCGGTCCTCGGCGATCGTCCGGATCACGATGTCCCGGTCGGTGAGCACCCCGAACAGGTCGCTGTCGTAGGTCACGAGGACATCGCCGACATCCTGGTCCCGCATCAGGTGGGCCGCCCGCGCCACCGAGGTCATCGGCTCGACGGCGACCGCGCCGCGGGACATCACGTCACGTATCTGCCTGGTCATGGGAACCTCCCGGATCGTCTCGTCGGAGTACGTGCCCCGCCCTGCCCTCCGTCCGCCTGAGGGTCGGAAGCGGCGCGCCAGCCGCTCCAGCGGCGGACGGCGACCGCGATCACCGGTCCGTCGGGCGGGTTGTCCCGGTACTGCGGGTACTTCCGGACCAGATGTGCCAGGGCGGCCCGGTACTCGTCGCGGTCCTCCTGGGCCGTCGCCTCGGGCCGCACGATGCGGGCGTCCCCGTCCGCCCGCACCCACCACAACCGGTCCCAGTCCTCGTCGTACGCGTCCGCCAGCAGGCACACGGCCGGGCGGGCGGCGATATTGCTCAGCCGCCGCAGCCGCTGGGAGCTCTTCGGTTTCCGGTCGACGGCCATGACGATCCCGTCGTCACCGTGGTGGGCGAACACCACCGGTACGAGGTGGGGGCGCCCCACGGGGTCCACCGTCGCCAGCCGCGCGACGCGGGCTCCGGCGAACCGCCGCCGCGCCTCGTCCTCTGCCATCCGCGGCACTCCCGTTCCTCCTCCCGGATCGGTGGCGCCGTCGATGTACCCGCCCGTCCTCTGTCGTCGTCCGGCGCTCGCGGGTACCCGACGTCCGGCTCTTTACACCGTCTCACCCTCTGTCCGGGGCGTCGCCCGCAGAGCCGGGCCAGGCACCCCGGCAGGTCGGCCCGGGACGGGGCGGAGCCCACTGGAGGGCCGCATCCGTGTGCGACGGGCGAGCCCGTGGACCCGGCGCCCGCCTCCATGACAGCCGCCGGACCGCCCGGCCCTCGGACCGACCAGGGAAGGAGGCCGCCGCGGAGTTCGACGTGATCGTGGAGATCCCCGAGGGATCGCGCAACAAGTACAACATGGACCACGAACTGCACCGCCTGCGCCTGGACCGCATGCTGTTCACCCCCACCAGTACCCCGCCGACCACGGCTACGTCGACCACACGATCGGCGGCGACGGTGACCCTCCCCCACACTCCGTGCGGTGGGACCCCCGGACGCACTCGTCCTGGTCGGCGACCCCACCTTTCCCGGCTGTGTGATCGAGTGCCGCGCCGTCGGCATGTTCGTGATGAGGGACGAGAAGGGCCCCGACGAGAAGGTCCTCTGCGTCCCGGCACACGACCCGCGCTACACGGCCGTGCAGGACATCGACGACATTCCGATCTTCGACCGGATGGAGATCACCCACTTCTTCGAGGTCTACAAGGACCTGGAGCCGGGCAAGTCGGTCGAGGGGTGGCGAAATGGTCGTTTTCGGATGTGCAGGAGCGTACGTGGGTGTGCAGGAGCATGTACTGGTTCGTGGTGTTGTAGCGCACTCGCCTCGTATGGCGGCCGCTGATGAGTTCCTAACGGTGGTTTGTTAGTTCGGGGGGTAGAGGTTCAGGGTCTGTCCGGTGGTGACCGCGTCGATCAGGGCTTGGAGTTCGGGTGGAGGGGGCGCGTTGGACCAGGCCCGCCACCAGCGTTGCAGCACGATCGACGGGGTCAGCCAGCCGCGGACGGCGCGAATCGCCTTCGGCCAGCACGGCGGTGGGGGCGGGGCCGGCAGTGCCGGGCCCCTCTCTCCAGCGTCGGCTTCCGGCACCAGTGTTGACGTACTCTCAGGTCCCGCACTGGTGCGTCCTGCTTCCCAGCAGAAGGCGAACGCGCAATTGACCAGGGTCTGGTGGCGGCGGATCGCGACATTGGAGCGCACCTGGAAGTCGGCCCACCCCAGCTCGTCCTTGACCTGCTTGTAGCCCTGCTCGATCCAGTTTCGAATCCCGTAGATCCGCACGACCTCGGCCAGGTCCGCGGGCGGATAGGGGGACTCGGCCGCGCGGGGCGAGCCGGGGCGGGGCAGGTCGGTGGCCAGGTACCAGGTGGCCTTCTCCGGCAGGGTGGACGGATCGGCGGTGGCCACCACCAGCCGCGTCAGGCCGTCCGGACCCCAAAAGCCCAAGGTGGCGTCGGCGGCCCACCAGGTGGCGGTGTGCCCGTCGCGGAAGGTGCGCACCACCGGCGTCCAGGCGCCGGGCTCCTCGGGGCCGTGCCAGGCCAGTTCGCGGGCGGCGTCCACCGGGGTGCGGGCCTGGTCGCCGTAGGCCCACACCCCGCGGCGGCGCTTGACGGCCATCACGAACGGCACCTTGGCGGCGTGCAGCTCGCACCGGAAGTCGTCCAGGTCCCCGTAGGCGCCGTCGGCCACCGCCGCCCGGAACGCGATCCCCAAGGACCTGGCCTGACAGGCCAGTTGGGCGGCAATCTTCCACTTGGTACGGAAGGCCGGGTCGCTCTTCCCCCGCGGGAAGTGGTGGGCCGGGGTGTAGGGCACGGCGTGCAGCGGGTAGTAGAGGCGCTCGTCGGCCCACAGCGTGGTCACCGTGACCATGGCGTTGTCGGTCTTGCCGTACCGGCCCAGCCACTGCCGGCCCACGTGCGCGGTGGCAGTGCCGTCCTTGCGGTCCCCGGAGTCGTCGATGACCAGCACCCCGCCGGCGTGCGGGGCGGTCGCCTCGCCCTGCAGCAGCAGCTCCAGCCGCCGGGCGTTGACCCGCTCAGGGTCCCAGGTCGACTCGGACAGGAAGAACTGCAGCCGCTGCACCGCCGGGTGCTGGGCCCCCACGACCGGCTCCGCCCCGGCCAGGCAGGTCAGCGTCTTGTTCCGGTCCCGCGGGGCCAGCAGCCCGGTCAGGTACTCCCTAAACCCGCGCCGCTGCGCCAGCGACGAGAACAGGTCGTCGAACCGGGCCGCGTAGCCCTCCAGCGGCCCCGGCGCCGGCGGGCACGGACGCCTCGCGGTCACCATCGCGACCACCTCCGAACAACATCGCCCCCGCCTACCGGCCTACCGCACGTTCCGCCCCAGGTCAACAAATCACCGCTAATGCCGCGTTCCTCAAAGCAGGTAGGCGAACTTCCGGCGCAGTCGGCGGTGCGGTGGTGGTGGTCGTCCCCAAACCCACGGGTGGGCACGGGTGTTGAGTTGGGCGGTGGCCACCCTCATGGCGTAGGCGATCTCGCCGGGGTCGGCGAAGGTCTGCCCGGCCAGCGCGGCCTTGCGCAGCAGCCGCCACCAGCCCTCGGCCAGGTTCAGCCAGCACGCGCCGACGGGGATGAAGACCTGATGGACCCTCGGGTGCTTCCGCAGCCACCTGCGGACGGGGCCGCTGGTGTGGCTGGAGAGGTTGTCTGCGATCACGTAGAGCCGGCCGCGCGGGTTGGCCCGGGCGATCTCCTGCAGTAGCCGGAGCCAGCCGGCGGTGTTGCGGGACGGCGCGCAGAGGGTCACCTCCTGGCCGTCCGCCGGTCGCAGGGCCCCGTACACCCGGGTCTTCTCTCGCCCGCGGGAGTATTCCAGCGGCGCCTTGATCCGGTGCCCGCCGGGAGACCAGCCTGGGGCGGGGGCGAAGGTCCGCGGGATCACCGGGCCGAGCTCGTCCGCGCAGATCGCCGTGGAGCGCGGCGGCGGGTCGGTGTACAGCCCGACGACCCGCGCCCTTTTGGGGCGAACTCCGCATCGGTGCTGTGCGCCCAGGACCGCGGGTGCCGCCAGTGCACCCCCTCTGCCCGCAGGATCCGGCGCACCTGGCTGCGGTGGACGTCGATGCCCCGCTCGCGGGCGACTTCGGTGAGCGCATCCAGCGTCCACTCGCCCGGCCCGGCCTCGTCGGCAGCCTTCAGGACGCCGCCGGGACCGGGCACCGGGCGCCCGGGCGGGTCACTTTCGGCCAGAGCGATGATCACCGAGCGCTCGGCCTCGGTCAGCCGGCGGGGGCGTCCGGGGACCGGCCGGTCGCCGAGCCCGTCGATGCCCTCGGCGTTGAACCGGTGCAGCCGCTCCCGCACGGTCTTGGGATGGCAACCCAGTTCGGCGGCGATGGCGGTGACCTGCTTCCCGGCCCAGCTGAGGCTGATCATGCGGGCTCGCAGGATCCAATCAGCGGGGGCATGACGAGCGCCGGCCAGCTTGCGGATCTTGCGCTCCTCGTCCGGATCACGCGCCGGACGCGCGTACAGAGGCGGATACACGGCACAGTCCTTCACCACGCATCATGCGCCCCCTGACGCCCAGCGGTCCACACCCACTTTGAGGAACGCAGCACTAACGGACGTCAAGCAGATCGTGGTGATCTCGGGGGTTGGTTCGTAGGGTGGTTGTCGACGGGCCGGTTGCCGGAGCGCTTCGCGACTCCTTCTCGCGCCGGCTCGTCGTTGGGTTCTTCAGTTGCTGGGCTCGCCGTCGAACGTCGACTTTCGCTCGGGCGGTTTTGTCGATCTTGTAGCGGGTGGCGCAGATGGTCCGGCCTTCGGCTTCGGTGATCTCGCGTCCGTCGGTGTCGCGGAGTTCGTAGAGGGTGCCGTTGCGCCAGCAGGCGGCCAGGCGGGTGACCAGGACGGCGGCGAGTGTGCAGAGGGCGGAGTTGTGGTGTTTGCCCTTGCCTGCGACGAGATCGTGGTAACGGGCGGCGAGGGTGGGATCGACGTGCCGGGCGATGTCCGCGGCCTTGAACAAGGTCTCGCGCAGTCCGGGATCTCCTTGGCGGGTGGGTGGGCCGTTGCGGCCGGTCAGTCCGGACTGGCTGACACGGGGAACCAGGCCGGTGAAGGCGCGGATAGCGGCCAGGCTGGCGAAGCGGTTCGGGTCGCCGAGCCGGCCCAGGATGCCCGCGGCCGTGATGACGCCGAAGCCGGGCCCGGAGGCGATGACCTGGCCGGGGTCGGCTTCTTCGTAAAGGATGGCGATCCGGTCCTCCAGGGTGATGATCTGCGCGTTCAGGTGAGCGGCCATGCGGGCCTCGCCGGCGATGTCCTCGGCCAGTTCGGCGAAGTCCAGGGCGCCGTCGGGCCAGATCTCAAGGCTCTGCCGGGCGGCAGCCGTGATCTGTTCCGCGTGCTCCTCGCGCCACTGGCCTCGGCTGTGCCGGATCAGCAGGGCGGCCAGGCGTTTGCGGCCCAGTCGGCGGATGGCGTGGGGGTCGGCTCCGGTTTTCTCCAGCACGGCCAGCGCGGCTTTGGAGTAGGCGCCTGTGCCCAGGGCGTCGGCCCAGGCGGGTCCGAGCAGCTCCAGCAGGGCGTCGAGCCGGTAGAAAGTGGCCCTGCGGCGTTCGACCAGCGAGCTGCGGCGACGGACGGCTCGTCGCAGGGGGTCGGCCGGCCCTGTGTCTGACAGGTCCCGCAGTCCTTCGGGGTGCAGCAGTGGCAGCCGCGCGAGGATCCGGGAGTCGAGCCGGTCGTTCTTGGTGTGCTTGGAGTAGTAGTCGCGCAGGTCAGCGGACTGCTCCGGCGGCACCAGGACCACCTTGGCGCCACGGTGGGCGAACCAGGCGGCGAGCGGGACCCACGCGTTGCGGGTGGGCTCCATGATGACGGTGACGTCGTCGGTGGAGGGCAGGCCGTCCCATAACCGTTCGAGGTCGTCAGCGGTGGTGGTGAACCGCCGTCCGGAGAACTGGATCTGCCCGGCGGCGTCGGTGCAGGTGGCCCGGTGCGAGGCCCGGCAGGCCACATCGATTCCCAGGTGCAGCTTCAACAGATGCCTCCGTCCCGCAGCAGGTGCTGTCCGTGTCCGGAGGGCTTCCGCCACAACCAGGCACGTGCTCGGCAGGGTTGTGCTGACCGGACATTCGGTAGCAGAGGTCCACGCGCTTGCCGTGGCCACGGGTTCCCAACAGGGACGCACGTGCGTCGGGGGTTCAACCAGCCGTCGATCAGCGTGGAGAAGTCGCCTGCAGTCAGACGCTTCGGTCAGTGATCCAGCCGTGCCGGAAGAACCGGACCCGACGCACCCTACGCAGCCCCCGAGGATCCCGGGAAGCCACCGTCAACGCTAAATGTCAGTGCCCGCCCGTACCGTTCTTCCTGTTGCCGATCAAGCGTGATGGAGGGAGTACATCGATGCCTGACGAGGCGCTGCGCACGATCGCTGCTCCCTTCGTGGCCGTCGGCCCGTCGGGCGTGGCGATCCGAACCCGTCTGGGCCACCTGAGCGCCGAGGACGAGCGGGTGCTGCGCCTGGTGGGCGCGCATCTTGGCTCGCTGGCCTCTAAGGACCTCAAACGCCGGTGCGCTGAGGGCCTGGAGCACTCCGCGGAGAGGTGGGCGGGGCGTAAGCGGGCCCTGACAAAGGAGTCTTCGTCGCGTTGGGCCGGGAGCATTACCAAGGCCACGCATGATCAGTGGGCGCTGTCCAGGCGTGCCCAACTCGCGCACATCCACAGCCTTGAGGCGGGCGTGCGGACGATCGCGCACCGCCTGTCCCTGCCGATCGGCGAGAAGGGAAGCAGGCGGGGGTCGGGCGGCTACCGCAGCGCCAAGGAGTGGTTCGCCAAGACCCGACGCCTGCGGGTCCTTCACGACCGGCTCAGTGCCCAGCAGGCCGACCACGCCGTGGGCCGCGTCCGCATCGTGCGCGGCGGGAAGCGGCTCGCGCGCAACCGGCACCACCTCAAGGCCGCCCAGCTCACGCAGGCCCAGTGGCGGCAACGCTGGGAAGCATCGCGCTGGTTTGTGCAGGCGGACGGGGAATCGGGCAAGCGGTTCGGCAACGAGACGATCCGCGTCACCCCGGACGGCGCGGTCTCCCTCAAGCTCCCTGCCCCGCTCGCCCACCTCGCCAACGCCCCCCACGGCCGGTATGCGCTCACCGGCGCTGCCCTCTTCCACCACCGCAGCGACGAGTGGGCCGACCGCATCACCACGAACAAGTCTGTGGCCTACCGCATCCACTACGACACAGACCGCGCCCGCTGGTACCTCACCGCCTCCTGGACCATCCCACCAGTCAAAACCGTCCCCCTGTCCCACGCCCGCACCGGCGGACTGATCGGCGTCGACACCAACGCCGACCACCTCGCCGCCTGGCGGCTGGACGAGCACGGCAACCCATGCGGCCAACCGCGCCGGTTCTTCTACGACCTGTCCGGCACCGCGAACCATCGTGACGCCCAGGTACGGCATGCACTGATCCGGCTCCTGCACTGGGCCCAACGCCACGGCCTGTCGATCGCGATCGAAGACCTCGACTTCACCGCGGAGAAAACCCGGGAGAAACACGGCCGCCGGAAGCGGTTCAGGCAGGTGATCTCCGGCATGCCGGTGTCCAAGCTGCGGGCCCGGCTCATCAGCATGGCAGCCGAACTCGGCATCCCCATCATCGCCGTCGACCCCGCCTACACCAGCAAGTGGGGCGCCCAGCACTGGCACAAGCCCCTTTCCGGCAAGAACCGCAAGACCACCCGTCACGATGCTGCGAGCATCGCGATCGGCAGGCGCGCCCTCAGGCACCGCATCCGGCGACGGACGGCACCGCCCCCACACGACCAGAGCGATCGTGCGGGGCATCGGACCGCCCAGGCCGGACACGGCACCCGCGGGCGTGAGGAAACCCGCCCCCGCATCCCCGGACCACGGACACAATCCGTGTCGCCGGACGCGGCGCGAACGCGGGAGACCAGTGCATCCACCACCGTTCGGGATGCGCCAGTTGACCAGGACTGGGTACAAGACTCACCCCTGCTCACTGACTAGGAACGGTCCCACTGGGAGGGACGTGACCAGGCCTATGCGGAGATCGACGCGTCCCGCCGGCGCGCCGCCGAGAGCCGAGGCGTGCACGGTCCAGAGTAATGACGGCCGATCGCCGCTCCCGTGCCTGGGCGTTCACTTGTTCCGCCTCGACTGCGGGCACACCTGGGACACCGTCTTCCGGGTCACGTTCTTCGCCGACCCGGCCGCGAACCTCCCGAACGAGGCGGGCATCAGCCGCAGTTGATCAACTGCGCGGTGGCGGGCCCGGTACGCCCGGCGACGTTGCCGTGGCGCCACCCGCGTCCGCGTGATTCGAGGCGTTCGCCTCTCACCGACCGGCGCCCTGTCGGTCGCGCGGAAGCACCGTGACGCGACGGAAGTTGCAGGCCGCGGGCGGGTTTCCGGCCGGAGGCGTCTGGTGTGCCTTGAGCGCCACGCTGACCAGGCTCAGCAGCAGATCCACGTCGGCGTCGCAGTCCAGGTGCACCGTCACCCATCGTGAACCGGGCACCATGCGGATGGCGGTCGAATCGGCGAGGTCGCCGTAGATGCGCTCGATGGCACGACTGGTGAGATGCAGGTCCGCCTCGTGGTCGGTATGGAAATGGACGATCTCGCTGTACCGGGAGCGGAGCGCCCGCCCGACGCCGCAACTGGCCGGACCTGGCGTGAGGTCGGGCCAGGCGTCGAGTCTCTCCAGGGCGCGCTGGGCCAGAGTCATGTGCCCATCGTCGTCCCCTTACCGCTTCGACACCAGAGGTTGAGGGTTCCGTAACCGGGACGTGAGGTTGACCGCCCCGAAAGCGAACCCCCCTTCGATCGGCGTCCGTGAGTACTGCTCACACACGCAGCCGGTACGGCAGCATGCACACCACCACGTCGGTGCGGGCCCGCAGAACGGTGGCGAGCAGCAGGCCGCGCTGGTTCTGGAGGATCTCGTAGCGGCGGTGACGGGGTTCCACCTCGGGGATCAGGACGGCGATCTGCCGTCCGTCCTGGGCGACGCGCTGCACGTAGTCGACGATCGGCTGGACCAGGGAGCGGTGCGGGCTGTCGATGACGTCGAGGCGTACGCCCGGGTCCCAGCGGTCCCATGCCTCCTGCAGGGCGCGGGTCTTGTCCGGGTCGGCGTGGACGGCCACCGCGACCACCTCGTCGCCCAGGGCGAGGGCGGCGGCGATGGCGTGCCGGGCGAGCTTGCTGACCTCGCCGAGCGGGACGATCACGAGGCTCTCGGTCCGCCGGTCCGGGGGATCCGGGATGCGGCCGAGCCCCAGTTCCTCCCCGACGGCCGTGTAGTAGCGCTCGATGCGGTTGAACAGCAGCATCATCAGCGGTACGGCGATGACGACCACCCAGGCGCCCTCCAGGAACTTCGTGGTGAGGAGGATGACGCCGGCCAGCGTGGTGAGCAGTGCGCCGGTGCCGTTGATGAACGCGCGGCGCAGCCATCCCTCGGGTTGCTCGGTCGCCCAGTGCCGTACGAGACCGATCTGGCTGAGGGTGAACCCGATGAACACGCCGATCGCGAAGAGCGGGATCAGCCGGTGGGTGTCGGCGTCGACGGCGATGAGCAGCACGGCGGCCAGCAGGGCCAGGGCCACGACACCGTAGCGGTAGACCGGGCGTTCGGTCCGCAGCCCGAACAGGTGTGGCAGGCGGTGGTCGCGGGCGAGCAGGCTCATGAGTACCGGCAGTCCGCCGAAACTGGTGTTCGCGGCGAGCAGCAGCACCAGGGTGACGATGAGATTGGTGGCGTAGTAGGCCCAACCGGTGCCGTAGGCGCCGGCGGCGAGTTGGGCGAGGACGGTGACCTCCCCGCGCGGGGCGACGTGGTCGCGGCGGATGAGCACGGCGAGGCCGATGAGCATCAGCCCGAGCAGTGCGCCGAGCATGAGTTCCGTGCGCTGGGCGCGTTTGACCCGGGGGGTGCGGAAGGTCGGTACGGCGTTGGCGATGGCTTCCACGCCCGTGAGGGCCGAACAGCCGGACGAGAACGCCTTGAGGATCAGCAGCAGCCCCAGTGACTCGTGCGCGGGGAAGGACTGCTGGGTGCCGACGACGGCCGCGGGATGGGAACGGAGCAGACCGAGGAGGACGATGCCGAGGATGGCCACGATGAACAGCACGGTGGGCAGCATCAGCACTCGGGCGCTCTCGGCGACGCCGCGCAGGTTCACGCCGGTGAGCAGGGCGAGCCCGATGAGGCAGATGACGAGCTTGTCGTGGGCGAGAGCCGGGAACGCGGACGCCAGGGCGTCGGCGCCCGCGGTGAGGCTGACGGCGACGGTGAGCACGTAGTCGACGACCAGACTGGCCGCCGCGAGCAGGCTGGTGGTCTTGCCCAGGTCCTTCTTGGCGACGGCGTAGGCGCCTCCGCCATCCGGGTGCACCGCGATGACCTGACCGTACGACACCACCAGTGCCGCGAGCAGGAAGGTGATCGCGAGAGTGATGGGCAGCGTGGCGGTGAGCGCCCCGGTCCCGGCGGCGACCAGGGCGAGCACGATCGCCTCGGGACCGTACGCCACCGAGCTGAGCGCGTCCAAGGAGAGCGCGGCCAGGCCCTCCAGGCTTGTCAGATGGTGCTTCTCGCCCTCGCCCGGACGCAGGGGGACTCTCGGTCTCAGCTCTCGACGTGCCAGGCCATACGCCATCGGGACCTCACCACGGCCGGTCGGACGGTCCCCAACAGTGTCCGCTGCGGTGCCTTCGGGCGCGTCCCGGCAGATGCGACCGGGCGGGCCAGTGGTGAGGAGCACTGGCCCGCCCGGGGTTCGCGGATTCCTAGAGCAGCCCCTCCGCCAGCGACCCCAGCGAGAGGGCCGGCAGGAAGTTGAGCAGCGCCAGGATGAGGGCGGCACCGGTGGCCAGGGCGACGAAGTTGACGCCGCGGGCCTGGAGGGTGCCGACGGTGACCACACCCGGCTGCTGGCGGGCCAGCCGGCCGGCCAGGGCGAGCAGGAACACGATCGGCACATAGCGCCCGATCAGCATGGCCGCGGTCATCAGCAGGTTGTGGAAGTCGGTGGCGCCGTTGAAGCCCGCCATCGCGCTGCCGTTGCTGTTGACGTTGGACGTGTAGGCGTACACCAGCTCGGTCAGGCCGTGCGGCCCGGGGTTGCCCATGGACGACTGGCCGTCGCCCAGCGCCACGGCGAGCGCGGAGAAGCCCAGGATCGCGGTGGGGGCGACCAGCGCGTACAGGACGACGTAGCGCATCTCCGGGAATCCGATCCGCTTGCGCAGGTACTCGGGCGTCCGACCGACCATCAGACCGCCGATGAACACGGCGATCATCACCGCCACGATCAGGCCGTACAGACCGCTGCCGGTGCCGCCGGGGGCGATCTCGCCGAGCATCATCGCCGACAGCAGTACCCCTCCGCCGAGGCTGGAGAAGCTGTCGTACGAGGAGTTGGCCGCGCCGTCCGCCGACCCGGTGGCCGCCACACCGAAGAGCGTGGAACCGGGAACCCCGACGCGGGTCTCGGTCCCCTCGTACTGCCCGCCGACCGCCGCCGTCACGGTGCCGGTGTGGGCGCTCTGCGCGAGGCTGCCGGCCGCCAGCAGCAGGCCGAAGAGGATGCCGACGACCGCGAGCAGCGTCCAGCCCTGCCGCAGCGAGCCGATCATCCGGCCGTAGGTGCGGATGAAGGCGGTCGGGATCAGCAGCATCAGCACGATCTCGATGGCGTTGGTGTACGGCGACGGGTTCTCGAAGGGGTGCGCGCTGTTGACGTTGAAGACGCCGCCGCCGTCGCCGGACATCAGCTTCAGCGGCTCCCAGGAGCCGACCGGGCCGCCGAGCAGGGTCTGCTGGCCGCCCGCGACCGTGGTGACGGTGTGCGCGCTGCCCAGGTTCTGCGGAACACCCAGGGCGATCAGGATGATTCCGAAGACGATCGACAGGGGCAGGATGATCCGGAAGATCGTACGGATCAGGTCGACCCAGAAGTTGCCCAGCTGATGGGTGTCCCGGCGCACCAGGCCCCGGATGAGGGCGAGCGCGGCGCAGATGCCGACGGCGGCGGAGGCGAAGGCCTGGACGCCGAGGCCCGCCATCACCGCAAGGTGGCCGGTGGTGGACTCGCCCGCGTAGTTCTGCCAGCTGGTGTTGGTGGTGAAGCTGACGGCGGTGTGCAGGGCGAGCCGCCACGGCACGCCCTCGTGGCCGGTGGACCAGGGCAGCTTGCCCTGGAGGGTGAAGAGGGCGAAGAGCGCCGCGATGCTCATCAGGCTGAAGGCGAGCAGCGCGAACAGGTAGTGACGCCAGTCCTGCTCACGGTCCGGGTCGATGCCGCTCACCTTGTAGAGGGCGCGCTCCGCGCGTTTGTGCGGACCGCCGTCGAGGGCCTTCGCCATGTAGTCGCCGAGCGGCACGTGCAGTGCGACGACGACCGCGAGGATGAGGGTGGCCTGGAGCCAGGCGTACATGTTCAGGCCCCCTTCACGGGATGTGTGCGGTCGAGGGCCGCGTTCAACTGGACGACGTTCACGGCCGGTTCACCGAGGAATCCGAACCCGCGGTCAGTGGTGAAGTGGTCGATCAGCGTGCGCAGGGCCGCCTCGCTCAGTCCGCGTTCGCGGGCGACGCGCGGTGTCTGGAGCCGGGCGTAGGCGGGGCTGATCTGCGGGTCCAGTCCACTGCCGCTCGCGGTGACCGCGTCGGCCGGGACCTGGGGGTGGGCGGGCGCGTCACCGCGGTTCGGGGTGACCACTGCCTTGGCGTAGTCCTCCCCCGGCTTGGCGCACTCGACCGTGACGGCCTCGTATGTGGCGACGAACGGCTTGGCGGGGCACGCCTGGTCGAGGCTGACCACACGGGTGGCCTTGCCGGTCGTGCCGCCGTCGCGGAAGACGCCGAGCACGGCGCCGACGCCGTCGGCCGTGCAGTACGGCCGGGAGCCGTCGACGTGCTCCAGCTCGCCGACCGCCTTGCTGCGGGAACAGACCTGGGTGAGCAGGCTCTGCTTGCCGGAGTCCGGCTGTCCCTTCACCGGCAGGACGTCGACGGTCGACTCGGGGCCGAGGTTGCCGGCCGCCGAGGCCGAGGCGTCGTATCCGGTGCCGGCGTTGGAGGGCCGGGGCTGGAAGTAGTACGGGATCGGGTTGCCCTTCGCGTCGAGGAAGGACTGCCCGATCAGTTCGCTGCCGGCCTGCTTTCCGCCGGCACCGGTGAGCGGGGAGCCCTGCGCGGCCTGGCGCAACCCCGGGATCTGGGCGATCGCGGTCATGCCCAGGGGGTAGGCGAGCCCCACGAGCAGGGTGAGCACGATGACCACCCGGATCGCCGCCACGTGGTGGCCGACCCAGGCGGGCATCCTGGAGAGGAAGGTCATGGTCAGATCCCGGGGATGAACTGGACGACGGCGACGTCGATGAACTTGATCGCGAGGAAGGGCAGGATGAGACCGCCCATGCCGTAGATCCACAGGTTGCGGGTGAGCAGGGAGTCCGCGCTGCTGGGCCGGTAGCGCACTCCGCGCAGGGCCAGCGGGATCAGCGCGACGATGATCACCGCGTTGAAGATGACCGCGGACAGGATCGCGGACGTGGGCGAGTGGAGCCGCATGATGTTGACCGCGTTGAGCGCCGGGTAGACCCCGCCGAACATGGCCGGGAGGATCGCGAAGTACTTGGCGATGTCGTTGGCGATCGAGAACGCGGTCAACGCGCCCCGGGTGATGAGGAGCTGCTTGCCGATCTCGACGATGTCGATGATCTTCGTGGGGTCGGAGTCGAGGTCGACCATGTTGCCGGCCTCCTTGGCGGCCGACGTGCCCGTGTTCATCGCCACGCCGACGTCGGCCTGCGCGAGTGCGGGCGCGTCGTTGGTGCCGTCACCGGTCATGGCGATCAGGTGACCGCCCGCCTGCTCCTTCTTGATGAGCGCGAGCTTGTCCTCGGGCGTGGCCTCGGCGAGGAAGTCGTCGACGCCCGCCTCGTCCGCGATGGCCTTGGCGGTGACCGGGTTGTCTCCGGTGACCATGACCGTGCGGATGCCCATCCGGCGCAGTTCGGCGAAGCGTTCCCGCAGGCCGGGCTTCACTACGTCCTTGAGGTGGATGACACCGAGCAGCCGGGCCGGGCCGTCGCCAGCCTGCTCGGCGACCGCGAGCGGGGTGCCGCCGGAGGCGGAGACCTGCTTCACGCAGACGTCCAGGGCCTCCGATGCGGTGCCGCCGTTCTCCTGCACCCACGCCGCGACCGCGGACGCCGCGCCCTTGCGCAGTCGCCGCGCTTCCGGCCTGAAGGCTCCCCCGTCCAGGTCCACGCCGGACATCCGGGTGGTGGCACTGAACGGCACCCATACGGCGTCCTCGGGCGCGGACGGCTCCAGACCGAACTTGTCGCGCACGTACTCGACGATCGAGCGGCCCTCGGGCGTCTCGTCGGCGAGGCTGGACAACGCGGCGGCCTCCGCGAGCCGACGACCCGTCACGGAGTCGATCGGGAGCAGCGCGCTCGCGCGGCGGTTGCCGTAGGTGATGGTGCCGGTCTTGTCGAGCAGCAGTGTGTTGACGTCGCCCGCGGCCTCCACCGCGCGCCCCGACATGGCGAGCACATTGCGTTGCACCAGCCGGTCCATGCCCGCGATACCGATGGCGGACAGCAGGCCGCCGATGGTCGTGGGGATCAGGCAGACGAGCAGCGAGACCAGGACGATGCCGGTGACGCCGTCGGCGTTGATCGCCTGCGTGTCGTGCGCGGCGGCCATGAAGTCCTTGGAGAAGATCGCCATCGGCTGGAGTGTGAGGACCGCCACCAGGAAGACGAACGTCATCATGACCAGCAGCAGGTTGAGCGCGAGCTCGTTCGGCGTCTTCTGCCGGTTGGCGCCCTCGACCAGGGAGATCATCCGGTCCAGGAAGGACGCGCCGGGCTCCTGGGTGATGCGGACGACGATCCGGTCCGAGAGCACACGTGTGCCGCCGGTGACGGCCGAGCGGTCGCCGCCCGACTCGCGGATGACCGGCGCGGACTCGCCGGTGATGGCCGACTCGTCGATGCTGGCGACGCCTTCGATGACGTCGCCGTCGCCGGGGATCAGCTCCCCTGCCTCGACGACCACGACATCACCGCGCCGCAACTCGCCCGCGGCGACGCTCTCCTCCATGTACGAGCCCTGGGCGGCGCCGGGCTGCCAGCCCACCACCCGCCGGGCGACGGTCTGACGGCGCATCCCACGCAGGGTGTCGGCCTGGGCGCGTCCGCGGCTCTCGGCGACGGCCTCGGCGAGGTTCGCGAAGATCACGGTGAGCCACAGCCAGGCGGTGATCAGCCAGCCGAACCCTGACGGGTGCGCGATGGCGAGGCCCGTCGTCAGGGCCGCACCGATCTCGGTGACGAACATGACCGGGTTGCGGGCCAGGCTCACCGGGTTGAGCTTGCGCAGAGCGGCGGGCAGGGCCTGCCACAGCTGCTTGGGGTCGAGCAGCCCGGCGCCGATCCGCCGTGAGGGGCCGGTGGCGCGAGGTGGTGCGGCGTCTGCGGGTTTCTCCCGCACGGGAGCGGGCGCGGTCATCAGAAGCGCTCCGGCTTGATCAGGGCCACCACCAGGTAGGCCAGCAGGGCGATCGAGACGATCAGCCCCACGATGTTCTCGGCCGTCACAAAGACCTCACACGTAGTACTGGGTAAAGGGTTGGGGTCACCTCCGGGCGAGGGCCGTCGTCGACTCGCCCGGAGGTGGTTCAGAGAGCCGGCGGGCTAGAGCCCGACGTCCCGGCTGCGGATGTCGTCCAGCGACTCGCGGCGGACCAAGAGGCGCGCCTGACCGTCGCGGACGGCGACCAACGGCGGCCGGCCGACCATGTTGTAGCCGGACGCCATCGACAGGTGGTAGGCGCCCGCGACCGGGACGGCCAGCAGGTCGCCCGGGTGGATGTCGTCGGGCAGTTCGACGTCCGAGGCGAGCACGTCGCCCGCCTCGCAGTGGCGGCCCACCACGGTGACCGACGCCGTGGGCGCGGTGCTGTGCCGGCCCACCAGCCGGGGCGCGTAGCGCACGCCGTACAGCGCGGGCCGCGGGTTGTCGCTCATGCCGCCGTCCACCGCCACGAACGTGTGGGCGCCGGTGCGCTTGACGGCCAGCACGTGGTACACGGCGACGCCCGCCGGACCCGCGATGGCGCGTCCCGGTTCGATGATGAGGCGGGGCACGGGAAGCCCTGCCGCGGCGCACGCCTCGGTCAGTTCCGCACGGACCTTGCGGGCCAGCGTGGTGAGGTCCAGGGCCTCCTCACCGGGGCGGTAGGCGATACCGTGGCCGCCGCCCAGATCGAGCTCCGGAAGCACCACTCCGTGCTGCTCGTGCAGCCGGGCCATGAGTCCGACCATGCGGCGCACCGCGAGCAGATACGGCTTGACACTGGTGATCTGCGATCCCAGGTGGCAGTGCAGACCGGTGAGTTCGAGCTGCGGCTGGTCGAGTATCCGGGCGATGGCGTGCTGGGCGTAGCCGTCGGCGATGGACAGCCCGAACTTCTGGTCGTCCGTGCCGGTACGGATCTTGTCGTGACCGCCGGCGCTGATGCCGGGCACCACGCGGACCATCACCTTCTGGCGTCCGCCGGGGCCCACGGCCGCGGCCAGCCGCGCGATCTCCGACGGGCTGTCGATGACGATGCGCCCGACGCCGAGGCGCAGCGCGGTCTCCAGATCACGCGGGGACTTCGCGTTGCCGTGCAGCACGATCCGCTCGGGCGGAAAGCCCGTGGTGACGGCGAGTTCCAGCTCTCCGGCCGAGCACACGTCGAGGCCGAGGCCCTCCTCGTCCATCCAGTGGACCATGGCGCGGCACATGAACGCCTTGGCCGCGTACAGGACTTCGGCGTCGGGGAAGGCGTGCCGGTAGGTACGGCAGCGGTCGCGCACCTCGGCCTCGTCAAGGACGTAGACCGGGGTGCCGAAGCGGTCCGCCACCTCGGCCAGGGGTACGCCGCCCACCGCGAGGTCCCCGCGGTGCTGCTCGGTCGTCGAGGCGGGCCACACCGACAGCTCGCCGGTGGTGGTGACGGTGGGTTCGTGGACGGTGGTCATCTTCCCTACCTCTTTCAGCCGATCCACAACGCCAGGGCCGAGACGAACGCGGCGGCCCCGGTCACCCGCAGTACCCCGACGGCCTGCGGATCCCAGGTACTTGTGCGCGAGTGGCGCACGGGCGGCTTCTCCGGAACGCGGGGCAGGTCACCGGTGCGGGTCGGCGCGGGAGCCGGCGCCGAGAACTGGGGGTCCACCGTGACGGTGGAGACGCCGAGCGGTGCGGCCAGCGCGCGCAGCGCGGGCTCGGCCAGCCTGATCCAGGCCTGGTCGGGGCCGAGCGTCGCGGTCAGACGCTCCTCGGAGGTGAATCCGACGGCCGTACGCTCGCCGAGGGGGGTGCGGAAGAGCCGGGCCGCACAGCCTGACGAACCCGGCCGGACCGGTACGAACAGTGGTCCGGCCGGGAACCGATCAGAGGGCTCCGGGTCGTCGCCGCACAGGATGTCTGCCATGGGATGCCTCCTGGAGGATCCGATGTGAGTCACGAGATGGGGGGTGTGCCCGGGACGCGGGGAGGCGGCCTGGGGCTCGCCGATGACGCTATGCCCGGCCCCCCGGGATTCCGGATGTCTCATGACGCGATGCTGACGGCGATCGGGGCGACGCTGACGCAATGCTGATACGAGGTCCGATCGGACTTCGGAACGGCCGTCAGAGGAGCGCCAAGAAAGGGTGCACGTCCTGTTCGCAGGCCCCCCACCAGGGATGAGATGAAGACAGCCCCCTTCGGAGGGCTGCCCACGGAACACCCCGCGGGCGCGTGCGAAGAAACGGTGGAGTCATGTCCGATACCGGCGCCCCCTCGACCGCTGCCCGGGTTCTGGTGGGAGTGAGCGGCTCGCTGGGCAGTCTCACCGCCCTGCGCCGGGCCGCCGCGGAGGCGCGGGGCCGGGGCGCCGAGCTGTGGCCGGTGCTGGCCTGGGAGCCGCCCGGAGGGGACATGGCCGCCCGTCGCGGCCCCGGTGCGACCGTGATGGTCGAGGCATGGCAGGACCTGGCCCGGCAGAGGCTGCTCAGCGCCCTCGATGATGTCTTCGGCGACGCCGGGCCCGGCGTCGCGATGCGGGCCCTGGTCGCGCGGGGCGCCCCTGGCGTGGCGCTGGTGGAGATCGCCGATCGCGAGAGCGACGTGCTGGTCGTCGGGGCCGGACGACGCAGCCTCTGGCACCGGGCGTGCTCGCGCTCGGTGAGCCGCTACTGCCTGGCCCACGCCACGTGCCCGGTCTTCGCGGTGCCGCCCTCGCCTCTGGAGGCCGAACTCTCGGCGATGAACCGCCGCAACATCTTGCGGCTGGGCCTCGACACGTGCCGTCTGGCCGAAGAGGCGGCACATGTGACGGAGGGCGGCGGCCGGCGGTGGAACTCCTGAGCGTGCTTGGTCACTGAACCGGGCTGCCCCCACTGCCGCACGCTCGGCACGGCTCCGTCACGGTGGCCGGAAGACGACGCGTACTTTTCAGTCATGCCGTCAGGAAGCCGTAAATTCAGGGTCCTTGAGCGCATGAAACTCGTCAACGGACCTCGCCAGAGGAACCCGGGCGCAGTTCCTTGTACGGCGTTGGTCATTGCCGACCCGTGCTTGGGGTGAAGTCGCTCATGTCCGACCTCGCGTTCATCGGCCTCACGATTCTGTGCTTTCTCGCAATTGCCCTGGTTGCCAGGGGAGTTGATCGTCTGTGACTGCCGGAGACATCATCGGGCTCGCCGCTGCGGCGGCCCTCGTCGTGTATCTGATCATCGCCCTGGTGAAGCCGGAGAGGTTCTGATGCGCGATGAATGACACTCTCGCGGGCTGGCTCCAGATCCTGCTGCTGGTCGCGCTCCTCGCCGCTTCGTACCGTCCGCTCGGCGACTACCTGGCACACACTCTCACCTCGCCCCGCCACCTGCGTGTCGAACGGGCCGCCTATCGGCTCGGCGGCGTGGACGGCGACACCGACCAGACATGGCTGCAGTATCTGCGCAGCGTGCTGGCGTTCGCCGTGGTGAGCATCCTGTTCCTGTACGGCTTCATGCGCTTGCAGAACCATCTGCTGCTGTCCATCGGGATGAAGCCCGTCGATCCCGACGGTTCGTTCAACACCGCGGTCTCCTTCGTCACCAACACCAACTGGCAGTGGTACTACGGCGAGAACGCCATGGGCCATCTCGTGCAGATGATGGGCCTGGCGGTGCAGAACTTCGTCTCCGCCGCCATGGGCATCGCGGTCGTCGCCGCTCTCATCCGCGGCTTCACCCGCAAACACACCGACCGCGTGGGCAACTTCTGGGTGGACCTGACCCGGGTCACCTTCCGGGTACTGGTGCCGATCAGCTTCGTCTTCGCGATCATTCTGGTCGCGGGTGGCGCGATCCAGAACTTCGACGGGATCCATGCGATCTCCACCATCGCGGGTGACCACCAGTCGCTCACCGGCGGCCCGGTAGCCTCGCAGGAGGTCATCAAGGAGCTGGGAACGAACGGCGGCGGCTTCTACAACGCCAACTCGGCCCATCCTTTCGAGAACCCGAACGCACTGACGAACCTCTTCGAGATCTATCTGCTCCTGGTGATCTCGTTCTCGCTGCCGCGCACCTTCGGCCGGATGGTCGGCGACAACCGTCAGGGCTACGCGATCCTCGCCGTGATGGCGGTGATCTGGATCGTCTCCGTGGGCGTCGTGACGGCCAACGAGCTGCACAGCACGAGCAGTCCGGCCGGCCACGCGGCGGGCGGCATGATGGAGGGCAAGGAGCAACGCCTGGGTATCTGGGCCTCGGCGCTGTTCGCGGTGTCGACGACACTCACCTCGTGCGGCGCGGTCAACTCCTTCCACGACTCCTACACCCCGGGCGGCGGCGGCCTGCTGATCTTCAACATGCTGCTCGGCGAGATCGCACCCGGCGGCACCGGATCGGGTCTGTACGGCATCCTGATCATCGCGATCGTCGCGGTGTTCGTCGCCGGGCTCATGGTCGGCCGGACGCCGGAGTACCTCGGCAAGAAACTTCGCGGCCGAGAGATGAAGTTCGCCTCGCTGTACATCCTCACTACGCCGGCGGTCGTGCTGATAGGCACGGCGGCGGCGATGGCCTCCGCCGGCGCGCGGGCCAAGATGCTCAATCCGGGTGAACACGGTTTCTCGGAAGTCCTGTACGCGTTCACGTCCGCGGCGAACAACAACGGCTCGGCCTTCGCGGGCCTCACCGTCGACGGAACCTGGTACAACACCGCGCTCGGCCTGGCCATGCTCTTCGGCCGCTTCCTGCCGATGGTGTTCGTACTGGCGCTGGCCGGTTCGCTGGCCCAGCAGCAGCCCGTCCCGGTCACCGTGGGCACCCTGCCCACCCACCGCCCGCAATTCGTCGGTCTGATGCTCGGCGTGATCCTCATCGTCGTCGGGCTCACCTACTTCCCGGCTCTCTCCCTCGGCCCGATCGCGGAAGGGCTGTCCTGATGTCGCTGACCACCGCCAACCGTCCGGCCGCACCGCACGACGGCCGTTCCGTGCCCGAGCAGACCCACCGGGTCCAGGGTGGGTTGCTCGACCCGAGGATGCTCTGGCAGTCGCTGCCCGACGCATTCCGCAAGCTCGATCCGCGTACGCTTGCCAAGAACCCCGTGATGTTCGTGGTGGAGGCGGGCGCGGTCCTGACCACGGGCTCCGCGATCGCACACTCCTCGGTCTTCGCATGGCTGATCAGCGCCTGGCTGTGGCTGACCGTCGTCTTCGCCAACCTCGCCGAGGCGGTCGCCGAGGGCCGGGGCAAGGCACAGGCGGACACCTTGCGCAGGACCCGGACGGCGACCGTCGCCCGCCGGCTGACCGACTGGCGCCCCGGCGCCACCGATCCTGCCGAAACAGCCGTCCCCGCCGCCGAACTGAAGCTCGGCGACCACGTGGTGGTCGAAGCCGGCCAGGTCATCCCGGGCGACGGCGACATCGTCGAGGGCATCGCGAGCGTCGACGAGTCGGCGATCACTGGCGAGTCGGCCCCGGTCATCCGTGAGTCGGGCGGCGACCGGTGCGCGGTCACAGGCGGGACGAAAGTGCTGTCCGACCGGATCGTCGTCCGTATCACCTCCAAGCCGGGCGAGACCTTCATCGACCGGATGATCGCGCTCGTCGAGGGTGCCGACCGCCAGAAGACGCCCAACGAGATCGCGCTCAACATCCTCCTCGCCTCGCTCACGATCGTCTTCATCCTGGCCGTCGTGACGCTCCAGCCGATCGCGATCTACGGCGACGCCAAACAGAGCATCGTCGTGCTCGTCGCCCTGGTGGTGGCGCTGATCCCGACCACGATCGGCGCCCTGCTCTCGGCGATCGGCATCGCGGGCATGGACCGGCTGGTGCAGCGCAACGTGCTGGCGATGTCCGGCCGCGCGGTGGAGGCCGCAGGGGACGTCAACACGCTGCTGCTCGACAAGACCGGCACGATCACGCTGGGCAACCGGCAGGCCGCAGAGTTCCTGCCGGTCGGCGACCTGGAACTGAGCGCGCTGGCGGACGCGGCCCAGCTGTCGTCGCTGGCCGACGAGACTCCGGAGGGCCGCTCCATCGTCGTCCTCGCCAAAGAGCGCCACCAGCTGCGCGGCCGGAGCCAAGGCGAGCTGGAGGGCGCGGAGTTCGTGCCGTTCACCGCGCAGACCCGGATGTCCGGCGTGGACCTCGCCGACGGGCGTCGGCTGCGCAAGGGCGCCGCGACGGCCGTGATGAAGTGGGTGCGGGACGCGGGCGGACACCCCACGGACGAAGTCGGGCCGATCGTCGACGCGGTCGCCGCGAGCGGCGGCACCCCGCTGGTCGTCGGGGAGGTCACCGGCGACGGGGCGCACATACTCGGGGTCATCCACCTCAAGGACGTCGTCAAGGAGGGCATCCGCGAACGCTTCGACGAACTGCGGCGCATGGGCATCCGCACGGTCATGATCACCGGCGACAACCCGCAGACCGCCCGCGCCATCGCCGAGGAGGCCGGCGTCGACGACTTCCTCGCGGAGGCTACTCCCGAGGACAAGATGGCGCTGATCAAGCGGGAGCAGGCGGGCGGCAAGCTCGTCGCGATGACCGGTGACGGCACCAACGACGCCCCGGCCCTGGCGCAGGCGGACGTCGGCGTGGCGATGAACACCGGTACGTCGGCCGCCAAGGAGGCCGGCAACATGGTCGACCTCGACTCCAACCCGACCAAGCTGATCGAGATCGTGGAGATCGGCAAGCAGCTGCTGATCACCCGTGGCGCGCTGACGACGTTCTCCATCGCCAACGACGTCGCGAAATACTTCGCGATCCTGCCCGCGATGTTCGCCGCCAAGTTCGGCGGACTCGATCATCTCAACATCATGGCGCTGTACAGCCCGAAGTCCGCGATCACCTCGGCGATCATCTTCAACGCCCTGATCATCGTTGCGCTGATCCCGCTCGCCCTGCGCGGTGTGCGCTACCGCCCCTCGGCGGCGGCGGCGCTGCTCAGCCGCAACATCTATCTGTACGGCTTCGGCGGTCTGGTCCTGCCGTTCATCGGGATCAAACTGATCGACCTCGTCGTCCAGTTCATCCCCGGACTGCACTGAAGGGGCACCCCGACATGTCATCGCCGCTGCACAGGCATCTCCCGGCACCGGTGCGCAACCACCTCTCCGCGCTGCGGATGCTGCTGGTGATCACCGTCGTCACGGGACTGATCTACCCGCTGGCCGTGACCGGCGTCGCCCAGGCGCTCTTCCACGACCGGGCCAACGGTTCGCAGATCAGGACCGACGGCAAGGTGGTCGGTTCCAGTCTCCTCGGACAGAGCTTCGACCTGCCCAAGAAGAACCCGGACGATCCGAACGAGGCGCCGCGTCCGGATCCCAAATGGTTCCAGCCGCGGTTCTCGGCGAGTGGGTACGACCCGACGCTCACCGGCGCCTCCAACCTCGGCCCCACGAATCAGGAGTTGGTGAAGACGATCGAGCAACGCCGGGCCGAGATCGCAAAGTTCGACGGCGTGGACCCGGCCGCGGTCCCCGCCGACGCAATCACGGCGAGCGGCTCCGGACTCGACCCGCATATTTCGGTCGCCTACGCGAAACTCCAGATCGCCCGGGTCGCCGAGGCGCGGGGTCTGGACGAGGCAAAGGTGAGGAAGCTGGTCGACGACCACGTCCAGGGCCGCATCCTCGGTTTCCTCGGCGAGGAGCGGGTGAACGTGGTGGAGCTCAACCAGGCCCTGAGTACGTTGGGCTGACCTGGAGGAGCCCCCATGGAAGAGGCCAGCGGGCCGGCCGGCACAGGCGCCGACCGGCCCGGCAGGCTCACGGTCTATCTGGGTGCCGCCCCAGGCGTGGGCAAGACCTACCGGATGCTCGACGAGGGGCACCGCAGGGCGGAGCGGGGCACGGACGTGGTGGTCGGATACGTCGACTGCCACGGCCGCCACCGCACGGAGCAGATGCTGCGCGGGCTTCTGGTGATCCCGCGCAGGGTGCGGCCGTACCGGGGTCATCTCTTCGGCGAGATGGACGTGGACGGACTGCTGACCCTGCGCCCCGAGGCGGCCCTCGTCGACGAATGCGCGCACGCCAACGTTCCCGGCGGCCGCAACGCAAAACGCTGGCAGGACGTGAGGGATCTGCTGGAGGCCGGTATCGACGTGGTCACCACGGTCAACGTGCATCATCTTCAGTCCCTGTCCGACGTGGTGGAGAGGATCACGGGCGTGGCAGCCCCGGAGACGGTGCCCGACGGCCTCGTGCGCCGGGCCGATCATGTCGAACTCGTCGACGTCGAGCCGGAGGTGCTGCGCCGCCGCCTCGTGCACGGTGACATCTACCCGCCGGAGCTGATCGACTCGGCCCTCACGCACTTCTTCCGCCCGGGCAACCTCGCCACGTTGCGCGAGCTGGCGGCGCTCTGGGCGGCGAACCGGAAGCTCGACGCCGCGGACGCAGTGCCCGCACCGTTCGTGTCTCCCGCCGCCAACCTCCGGACACTCACTGCCCTCCGGTCGGGCGGGCTGTTCACGCGACCGAGGCCCGTCGCACTGGGAGACGTCCTGCCTTCCGCCGTCCACACGGTCCGGGCCGCGACCGGGATCGACGCATGCGTCGAGGTCCGGGGCGTGGCGAACGTGCCCGCCGTGTTCGCCGACCCGGAGCTCCTGGAGCGGGTGGTGAGCACACTGCTGCACTACACGATGCGCGAGGCCCCGCCCGGAGCCACGGTCCTCCTCAAGGCCCGCACGTCAGCGCGACGCGACCACGTGAACCTGCTGTTCAGCACCGGGACCGCGACCGTGGTGGCCGCGACCGCCGACCCGCGGTCAGGGGACGGCGGTCCTGCCCGCCTGGCTCTCGCCCTGACTCAGGCTCTCACCGCCGTGCTGCGGGGCACCGTCACCCCTGGGCTCACGCCCGGAGGCGAGCCGGCCCTGACACTCTCCCTGCCCGTAGGGCCCGGCCCGGACGACGCCGGGCGAACACCGTGACACGGCTCCCGAGCGTGGAGGACGGCCCGAGAGACACGTCAGAAGATCGCCAAGATGGGTTCCGGGAGGTGCACTCAGTCCCCGACCGGGAGTGAGATGGAGGGCGGACTTCGTACCGTGCGAGAAGACGACAGGAGCCATGAACGATTCGGCCACTCCAACGGCTTCCGGGCGTCCCCGGGTGGTTGTCGGCGTGAGCGGTTCGCCGGGCAGCATCGCCGCGCTGCGCCGGGCGGCCCGGGAGGCACAGCGCACCGACGCCGAACTGTGGGCGGTGGCCGCTTGGGACGTGCCCGGTGGCGACGTCACGGCAGGGCGCTCCTCCGCCCCGCCTCTCCTGGTCGAACAGCGTGAGCGGCGCGCCTTCGTGGCGTTGCTCGACGTGGTCGACCGGCTCTTCGGCGACGGTGGTCCGGGGGTGCCCGTCCATCTCGCGGTCGGCCGGGGTCCGGCCGGCCGCGTCCTGGTCGAGACCGCCGACCGGGAGGACGACCTCCTGGTCGTCGGAGCCGGGCGGCGAGGCCGCCTGCGTCGTCTCTTCTCCCGCTGCGTAAGCCGCTACTGCGTCGACCACGCCGTCTGCCCCGTCCTCGCGGTACCGCCGTCCGCGCTCGAAGCCGTGCTGGCCGCGGCACGCCGCAGAAGGATCTGGCGGCTGCGCCTGGACGTCGGACGGCTGAAGGAGGAGCACGCGCCCGGTGCGGGGCCCGGGGCGTAGGGCGCGGCGCACCGGCGGCATGTCATCGGCCGACGACCCGGTCGGCGGGTGGTCGGCCGATGAGATGCCGCCGGTGGTGGCAACTCGCCCCGGCGGCCTACGTCGTGGCTGTCGTAGCGGGCGCAGAGGGCTGTGGTGCCCGCTGTTCCGCCACCGGCAGGGTGAGCACCATCGTCAGACCGCCGCCCGGGGTGTCCTCGGCGTCGAGCGTGCCGCCGACGGCTTCGGCGAAGCCGCGGGCCACCGCGAGGCCGAGTCCCACGCCGGCGCCGCGCGGCGCGTCGCCGTAGCGCTGGAAGGGCTCGAAAATGCGTTCCTTGGCCTCGTCCGGTACCCCCGGGCCCCGGTCGACGACCCGCAGTTCCACACGGCTGCCGAGGGCGCTCGCGGACACCAGCACGGGTTCGCCCTGCGGGCTGTACTTGACGGCGTTCTCCACGAGGTTGGCGACCACGCGCTCCAGCAGTCCCTTGTCCACCGAGACCATCGGGAGGGTCTCCGGGATGTCCATCTCGACGCTCGCGTCCGGTACCCCGCCCAGCGCGATCGGAACGACCTCGTCCAGATCCACCTCACGGATGATCGGGGTGACGGTGCCGGTCTGCAGGCGCGACATGTCAAGGAGGTTGCCGACCACGTGGTCGAGGCGGTCGGCGCCTTCCTCGATCGCCTCCAGGAGATCCGCGTGGTCCTGTTCGGACCACTCGACGTCATCCGAACGCAGCGAGGTGACCGAGGCCTTGATGCCCGCCAGCGGGGTGCGCAGGTCGTGGCTGACCGCCGCCAGCAGGGCGGTGCGGATCCGGTTGCCCTCGGCGAGGGTACGGGCCTGGTCGGCCTCCTCCCGCAAGCGTCGCCGGTCCAGGACGACGGCGGCCTGGGCCGCAAAGGCGGCCAGCACCCGGCGGTCCTCTGCGGGCAGCACACGGCCCGTCAGGGCGAGCGCCATGTGGTCCCCCACGGGCATGTCCACATCGGCTTCCTCGGGGCACGGCGAAGGCCGCGGCCCCACACTGCCCGCGCAGGTCCACGGCGCCACGTCGCTCTGCCGCTCCAGCAGCGCGACCGACTCCATGCCGAAGGTCTCGCGCACCCGTTCCAGCACGGCTTCCAGGCTGGTCTCACCCCGCAGCACGTTCCCCGCGAGGAACGAGAGGATCTCCGACTCGGCGCGCAACCGGGCGGCCTGCTGGGTGCGCCGGGCCGCCAGGTCCACCACCGAGGCCACCGACAGGGCTACGCCGACGAAGATCGCGATGGCCACGATGTTCTTCGGGTCGGCGATGGTCAAGGTGTGGACGGGAGGGGTGAAGAACCAGTTCAGCAGCAGCGAGCCCACCACCGCGGAGGCGAGGGAGGGCACCAGCCCGCCGAGCAGTGCCGCCGCCACCGTCAGGGACAGGAACAACAACATGTCGTTGGCGAGGCCGACTTCGGGCGAGACGCTGGTCAGCAGGAAGGTGAGGAGAGCGGGCCCGAGCACGCCCACCAGCCAGCCCCAGATGATGCGCACCCGTCCGAGCCGCGCGACACGGGGTGCCGGCAGTCCGCGTCCCTTGCCCACCTCGGCGTGCGTGATCAGGTGGACGTCGAGGTCGGGGCCGGACTCCCGGGCCACCGTCGCGCCGACGCCCGGCCCGTAGACGTACTGCCAGGCCTTGCGGCGCGAGACGCCCAGCACGATCTGGGTGGCGTTGACACCGCGCGCGAAGTCCAGCAGCGACGCCGGGACATCGTCCCCGACCACATGGTGGAAGGTGCCGCCCAGGTCCTCGACCAGGGTGCGCTGGACGGCGAGTTCCTTGGGTGAGGCCGAAGTGAGGCCGTCGCTGCGGGAGATGTAGACGGCCAGCACCTCGCCGCCGGCGCCCTTCTCCGCGAGCCGCGCCGCGCGGCGGATCAGGGTCCGCCCCTCCGGACCGCCGGTGAGCCCGACCACGATCCGCTCGCGCGAACCCCAGATCTCCGACACCTGGTGCTCACTGCGGTACGCGTTCAGGTACTCGTCGACCCGGTCCGCCACCCACAGCAGGGCCAACTCGCGCAGTGCGGTGAGGTTTCCGGGCCGGAAGTAGTTGGACAGGGCCGCGTCGACCTTGTCCGGCTTGTAGATGTTGCCGTGCGCCATCCGGCGGCGCAGCGCCTGGGGCGACATGTCGACCAGCTCGATCTGGTCCGCCCGCCGCACCACTTCGTCCGGCACCGTCTCCTGCTGCCGAATGCCGGTGATCGACTCGACGACGTCGCCGAGGGACTCCAGGTGCTGGATGTTGACGGTCGAGACCACATCGATCCCGGCGGCCAGCAACTCCTCGACGTCCTGCCACCGCTTGGCGTTGCGCGACCCGGGGATGTTCGTGTGGGGCAGTTCGTCGACCAGCGCCACCTGAGGCCTGCGCGCCAGGACGGCGTCGATGTCCATCTCGGTGAAGGTGGTGCCCCGGTACTCCAGCTCCTTGCGCGGTATCTGCTCCAGTCCGTGCAGCATCACCTCGGTGCGGGGCCGGTTGTGGTGCTCGACGAACGCGACCACGCAGTCGGTGCCGCGTTCCACGCGCCGGTGTGCCTCGGACAGCATCGAGTAGGTCTTGCCGACACCGGGTGCCGCACCGAGGTAGATCCGAAGCTTGCCGCGTGCCATGTTCATCCTTCGAAGCGGTAACCCATGCCGGGTTCGGTGATGAGGTAGCGGGGGTGCGAGGGGTCGGATTCCAGTTTGCGGCGCAGTTGGGCCATGTAGACCCGGAGGTAGTTGGTTTTGTTGCTCTGGGAGACCCCCCAGACCTCCTGGAGCAGGTACTTCTGTGTGACGAGCCGCCCGGGGTTGGTGACCAGGATCTCCAGCAGGTGCCACTCCGTCGGGGTCAGCCGCACGTCCCGTCCGCCCCTGGCGATCCTCTTGGCGAGAAGGTCGATGGTGAAGTCGTCCGTCTCCACCCGCGTCGTCCCGGGCGTGAGCGGCACGTCCTCCGTCCGGCGCACGGCGGCCCGCAGCCGGGCCATCAGTTCGTCCATGCTGAACGGCTTGGTGACGTAGTCGTCGGCCCCGGCGTCCAGCGCGGCGACCTTCTCGTCGGACGCCTGACGGGCCGACAGCACGAGGACCGGGACGCGGGTCCAGCCGCGCAGCGCCTTGATCACGTCCACGCCGTCCATGTCGGGCAGACCGAGGTCCAGTAGCACCACGTCGGGCTGGCGCGCGGCCGCCAGACGCAGAGCCGTCGCGCCGTCGGGTGCCGCGTCCACCCCGTACCGGCGCGCCTGCATGTTGATCACAAGGGCCCGTACGAGTTGCGGGTCGTCCTCCACCACCAGCACCCGGGTCATGACTGTGCCTTTCGTGTCGTGCGTGGAGCCATGAAGCCGACTGTGCCGAACCGGCTTCATGGCTGCGGGAGTCGGCGCCGGGATGCCTCCCGGACCGCCGACTCCCGCTAGGGCCGTAACGCCATCAGCTCTTGGACACGAGACCCTTGAGCGCGATGTTGAGCTCGAGGACGTTCACCCGGGGCTCCCCGATGAAGCCGAGGGTACGGCCGTCGGTGTGGTCCTTGACCAGCTTCTCCACCTGGGCGATGGGCAGACCGTTCTTCTCGGCGACGCGGTGGACCTGGATCTCCGCGTACTGCGGGGAGATCTCCGGGTCCAGGCCGGAGCCGGAGGACGTCACCGCGTCGGCGGGGACGTCGGACGGCTTGACGGTGTAGCCGCCGACGGAGTTGTCCTTGACGACCGCGGCCTTGGCGTCCTTGACCCACTTGATCAGGTCGGCGTTGTCACCGGAACGGTTGGTGGCGCCGGACAGGATCAGCTTGTACTGGGTGTTGACGCTGTTGGCGCCGAGGCCGTTCTGCGGACGGCCCTGGAACCACTTCAGGTCGGGGTCCGGGGTCTCCTGCCCCTTCTTCAGCGGCAGGTTGTACGCCTGACCGATCAGCGAGGAGCCGACGACCTTGCCGTCCGCCTTGATCTCGGAGCCGTTCGCCTTGTTGTTGAACAGCCCCTGGGCGATGCCGGTGACGACCAGCGGGTAGATGACGCCGGTCACCAGGGTCAGCACGAGGAGGGCGCGCAGGCCCGCCCCGAGCAACCGGGCGGTGTTCGAAACGGAATTGTTCATCGCGATCAGCCGATTCCGGGGATGAGGGAGATGATCATGTCGATGATCTTGATGCCGATGAAGGGGGCGATCAGGCCGCCGATACCGTAGATCCCGAGATTGCGGCGCAGCATCTTGTCGGCGCCCACCGGCCGGTACTGCACGCCCCTGAGGGAGAGCGGCACCAGCGCGATGATGATCAGCGCGTTGAAGATGACCGCGGACAGGATCGCCGAGTCCGGGGAGGACAGCTGCATGATGTTCAGCTTGTTCAGGCCCGGGTAGACCGCCGCGAACAGCGCCGGGATGATCGCGAAGTACTTCGCGACGTCGTTGGCGATGGAGAACGTCGTCAGCGCGCCACGGGTGATCAGCAGCTGCTTGCCGATCTCCACGATCTCGATCAGCTTGGTCGGGTTGGAGTCGAGGTCGACCATGTTGCCGGCCTCCTTGGCGGCCGACGTACCGGTGTTCATCGCCACGCCGACGTCCGCCTGCGCCAGGGCCGGGGCGTCGTTGGTGCCGTCACCGGTCATCGCGACGAGCTTGCCGCCCGCCTGCTCCCGCTTGATCAGCGCCATCTTGTCCTCGGGAGTAGCCTCCGCGAGGAAGTCGTCGACGCCCGCCTCCTCGGCGATCGCCTTGGCGGTCAGCGGGTTGTCACCCGTGATCATGACCGTGCGGATGCCCATGCGCCGCAGTTCGTCGAACCGCTCCCGCATGCCGTCCTTGACGACGTCCTTGAGGTAGATGACGCCCAGCACGCGGGCACCCTTGTCGTCCTTGACGGCGACCAGCAGCGGAGTGCCGCCCGCCTCGGAGATGCGGTTGGCGATCGTGTCCGCGTCCTCGGCGACGGAGCCGCCCTGCTCCTGCACCCAGGCCATGACCGAACCGGCCGCACCCTTGCGGATCTTGCGTCCGTCCACGTCCACACCCGACATACGGGTCTGGGCGGTGAAGGCGATCCACTCGGCACCGGCCAGCTCGCCCTGGTGACGCTCGCGCAGACCGTACTTCTCCTTCGCCAGGACGACGATGGAGCGGCCCTCGGGGGTCTCGTCGGCCAGCGAGGAGAGCTGGGCGGCGTCCGCGACCTCGGACTCGGTGGTGCCCCTGACGGGGAGGAACTCGGCGGCCTGGCGGTTGCCGAGCGTGATGGTGCCCGTCTTGTCGAGCAGCAGCGTGGAGACGTCGCCCGCAGCCTCGACCGCACGGCCGGACATCGCGAGGACATTGCGCTGGACCAGGCGGTCCATGCCCGCGATACCGATCGCCGACAGCAGGGCGCCGATCGTGGTCGGGATGAGACAGACCAGCAGGGCCACCAGCACGACCATGGTCAGGTGCGTGCCCGCGTAGTTCGCGAGCGGCGGCAGCGTGGCACACGCCAGGAGGAAGACGATCGTCAGCGACGCCAGCAGGATGTTCAGCGCGATCTCGTTCGGCGTCTTCTGCCGGGACGCGCCCTCCACCAGGCTGATCATCCGGTCGATGAAGGTCTCGCCCGGCTTCGTCGTGATCTTGATGACGATGCGGTCGGACAGCACCTTCGTACCGCCGGTCACCGCGGACCGGTCACCGCCGGACTCGCGGATGACGGGGGCCGACTCACCGGTGATCGCCGATTCGTCGACGGACGCGACACCCTCGATGACGTCGCCGTCACCGGGAATGATGTCACCGGCCTCACAGACGACCAGGTCACCGATCTTGAGGTCGGTACCGGGCACCCGCTCCTCGGTCTTGCCGTCCTGCAGCAGCCGGCGCGCCACCGTGTCGGTCTTGGCCTTGCGCAGGGTGTCGGCCTGCGCCTTACCGCGGCCCTCGGCGACGGCCTCCGCCAGGTTGGCGAAGATGACGGTCAGCCACAGCCAGGCGCTGATCGCCCAGCCGAACCAGTCGCCCGGGTCCTTGAAGGAGAACACCGTGGTCAGGATGGAGCCGACCCACACCACGAACATCACGGGGGACTTGATCATCACCCGCGGGTCGAGCTTGCGGAAGGCCTCCGGCAGTGACTTGATCAGCTGTTTCGGGTCGAAGAGGCCCGCGCCGACACGGCCCTCGGCGGTCTTGTGCCCGGTGGGTACGTCGCTGTGCGGCGCCCGGGTCGGAGTGGCTGTGGACACTGTGTCCTCTTGCTTCTCTATGCGAGTGGTCATGACGCCAGCCCCTCGGCCAGCGGACCCAGCGCCAGCGCCGGGAAGTACGTCAGACCGGTGATGATCAGGATCGCGCCCACCAGCAGACCGGTGAACAGCGGCTTCTCGGTGCGCAGGGTGCCCGCGGTGACCGGGACCGGCTTCTGCTCGGCCAGCGAGCCGGCCAGCGCCAGGACGAACACCATCGGCAGGAAGCGGCCGAAGAGCATCGCCAGACCCAGGGTGCTGTTGAACCACTGGGTGTCCGCGTTCAGACCGGCGAAGGCCGAGCCGTTGTTGTTCGCGGCGGACGTGTAGGCGTACAGGATCTCGCCGAATCCGTGCGCCCCGCTGTTCGTCATCGAGTGCGCCGGGGTCGGCAGGGCCATCGCGAACGCGGTGAACACCAGGACCAGCGCCGGGGTGATCAGGATGTATATGGCCGCAAGCTTGATCTCGCGGGAGCCGATCTTCTTGCCCAGGTACTCGGGCGTACGGCCGACCATCAGACCGGCGATGAACACCGCGATGATCGCCAAGATCAGGATGCCGTACAGACCGGAGCCCGTGCCACCGGGGGCGATCTCGCCCAGCATCATGCTGAGCATGGTGATGCCGCCGCCGAGGCCGGTGAACGAGGAGTGGAACGAGTCCACCGCACCGGTCGAGGTGAGGGTGGTCGCCACGGCGAAGATCGACGAGCCGCCTACGCCGACCCGGACCTCCTTGCCCTCCATCGCACCGCCGGCGATCTGGAAGGCCGGGCCGTTGTGCGCGAACTCGGTCCACATCATCAGCGCGGTGAAGCCCACGAAGATGGTGCCCATGGCCGCGAGGATCGCGTAGCCCTGCTTGACCGAGCCGACCATGATGCCGAACGTGCGGGTCAGCGCGAACGGGATCACCGTCAGCAGGAAGATCTCGAAGAGGTTGCTGAAGGGCGTCGGGTTCTCGAACGGGTGGGCGCTGTTCGCGTTGAAGTAACCGCCGCCGTTGGTGCCCACCTCCTTGATGGCCTCCTGCGAGGCGACCGCGCCGCCGTTCCACTGCTGCGAGCCGCCCGTGAACTGGCCGACCTCGTGGATGCCGGCGAAGTTCTGGATGGCACCGCAGGCGACCAGGATGACCGCGGCGACCACGGCCAGCGGTACGAGAATGCGGATCGTGCCGCGGACCAGGTCGGCCCAGAAGTTGCCCAGGTCACCCGTGCGCGAGCGCGCGAAGCCGCGCACCAGCGCGACGGCGACGGCGATGCCGACGGCCGCGGAGACGAAGTTCTGAACGGCCAGACCGGCGGTCTGCACGACGTGGCCCATGGCCTGCTCGCCGTAGTACGACTGCCAGTTCGTGTTGGTCACGAAGGACACGGCGGTGTTGAACGCCTGGTCCGGGTCGATGGCCTGGAAGCCGAGCGAACCGGGCAGGACACCCTGGAGCCGCTGCAGCAGGTAGAGGAAGAGGATGCTGACCGCGGAGAAGGCGAGCACACCGCGCAGGTACGCGGGCCAGCGCATCTCCGTGTTGGGGTTGGCACCGATGCCCTTGTAGATCCACTTCTCGACGCGCCAGTGCTTGTCGGAGGAGTAGACCTTGGCCATGTAGTTGCCGAGGGGGACGTAGCAGAGCGCCAGTGCGGCGATCAGGGCGAGCAGCTGGAGCACGCCTGCAAGTACGGGACCCATGTCGTTTCTCAGAACCTCTCCGGGAAGATCAGGGCGAGGACGAGATAGCCCAGCAGGGCGACGGCCACGACCAGACCGACAATGTTCTCGGCAGTCACAGCTTCGTCACCCCCTTGGCGACGAAGATCACCAGCGCGAAGCACGCGATCGTGGTGACGACGAAGGCCAGATCGGCCATCGTGAACTCCTGGGTTGAGGTTCGTTGGACAAGGACGGTTAAGAGAAACAGCCCCCTGGCCGGTTTCGACTTCCGTTGACGGGTCCCTTACGGCCCCCTGCACGCCTTTGACGGGACTCTTACGGCGGCTGCCGTGACCTGCGGGGAGGCGGCGCCGTCCCGTTCGGAAATTCGTCAGAACAGCCGGAAGCGCAGCCTGCAGATGACCGCGTCGGTCTCCCGTCGCACGGCGTGCGCCACGAGGGCTCCCCGCTGGTTCTGCAGCAGGCGCTGCCACAGCCGCTCCGGCTCCGCCTCCGGGATCAGGACGGTCACTCGAGTGGCCGGTTCACTCACGCAGACCTGACGGACGTACGCGGCGATGGGGCGCCCGATGGAGCGGTGCGGGGAGGTCAGCCGGACCAGCGGCACACCGGGGTCCCACTCGGCCCAGGCACGCTCCAGGGCGTGCATCTGGGCGCGGTCCTCCGGGTCGGGGCAGCAGACGGTGACGGCGCGGACCTCGTCGCCGAGCGAGGCGGCGGTCGTCAGGGCCTCGGAGGTCAGGCGGGACAGCGAGGAGACGGGCACGACCACGACCGAGCGGTCCCGGTGCGGGGTCTCGGGGATGCGGCCCAGGCCAAGGCGCTCACCGATCCGGGTGTAGGCGCGGTGCACCGTCTCGAAGGCGAGCACCAGCACAGGCACAGCGATCACGACCAGCCAGGCGCCGTCGGCGAACTTGCTCGCCGTGACGACCACGCCGGCGACGCCGGTCAGCAGGGCGCCGAATCCGTTGAGCAACGCCTTTCCGCGCCATCCCGGCCCCCGCTCCCCGCGCCAGTGCCGGACCATGCCGACCTGGGCGATGGTGAAGCCGATGAACACGCCGATGGCGAAGAGGGGCACCAAGGTGTTGGTGTCACCGCCCGAGAACACCAGCAGCCCGGCGGAGACCAGGGCGAGGGCGAGCACGCCGTGGCGGTGCACCTGCCGCTCGGCTTTCAGGGCGAAGACGTGCGGCAGGTAGTTGTCACGGGCCAGCAGCTTCAGCAGAACGGGAAGGCCGCCGAAGGAGGTGTTGGCGGACAGGGCCAGCAGGATCATCGTGGCGAACTGGATGACGTAGAACGCCCAGTTGTGGCCGAACGAGGCGTCGGCGAGCTGGGCGAGCACAGTGACGCCCTCGACCGGCTGGAGGTGGAACCTGGAGATCAGCACCGACAGGCCGATGAGCATCACGCCGAGCACGGCGCCGAGGGCGACCTCGGCCCGCTGGGCACGCTTGACGCGCGGCACCCGGAAGGAGGGGACGGCGTTGGCGATGGCCTCGACGCCGGTCAGTGCGGCACAACCCGAAGCGAAGGCTTTCAGCAGCAGCAGGGCGCCCACGGTGGACGCGTTGTCCGCGAGGACCGAGGCGTGCCCGGCCGCGGAGAAGGTGCTCGCCGGCGCGGACCGGAACAGACCGACCAGGATCAGCACGAAGATCGACCCGACGAACACGACGGTCGGCACGATGAACGCCTTCGCCGACTCCACGATGCCGCGCAGGTTCACCGCCGTGATCACTGCGAGCACCGCGAGGCACAGCCACAGCCGGTCGTCGTACAGGGCCGGGAAGGCGGAGGTCAGGGCGGCCACGCCGGCCGTGACCGCGACGGCGACGTTCAGCACGTAGTCCAGCACCAGGGATGCGGCCGCCACCAGGCTCGTCCGCGCGCCCAGATGCGTCTTGGCGACGGCGTACGAGCCACCGCCGTCCGGGAAGGCCGCGATCACCTGCCGGTAGGAGGCGACGAGTACGGCCAGCAGTCCGGCGATGGCCAGCGTGACGGGAAGCGTGAAGCCGAGGCCGTGCGCGCCCGCGGCGGCCAGCACGAGGACGATCGCCTCGGGTCCGTACGCCACCGATGCCATCGCGTCCAGGGACAGCGCCGCCAGGCCCGTCGTGGCGGTGAGCCGGTGACGCTCGCCGGTATCGGGCGGTTCCTCGTCGGCCGGTACGGCGCCCGGGTCGGCGGTCAGAACGGACATCGGCGGTTGCTCCTTCGTGCCGGATCGACATCCGCGCGCGGGCGGTCGCACGCGGACGCACCAAGGTTGTGTCCCGCGCACGCCGCCACCGGCCGGTCCTTGCGCGTTCTTCGCGCTCAACCCGCCGAGCTTGACGACGCCTTGACGCCTGTGTGACGCGGGTAACTGCCGCCCGCCGCTTCCGCTGCATCAAGAACGGCCCCAGACCCGTCAGAGTCGTATCAAGGCGCGTTGCGGCGGCTCACGCGGTCCTTATCGTCGGCGCTATGGGAAGCAGCAACGACGCGCCGAACGCCACAGTCGGCGCGCACCCGCAGGAGGGCGACCACGCGGTGTACGACCGCCGCTGGTCCGCAGACCTGCACAGCTCGATCCGGTGCGCTGCCATGCTCCTCGCCATGCTGCTCCTGATCGACTGGGGCTCCGGCAACGCGACGTGGTGGCGTGCCGCGCTGTGGCTCGCGCTCTCGGGGCTGCTCTTCGTCGTGCTCTTCCCCCGGCGGGTGACCGCGGGCGAGGGGTGGCTGGCCTCGCGCGGGCTGCTGGGCACCCAGCGGGTCCGGACCGACATGCTGGTGTCGCTGCGCTCCCTGGAGGGCGTCTCCCAGCGACTCGTTCTGCGGGACGCGCTCGGCAGCCGGGTCGAGCTGGACCCCCAGGTGCTGGTGAACAATCCCGACCTCTGGTACCGCCTCCACGAGGACGTACGCAAGTCCGAGGACCTCGGCTCCCTGCTGTGCGGGGCGACGGCACTGCGCCGTGTCCAGGAGCGGATCGAGCGCGAGACCGCCCGGACCGTGTTCAGGATGTCCGGTCTGGAGTAGCGGCCCCCGCTGCCCCGTCGCGTGGTCGCCACGCCCCCGTTCCGTCCCCTGGATTGCGGGCCTGCGCCCCGGTCAGTCCGCCTTGCTGTGCGCCTGGGCGGGGGTCTTTCCGGTCCAGGAGTGGAAGGCCCGGTAGAAAGAGTTGGGATCCTCGTATCCGAGCAGGAACGCGATCTCCCGTACGGTCAGCCCAGAGTGCGCGAGGTAGTGGCGGGCCAGGGCCTCACGCGTGTCGTTGAGCACCGTCTGGAAGGTGGTGCCCTCGAGGTTCAGCTGCCGTTGCAGGGTGCGGGTGCTCACGGTCAGCGATCTGGCGACGGCGTCCATCGACACACTGCCGGCCGGGAGCAGCTCCAGCAGGGCCGCCCTCACCCGTTCGGCCGCTGTCGCACCCGATCGCAGCTCGGACAGCCGGCGTCGCAGTTCCGGTTCGAAGAACTCCCACATGCCCTGGTCGGCGGTGAGGAACGGCCGGTCGGCGTCGGCCGCCGAGAAGGTGATCGACTCCCGTGGGCCGCGGTCGACGGGGGCGCCGAGGAAGTCCAGGTACGGGCGCGGGTCCGCGGGCGGCTCGAGTGTGCTGATCCGCAGCGGGCGCACCGGTGTCCTGGTCCCCGTCCTGGCGAGGATCACCCAGAACGCCAGTTCCGTCGTTGCCAGGACGGCCGGGGGCTGAAGCGGCGGTGGCCACCGGTAGGCAACGGTGATGTCGTCCGGTGTCTCGGTGACCTGGACGGACATGGGTCCGATGAGCTGTTTGTACACGGCGATCCGGTGAGTCGCCGCTCGCAGGTCGGGGCTGCACAGGGCGGCGAACAGCAAGGGGTCGAAGACCTCCGGGGACAACGCCTGACCGATGGTGATTGGCAGCCGCGGGTCGTCGGCCTCCGCTTCGATCGCCCGCCACAAGGCGAAGTATTGCTCGGACGTCAGTTGGGCGGGGGTCCGCGCGAACAGGTCCGCCGGCAGCCCCGCCCGGCGCAGTACATGGGCGGGCGAAATGCCGAGGTCCGACAGCAGGGCGCGGACGGGGGCGTGGACGGTGAACCGGTCAGCTGCCACGGTACGGACCTCCGTCACGTACGGCCCGGGCCGCGAGTGCCGCCACGGACCCGCGCGGCGCCGGAGCGGACGCGGACGGCTGTGCGGCGCGGCCCGGGTCGGGGAGGTACATCAGACCGCCCGCATCACCATGCGGTCGAACATCCGGTCGCCGAGCCACTTGCGCGCGGTGATCAGCGGCCTGCCGTACTTGCCGGCCACATAGCGGGTCCTGGGCCGGCGGGCGGTGATCGACCGGACGATCACATCGGCCAGACGGGACGCGGACGTGCTGCGCCCGGGCCGGTAGCTCTCCCGGGTGGACACCGCCAGCTTGTGCGCGAGATCGCCGTAGGCGGTGAATCCGGAGCGTTCCAGCATGGGCTCCACCATCACCTCGCCGAATTCGGTCTCGATGATGCCCGGCTCGATGATGACGACGTCGATGCCGAGCGGGGCGAGCTCCAGGCGCAGGCAGTCCGACCAGCCCTCCAGAGCGTGCTTGGTGGCGTGGTACCAGCTGCCCAGCGGCGTGTAGATCTTTCCGCCCATCGAGGAGATGTTCACGATCCTGCCGGCGCCCTTCTTGCGCATGTACGGCAGTACCAGCTGGGTGAGCCGGGCCAGGCCGAAGAGGTTGACCTCGAACTGGTAGCGGGCGTCGTCGACGCTGGTGTCCTCCATGGCGCCGTACATGCCGAAGCCGGCGTTGTTGACCAGGACGTCGACCCCGCCCTGGTCCGCGACGATGCGCTCGACCACGGCCGCGATGTCCTCCTCCTTGGTGATGTCCATCCCGAGCGTCACCGCCCCCAGCTGCTCCAGGTCCCGCATCCGTTCGACCCGGCGGGCGACGGCGTAGACGGTGAACCCCTTCTCGAGGAGTTTCCTGGCCGTCTCCAGGCCCATGCCGGACGAGGCTCCGGTCACCAGTGCTGTAGGCATGACTCTCTTCTCTCCGTGTCGCTTCGCGGTCGATGACCCGGCTGCTGCCACCGAGAACGCTACGGACGGCCGGTGCACCCCGCACTGGCAGAAGGCGCCATCCTGCTCGCACAGCGCGCCAGATCCTGCGGGCGCCGTCGGCCGGTCCACGGCCGCCACGAACGGTTTCGCGTCGGCGGACACTGAGGCGCTTCGCCGGGAGATCCCGTCAAGGCCGGGCGTGAGCGGCAGGCGCCGGCGGAGCGAGGTGGTCGCGGGTGGGTGAGGAGCCCGTCCAGCCGCGGCCGCCCCCCGTGCCGCGCGGCTCCCGGATGCCGGCCGGGCCGGTCATGAGAGGCCACCCACGCTCTGCGCGCCCTGCCGACGGGGCTGCTGGGACGGCTCGGCGACGGGCAGGGACAGCACCATGGTGAGTCCGCCGCCCGGGGTGTCCTCGGGGGTGAGGGTTCCGTTCATCGCCTCGGCCAGGCCCTTGGACAGCGCGAGGCCGAGGCCGAGGCCGGTTTTGTTGTCGGTGTCGCCGAGGCGCTGGAAGGGCTCGAAGAGCCGGTCGCGGCCGGTGGGCGGCAGACCGGGGCCGCGGTCGATGATCCGCAGCTCCACACGGCCTGCGAGGGCGCTGGCGGTCACCAGGACGGTGGCACCGGCCGGGTTGTGGCGGGCCGCGTTGCCCACCAGGTTCGCGATCACACGCTCCAGCAGGGGCGGATCCACCAGCACCGGCGGGATGTCCTCCAGGTTCCCCGCCTCGACCCCGGAGAAGTCCGCCATCGCCATCGGCAGTACCTCTTCCAGCGTGGTGACGCGCAGTTTCAGAGTGAGAGCCCCTGCCTCGAGACGGCTGAGGTCGAGGAGGTTCTCCACCAGCCGGTTGAGTTTCGCCATGGACTCGTCGGCGGTCGCCAGCAGCTCGTCCCGGTCCTCGGGCGAGAACTGCACGTCGCGGCTGCGCAGCGAGGTGACGGCCGCCCAGCCCGCCGCGAGCGGGGTGCGCAGGTCGTGGCCGACGGCGCGCAGCAGCGCCGTACGCATCCGGTCGGCGGCCTTGACCGGTTCGACCTCGGCGGCGGCCTCGGCCAGCCGGGCCCGCTCGACGGCGGATCCCACATGCGCGGCGAAGGCGGCGAGGACACGCCGCTCGGAAGTCGACAGGGTGCGCCCGCGCAGCGCGAGGAAGGCGCCGGGACCCGCCGGCACAGCCGTGACACCCTCGGCATCCGGTGGTTCGTCGACCAGTTCGGCCGACTCCATCCCGAAGGTCTCCTGGGTACGCTCCAGCAGGGCCGGGATCGTCTGGCCACCGCGCACGATGCTGCCCGCCAGTGAGGACATGGTCTCCGCCTCGGCGGCAGCGCGTGCCGAGCGCCGGGACAGACGCAGCGAACGGTCGACGACGGCTGCCACGACGGCGGCCACCACGGCGAAGACGGCGAGTGCGATCAGCGCGTTCGGGTCGCCCAGCGTGAACTGCCCTATGGGCGGGATGAACCAGTAGTTGAGCAGCAGGGACGCCGTCACTGAGGCGATCACCGCCGAGACGACCCCGCCGATGCAGGCCACGCCCACCACGGCCAGCAGGAAGAGCAAGGCGTCGCTGGTGAGGTTCAGCGTGCCGCGCACCTGGGCAAGGGCGACGGTGAGCAGCACCGGGAGCACCAGGCCGGCCACCGGTCCGGCGATCAGGCGGCGTGTCGACAGGGTGCGGCGACGCGACGGCAGCAGGGTGCCCCGTCCGGCGCGCTCGTGCGTGACCTGGTGGACGTCGATGTCCCCGCTGATCGCGGTCACGGTCTCCCCCGTGCCCAGACCCGTCAGGAACCGCTCCAGACGCCCGCGACGGCTGGCACCGAGGACCAGTTGAGTGGCGTTCTCGGCGCGGGCGAACTCCACCAGGGCGGTGGCGACATCGTCGCCGACGATCGAGTGGTAGCTGCCGCCGAGGTCCTCGACGAGCCGCCGCTGCCGGGCCAGCGAGGCGAGCGAGACCCCGGCGGCGAGCCCGTCGCTGCGGGCCACGTGCACGGCGAGCAGATCGCCGCCGGCGGAGCGGTCGGCGATCCGGGCGGCCCTGCGGATGAGTGTGTCGCCCTCCGGGCCACCGGTGAGGGCGACCACGACCCGCTCGCGTGTCTCCCACACCCGGCCGATGGCGTGTTCGGCCCGGTACGCCTGCAGTGCGTCGTCCACCCGGTCGGCCACCCACAGCAGGGCCAGCTGGCGCAGCGCGGTCAGATTCCCGGGCCGGAAGTAGTGGGCGAGGGCGGCGTCGATCTTCTCTGGCGCGTAGATGTTGCCGTGCGCCATACGGCGGCGCAGCCCTTCGGGAGGAATGTCCACCAGTTCGATCTGGTCGGCCCGCCGTACCACCTCGTCGGGCACCGTCTCGTGCTGCGGCACCCCGGTGATCTTCTCGACGACGTCCTTCAGGGACTCCAGGTGCTGGATGTTGACGGCGGAGATGACGTCGACCCCTGCCGCCAGCAGCCGTTCCACGTCCTGCCAACGCTTGGGGTTGCGCCCGCCGCCGGGAACGTTCGTGTGGGCCAGTTCGTCGACCAGGGCGACGTCGGGCCGGCGTTCCAGCACCGCGTCCAGGTCCATCTCGGGGAACACCCCCTCGCGGTACTCGCACCGCGCCCGGGGCACGATCTCCAGCCCCTCCAACATCTCCTCGGTGTGCCGACGGCCGTGGCACTCCCCGAACCCGACCACCACGTCCGCGCCCCGGGCGGCCCGGCGCCGCCCCTCGTCGAGCATGCGGTAGGTCTTTCCCACTCCCGGGGCGGCCCCGAGGTACACCTTCAGTCGTCCGGGCCGTACGTCACTCATCGCAGCCGAGGCGCTCCGCTCACTGGCTCAACTCCCACGGAGGGGAACAGGTCACTTCTCGCAGTCACTGCTCCCACGGAAGCCGTTCCGTGACCTCGTCGGCACGGCCGTTAGCGGATCCTTGGCGCCGCCCATGTGGACCTTGACACTGTCTTGACGAGTGCAGGAGCCGATAGGGTGAAGGCGGTGTGCCGGGAAGTCTGGTCGGCGAGGAGCCAACGTGGCTCCGTTCGAGCCCAGGGGACGGCATGCGCAGCGTAGGGACGGTTCTTTCACTTGTGATATTGGCCACCATCGTGGCGACCTTCGCGCGACGGTGGCGTATCCCCGCGCCCTCACTGCTCGTGGTGGCAGGCTTGGCCGTCGCCTTGCTGCCGGGAACCCCGGAGATCCAGATCAGTCCCGAGGTCATCGGGCTCGTGGTGCTGCCGCCGCTGCTGTACGCGAGTGCCGAGGACATGTCGTGGCGCGAGTTGCGCGCCGTGTGGAAGCCGGTCGGAATTCTCTCCGTCGGCCTCGTCCTTGCCTCGGCGGCCGCGGTGGCCGCCGTGGCGTCCCTGGTGACGCCGCTGCCCTGGCCCATGGCGTTCGTCCTCGGCGCGGTTCTGGCCAGCACCGACCCGGTGGCGGTCACCGCGCTCGGCCGGCGGCTGGCGCTGCCGCCCAAGGTCCAGGTCCTGGTCCAGGCGGAGAGCCTGTTCAACGACGCGACCTCGCTGGTGCTGTTCCGGGTCGCGGTGAGCGTCGCCGTGGCCTCCGCGGCCGCCGACTGGGGCGCGGCGGGCGGCGAGTTCATGCTGCTCGCGGGCGGCGGCACGGTGATCGGTGCCGCGCTGGCCGGAGTGGTGACCCTGATCCGGCGGCGCACCGAGGACCCGGTGCTGGAGACCGTGATCGCCCTGGTCACGCCGTACGCCGCCTACGTCCTCGCGGAGGCCGCGCACACCTCCGGCGTCACGTCCGTCGTGGTCGCCGGGGTGGTCCTCGGCGGGCGGGGCGACCGGCTCACCAACGCCCGCATCAGGCTCCAACTGCACGCGGTGTACGGCACGGTGGTGTTTCTGCTCGAGAGCGTCGTCTTCAGCCTGATCGGCCTCGCCCTGCCCGCACAGGTGCGGGCGCTGTCCGACGGCGACCGGACCTGGCCGCTGTACGCGCTGGCCGTCGCCGGAACGCTCATCGCCGTGCGTCTGCTCTGGTTGGCGCCCCTGTCCGCGGTCGTGCAGCGCAGGGGCGGGATCCAGCGCATGAACTGGCGGGTGCCGATGGTCCTCACCTGGGCGGGCACCCGAGGGGTCGTCCCCCTGGCCGCGGCGCTGTCGATCCCGGTGACCACGGCACACGGCGCCGCGCTGTCGCAGCGGCCCCTGGTGCTCGTCCTGACGACGTCGGTCGTGGTCGTCACCCTCGTCGTCCAGGGCTTCACCCTGGCCCCCGTCGTCCGCCGCTCGGGCATCGCGCTCGAACCCGACCACACGGAACGCGAGGAGGCGGCGGCCCGCTGCAGCCTGGCCGGGGCCGGTATCCGCCGCCTGGACGAGCTGGCCGCGTTGGACGCGGCGCCGGACGTCGTCCTCGACCGGCTCCGCCGGGCTCTCAACGCCCGCCTCGACGACGCGCGCGACCGCCTCACGGACACCAACGGCGTGGTGCCCGCCGAATCCGCCGACCTGGTCTACCGCCAGCTGCGCCGCGACCTGATCGCGGTCGAAACGGTGGAACTGCAGCGCCTGTACGACGAGCACGCGATCAGCGACACCACCCGCAGGCGCCTGCAGCGCTCCTTGGACCTGGAAGAGGCCAGGCTGGCGGACGCCTGAGAGCGAGGAGGGCTCAGCGGAACTCGGCGAGCCGGGGCCGCAGTCCCAGGGCGGTGAGGGCGGCGGCCGCGAGCAGCAGGCCGCCCGCCCACGGCAGCAGTCCGCTCACGCCGGAGCGGCCCTCACGCACTGAGGACGCGAAGTGGGCCCGGTTGATGTCCGTCAGCTTGTCCAGCGCGGCCATCCATTCCCCGAAGTGGGCGTTGGAGGTGCCGGGCTCCCAGCCCATGCAGAACTCCGCCGCCTCGTGCTCCTTGCCGGCCGCGAGCAGGGCGCGGATCTTGCGGTCGTCGCGCTGGTACACGGCGTAGGTGCCGACGGTCCGCTCGGCCGCGATCCGCTCGCCGGGGAAGGTGATGTTGTCAAGTTCGCGCCGGAATTCGCCGGTGAAGCGCAGGTCGTGGTGGTCGGTGCGGTAGGCGTTCCAGGTGGCGGCAAGTCCTGCGTCGTACGTCGCGAGGGTGGCACCCTTGATGCCGTACAGCTGCTGGGACTTGATGAGGAACGAACGCGCGTACTGGTCGTGGCGCTCGGGGTCGAGGAGGTAGCGGCTCTCGTCGGCGTTGGCGTCGTAGGCGATGGCCCGGGCGCGGGAAAGGGCGACGACGGAGTCGAAGGCGTCACGGCGGGCGCTGCGCAGGTGTTCCGCGGAGGCGGAGAGCATCTGTGATCCGAGGATCACCGCGAGGAGGGTGCACACGGTGGCGGCGAGCACACCGGGATTGAGGATCCGGTGGAAGCGGCGGGCCAGATACCACTGCAGTACGGCCAGCACGGCGAGGAGCAGCGCGCCGAGGATCAGCACGGCGGTGAGCTGCGCGGACAGGGTCGAGCGGGCCTGGGCGTACTGTCCGTTGAACTCCGTGTTGTTGGACTCCACCAGCCGCCGCGCGTCCGGCAACAGGCTCCGCTGGAGCAGATCCGTCGCCGTGCGGTAGTCGGCCAGTGCGGCCGTCTTGCCGCCGCTGCGCGCGTCGTTCTCCAGTGCGCGGCCGATCAGTTCCTGGTACTCGGCGAAGTCGTCGGTCAGCGACTCGACGGTCCGCTCGTCGGCTGGGGCGCCCTGGGCTGCGACGGCCAGGGTGCGCAGGTCGTGGCCGATCTCGCGGCGCGCGGCCCCATAGAAGCCGACGGCCTTCTCGTACGGCGTCACAAGGCGCCCACGACCTGCGTCCCCGCTGGACAGCAGGATGTTGGCGGCCTGCGCGTCCATGTCGTTGAGGGCGAGGTTCAGGTCGGCGGCGCTGGTGGTGCGGGGCGCGTCGCGGCCGGCGACGGAGTCCCAGGTACCGGTGGCGGCCAGGCCGGCCAGCAGGAGCAGCAAAGCCAGGGCGGCGGCGAGCGAGACCGTGACCGCACGCAGGAAGCGCAGGCGCGCGGGCAGAGTGGCCCAGCAGCGGCGGCGCAGAGCGGCCCACGCGGCCACGGTCTCGCGGCGGAAGCGAGGCCTCCGCCCGCCCGGTCGCGGCCCCCCTCTTGGCCGCGAACCGGTCCCCCCCTCGGGCGGGACGACCGTCGGCTTTCGTGGTGGCGCGCCTTCCCCTTGCGGGGCACGCGCTGTTCCGGCCGTGATGGTCACGGTCCCTCCCACGTCAGACCACGGACGGTCGCCCGTCCCCCGTTGCCGCTCAGTCTGCGACCGGTTCCGGCCACGGACGACCTGCGTTGACGCGCCCCTGACGCTTTATCAAGCTGCTTTGACGGGACTTTGACGGGCCGCCCGCGAGTCCCGTATGAGCGCCGCAAATACCGCGCTGAGCAGGTAAGTTCAGACGCCTCGCGCGGTCGGGCTCTCCTTCCGCCGCCACAGAGCCGCGGACGTCGGCGGACCAGTCCTGCCGTTCGCCGGCATCAAGCTGATCAGCGTGGTGATCTTGCCGGAGCCCAGCCTCCACTGAGCCTCACCTCCGCTGAGCGAGAAGGCCCCGTCAAGAACGCGTATGCGCACGTCAGATCGGCGTATGGGATCACGTGTCGGGCTTGTCCTGGACCTGCGGAACGACTTCGATGGACGGCGTGAACAGCGCATGGCTTCTCTTCGACCGGCCGCCGAGTCCCGGCGTGACCTGTCGTGCGCCTCGCTGCCCGGAAACGCCCGTGTCCGCCGTCGTCCGCTGACGCCGACGCGTTTTCCGTAGCCCTCGGGGCGCCGTGATCCACGTCCGGCGCCCCTTTGTCGTATCCGCACATCACCGGCCGCCCGCGCGGGCCGAGCCGGCGTGCCCGCATCCCCGGAATGGACCATGTCCGACCTTTCGTCCCGTACCGTTCTGATCACCGGAGCCACCTCCGGCATCGGCCTGGAGACCGCCCGCCAGCTCGCCGAGCGCGGCGCCACCGTGCTGCTGCACGGCCGTACCGTCGAGGAGACGCAGGCGGCCGTCGACCGTCTCGTCGCCACGACCCGCATCGATGCAGCCCAACTGCGGCCCCTTGCAGCCGACTTCGCACACCTGGAGGAGGTCGAGGCGCTGGCCGACCGCGTCGTGCGTGAACACCCGCACCTGGATGTGCTGGTGAACAACGCCGGCATGGCGGCACCGGAACGCCACACCATCACTGCGGACGGCAACGAGATCGCCTTCCAGGTCAACTTCCTCGCGCACTACCTGCTGACCTGCCTGCTGGAGCCGGCCCTCACCAGCGAGCCGGGCGGCCGGGTCGTGAACGTGTCGTCCTCCCTGCACCGGACGGCGTCGATCCAGTGGTCCGACCCGAACCGGGCCCGCCGTTACTCGCGGCTCGCCGCCTATGCCCAGTCCCAGCTGGCGCTCACCGTTTTCGCGGCCGACCTGCGCGTCACCGCCGTCTCCGTGCACCCGGGCATCTGCGACACGGCGCTCCTGTCTCTTTACGGGCTCGAAGGCGTCGCCCCCGCCGAGGGTGCCGCCTCTGTGGTCCGGCTGTGCGACCCGGCGGTGGAGATCGTCAACGGCGCCTACTACGACCGCGACGAACGCATGGACCCGGCACCGGCGGCGCAGGAGGAGCGCACGGTCAAGCGCCTCAACAAGCTGGCGGACCTGCTGGTCGGCCGCAGCGCTTGAACAACACATCACAGAACAGGAGTTGACCCACATGTCCAAGCGAGCCCGGAAGAAGAAGGCCCGCCGCAAGAAGAAGGCGAACCACGGCAAAAAGGCCAACCAGGGGTAACGCCGACCCAGGGCGGGGCGAGCGTCCGGCCACGGGCGCTCGCCCCGCTCCATCCGTCCTCTATCACCGCCGAAGCGTCTTCGCCGTCCGAGCTCCTTCGCCGTCGAAGCGTCTTCACCGTCCTCACGTGGAGGCGTCGATGATCGAACTCGTACCCGACCAACTGCCGCCGCTCACCCGCTGGCTGCCCGCGGGCTCGCCGGGGCCGGCCGTCGTCGGCGAACACGTACTGAGCACCGGCATCGGCCACTGGTGGGCGGACCGGCCGGTCCAGCCCCGTGCAATCGCCGTGTCCTGCGCGGGATTCACCGTGCTCCGCGGGACGCCGGAGGTGCTCACCCCCGAGGCCCTGGCACCCCTGGCACACCACTACATCGACGCCCCGGCCCGCTTCCTGCCCACCCTGCGGGCAGCCTTCGACCGTCTCACGCCCTGGGAACGCATGGTCTGGACCCTGCAGGTCGATCCGCAGCCCGCCCCCACCCCGCGGGGCGTGACCGTACGCCGTCTCGGCCGCGGGGACGCCGACGCCCTGGCCGCGCTCGGCCCCGAGGCGGAGTGGATCCACGCCCCCTGGGGCGGCCCGGCGAGCCTCGCCTCCTCCGGTCACGGCTGGGCGGCTGTGGACGCGACGGGCCGGCTGCTGACGGTGGCCTGTACGCACTTCCGCGGCACCAGGTACGAGGACGTGGCCGTCTTCACCCGCCCCGAACACCGCCGCCACGGTCTCGGCCTCGCCTGTGTCACCGCTCTCTGCGCGGACATCACCGCACGCGGTCACATCCCGAGCTGGAACTGCTCGGTCCACAACCGGGCCAGCCGTCTGCTCGCCTGGACCGCGGGTTTCAGGCTGGTGCGCGAGTACGTCCATCACGCGGCGGGAAGCCCCCTCGCAGCCGGGGGAGACCACCTGCGTCATGACGCAGCGTGTTCGCCGCGGGCAGGGCGGTCCGCCGCACGCACCGCGTAACAGTACAAGTGGCGGCCTGCCGTTTTGATGCGTTCCTGATATCGCTTCGACGCATCATTGATGTCCGACCCGTCGTTCTTAACGGAAGCTTGACACCCCCGCCCCACGCATCCGTGGGCCCAGGCGTCACTCTCCGCATACGCTGGTGCGGCCGTCCGTGTGACGGCCCAGTCCCGCACCGAGCCGTACACCAGGAGAGCATTGCCGATGGCCACCACCGAACACCCACCTGCGAGCCGCTTGCGGGCGTGGATGCTGGAGGGGCTGTCCGACATGGGCAAGGGCTCCGCGACTCCGCACGCCCAGCCCGAGTCACCGCACAAGGGCCAGCCCTGGTGGCGGGTGATGTGCCTGACCGGCGTCGACTACTTCTCCACCCTCGGCTACCAGCCCGGCATCGCCGCCCTCGCCGCCGGACTGCTCTCCCCCATCGCCACCATCGTCCTCGTGATCGTCACGCTGGCCGGCGCCCTGCCGGTCTACCGGCGGGTGGCGCAGGAGAGCCCGCACGGCGAGGGCTCCATCGCCATGCTGGAAAGGCTGCTGTCGTTCTGGCAGGGCAAGCTCTTCGTCCTCACCCTGCTGGGCTTCGCCGCCACCGACTTCCTGATCACCATCACACTCTCGGCCGCCGACGCCTCCACCCACCTGATCGAGAACCCGCATCTGACCGGCACCCTCCACGGCCACCAGATGATCATCACCCTGGTGCTCATCGCCCTGCTGGGCGCGGTGTTCCTCAAGGGGTTCCTGGAGGCGATCGGCGTCGCCTTCGCCCTGGTCGGTATCTACCTCGCGCTGAACGCCGTGGTGGTCGTCGTGGGCCTGTGGCATGTGGCCACCGCCGGCCATGTGGTCACCGACTGGACGGGCGCCCTTACCACCGAGCACGGGAACGTCTTCGTCATGATCGGTGTGGCGCTGATCGTCTTCCCGAAGCTGGCGCTGGGTCTGTCGGGCTTCGAGACGGGTGTCGCCGTCATGCCGCATGTGCAGGGCGACGCCGGCGACACGGAGGAGCGGCCCACCGGCCGGATCCGGGACGCCAAGAAGCTGCTGACCACCGCCGCGGTCATCATGAGCGGCTTCCTCATCACCACCAGCTTCATCACCACCCTGCTGATCCCGGAGAAGGAGTTCCAGACGGGCGGCCAGGCCAACGGCCGCGCGCTGGCCTACCTGGCGCACGAATACCTGGGGAACGCCTTCGGCACGGTCTACGACGTCTCCACCATCGCGATCCTGTGGTTCGCGGGAGCCTCCGCGATGGCCGGCCTGCTCAACCTGATGCCGCGCTACCTGCCCCGCTACGGCATGGCCCCGCACTGGGCGCGCGCCGTGCGGCCCATGGTCATCGTCTTCACGCTGGTCGCCTTCCTGGTCACCTGGATCTTCGACGCCAATGTGGACGCCCAGGGCGGCGCCTACGCCACCGGTGTGCTGGTCCTGATCAGCTCCGCGGCGATCGCGGTGACCATCGCCGCCCGCAAGGCCGCACAGCGCAGATGGACCATCGTGTTCGCGATCATCTCGGCCGTCTTCCTCTACACGACGGTCGTCAACGTGATCGAGCGGCCCGACGGTGTGAAGATCGGCGCCTGCTTCATCGCCGGGATCATCCTGCTCTCGCTGCTCTCCCGCCTCGCCCGCGCCTTCGAGCTGCGGGTGACCAGCGTGACCCTGGACACCCTGGCCGAGCGCTTCGTCCGGGACATCGCCAGCCGCAAGATCCGGTTCATCGCCAACGAGCCGGACAACCGGGACGTCGCCGAGTACCGCGCCAAGATCGAGCAGATACGCGCCGACAACGACATCACGCCGCAGGACGACTTCGTCTTCGTCGAGGTGACGGTCGGCGACCCGTCGGAGTTCGAGGCCGGTCTGACCGTCCGCGGCGAGGTGCTGCACGGCCGCTACCGCGTGCTCACACTGGAGTCGTCCTCCATCCCCAACGCCCTCGCCGCTCTGCTGCTGCACGCCCGGGACATGACCGGCTGCATCCCGCACATGTACTTCGAGTGGACCGAGGGCAGTCCCTTCACCAACTTCCTGCGCTTCTTCCTCTTCGGCCAGGGCGAGGTGGCACCCGTGACCCGGGAGGTGCTGCGGGAGGCAGAGCACGACCGCAAGCGGCGGCCGAAGGTCCACGTCGGCTGACGCGGCGCACACACGGACGGCGCCCGGTCCATGGGCACGTGGCGCCGGACCCGCCGACCCGGGGTCAGCAGCCGGTCGGTGAGGTCCGCGCCGCGGGCCGGCGCAGCAGCCACTGGGCAAAGGTGCGCCGCGGAGAGCGCACCACGACCCGGCCGTACCGGATGTCGCCCGCCAGCTCGATACGCAGGGACACCGGCACCCCGGTGCCACCGGCCCCCTGTGTCCTGACCTTGGCGTAGCTCACCGTGAGGGAGTCGGTGTCCACCACGATTCCCGGACGGGTCATGAGCACCAGGGAGCCGCCGAGCATGTCCAGGTCGATCCGCAGGGCACTCTGCGTGATCACCGCCTGGGTGAGGTCGAGCGTGACGTCGCCCCACGACGAGCGGATCTCCATCCGGCGCGGGACCACCCAGCCGCCGTCCCTCCGGGCCGAACTGCCCTGCTGCTCGATGCGGATGAAGTCCTTCGCCGGGGCGGCGGGCTCGCCTGCCGCCCCGGCGACGGCCGGCAGATCGGCCGTGAGGACGGACAGCTCGCCGACGGTGCGCGCGGAGAGTGCTGCCTCCAGCCTGTCGTCGAGTTCCTCGGAGGTCAGCCGGCCGTCCCCCGCCGCGATGCGCAGCACGTCGACGACCCGGTCGCGGTCCGCGTGCGAGGCCCGCAACCCGAGTGACACTCCGGACCCCGCGAACTCCTCGGCCCGCGAGAGCTCTCCCGCCATACCGCTCACCCCGCAACTGTCGGAGACTCCACCGGGCGACGACACCGGAGCACCCGCCGTCATCGCCACGCTCTCCGAGTAACGCTATATCGCGTCATAGCTCCGGGCCAAGCCCGCGTCCACCCGCACGCCCGGGTGGGGCAGCGCACTCCAGAACACCGGCGGGTACGGGACCGTCGGTCCGTCGCCGAAGACGTGCGCCGAGGGTCCCGGCCCGTCCATGGGGCCGGGACCCTCGGCGCCGGCCGAGATCAGGCCGTTCCGAGCGCCGTCCGGAGGACGGCGACCGCCTGGCCGATGGCCGCACCGGCGGCGTGGGTCTCGCGCAGCGCGTTGAGCATCACGAAGTCGTGGATGACGCCCTGGTAGCGCACGGCGGTGACCGGAACGCCTGCCTCGCGGAGCTTGCCCGCGTAGGCCTCGCCCTCGTCGCGCAGCACATCGGCCTCAGCGGTGATCACGAGCGCCGGGGGCAGGCCCACGAGCTGCTCGGTGGTCGCGCGCAGCGGGGACGCGGTGATCTGGGCGCGCTCGCTCTCGTCGGTCGTGTACTGGTCCCAGAACCACTCCATGGCGTCGCGGCGCAGGAAGTAGCCGGTGGCGAACTGGTGGTAGGAGCCGGTGTCGAAGGAAGCGTCGGTCACCGGGTAGAAGAGGACCTGCTGCACCAGCGGGACGTCGCCGCGCTCCTTGGCCATCAGGGTCAGCGCCGCGGTCATGTTGCCGCCGACGGAGTCGCCGGCCACCGCTACGCGGGCCGCGTCCAGGCGGTGGCCCGCACCGTCGGTGACGATCCAGCGGGCGACGGCGTAGTTCTGCTCGATGGCGACCGGATAGCGGGCCTCGGGTGAGAGGTCGTACTCGGGGAAGACGACCGCGGCGCCGGTGCCGACCGCGAGTTCGCGCACGAGACGGTCGTGGGTGTGGGCGTTGCCGAAGACCCAGCCGGCGCCGTGGATGTAGACGATCACCGGCAGCACGCCCGTGGCTCCTGCCGGGCGGACGATACGGGCGCGGACCTCGCCGGTGGGGCCACCGGGCACGGTGATCCACTCCTCGTCCACGGCGGGCTTCTCGATCTCACCGGACTGCACCTCGTCGACGGCCTTGCGGCCCTCGGCCGGACCGAGGTCGAAGAGGTAGGGCGGGTTGGCGGTGGCTTCGGCGAAGGCCTGCGCGGCGGGCTCGAGGACGGGGCGGGGGCCAGTGGCGTCGGTCATGGCGATCTCCTGGGATCCGGTGCCGCGGGCAGACCCCACCGGCGTTGTCACCGGGGGCTGCGGCACATCAGAAGAGTAGCGCTCGATTAAGTCGTGCACAACCGGTTCGCTCTCGATAGAATGGCGACAGGCGCCGAAAGCTAGGGTGGAAGACCGCTGTGTGGACCACCGGACCGAGGAGCGATGCCATGAGCGCACCGACGGCCGAACCGGCCGAGGAGGGTTCCCTCCTTCTGGACGACCAGCTCTGCTTCGCCCTGTACGCGGCATCCCGGGCGGTGACCGCGCGCTACCGCCCCCTGCTCGACGCACTCGGCCTCACCTATCCGCAGTACCTCGTGATGCTCGTGCTGTGGGAGCAGGACTCGATCTCCGTACGCGACCTGGGCCAGGCCCTCCAGCTGGAGTCCAGCACCCTCTCACCACTCCTCAAGCGCCTGGAGGCGAGCGGCCTCCTGCACCGGGAGCGCCGCCCGGAGGACGAACGCTCCGTCGCCATCCGCCTCACCGACGCAGGGGCCCGGCTGCAGGAAAAGGCGCGCGACGTGCCCCTCGCCATCGGCGACGCCATGGGCCTGACCCCGGAACAGGACGCCCTGGCCAAACAGCTGCTCCGCCTCCTGACCGCCAACGTCACCGATCACTGAGGCCGCCGGGACGGGGAATCGCACACCCTTCAGGGCGTTGAAGCCGTTGTGAGCTCAGTGATCGAACAAACCCGCTTCTCGGTACTCGACCGCTCGCGCATCCGCGAGGGCCACGAAGGAGCCGAGACCCTGCGCGACACCGTGCGTCTGGCCCAGGAGGTCGAGTGGGATACCACCGGTTCTGGGAATCGTAGACACCCCCATAGCAGCGGCCGGAGCCTTCGCCCCAAGACGTGAACGCAGAACGGCCCCTGAACTGCCCCAGCAATGGGGACAGGACAGGGGCCTGTGTGAGCCTGACGCGCTGCCAGCGGGCAGGCACCTCCGTCAGCGGGAGGACTGTTCCTCCCGCTTCAGCACGTAGGTCCCCATGCCCTTCTCGCTGCGAGTCAGCCCCTCAGCACGGACAGCCTCCATGGCGCGCTGCGCGGTGCTGTTGACGACGTCGAACTCAGTGGCAATGGCGACGATGCTTGGCACCTTGCTGCCGGGCGGGTAGGTACCGTCCTTGATCCGCTGAAGGATCACGTCCCTGATCTGCGGCCACATCGCGCGGGTGCGGTCGATCTCCATGCAGTACACCGAAGTGCACTTCACTATTTCCTGCATCTTGCGTGCACTTCAGTACACCGAGATACACTGAGGCTTGGGAACGAAAGCGGCCCGGCGGAGCGGCGAACTCCCCGGGCCTGGCCGACTGACTGGAGTCGACATGACAGAGCGTACTTGCGACGCGCACGTCCCCGCGGGCCTGGCGCAGAACCTGACAGGTGATGCCGCGGAGCCTTGCTTCCTGGTCCCTGGTCACGACCAGTGGACGGACCACACGAACGCCCATGTGACCTGGCCCCGCCGCGCTGGCCGAGCCGCGCTGGCCACGGAGGCCGTGGAGGTGGTGGCAGCATGAACGCCCTTCGACGCCTGCCCTGGCAGGACAACGGCAAGGATGCGTACACGCCCCAGGGCAGCGGCATCGTGAACGCAATCGCGGACGCCATGGAAACCAGCATCCTGGTGACATCGCGGGAGGACGCCCGGCGGGCCCAGGCTCTTGCAGCGGACTCGGCAGCGTCGCGCGCTGAACTCCGCATGGCTGTTCAATACCTCGTCCGTGCCGTGGAAGACGCGGCCATGGTGGCTGACCTTCGTGGGGAGCGTCTGGGCATCGACAGCGAGGAGGACGCTGTACGTCGCTCCGCTGCCGCGCAGTTCCCGGCCGTCGCTACGTTCCTCGCCAGCGAGAGGGACCGCGATGAGCGCTGACGCCAAGGAAGCGGACATACAGCGCAACTTCAGGCTTGCCGAACTAGCGGAGGCTGAGCGGCGGTCACGTGCGCTGTGGGCCCGCATCAGGGCCGCCGAGCACAACGCTATGATCCGCGCACACCGTAACGGCCTGGAACGGCTCGTCACCACGAGCACATACGACCGCTCGGCGCTCCTGGACTCGTACCGGCGGCTCGCCCGGGTGGCCGGGCTAGGGACGGCCCAGGGCCCGGCCCGCGAGCGTCAGAGGCCGAGGTCGCTGAGTCCCGGGTGATCGTCGGGTCGGCGTCCCTGTGGCCAGTGGTAGAGGCGCTCCGACTCCTTGATGGGGAGGTCGTTGATGCACGCATAGCGCTTGAGCATCAGTCCGTTGTCGTCGAACTCCCAGTTCTCGTTGCCGTAGGAGCGGAACCAGTTGCCCGAGTCGTCGTGGCTCTCGTACGCGAAGCGCACGGCGATACGGTTGCCGTCGAAGGCCCACAGTTCCTTGATGAGCCGGTACTCCAGTTCCCGCCGCCATTTGCGGGTGAGGAAGGCGATGATCTCGTCACGGCCGTCGATGAACTCAGCGCGGTTGCGCCAGCGGGAGTCGACCGTGTAGCCAAGGGCGACCTTCTCCGGATCACGGGAGTTCCAGGCGTCTTCCGCCAGCCGCACCTTCTGCACGGCCGTCTCCCGGGTGAAGGGCGGGAACGGCGGGCGCGATTCGCTCGTCATGTCATCTCCGTCGTGAGAACGCTCGTTCTCCAGCTGACGGCCACGGTATGAGAACGACGGTTCTCACGCAAGGACGGTACTGCCGAATGGCCGCCGGAAGGCGGTTCCCCGGCGCGGGGCCCGGGTTGTGTGGCCGGGCCCGGCCGTCACACCAGCGGGATCGTCACCTCGTCCTCGACCGGTGGGTCGACTTCCTGGCGCAGATTGCCGGTCGCCGCGAAGCAACGCAGCCGGACCGCCTCCGCGGTGACGTCGAGGCGCAGGAAGTTCTTGAAGAACGGCGGGCTGTAGGTGGCCGAGCCCGGGGAGAAGAGCCGGGTGTAGATCTTGCGCACGGGGAGCCGGAAGCGGGAGGCCCGTTCGGGACGGCGCCCCGCCCCCAACAGTCCTGCGACCAGTCGGACGCGCGGTGTGACCCGGACCGGGCCCCCCGGGGTGCGGGTGGGCGGAATGCCGAGCCGCTCGGCGATGACAGCCATCGCCTCCGCCTCGGTGAGGGTGAAGAAGCGGCGCAGCCGCAGACGGCGCCCGTAGAGCCTGCTGTAGAAGGCCAGCGAGTCGCCCCGCAGCGGATAGCAGCGGAAGTCCTTCTCGGTCACGTTCGCGATGGACACGCGCGGGATGGTGTGGGTGGCGTGCATGAACGCACCGCCGCCGCCGGAGACCACGTACTGGATCGTGCGGCCGTCCACCTCCACCGGATAGCGCTGGTAGTTGTGGATGTCGCCGCCTATCGCCGCGACGTAGTGGTGGTCCGGGTCGCGGACGATGTCGTCGACCGTGCCGCCGCCCTCGATGGGACAGGGGTGGTGTTCACCGTCCACGTACAGGGGGGAGCCGGTGACGAGGATCTTGGGGCGGGGGCCCTTGGAGACCTCCCGCAGCCAGCGGCCCTGTTCGGCGTCGATGGTGCCCAGCAGGCCGGTGTCGATCCCGATGATGCGGACGCGTCCGGCGTCGATCGCCCAGTAGGGGCCGGGCTGAACGGCCTGCTGGGCCGGGTCCGGGCGCAACGCCTGTGCTTCTTGGATGAGTTGCCCGTCCGGCTCGGCCGGTCTGTGCCATAGCAGGGAGCGCAGCCCGGCCCGGCTCAGCGGGCACGGCGCGGGGGCCGGTGCCGGCGGCTCGGCGTCGCAGAAGACGCGCATGAACCCGTACAGGTCCTCGTACCAGTCGTGGTTGCCGGGTATCGCGTAGATGGGCGCCGGATACCCCTGGTAGGGGCGGAAGAACTTCGTGCCGTAGTCGGCGGTGGTCCCCACCGGATAGATGACATCGCTGGCGATCACCGCGAAGTCCGTGTCCTGACCTATCTTCAGGAAGCCGGGCACCACGGCGTATTGGGGGTCGTCGCCCTCGCCCGTGTCTCCGAGGACCATGAACGAGAAGCGGTCCGCGGTGTGCCGCCGGATCACCTTGTCGGTGGGCGCGCCCGCCGCTTCCTGCTGCTTCACCCAGCGGCTTCGGGTGCCTCCGGTGGGGTCGCCGAACCAGGAGGCCAGCACGCCGTTGCGGGCCGCCCAGAGCGTCTTGGGGTTCAGCCAGTAGACCTTCTCGACCTGACGTGGCATCAATGCGCGGTATTCACCGCGCTCTTCGGCGCCCCACCCGGCGCCCTCGGCCGTATCGCGTGAAGATTCGGACACCGGTGAACCGTAGCAATGGCCGAGACAAGGGCCGAGATCAGGTCCCACCCGGACGGCCTCGAACGGGCCGTGCACGTCGACAGGGGCGGCCGGCTCGTCGGAGGTCAGCGCGCGGGCGCCGCACCTCCATGCGTCCGTCCGCCCGGGCCGGGACACCTCCCGGCCCGGGGACGGGCGTCAGAACATCAGTGATGTGCAGGCAGGTCCGCGTGCCCGCCGGCCGGCAGGTCCAGGGCCCGCTCCGCGGCGAAGGCCAGGGCCCGACGGTCGGTGCCGGCGTCCGGCACCAGCAGCGGAGTGACCCGGACCTCCGCGACGAGCCGCCGCGCCGAGACGACCCGCCACACCGACGTCAGCAACGAGTCACTGCCCACGAACGCGGGCGCCGTGGTGGCGGAGCCCCCGTCGAGCCGGTAGTGCAGACGCACCGGCTGCACCGGGACACCCGCGTCCAGCGCCGCCTGGAAGGCGGCCCGGCGGAAGTACCCCTGCGCCCGCCCGCACCAGGTGCTCCCCTCGGGGAAGACCACGATCGCCGATCCGGCACGCAGGCCGTTCGCGATGCGGGCGACCGTGTCGGGCAGCGCCCGCAGCCGGTCACGATCGATGAACAGCGCCCCGCTGCTCGCGGTGAGCGCACCGGCCACCGGCCACTGCCGGATCTCGGTCTTCGCCAGCATCCGGCCCGGACGGACGGCGGCCAGCAACGGGATGTCCATCCAGGAGATGTGGTTGGCGACCATCAGCAGACCGCCGTCCTGCGGGGCGGCACCGGTGATCCGGAGCCGGACGCCCGCGGCGCGCACCACCGCCCGGCACCAGGCCCTGATGATCCGCGCGCGCCGTGCGGCGGAGAGCAGGCGCGCCGCCGGGAAGAGTGCGATCCCGGCGATGAGCAGGGTCAGCACGCTCACCAGCCGCAGGACGGCGAGCGGTGCGGTGGCCGCCGAGGCCGTGCCGTCCACGCAGGATATGGGCGAGCACGGTGCGCTCGGCAGCCAGGCGCTCACCGGGGCAGGGGCCCTGCGGCCGCTGCCGGGGCGCGGTCGCTCGGTGACCGGCGCGACGGCGGGGAGCGCCGTCGCGTTCGCGAGCAGCGCCGCACGGCGCGGGCGCAGCGTCAATCCGGGGCGGGACATGTCCCTCACACCGATCCGGGTGTTCATCACGCCGGGACGAGCGAGAGGAAGTGCCGCAGGTAGCGCGAGTTGACCCGGCGCATCGACAGCAGGACGTACAGGTCGGCGACGCCGAAGTCCGGGTCGTGCGCGGGCTCGCCGCACACCCAGGCGCCCAGGCGCAGATAGCCGCGCAGCAGCGGGGGCAGCTCGGCGTGCCCGGCCGGGGCCTCGACCTCGGGGCGCCAGGGCAGCAGCGGCTGTACGCGGTACTCCTCGGGCGCCAGGTACTTGTTCCGGACGCGCTCCCAGGTGCCGGCGGCCATGGTGCCGCCGTCGGCGAGCGGCAGGGAGCAGCAGCCGGCCAGCCACTCGTGGCCGCCGTCGACCATGTAGCGGGCGATGCCCGCCCAGATCAGGCCGATGACCGTGCCGTCGCGGTGGTCGGGGTGCACGCAGGAGCGGCCGACCTCGACGAGCCCGGAGCGGATGCCGTCGAGCGGAGTGAGGTCGAACTCGCCCTCCGAGTACAGCCGCCCGGCGACCGCGGCCCGCTCCGGCGGGAGCAGCCGGTAGGTGCCCACGACCTGGTCGGTCACCGTGTCGCGGACGAGCAGGTGGTCGCAGTACGCGTCGAAGGGGTCGATGTCGAGGCCCGGCTGCGGCGTGGACAGGAGGGCACCCATCTCACCGGCGAAGACATCGTGGCGCAGCCGCTGTGCGGCCCGGACGTCGGCCTCGTCACGGGCGAGGCTGACGGTGTAGCGCGTGGGTGCCACGGGCGATGGGGGGATGGCGAGCGTGGAAACGCCGGTCATGGCTCTCTCCTGGTCACGGGCCGGTTCGGCGGTGCGTCGGCAGACCGTGTCAGTGCGATCTGCGCGATCCTGTTCTTCCGATGCCGGTTGGCCTACGCGTAACCGCAGCCAGGAGAGTGGATGTGGGAATGTTGAATGCCAGGGGTCGCCTTTCCGCACGACTGTCGGCGGGACCGGGGTTGAGCACCACGCCCGGTCCCGCCCGTCCGCACCGTGCCGGCGAACGTCGTGCGGCCGGCGCCGCCCCGTCCCGAGCGGCGCCGGCCAGTCTCGGTGCTAGCGACCGCCCGACTTGCGGGTCGCGCGCAGCCACTCCTTGTTCATGTTCGTGATGGAGACGAGCGGGATGCCCTTCGGGCACGCGGTGGCGCACTCCCCGGTCAGCGTGCAGCCGCCGAAGCCCTCCGCGTCCATCTGGGCCACCATGTCCAGGACCCGGGTCTCGCGCTCGGGCGCGCCCTGCGGCAGCACATTGAGGTGGTTGATCTTGGCCGAGGTGAACAGCATCGCCGCGCCGTTCGGGCAGGCGGCCACGCAGGCGCCGCAGCCGATGCACTCCGCGTGTTCGAAGGCGAAGTCGGCGTCCGCCTTCGGCACGGCCGTGGCGTGGGCCTCGGGCGCGGCGCCGGTCGGGGCGGTGATGTAGCCGCCGGACTGGATGATCCGGTCGAAGGCCGAGCGGTCCACGACCAGGTCCTTGACCACCGGGAAGGCCGAGGCCCGCCAGGGCTCGATGTCGATCGTGTCGCCGTCCTTGAAGGACCGCATGTGCAGCTGGCAGGTGGTGGTCCGCTCGGGGCCGTGCGCGTCGCCGTTGATGACGAGCGAGCAGGCGCCGCAGATGCCCTCGCGGCAGTCGTGGTCGAAGGCGACGGGGTCCTCGCCCTTGAGGATGAGCTCCTCGTTGAGGGTGTCGAGCATCTCCAGGAAGGACATGTCGGTCGATATTCCGTCCACCTCGTATGTGGACATGGCGCCTTCTGCGTCGGCGTTCTTCTGCCGCCAGACGCGCAGGGTGAGCTTCATGCGTAGCTCCGCTGGGTGGGGTGGACGTACTCGAAGACCAGGTCTTCCTTGTGCAGGACGGGCGCCTCGCCGGTGCCCGTGAACTCCCAGGCGGCCGCGTAGGCGAACTCGTCGTCCTTGCGGGCGGCCTCCCCGTCGGGGGTCTGGGACTCCTCGCGGAAGTGGCCGCCGCAGGACTCGGAGCGGTGCAGCGCGTCGAGGCACATCAGCTCGGCGAGCTCCAGGTAGTCGACGATGCGGTTGGCCTTCTCCAGCGACTGGTTGAACTCCTCGCCGGTGCCCGGCACCTTGATCCGCCGCCAGAACTCCTCACGGATCTGCGGGATGCGCTCCAGGGCCTTGCGCAGTCCCGCGTCGGTACGGGCCATGCCGCAGAACTCCCACATGAGCTCGCCGACCTCGCGGTGGAAGGAGTCCGGGGTGCGGTCGCCGTCGACGGACAGCAGCAGGTTGAGCCGGTCCTCCGTCTCGGCGAGCACCTCCTGGACGGCGGGGTGGTCGGTCGTGACCTGGTCCTGGTGCGGGTTGCGGGCGAGGTAGTCATTGATCGTCGACGGGAGGACGAAGTAGCCGTCGGCGAGCCCCTGCATCAGCGCGGAGGCGCCGAGGCGGTTCGCGCCGTGGTCGGAGAAGTTCGCCTCGCCGACGGCGAACAGGCCCGGGATCGAGGTCTGCAGGTCGTAGTCGACCCACAGGCCGCCCATCGTGTAGTGCACCGCGGGGTAGATCCGCATCGGCACCTCGTACGGGTTCTCCGCGGTGATCCGCGCGTACATGTCGAAGAGGTTGCCGTACTTCTCCTCGACCTTCTTGCGGCCCATGCGCTTGATCGCGTCCGCGAAGTCGAGGTAGACGCCCTGGCCGCCGGGTCCGACGCCACGGCCCTCGTCGCAGACGTTCTTGGCGGCGCGGGAGGCGATGTCGCGGGGTACCAGGTTGCCGAAGGACGGGTAGATGCGCTCGAGGTAGTAGTCGCGCTCGTCCTCGGGGATCTCGTTCGGCGGCCGGTTGTCGCCCTTCGCCTTCGGCACCCAGATCCGGCCGTCGTTGCGCAGCGACTCGCTCATCAGCGTGAGCTTGGACTGGTGGTCGCCGGTCCGCGGGATGCAGGTGGGGTGGATCTGTGTGAAGCAGGGGTTGGCGAAGTAGGCGCCGCGCCGGTGGGCCCGCCAGATGGCGGTCGCGTTGGAGTTCATCGCGTTGGTCGACAGATAGAAGACGTTGCCGTAGCCGCCGGAGGCGAGGACCACGGCGTCCGCGAAGTACGTGTCGATCTTTCCGGTGATCAGGTCGCGGGCGACGATGCCGCGGGCCCGCCCGTCGATCACGATCACATCGAGCATCTCGGTACGCGGATGCATCTCCACGTTGCCGGCGGCGATCTGCCGCGCGAGCGCCTGGTAGGCGCCGAGGAGGAGCTGCTGGCCCGTCTGGCCGCGGGCGTAGAAGGTGCGGGAGACCTGCACGCCGCCGAAGGAGCGGGTGTCGAGGAGCCCGCCGTACTCGCGCGCGAAGGGCACGCCCTGTGCCACGCACTGGTCGATGATCTCGACCGAGATCTGGGCGAGGCGGTGGACGTTGGACTCGCGGGCCCGGAAGTCGCCGCCCTTGACGGTGTCGTAGAAGAGGCGGTGGATCGAGTCGCCGTCGTTGCGGTAGTTCTTCGCGGCGTTGATACCGCCCTGCGCGGCGATCGAGTGGGCGCGGCGCGGGGAGTCCTGGTAGCAGAACTGGACCACGTGGTAGCCCTGTTCGGCGAGGGTGGCGCCCGCGGAGCCGCCGGCGAGGCCGGTGCCCACGACGATCACCGTGTGCTTGCGCCGGTTGGCCGGGTTGACCAGCTTGGCCTCGAAACGGCGCTTGTCCCAGCGCTCGCCGACCGGGCCGGACGGGGCCTTGGTGTCGGCGACCGGCTCACCGGTCGCGTAGTCCGCATAGGAAGTCATCTCTAGCTCACCACTCCGGTCATGACGCCCACGGGCACGGCGATGAAACCGGCCGTGAGCAACAGCGCGAGGACATTGGCTGTGGTCTTCAGGGCGCGGTCCCGGGTGCGGCTGCCGACGCCGAGGGTCTGGGCGGCGCTCCAGAAGCCGTGCTGGATGTGCAGGCCGAGGGCGAGCATCGCCACGATGTAGATGACGTCGCCGTACCACGTGGAGAAGGTGTCGACGACGTTCTGGTACGGGTGGCCCTCCTGGAAGCCGCCGGAGTGCACGGTGCCGGTGGTCAGGTCGAGGATGTGCCAGACGATGAACAGGCCGAGGATGATCCCGCCCCAGCGCATGGTGCGGGTCGCATAGCTCGCCCGCGGCCTCGTGTGCACGTACTTGCTGGGGCGCGCCTTGATATCGCGGCGGCTGAGCTGGTACGCGGAGACGGCGTGCGCGACCACGGCGACGATCAGCACGATCCGGATGATCCAGAGCGTCCACTCGTAGTGCACGAAGGGCTCGCCGATGGTGCGCAGCCAGTGGGCGTAGTGGTTGAAGTCGCCTGCCCCGAAGTAGATCTTCAGGTTGCCGTACATGTGGGCGACCAGGTACAGCAGCATGATCAGCCCGCTGACCGCCATCACGGTCTTCTTGCCGACGGTCGAGTCCCACACGGTGCGTGCCATGGACGGCCGTCGGTCCGTCCGCGTTGCCAGAGCCATGGCAGAACGCTAGGGCGGGGGGTTGTCATCGGTCCAAGACATGGTCCGCCTGGTTTCGATAGGCAGGCCCTATGCTGGTGAGGTGCAGTTCCAGCAGCTCCAGTACTTCGTGGCGGTCGCCGAGACCCGGCACTTCACGCGGGCCGCCGACCTCGTCCATGTCGCCCAGCCGTCGCTGTCGCAGCAGATCAGGGCGCTGGAGCGGGAGCTGGGCGCCGATCTGTTCCTGCGGGCGCGTGGCAACATCACGCTCACGGACGCGGGCGAGGCGCTGCTGCCGCTGGCCCGCCGCATCCTCGCCGACGCGGAGACGGCGCGGCACGAGGTGCAGGAAATGGCGCAGCTGCGCCGCGGCCGGGTGCGCCTGGGTGCGACGCCGAGCGTGTGCACCGGACTGCTGCCGGACGTGCTGCGCGCCTTCCACGACCGCTACCCCGGAATCCAGCTGCTGATCGAGGAGGGCGGCTCCCACGACCTGGTCCGGGAACTGGCGCGCGGCGCCCTCGACCTGGCCCTGATCGTGCTGCCCCTGCCCACCCCCTCCCCCGCGCTGAGCACGGTGGAGCTGCTGCGCGAGGATCTGGTGGTGGTGTCCTCGCCCGACGAGCCCAGACCCGGTGGCAGCCGCCGCACCGTGCGTATCGCGGACCTGGAGGGCGAGCGTCTTGTCATGTTCCGCCATGGCTACGACCTGCGGGAACTGACGGTGGCGGCCTGCCGCGCCGAAGGCTTCGAGCCGGAGTTCGCGGTGGAGGGCGGTGAGATGGACGCGGTCCTCGGCTTCGTACGGGCGGGTCTCGGCGTCGCCGTCGTCCCGCGCATGATCGCCACCCGCTCCGGACGCGGTCTGCGCGTTACCCCGCTGGCCCGGCCCGGCCTGTACCGCACCATCGCCCTGGCCCACCGCAGCGACGTGGCCCCGCCGCGCGCGGCCAGGGAGCTTCAGCGGATGCTGCTGGAGCGGTGAGCGGCCGGCTTGCGCTCCGGGGACCGGACGGCGGCGCCACCGGGGGCCGTGCCTACCGGCTTCCCGTCAGCCGGGATCCCTCCGGGGTGCGGCGATAGAGCACGGCCCGCCCGGACCGGGCGCGTGCGACGAGTCCCGCCCGGTGTAGCACGCCCAGGTGGTACGACACCGTTGCGGGACTGAGGAAATGACGTGCCGCGAGTTGCGCGGTGGAGGCCGGTCGCGCCAGCGCCGCGAGCAGCCCGGCGCGGGTGGGTCCGAGCAGCCTGGCCAGCTCGGCGGAGGAGGTCGTCGGCGCGGTGGGCCTGTCGCGCGCGGGATAAGCCACCATCGGCGGCCTCTGCCCGTCCCGCACCGGGTCCACGGACACGCCCGGCCCCGCCGCCACGAGCGACGGCACCACGACGACCAGGGGCACGGCGAGCCCCACCGTGAACCGGCTGTCGACGCGCAGCGTGCCGTCGGCCCACCGGATACCGGGGTGCAGCGAGTTGAAGAGCCGGGCCGCGCCACGCCGCGCCAGCACACCGGCGCACCGGTCGACCTCCGATTCGAGGGCGGCCTTCGCGTCCTCCCAGTGCGGGGCGAAGGCCAGGTCCCAGTAGCGCCGGAGTTCCTCCGCGGCCTGCCGTGCGACATAACCGCCGCCCCGGGCCATCGCCCGTCGTACCTCCGGCGGCAGCTCCGACCCGGCCAGGCCGCTGCGCGGGCGGCCGTCGCGCAGCGCTTCCAGCTCGCCCACGACCCGCTCGGGCGGCGTGGACCGGACCCGCTCCAGTTCCTCCTCGACGGTGGGTGCGGGCCCGGACGGATGCGGACTGAGGAAATCCGGCACATACCCGCCGCCGTCCAGGGCCAGCTCCGACAGCAGCGGCAGACCGGCACGGCGCAGCACGCGCCGGGCGCGTGTGACCCACGGATCGGCGTCCGAGCCCGGGCACACGCCCCATGGCAGCAGCGTCGCCGCGACCTCGTGCAACGGTGAGACCGCGAAGCGGGAGCGGGCCAGCCCGGCGGCGTCCACGGTGAGTTCGATCACGGCTCCCCCTCGCCCAAGTCCCTTTGTCCCGTGTCCCTTTGCCCCGTGTCCCTTCGAATCTGCTCGAATCGTGGCACGAAAGCTGCCCCGGGGGGCCTGCTCCGCGCAGTCTTGTGGCCGACGAGGACAAGGGGGCGCGGAGGCGCGCGAGAGCCGGGGGGATGCCGGGGATGCGGAGAACACAGCGGATCGGGAAGGCACGGGTGCGCGGGATGCGGAGGCCCAGAGCGCTGGCGACGGTCGCGCTGGCCGCCGGCGCGCTGATGCTGTCGGGGACCTGCACCTCGACAGCCCAGGACCGGGCGGCCGCGGCGTCGGCCGGGGAGCACGGGGGACTCTCCGGCGTCGCGGCCTGCCCCGGGCTGGAGGGCTTCAGCTGCGGCACGCTGACGGTCCCGCTCGACCACAGCGGCGGCGTGCGGGGCCGGCTGGGCCTGCAGGTCGCGATGGCGGACAACGTGAAGGCCCCGAAGGGCGTACTGCTGTTCCTGACGGGCGGTCCGGGGCAGCCGGGTGTGCCGTTCGTGGAAGGACTGAGCAAGAAGCTGGCGCCCTTGCTGAAGGACTACCGGCTCGTCATGGTCGACCAGCGCGGCACCGGTGCGGGCGCGCTGCAATGCCCGCAGCTGCAGAAGGAGATGGGGTCGTCCGATCTCACGCCGCCCACCGCGGGGGCGGTGACGGACTGTGCCGCGGCCATCGGCCCCGACCGCCGTTTCTACGGTACGAACGACACGGTCGCCGACCTGGATCTGCTGCGCCGGGCGCTGGGCGTGCGGAAGATGACGCTGGACGGTGTCTCGTACGGCACGTACACCGCCGAGCGGTACGCCCTGGCGCACCCGCAGCACGTGGCCCGGATGGTGCTGGACTCGGTGGTGCCGCAGACCGGCTACGACCCGATGGACCGCGCCGCCATGCGAGCGGCGCCGCGTGTGCTGACGGAGGCATGCGCGGCGATCGGCTGCCATACGGACCCGGCGACGGATCTGGCCAAGGTGGTGGACACGTACGGCAACGGCGTCGACGTCCTGGACACCCTGACCACCTGGGAGTTCGTGGACCCGGACTACGCGGCGATGATCGACGCCCTGCACCAGGCAGCGGGCGGCGACCCCGGAGAGCTGCAGGGCCTGATCGCGGGCGTACGGGAGGGAAGCGCGGCCACCGCGGAGGAGCTGAGCCAGGGGCTGCACGCCTCGACCCTGTGCCTGGACGGGCGCTATCCGTGGGGCAGGGCGGACACACCGGTGGCGGGGCGCCAGGAGGCGCTGGAGAAGGCGGGCGCGGACCTGACGCCGGCCGACTACGGCCCCTTCGACGCGGCCACCGCGACGGGCCTCGGCTCGATGCTCAGCTGTCTGCACTGGCCGCGCACTCCGGTGCCGCCGCTGCCGCCGGAGCACCGCCGGCTTCCGGGCGTACCGGTACTGCTGCTCGGCGGCGACCGGGATCTGTCGACGCCGCTTGAATGGCTGTACGACCAGAAGAAGCTGACGCCGCGAGCTCGGGTCGTGGTGGTGCCGGGTGCCGCGCACTCGGTGCAGAACAGGGCGGCGAGCGACAAGGGCCGCCAGGCGGTGTTCGACTTCCTCTTGAGGCGCTGACCATGGAGTGGCTCATCGCACGATCACGGGGGCGGGAGCCCGGGCAGCGGCCCGGACGCGGTCGTCAGAGACACACATCACCGGGCCGGTGACACCGAGAGCGGAACGGACAACGACGAGGCCCCACCGGGGATCCGGGTGGGGGCCTCGTCTCTACCTGCCGTGCGGCCGCGCAGGACTCGGACTTCGTCCCGAAGCATGTCGGGCGGCGCTCGACCCGCGTTCGGCGCGGCCCTCGCGGAGCGAGGGTCAGGCGGCCTGTCCGGTCGACGCCGCGGCGGCCGTCCGTGCGCTGAGCACGGTCCGTCCACGGTCCGATTCCGGGAAGCGGTCGAGCATCGCGCGCAGTTCCCCGGCACCGACATCGGCGCCGAAAGGCTCGGTGCCCGGTTCGAGCCGCACTCCCTCGGCGAGAGGGCCCGCCACGACGGGGTCGAAGCCGACTGCGTCGACGAGGTGCGCGACGGTGGCGAGGTCGTCGGGATCGTCACCGGCGATCGCGATCGCCTTGCGTCCCGGCGCCCCCGCGGGCCGGGCCTCGTCCTCGAGGTCGTGGTACCCCATGTGGTTGAACGCCTTGATCACACGCGCTCCGGGCAGGTACGCCTGCACGATCTCGCTCGAGGAGGTGAGCGGGTCGGTGAGGTCCTCGCGGATGCCGTCGACCTCCCACCAGTAGTTCATCGCGTCGATGACGAGCTTGCCCCGCAGCGCTTCGGCGGGAATGCTGCGGTACTTGCCGAGCGGGAGCGCCAGGACGACCACGTCCGCCTCCGCCGCGGCCTGCGCGGCGGCGACCGGGACAGCGCCGGGCGTGAGGACTTCGACGGTGAGGGCGATCTTGGCGGGGTCGCCGGATCCGGCGATGAGCACGCGATGGCCGGCTGCCAGGGCGAGTCGAGCCAGCACGGTCCCGACCTTGCCCGCGCCCAGGATGCCGACGGTGCGCACAGTGGCGGTGTCCATGTCTTCTCCGTTCATGGCGTCAGCCGGCGAGGATGTCGCGGACCATCGGGACCACCTTGGTGCCGTACAGCTCCACGGCGCGCAGACGGGCGCTGATGGGTTGTGCCCCCGTGGTGTAGATGAGGTCGAACCGGCCGACGCCGAGTGCCTTGATGGCGCGGGCCATCTTGCGGGCGACCGTCTCGGGAGAGCCGATGTAGAGGGAGCCGTGCTCGATCTCGGCGTCGTACTCCTCCTTGCGGATCGGCGGCCAGCCCCGCAGCGCGCCGATGCGGTCACGGATGACCCGGTAGTGCGGCCAGTGCAGCTCCCGGGCCTCCTCGTCCGTGTCGGCGATGAAGCCCGGCGAGTGCATCCCGACCGGATGAGCGGTCGTGCCGAACTTGTCGGTGGCGCGCTGGTAGAGGTCGATGTACGGCGCGAAGCGCTCCGGGGTGCCGCCGATGATGGCGATCATGAGCGGGAACCCGTACTGCGCGGTGCGGATGACCGACTGGGGCGTACCGCCGACTCCGACCCAGGTCGTCAGGTGCCCGGACTCGGTCTTGGGGAAGACGTCGGCGTTGTCGAGGGGAGCCCGCTTGGTGCCGCTCCAGGTGACGGGCTTCTCCTCCAGCAGCTTGGCGAAGAGCTCGATCTTCTCCTCGAACAGCACGTCGTAGTCGCTCAGGTCGTATCCGAAGAGGGGGAACGACTCGGTGAAGGAGCCTCGCCCGAGGATGACCTCGGCCCGGCCGTTCGAGAGCGCGTCCACGGTGGAGAAGCGCTGGAAGACGCGGACCGGGTCGTCGGAGCTCAGCACGGTCACACCGGAGCCCAGACGGATGCGGTCGGTACGGGTGGCGATGCCGGCGAGGACGGTCTCGGGAGTCGAGATCGCGAACTCCGGGCGGTGGTGCTCACCGAGGGCGATGACGTCGACGCCGGTGTCCTCCGCGAGAACGGCCTCGTCGACGACCTGCCGGATGGCTCGTGCGTCGGACACCGGGGTCCCGGAGTCGTCCTGCGGCACATCACCGAACGTGTCCAGACCGAAGACGAGATCAGACATGGGTGGGCTCCTTCGTGAGCAGTTGCTTCACCCGCGGGGCGACTTCGCGGCCCAGCAGCTCGATGGTGCGGGCCCGGGCTTCGCGGGGCAGGTTCAGTACGTCGTACTTGAGGTCGAAACGGCTCAGCCGCAGGTCGCGGGCCATCGTGGCGATCTTGCGGGCGACGGTCTCGGGTGAGCCGACGAAGAGCGCGCCCGAGTCGACCTCCTGCAGGTAGCGCTCACGGGTCGGCTTGTAGAACCCGCGTTCCGCCGCGAGTTGGGCCACGAGCGGCTGCCAGTACGTCCACCAGGTCTCGAGTGCCTCCTCGTCGGTGTCCGCGACCATCCCCAGCGAGTGCTGGGCGACCGGTCGCCTGGCGTGTCCGAGCTGTTCGAGAGTGCGGTGGTAGAGCTCGACATGGCCGGCGAACCGCTGGGGGCGCCCGCCGATGATGGCCAGCATGAGGGGCAGGTCGTAGCGGGCGGCGCGGACCACGGAGTTCGGGCTGCCTCCCACACCGATCCAGGTGGGGATGCCGCCCGGCGGCATCCGGGGATGCAGCTGCTGCTCGACGAGCGGCGGCCGGAACTTCCCCGACCAGGTCACCGTCTCCTCGCGCTGCAGACGCATGAACAGGTCCAGCTTCTCCTCGAACAGCTCCTCGTAGTCGGCGAGGTCGTAGCCGAACAGCGGGAACGAGTCGGTGGCTGATGCCCGGCCGAGTACGAGCTGGGCACGCCCGTTGGAGACGGCGTCCAAGGTGGAGAACTCGTGGTAAAGCCGCACCGGATCGTTCGTGCTCAACACGGTCACCGAGGTGCCGAGCCGGATGCGTTCCGTCGCGGTGGCGATCGCGGCGAGCAGGACGGGGGTGGCGCTGTCGTTGTGGCCCCGGCGGTAGTGCTCACCGATGCTGAACACGTCGAGCCCCACGGCTTCGGCGAGCTTGGCCTCCTCGACGATCAGGCGAACGGTCTCGGCGTCGCTCAGCGTGCCGCCGCCATCGGTGGCGACCTCCCCGAACGAGTTGAGCCCCAGTTCGAAGCCTTGGGCCGTCATGGACTCCTCCTGCTGCGCTCTCCGGCCGCGTGCGGCACGACCGACAACTACTTGACGCGTCAATTATCTCTCGATGTGGTTGACGCGTCAACTACAGGCGGCTGTGATGGCTCTTCCCGTGTGCGAAGAGCAGGGCGGTGCCGACGGTCACGGGGCCGGCGCAGTGCAGGCCGGCTTGGGTAAGCGTGGCGCGGTGGATCTTGCGCCGGGCAGGCGCACCGGGATGCGGACCCGGCCGTGGTCCTCAGCAGGGGCGCCCTCTTCGTTCACCACGTGGGGACGAGGTTCTGGGCCGGGCAGCGCGAACGTACGTCGCCGGACTCGGCCTGCACCATGACGTCGCCGAGGCCGTGGCGGAACTGCGCGACGGTGAGAGAGACCGCGCGCCGCCGGCCGGACCGGTCGCCGAATACGGGCAGGGCGAATCGCGGGTGGGCCGGTGAGCCCTTCGCCCGCGACGCGGCCCGTCCTCGTGCGGGGCCCGCCCCCCGTGCAGGGGCGGACGGATCAGCCCGTCAGCCGGTCGCGTCCACCAGTGCCAGGTCGTGGAGTCGCTCGGGCGGGCCCGGGCGGGCGTAGTACCAGCCCTGGGCCGTGTCGCAGCCGAGGATCCGCAGCTGTTCGGCCTGGGCGCCGGTTTCCACGCCCTCGACCGTGACCGCGAGGTCCAGGCTGTGGGCCAGGGAGACGATCCCTTCGACGATCTTGAGATCGACGGGGTCCGCCGGGTACTGCTGCATGCTCTGGGTGAAGGAACGGTCCAGCTTGAGGACCCGGACCGGCAGGCGGCGCAGGTTGGCGAGGTTCGAGTAGCCCGTGCCGAAGTCGTCCAGGGCGATGTCCACCCCCATCTCGGCCAGCCGCCGCAGGGGTTTGAGCAGGTCGTCGTCGGCACCGATGAGTGCCGACTCGGTCACCTCGAGGCAGAGCGCGTCCGGTTCGAGGCCCGACTGCTGCAGGATGTCGACGGTGTCGGAGACAAGCCCCGGATGGCTGAGCTGGCGCGGTGACAGGTTGACGTTGATGCGCAGCGGTCCCGTCTGGGCGTACTTCTCCTGCCAGGCACGGGCCTGGCGGACCGACTCGGCGAGAACCCAGCGGCCCAGCGGGACGATCAGCCCGGTCCGCTCGGCGAGCGGGATGAAACGGTCCGGGCCGAGCACACCGTATTGCGGGTGCAGCCAGCGCACCAGTGCCTCGGCGCCGTGCACGGTGCCGTCGCCGAGGTGCACCAGCGGCTGGTACTCGATGAAGAACTCGCCCCGGTCCAGGGCCGTCGGCAGCGCCGTCGTCAGTCCGTGCCGCGTGATGACGCGGGCGTCCGCCTCCGGGTCGGCGAGCTCGAAGCGGTTGCCGCCCGCGGACTTGGCCCGGTACATGGTGATGTCGGCGCTGCGCAGCACCTCCGCCGGGCCGCGTTCCCCCGCGGGTCCCTCGACGATGCCGATGCTGCCGCGCACGGTCAATTCGCGTCCGTCCACGCTGATCGGGGTGACCAGCGCGTTCAGGATGCGCCCGGCGAGCTCGTCCACCTCGCGCTCGGTGTCGGGCCCGGTGGTCAGCGCGACGAACTCGTCCCCGCCGAGGCGCGCGACCATCTCGCCCGGCGCGGTCGCACAGGCCTGCAGCCGGTCGGCGACCTCGACGAGCAACCGGTCGCCGGCCGCGTGCCCGAGGCTGTCGTTGACGGTCTTGAAGCCGTCCAGGTCGAGGTAGCACAGTCCGAACCGGTGGCCCTCGCCCGCCGCGAGCGCCTTCTCCAGACGCTCGAAGAAGAGGGTGCGGTTGGGCAGCCCGGTGAGGGCGTCGTGCGTGGCCTCGTACCGCAGCCTCAGATTCAGCAGGCGCCGCTCGGTGGTGTCCTCCATGAGCGCGAGCTGGTACTGCGGGCAGCCGTCCGCGTCCCGAAGCAGGGACACGGTGAGGTTGGTCCACAGGACCGTTCCGTCGGGCCGGTAGAAGGCCTTTTCGACGTGGTAGTGGTCGCGCTCGCCGCGGACCAGCTCGTCGTACAGCCGCCAGACCTGCGGCGCGTCCTCGGGGTGGGTCCACTCGGTCACCTTGCGGCCGCGCACCAGGTTCTCGGAACCGCCGAACATGCGCAGCAGCGCGCCGTTGACCTGGAGGACGTTGCCACGGAGATCCGCGATGCCGATCCCTATGGCCGCGCCCTCGAAGACCGCCCGGAAGCGGGCCTCACTGGTGTGCAGGGCCTGCGCCACCGCGCCCTGGGCGGTCAGCGCTGCCTGTGCGATGGCGTCCTGCTCGGCCAGCGTGCGCTCCCGCAGGGCCCCGGCGAACCCGGCGGCCATCGCGTGCTGCAGCCGCGAGGAGCGGGTACGCAGCGCCTCCAGGGCCTCCGCGGAGGCGTCCGGGTCGCCGCAGTAGAGCACCAGATAGGCGCCGATGCAGTCCAGCGTGCGGCTGAGCGCCTCCGGGTCGGTGCAGTGCGCTTCGATCAGCGCCGCGCCGATGCCCTTGGCCACGGTCGCGTCGAAGGTCCTTGCCCGCAGCGCGTCACTGAGCCGCAAGGCCAGTGGCAGCAGCCGTTCCTCGAACTCCGGACGGGTCAGCGACGTCGAGGTGACCGGGAAGACCGCCCGGCTCCAGATCGTCGCGAACCTGCGCAGTCTGTCCTCCGGTCCCCCCGGTTCCGCGGTCACGCCGAGCGCCCCACGCCCGCGAATCCCGCGAAGGCATAAGGATCCTCGTCCTCGGGTGCCGTGTCGGGCCGCCACTTCGGCATCGGCACCAGCCCGGGTTCCACCATGTCGTACCCCTCGAAGAACCGCGCGATCTCCTCGCGCGAGCGCATGATCAGCGGATTTCTGATGTCCTTGTACACGTCGACCGCGCCCTCGGCCCGCTCCTGCGGGAGCGGGATCCCCTCGTACGACGCGTGCGTGACGATGAGCAGGCTGCCCGGAGCCAGCGCGTCGCGCAGCTCGGCCACCGCACCGTACGGGTCGTCCATGTCCTCCACGAAGTGCAGTATGGCAACGAGAAGGACCGCAACTGGCCGGTTCAGGTCGATCAGTCGCTCCAACTGAGGGCTCGACAGGATCTCCTGGGGCTTGCGGAGGTCGGCCGCGACGACGTCCACGTCGTCGTTGCCCCCGAGAACGGCCTGGCTGTGGGCCACTGCCACCGGATCGTGGTCGACGTACACCACGTGCGCGCCGGGGTGCGCCTGTTGGGCCACTTCGTGGACATTGCCGAAAGTCGGGATGCCGGAGCCGATGTCGAGGAACTGGGTGATGCCCTCCCCGGCGGCGAAGCGGACCGCGCGGCGCATGAACGCCCGGTTCGCCTGTGTGATCTTGGGGAGCCCCGGCAGGAACTCCATCACCTTGCGCGCCGCCCGCCGGTCGACCTCGAAGTTGTGCGAACCGCCCAGGTAGAAGTCGTACATACGGGACACGCTCGGCACCGAGATGTCGATGCTTCGTGGGGCCCAGGCGGGGCGCTCCATGTAGCTCTCCATGGCTAGGCGACGGGTGGCCGATCCGGTGTTCGAGCTGAGGCTACTGATCGTCCGCCAACGGAGCGAGCAAAAACGGAAATTGACCGTCCGTTCCCGGTCACAGTGCGTTGCTTATGCGACGGAGGGCGGTTTGGGTCTGCCTGCGGCTGTTGGTTGGTTGTGGGCGGGCGCGCGGGTGCGCTCGCGCGTGCGGGTTCGTCGTGGGTGGGCGCGCAGTTCCCCGCGCCCCTGACGCCTTCGGCCGGTGCGCCTCCGGTCCGCTCGCGCGTGCGGGTGCGTCGTGGCTGAGCGCGCCGTTCCCCGCGCCCCTTTCGGGGCGCTGCAGGTCCGTCTGTTTCGACGGGTACGCCCCCGGGGGGTGAGTGACCGGTCCGCTCGCGCGTGCGGGGCCGTCGTGGCCGATCGCGCCGTTCCCCGCGCCCCTGACGGGGCGCTGCAGGTCCGTGCGCACGGTTGCCCGCCTGCCGGACATGCCGGAGGTCCACCCCCCTTCGTGTGGTGTGGAGGGGGGTGGACCTGGTCGTGCGCGTCTGTGTCCCGTTCGTCCGGCACTGCTGTTCGGGTGTCCGCTCCCTCCGCTTCCTTGCCGACGGGCGAGACGCTCGATCAACCCTGGGGAGGCGACCTCTACTTGGACGCGCCGACCGGCTTTCCGTCGGGCCGGACGGCGTACCACGTGCCGCCCACGCCCTGCCCGTTGGTGTCTCCGGGCGCCTGGTCGCCGGAGAAGGTGTAGATCGGCCAGCAGTTGACGGTCATCTGCTTGGCGCCGTCCGGGCGGGTGAAGCCCATGAGACCCTTCTTCTTGACGCCCTTGGTGTCGTTCGCCGCCACAGGGGCGACGACCGGCCACTTCTCCAGGCACGCGCCTGTGCAGTTCGAGACCGACTTGGGCCAGGCCTGGTCCTTCATGAAGCGGTAGACCGTCATGCCGTTCTTGTCGACCACGATCTCGCCGAGCTTGGGGTCGTTGCGGACGGACAGGCCCGGCAGGGCGGCGCCCGCCTTCTTGCCGGTGGGCGCAGTCGCGAACCAGGTGCCCTTGACGCCCTGACCGTTGGTGTCGCCTGCCTTGACGTCCTTGGCGTAGCGGTACATCGGCCAGCCGGCGATGGTCAGTTGCTTGGTGCCGTCGGTGCGGGTGACCTCGCCGAGCAGGGACTTGTCGATGCCGGAGGCGACCGTGGCGCCGTCGGCGGGAACCGGCGGCCAGGCCTTGGCGCAGTCGCCGTCACAGTTGGACTTCGGCGGTTCGGCCGTGTCCTGGTCGAAGCGGTAGAGGGTGAACCCGGCGCCGTCCGTGACGATCTTGCCGAGCTTGGCGTTCTCGATGACGGCCAGCTGACCCGCGGACTGACCGCCCGCGGGGGCCGAGGCGCTCGGGGCGGTGGTGGAGTCGGCGCCGTAGCCGTTGCCGGGGTCCGTCACGCTCGAACCGAAACCGCCTGCGGCAGCGGTGGCCCCCACGTTCTGACTGCCCGTGGACTGGGTGCCACTCTCCTGACCGCACGCCGTCGTGAGCGCCAGCACGGCCGCAGCTGTCGCCACGAGGGAGGCGCTCCGCCAGGATGTCTTCATTCTCAACTCCCGCTATCCGCTTGGGTGTTCGGCTCCCTCTGGGCGCCGTGTATGGCCCTAGGTACGCGCGGGAGCGCCCCAAGCGTTCAATCGGGCCCCACTTTTCTTTCCAGAACCTGTGACGCGTCCCGGCCACTCGTCGCCCACACCCCCCTTTTCGCACATATGCACCCAACCGGTCGTCACGCAAGCATGATCGGGCAAACCATCCGAAGCGGGATCTCCTTCCTTCAGGGCAATTCCCCAGCACCCGGGCGTACCCGGGCACCGACGCGCCGATGATCTCGATCGTGCATCGACCCGAACGGACCGGATCCGCCCTCCTCACAAGGGTGTTGGCCCAGGTGACGCTGGTGTGGATCCTTGTGGGCGCGCCCGCGGGCGCGGCGTCGGCGGACGCGTGCGCGTACGCCTCCACGGGCTCGGGCGGCACGGACGCGGTGGCGATCGCGGGGGGCGACATCCTCTTCCCCCCGTGCACTTCGCCGAGTCCGAGCCCCACCCCGACGCCGAGCCCGACGCCCACCCCCAGACCCACGCCCACCCCGAAACCGCGGCCTACACCGAGACCCGCGCCGCCGCCTCCTCCGCCGCGCACCGCGGCACCGCCTCCCCGGCCGCGGCCGGCACCGGTGTCCCTGCCCGCACCGAGACCCACTCCGCCGCCCCCGCCCCGGCCGAGCCCGCGCCCCGCCGCGACCCCGGTGCACTATCCGGCATACCACGCGGTGACCCGCCCGCGACCGCCGCGCGACGGTCCCTCACCTCTCGTGTTCACCCTGCTCATCGCCGCGCCCGCGGTGTTCGCCGTCGCCGCGCTGCGTCCGCGCTGACCTCTGGAGGCACTCCTTGTCGGAATGGCTTGTTCTCACCCTCGCGATGGCAGCCGCCTGCGTCGTCGTGATCGTGGTGACGTTCCTGCGGCACCGTACGGCGGCGGAGGACGACGATCCGTCCGAGACGCCGGACGTGATCGAATACATGACGATGTGGATCGGCGTGGTGTACGCCATCGTGCTCGGCCTGGCCATCGCCGGGGTCTGGGAGGCCCGCAGCGCCGCCCAGGACCACGTCCAGGCCGAGGCGCAGGCGCTGCACGAGATCTCCGAACGGGTGCGCGTGTATCCGGCCGACGTGCGCGATCGCGTCCGCGCCGATGTCACCACGTACGTCGGCCATGTGGTGCACACCGAGTGGAAGACCATGTCGGACCACGGCAACGTCACGGCGCGCGGCGGGGAGCTGCTGCAGAAAGTCCGTCAGGACGTCACCGACTACGAGCCGAAGAACGACTTCCAGGCGCAGTCGTACCAACCGCTCCTCGATCAGGTGGCCGCCGCCGACGCGGCACGGGCCGCACGCGCCGACGCGACGGGCTCGACCATGCCGCCCGTGGTGTGGTTCGGGCTGATCGCGGGCGCGGTGGTCACCATCGGGATGGTGTTCGCGCTGCAGATTCGGCGCACTCCACGCGAACTCGTCCTCGCCGGGCTGTTCTCCGCGCTCATCGCCTTCCTGCTCTTCCTGATCTGGGACTTCGACGCCCCCTACAGCAGAGGCATCGCGGCCTCGGCGGAGCCGTTCCTGTCGTTGTTCCCGCACCTGCACGGCTGAGCATCTCCCGGTGCCGGTCCGGCCGGGGCGGGGCGGGCGCTGCTCGCGCCCGCCCCGCCGCGTACTCCGCCTCCCCTGTGCGGCGCACGGGCTTGCCCCATTCGCGCTTCTGAGATCGCGCGCCCGCACCCGCTTTCCTAGCGTTCCGATCATCGAGGTGCATTTCCGGTGCAGGCGGAATCGGTCCGCAGCAAGGCTCCTCGGGGACCTGGAGGCTTTCATGGGCGCGATACGCACACTCTCGGCCACAGTCCTGGGCGTCACCGCCCTGACCCTCACTGGATGTACGTCGACCGGAGGGGGTGACGACGACTCCAACGCGGCCTTCGCCTACAACCTGCAGCCGGAGAAAGTCTCCCCCGGCGGCCGGCTCGCACTGCCCGTTCAGGGCTGCAAGGACGATGCCACCGTCTACTCGGGCGTCTTCGACACGGTCACGATCCCCAAGGGGCGCACTACGGCGACGGCCACCGTCGACCGGAGCGCCAGACCCGGCTCCACGTACGACGTGACGTTCCGATGCGGCCAGGAGTACGGCCACCGCCGGCTGGCCATCGCGGCGTCGAGCGAGGACAACGACGCGAACGGGGACGGGTACCGCAAGACAGGCGGAGGGAACGGAGGGGGATACAACGGGAACGGCATCGGAAACGGCGTCGGGAACGGATACGGGATCGGGAACGGATACGGCGTCGGAAACGGATGCGGCGTTGGAAACGGATGCGGCGTCGGAGACGGGATCGGGAACGGATACGGCGTCGGAAACGGGATCGGGAACGGATACGGCGTCGGAAACGGATACGGCGTCGGAAACGGCGAGGGCTACCGCGGGAACGGGGGCGGCGGCGGGGGCGGATACGAGCAGCACGGCGTGCAGGCAGGCGGCGGGGGCAGCGCCGGCGGCTTCGACCCGAAGAAGATCGGTCTTGGCGCAGCGCTCATCGCGGGCACGGTCGGCGCGGCCTGGCGCATGACACGCCGGCGGAGCGCATCCGGGTCCTGACGCGCACCGCCTCCCCTCGACCGACCGCACCCCGGAGCCCATCGGGTTCCGGGGTGCGGTCTGTTCTGGTGCCGGGGCAGGCTCGGGATCCGGGCCGGGATCAGCTCTCGTCGTCCGACCGGCCACGCCACCACACCACCCCGCCCGCGATGATCGCCGCCGCCACCAGGCTGCCGCCGATCGCCATGTCGGTGGGCGTGGCGCCCGAGGACGTGCCGTTGGCACCGCGACGGACCGCGTCCCCTGTGCCGAGGACGGCGTCCGGCGGGAGAAGGGTTCTCTGACCGGGGGCGGCGACGGCGGTACCCGGCTCGTCCCGGGCCGTGGCCGCCGGTGCGGCGATCCCGAGAGCCGCGGCCGCGATGGCACTGACCGCCAGGGCAGGACTGGTATGCATGAGGCCTCCGTGGGAGGCGCCCCGGGGACCGTCCCCCGGTCGAATGGGAGAAAGCACCTCCTCGACGAACCCTCGAACGCGATACGCGCGAGCGCATGTCGAGGGTGGCCCGACCCGATGAGAGGACAAGCGGCGGACCGGACGGGCGGGCTGACGTCACCGTAGTTCACGACGTGTCAGAAATGCGGCTGATCCGGGCAACTCGGACGGCGCACCGCAGAACCGCCCCCCGCCACCCGTTCGCTCTCTCCCCGTCGCTCACACAGTTCGCTGCGCCTAGCGTTCTTCTTGTTGCGTGACGGACGCGGTGACGGCCGCGTGGAGAGGGGAATCGCGAATGTCTGCGTCCGAGTCGGCCGGCAAGGAGAAGCGCGCCCCGTGGGGCGTGATGGCCCTCGTTCTGCTGACGGGCCTCGCTCTCGTGCGCAACGGATCGGGCGTGGTGCACGTGGGCCCGCCGCAGCCGGCCTCCGCGGCGGCCCCGGGTACCAGCGGCACCCAGAGCCCCACCAGGACTCCCGCCCCCCTGCCGTATTCCGTGGTCAGCCGCGTCAAGATCCCGGCGATCCAGGTCGATGCCCCCGTCATGCCGGTGGGCCTGGACGCGTCAGGCTGGGTGAGCGCGCCGCCGTCCGAGGACCCGAACCTCGCGGGCTGGTTCACGGGCGGGGTCTCGCCCGGTGAGAAGGGCACGGCCGTGATCGTGGGGCATGTGGACAACAAGGAGGGGCCCGCCGTCTTCTACGGACTGGGCTCCCTGAGGCAGGGCAACCGCATCGAGGTCCGGCGCCTGGACGGGAAGACCGCCGTCTTCGAGACCTACGGCAACGAGGTCTTCGACAAGGCGCACTTCCCCGGCGCACGCGTCTACCGCAGCAAGGGCACCCCGGAACTGCGTGTCATCACATGCGGCGGCGGATTCTCCGAGGAACACGGTTACGCGGGGAACGTGGTGGTTTTCGCCCGTCTGGTCCAGGTGCGCTGAGCCGGACCGGCCGCATGGATTCCCCCGCCGCCCGCACAGCCCCGGACCTGCGACTTCCGATAGCCTCACTGCCGTGAAGGAACAGCACTCGCATCGGTTCGAGCGCGGCACCGACGGGCCCAAGGTCATCGTCGTCGGGGTGGACGGCTCCGACTCCTCGCTCCGGGCCGCGGCCTATGCCGGCGGACTGGCCAGGCGGCAGCGTGCGCTGCTCGCGGTCGTGTACGTGCAGCCGGTGATGGCGGCGGGGGCGGCACTCGGGGTGCCGGTCGCCGAGACGACCGACGCGATCGCCGAGGACCTGGTGAAGTACATCCGCGAGGCCACCGAGCGGGTCAAGGACATATTCGAGGTGCGCTGGGAGTTCCACACCTTCCGGGGTGACCCCTTCAACGGGCTGGTCAAGGCGGCCGACGAGCTGAAGGCGGACGCGGTCGTGGTGGGCGCCTCCGAGCAGGCCGGCCACCGCATCGTCGGCTCGGTGGCGATCCGGCTGGTGAAGGCGGGGCGCTGGCCGGTCACGGTCGTACCGTAGAAACAGCCTCCCGGCGGGGCCGGACCCGCCCGCGAGGCGGCGGCCATGAGTGGTCGCGCCCGGGCGCGAGGGCATGCACGCCGTCTTCCGTCCTTCGCCCCTCTGCGCCATCATGATCCGCCGTCAGCAGATTGCCGTCTGCGAAGAGGTGAGGCTCATGGCCGGGCTCAAAGCGGGCGAGGGGATTCTCCGCCGCAAACCCATCGAGCACATCGAGGAGACGGAGGCCCGTGAGGGCACCCGGCTCGACCGTTCGCTGGGGCTGTGGCAGCTGACCGCCATCGGTGTCGGCGGGATCATCGGGGCCGGCATCTTCACCCTGGCCGGTACCGTCGCCAACGGCACGGCGGGTCCCGCGGTCCTCGTGTCCTTCCTGATCGCGGGCGTGGCCAGCGCGGCCGCCGCACTCTCGTACGCCGAGTTCGCGGGCCTCATCCCCAAGGCGGGGTCCGCCTACACATACGGCTACGCGGTGCTCGGCGAGTACGCCGGCTGGTTCATCGGCTGGGATCTGCTGCTGGAGTACACGGCGATCGTGGCGGTGGTGGCGATCGGCATCTCCGGCTACTTCGGCTTCCTCGTCGGGGAGATGGGCGCTCATCTGCCGGCCTGGATGCTGGGCGCGCCGGGCACCGGAGCCGGTCACCGGGTCGACCTGTTCGCGGTCGTGCTGTGCCTGCTGATCGCGTGGCTGCTGAATCTCGGCATCCGCAACGCGGCCCGTTTCGAGACGACGGTCGTGGCCCTGAAGGTCCTCGTCGTCCTGCTGGTGATCGCCGTCGGCGTCTTCCACATCGACACCGCCAACTACCACCCGTTCTTCCCGTACGGCGTCGGCGGTGCGTTCACCGGCGCGGCGACCGTCTTCTTCGCGGTCTTCGGGTACGACGCGATGTCCACCGCGGCCGAGGAGTCCAAGGACGCGCAGCGCCACATGCCGAAGGCGATCCTGTACTCGCTCGGCATCGCGATGGTTCTGTACGTGGCGGCCTGCCTCGTGCTGACGGGCATGCAGAACTACAAGCACATCGACAAGGAGAGCGGCTTCTCCAGCGCGTTCAAGTCGGTGGGCCTCGGCGGTCTCGCGGATCTGATCGCGGTCGGCGCCATCGTCGGCATCCTCACGGTGATGTTCACGTTCATGCTGGGCGTCACCCGGGTGTGGTTCTCGATGTCCCGGGACGGGCTGCTGCCGAAGTGGTTCGCGAAGACGCATCGCACACGTCATGTCCCCACGCGTGTCACCTGGATCGTCGGGGCCGCCTCCGCCGTCATCGCAGGGTTCCTGCCGATCTCCGAGGCGGCCGAACTGACCAACATCGGGATCCTGCTGGCGTTCGTCGTGGTGTGCGTGGCGGTGATCGTGCTGCGCTACCGGCAGCCGGAACTGCCGCGTACCTTCCGCACGCCGTGGATGCCGTTCGTGCCGGCGCTGGGCGTGGTCTTCTCGCTCTGGCTCATCACGTTCCTGCAGTGGCAGACCTGGGTGCGCTTCGCCGTGTGGTTCGTGATCGGCCAGGTCGTCTATTTCGGTTACTCCTACAAGCACTCCGGGCTGGCCAGGACCGGCACGTCGCGGTGAGACGGCACCGCCCCCGGCCGACCGCTCGCCGCACCGTTCACCGATGAACAGCGACCGCCCACCGCACAGCCCGGTCGCGCACCTGTCCGGGCGACGTGCGGCGCGTTGCCATACGCGCATGACGGCCGGAACCACCACCCGCACCGGGACGACCGCCGAGCACGAGCTGGCCGAGCTGCAGCGCGAGCACGGCCGCCCCCTCTTCGCCCTGCTGCTCAGGCTCTCGGACGGCGACCGCCAGCGCGCCGAGGATCTGCTGCAGGAGACGTTCGTACGCGCCTGGCAGCACCCCGAGGCGCTGCGCGCACACGATTTCGACTCCGTGCGCCCGTGGTTGCTCACGGTCGGCCGACGGCTCGCCATCGACGCCCGGCGGGCCCGCCAGGCGCGTCCCGCAGAGGTCGGGGACGCCGTGCTGGAGAACCTCCGGGTGATCGCCGACCACGCGGAACGGTCCGCCGCGATGCTCGACGTACGCGAGGCTGTGAAGACTCTCACGCCCGAGCACCGGGATGTGCTGGTGCAGGTGTACTTCCAGGGGGCCAGTGTGGCGGAGGCTGCCGAGGCCCTGGGAATCCCGCCCGGTACGGTGAAGTCTCGCGCGTACTACGCCCTGCGCGCCCTGCGCAGGGTTTTGCCGGGTTACGCGGCCGACCTGCGGTGAAACCGAAGGCCGAGTCAAGCCTCCGTAAAGCGCCTTGCTGCCGACCATGGTTGAGCACTCAGCTTGCATCATCCGTGTTCCGGACTGGGGGCCCGGGTTCGGGCGACGCGCACGTACCGGAGGAAGGCAGGAAGGGATGCTGCACAGAGGCCAAGAGAGCACGGACGGCACCGGCGGCGGTGAACTGGCCGTCCCCATGGCGTGGCTGTACGCCGAGTACATCGCGGACGAACTGCTGCGGACCGGCGACCTCATGCCGCCGACGTCCTTCGAGTTCCGCGCCGGGCGCGACGCCCTGGCACTGACCATCTTCCTGTCCGACACCGGCGGCGAGCTGTCCGGGATCCGGGTGGTCTCACAGCTGGAGACCTGGCTTTCGCTGACGGCGTACGACCAGCCCTGGCAGGACTGGGTGCGCGAGCGGATGGCCGAGCTGACCGCCGAGGCGGTCGCGACGGCAGGCCCCGCACCGGATCTGGAGCTGGCGTCGGCGGCCTGGCGCTGGCTGGAGGAGACCGAGCTGCTCGCCCCTGACCTGGACGCGGTGCCCGGCGGCGCGGCCGTGGTCGGCGAGGACGACGGCCCCAAGGTCTGGACGCCGGCCTGGCAGCTGGGACTCCCCCTCGGGCATCTCGCCATCCATCTTTTTTGAGCACGGACCAATCCGCAGACCCGACGGCTCCGAATGTCTTGGCCGCGATTCGGTAACGGCCTTGAGTGATTCAGCCGTCAGGTCCGTACCGGTGAGCAACAGCAACACCACCCCCACCCTGCTCACCGGCATGAGGATTTGGTATGAGGTCCCTGGAACGCCATCGCGACGTCGGCGCCTACGCGCTCGGCGTGCTGGACGAAGCGGAAGCCTTTCGCTTCGAGGACCACCTCATGGAGTGCCCCAGTTGCACGGCACACGTGAGCGAGTTCCGCCCCGCGGCACGACAGCTGATGCTGTACCGCCAAGCGACCCCGCGGTCCGTGCATCCCTTCGCGGCCCCCGGGCCGCGCCTGTTGGAGCGGCTGCTCGAGGAGGTCACGGCCAAGCACCGCAACGAGCGCAGGCGCCGGCTGTACGCGGTCGCCGCCGCCGCGGTGTTCGCGGTCGGCGCGCCGGCAGCCGCGCTGGCGACCGGGCACGGCTCGCCGTCGGCGGCCACGGCCATGAGCGCCACCGACCCCGACACGGGCGTGTGGGCGGAGATCACCACACAGGACCGGCTCTGGGGCAGTCAGGTCGACGTCACGGTCAAGGACAAGTCCGGACCGCACCCGTGCCGGCTGGTGGTGATCGGCAAGGACGGCACGGAGCACACGGTGACGAGCTGGATGGTGCCCTCGGACGACGGCAAGGCGACCTCCATGCAAGGGGGCTCGGCGCTGCAGTCCGGGCAGATCGACCGCTTCGAGGTGCGCACCAGCGACGGGCAGCACCTGGTCACACTGAAGTCCCGCTGATCGGGTAGGACCGCGCGCCCGTGTCCCGCCGCCGACAGCCCGCGCTACTTCAGCAGCCGTGACAACCGGCGGTCTGCGAGCGGCTTGCCGCCCGTCTGGCAGGTGGGGCAGTACTGCAGCGAGGAGTCGCTGAAGGACACCTCGCGGATGATGTCCCCGCACACCGGGCACGGTTCCCCCGTGCGGCCGTGAACCCGAAGGCCGCTCTTCTTCTCCGCCTTGAGGCGGCCGGCGGCCAGACCCCGCGAGCGCTCCACCGCCTCGGTGAGCGTGGTCCGCAGCGCCTCGTACAGGTGCCCCGTCTCCTGCGGCGACAACGACGCGGCCAGTTTGAACGGGGACATCTTCGCCGCGTGCAGAATCTCGTCGCTGTAGGCGTTGCCGACACCCGCGATCAGGCTCTGGTCGCGCAGTGCTCCCTTGATCTGCCGGCGCTCGCCCGCGAGGAGCTGCGCGAGCCGCTGCTCGTCGAAGTCGGCGGCGAGCGGGTCCGGGCCCAGCCGGGCGATCCCCGGGACCTCCTGCGGATCGTGTACGACGTACACGGCGAGCCGTTTCTGGGTGCCCGCCTCCGTCAGGTCGAAGCCCTCACCGGTCTCCAGCGCGACCCGGAGGGCGAGCGGGCCCTTGCCGGGACGGGGCACGCCGTCGGGCAGGCGGTCCTTCCACTGGAGCCAGCCCCCGCGGGCCAGATGGGTGACGAAGTGCAGTCCGTCGGCCTCCAGGCCGAGGAACTTGCCGTACCGGCCGACCGCGGTGACGGTGCGGCCCTCGAAGGCGTTGACCGGCGGGTCGTACGTCTTCAGGACACTGATGGCCACGGGCAGCACCCGCACCACCTCGTGACCGACGACGTGCTCGGTCAGGAAATCCTTGAGCGCTTCGACCTCGGGCAGTTCCGGCATGTGTACCAGAGTGCCATCTGCCGCCGGCGACGGGCCCCGTCCTTGGGTGTCAGCCGCGTCGCGGGACCAGGAACTCGCACCACACGACCTTTCCATAGCCCCTCGGCTCCACCCCCCACACGTCCGTGAGCCGGTCGACGAGCAGCAGGCCGCGGCCCGAGACGCACTCCTCGCTCGCCTCCCGGCGCCGGGGCAGGGCACTGGAGATGTCCTCGACCTCCACGCGGAGCCTGCGGTCGTGCCCGGTGACGATCCGCAGGGTGACGGTGGCCGAGCCTTCGGTGTGCAGCAGGACATTGGTGATCAGCTCGTTGGCGACCAGTTCGATCTCCGAGGACCGCTCAGCCACCCCCCAGGCGCTCACGGCGGCGCGGATCGCGCGGCGGGCCCCGGTGAGCGCGTCCGGGTCGCCGGGCTCCACGTGCTGCTGGAGGCGTCCGCCGGACCGCTGGTACAGACACCCGCGCCGCAGCAGCAGGATGGCCACGTCGTCGTCGCCACCTCGCTCCTCGGCCACGTCGATGAGCAGGTCGGCGAGGTCGCGCACATCGTCCGGGCCGGCGCAGACGAGGTCCCGCAGGATCATCATGCCGTCGTCGATGTCGGCGCCCGGCTCTTCGATCAGGCCGTCGGTGCACAGCAGCAGGGTCTCGCCGGTCCTCAGCTCGACGGTGGTGACCGCATATTCGAGGCGGTCGAATTCGGCGGACAGCCCGAGTGGAAGCCCGCCCTCGATGGACACGAGCCGGCAGCCGCCACCGGGCAGCCGCACCAGCGGCTCCAGATGGCCCGCGCGGACCACCTGCACCACTCCGGTGGACAGATCGGCCTCGGCGTACAGGCAGGTGGCGAAGCGCTCGGTGTCGAGTTCCTTGAGGAAGACCGAGGCGCGGGCGACCACGGTGGCCGGTGTGTGGCCCTCGGCCGCGTAGGCGCGCAGCACGATGCGCAGCTGGCCCATGACCGCGGCCGCGTGCGTGTCGTGGCCCTGGACGTCGCCGATGACCGCGCCGACCCGCCCGCCGGGCAGCAGGATCACGTCGTACCAGTCGCCCCCGATGTCCCGGCCGAGGGCACCGGCGCGGTAGCGGACGGCGATGTCGGCGCCGGGCACGCAGGGGATGGAGCGGGGAAGCATCGCCTGCTGCAGCCCCTGGGCGAGGTCCTTCTCCTGCTCGTAGAACATGGCGCGCTGCAGGCTCTGCGCGATGCTGCCGCCGAGCGCGATGAGGATGTTGCGTTCCTCGGGAGTGAAGCCGTACCGGTCGTCGTACAGCAGGCCCAGGCCACCGATGGGCCGTGCCTGCACGATCAGCGGCAGATAGGCCGCCGAGGTGATGCGCAGGTTCGTCAGACTCGGCCACAGGACGGGGTAGCGCTCGGCGAACTCCTCCGGGGACTCGATGAACCGCGGGGTGAGGGTGCGCACCGCCTCGCTCATGGGGTACGGCTCGTCGATACGGGTGACCAGCGTGCCCGGTACGGAGCTGCCCGCGGGTCCCTGGACGACGAGCCGGAGGCGGCCCGCCTCCACCAGTCCCACGACGAGGCTGGTCGCACCGAGGTGGGTGAGGCCGCGACAGTCCTTGAGGACGTCGATGACGTCCTGGACGGTGCGGGCCTGGGCGAGTGCCGCGCTGGTGATCTGGACGACGTCCGTCTGCCGGCGCAGGGCCTCGTCCTGGGTCGTCTGCTCGGTGCGGGTCCGGCTTTCGCGCAGTTCCTGGGCGGCGTCGCGGACGATGCCGATGATCCGGCGCGGTCTGCCCGTCCCGTCGCGCCGGATGTGGCCCTGGGCGTGGGCCCAGCGCAGGGTGCCGTCGCGGTGGCGGACGCGGAAGTACGTGCCGTAGTTCTCGCTGCCGTCCTTGATGGCCCGGGAGATCAGGGCGTCGAGACGCTCGAACTCCGTCGGCGGGATGCGTGCGGAGAGACTCTCGGGGCGGCCGTCGTATTCGTCGAGGCGCACGTCGAAGATCTCATGGGCCAGGGCGTCCATGTGGAACAGCCCGGTGTCCAGGTCCCAGTCGAAGCTGCCCATCTGGTTGAGCGCCAGGATCGGATCCGGGTGGTCGGGCCAGTCCTTCGGGAGTGACAGGGCGCCCGCTCCCTGATCAACCATGGGGCCACCTTGCCAGGATTTACCCGAATATTCGACTTCTGCCACTCTGTCCCGCGGGCCTGCCGGTACGCCGCCGGTTCAGTGGCCGAGTATCCGGGCCGGGCTGTCCAGCAGAGGGCTCTCGGTGCTGGTGGCCTGGGGGACCGGACCGCCTCCGTCAGCAACGCCGGACGTCTCGGGCACGCCCGCGGGGCCCGTGTCCTCGCCCGGCGAGTACAGGGAGGCCGACGCGTCCGGGGCGGAGGGAGGGGAGGCCGGAGCCGAGGGGGAAACCAAGGGGTGCGTCGGCCGTCGGGGAGGCCGCCGGAGCCGTCGCGGCGGCCGGAGGCGCGGCCGCCGTGGCAGACGGTGTGCCCGAGCCGGAGGGGGCCGACGACGGAGCCGCGACGATGGTGGGGGCGGCGCAGTCGTCGCCCCGCTTGGTGGTCTCGGCCGGGGACTGCCCGGACTGCGACGGCTGCCCCTTCGGCGCGACGGTCACGGTCGCGCCCGGCGTCACACAGTCGAGCCCGGACCGCGCCGGCAACCGGCTCTTCTCGTACGGCGCGGCACCCGTCCCGCTCGGGGAGGGTGTGTCGAGCGGCGGCGCATCGCGCTCGTCCGGAACCTCCTCGGACTCGTACGCGTGCTCCTCGGGCTGTTCGGTCCGCGTGTCCTCCGTGTCGGGCGTGCGCATCCTGTCTTCGGACGACCCCGAGTCGCGCCCGGGCGGCGGTGGTACGACCACGTCCCGGCGCCCGTCGTCGCCGATCCGGCGCTCGATCCAGGTGTCCTTGTCCTCGATGTTGATGATCATGATGTTCAGGATGGTCTGAGGGGCCGGGGTCACCACGACCACCTGCCCGGGCCGGTAACCGGACCAGGGACGGCCTTGGATGGCGGGGGTGCCCTGCAACCGTGCGGGTTCGCTGATGGGGTTGCCGCCGGCGCAGCGCACGCGGGGCACACCGCGGTTGTCGACGAGGACGGCGGTTCCGGCCTCCAGGACGGACTGCCGGGCGGTCGCCTGTCCGTCGCGAAGGCCGTGCAACGTGACCAGAGTGTCGGCGCGCAGGACCACCGAGGTCAGTCCGCGCAGACGGTCGCGCAGGGACGCCTGGTCGATGCCGGCCGCCTGCGCGAAGGCCCGGGCCTTGGTGGCGTCGGCCGTCAGAAGGGCGATCTGCCGCTCGATGTCACAGCTGGGAGCGGACCGGGTGCCGCCGTAGAGGCCGGGCGTCGCGCCGGAGACCGAGCGTGCCGCCGACAGCGCTTCGTCCACGGTCGACTCCGGCAGCCGGGTGACGGGACGCGGCGAGGCGGCGGATCTGACGGTGGAGTCGGTGAAGGAGTCCGGATCGCTCGCCTCGAACGGCTGGAGGAAGACCTCACCGCCGGTCGGGACGGCGGATATCGGGTCCGCGCCTCCGCATCCGGCGCAGAGCAGGGCGGTCGCCGACAGGGTGCCTACGGCAGCGAAGGCCCTGGCGGGCACGTTCCGCTTCCTGGCGGAGCTCCTGGGTGTCCTGGGGGGTGCCTTTCGCGAGTGGATGGACGTCTTCACCGGTTTCTCCCGTTTCGTCCAAGGCGATTCGTCCCTCATTGTCTGCGCCACTCACTTGGGTTACGCAAGCCGAACAGTGGTGTACACAGAGTCACGAGCCCATCCGCCCCCACACGGGGTACTCGGGCACACTGAACGGAGAGGAGCGGTCGCCGTGGACTGGTTCGTCGCGCCGGAGTACTGGATGAGCCGGCTGGTCTTCCAGCGGGCTCTCGCGGTCGTGTACCTCTTCGCCTTTCTGACGGCCGCGCTGCAGTTCCGCGCGCTGATCGGGGAGCGCGGGATGCTGCCGGTGCCCCGCTATGTCGCCCGGCTCCCCTTCAAGCACGCGCCCAGCGTCTTCCACTTCCATTACTCCGACCGTTTCTTCGCCGTCTGGGCGTGGACCGGCTGCGCGCTGTCCGCGGCGCTGATCGCCGGAGTCGACCATCAAGTGCCGCTCTGGGCGGCGATGGTCATCTGGCTGATTCTCTGGGCGATGTATCTGTCGATCGTCAACGTCGGCCAGACCTGGTACTCGTTCGGCTGGGAGTCGCTGCTGCTGGAGGTCGGGTTCGTGGCCGTCTTCCTCGGCAACGACACGGTGGCCCCGCCGATCGTCGTGCTGTTCCTGCTGCGCTGGATCCTGTTCCGGGTGGAGTTCGGCGCCGGACTGATCAAGATCCGCGGGGACGCCTGCTGGCGCGAGCTGACCTGTCTCGACTACCACCACGAGACGCAGCCGATGCCGGGCCCGCTGAGCTGGTTCTTCCACCATCTGCCGAGGCCGTTGCACCGGGTGGAGGTGGCGGCCAACCATGTGACCCAACTGGTCGTTCCGGTGCTGCTGTTCACCCCGCAGCCGATCGCGACGGCCGCCGCCGCCCTGATGATCGTCACCCAGCTGTGGCTGGTCCTGTCCGGCAACTTCGCCTGGCTGAACTGGATCACGATCGTACTGGCCCTGTCGGCGGTTCAGTTCCCGTCCGCAGCCGCGAAGCCCGCCGGACCGCCGCTGTGGTACGAGGTCGTGGTCCTGGTGGTGGCCGTAGGCCTGGTCGCCCTCAGCTACCACCCGGTGCGCAACATGATCTCGCGGGCCCAGATCATGAACCGCTCCTTCGACCCCCTGCACCTCGTGAACACCTACGGCGCGTTCGGCAGCGTCAGCCGTGTGCGGTACGAGGTGGTGATCGAGGGCACGGCGGACGACGCGCCGCGTGAGGACTCCGACTGGCGGGAGTACGAGTTCAAGGGCAAACCGGGCGATCCCCGGCGCTGGCCGCGCCAGTACGCCCCGTACCACCTGCGGCTCGACTGGCTGATGTGGTTCGTGGCGCTCTCCCCCGCGTACGCGGGCGCCTGGTTCGGCGCTCTGGTCGAACGCCTCCTGGAGAACGACCGCGACACGCTGCGGCTCCTGCGCCGCTCCCCGTTCCCGCCGGACGCGCCTCCGCGCTACGTACGCGCCCGGCTGTTCCGCTACCAGTACACCAGCTGGCGGGAACTGCGGGAGACGGGGGCGTGCTGGAAGCGGACCTACGTACGCGAGTTCATGCCGCCGACCCGGCTCTCCGTCCCAGCGGCTCAGAGCCGGTAGACACGGGCCGCGGTGCCCTCGACGACCATCGCACGCTCGTCGTCACCGAGGCCCAGGGTCAGCGTCCGGGCCGTCCGCGACACCTCCGCGTATGTGGCGGCCAGCGTGCACACCGGCCAGTCCGAACCGAACATCAGCCGGGCCGGGCCGAAGGCGTCCAGCACGGTGTCGGCGTACGGCTGGAGATCCCGCGGGTTCCACTCCTTCCAGTCGGCCTCGGTCACCATCCCCGAGAGCTTGCACACCGTGTTGGGCAGGGCGGCCAGGTCTCTGATGTCCGACGCCCATGGTTCAAGGGCACCGGAGGCGATCGGCGGCTTGCCCAGGTGGTCCAGGACGAAGGTCAGCCCGGGCAGCGCGGCGGCCGCCTTGACGCACGCGGGAAGCTGGTGGGGCAGGACGATCAGGTCGTACACCAGACCTGCATCGGCGACCGCGGCCAGCCCGCGCCGTACGTCGGCGCGCAGCAGCCATCCCGGGTCCGGTTCGCCCTGGACCTGGTGGCGGATCCCGCGCAGATACGAACCGCCGGGCAGTTCGCGCAGCCGGGCCAGGGCCTCGGCGACGTCGGGTGCCGTGAGGTCGGTCCAGCCGACGACTCCGGCGACGAGTTCGTGCTCCTGGGCCAGGGCCAGGAACTCCGGGGTCTCCTCGGCCACCGTGATCGTCTGCACCAGCACGGTCCGGTCGACGCCGGCCGCGCGCGCCTCGGGCTCGAGGTCAAGGACGGTGAAGTCCCGCCGTAGCGGAGCCAGTTCGGGCCCCGTGAGCCAGTCCTGATCGCGGACGGCGAGGTCCCACACATGGTGGTGGGCGTCGACGGTCACGGCAGCTCCCACACGACGGGCAGGCCGGCGTCCGCGCCGTCGCTCGAGTAGTCGTGCACGACGTCGAGCAGCTCCGCCATCCGCGCCTGCCAGGCGACGTTGACCGGCAGCTTCTCCAGCTCGGCCAGCAGCCGCGCGTAGTCCTCGCACTCCAGGACGTGGAAAAGGTCCGTCCCGCTGCGCCAGATCGACCAGGAGGTGACCCCGGCCGCGCGGATCGCCGCCGTCAGTTCCTTCGGCACCTCCCGATGGGCGGCCTCGTACTCCTCTATACGGTCGGCACGCACCTTCGTGTGCAGAGCGACTCTCATGACGGCTCCTCGGCGTGGGGCTCGGGGACGGGGGCGTCGGCAGGCAGCAGGTTCGCGTCCTTCAGTTCCTGCCAGAACGCGGCCGGTGCTCCGGCCGCGAACTGCTCCGCGCAGTCCAGGACCTCGGCCGCCGAGCGCGCCCCGGCCAGTACGCTCACCACGGCCGGATGGGCGGAGCAGAACGCCAGCGCCGCGGCCCGCAGCGTGGTGCCGTGCCGTTCCGCGAGCGCCTGCAGCCGCAGCGCGCGGTCCAGCAACTCCTCCGGCGCGCTGGCGTAGTTGTAGGTCGCCCCCGGCCGCGGATCGGCCAGCAGGCCGGAGTTGAAGGCGCCGCCGACGACCACGGACACGCCGCGCTCCAGCGCCGCGGGCAGCAGCCCGGCCAGTGCGCGCTGGTTGAGCAGGGTGTACCGGCTCGCGCACAGCACCACGTCCACATCCGTGTCGTGGACGAACCGGGTGAGCATCTCGGCCTGGTTCATGCCCGCGCCGATCGCGCCCACCACGCCCTCGGAGCGCAGTTTCTCCAGCGCCGGATAGCCCTCACCGAAGGCCTGCTCGGCGTGGTCGTCCGGGTCGTGGAGGTAGACGACGTCCACCCGGTCCAGGCCGAGCCGTTCGAGACTGCTCTCCAGACTGCGTCGGACGCCGTCCGCGCTGAAGTCCCAGACGCGGCGGTGGGTGGCGGGAACGGCGAAGCCGTTCGCCAGGTCGTCGCCGCCCGCGCCGGTCGGCTCCAGCAGGCGGCCCACCTTGGTGGAGACCGTGTACCCGGTGCGCGGATGTTCGCGCAGGGCGGCGCCGAGGCGGCGCTCCGACAGGCCGAGACCGTAGTGCGGGGCGGTGTCGAAGTAGCGGATCCCGGCGTCCCAGGCGGCCTGCACCGCCGCGTACGCCTGCTCCTCGCCGACCTCGGTGTAGAGGTTGCCGACGGCGGCGGCGCCGAAGGCGAGTGCGCCGACCTCGACGGCGCTGCGGCCGAGCGCGCTCACCGGCCCGCCGGTCGCAGTCTCAGGCCCTGCATGCCGCCGTCCACGGCGAGGGCGATGCCGGTGGTCGCGCCGGACAGCGGGCTGGCCAAGTAGGCGATGGCGCCGGCCACTTCGTCGGCACTGACCAGGCGCCCGGTGGGCTGGCGGGCCTGGAGCGCGGTGCGTTCGGCGACCGGGTCGGGGGCGGCGTCGAGGAGCCGGCCGACCCAGGGAGTGTCGACCGTACCGGGATTGACGCAGTTGACGCGGATGCCCTCGCGGACATGGTCGGCGGCCATGGCAAGGGTCAGCGAGAGGACGGCTCCCTTGCTGGCGCTGTACAGCGCCCGCTGCGGCAGCCCCGCCGTCGCCGCGATGGAGCAGGTGTTCACGATCGACGCGTGCGCCGACTCGCGCAGATGGGGCAGCGCGGCGCGGGCCCCGCGGACCATGCCCAGGACGTTGACGTCGAGCACCCGCCACCATTCCTCGTCGTCGTTGTCCTCGACGGTGCCCTGGGCGCCGATGCCCGCGTTGTTGACCAGGACGTCCAGGCCCCCGAGGTCGGCGACGGCGGCGGCCACGGCCGCGCGTACCGAGGCGTCGTCGGTCACATCGGCCCGGTAGGCGCGCAGCGGCTTGTCCACCGATGAGGGATCGCGGTCCAGTACGGCCACCTGGGCGCCACGCTCGCTCAGCAGTTCCGCGGTGGCCCGTCCGATGCCGGAGGCCCCGCCGGTCACCAGGACCCTGAGGCCCTCGAAGTCGCTCATGCCGCATGCCCCTTCTTGCCGTCGAGGTCGGCGGCCCAGAAGGTGCCGCCGGGGAAGGTGTACTGCGCGATGGACTCAGGACGCATCACCGCCGAGAAACCCGGCGCGGTGGGCGCGATGTAGTGCCCCTCCCTGACCGCCACCGGGTCGAGGAAGTGCTCGTGCAGATGGTTCACGTATTCGATGACGCGGTCGTCGGTCGTGCCCGAGAGGGCGACGAAGTCGAACATCGACAGGTGCTGCACCAGCTCGCACAGTCCGACCCCGCCCGCGTGCGGGCAGACCGGCACCCCGAACTTCGCGGCGAGCAGCAGGATCGCGAGGTTCTCATTGACGCCCCCGACGCGGGCCGCGTCGATCTGCAGGACGTCGATCGCGCCGGCCTGGAGGAGCTGCTTGAAGACGATACGATTCTGCACGTGTTCGCCGGTGGCCACCTTCACCGGGGCCACCGCCTTGCGGATCGCGGCATGGCCGAGGACGTCGTCGGGGCTGGTCGGCTCCTCGATCCAGTACGGATCGAACTCCGCGAGCGCACTGGTCCAGGTGATCGCCTGGTCGACGTTCCAGCGCTGGTTGGCGTCGACGGCGATACGGATGTCCGGGCCGACGACGGACCGGGCGACCCGGCAGCGGCGCATGTCGTCGGCGAGGTCCGCGCCGACCTTCAGCTTGATCTGCCGGAACCCGTCGTCGACGGCCTGTGCCGCCAGCCGGGTGAGTTTCTCGTCGCTGTAGCCCAGCCAACCCGGTGACGTGGTGTAGGCAGGGTAGCCCCGCTCCAGCAGCCGGGCGGTGCGCTGCGCGGCGCCCTCCTTGCCGCGGCGCAGCAGGTCCAACGCCTCGTCGGGGGTGAGCGCGTCGGTGATGTAGCGGAAGTCGATCTGGCGGACCAGCCACTCCGGGTCGGCCTCGGCGAGCAGCTTCCACAAGGGCTTGCCGGCACGCTTGGCGGCCATGTCCCACACGGCGTTCACCACCGCGCCGATCGCCATGTGCATCACGCCCTTCTCGGGCCCGAGCCAGCGCAGCTGGCTGTCGGCGATCAGATCGTGGAAGAGCGATCCCGGATCGTCGCAGATCGTGTCCACGTCCCGTCCGACCACATGTCCGCGCAGCGCCTCGATCGCGGCGACCTGGACCTCGTTGCCCCGCCCGATGGTGAACGTGAATCCATGACCCTCGAGCCCTTCGGCGGCGTCGGTGCGCAGCACGAGATAGGCGGCCGAGTAGTCGGGGTCCGGGTTCATCGCGTCGGAGCCGTCGAGCTCCCGGGAGGTCGGGAAACGGATGTCGAAGGTGTCGACCGCGACGACACGGGCGGCAGTTGGGGACACAGGAGGCCTTTCGGTCCGGAGCACTGGGTCGTACACGATGTGGCTTGTCGTACGGCGATGTACGACAACGAGGAGGGTCAGTCCTGGGCACGGCCCGTCGTCACGCGCGCGATCATCAGGGCGACCAGGATGATTCCGCCGTAGATGGCCTGGATCCAGAACGACGGCACCTGCGCGAGAGTGAGCAGGTTCTGTACGACGCCCAGGAGGAGCACACCTGTCAGGGCGCCGAACATGGTGCCCTTGCCGCCGTCCAGGCTGATGCCGCCGATGACCGCCGCCGCGAACACGGTGAAGATCATGTTGTTGCCCTGGTTGGCACTGATCGCGCCCACATAGCCGGTCTGCATGATCCCGCCGATGGACGCGAGGCAGCCGGCGACGACGAACACGCCCAGCATCACGCGCTCGACGCGGATACCGGCCGCGCGGGCCGCGTCCGCGTTCCCGCCGATCGCGTACAGGGCGCGGCCGACGCGGTGGTAGCGCAGGACGAGACCGGCGACCGCGAAGGCCACCGCCGCCAGCCACACCGACATCGGGACGCGCAGGAAGGTCGTCGTGGCCAGGGTGAAGAACGCGTCGGGCATCCCGAACAGCGTCTTGCCCTTGGTCGCGCCGACCAGCAGGCCGCGCAGGACGATCAGCATGGCCAGAGTGACGATGAACGCGTTCAGCTTGAACTTCACCACGAGGATGCCGTTGAAGGCGCCGATCGCCGCGCCGACGACGAGGATCGCGACCAGCGCGAGCCCGGCGGGCCACTCGGTACCCCAACCGGACTGGGCCGCGGGCAGCACGAGCAGGGCGCCCACCGCCGGCGCGATGCCGACCACCGACTCGAGGGACAGGTCGAACTTGCCGGTGATCAGGACGAGCGACTCGGCGAGCACGACCATCGCGAGGGCCGCGGAGGCGCCCAGGATCGAGACGATGTTGCGTTCGGTGAGGAACGAGTCGTTGACGAACGCCCCCAGCACCAGCAGGAGCAACAGGGCCGGGACCAGGGCGAGTTCACGGGCCCTGCAGAGCAGGACGGCCTTGGCCGAGCGGGGGCCGGTGACCGGGACGGGCGTGAGCGGCGGGGCCTTGGTGTCAGCCATGGTCCACTCCTTCGATGGAGGCGATCAGCTCGTGGTCGTGCCAGCCCGCCGGGTGCTCGGCGACGATCCGGCCGTGGAAGAGGACGAGGACGCGGTCGCAGCGGCGCAGGTCGTCGAGTTCGTCGGAGACCACGAGCACGGCGGTGCCGTCCTCACGCGCGCTGTCCATCCGGGCCAGCAGCGACTCCTTGGACTTCACGTCGACACCCGCGGTGGGATTGATCAGGACGAGCAGACGCGGGTCGGAGGCCAGGGCACGCGCCATGACGACCTTCTGCGCGTTGCCTCCGGAGAGGTCCGACACGGGCTGGTCGGGCCCCTCGGCGTGAATGTCGAGGCGCTCGATCAGATCGGTGGCGAAGGCGCGTTTGCGCCGGCTGCCGACGAACCCGTACCGGCCGAGGCGGCCGAGGACACTCATGGTCGCGTTGTCGCCGACGGTCATCCCGGCGACGAGGCCCTGTTCGTGCCGGTCCCGGGGCACGCATCCGACCCCCGCCCGGAGCGCGGCCTGAACGTCGCCGAACGGAAGCGGTCGGCCGTCGAGACGGGCCGTGCCACTGGTCGGGGTGTGCAGTCCGGCCAGGGTCTCGGCGAGTTCGATCTTCCCGCTGCCGCTGGAGCCGGCGAGCCCGACGACCTCGCCGTGGCGGACGCTGAAGCCGATGTCCTCGTACGACGGGGCGGTGAGCCCCTGCGCTTCGAGGGCCACCGGCGCGTTGTCGGGCACGGCGTCCCGCGCGATCGCCGTCGCCCGCTCCGCGAGGCTCTCCCCCGCCATGGCCTCCACCAGGGCGGCGCGGGGCAGGTCCGCGACCGGGGCGGTGGTGATCCAGCGGGCGTCACGCAGGACCGTGACGGTCTGGCAGACCTCGTACACCTCCTGGAGGTGGTGCGAGATGAACAGGAAGGTGACACCGGAGTCCTGAAGCGCTCGCATACGTCTGAAGAGGCGCTCGATCTCGCGGTTGTCGAGCTGGGCGGTCGGCTCGTCGAGGATGATGAAGCGGGCGCCGAAGCTCAGCGCCCGGGCGATCTCCACCATCTGGCGGTCCTCGACCTTGAGATCGGCGGTGCGTGCGTCCGGGTCGACGCGCACGTCCCAGGTGGCGAGGACCTCGGCCGCCTCCGCCTTCAGCCTGCGCCAGCTGATGAGCCCGCCACGCCCGGTCGGCTGCCGGTTGATGAGGAGGTTCTCGGCGACCGTCAACTCCGGTACGACCGTGGGCTTCTGGTAGACGCAGGCCACCTTGCAGCGCCAGGCGTCCCGGTCGGCGAGCGCGGGTGCAGGCTCGCCGTCGAAGCGGACCGTGCCCTCGTCGGGGGCCTGGAGGCCCGTGAGGACGTTGACGAGCGTGGACTTGCCGGCGCCGTTGCGGCCGACGAGGGCGTGGGACTCGCCGGGGAACACGGTGAGCTGCCCGTCCTGGAGAGCGACGGTGGGACCGTACCGTTTGACGATGTCCCGCGCCTCAACGAGTGGGGTGCTCATTTGACCGTGTTGCCCCAGAGTTTGGGGTCGTCGACGTTGTCCTTGGTGACCAGCGGGGCGGGCAGCTGGTCCTCCAGGATGCCGCTGGGCAGCTTGACGATCTCGGAGTCGTGATCGGTGGGGCCGGGCTTGAACGTCTTCCCCTGCATCGCGGCCTTGATGTAGTACATGCCGTACTTGGCGTAGGCGTCCGCGGGCTGGGAGACCGTGGCGTCGATCTCACCCTTGCGGATGGAGTCGAACTCCTGCGGGATCCCGTCGTTGGAGACGACGACGATATGGCCCTTCTGACCCGCCGTCTTCAGGATGTTCTTGGACTTGAGGGTCTGCAGGGTGGGCGCGAGGTAGACACCGCCGGCCTGCATGTAGATCCCCTTGATGTCGGGGTTGGCGTTCAGCAGGGTGTCGAGTTTGGATGCCGCGGTGTCGGACTCCCACTTGGCGGGGATCTCCAGGACCGTCAGCTTCGGGTACTTCTTCTTCACACAGGAGCGGAACGCTTCGGACCGGTCCCGGCCGTTGACGGAGGCGAGGTCGCCCATGATCTGCACGACCTTGCCGCTGGTGATGTGCTGCCCGAGGTATTCGCAGGCCTTCTCGCCGTAGGCGACGTTGTCGGCACGCACCACCATCGCGACCTTGCCCTTGTCGGGCGCGACGTCGACGGCGACCACGGGGACGCCCTTGCGTTCGGCCTGGTCGAGTCCGGCCTGGATCGCGGCGCTGTCCAGCGGGGCGACGACCAGGCCCTTCACGCCCTGGTTGAGCTCGTTGTTGATGTCGGTGATCTGCTGCGAGGGGTCGCTGTTGGAGTTGACGGTCCCCAGGGCGTCGACGCCTTCCGACTTCGCCATCTTGGGCACGTAGTCGTTGTACGACTGCCAGAACGGCGAGGTCAGCAGGGGCAGGATCACTCCGACCTTGCCGGTGCCGCCGCCACCGGCGCCGGAGGAACCGCTGTCCTTGGTACTGCCGCATGCCGTGAGCGCCAGGGTGCAGCAGGCGGCCGCGGCCGTCGCGCGCACCGCCCACGGGGAGATCCGCCTGTCTTGCCTTCCGCTCCGCACAGTACTGCCGGCCATCTGTCGGCTCCTCATCGAGCGTGATCGAGCAGTTGCCCGCATACTTATCAGACCACTCGGCCGGTACAACACCCTTCGATGCCGAGTTTTCCCGCCTCTCGGCCATAGTGGTCGGACCACATCGATGGTTAGACTGCAGCGCACGGCGACAGGAGGAGTGGCGTGGACGAGACCCCGACCGGGACGGAACCGGAGAGCACGGCGGCCGCTCCGCAGAAGGGCACCGTGACGGAACGCGCCATCGAGCAGATCAAGGCGATGATCGCCGGCGGCCGGCTGGAACCGGGCGAGCGGCTGCCGACGGAACGCGATCTGGCGGCTCGACTGGGCATCTCCCGCAGTTCGATGCGGGAGGCGATCCGTGCGCTCACGGTCCTCGGCGTGCTGGAGGCCCGGCACGGATCGGGCATCTATGTCACCCAGTTGGAGGCGGGCGACCTGCTGGAGACCTTCGGCGTGGTCGCGGACCTCTCGCGCGGGCCACGCCTGGTCGAACTGCTGGAGGTCCGGCGCATCCTGGAGTCGACCGCGACCGCACTGGCGGCGGCCCGGATCTCCGACGAACAGCTCGCCGAAGTGGAGAAGCACCTGACGGCGATGAACGCGACGGACGACCCCGAGGAGATCCTCGCGCACGACCTCGCGTTCCACCGCGAGATCGCGGCGGCGGCCGGCAACGAGACCATGGCGGCGATCCTGGAAGGCCTGTCCTCACGCACCTTCCGCGCCCGCGTCTGGCGCGGCTACCAGGAAGAGGGCGCCTTCACCCGTACCCGCCGCGAGCACGCCGCGATCCACCGGGCCCTGGTCGCCCACGACCCGGAGGCGGCACGGGCGGCCGCGGCCGCGCACGTGGGTGAGGTCGAGCAGTGGCTGCGGGCGCAGCTCGGCCCCTAAGAGATATCCCGTAATGCGGTTCGGTGCGTGCCTCACCACCTCCGGGGCTTCAGTTAGCTGATGTCGATCTTGAGGTTGTGAAGCGCCGCGACGCCGGCGACGGCGTGGTTGATGGCGTCGCCGCGGCGGCGGCATTGCCGCAGGATTTGATGGTCTTTGAGGCGTGCGATGGTGTGTTCGGCTACTGCTCGCCGTTTCCGGAACCGTTTGTAGGTCCGATCTTTGATGATGCGGCCGTCTGGTCCGCGACGTGGTGTTCTGATGTGAGCGCAGCCGCGGTAGCCGCCGTCGCCGGCGAGCCGCGGGTGAGCTGGAAGGGTCCGGCCGAGAGTTTCCCGGAAGACGACGATGTCGTTGCGGTTCCCTGGCCATGCGTCACCGAGTGCGACGATGCGTCTGTCCCGGGCCCGGCAGACGACCTGCACGTTGACGCTGTGCCGGTAGTTCTTGCTTTTCGCGGTGTGGGTGTGGTCGTGGACGGGGATGAGGGTGCCGTCGACGACCCACAGCTCCCGCCGGTCACCCGGGGGCGGCCCCAGGAGTTCCCCGAGGAGCGGTGCGAGAGGGGAAATCACGCGGTGCACGGTGGAGTCGGTTGTTTCGAACAGTGACGCCAACTGCTGCCTTGTGAGGTTGGTCCGGTAGGCGAGGACGAGCAGCAGGACCCGGTCGGGGAACGCAAGCGCCCAGTTCCGGCCGTGGTCGGCCTCTGGTCTCCGTTCCCACGGCTGCTCGACGAGGTGCTGCATCTGTGGCCCGGTGAGCCCGGTCCAGGCGCGGAGTTCAACGCTCGTGCAGCGGGCCGGAGTCAGGCGCATAAGGGCACCTTAGAACGCCAAGCACGTCCGTCGCCCAGCCGTTGTCAGTGGGCGTCTGTAGCTTTGGACTTGCTTGCCGGAGCTGTCAAGTTCCGGACAGGGCATCGCCGTTGCCGTAGACAAAGGAGGTGGGATGCCGTGAGTGCAGAGCTGCTCGACCCGGTATCTGCCTGTGACGTGTCGGCCCGCCGGTTCCGTGGGAAGAACAAAGGCAAGCGGTGGACGCGTGGCGACGGCACCGAGCTCGCGGTAATCCGGCTGCCGCTCGAGGTGAGAGGGCTCGACAGCCAGTTGCGAGTAGAGCAACTGTACTGGGCGATGTGGTCGGTCAAACGCGCGCTACGGCGCGATGCCCGGGCCGCGGTCGACGCGTACTGGGCCGGGGACGTGCGCCGCGATGTCGACGCGAAAGGGTGGCGTGTCGAGCTGGGCCTGTCCCGTGCGGGCATGGAACGCCGCGGGTACCGACACATGGAACGCTCCCGGCATCTGGGCCGGCACGTCACCAAAGCTCTGGTGATGCATCAGGCCGACGAGGTGTGGGAAGGCGTCAGTCGGCACCTGTTCCCCGATGAGTCCGGTCGCCGGTTCGGGCGGCCGAGGACCGGCACCTGGTGGGACTACACCCGCATCCCCGGCCGTGCCCGCTCGCACACCACGGCCCGCAAGTGGGAGACGTTCCCTCTGCACGGCACCCTTGCCGGGCATCTGGACGCCTACCGGCACCGGGACCTCGACCAGGCCATCACCACCCCGGAGCAGGCAGCCGGGCTGCCGCCGGCCACGAGTGTTCTCGCGCAGCCGCGGCGCATGCCCGTGCCCGCGAGGCCCCGCCGAGTGGAGACCGGCGACGTCAGCGCGAAGGGAAAACCAAAAACCCGGGCTGCGACATGGTGGGACCACACCGGCCCGCTCGCCCTGGTGTTCACCGGCGGCGCCGACTCCCAGCGCGGCGACCTCGTCCTGCCCGTGCGGCTGCCTTCCGGGGCCGGCCGCTGGCCGCGGCTGGTGCACTTCCTGAACAATCCGACGACGTGTTGAACAATCCGACGACGTGGCACAAGGTGGACCTGGTCCGCCGCCGAGACGCCTCGTCTCCTGGTGGGTGGGCATACGAGGCGCACCTGATGGTCCTCACCAGCGGATACGCGTCCCCAGCCACGAAGGCGCGGCGGGCTGCCGCAGCCGACCTGAACCGGGTCGGTGGGATCGACGACAACGTCTCCAACCTGTCCGTCGTCTCCTTCCCAGACACCTTCGACCCCGCAGACGGACAGGTGCACTCGACCAGGGTCGAGCTCACCGACGCCGAGAGGGCCGCACTGGAAAAGGCCCGTCGCAAGGAACGGGGCCGCAAACGTGCCCTCGACCGGTCCCGCCGCGCCACCAACCCAGGCCAGTACGCGCCGTCGAAACGCCGGCAGGCCCGAGCCGCACGACGCAAGACCGCCGGACTCCCGGAACGGCACGTTCACGTTCCGGGCGGCGCGCGGGCGGCGAACAAGGCCGGAGTACCCAAACAGGCAAACCGCAGGGACACCCTCTCGGCCGGCTACCGCCTTGACCGGGCCAGGCTCGCCGAGGCCGCGGCCACTGCGGCCGCAGCGAAAGACCACCGCGCACGGCGCATCGCTGAGCGGATCGTTGGCGCTCATGGCGTCAACCTGACCGTCGAGGACTGCGACATCCGCACCTGGTTCCGGCTGTGGGGCCGCGCCCTGCAAGCCACCACACCTGGCCGGCTCATCGCCGCGATCGGCAAAGAATGCGAGAAGACCAGCGGCCGCCTGCTGCGCGCGTCGACCTTCACCACGAAGCTGTCCCAGACCTGCCTGTGCGGCGCCCAGGTGCGGAAAAGCCTCGCCGACCGGGCGCACACCTGCACCTCCTGCGGCCTGGTCGCCGACCGCGACATGGTCTCCGCCGCACTCGCCGCGCACGTCCGGGTTCAAAACCCGGACGATCCCAGCACTGCGGGCCTGGACACCGTCCAGGCCCGCACCACACAGATCTTGTTCTCACCAGGGCTGCAAGAAGCCCTGTCGAGTCAACCGCAGCGAGGTGGCCGCCCCAGCAGGGGCCGCACCCACGCGGCAGCCCACGATCCGGGAATCCCCGGCCGGCAGGCCTCTGCTCGACGAAACACCCCCGACCGGCACCGGCCCACCCCGAATGAGACCCGACCCGCGAATCAGCGGCACAAGGACCACGTCGGAACAGCCGCCCACACAGGAAACACCGCAGCCCGCGGCGGTATCCCTGCGCGGGAACTGATCGGGTGGCATCCCAATACGGGATGACTCTTAGAGCCTGTCGGGTGGCTGATCATGCGCGAAGCGTGACGGCCGCGATCTGCCCTCTGGGCATGGCGACGGCCCCGGAATGATCACGTGGTGTGTGCCAGTGCGACAACTCCGAGGCCGTCAGCGGCCCATGCTATCCGTCCAGCCTGACCGATGAGATGTGGGAGATCATCCAGCCGCTCCTTCCCATGCGTGACCTGCGGAAAGGCGGCGGGGTGCGCAAGTACCCGGATCGGCTGGTGCTCGACTCAATCTTCTACGTGCTGCGCTCGGGCTGCCAGTGGCGGATGCTCCCGCGCGACCTGATGCCCTGGGACGCGGCCCACCGCTGGTTCACCAAGTGGCGCCGGGACGGCACCTGGGACCGCGTCCACGACGAGCTGCGCCGTCAGGTCCGGATCGGGGCCGGACGCGATCCCGAGCCGTCAGCCGCCGTGATCGACGCCCAGTCGGTCAAAACCAGCGAGGGCGGCGAGGCGCGTGGATTCGACGCGGGCAAACGAACGACGGGGCGGAAGAGACATCTGATCGTCGACACGATGGGCCTGCTGCTGGTCGTCACCGTCACCTCCGCGTCCGTGCAGGACCGCGCAGGAGGCCGCACCGTCCTGGCCCGGCTCGCCGCCGGCTTCCGCACAGTCAGTCTGGTGTGGGCCGACGGCGGATACGCCAACTCTGTTGATTCCACGCTGCTTTCATGGGCTCGCAACGCGCTGGACATCGTCGTCCAGATCGTGAAGCGGACCGACGACGTCAAGGGTTTCAAGGTCCTGCCCCGCCGCTGGGTGGTGGAGCGAAGTTTCGGCTGGCTGGTCCGCAACCGCCGACTGGCCCGCGATTACGAACGGCTGACCGCGACCTCCGAGGCCATGATCAAGGTGGCGATGATCCGCCTGATGCTCGTCCGGCTCGCCGGGCAGCCAACGCGGTGGAGCCACGAATCCCACCGCAAGACCGCCCGAACCAAGACCGTCGAAGACCTCATCGCAGCGTAATCAACCAGCCACCCGACAGGCTCTTAGGGGCATTCCTCGCTCGCGGTCGCTGGGCTCGCGGGAGGCTGCGGATCCGGATGGCCACAGCGCGGAGACGGAGTCCGGCGCGGCAGCTCTCGGGCGCCTCGTCGTAGCACCGACGCGCCGGGCCGCAGGGGTGGTTCGCCCGGCGGGGCCCCCACCCGGCTCCCGGTGCGGCACCGCGCGCCGGGCGCGCGGTGCCCCACGTCCGCCTCAGGCCCGCTTCAGCCGCAGCGTCACCAGCTCGAACGGGCGCAGCCGCAGCGTGATCCGGCTGCCTTCGCGATGCGGTACGGGCGCGTCGGTGAGCGGCCGCTCCAGCAGGTCCGTCGCCACCACCGCCGCCACGTCGAAGTCCGCGGTGAGGGTGGCCCGGGTACGGCCGCCGCGGGACTCGTGGAACCGTACGACGACGTCGCCGCTGCCGTCGTCGGCCAGCTTCACGGCCGTGACCACGACCGCGTCCTGAGCCACCGTCACCAGCGGCGGCACCTCGGCCGCGCCGGTCAGCCGCCGTTCCGGCAGGTTGATCCGCCAGCCCTCGCGCACCGCGTCCCCGATCGACGCGCCCGGCACCAGCGCATGCCGGAACCGGTGGAGGCCCTGGTCGGTCTCCGGGTCGGGGAAGCGCGGGGCGCGCAGCAGGGAGACCCGGACGGTTGTGGTCGTGCCGGAGTCCGTCTCCCGCACCGTCCGGGTCACGTCGTGGCCGTACGTCGAGTCGTTCACCACGGCCACCCCCCAGCCCGGCTCCTCCAGATGCACGAAACGGTGGTTGCACGCCTCGAACTTCGCCGCCTCCCAGGAGGTGTTGGTGTGCGTGGGCCGGAAGAAGTGCCCGAACTGGGTTTCCGAGGCGTACCGTTCGGCGTGGGCGTCCAGGGGGAACGCCATCTTCAGGAACTTCTCCGTCTCGTGCCAGTCGACCTCGGTGTCGATCTCCAGCCGCCTCTCCCCCGGTGCGAGGGACAGCACCTGGATGACACGGGAGGCACCGAAGGACCGTACGACGCGGACCGACCCGCCGTCCTCGTCCGGGGCGATCTCATCCGCGTCCACCAGGTCGGTGACCGTGTTCCGGTAGAAGGCGTCCACGTCCCAGGCGTCCCACTGGTTCGGGAAGTCGGGGTGCAGTTGCAGCAGGTTCGCGGCCCGCCCGGGTGCGACCGTCTCGCGTTCGGCCTCGATGTCGTACGCGGAGACGACCAGTCCCCGTGCGTCGATCTCCACCCGCAGCAGCCCGTTGTCCAGCACGAAGCCGCCGTCCGGCCGCGCCGTCAGCGACACCTCGCCCGCGGCGGCGGGTGTGCCCGCGCCGCCGGCCGGTACCCCGGCGCGGGTGTGCGGGGCCGCGTTGAATACCAGCGGCACCGTGCCCTCACCGGCCAGGGACCGCTGCGCCGCCTCGATGATCCCGTTCAGTTCCCCGGCGACCCTGTCGTAGGTCGCCCGCGCCTCCCGGTGCACCCAGGCGATCGACGAGCCGGGCAGGATGTCGTGGAACTGGTGCAGCAGGACCGTCTTCCAGATGCGGTCCAAGTCCTCGTGGGGGTAAGCGAATCCGGTCCGCACCGCCGCCGTCGCCGCCCACAGCTCGGCCTCCCGCAGCAGGTGCTCGCTGCGCCGGTTGCCCTGCTTGGTCCTGGTCTGGCTCGTGAGCGTGGCGCGATGCAGTTCCAGGTACAGCTCGCCCACCCAGACCGGCGGGTGCGGGTACTCCTCCTGCGCCTTCTTGAAGAACGCCTCCGGTGTCTCCCACACCACCGTCGCCGAGCCCTCGAGGTCGCGCAGGCGCGCCGCCTTCGCGACCATCTCCCGCGTGGTGCCGCCCCCGCCGTCGCCCCAGCCGGTGGGCGCGAGGGAGTGCCTGGCCACTCCCTTGTCCTTGAAGTTGCGTGCGGCGTGGGCGATTTCGCTGCCCTTCATCGAGCAGTTGTAGGTGTCGACGGGCGGGAAGTGGGTGAAGATCCGGGTGCCGTCGATGCCCTCCCACAGGAAGGTGTGGTGCGGGAACTTGTTGGTCTGCGACCACGAGATCTTCTGCGTGAGCAGCCACTTGGAGCCCGCCGCCTTGATGATCTGCGGCAGCCCGGCGGCGAAGCCGAAGGTGTCGGGCAGCCACGCCTCGTCGTTCTCGATGCCGAACTCGTCGAGGAAGAAGCGCTTTCCGTGCACGAACTGACGGGCCATCGCCTCGGATCCCGGCATGTTGGTGTCGGACTCCACCCACATACCGCCCGCCGGCACGAACCGGCCCTCCGCGACCGCCTTCTTCACCCGCGCCCACACCTCGGGCCGGTGCTCCTTCACCCATGCCCACTGCTGTGCCTGCGACATGGCGAACACGAACTCCGGCTCGTCCTCGATGAGCGCGGTCATGTTCGACGTCGTACGGGCCACCTTGCGCACCGTCTCGCGCAGCGGCCACAGCCACGCCGAGTCGATGTGCGCGTGCCCGACGGCGCTGATGCGGTGCGCGGAGGGGGCGGCGGGGACCGAGAGCACACCGGCCAGCCGGTCGCGGGCCCGCTCGGCCGACCCGCCGACGTCCTGCAGGTCGACCGCGTCCAGCGCCCGCTCGACCGCGCGCAGGATCTCCCAGCGCCGCGCCGACTCCACCGGCAGCTCGGCCATCAGCTCGCCGAGCACCTCCAGGTCGAGCACCAGCTGCCACACGGTCTCGTCGAAGACGGCGAGATCCATGCGCTCCAGCCGGTACTGCGGCTCGCTGCCCGCGGTCTCCTTGTCTCCCAGGAGCGTGGGCCGGAAGGGGTGGTAGTCGAGGATGACCGGGTTGGACGCCGCCTCGATGTGCAGCTCGACCCGCTCGCCGCCCTCGACCGGGGAGCCGATCCGCACCCACTGGTTGCGCGGGTTGAGCCCCTTCACCGGGGAGCCGTCGGGCCGGTAGACGAGGCCCTCGCACTGGAAGCCGGGCATGTTCTCGTCGAACCCGAGGTCGAGCAGGGCCTCGACGGTCCTGCCGGCCCAGGCCTCGGGAACGGCGCCGGTCACCCGGAACCAGCTCGTGCCCCACGGGGCGCCCCAGCGTGTGCCCACCGTGATCGGCTCGCTCGGGGCGGCCAGGCCCTCGGCGACGGGTACGGGCTCGCCGGGCGCGTGCCACACCGCCACCTCGAGCGGTACGGACTCGGGGTACACGGCGGGGCGGATGCGCTCGTCGAGGACGCGCCTGAGGCGGGCTTCGACCAGGGTGCGGTCGTCATGCATGGGGTGCTCCGTGGGGTGAGGGTGCGGGTGTTACCAGTGGTGGGTGGTCGTGACCGGGGTCGAGACGTTGTAGAGCTCCCCGACCGCGCGCAGTTCGAATCGCGCGACGCTCTCGCCCTGCTCGGCCGTGAGCCCGCCGACGTAGTACGCCGACTGGCATGTACCGCCGAGGAAGCGGCGGGTGCCGTCGGGCAGGACGCGGTGCAGCTCGTAGTGGCGGCCGGCGGATGCGGCGGCCCGGTGGACGGCGGCGGGCGCGGCCCGCCAGGCGAACCGCAGGTTTCCGCCGTCGGCATCGGTGACCCGCAGACCGACGGGGGCGGCCGGGGCCGTCACCGCGTCCCGGACCGCGAGGCCGCCGAGCCGCCAGCGCACCGGGCCGCCGTCGCCCGTCAGGCGCACCGCCAGCGTGCGCACGGTACCGGACAGGCCGGTCAGCGGCACGGTGGTGGTCTGCCAGCCGTCGCCGGCGGCCAGCGGGAAGTAGGTGTACGAGGGTGCCTGCCCTGGGGAGCCCGGCTCGGCGGTGGCGACGGCCAGTTCGGCCCGGACGTCGCCCGCGTCGGCCCGATGGGTCAGCTCGACGGTCGTCCCGGGACGGATCGGCAGCCGGGTCGCGTAGAGGTCCAGGGTGGCGGGTGCGTCCAGAGCGCCGGAGATCAGCAGACTGCTGCCGCCGCGCCAGGCGACCGAGAAGTCGAAGGCGACGGAGGGGCGGGTGCCGCTCGTGCGGACGACCCAGCGGCGGGACGGCAGCCGGTCCTGGAGGCCCAGGTGGTTCCACGGGGTGTCCGAGGTGACCTCGCCGTTCTCGTACCACTTCATTCCGTGGCCGGTGTTGAAGACGGTCGCGAACGGGAGCGCGCCGACGGTGGAGCGGTCGGCGACCGACACGGCCGGGGCGCGCCAGTTCACCGTGGTGTCGGGCCTGGACGGGTCGAGGGACGCGCCGGTCCAGAAGAGGTCGTCGGCCGTGTGGAAGTCACCAGGGGTGCGGGTCGCGGGCAGGTGGTTGCGGGTCCACTCCGGCCGGTAGAAGCCGATGGACGTCACCTGCGCCGCCGTGGCCGGCACGATCGCGTCCCAGTTCACGAAGGTGTTCGTACCACCCGACTCCACGTCGACGCCCGCCCACAGCTCATAGCGGCTGCGCCCGAGCTGCCCGGCCAGCGTGCCCGAGGACGCCAGCGAGCTCTGCGACCATCCGAAGTCGACGAACATCGAGTCGGCGGACTGGAAGAACGCCTGGTTCTGGCTGTCGAGGGCGCCCTGCCAGGAAACCGTGCCGTTCACCGTCATCGCGTCGTACCAGGTGACGCGCAGCCCCTTGGCCGTGCCGAGCGCCTTCAGCTCCTTGACGAAGCCCAGCATGGCGGCGCCGAGCGCGCTGTTCCCGCCGCCGGTCTCGGCGTTGACGAACCAGCCGTCGAAGCCGTACGCCTGCGCGACCGCGACGAGCTGCTTGGCGAGCGAGTAGTGCCCCGTGCCGTCCTTCTGCACCAGGTCCCGCGTCCACTGGAGCTGTCCGCCGTAGGCGACGGGCGGCAGGAATACGGTGCCGAGGACGCGGACGCCGTGCCGGTGCGCGGCGTCGACTATGGGCGCGTTGGGCGCGAGGATCAGGCCCTCGCCGGCGGAGCCGCCCCAGAAGACCAGTTCGTCAAGGTAGGCCCAGTGGGTGAGGGCGTAGTAGTCGGCGGTCGGCGCGCCCTGGGAGGGGTTGGAGGAGGTGGGTCCGAAGGAGACGAGCGACTGGATACGGGCCTGGCCGGAGCGGGCGGTGGTGTTCACAGGGGCCGGGGTGAAGCGGGCGGCGAGCGGCACGGAGGCGGCGTTGAAGGCCAGGTCGGTGTCCGTGGCGGCGCTCCACGACTTCAGGCTGCGCCAGGTGATGCCGGGCTCCGGGGTGCCGGCGGGCAGGGAGTCCGGGTACCAGTAGGAGGCGTACGGCTGCAGGTCGCGGTTCGCGGCGGAGGCGATGGGTGCGGGCAGCGCGGGGGTCAGCGCGGCTGCCGCTCCGGCGAGCAGGACCGTGCGTCTGCTGAGGTTCACTGTGCGCTCCGTTTCGTCGTGGGGACGGTGTGGGGACGGGCTACTCGGTGACCTGTTCGGGGGTGACGACGTCGGTGATGCCACGGGCCGCGAGATGCTCTGCGTCGTCGGCGCGGCTCGCGAGAACGGTGGTGGGGCGGGCGCCGTCGGCGGTCAGCCGGGCGAAGGCCTCGAAGACCGGGCCGCCGGGGGCGCAGACCGAGCGGCCCGGGGTGGTGTCGACGACCAGCGCGGTGGTGCGGCCGGCGGGCTCGGAGGCCGGCTGCTCCTTGATGATCCGGGAGAGCGTCCGCGCGGCGGGCTTGGGCCGCCGGTCGTTGGTCAGCAGACCCAGTCCGTACTCGAGTTCGGGAAAGTCGGCGAGGTCGCGGCTGACGTCGTGCGAGCACCACCAGGTGACGCCCCACAGGGCGGGGCAGTCGAGGACGTTGCGCACCGTGGCCTCGGTGAAGGCCGCCGCGTGCTCAGGAGGGATCAGCGGGGCGGGCGCGCCGACCTCCTGGAGCCATACGGGACGGTGCGGGTCGTCCGCCCAGGCCTTGGAGAGCTCGACGAGGTAGGCCGCGTGGTGCTCGGTGGCCGTTCCGGTGCGGCCGTGGCGCTGGGCGGTGCCGTTGAACACCCAGGAGTGCACGGCGGTGAGGTCGCCGAGGCGCGCCGAGTGCTCGGGGGTGAAGGGCTGGTCGTCCTGGTACCACGCGGCGTCGTACGAGGCGTGCAGATGCAGCTTGCCGGGGGCGCCCTCGGCGCACGCGGCGAGCAACCGGGTCAGCCACTGTCCGGCCTGCTCGGCGGTGATGCGGTCCGGGTTGGGATGCGGGCCCGCGGCGAACTGGTTGACCTCGTTGCCGATCGTCATGCCGATGAAGTTCGGCCGGTCGGCCAGGGCCGCGGCGAGCGTCCGCAGGTAGGCGGCCTCGCCTTCGACGACCTCCGGATCGGTGAAGATGTTGCGCCGGTGCCAGGTCTGCGTCCAGGCGGGCAGGAAGTCGAAGCTCGACAAGTGCCCCTGCAGGCCGTCCACATTGACGTCGAGTCCGCGTTCGGCCGCCGCGTCGGCGAGCGCGACGAGCTGTTCGACGGCGCGGGGCCGGATCAGGGTGCGGTCGGGCTGGAAGTAGGGCCACAGCGGGAAGACCCGGATGTGGTCCAGGCCCAGTGCGGCGATCGAGTCGAGGTCGGCGCGTACGGAGTCCAGGTCGAAGTCGAGCCAGTGGTGAAACCACCCCTCGCTCGGGGTGTAGTTGACGCCGAAGCGCACGGCATGGGGCATGCGGATTCCTTCAAGCAGTGGTGCGCGTACGGAGGTTCAGCCCTTGACGGCGCCCTCGCCCACGCCGCGGAAGAAGTAGCGCTGCAGGCAGGCGAAGAGGACCATGAGCGGCGCCACCGCGATGACGGTACCCGCGGCGACGAGGCGCTCGTCGTTGGCGAAGGTGCCGTGCAGGTAGTTGAGTCCGATGGTCAGGGTGAACTTCGACGGGTCGCTCAGCACGATCAACGGCCACAGGAAGTCGTCCCAGGAGAACATGAACGCGAAGATCGCGACGACGGCCAGGGTCCCCTTGACCGAAGGCAGCGCGATCCTGACGAACCGCTGCCAGGCGTTGGCGCCGTCGACGAACGCGGCCTCCTCGATCTCGAACGGCAGGTTGAGGAAGGCGTTGCGCATCAGCAGCACGTTCATGGCGCCGACGCTGCCCGGCAGGACCACGCCGACCAGCGTGTTGTTGAGGTCGAGCTCCCGCATGGTGGTGAACTGGGCGATGATGATGCTCTCGGCGGGGACCAGCATCGCCAGGATGAAGACGAGGGTGGCGACCCTGCGCCCCCGGTAGCGCAGCCGGGCCAGCGCGTAGCCCGCGAGGGCCGAACCGACACAGTTGGTCACCACGTTGGCGGTGGCGACCTTCAGGGAGTTGAGGGCGTAGTCCCACACGGGGATGGTGTCCGAGACGCGCGCGTAGTTGTGCAGCGTCGGATGGGCGGGCAGGAAGGAGGGCGGGGAGCTGAAGATGTCCTCGGTCGGGCCCTTGAGCGAGGTGGACAGCTGCCACAGGAACGGGCCGACCGTCAGGGCCAGTACGACCAGCAGCAGCACATACCGGAGGACCAGTTCCCACACCCGGATGCGGCGGCCGTGCTCGTCGGTGACCGGTCCGCGGCGTACGGCGGCCGGGACCGGAGCCGGGACCGGCGGTGCCTTCTCGACGACGCTCATGCGTCCTCCCTCCGGTCCGCGCGCAGGACGAGCAGCATCAGCGCCACGGTGACGACGAACACGACGAGCGAGATGGCGGAGGCATAGCCGACCCGGCCCGTGAGGCCGGTGCCAGTGCGCTGGACGAGCATGACCAGGGTGGTGTCCTCGCCGGCCGGGCCGCCGCTGGGACCGGCCATCAGGTACACCTCGGAGAACACCTTGAAGGCGGCGACCGAGGAGAGGGCGGCGACCAGCACCATGGTGGAGCGGAGCGCGGGCACGGTGACCGTCAGGAAGCGCCGCACCGCGCCCGCGCCGTCCACGGCCGCGGCCTCGTGCAGTTCACGCGGCACATTGGCGAGGGCGGCCAGATAGATGATCATGTAGTAGCCGAGGCCCTTCCAGACCGTGACGGCCATGGCGCTCAGCAGGAGCAGCCACTGGTCGCTGAGGAAGCCGACCCGGCCGACCCCGATCGTCTCCAGCAGCGAGTTCACCAGACCGCGCTCGTCCAGCAGCCACACCCAGATCAGGCCCACCACCACGATGGAGGCGACCACCGGGGTGTAGAACGCCGAGCGGAAGAACGCGATACCGGGGATGTTCTTCTGCACGAGCAGAGCCAGCAGCAGCGGCAGCACGACGAGCGCGGGGACGACCAGGAGAACGTACAGCGCGCTGTTGCGCAGGCCGATCCAGAACATGTCGTCGTGCAGCAGCTCGCGGAAGTTGGCGAGTCCCACGAACCGGCCCGGGATCAGGGTGCGGCGGTCGGTGAAGGCGTTCACCACGGTGGAGACGAACGGATAGAGGATGAAGGCGCCGGTCACCACCAGCCCCGGGGCTGCGAAGAGCCAGGGGCTGGTGGGCAGTTGGCGCCGCACCCGTGACACGGTGGAAGTGGCCATGCTGGTTCAGCCCTGCTGCTGGAGGAGCTGGTCGCAGGCCTTGACAGCGTTGTCGAGGGCCGCCTTGGGGCTCTCCTTGCCCTGCAGCGCCTTGGCGACCTCGTTGCGCAGCCCGGTCTTCATCTGGTCGCTGAACAGGACGGGCGTGTAGTTGACCGCGTTCTTCAGGGACTTGGCGGCGGCGATCCTGACCCGCGTCTCGTCCGTGCCGTCCTCCTTGGTGAAATACGGGTCGTCGAGGGAGCCGGCCGTGCTCGGGAAGATGGCCACCTTCTTCGCGAACGACATCTGGTTCTGCGCGTCGGTCACGTAGTGAGCGAAGGCGACGGCGGCCGGGGTGTGCTTGGTGCGGGAGTTGACCATCACACCCATCACGTACATGTTGACGTGGCCCGTGCTGGTGATCTGGTCGGTGATCCCGATGTTCTTGTACAGGTTGGGCGCCTGCTTCTTGAAGTTCTCGAGGTCCAGCGCGCTGCCCGGGTTCATGGCGACGGCATCGGTGAGGAACTTCTTGCCGGAGGACTCGGGGGTGGCGGTCAGGGCCTGCGGGTCGAGCGCCTTGGCGTCGTACAGCTCCTTGTACTTGGTGAGGAGTTCGATGCCCTTCGCGTCGTTGAAGGCGAAGCCCGTGCCCTGCTTGTCCATGAGCTCGACGCCGTATCGGCCGAAGTCCTCGATGGTGGGCACGTTGGCCAGGGTGGCGACCTTGCCGTTGCTCTTCTTCGCCATCTGCAGGGCGTCGGCGAAGAGTTCGTCGTACGTCCTCGGGGGCGTGTCCGGGTCGAGTCCGGCCTTCTTGAAGAGGTTCTTGTTGTAGAACAGCGGCCCGGTGTTCAGGTACCAGGGGAAGGCGTAGGTACCGGTCACGCCCGGTGTCTGCTGTCCCGTCCAGGCCCCGTCGAGGTACTCGGGCCGGTACTTGGCGGCCGCCTTGTCCAGGTCGAGGGCGAGTCCGGCCTTGACGATGGGGGCGAGCAGGTCGGGCGAGACGTTGACGACGTCGGGCAGGGTCCCGCCCGCCGCGTCCGCGCTGAGCTTGTCGGCGTACCCCTCGGCGGGCTGGTCGATCCACTTCACGTGGGTGCCGGGGTACTTCTTCTCGAAGTCGGCGATCAGGCCGTCGAAGTAGGACTTGAAGTTGGCGCGCAGGTTCCAGGTCTGGAAGGTGATGTCTCCCTCGACCTTGCCGGATGCGTCGGTGGATCCGCTGCCGTCGTCCGAGGAGCCGCAGGCGCTCAGCGGCAGGACGAGAGCGGCGAGGGCAGCGACGGCGAATGTTCTGCGGGACGGAGTGGGCACGATGACACGACTCCCTTGGGGCGTCGGCGGCTGGTGTCGCCAGCGACCATGCACGGCACGTTCGAGAGAAGTCAATGGATTTGCCTCAGCTAATGAAATTCCCCGTTCATTAGTTCAGGTCAGAGGCGCTGCCGAAAGATACTTGCTCACGCTACTAATGCGCTTTAGAGTCTTGGTACTCAAGCGCATTAGTCCACTCACAGAAAGGGGCCGCCGTGCCCGCCAAGCGGTCCCCCGCACGCCGTCCGACCATGAAGGACATCGCGCAGCGCGCGGGAGTCTCCGAGAGCGCCGTCTCCTTCGCGCTCAACGGACGCCCCGGCGTCTCCGAGGTCACCCGCGACCGGGTGCGCCGGGTCGCCGAGCAGCTGGGCTGGCGGCCGAGCACGGCGGCGCGTCAGCTTTCCGGCGAGGGCGCGGCCACGGTGGGCCTGGTGGTGGCGCGCCCGGCGGACACCCTCGGCGTGGACTCCTTCTTCCTCCAGCTGATCTCCGGAATCCAGGAAGTACTGGCGGAGCGTCACCTGGGCCTCCTCTTCCAGGTGGTGGAGGACGTGGACGCGGAGTGCGGCGTCTACCGGCGCTGGTGGGCCGAGCACCGGGTGGACGGCGTGATGGTGGTGGATCCGCGTACGGACGACCCGCGCCCCGATCTGCTCGACGAACTGGGCCTGCCCGCCGTGGTGATCGGCGGAGTGCCGGACGCGCGCCATCCGGGACTGTCCACGGTCTGGGCCGACGACGCGGGAGCGATGGCCGCGGTGGTGGACCAGTTGTACGCGCTCGGCCATCGCAGGATCGTGCACATCGCGGGCCTTCCGGGACTCGCGCACACCGAGCGCCGGATCCGTACGCTGCGCACCGAGGCCGAGCGGCGGGGCCTCGCCGAAGTGCGGTCGGTGACCACCGACTACTCGGACGCGGAGGGCGCCGCCGTCACCCGCCGCGTGCTGGCCGACGACGCGCCGCCGACCGCGCTGGTCTACGACAACGACGTGATGGCCGTCGCCGGGGTCACGGCCGCCGTCGAACTGGGATTCTCGGTGCCGGCCGACGTCTCGGTGATCTCGTGGGAGGACTCGGCGCTGTGCCGCATGGTCAAGCCGTGGCTGTCCGCGCTCTCGCGTGACACGGTGGAGTTCGGCCGCAAGGCGGCGGGTGAGCTGACCGCGCTCCTGGACGGGGGCCCGGCCCGCACGGTGCAGGTGCCGGTACCGCGGCTGATCGAGCGGGAGAGCACCGGGGCGGCGCTCGCATCCCGTCCCCGTCCCCAGGGCGGCGAATCCCCGGGATGAGGTCGCCGGAGCGATGTGGGAGGGGGCAGGGATCGCCCTGACCGGACGACCGTCACCCCGCCCGCCCCCCTGTCGGACCGCCCTGGCGCCCCCGCGATGCACCCCGGTCAGGAGGTTCGCCGCCCACGACCCTTCCTGCTCAGCCTTGCCACTCCACCTTGAAGACCCAGACGTACCGGCCCGCCTTCCGGGCCGCCTCCGGTACGTCGATCACCAGGGAGCCGGCCCGTGTGGTCCAGGTCAGTGGCCGGTCGTGGCCGAGCATGGTCACCTTGTCGCCGCTGCGGACCGGCACCGGTGCCTCGATGGTCAGGGTGCTGCCCGGTTCCGTCAGCGAGTGGATGTAGAACGCCTCGTTCTCCCGGACCGTGAAGCGCAGATCCTCGCCGAGCTGCGCCATGCGCGACCAGTAGGTCGTGTCGTAGATCGCCTCGCCGTTGGTCCGCAGCCAGCGGCCGGTCTCGCGGAGCCGGGTCTGCATGATCTCCGGAATGGTGCCGTCGGCGCGCGGGCCGATGTCGAGGAGGAAGTTGCCGTTCTTCGACACGATGTCGACCAGACTCCGCACGACCTCCTCGGCCGTCATGTAGCGGTCGTCGGGGGTCGCCTTGTTGTAGCCGTAGCTGAAGGGATCGAGGCCCCGGCTCGCCTCCCACTTGGCGACGACGGTGTTGTCGTACGTCGTGTACTCGGGGGTCGTGAAGTCGTGGAAGGCGATGCCCGAGCGGTCGTTGACGGCCACCTCGTACGGCTTGGGCCGGTTCTTGCCGTGGTTGAAGAACTCGGCGAGGACGGTAAGGCTGTCGTTGGCGCCGGCGATGTCGCACCACAGGACGGCCGGGTCGTAGCCGTGGATCAGCTCCAGCATCTGCTGGGCCTGGTAGTCCTTCACATAGTCATTGCCCGCGGTGTATCCGGTGTACGGGAGCGGCTCCAGGGTGTACGGATTGCGCGGGCCGTGGCCCGTCCACGGGTTGTCGGGGTTGAACCACTCCGGCATCGAGAAGTACAGGCCGCGGTGCAGCTCGGGCGTGTACTTCCGGGACGCGTCGAAGAGCTCGCGGACCAGGTCACGTCGCGGGCCCATCTTCACGGCGTTGCGGTCGGAGACCTTCGTGTCCCACAGGGCGAAGCCCTCGTGGTGCTTCGACGTCAGCACGTGGTACTGCGCCCCCGCGTCCCGGAACAGCTCCACCCAGGCCCGCGGGTCGAACCTCTCCGCCGTGAACATGGGGATGAAGTCGTCGTAGGCGAAGTCCTTGCCGTAGGTCTGCGCGTGGTACGCGTACACCGCGTTGTCTGGGCTCTGCATGTGGTTCCAGTACCACTCGGCGTACTGCGCGCCGACCGGCGACCAGGCGGGCACGGAGTAGACGCCCCAGTGGATGAAGATGCCGAACTTCGCGCGGTGGAACCAGTACGGCGCCTGGTGGCCGGCGAGCGACGCGCCGGTGGGCCGGTAGTCGGGCACCCCGAGGGTCAGTTCACGGGTGGCGGAGGTGACGCGCTGCCCTCGGCCGTGGAGGGTCACCGTACCGCTGTGTGCCGTGCCCGGCGTGGTGCCGGCGCGGTTGCGGATGCCGATGCGGACCCGGGCCTGTTCGCCGGGGTCGAGTCGTCTGATCCGGGCCGGCTCGACGGTGCGGCACCGGGTATGTCCACGCTCACGGCCACGTCGTCGCCGGCGAGGACGGGCAGAGTGCCCGCGTTGACCACGGTCGCCTCGACGCTCTGGGCACCGCTGGACTCCAGGAGCGAAGAGGTCGAGTATGCGTCGCGCAGGGCCAGCGCCCGTCCCTGGGCGGCGGGTTGCAGGGAGAGCGCGAAGATGTGCAGGGACGTCCTGCCGGCCTCGGCGGGGTTGGTGGCGGGCAGCGTCAGGGCGACCGCTTCGCGCTGCGGGTCCATCCAGACCTCGGCCGTGCCGAGGCCCACAGGGTGCATGTCCTTGGTGCCGTCCGGTGTGTACCGGTACGGGACTGAGAGCGGGCCGCCCCCGCTGTACCAGTCGCTGCCGCCCAGACCGGCGGTCGTGGTGGAGCCGTCCGCGTAGTGCACGGTCGCCGTACCGGAGGCGTTGCCGTAACTGCCCGCGGTGAGGAACAGCGCCGACAGGTAACGGCCCTTGGGCAGGTCGATGCGCTGGCCGAGGGCCACCACATTGTTCCGGGCGCCCGCGGCGGAGGACGCGAGGACGAAGGAGACGCCGTCCACGTCCACGCTCCCGGTGGGGAGTTCCTCGCCGGGGAAGGTGTAGCCGGAGCCGTCGAAGTCGCCGCCGCGGGCGGAGGCGGTGTCGATGCCATCGTTGTCGAACTGGGCGTCGAGGGGGACGGGAACGGGTGCGGGGACCTGCGCCCATTCGGGCCCGGGGGCTGCGGCTCCGCCGGACCGCGCGGCGGCGGGCGAAGCCGAGAGGGCGACGGTGGCGCCGGCGGCAGCCAGTGCGGCGGCACCGAGAACCTGACGTCTTGGATATGTGCTCATGAGCGCCTCCAATTCATCGGATGTCTGATGATTGAACTGCCGCGGAAGACTGTCAATGGGGCCTGCAGCGACGGGATTTGAGGCAGTGATCGGATGTTCCCGCGTGGCGTGCCGACCGTGACGGCGACGAGTCCCGCCAGACTCTCGACGCGGTACCGCCCGGCAGTGCACAGTGCTCCTCGAACTCGCCAGTAAGTTCCCCCATCCACCACGCCGAGGACCGACAGGGAGCGCCCGTGACCACCTGGGCCGGCCGGACCGCCGCCGAGATCGCCGCCGCCGTACGCGAGAAGCGCGCCACGCCGCACGAGGTGGTGGCCGAGCACCTGGCCCGGATAGAACAGCTCGACGGCCGGGTAGGCGCCTTCCGCCGGCTACGCGCGCAGGCCGCGCTCGCCGAGGCCGACGAGGTGGCCGCCCGCGCCGATCTGGCCCAACTGCCCCTGGCCGGCGTGCCGGTGGCCGTCAAGGACAATCTGGCCGTACGCGGCGAGTCCACCCGCAACGGCTCGGCCGCGACCCCGGACACACCCGCGGACGACGACCACGTCACGGTGGCCCGGCTGCGCGCGGCGGGCGCGGTCGTCGTGGGCCTGACCAACGTGCCCGAACTGTGCGTGTTCGGCACCACGGAAGGGGTGCACGGGACCGCCCGCAACCCCTGGGACACCTCCCGTACGGCGGGCGGCTCCTCCGGCGGCAGCGCTGCGGCGGTGGCCGCCGGCATGGTGCCGATCGCGCTCGGCAACGACGGGATGGGCTCGCTGCGCATCCCGGCCGCCAACTGCGGACTTGTCACCCTCAAACCCGGCCACGGCACGGTCCCGGCGGGCATCGGCAACGGAGACTGGTTCGGCATGTCCGAGAACGGCCCGCTGGCGACGACGGTCGAGGACGCACGGCTGATGTTCGACATCCTGGCGGGCACACAGGGCACGGGCAAGCCGCGGAACGGTACCCACACGATCGCGCTCTCGCTCCGCAGTCCCCTGCTCGGCGTGACCGTGAGCCGGCCCTACGCGGACGCGACACGCGCGGCGGCCTCGCTGCTTGCGAGGGCGGGGCACGAGGTCCGGCCGGCCGACCCGCCGTACCCCTGGTGGCTCGGCACGACGTCACTGGCGCACTGGACGGCGGGGACCGCGGTCGACGCGGAGGACCTCGACATACGGCGGCTGGCCCGGCGTACCCGGGTGCACGCGGCGGTGGGCCGCCGCTTCGTGGAGCGCGTGCGATCCGGCGACCGCCGCGAGCAGCTGCGCCGTGCCCTGGAGCCGTTCTTCGCTGCTCACGATGTGCTGCTCACTCCCGCGCTCGCCCGCCGGGGTCCGGCAGCGGAGCCCTGGCACGAGCGGGGCTGGCTGCGCAACGTGCTGGCCAACACGCAGTACTCCCCCATGACGCCTCCCTGGAACCTCACGGGCTGGCCCGCCATGGCGGTCCCCTTCGGCGCACTTCCGAGCGGCGCGCCCTGCGCCGTACAGCTGGTCGGGCGGCCCGGTTCGGAAGCCGAACTCCTTGATGTGGCCGCACAGTTGGAGGCGCTGCACCCCTGGCAGCGTACGGCGCCGCTGAGTTAGACCGGGCCCCCGCGCCGGGCGCTGCCGTTCGCGCATGGCCGCACATCCCGCATGCGCTCCAAGTGACGTTGCGCAGAACCGCGGCTGCGGCGCCGGCGGGCCATCTCCTCTTCCTCCGCTCCTCCCTAGATCGCGCGGTGCCGGCCGCCTCGCATCGGCGCCGGAGGCGGCGCGGGCCGCACCAGCGCTGTTTCCGATCGCCGCCGGTGGGGACTCGACCGGAAAGCCGGACGGAGCGATGGCGGCGCAGCCCCGCCGCCATCGGAGGGAAGGAAGATGAAGGTTCGTGAGTGCATACCTGAGTGAGAAACCCGTCGACCACCCGACCGAGTCGGGCTGGGCGCAGTCCCGCGACCAGCAGGAGGGAAGCCCTCGCACCTGCGTTCCGGCTGTCGGGAACGCGCCGGCCCCCGAGATCTGCCGTGGCCCGGACTGGAACATCGTCAGGGGCGAGGACTGACGGACCACCTGGGGTGTGTCGAACCGGTGCGCCAGGGGACTCGGAGGGCCGGTGCCGATCCCGGCACGCCAGACCTGAGGAGCGGGAGCATCAGGATGCGAGCACTGACCTGGCAGGGCCGGCGGGACGTGCGGGTGGAGACCGTCCCCGACCCCCGGATCGAGAAGCCCGACGACATCATCGTGCGGATCACGTCGAGCGGGATCTGCGGTTCGGACCTTCATCTGTACGAGCTTCTGGGCCCCTATCTCGACCCGGGCGACATCCTGGGCCATGAGCCCATGGGCGTCGTCGAGGAAGTCGGACCGCAGGTGCACGCGCTCGCGCCGGGAGACCGTGTGGTCATCCCGTTCAACGTCTCCTGCCGTGACTGCTTCATGTGCGATCAGGGTCTGCACTCGCAGTGCGAGACGACGCAGGTCAAGGAGCGCGGAACGGGCGCCGCGCTGTTCGGGTACACGAAGCTGTACGGACAGGTGCCGGGCGGCCAGGCGGAGTTCATGCGGGTGCCGTTCGGCAACAAGCTGCCCATCAAGGTGCCCGAGGGCCCGCCGGACGACCGTTATGTGTACCTGTCCGATGTCCTGCCCACCGCCTGGCAGGCGGTGGAGTACGCGGCGCTGCCTGAGGGCGGGAGCCTGGTCGTCCTGGGACTCGGTCCCATAGGCGACATGTGCACCCGGATCGCCCGGCACCGCGGCGCCGGACCGGTCATCGGGGTGGACCTGGTCGACGAGCGCCTGGAACGCGCGGCGGCGAACGGCGTCACCTGCTTCGACCTCCGGCGGCACGGAGGAAGCGACCTCACCGAGGCCGTACGGGACCTCACCGGCGGGCGGGGCGCGGACGCCGTGATCGACGCCGTCGGCATGGAGGCGCACGGGGCGCCGTTCGCCAAGGCGGCCCAGTGGCTGACCGGCCACCTGCCCGACGCCATGGCGCAGCCCCTGATGGAACACGCCGGTGTGGACCGGCTCGGGGCCCTGCACACGGCCGTCGACCTGGTGCGGCGCGGGGGCACACTGTCCGTCTCGGGGGTGTACGGCGGGGCCGCGAGCCCGATGCCGCTGCTGACGATGTTCGACAAGCACATCCAGGTGCGCATGGGCCAGGCGAACGTCTGGAACTGGGTGGACCGGATCCTTCCGCTGCTCACGGACGACGATCCGCTCGGCGTGGACGGCTTCAAGACCCACGCCGTACCGCTGGAGGACGGTCCCAAGGCCTACGCGATGTTCCAGGCCAAGGAGGACGGGATGGTCAAGACCCTCCTCAAGCCCTGACGACCCGCCCCGTGCGCGTCCGTCCCCGATCGCGCGGGAACCCACTACCCAGCTGGAGCACCCATGCCCACCACGCTGTCGGATCACGACCTCAGAGAGATCGCCGACCGGCTCACCGCCGAGGCGGACACGCTGCGCGTGGAGCTCTCGGCGGCCGAGGCGAAGATGCCCGCGCTGTACACGGACTGTGACCTCGACGCGGCCGACGTGGGCGCGCGGGTGACCGCGTTCGAGGCTCTGCGCGCGGACGCCGACCGCGCCCGGACGATGCTGGAGCGGGTGCTCGCCGCCCTGCACCTGGTGGGCACGCCCGGCTTCGGCCGGTGCACGGCCTGTGGTGCCGTGATCGACCGGGACCGGCTGCTGGCGGTACCGCACACGCAGGTGTGCATCGACTGCGCCCGGGCCGGGGCGGGGGCGCGGGCCGGAGGGGCCTGACGGCGGATTGACTCCGTCGGGCCCGCCGACGGGCAGCCGAGGCGATCGCGCCGTCACTTCCATGGAGGAGTAGCGGCGCCATGAGCTTCCCCCAGCCTTCGCCGGGGCCTGTCCGCCCGTCGGCACGAGACGGGCTCTCAGACGTCCCGCGGCTCCAGGGGGCGGGTGGCCGGGCCCTGCAGGACACGTCCGTCGAGTCCGAAGCGCGAGCCGTGGCAGGGGCACTCCCAGGCCTGTTCCGCACGGCTGAAGGCGACCAGGCAGCCCAGGTGGGTGCAGCGCGCCGACAGCGCGTGCAGCCTTCCGCCCTCGTCGCGGGAGACGGCACACACATGGGCACCGATGCGCGTGACCGCGCCCTCGCCCGGCGCGATTTCGTCGGCCGACGGTCCGGTCAGCGGCGGCAGCCGGTCCGCCACGAAGTGCTGGGCGACCTGTGCCTGGTGCCTGAGGAAGGCGGGCGCCTCCCGCACGACCGAGCCCACACGCCGCGGGTCGTAGAGCTTCGTCCACGGCGGCTCCCGCCCCTGTATCAGGGCGGACAGCAGCAGTCCCGCCATGATGCCCCCGCTGAGCCCCCAGCCACCGAAGCCGGTGGCCACATAGGTGTGGCGGCTCGCCGCGTGCAGGGGCCCCACCAGGGGCACCGTGTCCGTCGAGTCGTTGTCCTGGGTGGCCCAGCGGTAGGTGAAGTCGAGCGGCCCGAAGTGCTCGGTCGCCCAGTCGGCCAGCCGTGCGAAGTGCTCCTCGCTGTCCGTCGTTCCGGGTGTGAAGTGTTCACTGGTGAGGATCAGCAGACGTGCGCCGTCCCGGTAAGGGGCGGTCCGGAGCGAGCGCGTGTTCTCCTCAGGCGTGAGGTACATGCCCCGGGGGGCGCGCCCGGTGTCGATCGGCGCTGTCAGCACGACCTCGCGGCGCGGGGAGAGGCGTGCGAAGAGCATCGCGCGGTCGAAGACCGGACAGTGCGTGGCCACCACCACGTCCCGCGCGGTCACCGTGTGCCCGGCCTCGGTGCGCAGGCGGCAGGGTTCGCCCTCGTGCAGAGCGACCACACGGGTCCCTTCGTACAGCTGTCCGCCGTGGCGCTCCAGCGCCTCGGCGAGTGCGAGCAGGTATGTGCGCGGATGGAACTGCGCCTGATCGGCCGCCCTGACGGCGCCCGCCACGGGGAAAGGCAGTTCGGTTTCGGTGACGAAGTCGGCGGCCAGCCCCGCCTCGCGCGCGGCCTCCGCCTCGGCGCGCAGCTGCGGAACGCGTTCCTGATCGAGCGCATAGGTGAAGGCCGGCGCGTCCTCCCAGTCGCAATCGATGCCGAGCTCGTCGACGAGTTCGGCCGCTCTGCGGATCGCCTCCGTCTGGGACCGGCCGTACAGCGCCGCGCCTTCGATGCCGCGGGTGCGGCGCAGGCGCTGGTACACGAGGGAGTGCAGGGCGGTGAGCTTCGCCGTGGTGTGACCGGTGACGCCGGCGGCGAGACCGCCGGCATCCAGCACGGCGACGCTGCGGCCGGCCCGCGCCACTTCCCAGGCGGTGCTGAGACCCGCCATACCGCCTCCGACCACGGCCACGTCGACGGTGATGTCCTCCGTGAGGGCCGGTCGCGGCGTTCCGGGCGCCGTCTCGATCCAGTACGACGCCTGCCTGCCGGTGTGCTCACTCACGGGGGCCGGGTTCCCCGAAGCGGATCTCCGATGCGCGGACCGCGTCAGGGCAGCGCCGAACGGGTGAACAGCACGTCGACGCACTCACGGGCGCCACGGCGTGTCCGATGCGCGAGGCGCCTCCCGCTCGGCATGCGTATCGCCCTCAGAGCGCCCGGTACATGATGTGCAGCCCCACCCTGCCGAACCGGGGATGCTCGTACGCCTCGGGAACGGTGCCGAGGATCGTGAAGCCGAGGGACTCCCACAGCCGTACCGCGGGGTTCGTCTCCACGACCGCGTTGAACACCATGCCGCGGTAGCCCTCGGCCCTCGCGACGGTCAGGACGTGTTCGGCGAGGGCACGCCCGACGCCGCGGCCCGCGCGGTCCGGGTCGACCATGAAGCCCGCGTTGGCGATGCGGGCGGCGGGGCCCGCGTAGTTGGGCGTGACGTAGGCGGAGCCCACGACCGCCCCACTGTCGTCCTCCGCCACGTACACGTCCTTGCCCGGCGCCATCCACAGGGCGCGGGCCGCGTCCTCGGTGGTGTCCGGGTCCCAGGTGTAGGTCTCGCCCGCGGCGACGATCCGGTGCCAGAAAGGCCAGATCCGCGGCCAGTCGTCGGCCGCGGCTTGTCTGATCAGCATGGGCGCGAGTCTGGCACGCCCATGCTGTCAGCGATCACGACGGATCCAGCGAGCTCAGTCCACGCTCGGCAGGATGTGGGGTTCGGCCAGGTCGTCCTCGTAACCGGCCAGTCTGATGGGGGCCGAGCGGGCCCACACGTCCAGGCTGCCGAGCTTCTTCTCTGTTCGCCTGCCCCCGCGCTCCCCGCGTTCCTTGGGGCGCTGATCGTGATTCATCTTCTCCGGTGTCACCGCGCACTCCTTATGTGTCGGGTAACCCTTGGGACGTACCGGCCCAGTCGGCCTGTGCTCTCGGCGTCCGCTCGGGTCTGAGTCAAGAACTGTTCGGACGCGGTGGCGCCGGCTACTCGTACGAGAGCAGGCCATGGTGATCGGCTTGTCCCGGGGCGGACCGTGGGGTGTGGGTAGCTCCCCAATGGCTGTCCGCACCGTCCAGATTAACCAAATGAGCGGACGTCCGCTCGATGGGGCTGAAACAACCAGGTAACTGTCTTGGGTCATCCGGCACCCATTCGGCCGCGTTCTCGGGCGATTGGATGGCAATCGTCCCTTTTGCAATCCACCCATTCGGCGCAATCCTCGAACTGCTCACCGGTACGGCAAGTGTACGGACCGTGCTCAGTTCAAGTCCCGTTGGCCGCGTCGCAAGCTCGCCATGATCTGCTGCAGTCCGGCAACGGCTTTTCTCGCGGGAGGACTGACGCATGGAGCTGCGCAGCGTCGAGGAGCTGATGGATCTGCTGCACGCCTGCCGGGGTGCGTGGGACACGCCGGATCGCAGTGGCGACCCGGTCGATCTTCACGACCACGCCCTGCAGACCGCCGCACTGCTGCGCCGGAGTCACCCCGCCGACAAGGAACTCCAGGTGGCGGGTCTGGTGCACGACATAGGCCACCTCCTGCGGCCGGGCGACGACGCCGGGCACGCGGACCACGCGGCCGACGCGGTACGGACGCTGCTCGGCGAGCGTGTCTCCCGCCTGGTACGCCTGCATGTGGCCGCCAAGCGCTATCTGGCCACGGTCTCGCCGGGGCGCGGGCTGTCCCCGCAGAGTGCGCTCACCATGGCCCGGCAGGGCGGACCCATGTCGCGTGCAAAGGCGATGGCGTTCGAACACGACCCACTGGCGGAGGACGCGGTCACCCTGCGTCAGGCGGACGACGCGGCCAAGGTGACGGGCCTGGACGCCGGGGTGATGGAGGACTGGCGGACGGTACTGGAGCTGGTGGCGGCCCGGCACGCCCGGCTGGGGGCCGTGGACTGAGGACGAGCACGGCCCGATTGACGGCCGTGTACTGAGAAGCGCGCCGACACGCCGCGCGCTGGGCTCCCGAGCCCAGGCAGGCACTTCTGTGGAGCGCGCGGCGGCCCGGGGCGAGTCACCCCACCGGACAGGGTGCGACACGCTGCCGTCGGCCTAATCGGCTGCGTGGAGCGTCCGGCCGTTCACACTGTGCGAGGTGCGCCGCCGACACGGAATCGCCCTGGCATATGGCCGCGTGATCGGCAGGTGGATTACGGGCCATGCAGGCTGGTGTCTGGGCACGTCCCTGGTCCTGCATCTTCTGGCCGCGGTCCTCTTCTCCCCCGAACCGCTGGATCTGCGGGTCTACCGGGAGGCCTCGCCCCTGGTGCTCTCCGGCGGTCTGTACGACTACCGGCTGCACACAAGTCCGCCGATCCCCGTGCTGCCCTTCACCTATCCGCCGTTCGCGGCCCTGGTGTTCCTGCCGCTCGCGCTCCCGCCCTGGGCGGCCCTGGTCGTCCTGTGGCAGGCGGCCTCGGTGGCGGCCGTGGGCGTGATCTGCCTCTGCGCCGACCGGCTCCTGCACCCGGACCGCGGCAGCTCCGCGAGGTCCCGTGTCCTGGTGTGGACGGCGGCGGCCCTGTGGCTGGAACCCGTACGGCACACCCTGGACCAGGGCCAGGTCAATCTGCTGCTGGCCGCCCTGGTCCTGGCGGCGCTGGCGGTGTCCCGCACCGCGATGACCCGGGGAGCGGTTCTCGGCCTGGCGACCGCGGTGAAACTGACTCCGGTCTTCGGCGGCCTCTACCTGCTGGCGACGCGGCAATGGCGGGCGGCCTTCTGGGCGCTCGTCGCCGCGGGCGGCGCCACGGCCCTGGGCTGGGTGATCGCTCCACGGGAGTCGGCCCGCTACTGGTTCCGCCTGGTGAAGGAAACCCAGCGCATCGGCCCGGCGTGGTCCGTGCGCAACCAGTCGCTGCAGGGCGCACTCGACCGGCTCCTCGGGCACGACACCGCGGCCTCCGGCGCATGGTGGGCGGCCCTCGCGCTGGCGACCGTGCTCACGGCGTGCGTCCTGTGGAAGGCCGGGCGACGCGGGGACCTGCTCGGTGTCCTGGTCACCGCTGAGCTGTACGGGCTGCTCGTGTCCCCCATCTCGTGGAGCCACCACTGGGTCTGGTGTCTGCCGGCCATGATGTGGCTCGCCCACGGACCCGCCCGGCGCCGGCCCCTCAGTCTTGTGGCGCTGGCGGCGTGGACCGTCGCCACCGCCACACGACTGGTTCCGCTGCTGATCCGCGTGGAGGACCGCCTGCCGCAGCACAGCCCGTACCCGGCACTTCTGGCCTGGCCCGGCACGGCCTACGCCGCGTGCGCGCTGCTGACGATCCTCGCCGTCGCCACCACCCGCGAAGAGGCCTCCGGCAGACGGGCGGATCAGCGGGAGCCCGCGGCCTTCGGTGCGTAGAACCGGTCGCGGACGCGCCCCAGCCAGCCCTCGGCCGCCGACTCGTCGGGCCGCAGCGGCAGCGCGCTGCGCGTGTCGTCGAAGGCGTTCTCGTAGTACCGGAGCAGGGACCGCGCGGCTGTGGCGTCCGCGGCGACTCGCTCACCGAAGTCGTGGTATTCCTGCGGGTTCTCGACGCGAATGGTCAGACGTCCGGTCGCGTACAGTTCCAGACCCTGGTGGCACAGCCGCTTCAGGTGACGGGCGTGTTTGGCGGTGCGTCTGCGCGTTTCCGTCGAGACGGGTCCGGCGCCACGCGCCTCGAGCCTCCTGAACTGCTGCCTGGCATAGCCGAGATAGGCGTCCCGGACCCGCTGGGCGCACAGCAACGACGTACGGATGCCGGTCAGCTCGTCACCGAGCGGGGTGCGCACCTCGTACAACTCGGCAGGCAGCCAGACCAGTTCCATCGCGGTCGGGTTGCCGCCGAGAGCGAGCCGGCACCACTTCGCCGCCTCGTGGAAGGTGCGGTCGGGGGCCGTGCCGACATGGGACTCCTTCGGCCGGTGCAGGCCGTGCAACTGTTCCGTAGGTGCCGCGAACACGCCGAGCCGGTCGACGTCGGACCCCGCGTGGGCGAGTCCGTACGCGGTCGAGCCGACGATGCCGGACAGCAGGACGTTGGGGACGGTCACGTTCGGCCGCCTTCCTCGGTTCGAGCAATCGCGACGGCTCCGGGCCGGCCGGGCCCGGAGGCGCGAGCCGCTCCTTCCGGCATCCGGACGAACTCCGCGGAACGCGGCTCATGCACGGGAGGCTATGCGCCGGCGGCCGGGCGGTGCCAATGATTTTCGCACTCCCGTACGCCATCGCCGACCGGGTCGACGGCGGAACCAGCGGCAGAACGTCGTACGTCCCGGAGACCTCTCCGGGACGTACGACGTTTACGACCGGCTGCGGTCACCCGCGCCACATCACATATGACGTCACGCGCATCACCTCACTCGTGACAGCGACCTCGACCTGATTCCGTCACGGGAACAGCGCGATCCCCACGGCGATCAACAGGACGATGCAGGCGATCAGGCCTACGGTGGCCCAGGTCCCGCGGTGCTTCAGCGGGGCCGGCTGCCTCCCGCCGCGCGGCCGGTCCTCCGGCAGTGCGGCATTCACCGGACGGTCGGACGAATAGAACTGGTCGTCGCTCGGATACACGTTGCGGGGGTCTCCGGCGGCGCGTGGATCGATCTCGTGCGGCATGGCCATGAGAACTCACTCCTTGCGCGGTGCTCACGAGAGCTCGAGTTCCCGCCCGGCGCCGAGTCATGCCCCACGGATGGCGCATCGCCGCCCTCGGGAGGCCCGCCCGGTGTCACCACTTGCCGGGCGCGTAGTCCTTCAGGAAGACGCCGTACAGGTCCTCGCCCTGCTCGCCGCGCACAATCGGATCGTATACCCGTGCCGCTCCGTCGACGAGATCGAGCGGAGCGTGGAAGCCCTCGTCAGCCAGGCGCATCTTGTCCGGATGCGGGCGCTCGTCGGTGATCCATCCGGTGTCGACGGCGGTCATCAGGATCCGGTCCCGCTCGAACATCTCCGCGGCGCTGGTGCGCGTGAGCATGTTCAGGGCGGCCTTGGCCATGTTGGTGTGCGGGTGACCGGCGCCCTTGTAACCGCGGCTGAAGACGCCCTCCATCGCGGAGACGTTCACGATGTACGTGCGCCGGGCAGGGGAGGCGGCCAGTGCGGTCCGCAGACGGCTGATCAGGATGAAGGGCGCCGTCGAGTTGCACAGCTGCACCTCCAGCAGCTCGACCGGCGTGACCTCCTCCACCGGCTGGATCCAGGTGTTGGTGTCGTGCAGATCGGGGACGAGGCCGCCGGCGTCGATCGCCGTACCGGCCGCGATCCGCTCCAGGGAGGCGGAGCCGGAGACCAGGGCGAGGTCGGTCACGGCCTGCGCGGTCAGCGCGCCGCCCCCGGCCACCGGCAGAGCGGCCACGGCCCCGGAGCCGAACGTGCCGATGACCTCGGCGGACGGCAGCTCACCCGCCGGCAGCGGCGCGGACTCGGCGGACACCAGCTCGCTGTAGGCCTGCGGGGAGCGGCGTACGGTCTGGGCGGCGTTGTTGATCAGGATGTCCAGCGGGCCGTCGGCGGCCACCGAGTCGGCCAGTGCCACCACCTGGGCCGGGTCGCGCAGGTCGATGCCGACGATCTTCAGCCGGTGGATCCACTGGTCACTGTCGGGCTGGGCCTTGAACCGGCGGATCGCGTCGTTCGGGAAACGCGTGGTGATCGTGGTGTGGGCGCCGTCCCGCAGCAGCCGCAGCGCGATGTACATGCCGATCTTGGCGCGGCCACCGGTGAGCAGGGCGCGCTTGCCGGTGAGGTCGACGCTGGCGTCGCGACGGGCCCGGTTCTCCGCGGCGCACTGCTGGCAGAGCTGGTGGTAGAAGTAGTCCACCTCGACGTAGCGCTGCTTGCAGACGTAACAGGAGCGCGGGCGCCTGAGTATCCCGGCGATCTGGCCCGCCTCGGTGACCGACGACGGCAGGATGCCCTCGGTCTCGTCGTCGATGCGCTGCGCGGAGCCGGTCGCCGTGGCCTCGGTGACCTCCTTGTCGTGGGCCGTCTTGGCGGCCCGGCGCTCCTGGCGGCGGCGCTGCTTGACCATGCGGTAGATGTGCGAGGTGGCCCGGCGCACCTTGATCGCGTCGGGGTGGTCGACGTTGATGCCGTCGAGTTCCTCCAGGACGCTGAGGCAGACGGCCAGGCGTTCCGGGTCGATGCCGGGCCCGTACGACATCTCGTCCATGACCTCCGGGCCGACGCCCGTCAGGCCGTCCTCTGTCACCGTCATCGCGCTGCCGTTCCTCGCTCACCTGCGCAGCGCTCCGACCGCGCTCGCCTCCGAACGGAGAATTTTACGGAGCGCCGGGCCGGGTCTCCAAACCCGCGAAGATCAGCACAATTGCGAGCGGACGCGCGAGACCGCGGGGGACGCCCGGCCGGAAGCCCCGGACGGGACGGTTCCGGCCCTGCGGACGCCCCACTCGACGCCCCGCCCGACCCGCTCCACCAGGGGCCGGGCAGCGCCGAGGGCGGCCGTGCGCCAGGCACGGCCGCCCTCGGTCCGGCCACGGGGGGGCCCGCTCAGGCGCGGCAGGCCGCCAGCAGCGTCTCCATCTCCTCCGGCACCGCCCGGGCGAGCCGCTCCAGGTCCGGTACCGCCCGGGCGTCGGCGACGAGCCCGTAGTGGACACGGCCCCGGTACGTGGAGACCGCCACCGCCAGGGACTGGCCGCTGGCCAGCGGGGCCAGCGGGTACACCTCGGTGAGCGGGTTGCCGCCGAGCTTCAGGCCGAGGCTGGGCAGCGGCACGCTGGTGACCAGGATGTCGAACCAGAGCCGGGCGGCCTGGCTGACCAGTGGTCCGCCGATCCTGTGGCCGAGGGCCGGTACGTGGTCGGCGAGCAGCGCCACGGCACCCGCGCCCCGGTTGGGCCCGGCGTCCTTGTTGCGGTCCATGGCCGTGCGCACGGTCCGCAGCCGCGCCAGCGGGTCCGGGTCGGCCACCGGAAGCCGTATCAGATAGCCGGAGAGCCGGTTGCCGTGTGGATGCGCGCTGCGCGGACGGCGGTTGGAGACGGGGATCAGGGCGCGGGGCTCGACCCCCGCGCTGCCGTCGCCGCGCTCGTCCAGCCAGCGGCGCAGTGCGCCCGCCACGACCGCGATGAGGACGTCGTTGACGGTGCCCCCCGCCGACTTGCGCACCCGGTGCACATCGTCGAGTTCGATGACGACGCCGGCGGTACGGCGGGTGCCGCTCGGCTCGGAGGTGAGCGCGGACGACGAACGCATCCCGAAGGTGGACAGGGCGACGGAGGCACCGATGTCCAGAGCGCGGCCCATGTCGGCGAGGGTGCCGCGCAGGAGGGCCGGGAGCCTGCGCACGTCGGGCAGAAGCCGGCGGGGAGGCTCCTGGCGGCGCGGCCGGGGAGCCGGCAGGTCCATCGGGTCCATGACCGCGGCGGCCAGTGTCAGGGCGCGCAGTCCGTCGGCGAGCGCGTGGTGGAACTTGAACAGCACGGCGAAGGAGGTGCCGTCCTCCCCCGGTAGCACATGCGCCTCCCACGGCGGCCGGCCGCGCTCCAACGGGCGTTCCATGAGCCGTCCGGCGGCCGCATGGAAGTCGTCGGTGGGAGCGTGCAGCCGCACATGGTCGAGCGGGTCGAAGTCGGGGGCCGGTTCGCGTGTCGCCCCGCCCAGGGCGAGCGCGAGGCGTGCGGCGGCGAGGTCGCGCTTCATGCGTACGTCCGGCAGCCAGACGTCGCGGATCCGCATGCGCAGGCCCGGTACCGCGGCGGCGCGGGCGGCCAGCAGATCTGCGGCGTGGGCGCCCGCGGTGGGCGAGTTGCATGCGAACACACCGATGGCACCGAGGTGCATCGGATGCCGCGTGGACTCGATGTTCCAGAAGGCAAGGTCGAGTGGTGCGAGCAGGTCGGAAGTCAATGGCTTGCCTCGCGTCGACGACGGGGGAGCAAGAAAGTCAACCGCGCAGAGGCGATTACGGTCAAGTACGATCACGCTACATACAGTTAACGGCAGATTAAGTCCCGCCCTGGCGAGAAGGGCGGGACTCAAGCGATGCAAGAGGTCACATCAGTGCAGGTGGCGCCGCGTCGGGTGACGTACCCCACCCGGATGGCCGAGCCCCGACGATGAACTCCAGCCGGCTCGGACGGAGCAACGTGTCGCTGGTGACGTACGTCTGTTTGTACGCCGTTCCGTTGACACGCACGCCCTGGACGTACCGCTGGGTGTCCGAGGTGCCGGGCGCGGTGATGGTCAGACCGCCGCCCGGGTAGTACGCCCGGTCCAGGACCAGGTCGACCCGGTCGAAGACCGGCGTGGTCAGTCCCCAGGTGCGGTAGCCGGGCTGCACCGGGAAGATCCCGATCGACGAGAAGACGTGCCAGGCGGACATCGTGCCGAGGTCGTCGTTACCGGTCATACCGGTCGGCCCGTCCGTGAACAGGGTGAGCGCCGCGTGCACCACGTCCGTCGTCTTCCACGGCTGGCCGGTGGAGAGATAGGTGTACGGGGCGATGAGGTCGGGCTCGTTCTGCGGGTTGTACTTGTCCGCGTTGTAGTAGGCGTACGGCCCGTTCACCCACACCTTGCGCGCGGTCCCCGCGGGGTCCTTGAGCAGTTGGTCGTAGGCGAAGAAGGCGTCGAGCCGGTCGTTGGCCGCACGCTCGCCCCCGATGAGGCTCACCATGCCGCGCAGGTCCTGCGGCACGAGCCACTGGTACTGCCAGGCGCTGCCCTCGTGGAACCCCTCGCTCCTGGCCGGGTCGGAGGGCCCGACGAAGGCCCCGGAGGCGTCCCGGGCGCGGAAGAAGCCGGTAGAGGGGTCGAAGATGTTGCGGTAGTTGCGCGACCGGGCGGCATAGCGCGCGGCGTCCGCGCGATGCCCGAGGTCTCGTGCCATCTGGGCGAGCATCGCGTCGGAGAGCGCATACTCCAGGGTCACCGATCCGCCGTGGTGGTAGTCCGAGTCGCCGGGCTTGGTGTACGGGCGGCCCTTGATGTACGGCGCGAAACCGTGCGCGATGTACTCACGGTTCGCCTCCCGCCCCACGTACATGGTGTCGGCGGGCGGGACGCCGCCGGCGTTCTTCTTCAGCGCGCGGTAGGCCCGCTGCTCGTATCCCTTGAGCAGTCCCTGCTGGTAGGCGTTGGTGAGGAACGGGGTGACCGGGTCACCGCTCATGATGTTCGTCTCCACCGTGCCGAAGCCCCACTTGGGCAGCCAGCCGCCCTCCTCGTCGATCTTGAGCACGGAGATCGCCATGTCGCGCGCCTCACGCGGCGCGAGCAGCGACAGGAGCTGGGACTGGGTCCGGTAGGTGTCCCACAGGGACCAGTTCTGGTAGTACGTGAACCCCTGGGTCCGGTGGATCTTCTGGTCCCAGCCGGTGTAGCGGCCGTCGGCGTCGCTGCCGATGTTCGGGGCGAGGAAGGACCGGTACAGGGACGAGTAGAAGGGGATCCGCAGAGCGGGGTTGCCGCCCTGCACCCGGACGTCGTCGAGCCGGCCCTCCCAGGCGCGCCGAGCGGCCTCCCGCACCTGGGCGAACGAACGCGCGGGTGCGGAACGGAGGTTGACCTCGGCCCCGCGCGGATCGACGTAGGACAGCGCGGTGGTCGCCTCCACGGTGCGCTCGTGCCTCGCGTCGAAGGTGACGTAGGCGCCGTTGCGCCCGGGGCCCGACGACGTGGTCGCATCGGGGGTGATCGAGTCCTGATACCACGTGCCGTGCGCGGTGAAGGGCCGGTTGAAACGGGTGACCGTGTAGACCGTGTAGGGCCGGGTGGACCGGCAGAAGCCGGTGCCCGTGATCGTGGTGCGCACGGTGCGGTCGTCGAGGATCTCGACCTTGGACGAGACGTTCTTGTGCAGCGCCTGGCCCGCGTTGAGCAGGACATTGGCCTTGCCGGTCGCCGGGAACGTGTAGCGCTGGACGCCGGTGCGCTCGGTCGCCGTCAGTTCGGCCCGGATGCCTCCTCCGAGTCCGACCCGGTAGTAGCCGGGACTCGCCTGCTCGTCGTCATGGCTGAACGTGGCCGCGTACTTGGCGTAGTCCGTCTCGGTGACGTCACCCGTCGTCGGCAGTACGGGCAGGTCACCTCCGATGGCGCAGCCGACACCGGAGAGGTGGATCAGGGAGAAGCCACGGATCCGGTTCTGGGTGTAGTCGTAGCCGGTGCGGTGCCCCGTGTCCGGCGAGAGCTGCACCATGCCGAACGGCACGGCGGCGCCAGGGAAGGTGTTGCCTTCGTTCTGTGTGCCGATGAAGGGGTTGACCAGGTCGGTGAGCCTCCCGCCGGACGGCTGGGCGGCCAGGGCGGCCGGCGGGGCGAACAGGGCCGAGACAACCAGCGCACCCGCGGCACACAGGCGCAGACGCCGGGTCCATCTCATCTGGGAAGACCTCCGGAGGTTCGACATCGATGTCCCACATGGTGGTGGCGCGCTGTCGGTTTCCGGCGGAACCAGCGGGTTTGTCCCTGGACGCGTCGCCCGGCACAGGGCCCCGGATACGCAGGCCGCAGGCACCCGGCATCCGGCGCGAGGAAGCGTGCCGGCCGAGAAGTCCTTTGCGCCCGGCTGGAGTTCACCGCCGGCGGCTCCGGGTCCCGTCACCTCCGCACCCACGACGGTTGCGCCAGGCCGGGCCGCAACCACGGCGGGCCGGCCGTCGCGATGGGCCGCCCCATCCACGACCGAGCCGCTGTGCGGACCGGTCGGCCCGGGCTCATTGGCGACGATAGACGGCACGACGCGCGCCCCGCCTGCCGGGGAACCGGCCGTGTGCGTCATTCGGGTGGCCGTGCCGCATCCCGGGAGTCCGCCGTCGCGGAGGCGGCGCCTTCGTGATCTACGGTTGGCTGCCGCAGGACCGGACCTGGCCGGCACCTGCTCTGTGGTCCAGCACGACGCCCGGCTCCGGCCTCCGGGACCGTACGTCCAGGTGCGGGCGCTGGACGCGCACGGCAGAGTCCTCAGGGCGTCGAAGGTCGTGAAGCTGCCCGGCTGACGGACCGTGAGCAGTACTCCCCCGGCCGTCTACGGAACCCGCTGCCCCTTGCCCAGCGCGATCACCCCGTCCTTGGACACCGTGTACAGCTCCGCGTCCCGCTCCGGGTTGACACCGATCGTGGCGCCCGGCGGCACCTCGACGTTCTTGTCGAGGACGGCGCCGCGCACGATCGCCCCCCGCCCGACGTGCACGTTGTCGTGCAGTACCGACCCCTGGACGACGGCGCCCGGGTCCACCACGACGCCCGGCGACAGCACCGAACGCGTCACCTGGCCCCGGATCAGGCATCCGGCGCTGATGATCGACTCGCTGGCGATCCCGCCCGCGTTGAAGCGGGCGGGCGAGAGCTGACCGGAGTGGGTGTAGATCGGCCAGCTGCGGTTGTAGAGATTGAAGGCGGGGCGCTCCGCGATCAGGTCCATGTGCGCCTCGTAGTACGCGTCCAGGGTGCCGACGTCCCGCCAGTAGCCCTGGTCGCGGCTGGTCTCGCCGGGCACGTGGTTGGCGCTGAAGTCGTAGAACTGGGCCTCGCCGCGGTGGGTGAGCGCGGGCAGGATCGAACCGCCCATGTCATGCACGGAGCCCGGGTCCTCGGCGTCCCGCTGGAGTGCCTCGATCAGCGCCTTGGTGGTGAAGATGTAGTTGCCCATCGAGGCGTAGACGCACTCGGGGTCGTCGGGCAGACCGGGGGGATCGGCGGGCTTCTCCAGGAACCGCTCCACGCTCTGGCCGTCCGTGCCGGGGCTGATCACGCCGAAGGACGAGGACTCGGCGCGCGGCACCCGTATCCCCGCGACGGTCACGCCGGCGCCGCTGTCGATGTGCTGGGCGAGCATCTGCCGGGGGTCCATTCGGTAGACGTGGTCGGCGCCGAACACCGCGACGTACTCGGGCTGTTCGTCGTAGATCAGGTTCAGCGACTGCAGGATCGCGTCGGCACTGCCGAGGTACCAGCGCGGGCCCAGCCGCTGCTGGGCCGGGACGGGGGTGATGTAGTTGCCGAGCAGACTGGACATCCGCCACGTCGTGGTGATGTGCCGGTCCAGCGAGTGCGACTTGTACTGCGTGAGCACGCAGATGCGCAGGATGTCGCCGTTGACGAGGTTGGACAGGACGAAGTCGACAAGGCGGTAGGTACCGCCGAAGGTCACGGCCGGTTTCGCGCGGTCAGCGGTCAGCGGCATCAGCCGCTTCCCCTCCCCGCCGGCCAGTACGATTCCCAGCACCGAAGGTCCACCGCGCCGCATGCCGCCGCCCCTCTACGCCCGGTTGTTCCGCTCTCTGTTCACTTACTGCCCTGTTCGAGGACTTCCTCGTACAGGCGAACCGTGCGGCGGGCCACCGTGTCCCAGCCGAACTCCCGGACCGCGCGCTCGCGTCCGGCCTCACCCATGCGCTTGGCGGCCACCGGGTCGGCGAGGACGGAGTCGAGGGCGCGTGCCAGATGCTCCTCGAAGTCGTCGTCCACGTCGACCAGCAGACCGGTGCGGCCGTCGTCCACGACCTCCGGAATGCCGCCGGTGCGCGAGGCCACCACGGCCGTGCCGCACGCCATGGCCTCCAGGTTGACTATGCCGAGCGGCTCGTACACCGACGGGCAGGCGAACACGGCGGCGTGGGTGAGGAGCTGGATCACCTCGGGACGCGGCAGCATCTTCGGGATCCAGTGGACGCCCTCGCGGCTCCGGCTCAGCTCCTCGAACAGGTCGCGGAACTCGCGGTCGATCTCGGCCGTGTCCGGCGCACCCGCGCACAGCACGACCTGGACCTCGGGGTCGATGTTCCGCACCGCGCGCAGCAGATGGGGCACGCCCTTCTGGCGGGTGATACGGCCGACGAACAGGACGTAGGGGCGGCTCGCGTCGATGCCGAGACGGGTGAGGACGTCGGTCCCGTGGTCCGGCTGGTACAGCGCGGTGTCGATGCCGTTGTGCACCACGTGGACCCTCGCCGGGTCGAGGGCCGGGTAGCAGCCGAGGATGTCCTCGCGCATGGCGCCGGAGACGGCGATGACGGCGTCGGCGGCCTCGATCGCGGTGCGCTCGGCCCAGCTGGAGAGGGCGTATCCGCCACCGAGTTGCTCGGCTTTCCAGGGGCGGAGGGGTTCCAGCGAGTGGGCGGTCATCACATGCGGGATGCCGTACAGCAGCTTGCCGAGGTGGCCGGCGAGATTGGCGTACCAAGTGTGGGAGTGGACCAGTTGGCGGTCGTCGAGGACGGCGGCCATGGAGAGGTCGACGGAGAAGGTGCGCAGGGCGTCGTTCGCGGTGTCCAGGGCGGGCCACGGTCTGTGGCGTATGACACCGCCCGCCCCGCCCTCGCCCCAGCAGTGCACGTCCAGGTCTGTGAGGGCGCGCAACTCCCGGGCGAGGAACTCGACGTGAACGCCCGCGCCGCCGTACACGTCCGGCGGGTACTCCCGGGTCAGCAAGCCCACACGCACCCGGAACCCCCTGTCTCAGCGGCTGGTTCCCACATGGTCACCCACATACCCCGGTTGCGGAAGACCATCCGTATCTCAGTCTCGGCCCGGTGGGCGGTCGAAGCAGCAGTCGCCGCACACCGCGCCGCCCGGCAGCCGGTAGTACAGGCAGCAGCTGCGGCGCCGTCCGGTGGCAGGATCGAGGGTCCCGGCCAGGTCGGGATGGGCGAACAGCCCGGCGGCCAGCGCGCGGGCCCGCTCCCCCACCTCGGTACGGCCGTGCGCCCGCGCCCACTGGACGATCATGCGCGCGCTGCCCGCGAGGGCGGAGCCCGCGTTGCCCCACAGCAGCCCTGCGGGCAGGCGGTGGCGTGAACTCAGGGCGGCCGCGAGCGGGACGAGGTGGCCCTCGCGTACCACCGAGTCCAGCGCCTCGGCAGGCAGCGGGCGCACCTCGCTCAGCCACAGGTCCTCGGGCGCGCTGCCGTCCGGATCCCAGTGCAGCAGCCGGGGATCGAGGTCGGGCACCCGCCCGTACAGCGCGGCGCAGCCGAGGGCGACGGAGCAGAGCCGGGCCGCCAGTCCCAGGTGGGCGATGGAGGCGGCGACCCGGGCTTCCGGCGCGCGCAGGCTCCGGGCGACCTTGCGGGTGCGAAAAGTCAGCGGATCCCCGTGAACATCGGCTGCGGCATCGAGTGCGGCGGGTGCGTACGCCTGTGCGAGGGTGGGCAGCGGGCCACGCGGCGGTTCCCCGGTGCGCAGTACGAAGAAGCCGCCGAGTCCGCCCAGCGCGCCGAGTTGGGGGTCGACGTCCACGAAAGTCAGTAATACCAAGCTGTCCAGGGGCTTCAACCAGGGGGGATCCCGGCATTGTCACCCCTCTTGGGGAGGAGTGGAACCCGGTCGTACTCCATCGGCAGTACGACCCGATGCGTGCTCAGGTACGACGACGGGAAGAGCCGCGCACGGCATCGTGTTCATCATGGAAGCCGACTGTTCGCTGCGCCGGGCTCCCCGCCCCGGCCCCGCGCGAAGGAGGCGCTCGTGAGCGCCCTCGCGTTGTCCGTAGTGCTGTCGTTCGTCTCCGCCGTGGCATACGCGGGCGGGGCGATCGTGCAGGAGCGGGTCGCCGAGTCCTCGCCCGGCCAGGCGTACGCACCGCTGCGCCGGGCCGCCTGGTGGGGCGCCATCCTGCTGAACGGTCTCGGTGGGCTGCTGCACGTGGTGGCGCTCGCCTACGGTCCTCTGAGCCTGGTCCAGCCGCTGGGCGCGCTGACCATCGTGTTCGCGTTGCCGATGGCGGCGCTTTTCGTCGGCCGCCGGGCCGGGACGACCGCCTGGCGGGGCGCCGTCATGGCGACCGTGGGCCTGGCCGGTCTGCTGGCCCTGGTCGGTACCTCCGACGCCCGGTCCCTGGACAACGCCCAGCGCGTGCTGGTGGGCCTGGTCACCGCCGGCGGCGTGGTGGCGCTGATGGCCGCCGCCCGCGCCACGCAGCGGCATCCGGCGGTGCGCAGTGTGCTGCTCGCGGTCGCCTCCGGCGTCGCGTTCGGCATGTCGTCGGTGTTCACGAAGACGGTCGCGGTGGACTGGACGAGCGGGGTGCTGCTCGCGGATCTGCCGAGCCTGGCCGCGATAGGCGTGTTCGCGACGGCCGGCCTGCTGCTGTCGCAGGCCTCCTACCGGGGTGCGGGCCTCGCGGCGCCACTCGCCACGCTGACCGTGGTGAACCCGGTGGTCGCCGCCGCAGTCGGCATCACCTTGTTCGGGGAGGCGTTCCGCTACGGCACGACGGGGACCGTGCTCGCACTCACCTGCGGGGTCGGCGCCGCGGGCGGCCTGATCCTGCTGACCACCGAGCGGATCGACAGCGAGCACCGCGCGGCGATGGCCTGCGACCTCGTGCCGGGAACCGGCGCGGAACCGGAACCGCGCCGGGAAGCGCTCGTCCCGGTACCCGCGCAGGCTCCCGCCCCGGCCGAGGAGGAGGCGTTCGTACCGCCGCCGGTCCACGAGGGCCCGCACGAGGACCCGGTGGCGGCGGACGGCGGCCCGGCCGTCCCGTACAGTGCCTTCTACGGGGGGCCGTTCGTGCCCCTGCCCATGCTGGACCGGCACCGGGTCCGCATCAAATCCTGACGCCACCCGCCCGGAGGTAGGCGACCGGATCGATGTCGCTGCCGAACCCGGGCCCCGTCCGCACCTCGAAGTGGAGATGCGGACCCGTGCTATTGCCCGTGGACCCGGAGCGGCCGATGCGCTGACCCGCCAGCACGCTCTGCCCGTCCTTCACGGAGATCGCCGAAAGATGGGCGTACTGCGTATAGCGGCCGTCGGCGTGCCGGACGACCACCTGGTAGCCGAAGGAACCGCCCCAGCCCGCGCTGACGACCTGGCCCGCCGCCACCACCTTCACCGACGTACCGGTGGGCACGGGGAAGTCGACACCCGTGTGGTAGCCCTTCGACCATGCCGTCCCCGCGGCGTGGTAGGGCGTACCCATGGCGGCATGGACCGGGGCCACCATGTCGTGGGTCGTGGCGCTCCGCCCAGAACCGGTCTTCTCGGTCGAGGACTTGTGGGCCCGCGGGTGCGTCGCCTCCTTGTGGGCCCGAGGGTGCGTCGCCTCTTTGTGCGACGGGGCCTTGGCGCCCAGGCTCAGCCGCTGTCCCGGCAGGATCAGGTCCGGGTCGGCGCCGACCGTTCCCCGGTTGGCCGCGTACAGCCGCTGCCAGCCGCCCTGGACGTGATGGGTGTCGGCGATACCGGAGAGCGTGTCGCCGCGCACCACGGTGTACATCTCGGCGGTGCCCGCCCGGGACTGGGGCGTCGTCTGCGGTGTCACGTCGCGGAGGGCGTGCTCGGTGGTCCGCGTCGAGGAGGCCGAGGTGCCGGTTCCTGGAGCGGCACCGGTGGGAGTGCCGCCGCTCGAAGGAAGTTGAGAGTGGTGGGTGAGACCGGCGTGTCCGGAGCAGACCGGCCAGGCGCCGGGGCCCTGACCCTCGAGGCCCTTCTCGGCCACGGCGATCTGCTGGTCCTTGGTGGCGAGGTCCGCGCGCCGGGCGTACGCCGTGCCGCCGTAGGCCTCCCAGGTGGACTGGGTGAACTGCAGGCCGCCGTAGTAGCCGTTACCGGTGTTGACGCTCCAGTTGCCGCTCGACTCGCAGGCGGCGACCTTGTTCCAGGTGTCCACGTCGGCCGCGTGCGCCACGCCGGCGCCGATGAGCGGGATCGCCATGCCGGCGCCCCCCGCCGTGACGGTGAGCGAGGCCCGGTTGATCCTCGTCGGCTGATACCGGCGGTGCCGGCCGCGTGCGGCCATGGAGACCCCCTCGACATGCGCCAGGAGGAGAAAAAGTAAGGGCGGCGAACTGGCCATGACAAGACGGCTATCGGCCGCTTCGTCCCGCCAACTGACCGGGAATCGGCCCCTCTTGCCGATGCGGCGAACCGTCGGGACGGGCGGACGTCGCCCGCAGCGGGGACACGCGGATGTGCGACGGGCGTACCGGCACGTCAGGATGGTCACCGGGCGATACTGACGACCACGCCAGACACCACACCCCCCGAGGATGTGTTCGGAACCGAACCGGCACCCCCGATTCCAGGACTTCTAGGAGCCAACCGCTATGAGCACTTCAGCCCAGATCGGCGTCACGGGACTCGCGGTCATGGGCCGCAATCTCGCCCGCAACTTCGCGCGCAACGGCTACACGGTCGCTCTGCACAACCGGACCGCGTCGAGGACGCACGACCTCGTGAAGGAATTCGGGCACGAGGGCGACTTCGTGCCGACCGAGACCGCGGAGGACTTCGTGGCGGCGCTGGAGCGGCCGCGGCGCCTGATGATCATGGTGAAGGCGGGCACGCCGACCGACGCGGTGATCCAGGAGTTCGCCCCGCTCCTGGAGCCCGGTGACATGATCATCGATGGCGGCAACGCGCACTTCGCCGACACCCGCCGCCGTGAGAAGCAGCTGCGCGAGCAGGGCATCCACTTCGTCGGTAGCGGTATCTCGGGCGGCGAGGAGGGCGCGCTGCACGGCCCGAGCATCATGCCCGGCGGATCGAAGGAGTCGTACGCCTCCCTCGGCCCGATGCTGGAGAAGATCGCCGCGAAGGCGAAGGACGGCGCACCGTGCGTCACGCACATCGGCCCGGACGGCGCGGGCCACTTCGTGAAGATGGTCCACAACGGCATCGAGTACGCCGACATGCAGCTGATCGGCGAGGCGTACCAGCTGCTGCGCGACGTCGCCGGCTACTCCCCCGCCGAGATCGCGGAGATCTTCCGCACCTGGAACACCGGCCGCCTCGACTCGTACCTGATCGAGATCACCGCCGAGGTGCTGTCGCACGTGGACGCGGCGACGGGCAAGCCGTTCGTGGACGTGGTCCTCGACGAGGCCGAGCAGAAGGGCACCGGCCGCTGGACCGTGCAGATGGCGCTCGACCTCGGCGTACCGGTCTCCGGGATCGCGGAGGCGGTGTTCGCCCGCTCGCTGTCCGGCCACAAGGCGCTGCGCGAGGCCTCGCGGGGCCTGGTGGGGCCGAAGGCCGCGCCGCTCGGCAAGGACGAGGCGGCGGCCTTCGCGGACCGCGTGGAGCAGGCGCTGTACGCGTCGAAGATCGTCTCGTACACCCAGGGCTTCCACGAGATCACCGCGGGCAGCGACGAGTACGACTGGGACATCGACCTCGGCAAGGTGGCCTCCATCTGGCGCGGCGGCTGCATCATCCGCGCGGCCTTCCTGGACCGCATCCGCGCCGCCTACGACGCCCGCCCCGACCTGCCGAGCCTGCTGTCCGACGAGACCTTCGCGCAGGAGATCGCGGCGGCGCAGGACGACTGGCGCGAGGTCCTCGTCGCCGCGACCCGCCAGGGAGTCCCCGCGCCCGGTTTCTCCGCGGCGCTCGCCTACTACGACGCCCTGCGCGCCGAGCGGCTGCCCGCCGCGCTGACCCAGGGGCAGCGGGACTTCTTCGGGGCGCACACCTACCGTCGGACGGACCGCGAGGGCTCGTTCCACACACTGTGGGGCGGGGACCGGTCCGAGGTCGAGGCGTAACGGCCGCACGCCACCCGTGACGGTGACCCGGAACGCGGGTCACCGCCGCGCCGGCCGAGGCGTGCTCACTTCAGGGGCGGCCCCGGTTCGGGCTGGGGCACGGGGTCCGGGCCCGGCGGTTCAGGGATGGGGGAAGGCGGCGGCTCGGGGGTGGGCCGCTCAGGGCCGGGCACCGGTTCGGGTCCCGGCTGCGGGCGGTCGGGGCCGGGCCCCGGCGGTGCCGGGGGCACGGGGTGCGGTCCGGGAGGCACAGGTTCGGGTCCGGGCGGCTCGGGTCCCGGGCCCGGCGGAACCGGTTCCGGTGTGGGGCCCGGGTCAGGGGTCGGCTCCGGTCCCGGAGTCGGTCCCGGTCCGGGAGTCGGTCCCGGCTGTACGGGATCGGGGAGCGGGCGGGTCATCGTGTCCTCCAGCCATTCGGTACATCGGCCCTGGACTTGTCCCCCGGGTACCCGGGCCCCCCGCAGGCACTCACCCCATAGCGGGACGGGAGGACGGCCGGGCGGGGTACGTCGCGGCGACGGCGGCGGCCGCCGCGAGGCCCGGCTCGGGGCTCGACAGCACCGGGACGGCCGTGGTGGTCAGCCGGCGCGCCGGGGCCATGGACGCCTGGGCGAGGACGATGGCGTCGGCGTCGGTGACCGTGTCGGCGGCGTCGGCCACCCTGCGGAGGTATCCCTCGACGTCACCCGTCTCGAAGCGGTGCCAGGCGCCCTCCACGAGCAGTGGGCGCACCTCGACCGCCCTGCCCGCCGCCTCCTCCTGGATCAGGGCGGACGTCGGCCCCAAGGTGCTCTCCACGGCGGCGATCACGGTGATGCGGGGGCCGGCCGCGACCGCCGCTGCGGCCATGGGCCGGTCCACGCGCAGCACGGGCACACCCACGTCCACGCCCTCGGCGACCCCGCCGATGGTCGAGCAGGTGCACAGTACGGCGCGGGCACCGGCCGCGACGGCCCGCGCGAGCAGGTCCCGGATGTCGCCGGCCACGGCGTCGGGGCCCTGCACCCGCGCCCCGGCCAGCAGGTCCTCCGCCACGAGGTGCGTCAGCGCGAGCCCCGGATGGGACCGGTCACGCAGTTCCTCGAAGACCGGGACGTGCACGGGCGAGGTGTGCAGCAGGGCGAGTGTGCCGTGGGTGCCGCTGTCGCTCACGGTCGGTTCCCCTCCGCCGGTCAGGCCGTGACGGCCTGCGGGCTCCGCTCCTGGTCCGAACCCGGTACCGGGGCGGACGGGTCCGTGCCGAGTGCCACGATCCGGTTGTCGCCGTCCACGTGCACGACCCGGGGCCGCAGGCTCCTCGCCTCGGCGTCGGACACCTGGGCGTAGCTGATGACGATCACCAGATCGCCGGGGTGCACGAGATGGGCCGCGGCCCCGTTGATGCCGATGACACCGGAGCCGCGCTCACCCTCGATGACATAGGTCTCCAGCCGGGCGCCGTTGGTGATGTCGACGATGTGGACGAGCTCCCCCGGCAGCAGATCGGCGGCGTCGAGCAGGTCGGCGTCGATGGTCACGGATCCGACGTAGTGCAGGTCGGCCTGGGTGACGGTGGCACGGTGGATCTTGGACTTGAACATGGTGCGCAGCATGCAGTGCTCCTAGTGGTGGCTCTCTGCCTGCTCTGTGCAGGTCAAAGGCGTGCGTTCACTCTACAGCGGCGGATTTGAGTGCCTGCCGTGCCGCACTCACCGCTGGAGCCGTCCCCATTCAGGCACATTCGCCGGTCAGGGCAGCGTCCACCACCGGACCGTGACGAGGTAGAAGACGACAGCCCAGAAGGCCATCGCCACAGCGACGACACCGAGACCACGGAGGTTGGTTCTTGCCGCCGGTTCGTTCGGGGGTGGCCGCAGCCACCGCCCGAGCAGCGGGTTCACGTAGTAGGGCATGGTCAGGAAGCTCATGATGAAACTCGACAGCAGGTTGCCCACGAGCAGGCCGATCCAGAGCGGCATGTGCAGCGGGGACAGAGCGAGCGTCAGCAGCACGACAGTCGGGTACAGGCCGACCCAGATGGCGAGGGAGGTCCTGGTCTCGGAGGGCGGCGGCGGTGCCTCCTTGCCGTTGCCCTCGAAGGCGAACCAGCTGCCGAACGAGTTGTCGATCGTGTGCAGCTTGAAGTCGCTGAACTTCTCACCCTCGGCCAGGACCTCCTGCCGTTCGGGCGACGTCAGCCAGGCGTCGAGGTGCTCGGCGCTGTCGTAGCGGTACAGCGTGGTCCATTCCTCCTGAAGCCCCTCGATGGGGCGGAAGAGCTCGGTCCCGCGAAACCCCTCGAACTTGCTCTCCTCCTGGACCATGTGGTGCTGCCAGTCGAGGAAGTCGTCGACCTGGTTCGGGGGGACGCGATGGGTGACCACCACGGTGACCAGCGGATCCAGTGACTGGCTGCCGCTGCTGACCACCTGCTGGGTCGCCGGCCCGTCGAAGTACTTGGCCCCGACGTCGAGATATGTCTGCCTGGTCCCGCTGTTGATCCACGCCTGAAGATGCGCCACCGAGTCGAACCGGTACACGACGACCCAGTCGGGTTGCAGCGGTGTCGGCGGGGAGATCTCGGCGCCGAGGAAACCGGGGTAGTAGGCGGCCGCGGCGTTGAGGTCCTCCTGCCACGACTCGAACTCCCGATCAAGCCCGGGCAGGACCTTCTGACCGATGATCGCCGTCGCCGCGGCGGCTAGGTTCTTTTCGGTGTTCATGCGGCTCAACCTGTCGACACCGACTGCTCCGCAGGGAGTCGGCCGTAAATGCGTTCCGGAGTCAGCGGCAACGCACGGTAGCGGACGCCTGTCGCGTCATGCACCGCGTTCGCGAGCGCGGGGGCGACCGGGTTGATACAGCACTCGGCCATCCCTTTCGCCCGCATGGGCCCCGTCGAATCCGCCGAGCTCACCAGGAGGACCTCGGTACGGGGGATGTCGGCGTAGGCGGGGATGCGGTAGTTCCGGAGGTTCGGATTGACCATGACGCCGTTGTCGTCGACGTGATGGTTCTCGGTCAGCGCGAAGCCGATCCCCTGCGCGACACCGCCCTCCACCTGTCCCCGGACCTGCGCCGGGTTGATGATCACTCCGGCGTCCGCCGCATGCACGCTGTACAGGATCCGTATCTCACCCGTCACGCGGTGCACGGCGACCCGGAACCCCTGTGTGTTGGAGGTGACGCTCCGGGGCGAGCCGTACGCCTTGCGTGCGGCGGTGAATCGGATTCCACGCGCCCGGGCCGGCGCGACGAGTTCGGCCAGCGACACCCGCCGGTCCCCGCAGACGACACCGTCGTCGTCCATCACGCACATCACGACGTGGACGCCCGTGTGCGCCGCGGCGAATTCCAGGATGCGGTCGCGCACGGCGTTGGCCGCCCGCAGGACCGCGTTGCCCGCCACGAAGAGGCCGGCGCTCGCGAAGGCACCGGTGTCGAATCCCGTGCGGTCGGTGTCGGACTGCACCAGACGGATCCGCGAGGGCGTCGTGCCCAGCTGGTCGGCCGCGATCTGGACATGGGCCGTGGAGGTTCCCTCCCCGAACTCGGCGGTCCCGACGGCCAGTTCGTAGATGAGGTCGTCGCCCAGGGTGACCCAGGCCTCGGAGAGGTGTTCCGTCGGGGGCGCGGTCTCGTGCAGGGAACTCGCCACGCCGGCTCCGACGAGCCACTCGGGGCCGGGAGGCGGCCGGTCGGCCGCACGGGCCAGGGCGTCGCCGACCAGGTCGATGCACTTGGCGAGTCCGTCCTCGGTGAAGACCACGTCGTCGGGGCCGTCGTGCAGGGCCACCAGGGGCTCGCCCGGCCGAACGATGTTGCGCCGGCGCAGTTCCAGCGGGTCGATGTGCAGGGCGCGGGCCAGTTCGTCCATCGCCGACTCCACCGCGAACGCCGGCTGCGTCATCCCGTACCCGCGCAGCGCCCCGCTCGGCACGGTGTTCGTGTAGACGGAGTACGCGTCGTACTTCTTGTGGGGGCAGCGGTAGATCATGACGGCGGCTCCGCCCGCGTACAGCGTTTCGCCGCCGTGGTTCCCGTAGGCGCCGGTGTTCGACACGTTGCGTACCTGGAAGGCGGTGAGCGTTCCGTCGGCCTTCGCGCCGAGCTTGACGGTCAGGGTCATCGGATGCCGCGGCGAGGCCGTGGTGAACTCCTCCTCACGGGTGTACTCGAGGCAGGTGGGCCGTCCGGTGTCCAGGGTGGCAAGTGCGACCAGGTCCTCGGCGATCACCTCCTGCTTGCCGCCGAATCCGCCGCCGACGCGCCTGCAGAACACCCTCACCTGATCCGGGCGCAGCGCGAACAGGTACTCCAGTTTGACCTTCGCGATCGACGGTGACTGCGAACTGGTGCGGACGTTCAGCCGACCGTCCTCCATCCAGGCGATGGAACCGTGGGTCTCCAGGTGCGCGTGCTGCACCCGCGGTGAGAAGTACGTGCCTTCGTGGACCACGTCGGCTTCAGCGAATCCTGCGTCGACGTCGCCGATGTGCGAGTGAAGTTCGAGCAGGATGTTGTGGACGGGGTCGCGGACGAACGGATCGTGGGAGCCGTGCAGCTGGGGTGCGCCGTCGGCCATCGCCGCCTCCGGGTCGAACACCGCCGGCAGCACCTCGTAGTCGACCGCGAGACACCGGCAGCCCTCCTCCGCCGCCCCGACCGTGTCGGCCAGGACCGCGGCGACGCGCTGGCCGGCGAAGCGGACCGTGTCGTCGAGGATGCAGGTGTCGTCCGGGTCGACCAGGTGGTCGGTGTGGATCGCCGTGGTGAAGTGTCTGCGGGGTACGTCTTCCCAGGTGTAGACCCGGTGCACGCCGGGCACCGCGAGGGCGGCGCTCTTGTCGATCGAGAGGATCCGGGCGTGCGCGTGGGGCGAGTGCAGCACTTTGAGGTGCAGCATGCCGTCGATGTGCGTGTCCATGGTGAACTCGGCGTGACCCGTCACCACGTCGTGGCCCGCGGGAGCGCCGATGCTCGTCCCGACGGCCTTGCCCGGTGCTGCCGTCTCCACCGCACTGACGCCCTTCACGGCGTCCTCGATCGCCCGGTATCCGGTGCAACGGCAGAGGTTGCCCTTCAACGCCCGTGGCAGATCCGCCTTCTGGTCCTCGGTGAAGGTCGCCGACGTCATGATCATCCCCGCGGTGCAGAAACCGCACTGGAACCCCGGGGCGTCCTCGAACTGCCGCTGCATGGGATGCAGGGCGCCGGGCCGTCCAAGTCCCTCGATCGTGGTCACCTCCCGGCCCTCCGCGCGGAACGCAGGGGTGATGCAACTGTGTACGGGTGTGCCGTCCAGCCACACCGTGCAGGCGCCGCAGTCGCCCGCGTCGCACCCCTTCTTGACGCCGAAGTGGCCGAGCTCGCGCAGGAAGGTGCGCAGGCACTGGCCGGGGGCTGGTTCCCGGTCGAATGCCTTGCCGTTCACGATGTAGCTCATGCCAGGTCCCCAGCCGTGAGTTCCCGGCAGATCTCTTCGGCGAAGTGCCGTGTCAGATGCCGACGGTGGTCAGGGGTTCCGTTGGGATCGGCGAACCAGACGTCGGCAGGCACGGCGTCGATGCTCTGCCGCAGGGTTCGGGCATCGGGCAGAGAGTCGAAGACGATGCGGACGGGCCGTGTGGTACCGGCCGTGACGGTGAGCACCAGGTCACTCGCTCCCAGCCGTTGCGTGCCGACGAGAAACACCGTCGAACGGCCGAGCCGGGTCAGCGCGAAGCGACGGTGCGCGGTGCGTTTGCGCAGCGCGTGCTCCGGAATGGTGATGCGTCGGAGGATCTCCCCGGGGGCGAGAACGTTGCGGTGGTCGCCGGTGACGAAATCGAGGGCGTCGACGAAGCGCACGGAGCCATCGGGCGCCCACAGTTCGTACTGGGCCTCCAACGCGACCGTCAGCGTGATCATCGGGCCGGCGGGCAAGGACATGCAGATATTTCCGCCGACGGTCGCCGCGTTCCAGACTTTGAACGAGGACAGGAATGCCTCACAGCTTTTCCGGAAAAGAATTCCAGCGGTCCAGCCCTCCGGCCATGGGAAGGCGTACAGGTCGCGGACAGTGCATGTGGCGCTGATCTCCAGGCCCTTGTCCGTCGGAACAAGGGGCTCCCAACGCAACGCCGTCAGGTCGATCAGCCGTCGCAGGTCCGGCTGCTCCGTGGAATAGAGCCATGTTCCGCCTGCGAGCCAGGCGTCACCATCGCGCCAGTCCATGCCTGGCCGCTCGGACGGTCGCCGGACTACTTCGGTGATGGTGTTGAGGTCCATGAAAGCCGACCCACGGGAAACGGAATGCGGGAAGACAACTGTCCCTGGCACTGCTGGAGTGGATTTCCTGCTGATCGAGCAGGTGTTGGCCGCCATCCCGCACCGTTCGGGGCGGCTGAGCCGCGAGGGACCGGCGGGCCCAGAATCGTGCGTCATCAGCTTATCGCAGTATGTGGACGAGGGCCTGGCTGAGGACAGCTCAAAGTAGCCGACCCACCCCGGACAGTCACCCTGCTCGTCGGGGTCGCATCGTCCTGCGGCACGCATACCGCCACTGGGTGTCCCGTACCGAGTCGTCCGTCCTCGCCGTATCACTTCTTCTTCAGCGCGGACGGTTTGTGCACCGCGGATCTGCGACGTGGCGCTGTAGCCGCACCGGCCGGCCCCACCGGCCCGGCGTTCGCGGCGCGGTCATGTCGCGGTGTTCCGCCGCCACAACGGCGGAACACCGCGCACCGGACAGTGAACGACTGCCGTGTCCGGTCTCATCGCCCGTCGTCATCGAGGGGCCTGTCCCGACGATGGGAGCCGTAGAACTCGCTCTGCCGCGACATGATCTCGCGCATCGAGGTGCCGCGCGGAACCCCGTAGACCGTTCCGGGGAAGTCCAGTTCCCGTTGCACGGCCCAGATGTCCTCGTGCCGGTCGGGAGAGATCAGCCGGGCCGGGTCGCCCACGGCGATCCAGCCGATCGGCACGACGGTCCCCGGCTCGAGCCGGGAATTGGCGTGCACCACCCCGTTGATCCGCACCTCGGCGCCGGCGCCGACGACCGCCCCGGGGAAGAGGGAGGCGCCGGTGGCGAGGAACTCCTCGTCCTCCAGGCGTGCCCCGTTGACGTGCGCGTGCGGTCCGACCATCACGGCGTCCCCGATCTCCGCGGGACGCCCCGACCGTCCGCGCACCAGCGCGTTCTCCATCACCACGGTGTTCTCCCCGACCGTGACCTCTCCGTCCTCCGAGGTCAGCACCGCACCGTGCAGCACACGCGCACCCTCGCCGAGGACAACGGCCCCGCACAACGTGGCGGAGGCCGCGACATAGACCGAGTCCGGTACGACAGGCCTGCGGCCCCGGTGCTCGATCAGCATGTATATCCCCTCCAACGCAAGCACCGGCCCATCACCGGCAGAGACCAGCCGTCTTCCCCGCCCCCGCCAGGCAGAGGATCGCCTGCGCCGTGTCCGCGGGCACCTCCCGGGACGAGACTCCGGGTAGCCCTCGCCCGGTGCCCGAAACGCCCCTGGTCTTCACGCAGAGCGTCCCTTCGGGGGTGCGAACCGGGTGAGAACGGGAGCGACCGCACTCTGCGACACCCCCGGCGATGTGACGTCACTCACAGTTTCGAACCTAGCCGAACGACATCTGCGCAGCTCACGGGGCACTGGTGAAGGATTCGGAGCAATCGGGAAAATACGGAACATTGGTTCTCGTCTCATGGCAGGCGTTCGCTGTTCTGTATGGCCCACGAGATAGCGACGGCCTTGCTCCCCTTGGGTTCTAACGCTTGTCGCAACATTCCTTGATCATTGTGGAGTGTTGATGGCGAGGCGGGGACGTAAGCGCAGGCTGGAGCTCGAGGCCGAGTACTGGCGCCTTCTGGCGGCCGGGGTGGGCAGCGTCGAGGCGTGCAGGCGCCTTGGGATCGGGCGCAAGACGGGCTACCGATGGCGGGCGGAGAACGGCGGCCTGCAACCGGACTATCTCCCGGAAGCCTCACGTTCGGGCCGGTACTTGTCGCTGTTGGAGCGTCGGAGGATCGCCTCGTTGCGTGGTCGCGGCCTGGCGATCCGGGAGATAGCCAGCCTGCTCGGACGGGCACCGTCGACGGTCAGCCGGGAGTTGCGGCGCAACAGCCGTCCACACGACTACGGCAGATACGACGCCGACCTGGCCCACCACCGCGGCCGCGAACGGGCCGGACGTCCCCGACGTTCCAAGCTGTCCACGGATCCCGAGCTCAAAGCAGAGGTTCAGTCCAAGCTGGACATGGAGTGGAGCCCTGAGCAGATCGCCGCCCATCTCAGGACCCGCTGGCCCGACCGTCCCGAGCGGCACCTCTGTCACGAGACCATCTACCGAGCCCTCTACCAAGGTGCCAGGGGTGGCTTGAGCAGGACCCTCACCAGGAAACTTCGCACCGGCCGGCCGCTGAGAAAGCAGCGCCGCCGCCCCGACCAGCGCATGCCCCGATTCGTTGCACCCGCCGTCCTCATCGACCGTCGGCCACCGGTCATCGAGCTGCGCGAGCGTCTCGGTGACTGGGAGGGCGACCTCGTCGTGGGCGCCCGCAGCCAGTCCGCTGTCGCCACGCTCGTCGACCGGCGAACCCGCTATCTCCGCCTGGTCCCGCTGCGGGAGGGGCACTCAGCCGGCCAGTTGCGTGACGCCCTCATCGCCGCCCTCAGCATGCTGCCGGAACGGGCGCGTCGAAGCCTCACCTGGGACCAGGGCTCCGAGATGGCCCGTCATCATGAACTCGCGCCCTACTTCATCGACGGGATCTTCTTCGCACGCCCCGGCAGTCCCTGGGAGCGAGGGACGAATGAGAACACGAACGGCCTGATCCGGCAGTACCTGCCCAAGCGCACGAACCTGTCTCTGCACACCCCTGACGACCTCCGTGTCATTGAGCACCGGCTCAACAATCGACCCGCAAGACACTGAGTTGGCAGACCCCGGCTCAGGCATTCGCCGCGGCTCTGGCACTCTGAGCCTGCACCGTTGCGACGATCATGCGAATCCGCCCCCGTCTTTTTCGCCCTGCTGCTCGGCTACGGCGCGGGCAGGCGCGGAGTCATCGACAACCAGAACGTCTCCTCCATCAACCACTTGGTGATGACGTTCGCCATTCCGGTCTCGCTGTTCGTCTCGATCTCCTCGCAGAAGCGGTCCGGCATCACCTCGCACGGCGGATTCATCGCCGTGACCGTCATCTCCATGCTGGTCGTCTACGCGGTGACGCTGCCGCTCCAGCTGAAGGTGTTCGGAGTGGGCACGGGTGCGGCCGCGGTGCAGTCCCTCACCATCGCCTTCCCGAACTACGCCTCCATCGGACTGCCGCTGTCCGCCGCCGTCATCGGTGCCCAGGGGGCCGTCGCCGTGGCGATCGCCATCGCGCTCGGGTCCATGACCATCTCGCCGCTCACGATCGCCCTGCTGGAGGGCGCCAAGCTCGGCCCTGACGCGCCGGGCTCCACGCTCTCCCGCTTCGGCTCCGCGCTGGGCAGGTCGGTCCGCAAACCGATCTTCCTGGCCCCGGTGCTGGCCTTCGTCCTGGTCCTCGCGGGTGTGCACATGCCCGACCTGGTCGAAGAGACCCTGACCCCGATCGGCATGGCGGGCGCGGGCGCGGCCCTGTTCCTGACCGGTCTGATGCTCTCCGCACAGAAGGTGACCTTCGGCCCCAACGTGGCCTACGGCATCGTCATGAAGAACGCACTGCTGCCGCTCTTCGCGTGGGGGCTGTGCGTCCTCTTCGGTCTCGGCCGGCTCAACACCACGGAGGCCGTCCTGCTCACCGCGATCCCCTCCGGATTCTTCGGGCTGGTCTTCGGCGCCCGGTTCGGCGTCCGGCCCAAGGTGTCCGGCTCCACGCTGATGCTCTCGACCGTGGCGGGCATCGTCTCGCTCTCGGTGGTCATCGGCCTCCTACCGCAGCACGTGTGAGCCCGGTTCCGCCGTCCTCGGCTCCTCCGGGCCAAGGCCCTGCCGCCGCCCCTCGGCGGCAGGTGCAGACCGCCCCTCCCGTCGAAAGGCCCTGTCACAGCAGAACCGAAAGGATTCCCATGGCGCACGACTCCACCGCCCGTGTCTGGGACACCCGCCGCGCCGACAAGACGCGGCGCCTGGCCCGGGTCTCCCCCCTCGCCTCGGGCAAGGTCGTCCCCACCGAGAAGGCGACCGACGCGCTCGAAGCCCTCCTCGAACCCGGGGACAAGGTCATCCTCGAGGGCGACAACCAGAAACAGGCCGACTTCCTGTCCCGCTCGCTGGCCCGCGTCGACCCCGAGCGGGTGCACGACCTGCACCTGCTGATCTCCTCCATCTGCCGACCCGAGCACCTCGACCTGTTCGAGGACGGCATCGCCGGCCGGACCGACTTCGCCTATGCCGGTGCCCAGTCCACCCGGATCGCGCAACTGCTGGCCGACGGCAAGATGCAGGTCGGCGCGATCCACACGTATGTCGAGCTGTACGGGCGGCTGTTCGTCGACCTGATCCCCAAGGTGGCCCTGGTCGCCGCCAACGCCGCCGACCGGGACGGCAACCTCTACACCGGTCCCAACACCGAGGACACCCCGACCCTCGTCGAGGCAACGGCCTTCCGGGACGGCATCGTCGTCGCCCAGGTCGACGAACTGGTCGACGGCACGCAGGACCTGCCCCGCGTCGACATCCCCGGAGGCTGGGTCGACCTCGTCGTCCCCGCCGACCGGCCGTACCAGATCGAGCCGCTGTTCACCCGCGACCCGCGCCACATCACCGAGGTGCAGATCCTCATGGCGATGATGGCCATCCGCGGCGTCTACGAACGCCACCAGGTCACCAGCCTCAACCACGGCATCGGTTTCGACACCGCCGCCATCGAGCTGCTCCTGCCGACCTACGGCGAGTCCCTCGGCCTGCGGGGCAAGATCGCCAGGAACTGGGTGCTCAATCCCCATCCCACGCTCATCCCGGCGATCGAGTCCGGCTGGGTGGAGTCGGTGGTCGCCTTCGGCGGTGAGGTCGGCATGGAGGAGTACTGCGCCCGGCGCCCGGATGTCTTCGCCACCGGCCGCGACGGCAGCCTCCGTTCGAACCGCATGCTCGGCCAGAACGCCGGTCACTACGCGGCCGACTTGTTCATCGGCGCCTCCCTCCAGATCGACCGGGACGGCAACTCGTCGACGGTGACGCACGGCCGGCTCTCCGGCTTCGGTGGCGCCCCGAACATGGGCGCCGACGCGCGGGGCCGCCGTCATGCCTCACCCGCCTGGCTCGACCTGGCCCACGGCGAGGACGACGTCCTGCGCGGACGCAAACTGGTGGTGCAGGTCGTGGAGACGTATGCCAAGGGCGGTGTCCCCAAGCTGGTCGAAGCCCTGGACGCGGTGGACGTGGGAAAGTCCGCCGGGCTGCCCGTCGCCCCGGTGATGATCTACGGCGACGACGTCACACACGTCATCACCGAGGAGGGCATCGCCTACCTCTACAAGGCCCGCGACCTTCAGGAGCGGCGCGAGGCACTGGCCGCCATCGCAGGCGTCAGCCCGATCGCGGGCAAGCACGACCCGAAGCGTGAGGAACGGCTGCGGCGGGACGGCCTCATCGCCACTCCCGCCGATCTCGAGGTCAGCCCTTCCGACGCCAAGCGGTCCCTGCTCGCCGCGAAGTCCATCGACGACCTCGTGACCTGGTCGGGCGGCCTGTACAACCCGCCGGCCACGTTCCGCAGCTGGTGAGCGCCGCCATGACCCTCGCGCTTCCGATCGCATCGCCAGGCGTCCTGGCCGACAAAGCGATTCAGGCACTCATCGATGAAGCGACCCTCACCCCCAAGCCCGGCCTGGTCGACAGGCGGGGTTCCGGTGCCCACCACGACATGGACCTGGACCTGTTGCTCGCCTCCGCCGTGAGCCTGCGCGACGGGTTCGCCGGCATGGCCGAGGCCGCCCGGCGCATCGAGGTCCCGGGCCCCGAGCTGCGCGGCGAACTGGCCCGTATCGGGCGGGCGGCCGAAGTCCGGATGCTCAAAGTCACCGGCGGCGTCAACACACACCGCGGCGCGATCTGGACGCTCGGCCTGTTCACCGCCGCGGCCGCACTGGGCGCGCCGGACCCCTGCCGTACAGCCGCGTCGATCGCCTCACACGCCGATCCCGCGGCACCCGGCCTCGCGCTCAGCCACGGAGCGCTGGCCCGGACCCGCTACGGCAGCGGCGGGGCCCGCTCCGAAGCGGCCGACGGCTTCCCGCACGCCCGCCTCGCCCACGCCACCCTGCGCGACACGCGGGCGCGGGGCGCCGGTGAGACCCAGGCCCGGCTGGACGCACTCATGGCGGTGATGGCCTCGCTGGAGGACACCTGCCTGCTGCACCGCGGTGGCCGCGAGGGCCTGGCGCTCGCCCGCATCGGGGCCCGCCACGTCCTGCGCGCCGGCGGCACCGCCACTCCGGCCGGCCGCGCCCGGCTCGCCGCACTGGACGCCGCGCTCACCGCGCGCCGCCTCTCCCCCGGCGGCAGCGCCGACCTGCTCGCCGCCGCTCTCCACCTGGACTCCCTCGACTCGCCCTGCCTTTGATGGAACTGACGATGGAACAGATCACTCACACGTTCCCCGGATCCACACCGCTCACTCGCCGCGCCCACGTCGGCGTCGTCGGGTCGGGCGACCTCGAAGTGCTCATCGAACCCGCCGACAGCGGGGCCATCGTCGAACTGCGCACCAGTGTCGACGGGTTCGGCGGCACCTGGCAGGCGGTCCTGGAGCGCTTCTTCTCCCGTACCGATGTCGCCGCCAAGGTCCAGATCAACGACTTCGGGGCCACGCCCGGCACCGTCGCGCTCCGTCTCGCGCAAGCAGTGGAGGCCGCCAAGTGAGCACCCGAACCGGCGTTCAGGCCGTCACCATCGCCGACGCGTTCACCGAGCTCTCCGCCCGCGACCGCGCCGGCGCCCTCCTCGACGAGGGCAGCTTCCGCGAACTGCTGGGCCCCTTCGACCGGCTGGAGTCCCCGCACCTCGCACCGCAGGGCATCGTCCCGCAGAGCGACGACGGCGCCGTGGTCGCCCGGGGCACGATCGACGGCCGACGTGCCGTGGTCGTCGCCCTGGACGGCAGGTTCCAGGGCGGCGGCATCGGCGAGGTCAACGGCGCCAAGCTCGCCGGCAGCCTCGAACTCGCCGCCCAGGACTGGGAGAACGGCACCCCCGTCCGTCCCGTGCTCCTCCTCGAGACCGGCGGCATCCGCCTGCAGGAGGCCAATCTCGGCCTGCTCGCCATCGCCGACATCCACGCCGCGATCGTGCGGCTGCGGCAGTACACGCCGGTCGTCGGCGTCGTGGCGGGCATGGTCGGCTGCTTCGGCGGCATGGGCATCGCCGCCGGGCTGTGCAGCGACCTCGTGATGACCCGTCAGGGCCGTCTCGGCCTCAACGGTCCGGAGGTCATCGAGCAGGAGGCCGGGGTCGAGGAACTCGACTCCCGGGACCGGGCCCTGATCTGGTCCGTGATCGGCGGCGAGCAGCGCACGGCGGTCCGTCTGGCCGACCGGCTGGTCGACGACGACACGACCGCGGTACGGGACGCCGTGCGAGCGGTGTTCGGGGCCGGCCGCGCCGCCGCACCGCGCAGCGACCGCGTCGACGAGGCGCTCGCCCTCCTCGGTTCCCTCGACCCGGCCGTTCGGCTCACTCCGCAGGACCTACGGGACAAGGTGAAGGGACAGGCCAAGTGACCACCGTGCATTCCCGAGGCCGCGACTGGTTCGAGCGGCTGACCGGCACCACCGGCGGACCCATCGGCTCCGTCCTGTCCGCCGAGGCCGATCTCGGCGGCGAGCAGGCCGTTTTCCTCGCCGTCGTCCCCGATTCGGCCGGCAGGTTCCCGCGCGCCCACGACGGCGAGGTCGGCCTGGAGGAGGGCTGGAACCTGGCCGCCGAGATCCGCAGGACGGTCGCCGCTGACGCGGACGGCACGGCCAAGCGGCCCGTCATCGCCGTGGTCGACGTGCCCAGCCAGGCGTACGGCTACCGCGAAGAGCTGATCGGCCTGCACCAGGCGCTCGCCGGGGCCACCGGCGCGTACGCCACCGCCCGACTCGCCGGGCACCCGGTCGTCGCCTTCGTCGTAGGCGAGGCCATCTCCGGCGGGTTCCTCGCGCACGGCCTGCAGGCGTCCCGCCTGGTCGCACTGGACGACGACGCGGTCCAGGTGCAGGTCATGAGCAAGCAGTCCGCGGCCCGGATCACCCGCCGTACGATCGCCGAACTCGACGAGGTGGCCAAGAAGGTCCCGGCCACCGCCTACGACGGCGCCTCCTTCGCCAAGCTCGGCGCCCTGCACCGACTGCTGCCCGGCGACGCCGACGTCACAGCCGTCCGCGAGGCGCTGGCCGAAGCGGTCGCGGACGCCCGCGAGGGCCCGCGCGACCTGTCCACCCGGCTTGCCTCGCCCGAGGCGCTGACGTCCCGTGCCGCGTCCATCGAGGTACGACGGCGTCTGGCCGCCGCCTGGGAGGGCTGACGATGACCGGCGACCTGCGGACCGCCGGCCTCGCGGACGACGTGGGACCAGCGCCGCATGACCTGCTGCGCCTCAGGGGCCCCGGCTGCCTCGTCCCCGCGCCGTGTACGGAGCCGGCCGTGCCCGCCTGGGTCCTCGAGAGCCTGGAGCGCACGCCGTGGGTGGTTGTGCGCCGTGCTCGGCGTACTCCCGTCGTGGTGCCCGTCGGGGTACGCGGATCCCGCCGGGGACAGCGCTGGGCGGCGTATGTCGCGTCGAGCGCCGTACGCGAAACAGTCCGCCCCGAGCAGCTGACCACCGTACCCGCCCCTCGTGATCTGCCGGTCTTCCGCGCGGTGGCCGCGCTGGAGAGTATGGAACGCCCGCACTGGGCTACCGCCTGGGGGCCAGGCGGCAGCGCCGGTTTCGAACTTGCGACGGGCCGTCCGGCGGCGCGGGCCGGCAGCGACCTGGACCTCGTCGTACGGGTGCCGCATCCCGTTCCGCCCGGCGGCGTCGCCGGGCTGCTCGCGGCTCTCGCCGGCCTGCCGGTCCGCGTCGACGTCCAACTCCAGTCCCCCTGGGGCGGGTTCGCCGCCGCCGAATACGCCCGCGGCACCGGTGAGGTGCTGATGCGCACCGACGCCGGCCCCTTTCTCGTCGTAGATCCCTGGCGTCGTCCGGAGCCGCGATGAGCAGCGTCTTCCTCTTCCCCGGCCAGGGCGAGCAGTTCCCCGGCATGCTGCACGACCTGCCCGCCCACCCGGCCTCCGCGGCGGCCCTCGACGACGTCTCCGCCGCACTCGGCCATGACGTCCGCACCCATGACGACGAGCGCGCCCTGCGCTCCAACGCCTCAGTGCAACTGGCCCTGTTCGCCGCCGGTGTCGCCTCGTGGCGCACCCTGGACGCCCTGGGTGGCCGCCCCGACTACGTCGCCGGGCACTCGAGCGGGGCCTTCGCCGCCGCCGTCGCCTCGGGCGCGCTCGCCCTGCCCGACGCGGTCCGGGCGGTACGGGTCCGGGGGCACGCCATGGAGTCGGCGTACCCGCACGGATACGGCATGGGCGTGGTCCTCGGCCTCGACGAGCAGACCGTGATCCGTCTCGCCGAACAGGCCACCCGGCACGCCGAGCCGGTGTACGCCGCCAACGTCAACGCCCCCCGGCAGATCGCCGTCTCCGGCGCCGAGGCGGCCGTCGACCGCCTCCTGGCTCTCGCGCTCGCGCACGGAGCCGTCAAGGCCGAGCGCCTCGCGGTCGACGTTCCCTCCCACTGCCCCCTGATGTCAGGCCCCGAACGGGAGTTGGCCGCCGTCCTGTCCGGTCTCCCGGTGTCGCGCCCCCGCATCCCTCTGGCCGGCAACCGTGGCGGCCGCACGCTGCGCATCGCATCCGCCGTACGCGAGGACCTTGTGCACTCGGTCGCCCACCCGGTCCGCTGGCACGACGCGACCAGCGTCCTCTACGAGCGGGGCGCCCGCCTTTTCGTCCAGATGTGGCCCGGAGACTCGCTGGCCCATCTCGCTCAGGCGGCTTTTCCCGACGTCCGCAGCACGAGCATGCGCGCCGGCTCCCCGGAGCACATCCTTCAATTCGTCCGCAGGGAACGGGAAACGTCGACGATCTGACCTCGGTCGGGCAGGTTCGGTACAGCCGTGCGACGGCTGAAGGTCATGGTCGAGTCAATGCGATGCGGCCAGGGCCGCGTCCAGCGAAAGCGTGCCTTGTGCCCCGTCAGGCGGAGGTGTCGAGCACCCAGATGTGGGTGCAGTTGGGGCACTGCAGATGGACCACGTGTCCGGCGTTGGACAGCAGATAGCGCCAGTGCACTCGGCAGGTCCGGCCCGCCAGGCAGTTCTCGCAGTTCTCGTGGTCCCGGCATCGCGGGCACGGGAGCCAGGCCCGGCGCGCCTTGTCGGCGTGGGGATCAATCGGCAGCACGGGCGTCACCGAGGCCCGCGGGCAGCACTCCGGCTGCCACCAGGCGGTCGTAGATCTGCCGCTGGTGCTCGTCGAGGCCGGAGTAGAGCATGCGATACGCCGCGTCCTCGTCGGCCATGGCCGTGATCGGGTCCCAGTGGGGCCCCATCGCCGTGTAGAACTCCGCCCGCCGGCGCGCTTCGTCAGCGGTGAGATCCATCTCGAATATGTGATGGTCGTGGGTGTTCTCGTGGGCCATGAGCGGGCTTTCCTGGAGGAAATGGAAAACTATCCGCTCCTTCCTACCAGGGTTTGTCCGATTTCCGGACAGATCTGGAGCGAGATCCTGGTCACGTGACCGGGGCGCCTTATCCCAGGATCATCACGACTGGTCAGGGCCCGGCTACGCTCCGTCGGTCGCACTCGCTGTCAGGGATTCCCGCACCTGTAGGTGGTAGATCCGGAAGGCCCGCCCGATGACGGGCTGGGCCACGTTCCGGACCTTGACCCCGCCGCTCGTCATGCCGTGTTCCGTGCCCGCGTGCGCGTGTCCGTGCACCGCCAGGTCCGCGCCGGCGGTGTCGATCGCCTCCGCCAGCAGATAGCTGCCGAGGAACGGATAGATCTCCAGAGGTTCACCGGCCAGGGTCTCCTGCACGGGCGAATAGTGGGTGAGGGCGATACGAACCTCACAGCGCTGTTCGTCCAGTTCCTCCAGAGCCTGCCGCAAGGCGTCGGCGCTGCGGTGTGAGCACCGCACGAACTCCTTCATCAGCGGCTCGCCGAACTCCCCGGCATTGCGGCCGACGAAGCCGCCGCCGAACCCCTTGGTACCTGCCACACCGACGCGCGTGCCGGCGCAGGTCAGGGTGGTGGCGCTGCCCTCGAGGACCCGTGCGCCGCCGGTGCCCTCCAAGATCGCCGCGATTTCCTCCGGGCGCTCGTCGTGGTGGTCGTGATTGCCGAGGACCGCCACGACCGGGACCGGCAGGTCCCGGATCTCCCTCGCCACCACCCCGGCCTCCTCCGGGGTTCCGTGGCGGGTGAGGTCCCCGGCCAGCAGCAGGAGGTCCGCGCACTCCGACAGGCTCTCGAAGGCGGGGCGAAGCGCCCCCTGGCTGCCGGGCCCCATGTGGATGTCCCCGACGGCTGCCACCCGGATCATGCGAGCTCCTCCGCCTGGTCGGGCGCCGAGTTCTCGGCGACCACGAGGTCGCAGTGGACCGGGACTCCGGCGAGTTCCTCGCGGATGGTGCCGAGGACCTCCTCACGGCACTGAACGGAGGCGACGGTGCCGGTCACCATCACCGCCTCGCCGCGGACCTCGATCCGTACGCCCAGCTCACCGGCGTGCCCTTCGGCCAGACGTTCGAGGAGATGGGCGACGCGGTACTCCGTGTTCTGCGCGGCCTGGGCACCGGGTGCGCCCTCTGCGCTGTGCTGGTTCATCACGTCTCCTTCTGCGGGGCGATGACGTCGAGGCGTTCGAGAAGGAAGAAGAAGGCGGCAGGCATGGGATCGTCCTCGCACTCCCGGCGCATCCGGTCCCAGTCGACCTTTTCGCGCAGCGCGCGGGCCACGGGGAGAACCGCGCCGAAGTCGCAGTGGTGCTCCGAGAAGGCGGCGATCAGGCTCCAGAGCAGGTCGGTGGGGGCCAGCGCCGGCATGCGCACCGAGTCGACCGGGAGTTCCCGCGCGCGTGCGAGCATGTCGGAGGTGACGGGCTTATGCGCCAGTTCGAAGATGATGTCGATGTCCTGGCCGAAGCACTCGGCCTTCATCAGCCAGTCCTCCGGCGGCCGGTACACGGTCAGCCCCGCGTCCCGCAGCGTGTCCGTGACCGCCTCGGCGTCATCGGGCGACACACAGAAGTCGGCGTCGTGCTGCAGGTTCTCGCTGCCGCCGTGCGCATAGACGGCGACGCTCCCGGCCAGCGCGAAGGCGTGCCCCTTCCGCTTCAGAAGGACGCCGACCCGCTTGGTCGCCTCAAGAATCGCCCGGCTGTGATCGGGGGGCAGCTGCTCGACCTCCTGCGGCCGCGTCTCGGGCCGCGGCGGCTGCCCGGCCCTCGCCGTCGCCGGGCGCACCTCGGGTTCCTCCGCTCCACGGGCAGGGGGCGCGGGCTCCCCGGACTGCGTCATGACCACCCCCTCTGCCGAACGAGAGCAGTCCGCCGGCTGCGCGTACCGGACCGGGCGGCTGCGTGCACCCGTGTGAGTACCCGGTACCTCCTCGTCGACACGGCTCGGAACCCGGGCGCCGGACAGACCGGGACCGCCGGGTGGTCTCGGGCCGAAGGCGCCTGGCCCTGTCACTCCCAGGAACCTCAGGGAACTACCTGCGGGAACGGGCCGCCCCGAGGATGGACGTGTCACTCCGGGTCGGAACCGGCACACCGTCCGTCGTTGCCGCTCCGGGGAGCAATGTCCAACGTGTGAACGAGAGGAACACCATGGTCACCACCCTCGCCGGCGGTACGGTCACTCTGGCGGACGGCGTGACGGTCTCCCGTATGGGATACGGCGCGATGCAACTGGCGGGTCCGCACGTCTTCGGGCCGCCCAGGGACCGTGACCAGGCGCTCGCGGTGCTGCGCGCGGCGGTGGAGGCCGGCGTCACCCATATCGACACCGCCGACTTCTACGGTCCCGTCGTGGTCAACGAGCTGATCAGGGAAGCCCTCGCTCCGTATCCCGCAGGTGTGCACATCGTCACCAAGGTCGGTGCCCGCCGGGGCAGCGACGGCAGTTGGATCCCGTCCCTGGACCCCGCGGATCTCAAGGATCAGGTCCGCGAGAACCTCACCCACCTCGGCCTGGACACCCTGGACGTGGTCAACCTGCGGGTCGGCGGTCACGACACCACCGACGACGAGCCCCTGTCCGAGCAGTTCGGCGCCCTGGCGGAGCTCCGGCAGCAGGGCCTGATCCGCCACCTCGGGCTCAGCGGTGTCTCCGCGGCGCAGCTCGCCGAGGCCCAGGCCATCGCGCCCGTCGTCACCGTGCAGAACCTCTACAACCTGGCCAACCGGCAGGACGACGCGCTGGTGCAGCGGTGCGCGGACGAGAACATCGCCTTCGCCCCGTTCTTCCCGCTGGGCGGTTTCAGCCCGCTGCAGTCCGAGACCCTCGACAAGGTCGCCACCCGCCTCGAGGCCTCCCGGCAACAGGTCGCTCTGGCCTGGCTGCTCCAGCGCTCGCCGGGCATCGTCGTCATCCCCGGCACCTCCTCGCTCGCCCACCTGCGCGAGAACATCGCCGCCGCCGGCCTGGTCCTGCCCGCCGACGCCGAACTGGACGCCATCGGGGCGTGAGGGACTCAGCCGCACGGCGCGGTGGGGTACGGCGGCGACGGAGGGGCTCCTTTTCCGCGTCACAGCCGGATGATGACCAGGGCGATGTCGTCCCGGGCGCCGCCAGCCACGCCGAGTTGCGTCAGCAGGACGTCGGCCAGGCGCTCCGGGCCGAGGGTGCAGTAGCGGCCGAGGACGTCGGTCAGCCGGCTCAGACCCGTCTCTATGTGCTCGTTCCGGCGCTCGATCAGCCCGTCGGTGTAGAGGACGAGCGTGTCGCCCGGCCGGTAGGGCTGGCAGGCCTGCGGGCGTGGCACGTGCTGGGGCCGGGCGGCCAGCGGCGGGTCGGTCGCCTTGTCGAGCAGTTCGCACGTGCCGTCCCGATGGACGAGGACGGGGGGCGGGTGGCCGGCGCTGCTGTAGATGATCAGTTCGCTGCGAGTGTCGATCAGCGCCTTGACAGCGGTGGTGTTCAGCGCGCCTTCCACCGACCGGGCGTACAGGCCGAGCACCTCCAGTGCCTGGGCGGGCCCCTCCAGCGCGCGGGTGGCGGCGCTCAGCGCGCTGCGGAGCATCCCCATGACGGCCGCGGCCTCCAGACCGTGGCCGACGACGTCGCCGACCGCCACCGCGAACCGGGTCTCGGACAGATCGATGACGTCGTACCAGTCGCCGCACACGTTCAGCGAGCCGGTGGCGGGCAGATAGCGCACCGCCACGTTCTCGTGCCGGGCCAGGTCGGGTGCCTGGAGCATGGCCTCCTGGAGTGCCACAGCCACCTTGCGCTCACGGGTGTGCGCCTGCCGCAGCTCCTCGTTCAGCAACTGCAGCTCGCGCGCCCGTGCGTAGAGCTCGGCCTCCAGGGCCTCGCGCTCGGTGAGGTGCTTGGACAGGCGCCAGTCGCCTCTGCCGTGGGTCAGGATGTACCCGGTCACGTCCTCCACGCGGTGGATGATCCACGTGACCTTCCCCTCGGGGTCGAGGATCGGCGTGTTGACCGGGGACCACCATCGCTCGTCGAATGCGCCGGGTCTGCCCATGATGGGGATGTCGTACTTCTGCAGCGCCATCGTGTCGGGCTGTTTGGAGTTCAGGACACGGTGCAACGAGGCGTTCAGATTGCGCACACCGTCGGCATCCGGGTCGTCGGGGTTCTCCGGGAAGGCCTCGAAGATGTGCTGTCCGATCAGGTCGTCCCGGGTCCGGCTGGTCGCGTTCAGATAGGCCTGGTTGACCTCCACGATGATCAGGTCCGGGGCCAGCACGAGGTAGGGACTCGGTGTGGCGGCGAACAGTGCCGCGTAGTCCATCGTCGGCATCGTCACCGTCTCCCTTGTGCACCGCGCCGCGCTGCGCCACCCCCTTCACGCTACGATCCGCGCAGCTCAGGCGCCCCCCGGAGAGAACGGCACGGTGCGGACACGCGGCCGGGGCACATCAGGAACGGGGACCTGCCGTCTACGCGACGGCTTCCGTCTCCGCTCCGCCCTCCGCCTCCCAGTGCGCCGGCTTCGCGAACTGTGTCCGGTAGAGCTCCGCGTACCGCCCGCCCCTGGTCAGCAGCTCCTCGTGGGTGCCCCGCTCCACGATCCGGCCCGACTCGACGACGAGGATCACGTCGGCTGCCCGCACGGTGGACAGGCGGTGGGCGATGACGACGGCGGTACGGCCCTCCAGCGCCTCCGTGAGGGCCTCCTGCACGGCCGCCTCGGAGGTGTTGTCCAGATGGGCGGTGGCCTCGTCGAGGATGACGACCCGCTGGCGGGCCAGCAGCAGACGGGCGATGGTCAGGCGCTGGCGCTCGCCGCCGGACAGTCGGTAGCCGCGCTCACCGACGACCGTGTCGAGCCCGTCGGGCAGGGCACGTACGAGGTCGTCGAGGCGGGCCCGGAGCAGCACGTCCCACAGGTCGTCCTCGCTCGCCCCGGGGTCGGCCAGCAGCAAGTTGGCCCGCACCGTGTCGTGGAACAGATGGCCGTCCTGGGTGACCATGCCGAGGGTCTCGCGCAGTGATGCGGCGCTCAGGTCGCGGACGTCGACGCCGCCGATGCGGACGGTGCCCTCGTCGACGTCGTACAGCCGCGGGAGCAGTGCCGCGATGGTGGACTTGCCGGCGCCTGAGGACCCCACGAGGGCGACCGTCTGGCCGGGCTCGGCGCGGAAGGAGACACCGTGGAGGATCTCGGCGCCGCCGCGCGTGTCCAGGACCGCTACCTCCTCGAGCGAGGCCAGGGAGACCTTGTCGGCGGCCGGATACCCGAAGCGGACGTCCTCGAATTCCACCGCCACCGGACCGCCGGGGACCTGCCGCGGTCTCGGCCGCTCCTCGATCAGCGGCTTCAGGTCCAGTACTTCGAAGACGCGCTCGAAGCTGACGAGCGCGCTCATGATCTCGACGCGGGCCCCCGCGAGGGAGGTGAGGGGTGCGTAGAGCCGGGTGAGCAGCAGGGCGAGTGAGACGACGGAGCCCGCCTCAAGGCTGCCGCGCAGGGCGAACCAGCCGCCGAGCCCGTAGACCAGGGCGAGCGCCAGGGCGGAGACCAGCGTGAGCGCGGTGATGAACGCCGACTGGGACATGGCCGTCCGCACCCCGATGTCCCGCACCCGGCGGGCCCGCGCGGCGAACTCTTCGGACTCCTCCTCGGGGCGCCCGAAGAGTTTGACGAGCGTGGCACCGGGTGCGGAGAAGCGTTCGGTCATCCGGGTGCCCATCGCGGCGTTGAGGTCGGCGGCCTCCCGTTGCAGCAGCGCCATCCGGCGGCCCATCCGCCGCGCGGGGAACAGGAAGACCGGCAGCAGCACCAGGGCGAGCAGGGTGATCTGCCAGGACAGGGTCAGCATCACGACCAGCGTGAGCAGTAGCGTGACCACATTGCCGACGACTCCCGACAGGGTGTTGCTGAAGGCGCGCTGCGCACCGATGACGTCGTTGTTGAGACGACTGACCAGCGCGCCCGTACGGGTACGTGTGAAGAACGCGACCGGCATGCGCTGCACATGATCGAACACAGCCGTCCGCAGATCGAGGATGAGGCCTTCCCCGAGCGTGGCCGACAGCCTGCGGCCGAGGAGCCCGAGCGCGGCCTCGGCGACCGCGATGAGGGCGATGAACAGCGACAGCCGTACGACGGTTCCCGGGTCGCCGTGCGACACGATCGCGTCGACGACACGGCCGGCGAGCAGCGGGGTCGCCACCGCGAGCAGTGCCGTCACCACGCTGACCAGGACGAACTGCACGATGCGGGGGCGGTGGGGGCGCGCGAACGCGCCGATGCGGCGCAGCGTGGCGCGGTCGAGGGGGCGGCGCTCCCGCTGCGCGCTCATGACGCTGTGCAACTGGTGCCAGGCGGTGGTCTCCATGCTCATAAGACAGACGTTAGGACCTCGAGCAACCTTGAGGTCAAGGGAAGGCGGCGGGCTTCACGCGCAGGGAGACCGGGACGAATGCCCCTGCGACACGGGCACCCGGAAACCCGGTCGCTCCCGTGCCTTGCCCCGCACGTCAGCCGCCGTCCGCACGCCCGCAACCTCACGTTGGTGCGGCACGGAAAACCTCTCCCGGTGTGAGTGCCGTACGTCTCCCTCAGCGACTCGCCGGACGTGTCCCGGTCCGCCAGATCCTGTGCCTGCTTCCGCTGGCCCTCGTGGCCGTGGTCGCGGTACAGCACTGGTCCGTGCTCGTGGAGGGCTTCAAGCAACTGGCGTCCGCCGAGTGGCCCTGGCTGGTGGCGGCCGCCGGCGCCACCTGTCTGACCTGGGTGGCGGCCGCCTTCACCCGCCAGGGCGCGGTCATGCAGCGGCTGCCCGTACGCCGGTTGCTCGCCACCCAGTTCGCGGCGGGCGCGGCCAACCATCTGCTGCCGACCGGTCTGGGAGCGGGTGCGGTCAACCTCCGTTTCATGACGGTGTGCGGGGTGCCGCTGGCCAGTTCGTCGGCGGCGATCGCGCTGTACCTGCTCGCCGAGTCGATCACCCGGACCGGTCTGCTGGTGGCCCTGCTGATCGCCTTCCCGCACGCCCTCCGCCTCGGCACCCTCCTGCCCGCCCCGGCGGTGGGCCCGGTGCTGATCGGTGTGGTAGCGGCGGTGTGCGTGGCGCTCGCGGTGGTGCTGCTCGTGCGCCGGCTGCGCACGGCCGTGTTCTCCTTCCTGCGCGCGGCACTCGGCGAGGCCCGCACGGTGCACACGCGTCCCTCCCGCGCGATCGCCCTGTGGGGCGGGTCGCTGGCCTTCCCGGCACTCCAGGCGGCCGGACTGGCCGCGGTGGGGCGGGCCTTGGACCTGCCGGTGCCGCCCGCGCACATGGCCGTCGCCTATCTGGCGGCGACCATCGCGGTCGCGGCCGTGCCCACGCCCGGCGGCATCGGCTCGGTGGAGGCGGCGCTGATCGTCACCCTGGTCGCGGCCGGCGCCCCGGTGGCCCTGGCGACGGCGGTGGTCCTGGCGTACCGGATCATCACGGTGTGGGTGCCGCTGGTGCCGGGGGCGCTCACGCTCGGGGCACTCGTGCGGCTGAAGGTGATCTGACCGGGGACAGCGGCCGTACTCCCGAGTAACCTCTGCTGGGCCAGCCCTCCGCCGTGTGAAAGGGGCAGCCCGATGCCGGTCCGGACCGAACGCCAGGGGTACGTCACCACGGTCGTCCTCTCCCGCCCCGAAGCCCGCAACGCCGTGGACGGGCCGACCGCCGCCGCGCTGGCCGCCGCCTTCAGGGAGTTCGAGGCGGACGCGTCCGCGCGGGTGGCGGTGCTGTGGGGCGAGGGCGGGACGTTCTGCGCGGGCGCCGATCTGAAGGCCGTGGGCACCGAGCGCGGCAATCGCGTGGCCGAGGACGGCGACGGCCCGATGGGGCCGACCCGGCTGCGGCTGTCCAAGCCCGTGATCGCGGCGGTCACCGGACACGCGGTGGCCGGCGGTCTGGAGTTGGCGCTCTGGTGCGATCTGCGCGTCGCTGAGGAGGACGCGGTGTTCGGGGTCTTCTGCCGTCGCTGGGGTGTGCCACTCATCGACGGCGGGACGGTGCGGCTGCCACGGCTGATCGGTGCCGGCCGGGCCATGGACATGATCCTCACCGGCCGTCCCGTACCCGCCCGCGAGGCCCACGAGATGGGCCTCGCCAACCGCGTCGTGCCGACGGGACAGGCACGCGCGGCGGCCGAGGAACTCGCCGCCGAGATCGCCCGCTTCCCACAGGCCTGCCTGCGCGGCGACCGCGCCTCCGTCCTCGACCAGCAGGGACAGGACGAGACGACGGCGATGCGGGGCGAACTCCGCTACGGCATGGGGGTGCTGGCCGAGGGCCTGGAGGGCGCCGCCCGGTTCACGGCGGGGGCCGGACGGCACGGGTCGTTCTCGGACATGTGACCGCGACGGACGACTGCCGCACGACGGAGCGCACGTCAAGGGCGGCTTCCGAACGGCCCGGTGACGGCCGGGCTCCTGGATACGGCAGGATGACCTTTCGCTGCGGAACGGCGCACACCGCTTCGCAGCGCGATCGTGCATCCCATGGGCACACGGCCGTGCATCCCTGATGCACGGCCGTGTGCCGCCCGTATTCGAGCAGGTGGCAAGGTGACGACTCCTCACATCCGGCCCGGCAGCCCCCTCCCCCTCACGGGAGGTGACCGGTGAACCGCGCACTCACCCTGGACGATCTGGTCGTCGCCGGAATAGCCGTGGCGGCGGGCCTGGCGGCCGGATTCCTGCTGCGCATACTGCTGCGCTGGCTGGGCGGGCATGCGAGCCGTACCAAGTGGAGCGGCGACGACGTCATCGTGGACGCCCTGCGGACGCTGGTGCCGTGGGCGGCGATCGCCGCCGGCACGGCCGCCGCGGCCGCGGTGCTGCCGCTCACGCGGACGGTGCAGCACCACGTCAACCAGACGCTGAGCGTGCTGCTCATCTTCGTCGCGACGGTGACGGCCGCGAGGGTGATCGCCGGCCTGGTGCGGACGGTCACCCAGTCCCGGTCCGGGGTCGCCGGATCGGCCTCGATCTTCGTTAACATCACCCGGGTCGTGGTGCTGGCGATGGGCTTCCTGGTGATGCTTCAGACCCTGGGCATCTCCATAGCGCCGCTGCTCACCGCCCTCGGTGTCGGCGGTCTGGCCGTCGCCCTCGCCCTCCAGGACACCCTGGCGAACCTCTTCGCGGGCATCCACATCCTCGCCTCCAAGACCGTTCAGCCCGGCGACTACATCCGGCTGAGCAGCGGCGAGGAGGGCTATGTCGTCGACATCAACTGGCGGCAGACGACCGTCCGCCAGCTCTCCAACAACCTGGTCGTCATCCCCAACGGGGAGCTCGCCAAGACCAACATGATCAACTACACCCGCCCCGAGCAGCAGTTGACCGTGCTGGTGCAGGTGGGGGTCGGCTACGACAGCGACCTGGAGCATGTGGAGAAGGTCACCACCGAGGTCGTGGCCGAGGTGATGACGGAGATCACCGGAGCGGTCCCGGACCATGAACCGGCCATCCGCTTCCACACGTTCGGCGACTCCCGGATCGGCTTCACGGTGATCCTCGGTGTCGGCGAGTTCAGCGACCAATACCGCATCAAGCACGAGTTCATCAAGCGCCTGCACAAGCGGTACCGGGCCGAGGGCATCCGCATCCCCGCACCGGCCCGGACGGTGGCGCTCCAGCAGGGCTCGGCGGTCATACCGCATCAGCGCGGCGCCGACGACGCGGCCGTCGAGCACGGCGGTCCGCTCGCGCTGTGACACCGGGCTCCTGACGGGCTCCGCGCCGGGCCGCCCTCCGGCCGTCCGTCCGCCCAGCACGCCCCGGCCCGGCCGATCGCCCGGGCCGGGGCCGCTGCCCAGGCGCTCGGCTTCCATGTCCGCGCGTCGCCGGTCATATGCTCGAAAGAGCGTGACACCCCCGACCGGAAAACTCGATGTCTGATCCGACGACTCGCTCGCTCGACCAGCGGCTGGACGTGATCGCACGCCATCCGTTCCGCGCGAGGTTCCATCTGCGCGGACGCGACCTGGCCACCGCCGAACTGAGCGGCCCCGCCCTGTTGCGCCGGCACGCCTACGACCTCATCGCCAGGCGGCTGGCACCGGCCGAGCCGTACAAGGACGGCAAGCAGACCGTTCCTAGGGACTGAGCATGGGTTGCACGGGCTCAGTCGGACGCTCCGAACGGTGTTGGGCGTCCTGGTCTCCCGCGTTCGCGCCGCGTCTGGTCCCAGTGGATCGTGTCCGTGGTCCGGGGATGCGGGGGCGGGTTCCCTCACGCCCTGGGGCGCCGTGTCCGGCCTGGGCGGTCCGATGCTCCTGTCCATCGCTCTGGTGGGCAGAAGGCGGTGCCGTCCGTCGCCGGATGCGATGCCCGAGGGCGCGCCTGCCGATCGCGATGCTCGCGGCATCGTGACGGCTGGTTTTCCTGGTCGTGTGGGTGAGGGGTTTCTGCCAGTGCTGGGCGCCCCACCTGCTGGTGTAGGCCGGGTCCACGGCGATGATGGTGATGCCGAGTTCGGCCGCCATGCTGACGAGCCGGGCCCGCAGCTTGGACACGGGCATACCGGAGATCAACCGCCTGAACCGCTTCTGGCGCCCGTGTTTCTCCCGGGTTTTCTCCGCGCTGAAGTCGAGGTCTTCGATCGCGATCGACAGGTCGTGGCGTTGGGCCCAGTGCAGGAGCCGGATCAGTGCATGCCGTACCTGGGCGTCACGATGCATCGCGGTGCCGGACAGGTCGTAGAAGAACCGGCGCGGCTGGCCGCATGGGTTGCCGTGCTGATCGAGGCGCCAGGCGGCGAGGTGGTCCGCGTTGGTGTCCACGCCGATCAGTCCGCGGGCGCGGGCTACGTCGAGGGGGACGGTCTTGATGGGCGGGATGGTCCAGGAGGCGGTGAGGTACCAGCGGGAGCGGTCTGTGTCGTAGTGGATGCGGTAGGCCACGGACCGGTTCGTGGTGATGCGGTCGGCCCACTCGTCGCTACGGTGGTGGAAGACCACGGTTGGGGCGAGGACGTACCGGCCATGCGGGGCGTTCGCCAGGTGTGCGAGTGGGGCGGGGAGCTTGATGCTCACCGTGCCGTCCGGGGTGACGCGGATCGTCTCGTTCCCGAACCGCTTGCCCGACTCGCCGTCCGCCCGGAGGAACCAGCGCTCAGCCTCCCAACGCCGGCGCCATGCGTGCTCGGTGAGCTGCGCCGCGTCAAGGTGGTGTCGGGTGTTGAGCAGGCGCTTACCGCCTCGCACTACCCGGACTCGCCCCATCTCGTGATCGGCCCGCTCACGCTCCAGCCGGTCCTCAAGCAAGCGCAGTCGCCGCGTCTTTTGGAACCACTCCTGCCGCGTGCGGTATCCGCCAGGGGCCCGCTTCGTGCCCTTCTCACCCACCGGCAGCGACAATCGATGCGCGATCATCTTGATGCTGGCCTCAAGGCTCTGGATGTGCGCCGACCGGGCACGCCGCGCAAGCGCCCACTGATCATGCGTGGCCTTGGTGATGCTCCCGGCCCAGCGCGACGAAGACTCCTCCGTCAGGGCCCGCTTGCGCTCCGCCCACCTATCCGCGGAGTGCTCCAAGCCCTCAGCGCACCGGCGTTTGAGGTCCTTCGAGGCCAGCGAACCAAGATGCGCGCCCACCAGGCGCAGCACCTCCTCGTCGTCGGCGCTCAGGTGTTTTAGGCGGGTCCGGATCGCCACGCCCGACGGGCCGACGGCCACGAAGGGAGCAGCGATCGTGCGCAACGGCTCACCGCGCATCGATGCACTCCCTCCACCACGCTTGACCGGCAACCGGAAGAACGGTACGGGCCGGCACTGACATCGATGCCCGCCATACGACGTGCGCACGCAGCAACACCACGAACCAGAACATGCCCGTGCACACTCATGCACGCTCCGGCACATTTGAAAACGAACAGCTCCCAACCCCCTACCGGGGCCACCCGGTCTTCGTCGCCCAGCACGCGACCGCGACGTGCTGCCGTACCTGCCTGCAGCGCTGGCACGAGATCCCCAAAGGACGGGACCTGAGCCGCGCGGAACGCGCCTATGTGGTGACGGTGATCTGCCGCTGGATCGAGCGGGAGGTGGCGTCGGCCGCGGCGAGAGCCGTCGGCCGGGGCCTGGCCTGACGGGCGGCGGGACGGGCCACAGGACCGCACGGGCCGTGCTTCCGGCGCCGATCATCCGGCAGAGGCGCCCAGGGCGCGGGCCACTGTCGAGCGAGGGCCGCTCACGAGATATCTTGATGTCGAGCAATGTTGCAGACGTGGAGCGGAGCACCCGGTGACTGACTCGACCATCATTTACACACACACTGACGAGGCCCCGGCCCTGGCGACGTATTCCTTCCTGCCGGTGGTCCAGGCGTACGCCTCGCAGGCGGGTGTCACTGTGGAGACCCGTGACATCTCGCTGGCCGGGCGCATCCTCGCGGTCTTCCCCGAGTACCTGAACGAGGACCAGCGGATCAACGACGCCCTCGCTGAGCTGGGCGAACTGGCCAGGACCCCCGCGGCCAACATCATCAAGCTGCCCAACGTCTCGGCGTCCGTCCCGCAGCTGAAGGCGGCCGTGGCCGAACTGCAGGCCCAGGGCTACGCGCTGCCGGACTACCCGGACGAGCCGAAGACCGACGAGGAGCGGGAGATCCGCGCCCGTTTCGACAAGGTCAAGGGCTCCGCCGTGAACCCGGTGCTGCGCGAGGGCAACTCCGACCGCCGCGCCCCCGCCTCGGTGAAGAACTACGCCAAGACCCACCCGCACCGCATGGGCGCCTGGACCTCCGAGTCGAAGACGAACGTCGCGACCATGGGCGTGGACGACTTCCGTTCCACCGAGAAGTCCGCGGTGATCTCCGAGGCCGGTTCGCTGCGCATCGAGCTGAAGGGCGACGACGGCTCCACCACCGTGCTGCGCGAGTCCGTCCCGGTCCTCGCCGGTGAGGTCGTGGACGCCTCCGTGATGCGCGTGGCCGCCCTGCGCGAGTTCCTGACCGCGCAGGTCGGGCGCGCCAAGGAGGAGGGCGTCCTGTTCTCCGTGCACCTGAAGGCCACGATGATGAAGGTCTCCGACCCGATCGTCTTCGGTCACGTGGTGCGCGCCTTCTTCCCGAAGACCTTCGCGAAGTACGGCGAGGCGTTCGCCGCGGCCGGGCTGACCCCGAACGACGGTCTCGGCGGCATCTTCAAGGGCCTCGAGTCGCTGCCCAACGGCGAGGAGATCAAGGCCTCCTTCGACGCCGAGCTCGCCGAGGGCCCGGAGCTGGCGATGGTCGACTCCGACAAGGGCATCACCAACCTGCACGTCCCCTCCGACGTCATCGTCGACGCCTCGATGCCGGCCATGATCCGCACCTCCGGGCACATGTGGGGCCCGGACGGCCAGGAGCACGACACCCTCGCGGTCCTGCCGGACTCCAGCTACTCCGGTGTCTACCAGGCCGTGCTCGACGACTGCCGCGCCAACGGCGCCTACGACCCGGCCACCATGGGCTCGGTCCCGAACGTCGGCCTCATGGCGCAGAAGGCCGAGGAGTACGGCAGCCACGACAAGACCTTCGAGATCCCGACCACGGGCACGGTCCGCCTGGTCGACCAGGCCGGCAACGTCGTCCTCGAGCAGACCGTCTCCGCCGGCGACATCTTCCGCGCCTGCCAGACCAAGGACGCCCCGATCAAGGACTGGGTGAAGCTCGCCGTCACCCGCGCCCGCGCCACCGGCGACCCGGCCGTGTTCTGGCTGGACGCCACCCGGGCCCACGACGCCAACCTGATCGCCAAGGCCGAGCAGTACCTGCAGGAGCACGACACCGAGGGCCTGGACATCCGCATCCTGGCCCCCGTCGAGGCCACCAAGCTGTCCGTGGAGCGCATCCGCCGCGGTGAGAACACCATCTCCGTCACCGGCAACGTGCTGCGTGACTACCTCACCGACCTGTTCCCGATCCTGGAGCTGGGCACCAGCGCCAAGATGCTGTCGGTCGTCCCGCTGATGGCGGGCGGCGGCCTGTTCGAGACGGGCGCCGGCGGCTCCGCCCCCAAGCACGTCCAGCAGCTGGTGAAGGAGAACTACCTGCGCTGGGACTCGCTGGGCGAGTTCTTCGCGCTCGTGCCGTCCTTCGAGCAGTACGCGAAGGCCACCGGCAACCAGCGCGCCCAGGTCCTCGCCGACACCCTCGACCGCGCCACGGCGACCTTCCTCAACGAGGACAAGTCCCCGACCCGGCGCGTCGGCGGCATCGACAACCGCGGCAGCCACTTCTACCTGTCCCTGTACTGGGCGCAGGAGCTGGCCCAGCAGACCGACGACGCGGATCTGGCCAAGGCGTTCGCCCCGCTCGCCGAGACGCTCGCGGCCAACGAGCAGAAGATCGTCGAGGAGCTGATCGCTGTCCAGGGCAAGCCGGCCGACATCGGCGGCTACTACCAGCCCGACCCGGCCAAGGCCGCTCAGGTCATGCGCCCCTCGGCCACCTGGAACGAGGCGCTGGCCGCCCTCGCGTAAGGCAGCCCGCACAGCAGCGGACAGCCGCCCCGGCCGGATCCACTCCGGCCGGGGCGGCCGCGTTCTGTCGTCGCCCCGGCGGCCCCTGCCCGCACCCGGTCCACGGCGGGGCTCGCCGCCGCCGGGGCCGATGCCGCCGCGGGAGAACGAGCGCGCCCGCCGTGTCCCACGCCACGTGCACGAGCGCCGCGCCTGGCGACAGGTGGAAGAGCCCCGCGTCGTCCTACGAAGCCGCCCGCTCGCTGGACGTCCCGGCGTCGGGGTGGTCCAGGCCCAGGTGATCGCGCAGGGTCGTGCCCGCGTACTCGGTGCGGAAGACGCCGCGCTCCTGAAGCAGCGGGACCACGGTGTCGGCGAAGACGTCCAGGCCACCCGGGGTGATGTGCGGAACGAGGATGAAGCCGTCGGACGCGTCGGACTGCACGAAGCCGTCGATGGTCCGCGCGACGGTGGCCGGGGACCCGACGAACGTCTGGCGGTTGCCGGTGTTGATCACCAGGTCGCGGATGGACCAGTTGTTCGCTGCGGCCAGCTCTCGCCACTCCCGGGCGGTCGCCAGCGGGTCACGGTACATGCGCACCTGCGCCCGTCCCCGTGCGATGTGGTGTTCGCCGAGGTCCGGGTCGATCTCGGGCAGCGGGCCGTCCGGGTCGTAGCCGGACAGGTCCCGGTTCCAGACGAACTCCAGGTGTTTGATCGCCGTGGCGCCGCTGACCTGTCGGCGGCGCACCTCGCGGGCCAGTTCCTCGGCCTCCGCGTCGGTCTCGCCTAGGACGAAGGTGGCGGCGGGCAGGATCAGCAGTTGGTCCGCCCTGCGGCCGTACTTGGCGAGGCGGCCCTTGACGTCCTTGTAGAAGGCCTGGCCCGCTTCCAGGGTGCTGTACCGGCTGAAGATCGCGTCGGCACTCGACGCGGCGAACTCGCGGCCCTCCTCGGAGTCACCGGCCTGGAAGATCACCGGCCGGCCCTGGGGGCTGCGGGGGACGTTGAACCGGCCGTGGATGTCGAAGTGCTGTCCCTCGTGGACGAAGGCGCCGGCCTTCGCGTCGCGCAGGAAGACACCGGTGGCCTGGTCGGCGGCGATCTCGTCGCCCCGCCAGGAGTCGAAGAGTTCACTGGCGGTGGCCAAGAACTCCTTGGCGCGGGAGTAGCGCTCCTCCTGCGGCAGGAAGCCGCCGCGGCGGAAGTTCTCGCCGGTGAAGGCGTCCCAGGAGGTGACGACGTTCCAGGCGGAGCGTCCGCCGGAGAGGTGGTCGAGGCTCGCGAACTGGCGGGCCACCTCGTAGGGCTCGTTGAAGGTCGAGTTGATGGTGCCCGTCAGGCCGAGGCGGTCGGTGACGGCGGCGAGCGCGGCGAGCACGGTGAAGGTGTCGGGCCGGCCCACCACGTCCAGGTCGTAGATCTCGCCGCCCTGCTCCCGCAGGCGCAGCCCCTCGGCGAGGAAGAGGAAGTCGAACTTGGCGCGTTCGGCGGTCTGCGCGAAGTGCACGAACGAGCTGAACTCGATATGGCTGCCGGCCTTGGGGTCGCTCCACACGGTGGTGTTGTTGACGCCGGGGAAGTGGGCCGCGAGGTGGATCTGCTTGAGCGGCTTGCTCATGGTGGTCTGGAGTCCTTCCGGCTCAGGCTGCGGGAGCGGCATAGCGGTTGGCGGGACGGGCGAGGCCCAGCAGCCCGCGCAGGGTGTCGGCCTCGTAGGCGGTGCGGAAGGCGCCGCGGCGCTGCAGTTCGGGAACGAGTCCGCGGGTGATGTACGGCAGGTCGTGCCCGGCCACGGCGGGCCGCAGCCGGAAGCCGGACAGTCCGGTCGACTGCAACTCCTGGAGCAGATCGGCCAGTTGTGCCGGTGTGCCGGTGAAGATCCGGGCGTCGCCGGTATACGGGTACTCAGCAAGTGCGTCCAGTCGCTCCCGGCGTTCGGCGGCTTCGGCGGGGTCGTCGTCGAGGAAGACCACCAGGTCGCCGAAGAGGTGCAGCGGTTCCCCGGCCCGCCCGGCCGCGCTCTGCTCGGCCCGGATCTCGGCGACGATCGCCCGGGCCTGCTCGGTGTCGTGCGGGGTGACGTAGCCGAGGTCGGTGGAGCGGGCGACGAGCCGGAAGGGCACGGTCTGGTGGGCGAGGGCGGTGACAGGGGGATGGCCCTGCGGGGGGCGTGGCGTGATGGAGGGGCCCTTGACGCTGAAGTGCCTGCCCTCGAAGCCGATGTAGTGCAGTTTGTCGCGGTCGATGAAGCGGCCGGTCGTGACGTCCCGGATCTCCGCGTCGTCCTCCCAGCTGTCCCAGAGCCGGCGCACGACCTCGACGTAGTCGGCGGCCTCGTCGAAGAGGTCGGTCACCAGGTCCTGTGCGGCGGGGTCGCCGTATGCCTCGATACGGGGGATGGTGCGGCGGCCGAAGTGCGCGGCTTCGTTCGGGCGCGCGGTGATCTGCACGCGCAGCCCCGCGCGGCCGCCGCTGACGTAGTCGAGCGTGGCGATCGCCTTGGAGGTGTGGAACGGCTCCGTATGCGTGGCGACCACGGTCGGCACCAGGCCTATGTGCCGTGTCAGAGGAGCGACCCGTGTCGCGGTCAGCAGGGCGTCGAGGCGTCCGCGGACCTGGTCGGTGCGTTCGTCCGGGTCCAGGAAGTGCGAGGACTGCGGGCCGAGGCCGTCCTCGAAGGTCACGAAGTCGATCAGGCCGCGCTCGGCCTCGGCGACGAGGTCCGCCCAGTAGCCGGCGGTGAACAGGCCGCCGGGCCGGGCAACCGGTTCCCGCCAGGAGGCCGGGTGCCAGCCGGTGCCCTCCAGGGCGACGGCAAGGTGCAGAGGGGAAGGAGCAGTTGAGGACACGAGTGGGTGCCTTCCTGAATTCCGTACGGGATCGCCGACCCCTTGCGCAAGCCGGGTACGGCGGCGGGCGAGCGAAGCGGGATGAGAGCCCCGGCCCGGGCCGGGGAGGGGTCAGGAGCGACAGAGCGCGCCGGCCACGCGCAGCAGATCGATGTGGGGCCGGGAGTGCAGGCGGACGGTGCGCGGTGCATGTGTCACGTCCGTCACCTCCGTACGTCGGGCGCGGCGGGCGCGCCGGGCACATCTCCCCGTGATAACGCCCTGGTCGCGGTCTCTGTTCCTGGTGTGCGGCCACCGGCCGGGCATCCGGCCCCGATGGCGGTGCCGGATGCCCACACGGGTGCGAGCTGCGGCCGGTCGCGGTGCCGCGGGGATCAGGAGTTGTCGACCGGCAGGCCGGGCGGGTTGATCTCGGACTTGGTGACGGCCTCGTTCGAGAGGTTCCAGGCGGCCAGCCACTTGGCGTACTGGCCGTTCTCGATCAGGTGGTTGATGGCGTCGGCGAGCGGCTTGGCCAGCCCGCTGTCCTTCTTCGCGGTCGCCGCGATCAGGCCCTGGAGCGTCTCGCCGGCGCCGGAGAACGTGCCCGCGCTCCGGGTCGCCTGCGGCGTGTTCGCGACCTGAGTGATGTGGTAGGCGATACCGGGGTTGGGACCGAAGTACGCGTCGATCTTCCCGCCGGCCAGCGCCAGGTAGGTGCTGTTTTGGTCCTGGAAGTACTTGACGGTGAGCTTCTTGCCCTCCTTGGCCAGCTTGGCCTTCCACTCCAGCAGGATCTTCTCCTGGTTGGTGCCGGAGCCGACGGAGACGGTCCTGCCCGCGAGGTTCTCGTAGTCGCCGCCGAAGTTCCAGGTGCTCTTCTTGGGCACCTCCCAGCCGAGGTTGTCCTGGCGGTAGGAGGCGAACTCGTACTTCTTCTTGCGTTCCTCGGTGTCGGTGACATTCGAGAAGGCGACGTCGACCTTGCCGCTGTCGATGCCGACGAAGAGGTTCTCCCAGGTCGAGTTCCTCACCTCGGGCGTGAGCCCGAGCACCGCGGCCACCAGGCGGCCGAGGTCGGGTTCGGCGCCGGTGAGGCTCTTCTGGTCGCTGCCCACATAGGCCAGCGGCGGGAAGCCGGAGGGCAGGGCGCCGACGCCGATCTCCAGCTTGCCGCTCTTGCGGACGGCCGCGGGCAGCTCGGCGCTGATGGACGTGACCTCGGGCACCTTGAGGGTGGTCTGTTGCGCGGCGCCGTTGGAGAGCCGGCCCACGGTGACCGTGCCGGAGGAGGCGCTGTCCGTGGTGGTGGCGGCGTCGCTGTCGCCCCCGCACGCGGCGAGCCCGGCGGCGAGGGTGACTACGGCGGTTCCCGCGGTGAGACCGCGAAGGATTCGGCGGCGGAGACTGAGCGCAGGCATGGCTGTCCTTGTCCGGTGGGCGGTGAACATGAGGGCGTGGGGGGAGACTTGGGGAACGGCAAGGCCGCGGACTTCAGAGCACCTTGCTCAGGAAGTCCCGGGTCCGCTCGTGCCGTGGATTGCCGAGGACCTCGGCGGGCGGCCCCTGCTCGACGATGCGGCCGCCGTCCATGAAGACCACCCGGTCGGCGATCTCCCGTGCGAAGGCGATCTCGTGCGTGACGATGAGGAGGGTGGTGCCGCCGCCGGCGAGGTCCTTGATGACGGCCAGCACTTCGCCGACGAGTTCGGGGTCGAGGGCGGAGGTGGGCTCGTCGAAGAGGATCACACCGGGGCGCAGGGCGAGCGCGCGGGCGATGGCCACCCTCTGCTGCTGGCCGCCGGACAACTGCCGCGGATAGGCCCCCGTCCGGTCGGCGAGTCCGACCCGGGCGAGCAGTTCGCAGGCGAATTCCTCGGCTTCAAGCCTGGTCAGCCTGCCGGTCGCACTCGGGGCCAGGGCCACGTTGTCCAACACGGTCAGGTGCGGAAAGAGGTTGAAGTTCTGGAAGACGAAGCCGATGCGGCTGCGCTGGGCCAGGATGACCCGCTCGCTCAGCTCCTTGAGGCGGTCCCCGTGCCGGCGGACGCCGATGGGCTCGCCGCCCACGCTGACATAGCCGCTTTCGGGCTTCTCCAGGTGGTTGATCACCCGCAGCAGGGTGGACTTGCCCGAGCCGGAGGGTCCGAGGACCACGGTCACCTCGCCCGGACGTACCGTCAACTCGATGCCGTCCAGCACCCGGTGGGCGCCGTACCACTTGTGCACATCGTGCACCTCGACCGCGGCGGAGTGCGTCTCGAGCGTCTGGGTGGTCATACGGCGGCCTCTCTGCGCGCACGTTCCCGCAGCTCACGCAGACCGGTGCGGAGCCTCTGCAACGGGGTCGGCGGCAGGGTGCGGGTGGCGCCCCGGGCGTAGTGCCGCTCGACGTAGAACTGGACGACGGACACGATGCTCGTGAGGATCAGGTACCAGACGGTGACGACCAGCAGCAGCGGCACGATGTCGCCGGGGTAGGTACTGCCCATGGTCTGCGCCGAGCCGAACAGATCGAGCAGCGAGACGTAGAACACCAGCGAGGTGCTCTTGATCAGCCCGATCAGCTGGTTGACGTAGTTCGGGGTGATGGACCTGAGGGCCTGCGGGAAGACGATTTTCCTGAACTGGTGGCCCCTGGGCAGGCCGAGGGCGGCGGCGGCTTCGTGCTGGCCCTGGTCGACGGAGAGGATGCCGCCCCGGACGACCTCCGCCGCGTACGCGGCCTCGTTGAGGCTCAGGCCGACCACGGCGACGGCCATGTCGGTGGCCAGCCTGGACTCGTCGAAGGTGAGGAAGGCAGGGCCGAAGGGCACCCCGATGCTCAGCGTCCGGTACAGCGCGCTGAAGTTGTACAGGAAGATCAGCACGACGATCAGGGGTACGGACCGCAACGCCCATACGTAGGTCCAGCTGACGGCGCGCAGCACGGGGCTCCGGGAGAGCCGCGCGAGCGCCAGGACGATCCCGCCGAGCAGGCCGGCCACGGCGCTGAGCGCGGCGACTTCGAGAGTGATCAGCAGTCCGTCGACGATGGTGGGGCGCAGGAACCAGTAGGCGAACCGGTCCCACTGGTAGAAGGGGTTCGAGACCAGGCCGTGGACGAACTGGGCCACCACGACCAGCACCACGGCCGTGGCGATCCAGCGGCCGGGGCGGCGCAGGGGCTGTACCTGCTGGGCGGTGAGCGGTCGGCCGGAAGCGTCCGGCGAGGGGTCGCGGACCGGGTGGGCTGGAGCGGTGGGCGTGGCGTCGGCGGTGGCTTCGGCCATCGGCAGGGCGTCGACGGACACGGCTGTGCCTGGGGGTTCAGTCATGGAGGGCTCCGGCAAGTCGGACACCCGGGGACCGCGGCGGCGGTGCGTGGCCACGACAGGCCGGCAGGGCGGGGATCGCTCTGCGGAGCGGGGCAGCGCACGGGGTCGCACGGAACCGGGGGGTGGGCGGACAACGGCACACCGCTCAAGCGGTGTTCGTCACGGAGGCGGGGCTGGTGGAAGTCGTCAGCCCCGACAGCGGGCGCGGCCCGGTGCGGTACACAGTGCGCTGCTGACGCGCAGAAGGTCGACGGCCCGGTTGGCGACGAGCAACTGTGCGTGCGGCTGTACGCAGCACTGAGGACGGCGTGCGGCCGTCCTGGAAGCTGCGTACATGTCCGCCACCTGTCGCTGTCCTGGCCCCTTGGGCCTCGCGCTTACCGAAACGTCATCCCGGTCCGGTCGTCACCTGGGGCACCCCACCGCGGCGCGAGGGTTGCCGGTCAGCAAGCCAGGGCTTGTCGCTGACGCTCATGACCGTTCTGAGCCGTAAGTAAGTCAGGCCCCGGAACCGATGTCAATGTGCGTCCATCAGGTGATACATCGGCCTACGGACGGACACACCGTCAACTGGCCCGTACCGGTGCGCTGTCGGGCACGTACGCGGCCCAGTCGAGGATCTGCACCGCCGCCCCCGCGGCCTCGAGACCACGACAGCGCGCGTGGTGCCGGCGGGCGATGCCGTCGAGGTCGAGGTGCGGGCCGAAGGCCGGACGGGCGGCCAGCCGGCGGGCATAGGCCCACAGATGCGGGTGGCCGGCGATGCGGTGCACCGCACCTGCGTCCAGGTGCCAGCGGTGCACGGTGTCCAGTTGCACCAGGCTCACCCACAACTCAACGTCGGCGGCGGTGAGTTGATCGCCCAGCACGTATTCCTGACGTTCCAGCCGGCCCTCCAGCGCCCGCAGGGTGCACAGCAGCGAGGTGAGCGCGGCGGCCCGCTCCTCCGCACCGGCGTCGGCGCGACCGGCGCGCTGTGCGGCCGCCTCGAGGCCCTGCTCGCACAGGCGGCGCACACCCTCGAGCTCCGCGTCGGCGCCCTGCGGGTACAGCGCATCGCGGCCGGCGCCGAAGTGCCGGGCCAGGTCGCGCATGATGTCCGGGGCGTGCGTGCTGACGATCCGGCCCGACCACTCGTCGCTGAGCACGGGCGCGACGGCCGCCCCGGAGTAGTGGTGGGCGCTCGCCTCGTACAGCGGGCGCAGCGCGGAATGCTCGCCGCCGGGGCCGTCGGGCACCGCGGGCAGGAGGGTCACGGGGCAGACCTCGTCGAGACCGAGGAGGCTGTGGGTGACGGCTGTCCGCAGACAGTGCGGACAGGAAAGCGACAGATGGAGGCGGTAGCGGCGGGGTACCGCGTAGTGACCGCTGCGTGCGTCGCGGCCGATGCGGCCCCGGAAGGCCGGGACGGACGACGGCGGGAGTGCGGTCAGGGCATGGGCGGACATGTCTCTCCCCGGGTACTGGTACGCGAAGATGCGGAGGATGGCGGCCCGGCGGGCAGGTGACGCTCCCCGGCCCGCACGGCGGGGCGCGGGGTTCCGGCACGGCCGGTTCAGCTCGAGGCGCCGGCCGCGCTGCAGACCCGCAGCAGATCGATGTGACGGCGGGAGGTCAGAAGAAGGGACTGCCGACGTGTGCGGTGCACACGGCCGATGACCGGCTCCAGGCGTCCCATGTTTCCCTACCTATCGACTAGGAAATCCCCACTGGAGTGTCGAGCGGGCTCCGGTCTGCGTCAAGGGGGCCGTCCGCAGTGTGAGAGCGAGGGGGCCCGTCGCATCGGATCGCGGTGGTTCGTCCCCGGTCGGTCCGGCCCATTTCCCCATCTGTCGGGCCCGTGTCCATATCTGGACGGCCGGTAGACTCGGGGACCATGGCCGACTCCCCCGCCCCCGCCGACCTGCCCGCATGCGAAGGGTCGGCCGAGGACACGCTGCTGCCGGCCGAACTGCGCGCCTGGATGCAGTTGCTGGCCGCTGCCGGGGCGATCGAGCAGCGGCTGCGTTCCCAGGTCAAGGAGTCGCTCGGGGTCTCGCATGACGAGTTCCTGGTGCTGTGCCTGCTCGCCGACCAGCCCGGCGCCGCTCTGCGCATGTCGCGGATCGCCAAGTCGTTGGGCCGCCCCAAGACCCGTCTGACCTACCAGATCGCCTGTCTGCAGCACGCGGACCTGGTGACCCGGCGTTCGGTGTGCGGCGACAAGCGGGGCATCGAGGTCGCCCTCACGGACAAGGGTCGGCGGCTGCTGCGGGAGGTCTCTCCGGCGCTGGCCGAGACCGTCACCGAGGCCGTGCACGGGATGATCGACGACCGGCAGTGCGAGTCGCTGCGCGGCCTGCTGCCCGAGGCCTCCGCCGCCGGGTCCGACACGGCCGTCTGACGGCCGCACAAGGGCGCGTCACGCCGCGTCGCCCTCCACCTCTGACAACCGGCGGTACGGGTTGCCCGCAGGTTGCCCACCCGTGACGGCCGCCGGTAGGGGCTCCCCCACGCGCGGCGGAGTCCGCAAGGCCCTGGCACCGCGGACTCCGGACGGCCCGGCCGGGCCGGACCGCCCTCCTGTGGCGGCGGGAGGCCGCCGTAACTGCCCGGGCCTCAGCCCAGTTCCCCGTCCAGCCACTCCAGGATGTCGGGGGTGACGGGGTCAGTGATGTCGGCGAACTCCTCGTGCTTCTTGAGGAACTTGGCGACGTAGGGGCAGACCGGCACGATCCGCTTCCCGGACTCCCGTACGTCGGTCAGCGCCTGCTGGACCAGCTGCGAGGCCAGACCCTGTCCGGCGAAGGCGTCGTCGACCACCGTGTGGTAGAAGACGCGCTGGTCGCCGCGGTCGCGGTAGGCGGTCAGACCGGCGCGCCGGCCGTCGACCAGGATCTCGTAACGCTGCTTGACGTCTACCCGCTCGACGGTGGGAGCGGCGGACGGCTGGCTCATCGGGATGCCTTTCGTCTGGAGGTCAGCGGCGCGCTGGGTTCTTGCGCGGCGTGATGACGGCGTTCGGCAGGGCGGGGGCGGGAAGGCGATCTCCTGGGTACCCCTCGACCGCGCCGAAGCGGTCGGAGGCGTTCTGCCACTCCTCGCGGGCCCGCACGATGTCGTCATGGCTGCGGCCGATGAAATTCCACCACATGACGATCTCTTCCTCGAAGGGGGTGCCGCCGAGCAGAACCGCCCGGGCCGTGTCCGCGGACTCGTTGACCAGTGTCAAGGTCTCGGTGCCCGGTGCGGCGTACCCCAACTCCGCCGGGTACAGCAGGGTGCCGGCCATGCGGACGTCGCCGTGGTCGACAAGGAGACCATGCTCGAAGTCCGGGTCCACGGCGAGCGTGATCGCCGCACCCGCATCGAGGACGATCTCGGCGCCGAGCAGCGGTGTGAAGGTCCGCACCGGGGAGGCGTGCCCGGCCAGGGAGCCGAGGAAGACCCGGAGTTCGGCGCCGTCGATCCGGAGTGGCTCGGGTACGTGGTGCTGGAAGTCCCGTGCGGTGTGCCGGTGTTCCCCGGGGAGTGCCACCCACAGCTGCACACCGTGCAGGACGGTGGTTCCCGGTGTCGACACCTCCGAGTGGCTGATGCCGTACCCGCCCGTCATCAGGTTCAGCTCACCGGGCCGCACGAAGGCGTGGCTGCCCAGGCTGTCACGGTGCTCGATCTCCCCGCTGAACAGCCAGCTCACCGTCTGCAGCCCGGTGTGCGGGTGCGGGGCGACGTCCATGCCACCGGTCTTCACCACGTCGTCGGGGCCGTAGTGGTCCGCGAAGCACCAGGCTCCGATCAGGGTCCGGGCCCGCTGGGGCAGCGTGCGCCGCACCGGCATCGCCCGTGGGCCGCCCAGCGGCACCTCGCGCGGGGTGAGCACCTCTATCTCCGGCACCTTCGCCTCCCGCCGGTCGTCCACCGCCGCTCCGCAGCGCATTTCGGCGGACTCCGCCTCGACGTTGCTCATGGATCAGCGCCCTCCGTCCCTGGATGGTTTTACATTCAACAATTATACAGGGATCATAGAACGATGATCCCGCCGGCGCAGCCGAGCACCGAGCCCCGAGCGGCGAACCCGAAGGAGTCCCAGTTGAGCAGCCGTACGACAGAGTCCGCGGGCCGACGGATCTTCATCGACAAGCAGAGCCCGAAGGCCTACCACGCCCTGCTCGAGACGTCCGAGGCCGTGCGCTCCGTCGCCTCGGAAGCAGGGCTCGAGCGTATCCTCGTGGAGCTGATCAACCTCCGGGTCTCGCAGCTCAACGGCTGCGCCTACTGCCTCGACATCCACACCAGGGCAGCCCTGCGCGCGGGCGAGACCATGCAGCGGCTCGGCGTGCTGGCGGCCTGGCGGGACACGGAACTGTTCACGCCCGAGGAACGCGCGGCGCTCGCGCTGGCGGAGTCGGTCACCGAGGCGTCGGACGCCGCGGCCCAGGAGTCCGCCTACGACGCGGCCCGCGAGGTGCTGACCGACGACCAGATCTCCGCGGTGATCTGGGTGGCGATCACGATCAACGCCTTCAACCGGGTCTCGATCATGAGCAAGCACCCGGTGCGGGCCCGCGTCCCACAGTGACGCACCGGGCCCGGCACGGAGGCACGGGGCGTGCAGGATGCGCTCATCTCCTGAAGAGATGACCGTTATCAAGAACCATCGCCGTGAACAGGGAAGCGACCGGGGTACTCCGACGCTTATGCCGTCTGTGAGCACCTAGGACGCTGCTCTGTCACCGCACCGCACGCCGAGCCCTCCCGGCTCCTTCTGCGAAGAGGGGCCCGTGTCCCAGTCCATCGATGTCCGAACGTCACACAGGCGCACCACAAGCACGGCACCGGCTCACGGTGTGCCGGGCCGGCTGATCGCACTGCTGGCCGCCGCCTGCGGTATGACGGTTGCCAACCTGTACTACGCGCAGCCCCTGCTCCCCTCGCTGCGGGACGTCTTCCACCTGAGCGAGGCCACCGCGGGACTGTTGATCACGCTCACCCAGGTCGGCTACGTGATCGGCATGCTCTTCCTGGTCCCGCTCGGCGACCGGCTGGAGAAGCGCTCCCTGATCACCACCCTGCTGACCGTCACCACCGTCGCACTGGTGGCGGCGGGCCTGGCAACCGGGTTCCCCATGCTGCTGGCCGCCTCCCTGATCAGCGGCACCACCTCGGTGGTCGCCCAGATCCTGGTCCCCTTCGCCGCGAGCCTCGCCCCCGACCACGCGCGCGGGCGGATCGTGGGCCGGGTGATGAGTGGCCTGCTGACCGGGATCCTGCTGTCGCGGGCGGTCAGCAGCCTGGTCTCCGAGCTCGCCGGCTGGCGCGTGGTCTACCTCGGCTCGGCCGTGCTCATGGCCGTCCTGGCCGTGACGCTGCGCGTGGCACTGCCGCAGCACGAACCCACCACGACCGTGCCCTACACCCAGGTGCTGCGCTCCACCCTCGCACTGCTGCGCACCCACCCGGCACTGCTGCGCCGCGGCCTCTACCAGGCGGCGATGTTCGGGGCGTTCAGCGCCTTCTGGACCACCGTCTCCTACCTCCTCACCGGCCCGCGCTTCCACTACTCGGCCATCGGCGTCGGTGTGTTCGCCCTCGTCGGAGCCGCCGGTGCGGCCGTCGCCCCGCTCGCCGGACGCTGGGCCGACCGCGGGCACGCACGGCCCGCGACCGGCATCGCGTTCGCCGTCGCCGCGCTGGCCTTCGTCGTCGCGGGCCTCTACGGGCACAGCATCGTGCTGATCGCCCTGGCCGCCGTCCTCCTCGACATGGCCGTCCAGACCACCCTCATCGTCGGCCTGCACACGATCTACCAGCTCGCCCCCCACGCCCGGGCCCGCCTCAACTCCGCTTTCATCGCCACCTTCTTCATCGGCGGCGCAGTCGGATCCCAGCTCGGCTCGATCGCCTACCGGGCCGACGGCTGGGGCGCGGTCAGCCTCCTCGGCGCAGCCCTGCCGGTCCTCGCCCTGCTGTACTGGACCACCGAGTGCCGGGCCGCGAGCAAGGCGACGAACGGTGTGACTCCCGGTTACAATTCCAGTGACGTACAGTGAACGCCTGGCGCCAAGGACCGAGGGGCATGGGTGATTCCGGAACCGCTGCGGTTCGCCGTCCTCGGACCGCTCCGGGTCGTCCGGGCAGGCGCGGAGCTGAGCCCCGGAAGCCCTCAGGAAAGGGCCCTGCTGGCACTGCTGCTGGCGCGGGCCGGGGAACCGGTTTCCGTGGCCGAGATCGTGGAGGCGCTGTGGGGTCCTTGTCCTCCACAGAGCGCGGTCAATGTGACGCGGCGTCACGTCGGTACGCTGCGGCGCCTGCTGGAACCGGACCTGCCCGCTCGCGCGAGCGGCCACTGGCTGCTGCGGAACGTGGGCGGATACCGGCTGCGGACCGACACCGGCTCCCTCGACCTGCTGCGCTTCCGCGAGCTGTGTGAGCGGGCCCGGCAGGCCACCGCCCAGGGGACGCCGGCCCCGGCCGTGGAGCTCCTCATCGAGCCGCTGTCCCTGTGGCGGGGTCCCGTGGCCGCCGACATTCCCAAAGTGGCGCGCGCTCACACGGCGTTCCGCTCACTCACGCACGAACGCGCCGCCGCCGCTCAGGAGGCCGCCGACGCCGGTCTGTCGGCCGGCATCCCCGGATCGGTCCTGCCCGAGCTCCGCCGGGCCGCCGTCGACCACCCGCTGGACGAGCCGCTGCTGGCCCGGCTGATCCTCCTACTGGCGGCCTGCGGCCTTCGGACGGAAGCGGTGCAGACGTACGAGCGCGCACGGACCCTGCTGGCCGACGCCCTCGGCATCGATCCAGGGCCGGAACTGAAGGCCGCCGACGAGAGAGCACGGCACGGCCTCGCCCCCCTCGGTCTTCGCCGCCGATGTGCCGGCCGACGTCACAAAGGTCCTGGCGGTGGCCCAGCGTCCGCTGGCCGCCTCGGCGTTCGCCGACAAGGCCACCGCGGCCGGGCGGCGGACCCGGCCGTCCTGGGCTCTCGTGTCGGGCGCCGACCAGGCCATCAACCCGGAGGTGCAGCGCTTCGGCGCGAAGCGGGCGGGTGCCACCGTCGTCGAGATCGAGGGCGCATCGCACGCGGTCGCGATCTCGCGGCCGAAGGAGGTCGCCGGCCTGATCCGCGACGCGGTCCGCGCCACGGGCTGAGCGACCGCACCGGGGATCGCGCGGGCGCCCTGCCAGGCGCCAACGCGATTTCCGTTGCCGCACACTCGCTCTTCCTGCGGCTGGCGCCTTCCGCCGACCGTCGGACTTTCATGGTCTTCAGAACGCGTGAAAGGCGGCTGTCCTCCGGGACGGCCGCCTTTCACGCACTGGTTCGGGGCGCGCCGGGGCGGCCCGAGGACGCGGACGTGCCCCGAGCCTGCGGAGACGCGGCGTGCCTAAGCGGTACGGAACCGGAAAGCGCCGGTGCCGCCGCCCAGCGTGAGCCAGACGTACTCACCCTCCCGGACGAGCCGCAGGGCGATGTACGCGCATCCGGGGCAGCGCGCGGTCAGGCCGGGCTCGGGCCCGTAGACGTGCAGCCCGGCGAGCGGGCCGGACAGCGCGCAATCCGGGCAGCGCCACCAGGCCGTGGTGGGCTCCACGGCAAGGATCTCGGAGAGCGGGCCGGCGAGGCAGTTGCCGTCGAGGTGGGTGGTGACGTCTGCCATGAGGACCTCCCGTGCGGGTCGTCGGGTCATCCGAAGCGCTCGGTGCGGATGGTGGCGGGGTCTCGCCCCAGGCCGGTCAGCAGGTCGCCGACGGCCTCGACGAACCCGGTGGGCCCGCAGACGTAGACGGGGCTGGCCGGGAACAGCCGGGCCGTCAGATCGTCGAGGTCGGCCGCGGTGACGCGGCCGGGCGCGCGTGTGCTGTCCGGCGGGGCCTGCCGGGTGTACACGATGCGGACGTCGAGGCCCTCGTCACCGTCGGCCAGGTGGTCGCGGTACCAGATGTCCTCGGGCGTGCGCACCGAATACAGCAGATGGAAGGGGCTGCGTGAGTCGGCCTCACGATGTGCCCGGATCATGGCCACCAGGGGGACGACACCGGAGCCGCCTGCCACCAGGAGCACCGGGTCGGTCTGCCCGGTGCGCCACACGAACCAGTTGCCGAGCGGCCCGCGGACTTCCACGTCCGCCGCCGGCGGCAGGTCGTCGGCCAGGTAGGGCGAGACCTCCCCGTCGGGCACGGCCTGCACGCCCAGTTCGATCGTCTCGCCGTCCGCGGGCGCGGCCAGGGAGTAGCTGCGCACCGCCTGGTAGCCGTCGTCGGCGGTGAGCCGTACGTCGACGTGCTGACCCGCCAGATGGCCGGGCCAGCCGGGCACCTCGAAGACCAGCGAACGGGCGGTGGGAGTCTGCGGCCGCCGCTCGACGAGCCGCGCCCTGAGCCACGGGATACGCACGGTCAGTCCCCCCAGTTGCGCTGCTCGCGCCACGGGTCGCCGTAGTTGTGGTAGCCGACCGACTCCCAGAAGCCGGGATCGTCTTCCAGGGTCAGCCGCAGCCCGTGCACCCACTTGGCGGACTTCCAGAAGTAGAGGTGCGGCACGAGCAGGCGTGCGGGTCCGCCGTGTTCAGGTGAGAGGGGGTAGCCGTCGTACGTGTGGGCGATCCAGGCCTTGCCGTTGAGCAGGTCCTCCAGTGGGAGGTTGGTCGTGTAACCGCCGTAGCTGCTGACGACGACGTAGTCCGCGGCCGTCTCGACGTCCTCCAGGAAGGCGTCGAGGGGCACTCCGCGCCAGTGCGTGTCGAACTTCGACCACCGCGTCACGCAGTGGATGTCCTGGACGGTCTCCTGCTGCGGCAGGGCCATCATCTGGTCCCAGGTCCAGCTGCGTGCCTCGCCGAGCTCCGAGGTCACGGTGAACGTCCAGTCCTCGGCAGCGACGCGCGGCGTGGGCCCCGCGGACAGCACGGGGAACGACTCGGTCGGGTACTGCCCGGGAGGCAGCCGCTCCGCCAGGGAACGGGCGCGCCCGCGGAAGCCCGGTGAAAAGGAATTCACAGCATCGTCTCCTGAGCCGAAGTGCAGGCCGATCAGCCCGGCCACCTACGGTTCAGCACTCAGTGTCGGGGGTCTGGAGCCGGTTGACCACTCGGCCGGGCACGACCCCAGAGATCCGCGGTGCGCGCGTCTGGCCCGGTAGCGCACTCGGTCGGTTCCGTCAGCGCACTGTTCGCTCCCCGGCCGCGGAAGCCGGCGGGATCGTCTCGCGGTCCGGCGGGGTACGTCTGGGATGTGGAGCCCATCCCGCGCGCCGCCCAGTTGGAGGCGCTGACCGGCCTTCTCGACGAGGCGCTCGCGACCCAGGTCGCGACGGACAGCGCGGTGGCCGCCTGCGGTGAACCGGGACCCGTCTCCGCACAGGTCGCCCGGGACTGCGGCCGGCAGAGCGTCACCCTGCAGCGGCTGCTCGGGCGCCTGCGGCGGCTGCCGGTGACGGACCCCGACCTCCTCGACGCCAAGCTCCACGCGGTCCGCTTGCTCGCCTATCAGCAGTGGATGGTGCGCGAGGCACTGGATCTCGCCTTCACCACGCACCCGGATGCCCGGACGGAGGCCGCGCGGCTCGGCCTGAACGGTCTGGGCCGCCCGGCGGACGACCTGCGCCGTTTGCGGGAAGCTCTGCCGAGCCCGGGCGACGGGGCGTGAGGTGCGTACCGGCCGGCTTCGCCCCCAGCGGAGCGGCGGCAGACCCCGCCCGGAGACCGCATGTGCACGGGCGCCATCACCGCGTCGGGGGACGGATCGGCTCCCGTCCGTGTGACTTGCGGCTGACCTGGACAGACACGCGGACAACACGAGGTGTGGACCGTACGATCGGGCAATGCCCGACACGACCGAAACCACGCCCGGCTGGCTGAGTCCCGACGAACTCGAGCTCGCGCGTGCGCGTATGCCCATCCTGTACGTGGAAGCCGTGCCTGTGCGCGTCGACGACAGCGGTGAAGTCACCAGCATCGGACTGCTGCTGCGGATCGGTCCCGACGGGACCGTCAGCCGCACGCTCGTCTCCGGGCGGGTCCTGCATCACGAGCGGGTCCGCGACGCCCTGCTGCGTCATCTGGAGAAGGATCTGGGGCCCGTGGCGCTCCCCCGCGTCCCCCCGTCCCTGCAGCCCTTCACCGTCGCCGAGTACTTCCCGACCCAAGGGATCACACCGTTCCACGACCCCCGCCAGCACGCGGTGGCCCTCGCCTACATCGTGCCGGTCGCCGGCGACTGCCGCCCCCGCCAGGACGCGCTCGACCTCGTGTGGTTCAGCCCGCAGGAAGCCGCCTCGGCGCTGGTGCAGAACGACATGCCGGGCGGGCAGGGCGTCCTACTCAAGCAGGCGCTGGCCCACGTCGGCTACCTGGCCTGAACGGCGGGTCCGCCGGCCCGGTCCGCCGGGACTGAGGCCCCGGGCCGGCGGTCCCGACGACAGCATCCCGCCGAACGACAAGTAGGCGGCCACGCCCTTGTCCGAGCAGCGGCTGCTTGGGCTACGGGTGTGGCGTGGCGCGCCCCGTCACCCCTTCAGCGACGCGGCCGCCTCGGCCGCCTCCGCCGTGACCTGGGCGGCCGCGCGGGCGGCGCGTCCGGTCACCCGCCAGGCGAGCATGCGCAACGCCGTGGGCGGAGCCGGAGGGAAGACACCGAGCTGACCGAGCATGGTGATGTCGTCGCGCACCGCCTCGTGTCCGACGACCTTGCCGTCGCGCACGTCGAGGACATGGATCTGCTCGTAGTCGATCTCACGGCCGGTGGGCGGCACGGCCTGGTCGAGCGCGCCGTCGCGGAACCGGACGAACGCGCCGGTGTGACGGCCCTGCATGCGCAGCCGTACCCAGACCTGGTCGTCGTTGCGGGCGACGCCGAGGACGGGGAAGCGCAGGTCGCTGAAGGCGTACCGCATCCACGCACCCGAGGCGAGGGTGCCCGCGGGTCCGGGGAGCGCGCAGGCCGGGGGTGCCACGGCCGCTTCGCGGTTACGGAAGTCCTCGTGCACCACTTCCAGTGCCAGTGCCGGATCTCCGGTCGCAAGGACCCGGAAGAGCCCGTCGGCCAGTTCCGCGGCATCCATACCCATTGCTTCCATGCCTTTCAGCGGTCGTGCGAGGCGTGCGCCTCGGTCGCGGGGACGGACGGGGCAGCACGGGACAGGACATCCCCTTGCTCCACCACCGCTCCTCAGATTGAGGTTATAAGGCGCCTAATGAATAGTGCAATCATGTGATCACTTTCACTAGGATGACGCCATGTCCTCTCCTCGCCGCTATGTCTCCCCGCTGCGCGAGCAGGCCGCCGCGCGGACCCGTGCCCTGATCCTCGAGCGGGCCACGGAGCTGTTCGCCGAGCGCGGGTACGGCCGGGTGACCGTCGCGGACATCGCCTCGGCGGCCGGCGTCGCGCCCAAGACCGTCTTCGCCAGCGCCGGCAGCAAGGGCGACATCCTGGACCGGATCGTCGAACAGGGCGAGCGCGACTCCGGCTACGAGCAGTCCCTGGCGGACCTGCTCGCGCTGCGCACGCCCCAGGCGGTCCTCGAACGGCTCGCCCGTGGCACGCGCTTCGGCAACGAGAGCCAGTTCACGGTGCACGAGTCGATCCGCAAGGCGCTGCCGGTCCACGAGAACGGGGAGGCGCTCTGGGACCGCTACACCGCGGTCTATCGCTCGGTACTGAGCGCCGCCGCCCGCCATCTGCACACTCTCGAACCGCGTCCCCCTTACTCGGTCGAGGAGACGGCGGACCTGCTGTGGTTCTGGTTCGGCCCGTCGGGCTGGCGCACCCTCGTGGTCGAGAACGGCTTGTCGTGGGACCGAGCCCAGGACCTCCTCCACCGCACGGCGGTCGCCACGCTGTGCTGAGGGGCGGCATGCCTCCGGCGCGGAACGCGGAGCCTCCTGCCGCCCTGTGCGCCCGCGGTCAGGGCCTTTCCGCGCACCGCTGATCCAGCGCGGTCGTCAGCAGGCCGTCCCGGATGCACGGCATCGCGAATGTGACGCTGCGCATCCCGGCGCGGGACCCTCGGGCAACGCCCTCCGGCAGCCGACACAGCGCGCCCACCTGGAAAGAAGCCGGCGCTCTGTGAGGCAGTCAGCGGTGGGCGAGGGGGCGGCAGCCGGACCCTCGCCCACCGATTTGCCATTCCGTGTAGTACGGTGCTCAACCGATAAGCTGCCGGTCTCGGGGAGGGCGCCGTGGCGCTGGAGGCCGCTGGGGTCTCGGATGTCGAGGAGTCGGTGTACCGACTCCTCGTGACGTCGGGGCGGGCCTCCGCCACCGATGTCGCCCACAGAACGGGACTGAACGAGGCAGAGGCCGCTCATGTCCTGCACACGCTGGCCTCCAAGGGGATGGCGAGCCACACGGACGGCAGGCCGCGGTTCTTCCGGGCCACTCCCCCCGACGTGGCGCTCCTGCCGAGGCTGAAGCGCAGCGCCGATGCGCTGGACCTCGCCCGGGCCGAGGCCACCAGTCTGCTCGAGTCCTACCGGGACACCATGCGCAGGCAGGACGCCGGCGAACTGATCGAGGTCATCACCGGCGCGGAGGCGCTGCGCCAGCATCTGCGCCAGATCCAGGCGAGCGCCCACGACGAGATGCTCTGGTTCTGCAAGACCCAGTACGTGGCCATGCCCTCGGGCAGCAACACCGCGGAGTTCGACGCCCTGGCCCGTGGGGTGCGCTACCGCGTCGTGTACGAAAAGGCCTTCTTCGACGACGAGGGAGCCGTCGACAACGTGGTGGCGGGCGTGCGCGCCGGAGAGACCGCTCGCGCGGTACCGCATCTGCCTTTGCGCCTGGCGATCGCGGACCGCTCCATCGCCGTCTGCCCGCTCGTACCGGGCGGGCCGCGCGGCAGCGCCGAGGAGCCCACCGCGGCCCTGGTCCGGGACAGCAATCTGCTCGCCGCCTTGATCGCTCTTTTCGAACGCTACTGGGAGGACGCCGTCCCGCTGGGCGTCGACGACAGCGGGTCGGTCTCCGGAACCGACGGGGTGACCGGTCCCGACCCGCTGACCGCCACCGACCTGCGGCTGCTCGCCCTGCTGGTCGCCGGTGTGGCGGACAAGGCGATCGCGACGCAGATGGGACTGAGCCGGCGTACCGTGCAGCGCCGTATCCAGCACATGATGGAACTCGCGGGTGCGGCCACCCGCATGCAACTCGCCTGGCACGCGGCCCGCCGGGGCTGGCTGTGACGGCACCCCGCACACGAAGGGCACCCACCGGCCCCTGCCCGTGAAGGCCTTTCGCGCCGTCGGACGACAGGGGTTCCGATCGGTGCCGGCTGGTGCGCAGCGCTGCCGTCCGGGCCGGGCGGCGTGCCGGTCCGTCCGTCAGCGGCGTGGGCCGTGCCCGGGCGGAGGCATGGGACCGCCCCAGCCCACTCGTCCGAAGTCGTTGGGCCACGCGTGGCCGCCCGCAGGCACCTCGCCCTCGCCGACACCGGAACTGTCCGGCGCGATGCTGGTGACCAGCCAGTGGAGGAACGTCCCTCCCGGTGCGTCTGGGTCTTCGCCGACCAGGACCAGCTCCGCTGTGCCCTCCGGTGCCGTCGACCAGGTCAAGGGAGACGAGATGTCGTCCCCCTCCCCGCTGTGGTGGCGTGGAGTCATCTGACGGTCGCCGGACGCCGTGCTGCTGAGTACCCAGTGAACCGTATGAACATCACCAGGCGGGCGCACAAGAGACCCGATCAGCCCAGTTGGGGCGGCGAGGCCCTTCCCGCTGGAACCCTCATGGAAGCACGCCGACCCGAGAGGGAATACGAAATGCCGACGAGGATCCTGCTGGAGGGACGCCCCGGTGTGGGTAAGACGACCGCCGTCCGCCGACTGGCCGTGCTTCTGCCCAGCCGCGCCATCGTCGGCTTCACCACGGAGGAGATCCGGCAGCACGGCGCCCGGGTCGGTTTCGCTCTACAGACGGCGGCGGGACATCGCGCCGTGCTCGCCCATGTCGACTTCCCGGGACCGCCGAGGGTGGGAAGATACGGCGTCAACCTGGACGTGATAGACCAGGAGGCGCTGCCGGCGCTGACGTCCGCTTCGGCGGATCCGGCGCCTGGACAGCTCGTGCTCATCGACGAGCTTGGGCGGATGGAGTTGGCCTCCGCCTCGTTCAGGGAGGTTGTCCGGTCCGTTTTCGAGGCCGACACTGATGTCATCGCGACCGTTCACACGCACAGCGACCCGTTCACCGACGCCCTGAAACGGCGCCCCGGCGTCGAACTCATCGCCGTCACCTGTGCGAACCGGGACGCTCTCCCCGGCGAACTGGCGGCCCGGCTGGAGAACCGGTGACAGGTTCGGACAAAGATCAATAATAGCAGGCGAACACGCAGGTCAGCGCATATGCGGGCTTTTGGGACCCCACACCCAAGCCGCTGTGCGTGTGTGGTCTCGTGGGAGTGGTGCCAGCCAAGGGGACGTACGTCCTTGCCGTGCCCGAGAAGTAGCCGGGCGCCTTCGGCCCCGTGTCGGCCCAGCAGAAAGTCACCTCATGACGACATGCGACCTACAGCGGCAACTTTCCGAGCGGCACAGGTTGCTGCTCTTTCCAGCCACGGCGACTCAAACCTGCGGCTAGCGAGTACCCCATGTGCGGCCCGAGGCAGCCACGTGAAGTGCGCGCCCAGCGGACGACAAAATCAGACATGGGGTCGACCCTCCGCACGACCCCCGTTGTAGGACTGGGAGCAAGCCGACCTCTTGACCAGTAAAAGGAGGGAGCAGTAGGTCACCCGCTTCGGGAGCGCAACCATCTCGACCGGATCGCGCGATGCCCAGTCAACGTCAGTTGACGCTGGCGACGGCGACTGGGAACGGTGCGAGCACGGGGAGCGATAGAGAGGTCCCCAACTGCTCGCACTGACGCACCAGAGGCCCTCCGAAGAGGGCCCCGACCCGCAGAACATCACTGTCGGGACGACAGGATTTGAACCTGCGACCCCTTGACCCCCAGTCAAGTGCGCTACCAAGCTGCGCCACGTCCCGGTGCGACTCCGCGGTGTTCCGCGTGATCGCGCAGGCCAACCCTACCGTACGAGCGTGAGGGGGTCTCACACGGGCGACCGCGCGGTGGCGGCGGTGGCGGGACTACGGCGGGCCGGCCGTGTCCGCCGACGCCGTACGCAAGGCCTCCACCAGACGGGCCGCCGGTTCCGGCAGCGGGTGCGGGAGATGGGCCACGACCAGTCGGCGCAACTCCTGCGGACCACCGCGCACGGACACGATCCGTACGCCCGGCGGTGCCGCGGCGGCGAGCGCGGCCGGCACCGTGGTCACTCCGCAACCCGCCGCGACCAGGTGCAGTTTCGCCAGCCAGTCCCGCGCCGTGTGCGCGATCTCGGGCCGCTCGTCCAGTCCCGGCCACACCCCCAGCAGTCTCTCCTTGCCGGACGAGGGAGCCGCGATCCACCGCTGGCCGCGCAGATCCGCGATGTCGATGAAGTCGGCCCGGGCGAAGGGATGGGTGGCGGGCACGGCGAGCAGCAGGCTGCGTTCGCTCAGCGTCCGCACGGCCAGGGACGACGCCTCAGTGTCGAGCGGACGGTACGGCGGTTCCATGGCCACCAGCGCCAGGTCGAGCGTTCCGGCACGCAAGGCGCGTACCAGGGCGGGCGTGGTGCCCTCGCGGGTGGTGACCGTGATGGCCGGGTGGGTGCGCCGCAGCGCGGCGACGGCCCGCGGCAGCAGAACGGCGCCCGCGCTGGCGAACCAGCCCAGGCGCACCGTGCCTCCCTCGGTGGGCAGCCCGGCGAGTTCGCGCGCCGTGGCGTCGATCTCGTCGAGCACGGCCGCCGCCCGCCGCAGGACGACATGCCCGGCGGCGGTCAGCCGCACCCCGTCCCGGCGGCGCTCCAACAGCGGGGCACCGGCGGCTCGTTCCAGTGAGGCGATCTGCCGGGAGACCGCGGACTGGGTGTAGCCGAGGGCCGTCGCCGCCGCGGTGAGCGTGCCGCGTTCGGCGACCTCCCGGAAGACACGCAGTTCGACGAGGGAGACATCGGTGAAGTCCATGAGTTTTACGCATACCAGAGGTGAGGGACTTTCGTTGGACTCATGGCCGGACCGTTCCTAGCGTGGACGCATGACTTCTCCGCGCATCGCCCTTGTCACCGGCGCCAACCAGGGCCTCGGCCGTGCCCTCGTAGCGGGCCTGGCCGCTCGCCTCGGGCCGGACGACCTCGTCCTGCTGACCGGACGCAACCCCGAGCGGGTGGCCGAGGCCACGGCTCGCATCACCGCGGACCCCGCCACCCGGAGCCGGGTCGAGGGCCGGGTCCTCGACGTCACCGACGCCGGCGCCGTCACCCGTCTCGCCACCGGGCTCGACGAACGGTTCGGCGGGATGGACTTCGTGGTGTCCAACGCCAGTGCCATGCTCACCCCGGACCGTTCCCAGTCCGAGCAGGCGGACGACTTCATCGATGTCGCCAACGGCGGCGCTCACGCCGTACTGCGCTCGTTCCCGCCGGTGCTGCGCCCCGGTGGGCGGCTGCTGGTGGTCGCCAGCTCCCTGGGCACGCTCGGGAATCTCACCCCCGGGCTGCGGCCCCTGTTCGACGGTGCCTCGCTCGACGAGGTCGAGAAGGCCGTCGAGTCCTGGCGGACGGCCCTGCACGCCGGTACGGCCGAGGAGCTGGGCTGGCCCCGCTGGATCAACGTACCGTCGAAGGTCGCCCAGGTCGCGGCCGTGCGGGCGGTGGCGGCCGAGCGCCGGGCCGTGGACCTGCCGGCGGACCGGCTGATCGCCGCGGTCTGCCCCGGACTGATCGACACGCCTCTGTCCCGGCCGTGGTTCTCCGACTTCAGCGGGGCGCAGACGCCCGGACAGGCGGCTGTCGCCGTACTCGACCTGCTGCTCACCGAGGAGACGGACCCCGCAACGTACGGCGAACTAGTCCGGTTCGGCCAGGTCCTGGGCCGCTACGACGGGACACCGCCACGGCTTCCGGAGGGACTACTGATCCCGTAGCCGGATCGGGTCGCCGGCGGGGGCAGGGTCAGGCGAAAGGAGTCGCTGGCTTAGTCGATCGGGTGTGCGAGCCTCGCGTCGTCACCCTTCCCGGGTGAGGAACACGGCGCCCGTCCGGTGCACGCTCACTGGTAAACGGCTGTAGGCAGCAGCCGGGCACCGAATGGAGGTCCACTCATGGCCACCACCCCGTCGCACGACCGCTCGCCCGGCACCCTGGCGGCCGCGACCGGTCTGACCCTGTTCGCCGCCGTGATGCTCTTCATCTCCGGCATCCTCGACATCTTCCGGGGCATCATGGGCATCGCCCGGGACGACGTCTTCGTCACCACCCCCAACTACGTCTTCAAGTTCGACCTCATGGGCTGGGGCTGGGTCCACCTGGTGCTCGGGGCGGTCGCCGTGGCAGTGGGCATCGGCCTGTTCGCGCTGTCCCCCTGGGCGCGGGTCCTCGGGGTGGTGATCGCGTCCCTGCTGATCATCTCCAACTTCCTGTCCATCCCGTACTACCCCGTATGGTCGCTCACGCTGATCGCGCTGTACGGGTTCATCATCTGGGCGCTGTGCGTCGCGCCGAGGGACGCCATCACGCCGCGGTAGGCCGGGCCGGGTTCGCCCAGAGGGACGCTCCCGGGGTGCCGACCGCCCGGCGTACGGCCGCAATGGGAAGAACGGATCCCAAGGAGCCGGAGACCCCATGAGCGTCGTCCAGGACCCCAGCTCCCCCGAACCGGCACAGAAGAGTGAAGGCCCGGTCGGCCCGCGGCGGGAACGCGGGCGCGGCGCGGCACGGATCGCGCGGTGCACGGTCTCGGCGGTCCTGGCCGTGCTCGCCTGTGTGCTGGTGTCGGTCGCCCGTGGCTCACGATCGCGGCGCTGCTGGTCGTCGCGCTGGTCCTCACGCTGTGGAACCACCCACCGTGCTGACGGTCGTGCTCCTGGTGCTCGTCCTGCTGACCGTCCTCGCCCTGGTCGCGCTGCTGGCCGCCAGCGGCAGGGCCACGGCCGACGCACGGACGCAAGGGCCACGCCCGCCCGGGGACGCCCGCTGATCGGCCCTCACCCTCCGCAGGTGATGCCCGCACGGACGAGCCACCTCAGCCTGGTCAGCCTCCTCGTGCCCCTCCTCACCTGAGGCCTACGGCCACCCGCACCGGGTGATGCCGGCGCTCCGCGCCGGACCGACCGTTGGGTGCGTCAGAAGTCACTCCCCCGTCCGCGCCGTCGCACGGGCGGGCCGGCGCCCGGAGGTCGTCGTGAGCAATTACCCCCTGCTCAACGCGTTCCTGACCATGCTGTGGTTCTTCCTGTGGGTCCTGTGGTTCATGCTCCTGTTCAGGGTCATCTACGACGTCTTCAGCGACGACAGCCTCAGCGGCTGGGCCAAGGCGGGCTGGACGGTGTTCGTGTGCGTGCTGCCGTTCCTGGGCGTCCTGGCCTATCTGGTCGCCAGGGGCCGGGGCATGGGCGAACGGTCCATGCGACGGGCGCAGGCCCAGGAGCAGGCGTTCCGTTCGTACGTGCGGGAGGCGGCCGCCTCCGGCCCCGTGGCCGGCACGAGCAAGGCCGACGAGCTGGCCCAGCTGGCCGGCCTCCACGACCACGGCGACATCACCGACGCGGAGTACGAGGCGGCCAAGGCCAAGGTGCTGGTCTCCTGAACGGCCGGTCCGGGCCGGCCCGCGGTGCCGTCCGCGGAGGCTGCCGGGGGCACGAGGAACCGTACGATCGCAAGGGGTTCTCATGCGCTACGAGATCCGCGTCGACGGGCAGATGTCGGAGACGCTGACCAAGGCGTTCCCGGAACTGGAGAGCGTCGTGGTGCCCCACCAGACCGTGCTGTACGGCCAGGTCGTCGACGAGGCACAGCTGTACGGCCTGCTGGCGCGCTGCCAGGCGCTCGGACTGCACGTGGTGGAGATGCGACGCCTCCCCGAGTGATCCGGGCACCCGGCGACCGGGCAGGCGCACGACGGGCGCGTCAGAGCAGATGCAGTTCGCGGGCCCGGCGCACCGCCTCGCCGCGGCGGGTCGCTGCCAGCTTGCGGTACAGGCTCTTCAGGTGTGTCTTGACGGTGTTCACCGACAGATACAGGTCGGCGGCGATCTCCTCCGTCGACATCATCTGCGCCAGCCGTTCCAGTACCTCGTGCTCGCGCTCGCTGAGTGGCTCGGTCACCGGCGCGGAACCACACTCGGCCGGGTCCGCCACCGGGGCGTGCCCGAACAGCGAGGACGGCAGCCAGTCGTGGCCCTGCGCCAGGTCGGGCCGGTGTCGCACCAGCCGGCGCAGCCAGGGACCCGACTCCAGGAACGGCCGCCGCAGGTTCTCCGGCCGTGCCGCGGCGAGGGCCCGGGCGACGAGCTGCTGCGCCTGAGCCGCGTCGCCCAGGGCATCGGCGATCTGGGCCCGGGCCAGCAGCGTCCGTACCGTGATGGCCGGTCCCTCACCGTGCCCGGCGGGGAGCGCCGCGAGCAGGTCGTGTGCCGCTTCGCCGTCACCGGCGGCCAGCCGGGCACGGGCCGCGGCGACGACACTCTCCGGTCCGGCGGCCCGGTCCTCCTCGAGGACCTCGCGCGCGGCCTGCGGACGGCCCTCGGCGAGGTAGGCGCCCGCCATGGTGAGGGCCGTGCGGTCGTCGACCCACGGCGAGGGCTCGGTCAGGGCCGGTAGCCCCTCCTGGTCCTCCAGGAGCCGGAGCGCCGCCTGCGGGTGCCCCCGTGCGAGCAGGAGACGGGAGCGCAGCAGCGCCAGGCCCGCGCTGACCAGGGGGTCGCGGGGCAGCGTCGAGGAGGCGGCGTGGTCGAGGTGGGCGCGTGCCACGTCGAGGTCGTCGCGGTCGATGGCGACGGCGGCCAGCACGAGCTGGGCGATTCCGGTGCGGGCATCGGGCGTCAGTCCCGAGCGCTCGGCTTCCGCGACCGCCTCCCGGGCATGTGCCTCGGCCCGGCCTGGCCAGCCGCGCAGGAAGTCGATCAAGGCGAGCCGGCTGAGGCACTCGTGCCGCGGCAACGCCGTCTCCGGTCCCGCGTCCACCTCCGCGGCGGCGGACAGCGAGGACTGGGCGGCGTCCAACCGGCCCGCCCACAGCTGTGCCGAGCCCAGGTCGGTGAGCATCAGTGCGGGCAGTTCCGGGTGCTGGGCCAGCCGCTCGGCGGGCAGGGTGCGTTCCGCCGCCTCCACGTCATCGGCGGCCGCCTCGGCCAGGTCGGCCGAACCGGTCATCCGCGCTGCCAGGACGCGCAGCAGGGCGCAGCTCAGGCGCAGCGGCGCGCACTCGGAGGACTCCTCGGCGGGGAGGTTCTCCTCGACGCGGCGGAGGTGGGCAAGGCCGCGGTCGACGTCGTGGCGGGCCAGTTCACGGGCGGCGCGCACCAGGTCGGCGGCCGGCCCTGAGGCGTCGGGAGGCATCCGGGCGAAGAGGGCGTCGAGCTGCTCGGCGTCCAGTCCGGTCAGCAGCCGCCCGATCGCCAGCTCGTCGACGAACCGGGTGGCGGCCAGCTCCCAGTCGCCCGCGTCCGCCGCGTGCGGGAGGGCTTCGGTGAGCAGCCCCGTCTCGCTCAGCCAGTGCGCCGCCCTGCGGTGGAGCTCGGGTTCCAGCCCGGGGTGCCGGACGCGCAGATGGACCCGGAGGATCTCGGCGAACAGAGGGTGCAGCCGGTACCACGAATGGCCGATGGCCTCGACGAAGGCGTTTGCGCGCTGGAGTCCCGCCAGGATCGCTTCCGCGTCGTCCCGGCCGGTGAGGGCGTTGGCGAGCCCGGGGTGGATCTGTTCGAGGATGCTCGTGCGCAGCAGGAGGTCCTGGGTCTCGGCGGGCTGGGTGTCGAGCACCTCGGCGAGCAGGAAGTCGGCGAGCGTGCTCTGGCCGGCCTCGAAGTCCTTGAGGAAGGCCTCGGGGTCACCGGCGCCCTGGGCGGCCAGGGTGCCGAGTCGCAGTCCGGCCGCCCAGCCGCCGGTCCGCTCCGTCAGGGCCCGGGTCCCGTCCTCCGACAGGTGCAGGCCGTGGCGGCTCAGCAGCTCGGCCGTCTCCTTCGGGCGGAAGGCCAGGTCGGCGCCCCGGATGTCGGTGACCTCGCCGGCCGCCCGGTAGCGGTGCAGCGGCAGCAGGGGTTCCGTGCGGCTGATGACGATCAGACGCAGTCCCTGGCCCGCGTGGCGGAGCACGAACTGGAGTTCTTCGGCGACCTCCGCCGAGGTGCCCACCCGGTCGAACTCGTCGAGGACCAGGACCAGGGGCTCCTCCCGCAGACTGAGCTGCGCGGCGAGCCTGGTCAGCAGCGAGTGGTCCACCTCGCCCGGGCGGGCCGGGCTGCCGATGTCGTCCCGGGCCGCCAGCCCGTGTCGCCGCAGGGACTCCAGCACATAGGTCCAGAAGACACCGGGCCCGTTGTCCTCGGGCGCCACCGTCAGCCACGCCACCTGCCCGGGGGCTGCTCCCGAGGCGAGCCAGTCGGCGACGAGCAGGGTCTTGCCGGCTCCCGCGGGCCCGTTGACCAGCGTGAGAGGCCCGCGCACGCCTTGCGTGAGCCGGTCCGTGAGGCGGGGCCTGCGGACGAAGGCCTGTGGTGGGACGGGCACGCTGAAGCGCGCGGCGAGGACCGGATCCCCGTTCGGGGCGACGGGCCCTGCCGGAGGGTCCCGGTGGCCGCCGGATGTCGGACGAGGCATGGCACCCACCACGCACCCCAGCTCGTGTATCGGACAAATCCCCTTTGATCTTCGCCCCATGCCCGCGAAGCCGCAACGGAAGGGGTCCGCGCAGCGCGGACCGGCCTCGCGGGTCGTCGCGTCGGCGGACTCTCGGGACGCGCCCCCTGTGCGACGGGCGGAAGCTTCACACGCGGGCCCCGTCTCGCACACGGCGTGTGATGTTCGGGCCCTTGACCGGCAAACAGGCTGGTGAGAAGGGTGACCAGGGCCACCCGCATCCACGGCCGAACCGAGCGCGCCCCCTGTGGCACCACGCCCGGCCGGTGCGCCGGTGTGAAGCGCGGACCCGCGACGAACGCGCGGGTAGGACATCCAGCAAGTCCATGCAGGACCCGTCGCGCCTGGCTTCCCGACCTGGCACGCGACGGAGCCCGCCTCAGGCGAACCTGAAAGGAGGAGCGCGTGGCTGCGTCTCCGTCTGAGATGTGCCCGCACCACAGAAGCCCACACTCCCGGTGGGTTGTTGCCCTCGCGGTCACGGTGATCGTGCTGACCGCGTCGGGAACGACCCCACAATGGATCGCCGTCGCGATCGAACTCTGGGCCTCCGGCCTGCTGCACCGCGACTGACGAACCACCGTGCCCTCGTCCGCGCACCAGGACGGGGGCACAACCTTCCCGGTACGCAACCTACGCTCCGCCCCGGGCAGTCGGGGAACGGCCCACATCCGCCGATACGCAACGTGCGCTTTCCCCACACCAGTTGCGCAACGACCCACCCCCCTTCGCCCGGCCTGCGTGTCCGGACGCGCAACGTCGTTGCAACGTGGCCCGTGCTGGACTCACTGCGTGACCATGGACATGATCCCGCGCGTGGAGCTGACCCCCGCGGCCGCCGAACTGGTGCGGCGGCTGCGGGAGGCCCACGGGCCGCTGATGTTCCACCAGTCCGGCGGCTGCTGCGACGGCAGCGCCCCGATGTGCTACCCCGAGGGCGAGTTCCGCACCGGCGGTTCGGACGTGCTGCTCGCGGAGCTCGACGTGGACGGCGTCGACGAGCCGGTGCGCTTCTGGATGTCCCGGAGCCAGTACGAGGCATGGAGCCACACCCGGCTGATCGTCGACGTCGTGTCGGGCCGGGGCAGCGGCTTCTCCCTGGAAGCACCCGAAGGAGTGCGTTTTCTCATCCGTTCCCGCGTCGTCGAAGCCTGAACACCGTACGAGGCACCACGGTCTGGTGCACTGCCCCTGAGTCCCGAGCAAGTTGACGAGACATCAGGGGGTACCGTGCGGCGTCGCGACCGACGGTTCAGAACGGCACTGACAGTTCTCGCGGCCTGGAGCGCGCTGGCCGGAGCGGCGCTCACGGGGGCCGCACCGGCCGACGGAGCGCCGAGAACCCGGACGGTCGCGCCCGGCATCCAGTACAGCCAGTTCGACATCCCCGCGGCCCACGGGACGACGCGCGCCCACCTGCTCACCGTCGACCTGCGCAACAAGCACGTACGGGTCGACCTGCTGTATCCGGGGGCCGTCGCGGCGCGGGCCTCGGTGTCACGGCTGGCGGACGCGCAGGGCGCGGTGGCGGGCATCAACGGCGACTTCTTCAACATCTCCGAGACCCAGCACCCGGGGGTCGAGGCGACCGGCTCGGCCGTGGGGCCCGCCATCACAGACGGGCACACCCTCAAGGCCGCGGTGCCGCGCGGACAGCGCTTCGGACCCGCGCTGCCACCCGGTACGAGCACCGAGGACGTCCTGGGGGTGGGGACCGACCGCACGGCGCGCCTCGACCGGCTGTCCCTCACCGGTTCGCTCATCACACCGGAAGGACGGCTGCAGCTTCGCGGGCTCAACCAGTACGCGCTGCCGCAGGGTTCGATCGGGGCGTACACCGCGGACTGGGGCAGCGCATCACGGGTGCGGGCCACCTGCGGCACCGACACGAACCGGGGCGGCCCGTGCAGCCACGACACCTACGAGGTGACGATCAAGAACGAGCAGGTCGTCGCCACCGCCGACGCACCGGGCAGGGGTCCCATCGCGCCGGGCACCACGGTGCTGCTGGGCCGTGAGGCGGGCGCGCAGCAGTTGCGCAAGCTGTTCCAGGGCGAGGAGGTTCAGGTGGAGCAGCGCCTGGTGGCCGCCTCGTCCGGCGTTCCCTACCTCTTCGCCATCGGCGGCTTTCCGGTGCTGCGGCACGGCGCACCGGTCTCCGGTCTGGACGGCGCGACATCCGCCGTACGCACCGCGGTCGGCATCCGGGACGGGGGTCGCCGTCTGCTGCTGCTCGCCACCGACGGAGCGGCGCCTTACCGCAGCGGTCTCACCCTCGCCGAAGTCGCCGGAACACTGCGGAAGCTGGGTGCCACGGAGGGCTTCAACCTCGACGGTGGCGGCTCCACGACCCTGGTCACCAGGTCGCCGGGCGCCAGTACGGCGACGGTCCGCAACCACCCCAGCGGAGGCGTGGAACGGTCGGTCGCGGACGGTCTCGGCGTTTTCGCCGACTCCTGAGGTCAGGGGCGCAGACCGCCGACGATCTGAGCTGTCGCCGCCAGCCCCTGGTGGATGGTCGGAGCCATGCTCGAGCTGGCCAGAAAGAAGCCGAGCAGTATGCAGATGATGGCGTGCGAGATCTTCAACGCGCCGTTGCGCATGTAGATCACCGCAATGATCAGAAGCAACAGCACCACTGAGATGGAAACGGCCATCGTCATCCTCCTCCGCCACACCCGCGGCGCGGCCTTCGGCCGCAAGTTTGGCGTAGCGGAGGGTTCATCCGGGCGGCTGACGTGTCCCCCGAACGTGTGGTTCTCGGTCCGATGACGGGAGTTGGGGAAATCGTCCAGGACCTGCGGAATCGCGCACGGCCCGGAAGCGCACCTTCTGCCGGTGCGCGTGCGCCTGTTCGAGGATGCGGCGCGGCTTCTTCCGCCCCGTCTCTGGGGGCCGGCCGTTCCCGAGCCGGTGGCCAAGTGGCGCGGTTCGGGCGGAAGTCGGCCGGCCCGCCGCCGCGCGTTCGCTTCCTCGGGGTTGCGGGCACGGGGAAGGCCCGCCCGGCGGCGGGCCTTCCCGAACGGGGTCTACGACGGCGGCTGGAGGTCGACCAGCCCTGCCAGCGCCTGCCGGTGGTCGCCGGCGGTCCCGTACGCGATCGAATCCGCCTTCGCCCGCTTCAGATACAGATGAGCCGGGTGCTCCCAGGTCATGCCGATGCCGCCGTGCAGTTGGAGGGCCTCCTCTGCGGCGTGGACGGCGACGGGCGCCGCGTACGCCGCGGCGACGGCCACCGCGATGTCGGTGTCGCCGTCGCCCGTGGCGAGCGCGTCCGCGGCGTTGCGCGCGGCCGCCCGCAGACTCGCCACCTCCAGCCACTGCTGGGCCAGGCGGTGCTTGAGCGCCTGGAACCCGCCGACGGCCCGGTTGAACTGCTTGCGCTCCTTCAGGTAGCGCACGGTCTCCGTCAGGCACCAGTCGGCGACGCCGAGTTGCTCGGAGGCGAGCAGTCCGGCTCCGGCGCGCAGGGCCCGCCGCACGGCCTCCGGTGCGTCCTCCGTGAGCCGGTGCCCGGCCGCCCCGTCGAAGGTGACGGTGGCGACCGGCCGGGTGAGGTCGAAGGACACCTGCGGGGTGACGGTCACGGCGGGCGTGTCCGTGGTGCGTACCGCGTACAGGGCTCCGTCCCCGGCCGGGACCAGCAGTACGTCGGCGGCGGCCGCGTCGGCGACCGCGGTCACCGTGCCGTGCAGAGTGCCGCCTTCCTGCTGTACGACGCCGTGCACGCCACCCGGCCGGGCGGACAGCCCGACCGCGAGCGCGGCCACGGTCCGCCCGGACGCCAGTTCCGCCAGCAGCTTCACGGCGTCCTCGCCCTCGCAGGCGAGCAGGGCCTCGGTCGCCACGACGGCGCTCGTGAGATACGGAACCGGGGCGACCGCGCGTCCCAGCTCCTCCAGCACGACGGCGGCTTCGCGGTGGGAGGCGCCCTGGCCGCCCATGGACTCCGGCACGAGGAGCCCGGCGAGGCCCATGCTCTGCGCGAGCGCCTTCCACAGCGCGAGGTCGTGCGGGGCGTCCGACTCGACGCGCGCGATCACGGTGGCCGCGTCGCAGTGGTCCGTGAGGAGGTCGCGGACGGCCGAGCGCAGCGCCTCTTCCTCCTCGGAGTAGAGCAGGTCCGGCTGCGTCGTCATCGGGCCAGGTCCTTCCATGCGACGTCCTTGTCGGTGCGCGGCTCGGCGGGCAGGCCGAGGACCCGCTCGGCGATGATGTTCAGCAGCACCTCACTGGTCCCGCCCTCGATGCTGTTGCCCTTGGAGCGGAGGTACCGGTAGCCCGCCTCGCGGCCGGTGAAGTCGACGAGTTCGGGGCGGCGCATGGTCCAGTCGTCGTACAACAGGCCCTCCTCGCCGAGGAGTTCGACCTCCAGACCGCTGATCTCCTGGTTCAGCCGGGCGAAGGCCAGCTTCATGCCGGAGCCCTCGGGGCCGGGCTGGCCGGCGACGAGCTGCTGCCGCAGGCGCTCGCCGGTGAGCCGCGTGACCTCGGCCTCGACCCACAGCCGGAGCAGTCTCTGGTGCAGGTCGTGGGTGCGCAGTGCGGGGCGCTCGCGCCACGTCCTCGCGACCGGGCCGATCATGCCGCCCTCGCGCGGGATGCGCATACCGCCGATGGACACGCGCTCGTTCATCAGCGTGGTCTGCGCGACACGCCAGCCGTCGCCGATCTCCCCGAGCCGGCGGGAGTCGGGAATGCGGACGCCGGTGAGGAACACCTCGTTGAACTCGGCCTCGCCGGTGATCTGGCGCAGGGGCCGGACCTCGACACCGGGGTCGGTCATGTCGCAGATGAAGTAGGTGATGCCCTGGTGCTTGGGCACGTCCGGGTCAGTGCGGGCGATGAGGATGGCCCAGCGGGCGAGATGGGCGCTGGAGGTCCACACCTTCTGCCCGTTGACCACCCAGTCCTCGCCGTCCCTGACGGCCCGGGTGCCGAGCGCCGCGAGGTCGGAACCGGCGCCGGGCTCGCTGAACAGCTGGCACCACACCTCCTCGCCGGTCCACAGGGGCCTGAGGAAGCGCTCCTTCTGCTCCTCGGTGCCGTAGCGGAGGATCGTCGGCGCCGCCATGCCGAGGCCGATGCCGATGCGCCGCGGGTCGTTGTCGGGGGCGTCGGCGGCTCCCAGTTCGGCGTCCACGACGGCCTGGAGCGAGCGCGGGGCGCCGAGGCCGCCGAGGCCCTCCGGGTAGTGCACCCAGGCGAGTCCGGCGTCGAAGCGGGCCTTGAGGAAGTCGAGGCGGCCGGTGTCGGCAGGCGGGTGCGCGGCCAGCAACTCGCTGGTGCGGCGGCGCAGTTCGGCTGCGTCGGTCATGCGGCTGCTCCGTTCTCCGGTACGACCGCGATCCGGCCGGTGGTCACGCCGTCCGCGACGCGCTGGACGGCGGACGCGGCCTCGCCGAGCGGCACCCGCTCGCTCACCAGGGGCTTGACGGCGCCCCGGGCCGCCAGTTCGGTGAGCTGCTCGTGGCAGTGCTGGATCAGCTTCGGGTTCTTGGTGTTGTAGAGGCCCCAGTGCAGGCCGAGGATCGCGTAGTTCTTGATCAGGGCGTGGTTGAGCGCGGGGCTGGGAATGGACCCGCTGGCGAAGCCCACGACGACGATGCGCCCCTCGAAGGCGACGGTCTTCGCGGACTGTGCGTACGCCTCGCCGCCGACCGGGTCGTAGATCACATCGGCGCCCCGGCCGCCGGTGGCCTCCTTCACGGCCGCGACGACATCCTGCGCGCGCCGGTCGATCACGACGTCGCAGCCCAGTTCCCGGGCCACGGCGGCCTTGCCGGCGCCGCCGACGACACCGATGACGGTGGCGCCCGCCGCCTTGCCGAGCTGCACGGCCGCGCTGCCGACTCCTCCGGCGGCGGCGTGGACGAGCAGCGTCTCGCCCGCCTCCAGACGGGCCCGGCGGTGCAGGCCGAACCAGCCCGTCTGGTAGCCGATGTGCAGGGCCGCGGCCTCCGCGTCGTCGAGGGAGTCGGGGGCGGGCAGCACGGCCGCGGCATCCGCGAGGGTGTACTCGGCGAAACCGCCGTACGGCAGCGCGGGATTGGCGATCACCCGGCGGCCGTCCTCGGTCTCGCCGCAGATCTCCACACCCGGGGTGAACGGCAGTGGGGGCCTGACCTGGTACTGGCCGCGGCACAGCAGCGCGTCCGGGAAGTTGATGTTCGCGGCCCGCACCTTGAGCAGGACCTGGCCGTCGCCCGGCGTGGGCCGGTCCACCTCGTTCAGCCGCATCACCTCGCCCGGCTCGCCGTTCTCGTGCACTTGCCATGCCTGCATGCGGGGCCTCCAGCTTGTTCTGTTCGCCTCGGGAGCGCCTCGGCCGGTGCCGGGAGACCTCGCCCGCGCTCAGCCGGGGGACCCCGGGCTCTCTCGCCTCCGACGCGCCCCTTCGGCTCACATCGTGTCCGACCGGGCTCGGACGCATACTAAGCGGTCGCTTGCTGATCAGGGAACAGTCGCGCGCGTCACGGCGGAGGTGTCACGGACGGCTCGGCCGCGCCCGCACATGCATCCGCTCCCCCTGCGGCCCGAAGAGGCTGAGGAACTCCACCGGCCCCTCTCCCGTCGACCCGAACCAGTGCGGCACCCGTGTGTCGAACTCGGCCGCCTCACCCGCCGTGAGCACCACATCGTGCTCCCCCAGCACGAGCCGCAGCCGGCCCGAGAGCACATACACCCACTCGTAGCCCTCGTGTGTCCGCGGGTCCGGTTCGAGCTTCCGCTTCGGTTCGAGCACCTTGAAGGCCTGCAGGCCGCCGGGCTGCCGGGTGAGCGGCCAGTGTGTGCGCCCGTGCCGCACGATCGGCCTGGCCCGCACGCGCGGGTCGCCGACCGGCGGAGCACCCACCAGCTCGTCCAGCGGCACCTGGTGGGCCTGGGCGATCGGCAGCAGCAGTTCGAGGCTGGGCTTGCGCAGGCCGGACTCCAGGCGCGAGAGGGTGCTGACGGAAATGCCCGTCGCCTCGGCGAGCGCCGCCAGGGTCACCTCCCGCTCCTTGCGGATCCGCCGCAGGCGCGGGCCCACGTCGGCCAGAACGTCATCGGTGCTCATGGCCGTATTGTCGCGCGTCTTGCTGAATCGGCAAAGAAGTTTGTCGATTCGGCACCATCCGGGCGACCTTCTCCTCGGAGGTGGTCAACCCATGACCGAGAAGTACGAAGTGGTTGTCGTCGGAGGCGGCGCGGCCGGACTGTCGGCGGCTCTGGTCCTCGGGCGGGCACGGCGCCGCACGCTCGTGGTGGACGCCGGTGAGCCGCGCAACGCGCCCGCTGCCCATATGCACGGCTATCTGTCGCGTGACGGCATGCCGCCGGCCGAGTTCCTCGCCGTGGGGCGTGAGGAGATCGCCCGGTACGGCGTGGAGCTGGTCCGGGACCGTGCGGTGAACGCCGTCCGGGACGCGGACGGCGAGTTCGGCGTGACGCTCGCCTCGGGGCGGACCGTGCACGCCCGGCGTCTGGTGGTCGCGACCGGACTGAAGGACGAGCTGCCCGCGGTGCCCGGCGTCGCCGAGCGCTTCGGACGCGATGTGCTGCACTGCCCGTACTGCCATGGCTGGGAGGTGCGCGACCTGCCGTTCGGTGTGCTCGCCTCGACTCCGATGAGCGTCCACCAGGCCCTGATGGTCTCCCAGTGGTCGAAGGACGTGACCCTGTTCCTGCACACGGTCGCCGAGGACGACATCCCGGACCAGGACCTGCGCAGGCTCGCCGCCGCCGGGGTGGCGGTGGTGCCCGGTGAGGTCGCCGGGCTCGAGGTGGACGACGACCGGCTCACCGGGGTGCGGCTCGCGGACGGTACGGCCCACGAGCGCTCGGTGCTGTTCGTGGCGCCGCGTGCCGTGCCGCAGACCGCTCTGTTCGAGCAACTGGGCGCCGAGCTGAGCGAGACCCCGTTCGGCACCTATCCCGTGGTCGACGAGAGGGGTCTGACGACCGTGCCAGGTCTGTGGGCGGCGGGCAACGCCAGCGGGTTCGCCGAGCAGGTGGTGAACGCCGCCAGCCGCGGATACCGGGCCGGTGCCGCGATCAACGGCGAGCTGCTCATGACCGACCTGGACGCGACCGCGGGGGTGTAGACCGGGCCTCGTCGGTGCACCATGACTGCATGCTGCTGAGCCGGCTCGCCCGTGTGTCCCGGGAGGTCGCCGCCACGTCGGCGCGGTCCAGGAAGATCGCGCTGCTCGGCGAGCTGTTCCGGGCCGCCGATGCGGAGGACGTCCCGGTCGTCATCCCGTATCTGGCCGGGCGCCTGCCGCAGGGGCGGCTCGGCATCGGCTGGAAGCTGCTCGGTCAGCCGGTGGCACCCGCCGCCGAGCCGAGCCTCACCGTCCGTGACGTGGACGCCCGGCTGACCCGGATCGGTGGCGTCACCGGCACCGGCTCGCAGTCCGAACGCAAGCGGCTGGTCGGCGAGCTGATGGCGGCGGCCACCGAGGACGAGCAGCGGTTCCTGGTCGGGCTGCTCACCGGTGAGGTCCGGCAGGGCGCGCTCGACGCCCTCGCCGTCGAAGGGCTGGCCGAGGCGACGGGGGCGGATCCGGTGGACGTGCGCCGGGCCGTCATGCTCGCCGGATCGCTGCAGACCGTGGCGCAGACACTGCTCGAGCACGGGCCGGCCGCCCTGGACCGGTTCCGGCTCACGGTGGGCCGCCCGGTCCTGCCGATGCTCGCGCAGACCGCGTCGTCGGTCGCCGAGGCCGTGGAGAAGCTGGGCGCGTGCGCCGTCGAGGAGAAGCTCGACGGCATCCGTGTCCAGGTCCACCGGGACGGCGCCGAGGTCCGCGTCCACACCCGGACCCTCGACGACATCACCGACCGGCTGCCGGAGGTGACCTCGGCCGCCCTGGAACTGGCCGGCGAGCGGTTCATCCTGGACGGCGAGGTCATCGCCCTGGACGAGCAGGGACGGCCGCGCTCGTTCCAGCAGACCGCCGGGCGGGTCGGCTCCCGGGTGGACGTGGCGACCGCCGCCGCGGCCGTCCCCGTCTCCCCTGTCTTCTTCGACGCGCTGTCCGTGGACGGCCGGGACCTGCTGGACCTGCCGTTCCGCGACCGCCACGCCGAGCTGGCCCGGCTCGTACCGGAGCCGATGCGGGTGCGGCGCACGGTGGTGGACGGGCCCGGGGATGTCGCCGCCGCGGAGGACTTCCTCGCCGAGACCCTTGAGCGGGGCCACGAAGGCGTGGTGGTCAAGGCGCTCGCCGCCCCCTACGGCGCGGGCCGGCGCGGTGCCTCCTGGCTCAAGGTGAAGCCCGTGCACACCCTCGACCTGGTGGTGCTGGCCGCGGAGTGGGGCCACGGCCGGCGCACCGGCAAGCTCTCCAACCTGCACCTGGGCGCGCGCAACCCGGACGGCTCCTTCGCCATGCTCGGCAAGACGTTCAAAGGCATGACGGACGCGATGCTCACCTGGCAGACCGAGCGGCTGAAGGAACTGGCGGTGGACGACAACGGCTGGGTGGTGACCGTACGCCCCGAACTCGTGGTCGAGATCGCGTACGACGGACTGCAGCGGTCGAGCCGCTACCCGGCGGGCGTGACCCTGCGGTTCGCCCGGGTCGTGCGCTACCGGGAGGACAAGCGGCCGGAGGAGGCCGACACCGTGCGGACGCTGCTGGACGCCCACCCGGGCGTGGCACCGTGAGCGACCGGGCCAGGCGCAGCGCGGGTCTGCTGTTGTTCCGGCGCGGCGACCAGCATCTGGAGGTCCTGCTCGGTCATATGGGCGGCCCGTTCTTCGCCCGCCGCGACGCCGGGGCGTGGACGATGCCCAAGGGCGAGTACGAGCCCGGGGAATCCCCCTGGGAGGCCGCGCGCCGCGAGTTCCAGGAGGAGCTCGGGCTGCCGCCGCCCGAGGGGCAGGCCGTCTCTCTGGGCGAGGTGCGGCAGGCGGGCGGCAAGCTCGTCACGGCATGGGCGATCGAGGCGGACCTGGATCCCGCGATCATCGAGCCGGGCACCTTCACCATGGAGTGGCCGCCGAGGTCGGGGCGCCTGCAGGAGTTCCCCGAACTGGACCGCGTGGCGTGGTTCGCTCTGGACCGGGCCCGGGACGTGATCGTGAAGGCACAGGCCGCGTTTCTCGACCGGCTCGTGGAGCACTCGGGCTGAACACGGCCCGCGTTGCGGGAGTCACCGCCCCGCGGGAAGGTCGGAACAGACCCTGTTCTCAGGAGGTCAGCCATGCCCATCGCCACCGTGAACCCGGCGACCGGCGAGACGCTCAAGACGTACGACGCCCTGGGCGAGGAGGAGATCGAGCGCAGGCTCGCCGCCGCCGACGCCGCGTTCCACACGCACCGCACGACCACGTTCGCCGAACGGGCGCTGCGCATGCACAAGGCTGCCGACCTGCTCGACGAGGACCAGCAGCAGATCGCCCGCATCATGACCACCGAGATGGGCAAGCCGATCAAGCAGGCCCGCGCCGAGGCCGCGAAGTGCGCGAAGGCGATGCACTGGTACGCCGACCACGCCGAGGAACTGCTCGCCGACGAGGAGCCCGCCGAGCAGGACGTGAAGGACTCCGGCGCCTCCTGGGTGCTCGTGCGCTACCGGCCGCTCGGCCCGGTGCTCGCCGTGATGCCCTGGAACTTCCCGATGTGGCAGGTGGTGCGGTTCGCGGCACCCGCCCTGATGGCGGGCAACGTGGGCCTGCTCAAGCACGCCTCCAACGTCCCGCAGACCGCGCTCTACCTGGAGGACCTGTTCCGCCGGGCGGGCTTCGCCGAGGGCTGCTTCCAGACCCTCCTGATCGGCTCGGGTGCGGTCGAGCGGGTCCTGCGCGATCCGCGGGTCAAGGCGGCGACGCTCACCGGCAGCGAGCCCGCGGGCCGGTCCGTGGCCTCGGTCGCCGGTGACGAGATCAAGAAGACGGTCCTAGAACTGGGCGGCAGCGACCCGTTCGTGGTCATGCCGTCGGCGGACCTCGTCAAGGCCGCCGAGGTCGCGGTGACGGCGCGGGTGCAGAACAACGGGCAGTCGTGCATCGCGGCCAAGCGGTTCATCGTGCACGCGGACGTGTTCGACGCCTTCGCGGAGCGGTTCACGGCCAGGATGAAGTCGCTGAGGATGGGCGACCCGATGGAGGAGGACACCGAGGTGGGGCCGGTCTCCAGCGAGCGAGGCCGCGCCGACCTCGAGGAACTCGTCGACGACGCGGTCGGCGCCGGCGCGCGCGTGCTGTGCGGCGGCGAGCGCCCCGACGGGCCGGGCTGGTTCTACCCGCCGACGGTCCTGACCGACATCACCCCGGGGATGCGGATCCACCACGAGGAGGCGTTCGGGCCCGTCGCCACGCTCTACCGGGCCGCGGACCTCGACGAGGCGGTGGCCCTCGCGAACGACTCGCCGTTCGGGCTGAGTTCCAACGTATGGACGCACAACGGGATCGAGGTGGACCGCTTTGTGCAGGACCTTCAGGCCGGCGGGGTGTACATCAACGGGATGACGGCATCGCACCCGGCGTTCCCCTTCGGCGGCGTCAAGCGTTCGGGATACGGGCGTGAGCTGTCCGGGCACGGGATCCGCGAGTTCTGCAACATCACCACGGTATGGCACGGGGCGTGAGCGTTCCGCGGCTACGATCCGTTGTGTGAACCGCGATGTGACCCTGCCTCTGATCGTCGACGACCACGGCACGTTGCAGGTTGCTGCCGCGGACGTCAGCAAGCTCCTGCGCACGCTCGGCGGCCGGTGGCTGCGGCTGGTCGAGGCCGGTGAGGACGGGCTCGACGAGGACACGGTGGCAACGCTGACGATCGAACTCGCCAAGCTCGCGGACCGCATCGACGTGGCGTGCATCGCGCACAGTTCGCGTCGATGAGCCGCGCCGGGGGCGGCTTTGCGACCAGCATTTATCGCTTTGCGTAAGCGAACAATTACTGTGCGTTCGTCACTGAAGTGGAGTAGGCCGACGCGATATCCCCACGTCGCCGGGTGATCGTGGGTGGGCACCCCGCGTACGGGTGAACCCGCTTCCGCCGGGGGACCGCAAGTCCCCCGCCAAGGCGAAAGAAGGCGCGCTCCATGGCGACTCTGTGCAGACCCGCGGTCTCGGTTCCGGAATACGTGATCACAATGGAGGAGACGCTCGAACTGGCGCGCTCCCACCACCCTGACCACCCCCAACTCCCGCTGGCACTGCGACTGATCGAGAACACCGGGGTCCGCACCCGGCACATCGTGCAGCCCATCGAGGAGACCCTCAAACACCCGGGCTTCCAGGAGCGCAACAACCTCTACGAGGCGGAGGCGAAGGCTCGCGTCCCCGCGGTCATCCAGCGTGCACTGAGCGACGCCGAACTGCTGACCACCGACATCGACGTGATCATCTATGTGTCGTGTACCGGGTTCATGATGCCCTCACTGACCGCATGGCTGATCAACACGATGAATTTCAAGACCGACACCCGGCAGATACCCATCGCCCAGTTGGGCTGCGCCGCGGGCGGCGCCGCCATCAACCGGGCGCACGACTTCTGCACGGCCTACCCGGACGCCAACGCGCTGATCGTGGCCTGCGAGTTCTGTTCGCTGTGTTATCAGCCGACCGACCTGGGCGTCGGCTCCCTGCTGTCCAACGGCCTGTTCGGCGACGGCATCGCGGCCGCGGCCGTCCGCGGCAAGGGCGGCACCGGGATCAAGCTGGAACGCAACGGCTCGTACCTGATCCCCAAGACGGAGGAGTGGATCGCGTACGACGTCCGGGCCACCGGCTTCCACTTCCTGCTGGACAAGCGGGTTCCTACGACGATGGAACCGCTCGCCCCGGCGCTGCAGGGCCTGGCGCGCCAGCACGGCTGGGACGCCTCGGAACTGGACTTCTACATCATCCACGCGGGCGGCCCGCGGATCCTGGACGACCTGTGCAAGTTCCTGCAGGTCGCACCGGAGGCCTTCCGCTTCAGCCGGGCCACGCTCACCGAGTACGGCAACATCGCGAGCGCCGTCGTCCTGGACGCGCTGCGCCGGCTCTTCGAGGCGGGCGGCGCCGAGCACACGGCGCGCGGGCTGCTGGCCGGGTTCGGACCGGGCATCACCGCGGAGATGGCCCTGGGCCGCTGGCACATCGCCGGCAAGGGCACCAAGTCCGGATGACATGACGGGCGGCACAGGCAGGGAGGCGGCATGAGATGACCGAAGAGACGATCACCGGCGCCATGCCGCCGGTCCACCGGTGGCCCGCCGTCGACCCGACGGGCGTGGACTTCGACCCGGTCCTGACCGAGTTGATGCACGAGGGCCCGATCACCCGGATCCAGCTGTCCGACGGCAGGGGCTGGGCCTGGCTCGTGACCCGCTACGACGATGTGCGGACGGTCACGAAAGACCCTCGCTTCAGCCGCGAGGCGGTCCTGGACCGGCTGGGTACCCGGCCCGCTCCGCATCTGGTCCCGCCGCGGGGCGCGATCGGCTTCCTCGATCCGCCCGACCACAGCCGGCTGCGCCGGGCGGTGGCCGCGGCCTTCACGGCCCGCGGCGTGGAGCGGGTGCGCGAGACGTCACGGCGGATACTCGACGAACTCGTCGACGAACTCCTCCAGGACGGGCCGCCGGCCGATCTCGTCGCCGTCGTGCTCAGTCCCTTTCCCATCGCCGTGATCTGCGAGCTCATGGGCGTGCCGGCCGCCGACCGGCGGAACCTGCACACGTGGACCCAGCTCGTCCTCACCCCGGCGGACGGCCCGGCGGACAGTGAGCGGGCCAAGGCAGCGCTGCGGGCGTACTTCGCCGAGCTGATCCATGTCCGTGAGGGCAGCATCGACGAGGACGTCACCTCCCTGCTCGGAGCCGCCGTCGGCCGCGGCGAGGTGACGCTGGACGAGGCGGTGGGTCTCGCCGTCCTGCTCCAGGTCGACGGAGAGGCGGTCACCGAGAACAGCGGGCAGTTGTTCTACATCCTGCTGACCCGCCCCGACCTGGCACGGCGGCTGCGGGCCGAGCCGGAGATCCGGCCGCAGGCCGTGGACGAGCTGCTGCGCTTCATCCCGCACCGCAGCGCGGTGGGCTTGTCCCGCATCGCGACGGAGGACGTGGAGATCCAGGGGGTGCGGATCCGGGCGGGTGAGGCGGTCTACGTGTCGTATCCGGCCGCGAACCGCGACCCGAGCGTGTTTCCCGAGCCGGGGACGATCGACTTCGCGCGATACCCGAACGCTCATGTGACGTTCGGCTTCGGCCCGCACCACTGCCCGGGCGGGATGGTGGCCAGGCTGGAGTCCGGACTACTGGTGGACGCCCTCCTCGACCGGGTGCCGGGAATGCGGCTCGCGGTGCCGCCCGACCGGGTGCCGTTCAGCAAGGGCCCGTCGATCCGCGGGCCCGAGGCCCTGCCCGTGACGTGGTGAGCCGCTCATGACGACGACCGAGGGAGTAGTGCCCGCCGAGGGAGCGGGAGCCGTCGAAGGGCTGCTCGTGCCACCGGGCCACGGCCGGGTGGTGCGCACGCCGGCCCAGCACGTGACATTCAAGGTGACGGGCAGGCACTCGCGTACGGCCTCCACGTTCGAGGTCGTCGTGCCGCCGGGGTTCGACGTCGGCGCGCATCTGCACACACGCAGCGAGGAGCTGTTCTACGTGCTCGAGGGCGAGCTGGACGTGCTGGCCTTCGAGCCCCGCATCCGGACTCCCGACCACTGGCAGAAGTGGGAGTCCCGATCGGGCAGCCGGGTGGTACGGGCGACGCCCGGCACCGTCATCGTCGTGCCGCCGGGCTGCCCGCACGCCTTCGCCAACCCGACGGAGGCCCCGACGAAGATGCTCTTCCAGGCGTCCCCGCCTCCCGATCACGAACGCTACTTCGAGGAACTCCTCGAGATCCTCGGCGAGGACGGCCCGCCGGATCACGAGGCGATCGAAGAGCTGCGCAGGCGGTACGACATCGAGCAGCTGACGCCCCTGAAGCATCGTTGACCCGGGCCGCACCGCCCCCGCCGCCTAGCGAATGGGCATCCCCGCCAGCGTACGGGCGATCACCAGCCGCTGGATCTCGCTCGTCCCCTCGAAGATCGTGTAGATGGCCGCATCGCGGTGCATCCGCTCCACCGGGTACTCCCGCGTGTAGCCGTTGCCGCCGAGGATCTGTATCGCCTGGGCCGTGACCTTCTTGGCCGTCTCGCTCGCGAACAGCTTCGACATGGAGCCCTCGGCCGCCGTGAACTGCTTGCCGCTGATCGCCATCCACGAGGCCCGCCAGACCAGCAGACGAGCGGCGTCGATCTGCGTCCGCATGTCCGCGAGCTGGAAGGCGACACCCTGGTTGTCGATGATCGGACGCCCGAACTGCTCACGCGTCTTCGCGTAGTCGAGTGCCACCTCGTAGGCGGCCCGGGCGGTGCCCACGGCCATCGCGCCCACGGCGGGCCGGGACGCCTCGAACGTGGCCATGGCCGCGTTCTTCACCCTCTCCCCCGTCCCGCCCGCCTTCGCCTTCTCCCGGGCCCTGGCGAGCCGCTCGTCCAGCTTCTCCTTGCCGCCGAGCAGGCAGGAGCCGGGGACGCGCACGTTGTCGAGGATCACCTCGGCGGTGTGCGAGGCACGGATGCCGTGCTTCTTGAACTTCTGGCCCTGGGCGAGGCCGGGGGTGTTCGGCGGGACGATGAACGAGGCGTGGCCCTTGGAGCCCAGCTCCGGATCGACGACGGCGACGACGACGTGGACGTTGGCTATGCCGCCGTTCGTCGCCCAGGTCTTTGTGCCGTTGATCACCCACTCGTCCTTGGCCTCGTCGTACACGGCCCGGGTACGCATGGAGGCCACGTCGGAGCCGGCGTCGGGCTCCGACGAGCAGAAGGCGGCCACCTTGACATCGTTGACATCGCCGTACATCTTGGGGATCCAGGTGCCGATCTGCTCCTCGGTGCCGTTGGCGATGACGCCCACGGCAGCGAGGCCGGTACCCACGATGGAGAGCGCGATACCCGCGTCGCCCCAGAAGAGCTCCTCCATGGCCATCGGGATGCCGAGGCCTGTGGGATCGAAGTACTGCTGAGTGTAGAAGTCCAGGGAGTAGATTCCGACCTTCGCGGCCTCCTGGATGACCGGCCAGGGAGTCTCCTCACGCTCGTCCCATTCGGCGGCCGCGGGGCGGATCACATCGGCGGCGAAACCGTGCAACCAGTCCCTGACCTCCTTCTGTTCGTCGTTGAGCTCCATGGTGAACTCGGCCATGTCCCCTCCAGCACTGCGCTAGCGTGTTACTTGCGGTAACCGCAGTCTGTTACTCACCAGTAGGAAAGTCAACTCCCTGGCCGGAGCGGCACAGCTTCACCGGGCGGTCGGCAGCTCGTTCGATACCGACCTGCGTTTCAGTGTTAGTTTGCGCAGGCGTCACCGATACAGCACGGGTGGGGAGAGATCATGGACACCACGCAGCGGGCCGAGCAGCAGCGGTCCGCCGACCGCCGACGGCGCGAGCTGCTGGAGGCCGCCGACCGGGTGGTGCTGCGCGACGGCCCTGGGGCCTCGATGAACGCCATCGCCGCGGAAGCCGGCATCACCAAGCCGATCCTCTACCGCCACTTCGGCGACAAGGGCGGCCTCTACGCCGCACTGGCCAAACGGCACACGGACGCGCTGCTCGCATCCCTGCGCGCGGCGCTGGACGCGCCCTCCGACCGACGGGAGCGGGTCGAGTCCACGCTGGACACCTATCTCGCGGCCATCGAGGCACGACCCCAGGTCTACCGCTTCCTGATGCATCCGGCGGAGGGTGCCTCGCAGAGCGACCAGGCCAGCGACCAGGGCTTCGACACGGGACGGCACTCCATTCCGGTGCTGCGCCGGATGGGTGAGGAGCTGGCCGTCTTCATCGAGGAGCGGCTGGACCTCGGGCCGGGCAGCCACCAGCTCGCCCGGATCTGGGGACACGGCATCGTCGGCATGATGCACGCGGCCGGAGACTGGTGGCTGGGAGAACGTCCTTGTTCCCGCGCCGAGTTGGTACGGAGTCTGGCGGATCTGCTGTGGGGCCGGCTGGCCGCTGCCGGGGACCGCATCGGAGGCCCCGGGTTCTGAACCGCCCCGAAAGAGGCGCGGAGCCGTGCCGTGTGCGCCTCCGCCGCATGGGGCGACCGGCCACGGCCCTAGCGGCTCCAGGGCGCCCGGGCGGCCTGCCGCATCACCTTGCGGTGCCGCCAGCCGGTGAGCCGGTCCACGTACAGGCCTCCGTCGAGGTGGTCGCACTCGTGCTGCAGGCACCGGGCGAACCACCCGGTGCCGTGCACGGTGACCGGCTCGCCGTCCACCGTGAACCCCTCGACGACCGCGTGGTCGTACCGCTGTGTCCCCGCTTCGAGCCCCGGCAGCGACAAGCACCCCTCGGGTCCGCGCAGCACCAGGCCGTCGGCCTCGACGAGCCGCGGGTTCACCACATGCCCCACATGCCGGACGTCCTCGTCGTCCTCGCAGTCGTACACGAACACCCGCAGGGACTCCCCGACCTGATTCGCGGCCAGGCCCACGCCCTGGGCGGCGTACATCGTGGCGAACATGTCCTCGACCAGCCGGGCGAGTTCGGGACCGAAGTCGGTGACCGGCTCGCAGGGTGTGTGGAGCACACTGTCACCGAGCAGGGTGACGGGCCTCACGCGCCCTCGCGCGCCCGGGATCGAGCCTTGTCGCATGGCGGCAAGGGTACGGTCCGAAGAGCCGTGCAGGTGCCGGGATGGTGCCGCGATTCGGGTGCGTGAATGGATCTCGATAGGCTGAGGTCCAGACGTTGCCCGGGACAGCGCGCGGCGCCGTACGCAAGGAGGATCGAGAACTGATGGCAGGCAACTCGGACCCGCTGACGCCGCGGGCCAAGCTGGCCGTGACCGCGGGCAAGGCGGTCGCTGCGGCATCGCGGGCCGCGGGGCGCGGCAGCGGATCGGTGATCGGTGGCCGAGTCGCGCTCAGACTCGACCCCGACCTCCTCGCCCGGCTCGCCCAGAACCTGGACGTCATTCTGGTCTCCGCCACCAACGGCAAGACCACGACCACCCGGCTGATCGCGGAGGCGCTGCGCGCCGCGGGCCCGGTCGTCTCCAACGCGCTCGGCGCCAACATGCCCGCCGGTATCACCTCGGCGCTGGCCGGCGGCTCGGAGGCCAAGTTCGGCGTGATCGAGGTCGACGAGAAGTACCTCGCCGGGGTCGCCCGTGACACCGACCCGAAGTGCATCGCGCTGCTCAACCTCTCCCGCGACCAGCTCGACCGCGCCGCCGAGACCCGGATGCTGGCCGAGAACTGGCGTGAGGGCCTGGCCGGTTCCAAGGCTGTCATCGTCGCCAACGCGGACGACCCGCTTGTCGTGTGGGCCGCCTCCTCCTCGCCCAACGTGATCTGGGTCGCCGCCGGCCAGATGTGGAAGGACGACGCCTGGTCCTGCCCGAACTGCGGCGGTGTGATGCAGCGCCCCGGCGACGACTGGTACTGCGGCGCGTGCGGCTTCCGCCGGCCCACCCCGTCCTGGGCCCTGTCCGGCGACCACGTGCTCGACCCGCACGGCTCCGCCTGGCCGATCCACCTCCAGCTGCCGGGCCGCGCCAACAAGGCCAACGCCACCACCTCGGCCGCCGTCGCCGCCGTCTTCGGCGTCCCCCCGCAGGTCGCCCTCGAGCGCATGTACCAGGTCCAGGCGGTGGCCGGGCGCTACGACGTCGTCCAGTTCCAGGGCCGCGACCTGCGCCTGCTGCTAGCCAAGAACCCGGCCGGCTGGCTGGAGACGTTCTCGCTGATCGACCCGCCGCCGGCCCCGGTGATCCTCTCGGTGAACGCGCGCGGCGCGGACGGCACCGACACCTCCTGGCTGTGGGACGTCGAGTACACGCGGCTGACCGGCCACCCGATCTTCGTCATCGGCGACCGGAAGCTGGACCTGGCCGTCCGCCTGGAGGTCGCCAACCAGTCCTTCCAGGTCTGCGAGAACCTCGACCAGGCGGTCCAGCAGGCCCCGCCGGGCCGGATCGAGGTCATCGCGAACTACACCGCGTTCCAGGACCTGCGCCGCCGCGTCGGCAACTGACCACGAAGGACGATCATCGATGAGTGACAACAGCCTGCGTCTGGTGTGGATCTACCCGGACCTGCTGAGCACCTACGGCGACCAGGGCAACGCGCTCGTCGTGGAGCGCCGGGCCCGCCAGCGCGGCCTCGACGTGGCGCGGCTCGACGTGCGCAGCGACCAGCCGATCCCCACCTCCGGCGACATCTACCTGATCGGCGGCGGCGAGGACCGTCCGCAGCGGCTCGCGGCCGAGCGGCTACGCCGCGACGGCGGCCTCTACCGGGCCGTGGAGAACGGCGCGATCGTCTTCTCCGTCTGCGCCGGTTACCAGATCCTGGGCCATGAGTTCATCAACGACCTCGGGCAGCGGGAGCCGGGCCTCGGCCTACTGGACGTGGTCTCGGGACGCGGCGAGGGCGAGCGGTGCGTCGGCGACGTGCTCGCCGACATCGACCCGCGCCTCGGCCTCCCCCAGCTCACCGGCTTCGAGAACCATCAGGGCGTCACCCACGTGGGCCCGACCGCCCGCCCGTTCGCGCAGGTGCGGTTCGGCAATGGCAACGGCACGGGCGACGGCACGGAGGGCGCGTACAACGACACGGTCTTCGGCACGTACATGCACGGTCCCGTCCTCGCGCGCAACCCGCAGATCGCGGATCTGCTGCTGAAGCTGGCGCTCGACGTGAACGCGCTCCCGCCCGTCGACGACCGCTGGTACGAGGCGCTGCGCAACGAGCGCATCACCGCTGCCCAGCAGCCTGCCTAGGCCCTTCGTGCCACGGCCCCGAAACGGTTCCTCAGGGCCCGCCGGGAGCGCGTCGACCCGCCGGACGACCCGGTACGGCGGGCCCGTCTGACGGCCTGTCCGCACAGGTGAGCGGGCACGTCCAGCAGGCGGACGCACGGTGCCTCCCCGCCCCCTGTCGCCGGTAGGGTGGCGGGGATCGAACCGGACAACGTGGTCCGGTCCCCGGCCCACGTTGAGAAGGTATTTCGGGCTATGCGCATTGGTGTCCTCACGTCCGGCGGCGACTGCCCCGGCCTGAACGCCGTCATCCGGTCCGTCGTGCACCGCGCCGTCGTCGACCACGGCGACGAGGTCATCGGCTTCCGGGACGGCTGGAAGGGTCTCCTGGAGTGCGACTACCTCAAGCTCGACCTCGACGCGGTGAGCGGCATCCTGACTCGCGGCGGCACCATCCTCGGCTCCTCCCGGGTCCGTCCCGAGCACCTGCGGGACGGTGTGGAGCGGGCCAGGGGCCATGTCGAGGAGCTGGGTCTCGACGCGATCATCCCGATCGGCGGTGAGGGCACGCTCAAGGCGGCCCGGCTGCTCTCCGACAACGGCCTGCCGATCGTCGGCGTGCCGAAGACCATCGACAACGACATCGCTGTCACGGACGTCACCTTCGGGTTCGACACGGCCGTGGGCGTGGCCACCGAGGCCCTCGACCGGCTGAAGACCACCGCCGAGTCCCACCAGCGGGTGCTGATCGTGGAGGTCATGGGCCGCCACACCGGCTGGATCGCGCTGCACTCCGGCATGGCCGCCGGCGCCCACGCCATCGTCGTGCCGGAACGCCCCTTCGACATCGAGGAGTTGGCGGCCCGGGTGGGCGAGCGGTTCGACGCCGGCAAGCGGTTCGCGATCGTCGTCGCCGCCGAGGGCGCCAAGCCGAAGGCGGGCACCATGGACTTCGACGAGGGCGGCAAGGACGTCTACGGCCACGAGCGCTTCGCGGGCATCGCCCGACAGCTCTCCCTGGAGCTGGAGCAGCGGCTCGGCAAGGAGGCGCGCCCGGTGATCCTCGGCCATGTCCAGCGCGGCGGTACGCCGACGGCGTACGACCGCGTGCTCGCCACCCGCTTCGGCTGGCACGCCGTCGAGGCGGTGCACCGCGGCGAGTTCGGGAACATGACCGCGCTGCGCGGCACCGACATCGTGATGGTGTCGCTGGCGGAGGCGGTGGAGACGCTGAAGACGGTGCCGTCGGAGCGGTACGCCGAGGCGGAGTGCGTCCTGTAATGCGGTACTGATCCCGTAGGTGCCTGAAAGTCCGCCCCCGGTCGCAGCGGCGACCGGGGGCGGTTCTACTCTGGGTGCGGACAGACAGCTGTGGACAGACAGCGCGCAACCCCCACGAACCAGGAGCCGGCGGATGGATCACGGCGGGCACGGCATGACCATGGATCTGCCGCCCTTCACGCTGGGGCGGGGGCTCGAGTGGTCGGCGGACCCGTTCTTCCTGGTCGCCTGCCTGGCCGGGCTCGCGCTGTACGGCTGGGGTGTCGCACGGCTCGTCCGCCGCGGCGACAAGTGGCCCGTGGGACGCACCGTCGCGTATGTCATCGGTGTGCTCACCGTGATGCTGGTCATGTGCACCAAGCTCAACGACTACGGCATGGTCATGTTCAGCGTGCACATGGTGCAGCACATGGTGATCAGCATGCTGTCCCCGATCCTGATTCTGCTCGGCGCGCCGATCACTCTGGCGCTGCGCGCGCTGCCGACCGCGGGCCGCGGCCGCAAGGGGCCCCGCGAACTGCTGCTGATGCTGCTGCACAGCCGCTACATGCGGATCATCACCCACCCGGCGTTCACGATCCCGCTGTTCATCGCAAGCCTGTACGGGCTCTACTTCAGCCCGATCTTCGACTTCCTGATGGGGTCCAAGGCCGGACACATCACGATGATGGTGCACTTCCTCGCCGTCGGTCTGGTGTTCTTCTGGCCGATCATGGGCATCGACCCCGGCCCGCACCGCCCCGGTCACCTACTGCGGATGCTGGAGCTGTTCGCGGGCATGCCGTTCCACGCGTTCTTCGGCATCGCACTGATGATGGCGTCCTCGCCCATGGTCGGCACCTACCTGCATCCGCCCGCCTCACTGGGCATCGACCCCCTGTCGGACCAGACCGCGGCCGGCGGCATCGCCTGGGCGTTCAGCGAAATCCCCTCCGTGCTGGTGCTCCTGGCCCTGCTCTTCCAGTGGTACGGCTCCGAGCAGCGGCAGGCCAGGCGTAAGGACCGCGCGGCGGACCGGGACGGCGACAAGGAACTCGAGGCGTACAACGCCTACCTGGCATCACTCAACGCACGCGGCCGCTGAGTTCTGCCTCACCGCTCGACGCCGCCGACGTCCGGTGAGCCGGCATCGTCGCCGGCGGGCGGCGGACGCACCGCGGGCGGCTCCTCCTCACCGCCCGGCAGCACTCGCCCGCCCGTGTCCGGCTCGGCGACCGGCGCCACCGGTGCGCCCTCCACCGGCAAGTCGCCGTCCACGAGCACTGCGGCCGTCAGTTCGGCGCCCGTGACGTCGGCATCCGCCACCAGCGGACGGCGGCCCAAGGACCACGACCGCGACGTCGCCCGCCGGGGTAAGGGTGGCCTGTTCGTCGGAACTCTTCCGTCATGCACACCGTACTCACGCAGAACGGGGCACCATGGGAGAGGACGAACCATGAGGAGGGTGTCGCGATGCCCGGTTCCACGAAGACGATGGGGGTGCTGACCGTCGGTGGGCTCGTTGTGGTGACGGCCTACACGGTGGCGCTCGGCAGCAGCGGGTGGCTGTGGTTCGGGTGGGTCGTCCTCGGATTGATCACCCTCGGCATGGTGGCCACCCGGGACAGCTGACCGTCACTGCCGGGGCAGTCGTCCCGCCGAGTGCACACCCGGCTGGTACTTCGGCAACCGGGCGGTGATCTTCATGCCCGCTCCCACCGCGGTCTCGATGACGAGCCCGTGGTCGTCGCCGTAGACCTGGCGCAGCCGGTCGTCCACGTTCGACAGGCCGATACCGCCCGACGGACCGGCCTCGCCGGCGAGGATGCGGCGCAGCAGCTCCGGCTCCATGCCGACGCCGTCGTCCTCGATGACGACCAGGGCCTCGGCGCCCGCGTCCTGCGCGCTGATGCTGATGTGGCGCTTGTCGGTGGTGCCCTCCAGGCCGTGCTTGACGGCGTTCTCCACCAGCGGCTGAAGGCACAGGAACGGCAGCGCCACCGGCAGCACCTCGGGCGCGATCTGGAGGGTGACCGAGAGCCGGTCGCCGAAGCGGGCCCGCACCAGCGCCAGATAGTGGTCGATGGCGTGGAGTTCGTCGGCGAGGGTGGTGAAGTCGCCGTGCCGCCTGAACGAGTAGCGGGTGAAGTCGGCGAACTGCAGCAGGAGTTCACGGGCGCGCTCGGGGTCGGTGCGGACGAACGAGGCAATCACGGCGAGCGAGTTGAAGATGAAGTGCGGGGAGATCTGGGCACGCAGCGCCCTGATCTCCGCCTCGATGAGCCGGGTGCGGGACCGGTCGAGGTCCGCCAGCTCCAGTTGCACGGAAACCCAGCGGGCGACCTCGCCCGCGGCCCGGACGAGGACCGCGGACTCGCGGGGCGCACAGGCCACAAGTGCCCCGTGCACCCGGTCGTCCACCGTGAGCGGGGCGACGACGGCCCAGCGACATGGGCAGTCCGGCTCGGCGCACCGGAGGCGGAAGGCCTCACCGCGGCCGCTTTCCAACGGGCCCCCGAGCCGGTCCAGCACCTCGTCGCGATGGTGCTCCCCCGCGCCGTCCCAGGCCAGCACGGTCTCCCGGTCGGTCAGGCAGAGGGCGTCGGTGCCGAGCAGGGTACGCAGCCGGCGCGCGGACCTGCGGGCCGTCTCCTCGGTGAGCCCGGCGCGCAGGGGCGGCGCCGCGAGGGAGGCGGTGTGCAGGGTCTGGAAGGTGGCGTGCTCGACGGGCGTACCGAGGCCACCGAGGTTCTCGGGGCGCGCCGTGCGCCGTCCCAGCCAGAAACCGGCGGCGAGCAAAGGGAGTACGGCCACGCACAGCCCGGCGAGGAAACCGCTCACGTCTGCACCTCCGCGCGCAGTTCCTCGGGCAGATGGAACCGGGCCAGGATCGCCGCCGTACCGCTGGGCACCCGGCCGGGTGTGGCCAGGGACACGAGCACCATGGTCAGGAACCCGAGCGGCACCGACCACAGCGCGGGCCAGGCGAGCAGGGCGTACAGGGTGCCGGTCCCGGTGCCGGGATAGCCCGCCATCGTCGCCGCCACCGCGACGAACGCCGAACCGCCCCCGATCAGCATGCCCGCCGCCGCCCCCGGCGGGGTCAGCCGCCGCCACCAGATGCCCAGCACGAGCAACGGGCAGAACGACGACGCGGACACCGCGAACGCGAGCCCCACCGCGTCGGCCACCGGAAGCCCGCCCACCAGGACGCTCGCCGCGAGCGGTACCGCCATCGCCAGCAGGGTGCCGAGGCGGAAGTGCCGTACGCCCCGCGACGGCAGCACGTCCTGGGTGAGCACCCCGGCCACGGCCATGGTCAGCCCGGAGGCCGTGGACAGGAAGGCGGCGAAGGCACCGCCCGCGATCAGCGCACCCAGCAGATCCGCGCCGATGCCCCCGATCATCCGGTCGGGCAGCAGCAGCACCGCGGCGTCCGCGTCCCCGCTGAGGGTGAGTTCGGGAGCGTAGAGCCGGCCCAGCGCCCCGTAGACGGGCGGCAGCAGGTAGAAGGCGCCGATCAGCGCCAGCACGGCGACGGTGGTGCGGCGGGCCGCGACGCCGTGGGGGCTGGTGTAGAAGCGGACGACGACATGCGGCAACCCCATGGTGCCGAGGAAGGTGGCGAGGATCAGCCCGTATGTGGCGTACAGCGGACGTTCCTCGCGACCGGAGGCCAGCGAGGTCGACATACCTCCGTTGGAGCCACGGTCGGCGACAGGGACGGGGTCGCCCTTGCCGAAGGTCAGCAGGGTGCCGCGCTCGATGCGGTGGGCACCCGTGGCGAGGTGCGCAGGACCCCCGGTGTACCGGCGGCCGTCGACCGTGCCCGTGACGGTGACGTCGAGCGGGCGGGACAGATTCAGCTCCAGGCCGTCGTCGATCCGTACGACCCGATGGTCACGGAAGGCGGGCGGTTCCGCGAAGGCGTCGCGCGGAGCACCGTCCCCCTGCCAGGCCAGCACCAGGAAGAGCGCAGGGACGAGCAGTGCGGTGAGTTTGAGCCAGTACTGGAAGGCCTGGACGAAGGTGATGCTGCGCATGCCGCCGGCCGCGACGGTCGCGACCACCACGATGGCGACGATGACACAGCCCAGCGCGTCGGGCGCGCCGGTGAGCACGGTCAAGGTGAGCCCAGCGCCCTGGAGTTGGGGCAGCAGATAGAGCCAGCCGACGCCGACCACGAAGGCGCCGGCGAGCCTGCGCACCTGCTGCGAGGCCAGGCGCGCCTCGGCGAAGTCGGGGAGCGTGTAGGCACCCGAGCGACGCAGCGGGGCGGCGACGAACAGGAGCAGGACGAGATAGCCCGCGGTGTAGCCGACCGGGTACCACAGCATGTCGGGGCCCTGGACGAGGACGAGCCCCGCGATGCCCAGGAAGGAGGCGGCGGACAGGTACTCGCCGCTGATCGCGGCCGCGTTGAGCCGGGGCCCCACGGTGCGGGAGGCGACGTAGAAGTCGGAGGTGGTGCGCGAGATGCGCAGACCGAACGCGCCGACGAAGACGGTGGCGAGGACGACGAGGGCGACCGCCGGGATCGAGTAGTTCTGGTTCACGACGGCACCTCAGCGGTCCTCTACGAGACGGACGAAGTCCTTCTCGTTGCGCTCGGCGCGGCGTACGTACCAGCGAGCGAGCAGGACCAGCGGCGGATAGAGGCAGAAGCCCAGTACGACCCATTCCAGGTCGGCTTTGCGCGTGGTGGCGAAGACCAGGGGCAGGGGGCCCACCAGGAGCACGAGCACCGTGAGGACGACGAGTGCGGCCCTGAGCTGGCTGCGCATCAGCGAGCGGACATAGGTGTGACCGAGGGTGGTCTGCTCGTCGATCTCGGTACGCGGACGGTAGTACCCGGAGGCCGGGCGGGTGCGCCGGGGCGGCCCGGTGACGACGACGCGGCGTTCGGCGGGGTCCTGGGGCACGTCTCCCCTCACCGTCCCGTGGTCCGGCGCATCAGCAGCTCCCGCAGTTCGCGGGCGTGCCGTCGGCTGACCTGGAGTTCCACGGAGTCGACGAGGACGCTCACCGTGCCCGCGTCCAGGCGGAACTCGTCGATGTGGCGCAGCGCCACGAGGTGACTGCGGTGGATCCGGACGAATCCGCGCGAGCGCCAGCGCTCCTCCAGGGTGGACAACGGGATCCGCACGAGATGGCTGCCCTGGACGGTGTGCAGACGGGCGTAGTCGCCCTGCGCCTCCACATGGGTGATGTCCTCGACGGGCACGAACCGCATCACGCCGCCGAGCTCCACGGATATGTGGTCGGGGTCGGGCTCGTGCAGGGGTATCAGCGGCGCGGTCTCCCGCTGCTGCGCGGCCCGGCGCACGGCCTCGGCGAGCCGCTCCCGGCGTACCGGCTTCAGAACGTAGTCGACGGCCTTGAGGTCGAAGGCCTGTACGGCGAAGCCCTCGTGGGCGGTGACGAACACGACGAGCGGCGGCCGGGCGAAGCCGGTCAGCAGTCTGGCCATCTCCAGACCGTCGAGTCCGGGCATGTGGATGTCGAGGAAGACGACGTCGACCGCGTCGGGGCCGCCGGGACCCGACTCCAGGGCGCGGTTGATGTGACGCAGCGCCTCGGTCGCGTCGCTCGCACCCTCCACGCTGCCGATCCGCGGATCCGCGCGCAGCAGATACAGGAGTTCCTCCAGAGAGGGGCGTTCGTCGTCGACGGCGAGAGCGCGCAGCATGAACGTGGAGTGTAGGTGGATTCCGTACGCCTGCCCATGTGCGGAACATGGACGTTCCTGCTGGATACAGTGCCCGCATGAACAGCAGGCCGACGCCGTTCGACGAGCTCGACCGGAAGATCGTCACCGCACTCGTGGCGAACGCGAGGACCAGTTTCGCCGAGATCGGCGCCGCCGTCGGCCTGTCGTCGACCGCGGTCAAACGCCGCGTCGACCGGCTGCGCGAGACGGGTGTGATCACCGGGTTCACGGCCACGGTGAAGCCGGCTGCGCTGGGCTGGCGCACCGAGGCGTACGTGGAGGTGTACTGCGAGGGCGCGGCGCCGCCCCGGCGTCTGGCGGAGGTGGTGCGCAACCACCCGGAGATCGTCGCGGCGATGACCGTGACCGGTGGCGCCGACGCGCTGCTGCATGTACGGGCGCGGGACGTCGAGCACTTCGAGGAGGTGCTGGAGCGCATCCGTACGGAGCCGTTCATCCGGAAGACGATCAGCGTGATGGTCCTATCCCACCTGCTGCCGGAGAGTCCGGAGGCCGGAGCCAGCCTTGCTGCCCCGGATGGCGCAACAGACATGCGCTGACCAGCTCGAAGACGCAGTATTGCTGCGCGGACGCGCAGTCTTCGTTTCTTGTCGCCCGTCTGCGTCACTTCCTACCTTGGTGCCAACCCTCAGTTCGACACCCCCAGGAAGCGGAGGAACCCCTCTGTGCCCGACATCCGTGTGCCGCGGCGGCGGCGCTTCCTCGTCTGCGAACCCAGACATTTCGCCGTGCAGTACGCGATCAATCCCTGGATGCATCCTGACACCAAGGTCGACGTCGATCTGGCTCAGGAGCAGTGGCTGGCGCTGATGGACACCTACCGTGCCCATGGCCACAGCGTCGACGCGGTGGACCCGGTCGCCGGACTCCCGGACATGGTGTTCGCCGCGAACTCAGCGGTCGTCGTCGACGGCCGCGTCTTCGGATCCCTGTTCCACGCGCCCGAGCGGCGCCCCGAGTCCGTCCACTACGAGACGTGGTTCAAGGCGGCCGGCTTCGACGTCCATCGCCCCGAGTCGGTCTGCGAGGGCGAGGGCGATCTGGTCTGGACGGGACGGTACGTCCTGGCAGGCACCGGATTCCGCACGACCCGTGAGGCGCACCGCGAGGTGCAGGAGTTCTTCGGGCACCCGGTGATCAGCCTGACCCTGGTGGACCCGTACTTCTACCACCTGGACACGGCGCTGTTCGTCCTCGACGACGACAACATCGTGTACTACCCGGAGGCGTTCTCACCCGGCAGCCGCGAGGTGCTCGCCCGGCTGTTCCCGGACGCGGTGCTCGCCACCCGCGACGACGCGATGGCCTTCGGGCTCAACTCCGTCTCCGACGGTCGCCACGTCTTCATCGCGCCGAAGGCGGAGGCGCTGGCCGCCCGGCTCGCCGACCACGGCTACGACCCCGTCCCCGTCGACCTCTCCGAGTTCCACAAGGCCGGCGGAGGCATCAAGTGCTGCACCCAGGAGATCCGTCCATGACCGCACCCGCCCGCACGCGTTCGTCCGCCGAGCTGATCAGCGCCGAGGAGCCGGTCCTCGCGCACAACTACCACCCGCTGCCCGTGGTCGTGGCCCGCGCCGAGGGCGCCTGGGTGGAGGACGTCGAGGGCCGCCGGTATCTCGACATGCTCGCCGGCTACTCGGCCCTCAACTTCGGGCACCGCAACCCGGTGCTCATCGAGGCGGCGCACCGCCAGCTGGACCGGCTGACCCTCACGTCCCGTGCCTTCCACAACGACCAGCTGGCCGAGTTCGCCGAATCTCTCGCCGCCCTGACCGGCCTGGACATGGTGCTGCCCATGAACACGGGCGCGGAGGCGGTGGAGAGCGCCGTCAAGGTGGCCCGCAAGTGGGCGTACGAGGTCAAGGGCGTGCCCGCCGACCGGGCGACGATCGTGGTCGCGGACGGCAACTTCCACGGCCGTACGACGACGATCGTCAGCTTCTCCACGGACGAGACGGCGCGGTCGGGCTTCGGCCCGTTCACCCCGGGCTTCCGGGTCGTCCCCTACAACGACCTGGCCGCACTGGAGGCGGCGGTCGACGAGACGACGGCGGCTGTACTGATCGAGCCCCTCCAGGGCGAGGCGGGTGTGATCATCCCGGACGAGGGCTATCTCGCCGGGGTGCGCGACCTCACCCGCCGTGCCGGGTGCCTGTTCGTCGCCGACGAGATCCAGTCCGGCCTCGGCCGCACCGGCCGCACGATGGCCGTGGAGCACGAGGGGGTCGTGCCGGACGTCCTGCTGCTCGGCAAGGCACTCGGCGGCGGCATCGTGCCGGTGTCCGCGGTGGTGGCGCGCCGGGACGTCCTCGGCGTGCTGCGGCCCGGCGAGCACGGCTCGACGTTCGGCGGCAACCCGCTGGCCGCCGCGGTCGGTTCGGCGGTGGTGGGCCTGCTGGAGACGGGTGAGTACCAGCGCCGGGCCGCCGAGCTGGGCGAGGTGCTGCGGGACGAGCTCGCCGCGCTCGTCGGCAAGGGAGTCGTGGGCTTCCGGTCGCGCGGGCTGTGGGCGGGCGTCGACGTGGACCCTGTCATCGGCACGGGCCGTGAGATCAGCGAGCGGCTGATGCGGGAGGGGATCCTGGTCAAGGACACCCACGGGTCGACGATCCGCCTGGCTCCGCCGCTGACGATCACGGAGGAGGAGCTGCGCTCGGCGCTGCGGACCCTGGAGAAGGCCCTGACGGCCTGACACGACGCACACCCGGGGGCTGCCGCGCCTGTCCCCCGGGTGCCGTCCCGCCGGTCATCGGCCCGACAGCCCGCTGAGGTCCCGTACCCCGGCGGGCATACGCGCGCGCCGAGCCCCGGGGGCTCCCGCCCGTCCGTGCCGATGAGCCGCCGACCCTCACCGAGCCGGCATCAGTCCCACCGCCTGGTGAGCTGCAGCGCCTCGCCAGGCGTCCACGCGTGCCGAGCCCCGGGCGGACCCCGTCCCTCCCCGCCAACGAGCCCCAGCCCTCACCGAGCCGGACCAAGGGCACCGTCAGTCCCACAGCCCGGTGAGCTCCAGCGCCTCGGCAGGCGTTCTCGCGCGCCGGACCCCAGGCGGCTCCCGCCCGTCCCGGTCCACGAGCCGCCACCCCTCCCCCAGCTGGACCACGGGCACCCCGCCCCGACGCACGGCGAGGGCCAGCTCGGAGAGCGTGCCCCAGGATCCGCCCACCACGATGATGGCGTCCCCGCTGTGCACGATCACGCTGTTGCGCGCCTGCCCGAGGCCGGTGGCGATCGCGACGCTCAGATCCGGAGCGGCACCGGCGCGATCGGCCCCCGGCAGCACTCCGACCACGAGGCCGTCGCGCGACCGTGCGCCCGCCGCCACCGCGGCCATGACCCCGCCGTGCCCGCCGCAGATCACCGCGGCCCCGCGCTCCGCCAGCAGCCGGCCCAGCTCGTAGGCGAGGGCTCGCTCCCGTTCGCCGCACTGCGCCGGCCCGCACACCGCAACCTGCACCGCCATGCAGCCCCACCTCCGGCGCGCACGATACTGGCGAAACCGGCGCCGGGGCCGCAGCCTCGCCGCCCCAGGCCGCCCGGCAGAGCGCCTGGGTGAGCTCCAGGGGGCCTTGAAGGCACTCCACGCGGTCCGCCGTACCTGGTGAGCGCCGAGGCACCTCACGGTGGGCCCGGCATCCCGCAGACGCGTCGCGGAGCCGATATGCGGGTGAATACGACGCGTGCCACGCTGATCGAGAGGGGCGGAGCTGCGCCCTTCCCTCACCTCATCGAGGAGTGAGCCGACATGACCGACCGGGGACGCGACCCGTACGCGGATGAATCGGGTCACCTCAGGGACATGACCGAGGAGACCCTCGGCGCCCAGGAGCAGGCACGTCAGGAACGCCAGCACCGGCAGGAGCAGCAGCAGCGCGGCCGCCGGACGGACGACGAGAGTGCCCACCCCGAGCAGGGAGACGACGAATATCTGTGATCATCCACCGCGCAGTGCCACTGTCCGTTTCGTGCGGTCCGCCCCTCGCGGACCGCACGAAACGGTTTCGGGGCTCTGTTTTTCCTGTCGATCCGTCAGGAAGGGTGCCATCAGGCCGAGTACGGCCGCACATGGTTCCGGCGACCCCCGCCTGAGCCTAGACTTGCGCCCCACAACAGGCCGGTTGAGCTGCTGGAACGCGACGGTTGAGCCGATCCGCCGGAGTGAGGAGCGCCCCCTTGTTCTACTACCTGCTCAAATACGTCCTTCTCGGACCGCTGCTCAGGTTGGTCTTCCGGCCGCGCATCGAGGGACTGGAACACGTTCCTGCGGACGGCCCGGCGATCGTCGCCAGCAATCACCTCTCCTTCGCCGACCACTTCTTGATGCCCGCAATTCTCAAGCGGCGCATCACGTTTCTCGCGAAGGCCGAGTACTTCACGGGCCCGGGAATCAAAGGCCGTCTCACCGCAGCGTTCTTCCGAAGCGCAGGACAGATTCCCGTTGATCGCTCCGGCAAAGAGGCCGGGCAAGCAGCGATCCGAGAAGGCCTCCGCGTGCTGCACAAAGGCGAGTTGCTGGGCATCTACCCGGAGGGCACCCGCTCTCACGACGGCCGCCTCTACAAAGGCAAGGTGGGCGTCGCGGCAATGGCACTCAAGGCCCGGGTCCCGGTGATCCCCTGCGCGATGATCGGCACCTTCGAGGCCCAGCCGCCGGGTCAGGTCGTTCCGCGCATCCACCCGGTGGTGATCCGGTTCGGCAAGCCCCTGGACTTCTCCCGCTACGCCGGCATGGAGAACGAGAAGGCCATCCTGCGCGCGGTCACCGACGAGATCATGTACGCCATCCTGACCCTCTCCGAGCAGGAGTACGTCGACCAGTACGCGGCCGTCGTCAAGGCGCAGGAGTCCGAGGAGAAGGCGGAACGGACCCGCAAACTCCCCCGCCTGCCGCTGAGTTGACGGCGCACGGCGGAAAGGGGCATGCCCGCCTCACTCGGTGAATGACAGCTGCATGTCCGTTTTGATGCGCTAAATACCTAAACCCCGATTAGTTAGTTTTGGGGCGATTAGGGAATTTAACTGTCATTGCCCACTTAAATCCGAGCATGACATGCATTCCCCCTTGCGCGCCACCGGCAATCCCGCAAGGCGGGGTGACGCAATTCACTTACGAAGGCGGTTAGTGCCTTACGGATCTTTTAATTTCCCGAATTCCTGGGGTAAACACGGTGATCGTCATGCAGGACAACTAGCCGACTTAGTTGGCAAAGCAATTGTCCTGTTATTTGCGGCGGCTAAGAATGACTCCGCCGCAGCGCACCGCTAAACGAAATGCGGGGCTGTCTGTCGAGGGAACCGGCAGCTGCGGGCAAGTAATCCCCAGAACGAGGTCCGCATCATGCCTATTCCCGCATCCCATCGACGGCCCAGGGCCCGCCGACTCGGGGGTCGCACGACCGTCGTCGGCATGTTCGCCTTGGCCTGCACGGCCGTGCTGAGCACAGTCCAGTCCGCCAGCGCCGCACCCGCCGCCAAGACGCTCGGAACCACCCACACCGTCCAGGACGGCGAAACCCTGTACAGGATCGCCCGGGCCGAGAACGTGCCCGGTGGCTGGCAGGCCCTCGCATCGGCGAACGAGATTTCCAGCCCGTACACCCTGATGCCCGGCCAGGTCCTGGCCCTGCCGTCGGACACCAGCCCCTCCGCGCCCACCAAGGCGTCCCCCTCCACCTACACCGTCCAGCCGGGCGACACGCTGTACCGGATCGCCCACAAGTACCAGGTGCCGGGAGGCTGGCAGGCCCTCGCGGACGCCAACGACGTCTACCGCTACGACCGCCTCGCGATCGGTCAGGTCCTGGTCCTTCCCGACGGCTCGTCCTCGCCCGCCGGCGACACCACCGCCACGAAGGCCGCCGCCCCGGCCAAGGCCGCCACCACCACGAAGGCCGCCACCCCGGCCAAGACCGCCACTCCGGCCAAGGCCGCCACCCCGGCCAAGACCTACGCCAACAACCTGGACGGCTGGATCAAGGAGTCGTTGGACGTCATGGCCCAGCACGGCATTCCGGGGTCCTACAACGGCATCTACCGCAACCTGATGCGTGAGTCCTCCGGCAACCCCAAGGCCATCAACCTGTGGGACTCCAACGCCGCGAAGGGCATCCCCTCCAAGGGCCTGCTCCAGGTGATCGACCCGACCTTCCAGGCGTACCACGTCCCCGGCACCTCATGGGACATCTACGACCCGGTCGCCAACATCACCGCCGCGTGCAACTACGCGTACCACCGCTACGGCTCGATCGACAACGTCAACGGCCCCTACTAAGGGTCTCCAGGGCCGCTGCAGCGCGTCCAACACCTCCCCGGTGCTCCTGACGGCACCAGGGACGACGAGGGGGCGGCCGGGATTCCGGCCGCCCCCTCGCGTTGCGTTGCCCTGCGGTTACGGCTTCGGGGTGGCGTGCGGAGTGCACGTCACGTCGGCGCCGTCCGTCTTGCCGGTCAGCAGGTACGTGTCGACCCGGCTGTTGATGCACGGGTTGACCAGACCGGTCACGCCGTGGGAGCCCGCGTCCTTCTCGATGATCAGACGGGAGCCCTCGAAGCGCTTGTGCAGTTCGACCGCGCCGTCGAACGGCGTCGCGGCGTCACGGGTGGACTGCACGATCAGGACGGTCGGCAGGCCCTTGCCGGTCTTCACGTTCAGCGGGGTCTGCTGCTTGACCGGCCAGGTGGCGCACGGCAGGTTCATCCAGGCGTTCGCCCACGTCATGAACGGGTAGTCCTTGTTGAGCCGGGTGTTGTCCCGGTCCCACTTCTGCCAGCTCGTCGGCCACTTGGCGTCAGTGCACTCGACGGCCGTGTAGACGGCGTTGCCGTTCTCCGACGCGATGTTCCCGGCCGTGTCCGACAGGTCGGGCGCGGCAGCGTCCACGAGCGCCTGGGTGTCACCGGCGACGTACTTGCTGAAGACGGTGGCCACCGGCACCCACGAGGAGTCGTAGTACGGGGCGCTCTGGAAGAAGGAGATCAGCTCGGCCGGGCCCACGACCCCGCCGATGGGGCTCTTCTTCGCGGTGGCCCGCAGCTCGAGCCACTTCGCCTGCACCGCGGCCCGGGTGGTGCCGAGGTGGAAGGCCGCGTCGTTGGCCGCGACCCAGTCCTCCCAGTCCTTCCAGCGGCCCTCGAACGCGACGTCCTGGTCCAGGTTGGCCTGGTACCAGATCTTCTCGCGCGACGGGTTGACCACGCTGTCGACGATCATGCGGCGCAGGTGACCCGGGAAGAGCGTGCCGTAGACGGCGCCGATGTACGTGCCGTACGAGACGCCCAGGTAGTTGAGCTTCTTCTCGCCCAGGGCGGCGCGGATGACGTCCAGGTCACGCACCGTGTTGGGCGTGGTCATCTGCTGCAGCATCGCGCGGCCGGTGCGCTCGAGGCACCCCTCCGCGTACTCACCGGCGAGCTTGCGCTGAGCGAGCTTGTCCGCCTCGGAGTCGGGGACCGGGTCCGCCTTGGGAGCCTTCACGAACTCCTGGGGGTCCGCGCAGGAGATGGGCGCCGAGTGGCCGACGCCGCGGGGGTCGAAGCCCACGAAGTCGTAGGCCTTCGCCACATTGGCCCAGATCGGGTTCTTGTTGGTCACCCGGGTGGGGAAGCGCAGCCCCGAGCCGCCGGGGCCGCCCGGGTTGTAGACGAGAGCGCCCTGGCGCTCGTCCTTGGTGCCCGTGTTCCCGATACGGTCGACAGCGAGCTTGATCTGCTTGCCGTCCGGGTGGGCGTAGTCGAGTGGAACGGTGACCCAACCGCACTGGATGGGCTTCGCCAGACCCCAGTCGGCCGGGCAGTCCTGCCAGTTGATTCCGGTCTTGGCGGCGCGCGCCGCGGCGATCGCGGCCCCGCGCGCTTCCCGGTCCTGGCCGTGGCGCGTGTCGGCGGTGGCCGACGGTGCCGCCACGGCGCCGGCTATCAGCGTCGCCGTGACGAGCGCCCCCGCGGAACCGAGCGCGGTGACTCGTCTCGTCGGTCTGATTCCCCTCAAGTGGGACCTCCCCGTGCCTTGTTCCGAATTGGTACGGGGATCTTGTCGGCTGTGAGCCACCTGAGAATAGGGGTTGCTTGACTTTCTTTACCAATCCGATAACCGGTACGTCACTCTCCGTTGAGCGGAGAGGTCTCGTCAGCCCAGGTCGCGCAGCGCCTCGTCCAGCACCCGGCGCAGCCGCAGGGCATCGGGCGCAACAGCGGTGACCAGGACGGCGGGTCCGGCCAGGGGGGTGAGCGCGGCGTAGTCGCCGAGCATCCTCGCACCCACAGGAGAGGGGCCGAACTCGGGCCGGACGACGGCCAGTTGCCCGAGTGCCCGATGGCCGGCGAGGACGGCCGGCCCGTCCCAACCGCCGGGGGCGCCCGGGCCGCACGACACCTCCTGGTCGAGCAGCGGCCGTCCGTCCAGCCGTACGGTGAGACGGCTGGTGAGCTGGCCGGGTTCCTCACCGAAGCGCCCGAGGACCTGTTCCTCCCGGTGGACGAGCCGGGCGCCCGCCGCGAGGTCGATGCGTGAGGAGACGCGCAGGTCACTGCCCCGCGCCGAGATCAACTGTTCCGGCAGCCAGCGCAGTTCGGCTCCGGCGGCCACGTCCAGCCGGACGTCGTAGCGGGCCTCGCCCTTCGACTGCCCGGGCAGCGCGAGGGTGGCGGCGGCCGATCCCATCTCGAGCCGGGCGCCGCTCGCCACCTCGGCCAGGACCGTGAAGTGGTCGCCGCCGAGAGGCCCGCTCATCGAGCCGACGAGCAGCACGCGCGCCCCGTCACCGCTCGCCCGGGTGCGGCGCAGCGCGAGCGGGCCTTGGCCCGCCAGCACCGGCAGGGACGTACCGCCCCGGCCGTCGTCCCGGGCCACGATCCGCGCGGTGGCCCGCACCCCGGTGGTCACGTCGTCCACGCGGCGAGTCGCGTCCGCACCCACGCGGCGACACTCCCGACGCCCTCCTCGGTCCGCAACGACTGGAAGACGACGGGCAGCCCCGCCCGCTGCGCCTTCGCGTCGGCGGCCATCCGGGCGAGATCGGAGCCGACGTACGGCGCAAGGTCGGTCTTGTTGACGACGAGCAGATCGGCGGTGGTGACACCGGGACCGCCCTTGCGCGGGATGTCATCCCCGCCCGCGACGTCGATGACGAAGATCTGGGCGTCGACGAGTCCTTTGGAGAACGTGGCCGTGAGGTTGTCGCCACCGGACTCCACGAGAACGAGATCGAGCGGCCCTACCGTGTACTCCAGGTCCTCCACGGCTTCGAGATTGGCGGAGATGTCGTCCCGGATGGCGGTGTGCGGGCAGGCTCCCGTCTCGACAGCGGTGATCCGCTCGGGCGGCAGTACGGCCTCGCGCAGCAGGAACTCGGCGTCCTCACGGGTGTAGATGTCGTTGGTGACGACGGCGAGCGACAACTCGTCCCGCAGGGCCCGGCAGAGCGCGGCCACGGTGGCGGTCTTGCCGGACCCGACGGGGCCGCCGAGCCCGATCCGCAGGGCACGGCGGGAGTCGTCGGGGCGGTGGGCGTCGGCGCTGAGGGCGGCGGGGCTTTCGTGGGTGTGGTCGAGGTGCATTGCTACGGCTCCATGTCGGTCCGGGCGGTGATCAAGGACGAGGCCGTTCAGGTCGAACCGGGGGCTGAAAGCCCCCCGGGGACGGAAGAGCAGGGGCGGCGCGGCGGATCCCTCCTACGACGCGAACAGACGCACGGGCCAGGCGGCATGCGCCTCCGCACCGATCTCCAGCAGCGGAGCGGAGGCCGCGGGCAGGGCGTCGGTCCCGTCGTCGAGCACCCTGCTCGCCGCCAGGACCGCCCGGTCGGCCACCCGGTCCGTCTCCGGGGCCAGGCGGGCCAGCACGGCCGTCGCGTCGAAGGGGTCCAGACTCAGCAGCCGCACCGTCGCGGTCGCCGGGCCGCTGACGCTCTCGTAGGCCGCGCAGTGCGCCGCGTCCTGCGGCCCGAGCCCCGCGGCCCGGGCGGCAAGCCCCAGCACGACCGGCTGGTGCGTCCCCTGGGGAAACTCCCGTGCCATCGCGTCGAGTTCGGCGGAGGGCCAGGTCGCCCGGGCCGCTCGCATCAACTGCCGGCCGAGTCTGCGGGCGGCGAGACGCAGCGCGGGCGACGGGGTACGGGCGTCCGCGGCGGCGTCCAGCACGGCCGGGTCCACGCCGAGCGCGGCGGCCGCCGCGAGCGAGGCGGACACCAGCCCCACCGTGTGCAGTCGCCCGCGGCAGAACTCCTCCAGGGTCGCGGCCCCGGTGATCCGCCCCGCGCGCACGGCCGCCTCGGCCCCACCGGAGTGCGCGTGCCCTCCGGCGGGGAAGCGGCCGTCGGCCAGTACGAGAAGCGCAGCGCGGGACATCAGAAGAGGAAGTAACGCTGGGCCAGGGGAAGTTCGGCGGCAGGTGTCGCCTCGACCAGTTCCCCGTCGATATGGACGGCGAAGCTGTCGGGGTCGACCCGCACCCGTGGACGGGCGTCGTTCTCCCGCATGTTCGCCTTGGTGACACCGCGCGTGGACTCGATGGCCACGAACCGCTTCCCCAGTGAGAGCCGCTCCGGCAGACCGTCCTCGATCGCGAGCGGGGCCGCGAAGTTGACGGAGTTCGCCGCCGGTGCTCGCCCGATCGCCCCGAACATCGGCCGTGGCAGGATCGGCTGCGGGGTCGGGATGGACGCGTTGGCGTCGCCCATCTGCGCATAGGCGATCTGTCCGCCCTTGATCACCAGGTACGGCTTGACCCCGAAGAACGCGGGCTCCCACAGCACGAGGTCGGCGAGCTTTCCGGTCTCGACCGAGCCGATCTCATGGGCGAGGCCCTGGGCCAGCGCCGGATTGATCGTGTATTTGGCGACATAGCGACGTACCCGGTGGTTGTCGGCGCGGCCGTCACCGGGCAATGCGCCCCGCCGCCGCTTCATCACATGTGCGGTCTGCCAGGTCCGGATGACGACCTCGCCGACCCGGCCCATGGCCTGGGAGTCGGAGGAGATGATCGAGATCGCGCCCAGATCGTGAAGTACGTCCTCCGCTCCGATCGTGGACGGCCTGATCCTCGACGCGGCGAACGCCAGGTCCTCCGGGACGGCCGGGTTCAGATGGTGGCAGACCATCAGCATGTCGAGGTGTTCCTCGGCCGTGTTGACGGTGAAGGGCCTGGTGGGGTTGGTGGAACTGGGCAGGACGTATGGCTCGGACACCACGGTCATGATGTCCGGCGCGTGCCCGCCGCCGGCGCCCTCGGTGTGGTACGCGTGGATGCCGCGGCCGTCGATCGCGGCGAGCGTGTCGCCCACGAAACCGGCTTCGTTGAGCGTGTCCGTGTGGATGGCGATCTGGATGCCGGTCCGGTCGGCGACGGTGAGGGCCGTGTCGATGACGGCGGGCGTGGAGCCCCAGTCCTCATGCAGCTTCAGACCAAGTGCGCCGCCGCGGATCTGGGAGAGCATCGCGTCCTGGGAGACCGTGTTGCCCTTGCCGAGGAGCCCGAAGTTGACCGGGTACTGCTCCATCGCCTCGAACATCCGCGCCAGGTGCCAGGGGCCGGGCGTGACGGTGGTCGCCTTGGATCCCTCGGCCGGTCCGGTGCCGCCGCCGATCAGCGTGGTGATACCCGAGGCGAGCGCCTCGTCGGCGATCTGCGGGCAGATGAAGTGGACGTGCGCGTCGATGGCGCCGGCGGTGACGATCCGGCCGTTGCCCGCGATGATCTCGGTCTCGGGGCCGATCACCAGATCCGGGTGGACGCCGTCCATCGTGTCCGGGTTGCCGGCCTTGCCGATCGCGCTGATCCGGCCGTCGCGGATGCCGACGTCGGCCTTGGCGATGCCCCAGTGGTCGATGACGACGACACCGGTGATCACGGTGTCGGGGGTTCCGTCGGCGCGCGTGGCCCGTGACTGGCCCATGGATTCGCGGATGACCTTGCCACCGCCGAAGACGGCCTCGTCACCGGCGAGTCCGGGCCCGCCGCAGCGGTCTTCCTCGATCTCGACGAGCAGATCGGTGTCGGCGAGCCGGATGCGGTCCCCGGTGGTCGGTCCGAACAGGTCGGCGTACGCGGCGCGCGCGATCTCAGGCATCGAGGGCGCCTCCGGTGTCCCCGCGCAGTCCGGGCACGATACGGGCCCCGGCGAGCGGTACGAGTTCCACGTCCACGGGGATGCCGGGCTCGAAGCGCACGGCGGTGCCGGCGGCGATGTTCAGGCGTTTGCCGTGCGCGGCCGCGCGGTCGAAGCGCAGCCCGGGGTTCGCCTCGGCGAAGTGGTAGTGGGAGCCGACCTGGACGGGCCGGTCGGCGGCGTTGAGCACGGTCAGCGGGGTGACCTCGCGGCCCTCGTTGAAGACGACCGGGTCGCCCGCGAACAGGATCTCTCCGGGAATCATGCGGCTCCCCCGTCAGACGATCGGGTCGTGGACGGTGACGAGCTTGGTGCCGTCCGGGAAGGTCGCCTCGACCTGGACGTCGTAGATCAGCTCGGGGATGCCCTCCATCACGTCGTCCCGGGTGAGCAGTGTGCGCCCGGAGGCCATCAGCTCGGCCACCGTCCGGCCGTCACGCGCGCCTTCGAGGATGTGCGACGTGATGAGCGCGACCGCCTCCGGGTGGTTCAGCCTGAGTCCGCGGGCCCTTCGCTTCTCGGCCACGTCGGCAGCGACGTGGATGAGCAGCCTCTCTTGCTCGTGCGGGGTCAGTTGCACGTCCCACCTCACAGTCCTCGCTCCGGACCGTGCGGGGCCCGGTTGCCGCGGCCACAGGGAAAGGTCCCTGATGGTGTGGTGGGGCAGGCTAGTTGGACCGGGTTTCGCCCACGTTAACCGAGCTGTGATCCGTTCCGTGCCGCAGAGTGCGGGGTGCCACAGGCTGATCAGCGCATGGCCCTCGCGGTCCACGCTTCGTTCCGGCGCTCGGCCACCGCGTCGGGATGGGATACGGGCTGACGGCCGCGTCCGGCAGCCGTCAGGACGCGTCGGACCCCCGGTGCTCGGCCGTGATGCCGAAGCGGCGGCGCTCCCGCGGGGCCGAGGAGACGTCGCGGACGCTGGAGACCGAGCTGATCACCTGCTCTTCGGCTGCATCCAGCTCGGCGAGCCGTTCGAGGTCAGCGGCGGAGACCAGGGCGACGAGAGGCTTTCCGTGCCGCGTCACGACGACCCGCTCGCCGCCGTACACCACGCGGTTGATCAGATCGGCCAGCTCAGCCCTGGCTTGCGTCACCGGAATCTCGTAGGCCATGTGTTCCAGCTTAGACCGAGGGCCTGACGGTCCTCTTCGAACGAAAGATCCGCCACTGGTCCCCTCGTTTTTCGCTCTCAGCATGCTCACCTCCAGATCCAGCGTACGTCCTGTACATTTTGTACGGAAGCCGATTCCGAGGAGGCGCGTGCCATGAACCGACCGTCCGCCCGCTATGTCCTGCCGGAGTTCACCGAACGCACCGGCTACGGGCAGCGGACCCTCGACCCGTACTCCAAGCTGCTGGACGAGCGGATCATCTTTCTGGGAACGCCCATCGACGACACCTCGGCCAATGACGTGATGGCGCAGTTCATGCATCTCGAGTACCTGGATCCGGACCGGGACATCTCGCTGTACATCAACTCCCCCGGCGGCTCGTTCAGCGCGATGACGGCCGTCTACGACACGATCCAGTACGTCGGCTGCGATGTGGAGACGATCTGCCTCGGCCAGGCGGCGTCCGCCGCGGCCGTTCTGCTCGCCGCGGGCACGCCGGGCAAGCGGTTCGCGCTGCCGGGCGCACGCGTACTGATCCACCAGCCGTCCCTGCCGGAGCCCATCCAGGGACAGGCCACCGATCTGGCCATCCAGGCCGAGGAGCTCATCCGCACGCGCAGGCGGCTGGAGGAGATGCTCGCGCGGCACACCGGGCAGAGTCCCGAGCGGATCGCAGCCGACATCGAGCGGGACAAGATCCTCGACGCCCCGGCTGCAGTGGAGTACGGGCTGGTCGATCGCATCATCCCGAGCCGCAAGGCGTCGCGCACCGCGCCCGGCGCGAGGTGAGCCGTCGATGCTGCCGCCCGAACTGCCTCCGCTGCCCCCGCTGACCCGTGCGGAAGCCGAACTGATCGACCGTTACCTCGACGTGGTCGACCTCGTCGGCCGCATCAACCCCGCGCACTCCGGGGACACCTACGGCTCACTGCGCGCCGCCCAGGCCCTGGTCGGCAAGGCGGTGGCCCTGCGCGAGGCCCTGGCGCTGATGCACCAGCGCGGGGAGAGCGAACTGCACGGCCGCACGCTCGCCCGGGCGCTGCGCGTCCTGGACGGCGAACGCCGCGCGGCCCGCGTCACGGTGCCTCCCGGACCGGACGACTGAGCTGATGGATCGGTGCGGGTGCGGGGCCGGCCTGAGCGACGGCTCCGCCGTCCTCCACCGCCGCACGGGACGGCTGACTGACGGGTAGTGACTGGTGCGCGGGGGCAGGGCAGTTGGCTGGACGGCTGCCGCGCACCGCACATCGGGCGGCGACCCCTACCCCTTTACCGCGGCTCAAACGCGCCGAACGGGTTACCCACACTCGGAGTAGACGTCCATGATCCCAAGGGCCCGCGAGGCATGCGCAACGCGCTTGCCCTTGGGCCGGGATGAGGTGTTCCACCGCAGGTCCGGGCCTCGTCCCACCCCTCAACACGGCCCGAACAAAGGGCTGCCCAGCCGAATGGGTGAGTGGTGAGTAATGCCACAAACCACCGGTTCCATGGTGTTTTTTGGACACTCGTGAGTGAAGATCCCTTGCTGACGACAAGCCCCCGCCACCACGGCGGGGCGGTCCGGGCGGACGCCGAATCCTGCCGCCGCCCGGATGACGGGTCGACAGAAATGGATCGGCAGGAGTGGAGGACCCAGCAAGGCGGGCCGCCGGAGAGATCCGGGCGGTCCTTGGGGTGAAGCCGCGTGAGCGGCCGGGCTACTTCGCCAGCCCGAATCCGACAGGTCATCCTTCACAGGCGGCTGACGAAGGGTTGCGCATGACTGCGCTCAATCGTGTCCCGTCGCTGCTGACCCGGGCCGGCACGGCCTCGGCTCTCACTCTCGCCGCCGTCGGCGGCAGCATCGTGGCCCCCGGCCTCGCCACCGACGCCGCCGCCGCGGCTCCGGCTACCAAGGCGCTGCAGATCGCGGCGTCCAAGAAGGGATCGCCGTACCAGTACGGTGCCACCGGCCCGCGCCGCTTCGACTGCTCGGGGCTCACGGTGTACGCGTTCAAGAAGGCCGGCAAGAAGCTGCCCCGCACTGCCGCGGCGCAGTACAACAAGACGCGCCACATCTCCGCGTCGCACCGCAGGGCGGGAGACCTGGTGTTCTTCCACTGGGGCCGCAGCGTCTACCACGTCGGCATCTACGCCGGGAAGGGAAGGATCTGGCACTCCCCGAAGACCGGGGACGTAGTGAGGCTCCAGAAGATCTGGACGAAGAGCGTGTGGTACGGACGGGTCAGCTGATTCGACCTGCGGGGTGGCGGCACGGCGCGCCGCCGCCCCGCCGGGGCGTGCGCCGGGTCGAATCGGTTACTTGTTCACCATGGCCGACCCACTACCTCACCAGGATCGGAACGAGACACCCCTGGAGCGCGCCGACCGCAACTTCTCCGAGTTGCTTCAGGAGCTGCGGGTCACCCAGACCGGGGTGCAGATCCTCTTCGCGTTCCTGCTGACCCTCGCCTTCACCTCGCGCTTCCCGTCCCTCGACACGGTCCAGCGCATCACGTACGTCACCACGCTCCTGCTGGCCGTACTGGCCGCAGCCCTGTTCACCTCGCCCGCGGCGCTGCACCGCACCCTCTTCCAGCAGCGCGTGAAGCCCTCCGTGGTGCGGATCTCGTCCCGCCTCGCCGCGCTCGGGCTTGTGGTCCTGACGCTGGCGTTCACCGGGTCGGTGCTGCTGGTGGTGGACGTGGCCATGGGTCGCATCGCCGGTATCGCCGCCAGTGCGAGCACCTTCCTGGTCTACGTCGGCCTGTGGCGTGTCATGCCGCGGATGGTCCAGCGCACGATCACCGATCACCGGACGACGGACCAGGCGGACGGCCGGGACACCCCCGGGCCCTCTCGCTGACGTGCGGCCGCTGGTCCGCCCGGGGCGACGACACGACACGGCGCCGAGTGCGCCGGCCGGGTCTCAGGGGCCCTGCTGGCCGCCCGCCGCGACCGGCTCCACGGGGGCGGCCCACGGCAGTTCGATCGCGACCGTCTTGCCGCCCTCGCGGGTGGGCCGCACGCTCAGCTTGCCGCCGTACTCCGCGGCGAGCCAGCGAATGATCACCATTCCGCGGCCGTTGTCCTGTTGCACGGCCGCGGGCAGGCGTTTGGGGAAACGCGGGTGACTGTCGGTGACGCCGATGCGCAATAACTCGTCCCGGTCGAGGACGACGTCCACCGTGAACGTGGGTGACTGCCCCAGGGTGTGCTGGACGGCGTTCGTGGCGAGTTCGGACACGATCAGCCGTACGGTGTCGGCGACTTCGGCGTCGCCCGGCAGTCCCCATTCGATGAGAATGTCGGAGACATATTTCCGGGCGGCGGAGACCGAGGCGGGATCGCTCGGCAGAGTGACGGATGCTTCCTGATGATCTGCCATGGCGACGTCGTCCCTTTCCCACGGGACCGGAGTCCGACACGAGCGGTTGGTTCGAGTAACGGTTCCGGACCTGGTGCTGCTCGCCAGCCTGCCATCACCTGGCCCCCGTCGGGCGCGATCCCCCGAGATATGCATATATCTGTCGCCCAAAGCGGTGAACTCTCCGACGACCGACCGTATTTGGGCGACCCCCCGGGCTCATCCTCTACCGTCGCCGTGAAAACCGCGCGCCATGCGGAGGGAGTCGGCCATGCAGTACGGACCAGCGGTGCGCCGCCGCAAACTCGGCGCCGAATTGCGCGCCCTGCGCGCCCGGACGAGGCTCACGAGCGGTGAGGCAGCCGCCCTGGTCGGCTGGCACCAGTCCAAGGTGAGCCGGATCGAGACGGGTGCCAGCGGGGTCAAACCGGTCGACGTGGGCCGGCTGCTGGACGCGTATGGCGTCGAGGAGCCCGAGCTGCGGGAGCTGCTGCTCATGCTCGCGGGCTCGGAGGACGGCGGCGGGCGGCAGAACTGGTGGAACGCCTACCGCGGGGTGCTGCCGCCGACCTACCGCGATTTCATCAGCCTGGAGTCACAGGCGAGCGGGATACGCACGCTGGAGACCTCCGTGGTGCCGGGGCTGCTCCAGACGCCCGAGTACGCCCGGGCCGTGACCCGGGCCGCTGTCGGCGGTCTGGAGGACGACAAGCTGGACGCCCTGGTGGAGGTGCGGCTGGCCCGGCAGGACGTGCTGCGCGCCGATCCGCCGCTGAGCCTGTGGGCGGTTCTGGACGAGGCGGTGCTGCACCGGGAGGTGGGGGGTCCGGAGGTCATGGCGCGCCAGCTGCAACGGCTCCTGGACGCGGCCAGACTGCCCCAGGTCCGGCTCCAGGTCCTGCCGTTCGCCGCCGGGGCGCATATCGGCGTTACCGGACCTTTCGTTATCTTCTCATTTCCGAGCAGATCTGATCTGGATGTAGTTGTTCTCGACCACTTGACGAGTAGCCTCTACCTGGAGCGGAAAGAAGACCTCCAGGCCTACAGCGAGGCCTTCAACTCCCTTCGGATCCACGCCCTTTCCCCCGAGGACACGTTGGATTACATCGCCGCGTTGGCCGGCGACGCATAAGGAGTCACCATGTCAGCACTGCCTCGACACATCCCTTCCAGCACCTTGCTGCACGGAGTGCGGTGGCTGCGCAGCAGTCGCAGCACGGGAATGAACAACTGCGTCGAGACCGCTCTGCCCGGCCCCGGACGCTGGTCCGGCCTGGTGGCCGTGCGCGACTCGAAGAACGTGAGCGGACCCGCCCTGGTCTTCGGCCCCGACGCCTGGAAGGAGTTCCTGACCGAACTGAGGTGATCACGTTCCTGCGACTCGGTAGCAAATCGGCCAATTTCGAACCGCTTTCCGAGTCACTTCCGTAGCAATTCCTCCCCCACTCTGTTCGTACGAGCTCGTAGGCATCACCCGTACGGCGCGCGAGGCACGGCCGTTTCGCCGACTCACGGTCGCGTTTCGCCGATCACCCCCACGGCGTGCTCGATCTGACCTCCGGTGAGGTCGGCACGAGCGGTCAGCCGCAACCGTGAGATGCCGTCGGGCACCGAGGGCGGACGGAAGCAGCCGACGGCGACACCCGCCGCCCGGCAGTCGGCCGCCCACTGTACGGCCAGTTCGGGGGAGGCTGCCCGCACGGAGACCACGGCGGCGTCCGGACGCACCACCTCATGGCCCTCGGCCGTGAGGCGGGCGTGCAGGGCGCCCGCCACCGCGCGGGCCCGCGCGGCACGCTCGGGCTCGCGGCGCAGCAGACGCAGCGCCGCGAGCGCCGCGCCCACGGCGGCCGGGGCCAGACCGGTGTCGAAGATGAACGTCCGGGCCGCGTTGACCAGATGGTCGATCACATGGGCCGGACCGAGGACGGCGCCGCCCTGGCTGCCCAGCGACTTCGACAGGGTCACCGTCACCACCAGGTCCGGCGCGCCCGCGAGCCCCGCCGCGTTCGGAGCGCCCCGGCCCCCGGCACCGAGGACCCCGAGTCCATGAGCGTCGTCGACGATCAACCCGGCTTCGAACTCCCGGCAGATGGATGCCAGTTCGGCCAGCGGTGCAGCGTCGCCGTCCACCGAGAACACCGTGTCGGACACCGCGACGGCCGGTCCGGTGTGGGTGGCGAGCGCCTTGCGCACTGCCGCGGGGTCGGCGTGCTCGACCACCTGGGTGGTGCCCCGGGCCAGGCGGCAGCCGTCGATGAGCGATGCGTGGTTGCCCGCGTCGGAGACGATCAGCGAGCCGTGCGGCGCCAGCGCGGTGACCGCCGCGAGGTTGGCCGCGTACCCGGAGGAGAAGACGAGGGCCGCCTCGAAGCCACAGAAGTCCGCGAGTTCGCGCTCCAGTTCCCCGTGCAGTTCGGTGGTGCCGGTGACGAGCCGGGAGCCGGTCGAGCCGCCGCCCCACCTCCTGGCCGCCTCCGCCGCGCCCTCGGTCACCTCGGGGTGGCGGGCCAGGCCCAGGTAGTCGTTGCTCGCGAGGTCGAGGAGCGGGGAGTCGGCGGCGCGGGGGCGCAGACTGCGGACGAGTCCGGCCCGGCGGCGCGACCGCGCCTGCTCCTCGATCCACCCGAACGCCATGGGTCCTCCGGTGCTTTTGTAGGCAGTGCACAGACACTAGCCGGACGACCAGCCGCCCAGGGTGTGGCAATACCCACACGTCGAGCGGTGTCTGTTGTGCAATCTCTCCTTGGCCGGGAACGCTTCGGTAGGACAGGATCGGCTCTCATGGACCTGCTGAACACGCTGGTGGACAAGGGGCTTCGGCGCGAGCTGCCGACCCGCGAGGAAGCGCTGGCCGTCCTCGCCACTTCCGACGACGACGTGCTCGATGTGGTGGCCGCGGCCGGCAAAGTGCGCCGCCACTGGTTCGGCCGGCGAGTGAAACTCAACTACCTCGTCAACCTGAAGTCCGGGCTGTGCCCCGAGGACTGCTCCTACTGTTCCCAGCGGCTCGGCTCGAAGGCCGACATCCTGAAGTACACCTGGCTCAAGCCCGACGAGGCCTCGAAGGCCGCGGCGGCGGGCGTCGCGGGCGGGGCGAAGCGAGTCTGCCTGGTGGCGAGCGGCCGCGGCCCCACCGACCGGGACGTGGACCGGGTCTCCGACACCATCAGGACCATCAAGGACCAGAACGAGGGCGTGGAGGTGTGCGCCTGCCTCGGTCTGCTCTCCGACGGTCAGGCCGAACGGCTGCGCACGGCGGGTGCCGACGCCTACAACCACAACCTCAACACGTCCGAGGCGACGTACGGGGACATCACCACCACCCACACGTACGCCGACCGGGTCGACACCGTGCACAAGGCGCACGCCGCCGGCCTGTCGGCCTGCTCCGGGCTGATCGCGGGCATGGGTGAGAGCGACGAGGACCTGGTCGACGTCGTCCTCTCGCTGCGGGAGCTGGACCCCGACTCGGTCCCCGTCAACTTCCTGATCCCGTTCGAGGGCACCCCGCTCGCGAAGGAGTGGAACCTCACCCCGCAGCGGTGTCTGCGGATCCTCGCGATGGTGCGGTTCGTGTGCCCGGACGTGGAGGTGCGCATCGCGGGCGGCCGCGAGGTCCATCTGCGGACGCTGCAGCCGCTGGCCCTGCACCTGGCCAACTCCATCTTCCTGGGCGACTACCTGACCAGCGAGGGCCAGGCGGGCAAGGCGGATCTGGAGATGATCGAGGACGCCGGGTTCGAGGTGGAGGGGGCCGGCCAGGTGACGCTCCCCGAGCACCGCGCGGCGGGCGGCTGCGGATCCCACGAGGGCGCCGGCTGCGGATCCCACGAGAGCACGGGATGCGGATCCCAGGAGTCGGCCGGGGTCTGCGGATCCGCTGTCGCGCCGCAGGCAGGGGAAGCCCGTACGGACCTGGTGGCCGTCCGCCGCCGGGGTGCCGGAACGGATCTCGCGCCCAATGCCTGACCTGTCCGTGGGCGAGCTGCTGGCGCTGGACCGGCAGCACGTCTGGCATCCGTACGGCCCGATGCCCGGGCGGCAGGAACCGCTCGTCGTGGAGTCGGCGAGAGGGGTGCGCCTGCGCCTCGCCGACGGCTCCGGAGAGCTCATCGACGGCATGTCGTCCTGGTGGTCGGCAATCCACGGCTACAACCACCCGGTGCTCAACGAGGCCGCACACGCGCAGCTGGCGCGGATGAGTCATGTGATGTTCGGCGGACTCACCCATGAGCCCGCCGTCCGGCTGGCGAAGCTGCTTGTCGATATGTCGCCGAATGGTCTCGAGCATGTGTTCCTCGCTGACTCCGGCTCTGTCTCGGTCGAGGTCGCGGTCAAGATGTGCCTGCAGTACTGGCGTTCGCTCGGCCGCCCCGCCAAGCAGCGGCTGCTGACCTGGCGTGGCGGCTACCACGGCGACACCTGGCACCCGATGTCCGTGTGCGACCCCGAGGGCGGCATGCACGAGCTGTGGCGGGGCGTCCTGCCCCGGCAGCTGTTCACCGGGGCACCGCCCGCCGACTACGAGGAGTCGTACGCCGACCGGTTGCGCGCGACGATCGAAGAGCACGCCGACGAACTGGCCGCGGTGATCGTCGAACCGGTGGTGCAGGGCGCCGGCGGGATGCGCTTCCACTCCCCCGCCTATCTTCGGGTGCTGCGCGAGGCGTGCGACGCGCACGACGTGCTGCTCGTGTTCGACGAGATCGCCACCGGGTTCGGGCGCACAGGAGCGCTGTTCGCCGCCGACCACGCGGCGGTCACGCCGGACGTGATGTGCGTGGGCAAGGCGCTGACCGGCGGCTATATGACCATGGCGGCGACGCTGTGCACCCCACGGGTGGCCGACGGCATCTCCCGCGGCGAGGTCCCGGTGCTCGCACACGGCCCCACCTTCATGGGCAACCCGCTGGCGGCCGCCGTGGCCTGCGCCTCCATAGAACTGCTGCTCGGTCAGGACTGGCAGTCGGAGGTCAAGCGGATCGAGACGGGCCTGCGGGAGGGGCTCGCCGAGGCGGCGTCCGTGCCGGGGGTGCGCGATGTGCGGATCCTCGGCGCCATCGGTGTCCTCCAGCTCGACCACGAGGTGGACATGGCGGCGGCGACGCGGGCCGCGGTACGCGAGGGTGTGTGGCTGCGGCCCTTCCGCGACCTCGTCTACGCCATGCCGCCCTATGTGACGGCTGACGCGGACGTGGCACGGATCGCGCGCGCGATGTGCGCGGCGGCACAGGAGGGCTGACATGTCGGTAGTGGTCATCACAGGGACCGGGACTGAGATCGGCAAGACGGTCACGACCGCGGCCGTCGCGGCGGCGGCCCTCGCTGCCGGGCGGTCCGTGGCCGTCCTCAAGCCCGCGCAGACGGGCGTGGGGGCCGGGGAGCGCGGTGACGCCGCGGAGGTGGCCCGTCTCGCGGGCGCCGTGACGACGGGTGAACTGGCCCGGTATCCCGAGCCGTTGGCACCCGCGACGGCGTCCCGGCGGGCCGGGATGCCGCCCGTGCGGCCACACGAGGTGGCGGAGGCGGCTGCCAAACTGGCCACCGAACACGATCTGGTGCTCATCGAGGGGGCGGGCGGCCTGCTCGTACGGTTCGACGACGAGGGCGGCACCCTGGCGGACGCGGCCGCGCTGCTGGCGGCACCGGTCCTGGTGGTCGCGCCCGCGGGCCTCGGCACACTGAACGCGACCGAGCTGACCGCGCGCGAACTGCGGCACCGGCGGCTGGACTTGGCCGGTGTGGTCATCGGCAGCTGGCCCGTCGACGCCGACCTGGCCTCCCGGTGCAACCTCGCCGACCTTCCGGTGGTGGCCGGGGCACCACTGCTCGGCGCGCTGCCCACGGGCGCCGGTTCGTACGCTCCCGCCGCCTTCCGTGGCGCGGCACCGAACTGGCTGGCGCCCCGGCTGGGCGGGACGTGGGACGCGGAGACGTTCACCTCGGCGTTCGCGCCGTAGCCGCGGGGACGGGCAGGCGCTCACGCCACGGCGGCGGGCCGGTGTGCACGGGGAGGCGTTCGCCGTACGGCCCGGGCGTGCGTCAGCGGGTCGCTCCTGGGGACAATTCCGGTAACGCCCGCCTTGCCCCCAGGGAGGCCCGGCATGCCCGTTCGTGCCCCCAAGGACGTCGTCCACCACCCCCTCTACGCCCGGTTCTACGCCCGGTTCAGCGTGACCGCCGATCGGGGCATGGGTCCGTACCGCACCGCACTCCTCGCCGGTCTTTCGGGACGGGTGATCGAGATCGGCGCGGGCAACGGCCTGAACTTCGCGCGCTATCCGGGCGCGGTGGCCGAGGTGGTGGCCATCGAGCCGGAGCGTGCGCTGCGGCAGCTCGCGGTGACCGCCGCCCTGCGCGCCGACGTACCGGTGGATGTGGTTCCGGGTGCGGCGGAGGCGCTGCCGGTGAAGAGCGAGGCCTTCGACGCGGCGGTCGTGTCACTGGTGTTGTGCAGCGTGCGCGATGTCCCGCGCGCTCTGGCGGAGATCAGGCGCGTGCTGCGGCCCGGCGGTGAGCTGCGCTTCCTCGAGCACGGCCGGGGCGGCGGGCGCGTCACGGACATCGGCCGGCGGGCGCTGGACCGCACCGTGTGGCCGCGGCTGTTCGGCGGCTGCCGCCTCGACCGGGACCCGGTCGCCGCGATCAGATCCGCGGGCTTCGAACTGGGGCCCTACCGGCGCGTGTCGGTACCCGCCCAAGGCCCCGTGGTGCCCTCTTCGCACTGTGTGCTGGGCACGGCCCGGCGACCCGCTTCCGAGGGGTAGTCACAGGCTCCACTGGCGCAGTTCCTCGGTGATGTCGTGCACCGACGCCTCGCCGCTCTTGACCAGCCGGGCCAGATCCCGCACCTGTTCCGGCGAGGTGGCGACCTTGACGCCGCTGGCGACCAGATATCCGTAGGCGACCGCGGATGCGAACAGCGCGTTGGAGCGCTCCAGCGCCGGGACGTGCAGCAGCAGTTGGAGCAGGGCGGCGGCGCGGGCGTGCGGGGTGTCGTAGACGGGGACGCCGAATATCTCCGCCTCGTGCCGGCTGACCGCGGCGACCAGCGCGCCCCAGTCCGTGACCTGGGGGTCCCCGGGTGTCTTCTGTTCTGCGACCATCAGCAACCAGGCGAGGTCGATTCTGAGGTTGTCCAACGGATCAGCGACGACCTTCGCTCCGGTGCTCGCCCGAGCCCTCGCGGGCGGCGCCGAACTCCTCGGCGAAGACGGACTCGTACTGCTTCATGAAGTCGGCGGTGGCCTCGACGAAGGTGTGACCGACTTCCCCGGTGTCCTGCCGGACCAGTTCTTCTATGTAGCGGTTGACGCTCATGCCACGTTCCAGGGCACGCTCGCGGGCGGCGCGGGCGGTGTCCTCGTCCACCCTCACGTTCAGCTGAGTCTTCGCCATGCCTTCAAAGCTAGCGCCCAGGTGCTAGTAACGGCAAGAGCGCAGTCCAGGTCCACCCCAGGATGGAAAGTGCCCCTTACACCGGCATCAGGGAGTCGCGACTTCGGGGGGATACCGGCTGTGGGGTGCGCCACACTACCCTCGGCCGGATCGGGGAAGACGGGAACATCGGGACGTTCACGAGCGAGGAGGCGGACTTGTCCACTACTGCTGCCGAGCACGCCCGGGGCCGCGCGGAGGCGGACGGGATCGCCGCCCGCGCCCGGGGCCTGACCAAGGCGTACGGCTCGGGTGAGACGGCGGTGCTCGCCCTCGACGCGGTCGATGTGGACATCGCACGCGGCCGCTTCACCGCGGTCATGGGACCCTCGGGTTCCGGGAAGTCCACGCTGATGCACTGCCTCGCGGGCCTCGACACCGTGTCGGCCGGACAGGTATGGCTCGGCGACACGGAGATCACGGGCCTGAAGGACCGCGAACTGACCCGGCTGCGCCGGGACCGTATCGGATTCATGTTCCAGTCCTTCAATCTCATCCCGACCTTGAACGCGATCGAGAACATCACGCTCCCGATGGACATCGCGGGCCAGAAGCCCGACCAGAAGTGGCTGGACCAGGTGATCGACACTCTCGGGTTGCGGGACCGCCTGAAACACCGGCCGGCCCAGCTGTCCGGCGGCCAGCAGCAGCGCGTCGCCTGCGCCCGGGCGCTCGCCTCCCGCCCGGAACTGATCTTCGCGGACGAGCCCACGGGCAACCTGGACTCCCGGGCGGGCCTCGAGGTGCTGGGCTTTCTGCGGGACGCGGTGGACCAGCTGGGGCAGACCGTCGTCATGGTCACGCATGATCCGGGCGCGGCCGCCCATTCCGACCTGGTGCTGTTCCTGGCGGACGGGCGGATCGTGGACAGAATGGAACGGCCGACCGCGGACGCGGTGCTGGAGCGCATGAAGCGTTTCGACACGATCCGGGCGACCTACGACGACACCTCCGACCGCGAGCACTGAGGACCGGGGACTGGGGCACCGTGCTGAAGGCGACTCTGCGCAGCTTCCTCGCGCACAAGGGACGGCTCGCGCTCTCCGCGCTGGCCGTCCTCCTGTCCGTGGCGTTCGTCGCGGGCAGCCTGATCTTCTCGGACACCGTCACGCGGACCTTCGACCGGTTGTTCGCCTCCACGGCCGCCGATGTGACCGTCGGCCCCAAGGAGGACCTGACGTCGCAGGTGCCGTCCGGTGTGACGCCGACCGTCCCCGCCGCACTGGCCGCCGAGGTGGCCAAGGTCGACGGCGTCGCGGCCACCCATGTGGACGCCGCCGTCCAGAACATCACGGTCGTCGACAGCAAGAACGAGCCCGTGGGCCCGACCACCGGCGCGCCCACCATCGCCAAGAACTGGTACGTCACCGAGAGAAGCCCGGTCAAACTGACGTCCGGGCACCCGCCGCAGGGCCCCGATGAGGCGCTCCTCGACGCGGACACCGCCGAGCACAAGAACGTGAAGATCGGCGACACGCTGAGCGTCCTCGCCCGGCCTGGCTCGTTCAAGGTGCGGATCGTCGGCATCGCCACCTTCACGACCACCAACCCGGGCGCCGCGCTGGTGTTCCTCGACACGCCGACCGCCCAGACCAAACTGCTCGGCAACCCCTCGGCGGCCACGAGCATCGCGGTCGACGCGGCACCCGGGGTCGGTGACGCACAGCTCAAGCAGCGGGTCGCGGCGGCGCTCCACTCCTCCGCCTACGACCTCAAGACGGCGAGCGAACAGGCCAAGTCGAACACCGACCAGCTCGGTGCCTTCCTCGACGTGATCAAGTACGTGATGCTCGGATTCGCCGGCATCGCCGTGCTCGTGGGCGTGTTCCTGATCGTCAACACGTTCTCGATGCTCATCGCCCAGCGCACCCGCGAACTGGGGCTGCTGCGCGCCCTGGGGGCGGACCGGCGGCAGGTGCGCCGGTCCGTGCTGACTGAGGCGCTGCTGCTCGGGCTGGCCGGCTCGACACTCGGGCTCGCCGCGGGCATCGGCCTGGCGGCCGGGCTCATCCGGCTGATGAGCGCGTTCGGCATGAACCTGAAGTCCACCGAGATGGTGATCAACTGGCCGACTCCCGTCGCCGCCTACGCCGTCGGGGTCGGGGTGACCTTCGTGGCCGCCTACCTCCCGGCGCGGCGCGCGGCCGCCGTCTCGCCCATGGCGGCCCTGGCGGACGCGGAGGTCGCCGGTGTCGGGCGGCCGTTGAGAGTCCGCGCGGTGGCCGGCGCGATCGTCGGCGCGCTCGGCGTGGCCGCCCTCGCGGGATGCGCCCGGGCCACGAAGACCGCGCCGGCCGCCTCGCTGCTCGGGCTCGGTGTGGTCCTCACGCTGGTCGCGACCGTCATCGCGGGGCCGCTGCTCGTGCGGCCGGTGATCCGCGTCCTGGGCGGGGCCTTCCCCGCCGTGTTCGGTTCCGTCGGGCGGATGAGCCAGCGCAACGCCCTGCGCAATCCGCACCGCACCGGTGCCACCGCCTCCGCGCTGATGGTGGGGCTCGCGCTGGTCGGCGGGATGTCGGTGGCGAGCGCGTCCATGTCCAAGTCGTTCGACCAGCAGATCGACAAGACGCTGGGCGCCGACTTCGTGGTGCAGAACGCCAACTTCCAGCCCTTCCCGCAGGAGATCACCGACCGGTTGCGCGCCACGGACGGTGTGGGGCTCGTGGTCCGCCAGCGGTTCACACCTGTCGCGGTACGGCTGCCGGACGGCCGGCGTGTCGAGACCACCGCCGCGGGCTACGACTCCCGGCTCGACGACGTCGCCCACATCGCCTACACGCAGGGCGACACGGCCACCGCGCTCGCCGAGGGTGCCCTCGCGATGGACGCGAAGTTCGCGAAGAGCCACGGCGTCCGCCTGGGCAGCGCACTCCCCGTCGAGTTCCCGGCCGGGCGCCGCACCGAACTGAAGGTGGGCGCACTGACCGACCAGGGCGGTTCCGGCGGCTTCGGCACTCAGGGCGGGCTGTACTTCGGCATGGCGACGCTCCAGAAGTACGTGCCCGAGGGGCAGGACTCCGGCCTGTATGTGAACGCCGCGCCCGGGACGCCGAAGGACCAGCTTCGGTCCCGGCTGGAGAAGACCCTCGCCCCGTACCCGCAGGTCCAGGTCCGCGACCAGGCCGACTACAAGAAGCTGGTGCACGACCAGATCGCGGTGCTGCTCTACCTCGTGTACGCGCTGCTCGGGCTGGCGATCGTCATCGCCGTCCTCGGCGTGGTCAACACCCTGGCTTTGTCGGTCGTCGAGCGCACCCGTGAGATCGGTCTGCTGCGGGCCATCGGACTCGGCCGGCGCCAGTTGCGGCGCATGATCCGGCTGGAGTCGGTGGTGATCGCCGTGTTCGGGGCCGTGCTCGGGCTCGCACTGGGGCTGGTGTGGGGCGTGTGCACCCAGCAGGTGCTCGCGCTACAGGGCATGAAGGCGCTGGCGATCCCCTGGAGCACGATCGTCGCCGTGGTGGTGGGTTCGGCGGTCGTGGGCGTGGTGGCGGCCCTGCTGCCGGCATTGCGAGCGTCGCGCATGAATGTGCTGGCGGCGATCGCGCACGAATGATGTACTCGGCACACATCAAGTCGCGCTCGGCCGAGGAGAGTTCGTGCCACGTCCGTTCCGCTTCGGCGTCAACCTGCTCGAACCTGCACCGGCCGGCGAGTGGCGGAACACGTGCCGGCGCGCCGAGGAACTCGGCTACGACGTCATCCTCGTCCCCGACCACCTCGGCCTTCCGGCCCCGTTCCCGGCGCTCGTCGCGGCGGCCGAGGCGACGGAGCGTCCACGGGTCGGCACGTTCGTGCTCAACGCCGGATTCTGGAATCCGGCGCTTCTGGCCCGCGAGGTGGCGACCACCGACGCACTGACCGGCGGCCGTCTCGAACTCGGTCTCGGCACCGGATACGTACAGGCCGAACACGACCGGGCGGGCCTGCCGTACGGCTCGCCGGGCGAGCGCGTGGACCGTCTGCGCCGCACGGTGGAGGAACTGGGCCGGCTGCTCGGTGGTGAGGAGCACCGCCCCCGGCCGGTGCAGCGGCCCCGGGTGCCGCTGCTGATCGGAGCGGGCGGCGACCGGATGCTGAGGCTGACCGCCGAGCACGCCGACATCGCGGCGTTCACCGGCGCGCGCTCAGTGCCGGGGAGCACGACGGGGCGGCTCGCACCGCTCACAGCCGAGGAACTCGACGGGCGCGTGGCCCTGTACCGGAAGCTGGCCGAGGGCCGTGCGCAGCCGGCCGAGCTGAACCTGCTCATCCAGCTGGTCGCCATCACCGAGGACCGCGCGGCCGCGGTGCGTCCGCTCGTGGACCGCGCCCCGGACCTGAGCCTTGAACAGGCACTGGGGCTGCCCGTCGTCCTGCTCGGCACGCTGGACCAGATCGTCGAGCAGGTCCGGGACCGGCGCAGGCGGTACGGGTTCTCCTACCTGACCGTTCTGGAGCCGCACATGGAGGCGTTCGCGCCGGTGATCGAGGCACTGCGCGGCGAGTAGGCGTCCGTATGCCGGAATTCCGGGTATCCGGCGGCGACGCGTGCTGTGATCACCGCATGACCGATCTCCGGATACGGGCCGCCCGGCCCGAGGACCTGGACGGCTTGCTCTCCTTCTGGAAGACGGCCGCCGAGGGCACGAGCATCAGCGACGACCGCGACGGTGTGGAGCGGCTGCTCGCCCGCGATCCCGAGGCGCTGATCCTCGTCGAGGAGGGCGGCGCCCTGGTGGGCACCGTGATCGCGGGCTTCGACGGTTGGCGCTGCCATCTGTACCGGCTCGCGGTGCACCCCGACCGGCGGCGGAAGGGCATCGGCTCGGCGCTGCTCGCCGCGGCGGAGGAACGGTTCGTGCGGCTCGGCGGACGCCGTGGGGACGCGATGGTGCTCCAGCGCAATGAGACCGCCCACCATGCGTGGCGGGCGGCCGGGTACATGCCGGAGGAGCACTGGCGTCGTTGGGTGAAGCTCCTGGGGGAGTAACGACTTTGCCGATCCTTTACCATGAAGAGGTCAAGCGTTCCTCCGGACGGGTCAACTCGTCCCACCATGGAAAGGTGTGAGCGTCCGCCGATGGGCGAGCCTCCCAGCAGCCGACCTCGCGCGGTCCCCACGTCCCGGACCGATCCTGGGACAGAGGTGACCCGATGACCGAAGTGCTGTTCCTGCTGGTGGCGGTGGCGCTCTCGCTCGCCTGCGGCGGTTTCGTCGCGGCGGAGTTCTCGCTCACCACCGTCGAGCGCAGCGCCCTCGAGGATGCCGCGCGGCACGGTGAGCGCGGCGCTGCCGGCGCGCTCAAGGCCGTACGAAGCCTGACCTTCCAGCTGTCCGGGGCGCAGCTCGGCATCACGGTCACCAATCTGGTGGTCGGCATGCTCTCCGAGCCGTCGATCGCGAGGCTCCTCGCGGGCCCGCTCCGTTCGCTGGGGCTGTCCCGTTCCGCGGCCATGTCCGTCGCCCTGGTCGTCGGCACGGGTCTGTCGACCCTGTTCCTGATGGTGGTCGGCGAGCTGGTGCCCAAGAACTGGGCCATCTCCTCACCGCTGACCGTGGCCAAGCGGGCCGGGTCGCCGCTGCGCTGGTTCAGCGCCGCCTTCCGGCCTTTCATCACCCATCTGAACAACGGGGCCAACCGCGTCGTCCGCCGCTTCGGCATCGAGCCCGCCGAGGAACTGGCCTCCGCGCGCGGGCCCCAGGAGCTGGTGGCACTCGCCCGGCACTCCGCGAAAGAGGGCGCCCTGGAGGCGGACACCGCTGAGCTGTTCGTCCGCACCCTCAACCTCGCCGACCTCACCGCGGAGAACGTCATGACTCCGCGTGTCCAGGTCGTCGCCCTCGAGGTCCAGGCGACCTGCGAGGACGTGGCCAACGCGACCCGCGCGACGGGCCTGTCGCGCTTCCCGGTCTACCGCAGCAGCCTCGACTCGGTCGTGGGCATCGCCCACATCAAGGACGTCGTGGCCACCCCGGCCGAGGAGCGGCCGCACTGCCCTGTCGCACAGGTGATGCGCGAACCGCTGTTCGTGCCCGCGTCCCTCACCGTCGACAGGCTGCTGGACCGGCTCTCCGGCAAGATCGCCATGGCTGTCGTCATCGACGAGTACGGGGGAACCGCCGGAGTGGTCACGCTGGAGGACATCGTCGAGGAGGTCGTCGGGGAGGTGCGCGACGAGCACGACCCGCAGGAGGCGCCGGACCTGGCCCCGGCCGGCACGGACGAGTCCGGCCGCGCGCTGTTCCGGGCCGACGGCTTCGCCCGGATCGACCAGCTCGCCCGTGTCGGGCTGCGGGTGCCCGAGGGCCCCTACGAGACGCTGGCCGGTCTCATCGCCGCCGAGCTCGGCCGGATACCGGTCAAGGGCGACAGCGTGGAGGTCGCCGGCTGGCGCCTCGACGTGGTGGACGCCTCGGGACGCAGGGCCGCGCGGGTGCGCCTGCACAAGCCGGCCACCGCCTTGCGGGAGGAGGACCGGTGACGATCGTCCAGTTGCTGATCGGCCTGCTGACGCTGGTCGGGAACGCCTTCTTCGTGGGCGGCGAGTTCGCCCTGATCTCGGTCCGCCGCAGCCAGATCGAGCCCCGCGCCGAGGCGGGCGATCGGCGTGCCCGCAGCGTGCTGTGGGGTCTGGAGCATGTGTCGGCACTGCTCGCGGCCGCACAGCTCGGCATCACCCTGTGCACCCTGGTCCTCGGTGTCGTCGCCGAACCCGCGATCGAACATCTGCTGGAGCCCGTGTTCCACGCCGTGGGTATCCCGTCGGGTGCGGGCCGCGTGGTGTCGTTCGTGATCGCGCTGACGCTGGCGACCTATCTGCACATGCTGTTCGGCGAGATGGTGCCCAAGAACATCGCGCTCGCCGAACCGGTGCGTCTGGCCCTGCTGCTCGGGCCTCCGCTGGTCGGCCTGTCCCGGGCCCTGCGCCCGGTGATCTTCACGGTGAACGCCTTCGCGAACACCCTGCTGACGCTGATGCGCGTCGAGACCAGGGACGAGGTCTCGGCCACCTTCTCGGACGACGAGCTGGCCCGCCTCGTCAAGGACTCCACCGAGGCGGGGCTCATCGACGACCGCGCCCGGGAGCGGCTGCACGACGCCCTGGAGCTGGGCCGTATGCGCGTGCGCGATGTGCTGGTGCCACTCGAACGTGTGGTCTACGCACGCGTGGGCGTGACGCCGGAGGAACTGGAGGGACTCTCCGCCGAGTCCGGATTCTCCCGCTTCCCGGTCGTGGACGAGAACCGCCGGAACGTCGGGTATCTGCACGTCAAGGACGCACTGGACGCCCTGCCCCGGGACCGGCCCTTCCAGCGGCAGGACATCCGTCCCGTCCCCCGGGTGCGCGAGGACACTCCGCTGGACGACGTGCTCACGGCGATGCGCCGCGACCGTACGCACCTGGCGGGGGTGACCGGTGAGGACGGACGGCTGGTGGGCCTGGTGACGATGGAGGACGTACTGCGGGAGCTGTTCGGCCAGGCGAGCGAACCTGGACCGGCCGCCTGACCCGAACCCCGCCCCGGCGGCGCGGGCGGGGCCTTCGAGCCGCGCGAACCTGTCCCCCGGGCGCCGCAGGCCCTCCCCGCCCAGTGCGTGTGGGGGCCGAGCGGCCCCGGGACCGGGGGTGTACGGGGTGACCGACCGTGGGGTATGTCCGCGGGATAGCATCAGCCACGCCATGCACACGAACCCCACATATACGAGCCTGGTCGCCGTCGGCGACTCCTTCACCGAAGGCATGTCGGACCTGCTGCCCGACGGCTCCTACCGCGGCTGGGCGGATGTCCTGGCAGGCCGGATGGCCGCACAGACGCCTGGATTCCGGTACGCCAATCTCGCCGTGCGGGGCAAGCTGATCGGGCAGATCGTCGACGAGCAGATCGACCTGGCCGCGGCGATGCGGCCCGACGTGATCACACTGGTCGGCGGACTGAACGACACGCTGCGTCCCAGGTGCGACATGGGACGCGTACGGGGGCTGCTGACGGAGGCCGTGGAGCGTCTGGCCCCGGCGTGCAAGCAGCTCGTCCTGATGCGCAGCCCCGGCCGCCAGGGCCCGGTCCTCGAGCGCTTCCGCCCCCGTATGGAAGAGCTGTTCGCCTGCATCGACGAGCTCGCCGAGCGAAACGGCGCGCTCGTGGTCGACCTCTACGGCGCGGCATCACTCGCCGACCCCCGTATGTGGGACGTGGACCGGCTGCACCTGACGGCGGACGGACACCGCCGGGTGGCGGAAGCCGTGTGGCAGACGCTCGGGTACGAAGCGGAGGATACGGAGTGGCGCACGCCGCTGCCCGTGTCCGCGCCGCCGAACTGGGTGACCCGGCGGACCGCCGACATACTCTTCACCCGGCAGCATCTGCTGCCCTGGATAGGCCGGCGGCTGACGGGCCGCTCCTCGGGCGACGGCCGCCCGGCCAAGCGCCCGGAGCTGCTGCCCTACGAGGGGCCGGCCGCGTAGGGACACGCAACGCTTCGAAGGGAGTCGCGTGTGATCACCGAGGTGATCAACCTGAAAGGCCGCATTCAGGAGTTCGGCTCGCGGCTGGAACACGCACCCGAGGAAGTCGTCTACATCGGCCGGCGCCTCACCCGGGGCGGCTGGGACCTCCCACAGCACCCGCTCTACAACCCATTCCAGCTCGACACCGCCAAGAAGAAGCACGACGGGACGCGGGCTGAGGTGATGGCCAAGTACCGGGAGTATCTGATGGCACGCCCCGACCTGCTGGAGCTCGTGCCCGCACTGCGCGGCAGGACGCTCGCGTGCTGGTGCGCGCCCGAGCTGTGCCACGGGGACATCCTGGCGGAGGTCGCAGACTCGTCGAAACGCCCGGCACACCGGCGGTAGCCCGGGGTCACCACCGCGGTCCCCAGGCGGCCCGTGCGGCGAGGCAGCCGGCGCCCGTGCACGCCGCCGCGCCGACGGTGCGGGGATGCGCCGGCCTCTGCCGTCCGCACCGGCAGCTGCGGCCGGTGGACGGTGAACGGACTCAGCCCGAGCCGGTCGGCACGACGTCCTCGTGACCCACGTCCGGCTCGGCACCCGCCGGCCGGAGTGTCTGCTCGGTTCCCTGCCGCGGCAGCGGCTTCTTCCGGGCCATCCCAGCGGCGGCGCGAGCCAGCTGCGCCTGCAGCTGGTCGTACGCTGCCGCCCCTGACAGCTCCCGCAACCTACGGCTTCTGCTCATACAAGCTCAACGCCCCCACCCCATCGGCCGTCACCGCCGTTCGGCCGAACGGGGCACATCGTGAAGGGGCCGGCCCGCTGCTCTCCCGACCGCCGGAGACGGGGCCCGTTCGCACCCGCTGACCTGGCTCGGTGCACGCCTGGACGCGCCGGACCCCTGATGGACGGCGGGTAAACTCCGTGTACGTGACTGCTGCGCCCGCAAAGCCCCGTATCCCGAACGTCCTCGCCGGACGCTACGCCTCCGCCGAGCTCGCCACGCTCTGGTCGCCCGAGCAGAAGGTGAGGCTGGAGCGACAGCTCTGGCTCGCCGTGCTGCGGGCCCAGAAGGACCTGGGGATCGAGGTGCCGGACGCGGCGATCGCCGACTACGAGCGTGTGCTCGACCAGGTCGACCTCGCCTCGATCGCCGAGCGCGAGAAGGTCACCCGGCACGATGTGAAGGCACGGATCGAGGAGTTCAACGCTCTGGCCGGGCACGAGCATGTGCACAAGGGCATGACCTCCCGCGACCTGACGGAGAACGTCGAGCAGCTGCAGATCCGGCTCTCCCTGGAGCTGATGCGCGACCGTACGGTGGCCGTGCTGGCGCGTCTCGGCAAGCTCGCCGCCGAGTACGGCGAGCTGGTCATGGCGGGACGCTCGCACAACGTCGCCGCGCAGGTCACCACTCTCGGCAAGCGTTTCGCGACCGCCGCCGACGAGCTGCTGGTCGCCTTCGGCCGGGTCGAGGAACTGCTCGTCCGGTACCCGCTGCGCGGTGTCAAGGGACCCGTCGGCACGGCGCAGGACATGCTCGACCTGCTCGGCGGCGACGCCGCAAAGCTCGCCGAGCTGGAGCAGCGGATCGCCGACCACCTGGGCTTCTCGAAGGCCTTCACCTCGGTCGGCCAGGTCTACCCCCGCTCGCTCGACTACGAGGTCGTCACGGCGCTGGTGCAGCTGGCCGCGGCGCCGTCCTCGCTGGCGAAGACGATCCGGCTGATGGCCGGGCACGAGCTGGTGACCGAGGGCTTCAAGCCCGGCCAGGTCGGCTCCTCCGCGATGCCGCACAAGATGAACACCCGCTCCTGCGAGCGCGTCAACGGCCTGATGGTCGTCCTGCGCGGCTACGCCTCCATGACCGGTGAGCTGGCGGGCGACCAGTGGAACGAGGGTGACGTGTCCTGTTCGGTGGTACGCCGGGTGGCGCTGCCGGACGCGTTCTTCGCACTGGACGGTCTGCTCGAGACGTTCCTGACGGTGCTCGACGAGTTCGGCGCCTTCCCGGCGGTCATCGCGCGGGAGCTCGACCGCTACCTCCCCTTCCTCGCCACCACGAAGGTGCTCATGGCCTCGGTGCGCGCGGGCGTCGGCCGTGAGGTCGCGCACGAGGCCATCAAGGAGAACGCCGTGGCCTGCGCCCTCGCCATGCGTGAGCAGGGCGCGGAGCGCAATGAGCTGCTGGACAAACTGGCCGCGGACGAGCGCATCCCGCTGGACCGCGGGGGGTTGGACGCGCTGATGGCGGACAAGCTGTCCTTCACGGGTGCCGCGGCCGACCAGGTCGGCGCGGTCGTCGGCCGGGTCGAGGAGCTGCTGAAGCAGCACCCGGTGGCCGCCGGCTACACCCCGGGGGCGATCCTCTGACCCGGTTCACCCCGGCGGAGCTGGAGGCCGCCCGCGACCGTCTGGTACCGGACGTGGTCGCGGACGGCCTCAAGGTCCTTTTCTGCGGTATCAATCCCGGTCTCATGACAGCGGCCACCGGCCATCACTTCGCGCGCCCCGGCAACCGCTTCTGGCCCGTCCTGCACCTCTCGGGCTTCACCCCACGGCTGCTGCGACCTTCGGAGCAGGACGAGTTGCTCTCCTACGGACTCGGTATCACCAATGTGGTGGCGCGGGCGACCGCGCGGGCCGACGAGTTGACCGCCGAGGAGTACCGGGAGGGCGGGCGCGTTCTGAGCACCAAGGTCGCGCACCTTGGGCCCCGTTGGCTGGCGGTCGTAGGAGTCACCGCGTACCGGGCGGCCTTCGGCGACCGACGGGCCGTCGTCGGTCCGCAGGAGCGGACGATCGGGTCGAGCCGTGTGTGGGTGCTGCCCAACCCCAGCGGTTTGAACGCTCACTGGACGGCGGCGACGATGGCGGAGGAGTTCGCACGGCTGCGCACGGCCGCCGAGCACTAGCCGGTCAGAGCGGGTCCCGGTCCGTGACGGCGGCCAGGAGCCGTATCTCGTCCGTCCGGTCGCGCTCGGCCACCCCGAGGGCGACCCAGCGGCCCGTATCGCCCGCCTCCCAGAGGTAGACGTCATCCACGAGGTCGCTGAGCGTCGCCCAGGGCTCCGGTATCTCCTCGCCGCGTGCCCTGCGCACACCCACCGTCAGCAGTCCCCAGCGGTGCGCCTGTCCCCATCGGTCGTCCAGCCGCTGGGCTATGGCCTCTTTCCAGGCGTGGAAGTCGTCCGCCGTCCGCTCCCGATCCGCGCCGTCGCCCGTTGCGAGACCGACGCTCGCCGCCAAAGCGGCCACCTGGAAGCCGGGTCCTGCGAACCCCGCGTCCGACTCGCCGCGCAGCGCGGGGAACTCCCGCGCGCACAGCACGTCGATCGCATCCAGGAACTGCTCGATGGTCATATGTCCAGTAGACCAGTTCCCACTGACAATTGGCGTGGTGTCAGTTGCCCTGTGAGGTGCGCACATCGACAATTCGGGGCGCTGTGTACGCGCAACCGGGCCGCCCCGCCCGCGCCCCACGCGCCGTCCGGGGCCGTCGGCACCGGCGGCCGGCCGTCACCGCCGGGACGGTGGAGTCGTATGGCGGCGTCCTCGGCACGGCCGCGGACGACACGTCCCCGGTTCTGATCCGCTCAGATGGTGCCTGACCCTCGCGGGTGTGCGCGGCGCCGAGTACGATCCGCCCAACACGCGCACGAGCTGGGAGGACGGACGTTGGGGCGGCTGACCGGCGGGGACCCCTCTCTGCTGAGAAGGATCAACTCGGCGGTGGTGCTGCATGCGCTGCGCGCCGCGGACTGTGCGACGCTCACTGAGATCACCCGGGTGACCGGGCTGTCCCGGCCGACCGTCGAGGGCGTCGTGGAGGGACTGATCGAAGCCGGGCTGGTGGTGGAGCAGGCGGCCGAGGAGGGCGCCGCCCGCCGGCAGGGGCGGCCGGCGCGACGGTTCCGGTTCCGTGCGGAGGCGGGCCATCTGCTGGGCCTGGACGTCGGCGCACACCGGGTGACGGCGGTGCTCGCCGATCTCGACGGCCGGGAGCTGGGCACCCTGTCCAAGGAGGTCTCGGAGGCGGCTTCGGCGGACGAGCGTCTGGAACGGCTGCGGAGCACGGTCGCCGAGCTGTTGCGCAGGGCGGGCGTCGCCCGTGACTCGCTGCGCGCGGTCGGCGTGGGCAGCCCCGGGATCGTCGAGGCCGACGGCACCGTGCGTCTGGGCACGGCGCTGCCCGACTGGACCGGTCTGAAACTGGGCGATCGGCTCAGCCGCTCCTTCAAGTGCCCGGTGCTGGTGGAGAACGACGCCAACGCCGCGGCCGTCGCCGAGCACTGGAAGGGCGCGGCCGCCGAGTCCGACGACATCGTGTTCGTGCTGGCCGGGCTGAGCCCCGGTGCCGGTTCGCTGATCGGTGGGCGGCTGCACCGCGGCTACGGCGGCGCGGCCGGGGAGATCGGCGCACTGCACCTGCTGGGCCGCGGGGCCACTCCCGAGACGCTGCTGTCGACCACGGACGAGCCGCTGCAGCCGCTCGACGAGCAGCAGGTCGCCGATGTGTTCGCGCTCGCCCGCGAGGGCGACCAGCGGGCCCGCGCGGCCGTGGAGCGCTTCATCCAGCGGCTCGTGCACGACGTGGCGGCGCTCGTCCTCGCGCTCGACCCCGAACTGGTCGTCATCGGCGGCTGGGCGGCGGGCCTGGACGGCGTACTGGACCCGCTGCGCGACGAGCTGGACCGCTACTGTCTGCGCCCTCCGAAGGTGGCGCTGTCGCACCTGGGCGAGGCCGCGGTGGCGACGGGTGCCCTGCGGCTGGCACTGGACCATGTGGAGGAGGAGCTGTTCGCGGTGGAGGGCACGGTGACCGCGCGGCGCTGACCCGGCCCTGCGACGCGTCGCGCCCCGGACCACTTCGTCCGGGGCGCGACGGATACGGCTCTCGGCGGCGAGAGGCGGACCGCGGCTGGGCCGCGGTACCCGGCGCCACGGTCAGGAGGCGCGGCGCTCCGGGTCGTGGTGGATCTCGACGCCGCCAGTGGCGCCGAAGGTCAGACGGCATGTGTCGGCGCGGTAGGTGGCCACGGACACCGCCGCGGTCCGGCCCTCGGCGTAGTAGCGGGTGGTGACGACGAGGACGGGCGCGCCGGGCAGCCGGTCGAGCTCCCTTGCGTCCTCGGCGCTGACCGAGCCGAGCTCCACGGCCTGGTCCTGACCCTCCAGCTCCAGGTGCTGCAGCTCACGCAGCACGGCTCGTGCGCGCGCCGCGCCCGAGGGCGCGTCGATCGCGGACAGGTCGGGCACCGAGGAGTCCGGGATGTAGAGCAGCTCGGCGGCTACGGGCTGGCCGTGGGTGACGCGGGAGCGGCGCACCGTGTGCACCCGCTCGGAACGGCCGGTCTCCAGGAGATCGGCCACCGAGGCGGGCGGAACCGCGGCGCTGCAGTCCGCGGCCTGCCAGGCATCGCCGTCCGCACCCGGCCACATGTGCTGCTCGGAGTCGACGGCCACGCCCATGCGGGGCGGGGCGACGGTGGTGCCGACGCCGCGGCGCCGCTGCAGCCGGCCTTCCAGTTCCAGCTGCTCGAGGGCCTGGCGGAGCGTGGCACGGGCGACGCCGAAGCGGGCCGCGAGGTCCCGTTCGTTGGGCAGGATCTCGCCCACGGAGAACTCGGAGTCGAGTGCTTCGGTGAGTACGTTCTTGAGGTGCCAGTACTTAGGCTCCGGCACCGTTTCCAGCTGCGTGGTCCCCACCCTGTCCTCCGCAATCGCCGTGGCACGGCGGCGTTTTAGCGCCCTTGTTTATTAAAGGTTGTTGCACTTCTCTGCGACCATATGGCGGCCCCCACCCTTGGTCAAGACCAATCCTCGATCCCGTACGCACTGCACAGGCGCCGCGCCGCACAGCGTTCACGCGGCGTTCGTGGCGGGTGACACGGATGAGACGCAGGCGAAGCCTTCGTCCACGGATGTTCATCGATGTTTCTGGATGTTCATCAACGGCGGTTCGGACGGCCGCCCAGCCCGGTGGCCGGAGGGCCGGCAGAGTGCTCGGGCCGGCCCGGCGAGGAACCCCTCGGCCGGAGCACGGCGCGGCGACACGCTCGGCGGTTTCAATCCGGCAGTCTGCTGCGCGGGTTGAGGCCCCGGGGGCGCGGTTTCACCACTTCGGGGGCTACCGGCGGGTAGCTGTTGCTGACAAGCTGTCTACGACAGTGTCCGTCAGCCTGTCCCAGACGAGGAGCAGCACCATGACCGCCACGGTCTCCTTCACCGTCCCCTCTTCGCACGGCCCGCGGACCGTGACCGTCTCCTACGCGCGCGTGGGCACCGGTGAACCGCTTCTGCTGCTCCACGGCATCGGCCACCACCGTCAGGCCTGGGACCCGGTGGTGGACATCCTGGCGACCGAGCGCGACGTGATCGCGGTCGACCTCCCCGGCTTCGGCGCGTCCCCCGCCCTGCCCGACGGCCTCGCGTACGGCCTGTCCTCGGTGGTGCCGGCGCTCGGTTCGCTGTGCGAGGCGCTGGAGATCGACCGTCCGCACGTGGCGGGCAACTCCCTCGGCGGCCTGCTGGCCCTGGAGTTGGGTCGCGAGAAACGCGTACGGTCCGTCACCGCGCTCTCGCCCGCCGGTTTCTGGACCGAGGCCGAGCGGCGGTACGCGTTCACGGTGCTCGCGGCGATGCGGCAGGCCGCACGGAGCATGCCGCCGCCACTCGTGGAGCGGCTGTCGCGTTCGGCGGCCGGGCGCACGGTACTGACGAGCACCATCTACGCACGTCCCGCGCGCCGCTCGCCCGAGGCCGTCGTCGCCGAGACGCTCGCGCTGGCCCGTGCCGAGGGGTTCGCCGACACGCTCCGCGCCGGCATTTCCGTCCAGTTCACGGAGGACGTGCCCGGACTCCCGGTCACCGTGGCGTGGGGCACCAAGGACCGGCTTCTGGTGCGCCGACAGGGCATCCGGGCCAAGCAGATCATTCCCAAGGCCCGGCTGGTGCGGCTGCCGGGTTGCGGGCACGTACCGATGAACGACGACCCGGCGCTGGTCGCGCGGGTCATCCTGGACGGCAGCCGCTGAGGGTCCCGGGCGCGCGCCCGTCGAGCGCCTGACGGTCAACGCGTTCTGGCCCACTGCCGGCTCCGGCGCCCACCAGCGCGTTTCCAGCGGCCCGCGCCGCCCCGTACGCCCCGGTGCCGGCGAACGGGATCCACTGGCGCCGACGACGGGTCCGGGCCGGAGAAGAGAAGTGGTGCTCTCCGTTCCGCCGCGGCCCGGCGCACTCCCGTCGCCGGTACCCGGCTCGGCTCCGCGAACTGCGGTTCCACGGCGGCCAGTTGTTCACTTCTGGTTTCCGTGTGCGCTGCGGCGCACCAGTAGTTGTGGCAGTGCCTATTGGCCGGAACCGTCCATTGGAGGCACCTTCATGTCACACCGTCCCTTCCCCGGCCGCCGCAGCGTCCTGCGCGGCTCCCTGGCCGCATCGGCGGCCCTCGCCCTTCCCACCGCGCTGGGCTCGGCACCGGCCTTCGCCCTGTCCGGGCGTCCGAAGGCGGGCTGGGGTGTCCAGGCAGGTGACGTGACCGCCCACTCCGGTCTCGTCTGGGTGCGCTCCGACCGCCCGGCCCGGATGATCGTCGAGACCTCCGCGACCGAGTCCTTCCGCAACCCGCACAGATGGCACGGCCCGCTGCTCGGCTCGGACACGGACTTCACGGGCACCACGCGGCTGCACGGGCTGCCTGCGGGCGAGCAGATCCACTACCGCGTGGTCCTGGCCGACCCGGACGACCCGCGTCGTACCGGAGAGCCCGTGACCGGCACCTTCCGCACGACGCCGCTCGGACGCCGTCACGGGGTGCGCTTCCTGTGGTCGGGCGACCTGGCGGGCCAGGGCTGGGGCATCAACCCGGACTTCGGCGGCTACACGATCTACAACGCCATGGCGAAGCTCGACCCCGACTTCTTCCTCTGCAGCGGCGACAACATCTACGCCGACGGTCCGATCACCGCCACCCAGGCGCCGCCCGACGGCAGCACCTGGCGGAACATCACCACCGAGGAGAAGTCGAAGGTCGCCGAGACCCTGGCCGAGTACCGCGGCAACTTCCGCTACAACCTGCTGGACGAGAACCTCAGGCGGTTCAACGCCCAGGTGCCGTCGGTCATCCAGTGGGACGACCACGAGGTCCGCAACAACTGGTACCCGGGCGAGGTGATCACCTCCTCGGACCCCCGCTACACCGAGAAGAGCATCGACGTCCTCGCGACCCGGGCCCGGCGCGCGTTCAGCGAGTACTTCCCCGTCTCCACCCTGCAGCCGGGCGACCGGCAGGGCCGGGTGTACCGGGTCATGCGGCACGGTCCCCTGCTGGACGTCTTCGTCCTCGACATGCGCACCTACCGCAACGCCAACTCGCCCGACAACCAGACCGTCGACCCGCAGGGCATCCTCGGGGCGGAGCAGCTGGAGTGGCTCAAGCGGGAGCTGGCCCGCTCGCGCGCGGTGTGGAAGGTGATCGCCGCGGACATGCCCCTCGGCCTGGTCGTACCGGACCCGACGGAGAACCAGCCCAACATCGAGGCGGTCGCCCAGGGCGACCCGGGCGCGCCGCTCGGCCGGGAGCTGCAGATCGCCGAGCTGCTGCGGTTCATCAAGCACCGGAAGATCACGGGCACCCTGTGGCTGACGGCGGACGTGCACCACACGTCGGCGCAGCACTACCAGCCCTCCCGTGCCGCGTTCACCGACTTCGAGCCGTTCTGGGAGTTCGTCTCGGGTCCGCTCAACGCCGGCGCCTTCCCGGCGAGCGCGCTCGACAACACGTTCGGCCCCGAGCGCGTGTTCGTGAAGGCGCCGACCGCCTCGAACGTCTCCCCCGCCGGCGGCTACCAGTTCTTCGGTGAGGTCGACATCGACGGGCACAGCGGGGAACTGACCGTCCGGCTGCGCGAGCAGGACGGGACCGTGCTGTTCACGCAGGTGCTCCAGCCGGGGCGCGTGGGGCAGTAACTCCCCCTTGTCCACTGGTGGTTCGGAAGCGCTGGGCCGGCCCCGGCCGCGGCGGTTCCCGGTTCCGCGACCGGCCTCCGGCTCGCGTACCCTCGGTCACCACGCCGCGCACCGGAGTCATCCCCCGGTGCGCGGCGTGGGCCTGCCCCGGCACGGTGCGCGGGAGGCATCCCGGGCGGATTCGTTTGTCAAAAGAACAACAAAAAGGACAGAAGCATACTTTACTCATCAGACACAAAGCGTTCGTGATCACGCAACACCCTTCCTTCACAGTGGTTGCATGACTCCGGATATGTCTGATGTGACACGAGCGAAGCACGGCCGGCCGGTGCACCACTGGCGACGGGACGTCATCGAACTGGCGGCCCTGTTCACGGCGGTCGCCGTGGCGGACGTGACCGCCAACCTCGTCGGGCACGGACCCGACGGTCCCGCCCTGCTGGCGCTGTCGGCGGCGGGACTGGTCATCACGGCCGGGTTCCACACATGGTGGGCACGCCACCACGGTCATGCCCCGCCCACACGTGATACCGGCGCCCGGACGCTCGCCGAAGGGCAGCGAACCGGGCCGTCCGGGACGGGCACCGACGGCGGCACGACCACGCTGTGGCGGATGCGCACCACGGTGCGGGACGAGCCGGGCGCGCTGGCCTCGCTGTGCACGGCGCTGGCCGGACTGCGGATCGACATCCTCAGTCTGCAGACGCACCCGCTGGCGCAGGGCACGGTCGACGAGTTCTTGCTGCGGGCCCCCGCGGAGCGCGAGGCGACCGAGATCACCCGCGCCGTCTCCGCGGCCGGGGGCACCGAGAGCTGGATCGAGCGGGCCGACGCGCACGACCTGGTGGACGCCCCCACTCGGATCCTGGGCCTGGCCACGCGCACCGCGCTGGACGCGGCCGAGCTCCCGCTGGCACTGAGGCAGTTGCTCGGCCGCTGCACCATCCGCTCGCTGCCCGCCGTCTCCCCCGGCTCGGGGCGGGCGGAGCACGACGCTCCGGTCGAGGGCGCCCTCGAGGACACGGTGATGCGGCTACGGGCACCGGAAGGCGGAGTGATCACTGTGGAGCGGCCGTATCTGCCCTTCACCCCGACGGAGTTCGCCCGGGCACGGGCCCTGGTCGAGCTCGACGCACGGCTCGGCCCGCGCATCCCCCTCAGCCGGGACGTACTGACGCTGCCCGAGGGTGACGCCATCACCGTGCGGCGGGCCGACACCTCCGACCTGCAGGCGGCGAAGGAGATGCACGCCCGCTGCTCGGCGCGCACCCTCGGCATGCGCTACCACGGGCCGGTCGGCGACGCGGACCGCTACCTCAGGCACCTGCTCAGCCCGCGGTTCGGCCGCACCCTCGCGGTGCAGACGGCCTCGGGCCGCGTCGTCGGGCTCGGACACCTTCTGTGGGACGGGGACGAGACGGAGGTCGCGCTGCTCGTCGAGGACGAGTGGCAGCGGCGCGGTATCGGCACCGAACTCCTCGGGCGTCTGGTGGCGATGGCGGTCGAGGCGGGCTGCGAGAACGTCTACGCGGTCACCCAGGCGTCCAACACGGGCATGGTCGCCGCGATGCGCGGCCTCGGCCTGCCCCTCGACTACCAGATCGAGGAGGGCACCCTCGTCATCACCGCCCGGCTGGACGCGACTCCGGTGGTCTCGCGTCTGCCGTACGGCCTCACACATGAGCCCCACGGCATGCGGGACATACGGGACTGACAGCCCGCCCGTGGAACACACGACAAGGGACGGCCCGGCGCACTCGGCCGGGCCGTCCGGCGTGACGGACCCGGACGACCGGCACCGCACCTCCGTAGCCGAGCGACCGTCCCACCTCGGCCGGACCACCGCTGCCGAGGGAGCGTTCACCCAACGGAGGTCGGACCACCGGCCCGCACCACCCCAGTCAGTCGACCGCCCACCCCACCACGGCCGGACCACCGATCGCCCCACCGCAGCAGAGCAACCGGTGACCCCCAGCCGGCCGGCTCCCGGGCCTACCGGCTCCCCGGCCTACCGCCCCGCGACCTCCTCCTGCCGCCAAAGGTTCAGGGCGCGCTCCGCTCCCAGAGCCATGTCGAGATCGGTCCACAGGTCCTCGACGTCCTCCAGGCCCACCGACAGCCGCAGCAGCCGGTCGCTCACCCCGGCGTCCCAGCGGTCCGTCTCATCGACGATGCGGTGGCTGATGGACGCCGGGTGCTGGATCAGGGTGTCGACACTGCCGAGGCTGACGGCGGGAGTGATCAGACGGACCCCTGCGATCACCGCGTGGGGATCGCCGTTCACTTCGAAGGCGATCATCGCGCCGCCGATCCGCGGGTAGTGGACGCGGGCCACCCGCGGGTCCGCGGCGAGCCGGCGGGCCAGTTCGGCGGCGGTGGACGACGCGGCCTGCACCCGCACCGGCAGTGTGGACAGACCGCGCAGCAGCAGATAGCCGGCGAGCGGGTGGAGCACGGCGCCCGTCGCGAAGCGCACCTGGCGCAGCCGACGCGCCAGTTCCTCGTCGCAGGCCACCACCCCGCCCATCACATCGCCGTGCCCGCCCAGGTACTTCGTGGCACTGTGCAGGACCAAACGCGCTCCCTGCTCGGCGGGGCGCTGGAGCACGGGTGTCGCGAAGGTGTTGTCCACCAGGAGCGGTACGGACCCGCAGGCGTGGGCGACCGCGCGCAGGTCGACTTCCGCGAGCGTCGGGTTGGCCGGGGACTCGACCATGACCAGACCGGTGTCGGGGCGCAGGGCGTCCTCTATGCCGGCCGGATCCGTCCAGGTCACCTCCGAGCCGAGCAGCCCGGCGGTCAGCAGATGGTCGCTGCAGCCGTAGAGCGGGCGCACCGCGACGACATGGCGCAGACCCAGCGCGTTCCGGGCGAGCAGGACGGCGCTGAGCGCCGCCATGCCGCTCGCGAACGCGACCGCGCTCTCGGTGTTCTCGAGCCGGGCGAGCGCGGACTCGAACCGGGTCACGGTGGGGTTGCCGAGCCGCCCGTAGACGGGCGGGCCCGCGAGCTCCGCGCCGTCGGCGGCGAAGGCGTCGATACGGGCGGCCTCGCCGCGGCTGTCGCGGGAGGGATAGGTCGTGGAGAGGTCGAGGGGCGGCGCGTGCAACCCCAGCTCGGCGAGGTCCTCACGTCCGGCGTGCACGGCCTCGGTGGCGAGTGCCCGGCGAGCGGGCGAGTCGCCGGTGGGACATCCGTCCTGAGCGTCATGAGTCCGGGAATCCATGGACGGCAGACTGAACAACGCCCGTGGCCGCGGTCGAGAAGCCCGTGTTACGTTCGGCACATGGCCGCTTCCGTCGTACTGGACCCGGTGGATCTCCACCTTCTGAGGTTGTTGCAGAACGACGCCCGGACGACCTACCGCGACCTCGCGGCCCAGGTGGGGGTCGCGCCGTCGACCTGTCTGGACCGGGTGACGAGGCTGCGCCGCTCGGGCGTGATCCTCGGCCACCAACTGCGGCTCGACCCGGCGAAGCTGGGGCGCGGCCTGGAAGCTCTGCTGTCGGTGCAGGTCAGACCCCACCGGCGGGAGCTGGTGGGTCCCTTCGTGGAGCGGATCCGGGCGCTGCCCGAGTCCCGCACGGTCTTCCACCTCACCGGGCCCGACGACTACCTGGTGCATGTCGCGGTCGCGGACATGTCCGACCTGCAGCGGCTGGTTCTCGACGAGTTCACGGCGCGGCGGGAAGTGGCGCGGGTCGAGACCCGGCTGATCTTCCAGCAGTGGGACTGCGGCCCCCTGCTGCCTCCCGGCCATGCCGTGCCGAAACCTTCCGGCACGACGTAAGCCGAGCGCGGAAACCCCGTGACGCGGACCACGTCGCCGTATCAGGATTGTCCGCATGTCAGACACCACCAGCAGCCCCCTGCCCCGGGAGGTCGCCGACGCCTACGTCGACGCCCTCGTCGCCCTCGACCCCGTCACCGGCACCTATCTCGGGGTGAAGGAGAGTTCGAGCAGATTGCCCGACACCTCGCCCGCGGGCCAGGAGGCACTCGCCGAGCTGGCGCGGGAGACCCTCGCGCGACTCGACGAGGCCGAGCGCCGCCCCGGCGCCGACAGCGACATCGAGCGCCGCTGCGCGCGCCTACTGCGCGAGCGGCTCGTCGCCCAACTCGCCGTCCACGAGGCCGACGAGGCCCTCAGGACGGTGAGCAACCTGCACAGCCCGGTGCACTCCGTGCGTGACGTCTTCACGATCACTCCCACCGCGACGGACGAGGACTGGGCGGCGATCGCCGAGCGACTGCGCGCCGTCCCCGCCGCGCTGCGCGGCTACCGCGAGTGCCTCGCCCTCGGCCTGGAGCGCAAGCTGTACGGGGGGCCGGGCCCGGCCGCGACGTTCATCGAACAGCTCACCGAGTGGTCGGACACGGACGGCAAGGGCCGCGGCTGGTTCGAGGACTTCGCGTCCCAGGGCCCGGAGGCGCTGCGCGCGGAGCTGGACGAGGCGGCGCGTACGGCGACCGCGGCCGTCGTGGAACTGCGGGACTGGATGCGGGACGTGTACGCGCCGGCGATCGAGGGCGCGCCGGACACGGTCGGCCGCGAGCGCTACGCCCGCTGGGCTCGCTACTTCAACGGTACGGACCTGGACCTCGACGAGGCGTACGCCTACGGCTGGTCCGAGTACCACCGCCTGCTCGGCGAGATGAAGAAGGAGGCGGAAAAGGTTCTGCCCGGCGCCGAGACCCCGTGGGTCGCGCTGGCGCACCTCGACGAGAACGGCACCCGCATCGAGGGCGTCGACGAGGTCCGCGAGTGGCTCCAGGGTCTGATGGACGAGGCGATCGAGGCGCTGGACGGCACCCACTTCGAACTGGCCGAGCGGGTGCGCAGGGTGGAGGCCCGCATCGCCCCGCCCGGCGGCGCCGCGGCCCCGTACTACACGGCTCCCTCCCAGGACTTCTCGCGTCCCGGCAGGACCTGGCTGCCCACCATGGGCCAGACCAGCTTCCCGGTGTACGACCTGGTCTCGACCTGGTACCACGAAGGTGTCCCAGGCCACCATCTCCAGCTGGCCCAGTGGGTGCACGTGGCGGAGAACCTCTCCCGCTACCAGGCGACGGTGGGCCTCGTCAGTGCCAACGCGGAGGGGTGGGCCCTGTACGCGGAGCGCCTCATGGACGAGCTGGGCTTCCTCACCGACCCGGAGCGCCGGCTCGGCTACCTGGACGCCCAGATGATGCGCGCGGTCCGCGTCATCATCGACATCGGCATGCATCTCGAGCTGGAGATCCCGGCCGAGTCGCCGTTCCACCCGGGAGAGCGCTGGACGCCGGATCTGGCCCAGGAGTTCTTCGGCTCGCACAGCAGCCGTCCGGCGGAATTCGTGGAGAGCGAGCTGATCCGCTACCTCTCGATGCCGGGCCAGGCGATCGGCTACAAGCTGGGCGAACGCGCCTGGCTTCTGGGCCGCGAGAACGCACGGCGGCGCCACGGCGACGGGTTCGACGCGAAGGCCTGGCACATGGCCGCGCTCTCGCAGGGCTCGCTGGGTCTGGACGACCTGGTGGAGGAACTGTCCGGGCTGTGACAACGGAAGACGGCGGGGCCCGGATCGTCGCTCCGGGCCCCGCCGTCAGCGCCGGAAGCCGCCCTCCGAGTCGATGACCTGTCCGGTGATCCAGGCCGCCTCGTCCGTGGCGAGCCAGGCGATGAGGCGTGCGGGGTCGTCCGGCATGCCCCAGCGCCCGGCCGGGAAGCGCTCGGCGACGGCCTGGTACGCCGCACCGGTCAGGTAGTTCGTGTCCACGGGACCGGGGTTGACCGTGTTGACGGTGATGGCGTGCTCCGCCAGCGCGGTCGACAGCGAACGCGTGATCGAGGCGAGAGCGCCCTTCTGCAGGGCGTACGCGATCTCGCCCGGCATGCCGCCCGCGATGTCCTGCCCCGAGGTCATCATCACCACCCGCCCACCGGCACCGCCGCCGGGCAGTCCGGCGCGCAGCCGGGCGTACGCCTGGATCAGGAGCAGTACCGAGCGGGTGTCCACGGCCCAATGGGCGTCCAGCATGGCGGCGTCGAGGGTGTCGAGTGTGCCGTCGCTGCCGCTGAGGGCGTGGTTGGCGACGAGGATGTCGATCCGTCCGCCGAGCGCTTCGGCGGCCCTCGCGATCAGTTCGGCGGGGGCGGCCGGGTCGGACAGATCGGCCGGTCCGTGGGCCACGGGCGCCTCGGGGTCGCCGAGCGCGGCACGCACCTGGGCGACGACGTCCTCGGGACGGTCGGCGCCCCAGGGCATCTTCGCGTCATGCGGCACGTGGTGGTGCAGATAGACGCCGGCACCGTACGCGGCGAGCCGACGGGCGACCGCGAGGCCGATGCCCGCGCGGCGGCTGGCCCCGGTGACGAGGGCGGTCCGGCCACGCAGGGGCAGGGGGTCGCGGCGGAGGTCTTCGGGAATGGAGTACGCGGCAGGCGGCATGACCGCATGATGCGCAAGGGAAGAGGGGGTACGCACTCGATTTGCGGCGTCCCCGGCCTCCGTCAGTCGCCCGTCCTGCGCACCTGCACGAGCCCCATCCACACCTCCGGACCCGGTTCCACGTACGCCGCCCGCACCGCGTACCGCCCCGGGGCGAGTGTCACACGAAGGTGCTCGGTGTGCTCGGACTCGTCTCCGGGCCAGGCCGCGTCGAACAGCCGGACGTCACCCGGCACGTCCCACTGCACCTCGGGCTCCCACTCGGCCGTCCGCAGCGCCTCGGGCACCCGGTCGAGCAGCGTGGACTCGGAGTCCGCGGCGCACCACCGCACGAACGTGCCGTGCTCCGGCAGGAAGGCGGTGGAGGCGGGCTCGTCGCCGAGGACCAGGGCGCGGGTGTCACCGACCGGCAGCAGACCGATGTAGCCCTCGACCTCACATGCCCGGTCGTAGTCGGATGACGTCTCGTCGCCGTCGGCGCCCGCCCAGAACGGCAGCACCGCCTCCGGTACCAGGATGAGCGGTCCCCCGCCCGACTCCACCCACTCGACCGTTCCTTGATCCGCGTATCTGGCCATGCCCAGAAGCTACACGCACGAGGCGTACCGGAGGGACAGCTTCCGGCCGATCAGCAGCCGCAGTTCGCCGCTTCCGCGGGTGCCGTCAGCGGGTCGGCGGCGCGGCGTTCCGGGCCTTCCCCGGTCTCGAACCCGAAGCCCTCCCGCACCCAGTACTCGAAGCCGCCGAGCATCTCCTTGACCTGGAAACCGAGTTCGGCCAGGGCGAGTGCCGCACGGGTCGCTCCGTTGCAGCCGGGGCCCCAGCAGTACGTGACGACCGGCACGGACTTGTCGAGGAGCTGTTCGGCCTGCTCCGGGACGAGCGCGGTCGGCAGATGGACGGCGCCGGGGATGTGGCCCTGGTCCCAGGCCGCGGTGGAGCGTGAGTCGAGGAGGACGAGGCCAGGGCCGGCGCCGGCGGACAGTGCGGCGGCGACGTCGGACACATCGGCGTGGAAGGCGAGGCTCGCCCGGAAGTGGGCGGCGGCCGTGGCCGGGGCGGCCGGGGGCACACGCAGGACGGGGTTGACGGACGTCGTGTCCATGGTCATCGTCGGGCCTTTCCCTGGATGTTCTCGACGTCCCGAAATCTACGGTCACCGACCGCCTCCCTGCAGGTGCGATCGACGGCAGCCCTCTTGAGCCGCCGGGGATTCCCCTGCTATCACTCGGGAATGACCGCGTATTCCCCGGACGCCACCGACTGGCGCATCCTCGACGTCCTCCAGCGCGAAGGCCGCTCCAGCTATGCCGAGCTGGCGCGTGCCGTCTCCATGTCCCCGAGCGCGGTCACCGAACGGGTCAGGCGGCTGGAGGAGGCAGGTGTCATCCAGGGGTACGCGGCGGTCGTCGACCCGGAGCGCCTGGGTCTGCCCATCCTGGCGTTCGTCCGGCTGAGATACCCGAACGGCAACTACAAGCCGTTCCACGACCTGGTGGCCGCGACTCCCGAGATCCTGGAGGCGCACCACGTCACCGGCGACGACTGCTTCGTCATCAAGGTGACGGCGCGTTCGATGCGGCATCTGGAGGAGGTGTCGGGCAGGATCGGTGCGCTCGGCTCGGTGACGACGAGCGTGGTGTACTCCTCGCCCCTCCCCCGCCGCCCCCTCGGCCGCTGAGCCGCGTCAGCCGGCTCCCCGCTGCCGTAGCACCGATCCCGTCCTGCCCTTCACGACCTCCAGGCGGGCGTGGATGCGCCGTCTCAGGTCCGCGACATGGCTGACGATGCCCACGCTGCGGTCCCGTTCACGCAGCGAGTCCAGGACGTCGAGGACCTCGTCCAGGGTCTGGTCGTCGAGACTGCCGAACCCCTCGTCGATGAAGAGCGTGTCGAGGCGGATCCCGCCGGCCTCGTCGGTGACGACGTCCGCGAGGCCGAGGGCGAGCGCCAGAGAGGCGAAGAACGTCTCTCCGCCGGAGAGGGTCGCCGTGTCGCGCTCGCGCCCGGTCCACGCGTCGACGACATGCAGTCCGAGGCCGCTCCGGCCGCGACCGGAGCGGTCGTCGGAGTGGACCAGGGTGTAGCGGCCCGAGGACATGCGCCGCAGTCGTACGGTCGCTGCGGCGGCCACCTGTTCGAGGCGGGCGGCGAGCACATACGACTCCAGGCGCATCTTGCGCTCGTTGTCGGCTGAGGTACCGGCCGCCAGGGACGCCAGCCGGGCCACCCGGTCGTACTGCCGGCGCAGAGGCGCGAGACGCCGGACGGACGCGTTGGCCCGTACCGACAACCGGTCGAGTTCCGCGCAGCGGCGGGCCGCCGCGTCCTGGGCGGAGGCGGCGTCCTGGAGCCGGCGGGCCGCGGCCTCGGCGGCACGCTCGGCACCGTGCAGGTCGGCGGGCGGCTGCTGTGCGGCGGCCACCGTCTCGAGCTCGGCGAGTACCGCCCGCACGGCCGCCTCCTCCTGCTGCCAGACGTCGAGCCGCCGTTGCAGTTCGCGGTGGGCCGCGTCGTCGAGGAGGGCGTCGGCCGCGGCCTGCGGGGTCTCGAACCCGGCGCGGAAAGCGGCGTCGGCGAGCCGTCCCTCGGCGTCCTTGAGCCGGTGGGCGCTGTCCTCGGCGGCGCGCGCGGCGTCGGCGGCCTCGGTGAGCAGTGCGGCGGTGCGTTCCAGCTGCGCCGAACGCGCCACAACGCTTCCCGCGTCACCCCGGGCCCGGGTCAACTCCTCTTCCAGCGCTGCCCGTTCACGATCAAGTGCGTCGCGGCGGGAGAGCCGGGCCGCCCCGCGCACGGCCGCCTGCTGCCGGTCCGCGATGCGCCTTTCCCGCTCCTGCTCCGCCCGCCTCAATTCCTCCTGTGCGGCGTGCAGCTGCGCCGCGCCGGCCCGCGCGGTGCGCAGGAGCCGCTCCAGGTCGTCGGCCTCCTCGGCCAGCCGGGCTGTCGGGGCGTCGCCCGCCTCGGCGGTCGCGGCGGCCAGTGCCTCCCGTACGACGCCGAGCCGCCGTTCGTCCTCGGCGCGCTCCTCGTCGGCCTGCCGGTGGGCGGCAAGGGCCCGCTCCTCCGCCTCCCGGCCGACGTGCCCGGCGACCTTCCGCGCGGGCGCGGGGTGTTCCACGGCGCCGCAGACGGCGCAGGGCTCGCCGTCCACGAGGCCGGCGGCGAGCTCCGCCGCTATGCCCTTCAGGCGCCGTTCCTTGAGGTCGAGCCAGTGCTCGTGCGCCTTCAGCGCGCATTCGCGGGAAGACAGGGCGCGGGCCTGGGTCGCTTCGGTGTCCCGGGCCAGCTCGTCGCGCATCCGGGCGGCGTTGAGCCGCCTCTGCGCGGGCTCGCGCTGCACTGCGAGCTGCTCGGCCCGGGTGGCATCCTGCTGTGCGGCGTCGATCCGGCTCTGCAGGTCCGTCCGGATCTCCTCCCAGCCGCCCAGCCAGTCCTCGGCCTCCTGAAGCACGGCCTCGTCGGCGTGCTCCTCACGGTCCAGTTCCGTCCGCTCCGCGGCGAGCCCGGCCACCCGCTCTTCGGCACGGCGGGCCGACTCCAGACCGCCGAGCTCCTCGGCGGCCCGGCGCGCGGCGGCGGCGAGTCCGGCCACGCCGGCCTCCCCGAACGTCGCCGGGAGCTGGGCACGCAGGCGCGCCTCCGCTGCGGCAGCGCCCCGGTGCTCGCTCTCCGCGCGCTCGCACAGGTCCAGCGCGGGAGCCACTGCCTCCGCCTTGCGGCTGCGCTCCATGCGGGTCTGCGCCGCACGGTGGGCCTCGGCCCGCTCCTCGAGCAGCGCCGCACGCTCCCGGGCCTCGGCGAACCTGCGCTGGAGTCGCGCCCGTTCGCGGACGTCGCCGAGGAGGCGCTCAGCCGTGGCGCGCGCGGATTCAGCGGCCTTACGCGCGCAGTGTGCGACGGTGAGCCGTTCACGCGCCGTGCTCCGGGCGACGGCGGCCCAGCTCAGCAGGGCGTCGGCGAGCCCGGGGTCGCCGGGGGCGAGGTCCGGCAGGGGCAGTGCGTCACCGGCCGCCTGCTGCATCCGGTGCGCGTCGGCGAGCAGCGCGGTGTCCCCGTCCCGTACTTCGGCCTCCGCCGCCCGGCGCCGCTCGGCCAGGCGTTTTTCGACCTCGGCGAAGCGGTGGGTGTCGAACAGCCGGCCGAGCAATTTCGCCCTGGCCTCGGCGTCGGCGCGCAGGAACCGGGCGAAGTCGCCCTGGGGCAGCAGGACGACCTGACAGAACTGCTCGCGGCTCATCCCCAGCAACTGGGTGATCTCCTCGCCGATCTCCTGGTGGGAGCGGCTGAGGCTCTTCCAGGCGCCGGCCGCGGAGTCGTACTCGCGCAGCCAGGTCTGGGCCTTGTCGGTCGTCGTGCCGGTGCCGCGCTTCTTGGGGCGCTCCCACGGCGGCTGCCGGGTGATCTCCAAGCGGCGTCCGGCGACGGTGAGTTCGAGCCGGACCTCGGTGCGCGTCTGAGCGGCGGCGTGGTCGCTGCGCAGGTTCAGGCCCTGGCCGCTCTGCCGGGCGCCAGGTACGGCCCCGTACAGGGCGTAGCACACGGCGTCCAGGACGGAGGTCTTGCCGGCGCCCGTCGGTCCGTGCAGCAGGAACAGCCCGGCGGCGGACAGTTCGTCGAAGTCGACCTGTTGGGTGCCTCCGAAGGGGCCGAAGGCGGTGATGTCGAGCCGGTGCAGCCTCACAGGGCTCCCTCCGTGTCCCGTGAACGCATGGTCACCGGGCGGCCTCCAGGACCGCCTCGTCGGCGCGCACCGCGTCGAACGCGTCCCGCAGGACTGACCGTTCGTGCTCGTCGGGGCCCGCCCCGCGCACATGCAGCACGAAGTCCTCCGCGACCTCCTGGTCGGAGCGGTCGGCCAGCCGCCGGGCATACGAGACGCCGGACTCCTCGGGGGCGCGCTCGGGTTCGAAGACAAGGCTGAGCGTGTGCGGGAAGCGCTCGGTCAGCCGGGCCATGGGCTCGGTGGGCCGCACCGGATCGGTGAGGGTGGCCTCCACCCATGCCTCCTCGTGGCCCGCCAGCCCGGGGTCCGCGAGCAGGTCCTCCAGGCGTCCCCGGATCCGTGCCAGGCGGCGCGGTACCGGGCAGGCCACGCGCTCCGCCGTGACCGAGCCGTCCGCGCCCAGGTCGACGAGCCACATGCTCTTGTGGTGGCCGGACTCGGAGAAGGAATACGCCAGCGGGGAACCGGAATAGCGGATCCGCTCGGTGATGGTCTGACTGCCGTGGAGATGGCCGAGGGCCGCGTAGTCCACTCCGTGGAAGACGCCGGCGGGTACCGCGGCGACCCCGCCGACCGTGATGTCCCGCTCGCTGTCGCTGGGTTCGCCGCCGGTGACGAAGGCGTGGGCGAGGACGACGGAACGGGTGCCGCGTGCGCGCCCGGCGAGATCGGCGCGGACCCGGTCCATGGCGGCGGCGAGCACCGCCTCGTGTGCCGCCTTCTCGACCCCGAACTCGTCCTTCACCAGGGCCGGTTCGAGGTACGGCAGGCCGTAGAAGGCCACATCGCCGTGGGCGTCGGCGAGTACGACCGGTGTGCCGCAGGCTGCCGGGTCCGTCCGCAGATGGATGCCCGCGCGGCCGATGAGCCCCGCGCCGACGCCCAGACGACGGCCCGAGTCGTGGTTGCCGGAGATCATCACCGTGGGCACGCCGAGCTCGGCGAGGCGGTGCAGGGCGTCGTCGAACAGCTCGACGGCGGCCAGCGGCGGCACCGCGCGGTCGTACACGTCCCCCGACACGACCACCGCGTCCACGTCGCGCTCACGCACGGTCGCGACGAGATGCCCGATGAACTCGGCCTGGGCGTCGAGCAGGTTCACCCGGTGGAACGCCCGGCCCAGATGCCAGTCGGAAGTGTGCAGCAGCCTCATGATCCCCGAGACTAACGGCCGGGTCTGACATCACGGGCGGTTACTCCCGTATCGGCCCGCATCAGGGCCGACCGTGCGTCAGACGCCGGGCCCGTCACCCGTCCCCGTACGCCTCTCCGCCGAGTTCGAATCCGGCCGTACCCGCGGTGACGTCCGCGAGCCAGGCCCGGAAGGCCTCCACGTCCGAGTCCGGCAGCCCGATCTCGATCGTGACCGCCTCCCCGTAGCGCACGTCCCGCACATCACGGCCGGTCGCCCGCAGGTCGTTCTCCACCTTGCCCGCGCGCTGGTGGTCGACCGTCACCGTGGCCAGCCGGAACCGGCGGCGGGTGACCGTGCCGAGCGCGTCGAGGGCCTCGCCCACGGCTCCCCCGTACGCCCTGATGAGCCCGCCCGCGCCGAGTTTCACCCCGCCGTAGTAGCGGGTCACGACGGCCACCACGTACCGCATGTCGCGGCGCAGCAGCATCTGGAGCATGGGGACGCCCGCGGTGCCGCCCGGTTCGCCGTCGTCACTGGCCTTCTGCACAGCGGCGTCGGCTCCGACGACGTACGCGTAGCAGTTGTGCGTGGCGTCGGCATGCTCCTTGCGGACACCCGCGATGAAGTCCTGGGCCTCCTGCTCGGAGGCGGCCGGGGCGAGGGCGCACAGGAAGCGGGAGCGGTTGACCTCTGTCTCGTGCACGCCCGCGCGGGCGACTGTGCGGTACTCCTCCTGCATCGGGCCAGCGTATGCGGCCGCCCACCCGCGCGCCGCACGAGGGCCCGGACCCGGTCGAGGGACCGGGCCGGTACGCCGCCACCGCGCTCCGCCTTTGTGGGCCCCGGCTCCCCTTCGGGCGTTCGCCGCCGTTTCCGGGGCAGATGATCACATAGTGGATGCGCGCTCGTCGTTGTCCGCACACCCCGGGTCCTGGCGGGCCCGGGTCCATGCCGCGGCCCGTGGGGCCGCCCCGAACGATCCAGGGAGAGCGAAGCATGCCCGGCACCCAGGTGGAGAGCCCGGACGCCGCCGGACCCGCCCATCCACGGCCCTCCGCCACCAAGGCCCACTGGCGGGCGTGGCTCCTGGACGGTCTGAGCGAGCGTACGGCCCGGCACCCGGGTCCGCACGCCGCCCCGGACGACGGGCACAAGGGCCACCCCTGGTGGCGGGTCATGTGCCTGACCGGTGTGGACTACTTCTCCACCCTGGGCTATCAGCCCGGTATCGCCGCGCTGGCGGCCGGGCTCCTGTCACCGCCGGCGACGCTGGTCCTGATCGCGCTGACCCTCTTCGGCGCCCTCCCCGTCTACCGCCGGGTGGCGCATGAGAGTCCGCACGGCGAGGGGTCCATCGCCATGCTGGAGCGGCTGCTGCCGTGGTGGGCGGGGAAGCTCCTCGTCCTCGTCCTCCTCGGCTTCGCGGCCACCGACTTCATGATCACGATCACCCTGTCGGCCGCGGACGCCGCAGCGCACGTCGTCGAGAATCCCTTCGCACCGCACTGGACGGAGGGTGGGAACGCCTGGATCACCCTCCTTCTGCTCGCCGCGCTCGGCGGTGTCTTCCTGAAGGGGTTCAAGGAGGCCATCGGCATCGCCGTGGCACTGGTGGCCACCTATCTCGCCCTCAACGTCGTCGTGCTCGCGGTCTCCGCCTGGGAGGTGCTGAGCCATCCGGTGCGGATCGGTGACTGGACGCACGCGATGATCGCCGAGCACTCCTCGCCACTCGCGATGGCCGCAGTGGCGCTGCTCGTCTTCCCGAAACTTGCGCTCGGCATGTCAGGCTTCGAGACGGGCGTGGCAGTGATGCCACAGGTCAAGGGCGATCCCACGGACACCTACGCGGATCCCGCCGGCCGGGTCCGGGACACCCGGAAGCTGCTCACCACAGCCGCCGTGATCATGAGCGTCTTCCTTCTGCTGTCCAGCCTGGCGACGACGATCCTGATCCCGCAGGACGCCTTCAAGAGCGGCGGACCGGCCAACGGACGGGCGCTCGCGCATCTCGCGCACCAGCACCTCGGCGAGGGCTTCGGCACGGTCTACGACATCGCGACGATCGCGATCCTGTGGTTCGCGGGGGCCTCCGCGATGGCCGGGCTGCTGAACCTGGTGCCGCGCTATCTGCCGCGCTACGGCATGGCCCCGGAGTGGACGCGCGCCGTACGGCCTCTCGTCCTGGTCTTCATCGCGGCCGCGGTGCTCATCACCCTCTGGTTCGACGCGAACGTCGACGACCAGAGCGGCGCGTACGCGACCGGAGTGCTCGTACTGATGCTCTCGGCCGCGTTCGCCTCGACGGTCGCCGTGCACCGGCGCGGTCACCGGACGGCCGCACTCGGCTTCGGCACGATCACCGCCGTCTTCGCGTACACCTTGGTGACCAACATGATCGAGCGGCCCGACGGCATCAAGATCGCACTGATCTTCATCGTCACGATCCTGGTCACGTCCTTCGCCTCACGTGTACACCGCGCGTTCGAACTGCGCGCGGCAGCCGTGACGTTCGACGAGACGGCGGCCCGGTTCATCGACGAGGCCCGGGCGAGCGGGCCACTCAGGCTGATCGCCAACGAGCCGCAGGAGCACACCACCGGCGAGTACCGCGCCAAGGAGTACAGCCAGCGGGAACAGACCCATATCCCCGGCGGGCGCCCGGTGCTGTTCCTGGAGGTCTATGTCACCGACTCCTCGGACTTCACCACCGATCTGGCCGTCCACGGCGACGAGAAGCACGGGGTGCGCAGGCTGCGCGTGGCCGGCGCGACGGTGCCCAACACCATCGCGGCCGTCCTGATGGAGCTGCGCGAACGCACCGGCGAGGTGCCGCACGTCTACTTCAACTGGACCGAGGGCAATCCGTTCAGCCAACTGCTGCGCTTCCTTGTCTTCGGGGACGGCGAAGTCGCCCCGGTCACGCGCGAGGTGCTGCGCCGCGCCGAGCCCGGCCCGGAGCGCAGGCCCCGGATCCATGTCGGTTAGCCCCTGCTACCGGCCCTGCTTCCCGCCCCTCGGCACGGTCACGTCCGTCAGGAGTGCCGCGCCCGGGGCGAGGGCGTCCCAGCTGACGCCGTGCCAGGCGAGTACAGCGATGGCGGAGGTGGGGAACTTGGTGCGGACCCGGTCCAGGGTGTCGTCGAGGCCGTCCCCGGCGAGTGCCAGAACCAGCTCCGCCAGTCCCGGATTGTGACCGATCACCAGCAGAGTCTCTACGGATGCGGGTACGTCGCGTACGGCCTGAAGCAGGTCGGGCACATCGGCGGCGTACAGCCGCGGGTCCAGTCGCACCGGTGGTGGAGTGCCCCACTGGGCCGAGGCGAACTCCCAGGTCTGCCGGGCCCGGACGGCGGTCGAGCACAGCGCGAGGTCGGGCAGCCAGTCCCCTTCGGCGAGCGCCCGTCCGGCGGCCGGGGCGTCCCGGCGGCCGCGCGGCGCGAGTGGCCGCTCGTGGTCGTCGACCCCGGCGGGCCAATCGGACTTGGCGTGCCGCAGCACGACGAGTCTGCGCAGCGGGCGGTCATCGGAGTGGCCGTTCACGCCTGGCCCCCGATCTCACGGGCGAGGCCCAGACCCAGCAACCGGTCGGCGTAGGCGTACGTCTCGAAGCGCGCACCGTCCGGCACGTCGTCGGCGCTCTCCACCCGGCGCAGCACATCGAGGACGGCCGGCATGTCGAGATCGTCCTCCCAGGCTGCGCGCAACGCGTCCCGCACCTGCGGGGGGATGGGTTTCGAGGGGCGGGTCGACCAGCCCGCGACGGCCTTCCGCCAGTGCGCGAGCGTGTCGCGCGCCTCGCCGAGGACGGCCGCATCGAGCTGCACGGGCTCCCGGCGCGCACGGGCAAGCAGGGCGAGGCGAACCGCCGACGGCTCGCCGGCGTCGTAGGACCCGGTCGCCGGAGCCACCTCGACGTGTACTCCGTCGGGAGCCGTGCCCCGCGCGCCGAGGACGTGCAGGACCCGTCCGACGCTGGGCGCGTCGGGCTCCGCGGGCCGGATGGCGAAGTCCTCGACGCGTGCCCGGAGTCCGGCGGGCAGCGCGGCGACCGTGACCACGGGTGTTCCGCTCAGTTCCAGGGCCCGGGCCAGCGTGTCGGCCACCAGCAGCACCCGCAGGGCGGAGGTGTCGGCGCCGGCCGTGTGCGCCTGGACGCGGACCAGGCCCGGACGGATCTCGGTGGGCTCGCCGCTGCGGGCGTCGATGATTCGGAGCACGGAGCGAGCGTAGGCGGCCGACGGCCCCGGCGCAGCGAAGCGGGGGCCGTTCCGGACACACGTGCCCCGTCGGGGCACCGCATCGGTGCGCTGTCCTGCTCGGCGTTTCCGCCGACTGGCGCCGACGGCATGGCCCTGCAGGAGGAACCGGCGAAACCGCCGCCCGGCGGAGCGGGTGTGCCGCCGAGTGGCTGTTTACCATCGGCCTCGGAAGGCAAGACATGCTCGGAATCACCCCGGCAATCACTCGGCCCGGCCACTCGGGAGGATGACTCTTCAGGCTGGCACAAGGTGCCGAAAGGTAAAGGCCATGAACGGTGCGCAGGAGACGGGAGCGGCCGTCGAAAAGACGACGGCAAAAGTGGAGTTTCGCGGCCCGCGGCCGACTCCCCACTCCCGCCGTTGTCCTGCGTCCGGGTGGGGCGAGCCCAGGAATGTCAGCCGGTACATGGTCCGCTGGAATCCCCCGGTGAACGGGCCTCGCGCCATCCCGCGGATGAATGAGGCGAACGGGGATTCGACTGTCCGGCCGACGCCTGGCCGGGCCATATAGAAGGCCTGCGCCTGGACGGCACGTCAGCATCCGGATGTGTTCGCCGCCTGGCGGGAGCGCCCCGGCCGCTGGGTGCCGGCGCCGGCAGCCCGTTTTCGCCACGCCAAACGAATCGTCCGCCACCGTCCGAGCCGAAAAGAGGAATTATGGTGTTGTCTGCCCTCCTGGGAGCCGCCGACCCGCCACAACTCCTCCCCGCGCGCGAGCAGATGGCGTTCACCCTGGGCTTCCACATCATTCTGGTGCCCTTCGGCGTCGCCTTCACTTTCATGATGCTGTTCTGTCAGTACTGGGCGCTCCGCCGCGACGATCAGCAGGCGCTGCTCCTGGCGCAGCGGTGGTCCAAAGTGGCCGCCGTACTGTTCGCCGTGGGGGCCGTGACCGGCACGGTGCTGACTTTCGAGATGGGGCTGCTCTGGCCCGGACTCATGAACAGATACGGGTCGGCGTTCGGGTTTCCCTTTGCCATCGAAGGGCTCTTTTTCTTCCTCGAAGCCATCTTCATGGCCATCTACATCTACGGCTGGAAAAGGCTTCCACCGTGGCCGCACTTCTTCACCGGTGTGGTGGTCACCCTGGCGGGCATCGGCGGAACGGCCTCCGTCATCGCGGCCAACAGCTGGATGAACCAGCCTGCGGGGGTCGTGGTGAAGAACGGGCGTGTGGTGGACGTGATCCCGTCCAGGGTCTTCTTCAACGGCGCGTTCTGGTGGGAAATGGTGCACATGCTCCTCGCGGCGTACATCGTCGCGGGGTTCATGGTGGCGGGGGTGTACGCCTGGGGCCTGCTCAAGGGACGCCGGGACCGCTACCACCGGCTCGGGTTCCTCGTCCCCTTCACGGTCGCCGCGATCGCCATGCCGCTGCAGTTCATCGTCGGGGACACCATCGCCCGCCAGGTGTTCGACAGGGAACCGGCGAAGTTCGCCGCCATCGAGATGGTGCCGACCACCGGCGATCACGTTGCGGAGACCGTCGGCGGCGTCTACATCGACGGCAAGGTGCGCTACGGCATCCCGCTGCCCGACGTGGCCTCGATCCTCGCCGGTTTCCGCCCCTCCACCACGATCAAGGGGTTCGACGCGATCCCGGCCGCCGTACGCCCCACGGACGCCGTGGTCAGCGTCGTGCATATCGCCTTCGACGTCATGGTCGGCACCGCCTCACTCCTGCTCCTGCTGTCCCTTTGGTTCGGCTGGCTGTGGTGGCGGCGGCGCGAGGTGCCGATGAACCGCTGGTTCCTGCGCAGTTCGGCCATCGCCGGTCTGGTCGCGCTGGTGTCCCTGGAGAGCGGCTGGGTGGTGACCGAGGTCGGGCGCCAGCCCTGGACCGTCGTGGGGCTCTTGCTGACGAGGGACGCGGTCGCCACGCAAGGCAATCTGTGGCCGCTCTTCGCGACGGTCCTCGCGATCTATGCCTGCGTCGGCGCGGGCGCCTTGTACGTCCTGCGCACCATGGGCCGCCGGTGGTCCCGGGAAGGTACCGACGCCGTCGCGGTCCCGTACGGCCCCGAGCCGACGCCGGCGATGAACGGGCGCACCACCGGAGCTGATGACGCATGAGTTCCCTGAGTCAACCTCTATGCCGCGAGAGGCTCGCCGGTGGGCGTGTTGATCTTGTTGTTGGCCTGGTGAATCACGGGGTCGTAGCAGACGCCGTCGCGCCAGCAGGCCCACATCACGCGGAGCCATGCTCGGGCCAGGATGCGGATGGCGTGGGGGTGTCGCTTCTTGCGCGCTCGGGCATCGTTGTAGATCTTGGCGGCCCAGTCGCCGCCGTGTCGGCTGTTGTCGGCGAAGGTGGTCAGCGCGACGCGGGCTCTGCGGTTGGTCGCGAAGCGGAAGGAGACCGTGCGGGCCTTGCCCGAGGCGCGGGTGACGGGGACGACACCGGCTTCGGCGATGAGCTGTTCGCAGGTCTGGGCGCGTTCCAGGATGGGGCCGATCTCGCCGATGACCTGACCGAGGCTGACTTTCCCGATGCGCGGCATGGTGGCGAACAGCGGCGCGTAGGGGTGGGTTTCGGCGGCTTCGGCGATGGCCTTGTCCAGGGTGTGGATGGTCGTGCGGATGGACTGCACCAGCCGGACCTGGACACGAACGAGCTGTTCGACGACGGCTTCGCTGAGGCGGGAGACCGCCTCGGGGGCGGCGCGCAGGCGCTCGATCAGGACGCTGCCGGGCTTCTTGCCGGAGTAGCCGCGGCGCTTGCACCAGGCCTCGAGGCGTCCGGCGGTGAGCTTGGCGGCGGAGGCCGGGGTGGGGTACCGCTCCAGGAACGCGGTGGCGATATCGCTGTCGAGGTCGGCGAAGACCGCCTTGCCGCCGGGCCAGTGCTCGTCCAGCCGCGCGGCGAGCTGGTTGACAGCGGCGATGCGGGCCTCGATGTGATCGGCGCGCGTGCGGGTGAGGGCCTGCAGATCGAGGGTGGCCTGCTCGGTGGGCTCCAGCCTCGGCAGCAGGTGCCCGTCAGTGCGCAGGTAGTCGGCGAGTTTCATGCTGTCGCCGGCGTCGGTCTTGGCCTTGGAAGCGCCCCAACGTGCCCGCATGGCGTGGAAGGCGTTCGGATGCACCGGCACGATGGGGTGGCCGGCGGCGAGCAGCCGGTCGACGGCCAGGCCGCGGGTGGTCTCGATGGCCACGGGCAGATCGGCGGGGTCACCGTGCTTGCGCAGCCTCGCCAGGGTCTTGGCGAAACCTTCTTCGGTGTGGGCCAGTTCCCACCGGTCGATGCGCTTGCCGGAGGCGTCCATGACCGTCACGTCATGTGTCTCGGTCGCCCAGTCCCATCCGATGAACACGTGCGTTGTACTCCAAGGCCGATCCGGGAGCACCTGCCCGGTAGTGAGGTCGTCTGCCGGGAGCTCATTAATCGGCCCTCCGCGGGGCGTGTCCCTGAAGCCGATCAGACGGCCTCGGCCCGGCAGGGCTGGCGGAACTCATGCAGGCCGTCGAACGGCGCGCACCTATGGCCATGCACTCACCGGGACCGAGAGGTCACAACCCTACCCATGAGGGCTGCAGAAGGGATGGTCCTGAACGGAAAATCGATCCCCAGCTGGGCAGGCGGCAGCATCCGTTCCGCGGAGCGGAACGGATGTCCTGGACGAGTGGGAAGTTCAGCTTGCGGGGGCGAGGCTGACGGTGTGGCCGAGGGCCTGGAGCTGGCGGACGAGTTCGCGTGTCTTGCGGGCCGGATTGAGGTGACGCTGGTGCCAGTCGGCGCCGAGGTCCTGGTAGCGGGCGTCAGGGTCGTTGATCAGGTGCCAGGCGATGACCAGGATGGACCGGGCGACGGCGACGAGGGCCTTGGAGTGGCCGCGGCGTTTGACGATGCGCCGGTAGCGTGCGCCGAGGAAGGTGTCGGTGCGGGCGGCCGCGCTGGCGGCCTCGCCCAGCGCCCCTTTGAGCCAGGGGTTGCCCTTTCCGGTCGGGCCCGCGGTGTTCTTCGTCCCGGACTGGGTGGTGCGGGGGCACAGTTTCGCCCACGAGACCAGGTGTTCGGGGGTGGGGAAGCGGCTCATGTCCGCGCCGATCTCCGCGAGGATGATCTGTGCGGCGGTGGGACCGACCCCCGGGATCGCGTCCAGCCGCTCGACGAGGTCTTGTGCAGTCCTGCTGGCGGCCGGCGCGGTGTCCTCGGCGTCAGGCGGGCTGGTTCCCGTGTCGTCGGACGGGGCGGTGATCTCTTCCAGGGCCAGGGCAATCAGCCGGTCGAGCTCACGGATCTGCGCGGTGAGGTGGTCGATGCTGTCCAGCAGGACGTGCAGCAGGCGGCCGTGGTGCTCGTCGAACTGCCCGGTCAGGGCCTCGATCAGCGCCGGCTTCTTCGCGGCCAGGCTGGCCCGGGCGAGGTCCGCCAGCGTCCGGGGGCTGCGTTCACCGGCGACGAGTGCGTCGAGCATGGCCCGACTCGATACGCCGAAGAGATCCGAGACCACACTGGACAGTTTGATCTGCGCATCCTGAAGAATCTTGTCCACCCGGTGCTTGTGCCGGGTGCGTTCCTGGACGAACACGGTCCGGGTGCGGGTGAGATCCCGCAGCTGCCGGACGGACTTCGGAGGGACGAACGAGGCCCGGACCATGCCCCGTTCGGCGAGCTTGGCCAGCCAGACCGCGTCCAGCTTGTCAGTCTTGGGCCGACCGGGGACGTTCTTCACATCCCGCGCGTTGACCAGCCAGCACTCCAGCCCCCGCGCCTCCAAGAGGTAGAAGAAGGGCCGCCAGTAAGGGCCCGTCGACTCCATGACCACGCGTTGGATGCCCTGGCAGATCAGCTTGTCGCCGAGTTCCAGGATCACGTTGGTGGTCGCGGCAACGTTCCAGACCTCCTGGACCCGCCGACCCTCGATGGTGTCGTGCGGCACCCGCAGGCACACCATCCCCGACGCCTTGGCGATATCGATCGCCGCGACCCGGGCCACCGTTCCGTCGTCTTGCTCCTCCGCCAGTTCCCCCATCGTGTGCCTCCCCTTGTGCCTGGTGCGGACGGGGCTGCCCGGGGTGTCTCAAGGGGAAACGGAGAACCTGAACGGCGTGCTCGAGACGACAATGCGCGGCCCCTCGGACGGCTCCCTCACCAGACTCTAATGCGGGCTCAACAGCTCATGGACCTGCGGCGTCGGCGGACAGCCCCAGTACCGATTTTCACGCCGGCGAGGCGTCATCGACAGATGAACGGACAACTCTAATGAGCACCTTGATCGCCGCGATCCTGTTCGTCGGGGTCATCGCCTATGCCCTCTTCGGTGGGGCGGACTACGGGGCCGGCTTCTGGGACCTGACGGCCGGGGGGCCTGCCCGGGGACGGCACGCTCGCGAGCTGATCAACCTCTCCCTCAGCCCGGTGTGGGAGGCCAACCACACGTGGCTGATCTTCTGCCTCGTCACGATCTGGACGGGCTTTCCCCAGGCCTTCACCGCCATCACCACGACCCTGTACATCCCCCTCGGGCTGGCGGCACTGGGCATCGTCGCGAGAGGAGCGGGCTTCGCCTTCCGTCATGCGCTGACCCGGAGCCGGGGCGAGCGGATCAGCGGTGCCGTCTTCGCCTGTTCGTCGGTACTGACCCCGTACTTCTTCGGCACCATCGCGGGCGGGATCGCCTCCGGACGCGTCCCCTCGGCGGGGCACGGTGACGCGCTGACCAGCTGGGTCAACCCGACGTCCATTCTCGGCGGAGTACTCGCGGTCACGGTCTGCGCCTATCTCGCCGCCGTGTTCCTCACCGGGCAGGCCCAGCGCCGTGGAGACACCTCGTTGGAAAAGGCGTTCCGCTACCGGTCCTTCGGCGCGGGCATCGCCGCGGGTCTGGTGGCACTGGCAGGTGTGTTCCTCCTGCACACGGACTCCCCGCGCCTGTTCCACCAGCTGCGCACGGTGGGCGCTCCCCTCCTAGCCGTCTCCGGCGTGTGCGGCCTCGCCGCGCTGCTCCTGCTGCGCAGGGGCCGCCCTTCCGTCGTACGGACCCTGGCGGCCATCGCGATCGCCACCGTCGTCGCGGGCTGGGGCGTCGCCCAGTACCCCTACCTGCTGGGCACGCATCTGACCATCCAGCACGCAGCGGCTCCGGCGGCCAGCCTGTGGGTGCTGTTCGTGGTGACCTGCGTCGCCGCAGGGCTGATCGCGCCCTCGCTCCTGGTGCTGTACAGCCTGCAACTACGACGCAAACTCGGCTGACCCCGCACCACGACCTCCACGGCCGTTTCCGCCGGTGGGGGCCGGAACATCACCCATTGGACCCCTCGTAACGAGCACTGCGCACTAGCGGGCACTTAGTGTCGCAGAAGAGGCCGATCTCATGTCCGGCCACGGATTGCTCGGCGACGCCTTCCGATGCAAGCGCATCCTCGCAGTCGCACGCTCGGGTGGAGCAGAAGAGCAAAGGAGGACTGCCCGTTCATGCATGTCTTCGGATCACGAAGAAGCCTCATACGGATCGCACTGTGCGCATCGGCAGCCACTGTCGCAGGGACCGCCCTGACCATCAATTGCAGCACCGAGGCCAGGAACGGACAGGCAATCGCCCGGACGGCCACCGTCCAGCTCGCCGGAAGCCCGGCGTCGAAGAGCAGCAAGCCCACCGTGGTGCTGGTGCACGGCGCCTGGGCCGGAACATCGAGCTGGAACGGTGAGATCGACATTCTCCGGCGCAAGGGCTACACCGTCCGCGCCATCGCCAACCCGCTGCAGAACCTGACCACCGACTCACGCACGGTCGCCGACTTCGTGGAGAGCATCCCCGGACCCGTCGTCCTGGTCGGGCATTCGTACGGCGGCGCTGTGATCACCAATGCGGCTGCCCGGACCGGGAACGTCAAGGCACTCGTCTTCGTCGACGCAGCCGCCCCGGCTGTCGGGGAGACCACGGCGTCCCTGAGCGGTTCCACTTCCGCCCTCAACGCACCGGCCAGCACACTGTTCGACTCGGTGCCCTACGCCAACGCCCCGGCCGGAGCCGGCAATCTCTATCTCAAGAAGGGCGTCTTCCTGAAGTACTTCGCCAACAACCTGCCGGTGCAACAGGCCACCGATCTCTGGGCCTCGCAACGCGCCGCCTCGACCGCCGCCCTCAACACCCCTTCCAAGTACGCGGCGTGGAAGACCATTCCCTCCTGGTTCTTCATCAGCACCGGAGACCGGATCATCACTCCCGCGTCCGAGATGAAGATGGCGCGGCGGGCAGGCTCGAAGGTCACTACCTTCGAGGGCGGTTCGCACCTCACGCTCATCTCCAACCCGGAGCCGGTCGCCAAGGTCATCGAATCGGCCATCGATGCCGTGAGGTGAGAGCCTCACGAGCTGATAGAGCGGAACCAACGGATTTTCCGGCCCAGTTCGCCGAGCGTCCCGGGCAGAGATCCGTCCGGCCTCCGGTGCGGTGCCGCAGCGACTTCTCGTCGAAGCGCTGCGGACCGCACCGGTCAACGGCGACGGCCATCACCTCCGCGTCTCCGCCTCCCGTACCGCTGACCGAGAAGTACGTCACGGCCGCCGAGTGGAAGCAGTTGGGCGAGCACGGCCTGGCCAACAGCCCGAAGAAGACGCTGCCCCTGGCTCTGGGCATGGCGATGGACGAGGGCGACCCGGAGGTGGTCAAGGCGGTGCTCGCCGATGCCCCGCTGGCCGCCCGTCTGATCATGCCCGTCCTCGGCCCCCGCCGGTACGCCGCCCACGCCAAGCGCGTCCACGGGACCTCCACCCCGCCCCGTATCGGCGACTGACCTTCGCAAGACCCGGCTCCGGCGCAGGCCGTACGGAGTTCCCGGTGGGGCGGGATGCGTACCGGGCCTCGTGCCGACGCGCATCCCGCCGGCCCCTCCTCGGCCCCGCGACGAACCGGAGCACCTGGGCCGGGCCTGCACTACCCCAGCGTCCTCCCGCGGCGCCCCGTCCTTCCGCCGGGCGCCAGGGCCGCTACGCGCACGGCGAGCAGCTCGCGAACGTCTCGCCGCTCGTGGCGGCCGCCTCGCCGGCAGGCGGGGCGGGGACGCGGCGCGAGCTGCTCCGCTCGCCGTGAGCCGCCACTCCGCAGCGCCCTTGAACCCGCCGTGCCCGGACAACAGCTTTGGTCAGGAAACCGCACATGAGACATGAACAGGACCCGCCCGGCCTCGCCGCCTCCGCGCCACTGCAGGCGCCGCCGCCCAAAGAGCGCACGGATGCGACGCGCAACCGTGCGGCGATACTCGCGGCCGCCGCCCGGCTGTTCGCCGAGCGCGGTGCGGACGACGTCTCCCTGGACGAGGTGGCGGCCGCCGCAGGTGTCGGCAAGGCCACCTTGTTCCGTCGCTTCGGCGACAGGGCGGGACTGGCCGCCGCGCTGCTGACCGGTGACTGCCCTGCCGCACTCTGATCAGGGTCGCTGCCATCTCCCGCAGTGCGCATGCTGCCTGAACCCAGACCTCGCAGGGTCCGTCGACACGTCTGGAGGGATCGGACCTCGGTGAGAAGAGGAGTGGATCCCCTCCCCCTCTTGCTCACCTTCCTCCCGCTCTCCTCACTCTCCGGGAGCCGCCGGGAATGGCACACAGTCGAAGGTCGTTTCCGTCTGCGGCGAACATCAACCCAGCGGAGGCAGAGCATGCACAGTGAGACGGAGACAGTCCGCAAGATCCTGACCGAACTCGGTGACACCTGGGCGATCGTCGGTCTCTCCTCGAACGAGCAGCGCGCCGCCTACCGAGTCGCCCAGGTCCTTCAGCGCTTCGGCAAGCGGATCGTCCCGGTTCACCCGAAGGCCGAGACGGTGCACGGGGAACAGGGTTACCCGTCTCTGGACGCCATTCCGTTCGACGTCGATGTCGTCGATGTCTTCGTGAACAGCGATCTCGCCGGCGCGGTCGCCGATGAAGCCGTGACGAAGGGCGCCAAGGCCGTCTGGTTCCAGCTCGGCGTGCTCGACGAGGCAGCGTACGAGCGGACGCGCGACGCGGGTCTCGAGATGGTCATGGACCGCTGCCCGGCGATCGAGATTCCGTCCCTGCGCTAGTCCGTGTCCCGGCCGCCGCGCTGGCCCGCGGACCGGCGCCGGGCCACCCGTATGGCGGGGCTCTGAGGACCCAACGAGTGAACGGATGTGCGGATCAGGCGGGTCCAGGTTGTCCTCGCGACTATGGTCGATCTTGCGAAGCTACTGGTCAGACACCCCATGTCGTTTGGTGTCAAGCGGCATGGGGGTGGGCGTGGTGCGACCAGGCGGTCGCTTCGTCGTAGAGGGTTCGGGTCTTGAGGCATCCGTGGAGGATGCCGACGAGGCGGTTGCCGACCTGCCGCAGAGCCGGGTTGTAACCGGCCTCGCGGGCACGTTGCTTGTCGTAGTAGTGGCGGGCTCCGGGCGAGGCGCGCAGGGCGGAGAATGCCTGGGTCTGCAGCGCGTCGGCGAGCCGGTTGTTGCGGACGTAGCGGGCCTGGACGGTGTGACTCTTGCCAGAGGCCCGGGTGATCGGGCTGGTGCCGGCGTAGTTCTTGCGGGCCTTTGCGCTGGTGTAGCGGGTGGGATCGTCTCCGAACTCGGCGAGCACCCGGGCGCCGGTGATCTCTGCGATGCCGGGCATCGAGAGGTAGATCTCAGCGTCCGGGTGCGCGAGAAAATAGGCCTTCACCCGTCCCTCCAGCTCGACTATCTGCTCGTTCAGCGCGATGATCAGCCGGGCGTGGGCAGTGGCGGTCGCCGCGTAGGCGGCCGTGACCGGCTCGGGCAGGCCGAGCTGCCGCTCGCGCAGCGCGGTCTGGATCGTGGCTGCTTTCGCGTCCCGGTGATGGCGCCGGGCGCGCGCCAGCACGGCGGTGATCTGAGTGCGGGTCAGCTTCGCCCCGGCTGCCGGGGTAGGGGCCTTGATCAGCAGTTCCAGCGCGTCCGTGCTGGTCAGTGTGAGGTCTGCGTAGGCGTTCAAGGCGGCGGGGAAGTACTCGCGCAGCGTGCTGCGCAGCCGCTGGAAGGTGCGGGTGCGTTCCCAGATCAGGGTCTGGTGGGCACGGGCGACGACCTTGACGGCCTGCGCCTGCTCGCTGTCCCCGGCCACCGGCCGTAGCTGGTCCCGGTCGATACGGACCATGTCCGCGAGCGCGTGCGCGTCGCCCTTGTCGCTCTTGGCTCCGGAGGAGGCGTACCGCTCCTTGAACCGGGCGACCTGCCTGGGGTTGATCGCATAGACCTGGTAGCCAGAGGCGATCAGGGCCTGCACCCACGAACCGCGGTCGGTCTCGATCCCGACCACGACCTCGACGGCCTCCAGGTCCTTACCGCCGTGCTTCGCGACGAGCTCGTGCAGCTTCGCGATCCCCTCCACGCCCTCGGGCAGCTTCGCGGCGGCCAGTTTCCGGCCGGCCTCGTCCTGGACCTCGACGTCGTGGTGGTCTTCGGCCCAGTCATCGCCGATCAGCAGCAACTCATCCTCCTGGTCAGGAACTTCGCTTCCTCTGCAGCCTGCGGAAGGCGCGGCACGCGGCCTAATGGATCCAGTGCTCACGCCCTGTGGGGCGGGCACGCCACCCCATCAACGGTCTGGCCTCCCGGCCGACCAGCAGGGGCACGGTCTGACCACAGAAGTCGGATGCTTCCGGCGGTTGAAGTGCTCACCTGCTGGCGGCTACGGCACCGAGTCTCACCGACCCGGCACGTCCCATTAGGCGGTGTCGAGGGGTCTGCCCCGCACCGCCAGCGTCGACGAGACGGGGCCGCGCAGGGCGCCGACTCGCCGGACTCGATGACGCCGTCCCCGCCGAACTCACGGAGCAGGACGACGCGGTCGTGGCGCCGAGCCGCTCGAGGTACGAGCGCCACACCATGCCGACCGGGTACAGGAAGGCTTCCTCGGTGAGGACGTGCCTTCCCTCCCGCACCACGCCACCGGGGTTCGCAGTCGGCGGGTGCTGGGTGATGACAGGCGTCCGCCTGCCTCCGCTGAGGTCTTCGCGTCAGGGCGAACCCTCTCGGAGGCGGCGGACGGGACCGTCCGGGAGGCACCATGTGGACCGTGCTGGAGCAAGTGGCCGTCGCCGCTCCGCAGCTCTTCCTCTATGCGGTCGGCCTCTTCGTCGTCATGATCCTGCTGTCACTCCTCATCAGCCTGCGCCAGGCGGAGGCGGCGGAGCGTCCCGAGATCATCAGGGCCCTGGCCGATCTGATGGCGTTCTGGAAGAAGCGGTGACCGCGGGCTCAGCGGGCCAGCCGCCCCAGCAGCGACGAGGCCGAGGTGATGCCAAGGGCCGCGGCCAGCGCCAGGACGCCGAAGTCGGCCAGCAGGTGGGAGGGTGTGCCGAGGAGGAGTCCGCGCAGCGCGTCGACCTGGTAGCTGAGGGGGTTGACCTTGCTGATGGCCTGCAGCCAGCCGGGCATGACGGACACCGGGTAGAGGGCGTTGGAGCCGAAGAACAGCGGCATGGTGATCGCCTGGCCGATGCCCATCAGACGGTCGCGGGTGAGCACGATGCCCGCGATCGTCATGGACAGGCAGGAGAAGAAGGCCGAGCCCAGGACGACGGCCACCGCGACGCCCAGCAGTCGCAGCGGGTTCCAGGTCATCGCCACGCCGAGGACCGCCGCGATCAGGACGACCACGACCGCCTGGATCAGCGCCTTGACCCCGGCGGCGAACGCCTTGCCGGTGATGAGCGCCGCCCGCGGGGTCGGTGTGACCAGGAGCTTGGTGAGGATCCCGGCGTCCCGCTCCCAGATGATCATGATGCCGTAGAAGATGGCGATGAACATCGCGGACTGGGCGATGATGCCGGGGGCCAGGTAGTCCAGGTACGGGATGCCGCCGGTGGGGATCGCCCTGATCCGGGTGAAGGTCTCGCCGAAGATCAGCAGCCACAGCGCCGGCTGGATGGCGCGCGTGTACAGCTCGGTGCGGTCGTGGCGCAGTTTCTGCAGCTCGACCGCGCACATCGCGCCGACCCGGGCCGGCAGCACCTTCCAGCCGGTCCGGGCCCGCGGCGGGGCCAGCAGCAGGTCGAGCTCCACCTCGCGGGCGGGATCAGCCGACACGGGACGCGGTGCGGCGGGTGCTTCGGACATCGCGGAAGTCTCCTGACTGGTCGTCGAGTCCACTGCCGGCGACGTCCCGGAAGACATCCTCCAGCGTCGGCAGCGGGCCATCGGTGCCGAGCCGCTCCCGAAGGCCGCTCCTCAGCTCGTCGGGCGTGCCGAGGGCACGGACGCGACCGCGGTGCATGAGAGCGACCCGGTCGCAGTACTGGTCGGCCTCGTCCATGTAGTGGGTGGTGACGAGGACGGTCATGCCGGTGGCGGCCCGCACGGCGTTGATGTGGTCCCACACATTGGTCCGGGCGATCGGGTCCAGGCCGATCGTCGGCTCGTCGAGGATCAGCAGCCGGGGCGCGCTCACCAGAGCCTGGGCGAGTTCGAGCCGGCGGACCATGCCGCCGGAGTACGTCTTCGCCAGCCGGTCGGCGGCGGCGGTCAGGTCGACGGCCGCGAGCGCCTGCTCCACGCGCCGGGCCCGCTCACGCCGGGACACGTCAAACACGCGGGCGAACAGGGCGACGTTCTCCCGGCCGGTGAGCCCGGAGTCGGCGGAGAGCTGCTGCGGTACGTAGCCCAGCAGGCGCCTTACGTCCATGCGCTCACGCGTCGCGTCGTGACCGAAGACGCGGACCATGCCCGCCGGGACCGGGAGCAGGGTGGTGAGACAGCGGATCGCCGTGGTCTTGCCGGCTCCGTTCGGGCCGAGCAGTCCGAACACCTCGCCGTCGCCGACGGAGAGGTCGAGCCCGTCGACCGCGGTGGTCTCCCCGAAGGAGTAGCGGAGTCCGGCACAGGTGACCGCGTCGACCTTCGGGGTCTCGCCGTCCGTTGCGCTGCGCGTCATATCTCCTCGGCCTCCTCGTGCAGGTTCTCCGCCAGCTTGCGCAGGGCCGGAAGGGCCGCTTCCAGCGCCTTGCGATCCACCTCGTCGAGGCGGGCCACCTGGCGGCGCACGAGTGCCGTGCGCCGCTCCCGCCAATCCCTCAGCCGCGCCTCCGCGGCCTCCGTGGGCAGCAGTCTCGCAGCCCGCCGGTCGGCCGGGTCCGTCTCGCGGACCAGATAGCCGTCCCGCGCCAACTGGTTGACGAGCGTCGAGACAGAGTTTCCCGCCAGATACAGCTCCCTCGCGGCGTCCGACACCCCGATACCCGGCCGCGTCGCGACGAGGCGCAACAGCTCCACCTCGGCACCGCGCAGCCGCGGCGCACTGATCCCGCGGCGCAGCCGCCGCCGGATCAGCCGCTGCACGCCGACGAGCGCGTCCGACAAATCGTCGGTGAAGTCTTCCGATCCCACACCCGCAAGATTACCTCTGCATCAGAGGTAATCGGGAAAAGAGACAGTCAAAACGGGACGGGCACGGCAGTGCCCGTCAGTGGTGGTGCGGCTCCTCTCGGTGCACCGGGCCGTGCGGGGCCTCGCAGTGGGCATCCGCGTCGTCCGCCTTCTTCCGGTCGCCCGGCAGCGCCAGCTGGAGGACCTGCTCGGGGGCATGGTCGACCTGGAGGGTGGTGTGGGTGATGCCGTAGTCGTGCCGCAGGACGTCCTCGAGATCGCGGCGGACGGCGTGGCAGTCGCGGCCGGGCTCGACCAGGACATGTGCGGACAGCGCGGCCTGGCCGGAGGTGATCTCCCAGACGTGCAGGTCGTGCACCTCGACGACGTCGGCCCGGGCGACGAGCCGGTCGCCGAGCGCGTCCGGGTCCACGTCGGCGGGCGCCGCCTCCAGGAAGATGCGACCGGAGTCGCGCAGCAGCCCGTACGCGGCCTTCACCATCAGCACCACGACCACGAGCGTGGCGACCGCGTCGGCGCGCTGGAAGCCCGTCAGGACGACGACCAGACCGGCGACCGCGGTGCCGATGAAGGCGAACAGGTCGTTCAGGATGTGCTGGTACGCACCCTCGACGTTCAGTGAGGTGCGGTTGGCCTTCGAGATGCACCAGGCCGCGGCCACGTTCACGACGATGCCGACGAGGGCGGTGACCAGCATCGCTCCTCCGGCGACCGCCGGTGGGGCGATGAGGCGCCGTATGGCCTCGTACGCCAGCCAGACGCTCAGCAGGAGCAGCGTGAGGCCGTTCGCCTGGGCGGAGAGGATCTCCGCGCGCTTGAGCCCATAGGTGAAACCGCCGCGGGCAGGACGAGCGGCGAGCCGCATCGCGACGAGGGCGAGCACGATGGACGCGGCGTCGGTGAGCATATGGGCCGCGTCGGAGATCAGGGCCAGGGAGCCGGCGAGGACACCGACGACGACCTCGGCCGCCATGAACACGGTGATCAGGGCCAGCGCGAGGGCCAGCCAGCGGCGGTCGGCGTCCGCGGACACACCGTGGGAGTGCCCGGCGTGGCCTCCGGCGCCGTGCCCATGGCCGTGGTCGCTCATCTGGTCCGCCTTCTCCCTTGCTTCGGATGCCCCGATCGCAGTGAAACGCATCGCGGGGCCCTTCGGCAAAGGCTGCATCGGTGACCATTGTCATGTCCGATAATAAGCCGCTGACCTGCACAAACGTCCTAGCCCCGAGACACACCCCGGATAGGCGATCCGCACACGCCCGCATGGGCGCTCCTCACACGCCGACCGCCCCGTCGATGCACTCCCGCAGCAGATCCGCGTGCCCGTTGTGACGGGCGTACTCCTCGATCATGTGGATGAGTACCCAGCGGAGCGAGACCGTGCCACGCCAGGAGTCATGGCCCTCGACGTCGAGGTGCGGCGCGTCGGCGGCGAAGGCTTCAGCGAAGGCGACCTCGGCACGCCAGGCCTCCCAGGCGTGGAGGACCACCTCCGGGTCGGGGATCGCCCCGGTGAAGTCCCCGTCGGGATCGGCGGGCGAGGAGAACCGGGGCGGTGCGTCCTGACCGGCCAAGGCGCACCGGAACCACCGGCGTTCGACGTCGGCGAGGTGCCGGACCAGGCCGAGCAGCGAGAGGGTGGACGGCGCCACGGAGCGCTGCGACAACTGCGTTTGCAGACCCTGGCACTTGAGTTCCAACGTGGCGCGCTGGGCGGCGAGGAAATCACGCAGGAGGGTCCGTTCGCCGCCCGTGGCGGGGCCGAGGGGACGGGGATCCGGCCCGGCGGCGACGAACATCTCGGCTCTTCTGCTGGGAGGGGTCATGGCCACCATCTTCGGGCGCCCGAAGGGACGTCAGCCGCTACATCGGCCGGTGAACCGGTCGACCAGGTCGTACCAGCCGACCTCGAGGCGCTCCATGGACATCCCGCGGCCGGTGACCAGGTGGTCGACGAACACCGTCTCCAGGTAGGCGAGCAGGGTGTGCGCGACGAGGTCTATGTCGCCGTCGGCGCGGGCCTCGCGCAGCAGCATGCAGACGTGGGCCAGCCGGAACTGGTACGGCGGACTCGTACGAATGCGGCCCGGCTCCGCGTGGGCGGCCAGATACAGATCCCGGTGTGCCTGCTCGTGGCGCATGAGGGCCGAGCCGAAGGCGTGCAGCCGCTCCACCGCGGGCGCCCCCGGGCCGACCGGCGACGGTCCTGAGATCAGGGCCGCCTGGAACTGCTCCTCCTGATGGCTGAGCAACGCCACCAGCAGGCCGGTGCGGTCGCCGAACCGACGGAAGACCGTGCCCTTTCCGACCCCCGCGCCACAGGCGATGGCCTCCATGGTCACGTTCGCGATGCCGCGCTCGGCGGCCAGGCGGGCGGCCACTTCCAGCAGGCGGGTGCGGTTGCGCGCGGCGTCGGCGCGCAGTTGGGCGCGCTCACCGCTCGGCATGAGGCTGAGGTCCGCGGGGCCCCGGTCGTCCGGCGGCGCGGGGAAGTGCGGAAGCGGCTCGGTCATGAGATCAGCCTAGCACCCCGGGAAGACAATCGGACCGTGGTCCGTTTGACGTGATAGAAAGTGGACCGGGGTCCGGTTAAAGTGGTACAACATTCAACGGACTCAGCCGTTCCGCTCGTGCTGATCGTAGATTCTGGGAGTTAACGCCATGTCCGTACGCATCCTCGCCCTCGTCGGCAGCCTTCGCGCCGGTTCCCACAACCGCCAGCTCGCCGAGGCTGCCGTCAAGCACGCCCCCGAGGGCGTGGAGGTGGTGCTCCAGGAGGGTCTGGCCGAGGTGCCCTTCTACAACGAGGACATCGACGTCGAGGGCAACGTGCCCGCCGCCGCGGCCACGCTGCGTGCCGCCGCCAACCAGGCCGACGCCCTGCTGCTGTTCTCGCCCGAGTACAACGGCACCATCCCGGCCGTTCTGAAGAACGCGATCGACTGGCTGTCCCGCCCGTACGGCGCCGGCGCCATGGTCGGCAAGCCGGTCGCGGTGGTCGGCACGGCCTTCGGCCAGTACGGCGGTGTGTGGGCGCAGGACGAGGCCCGCAAGGCCGTGGGCATCGCCGGCGGCACCGTCGTCGAGGAGGCCAAGCTGTCCATCCCCGGCTCCGTGACCCGCTTCGCCGAGACCCACCCGGCCGACGACGCCGAGGTCGTCGAGGGCCTGACCAAGGTCATCGACCAGCTCTCGCAGGCCGCCCCCGCCGCCGCCTGACCTCTAGGGGATCCGGCTCGTCGGCGCCCCGTGTGTGACCGGCCGTGGGCCAGAACCCTAGGGGGTTCTGGCCCACGGCCGTCTCCGCACCCCACCGGGACCGCACCGTGCCACCGTGAGTCGGCCGCGTACCCCGCAGGGGCTTCCCTACACCCTTGACCGGCTGTGCATCCGGTGCTTGTTCGCCCATCAGACACACGGTTCCGCTTCGCTTGTGATTCTCCGTCAGTACGTCTCGGGTTGCTTAGATCGGGGAATGGACCACATCACGTTCCTCGTGGCCGCCGTCATCGTCACGGCACTGGCCTTCGACTTCACGAACGGATTCCATGACACCGCCAACGCGATGGCCACCTCCATCGCCACCGGCGCCCTCAAGCCGAGAACCGCGGTCCTGATCAGCGGCGTGCTGAACATCTTCGGCGCCTTTCTGTCCACCGAGGTGGCGAAGACCATCTCGGGCGGCATCGTGGACGACACCCTGGTGACACCCGGGATGATCTTCGCCGGGCTGGTGGGCGCGATCCTGTGGAATCTGCTCACCTGGCTCGTCGGACTGCCGTCGAGTTCCTCGCACGCGCTGTTCGGTGGTCTGATCGGCGCCGTATGGGTGGGCGCCGGCAGCAACGGCGTGCACTTTGACAAGGTTGTCGAGAAGGTGCTGGTCCCGGCGTTCGCCTCGCCCGTCGTCGCCGGTCTCGCGGCGCTGCTGGCCACCTACCTCGCCTACAAGATCACGGCCCGGGGCCGCAAGGAGTCGGTGACCAAGGGCTTCCGCCTCGGGCAGATCGCCTCCGCCTCACTCGTCTCCCTCGCGCACGGCACCAACGACGCGCAGAAGACGATGGGTGTGATCACGCTCACGCTGATCTCCGCGGGAGCACTGGGACATGACGCCGGTCCTCCCGTGTGGGTGATCGCGACGGCCGGCCTGGCCATCGGGCTCGGCACCTATCTGGGTGGCTGGCGGATCATCCGCACGATGGGCAAGGGGCTCACGGACATCCAGTCGCCGCAGGGCTTCGCCGCCGAGGCAGCGTCCACCACCGTCATCCTCACCTCGGCCCACCTCGGTTTCGCCCTGTCCACCACACAGGTCTGCTCCGGCGGCATCCTCGGCGCGGGACTCGGGCGACGGCTCGCCGAAGTGCGCTGGGGCACCGCGGGCCGCATGGTGATCGCATGGTTGATCACCCTCCCGTCGGCGGCGCTGGTCGGAGGAGTGTCCGCCGCCGTGGTGAAACACGGCGGGAACGCCGGAACCGTGGTGATCGCCCTCGTCGCCGCCGCCGTCGCCGCGTTCATCGTCGTCGCCTCGCGCCGCAACCCGGTACACGCCCACAACGTGAACGACAGCCACGGGGTCACCGTCCGCGCCACCGCCCCCACGAGCGTCGGCACCGCCGCCTGAGCCAGGAAGAATACGAGACATGCACCTTGACTGGACCGCCCTCGGCGAGGTCACCACGGTCAGCATCGGAGTTACCGTCGGTGTGGTCGTCGTCTTCGCGCTCGGCGTGCTCGGCCTCGCACAGGTCGAGACCGCCCGCGAGCGGGACGGCGGCACTCATGCCCTCGGCATCGCCCAGGCCGGGCTCTGCTTTCTGGCCTGCGCCGCCGCGGTCGCATACGGAATCTATCTGATCGTGCCGCAGTTCCACTGAGAGAGCAGGCAGGGAGGACGTGATGACACCTTTGGTGACGGAAGGCCTGCGGGTCGACTACACCGACCACGACGATCCGGTGTTGCTTCGCCCCGACGGCAGCCCGGTGGACACGTGGCGGGAGAACTACCCGTACGACCAGCGGATGGAGCGCAAGGAGTACGAGTGGCACAAGCGGCTCCAGCAGATCGAACTGCTGAAGCTGCAGAGCTGGATCAAGGAGTCCGGCCGCCGTCTCGTGATCGTCTTCGAGGGCCGCGACGCGGCCGGCAAGGGCGGGACGATCAAACGTTTCACCGAGCACCTCAACCCGCGCGGCGCCCGGGTGGTGGCTCTGGAGAAGCCGACCGAGCGCGAGCGCGGGCAGTGGTACTTCCAGCGTTACGTCGAACACCTGCCGACCGAGGGCGAGATAGTGATGTTCGACCGGTCCTGGTACAACCGGGCCGGAGTCGAACGCGTGATGGGCTTCTGCACGGACGACGAGTACCACCGCTTCATGCGTCAGGCGCCGCTGTTCGAGCGGATGCTGGTGGACGACGGCGTCGACCTCGTGAAGTTCTGGTTCTCCGTCTCGCAGAGCGAGCAGCGCACCCGTTTCACGATCCGTCAGGTCGACCCTGTACGGCAGTGGAAACTCAGCCCGATGGACCTTGCCTCCCTGGACCGCTGGGACGACTACACCGCCGCCAAGGTCACCATGTTCCGCGAGACGGACACCGGTTACGCGCCGTGGACCGTGGTGAAGAGCAACGACAAGAAGCGGGCGCGGGTTGAGGCGATGCGCAGCGTCCTGGCCCGCTTCGACTACAGCGACAAGGACAAGGAGGTCGTCGGCAGCCCCGATCCCAGCATCGTGGGTGCGGCGGTCAACCTGCTGGAGGCGGGCGAGGACGACAACACCCACTGAACGGGCTCCGGGCCGGGGGCACCTGCCCGAACGGGAGGCTGTGCGGGCGCGCCCGGCCTCGGCGCGACTTCGCGTCTGGGCCTCACTCGGCAGGAGCACGCACTGCCGGCCGCCAACGGCCGGTGTCGCGTAAGGGCGCCCGACGCGGGCGCCCTTACGTCACTCACCCGGCTCGTACCCAGCCCGGGTGACGCGTCCTTCGGCATTCGGCAGCCGGGGGTTCGGGTACGGCGTCACGCGCGTCCTGCGGCCACGGCGCCGTGCGCACCCGTCAGTCGTGCGCCGGACGGTCGGTGAGCCGGTGGTCGGCGAGGCTGAGAGCCTCGTCCACGACCCTGCGCAGATGGCCGTCGCGCAGCCAGTAGATCACCCTGCGGCCCTCCTTGCGCGTCTGGACCAGTCCTGCGAGCCGCAGCCGCGCCAGATGCTGACTGACCGCCGGCCGGGCCGCGCCGCACGCTTCCGTGAGCGTGGAGACATCCGCCTCCCCACCGGTCAGGGCGTGCAGGAGGGCGAGACGGGTGCGGTCGCCGAGCAGGGCGAGCAACTCGGCGGCGAGCGCGAACTGCTCCTCGCCAGGGGTGCGGGGATGATCGCCGGCCGCGCCATCCGTGCGCGGCTGCGCATCGTCCGCAGGTGATAGGTGCATGCGTGCGCTCATACGCACATAATGGCCCTGTGGGGGCGGACGCGTCCACTGCCGCGCGGCGGAAGGGGCCTTCGGATGGGACACGAACACGCGGGGCACGAGCATGCGGGACACGAGCCTGCGGGGCACGAGCACGACATAGCGGCCGGTCACGATCACGATCACGCCCGTCCGCATCACCACCCGCACGACCACGGCCACGACCACCCGCACCGTCACGGGCCCTTGCCCCGCCTCCGGCACCTCTTTGTCCCCCACTCCCACGAGACCGCCGACAAGCTCGACTCCGCGCTGGAGTCCTCCGCCCGGGGCATGCGGGCGCTGTGGGTCTCGCTGGCCGTACTCGGGGGGACGGCACTGGCCCAGGCGGCCGTCGTCGTGTTGTCCGGATCGGTCGCGCTGCTCGGCGACACGGTGCACAACGCCGCCGATGCCCTGACCGCCGTACCGCTCGGCGTCGCCTTCGTCCTGGGCCGGCGTGCGGCCACGCGCCGTTTCACCTACGGGTACGGCCGTGCCGAGGACCTCGCCGGAATCGTGATCGTGCTGACCATCGCCGCCTCCGCCGCGTTCGCCGCCTGGGCCGCGGTCGACCGGCTGCTGGACCCACGCCCGGTACAGCACATCCCGGCCGTGGCCGCGGCGGCGGTCATCGGATTCGTGGGCAACGAGTGGGTCGCCCGGCACCGGATCCGGGTGGGCCGTGAGATCGGCTCGGCCGCTCTCGTGGCCGACGGGCTGCATGCGCGCACGGACGGGTTCACCTCGCTCGCGGTGCTCCTCGGCGCGGGCGGGGCGGCGCTCGGGTGGCAGCTCGCCGACCCGGTCGTGGGCCTGGCGATCACCGCGGCGAGCGCGGTGGTGCTGCGGGACGCGGCCCGCGAGGTGTTCCGGCGGGTGCTGGACGCCGTCGACCCGGCGCTGGTGGACCGGGCCGAGCTGGCGCTGCGGGCGGTGCCGGGCGTACGTGAGGTGGGCGAGTTGCGGCTGCGCTGGATCGGGCACCGTCTGCGCGCCGAGGTGGCGGTCGTGGTCGACGGCGAGGTCAGCGTGCGCCGCGCGCACGCCATCGCGGTCGAGGCCGAACACGCCCTGCTGCACGCGGTCCCGAAGCTCACCGCGGCCCTGGTCCACGCCGACCCGGCCCCGGCACCGGGCGAAACGGATCCGCATCTGGCTCTGGCGCATCACGACCGCGCTGTGGGCTGATGCGCGGGGGCCCTGCCTCGGGCGGGGTGGGGCTTGTCCCGGAGTTGCGTGGGCTGCCCTGCCCAATCATCGGGGCGGGCCCAGTCCCCGGGCTGCGCGGGCCCCGTCACGGGCCGGCGCTCACATCGGGGGTACTGGCTTCGGACGGAGCGCTCACGCCAGGGGCGCCAGCCAGGCCAGGCACTCACACCATGGGCCCCTTCCCGGGGCGGGCGGGCCTGTCCGGGCTACGTTGACTGCCCTGCCCCGAACGGGGCGGGCCTGTCCCGGGGCCGCGCGGGCCCACTCCCGGGCCGGGCGCTCACACCAGGGGCCCTTCCCGGGCTGCCCTGCCCCAAGGGGGCGGCCCCGTCCCGGGATTGCACGGGCCGGGCGCTCACACCAGGGGCCCTTCCCGGGCTGCCCTGCCCCAAGGGGGCGGCCCCGTCCCGGGATTGCACGGGCCGGGCGCTCACACCAGGGGCCCCTTCCCGGGGCCGACGGGCCTGTCCAGGCGGGGCGCTCACACCTGAGACCCGGCCCGGGGCTGCTCGGTCCCTGCCCCAAAGGAGCCGGCCCCGTCCCGGGGTTGCACGCGTCCTGTCCCGGGCCGGGCGCTCACACCAGCGGCCCTTCCCGGGCCAGCCGGGCCTGTGCAGGCGGGGCGCTCACACCTGAGACCCGGCCCGGGGTGCCGCGGCCCCTCCCCCAGGCCGGGCGGGCCCTGTCCTCCCGGGCTCAGCGCTCACACCCAGGGGCGCCGGTCCGGAGGGCCGTCAGACGCCGAGCCCCTCCAGCACCACCGCGTTCGCCAGCTCGGCCAGCGCCTTGCCCGGCACCAGCAGCTTGCCGCGGCGCCTACCGCTGCCGACCAGCACGTACGGCAGGTCGGCGACGGCCGAGTCCACGAGTACCGGCCAGCTGCCGGGCAGTCCGATCGGCGTGATGCCGCCGTACTCCATCCCGCTCTCCCCCGTCGCCGTCTCCATCGGCGCGAAGGACGCCTTGCGCGCGCCCAGTTGACGGCGGACGACGCCGTTCACGTCGGCGCGGGTGGTGGAGAGGACCATGCAGGCAGCCAGGGTCGTCTCGCTGCCGCGCTTGCCCGCGACCACCACGCAGTTGGCGGACGTGTCGAGCAGGTCCTTGCCGTAGTGCTCCAGGAAGACCGCGGTGTCGGCCCACTCGGGCTCGGTGTCGACGTAGACGATCCGCTCGGCGGGCACACTGCCGGCCCAAGTGCGCAGGGCGTCCGCCACCGGGCGGGCGAGCTCGTCGAGGCAGTCGGGGGCGGGCCTGGCGTTGTCGAAGTCTCCGATGGGTGCGCGCATGGGCGCACGCTAACAGCCGTACGCCCATGGCCGTACCGGCGTCTCAGCGCACGGGCGGCACCGAGATCGCCATCACCATCTCCGTCAGGCCGTCACCGTCGTTGCCGTAGATGTGCGGGGTGTTGGCCTCGAAGGAGGCGCTGGCACCCGTGGGGACGACGTAGAGGACGCCGTCGACCGTGAGGGACAGTTCGCCGGCGGTGACATGGACGAGTTCCACCGTTCCGGAGGGATGCGGGTCCGAGGCGCTGTGGTCGCCGGGCATCAGGTGCCAGTCCCACATCTCCAGCGGTCCGGGCGCCTCGGTGCCCGCGAGAAGGCGGTTGTAGCTGCCCGCGTCGGTGTGCCAGAGGCGCACGGCCTGCTCGGCCGGGACGATGCGGACCTTGGGGCCCTGCTCGTAGTCGAGGAGCGTGGTGATGCTGACGCCGAGTGCGTCGGCGATCTTCACGACGGTGCCGATGCTCGGGTTGGTACGCGCCTGCTCGATCTGGATGAGCATGCCGCGGCTGACTCCGGCGCGGGCGGCGAGCGCCTCCAGCGTGAAGCCCCGCTCGGTGCGCCAGCGCTTGACGTTGCGCGCCAGGGACTGAGTCAGCAGGTCGAGGTCCGACACTTTCCGTCCAATATTGTGTATGACAGAGTTTAATTCAATGAACTATGGTGTGGTGCACCTGATCGTTCACTGAACTGTACTGCGAGGCGGTCCATGACAGCACTCTTCGCCCTGGCCACGAGCCTCCTGTGGGGCCTGGCCGACTTCGGCGGCGGGCTGCTGACCCGGCGGATTCCGGCGCTGACCGTGGTCGTCGTCTCCCAGGCCGTCGCCGCGACCGTCCTCGGTGCGCTCGTGGTGGCGACCGGCGGTTTTGGCGAGGCGGGACCCCGGCTCTGGTTCGCGCTCGCCGCGGGCCTGGTCGGGCCGATCGCCCTGCTCTCCTTCTACCAGGCGCTCGCGCTGGGCCCGATGGGAGTCGTCTCACCGCTCGCCACCCTGAGCGTGGCCGTTCCCGTCGGCGTCGGGCTCGTCCTCGGCGAGCGTCCGGGACTGCTGCAGGCCGCCGGCATCGCGGTCGCCATGGCCGGGGTCGTGCTCGCGGGCGGGCCCCAGCTCAGGGGCGCGCCGGTGCAGCGGCGTGCGGTCCTGCTCACGCTGGTCGCGGCACTCGGCTTCGGCACGGTGTTCGCCCTGATCGCGGAGGCGTCGACCACGGTCACCGGGCTGCTCCTGGCGCTCTTCGTCCAGCGCGTCACCAATGTCGCCGTGGGCGGCGCCGCCCTGTACGCCTCCGTGCGGCGTGGTGCCGCCGCGCTCCCGGGCGAGGGCTTCCCATGGGGCTCCCTGCCCGCGCTCGCGTTCGTCGGTCTCGCCGACGTCGCCGCCAACGGCACCTACGCGCTCGCCGCCCAGCACGGCCCGGTGACCGTGGCCGCGGTCCTCGCCTCGCTCTACCCGGTGGTCACGGCGCTCGCCGCGCGGGGCTTCCTCAGCGAGCGGCTGCGCGCTGTGCAGGCGGCCGGCGCGGGCCTCGCGCTGGTCGGCACGGTGCTACTGGCCACCGGCTGAGTCAGGACTCGGCCTCCAGCTCCGCGAGCCGGGCGATGTCCCCTTCGTTCAGTTGCGACAACGCCTGCAACTGCTCGGGGGTGACCCCGTCGGGTATCGGCACCGGAGCGGGAGTCCGCAGCGGCGGCTGCCAGCCGGCATCGGGGGTCCAGCGCCGCACGACCCGTGCCGGGGCCCCGGCCACCACCGCATGGTCGGGTACGGCTCCGCGTACGACCGCCCCGGCCGCCACCACCACGTTCCGTCCGATCCGGGCGCCCGGCAGGATCACGGCGCCCGTCCCGATCCAGCACCCCGGGCCGATGCCCACCGGCTCCATCCGCGGCCACTGCTTGCCGATGGGCTGGTGCGGATCGTCGTACGAGTGGTTGGTGGAGGTCACATAGACGTACGGACCGAAGTAGCAGTCGCTGCCGATGGTGACCTCGGTGTCGGCGATGACATGGCTGCCGCGGCCCAGGACGACACCGTCGCCGATGCGCAGGATCGGGTCGGGGCCGAGATCGAGATCGGGCATCAGCCCTGCGGTCAGGGTGACCTGCTCGCCGATGATGCAGTGCGCCCCGAGATGGATCCAAGGTTCTCCGAACACGGTCCCGAGGGGAAAGGCGAGCCTGGTGCCCACGCCCATCGCGCCGAAGCGGAACCGCCCGGGCTGCTCCGCGGTCACGGCCCCCCGGCGCTGCGCCCAGGCCCAGCCCGCGTGGACGGCGCGCTGCGCGAGGCCGCGGCGCCATGACGAGAACGTGTTCTTGCTTCTGGGCACCCGCACACCGTAGTCGGCGCCGGGGGTACTCATGAGTAGGGACGGCTGTGATCTTCACCCCACCGATGGCGTACCGTGCCGGTGAACCGACCACGAGGAGATGGCGATGACGCACAAGGCCCTGATCACGGGCATCGGCGGCAAGGACCCCAAGGTGGATCAGGAGGCGTTCGTCTCACCCACGTCCGTGGTGATAGGAGACGTCACGCTGCACGCGGGCGCCAGCGTCTGGTACGGCGCGGTGCTGCGTGGCGACGTCGAGCGGATCACCATCGGCGCGAGCAGCAATGTGCAGGACAACTGCACGCTGCACGCCGACCCGGGCTTCCCGGTGACCGTCGGTGAGCGAGTCTCCATCGGGCACAACGCCGTGGTGCACGGCGCGACCGTCGAGGACGACTGCCTGGTCGGGATGGGCGCCACGGTGCTCAACGGCGCGGTGATCGGCGCGGGTTCGCTGGTCGCGGCGCAGGCGCTCGTGCCGCAGGGCATGCGCGTACCCCCGGGCTCACTCGTGGCGGGCGTACCCGCGAAGGTCAAGCGTGAACTGATGCCCGAGGAGCGCGAAGTCGTCACGCTGAACGGCACGATGTACGCGGACCTGGCAAGGGCGCACCGAGACGTGCACGAGAAGCCCTGACCTCACTCGGCGGCCGGGACGACTTCCCGTTCGGCCGCCTCACTCTCCTGCGTCGCCTTCTTCGCCTTGCGCCTCACGATCAGCATCGAGGCGAGCCCGATGAGCAGCGCCGCCACGAGACCCACCCACGAGAACTTCTTGAGCCAGGACTCGGCGACCACTCCGACGTAGTAGATGACCGCGGTGGTACCGCCGGCCCAGACCACGCCGCCGAGGAGGTTGGCGATCAGGAACTTCCAGTAGGGCATGCGCAGGACACCGGCGAGCGGACCGGCGAAGATCCGCAGCAGGGCGATGAACCGGCCGAAGAAGACCGCCCACATGCCCCACTTCTCGAAGGAGCGCTCGGCGGTCGCGACATGGCCCTCGCTGAAGTGCCGGGGGAACTTGTTCCCGAGCCAGGCGAGCAGCGGCCGTCCGCCCTTGCGCCCGATGGCGTAGCCGATGGAGTCGCCGACCACGGCGCCGAGGCTCGCGCAGGCGCCCAGGATCACGGGATTGATGCCGCTGTGCTGGGAGGACAGCAGCGCGGCCGACACCAGGACGATCTCGCCCGGCAGCGGAATACCCAGACTCTCCACGCCGATGACCAGCGCCACCACGGCGTAGACAGCGACCGCGGGCACCGTGTCGAGCCATTCCTGGACGTGCACAGTCGGTTCCTCTCCGATTCGCGTCCGCGTTCTCCGTGGGCACGCCCGCTCGGGCCGACCCCCAGGAAGCCTACCGGTTCGGCCGCCCCCGACGACGCCTCGCGGAAGGACCTTCCGGCTGCGTCAGCGCCTGCGCAGCGAGCTCGCCGTCGCCGCCATCCTTGTCTGGCTTGTCTTGGCCCGGCGGCGGCCTGCCGGTCAGCGATCGGACACCCATCGGGCGTACGGGGGCCAGGACCCCTTGCCGACGATGTGTTCCACGATCCTGAACGCTTCGCCGATCGGCACGGTGTCCTCGTCCGGGTACTCGTCATGCTGCTCGTTGGCGAGGACAAACCCCTCACTCGACCCAGGGGCCCCTGGATGCACAGCGTGCTCGCCTGGATCGCCTTCGCCGTCGAGGAGCATCACCATCGCGCGCTCGGTGTTCGTCACGAAGGCCAGCGATCGGCCGTACGAACTGGTCAGCCACGTCTCAAGCTGCCCGTTGCCGATCCTCGACCGCAGAGCCGTCAGTACCGCCTCGGACGCCACCGTGGCGGTACTCCCGTCATGGATCACCCAGGCCTCGGTCACGGGCACGACGCTCTCACGGAAGGTGGTGGAGACGAATGTGCGGCCGCCGTCCAGGGTCAGGGTGAAGTGGAATCGCTCGGGCTGGTCACGCGGCCAGCTCCTGCGCGATCCGTGCCACCTCCGAGAGCGGCACGTCGACGTACTCCGGGGTGAGCTTCGGGCCTGAGTCGCTCTCCAGCCACCAGTACTCGCTGACGTCGACTCCGTCGATCGTCTCCACGCGAATCGGGTTGTGGCTCGTCTCGATCTCCACGACCGTGACGTTCTGCTCCAGCTTCGGCAGAAGGAAGCGGCGGACGACCTCGACGAGCGGGAAGTCCAGCTTGGCCCAGTCGAGACCGTTGTTGTCGCAGTAGTCGATCCACTCATCGGGGTCGCTGCCGTCGTGGAAACCCCACTTCGAGAGCAGGTCGGCGCTGAACAGGGTGATGCGCGGCTCGTCCACGATCTCCTCCTTCGTCGCGCTCAGCATGGCAGACCCGATACCGCCCTGGGACTCGGCCCCATGCCCGAACTGCCCCCTCATCCCGAGCTTCTCCACGCGATCCTGCGTCGGCTGGACGAGCAGGTCGTCGAGAACGAGACCGTCGGCATCCACCTGCAGTTGCAGCTCGACGCCGTGCGGGAAGCGCGTATGCCGCAGCCGCGGCGATCGGACGGCAACAGGGCTCGGCCGAACACGAAGCATGCGGCTTCGCCGGACGACGGCTTCCACGCCGTGCGCCACACGTTCGCCTCGGTGCAGTTGGGCGCCCGGGAGTCGGTGGTGGCGGTGTCGAAGTGGCTGGGGCACTCGGACCCGTCGATCACGGATCACGCTCAAGATCTATGCGCACATGATGCCGGGGTCGGACGGCGATGGATGCCTGGTTCGCGGGCGCTTCGTCAATGATCTCCCTGAGCGCTCCCTGGCCTCAGAGCAGCTAAGCCAGGGAGCACGGTTCCTCCAGCTGAAACCCTCAGCCGTTCGGCCGCAGCGTCCAGACAACCGTCATCTCGCCCGTGACAGCCCCGTCCTCGCGCTGGATGGAGATGCTCACCGGGAATTCCGGCCGCGTGCCCGCGTCGAGTTCCGCGATGACCTCGGCCGCCGGGCGCCCCAGGGTCGCCGTGGCCGTCACCGGGCCCATGGCCAGCTTCTTGTAGCCGATCTCAGCCCGCACCGCGAGCGGCACCGCTCGGGAGAGCTGGTCGCCGAAGGCTGAGAGAACGATGGCGCCACTGGCGGATTCGGCCAAGGTGAACATGGCGCCCGCATGGGGACCGCCGAGGTGATTGTGGTAGTCCGGCTGGTCCGGAAGCCGGAGCACGGCACGCTCCGGGGTCACCTCGACGAACTCCAGGTTCAGGGTGCGCACCATGGGGACCGTGGCGGCAAGCATCTCGCCCATCGAGGCGCTGTTGATTGTCATGGGGACGAGGTTACCGACGAGTAGCGATCCTGGCCACCCCGCTGTTTCCCCCGTTCCAGGCCCGGGTGAAGCGCCTCGGGCCAGGCGCTTTCTCCACTGTCGGAATTCCGGATCGGTACGGAAGACCGACGTGTGGGTACCGGCCACCACACCCCGGTGTGCCGCCCCGCCGACGCGGTTGCCCAAGTCGCCCTGATCCGTTCCGGGGCCGGGGCCGGATTTCTCAACTCCCGCTTCCGGTACGGGTCTGACGATGGGCGGTGACCCAAACGTGTCACAGGCCGCACTAGGGTTACCGTCCATGTGGCCAGGACAGCAGCCGCCCGGGGGCGAGCAGAACCCGCAGCACCAGAACCCCTATCAGCAGCCGGGGTACCAGCAGCCGAACCCGTACCAGCAGCCGGGATACCAGCAGCCGAACCCGTATCAGCAGCCCGGTGCGCAGCAGTGGGGGACGCCCTCGCCCATGGGGGCGCCGAAGCCGCCGAGCGGCGGAGGCGGCGGGAACCGGACCAAGTACGTCGCGATCGGTGCGGCCACGGCCGTGGTCGTGGCTGCGGGGGTGACCGGATTCCTGGTCCTCGGCAACGACGGCAAGGACGACAACGCCGGGGGCAACACCAAGCCGTCGCCCAGCGCCTCGCAGAGCACAACGCCTTCGGCGCCCGCGTCGGAGAACCCCCGCGGCACCGAGACCGAGAAGCCGACCGTCGCCGGCTGGAAGGTCGTCGTCAACCCCAAGTGGGGCACGGCCTTTGACGTACCGCCGGACTGGGACGTCAAGTCGCCGGGGCTGCTGATCGGTTTCGAGGACGACAGCGCCAAGGCCGACGGCAAGCCTCTGATCACCATGTCCGCACCCGCGTTCCTCAAGGAGAAGTGGTGCACCTCGGACGACGACAAGGACGGGCGGCCGGACGACAAGGCGCTGGCCGCGGCGGGCACCAAGGGCGCGAACGGCGCGAAGACCACGGATGAGGTCGCCGTGAACCAGGTGGCCTGGTGGGTGTACGGCGGCTACACGCAGCCGGACAAGAAGAGCATCACGTACGACAAGAAGGCCAAGGCGTACACGACGGCGTCCGGTATCAAGGGCAGCATCGCCTGGGCCCGGTCCAAGAACACGCCCCAGAAGGGGAAGTGCGCATCCGACGGCAAGGCCGTCACGTTCGGTTTCAAGAACTCCGCGGGAGACTTCGTCGCGTGGAGCCTCTACGGCGCCACGGGCGTGAAGGACGAGATCCCGGACGCGACGATCGCGAAGATCCTCAGCACGGTACGCCTGCACGGCGACCCGACGGCGTCCTGAGCCCGCGCGCACCGGGTGCCACGGCGACCGTGGCACCCTGCGGGCCGACGGCGGGCGGTCAGCCGATGGTGAAGGCCCCGTCGGGCGGCTCCGGCGAGGGGACCGCGTTCTCGTCGTGCACCGGCTCGGCTCCGCCCATGAAGTCCCGCAGCCCCGCGCCGTGTTCGACCCGGGCGGGGAACGCGTCCGCGGCGGTTCGGCGTGCCAGCGGTGCCACGTCGAACGGCCGGTGGGCCGCGATCAGCACGGCGTTGCCGAAGCGGCGGCCGCGCAGCACGCCGGGCTCGGCGATGACCGCGAGCTCCTCGAAGGCCGCCGCGAAGGTGGCGAGTTGGGACCGGAGGAAGGCGAAGGGCGCGGCGTCGGCCAGGTTGGCCAGATAGATCCCGCCCGGGCGCAGCACCCGGTCCGCGGCGCGTGCGTACGCCACCGTGGTGAGGTGCGCGGGGATGCGGGAGCCGCCGAAGACGTCCGCGATCACGACATCGGCGGAGTCCGGTGCGGCGGTCTCCAGCCAGCCGCGGGCGTCCGCCGCGTGCAGCGTGATGCCGGCGTCGCCGGGCAGGGGCAGGTGCTCCACGACCAGGTCCAGCAGTCCCCGGTCGGCCTCGACGACGTCCTGCCGTGAGCCCGGCCGCGTCGCGGCGACATAGCGGGGCAGCGTGAGCGCGCCTCCGCCGAGGTGCAGCACGTCCAGCGGCCGGCCCGGCTCCGCCAGCGTGTCGAGTGCATGACCGAGCCGGCGCGTGTACTCGAACTCCAGATGCGTCGGTTCGTCCAGATCGACGTACGACTGCGGCGCTTCGTCCACCGTCAGCAGCCAGGCCCGCTCCCGGTCCACGTCGGGCATCAGCTTGGCGGTGCCGTGGTCGACGGTGCGGGTCACGGGTATGGAGTCGCTCACGGTGCCATTGTGCCGGGCCTGCGGAGGCCGGCGCCGCTCCCCCCTGTGCAGCGGGCGGGGGAACCGCGGACCCATCCGGTCCGCGGTTCCCCCTGGAGCTCACACGCCCCTCACTCCACGGCTGTCACCGTCCCGGCGCCGACCGTCCGGCCGCCCTCGCGGATCGCGAAGCCGAGGCCGGGCTCCAGCGGGACAGCGCGGCCCAGTTCCACGGTCATGGTGACCGTGTCGCCGGGCCGGGCGACGGCCGTCTCACCGAGGTCGACGTCCCCGACCACATCCGCGGTGCGGATGTAGAACTGCGGCCGGTAACCGGTCGACACCGGGGTCGTACGACCGCCCTCCCGGGTGGACAGGACGTACACCCGCGCCGAGAAGCGGCGGCTCGGCGCGACGCTGCCGGGCGCCGCGACGATGTGCCCGCGGCGCACCGCGTCGCGCGGCACCCCGCGCAGCAGCAGCGCCACATTGTCGCCGGCCTGCGCCTCGTCCATGGGCCTGCCGAAGGTCTCCAGACCGGTGACCACGGTCTCCACGCCCGCGCCGAGCACCTCGACCCGGTCGCCCACACGGACCGTGCCGCGCTCCACGGCGCCCGTGACGACCGTGCCGCGGCCGGTGATGGTGAGCACGTTCTCCACCGGCAGCAGGAACGGCGCGTCCAGGTACCGCTCCGGCATGGGGACATAGGTGTCCACCGCGTCGAGCAGCGCGTCGATCGCCGCGGTCCAACGGGGGTCGCCCTGAAGGGCCTTGAGCCCGGAGACACGTACCACCGGTACGGAGTCGCCGGGATAGCCCTGCGCGGTGAGCAGTTCGCGGACCTCCAACTCGACGAGGTCGGTCAGCACGGTGTCCTCGCCGTCGTCGACGGCGTCGGCCTTGTTCAGGGCGACGACGATGTGGTCGACGCCCACCTGCCGGGCGAGCAGAACGTGTTCGGCCGTCTGCGGCATGATCCCGTCCAGTGCGGAGACGACAAGGATCGCCCCGTCGAGCTGCGCGGCGCCGGTGACCATGTTCTTGACGTAGTCGGCATGACCCGGCATGTCCACGTGCGCGTAGTGCCGGGTGTCCGTCTCGTACTCGACGTGCGCGATGTTGATGGTGATGCCACGCGCCGCCTCCTCCGGGGCCCGGTCGATCCGGTCGAAGGGTACGTAACGGGTGCTGCCGCCGGCGCCGCGGTCGGCGAGGACCTTGGTGATGGCGGCGGTCAGGGTGGTCTTGCCGTGGTCGACGTGCCCCATCGTGCCGATGTTCAGATGCGGTTTGGTGCGCACGTATGCCGTCTTGGGCATGGCTGTACCTCGAAGCCTCTTCGGGTGGTGCCGAGTGATGGCCCCGGTGTCGCGTGGACGGCCGGGACGGGGACCCCAAGGACGTGCCGACCCTCCCCCTGCGGGGTCCGCCGGACGATCCGGGGAGGGTCAGCTTCGGGCGCCGTCGACTGCGGCCACGAGGATCGGGACGGCAGCCTTCGGCGCATCCGCGACTGCGGATGCTGCGAGGACGAAGGCGTACCGGAACATGTTGTAGATCGTCGTCGAAGGACCGGCCCGCGTCGAATGGTTTTCCCGGAGGGCGAGTTCGGCGGGACGCCCGGGGCAGGACGGGATCAGAGGTTCTTGAGTGCTTCCCGCACCGACAGGGGGGAGAGCCGCGAGCGCTCCCGGTCCACGAACTCCCGCACGGCCTCCGGGTCAGTCTTCGCGTACTCCCGCAGGGCCCACCCGATCGCCTTCCTGATGAAGAAGTCGGGGTGGCCGGACTGCCGTACGCAGTACGCGAAGAGGCGGCGGGTGTCCGTCGCCTCCTTGTGGCGCAGCTGGTGCAGGAGGGCTGTGCGGGCGATCCACAGGTGGTCGTCCTCGATCCACGCATCCATGTCGCTGCGCAGCTCGGGAGCGGCGGTCACAAGACCTCCCACCACATGCGAGGCGAGTGCGTCGACCGTGTCCCACCAGGGGACCGTGGAGATCAGATGGCGTGCCACGGGCAGGAATCCGGGGGACAGCCGGCGCACGTTGCCGCGCAGGAAGTCGACGGCGAAGTAGTGGTACTCGCGTTCCGGAAGCGCCCAGCAGCGCAGCGCGAGCGCGGTGCAGTCGGCCTCGTCGGGACGGGGGATGCCCTCCAGGACGCTGCGGGAGAGGGTCCGGCGGACGGGCGTGGGCAGGCCGAGAAAGGGCGCGACGTCCTTCATGTAGGCACTCATCGCGGCAGCCCGCTCCGGATCCGCGGCGGCAGCATACACATCGGTGAGCCGCTCCAACACCGCGTCGGCGAGAACGCTGTTCGGCGACGCCAACTGTCCACGGTGAATTCCGGAATCTGTGACGCCTATGAGACGAACCATACGGCCTTCGCACACATCGGTCGGTTAGTGTCGCGGAATGCCCGATGCCACCACCCGCTCTGGGGGCACCGCCACGGCCGCAGCCCAGGCCGCCGCCAGGGAACTCGCCGCCGCGGAACTCGACACAACGGTCCCGCCCCTGGTCGCCGCGGACGCGGCCGCGGGGCAGGCCGCTGCCGTCGTCGTACCCCTCGGCTTCGCCGCCCGCTGCACAAGAGCGCTGCTCTCGCCCTGGTCACGGCTGTGCCTGCTGCTGGGCCTGCTCGCCGCTGCCGGGTCCTGTGTGCTGCTGTTCCAGCCGCAGAAGCTGCTGACGCACGGCTGGCCGCACCAGTTCGGCGGCGCCGCCGCTGCCGTCCTCTTCGCTGTGGCGTACGGGCTGTGCGCGACGGCGTTCGTACCGCGCCCGCTGCTGAGCCTCGCGGCGGGCGCGCTGTTCGGCTCCGCGCTGGGCACGGGGGCCGCTGTCGCGGGCACCGTGCTCGCGGCCGGGATCTCCTTCGGGCTCGGCCGGGTGCTCGGGCAGGACGCCCTGCGGCCGCTGCTGCGCGGCCGCGTGCTGAAGGCCGCGGACGGGCTGCTCAGCCGGCACGGATTCCGCTCGATGCTGGCGGCCCGGCTGTTCCCGGGGCTGCCCTTCTGGGCGGTCAACTACTGCGCGGCCGTCTCACGGATGCGGTGGGGGCACTTTCTGCTGGCGACGGCGCTCGGCTCGATACCGAACACCGCCGCCTACGTCGTCGCCGGCGCCCGGGCCGCCAGGCCCACCTCGCCGATCTTTCTGATCGCGGTGGCTTCCATCGCGGTGCCGACGCTGATCGGCGCGTTCGTGGCCTGGCGCAAGCGCCACCACCTGCGCGGCCACTGAGGATCAGAGAGTTTCCAGGATCATCGCGTTGGCGAGGCCGCCCGCCTCGCACATCGTCTGCAGGCCGTAGCGCGCGCCCCGCGCGCGCAGCGCGTGCACGAGGGTGGTCGTCAGACGCGTGCCGCTGGCGCCCAGCGGGTGGCCGATGGCGATGGCCCCGCCGTTGACGTTGACCTTCGCGAGGTCGGCGCCCGTCTCCTGCTGCCAGGCCAGCACGACGCTGGAGAAGGCCTCGTTCACCTCGAAGAGGTCGATGTCGTCCACGGCCAGACCGGCCTTGCGCAGCACCTTCTCGGTGGCGGGGATGACTCCGGTGAGCATCAGCACGGGGTCGGAGCCGGTCACGGCGAAGCTGTGCAGCCGGGCGATCGGGCGCAGTCCGAGGCGGGCCGCGGTCTCGCTGGAAGTGATCAGCACGGCCGAAGCACCGTCGTTGATGGGGCTCGCGTTGCCGGCGGTGACGTTCCACTCGATCTGCGGGAACCGCTCGGCGAATCCGGGGTCGTAGTACGCGGGCTTGAGCCCGGCGAGGATCTCGGGGGTGCTGGACGGCCGGACGCACTCGTCGCGCGTGAGGTCCTCGAGCGGGGCCGTCTCGGCGTCGAACAGGCCCGCGTCCCAGGCCGCCGCCGCCTTCCGGTGCGAGGAGACGGCGAAGGCGTCCATCTGCTCGCGGGTGATCGACCACTTGGCGGCGATCAGCTCCGCGCTGATGCCCTGCGGGACCAGGCCGTCCGGGTAGCGCGCGGCGACGCCCGGGCCGAAGGGGTCCTTGCCGGGGGGCACGTTCGACCACATCGGCACCCGGCTCATGGACTCCACACCGCAGGCCACGACGATGTCGTACGCGCCCGAGAGCACGCCCTGGGCGGCGAAGTGCACGGCCTGCTGCGAGGACCCGCACTGGCGGTCGACGGTGGTCGCGGGCACCGTCTCCGGAAAGCCCGCCGACAGGACCGCGTACCGGGTGGTGTTCATGGCCTGCTCGCCGACCTGGTCGACGGTGCCGCCGATGACGTCGTCGATGAGCGCGGGGTCGATGCCGGAGCGTTCGACCAAGGTGCGCAGGGTGTGCGCCAGGAGTTCCACGGGATGGACATGGGCGAGGGCGCCGTTCGGCTTGCCCTTGCCCACCGGGGTACGTACGGCTTCGACGATCACGGCGTCGCGCATGGCGCGGTCCTCCTTGCCCGGCCTGTGCCGGTGCGGTGATTACCGGTGAGTAGCAAATCTGGCTCCACCATAACGCTGAGAGTTGGAAAAACAAACCCTCACCTAGACTGGGCTTATGGCCGCCCCCAAAGACCCGCGCCCCTGCTCGATCGCCGACGCTCTTGCGCTCGTCGGCGAGAAGTACTCCCTGCTCGTCCTGCGTGAGGCGTGCCTCGGCAACGGGCGCTTCGACCAGCTCGTGCGCAACATCGGCGCCCCCCGCGACATCCTGGCCGCACGTCTGAAGCGGCTGGTCGACGCCGGGATCCTCACGAAGCGGATGTACAGCGAGCGCCCGCAGCGCTTCGAGTACCGGCCCACGCCGGCCGGCCTGGAGCTGGAGCCGGTCCTGATGACGCTCATGGCGTGGGGCGACCGTCATCTCCGGAAGGAGGACGATCGCCCCATGGTGATCGAGCACGCCTGCGGCAACGAGCTCGTCCCGGTCGTCACCTGCTCCGCCTGCGGCGAGGAGGTCCGTCACGGGAGCCAGACGCCGCACCCGCAGGCACCCGGCTGGACGGTGTCGGGGCCGGCCGCCGCCTAGCCGCCCGCGACTAGAACGTCTCTTTGTACGTGTTCAGCCGTCCGCACATCCCGAACTTGCCGAGGGCGGACGGCTGCTGCGCCTGGACGACCGCGCAGGCGAGGTGGGAGACGTCACCGCGCTCCAGGCGGTCCAGCTGCTCGCCCGTGGCCGCGGCGGCCGCCCCGGCACCGTGCAGCCACCGCTCGCGCCACTCGGCCAGGCGCGGCCGTACGAGCGCCGCGGCGGCCCGGTGGAACGCGGCCAGCGCCTCCGGGCCCGGTGCGTCGCGCAGCGCCCGGTAGCCCTCCAGGGCGAGATCGCGGCGCGCCCGGGCGATCCGCTCCTGCTCCTCCTCCGGCGCACCGGCCGGGATCGCGGTCGCGGCGGCGTACGTCTGCGGGTCGGTGAGGTACTCGGGCGGCAGGGTGAGCACGGCGTCGCCCGCCTCCGGGAGCCCGCTGTTCTGCATCAGCACGGTGATGCGCAGGTCGTCCTCGTTGACCAGCCGGTGGACGGTCCCGGGTGTGAACCAGGCGACCGTTCCGGGCGCCAGGGGTGTGACCTGGTACCCGGTCGTCGTCAGCGTCTGCACCGCGCCGCGCCCGCCGGTGACGACGTACGCCTCCGAACAGGTCAGATGCAGATGCGGCGTGCCACCGCACACGCCGTCTGCGGCGGGCCAGTCGTAGACGGTGAGGTGCGAGACGGCCACCGCGCCCGGCAGGCCCGTGAACTCCCCGGCGCTCACCACGGGTGCTCCTCGAGGTACTTGGCGACCTCCTCACGCTCCCACACGCCGTCCGCCACCACAACGCGGTAGCGGCGCCGCAGGGTGTCGCCCGGGGCCAGCTCCAGCTCCTCGTAGAACGCCCAGGACGGGGCCACGGCCGCGAAGGGGTCGTTGCGGACGAACCAGTGGGCGGGGTGGGTGCCCCGTTCTCCGAGGTGGTCGTTCTCGGGGGCGTGCGCGAAGACGAGCGTGGCGTGCCCGTCGGTGCCGTCGTGCTCCCCCGTGTACGCGAGCCAGGACGCCGGCCGGCCCATCATTCCGGGCCCCTCGGAGTCCGGCCCGAGGACCCGTCCGTCCCGGAAGGCCCGCGGTCCGCGCCAGAACAGCCCGGTGTAGCCGGCCAGCTCCCGCCCCGCCGTGGTCGGGCTGCCGAACAGGAGCGGCTCGGGGCGGCGGTTGGTGATCGCGGAGGTCCAGGTCAGTGCCCAGGCCCGGGTCGCCGTGTCGACATCGTGCACCTCGATACGGCGCTCCTCGTCGGCCCACAGCTCGCCGCTGTACGGGTGCCAGGTGAGCCGCTCGGCGATGACCGCACGGCCGCCGTCCGCGCCGACCTCGTCGAAGCCGACGTGCGCCATCGAGCCGACGCACTGCGGCAGCGCGAGATATCCCTCGCCGTGCACGTAGGTGTTGCCGCCCCACAGGTTCTGCCCGGACAGATGGGAGGCGGTCAGCTGCAGGCCCTTGTGCCAGCGGTGGTCGTTCGGCCGGTAGTCCGTGACGACGTCGCCTGCCAGGGTCCGGATCGGGTGGAGATACGGCTTGGGGGCCTCCCAGGCCGCCTCGGGCCGGTAGACGTAGCTGAACAGCTCGACGCCTGTGGCCGGTTCGGTGACCCTGATGCGGTCGCCGTGCGCGTGCGTGATGCGCAGGGTCGCGGTCATGCGGGCACTTCCTTGCTCGGCGCCGTCGCCGACGCCTCGGTCACGACGGGCGCCCAGCCGGGCGCGCCTCCGTGCAGGGCCGTGTAGTACGGGTCGCCCGGGCCGATGTCCCCGGCGCGGACGGTGGTGTCGGTGAAGGCGGACCTGTACAGCGCGGTGATCAGTTCCAGGCTGGTGCGACCGTCGGCACCGCTGCTGCGCGGCCGCTCGCCGGCGCGCATGCTCGCGACCAGCTCGCGCAGTTGCGCCAGGTGCGAGCTCGGCACGTCCGCACCGAAGTCCCGCCAGGCGGCCACCTCTTCCTCGGGGACGCCGGGGGCGGGGGTGATGCGCCAGTCGTCGTTGCAGTGGCTGTACAGATGCGTCAGTTCCACGGTGGCCCGCTCACAGTCGATGCGGATGCGGCTGACCTCGTCCGGGCTGAGCACGCTGTTCACGACCGTGGCGAGCGCGCCGTTCTCGAACCGTACGAGCGCCGTGGAGACGTCCTCGGTCTCCACGTCGTGCACCAGACGCCCGGCCATCGCCCGCACCTCGCTCCAGGGTCCGAGCAGGTCGAGCAGGAGGTCCATCTGGTGGATGCCGTGGCCCATCGCGGGTCCGCCGCCCTCGGTCTGCCAGCGCCCCCGCCACGCGACGGCGTAGTAGGCGGCGTTGCGGTACCAGGTGGTCTGGCAGTGCGCCACCAGAGGACGGCCCATGACCCCCTCCGCGAGCAGCCGCCTGACGTGCCGGGCGCCGGACCCGAAGCGGTGCTGGAACACGATCGCCGCGTACGGGCCGTCCTCGGTGCCCTCCGCCGCCTCGACGGCGTCGAAGTCCGCCAGCGTCGCCACCGGCGGCTTCTCGCACCACACCCAGGCACCGGCCCGCAGTGCGGCGACGGCCTGCTCCCGGTGCAGGGTGGGCGGAGTGCAGATGCCGACCAGATCGGGCCGCTGCTCCTCGAGCATGAGCTCCAGGTCGGTGTACGGGTGCGGAATGCCGCCGTCCGCGCACAGCCGCTCGACCGCGACGGCGTCAATGTCGACGGCGGCGACCACCTCGACCTCACCCTCCTCGGCCAGTCGGGCGAGCGCGGGCAGGTGCGAGCCGCGGGCGATCACACCGGCTCCCACCAGAGCGGCCCGGATACGGCGGCCGGCGAACGGGCCCGGCGCCGGGCGGTCCGGGCTCGGCTCCGGGTTCCGTTCCGGACCGGTGGCCCGGCGCGCAGCGTCGCCGGGATGCGGAACCGGGGTGGTCCCCGGGCTGGTGGGCTGGTCGGCTGCGGACGCGTTGCGGGCTGTGGGCATGACCGTGATCAGCGCTCCATCGGACGTGATGTCAGACGTTGGCCAACGCGTGATGTCTTCCGAGGACTCGCGGCAAGCGCTTTCCCCAAGCTGCAACGAAAGCACCGTTCAACAGGGCGGTCAACACCGCCAACCGGCCCACTGCGGCAGGCGGGCACGATCCAGGCCCGTGCGGCGAAACCTCGACTGCCCCAAGCATTGGCAAAGCCCCAGTGAAGGGCGAGTCATCCCGGGGCGCTACGCTGCCGGGAACACTTGATCGTCGGCTGCGCCACGGCAGCCGCGCCCCGGGTGTACCCGTCGCCGTCACCACGATCAGCGCTTGGACCCCTTCACTTCATGTCTTGGTTTGAATCCCTCGTCCTCGGGCTCGTCCAGGGGCTGACCGAATTCCTTCCCGTCTCCTCCAGCGCACATCTGCGGCTGACCGCGGCGTTCGCGGGCTGGGAGGACCCAGGGGCGGCCTTCACCGCGATCACCCAGATCGGCACGGAGGCGGCGGTGCTGATCTACTTCCGCAAGGACATCGCGAACATCGTCTCTGCCTGGTTCCGCTCCTTGTTCGACAGCGCGATGCGGCGCAGCCAGGACGCGAAGATGGGCTGGCTGGTGATCGTCGGGTCGATACCCATCGGCGTGCTCGGCGTGACTCTCAAGGAACAGATCGAGGGACCGTTCCGCGATCTGCGGGTCACGGCGACGATGCTGATCGTCATGGGCCTGATCCTCGGCACCGCGGACCGCCTCGCGGCACGCGACGAGACCGGCGGGCGGCATCGGGCGCCCAAGCTGCGCAAGTCTCTCCAGGACCTGAACATCAAGGACGGCCTGATCTACGGCGCCTGCCAGGCGATGGCCCTGATCCCCGGCGTCTCCCGCTCCGGAGCGACGATCAGCGGCGGCCTCTTCCTCGGCTACCGGCGCGAGGCCGCGGCGCGCTACTCCTTCCTGCTCGCCATCCCGGCCGTACTCGCGTCCGGCGCCTTCGAACTCAAGGACGCCGCGGAGGCGGGACATGTGAGCTGGGGGCCCACGTTGTTCGCGACGGTCATCGCGTTCGTCTCGGGCTACGCGGTCATCGCCTGGTTCATGAAGTTCATCTCGAGCAAGAGCTTCATGCCGTTCGTCTGGTACCGGATCGCGCTGGGAGTGCTCATCATCGCCCTGGTCAGCGCGGGAATTCTGAGCCCGCACGCGGCCGAGTCCGCGGGCTGACCGGATCCAGTGCGTCATCGTCGGCGACGTGACGGCCTGCCCCGCGTTGAGCGACTGCGGCGTGCCGTGCGTTGACGCGCGGTCTCTGCGCTTTCGCGTGATGGCCACGCATCGGCACCTCTACAAAGGTGCCGATCTTGTGGCCGTCCGTCGTCACCCGTGACACTCCCGTCGCACCGCCCGCTGGAGAGAGTGACCCCGGGCGGGGTCGAGGCGCCCGCACTCCGGGGGGAGGCCCGCGGGCGCCGACGTGCAGGGACAGGCCCACTCCTCGTCGTGAGTCTGCCCCCGCTCGCGCGGGACGGCCTGGGCGCGACTCGGCGGTGGCGCCCAGGCCTCCTCTCCCTCGTCTCCTCCTCCGACCACCTCAACTGGTGGATTCCCGGGCCAGTGCAACGACTTCTGCGGATCAGCCCGCCGCGTCCGCACACGCAGGCGCCCACCTTCGGCCGGACTGCCGCCCGTGGGCTCATCTGAGGCGGCGACAGAAACACCCAACTCCCCTCCGGGGAAACGACCGTGACCAACCACATACCGGTCGCGTAGCCGGTCGGTAGCGCGCTGTCAGTCCTTGCCCCTAGGGTTGTCGGTATGCCCCCCGACTCACTGAGCCCTGGTTCCGCACGGTCTGCCGAGGATTTGAACGCGCGGATTCGCGCGCTGTGGCTGCGTGCGGGCGGTTCCCTGTCGGCCCAGGAGCGCGCGGAGTACGAGCTGTTGGTCGTGGAGTGGGCGGCGGCGATGCACGGCAAGGTGATCGAAGCGGCCTGACCGCGCGAGGGTCGGCCGGCTCGCGCCCGTCGGCCACGAGACGCACGCACGTCGCGGAACTGGTACCCGCCAAGCGATGCGTCCCCCTGCCGAGCGAGCGCGCACGATCGCGGACGGCAGAGACATCCCGTCCGCGAGAGGCGACCACTCGGCCGGCAACGGTGCCGCGGCACGGTCGAATCCGGTTCCGGCACGCGTTCTGACAGCACGACAGACATGGAGAAGCGCGCAACGACACACCGTGAGCGCCCCCTTTGTACCCGCCCGGCCCTCCTGCTTCACTCGTCAGACATGTCCGACATGAAACTAAAAGAGGCTATCAGTACTTTCATCACAGATCGGCTGCCCGGCCGGCGTCTCTGCGACAGAAAGAACTGATATGCGCACGCGTACTCTCGCCGTGACCGCCGCCGCCGTGAGCGCGGCGGTCCTGGTCACGACCGGCATCACTTACGCCTCGACCAACGAATCCGTCGAGGTCGCGCCGTCCGCCAAGCGCGCGGCCCCGGCTGCCCACAAGGCGGTCAAGAAACCGTCCGTCCAGATGGCCGCTCCTCTCGAGGCCGTCGCTGCCCCCGCGACCGCTCCCAACGGCGGCGACAGTTCGGGCGGGAACAGTGGAAACAGCGGGAACAGCGGGTACAACGGGAACAGCGGGTACAACGGGAACAACGGGAACAACGGGAACAACGGGAACAACGGAAACAACGGAAACGAGGACCGCGGTAACGGTGGCGGCCGCAACAACGGTGGCGACCGCGACAATGGTGGCAACCGCGACAACGGTGGCGACCGCGGTGACCGTGGCGGCGACCACAAGAGGGTCGGACGGATCTTCTTCAACGAGCGGGAGTTCCCCGCCTTCCCGGCCGGCTGCATCGTCGCGGCCAGCGGACTGGGCTCCACCAGTTTCAGCGTCGACAACGACAGCGACAAGACCATCGAGGTCTTCCGCGGCTTCACGTGCGACAACGGCGGCCCGGTCGCCACGGTCGGCCCCTACGGCAGGACGTTCGGCGTGGTGACCAACAACAACCAGGACGGCGCGTACGGGGAAGGGCTCTCCGACGGCGGCTTCCCCTTCGCCGGCGGCGCGTTCCTCGAGAATGCCACGGTCGGCAGCTTCCGGGTGATCAACCAGGGCGATTGGTGAGGGGCCCCCACCAGCGCCGGGAGCGCCGGCCCGCCGGAATCGGGCCGGCGCTCCCGGCATCGTTCACCGGGCGACGTGGTCACCGTCGTCCCTAAACCCTCCGCACACCCCTTGGCTGCACGCTCCCCGTCCCCAACACTGAGCCGATGACCCAGCGTGTGGAGCTCGCCACCCTGATCGACCGGCTGGCGCTCGACGGACTCGTCACCGAGTACGCGGTGGCCGTGGACGACGGTGACTGGCACTCCTACCGAGAACTGTTCACCGCGGACGGCCGCGCCGACTACCGCTCCGCCGGCGGCATCGAGGGAGACGCCGGGCAGGTCGCGGACTGGCTGGCGGGGACCATGCGACTGTTTCCTATGCGCCAGCACCTGATCGTCAACCGGCGGCTGCGGTTCGGCGTGCGGGAACAGGACGTCGGCGACACCGCCGGGGTCCAGGCCGACTACGTCAACCCCATGCGGTTCGCGGGACGGGACGGCGGCCCCGCCGAGCCGGACTTCGTCTGCGGCGGCCGGTACACGTTCGCCTTCCTGCGCACGGGCGAGGGCTGGCGGCTGCGCGAAGTGGTCGTCCAGGAGAAATGGCGCCGCACACCGCTCCCCCACCCCGGCCCTCACCAGGAGGACACCGGCGCCTGAGCGAGCCCCTCCCCGCACACCTCCACGCCCCCTGTCGGAGATCGTCCGCGGCGCGCACACTGGAGACATGCTCTGGGGAGGGACGCGCCGAATGACCATGCCCAGCGACTGGCTCGCCTCCCGCTGGAGACGGGGTGTCGCCGCTGCCCTCGCCGGTGCTCTGCCGGTGCTCGCCTTCCCGGCACCGTCCTGGTGGTGGTTCGCGTACGTCTGTCTGGTCCCGTGGATTCTGCTGCTGCGCACCGCCCCGACCGGAAAACAGGCCCTCTACGACGGCTGGCTCGGCGGCTTCGGCTTCATGTTCGCCGTGCACCACTGGCTGCTGCCGAATCTGAACGTCTTCACCTTCGTCATCGCCGCCCTCCTGGGCGCTCTGTGGGCTCCTTGGGGCTGGCTGGTACGGCGCTTTCTTGCCGGGGTGCCCACAGCGAGGCGGGTCGCCGCGGCCCTTGTCGTGCTGCCCTCCGGCTGGCTGACGGTCGAGCTCATACGCTCCTGGCAGGCCCTCGGCGGCCCCTGGGGGCTGCTCGGATCGAGCCAGTGGCAGGTGGCACCCGCACTGCGGCTCGCCTCGGTCGGCGGGGTGTGGCTCCTGAGCTTTCTGGTGGTGGGCGTCAACGCCGCCGTCGCCGTGCTCGTCTCGGTGCGCGCGGCCCGTGTCGCGGCCGTGACCGGGCTCGTGGCCGCGGCCGTCGCGACATCGGCCGCGTGGGTCTGGTCGCCACGCCCGGACCTCGACGGACAGATGCGCATCGCGGTCGTGCAGCCCGGGATCGTCGGCGGGGCGGACAGCGGTATGAGGCGCTTCGCCCGCGAGGAGCAGCTGACCCGCGAGCTGGCCGGCAGCCACGTGAACCTGGTCGTCTGGGGCGAGAGCAGTGTCGGGTTCGACCTCGCGCGGCAGCCCGATCTGGCCACCCGGATCGCGGACCTGTCCCGACTGGTGAAGGCCGACATCCTGGTCAACGTCGACGCGCGCCGCTCCGACCACCCCGGCATATACAAGAGCTCCGTGCTGGTCGGCCCGAACGGCCCGACCGGTGACCGCTACGACAAGATGCGGCTCGTCCCGTTCGGCGAGTACATACCCGCGCGCTCCGTGCTCGGCTGGGCCACCTCCGTCGGCAGGGCAGCCGCCGAGGACCGCAGGCGCGGTTCCGAACAAGTGGTGATGAACGTCGGGCACGGCCTGCGCGTCGGCCCCATGGTCTGCTTCGAGTCGGCGTTCCCCGACATGAGCCGCCATCTCGCGCAGGACGGCGCCGAGGTGCTGCTCGCCCAGTCCTCGACCTCCACGTTCCAGCACAGCTGGGCGCCGGAGCAGCACGCCTCGCTGGCCGCGCTGCGCGCCGCGGAGACCGGCCGCCCGATGGTGCACGCCACGCTGACCGGCGTCTCCGCGGTCTACGGTCCGAGCGGCGAACGCGTCGGCTCCTGGCTCGGCACCGACCGGAGTGCCACAGAGGTCTTCGCCGTCCCGCTCAGCCATGGCGTCACCCCGTACGTCCGCTTCGGCGACTGGCCGCTGCACGGGGCCCTGCTGGTCCTGGCCGGGCTGTGCGCGACGGAGGGGGTCCGGGCGCTCAGAGTGCGACGAGGCGCTCCTGCACCGCGGCAACGACCCGCTCGCACAGTTCGTGAGTGGCCAGTGCGTCACGGGCGCTGAGCACCTCGCCCGTGCGGACCGCGTCCAGGAAGGCCAGCGCGGCCTGCTCGATGCCCCGCTGCCGGGCCACCGGCACCCAGTCCCCGCGCCTGCGCACGGTGGGCTGGCCCTTGTGGTCGACGATCTCGGCCAGGTTCAGCACCTGCCGCTTGGTGTCCTGCCCGGAGACCTCCAGGATCTCCTCCGCCGAACCGCTCAGCCGGTTCATCACACCGAGCGCGGTGAATCCGTCACCGGAGAGCTGGAGCACCACATGGTGCAGCAGCCCGTCCTCGACCCGGCCGCGCACCGTCACATCGTCCACCGGGCCCGGCACCAGGAACCGCAGGGTGTCCACGACGTGGATGAAGTCGTCGAGGATCATCATGCGGGGTTCCTCGGGCAGTCCGACGCGGTTCTTCTGCATCAGGATCAGCTCGCGGGGGTGGTCGGCGCACTGCGCGTACGCGGGTGCGTGGCGCCGGTTGAAGCCGACCGCCAGGGTCACGTTCCGCTGCTCCGCGAGGTGCACCAGCCTTTCGGAGTCGGCGAGTTCGTAGGCGAGCGGCTTGTCGACGTACGTCGGCACGCCCGCCTCCAGCAGCCGCGCGACGATCTCGGCATGGGCGGCGGTGGGCGCGTGCACGAAGGCGGCGTCGAGGTCCTGCGCGAGCAGCGCGTCCAAGTCCACGTGCCGCTGCTCCCGCGAAAGATGCAGACTGTCGGCAACCCGGTGGAGCGTCGCGGGGGTCCGGGTCTGGAGGTGCAGTTCGAGCCCCGGTTGCAGCCCCAGCACCGGCAGATAGGCCTTCAGCGCGATGTCGCCGAGTCCGATGCAGCCGACCTTCACGGGCCTCTCCTGGGATCGCCGACCTGGTCCTGTCCGGAAGCTTACGGCCTTCCCGCCTCCCGGTTCCGTTCGGGCCCGGTGTCCGCCGGCGGCCGCCAGCCAGCGATGCCGTCGAAGTCGCGCAACAACAGGGCGGGAGCGGCCTTCGAGAGCACGGCGATGGAGGCGTTGCGGAGGGCGATCCCGGCGCCGTTGGTCATCAGGTTGAGCCGGGCCACCCGCACGGACTGCCGGGTGATGGCGGTGGTTCTGGGCAGCCGTGCGGCGCTGTAGGCGGCCAGGTCGTCGGTGCAGTGGGCGAGCACGATCGCGTCCTCGACGGCCTGGTTGCCGCCCTGGCCGAGCATCGGTGGCATGGCGTGCGCCGCGTCGCCGAGCAGGGCGACCCGGCCGCGGTGGTAGGCGGGCAGCGGTTCGGCGATGTGGTGGACGTCGTGGCGCAGCACGTCCTCGGGCCGGGCCGCGGCGAGGACGGCGGGAATCGGATCGTGCCAGTCGCCGAAACGCCGCAGGAGTTCGGCCTTCTCGTCGTCCGGCGCGCGCCGCCCGGCGGGCACGACGGCTGCGGCGTACGCGTAGACCTGGCCGTCCTTGAGCGGATGCGTGCCCCACAGGGCGCCCCGGCTCCACGTCTCGTGCGAGGCGAACTCGACGCCGGGCACCGGGCTCACCACACGCCAGGTGGTGAATCCGGAGTAGACCGGCCCCGGGTGGTGCGGGAAGAGTGCCCGGCGTACACCGGAGTGGATGCCGTCGGCGGCCACGACCAGGTCCGCCTCCAGTTCGCCGTCCGGGGTGGTGACACGGGCCGGCCGGCCGCGGTCGCCCGGGTCGGCGACCGACGCGGCGGCGGTCGTGCGGATGGCGCCGGCCGGGATGCGGGCGGCCAGGCTGTTGATGAGCGTGGCCCGGTGCAGCAGGACGAGCGGGCCGCCGAAGCGTTCGGCCGCGGCCGAGGCGTTCGTGCGCGAGAGCCAGCGTCCGCGCGGGGTGCGCAGTCCGCCGTCGCCCTGCCAGGCGGCCAGGTCCCGGATCTCGTCGCCGAGGCCAATGACGTCCAGGGCGCGCAGGGCGTTGGGGGCGAGGGAGATGCCGGCGCCGACCGGCTCCAGGGAACGGGCCCGTTCCAGCACCGTGACCCGCAACCCGCGCAGATGCAGCGCCACCGCCGCGGTGAGACCCCCGATGCCGCCGCCGATGACGACGGCGTGCGACGACTGTGCCATGGCTCCTCCTGAGCAGTGCTGTGGCGACTCTCCCGACGTCACTACATATGTAGTGTACGAATGCGTCGACTGTACTACGGGTGTAGTCAGACAGGTAGGTTGACCTCCATGTCCGCACATGCCATGGGCGCCGCTCGCGCCGAACTCGTCGCCGACACCGCGCTCGCCCTGCTCGCCGAGCGCGGGATGCGCGGGCTGACGCACCGGGCGGTCGACGAGTCGGCGGGACTCCCCCAGGGCTCGACCTCGAACCTCGCGCGGACCCGTCTGGCGCTCCTGGAACTCGCAGTGCGACGCCTCGCCGACCGTGAGGCCCGGGTTCTCGCGGCGCACGAGATGCTGCCCGGTCCCGGGAGCGGACTCGGCCCCCTCGTGGACGGCTTGGCTCTCGCCACCCACCGGTCCCTGACCCGCAATCGCGCACTGACTCTCGCCCGCTACGAACTGGCCCTGGAGGCCACGCGACGGCCCGAGCTGCGCCGGTACTTCGACGCGGCGGGCGCCCGCTTCCGGGATCAGCTCACCGCCCTAGTCACGGCCGCGGGTTCGGCCGACCCGGCGCGCCACGCGCTGTCGCTGGTCGCCTGGCTGGACGGGCTGATGTTCTCGTGCGTGGCCGGGTCGTTCACCGCGGCGGTGCCCACCCTGGACGAGGTGCGCACCGGCCTGCGGGAACTGCTCGACGGGATGCTCGACGGCTGACGGGCCGCCGCGTCAAATGTCTGGCGGCGGTGACCGGGGCTGGGTGAGGATGCCGGGCATGACCCTTGAGCGCCGTGAACCCGCCCAGAACGCCGACGAACGCACCATGCTGGAGGGCTGGCTCGACTACCACCGCCAGACGCTCGCATGGAAGTGCGAGGGGCTCACCGATGCCCAGCTCAGGACCGCCTCGGTGCAACCGTCCGAACTCTCCCTGATGGGACTCGTGCGGCACATGGCGGAGGTCGAGCGCGGCTGGTTCCGCAAGGTGCTCGCCGGTGAGGAGCCCGGACCGATCTACTACAGCGACGAGGACCGGGACGGGGAGTTCCATCTCACCGAGGCCGACACCTGGGAGGACGCGCTCACCACGTGGCAGGCCGAGATCGAGATCGCCCGGCGGCACTCCGCCGGCTTCGGCCTGGACGACCTCTCCAAGGGCCGGAGCACGTTCACCGACGAACCCTTCAATCTGCGCTGGATCTACACCCACATGATCGAGGAGTACGCGCGCCACAACGGCCACGCCGACCTGATCCGTGAGCGGATCGACGGGTCCACCGGGGACTGACGTCACCCTGGACGGTTCCGGGCCCTCCGTACGGGGCTGGAGATCACCCATGAGGGGCATCCTCCGCCTGTCCGCTCCCCAAAGCGGCCCGGACCCAGCAGAGTGGCGCGGGTGCATCGAACGACGACGACCGCAACGCTCCTGGTCACCGTGGCCGTCTCGGCCCTCACCGGCTGTGTGACCGTCCAGCGCCAGCCCGTGCCGGGCTCGCCGCACGCGCCCTCGAACCCCTCGGCACCGCGCCCCGACGGGAGCACGGAGCCTCAGGTCGTCCAGGCGCCGGCACGGGAGGCGCTGGAGATGGTCGAGCCCCCCGGCCGCTCCTCGCCGACCGCTCCCGCCCCGCACCGCGGACGGCGCCCGGACGCCGGCGCGGTGCCTCCGACCGCGCCGCACCACCCGTACCCGGGCCCGCGCCCCAGGTGGAGCCGCCACGCCGGGCGTATCGAGGTGCCGCCCGCCGCCTCCCAGGTGTTCCCCAGGAACGGAGACGTGTGCGACCTGGGCCACAGGTACGGAGGGTGGCAAGCGGACAGCCCCGAGGCGAAGATCTGCGCCGGCACCTACGGGCGGTGAACCCGCGGCTCACACCGGCGACGAGGCTCCCTGGCGACTGGAGCCGCACCAGGGTGCGGAACTGGCCCGGCACACCCTGTAGCCGGCATCCGTGCCGGCGGTGGACGCGCACTGGCGCTGCTACGTCTCCCCCGGCTTCGTGGCCCGGCCGCACACCCTGCAACCACCGTCCCGGCATGGCCCACCATCCCCAAGACACGACCCCGGCCTGCCCCGGCACCCCGAAAGCGCAACCCCGGCGGCCCCGTCACCCCGCCACGGCAAGAACCTTCGACAGCGCGGGCTTCAAGGCCGCCGTCGCTGCGGCCCCAGCGTCTCCCCGCCGGGGCCGTCCAAGGGGCCGGGCTCCGGTGTGCCCCCGGTCGGCCACTCCTCCGCGAGCCGTCGCTCCAGTCGTGCGATCGCCGCCCTGACGCCGTCGCCGTACCGGCCGTCCCCGAGGGCGCCGACCGCACCTCGGGCCCGGCCCAGATGGACGCGGGCGGCCTCGGAGCGCCCGAGCTTCACATAGTCGGCGGCCAGGTTCAGATGGAGCGAGGGGTAGAAGGCGTGTACCGCGAGCGCCCCGTCGTGGTCGGCGAGGCGCTCGTCGGTGAGTTCCTCGGCGGCCGACAGCGCCCGAAGGTCCCAGGCGAGTTCGTCCGAGGGGTCGTCCTGCGTGTCCGCCAGGTAGTGCGCCAGCGTGCAGCGGTGCAGCGGGTCGCCGTCCTCGCCGAGCTCGGCCCACAGGCACAGGAAACGGTCCCGCGCCTCCTCGCGGTCGCCGCCGTGGTGCAGCATGACGACCTGTCCGATCCGGGTCATGACGGGATCCGGCTCCATCTCCGCCTGTCGCTTCGCCACCGCGTCCTCCACGCTCGTCGCCTCCCCCGCTCGGGGCTCGGCCCGAGCGGGGGGATCCCCATGAGCCAGGGGGACTCCCATCCACGACGCTAACCGCCCGCACCGGCAATCGCGGTCAGGCGGCTCCGTACGGCCGCTGGGCCAAGGCGGTGACGCGGGCGCTACGAGCGGTGGCGACGGACAGTGGCGATGGGCGGGTCCGGGCCGGGCCCGAACCCGCCCCGGGCTCATCCCAGGTCGGGAACGGTCCAGTCGATCGGCTCGTGCCCCTGCCGGGCCACCGCCTCGTTGATCTGCGTGAACGGACGCGAGCCGAAGAACTTCTTCGCGGACAGCGGCGAGGGGTGCGCGCCCTTGACGACGACATGCCGGCTCTCGTCGATCAACGGCAGCTTCTTCTGCGCGTAGTTGCCCCACAGCACGAACACCGCCGGGTCCGGCCGGCCGGCGACCGCACGGATCACCGCGTCCGTGAACTTCTCCCAGCCCTTGCCCTTGTGGGAGTTCGCCTCGCCGGAGCGCACCGTCAGCACCGCGTTCAGCAGCAGCACCCCCTGCTCGGCCCACGGCATCAGGTAGCCGTTGTCCGGGACCGGCGTGCCGAGCTCCTCGTGCATCTCCTTGTAGATGTTCCGCAGGGAGGGCGGGATCTTCACGCCGGGCCGCACGGAGAAGCACAGGCCGTGTCCCTGGCCCTCCCCGTGGTAGGGGTCCTGGCCGAGGACGAGGACCTTCACTTTGTCGTACGGAGTCGCGTCGAGGGCGGCGAAGACCTCCTCGCGCGGAGGGTAGACGGGACCCTTGGCGCGCTCGCCCTCGACGAACTCCACGAGTTCCTTGAAGTAGGGCTGCTGCAGTTCGTCGCCCAGAACGCCCCGCCAGGACTCCGGCAGCATGGCGATGTCGGTCACGTCAACTTCCTCCGATGTGCGGTCACTTCCAGGCCTCAGAACCTACAGGTGACCACTGACAACGGGATCCGGACCCCGGCCCGGGGCGGGCCTACCAGCTGGTCTTGCGGGACAGCTCCCACATCATCATGATCGTGGACGGGTCCAGCGCGCGCTCCCCGCCGGAGATCTCCTCGCTCGCCGCCACGAACTGCTTGCCCTGCCAGAGGGGCACCAGCCGGACGTCGTTCACCAGGATCCGCTGGGCCCGCTCGAAATCCTCGACCACCTTGCCGCGGTCGCTCTCGCGCCGGGACCGCGGCAGCAGCACGTCGGTGATCTCCGGCGACGGGTAGGGGGTGCCGAGCGCGTTCTGCCGGCCCACGAAGGGCGTGATGTAGTTGTCGGGGTCCGGGAAGTCGGGGAACCACCCGCGCCCGAACACCGGGTACTCGCCCTTCTGGTAGCCCCCCACGTACGTCTTCCAGGGGCGGTTCTTGAGGGTGACCCGGAACAGACCGGAGTCCTCCAGCTGACGTTTGAGCTCCTGGAACTCCGGACCGGTTTCTGAGCCGTAGCGGTCGGTGGCGTACCAGAGGGTCAACGGGACGCGCTGCTTGATGCCCGCGCCGGTGAGGAGCTTGCGGGCCTTCGGCGTGCTGGGATCGCCGAAGTCGTCGAAGAACCCCGTGGTGTGCCCGGTCAGTCCCGCCGGGATCATCGAGTAGAGGGGTTCGACGGTGTCCTTGTAGACGTTGTGGGCGATCGCGCCCCGGTCCACGACCTGGGCCACGGCCTTGCGGACGGCGGCCTTGCCGGCCCACGGGTCCTTGGGGTTGAAGACCAGGTAGCTGATCTCGATACCCGGGTTCTCCAGGAGCTGGATGCCGTTGTCGGAGCCGTGACCCTGGAGCGAGACGATGTCGGAGGCGCCGAGTCCGCGGTAGGTGAGGTCGATCTTCCGGCTCCTGAGGGCGCCCACCATGCTGGCGGAGTCCTGGAAGTACCGAATGGTCACCGCGTCGTTCTTCCGGTCGGCGTAGCCCGTGTAGTGGGGGTTCCGCGCGAGCCGGGCCTCCTTGCCCTCCTGGTAGGACCTCAGTGTGTACGGCCCGGACCCGGTGACCTTGCCGTCCTCGCGTATCCGCGTGGCCGGGTACTCGGCCGGGTCGACGATCGACATGGCCGGGGTGGTCAGGACGAACGGGAAGGTGGCGTCGGGCTCGTTGAGGTGGAAGACGACCTCGCGGTCGCCCTTCGTCTCGACCCGCCCGAGGCTGCCCAGCAGCCCGGCCGGGCCGCCCGACACGTTGATGCGCTTGATCCGGTCGATCGAGTACTTCACAGCCCGGGCGTCGAGCTTGTCCCCGTTGGAGAACGTCAGGCCTTCGCGCAGAACGCAGCGGTACGCCAGGTTTCCGGCCGTGAACGTGCAATTCTCCGCGGCGTCGGGTCCCGGCTCGGTCGCACCGTCGGGGTAGTTCAGCAGGGTCTGGTACACGTTGCGGAACAACTCCCAGGAGTTGTCCCAGGAGGCGGCCGGATCCAGGGTGCTCGGTGAGCTGGTGGTACCGACGACGATGGGCCCCCTGTCGTCGGCGGACCCCGAGGAGAACGCACTGCAGCCGGCCACCAGGGATATGGACGTGATCGCCGCCAGCCGACGCAGACAACGGTTCCGGTTGAACACGCGCACACTCCTCGGTCTGCCTACCAGTGGTCGGCGGCAGACCATACCGCAGCACCAGGCCGGCCGGACCTGGTTCGCGCACTGCATGTGATCAGCGTGTATATGACGACGTTGTCATCCGTCTTTGTGTCGTACGCGGCTCGACACGGGCGCCGTTTCTGTCCATACGGCGCCCGTGTCGGGGCTCACCTCATCAGACCCCGGAGTTCAGGAAGATGCCGCCGTCGACGACGAGGGTCTGGCCGGTGATCCAGTCGGACTGGTCCGACGTCAGGAACGCGGCCGCGCCGCCGATGTCGGAGGGCACGCCGAGCCGGCCGAGCGGGTAGGCCGCGGCGGCCTCCGCCTCCCGGCCCTCGTACAGCGCCTGGGCGAACTTCGTCTTGACTACGGCCGGCGCGATCGCGTTGACCCGGACCAGCGGTGCGAACTCGTGCGCGAGCTGAAGGGTCAGGTTGATCATGGCGGCCTTGCTGATGCCGTACGCGCCGATGAACGGGGAGGCGGAGAGACCGGCCACCGAGGCGATGTTGACGGTCGCGCCCCCGTTCTCCTTCTGCCAGGCGTGCCAGGTCCGCTGGGCGAAACCGAGCGCGGAGACGACGTTCGTCTCGAACACCTTGCGCGCCACGTTCAGGTCGAGGTCGGCGATCGGTCCGAACACCGGATTCGTCCCGGCGTTGTTGACCAGGAAGTCGACCCGGCCGAAGACCTCCATGGTGCGTTCCACGGCGAGGGCCTGGTGGTTCTCGTCGTGCGCCTTGCCGGCGACACCGATGACGCGGTCGGCGCCGAGCTTCTCGACGGCCTCCTTCAGAGCGTCCTCGTTGCGTCCGGTGATGCAGACGCGGTCGCCGCGGGCGACGAACGCCTCGGCGACGCCGTAGCCGATACCGCGGCTGGCGCCCGTGACGAGGGCGACCTTCCCGCTGAGTTCGGGCAGTGCAGTCATGTCTCGGTACTCCCGGCGCTAGTCGAGCGGTCCACCGGCGACGTACAGCACCTGGCCGGAGACGAATCCGGCCGCGTCACCGGTGAAGAAGGCGATGGCATTGGCGATGTCGTCCGGCTCCCCGACGCGCGCGACGGGGATCTGGGTGGCGGCCGCGGCCTTGAAGTCCTCGAAGCCCATGCCGACGCGCTCGGCGGTGGCCTTGGTCATCTCGGTGGCGATGAAGCCGGGCGCGACGGCGTTGGCGGTGACGCCGAACTTGCCGAGCTCCTTGGCCAGGGTCTTGGTGAAGCCCTGCAGACCGGCCTTGGCGGCGGAGTAGTTCACCTGTCCGCGGTTGCCGAGCGCGGAGGACGAAGAGAGGTTGACGATACGGCCGAAGCCCGCGTCCACCATGTGCTTCTGCACGGCACGCGACATCAGGAACGCACCGCGCAGGTGCACGTTCATGACGGTGTCCCAGTCCGACACGCTCATCTTGAACAGCAGGTTGTCGCGGAGCACGCCCGCGTTGTTCACGAGGATCGTCGGCGCGCCCAGTTCCTCGGCGATACGCGCGACGGCCGCCTCGACCTGCGCCTCGTCCGAGACGTCGCAGCCGACGGCGATGGCCTTGCCACCGGCGGCGCCGATCTTCTCCACGGTGTCCTTGCACGCGGCCTCATCGAGGTCGATCACCGCGACGGCACGGCCCTCGGCGGCCAGTCGTACGGCGGTGGCGGCGCCGATGCCGCGCGCACCGCCGGTGACGACGGCGACCCGCTGCTCACTGGTGGACATTGCTGGTTCTCCTCGTCCTAGGAAAGCCTGGAACACCTTCGGAAAGTCTGTGACTCCCACGGTACGCCCCGCTGGTGAGCGACCGCTTAGTACCTTCAGCAGACGTGACGCTAGAAGTCCTGGCACTCGGTGTCAACGGCCGACCCGGTGCATGTGATCCATTACCGCACCAGGAGGTCGAGCAATCGCTCCGCCTCGGCCGCCGGATCTGCGGTCAGCCCGGTGTGCACGGGCCCGGGCTGGACGACTGTCGAGCGGGGCGCGATCAGCCAGCGGAAACGCCGTCCCGCGTCGTCAAGGGCAGCTTGCCCGGCCGCCGCGCCCCCCGCGCACACACCCTCGACGGCGCCGAGCGCCGCACGTACTCCGGCCACGTCCGCGTCCGGGTCGAGCGCCAGCAGCTTTCCCTCGTCCAGATGCGTCCGGGCGCCGACGAACGACTTCGCACGGCAGTACACGAGCACGCCGGCGTTGATGCACTCGCCCCGCTCGATCCGCGGCACGACCCGCAGCAGCGCGTACTCGAAGACGTCCCGCTCGCTCACTTGTCCCCCTTGGTGGTCCCGATGCCCTGGATGCGTTCGTGGATGTCGGCGGCGCGGGCCAGCAGCGGCCGCGCATACGCCCGGCGCAGCGCGTCGGCGGTGTCGAAGCCGGGCTCCCCGGTCAGCCATTCCTCCGGGATCTCCGCGGTCACTTCGGCGAGCAGCTCCTCGGTGACGAGCGGCGCGAGCTCGGCGGCGGCGCCCGCGACGTCCGGTGCGAAGGGGGCGAGGGCGTGGTCGGAGGCGTCGTAGGACCGCGCGGCCGATGCCTCGGCACCCGACCAGTTGTGGTGCCAGATCATGGTGGCGCCATGGTCGATGAGCCACAGGTCGCCCTGCCACATCAGCAGATTGGGGTTGCGCCAGGAGCGGTCGACGTTGTTCACGAGCGCGTCGAACCAGACGATGCGCCCGGCCTCCTCGGGGCCGACCGCGAAGGCCAGCGGGTCGAAGCCGATCGCGCGGCTGAGGAAGTCCATGCCGAGGTTGCGCCCGCCGCTCGCCTTGAGCAGTTCCTGCACCTCCTGGTCGGGCTCCCCGAGCCCCAGCACCGGGTCGAGGCCGATGGTCACGAGGCCGGGGACCCGCAGCCCGAGCCGGCGGGCGAGTTCGCCGCTGACGACCTCGGCGACGAGCGTCTTGCGGCCCTGCCCGGCGCCGGTGAACTTCATGACGTACGTCCCGAGATCGTCGCCCTCGACGAGCCCCGGCAGCGAACCGCCCTCGCGCATCGGAGTGATGTAGCGGGTCGCGATGACTTCCTTGAGCATCGCCCCAGGCTACTGGCGCGTCGGGGCGCCGCGGAGACCCCCTTTCGGGTTCTGAGTCCCCCCTGACAGCGGAACGACAGCCGTGTCTAACGCCCAGCTCATCTCGAAGCGGTCAAGATCTCAAGAGCATCTGAACAGCTGTTGCCCCCAGGCCGTACCACCGTCCGTAAGTATCACCCATGGAAGGGAAACGTCAGCATGACCAGCGAATCGCTCCAGTCCGTACCGGCACCGGCCCGCCGCACGGTCGTGGCAGCCGTCGGCGCGACGGGGCTCGCCGTCGCGCTGACCGCGTGCGGGAGCTCGGACAATGCGTCGACGAGTTCCCAGGACAGCAGCACCGCGAGCAGCGGCAGCACGGGCGGCGGCGAGAACGCCGCGACTGGTTCCGGCGGCACGGTCCTCGCGAAGACGTCGGACATCCCCGAGGGCGGCGGCAAGGTCTTCGACGACAAGGGCGTGGTGGTGACCCAGCCGACGGCGGGCAAGTTCCAGGCGTTCTCGTCCAAGTGCACCCACCAGGGCTGTGCGGTGAAGGACATCTCGAACGGCGTGATCACCTGCCCCTGCCACAACAGCGAGTTCTCCGTGGCCGACGGCAGCGTGAAGAGGGGTCCGGCGACGCAGCCGCTGCCCGCCGCCAACATCACCGTGTCCGGAGACGAGATCAAGCTCGCCTGATCCCGGCGCCCGCTCAGGCCCCCGCCGCCCGGCGCGGCGGCCCCAGGCACGCCAGCACCTCGTCGGTGGTCACGATCGTGGCGACCAGCGCGAGAGTGTTGCGGATCATCGCGGGGGTGTAGTTCGAGGGCACCCCCGCGATGGCGTCGGCGGCCACGACGGCGCTGTAGCCGCGGTTGACCGCGTCGAACACCGCGTTGGGGATCGCGACGTTGGCGGAGACGCCGATGACGACCAGGGTGCGGCAGCCCAGATTGCGCAGCAGCGCGTCGACCTCCGTGCCCGCCAGCGGCGACAGGCCGTGCAGCCGGCGTACGACGAGGTCCTCTTCCGTCACCTCGATGGGTGCCGCCACACGCACCGCCGTGGTGCCGGACAGCTGCTGCACCGGGAGCCGCTCGGCCGCGCGGAAGAGGCGGGCGTTGCGGTTCGCGCCCCGGCCGTCCGGGCGACGCTCGGCGATCGCGTGGATCACCTGCACCCCGGCTTCGTGCGCGGCGGCGACCAGCCGGGCCACATGGGCGAGAGCGCCCGAGGAACGCGCCTCCGCGGCGAGTTCGGGCAGCGCGCTGTCAGGGCCCACGACGCCCTGCTGGCACTCGACGGTGAGCAGCACAGTGGTCCGGGGATCGAGGAGTTCGCTGAGCACTTCGTACGACGGCATGGCTCCCCTTGTCGTCGACGGCCGGGAGCGGCGAGGGTAGCGGCCCTTGCGGGTGGAAGGAAGACACCTCATTCTTTTCTGACGTGATGTCAGAGGATCTCTCTGGCACGACGTGGGAGAAGAAGAGGGGGACCCATGACCGACACTCAGCGCCGGGGCCGGAAGATCATGATGACACCCGGTGAGCTGGACGAATTCCTCGCCACCCAGCGCACCTGCCGGGTGGCGACCGTGTCGGCCGACGGCGCCCCGCACGTGAGCGCGCTGTGGTTCGCCTGGGACGGCACCTCGCTGTGGCTGTACTCCGTCGTGCGCAGCAAGCGCTGGGCCGATCTGCGCCGGGATCCGCAGATCGCCGTCGTGATCGACACGGGTGAGGAGTACGAGCAGCTCAGGGGTGCCGAGCTGGCGGGCGTGGCGGAGTTCGTGGGCGAGATCCCCCGCACCGGGGAGCTGTGCGCCGAGCTCGACGCACCGGAGACCCTGTTCGCGCGGAAGAATTTCGGCCTCGAGGAGATGCCGTACGACGGGCGACACGCATGGATCCGGTTGACGCCGCAGAAGATCGTCACCTGGGACTTCCGCAAACTCGGCTTGCGTTGAGCCCGCCGGCGGGCTTGGCCCAGCTCACCCGGCCGCCACGGCCCGTCCTGCCACCCGCAGCGCCTCCACCGCCGCCCGGATCGACGGGCGGCGGTCGGCGTCCGCCCGCCACACCACGTAGACGTGCCGTCGCACCCGCTGCCGCAGCGGCACGGTCACGACCCCGGCAGGCATCGGATTCCGCCCGAGCAGGGGCGCGATGCACACGCCCAGACCGGCGGCCACCAGTCCCAGCTGGGTGTGCGTCTCGGCGGCACGGTGACCGATGCGCGGCTCGACGCCCTTGGAGCGCAGGGTGAACATCAGCCACTCATGGCAGAACTCGCCCTCGCCCCAGGTGATCCACTCGTCGTCCGCGAACTCCCCGAGATCCACCTCCGTCCGATCCGCGAGCCGGTGCCCCACGGGCATCGCCACATCCGCCGGATCATCGAGGATGGCCGCCTTCACCAGGCCTTCCGGAAGCGCCATCGGCTTGTTGTACCAGTCAAGGACCACCGCGAGATCGAGGTCGCCGCGCACCACTCCGGCGACTCCGGCCTCGGGTTCGAGCTCACAGGAGCGCAGCCGCAACGCGGGGTGCCCGGCGCGCAGCTCGGCCAAGGCGGTCGGGAAGAGACCGCGCGCGGCGGTCGGGAAAGCCGCCAGCCGCAGTTCGCCGGCCACCTGCCCGCGCTGCGCCTCCAGATCGGCCTGGGCCAGTTCGACCTGCGACAGGATGCGTGCCGCGTGATCGGCGAGCAGCCGGCCGGCGTCCGTGAGCCGCACCCCCCGGCCGTTCTTGGCAAGGAGCTGTTGCCCCGCCTCCCGCTCCAGCTTGGACATCTGCTGGGAGACGGCCGACGTCGTCACATGCAGTCCCTCCGCCGCGCCGCTGACCGAGCCGTGCCGGGCGAGGGCGTCGAGGGTGCGCAGGCGCTCCAGGTTCAACACATAAGCAATACTACGAGGTATCGGCAGCGAATTCTCGATATGTTCTAAGAGGTTGTCTGCGCCATTGTTACGGTCATGAGCACCGTCGCCGCCCGACCGTCCGAAACCGCGCCCACCGTCACCCCGCACCGCCGGGCTGCCCTGGACTGGCGGATCCGCTTCGGTGTGCTCTCGCTGATCTGGGGCTTCAGCTTCCTGTTCATCAAGGTGGGCACCGAGGCCTACGCCCCCTTCCAGGTCACGCTGGGGCGTCTGGTGTTCGGCACGGCGGTGCTCGCGGCGGCGATGGCCGTGAAGCGTGAGCGCCTCCCGCGCGGCGCCCGCACCTGGGGCCATCTCACCGTCGCCGCGTTCCTGCTCAACGCGCTGCCGTTCTCGCTGTTCGCCTACTCGGAGCTGACGATCCCGTCCACGCTCGCGGGGATCTGCAACGCGACCTCGCCTCTGTGGGGCATGGTGCTGTCCCTGGTCGCGCTCTCCGAGGACCGGCCCACGCGCCGCCGGGTCGCAGGACTCGGCATCGGCTTCCTGGGCGTGCTGACGGTGCTCGGCGCTTGGCAGGGCTTCCACGGCCTTGACATGACGGGCACGGCGATGGCCTGCTGGCCTCGCTCAGCTACCCCGTCGGCTGGATCTACGTACGCCGCACCCTCGCGGGCGCCGGCCCGTCCCATCTGTCGTTGACCGGCGCGCAGTTGCTCCTGGCCACCATCCAACTGGCCCTGGTCACCCCGCTGTTCACCAGCATGCCGAGCCGCTTCCCGCTCGTCCCGCTCCTCGCGGTCGCGGCGCTCGGCGCTCTCGGTACCGGACTCGCCGTCCTCCTCCAGTACGGTCTCGTCGCCGAGGTGGGGCCGACGACGGCGCAGATGGTCACGTACTTCATCCCGGTCATCGCCACCGCGGCGGGCGTCGCGATCCTCGGCGAGTCGCTGACCTGGTCGACACCGGTCGGGGCGCTGATCGTCCTGGCGGGAGCGGCCCTGACCCAGGCCAGGCCCAAGACCCAGCGCACGGGAACGGCACCGATTCAGGCCAGGCCCAAGACCGAGGCCAAGGACGCGGCACCGACACAGGCCAGGCCCAAAACCGAGCGCACGGAAGCGGCCCGGCCGGGACCGGACGTGGCACCGGGCAGGGTCGCGCAGGAACCGGACGTCAGCCGGATGGAGAGCGGCCCCGGAGCGACGGACCGCTAGACGTAGCTCCGGGCGGGGGCGGGGCCGAGGGCGGCGGCCACCGCTTCCGCCAGGGACCCGGTCTCGTCCGGTGTCAGCGTCGAGACGGTGATCCGCATGCCGGGCGGCGCGCTCATCCGGTAGCGGGCGCCGGGGGCGACGGCCCATCCCGCATGCAGCAGCCGCGCGACCGCGCCCGTCTCGTCCGGCACGGGCACCCACACGTTCAACCCGCTGCGCCCCCGGGAAGCGACACCGCGTTCCGCGAGCGCGCCGATCAGCGCGTCGCGACGTCGGCCGTACTCCGCCGCCACCGCGCGGGCGTCGAGGGAACCGTCGACCCACAGCCGCACCACGGCCCGCTGCAGGATCAGGCTCACCCACCCCGGCCCGAGCCGCTGCCGCCCGCGCACCCGGTCGAGGGTGACGTCGTCCCCGGTGAGCACGGCGAGCCGCAGATCCGGTCCGTACGCCTTGGCGACCGAGCGCACGAACGCCCAGTGCCGGGTGGCACCGGCGATGGGGTGAAGGGGGACGTCGACGATCCCGTGACCGTGGTCGTCCTCGATCAGCAGCGTCTGCGGGAACTCGCGCAGCACGGAACGCAGAGCACGCGCGCGGGTGGCGCTCACCGCGGCGCCGGTCGGGTTCTGCGCCCGGTCCGTGACGATCAGGGCACGCGCCCCGGCCTCCAGCGCGTCGCGTACGCCGCCGGGAAGCGGCCCTTCGTCGTCGACGCCGACCGGAACCGTGCGCAGGCCGAGCGCCGGGATGAGGTCGAGGGTCCTGCCCCACCCGGGATCCTCCACGGCGACGCTGTCGCCCGGCTTGAGGTGGGCCGCGAGCACCCGCTCCACGGCGTCGAGGGAACCGGAGACCACGGCGAGCGGCCCGTCCGGCACTCCGTCGGCGTCGAAGGCCGACCGGGCGACACGTGCGAGCTCCGGTTCCACGGCGACATCACCGTAGAGCACCGGCTCCGTGTCGCCCTGCGCCGCAGCCGCCGCGAACGCCGGGGCCAGCGGTGGCAGCAGCGCCGGATCCGGATTGCCGCTGGACACATCGCGCACACCCGCGGGCACGTCCACCCGGATGTGGTCCCGGCCCGTCGTGGCGGGCGCGGGCCGCACCCGGCTCCCCCGCCGCCCGGCGGTCTCGATGACCCCCCGTTCACGCAGGATGCGGTACGCGGCCGCGACCGTATTGGGATTCACGCCCAGCTCGACCGCCAACTCCCGCATCGGTGGCAGGAGTTGACCCGGCTCCAGCTTTCCCGTACCCACCGCACGCTCGACGCTGGCCGCGATCTCGGCTGCGCCCCGCCCTTCGATCGGATATCCTCCTAGCACAAAGCATATTTTGCACTAGTGCAAGAGGGAGCGCAAATGCACGGGACCCACGAGCCGGCGTCGTCGCGCGCCACCGCCTATGCACCCACCGATCGCACCGTCCCCACGCGCTCCGCGCACCGGGCGTCGTACGACAAGGAGCTGGTGCACGCGATACTCGACGGGGGCTATGTGTGCCACCTCGGCTTCGTGCGTGACGGTGCACCGGTCGTCCTGCCCACGCTGTACGGCCGCATCGGTGAACGTCTCTACGTCCACGGCTCGACGGGCTCGCGTCCCCTGCGGATGACGGGCGAGGCCGACCCGGGGCTCGCCGTGTGCCTGACGGTGACGCACGTCGACGGCCTGGTCCTGGCCCGCTCGGCCTTCCACCACTCGATCAACTACCGGTCCGTGGTGGTGCACGGCGTCGCCCACCAGGTCGACGACCCGGAGGAGAAGCGGATCGCCCTGGACGCGGTGGTCGACCAGGTCACACCCGGCCGCTCGCGCGACTCACGGCCCGCCAACAAGAAGGAGCTGGCGGCCACCGCCGTGATCCGCCTCGACCTGGACGCTGTCTCCGCCAAGGTGCGCACCGGCGGTGTCAGCGACGAACCCGAGGACCTCTCGCTCCCCCACTGGGCCGGCGTGGTCCCGGTCCGCACCGAGTACGGCGCCCCGGTTCCCGACCCCGACCTCGCGCCCGGCACCGGCCTTCCCGACTACCTGGCGGTGCTGTGATGCTGATCCACCCCTGGGACGCACCGCAGGACGACGCCGAGTGGCAGCGTTGGCTGGTCGGCCGCGACTTCGGACAGCTCGCGGTGAACGGTCCGCCGGGCGAACCGCCGTACGTCCAGCCGCTGCATTTCGCCTACGACGTGGGTCGCGGCGAGGCGGTGGCCCATCTGGCCCGTCCGAACCCGCTGTGGCCCGCCCTGGAGGCGAACCCGCAGGTGCTGCTGAGCGTGGTCGACGACTATGTGTTCGTGCCCGGCCCCTGGCAGGCGCCACCGGACGGCCCGTCCGAGAACGGTGTGCCCACCAGCTTCTATGCCGCGGTCCAACTGCGCTGCATCGCCCGTACCGTGGACGATCCCGCCGAGAAGGCGGAGCTGCTGAACCGTCAGACGCACCACTTCCAGCCGGAAGGCGGGTCCGCCCGGGCGGCCGTGGGTGAGGCGCCCTACGGCCGCCTGCTGTCCGGCATCCGCGGCCTGCGGCTCGAAGTGACGGGTGTCCGGGCGAAGTTCAAGTACGCCGGACGGAAACCCGAAGAGATCCAGGACCGCATCGCGGCCGGACTGTCGATGCGGAACGGGCCGCGCGACGAGGTCGCGCGCGAGCATCTGCTGCGCAGGCGCGGGGAGTGAGCCGGGGTGCGGGGCCCGGTGCCGGACCCCGCACCCACCGATTCACACGAGAACGGGCTCGTCCTCGGGCATGTGCTCTCCGCGTGCCTCCGCCATTGCGAGCCCCGTGACCGAACCGAGCATCAGCGCGGTTCCGACCGCCGTCGCCGCCGTGAGCCGCTCCCCCAGCAGGACGACGGCGAGCACCGCCGCACTGACCGGCTCGAGCAGCATGATCACGGACACGGTGGCGGACCGTACGACGGCCGCCCCCGCGAAGTAGAGGGCGTAGGCCAGGGCCGTGGGCACCGCCGCGATGTACGCCAGCAGCCACAGGACGGCGCCCGGTTGCGCGGTGTGCGGCAGCAGCCCCTCCCGCAGGGCGAACGGCAGCAGGCAGAGGCTGGTGACCGCGAACGTCGACACGGTCCCCGCGGACACGTCGGCCCCGCCGTCACGGCCCCACCATCGGGTGAGCAGCGTCATGGCGGAGTAGCCGAGCGCCGACACGACCGCGAGCAGCACGCCCCAGGGGCGTACCGTCGCACCGCCGCCGCCGAACACGAGCACACCCAGCCCGGCGAGCGCCCCCGCGACGGCGATCAACCCGCCGCGGCCGAGCCGCTCCCCCATGGTCAGACGGGCGCCGAGTGCGATGAGCACCGGCCCCGCGCCGAGGGTGACGACGGTCGCGACGGCAAGTCCGGTGGCGGCAACGGCCCCGAAGTAGGCGGTCTGGAACACGGCGAGTCCCACACCGGTGGCACCGGCCCGCAGCGTCCTGCGGCCGAACGGCTCGGACGGGGCGGTCCGGGCGCCAGGGCGCAGGAGCCGGACGGCGACCAACAGGACGAGCCCGGCCGCGCAGCGCCAGAAGGACAGGGCCACCGGGCCCATGTCACTGACCTGGTAGACCAGGGAGGCGGCGGCGCCCGCGGTGCCCCACGCGGCACCGGCGACGATCAGATAGAGGAGGCCTCGCCCGACGGGCAGGCCGGAGGCAGCATTCGACACGAATTCTCTCCGCAGATGAGCAGAAGTTCGGGAGGGAACCCCGGAACACCGGGGTCGGTGGACTTCTTCTGCGGGCAGCACCGTTCCGCCCGGCGACTCGCCGGGCGCATGTCCGGAGGGCCCGCCTCAGGCGGCCGGAGGTGGAAGAACGAGTGCGTCGGAATGCATGGTCGGCACCTTATGCGGCCGTTCCGCGGATCGACAACTCCCTTTCGGCACCACCGCCGGCCACCGGCTCGACGGAGACCTTCGCGGGCGCCGACGACTGGGCTATGAAGGCGCCGACCAGGACGACCGCACCACCGGCGATCTGCGGCGCCGACAGGTGCTCGCCGAGAAGCACCCAGGCCAGGACGGTCGCGATGACGGCTTCGAGGCAGGCCACGACACCTGCCACCTGCGGCGAGAGCCGGCGCACGGACACGACGCCCGTGACGTAGGCGAGCACCGTGGCGATCAGGACGATCCAGGCGATCAGCGCGACGGCGGGTACGGATGTGCCGTTCATGTGCGCGGTGCCGGCCAGGACGGACCAGTGCATGCCCCAAGGGCGGGCGACGACCGTCAGGACGGCGGCCCCGACGAGCAGTCCGTACGCGATGACGCCGAGCGGGTCCGGGGCCTCGTCGCCCGCCTCGCTCCCCTGGTCGGACAGGACGAAGTAGCCGACTTGGCAGCAGGCTGCGCCGAGCGCGAGGGTCAGGCCCAGGGCGTCGAAGCTCAAGCCCGACCACACCTCCACGACACAGGCGAGACCGCCGACCGCGAGCACCACGCCGATCACTGCGGCACGCGTCACGGGCCGCCGCTGCACGACACGCACCCAGCCGAGCACGAGTGCGGGTGCGAGGTACTCGATGAGCAGGGCGACGCCGACCGGGATACGGGAGAGTGCGGCGAAGTAGCAGGCCTGGACACCGGCCACGGCGAGCAGGCCGAACCCGGCGAGCAGTGCGGGACGGCGGCGCAGCAGCGCGCGGTGGCGCACGGCGAGCGGCAGCATGACCAGCGCGGCGCCCGTGACCCTCAGCCACACCACGTCGAGCGGGTCCAGCCCCGCCTGGATCAGCGGCTTGGCCGCGACTCCCGATCCGCCGAAGGCGACCGCCGACGCGAGGGCGAGCCCCAGCCCGACACCCTTGCCGCGGTTTCCCTGATTCCCCTGAGACGTATGCACCGGCACATGATGGCAGGCGACGACATGAGCGTCACCCCTGAATGCACCTGTCTCAGAAACTGGACCCCGCCCGCCGTGGGCGTGCTCATCCCCCCGCGTCCCACCGCACCTGCGCCTGGCGGCCGGCCTCCACTTCCCCCGCGTACTCGCGCACCGCGCCGGCCGCCTCTATCCGCGCCGGAAGCGTATGCACGTCCACGCCCGCGCGGCCGAGGACCTCCACGGCCCGTGACTCGGGGTCCGCGACGATCGCCGCGAGGAGGTCGAGCCCCCGCGCGCGTCCGTCGCCACGTCGCGCCGCGCGCCCGTATGCCGCGTCCAGGGCGCTCGCCGCCGCCGGTGACCAGCCCCCGGGCTCACGCAGCACCGGTATCGCGCCGGAGTCCTCGACCGTGCCCTGCCAGCGCAGCCCGTAGCCGATCGCGCGCTGGACGAGATAGCCCAGGAGCCGTGCGATCTCGGGGCCGTCGAGAACGGCGTGGACCTCGGGGTCGGACTCCAGCAGGGTGTGCAGCAGATGAGCCGTGTCGACCTGCCGGTCCCCGTCCCGCAGCGCCCTTCTGCGCGCACCCGACACCGCCGCCGCGAGCTCGTCGGTGAGCCGGACACCGAGGTGCGAGCCGCGTTCCGCGGGCGTCTGATGGGAAGGACGGGGTGACACGTGTACCACCTCATCAGCCCCATCGGCGCCTGACATCCCCGGCGGGCAGCATTTGCGCGTCCGACGCAGGTTGTGCACCACCGGACGCTTTCTCCTCCTTGCGGATGACGTCGCCGCGGACACCCCGGACAGCCACGCCCTTCCGCACCCGGAAGTGCAGCACTTCAACTCCACCTCTTCTGACGGTTCATCAGTATTGAATGTTCCAGGGTCTGCGGCTACGTTCCGCGACACCGGAGCTGCGCCCGGCGCAGCACCCGACACGAAGGGGTGGCCGCATGGCCGAAGTCAGCGCGGAAGCGCGCATCGAGGCGCCCACCGAGAAGGTGTGGGCCCAGCTCACGGACTGGCCGGCATACGGCGAGTGGAACGCGACCCACACGAGCTTCCCGAAGGGCGGCCCCGAGAAACTGGAGGTGGGAGGGACCTTCGAGGAGAACATGAAGCTCATGGGCTTCCCGGCCGAAGTCACCTGGACCATCGACGAACTGGAGCCGGGGCGGGTCCTGGCCATCCGAGGCAAGGGCCCGATGGCGGTGAACGTCGCCACGCGCTACACGCTGACACCGGACGGCGAGGGGACCTCGGTCCGCATCGACGGGGAGTTCACGGGCGCGGCGGTCTCCCTGATGGCAGGCAAGCTGAAGGACTCCGCGACGGCCGCGCTCAACGAGTCGCTCCGCAAACTGGGCGCGCTGGTGTCCTGATCGGGCTACCCGAACCCGAAGGCGCCCCGCGGAGCTGATTCCGCGGGGCGCCCTACGCTCTCCCGACCTGCCGTCAGCTTTCCTCGGCGAGGATCAGGTACAGCTTCTTGCGGGCCTCGTTGATGACCGCCAGGGCCTTGTCGCGCTGGTCCTTGTCGCCGGTCTTCCAGACCTGGCTGAACGCCTCCATCAGGCCGACACCGGCCTGCCGGATCTCGTGCAGCGCCTCCCAGTCCACGCCGCGCGAGGCCTCTTCCCAAGGGGCCTCGGGACCCTCGCCGGCCGCGGCACGGCCCTCCTCGGTGAGCGAGAAGAGCTTCTTGCCGCCCTCGCTCTCACTCGCGATCAGCCCCTCGTCCTCCAGCAACTGGAGAGTGGGGTAGACCGAGCCCGGGCTGGGCTTCCACGCCCCGCCACTGCGCTCGGCGATCTCCTGGATCATCTCGTAGCCGTGCATGGGCCGGTCCTTGAGGAGAGCCAGGATCGACGCGCGTACGTCGCCGCGCCGCGCCCTCCCCCTCGGCCCTCCCCTGCCGCGTCCACCCCAGGGGCCGCCCGGGCCGAAGAAACCGGGCCCGCCGAAACCGGGGCCACCGTGCCCGCCGGGACCAAAGGGCCCGAAGGCTCCACGCATGCCCTCGAAGCCGCCCTGAGCGTGATGACCGGGTCCGCCGCGGTGTCCACGCCGTTCGAATCCGAAGTCCTGTCCATGACTACGCATCGCGATCACACTCCATTCCATCGTTGATCTGTCGCGATACCTCAACGATATATCGGAACGATGGACGCGGCAAGCCCCTTCCGTAGAGGGGGCGGAAGCTGTGCTCCGCGCACGGCGCGCAGCTCGGAGTCCACGGCTGGGGGGGCGGGCAGCACCCTTGTTGTCGTTCTGTCGGCCGAAGGCTCCGCGGACGTGGTCCAGACAGCCCGAATTGGCCCTTGGCCCGGCCCGCCCGTCGCCCTCTACCGTCGGCGCATGCGGATTCGAATCGTCGACGCCTTCACCGACCGGCCCTTCGCCGGCAACCCCGCCGGTGTTCTCCTCCTCGACGCCTTCCCGGACGACGCCTGGCTCCAGGACGTGGCCCGCGAGGTCAACCACGCCGAGACCGCGTTCGCCCACCGCCTGCCCGAGGGCGACGAGGCCGACTGGGCGCTGCGCTGGTTCACGCCCGCCACCGAGGTGGCCATGTGCGGTCACGCCACTCTGGCCACCGCGCACGTGCTGCACACCACGGGCGCCCACGAGGGTCCCGTACGGTTCGCCACCCGCAGCGGCGTGCTCACCGCGGAGCCCCATGCGGACGGTTCCGTCGGGCTGGACTTCCCCACCGCGCCGCTCACCCGGATGGAGATCCCCGAGGGCGTGGCCGAAGCCCTCGGGGCCGAGCCCCGCACCGCTTTCGACACCGGCCCGAACGTGGGCGACCTGCTCGTCGAACTCACCGACGAGAAGACGGTCCTGGGCCTTGCCCCCGACCACAGGTCGCTCGGCCGCCACTCGCCGCGCGGCATCATCGCCACCGCACGCGCCGAGGATCCCTCCCGGGGATACGACTTCGTCTCGCGCTGCTTCTTCCCGAACGTCGGCATCGACGAGGACCCGGTCACCGGCAGCGCGCACACGGCCCTTGCCCCCTACTGGTCCGAGCGTCTGGGCCGCCCCGACCTCACCGGGCTGCAGGCCTCGCCCCGCTCCGGCCGGGTCCGCACGGAACTGCGGGGCGACCGGACCCTGCTCGTCGGCCGGGCGGTCACCGTCATCGAAGGCGAGTTGCTCGTCTGACCCCGGGCCGGGGGTGCACGATTCCCACGTGTGCCCCCGGCCCGAACGCTTCCGCACGGCCGCTACGCGGCAGCGGTCACGCCGTGGGCAGCCAGCCCACCTTGCCCGCCAGCAGCGCGTACCCGACGAACGCCCCGATGTCGAGCAGCGAGTGGGCCACCACCAGCGGGCCGACCCTGCCCCAGCGCCGGTACAGGTAGACGAAGACGACCCCCATCACCATGTTGCCGAAGAACCCGCCGATGCCCTGGTAGAGGTGATAGGAGCCGCGCAGCACCGAGCTGGCCACCAGGGCCGTGCCCGGCGTCCAGCCCAGCTGGCCTAGTCGCCGCAGCAGATAGCCGACGACGATGACTTCCTCGAGCACCGCGTTCTGCACCGCGGACAGGACGAGCACCGGGTACTTCCACCACACGTCGGGCAGCGCCTCGGGCACCACGGTGAGGTTGGCACCGAAACCACGGGCGGCCAGATAGAAGGCGATGCCCGTGGAGCCGATCACCGCGGCGATCGCCGCTCCGCGCCCGAGGTCCGGCCACCGCCGCGTCCGGTCGAAGCCCAGCGTGCGCAGCGAGGCCCCCTCCCGCAGCAGGAAATGCGCGACGAGCGCGACGGGCACCAGCGCCGTCGCGATCCCGAACAGCTGCCAGGCAAGATCCAGCCAGGGACGGCCGGGTGCCGCCGAGGCGTTGAGTGTGGCGGCCTGATCCTTGAGACCTCCTGGTTTGGTGACCGATCCGACAAAGCTGATCAGCGCGGATACGCCGCTCGCGCCGAGCGAGAGCGCCAGAACCAGCAGCGTCTCGTCCCGCAGAATCCGTCGCGTCGGCCGCTCCGTCGTCGAAGTATCGGCCACCGATCCTGCCTCCACCTGCACTCCCGCCTCCCGCTGAGCAGTCCCGTCCGACCCCCATCTTCACCCCCTCCGGGTCTCGAAAGAAGTGACGAAGATCGTGCGTGACGGACATGGGGGCCGTACGGAGACATACGGGACGCAGATCGACACTCAGATCGACGTACGGACGCCGGGTGGATCGCAGGGGCGGCCAGGGCTCAGCGCCGGGTCACCGGCCGCACCGCGGACCCACCCGGGACCTCGTCGGGATCGTGCGGGCGGCGGCCGGTGACCGGTGTGCGGCGGGTCAGCCCAGCAGCACCGGTTCCGCTAACCCGACCGGCCAGGTGTGCACCGGCTCGCCGCTGTTCATCAGCTCGCAGTACCGGCGGGTCGTCTCGGCGAGCGCGGCGTCCCGGTCAAGACCCTGTTCCAGAGCCCGGTGGAAGCTGGCTGCCTGCCAGCTCGCGCCGTTGACCCTCAGCCGGCACCGCTCCTCGATCACTCCGAGGTAGAGGTCCCGGTCGGCCGGCTCGACACCCCACGCGTCGAGCCCCGCCGCGGCGAGCGGGAGCAGTTCGTCGCGTACGAGGTCCACGGCGTCCACCTCGGTGATCCCCCCGTAGCGCCCGCGTCGCGGCCACTGAAGACGCGCATCGATGCCGTACCGGCAGGCCGCGTCGAAGTTGGCCGCCGCGGCCTCGAACGGCAGCCGGGTCCACACCGGCCGCTGGTCCTCCGCGAGGGCACGGACGACGCCGTAGTAGAAGGCCGCGTTCGCGATCACGTCGACGGTGGTGGGGCCGGCGGGCAGCACCCGGTTCTCCACGCGCAGATGCGGGACGCCGTCCGCGATGCCGTACACGGGCCGGTTCCAGCGGTACACCGTGCCGTTGAGCAGGACCAGTTCGGCGAGCTTGGGCGTGCCGCCCTCGTCGATGACGCGCAACGGGTCCTCGTCGTCGCAGATCGGCAGCAGCGCCGGGAAGTAGCGCAGGTTCTCCTCGAACAGTTCGTACGCGGATGTGATCCAGCGCTCCCCGAACCAAGTGCGCGGTCGCACGCCCTGCGCCTGCAGTTCGGGCGGCCGGGTGTCGGTGGACTGCAGGAACAGCGGCGGCCTGGACTCGCGCCACAGTTCACGCCCGAACAGGAACGGGGAGTTGGCGCCGACGGCGACCTGCGCCGCCGCGACGGCCTGTGCGGCGTTCCACACGTCCGCGAAGCGCCCCGGGGTGACCTGGAGATGCAGCTGGACGGATGTGCAGGCGGCCTCCGGCGCGATCGAGCGCGAGGTGCACTCCAGCCGCTCCACCCCGTCGATGTCCAGCCTGAAGTCCTCGCCGCGCGCTGCGACGATCTGGTCGTTGAGCAGCCTGTACCGGTCGACAGCCGAGAGATTGGAGGAGACCAGGTCGTCACGGTCGAGGGTGGGCAGAATGCCGATCATCACGATTCCGGCATCGACCTCGCCGGCTTTGCGGTCGGCATAGGCGAGCGAGGTGCGCAGCTCTTCGGCGAGCCGGTCGAATACACGTCCGCCCAGCGCGTGTGGAGCTATGTTGACTTCCAGATTGAACATGGCGAGTTCTGTTTGGAAATCCCGGCTGGCAATCCTTTCCAGCACTTGCGCATTCAGCATTTTCGGCATGCCGTCGGATCCGACGAGATTCAGTTCGATCTCCAGACCCATCAGGTTCTTCGGCCTGTCGAACCGCTTCTCCTCCAGCAGTCGCGCCAGTCCCTCCAGACACTGCCTGAGCTTGCCGCGGTAGCGCTGGCGATCGGACAGGTCGAACGGCCCCGCCACGACCTTCTCTCCCATCGAAGCGTCCCTCCTGTGATGGGTAGGCCGACGTTCCGGCCGCTGCTGTCCCGGGTCTCGGTGGATGATGCCCCGGCAACGCGATCGATAACGTCCCGCACTCGGGCGGTCGCACGGTAGGCTGATGGCCGATGCCGTCCGGCACATTCACGGGGCATGGCGCATTGAGCAGTTTCCCGGCGCAACCACGTCGTGAAAAACGCCGACGAGAATCGGCCTACCGCTACGGGCGAGTATTCCGAGGTCACGGCTGTCGGGCCCGAGCAGCACCGGGACGAATCCCGCTTATCGCCGACCGAATATCTCCTTGTTCGTCATACGCGGGACGACTAGATGAAACACTGCATGAACGCGCGTCATATAAACTTTCGGCACGGGGTAGAGAGTTGGCACTCGCGGTCCTGAGCCTGTCGTCAAAAGCGTCGCCATTCGTCCGGGCACCATCCCCCGCCCCTCGGACCCCGAGAGCTGACAGCGCCGTCCGCCCGCCCCACCACGCCCTCGCGCCACCATGCCTGTCGAATGAGAGGCGACCCACCATGCAGTTGCACGTCCCCCCGGCTCCCGCGCCCGCCCTCCGCTCCGTCCTCACGGCCCTCGGTTCCCCCACCGCGGTCCGCGAGGCTGTCACCCCGTCCCTGCGCACCGCCCAGGGACCCGTCACACCCGAACTGCCCCTGCCGGTGCATGTGCTGGACCGGATCACTCCGGCCGGCGCGTCCGCCACCCGGCTCGCCGGGTGGCGATTCCTCATCCGCTCCGGCGACCGCGCCGTGGCCGCCGCCGAGACGATGCTCACCCCCGACGGCTGGGCGTTCTCCCACTTCTTCGAGGGTCCCTATGTCGCCTCCACCGAACGGGCCCTGCGCCAGGCGGAGACGATGACCCAGCCCTACCAGGCACGGCTGCTGTCCGTGCCCGAGCTCTACATGCTCACCCTGTGGCTGCACGGCGACTGCACCGCCGACGGCGCGACGGGCCACCCGGCCGCGACCGACCTGCTGGTGCCGCTCGCGCCGGCCCCGCCCGGCATCGCGGCCCATCGCGCGCACCGGGTCGCCGATCTCCTCCCGGTGCTGAACCTCCGGATCACCCGGGGCCCGCTGCTCGGCTCACCGACGCCCGCCTAGCCCCGCCCGTTCGTGCCCCGCTGCCGCAGAAGGCCGCGGGGCACGTCGTGTGTCAGGGTCGCCGACACGCCCGGACGTCCGTTGCTCATTGGTGCTCCACAACGCTCGTACGAGGGACAGCGCGCTGGTCGGGCGCCCTTGACTAGCCCCTTCCGACCATCACGAACCACCTGAAGTGACCCTCGAGTTGGACTGAACCGTCCGCGCGGGTGACGCGTCATCAACCTGTGAGGAGCGGTGCTGCGAAATCCCTGCGGATTGACGTCCGTAGGGCAACACTGGGTCCAGACCGATGCTTCACAACGGGGGAGCGGCCATGAACGACTCGACGAGCCGCAGGACAGACACGACAGCCAACCCACAGATCACGACAGAGCGAAAGATCCCATCCACCATGTGCCAGCACCAGCCACCGTGCCCGACCGCCGAATCCGCCGACCGGGAGTCCGCCCGTCTCGTGGCGCACCACCCGGAGCAGGGATGGAGCCTGCTGTGCAACGGCGTTCTGCTGTTCGAGGACACCGGTGAGCTTCTGCCCGACGGTCAGATCATCGCCCCGCACCGCCCGATGGGCACCGACCAGGTGATGACCGCCGCCTGAGGCAGGCGCACAAGGGGCAGCCGCTGCCCCGCATACAAAGGGGCCGGCCCGGAGACGAACGCTCCGAACCGGCCCCGACGCATGCCGGAGGGTGATTACTCCTCGTAAGCGTCCAGCGGCGGGCAGGAACAGACCAGGTTGCGGTCACCGAAGGCCTGGTCGATGCGGCGTACCGGCGGCCAGTACTTGTCCGCAGCCGAGACACCGGCCGGGAAGACGGCCTCCTCGCGCGCGTAGGCGTGCTCCCACTGCCCGCCGAGCGCAGCGGCGGTGTGCGGGGCGTTCCGCAGCGGGTTGTCCTCGGCCGGCCACTCGCCCGAGCCGACCTTCTCGATCTCGGCGCGGATGGCGATCATCGCGTCGCAGAACCGGTCGATCTCGGCGAGGTCCTCCGACTCGGTCGGCTCGATCATCAGCGTGCCGGCCACCGGGAACGACATCGTCGGCGCGTGGAAGCCGTAGTCGATCAGCCGCTTGGCGACGTCGTCGACGCTCACTCCGGTCGCCTTGGTCAGCGGGCGCAGGTCGATGATGCACTCGTGGGCGACCAGGCCGCCCGGACCGGTGTACAGCACCGGGTAGTGGGGCTCGAGGCGCTTGGCGATGTAGTTGGCGGACAGCACGGCCACCTGCGTGGCCTGCTTGAGGCCCTCGCCGCCCATGAGCCGGACGTACGCCCAGGAGATGGGCAGGATGCCGGCGGAGCCCCAGGGGGCGGCGGAGATCGGGCCGACACCCGTCTCGGGGCCCGCCGCGGGCTGCAGCGGGTGGTTCGGCAGGTACGGCGCCAGGTGCGCGCGGACGCCGACGGGGCCCACGCCGGGACCGCCGCCGCCGTGCGGGATGCAGAACGTCTTGTGCAGGTTGAGGTGCGAGACGTCACCGCCGAAGTGACCCGGCTTGGCGAGGCCGACCAGCGCGTTGAGGTTGGCGCCGTCGACGTACACCTGGCCGCCGGCCTCGTGAACCGCCGCGCAGATGTCCGCGACGTGCTCCTCGAACACACCGTGCGTGGACGGGTACGTGATCATCAGCACCGAGAGCTCGTCGTGGTACTGCTCGATCTTGGCCCGCAGGTCCGCGATGTCGATCTCGCCGTCCTCGGCGGTCTTGACGACGACCACCTTCATCCCGGCCATGACCGCGCTGGCGGCGTTGGTGCCGTGCGCCGAGGAGGGGATGAGGCAGACAGTGCGCTGCTCGTCACCGTTGGCGCGGTGGTAGCCGCGGACCGCGAGCAGACCCGCCAGCTCGCCCTGGGAGCCGGCGTTGGGCTGGAGGGAGACCTTGTCGTAGCCGGTGACCTCGGCGAGCCGCTCCTCCAGCTCGCGGATCAGCGTCAGGTAGCCCTGCGCCTGCTCGGCGGGTGCGAAGGGGTGCAGCTGACCGAACTCGGGCCAGGTGACCGGCTCCATCTCGGTGGTCGCGTTGAGCTTCATGGTGCAGGAGCCCAGCGGGATCATGCCGCGGTCGAGCGCGTAGTCCCGGTCCGCCAGCCGGCGCAGGTAGCGCAGCATCGCGGTCTCGGAGCGGTGCTGGTGGAAGACCGGGTGCGTGAGGTAGTCGTCGCTGCGGACCAGGCTCTGCGGGAGTGCGTCCCCGGCGCGGGCGTCCAGCGCCTCGATGTCGCCCTCGACACCGAAGGCGGTCCACACCGCACCGAGCTGGGCCCGGCCGGTCGTCTCGTCACAGGAGACGGACACATGGTCGGCGTCCACGAGGCGCAGGTTGACCCCGCGCTCGCGCGCGTCCGCGACCACCGCGTCGGCACGGCCCGGGACGCGCACGGTCAGCGTGTCGAAGTAGGCGCCGTGGACGACCTCGACACCGCCCGCCGTGAGACCCGCGGCGAGTATCTCGGCGTAGCGGTGGGTACGGCGCGCGATGGTCCGCAGACCCTCGGGGCCGTGGTAGACGGCGTACATCCCGGCCATCACGGCGAGCAGCACCTGGGCGGTGCAGATGTTGCTCGTCGCCTTCTCGCGGCGGATGTGCTGCTCGCGCGTCTGCAGGGCGAGCCGGTAGGCCTTGTGCCCGTCCGCGTCCACGGAGACGCCCACGAGCCGGCCCGGCAGGCTGCGGGCGAACTTCTCGTGCACGGCCATGTAGCCGGCGTGCGGGCCGCCGAAGCCCATCGGCACGCCGAAGCGCTGTGTGGTCCCGACGGCGATGTCGGCGCCCAGCTCACCGGGCGAGGTCAGCAGCGTGAGCGCGAGCAGGTCGGCGGCGACGGTGACGACCGCGCCCAGCTCGTGCGCCTGCTCGATGACCGGCTTGATGTCGCGGACGGCGCCGGAGGCGCCCGGGTACTGGATCAGTACGCCGTTGATCTCGCGCTCGGCCACCTCGGCCGGGATGCCGTCGCTGAGGTCGGCGACGACGACCTCGACGCCCGTGGGCTCCGCACGGGTCTGGATCACCGCGATGGTCTGCGGCAGCGCGTCCGCGTCGACCAGGAACAGGCCCTTCTTGTTCTTGCCCATACGCCGGGACAGCGCCATCGCCTCGGCGGCGGCGGTCCCCTCGTCGAGCAGCGAGGCACCGGAGGTCGGCAGGCCGGTGAGGTCGGCGACCATGGTCTGGAAGTTGAGCAGGGCCTCGAGCCTGCCCTGGGAGATCTCGGGCTGGTACGGCGTGTACGCGGTGTACCACGCCGGGTTCTCCATCACGTTCCGCAGGATCACCGGCGGAGTGAAGGTCCCGTAGTAGCCCAGACCGATCATGGAGTCGAGGACCTGGTTGCGGTCGGCGAGGGAGCGCAGCTCAGCCAGCACCTCCGCCTCGGTGCGGGCGCCCGGAAGGTCCAGTGCGTCGGCGTTCTTGATCACATCCGGGACCGCGGTGGCGGTGAGCTCGTCGAGGGAGCCGTAGCCGACCTGGGCGAGCATCTTGGCCCGCGCCTCCTGGTCGGGCCCGATGTGGCGCTGCTCGAAGGGCGTCCCCCGTTCGAGCTCGGACAGCGGAATGCGGTGGGCGGTCATGCAGAGGCCTCCTGGTCTGACGCGACCTTCGAGGGGTACCCCGGCGCGGGTACCCCGACGGCCTCCCCCTCTGTCATCTCAAACCTGAGAGCTTCACCGGTCCGCCCGAGGGCGCTCCGGTTTTCACCGTCGGTGAGAGCGGAAGCCGTCGACACCCGCCCTGCTTTCCAGAGTGACCTCGTCCGTGCGGTACGTGTGCCTGAGAGATTCCGGGGAGGGTTTGCTCCTTCGGCGCCTCCGGTTCACTCCGGAGGACTCTCCCGCACGGGGTCAGCAGCCGCTTGCCAGACTACCAGCGGCAGCAACAAGACAACCTTCGAGTGGCCGCCTGGCTCATTGTGCTCTTTTGTAGTGCTTACGGATGCGTTGCGACCAGTTGGAGGGACCGTGAAGACCGATATCGATCCGCGGAATCTGATCGGCCGCAAGGCGTTCGACCGCAATGGGAACAAGATCGGCACGATCGACGAGATCTATCTCGACGACGCGACCGGAGTACCGGAGTGGGCCGCCATACGGACGGGCCTGTTCGGCAGGGACGCGTTCGTCCCCCTGGAGCCCAGCGAGCTGGTCGAAGGGGCCCTCTACGTGCCTTTCGAGCGCTCCCTGATCAAGGACGCCCCCGACTTCGGCGTCGGGCGCCATCTCTCCCCCGAGCAGGAGCTGCAGCTCTACCACCACTACGGTCTGGACGTGGCCTCACCGCCGCCCGCGCACGACCGCGACTTCGGGCATCTCGCGGGGACCGAGGAGACCTGAGACCGCCCGTCCGAACCAACCCGCGTCGGCCATCCTGGAGCGCGGTGCCCTTGGCGGACCTCACTCGCCCCGGCGGGCGGCCATGACGGCCCGGGCCTGAAGTGGCCCCGTCATGCTTCCGCCCCGGACGGCGCCGTCCCAGGATCAGGATCCGCGACTTCCGGGCTTCGCGACACCAGCGGCAGAGGATCCGCCGGCTCGAGGCCCGGGTCGTCGCTCCGGAACGTACGGACCCGCCCCGGCTCCGAGTCCGGCGTCTCGAACCGTACGGTCACCCGGCCGAGACCGCTGCCCTGCACCCACCCGTGCCCGTACTCGGGGTGGCGCACGTCCTGACCTGCTCGCCAGACGTGCTCCGAGGGCGCCGCTGGCTCCTGCTCAGCGGGTTCCGGTACCGCTTCCTCGGCCTGCGCGCGATCGTCCCCGCCCGCCTCGGACGCTGCCAGGTGAGCCTGGGCGAACAGGTCCTCCTGCGTGTAGTCGGCCAGTCCGGTGACGCCGACGCCGAGCAGCCGTACGCCGCCGGTCGTGTCCACGGCCTCCAGCAGCCTCGCGGCGGCCTCCCGCACCACCGATGGATCGTCGGTGGGCCCGCGCAGGGTCTCGGAACGGGTCAGGGTGGAGAAGTCGTACCGCCGCACCTTCAGCACGATCGTGCGGCCCGACAGGCCGGCGCCCCGCAGCCGGTGCACACACCGGTCGGCGAGCCGCTGCACCTCCAGGGCGACCCGGATCCGGTCGTGGATGTCCACGTCATAGGTGTCCTCGACCGACACCGACTTGGCCTCCCGCTCGGCCACCACCGGCCGCTCGTCCTGCGCGAGCGCCATGGCGTACAGCGCCTGTCCATGGGCCTTGCCCAGCAGTCGCACGAGCTCGTCCTCCCCCGCCTCGGCGATCTCGTCGACCGTGGTGATCCCGGCCCGCCGCAGATGGTCCCCAGTGGCGGGCCCGACGCCCGGCAGCGTGCGCACCGACATCGGTCCGAGCAGCGCGCGCTCGGTACCCGGCCGTATGAGCACGAGGCCGTCTGGCTTGGCCTGCTCGGAAGCGATCTTGGCGAGCATCTTGGAGGCGGCCAGCCCGACGGAACCCGTGAGCCCGGTGACGGCCCGGATGTCGGTGCGCAGCTTCATTCCGGCGAGCCGCGCGGATTCCTCGTCCCAGGCCGTTCCCCCGGCCTCCAGGTCCACGAACGCCTCGTCCAGGCTCAACGGCTCCACCAGCGGCGACAAGGCTCTCAGCAGCCCCATCACCTGCTCGCTGATCTCCCGGTAGAACGTGAAGCGCGGGATCAGATACGCGGCGTTCGGCGCGAGCCGGCGTGCCTGGGCCATGGGCATCGCCGAGTGCACCCCGAAGACCCGGGCCTCGTACGAGGCAGTGGCCACCACTCCGCGCGGCCCGAGTCCGCCCACGACGACGGCCTTGCCGCGCAGGCTCGGCTTGGATGCCTGCTCCGCCGAGGCGTAGAAGGCATCCATGTCGAGATGCAGGATCGTGGGCACGGCTCTCACATGTCCGATGCTGCCCTACACCACTGACATCACGGCAGCGATGAGCTGGCGCGGCTCAGACGGCCCGGTTGCGCCGCCTTGCCAGCTCGTCGGCGGGGTTGTGCCCGACGAGGGTCTCCCCCGTGTCGACCCGCTCCCCGTGCAGTTGCGACAGCGCACTCTCCACGTCCCGCCACACCACGCCGACGGCGATGCCGAAGATGCCCTGACCGCCCTGGAGCAGGGCGTGGACCTCGTCCGGTGAGGTGCATTCGTAGACGGTGGCGCCGTCGCTCATCAGCGTCATCCGCTCCAGGTCGCGGAAACCGCGCTCCCGCAGGTGCTGGACGGCGGTACGGATGTTCTGCAGGCCGACGCCGGTGTCGAGGAACCGCTTGACGATCTTCAGGACGACGACGTCCCGGAAGCTGTAGAGCCGCTGTGTGCCCGATCCGTATGCGGGGCGCACGCTCGGTTCGACCAGGCCCGTCCTGGCCCAGTAGTCCAGCTGGCGGTAGGTGATGCCCGCGGCAGCACACGCCGTGGGACCGCGATAGCCGATCTGCTCGGAAGCCACCCCTCCGTCGTCCGGAACGGCCGTGGGCCGGGGAGAGGGAGGGTCGGTCGTGCTGCTGGGATGGGGATACCCCCTGCTCGGACGGAGCCGAGAGCTTGAGGAAGGGTACGGGCCGCTGTCCCCCAGACTGTGTCCGGGGGCACCCCCCGCCGTACCGCCGCCGCTGATTCTCACGCCGACCTCCGTCCTTGACCTGCCTTCTCGACGGTAGGCAGTCACCAGGGGTGCGTCAACGATCGCCACACTCGGCACGCCGAGTGATAATCACCCTAGGAGTGGTTTTCCGTGCCCTTCCGCGGGGAAAGGCTAGCCGAATGCTCTAGCAGGTGGGCCTCACAAGTGGCACTGGCCGCAGGCATGTGCCACTTCCCGGACGCGCCGCCTCGGCTCGCTCCCCACTCGACGCTTTGAAGGCCCGACGCACTCACGTCTCCCTGATACCAAGGCTCAGCGCGCTTCGCGCAGCGCAGTCACAAGGCTCGGCATGACAAGGACGGCGTCTCGTCTCGCTGTGCGTGCCAGAACCGGATGCCGGTCCGTCCTGGAAGCCCCGCAGTTCGTCCGAGCACTCGTGCGATCCGCTCTAACGCTCCGGCGCATCCACGCCGCGGGTCCGCGCGCACTGCGCCGGTTCACTGCTCCCGTCCGCCCCGGGGCACACATCGCAGCCCGGCCGTCGGTCGGCACGCACGGCCGGCCGACCCTCCGCCGGACACCGTCACTGGCTGCTGGTCCCGAAGTCCTCGGGCGAGATCTGGTCGAGGAACTCCCGGAACTTCTCGACCTCGTCCTCCTGCTCGTCCGGGATCGCGATGCCCGCGTCGTCGAGCACACCGTCGCTGCCGTAGATCGGCGTCCCGGTGCGCAGTGCCAGCGCTATGGCATCGGATGGGCGAGCACTCACCTCGACACCGCTGGCGAAGACCAGCTCCGCGTAGAAGACGCCCTCACGCAGATCCGTGATGCGCACTTCCGTGAGCTCCTGGCCGACGGCCTCCAGCACGTCCTTGAACAGGTCGTGGGTCAGCGGTCGTGCGGGAGCCATGCCCTGCTGGGCGAACGCGATGGCCGTCGCCTCCCCGGGGCCGATCCAGATGGGCAGGTAACGGTCGCCTCCCACTTCGCGCAGGAGCACGATCGGCTGGTTGGAGGGCATCTCGACCCGGACACCTACGACATCGAGCTCGTTCACACAGCAACCCTAGGCCGTGCCCGGGACGTTTGGGTAGTCGGGCACAGAACGGCCCACGATCCGCCGACGGCGAACACCCCCGCTCAGGGCAGCCGCAGACCCAGCGCGGACTGCACCAGCGCCGCGTGCAACCGCACCGCCAGCCCCGCCAGCTCCTTGGTGCGTGCCTCGGCATGTGCCCTGGTCTGGGGGTTGCGATGGCGCCGCAGCGGGGCCACCACCTGGTCCACCAAGCCTGCGTCGCGGTCCGCGGCGGCCTTCATGACCCGCAGATGCCGGGGCTCGATGCCATGCCTGCCCAGTTCGGCCACCAGAGTGGCCACCGTGACCGTCTCGGCGTCGTACATCCCGTCGGGGAACGGCGCCACGAGGCCGTACGACTCCCATTCCTCGAGCTGCTCCGCGCTGATCCCCGTGACCTTCAGCAGCTCGCCCCGGCCGATGCGCATCGCCGCGGAGGCCTCGGGCTCGCCCAGGACGTCCCCGAGCAGCTCGCCCTCACCCGTGTCACGCGAACGGCCCAGGGAGGGCAGCCGCACCTCCTCGCCCCGTTCCAGGGCGTCCAGATGCTCACGGATGATCTTCAGCGGCAGGTAGTGGTCCCGTTGCATCCTCAGCACCTGACCGAGGCGCTCGACGTCGTGCGCGCTGAACTTGCGGTATCCCGACGGGGTGCGCTGTGGCTCGATCAGCCCCTCGGTCTCCAGGAAACGGATCTTCGAAATCGTGACTTCGGGGAATTCCTCGCGCAACACGTTCAGCACGGTGCCGATACTCATCAGCCCGCTGTCCGTGGCGGCGGTACCGCTGTCGGCACCGCCGCTCGGTGTGTAAAGCATGGACCCTTCCCTGGCGGGGGACCCTGCCCTGGCAGGTCAGATGCCCCGCTGACTCGCGTAGAAGACCAGCCTGTACTTGCCGATCTGCACCTCGTCGCCGTTGTGGAGCGGCACCTGGTCGATGCGTTCACGGTTGACGTACGTGCCGTTGAGGCTGCCGACGTCAGCGACCGTGAACGCGCCCTCAGGGCTCCGGCGGAACTCCACATGCCGGCGTGAGACCGTCACATCATCCAGGAAAATGTCGCTCTGCGGATGACGCCCCGCCGTGGTCAGGTCACTGTCCAGAAGGAAGCGGCTGCCCGAGTTGGGGCCGCGGCGCACCACGAGCAGCGCCGAACCGAACGGCAGCGCGTCGACGGCCGCCTGGGCTTCCGGAGACAGCGTCGGGGTCGGCGTCTGGCCGGTGGCCTCCGCGTCGTACGCCTCGAGACCGGAAATGGAGATCGTGGAGGTCGTCTCGGAGGCACGCTCCGGAACGGCCCCCGGGCGAAGCGGGGCGCCGCAGTTGGAGCAGAAGCGGCTGTTCTCCGCGTTGCGGTGACCGCACCTCGTACACACCAGAGTCGACATGTCCCCGAAACCTATGGGGCCGGACGCGCCATGGTCAACAGCCGCCGCGCCCTGACCTCCCGAAATGTCACCACCTGGACCAGCCACCTGGTCCCGGAACAGCGGACGCTGCCCCTGTGCTTCTCCCGGCTGTGCGCGATGGCGGGCCGTCGCGTTGTCACTGCCCTCTCGCGCGCTCTTGCCGAACAACTTCGCAAACAACTTCACGGGCGATTCCCCTTGACCGAAACAGACCCGCCCGTGGGGCAGGACGAACCCTGACTGCGTACACCGGTCGACCCGGACATCCTCACAACGTCCGTATCCACCAGACAGTTTCCACCACGCACCGCCCATTCGGTGCGCCGACCCCCCGCAACCTCTTGCTCCTGCCGGACCGGCTCCATGCACCCCCGGTTCACTGCGATGACGACCGAGCGTAGTCAGGCTGCTTCACCGCTCGCAAGGCATCTACGACGATCTTCGTGGAACGCTCCACGGTGACCACTGCCTGCTCCTTCTCGAGAGTCTGCACCACGCCTCCCGGGATGTTCAGCGCCGGCTCGAGGTCCTGCGGTTTTCCGATGACCTTGAAACGATAGGGCTGGGTGATCTTGTTCCCGTCGACGCTCACGCTCTTCCCCGAGTCCGACAGGAACGTGCTGGCGACGACCCGGACGCCGTTCACCTCGATCGCCTCCGCACCGGCCGCGCGCAGCTCCTGGACCGCGTCGAGCAGCATGTCCGCCTGGACCGTTCCCTTCGTGTCCTCGATGGTCATCGTGATGCCGGGCCCCTGCGCCGCCACCGTGCCCGCAAGGATGCCGAGTTGCTTCTCCTTCTCGGCGGTCTGCTTGCGGGCCTCCTCGGCACGGTCCGAGCTGTTCTCGAGCTCGGACCGCTGATCTTCGAGACCCTGCTTCTCGTCTTGAAGACGCTGCGTGCGGTCATCCAGTTCATCCAGGATGCGCACAAGATCTTCCTGGCGCGCGCCGCGCAGGGCACTGCTGCCGTCGCTGTTGGAGGCGACCTGGACGGCAAGACCGAAACCGAGGCCGAACAGCAGTACCGCAACGATGAGTTGGGCACGCGAGACCCGCAGCGGCCACAAGCCCTTCACCAGACGCTGACGGCCCGTCAGCGAGCTCTCCGGGTCCTGGTCGTCTTCGGGGTCTCCCGAGCCGACGGCCGCCGCGGGGATCTCCTGCGGCAGCTCCCTGCGCAGCCGGTGCTCGGCGGTCCGGGACTCCTCCGCCTGCGGCGCACCGGGGGCCTCGGACGGCTCCGGAGCCTGCGACGGCCTGTTCGTCGCTTCCTCGTCGCTCATCCGCCTCACGCCCGGAACACATGCCGGCGGATCGCCGCGGCGTTGGAGAAGATGCGGATGCCGAGGACGACGACCACACCGGTGGAGAGCTGCGCGCCGACGCCCAACTTGTCACCGAGGAAGACGATCAGCGCCGCCACCACCACGTTCGACAGGAACGACACCACGAAGACCTTGTCGTCGAAGATGCCGTCGAGCATGGCCCGCAAGCCGCCGAACACGGCGTCCAGCGCCGCCACGACGGCGATCGGCAGGTAAGGCTCGACGACCGCCGGAACCTCCGGCCGGACCAACAGACCGACCACGACTCCGACGACCAGGCCCAGTACGGCGATCACGATGTGCCCTTCTCTGTGCTCGGTTGTGCTGTACGTACGATCACACTCGGTGCGGCGGGCAGCCGGACGTCACCCTCGACGGAAATAGCGGTCCGGATCCCGTAGTTCTCCTGCAGCGCATGCAGGTACAACCCGTCGGCGCTGTTCTGGAACCTGGTGCTGAGCCGCTGGCCGTCCCCCACCGCGAGCACCGTGTACGGCGGCACCAGCGGCCTGTTGTCGACCAGTATCGCGTCTCCCGCCGCCCTGATCGCCGACAGGGACGTCAGCCGCTGCCCGTTGATCGAGATCGCCTCGGCGCCCGACTCCCACAGCCCGTTCACGACCCGCTGCATATCGCGGTCCCGGACCCGTCCGGTGTCGGAGAAGTCCGCGGTCTCGCGAGGATTCCCGTTGCCGCCGGTGGTGGCTTCCTTGGCGTCGTTCACGACGAGCTTCACCCCGGGGCCGTGTACGGCGACGGCTCCCGACAGGATTCCGACGAGGTCGGCACCGTCGCCGCTGCCGTCCTGCTTCAGGGCCGCGCGCTGCCGTGCGCTCACATCGTCCCGCAGTGCGTCGACGGTGCCCTCCAGCTTGTCCGCGGCCGCGGTCTCGCGCTGGATGCGGTCGATGAGCTCTTGGCGCTCCTTGGCGACCGTGGGGGCGGCCACACGCGCCTGGGCGGCGCCCACGGTCACCACGAGAGCGGCGAGCACGAGTCCTGCCGCGAGACCGAGCTTGGCCCGGACCGTCTTCGGCATACCGCCGGAGCCCTCGGCCTTCTTCCGGGCGGCGGCCTGCGCATATCCGTCGTCGAGGCTGTGATCCATGACGTTGGTGAGCAACGACATGGAAGCATCCGGGCGCGACGGGCGGCCGTATGTGCTCCGAACGGGGGGCGGCTGCGGCATGCAGCACATCGTCGCATGTCGTGACCGCATACTCCGAATGGCCCCACCGGCATGCCGGACAGGCACCCTTGGGGGCACTTGTCCGGCACGCACGCGTGCCCTCTGTTCTTACCGGCCGGCGCTGTCCACGACGGCCGACCACTCATCGAGCAGGGCCTGCGCGGAGGCGTCGTCGGGACCCTCGGCCCACAGATGGGTGACCGCCTCGGCAGGGTCGGGGAGCACCAGCACCCAGCGCCCGTCCGTCTCCACGACCCGTACCCCGTCTGTCGTGTCCACGGACCGTTCTCCGGCCGCCTCCACGACCCGGCGCATGACCAGACCCTTGACGGCCCACGGGGTCGCGAGATCGCGCTTGAGGACGTGTGCCCGTGGAATCCGCGCGTCGATCTGGCTCAGCGTGAGCTGGGTCCGTGCCACCAGCCCGATCAGCCGCACGAAGGCGGCCGTCCCGTCGAAGACGCTGCTGAACTCCGGCACGATGAAACCGCCGCGCCCGTCACCGCCGAAGATCGTCGACTCCTCCCGGCCCACGCGCGTGAGGTCGTCCGGGGAGGTCGTGGTCCATTCGACCTGCGTTCCGTGGTACGCCGCCACCTGCTCGGCGATCCGCGTCGTCGTCACGGGGAGGGCCACCTTCCCACTGCGACGCTCCGCGGCCACCAGGTCGAGCATCACGAGCAGCGCCCTGTCGTCCTCGACGATCCGCCCCTTTTCGTCGACGAGGGAGATCCGCTCGCCGACCGGGTCGAACCGCACGCCGAACGCGGCCCGGGACGAGGCGACGATCTCACCCAGCCGCACAAGCCCGGACCGACGAGCGTCGGCGGTCTCCGTGGGCCGGGACTCGTCCAGACCGGGGTTGATCGTCAGCGAGTCCACACCGAGCTTGCCGAGCAGGCTCGGCAGCACCAGCCCGGCACTGCCGTTCGAGGCGTCCACGACCACCTTGAGGCCCGACTCGGCTATCCTCGAGGTGTCGACACTGCGCAGCAGCGATCCGGTGTACGAATCGAAGACGCTGGACGGGAAGTAGAGATCCCCGATCTCGCCGGGGAACGCACGCCGGTACTCCTGCCGCGCGAACACCCGGTCCAGCTTGCGCTGACCGGCCTGCGACAGATCGGCGCCCTGGCTGTCGAAGAACATGATGTCGACGGAGTCCGGCACACCCGGCGAGGTACGGATCATGATTCCGCCGGCACTGCCGCGAGCGGTCTGCTGCCGGGCGACGGGCAGCGGCACGTTCTCCAGATCCCGTACGTCGATCGCGCTGGCCTGGAGCGCCGAGATGACGGCGCGCTTCAGCGCTCGCGCACCACGGGAGTGGTCGCGGGCCGTGGTGACTGTCGACCCCTTCTTCAACGTGGTGGCATACGCACCGGCCAGTCGTACGGCCAGCTCCGGAGTGATCTCCACATTGAGAATGCCGGACACCCCGCGGGCGCCGAAGAGGTGCGCCTGGCTCCTGGACTCCCAGATGACCGAGGTGTTGACGAAGGCGCCGGCCTCGATCGTCTTGAACGGGTAGACGCGCACATTGCCCTGGACAATCGATTCCTCACCGATGAGGCACTCGTCGCCGATGACCGCGCCGTCCTCGATCCGGGCCGCACGCATGATGTCGGTGTTCTTCCCGACGACACAGCCACGCAGATTGCTGTGCTGGCCGATGTAGACGTTGTCGTGGACGACGGCGCGGTGCATGAACGCCCCGCTCTTCACGACGACGTTCGAGCCGACGACCGTGTGCTCACGCAGTTCGGCACCGGCCTCGACCTTGGCGTAGTCGCCGATGTAGAGCGGGCCGCGCAGCACGGCGTCGGGGTGCACCTCGGCACCCTCCGCCACCCAGACTCCCGGCGAGATCTCAAAGCCGTCGATCTCTACGTCGACCTTGCCCTCCAGGACATCGGCCTGCGCCTTCACATAGCTCTCGTGGGTGCCGACGTCCTCCCAGTAGCCCTCGGCGATATAGCCGTAGATCGGCTTGCCTTCCTTCATGAGCTGCGGGAAGACGTCGCCGGACCAGTCGACGGGCACATCGGGCTCGACGTAGTCGAAGACCTCGGGCTCCATGACATAGATGCCGGTGTTGACCGTGTCCGAGAAGACCTGGCCCCAGGTCGGCTTCTCCAGGAAGCGCTCGACCTTTCCCTCTTCGTCGACGATGGTGATGCCGAATTCCAGAGGATTGGGCACACGCGTCAGACAGACGGTGACCAGAGCACCTTTTTCCTTGTGGAAATTGACCAGATCGGTGAGGTCGAAATCGGTCAGGGCATCACCGGAGATGACGAGGAATGCGTCGTCCTTCAGTGCTTCCTCTGCGTTCTTGACGCTCCCTGCGGTACCGAGTGGCTTCTCCTCGTTGGCATACGTGAGCTCCATACCGAGCTCCTCGCCGTCCCCGAAGTAGTTCTTGACCAGCGAAGCCAGAAACTGCACGGTCACGACGGTCTCGTTGAGCCCATGCCTTTTGAGCAGCCGCAGCACATGCTCCATAATCGGCCGATTGACCACCGGCAGGAGCGGCTTGGGCATGCTCGAGGTCATCGGGCGAAGGCGCGTGCCTTCGCCTCCGGCCATCACGACGGCCTTCATCTCGGAAGCGTCCTCCTCTAAGAGACGACGGTCCAGCCGACTTCACCCGTCTGATTGTCCCGCAGTTTCCCCGAGCGGGCCATCGAGCCGCTACGGCCGCCAATCGGCGGGCTCATCAGCCTTGGCGTCCGCCCTGACAAGGCGGCGGACCTGGACCACGTAGAGGACTCCTGCCCACCAGTAGAGGGTTGTACCCCACCCCGCGAACGCCCATCCGAAAATAGCAGCCAGTGACGCGATCCATCCGCTTCCGTCACTGAGAAGCAGAAGCGGGAACGCATACATCAGGTTGAACGTGGCTGCCTTCCCGAGGAAGTTCACCTGAGGCGGCGGATAGCCGTGGCGCCTGAGGATGCCCACCATCACGAGCAGAACCAGCTCGCGCGCCACGAGTACCGCGGTCAGCCACAGGGGCAGGATCTCGCGCCAGGTGAGCCCGACGAGCGTCGAGGCGATGTAGAGCCGGTCAGCAGCGGGATCGAGCAGCCGGCCGAGGCTGCTGATCTGGTTCCAGCGCCTGGCGAGCTTTCCGTCCAGGTAGTCGCTGACGCCGCTCAGCACGAGCACGAGCAGCGCCCAGCCGTCGCTCTTCGGGCCGCCGAACTCCGGCCTCAGGATGAGCCACAGGAAGACGGGCACGCCGACGAGCCGCGCCATGCTGAGGATGTTCGGGATGGTGAGGACCCGGTCCGTCTGGACACGGGTCTCCTGGACCTCCACCCGGGGGCCTCCTGCGGGAAACGAGCCAACTATGCCCCCTGACCCTACCTGCACGGTTCACGCGGCAGTAAGGAGGGGGTGGGAACATGCCCCTGAACGCAGAAAACCCCGCACCACAGGTGCGGGGTTTTCCCAAGATTTGTTCGGCAGCGTCCTACTCTCCCACAGGGTCCCCCCTGCAGTACCATCGGCGCTGTAAGGCTTAGCTTCCGGGTTCGAAATGTAACCGGGCGTTTCCCTCACGCTATGACCACCGAAACACTATGAAACAGACAACCCGCCCAGCACATCAGTGCGGGGATTGTTCGTGGTTTCAGAACCAACACAGTGGACGCGAGCAACTGAGGACAAGCCCTCGGCCTATTAGTACCGGTCACCTCCACACGTTACCGTGCTTCCAGATCCGGCCTATCAACCCAGTCGTCTACTGGGAGCCTTACCCCATCAAGTGGGTGGGAGTCCTCATCTCGAAGCAGGCTTCCCGCTTAGATGCTTTCAGCGGTTATCCCTCCCGAACGTAGCCAACCAGCCATGCCCTTGGCAGAACAACTGGCACACCAGAGGTTCGTCCGTCCCGGTCCTCTCGTACTAGGGACAGCCCTTCTCAAGACTCCTACGCGCACAGCGGATAGGGACCGAACTGTCTCACGACGTTCTAAACCCAGCTCGCGTACCGCTTTAATGGGCGAACAGCCCAACCCTTGGGACCGACTCCAGCCCCAGGATGCGACGAGCCGACATCGAGGTGCCAAACCATCCCGTCGATATGGACTCTTGGGGAAGATCAGCCTGTTATCCCCGGGGTACCTTTTATCCGTTGAGCGACGGCGCTTCCACAAGCCACCGCCGGATCACTAGTCCCGACTTTCGTCCCTGCTCGACCCGTCGGTCTCACAGTCAAGCTCCCTTGTGCACTTACACTCAACACCTGATTGCCAACCAGGCTGAGGGAACCTTTGGGCGCCTCCGTTACTCTTTAGGAGGCAACCGCCCCAGTTAAACTACCCATCAGACACTGTCCCCGATCCGGATCACGGACCCGGGTTAGACATCCAGCACGACCAGACTGGTATTTCAACGACGACTCCACAACCACTGGCGTGGCTGCTTCAAAGTCTCCCAGCTATCCTACACAAGCCGAACCGAACACCAATATCAAACTGTAGTAAAGGTCCCGGGGTCTTTCCGTCCTGCTGCGCGAAACGAGCATCTTTACTCGTAGTGCAATTTCACCGGGCCTATGGTTGAGACAGTCGAGAAGTCGTTACGCCATTCGTGCAGGTCGGAACTTACCCGACAAGGAATTTCGCTACCTTAGGATGGTTATAGTTACCACCGCCGTTTACTGGCGCTTAAGTTCTCAGCTTCGCCCCACCGAAATGGAGCTAACCGGTCCCCTTAACGTTCCAGCACCGGGCAGGCGTCAGTCCGTATACATCGCCTTACGGCTTCGCACGGACCTGTGTTTTTAGTAAACAGTCGCTTCTCGCTGGTCTCTGCGGCCACCCCCAGCTCAAGCAGCAAGTGCTCTCACCAGGCATGGCCCCCTTCTCCCGAAGTTACGGGGGCATTTTGCCGAATTCCTTAACCATAGTTCACCCGAACGCCTCGGTATTCTCTACCTGACCACCTGAGTCGGTTTAGGGTACGGGCCGCCATGAAACTCGCTAGAGGCTTTTCTCGACAGCATAGGATCATCCACTTCACCACAATCGGCTCGGCATCAGGTCTCAGCCCCATGTACGACGGATTTACCTATCGCACGGCCTACACCCTTACCCCGGGACAACCACCGCCCGGGATGGACTACCTTCCTGCGTCACCCCATCACTCACCTACTAACCGCTTGGTTCGGCGGCTCCACCACTTTCCTTTCCCCGAAGGGTCCGGAACGGCTTCACGGCCTTAGCATCACGATGCTCGATGTTTGACGCTTCACAGCGGGTACCGGAATATCAACCGGTTATCCATCGACTACGCCTGTCGGCCTCGCCTTAGGTCCCGACTTACCCTGGGCAGATCAGCTTGACCCAGGAACCCTTAGTCAATCGGCGCACACGTTTCTCACGTGTGAATCGCTACTCATGCCTGCATTCTCACTCGTCAACCGTCCACGACTACCTTCCAGTGCCGCTTCACCCGGCAGACGACGCTCCCCTACCCATCCATACACCCGTTGGGGCTTATATATGAATGACACGACTTCGGCGGTACGCTTGAGCCCCGCTACATTGTCGGCGCGGAATCACTAGACCAGTGAGCTATTACGCACTCTTTCAAGGGTGGCTGCTTCTAAGCCAACCTCCTGGTTGTCTGTGCGACTCCACATCCTTTCCCACTTAGCGTACGCTTAGGGGCCTTAGTCGATGCTCTGGGCTGTTTCCCTCTCGACCATGGAGCTTATCCCCCACAGTCTCACTGCCGCGCTCTCACTTACCGGCATTCGGAGTTTGGCTAAGGTCAGTAACCCGGTAGGGCCCATCGCCTA
>NZ_JBNJNB010000001.1:9047500-9595000 GCF_050936285.1 Streptomyces sp. CA-106110 | reverse complement strand
CTCCCGGTCTACCTCGAGGTCATGGCGCCCATGGTCGCCGACCGCACCGACGCAAAGGCGTTCGCGGACGCCTGCCGTGAGGCCGGGCTGCAGGCCAAGTTCGGCGCCATGGTGGAGATCCCCTCGGCGGCGCTGCGGGCGCGCTCGATCCTCCAGGAGGTCGAGTTCGTGTCGCTGGGCACGAACGACCTCGCCCAGTACACGTTCGCCGCGGACCGCCAGGTGGGCGCGGTCTCGCGTCTGCAGGACCCGTGGCAGCCCGCGCTGCTCGACCTGGTCGCGCTGTCCGCGGAGGCGGCGAAGGCCGAGGGCAAGAGCTGCGGCGTCTGCGGCGAGGCCGCGTCGGACCCGCTGCTGGCGTGTGTGCTGACCGGTCTGGGCGTCACCTCCTTGTCCATGGGTGCCGCGTCGCTTCCCTATGTCCGGGCGACCCTGGCGAAGTACACGCTGGCGCAGTGCGAGCGCGCCGCGGCGGCCGCGCGTGCCGCGGACTCCGCCGATGAGGCGCGCCTCGCGGCTCAGGCGGTGCTGTCCGGCGAGTGATCCGGGACGGCGGGACTCACCCGTCGTGCGGCGAGGGGCGCTCCATCTGCTGATGGGGTGCCCCTCGGCCGTTCAGCCTCCCCCCTCGCTCAGCGCTCACGGCTCTGACGGGCTGCTCCGCTTCCCCTCACACGCTCGTCACCGGTTGCCCCCGCGCCAGTTCAGTAGGTATGGCCCGTCGGGGGTCCGTAGTCCCCGAGATCCGGTGGAGCGCAGTAGTCCACGCCGGATTCCGGGGAGACGAGGTCGCCGGATTCGACATCGGTGCAGTAGGCGTCGAAGACCTCTCCCGCGGTGAGCGGTTCCAGGCCTTCGCCCCGCAGACGCCAGCCGTAGACACGGTCCGTCCCGTCGGGCGCGGTGGTCCGCATGACGAGTCCGCCGGCGCTGCGGGTGGCGATGCCGAGGGCGAGGACGCTGGTGAACTCCAGGGCCTCCGACTCGTCGAGGCGCGTGGTTCCGTCGGGGTCCTCGTCGGTGTGGAGCACCGCGAGGAGGGTTTCCGCCGGGGCCGAGACACTGCAGACCAGGTGGCGGTGGCCGGGGCCGGCGGTGTCGAGGATGCGGGTGAGGAACTGGGAGGCCTGTGCGAAGGCGGTGCGTCCGATGTCCTCGCCGCAGGAGGCACAGGCGCCGAGCCGGGCGAGGACCGTGGTGGCGTACTGCCAGGTGGCCTGGCGTACGGCTTCGTCGACCAGGTCCGGGAGGAGTTCGGCCAGTGGCTGCCCGTCGTAGGGGATGGTCGGTCCTGTGGCGGCCAGTTCGGCCGTGAAGCGGGCGCGACTGGTCTGCGCGTCCGGTTCCAGGCCGGTCTCGGCGCAGAACTCCGCGTACTCCTCCGGGTCGAAGAGGGCGACCGCTGTGTGGCTGCCCTCTTCCGCGAGGGTCCTGAGCAGGGCTTCCACCTGCCGGAGGTAGGTCGTGTGGTCGTCGAAGGTGAAGGTGCGGTAGCGCCGCATCGCGGTGAAGTCGTGTTCGTCGGTCAACAGCCCGATCGTGCCCGCGATTTCGCGGCGCAGGACGTGTCGCATGGTCTGGTCGGCGTGCGGCATGGTTCCCACTACATGCAGTTGATCAATCGTCACTCACAGTAATGGGGACCACTGACAACGCCGCACCCCCGCGGTGGCCCAGCCGCCGCCGCGGGGTTTCGTCGTGTCCGCCACGGAGGGCGTCAGGGGCGCTTTCGGGCCAGTTCTTCGTAGAAGTGCAGCAGTTCGAGATTGTCGATGGAGCCCGGGTTGACCGCCTTCTCCAGCGGTGTGCCCTGCAGCAGGCGCTTGACGGGGACCTCGATGCGCTTGCCGGTCAGGGTGTGCGGGACGCCGGGGACCTCGATGATCTCGTCGGGGACGTGGCGTGGTGAGAGCTGTTCGCGGATGGTCTGCTTGATGCGGTTCAGGAGGGCTTCGTCCAGGGCGGCTCCGGGCGACAGCTGGACGAAGAGGGGCATCCAGTAGCCGCCGTCGGGCTGCTCGATGCCGATGACCAGGGACTCCTTGATCTCGGGGAGACGCTCGACGGCCTCATAGATGTCGGCTGAACCCATGCGGACGCCTTGGCGGTTCAGTGTGGAGTCGGAGCGGCCGTGGATGATCACGGATCCGCGGGAGGTGACCGTGATCCAGTCCCCGTGCCGCCAGACTCCGGGATACATGTCGAAGTAGCTGTCGTGGTAGCGGCTGCCGTCGGGGTCGTTCCAGAAGCGGATCGGCATGGAGGGCATCGGGTTGGTGACCACCAGCTCGCCGACCTCGTCGATCACGGGCTTGCCGCTGGGGTCCCAGGCCTGCAGGTCGGTGCCGAGGCCGGGCGCCTGGAGTTCGCCGATGTAGACAGGGAGGGTCGGCACGGCTCCCGCGAAGCAGGAGCACACATCCGTGCCGCCGCTGACGGAGGCGATCCAGAGATCGTCGCGGACCTCGTCGTGGAGCCAGCCGAAGCCGTCGGGTGGCAGCGGCGAGCCGGTCGTGGCCACGCACTGCACGCGGGAGAGGTCGAAGTCTCGGCCCGGACGCACGCCGGCCTTGCGGCAGGCCATGACGTAGGCGGCGGACGTGCCGTAGAGGGTCGCGCCGGTGCGTTCGGCGATGCGCCACTGGGCGCCGGTGTCGGGGTAGCCGGGGCTGCCGTCGTACAGAACGATGGTGGTGCCCGTGAGCAGGCCGGAGACCAGGAAGTTCCACATCATCCAGCCGGTCGAGGTGTACCAGAAGAACCGGTCCTGGGTGCTGAGGTCGCAGTGCAGGCCGAGCTGCTTGAGGTGCTCGATCAGGATGCCGCCCTGGGACTGCACGATGGCTTTGGGCAGGCCGGTGGTGCCCGAGGAGTACAGCACCCACAGCGGGTGGTCGAACGGGACCTGTTCGAAGACCGGCTCGGCGTCGGCCGAGGTCAGCGACGACCACTCCAGGGCGCCTTCGGGGGCCTCGGTGCCGAGCAGCGGGATGTGGACGACCGCGCGCAGGGTGGGCAGTTCCCGGCGCAGCTCGGCGACGATCTCGCGGCGGTCGTGCTCCTTGCCGCCGTAGCGGTAGCCGTCGACCGTGAACAGGACGACCGGTTCGACCTGCTGGAAGCGGTCCAGGACACTGCGGGCACCGAAGTCCGGCGCGCAGGAGGTCCACACGCCGCCGACCGCTGCCGTGGCGAGGAGGGCGACGACTGCCTGCGGGATGTTCGGGAGATAGCCGCTCACGCGGTCCCCTGGCCGCACGCCGAGGGCACGGAGTTCCGCGGCGAGGGAGCCCACCTGGCGCCGCAGTTCGGACCACGTGACGGGGCGCGGCTCCTGCGTCTCGTCGACGGCCACGAGAGCCGGCTCGTCGGCCCGGGTCGCGGACGCGCGCAGGGCGTGTTCGGCGTAGTTGAGGGTCGCCCCGGGGAACCACTCGGCGCCGGGCATGGTGCGGCTGCCGAGCACGCGCGCGTAGGGGGTGGAGAACCGTACGTCGAACCACTCCGTGACGGCCTTCCAGAACGTGTCCAGCTCGTCCACCGACCAGCGGTGCAGGGCCGGGTAACCGCCCTCGGCGGGTGCTCCGTGGTGCTCGGCCGCCCAGGCCTGGAACCTGGTGATCTGCGCCCGGGCGATGCGGTCGGCGTCGGGCTGCCAGAGCGGCTTGGGGTTCGCTGAGGTCATGGGGCGGCTCCCGGGCTGTGCGCGTCGTGTGCGTGGACCGCGCACGGGCTGGGGTGTGCGCGTCACGCGGATGACACGGACGATGCCATGTGATCGACTTCTGCACCAGGGTGCGCCACACATAGCCGCCAGCGTGAAGATGTGCTCGGACCACTGGTGAACGGCAGTTGAACCGCACACCTCAACGGGGATGTCAATGGCAGGGTGAGCAGCATGGACGGTCGTGACCTGGTGCGTTCGGTGAAGGCGGTCGGTTCGGGGGGTGCGGCGCAGGGCTTGCGCACAGTTCGCGCCGCATGGCGCAGGAGGCGTACCGACGCCACCGGGTTGCCGCGGCGGGGTGCGGAACGGGCCCGGGTCCCCGGTCCCGTGCGGGAGGTGGAGCCTGGACCCGGCGGCGGTCTCGTACGGTTCGCCCGGGCCGAGCTGCGCATCACGGTGGCCGTGAACGGAGCGGTGTTCTGGGGTTGGGACGGAGCCGGGCCCGAGCCGTCGTACGCACTCGCCGACCGCACTCCCGAGCCCGATCCGCGGGCCGTACTGGAGCCCGACAAGGACGGCGGCTGGCGGGTCGTGGCGGAGCGCGTCACGGTCGCGGTCTCACGGCACGGCGCCATCGAGGTACGCACGCCGGGCGGGGTGACCCTGCGCCGCGATCTCGCGCCCCGGTGGTGGGAGCCCGTGAACGGCGGCGTCGCCCGCTGGATGCAGCGGTCCGAAGTGGCGCCGGACGCACGGTTCTTCGGGCTCGGCGGCCGGGCGTCGGGACCACGGTTGCGCAACGGGGCGTACCGGCTGTGGAACACGGATCCGGGACAGCCCTTCGGGCCCGGCGACGACCCGTTGTACATCACCATGCCGGTGCAGATGGTGGTCGCCGACGCGGCCACGCATCTGGTGTTCCACGACACCTCCTGGGACGGCACGGTGACGCTGCGGGAGGGCGAGGAGGGCGCGGGCTCCGGGCACGACCGGGCAGGCGTCAGTGAGCTGCGGATGGACGGCGGGCCGCTGCGGTGCTGGGTCATGGTGGGCACCCCCGCGCGCGTGCTGCTGGTCTGGACGTCACTGACCGGGGCGCCCGCCGCTCCGCCGGCCTGGGCCCTCGGGCACCATCATGCGCGCTGGGGTTTCGGCAGCGAGCACGAAGTGCGCCGGATCGTCGCGGGCTACCGGGAGCGCGCGCTTCCCCTCGACGCCGTCCATCTGGACATCGACCACTACGACGGCCACCGCGTGTTCACGGTCGACCGGGACCGCTTCCCGAAGCTGCCGGCGCTCGCCGAGGACCTGCGCCAGGACGGGATCCGTCTGGTGTCGATCGTCGACCCTGCGGTCGAGGCCGTCGCGGGCAACGCCGTCTACGAGAGCGGAAGTGACGAGGACGCGTTCGTCCGGGACGCGGCGGGCCGGCTCGTGAAAGGGGTGGTGTGGCCCGGCGAGGTGGTCTACCCGGATTTCACGGACCCCCGTGTGCGGCAGTGGTGGGGCGGTCTCTACGAAGAGCGCCTCGCGCAGGGCTTCGCGGGTTTCTGGCACGACATGAACGAACCGGTGTCCTTCACGGCCTTCGGCGAGAACACCCTGCCCCGGTCGGCCCGGCACGCGCTGGAGGGCCGTGGCGGTGACCATCGGGAGGCCCACAACGTATACGGCCTGTGCATGGCCCGGGCCGCACATGAGGGGCTTCGCCGACTCGTCCCGCACGAGAGACCGTTTCTCTTCTCGCGCTCGGGATGGGCCGGAATGCAGCGCTACGGAGGAACGTGGTCCGGGGACGTGGCCACGGGCTGGCCCGGCCTGCGGGCCTCACTGGCGCTGGTGGTGGGGCTGGGGCTGTGCGGCATCCCGTATTCCGGGCCGGATGTGGGCGGCTTCGACGGGACTCCGTCGCCCGAGCTGTATCTGCGCTGGTTCCAGCTCGCCTCGTATCTGCCGCTGTTCCGTACGCACGCGAGTCTGCGGGCCGGCCGCCGGGAGCCCTGGGAGTTCGGCGACGAGGTCCTCGAGCACGCGCGCCTGGCGCTCGTCGAGCGGCGGCGACTGCTGCCGTACTTCGTCACGCTGGCGCACATGGCGCGCCGCACGGGCGCCCCCTATGTGCGGCCGCTGTGGTGGGGCACGCCCGAGGACCGGGCGCTGAGGGACTGCGAGGACGCCTTCCTGCTGGGCGACAGCCTCCTGGTGGCTCCGGTACTGGAGCCCGGAGCGCGCCGGCGGACGGTGGTCCTGCCTCGGGGCCGCTGGTACGACACGACGACCGAGGAGGCGTACCAAGGGCCGGGGCATGTGCGGATCGATGCCCCCTTGGGCCGGATTCCGGTGCTCGCCCGCGCGGGAGCCGTCCTGCCGGTGCGGGCCGAGGACGGCGGTCTGGAGCTGGAGGTGTGGGCACCCGCACGGGGACGTTCGGGGAGCGGGGTGGTGGTGCCGGACCCGGGCGACGGATGGGCCGAGGCGGCCACGGAACGGTATGTGACCCGGTGGAAGGGCCGCAAGGTGGTGGTCCGGCGGGACAGTGACGACGGCAAGGACGAGCCGACGTATCCGGTTCGCCTACGAGGCCCGCTCACCGGGTGACCCGGGCGGCACGCGCGCGTGGGGTCTCCGCCGCGTGCCGGCCAGCGGGCGCGTCGTTCCCGGCGTGCGCGAGTCGAGCGGTAACCGCCCGCGCTGCCCGGCGGTTCGGTCCGGGCGGGACGTGCTCGGGGGCCGTCCCGCCCGTGTCTCACACGTAGCGGCCCTCGAACCATCCCTGTACGACGAGCGTGTGCAGCGGGAAGGCGAGTTCGGCCGGACGGCGCAGGAGGTGCCAGCCCTCCGTCTCGTCCGTGCCGGCGGACGGCGGGAGGTCGGCGGCCGGGCGCTCGGGGAGCAGCCCGAACAGCAGGAGGTGGCCGTCGGGCGAGCTCATCGCGTCGACGAGCCGCACATCGCGGGCGGCCGCGTCGATGCCCGTCTCCTCCTTGAGTTCCCGGACGACGGCGTTCCGCCAGTCCTCGCGGTGCTCGATGAAACCCCCGGGCAGGGCGGTACCGCCGCGGGCTGGAGGAATGGTTCGGGTGATGACCACCAGGGCTGTTCCCTTGGTGTCGTACACGGGCTGGAGGGCCACCGCCACGGGCAGCGGATTGCGATAGGCGACCGTGCCACAGGCGGTGCAGGTGCGGGGCCAGTCGGAGACGCCCTCGCCGTAGGGCGCTCCGCAGCTCGAACAGTGCGAGCCCGGCACGGAGTCGGCGGATGCGAACGGGGATTCGGACACGGGGCGGACTGTATCCGATCACGGGGAGGGCGTCTTCCGGGGGCGGGGCGGGGCGGCCATGCGGCGGCCGAAGCGGCGTCGGTGTGGGCGGGGGTGTCGCGGTGTGTGCCTTTTCCGCCCCGCCTCACAAGGGCCTTCGGCCCGATCGAGGACCGGGACGGCCGGAACCACCCCCTGGGCCCCGGCCGCTCCCATCTCTGGTCCGACGCCGGCAGGGGTCGTGCGGTTCTTCGCGATGCCTGCCGCTTTCCGGTCGGCCGTGACACACTCCTGACGTTCCGTCAGATAACTCGGGAGGGGCCATGTCGCGTGTCCGCACACCCGTGGTGGCGGGTTGGTTCGCCGGTGAGGGGAAGGACTTCCACCTCGTCGGCACACGGTGCTCCGCCTGCGGGTCGGTGTTCTTTCCGCGAGAGGACACCTTCTGCCGCAACCCGGGCTGCACTGACGGTCAGCTCCACACTGTGCGACTGTCCAGATACGGGCGAATCTGGTCATACACCGATTCCCAATACCGTCCTCCGTCACCCTATGTGACCAATCCGGAACTTCCATGGGAGCCCTGCACGTTGGTCGCGGTGGAACTGGAAGCGGAGCGCATCGTGGTGCTCGGGCAGGCGGTTCCGGGGATGACCGTGGCCGATCTGGAGGTGGGCGGTCAGGTCGAGGTCGTCCCCGGTGTGCTGAGCGAGGACGCGGAGACGACGTGGACGACATGGAACTGGCGGCCGACGGGGGTGGCGATATGACGGAGGATGTGGCGGTGCTCGGCGCGGGCATGCATCCCTGGGGCAAATGGGGGCGGAGTTTCGTCGCGTACGGGACGGCGGCGGCGCGCGCGGCGCTCGCCGACGCGGAAGTCGACTGGCGGGACGTCGGTTCGATCGTGGGCGCGGACACGGTGCGGGGCGGCTATCCGGGGTACGTCGCAGGGGCGACGTTCGCCAAGGCCCTCGGCTGGCAGGGAGCACGGGTGGCGAGCGTGTATGCGGCGTGCGCATCGGGGGCGCAAGCCCTCGACACGGCGCGGGCGCAGATCCTCTCGGGGCTCGCCGAGGTGGTGCTCGTGGTCGGGGCGGACTCGGCGCCCAAGGGGTTCTTCCGCCCCGCCGGCGGTGACCGGCCCGACGATCCCGACTGGCTGCGGTTCCGGGTCCTCGGAGCGACGAATCCGGTGTACTTCGCGCTGTACGCGCGCAGGCGGATGGCCGTCCACGGCGACACGGTCGATGACTTCGCCCAGGTCAAAGTGAAGAACGCGGCCATGGGCGCGCTGAATCCCAACGCCCGCTACCACAAGCCGGTCACCGCTGAGGAAGTCGCCGCATCCGCGGTGGTCGCCGATCCCTTGCGACTGCTCGACATCTGCGCGACATCGGACGGCGGGGCGGCTCTGGTCCTGTCGAGCCTGGAGTTCGCGCGACGGCACGGGATGCCGGAACCGGTGCGCATACGCGCGGTGTCCACGGTGACTCCGCGCTATCCGAACACCGTGCTCGACCTGCCCGACATCGCGACGGACTCGGCGGTGGGAGCGGAGCCCCCCGGCGAGACGTTCCGTGTCTCGATCACACGGAACGCCTACGAGGAAGCGGGGATCGGTCCCGAGGACCTTTCCCTCGCCGAGGTCTACGACCTGTCCACCGCCCAGGAGTTGCAGTGGTACGAGGATCTCGGGCTGTGCCAGGAGGGTGAAGCGGCCAAGCTGTTGCGGGAAGGGGCCACTGCGCTGGGCGGACGGATACCCGTCAACACCAGCGGTGGACTGGCCTCCTTCGGGGAAGCCGTTCCGGCGCAGGCGATCGCACAGGTATGCGAGCTGACCTGGCAGTTGCGTGGCGCAGCGGGCGACCGGCAGGTGGCGGGTGCGCGAGCCGGGATCATCGCGAACCAGGGGCTGTTCGGGCATGGGTCCGCGGTCGTGGCGGTGCGCTGAGGGGGCGAGGCGCAGGGCACCGGCGTCACAAGGGTCGACGTGGGGCACGGAGACCACGGCAATCACGCACCCACGTACGTCAGTCACCCACGTCCCTCACGCGTCCCTGGGCCTCACTGCGTCCGCCGCCGGTGTTCACACGCTCCGTGTTCACCCGGGAATGCTGTGTGAACAGGTCGTGAACTGCTTCTCGGCGTGCCCCGTTGGCGTCATTATGCTCCCGTGCCCTCCTGGACGGATACTCTCCGCTTCGCTTTCCAGCCGGTGGTCAATCTGACGACCGGAGGGGTCACAGCGCTGGAGATCCTCGCACGCCCGGAGACCGGCGACATCCTCGCCCAGGCCCGCCGGGACCCCGAACTCGACGGGAACCTGGCCGCGTTGGCGGTGGCCGCGGCGGCACACAGGGAGGCGCTGCTTCCGCTGCATGTCAATGTGTTCGCCGGCACTCTCGCCGACCTCGGTGGCCTCACCGCAGTACGGAACGCCGTGCGTGAAGCGGGTAGGCTGCCGTGGGAGGTGACCATCGACATCGGTCCTCCGTTCACGCACGTGCCGCACCGGGCCCTGCTGGAGGCTGTCGACGCGCTGCGCGGCGAAGGCTTCCGGATCTGCGCGGACGGCGTCGGCGACGGCGACGTACCGCTGCGGCTGCTCTCCGACATGGCACCGGACGTGGTGAAGCTCGATGCGTCGCTGCTGTCCCGGCCGGCCGTGGTGCGGGCCATGCGCACGCTGTGCGAGGAACTCGGCGCGCTTTTGTCGGTCGAGGGCGTGGAAACGGAGTTGCAGTGCGAAGCCGTGAGATCGGCGGGCGCACAACTGGCCCAGGGCGACCTGTTCGCACCGCCGTCCCGGCGTCCCGGCGCTGACGTATACGTTCCGCCGCTTCCCGCCTCGGCCGATCCGGCACCGCCCACCGGTCCTTCGGTGCGGCAGTTCGTCCGGCCTGCCGCGCTGCTGCCCGCCACGGCCTCGGCCGCACAGGTGCGGGCGCGGCTGACCGGCTCGCCCGACGTGTCCGGGGTACTGCTGGTGGACCGGGCCGGGGTGCCCGTCCGGTCCATTCACCGCTCACGCTTCCTGCTGTCGATGTCGGGCCGCTACGGCCATGCGCTGTACGCCGACCGCCCGGCCGCGAAGCTGGGCGACCCCCCACGCACTGTCGGCATCGACGCCACGGCCTGGGAGGTGCTCGACGTGGTGGCGGACGGCGAGCGCGACCGTACCTCCGACGATGTGGCGGTGGTCGACCGGGCCGGGCGGTGCGTGGGCGTCGTCAGGCTCGCCGACCTCGTACGAGCGCTGGCGGAGAGCCGCGTGGAGGAGGCTGCGGGGCTCAATCCGCTGACCCGGCTGCCCGGTTCCGATGCGATCACCGCCGAGGTGGACCGACGGATCGCGGACGGACGGTTGTTCGCGCTGGGCTGGCTCGACGTCGACCACTTCAAGCAGGTCAACGACGGGGCGGGCTTCGCTGCCGGTGACGAACTGATCCGCGCGCTGGGGCGGGCCCTGCAAGGGGCCGCGTCCGGGAGCACACGCGTCGGGCACATCGGCGGGGACGACTTCCTGGTGCTGGCGGATCTGGAAGGCCTCAATCGCCTTGTGGCCTCGGTACTGGACGTGCCTTGGTCGGCAGGCGGGCGCCCCGTGACCCTGTCTCTGGCCACGGTCCTGTGCGCACCGGGAAGCGTGAACGACCACCGCCAGGCGGCGGCGTGTCTCGCGCCCCTGAAGCAAGCCGCGAAGGCGCTGAGCGGGGCGAGTTGGGTCTTCGGACAGGCCGGTCTGCCGGGGCACGAGGTCCGCCGCGGCGTGACCCCGGCGCCGGCCCGGGCCGGTGGCCCGGCGCGGGGCTGACCGGCCCCGTCCGGGGCGTCGCGGAGATCCGCGGCGTTCTCCGGTGCCGAAGTCCGCGGCAGGGCGGCCTGCATCTCGCCATCGCGTGTCTCCCGGCCCGCGTTCGCGCAGCAGCGCTGCTGCCTGCCTCAAGCATTGCCGTCCCCGACCTTGACGCTCTCGGGGCGCCGGTGAAAACTTCCGGATGTCAGTCGGCATCGCCGCATTCGGCCGTATTCGGGTAGTGCGCCCCTGAGGCCCATGCCCGTACGACGAGTCAGCCATGACGGGCGATTCCACTGCGCAGGCACGCTCGTCGCGGACGCCGGGCGGGGCGCGGGACTTTTCCTGCCCTCGGCTGAAGTCGCCAAGGGAAACGCACCCTGCACGGAGGACGGACACGGGGCGGAACCGCCCCGGGCGAGGGCCAGGAGCCGCCATGACGCAAGAAGGCATCTTCGTCGGCGAGTTGATCGGATCGGCTGTCCTCATCCTGTTCGGCGCGGGTGTCCGTGGCGCCGTCACCCTCGACTGCTCGAAGGCCAAGGGCGCCGGGCGGGTCCTCATCGCGCGGTTCCGAACCAGCTCCGACGAGGACGAGGCGCTGCCCACGCTCGAGCGGCCATGCGATCAACCCCGCCCGCGAACTCGGCCCGTGCATCACCCACTACCCGCTCCCGGTCCCCGAGAGGGGGACCCCGCGCCGGAGTTGTGCCTGGACACCGATGGTGCGACCACTGATCGGCGGGGCGCTCACGGCCCTTGTGCACAACGCAGCCTCCTGACCCTTTGACGAAGGGGACGTCATGACGGACAACGGCCAGAAGTACGTCGCCGCGATCGACCAGGGCACCACGTCCAGCCGCTGCATCGTCTTCGACCGCAGCGGCGCGATCGTTGCCGTCGACCAGCGCGAACACCGCCAGATCTTCCCCAAGCCCGGCTGGGTGGAACACGACGCCACGGAGATCTGGTCCAAGGTGCAGGCGGTGGTCGCCGGCGCGATCGCCAAGGCCGGGCTGCGCGCCGACCAGATCGGCGCGCTCGGCATCACCAACCAGCGTGAGACGACGGTCCTGTGGGACCGCGCCACGGGCAAGCCGGTGCACAACGCCATCGTCTGGCAGGACACCCGGACGGCCGCGCTGTGCAGGGAACTCGGCGACTCCGACGGGCAGGACCGTTTCCGCGAGGAGACGGGACTGCCCCTCGCCAGCTACTTCTCCGGACCCAAGGTGGCCTGGCTGCTCGACAACGTGCCCGGTCTCAGGGCCCGCGCCGATCGCGGGGAGATCGCCTTCGGCACCATCGACTCCTGGCTCATCTGGAACCTGACCGGAGGCACAGACGGCGGACGGCATGTCACCGACGTCACCAACGCGAGCCGGACCATGCTGATGAACCTGGACACACTCCAGTGGGACCCCTCGATCCTGTCCGCGATGAACGTCCCGGAATCGGTGCTGCCGGAGATCAGGTCCTCCGCCGAGGTGTACGGCACCGCCGTAGGCGGGCTCGCGGGGGTGCCCGTGGCATCGGCGCTGGGCGACCAGCAGGCGGCCGTGTTCGGGCAGGCCTGCTACGAGGTGGGCACGGCCAAGAACACGTACGGCACCGGCAGCTTCCTGTTGCTCAACACCGGCAACCGTCCGGTGCCGTCCAAGAGCGGACTGCTGACGACGATGGGCTACAAGATCGGCGGTGAGGCGCCCGTCTACTGCCTGGAGGGGTCGATCGCGATCACGGGCGCCCTGGTGCAGTGGTTCCGCGACCAGCTCGGCATCATCCGTACCGCGGACGAGATCGAGACCCTGGCGGCAAGCGTCGAGGACAACGGCGGGGCGTACATCGTGCCCGCTTTCTCCGGCCTTTTCGCTCCCTACTGGCGCTCGGACGCGCGGGGTGTTATCACCGGCCTGACCCGGTACGTCACCAAGGCACACATGGCGCGGGCGGTGCTGGAGGCGACGAGCTGGCAGACGCGGGAGGTCGTCGACGCCATGTACCAGGACTCCGGGGTGAAGATCACCAGCCTGAAGGTCGACGGCGGCATGACGAAGAACAACCTCCTCATGCAGCACCAGGCGGATGTGCTCGGCGTCCCCGTCATCCGCCCGGAGGTCTCCGAGACGACCTGCCTGGGCGCCGCGTACGCGGCCGGCCTCGCGACCGGAGTGTGGGACGACCTCGATGAGCTCAGGTCGCACTGGCAGAAGGACGTCGAGTGGACGCCCACGATGCAGGCGCCGGAGCGCGACCGCGAGTACCACAACTGGCGCAAGGCCGTGGAGAAGAGCTTCGGATGGCAGGAGGACGGGGTGGGCTGATCTCCCCCTCCGCGTGCGCGTGCGTCACTCGTGGACCACGCGCGCGAGCACGGCGGCTCGTACCCCGGTCGGCGGGGGTACGGGCCGCCCGTGCGCGCGAAGCCTCAGGTGGCGACGTTCTCGCGGGCCGCCGCCGCGTGCGTCATCGCGTGCCGGACGACCTCGATCAGCACCTCCTTGACCGACTCCCGCTCGCGGGCGTCGCACAGGACGACCGGGACGCCGTCGTCGAGGTCGAGGGCCTGGCGCACGTTCTCGGCGGGATAACGCGCCGCGCCGTCAAAGCAGTTGACGCCTACCACGAAGGGTATGGAGCGGCGCTCGAAGTAGTCGACGGCGGCGAAGCAGTCCTCCAGTCGGCGGGTGTCGGCGAGGACGACGGCGCCCAGGGAGCCGGTGGCCAGTTCGTCCCACAGGAACCAGAAACGGTCCTGGCCGGGCGTACCGAACAGGTACAGCACCAGGTCCTCGCGGAGGGTGATGCGGCCGAAGTCCATCGCGACCGTGGTGGTGTTCTTGCCCTCCACGCCCCGAGTGTCGTCGACCGGGCGGCCCGCCTCGGTGAGCACCTCCTCGGTGCGCAGCGGCCTGATCTCGCTGACCGCGCCGACGAGGGTGGTCTTGCCCACGCCGAAACCACCGGCCACGAGGATCTTGAGCGTGACGGGCTCCACCGGCGGCATCCCGCGCTCACTGCGCCCGAAGATCATCGTTCTCTTCTCCTGCTCGATGGGGTTCGGTCGGCGGCGGTCCGTAGCCTCCGCCGCCTGGGGTTTCGACGACCAGTACATCGCCGGGGCCCACGTCTGCCGAATCGCTGCCCTGGAGAGGGAGCACGGTCCCGTCCGCGCGCTCCACGCGGTTGGCACCGAGCGCCCCCGGCTTGCCGCCCGCCATACCGTAGGGCGGGACCCTGCGGTGCTGGGAGAGCGTGGACACGGTCATGGGTTCCTTGAAACGGATGCGGCGGACCGCGCCGTCTCCCCCGCGCCAGCGACCGGCACCGCCGCTGCCGTACCGTACCGCGAACTCGTCGAGCAGGACCGGCAGTCGCCACTCGAGTACCTCGGGATCGGTCAGGCGCGAGTTGGTCATGTGCGTCTGCACCACGGGCGCGCCCGGGAATCCGTCGCCGGCACCCGATCCGGAGGCGACCGTCTCGTAGTACTGGTACCGGTCGTTGCCGAAGGTGACGTTGTTCATGGTGCCGGAGCCCTCGGCCTGCACGTGCAGGGCCGCGTACAGGGCGCCGGTGATGGCCTGGGAGGTCTCGACGTTGCCTGCGACGACGGCGGCCGGGGGCTCGGGGGCGAGCATGGAGCCGGACGGCACGACGATCTCGAGGGGGCGCAGGCAGCCGTCGTTGAGTGGGATGTCGTCGGCGACGAGGGTACGGAAGACGTACAGGACGGCCGCGTTGACGACCGAGAAGGGCGCGTTGAAGTTGGTGCCGAGCTGCGGGGACGTGCCCGTGAAGTCGACGGTCGCGGAGCGGCTTTCGCGGTCCACCCGGACGCGGACGCGGATGACGGCGCCGTAGTCCGTCTCATAGGCGTAGTCGCCGTCGTCCAGGGCGTCGATGACGCGGCGGACGGCCTCCTCGGCGTTGTCCTGGACGTGCTTCATGTATGCCTGGACGACGTCGAGCCCGAAGTTCTCGATCATGCGCCCGACTTCGTCCACGCCTTTCCGGTTGGCGGCGATCTGGGCGCGCAGGTCGGCGAGGTTGGTCCTCGGGTTGCGTGACGGGTGGGACGCCTCGGTCAGCAGACGCATCGTGTCCTCTTCGCACAGGCGCCCGTTCTCGGCGAGCAGCCAGTTGTCGAAGAGGACTCCTTCCTCCTCGATGGTGCTGCTGTGCGCCGGCATGGAACCGGGGGCGATCCCGCCGATCTCCGCATGGTGGCCGCGCGAGGCGACATAGAAGAGGATCTGCTCACCCTCCGTGTCGAAGACGGGGGTGATGACAGTGACGTCGGGCAGGTGGGTCCCGCCGTGGTACGGGTCGTTGACCGCGTAGGTGTCGCCGGGGCGCATACGGCCGGCCCGCCGCCGCACGACCTCCTTGACGCTCGTGCCCATCGACCCGAGGTGCACCGGAATGTGGGGGGCGTTGGCGACCAGGTTGCCCTCGGGATCGAAGAGGGCGCAGGAGAAGTCCAGGCGCTCCTTGATGTTGACGGACTGGGCCGTGGACTCCAGGCGGGCGCCCATCTGTTCGGCGATGGACATGAACAGGTTGTTGAAGACCTCGAGCAAGACGGGGTCGGCCTTTGTGTCGAGATCGGAACTCTCCGTAATCGCCGCCCGTTCCATGAGCAGATGCCCGTCGTCGGTCGCCGCGGCCCGCCAGCCGTCGTCGACGACGGTCGTCGCACTGGCCTCTGTGATGATCGCGGGGCCGGTGACGGTGTCGCCGGGAGGCAGGTTCTCGCGGCGGTGCAGAGGTACGTCGCGCCAGGTGCCGCCCGTGTGGAGACGGGCGGTCTCGGGAGCGGCGGGGCGGCCTTCGTACGGGGCGAGGGCGGACAGATCGGGGGGTTCGGTGATGCCGGTGGCTTCCACGGAGAGGGCTTCGACCACGATCGGGCGGTCGAGTGTGAAGGAGTACGTGGTGCGATGACGTTCTTCGAAAGCGCGCCTCATCTCGTCCGGGTCGGCCAGCTCGACGGTGAGGGTGGTGTCCGTGCCGTCGTAGCGCAGCTGGGCCCGGCGGACGATTCGGATGCGGTCCTCGGGCACGTCCTCGGCCAGGAGTTCGGCGCGGGCGGTGGCCGCCAGGTCGTCGGCCGTCTCCAGCACACCGGGCATCGAGGCGGGCTCCAGGGGTGCCTCCACGGACTGCTCGCGCATCGCGGTGGTGTCGGCGAGCCCGATGCCGAGGGCCGAGAGCACCCCGGCCATGGGCGGCACGAGGACGGTGCGGATGCCGAGGGAGTCGGCGACCATGCACGCGTGCTGGCCGCCCGCCCCGCCGAACGTGGTGAGCGCGTAGCGGGTGACGTCGTGACCTTTCTGGACCGAGATCCGCTTCACCGCGTTGGCGATATTGGCGACGGCGATCTGCAGGTAGCCCTCGGCGACCTGCTCCGGGGTGCGGTCGTCGCCGGTCCGCTCGCCGATCTCCGCCGCGAGGGCGGCGAAGCGTTCGCGGACGAGGGCGTCGTCGAGGGGCTGGTCGCCGTCGGCGCCGAAGACCCGCGGGAAGTGGGCCGGGTGGATACGGCCGAGCATGACATTGGCGTCGGTGACGGTGAGCGGGCCTCCGCCGCGGTAGCAGGCGGGCCCCGGCTCCGCGCCCGCCGAGTCCGGCCCTACGCGGTAGCGGGACCCGTCGAAGTGCAGGATCGAGCCGCCGCCCGCCGCGACCGTGTGGATGTCCAGCATCGGGGCACGCAGCCGGACGCCGGCGATCTGCGTGGTGAAAACGCGTTCGTACTCGCCGGCGAAGTGCGAGACGTCGGTGGAGGTGCCGCCCATGTCGAAGCCGATGACCCGGTCCAATCCGGCCAGCTGCGACATCCGCGCCATGCCCACGATCCCGCCCGCCGGCCCCGAGAGGATGGCGTCCTTCCCGCGGAACTGCCCGGCCTCGGCAAGCCCTCCGTTGGACTGCATGAACATCAGGCGCACGCCTTCGAGTTCGTCGGCGACGTGCTGGACGTAGCGGCGCAGGACGGGCGAGAGGTAGGCGTCGACGACGGCGGTGTCGCCGCGCGGGACCAGTTTCATCAGGGGGCTGACCTCGCTCGACAGCGAGATCTGCGGGAAGCCGGTGCGGGCGGCCAGCTCGCCGATCGCCTGCTCATGGGCGGGGTGCAGATGGCTGTGCATGCAGACCACGGCCAGTGCGCGGATCCCGTCGTCGTACGCCTCCCTGAGCGGCCTTGCGAGAGCCTCGAGGTCGGGGGCACTCAGGACGGTGCCGTCGGCCGCGATGCGTTCGTCGACCTCGACGACCCGTTCGTAGAGCAGTTCGGGCAGTTCGATGGCGCGGGCGAAGATGCTCGGGCGGTTCTGGTAGGCGATGCGCAGTGCGTCGCGGAAGCCGCGGGTGATGACGAGGAGTGTGCGTTCGCCCTTGCGCTCGAGAAGGGCGTTGGTGGCGACGGTGGTGCCCATACGGACCGCTTCGATGGGCTCGTTGCCGTCGATGAGTTCGCGTACGCCCGCGACGGCGGCGTCGGCGTAGCGGTGGGGGTTGTCCGACAGCAGCTTGTGGGTGAGCAGGCGGCCGTCCGGGCGGCGCGCGACGATGTCGGTGAAGGTGCCGCCGCGGTCGACCCAGAACTGCCAGCCCGTGGTCACGTCCGTCTCTCCGATCGCACTGCTCGGAACCGGGTCCGCAGGATCGTCGGCGAACTGCGGACGGTGGTCGACGACCGGTCAGATCATAACGGGCGGGTGTTCACCGTGCCGGTCCGCAGGCCGGAGGTGCGGCCGGCACCGGTGAGGCGGGCGGCAGGACCCGCGTGCTCGCCCGGAGTGCACGGAAAGCCGGGGTCACAGGGCCCGCAGGCCGTCGATCACATCCCGCAGAATGCTCTCGTCCACCAGGTCCGCGGGCGGCACAGGCCGCGTGACATGCACCAGTTCCTCGTCCACCAGGTCCCCGACGAGGACGCGCACCACGCCGATGGGCAGGTCGAGTCCGGCGGCGAGCTCGGCGACCGACTGCGGCGCCTCGCGGCACAGGCCGACGATGTCCACGTGCTCCGGGGACAGCGACGGGTCCGCCTCGGGATCGTCCGCATGGGGCTCCGTGACGACCACCGCGATCAGGTCGAGGCGGTGCTGGGCGGCATGGCTGGTACGGCCGCGTGTCATGGCGTACGGACGGACCACCGGTCCGGCGTCGTCGTCGAACCAGCGGCTTCTTCCCTGATCGTCTCCGCTCATGTCATCCCACTACCCACCCGAGGGCAGATCGGTGCGCGGAGCGGAGCCCAGATGTGCTCCCACCCGCTTGACCAGGAGGGTCATCTCGTACGCCACCTGGCCGACGTCGGATTCCGAGTCCGACAGAACGGCGAGGCAGCTGCCGTCGCCTGCGGCGGTGACGAACAGGAACGCCTCGTCGAGTTCGATGATGGTCTGCCGGACCCCGCCCGCGTCGAAGTGCCGGCCGACGCCCTTGGCGAGGCTGTGGAACCCGGAGGCGACCGCGGCCAGGTGCTCGCTGTCCTCCCGGCTCAGCTCCTTGGAGACTCCGGTGGGCAGGCCGTCGCTCGACAGCACAAGCGCCTTGCGGATGCTGGCGACGCGCTCCACCAGGTCGTCGAGGAGCCAGTTCAGCTCTCCCGACACCTTGTTGATCGCGTTGGACCCTGCGGCATTCGGTGCGGTCATCGACCGTCCCCCTTTGTCGTTCCTCGTGCTGAGCCGTCCCGGGCTTCGTCGCCCGTGGCGTTCTCCTCGCGGCCGCGCTGCCACCCTCGCTGAAGCGAGGCGAAGCGGCTGCGTACCTCGTCGGCGTCGCGCTCGGCGGGTTGCGCCGCGTCCGCCGTGCTGGACCGCTCGCGTTCGCGGCGCCGGTCGGGGCCTTCCTTCAACTGCGGGGCCAGGCTGGCCTGGCGAACACGGCGGGGCAGCGGGCCCGCACTGGACTCTTCCGTTCCGTCCGCCGCTTCCCGGTGCGCGGTGGTCCCCTCCGCAGCGTCCGGGGCCGGGGTACGGCGGCGCCGGGGCAGGGCCGGTGCCTCGGCCTGGTCACCGGCCGAACGTGCGGCGCCTTCGGGGAGTTCTCCCGTGCGGCCCGCCGGGCGTTCGGCCCCCTGGAGCCCCGTCACACGCCTCTCCAGCGCGCGCGGTTCCTCATCGGCCCCTTGGCGCCGCGATCCCTGCCCGGTGACGGGGCGGCCGTGCGAGCTGACGAGCTTGGGGGTCCGCCGGGGCGGCAGCGGGACGGGAGCATCGAGGTGGTCGCTCTTGCCGGAACGGGCCGCGTCCCGCCGGATGTCGCGGGCCTGCTGGTGCTGCTCAGCCGGGACCTCCTCGAGAGGGCGGGGGCGGAACAGGCCACCTCGTTCACGGTCCTCGTCCTCCAGGGCGTCGGGGAAGTCGTCGAGCGCGTCGAGGTCGACCGGTGCCTCCAGTTCGACCGGGCCGTTGAGGATGGAGGCCGGCATACCGGGAAGCCTGGCGGTCCTCCGGGACAGCTGCGCCGTGCCCTCCCCCTCGTGCCCGGCGTCCTTCGGAGGCACCGGACGGTCGAGGCGGAAGCCGATCCCGTTGGTGTCCGGCACGTCCTCGGTCAGCAACGCGTCGGGGATGAGGACGACGGCCGTAGTGCCGCCGTAGGGGGACGGCTGGAGGGAGACACGGACGTTCTGCCGCTGGGCGAGCCGGCTCACCACGAACAGGCCGAGCCGGTCGGTGTCGGAGAGTTCGAACTCAGGGGTCTCGGCCAGCCGCAGGTTGGCGTCCAGGAGCGTCTCGGCCGTCATGCCGAGGCCGCGGTCGTGGATCTCCAGGGTGAAGCCGTTGGCCACGCGTTCGCCGACGACCTGGACGGCGGTGTGCGGCGGCGAGAACACAGTGGCGTTCTCCAGCAGTTCGGCCACGAGGTGGGTGAGGTCGGCGACCGCGGGGCCGGTGACGGCGACGCGCGGCAGCCGGCGCACCTCGATGCGCTCGTAGTCCTCGACCTCTGCGACGGCGGCGCGCACCACGTCCATGAGCTGGATGGGCTTGCGCCACTGCCGGGAGGGTGCGGCGCCGGAAAGGATGACCAGGCCCTCGGCGTGGCGGCGCATGCGGGTGGTGAGGTGGTCGAGGCGGAAGAGGTCGGCGAGTTCCTCGGTGTCCTCGGTCCTGCGCTCCATGGTGTCGAGCAGGGTGAGCTGTTTGTGCAGCAGTACCTGGCTGCGGCGGGCGAGGTTGACGAAGACCTCGGAGACCCCGGCGCGCAGCTCGGCCTGTTTGACGGCGGCCTCCACGGCGGCGCGCTGAAGGGTGTTGAGGGCCTGGCCGACCTCGCCGATCTCGTTCTTGTCGTACTCCAGCCGCGGCACTTCTGTCTCGACGTCCACCTGTTCACCCGCGGACAACCGGCGCATCACGCTGGGCAGTCGCACCCCGGACGCCTCATGGGCTTCCAAGCGCAGCCGGCGCAGATCGCGGATGAGCCCGCGGCCGATACGCGCGGACAGGATCAGTGAGACCAGCAGGGCGACCAGACCCAGCACCCCGGCCACGCACGCCTTCACGATGACGTTGACGACCAGGGGACGGACCCGGTCCTGGTAGCGGTCCGCGGCCTGCGTGTTCATCGTGTCGAGGCGGCTCAGGACCCGCCCCGCGGTCTCGTCCCAGCTCTTTGCGCTCACCCCGTGCGGTGTGCCGGGGGCACCGGTGACGACGGCCCGTTCGGCCACGCGCAGGGGGGCGGTGTCGGCGTTGCTCCAATAGCGCTGGAAGCGTTCGCTCTCCGACTCGGGGAGCACCGACAGGCTGATGTCGTACATCACGGCGCGCTGGGCGACGAGATCGGAGACGTCGTGGATCTCGTCACGGGTGATCCGGCCGGCCACGAGCGCGGAGCCCAGGAGGGCGTCCTCGCGGGAGAGCAGTTCGCGGGCCCGCGAGACCTCGACGAGAGCGCGGCCCTCCTTGTCCATCTCCATGTTGTCGAGGACCTGCAGATTGGCGAGGAGCGTGAAACAGGGATCGACGAGACGGTCGTAGAGGTCCAGGGCCTGGGCGCGGTTGACGGTGCCTTCCTCGACGCTGCGCCGGAGCGAGTCGATGCCGTCCAGGGCGTCCAGGATCGAGCTGAGGCGATCGGCGGTGCCCGGTCCCATCTCGTCCTGCAGGTCCGTGTCCTTGCCGTCGCGACGGAGCTTGTCGACCATCTCGTCGGTGGCGGCGCGGCTGCGCCGGAGCGCGGCGAGCGCGTCGGAGGCGCGCGGGTCGGCGAGGTAGACGAGGGCCTGGCGGCGCTCCTGCTGCAGAACGCGCACGGTGTCCTCGGTGGGGTAGCCGACCTTCTCGACGACGTCCGAGACCGTGAACAGCGACTGCGTCTCACGGCCGGTGAGCACCGTCGCGAAGGCCCAGATGGCGGTCAGGGACAGCAGCGGCACGAGAAGCAGCGCCACGATCTTCCGGCGGATGGACTTCCCGCGAAAGCGCATGGCCTCCCCCAGCTCGGCCCCCCGCGGTCCGGGGGTACACATGTGCGTCAACAAACGGCGCGAGCCTACTACCGACACAGGCGTATCTCGAAGGGCCGGCCGCGTGCGCCGGCCCCTGGACTGCCGACGGAAGATGGGCCGTTGTCACGCCATTACGGGAGATTGCCTACCCGAAACCGGCGTCCGGCGTAAGAAGTCGTGCAAGGGGAACCCGGGTCTCTTGGCCGGAAATTTTCGTTCACTCGGGAATCATCGGTCGACATCGATCGTCTTCCTGTACGGGAAACGGGGGCGGATTCGGTCACAGGCACCGCATGCCGCACTCAGGTGGCGTAAAACAGCGCAAGCCGGGCAGCCACTGGGGAGCCGGGGTCAGATGACACCGGGCAAGAGGGCTGTGGGCGGTGGGGAGTGACGCATTGATGGGCACGGCGGAGCGGGAGACGCACGGGACGGGGGCCCTGGGGCCCAGGGTGGAGCGAGGGAACCCGCGGGCACCGGAACGCGCCGTTCCGGCGGACGCGCGCCTGGAGATACCGTCCGGGCGCCGCCCGGTCGGCGAGTCGGTCCCCGCGCCGGGTGAAGCGCGGTACGAGGCGCCGAACTACCGGCCGTTGTGGGTCGAGGAGCCCGCGCGCCGCAGGCGGCTGCCGGATCCCGTGCGCACGGCGGCGGTGCGGGCGGTGCTGATCATCTCGGTGACGCTGATCCAGGCGGTGATCGCCTTTCTGTGCACGCTGGCGGGCTCCTGGCTGGCGTTCCCCCTGGTGCTCAGCAGCGTGGCCAGCACGGTGGTGGCGACCTGGGGTGTGCTGGACGTCTGGGTGACACGGCAGGTGTGGAACCAGCGCCACGGAGTGGTGTCGGTCCCGAGCAGCACGGCACGTGCCCTGCGCCGGGAGCGCCGCACGGCCCACCGCCAGGCGCGGGCCGTCGAGCAGCGGCAGGAACGGATACGCAGGCAGGGCGGAACCGGGCAGCTCTCCCATCCCTGACAGCCCAGCGGGCTACGGGGCGCCCACGGCCGGTCGCTTGAACATCCGTGTCGCCGTGATCTCGCTGTGCACCGCTTCTTCGGCCTGGAGCTGCTGCGGCAGTCCTGGACGGAGGTGTTCCTCCACGCGGATGTACTTGAGTCCGGCCCGCAGGTCGGCGTCGTTGCGCAGCCGGATCACCAGCGGGAACTCGGCGAGCGCCGTGGTGTCGAACAGCCCGGTGGTGTACAGCAGTTGCACGCCCAGGGCGTCCGACACCGCCCGCTGGAGCTCCAGCAGATAGGTCGCGTTGGCGCGCCCGATGGGGTTGTCCAGGAAAAGCGTTCCGGCGTGACGGTGCTTGTCGCGGCCGCGGTCATTACTGCGCAGGGCCGCCATCGTGCAGTACAGGGCGATGGCGGCGGTGAGCAGCTGTCCACCGGAGAACACGTCGCCCATCTGACCGACGGGAACCCGCTCGGCGCGCAGTACGGCATCGGGCTTGAGGATCTCCACAGCAACGCCCTTCGGCTGGAGTGCCGCGCTCACTCCGCGCAGGAGCAGCGACATGCCGTCGCGCCTGAGGTCCGAGTTCTTCTTGACGGCCGCGCGGGTCGCCTCGTCGATGACCTGGCCGAGCCGCTCGCTCAGCGTGGCGGGGTCGGGCTCGTCGAAACGGATCCGCAGGAACTCCTGCCCAGACCATTCACCGAGACCCTCGGGCAGCCGGGACAGCCGCTGGGCCGACCTGAGCGTGGCGAGCGCCGTCTCGACCAGGCCCCGCAGCCGGTCCACGATGGAGTCGCGGTTGCGTTCCAGCTGCGCCAGTTCATCCGTGAGCACGCGCAGCCGGGGGGCGAAGGCCTGCGCCCAGCGCTGTGCGTGCTCGGGCAGCGCGGAGGCGGGCAGTTCGCGGATCTGCTGCCGGGCGGGGGTGCGGACCTGCTCGTAGCGGGTGGAGTTGGCGTGCCGTACGAGGACGTCGCTCGCCTCGCGCACGGCCGCCTCGGCGGCGGACAGGTCGGCGGCGCAGCCGCGCAGCGAACGGCGCATCTCGGCGGCGGCCCGGCGGGCTTCCTCGAGCGTGCCGGGGTAGGGCTCCGGTTCCTCCTGCTCCTCGTCCGGGGCGTGCTCGCGCAGCAGGTCGCGAAGCATGGCCGCGACCTCGTCGAAGCCGCCCGCCGCGTCCTCGGCGGCGCGGTGGGCCCCGAGGAGTTCCGCATGGGCCTCGCGGGCCTCGGCGAGCGCATCGACGCGGGAGGCGAGTTCACCGCTCGCCGTGCGCAGCAGGGCCTGCGCGTGCTCGGTGTCCCGGGGGACCAGTTCCCCGGGCAGCTCGGTGTGGGCCTCGCCGTTCCCGGGTGCGTGCCGTTCGGCCTCGCCGCGCAACCGCCCGAGCTGCTCGCTTGCCGTGGACATACGCGTCTCCAGCAGCTGCACCAGCTCCTCCGCACGTGCGGCGGCGGCCTGCCGGGACGGGCCGTCGGAGCCGTCCGGTGACTGTAGGAGCTGCTCGGCGCGGGTGCGAACCTTGTTGCTGAGCCGCTCCAGCTCAGCGAGTGCCGCGGACTCGTCGCTCTCGGCCCGTGCCTGTTCAGCCCGCAGGTCGGCGCCGACGCCCACCTTCTCGTACAGCTGGGAGGCGGCCCGGTAGGCCTCGCGCAGGGCGGGCAGGGAGCTCTTGGACGGCTCCGCGTCGCCTTCCGGCACGTCGTCGGGAGCGCCCGCGATCTCCGCGCGCTCGGCACGCAGCGCGCGCGCCGTACGGCGGGCGTCGTCGGCGGCGCGCTGGGCGCCACGCCGGTCCTCGTCGGCGGCGCGGGCACGCTCCAGGCAGGACTGGGCGCGGGCCTCCGACTCGATGGCGTCGTCGGCGAGTTCCCGCAGTTTGACCTGCCAGCCCGCGCGCTCGCGCAGCCGGAAGGCGAGCCCGGCGAGCGCGTCGGCGGCGCGCCGCGCCTTCTGTGCGGCCTCCTGCCGCTCGTCGCGCACCTGGGCGGCCTCGGCCGCCGCCTCGTCGGCTTCGGCACGGACGGTGCGCGCCTCGGCCAGGTCTGCCTCGGCCTCCTCGGCGAACGCGCGTGTGTCCAGGGCCGCCGTGGCGAGTTCGGTGAGCCGTCCCGCGGGGCAGCCGGTGCGCCAGGACGCCAGCCGCGCCGCCAGTTCGCGGTCCTTGCCGAGCCGTACCGCGAGCCCGCGGATCTCCTCGTCCCGCTCGGTGGCCCGCGCGCGCAGCGCCTGGCGCTCCTCGTCGGCGGCGTGCTCGTCGTGCATGGCCGGGTTCGGCGGTACCAGGAAGACGTCCCCGCCGTCGCTCTCGGAGAGTGCCGGAGCCGGGGCGAGCAGTGCGGCGGCCGTGCCGACCGCGACGGCGGAGCGCGGCAGCAGCGCGGCGTCGCTCAGCGCCTCGCGGGCCCGGGCGTGCGAGGCCGGGTCGGTGATGATCACGCCGTCGACCAGTTCGGGCCGGGCGGCCAGCACACGCGCGTGGTCGGCGGGGTCGACGGCCTGGGCGAGATAGCGCCAGCCGGGCAGCGCGGGGATGCCGCGCTCGCCGAGGAACTCCACGGTCGCCAGCACGTCCGGTCCCGGTGGCAGCAGGCCACCGTCACCGAGCGAACCGAGGATGCGGGCGTCGTCGGCCGCAGCGGTCCGCAGTTCGAAGAGCTGGCGCTCGGCCGAGGAGACGAATTCGTCGAGCAGCTCGCGCAGTTCGTCGGCGAAACGGTCCAGCTCCTCGGGGGCGAGGGCCCCTTCTCCCGGGTCCGGTGCCTGCGCCGTGCCGCTCTCCTCGTCACGGCGGGGGCCGGGGACCCGGGGGCCCTGGCCGGTGCCGGACAGGTTCAGCAGTTCGGCCAGCCGCTGCTCGGCCGCCAGCGCCTGAGCTGTGCGGCGCTCCGCGTCGTAGGCCCGTTCGGCGGCGATGGCCGCATCAGCGGCGCGCGCCGCCGTCAGTTCCGCGCGGGTCTCGGCCGACGCGGCCTCGCGCGCATGCTCGGAGGCCCGGTGGGAGGTTTCGCGTGCGGTGTCCCAGGCCGCGACGGCCGTCTTCTCGGCGTCGCTCGCGTCGAGCGCGGCCCTCGCCGGGTCGGCGTCCGCGGCGCTGCCGTCCAGCCAGCCCGCTCGCACGGCCTCGGCGGTCTCCTGCTCGACCTCGGCGAGCCGCTGGCGCAGATGTCCGGCCTCGCTGCGGGCACGCTGGGCGTCCGTGGCGGCGGCGGTCGAGTCCCGGTAGGCGGACTCGCCCACCTCCTGGAGCGCGGCCGAACGCGCTTCCTCCTCGTTGGCGAGGGTCTCGGCGCTCTCCGCGGCCGCGTGCAGCGCCCGTACGAGATCGACGGCGGCCTTGGCGCGGGCGGCGAGCGCCGGCGCGGCGTCCCGCTCGGCCTCGCGGATGGCGGCCGCCACGCGGGCGGAGCGGTCGGCGGCCGCGCGGTGCCGGAGCACGGCCTCGGCGGCCTGCCAGGCGGAGTACAGCTGGCGGGCGTCGGCCAGCTCGCGCTTCTGGGCTGCCGCGGCCTTCTCCGCTTCGGCGAGCGCCAGCGAGGCGTGCCGGTAGGCCAGCTCCGCCGCGATCAGCGCGCTGCGCTCGCGGGCGCCTTCGGCATGGGTGACGGCGTACGCGGCGGCGGTGACGCGCTGGGCCAGGTCAGCGGCCCGTACCCGCTCACGCACGGCGCGCGCGGCCAGCCGCCGGGCCAGGGTCCGGGTCCTTCGCTCCGCGCCCGCGTGGATGTCCCGGGCCCGTGACCGTGTCTCGGCGGCGTCGACGATGCGCCCGAGCAGGTCCACCGAACCGGCGGTGAAGTCCCGCTCGGCCATCAGCTCGGAGCGGCGTCCCAGCTTGTTGCCGAAACCGCTGACCAGGTCGGCGAGTCCGTCGGTGTCCCGGGTGTCGGTGACCGCGCGCAGCAGCAGGTCCGTGAAGTCGGAGTCCTTCTTGACCGCGAAGAGTCCGGCGGCCTCGCCCTCGTCGGCGTTCATCTCCCGCTGGTAGCGGAAGAGTTCGGGATCCAGGCCGAGGTCGGTCAGATGCTCGTTCCAGCGGTCGTGGATCTCCTCCCAGTGCACTTCGAGGTGCGGGTAAGCCTTGCCCGCCTCCGTCAGGGCGTCCCGGAAGCCCTTCATCGTGCGGCGCCGTCCCCGCGCCCCGGACGTGCCTTCGGCGGGCGGCCGTACGGCGGTGGACTCGGCCACCGGCAGGTTGTCGAGGCTGAGCCCCGGGCCCGGCCGGAAGGAGTACCAGGCCTCGGCGAACTTCCGCGGATCGCTGGAGACCTGACGTCCCCGCCATTCGCTCACCTTGCCGACGACGACGCACTCGCCGGTCAGGGTGTGCTGCCACTCCAGCGCCACGTGTCCGCAGTCGTCGGCGAGCAGGAACTTGCGCAGCACGCCCGAGCTAGCGCCGCCGAGGGTGTTGCGATGACCGGGCAGCATCACCGAGAAGATCAGCTTGAGCAGAACGGACTTGCCACCGCCGTTCTCCAGGAAGAGCACGCCGGCGGCTGCCGGCCGGCGCGGCGGGCCCTGGGGCTCCTCCTCGAAGAACTCCGCCTGGGCGGGCGCGGGGTCGGGCACCGGATCACCCACACCCCGGAGGTCCAGCACGGTGTCGGCATAGCGCGCACCGGCCGGACCGATGGAGTAGAGGCGGACCCGGGACAGCTCGTACATGGCGGCGGACTCTCGTCGTAAGTCTTGCTGAGTCGTGGGAAACGTGCGGAAGTTCGGGAAGACGCGGGGCTTCAGGAGCTTCCGGAATGGAACGGCAGTCCGGCGTCGGCCACCAGTTCCAGGTCGTCGGTGTCCTCGGCGGGCAGCAGGGTGGCCGTGCCGTCGGTGACCGGGACGATGCCCAGTTCGAGGAGTTCGGCCATGGCCGCGCTGCCCGCCATGTCACGCACCTGGAGCTGGTAGCGGGCCGTCGTGCGGTAGGTGCCGCCGTTGTCGTCGCCGGTGCGCTGCAGGAACCCGGAGTCCGTGAGGAACGCGACGGCCTTGCCGACGATGCCGGTGGTGGATCCCGCCAGTCTGCGGGCGTCCTTGGTGGCGCCGGTGGCGCTGCGTCTGGCCCAGATCCGCCAGGCCGCCTCCAGGCCCGGCGCGTCCGTCGACGGGTCGGTGTTCTCCCCCTGCTGCTCGGCCCGCTCCTCGAGACGGCGGCAGGCCTGGCGCACGAACGCGTCGACGCCGTGGACCGAGACGCGTCCGATGTAGCCGTCGTCGGCCAGGTCGTCGGGGCGGGGGAAGGCGAGGGCGGCCACGGCGAGATGGGCGAGGCCGTGCAGGAAACGGTCGGCGGAGTCGGTCGAGGTCCGACGCGCGTACTCGCCCATGCGGACCGCGAAGACGGAGTCCTCGGCGGCGGTCACGGCCATCCCCGCGCGCGGGGACACCTCGAGCACCACCAGACCGAGCCCCGTGGCGACGGCGTCGGCGAGCCGCGCGAACGGCGGGTCCTCGCGGTAGCGGCGCAGCAGCTCCGTGTACTCCTGGTCGCGGGCGGGCTGGAGCCTCGGCTGCAGACCGAAGGCGACGAGCCGGGCGGCGTCGGCGGCGTCGGCGGGGGTGACGGCGGCACTCGCCGGTGCGGCGGTGGGCTGCGGCTCACTCCACTCGACGTGCTCGGTCACGGTCGGGACTCCTTGCTGTACTGGTACTGATGGCCGGTCATGCCGCCTCCGTCCGGTCCGCCGCCATGCCGGCCGCATCCAGCAGCGCCGTACCGACGATGAGATCCGCACCGCCGAACTCGGGATCGTCCAGCTCCGTGCCGTCGTCCACGGCGAACAGCAGCTTCTCCTCGCCCTGCCGATAGGCCGTGCCGACCGGCGGGCTCGCGGCGTGCACGGCCAGCAGGGCCACGAGGTAGGGAAGTTCGGGGTCCTGTCGGCGCGCCTGTGCGAGCAGCCCCGACAGCCGCCGCGGCGCGTCCGCCGGCAGGTCGAGCAGCTCCGTCGCGGCGGCCAGCTGCTCCTCGCTGAACCGGCTGTCGTCCGGGGTGGCGATCAGATCGGGCTCGGGCATCTCGGCCCCGAGGTGCTCACGCTCGACCGGAGGGGTCAGCAGCAGCTCGACGAGGTCCGCGACCCGTACGGACCCGGGCGTGCGCAGCCCCGTGCCGTGCGCGAAGAAGGCGCCTGTGACACGGATCGCCTGCTTCAGCGGGAGCGGCAGCAGCGGGGCGAGAAGGTGCCCGTACAGGTCCGTGCCCGAGGTCGCCAGGGGGGTGGCGAACGCCTGCCGGTCCTGCTCGGCGCGGAACAGCGGGCCCGCTTCCAGGAGCCGGGACTGCAACTGGGTGTGCCGGCGGATGCAGTCCTTGACGATGTCGACGAGCTCGGCGGCGCGCCGCTTCTGGTCGGGGTCCTCGGACTCGTCGCGGGCCCTGCGGATGTTGGTGAGGATCGCGTTCTCGTGACGGTAGCGGTCGGCGACGTGGTCGAGGGCTTCGGCGATCATGTCCGGCACCGCGTTCAGCCAGTCGACCGCCCGGACGTTGCGCCGGGTGGCCTCCAGTGCCCTGCGCAGCGACTCCGAGTACTGCACCGTCCGGTAGCGCGCCTGCTCGGCGGCGAGCTGGGCGTCGGCGAGGCGCCCGCGGCTGATCAGCACCTCCAACTTGACCTCGGCGGCGATCTGGGCGCTGGTGACGTCCGTGTCGAGGGCGCCGACGAGGACGTTAACCGCCTCGTCCGTCGTCCTGAGGTAGACGCCTCCGCCGTATCCCGGCACCTCTTCGATCAGTTTGAAGTCGTAGTCCCTGCGGACATAGGTGCCGTCGGGTGCAAATGTGCCGTAAACGGCACGGAAGCCGCGGTCGACGCTGCCGACGTTGATCAGGTTCTCCAGGACCCAGCGGGCCACGCGCTCGTGTTCGACGACCGGGCGCCGCGGGGCCTGGGCGGCGATGCGCGGGATGAGCCGGGCGACTATCTGGTCGTGGTCGGCGCCGGTGTCGAAGTCCATGTTCAGCGTGACCAGGTCGATGGCGGCGAGCGCGATCTCCGCCATCCCGTACACCGAGTACTCGCCCGCGAGGTTCGCCTTGCGTGCGTCGAGGTCGTGCAGCGGCGCCGTGCAGGCGAGCGCGCGCAGCCGCCGCGCCAGCCCCTCGTCGGCGGCCGGCCCCAGCGCGGGGCGCGGCCCCGCGCTGAGCTGGGGCGGCACACTGTCCGGCGATGCAAGCGAAGTCACGGTGCACAGATTAGGTCCTTGGTCTGACAACGACCCAAACGGCGCGGATGCGCCCCCGCCAGGGCGGCCCAGGGCCGGGATCCTTCCGCGGGCCGTGCGTGACCGGTCTCGCGAGGTGCCCCGTGTCCGGGAAGGTCACGCCCCTCCCCCACTGGCGCCCGGGGCTGCGCTCAGCCGGTCGTCTGCTCCCCGCCGGCCACCCGCCGCCGGTACACCTCCACGACCCGTTCGAGCGAGTCCGCCAGGTAGACCGCGAGCAGTTGCTCCGCCTCGGTCCGGTCCCCCGTCTGCAGGGCCTGGAGGATCCGCTCGTTGCGCGCGAGATACGGCTCGTGAAGCTGCCTCGGATCGTCCACGACGTGGAAGGCCAGCCGCAGTTCGGCGAAGACGCTGCGCATCAGCTCGTCCGTCCGCTCGCTTCCGGCGAGCGCCACGAGTTCGCGGTGGAAGTGGATGTTGGCTGTGCCCAGCCCTTTCCAGTCACCCTCGCGCGCGGCTCGCTGCCCCTCCGCGACAGCCCCGGCGAGACCGTCGAGGGCGTACGGCGGCTCGCCCAGACCGCGTACGACCGCGCACTCGACCAGGCTGCGGGTGCGGTAGATGTCCTCGACGTCCTCGACGGTCAGCACCCGTACGAAGACCCCGCGGTTCAACTCGTGGATGAGCAGCCTCTCGTGGGTGAGCAGGCGGAACGCCTCGCGCAGCGTGTTGCGCGAGACACCGAGCGCGCCGCCGATGCCGTCCTCCGACAGCCGGGTGCCGGGCGGGAAGAAGCCCTCGGCGATCCGGCTCCTGAGGATGTCCGAGACCCGCTCGGCCGTGCTGGTGCGCCCCAGGAGGGCGCGGTCGTCGGCCAGTCCCGTCAGCTGCTCTGCCATGCCCGGAATTCAATCGCAGATACAAGAACGAAACAACATGGGTATTGAAGGATCGTTCAACGATCCTCTACCTTGCTACGCACGGCACCGCTCCGCTCCTCACCGCGGTGCCGCGGCTTCCGCTCGGCACGGTCCCTTCCCCACGACCAGTCCGTCCCGAACAGCACTGCTCATCCAGCAAGCACCCCCCATCCCTCACTGCGAGGTGCCCATGAGCACGAACCCTCCCTCCAGGCCCCTGACCGCCGACGCCCCTCCCACGCGGTCGAACGCAGCGCCGACGACGGCGCGTTGGGCTGGCTGCGCGCACTCGGCCCGCGCGGCCGGCGGGCCTTCGCCGGCGCCTTCGGCGGCTACGCCCTCGACTCGTACGACTACTTCACGCTGCCGCTCAGCATGGTCGCGCTGGCGGCGTACTTCGGTCTGGACAGCGGCCGGACCGGCCTGTTCACCACGGTCACCCTGGTGGTGTCGGCGGTCGGCGGCGCTGCCGCCGGCGTGGTGGCCGACCGTGTCGGACGGGTCAGGGCCCTGATGATCACGGTGGTCACGTACGCCGTCTTCACGGTCGCGTGCGGCTTCGCCCCCAACTACGAGACGCTGCTGGTGTTCCGCGCGCTCCAGGGCCTCGGATTCGGCGGCGAGTGGGCGGTCGGCGCCATCCTGGTGGCCGAGTACGCGAGCGCCAGGCACCGGGGGCGAACGCTCGGCGCGATCCAGAGTTCCTGGGCCGTCGGCTGGGCGCTGGCCGCCGTCGTCTACACGCTGGTCTTCTCCTTCGCGGGTTACGACCTGGCCTGGCGTGTGATGTTCTGGACCGGAGCGCTGCCCGCGCTGCTGGTGATCTGGATGCGCCGCCGGGTGCACGACGCGCCCGGAGCGCTGGCCGAGCGCGAACGCAGCGAGGACAAGGGGTCGTTCGCGGCCATCTTCCAGCCCGGCAGGGACGGGTCGCCGGGTCTGCTGCGCACCACGGTCTTCGCGAGCCTGCTCTCCACCGGCGTCCAGGGCGGCTACTACACGCTGGCGACCTGGGTGCCGACCTATCTGAAGACGGAACGCGGGCTGTCCGTCGTCGGCACCGGCTCCTACCTGGCCTTCCTGATCTCCGGAGCCTTCGTGGGCTACCTCACGGGCGGCCATCTCACCGACCGGCTGGGACGCAAGCGCAACATCTGGCTGTTCGCACTGCTCTCGGCGCTGTGCATCGTCGTGTACGCGAACATCCCGAGCGGCGCCAACACCCTTCTCCTGGTGCTCGGTTTCCCGCTGGGGTTCTGCATGTCGGCCATCTTCAGCGGCTTCGGGGCCTACTTGAGCGAGTTGTACCCGACCGCGGTGCGGGGCACGGGACAGGGCTTCACGTACAACACCGGTCGCGCCGTCGGCGCCGTCTTCCCGACCCTGGTGGGCTTCCTCGCCGACAGTTGGGGCATGGGCGGGGCGCTGGTCTTCGGCGCGGTGGGGTACGGCCTTGCGGCGCTGGCACTGCTGGCACTGCCGGAGACGCGCAGAAAGGAACTGTGGTGAACCGTACGGAGGACCGCGCCGTCATGCTCGTCGACGAGCACGCGCACGCGTGGCGCCCCGAGGAGGCCCGAGCCCGCTTCCGGGAGGGGCTGACGGGCCCCACGGCCGGAGTCGCCGCGGGCCACACCCAGGCCAACCTCATCTCGGTCCCGGCCGACTGGGCCTACGACACACTGCTGTTCTGCCAGCGCAACCCGAAGCCCTGCCCGGTCCTGGACGTCACGGACGCCGGCTCGTTCGGCACGGCCCTCGCGGGCGGCGCCGACCTGCGCACCGATCTGCCGCGCTACCGGGTGTGGCGCGACGGCGAGCTGGTGGACGAGCCGACGGGCGTCCTCGAACACTGGCGCGACGACCTGGTGTCCTTCCTCATCGGGTGCAGCTTCACCTTCGAGTGGGCACTCATCGAGGCGGGCGTCCCCATGCGCCATATCGAGCAGGGCCGCAACGTCCCGATGTATGTGACCGGACGCCAGTGCCGTCCCGCGGGGCGACTGCACGGTCCCATGGTGGTGTCCATGCGTCCGGTGCCGCCGCGGCACCTGGGGGCGGCGATCCGGGAGAGCGGTCTGCTCCCGGCCGTACACGGCAGCCCCGTACACTGCGGCGACCCGTCGGGCCTCGGCATCGAAGACCTCGGCCGACCCGACTTCGGCGACCCGGTGGACGCCGAACCGGACGACATCCCGGTGTTCTGGGCCTGCGGCGTGACCCCGCAGGCAGCGGTGATGGCCTCGCGCCCGCCCTTCGCCATCACGCACGCACCGGGACAGATGTTCGTCACCGACGCCCGCGACGAGCAGTACCGCGTCGCCTGACGTCGCCCGACCAGGAGGGACCATGATCGATCTGAACGCCGACCTCGGCGAGGGCTTCGGCCGGTGGCGGCTCACCGACGACGAGCGGCTGCTGTCGGTCGTCACCAGCGCCAACGTGGCCTGCGGCTTCCACGCCGGCGACGCGGTCACCATGCGGCGCGTGTGTGAGCTGGCGGCCGGCCGCGGTGTACGGATCGGAGCCCAGGTCTCCTACCGTGACCTGGCCGGATTCGGGCGACGTGCGATGGACGTGCCGCCCGCGGAGCTGGCGGCCGAAGTCGCCTACCAGATCGGCGCTCTGGAGGTCTTCGCGCGCGCCGCGGGCTCCCGCGTGTCGTATGTGAAACCGCACGGCGCGCTCTACAACCGGGTGGTCCACGACGAGGAGCAGGCTCAGGCCGTGGTCGAGGGCGTGCTGCTCGCCGATGCCGCGCTGCCCGTGCTCGGGCTGCCCGGCTCGCGCTTCCTCGAGGTGGCCGAGAAAGCCGGGCTCTCCGTCGTCACGGAGGCGTTCGCGGACCGCGCGTACACCGAGGAGGGCACGCTCGTACCGCGCGGTCAGGACGGTGCGGTGGTCACCGATCCCGACACGGTGGTGGAGCGATCGGTGAGTCTCGCCCGCTGCGGGGTCGTCGCGGCGCACTCCGGACGCGACATCCCCGTACGGGCGAGGTCCCTGTGTCTGCACGGGGACACGGCGGGAGCGGTCGATCTGGCCCGCCGGGTGCGCACCGAGCTGGAGGCCGCGGGCATCGGCGTGGAGGCCTTCGCATGAGGGCACTGCCCGTCGGTGACGACGCCCTGCTTCTGGAGGTCGCTTCCGGTGAGGAGGCCAAGGCCCTGCACGCCGAACTGCTGCGCCGCAGGGCCGGCGGCGAGCTGACGGTGCGCGAAATCGTGCCGGCGGCCCGTACGGTCCTGCTCGACGGCCTGCGCGAACCCTCCCGGATCGCTGAGCGGCTGGCCGGCTGGGAGATCCCGCCGGTCCCGGCGCGCGTCCAGGAGGTGATCGAGATCCCCGTACGGTACGACGGTCCCGATCTGCCGGACGTCGCCGCGTTGTGGGGCGTGCCACTCCGCGAGGTCGAACGGATCCACTCCGCGGCCGAGTTCCGTGTGGCGTTCTGCGGGTTCGCGCCGGGCTTCGGCTATCTGACCGGTCTGCCGGACCGCTACCGCGTACCCCGCCGGGACACCCCGCGCACCGCCGTCCCGGTCGGCGCGGTGGCGCTCGCGGGCCCATACACGGGCGTGTACCCGCGCTCCTCGCCGGGCGGCTGGCAGCTCATCGGCACGACCGAGGCGGTCCTGTGGGACCACGCGCGCGTTCCGGCCGCGCTGCTCACTCCGGGCGCCCGCGTCCGCTTCGTCCCGGTGGGGCCCGGATGACGGACCGCGCGCTGTGCGTCGTACGGGCCGGGGCGCTGACGACCGTGCAGGACCGGGGACGGCCCGGCCACGCCCATCTCGGGGTGCCGCGCTCGGGGGCGCTCGACGCCCCCGCGGCGGCGCTCGTGAACCGGCTGGTCGGCAATCCTCCGGAGGCGGCCGTGCTGGAGACCACCGTCGACGGATGTGCCGTTCGGCCGCGTTCGGCGGTCACCGTGGCGGTCGCCGGGGCGCCCTGCACGGTCACGGTGGACGGCCGTCCCGCGCCCTGGGGTGCGCCGGTGCGCGTCCCGGCCGGCGCGCTGCTGGACATCGGGCCCGCGCTGTCCGGAGTGCGCGGTTACCTGGGAGTCTCCGGCGGCGTGGCGGTGGAGCCGGTTCTCGGCAGCCGGTCCACGGATCTGCTCTCCGGCCTCGGTCCGCCACCGCTGACGAACGGTGCGGTGCTGCCCATGGGCCTGCCGGCCGGCGGCCACGCGTGCGTGGACGTCGCTCCCCAGCCGGGTCCGCCTTCCGAACTGGTGCTCCGTGTGACGCCCGGGCCACGCGACGACTGGTTCACGGCGGAGGCGATCCGCACCCTCCTCACGCGCGCGTACCGCGTGTCCCCCGCGAGCAACCGCGTCGGCCTGCGCACCGAGGGCCCTCCCCTTGCGCGCGCCAGGGACGGTGAACTGCCCAGTGAGGGAATGGTTCTGGGAGCGGTCCAGGTACCGCCCGACGGGCGACCTGTCGTCTTCCTCGCCGACCATCCGACGACCGGGGGGTACCCGGTGATAGCCGTCGTCCGGTCCGCCGATCTCGCGGCGGCCGCCCAGGCGACTCCGGGTACCCCCATCCGGTTCACTTCCGTCAGCCGCCGCTAGGCGGCCGGATCACGCCGCATCCGGCTGTTCGGCCACCGACAGCGAGGCCAGCGCGGACGCGACCGCTGCCGACGCGCTCAGGTCCAGCCGTGCGCTGGTGCCCCTGGCCTTGTGGCGCACCTCGGCAGCGGCCAGGGTGAGCAACTGCGGCAGCAGGTCGGTGCATCGCCGCGCCACCCAGGCCGTACCTGCGGTGGCCAGCCAGAGCAGGCTGGCCGAGCGGGTCGGCGGGGGGAACTCCGGCTCGGCCGTCGGCGCGGCGCCGGTCGCGACACCCGCCTCGGCGAGCAGCGCGTGAAAGTGCCGGGCGAGTTGGCGGTGCCCGCGCTCACCGGGATGCAGCCGGTCCGCGCTCCACATGGCGCGGTCGCTGATCCAGTCACCGCCCTCGGCGTGCAGATGCACGGCCCCGTACCGTTCGGACAGGGCGTGCACCACCGTGTTCACGGCGCGCTGCCGCCGGGCCAGCGGACGGGCCAGCGCTCCGGGCAGCCGGAGCATCGACCCGGGATCGGGCAGACAGGCCGTCAACAGCACCGTGTTCTGGGCCCGGAAGGCCGCGTACACCTTGTCGAGCCGGGCGGCGACCGCGTGGATGTCGAAGGTGTAGCGCAGCGTGTCGTTGACGCCGATGAGGACGGAGGCGACATCCGGACGCATCTCGAGCGCCTGAGGGGTCTGACGTTCCAGAAGGTCCCGGGTCTGGGCGCCGCTGAACGAGAGGTTGGTGAACTCCGCAGGGGTGGTCATGGGGGCCAGTCCGCCGGCCAGCAGCGCGGCCCAACCCCGCCAGGTGTCCCCGACGGGGTCCCCCACCCCTTCCGTCAGCGAGTCGCCGAGCGCGACGAAACGCAGCGGTCTCATGCCACACCCTCCCGGGCGATGTCTCGTATCAGGCCGTCGGCTGCCACCGACGGCGGGACACTGGGTAGTGCGTCGTGCGCCGCCAGGAACGCGTCCACGGCGGTCTTCCAGCCAAAGCACTCGGCACGCCCGCGTGCCGCCTGCCGGCGCTCGCATTCCGAGCGCTCCAACAACTGGTCGATGGCGTCGGCGAAGGCCTCGCCGGTGTTCACGGCGGTGGCGCCCGCGGAGCCGATCACCTCGGGCAGCGCCGAGGCGGAACTGGCCACCACCGGCGTACCGCAGGCCATGGCCTCCAGGGCCGCGAGCCCGAAGGTCTCGGCGGGCCCGGGGGCCAGGCACACGTCGGCGGAGGCCTGCAGCGCGCCGAGCAGCGTGCGGTCGCCGACGTGGCCGAGGAAGGTCACCGGCAACCGCCGTTCCTGCGCACGCTGTTCGAGCCGGGCCCGCAGCGGCCCGTCCCCGGCGATCACCAGCTTGACCCGCCGTCCCCGGCGCACCAGCGCCTCCAGGGCGTCCAGAGCCGTTCCGGGCCGCTTCTCCACGGAGAGACGGGAGCACATGACGAGCAGCGTCTCGTCCGCGCGCACATAACGGTCGCGCAGCCCGTCGTCCTTGAGCGAGGGGTGCCGCTCCTCCAGGTCCACGCCGAGCGGTGCCCGTACGACGTTGCGGGCCCCGATCCGCACGAACTCGCGCTCGGCGAACTCGGTGGTGCACACCACGCGCGCGTAGGTGTGCGCCGTACGGATGTTGAGCGCGTCGGCGGCGCGCCGGGACAGGTCCTCGGACAGGCCCCAGGTGCGCAGGACTCCGTCGGCGGTCTCGTGGGAGACCATCACGGCGGGGATCCGGGCGCGCCGCGCCCACTTCCCGGTCCAGCGCAGCGTGGTCCGGTCGGAGACCTCCAGCCGGTCGGGGTCCAGGTCCTCGAGGAGGGCCGTGAGCCGCCGCTTGTCCGTGAGGACCCGGTAGCCGCCGGTACCGGGCAGCAGCGGCCCGGGCAGGGTGATGACCCGTCCCTGCTCGGTCTCGCAGTCGCTGTAGCGCTCGCCGGGCACGATGAGCACCGGCCTGTGGCCGGCCTCCTTGAAGCCCTTGCCCAGCTCGCGCAGGGCGGTGCGCAGGCCTCCGGAGGAGGGCGCGACGAAGTTGGCGAGGCGCACGATGCGCAGAGAGCCGCCGACCCGCTCGGTGGCGAAGCTCATGCCGCCACCGCCGTCCGGCGCGCGGCGAGCACGTCCGTGTAGTGCCCGATGAGCAGGTCGCCGACGGCCGCCCAGGTGCGGCCCTCGACGGTGGCGCGCGCGGTGTCCCCGTACTCCGCCCGCAGCGCGGGGTCCGCGGCCAGCGTCCCCACTGCGTCCCGGAAGCCGTCCGCGTCACCGGGCGGCACGAGCAGCCCGGTGCGGCCGTGGTCCACCAGGTCCAGCGGTCCGCCCGCGGCGGGCGCGACTACGGGCACACCGCTCGCCATGGCCTCCTGCACCGTCTGGCAGAACGTCTCGAACGGGCCGGTGTGCACGAAGACGTCCAGCGAGGCGAAGATCCGGGCGAGTTCGTCACCGGTGCGACGGCCCAGGAAGGCGGCGCCGGGCAGGACGTTTCGCAGGGTGGCCTCGCTCGGCCCGTCGCCCACGACGACGACGCGTACGCCGTCGAGGCCGCAGGCACCGGCGAGGAGTTCGACGTGCTTCTCGGGCGCGAGGCGGCCGACGTATCCGACGATCAACTCGCCGTTCGGGGCGAGCTCCCGGCGGATCGCCTCGTCCCGCAGGTCGGAGCGGAAGCGCTCCGTGTCGACGCCGCGGGGCCACAGCTGCACCCGGGGCACACCGTGCGCCTCCAGGTCCTTCTGGGCCGCGCTGGAGGGCGCGAGGGTGCGGTCGGCGGCGGCGTGCACGGAGCGGATGCGCCGCCAGGCCGCGGCCTCACCGGCGCCCATGTAGGTACGGGCGTATCCGGCCAGGGCGGTCTGGTAGATGGCGACGGCCGGGATGCCCAGCCGGGAGGCGGCCGCCATGCCACGGACGCCGAGGACGAAGGGGCTGGCCAGATGCACGATGTCGGCGCGGTGTTCGGTGATGGCCGCGGCGACGCGTCGGCTGGGGAGTGCCACGCGTACCTGGGGATACCCGGGGAGCGGTAGAGAGGGGATACGGACGATGGGCCACGGCGCATGGGCGTCGGGCCCGCTCCCGGCACCGGTGGCCGGGGCGACGACGAGGGGAGCGTGACCGCGATCGACGAGGTGCCGGGCGGTCTGGAGCGCGCAATGGGCCACGCCGTTCACATCGGGGGGAAAGGATTCGGTCACGATGACGACACGCATACCCGTGTTGTCGCCGTACCGGACGTGGCCGCGTCAACGTCGATCTTTCCGGACGGAGAACGTCCCATGAGCGTTGGGCTGCACAGGTGGGCAAGCCAGCCTGTGTCCACACTCCCCTGACTTCACAGTCACCGAACGTTCATACGGTGGGCATGTCGGGCCCGATCCGGCTGCGAACGGCGGTCTGGACCTCGGCCTCCTCGGCCGGATCCGCCGCCAGCCGGCGAAGCCGCTCGACGACACGGGTGTCACCCGTCTCGGCGTGCCGCGCGGCGATCTCCCGGGTGGACTCTTCGCAGTCCCAGAGGCATTCGACGGCGAAGCCCGCCGGGAATGAGGGGTCGGTCGCGGCCAGGGCTCGGGCGGCGCGGCCGCGGAGGTGGGACGAGGCGGTCTCACGGTAAATATGGCGCAGAACCGGCGCTGCACAGGCGATTTCAAGCCGTCCGGCGCCGTCGACGAGGGTCCACAGCGTCGCCGCGTCCGGGCCCTCGCCGCGTACCGCCTCCCGCAGGGCCGCCAGCACCAGGTCGCTGTCCTGTGCGCCACCGCGGCAGGCGAGCATGCGCCCGGCGGCCCCGCCCAGTGCGTCGGGCCGGTGCGCCCAGCCGCGCGCCCGGTCGACGGCAGCGACACTGCGCATGCGTTCGAAGGCGTCCAGGGCCGCGTCGACGACCAGCGCGGACCCGGTGGACACGGCGCCCTCGATCAGGTCGAGGGCGTCCGGATCGTTTCCGTCGGCGAGATAGCGAAGGGCCGTACAGCGGGCTCCGTCGCCGCCGGAGCGGGCGGCCTCGACGATCTCGGGCCGGTCCTCGGGACCGGCTACGGCGGTGAGACACCGGGCGGCCGGCACATGGAGCACGGCACCGCGTTCGATGCCCTGCTGGGCCCAGTCGAAGACGGCCTGCACGCTCCAACCCGGCCGGGGGCCGCCTGCCTGCAACTGCCGCTGCCAGCGGTCGAAACAGCCGGCCTCCTGGGCGGCACGCACCCGCGTGGCGATGGACTCGCGCGGGTCCTCGGCCCACAGCCGCCAGGGCCGTGGCTCGAAGGCGTCCCGGACGGCGGCGGCGAGTTCGGCCTCGCCCTCGGCGTCGGCCGGGAAACGCGCCAGCACGGGCGCGGCGAGGGAGCGCAGCCCCGCGTCGTCGTCACGCAGCGCCAGCTCGTCCAGGGCCCAGGCCCAGTTGGTGCCCGAGGCCGCGTACCTGCGCAGCAGGTGGAGCGCGTCCAGCCTGCCGTACGAGGCGAGGTGCCCGAGAACCGCGAGGGCGAGCCCGGTGCGGCACTCGTCGGTGTCGAGGACGTCCTCGGCGCCGAAGAGGTGCGCCTCGATCTCGTCCAGCTCGCCGTTCAGGTCCAGGAAGAGCCGGGCGTAGTAGAGAGAGCGGTTCTCCACCTGCCAGTCGTGGCGGGGATCCCGCAGCACACAGTGGTTGAGAGCCGCGAGCGCCTCGGCCCGCGGCGCGGTGAGCGCGTGCAGTGTGCCGTCGCCGCGGCCCCTCTGGAGGAGGCCGAGCAGCGTACCGCTGGGCGCTATGACCGGTTCGAACATGGGAAACAGCCTCACATCAAGCGTCGACGCAACCGGGGGACTTGCACTACCTGGTCGCGTGACAACACGTCGGTGCGCCCGCCGTCTCTTGCTTGCTGTAGACCATCTTCCTCTGCCTCTCGTCGGTGGCCCATGCGGACCGATCACGGCCCGCGCGGTGCGGCAACACCTGCCCAGCCATCGCGTCCGTGAATCACGACGTCATGATGACCCGGCGTCTCGCGCTGCCGCGACCTTATTTCGGGCGGCCCCGTACCGCCTCCCCCGTTTTCGTTGTTTTCGCTGGTCAGAGCAGTCGCATCAATGTGCGCCGAACAACTCGAGCAAGTCGTTCTTTCCGAACATCCGAGCGGTGTCGATGGCCGAGGGGGTGCCTGCGGCAGGGTCTGCACCGCCGTCCAAGAGCGCCCGGATGACCTCGATCTCACCCTTGAAGACCGCGCCGGCTAGCGGGGTCTGACCCCGGTCGTTGACGCGGTCGGCCTCGGCGCCGCGCTCCAGCAGGGCGCGGACGGCGTCGGCGTGGCCGTGGTAGGCGGCGAGCATCACCAGGGAGTCGCCGCGGTCGTTGGTGAGGTTGGCCGGAACGCCCGCGTCGACGTACGCCACGAGCGCCTCGGTCTCGCCTCGGCGCGCAAGATCGAAGATCTTGGTCGCCAACGCCACGACCTCGGGGTCGGGGGCTTCGCTCATCGGCCGGACCGCCTCTCACTACTGCTACTGGGGACTGCGGGCGCATGCGACGGCGAGCGGGGCGGTCGCACACGGCTCGTACGGCGACGAGCGGTGACGTCGTACGGGTGAATCGCCAGCGTACTGGCTTCGGCGGCACATGGCGGGCACCGCACGAGGCAAAGATCACTACAGGCTCCGGCGAGCGCGACAGACGGGCCCGGAGGACGCGGGGCAGCTGCGCCGTTCGGGGGAAATCTGTGCAATTTCACCCAGTTGCAGCTTTTATCCTATGGATACATTCTGTGAACCTGGAAGAACTCATGGTGACTGTCCCCCGTGAACCAGGAGAGAGCAATGATCCTCAACATCTCGGGCGTTGTCGTGCTCGGCAGCGTCGTCTTCCTGTTCTGCCGCAACCACGGGCTGAAGAGCTCGCACGCGACGGTGTGCGGGCTCTTCGGGTTCTACCTCTCGAGCACCGCCGTGGCCCCGAGCATCAAGGCGGGGGGCGCAAGCCTCGCGAGCCTACTGGGCGGGATCAATTTCTGAATCCGCCGCCCCTTCGCACGCACCCCTGGAGCAAGACGTGTCCCGGCGCCCTCTCCCTCGCATTCTGAGCAACGGCAGCGCACAGATCGCCCGCGGCCGGAAGCTGGCCCGGACGGCGGCGGGCGGCGCCACGGATGTCCTCCACCCGCTGATCACCATCACGCGCGGTCTGCGCCGGCTGGCCCTGGCCGGGCGGCGCAAGTGGGCGGAGACACCGAAGGACCGGCGGGGACCGCTCCTCTTCCTGGTCACCTCGGTGATCCTGGTCGTGGCCCTGGTGCCGTACGGGCCGCTGCTCGCCGGCATCGCCCTCATGGCGGCGGCGGGCTGGCGGGGCCGCGAGCGCGGACCGGCGCAGCCGACGGGTCCGGACGACGCCCAGACCAAGCGTCTGCGGTCGCTGTACGAGGCGCTGGCGCCGTACTTCTCGGTCGTCGGCGACCCGGCTCCGCTGTACTCGCCCGGCGGGGACTGGACCCAGACGTTGTCCTCGTTCGCGTTCGACGAGACAGGCCGTATCTCACAGCTCCGGATCCGCTACCCCCCCTACTTCAAGGACGGCGAGGCCGAGTCGCGGGCGCGGATCGAGCAGATCGTACACGTCAAGTCCGGCCGGGGCCGCGAGTACCACTTCCAGTGGGACGAGGAGGGCAACGAGCTCACCATGACCGTGCTGCCCCCGCTGCCCACCGACATCACCGCGCAGCGGTTCGTGACCGCGCCCGGCGAGACGGTCCTCGGCTTCACCGACCCCACCGGAGTCCAGCGCACCCTCCCCCTCACCCACGGCGACGAGCAGCGTGACGTTCCTCCGGTGGTCTGGCGCACGGGGACGCGCTCAACGGAACCTCATCTGCTCATCGCCGGGGCACCCGGCAGCGGTGCGACGACGCTGGTGCGCTCGATCGCCCTCCAGGCCCTGCAGCACGGCGACATCCTGATCGTCGAGGGCGGTGCCACCGGCGAGTACGCGTGCCTGACGGGCCGGGACGGCGTACTCGCGGTCGAGTCCGGCCTCGCGGGCGCGGCGGCGAGCCTGGAGTGGGCCACCCATGAAACCGAGCGGCGGCTGATCGCGGCGAACCGGGCCCGGCAGTCCGGACAAGCCGCACCGGACGACGTCAGGCGCCCGCTGTGGATCCTGCTGGACCGGCCGAGCGTGCTGGGACATCTCGCGGCGGCCGGCGGGCGGGACGATCCCCAGACGCTGCTCCAGGTGCCTCTGCGGCACGGCCGCGCGGCGAACGTCACGGTCGTGGTCGCCGAGCAGTTCGACGGGCTCGACGGCCTGTCCAACGTGGTGCGCCAGTACACCCGCGCACGGGTCGCGCTGGGCCCCGCGACCAGGGAGGAACTGGAGGCCGTGCTCGGCGCGCCGCCGCACACCACGCCCACCAAGGAGGTACCGCCCGGCCGCGGCTACGCCCGCCTGGGCTCGGGCCCGGTCCACCGACTCCAGGTTCCGGCCACCCCGGACCCGTACGACGACGCGACCAGCGAACACCACCGGCAGGCGGTCCTGGGGCTTCTGCCGGGGCGTGGCACGTCCACCCGTGCGGTGACGGCGGAAGCCGTGGCCGCGGAGGGCTGAGCGGACCACTGGGGGCGCCACCCAGGCGCTCCCGGGGCAAGGCCGGGTCAGGCGACGAAGCTGCGCGGCGCCTCGGCCGGACCCGAGGCGCCCGTCTCCACCAGGCGGGCCGCCGCCGCGAGGCGCACCGCCGCCTCCTGCGCCACCGCGCCGCCGACTGTGAACGGCAACCGCACATATCCCTCGAACGCGCCGTCCACGCCGAAACGCGGCCCGGACGGCACCCTGACACCGACCCGCTCCCCCACCTCGGCCAGACGGGACCCCGACAGGCCGCCGGTGCGCACCCACAGCGTCAGGCCGCCCTGCGGCAACGAGAACTCCCACGACGGCAGTTGGGTGCGCACCGCGTCGACCAGGGCGTCCCGGTTCTCCCTGGCCTGCTTGCGGCGCAGGTCGACCGCCTGTTCCCAGCCCCCGGTGCTGAGCAGCCAGTTGACGGCGAGCTGCTCCAGCACCGGTGTGCCCAGGTCCGCGTAGGCACGGGCCGCGACCAGGCTGCGGATCACATCGGGGGCGGCCCGCACCCAGCCGATACGCATACCGGCCCAGAAGGCCTTGCTCGCCGAGCCCACGGTGATCACCGTCGAGCCCGCCGGGTCGAAGCCGCTCACCGGGCGCGGCATCTCCAGGCCCTCCTCCAGGTACAGCTCGCTCATCGTCTCGTCGACGACCAGGACCGTCCCGGCGGAGCGGGCCGCCTCCACCAGCCGGCGGCGCTGGTCCTCGTCGGCCAGCGCGCCCGTGGGGTTGTGGAAGTCCGCCACCACATAGGCGAGTCGTGGTGCGGCCTCCCGCAGCACCTGGCGCCAGCGGTCCAGGTCCCAGCCGCCGAGCCCCTCGGCCATGGCCACGGGGACCAGCCGGGCGCCCGCCTCCCGCATCAGCTGGAGGATGTTGGCGTACGAGGGCGACTCCACCGCGACGCGTTCGCCGCGACCGGCGAAGAGATGGCAGATCGCGTCCATCGCGCCCATGGCTCCCGTTGTCACCATGATCTGCTCGGGCATGGTCGGGATGCCGCGCGCCGTATAGCGGTCGGCGAGCATGGAACGCAGTGCGGGCAGGCCCGCGGGATAGTCGCCGTGCGTGTGGGCGTAGGGAGGCAGCTCCTCCAGCGCACCCTGCACGGCGCGGGTGAGCCAGGGCTCGGGTGCGGGAAGCGCCGCGCAGCCCAGGTCGATCATCGAGCCCAGCGCCTCCGGCGGCAGCGGCTCGAGCCCTCGCGCCGGAAGCGGGTTCCCGGCCGGCACGGCCGTCCAGCTGCCCGCTCCGCGGCGGGACTCGAGGAAGCCCTCGGTGCGCAGCGCCTCGTAGGCGGCCGCGACCGTGGTACGGCTCACGGACAGGGCGAGCGCCAGTTCCCGCTCGGCGGGCAGCCGGGCCGCGACGGGGACACGGCCCTCGAGCACGAGCAGCCGGATGCCGTCGGCGAGCGCGCGGTAGGCGGCCGGGCGGCGGGTGCCTGGGCCTGCGGGTCGGTCCTGCTGGGAGCTGAGCAGCCGCGCGAGCTGTGCCGCACCCATCGCTGAGGTCCACTGCGCCATGTTCCCAGTCCACCTTCCCGGAATTGGCCATGGATGGCTTCTGTTTCCAAGCCACAGAGTGACATGCGTCAGGCCACTGTCACCACAGGGGGGTTCGTTTTGTTCACTGGCATGTCCACGAGGAGCCGGCTCGGACGGCGGTTGATCCAGTTGTACGCAGGTCTCGCGCTGTACGGCGTGAGCTCCGCCCTCCTGGTCGAGGCGGGCCTCGGCCTCGAGCCGTGGAACGTCCTCCACCAGGGCCTGGCGAAGCTGACGGGACTCAGCATGGGTGTAGTGCTGACGATCGTGGGCGCCATCGTGCTGCTGCTGTGGATCCCACTGCGCCAGCGCCCCGGTCTCGGCACTGTCTCCAACGTCCTCGTGATCGGTGCCGCCATGGACGCCACGTTGGCCGTACTCCCCGACGTACGCGCCCTGACGGTACGGGTTCCCCTTCTCCTCGCGGGCATCGTGCTCAACGGTGCCGCGACCGGCCTCTACATCGCGGCGAACTTCGGCCCCGGCCCGCGCGACGGCCTGATGACCGGCCTGCACCGGCGCACCGGGCGCTCGGTCCGGCTGATCCGCACGGCGGTCGAGGTCGCCGTCGTCGCGACCGGGTTCGCCCTCGGCGGCACCGTCGGAGCCGGGACCCTGCTGTACGCGCTGTCCATCGGCCCGCTCGTCCAGCTCTTCCTGCGTGTGTTCGCCGTCCCCTCGGCATCGCAGCGCAGCACGGTCGTTGCCGCCGGGCAACCGGAGGGAGCGATACTGCCCCAGTGACCACGCTCATACGCCATCCCTATCTCGACCACCCCGGCCCGATCGCCTTCGCCCACCGGGGCGGGGCCGCGGACGGTCTGGAGAACACCCTCACCCAGTTCCGGCGCGCTGTGGCGGCGGGCTACCGCTACATCGAGACGGACGTGCACGCCACCGCCGACGGCAAACTCGTGGCGTTCCACGACTCGACGCTCGACCGGGTGACGGACGGGGCCGGGCGGATCGCCGATCTGCCCTGGGAGGACGTGCGGCACGCGCGCGTGGCCGGCAGCGAGCCGGTGCCCCTCTTCGAGGACCTGCTCGAGGAGTTCCCCGAGGTGCGCTGGAACGTCGACATCAAGGCGGAGCCGGCCCTGCACCCCCTGCTCGACCTGATCGAGCGCATCGACGGCTGGGACCGGATCTGCGTCGGCTCGTTCTCGGAGTCGCGTGTCGTGCGCGCCCAGCGCCTGGCCGGGCCGCGCCTGGCGACGTCGTACGGCACCCGCGGTGTCCTGGGCCTCAGGTTGCGCTCCTGGGGCATGCCGGCGAAGCTGCGCCGCTCGGCGGTCGCCGCCCAGGTCCCCGAGTCCCAGTGGGGAATCCCCGTGGCCGACCGCCGCTTCGTGCGCAAGGCCCACGCACTCGGCCTTCAGGTGCACGTCTGGACGATCAACGACCCCGATCGCATGCACCGGCTGCTGGACCTGGGTGTGGATGGCATCATGACCGATCACATCGACACGCTGCGCAAGGTCCTCGAGGACCGGGGCTCCTGGGTCTGAACGCCCCCGCGCACAACCACGTTCCACGGGGAAGCGAGGGGCACGGGTGAGCACCGACACCGTGCAGGCACGGGGAGACGGCGGCGTCGCCGAGCGGCGGCGCGAACAGCGCGGCTGGTACTTCTACGACTGGGCGTGCTCCGTCTACTCGACGAGCGTGCTGACCGTGTTCCTCGGCCCCTATCTCACCTCGGTGGCCAAGTCGGCGGCGGACGCCGACGGTTATGTGCACCCGCTGGGCGTCCCCGTTCGCGCGGGCTCGTTCTTCGCGTACTCGGTCTCGGCCTCCGTCATCGTGGCGATCCTCGTCATGCCGCTTGCGGGCGCGGCGGCCGACCGCACCGGGCGCAAGAAGCCGCTGCTCGGTCTCTGTGCGTATCTGGGCGCCGTGGCCACCACGGGCATGTTCTTCCTGGACGGGCACCGCTATCTGCTCGGCGGCCTCCTCCTCGTCGTCGCGAACGCGTCGGTGGCCGTCTCGATGGTCATCTACAACTCGTATCTGCCACAGATCGCGCCGCCCGAGGAGCGCGACGCGGTCTCCTCGCGCGGCTGGGCCTTCGGCTACGCGGCCGGCTCGCTGGTCCTGATTGCGAACCTGGTCCTGTTCACCGCACACGACTCCTTCGGCGTCTCGGAGACCACCGCGGTGCGCATCTGCCTGGCCTCGGCGGGCATCTGGTGGGGTGCCTTCACGCTGGTGCCGCTCAGACGGCTGCGCGACCGCCGTACGACGTCCGCGCGACCCGCGGTGCACGGCTGGCGGCAGCTGGCGGCCACCTTCCGCGACATGCGCGGCAAGCCCCTCACGCTCGCCTTTCTGCTGGCGTACCTCATCTACAACGACGGCATCCAGACGGTCATCTCCCAGGCGTCGGTGTACGGCTCGGAGGAACTGGGACTGAGCCAGTCGACGCTGATCTCCGCCGTGCTGCTGGTCCAGGTGCTGGCGGTCGGCGGCGCCCTCGGCATGGGACGGCTGGCCCGTACGTACGGTGCCAAGCGCACCATCCTCGGCTCGCTCGTCGCCTGGACCCTGACGCTTTGCGCCGGCTACTTCATGCCGGCGCACGCACCGGTCTGGTTCTTCGTCCTGGCGTCCGGTATCGGGCTGGTCCTCGGCGGCAGCCAGGCGCTGTCCCGCTCGCTCTTCTCGCATCTCGTGCCGCCCGGCAAGGAGGCGGAGTACTTCTCGGCCTACGAGATGAGCGACCGCGGCATGAGCTGGCTGGGCCCGCTTCTGTTCGGAATCACCTACCAGCTGACCGGAAGTTACCGGGACGCGATCATCTCGCTGGTGGCCTTCTTCATCATCGGATTCGTGCTGCTGGCCCGGGTCCCGGTGCGGCAGGCGGTGCGCGACGCGGGCAATCCGGTCCCCGGAATGATTTAGCACCTGAAGGCAAACCGCTGTAGTGTACGCGTTTGGCCTGCCAGGCGTACCGTTACTGCGCGTCAAAGGATTCGAAACGCTGGGTGACATCTGCTAGCAGATGTGACAAACCGGGCGCCGGTGGGTACAACAAGGGGCGGCTACGACGGCGACGCATGACCCGGAACGGGAATCTTTACCGCCGACCGGACGTTGACCGGATGACGACGACAGCGACACCTGTCCTGTGGGCGACAAGCCCGGGAGGCACGATTCATGAGTGAGCGAGCTCTTCGCGGCACGCGCCTCGTGGTGACCAGCTACGAGACCGACCGCGGTATCGACCTGGCTCCGCGCCAGGCCGTGGAGTACGCATGCGAGAAGGGGCACCGTTTCGAGATGCCCTTCTCCGTCGAGGCGGAGATCCCGCCGGAGTGGGAGTGCAAGGTCTGCGGGGCCCCGGCACTCCTGGTGGACGGCGACGGCCCGGAAGAGAAGAAGGCCAAGCCGGCGCGTACACATTGGGACATGCTGATGGAGCGGCGCACCCGTGAGGAGCTCGAAGAGGTCCTCGAGGAACGCCTGGCCGTTCTCCGATCCGGCGCGATGAACATCGCGGTTCATCCGCGGGACAGCCGAAAGTCCGCGTAAGACCTCCACGGCTCGGGCGGTTCTCCGCGCACACGAGCGAGCGATCAGTGGGCGCCGTGCGTCGCTATGACGTGCGGCGCCCACTGTTTGCTGCGCGCACAGGCAAAGCTGTCCGCCGGGCCTCAGTGGGTCAGTGGCGGCCGCGGGTCCTGCGGGGCCCGTGACGGCGGCTCGTCCCTGATGACCTCACCTTGGACGACCTTCCCGTCGGGACGGTGAATACGAGCCTGCTGGAAGGCGTCACCGAAGCTGCCAGGTGTGACCCCGCGGAGCTTGCGGTCGAGAGTGCGCCCGGCGGAGCGGCTCACCAGTCGCTGGACCGGCAGTATGAGAAGCAGCAGGCCGACCGCGTCGGAGATCAGACCGGGCAGCATCAGGAGCAACCCGCCCAGCATCATGAGCCCGTTGCCACGGCCGCCCGTGGGCGCCTCGCCGCCGGCCGGCCGGGGCTGGGCCCCCAGCGTCGCGCTGAGATTGCGGAAGGCCCGGCGTCCGGCCCGCTTGATGACTACGGAGCCGACCACGAAACCGGCGACCAGCAGCAGGAAGACCGTGAGCCCGCCGGCCGCGCGTCCCACCACCGTGAGCAGCCAGATCTCCAGCACCAGCCACGCGGCGACACCGAGCGGCAGGAACGTGCGCAGCCGGGAACGCCGGGGCCGGGTGGAGTAAGGGGGAGCGGGTACGCCAGTCGTCATGCTCCCAGTGTGCACACAGCGCGCTCAGTGCGGGATTAGGGGTCGATCACTCGCCCTCGCGCTCCCGCAGGACCGGCCTGTGCCCACCCGTACGAGCGACGGCGGGAAACGTTCCCCGGTTGACCCGGAGCCCGTCCGTCCCCGCCCCGCGGTGGCGGTCGGTGCCGCCGAACCACTCAGGAGGACTTGCGCCGGCCCGTCACCTTGGCGACACGGTCGCTCACACCCCACGCCGTGACGCGCCACAGCGCCTCGACGAGGATGTTGCGGCTCATCTTGGAGTCGCCCAGCTCCCGCTCGACGAAGGTGATCGGTACCTCGACCACGTGGTAGCCCGCCTTGACGGCGCGCCGGGCCAGATCGACCTGGAAGCAGTAGCCCTGCGAGGCGACCTCCTGGAGGCCGAGTCCCTCGAGGGTCTCGCGCCGGAAGGCGCGGTAGCCGCCGGTGATGTCGCGCAACGGCAGGTCGAGCGCCATGCGCGAGTAGAAGCTGCCGCCACGGGAGATGAACTCGCGGGACTTGGGCCAGTTCACCACCCGGCCGCCCGGCACCCAGCGGGAGCCCAGCACCAGGTCGGCCCCCTTGAGCGCGGTCAGCAGGCGCGGCAGCTCCTCCGGCTGGTGGGAGCCGTCCGCGTCCATCTCGATCAGGACGCCGTAGTCGTGCTCCAGGCCCCAGCGGAAGCCCGCGAGGTACGCCGCACCCAGGCCTTCCTTGCCCTTGCGGTGCATTACGTGGACGTGCTCGTCCTCGGCCGCCAGCTCGTCCGCGAGTTTGCCCGTGCCGTCGGGGCTGTTGTCGTCGGCCACGAGGACGTGTGCCTCAGGCACGGCCGACCGCACCCGGCCGACGATCGTCTTGATGTTCTCCGCCTCGTTGTAGGTCGGAATGATCACCAAGGACGTGCCGAGCGGACCGAACTGCCTCCCCTGGGCCTTTGCCTCAAGGGTCCCGTCGCCGTCGTTCACTACTGCCCCTTCATGTCCGTACGCAGGGGTCCACCATAGTGGCCCCGGCCTGCACCGACGTATCAGCAGGTTCGTATGGCGATGTCGATTCCGCAAGAGTCGGGTAAGAGTGACGGTTTGCGTAACCGTCTGCGGGGCCCGATGCCACCCCGCGGCCAAGAGGCCGCGGCGACCGGGATTCGATGCGCGCCGCCGACGGGGCCGCGCTGCGGATCGGGGCCCGGCGCCCTTCGGGCCGACCTGGGGCCCGCTGGCTGCGGGTCGACCGAAAGCCGTTGTCTACTGGACGTCCGGGCCCCACCCGGGTCACACCCAGCCGACCGACCGGAACGTTGCCCTCGCCGTGGCGCGGGCGCTGAGCCTGGCTCCCAGTGGTGGTGCGCCGGTGCGGCACATCACCCCTGACCCAGCGGCGCCCCGGCGACTGCGCGGAGGTTCTCCGGTCGGGGCGTCGGTGGACCCGGCCGAACCTACCGGCCCCCTGCGCCTCGCTGTCAACAGCCGTTCGACCAGCGGTTTCTCCACCGATGCCCTGGTGAGGGCGGAGGATACGCAGGTCGCGCAGCAAGGTGGCGGCCACAACGCCACCCGGGAGATCACTCGCCCGGACGCACGAACACCGTCCGGCCGCCCACCACGGTGCGCAGGCAGACCGGCAGGTCGGAGCCGGGGGTCAGATCGGGCAGGCCAGGGGTGCCGGAGCGGGGGTCCGTCGACCAGCGGGCCACTCGGTCGTCGGGCGCCTGTACGACCAGCTCGTCGGTGCGCCAGACCGCGTAGTCCGCGGGTGCGCCCGGTACCAGAACACCCGCGTCGTCCCGTCCGATCGCCCGCCAGCCGCCCCGCGTATGAGCGGTGAACGCGGCACGCACGGAGACCCGGTGCTCCGGGGTGCGATGGAAGGCCGCCGCACGGACCGTGCCCCACGGATCCAGCGGGGTGACGGGGCTGTCGGAGCCGAAGGCGAGCGGGACGCCGGTGCGCAGGAGGGCCGCGAACGGGTTGAGGGTGCGGGCCCGCTCGACGCCGAGGCGCTGGGCGTACATGCCCTCGTCGCCGCCCCACAGCGCGTCGAAGGCGGGCTGGACGGAGGCGGTCAGGCCCAGTTCGGCGAAGGCCGCGATGGTCTCGGACGTGAGCATCTCGGCGTGCTCGACCCGGTGGCGGGCGGCCCGGACGGCAGCCAGGCCGATCTTCTCGGCGGCGGCGCGCATTCCGTCGACCACGGCGCCGACGGCGGCGTCGCCGATGGCGTGGAAGCCCGCCTGCAGTCCTGCCTCGGTGCACGCGAGGACGTGCGCCGCGACGGCGGAGGCGTCCAGATAGGCGGTGCCGGTGTGGGGGGCGTCGGCGTACGGCGCGCACAGGCAGGCGGTGTGCGAGCCGATGGAGCCGTCGACGAACAGGTCCCCGGCCGCGCCGATCGCGCCCAACTCCCGCGCCCTGGCGACACCCTCCTCGCCGTGCTGCGCCCAGTAGCCGACCACCCGGGGCCCGGCCTGCTCCGCGGCGACGCGCAGCAACCCGGTGAAGTCGTCCTCCGAGGAGATCTCCGGGCCGGCGCACTCATGGACCGAACCGATGCCGAGGGAGGCGGCGTGCGCGAGGGCGGCACGCTGGGCCTCGGTGCGCTGAGCCTCGGTCACCCCCGCGAAGGCGGCGGCGCGTACGGCGTGGTGGGCGTCCCGTACGAGGGGTTCCCCGTCCGTGAACCCGGCCCTGTCGCGCACGCCCGGCACCAGGTCCAGCAGGGCCGTGGTCACCACGGCGGAGTGGACGTCGATCCGGCTGAGATAGAGGGGACGGCCACCGGTGGCCGCGTCGAGTTCGGCCCGCCGGGGCGCCCGGAATTCGGGCCAGCGGGCCGAGTCCCAGCCGTGGCCCAGCAGGACGCGGTCGTGCGGGCGGGCGGCGGCGAAGTCACGGACGAGCTCGAGGGCGGCGGTCAGCGAGGGCGCACCGGAGAGGTCGAGCCCGGTGAGCGCGAGGCCCGTGGCGGTGGTGTGCACATGTGCGTCGGTGAACGCCGGGGTGACGAGTGCCCCGTCCAGGTCGACGACCTCGTCCACGCCGCCCGCGAAGGCGTCCGCGGCGCCCTCGGAGCCCACCCAGGCGATCTGACCGCGCTCGACGACCATGGCGGTGGCGAAGGGATCCGCGGGGCTGTGGACTTCCCCTCGGCGCAACAGGACGGTCTGCGGCGGGGCGGTGCGCTCGTTCATGGGGAACAGTCTCGCGCCTCGCTTCTGCCGCCCGGCACGCAGGTCGGTCAGATGCGGGGCGGCCGCGACTCGTACGGGGTGGACAGCACCACCGTCGTGCGCGTGGACACCCCCGCGAGGGACCGCAGCCGCGCCAGCAGCTCCTCCAGCTCGTGGGGCGTGGCCACGCGGACCTTGAGGATGTAGTTCTCCTCGCCCGCGACGCTGTGGCAGGCCTCGATCTCCGGGACGCCGGCGAGGCGCTCGGCGATGTCGTCGGGGGCGCTGGGATCGAACGGTTTCACCGAGATGAAGGCGGTCATCGGCAGCCCGATGGCCTCCGCGTCGACGACCGCCGCATACCCGCGAATGACACCGCGCTGCTCAAGCCGGCGCACCCGCTGATGCACGGCCGATGTGGACAGGCCCGTGGCCTTGCCCAGATCGGTGTAACTCATCCGCCCGTCCTTGACGAGCAGCTGCACGATCTGTCGGTCCAGCTCCTCCATGCCGGTAGAACCTACAGTGCGCCCGTTCCCCGCGGATACCCGAGCGGCGCAGGTCATGCCCGGTTTGTCATGGTGCAGGGAGCGTCGTCCGAGCCCCCGGCCGGGGCCGGGATCGCCGCATCCGGCACCTTCGAACGGCATGTGACCAACGCCACAGTGCCCGAACAGGCTTCGTGATGTCTTCGTGATTACCGCCCGGACCGGACGGGAAGTGCTTGCTGTGGTCGAGGCCACAGCTCCTGGCCGGCCCAGCCCGAGGGGGAGAATCCATGCACAGTCTGAAGCGCTCTGGTCGTCCTGCGTCCAAGCGGCAGCAGCCGGTCGTCGAGCCCGAGCCGGAGGGCGTCGAAGTGGGCGACGACGAGCTCGACGCGTACGACACCTTCGAGATGTACCGGGTGATCTGCCCGGACTGCGCGCAGCCCATCGCACTCCTGGCGGACGAGGAGTTCCTGCCCGAGCACGCGCTGTGCGCCTCGCCGTGGAACCCGTTCGGGCTCACGGTCTGCCGCGGCACCGGGCGCGCGGCGTCCGAAGCCCGGCCCGCGGACGAGTCCGCGGTACCCCAGGAGCAGGACACGGCCCTGCTGCTGACGCTCCCTCAGGGGCTCGACTGGCGGATGCAGCCGTTCTCGCACGTCGGCGGCGCGGGTTCGCGCCCGATGCGCATGCCGGTGATGCGGCACCAGGCCGCCTGACCCACACGGCACCCCCCGGCGTCGCACCTCGTCCCGATGACTGCCCCGCCCCGTGGAGCGCGGACCCCCATGGTGCAGAGCGGGCACACCCCCGCCGGCCGCCGAGCCGATACCGTGCGACGGGATCGCCGTGCCCTTTGAACGCGCGCCATGCCCCCGTACGGGCCCGAGGGGAACTCACTCTCGATTAGCGGGGCCGGTGACCTGCGCAGGGGCGCCGGCGTTCCCCCCGCATGACTGCCACGTATTCGGCGCCCGCGCGTCGGCGACGGGTGTTCGTGCCGGCACCCACACGAACGCTCGCGCCGGCGCAGCCCCAGGATCCCCCCATCTACCGCGATCTGATGCGGACCTGGGCCGACGGCGGGCGTACGCTGCCGGGGCGCCACGACCCGGAGTGGGTGCGACTGGTGGCGCCTCAGACAGGCCTGGGCCGGCTCACTGCGGGCCCGGAGCAGCTCAGCGGGACTCGGGACCCGCGAGGTGACGGGCGATGACCATCCGCTGGATCTGATTCGTCCCCTCGACGATCTGCAGGGCCTTGGCCTCGCGCATGTAGCGCTCTGCCGGGAAGTCCGCCGTGTAGCCGTACCCGCCGAGCACCTGGACGGCGTCCGTGGTGACCTTCATCGCGGTGTCGGTGCAGTGCAGCTTGGCCATGGCCGCCTGCTTGGCGAACGGCCGGCCGGCGTCGCGCAGCCGCGCCGCCGACAGATAAAGCGCCCGGCCGGCCTCGATCTGCGTCGCCATGTCGGCCAGCATGAAGCGCAGGCCCTCGAAGTCCGAGATCGGCCGGCCGAACTGCCGCCGCCCGATGGCGTACGCGAGGGCCTCGTCCAGGGCCGCCTGGGCGAGGCCGATGGCGCAGGCCGCGATGCCGAGCCGCCCGGAGTCGAGCGCGGACAGGGCGATCGCGAAGCCCTGGCCCTCCTCGCCGATGCGCCGGTCGTCGGACACGCGCACCCCGTCGAAGTGGACCTGCGCGGTGGGCGAGCCCTTCATGCCCATCTTCTTCTCGGGCGCCGCCCCGCTCAGCCCCTCGGCGTCGCCGGGCACCAGGAACGCGGTGATCCCCCGCGGGCCCTCCTGGCCGGTGCGCGCCATCACGGTGTAGAAGTCGGCGATCCCGCCGTGGGTGATCCACGACTTGGTGCCGGTGATCGACCAGGCTCCCCCGCGGCTGGCTCCGCTCCCGCCGGAGGCGTCCGCATCCTCCCGGACGGCCCTGGTGCGCAAGGCGGCGGCGTCGGAACCGGACGATGCCTCGGACAGGCAGTAGGCACCCAGCAGGTCGCCGCCGAGCATCGCGGGCAGATGCTCGACCTGCTGCTCCTTGGTGCCGTAGTGCGCGAGGGCATGGCAGGACAGGGTGTGGACGCTGACGCCCAGGCCGACGGTGAGGCGGGCCGCGGCAAGCTCCTCGAGGACCTGGAGGTAGACCTCGTACGGCTGGTCACCGCCGCCGTAGTCGGAGTCGTAGGGGAGGCCGAGGAGTCCTGATTCGGAGAGCAGTCGGAAGACCTCGCGCGGGAAACGTCCCGCGTCCTCTTCCTCGGCCGCCTTCGGGGCGATCTCGTGCTGCGCGATGTCACGGACGAGCGAGATCAGATCCCGGGCCTCGTCCGTGGGCAGTTGCCGGTCCACCGGCTGCGGGGCGCGGTCGGGCATGGCGACGCTCTCCTCCCTGTCGGGCGCATCGACGGACGCCTGCCGTGGGTGGGAGTGGCGCCGCCGGGTCTCACTGGGCCTGGCCGATGCTCGTCGCTCCGGGTCTCGGAGGCGGCTGACCAGCAGTTGTGGCGTTTGGAGTATGCCCGATCGGAGGCACCGAGTCACCAGTTAACGACCGCTTACTCGAAGAAAGATCCGGGGCCCGAAATTGGTCCGAACCAATCACCCGAGTGGTCTAGTCCCCTTGGAGATTTCGGGCCCGTCGCTTCCGCTGCCCCTCAGGTGTCGTCCCGGCGGGCCGGCGCCGGCGCAGCGTACGCGGGCTCGAGCTCCTCGATGGCGCGCAGCGTGCCGCCGAGCATCTTCACCAGCAGGTCGCGCAGGGTCTCGCGGGTCAGCTGCGGCCGGGCGATCCAGTCGAGGGTCGCGCCCTCCACGCTGCACACCCATCCGAGCAGACCCATACGCACCAGCGGAGGGATGTCGCGCCGGGCATAGGCCCCCTCGGCGATGGTGGCGACGATCACCTCGCGCACCCCGTCCCGGATGGCGTGCACCTGGGTGTCGAAACCCACGCCGCCGCTGACGATCGTCCGGTAGGCGGCCTGACTGTGCTCGGCGTACCTCAGATAGCGGTCGATCGTGCGATGCACCCGCTCCACCGACGGCAGTTCCAGACCGCCGGCCGCGGAGGTGGCGAGGTCGGCCACCGAATCCTCGACGATGGCCAGGTAATAGCCTCGCTTGGATTTGAAGTAGTAGTAGATCAGTCCTTTCGCCACATGGGCATGGCGCGCGATGTCATCCATCGACAACGCGTCGTAGGAGGTGTCGGCGAACAACTTCCGCCCGATGGCGATGAGTTCGGCGCGGCGCGCCAGCGAGCGATCGGTACCGCGCGGCTGCGCGGATATCGCACCTCGCTGTTGACTGATATTCAATTTCTACCCAAGTCTCCGATTTCCGGCGGGATATCCGCAGTATTGCAGAACCACACCGGCATCATGTTCGACTCTGATCGACCAGTCGGACACTGTTCGGAAAGCGGGGCGCGATCCGGCCACTCAGCTCACAGCAGACCGAGCTGCGTGACGAACATCGCTAGGACCAGCACGAGCGCCCAGCCCGCGACATGCTCGAGGATCTTCGGTCCGTCGTCCTTGGGACCGCCCGTACGGGTGCGGACGCGGGCGGCGGTGGCTGAGTTGGCGGTCATGGCATCTCGCTGGTCTAGGGCTGCACGGTGGACTCCCCCCGCCGATGTGTCCACCTTGCCACCGGAATGCGCCGCTGCGGCGGAGAGCTTGCTCACACGGCGGCCACCGGTCCCCCGGGCCGCACCGGGTGACCGGGGCCGCGTGCGTCAGCGGACGCCGACGGCCGCGAGGGCCTTGCGCTGCCCCGCGGTGGGACGGGCCGGGAAGTACAGGTAGCAGACGCCGCCGGTGCCGGAGACGACCTTGCCCGAGGCGTTGTACCGCTTGGTCCTGAGCCAGATGTTCTCCCACTCACGCCTCTTGTAGACCCGGCGCACCGCCTCGTCACCGGGCGAGGCCGGATCGTTGGCGATCACATCGCCGTCGGCGGTGAAGCCGATCACGGTCATGAGATGGCCCGAGGTGCCGTACCCGGCTCCCGTCAGCTCCTCCTTCAGGAACGACTGTGACGTTATGGCCGGGATGCCCGCGGCGATCAGCGTCTCCAGATCGGTGAGCGAGGACAGCCGGGTGACGACCCCGCGCAGGTCCTTGTACGTCGCCGCGTAGGCGGCGTTGAACGGCCAGTTTCCGCAGCCCTGGTACTGGTGGTCGTAGGTGGAGCGGGCGGCGAGGCAGACCTGAGGGTCGGCATAGGACGGATCGACCCAGGAAAGCTGCTCGGCGGTGGGTTTCCGCCCCCAGTACTCGATGATCATCTGGGAGGAGGTCGGGCTGCACCAGGCCTCGCCACCGTTGTCGTACTGCGGGTACTGGCCCTTGTGGATCTCCTGCGAGTACCGCGGGACGATCAGTTCCTTGGCCAGCGTGGGCGTGGAGGCGGGGACGGTGAAGCGGTCGGGGATGTCGGAGCCCATGGCGCCGAGCCGCCACACGACCGGGGTGAGCTTGGTGCCCGGGGTGCGGTAGAGGGTCAGGCGCAACTGGTACGAGACCAGCCGCAGGCCTGATGCCGCGTCTGCGATGACGAAGGTGTCGGTCGAGATGCTGCTCTTGCCGTCCTTCTGATCGTCGACGGAGGTCCGCTTGATGTCGTCGTCTCCGGCCGCCCAGCGGCCCATCACGTACCAGGGGGTCTGCGTGCCGTCGGAGTAGCCGCCCTGCAGTTCGACCTGGAGCCAGGTGCCGGCCGGGGTCTGGGCGTTCCAGGAGGCGATGGCCTCGGTGGACGGGACGGACAGCCGGTGCACCGGGGAGGTCCAGACGGCGTACTCCCAGGTGGCGGTCTTGCCGGTGTGCGGATCGGTGTAGTCGAAGCGGCCTGCGGGGGTGGCGATCACCACCGAGGGGCGCAGGCCCGCGACGGGCCGGACACCCTGCGCGGACCCGGTGCGCCAGTCGGAGTACGAGGTCCAGGCACGGTAGTCCACCGGAGGCGGGGATTCCTTGGTGGACCCCCCGGCCGGGACGGCCGCTGCCGCCGGGACGGCGGCCGCTCCGGTCGCCGTGGCCGCGGCGACCGCGGCGGCGAGGAGGGTTCTGCGGGACGGCTCTGAAGCTTTGCTCATCGGTGGGTGACTCCCAGTCGTCCTGAAGCGCTGGTTCAGATGCACGGTGTGCGCCAACTATGGCCGCCGTGCGGGCACCGTGCCAGCTGTTCGGCCGTCGGCGCGTCCACCAATATTGGTCTCGACCACTGGCATGACCTGGGGTGCCGCCATCCCCGACAGGCACCGGCGCGCCAGGTCTAACCGGGCGCCGGTGCCCTTCCCGTGCCGGGGCCGCTGTGCCCTCAGACGAGGTCCATCGCCGCCACCTCGTCCGGGCGGCCGTAGCTGACCGGTCCCCGGAAGCGGCGGCGTGCGGTGGCGAACCACCACACGGTGGCCACGAGCAGCACCACCGCGAGGGCGATCGGTGCGTAGTTGAAGGAGTCCACGGTGACCGGCGCGGCCTGGGGCAGCATGAAGAGCACGCTGCTGAGCAGGATCCACACGACGGCGACGACGCCCACGGGGGCGCTCCACCGTCCGAGGTGCCAAGGTCCGGGGCGGAACTCGGCGCCGAGCCTGAGTCGCAGGAAGATCGGCACGGCGTAGGCGAGGAAGAGGCCCACCACGTTGACGCTGACGATCGCCGTGAAGGCGGTGTGGGACCACCAGCCGGGCAGCACCAGGAGCAGCGAGCAGGCAACGGCGAGCCAGACCGCCTTGACGGGTGTGCGGGTACGCGGCGAGACGGAGTGCCACCAGCGGGAGCCGGGCATCGCACCGTCTCGCGAGAACGCGAAGATCTGCCGGGTGTTGCTGGTCAGATTGGCGAGCCCGCAGAAGAGCATGGCACCGATGACGACCAGCAGCAGCACCTTCGCGACGCCCGTGCCGAGCCCGTCGATGAGGATCTGCACGGGCGGCGCCGAGGAACCGGCCACCTTGGCGTAGTCGCCGATGCTGTACACCAGGGCCAGCATAAGGATCAGACCGGTGATCGCCGAGTAGCCGATGGCCCGGGTGATGCCCCGGGGAGCGTTGACCGTCGCCCGTACCGTCTCCTCGGACATGTGGAAGCTGCCGTCGAAGCCGGTGAAGGTCCAACTGGTGACGAGCAGGCCGAGCATGCCGCCGTAGAGCCCGTTGGTGAAGCCGGTGTTGTTCGCGAAGTGTGTGACGAAGGACGCGGGACGGTGCTCGTCCGGGACGGCCACGAGCGCGCCCACGATCGCCACGAGCCCGATCAGCAGCCACCACACCGAGATCCGGTTGAGGACGGCGACCAGCCGCACGGTGTACGTGTTGGCCAGCCCCTGCACCACGATGATCACCGCCGTGATGAGCACGGTCTGGTGCGCGGTCGGCTCGTACGAGGGCCGCTCAAGGGCGATGAACGCCTGGATGAAGGTGGCTGCCGCGTATCCGGTGGCCGCGGTACCGCCCACCTGACCGACGAAGTTGAGCCAGCCCGTGTACCAGGACCAGGCCCCCTGATGCCGCTTGGCGAGCTTTCCGGCGGAGAAATACAGGGCTCCGCTCGTCGGATAGGCGGACGCCACCTCCGCCATCGCCGCGCCGATGAAAAGCACCATGACGGAGACGCCGATCCAGCCGAAGACCAGAACGCGCGGCCCGCCCGCGTTCATACCGAACCCGAACGACGAGAAGATTCCGGAGAGGATGTTGATGATGGTGAAGGAAATGGCGAAATTGTCGAAGGCCTGAAACCTCCGGGTGAGTTTCCTCGGATACCCCATCGCGTGGAGTGTGGCGTCGTCGTCTATCGCGACGGGATCCCTTCCCGCATGTCGTCGCGTACGGGGTGCGGATATCCGTTCTGACACGAGCGGACCTTTCTGTGTGGGGGGTTGAGCGGGACAGCGGACGCACGCGTCAGGCGGTGCCCGGCACGGGCAGTCCGCAGCTGCGTCGGGCGCGAGAGAGCTGCTCCACCGGGTCGCCGAAGACGCTCCAGGGCATGCGCGAGGCGTAGGGCCCCATGGCCATGAGCACGGCGCGTGCCTCGAAGGAGCACTCGGCCATGACCAGTGCGTGCGCCAGATACGCCAGGTCGAGCACCGGGGTGAAGCGGTAGCCGGCGACCTGCGGCAGCCAGTTCTGGTAGATCGCGAGCGCGGCGGAGCGCCACTGGGGCTGCTCCCAGACCCAGTCGGCCAGCAGCCGGGAGGGGCTGTAGCTCTCGACGAGCGCGACCAGAGGCAGCAGCCGCAGCGAGGACGTGGCAGGCGCGCGCTGGCCGAGGAAGGCGGCGACGTCCCAGGCAGCGTTCGCCGAGCCGCCGTTCCGGCCGAAGAAATAGGCGAGGAACCGATGGTGGCCCTCACGGTGGAAGGGGGCGAGCCGCAGCACGTGCGAGAACAGCTGCCAGGGACCGGCCGGTGCGGTGAGCAGTCCCTGCGGGGCGGGCTCATGGACGGCGTGCAGGCGCGTCAGCGCGAGCCGCGCCACCCAGGGCGTGGGGTCGTACGGCGCCGCCGTCGTGGCGCGTTCGCACGCGTTGAGCGCGATGCGCTCCAGCGCACGGGCCCGCTCGTCCTGCGCGTCGGCGGCGCGCAGGGCCCGTAGCACGGCGACCCGCGCCCACATCAGTGCGGCCTCCGGGCCGGGCTCCTCGGCCAGCCAGCGTTCGGCCAGATCGGAGTCGGCGGCTTCGGAGGCGAGGACCAGGGAGCGGTGGGCGCGCAGCCCGGTGTCCTCGCGCGTCTCTGCGAGCAGTTCCCGAGCGCTCAGATAGCGGCCGACCCGTACTTCCACACATACGCTCGCCAGGTCGCGGTCGTCGGCCGCCGGATGCCACACATACTGCCCTTCGAATAACCCAGCGGCCATGCTCCCCCGTCCATCCCCGTACGAACGCCTGGCGGTTGCGCTCCAGGCACCCTACTCAGCAAGGGCAACAACCGGAACGGGCGTTTCCCGAATACTCACCCGGAACACATCCGAGGCCGGGTGCGCACGAATAGAAGGAGCCAAAGATTGATGAATGAACAGTTCAATGTGGCACCAATTTCTTCGCCGCACACCGTCGACTCGGACACCCGCCCGACGGGCACCGACAGGGCCCGATAGAATCTTCCGGCGAAATATGCCAGCCCCTCGTACCCCGGGAATCGCCATTCACGCCCTCGCGTCCCTTCTGCGGCAACTGCCACCGTCCTGCGGCCCCGTCCGTCTCATCGGCGTCGACGGGCATGCGGGCTCCGGGAAGTCCACGTTCGCCGGGCAGTTGGCGACCGCGCTCGACGGCGCTCCCGTGCTGCACCTCGACGACATCGCCACCCACGAGGAGTTGTTCGCCTGGGTCGAGCGTCTGCTGCGGGAAGTGATCGAACCGCTCGGCAGGGCCGAGACGGCGCACTACCGCCCTTACGACTGGCGCGCTCGCGCCTTCGGGACCGCCCGCGCGCTGGCGCCCGCTCCCGTGATCCTGGTCGAGGGCGTCGGTGCCGGCCGCCGGGCCGTGCGGCGGTATCTGGCGGGGCTGCTCTGGATGGAGCTGCCGGCCGAGGAGGCCTGGACACGCGGCCGGTCCAGGGACGGGGAGGAGCAGCGCGCGTTCTGGAACGGCTGGATCGAGGCGGAACGCCGCCACTTCGCCGGGAACCCTTCACGCCCCTTCGCCGATCTCCTGGTGCACCAGAGGGACAAGGGGTACGAGGTACTTCCGGGGCCCGGGAGAAGTGTTGGTCCGGACCGCGTCCTCACCCTCCGTGATGGATCATCCGCAGTGTGCTGAACTGGTGAAGACCCTTGCCGGAGAACTTCTTTGACTGCTCCAAGTCGGCTTGACCCGGGAGCCGTACAGGTCTTACGTTCTCAATGAGCGGCTTTCGTGGCCGCCATCAGAACGCGAAGCCCCCGGTTGTTCCCCCGTGATCGGGGGCTTCGTTCTGCCCGGAACACCTTCTGCGGGCGCCATGAGGCGTGATTCACTCACCCTCAGTCACCATGCGCGACGCGCCCTGTCTGCTCCCACCTCGTCAAACGGCCTGTGCGGCACCCTTCGGTGCGCCGGTGTCCCGCAGGTACGATGCCTTTCGGTGCGACCTTCGGACACTGCTCTGCGCACGGTTGCAACTCCGGTCCGTGCAAAGGCGGTTCGCGCAAGGCGGCCGACGGGCACGGGCTCGCCGGTGAACCAACGGGGGCACGGTTTGTGGGGGACGTGATGGACTTCGGCACGCGAGGCCCCGAGGCTCCGGCCGACCTCGCCTGGCTGCGAGGCGTCGACGCCTACACCATGGGCGCGTATCCGCAGGCGGAGGAGGAGTTCCGCGCCGCGGTGCGGATCGATCCCGGAATGGCCGACGGCTGGCTCGGACTGCACGCACTGCGCGTCGACACCACGACCGCACTGCTGCGGATGTTCCGTCACCGGGACCGTTTCGGGGAGCAGCGGGCGCGGCACCGGCGCACCCTCAACTCCTGGTACTGGCTGGGCTGGTGGGTGCAACCCGTGCTGGAGAGCTCGCGCGACCTGCTGCTCGCGCACGCCTCGCACTGGCTGGACGGCCGCCACGTCCCCGAACTCGACCGGGCGCTCGCGGGACTGCCGCCCGTCGACGCCGACCCCCAGGTCCGCTTCCTGCACTCCTGCCGGGCCTACCTGGTCAAGGACTGGGAGCAGTTGGTCCGGCACACGGATCCGCTGATCGACGACCCGATGCTCGGCATAGAGGCCGGCCTCTTCGGAGGGATGGCCCGGGTGCGTCTGGAGATGTACGGGCAGGCGGAGCCGCTGCTCGCCGCCGCCCTGATGCGCTGCCGCAGCGAGCAGCCCCAGCGCAAGGAGCTGCGGTACTGGCTGGCCCGCGCGCACGAGGGAACCGGCCGTTCCGCGGCCGCACTGCCGCTGTACCGGGCAGTGCACCGGGTGGACCCGGCGTTCATGGACACCTCCGCACGACTCGCGGCGATCGCCGAGGGAGACGGGTACGACGAGGCGGCCGACTTCGCCGCCATGGCGCTCACCGGGGGCGGGGACGTGCTGGACGGGCCGGACGGGCTCGATCCGCTGTTCGGCGCCGAGGGACGGGACGTGAAGCTCTCCGATCCCGAACCGCCGCCGGGCGCGATGCCCGCCCAGCGGGACCTCGTACGGGAGAAGTCCCCGGTGCCGGGACCGCCGCTGCCGACCGGACCGACGGATCCGGCGATGCTGGAGGAAGCGCTCGCCGAGTTGGAGCGCATGGTCGGCCTCGAGCCGGTGAAGCGCCAGGTCAAGGCGCTGTCCGCGCAGTTGAACATGGCCCGGCTACGGGCCGGGCAGGGCTTACCCGTGCAGCCGCCGAAACGGCACTTCGTCTTCTCCGGCCCCTCGGGCACCGGCAAGACGACGGTGGCGCGGATCCTGGGCCGGGTCTTCTACGCCCTCGGCCTGCTCGGCGGCGATCATCTGGTGGAAGCACAGCGCGCGGACCTGGTCGGCGAGTACCTGGGCCAGACCGCGGTGAAGGCGAACGAGCTGATCGACTCGGCGATCGGCGGCGTACTGTTCGTGGACGAGGCCTACTCGCTGTCCAACTCGGGATACGGCAAGGGCGACGCCTACGGTGACGAGGCCCTGCAGGTACTGCTGAAGCGGGCCGAGGACAATCGCGACCACCTCGTGGTGATCCTGGCCGGCTATCCCGAGGGCATGGACCGTCTGCTGGCCGCCAACCCGGGTCTGTCCTCACGGTTCACGACCCGCGTCGACTTCCCCTCCTACCGCCCCCTGGAACTGACCTCGATCGGCGAGGTGCTGGCGGCGGACAACGGCGACCTCTGGGACGAGGAGGCCCTGGAGGAGCTCCGCTCCATCGCCGGTCACGTCGTGGACCAGGGCTGGATCGACGAGCTCGGCAACGGGCGGTTCCTGCGGACGCTGTACGAGAAGAGCTGTGCCTATCGGGACCTGCGGCTGACGGGCTATCCCGCGACACCGACCCGGGACGATCTGTCGACCTTGCGGCTGCCGGACCTGATGCAGGCGTACGGCGAGGTACTTTCCGGCCGGGGGCCGCAGGATCCTCCGGGGCCGTGAGTACCTGACAGCGCGAACCGCCGACCGTCCGGCGGCCGGCGGTTCGCTGTCGTGGGTCGCGTGGTGCGTCCGCGCCCCACGCGGGGCGCGGACGCACCACAGCCGATCAGCTCGGTACCGCTTCCTTCTGCTCCGGTTCCGCCACGAGCTCCTTCTGCTCCGGTTCCGCGACGCGTTCCTGCCGCTCCGGCTCCGCCGTGCGCGGCTGGGGCGGGGCTTCGCGGTGGGCCGGGTCCCTGACCTCGCCGACCAGGAGTTCCAGGACGTCCTCCAGGGCGACCAGACCGAGCACCCGGCCGGAGGCACCGGCGACCTGGGCGAGGTGCGTGGCGGCCCTGCGCATCACCGTCAGCGCGTCGTCCAGCGGCAGCTCCGCGGCGAGCGTGGTCATCGGCCGCCACAGCTGCTGCGGCACCGCCCGATCGGAGTCCTCCAGGTCGAGGACGTCCTTCACATGCAGGTAGCCCATGAAGGCGCCGTTCGCCGCGACCACGGGGAAACGCGAGTACCCGGTGCGCGCCGTGAGCGCCACCACCTCGCCCGGAGTCACCGTGGGCTCCACCGTCACCAGCAGAGCCGAGTCGAGAAGCACGTCGGTCACCGGGCGCGAGCCCAGCTCCAGCGCGTCCTCCAGCCGCTCCTGCTCCTCGGGGTCGAGCAGCCCCGCCTGGCCGGAGTCCTCCACCAGCTGGTTGAGCTGTTCGCTGGTGAAGACCGCCTCGACCTCGTCCTTCGGCTCCACCCGGAAGAGCCGGAGGATCACCTTGGCGCAGGCGCTCAGCGCGACCGTCACCGGCCGGCACAGCCGGGCGAAGGCCACAAGGCCCGGGCTCAGCCACAGCGCGGCCCGCTCCGGCGCCGCCATCGCCAGGTTCTTCGGCACCATCTCGCCGATCACCAGGTGGAAGAAGACGACGGCGGCGAGCGCGATCACATAGCCGAGCGGATGGATCACCCCGTCGGGGATGTGCACCACCTCGAACACCGGCTCGAGCAGATGGGCCACCGTCGGTTCGGCCACGGCGCCCAGCGTCAGCGAGCACACGGTGATGCCGAACTGGGCGGCGGCCATCATCTGCGGCAGCCGTTCGAGTCCGTACAGCACCTGACGGGCCTGTGCGGTCCCGAGGGGCTCGATCTGGCTGCGCCGCACGGACACGAGCGCGAACTCGGCGCCGACGAAGAAGCCGTTCACCAGCACCAGCAGGCAGGCGAACGCCAGTTGGAGCACGCTCATCGCAGCGCCTCCGCGGCCGGGGCGGAGACGTCCGCGAGCTTCACGAGCCTGACCCGCTCGGCGCGGTAGTGCCCCACCTGGCGCACCGTAAGCCGCCAGCCGGGCAGCTCGGCCCGGTCACCGGGAGCGGGGATCCGGCCGAGGAGGTCGGCCACAAGACCGGCCACGGTCTCGTACGGCCCCTCCGGCACGTCGAGGCCTATGCGCTGCAGGATGTCGACACGGCAGCTGCCGTCGGCGTCCCACGCGGGCCGTCCGTCCTCGGCGGGCGCGACGGCGAGTTCGGGCAGGTCCTGCCGGTCGTGCTCGTCACGCACCTCGCCGACCAGTTCCTCGACGATGTCCTCGAGGGTGACGACGCCCGCCGTCCCGCCGTACTCGTCGACGACGACGGCGATGGGCTGCTCGCTGCGCAGTCGCTCCAGCAGGGGCTGCACGGGCAGCGTCTCCGGGACGAGCAGCGGCGTCTGGGCGATCCGGGTGACCGGCGTACGCAGCCGTTCGCGCGAGGGCACCGCGAGGGCGTCCTTGAGGTGCGCCATGCCGACGATCTCGTCGATCTTCTCCCGGTAGACGGGGAAGCGGGACAGACCCGTGGCCCGGGTCAGATTGACCACGTCCTGCGCGGTGGCCGACGACTGCAGCGCGCTCACCTTCACACGCGGGGTCATCACGTGCTGCGCGGTCAGCTCGCCCAGCGACAGCGTCCGGACGAACAGGTCGGCCGTGTCCTGCTCCAGCGCGCCGGCCCGCGCCGAGTGGCGGGCCAGGGAGACGAGCTCCCCGGGGGTGCGGGCGGAGGCCAGCTCCTCGGTGGGCTCGACGCCGAGGGCGCGCACCAGCCGGTTGGCGACCGTGTTGAGGGCCGCGATCACCGGCCGGAACAGCCGCGAGAAGAAGTGCTGCGGACCCGCCACGAAGCGTGCGACCTGGAGCGGCCGGGACACGGCCCAGTTCTTGGGTACGAGCTCGCCGATCACCATCTGCACGGCCGAGGCCAGCAGCATGCCGACGACCACGGCGACACCGGAGAGCGCGCCCTCGGGGATGCCTGTCGCGGCGAGCGGGCCGCGCAGCAGCTCGGCCAGTGCCGGTTCGGCGAGCATGCCGACGACGAGGGAGGTGATGGTGATGCCGAGCTGGGTGCCGGAGAGCTGGAAGGACAGCTCCCTGAGCGCGACGACGACGGTGCGAGCCCGTCGGTCGCCCTCCGCGGCCGCCTTCTCGGCGTCGGGCCGCTCGACCGTCACGAGTCCGAATTCGGCCGCGACGAAGAAGCCATTGGCCAGAATGAGCAGGAACGCCGCCCCGAGGAGCAGCAGGGGGATGGTCATGATGCCGCCGCCTCCGCGTTCACGCGGACACGGTCCGCGCTATGTCGGCAGGGGGCGGCGCAGGTACTACAGGACGATCCGTCCATCGCCGGAGGGAGTCACTCCTCGGATAGCAGGAGCCTCTGAGCACCGGGCGGAACACCAGAGGCGGAGGCGCCACGCAAGCGCCTCTGCATCCAGATTAATCAAGACTTCGGTGTGTGCGGCAGGGTGGACGGGCCCGAGTCAGCTGTGATGTCGCCCGGGGCCGGCCGTGGAACGCGCCTCGGCGAGGGCCCGGAGCGTGCTCGCATCCTCGATGGCCCGGTGTTTTGCGATGCCCGGCTGGATGCCGAGGGCGGGCAGGCTGGTGCCGTCGCTGAGGTCGAGGAAGACCCAGGGGTCACCCGGACGCAGGTTGACCCGCAGGATCTGCGCCCAGGCCAGATGGCGGCTGCCGGCGATGTTGACGACGGTGACCCCGGCCTCGTCGGCCACCACCTTGGGCCGGGCCAGCAGGAGCAGCACTCCGCAGAGAAGGGCCGCCGTGAGGACGAAGCTGAGCCGCTCCCCTGTGCTGAGCTGGTCCAGCAGCAGGGCGACTGTGGTGATGACCACGAATATCGCGGCTCCGGCGCTCAGCAGCACGGCGCGGGTGCGGCCCGGCCGGAAAGTGACCGGGAGACTGGGCAGATCGGGCATCGGTGTGCGGTTCCTCACAGCCGGCAGGCGTGGATGGCCGTGGTCAGGATGGCCCGGGCGCCGATGGCGTACAGATCGTCCATGATCCGCTGGGCCTCCTTGGCCGGGACCATGGCGCGGACCGCGACCCAGCCCTCGTTGTGCAGCGGGGAGACGGTCGGGGACTCCAGGCCCGGAGTCAGCGCGACGGCCTTCTCCAGCTGCTCGACCCGGCAGTCGTAGTCCATCATCACGTAGGTCCGGGCCACCAGGACACCCTGGAGGCGGCGCAGGAACTGCTGGACCTTGGGTTCCTCGATGTCGGCGCCGGTGCGGCGGACGACGATCGCCTCGGACTTCATGATCGGCTCGCCGATGACCTCCAGGCCCGCGTTGCGCAGCGAGGTGCCGGTCTCCACGACGTCGGCGATGACCTCGGCGACACCGAGTTCGATGGCGGTCTCGACGGCGCCGTCCAGGTGGACGACAGAGGCGTCGATGCCGCGGTCGGCGAGGTGCTTGGCGACGATGCCCTCGTAGGAGGTGGCGACCGTCATGCCGTCGAGGTCGGCCACGCCGTTCGCCGTGCCCGGCTTGGTGGCGAAGCGGAAGGTGGAGCGGGCGAAGCCGAGCGGAAGGATCTCCTCCGCGTTGGCGCCGGAGTCGATGAGCAGGTCGCGGCCGGTGATGCCGATGTCGAGGCGCCCGGAGGAGACATAGATCGCGATGTCGCGGGGGCGGAGATAGAAGAACTCAACCTCGTTCTCCGGGTCGACGATCCTCAGCTCCTTGGACTCCCTGCGCTGCTGGTAGCCGGCCTCATGCAGCATCTCCGCCGCAGGGCCGGACAGTGAACCCTTGTTGGGGACGGCGATGCGCAGCATGAGGTCGGCTTCCTTCGTTCGTGCGTCGGGTGTGCGGATGTTCGGTTGGCAGCTCAGAGGTAGGCGTAGACGTCGTCCAGGGAGATCCCGCGCGCCACCATCATCACCTGGACGTGGTAGAGCAACTGGGAGATCTCCTCGGCGGCCGCCTCTTTGCCCTCGTGCTCGGCGGCCATCCAGACCTCTGCGGCTTCCTCGACGACCTTCTTGCCGATGGCGTGCACGCCCTTGCCGACCAGTTCTGCGGTGCGGGAAGTGGCGGGATCGCCGTGGGCGGCCTTCTGCTGGAGCTCGGTGAAGAGCTCCTCGAACGTCTTCTTGGACATGGTGGTCCTTACCCTACGCGCTTCGGACCGTCTCTCAGTGCCAGGGTTCGGATACCGAGCGCAGCGTGGCGGCGGTCGCCACCGCAGCGGTCACGGCCTCGTGTCCCTTGTCCTCGTGGGAGCCCTCGAGGCCGGCACGGTCCAGCGCCTGCTCCTCGGTGTCACAGGTGAGCACGCCGAAGCCGACGGGGACACCCGTCTCCACGGACACCTGGGTCAGGCCCTGGGTGACGCCCTGGCACACATAGTCGAAGTGGGGGGTACCGCCGCGGATGACCACGCCGAGGGCGACGATCGCGTCGTATCCCCGGCCCGCGAGTACCTTTGCGGCAACCGGGAGTTCGAAGCTGCCGGGGACCCGCAGCAGGGTCGGCTCGTCGATTCCCAACTCCCGCAGGGCGCGCAGGGCGCCCTCCACCAGACCGTCCATCACCTTGTCGTGCCACTGTGCCGCGATGACGGCGACCCGCAGGTCGCTCGCATTGCGTACGGACAGTTCCGGTGCACCCTTGCCGCTCACGTCTCTCCTTCGTGCTCTGTTACTGGTTGCCGCAGGCGGACACGGCGTTCGTGTCCAGCCAGGGCAGGTCGTGCCCCATCCGGTCCCGCTTGGTGCGCAGGTAACGGAGATTGTGCTCCCCCGCCTGTACGGGCATGGGCTCCCGGGTGGTGACCGTCAGGCCGTACTTCAGCATCGCCTCGGTCTTGTCGGGGTTGTTGGTCAGCAGGCGCACGCTGTGGACCCCGAGGTCCTGCAGGATCCGGGCCCCGGCGGCGTAGTCGCGGGCGTCGGCCGGCAGCCCGAGCTCCAGATTGGCGTCCAGGGTGTCGCGGCCGCGCTCCTGAAGTTCGTACGCGCGCAGCTTGGACATCAGCCCGATGCCGCGTCCCTCGTGGCCGCGCAGGTACACCACCACTCCCCTGCCCTCCGCCTGGATGCGCTCCAGTGCAGCGTTCAGCTGGGGACCGCAGTCGCAGCGCAGCGAGTGGAAGACGTCGCCGGTGAGGCACTCGGAGTGGACGCGGACGAGGACGTCCTCACCGTCGCCGATCTCGCCGTGGACGAGGGCCACGTGCTCGACGCCGTCGACGGTGGAGCGGTAGCCGTACGCCGTGAACTCGCCGAAGGCGGTGGGCAGCTGGACCTCGGCCTCGCGGCGGACGGTGGGCTCGGAGGAGCGCCGGTAGGCGATCAGGTCCTCGATGGAGATGATCGTCAGACCGTGCTTGCGGGCGAACGGGATCAGTTCCGGCAGCCGCAGCATATGGCCGTCCTCGCCGGCGATCTCGACGATGGCCCCGGCCGGGCGGAGCCCGGCGAGCCGGGCGAGGTCCACGGCGGCCTCGGTGTGGCCGTTGCGGACGAGCACGCCGCCGGGCCTGGCGCGCAGCGGGAAGATGTGGCCGGGGCGGACGAAGTCCCCGGGACCCGCTTCTCCCCCGGCGAGCAGCCGCAGTGTGGTGGCGCGGTCGGAGGCGGAGATGCCGGTGGTCACACCGTGGGCGCCACCGGCGTCGACGGAGACGGTGAACGCGGTGCGCATCGACTCGGTGTTGTGCTCCACCATCTGCGGGAGTTCGAGACGGTCGAGTTCGTCGCCCTCCATGGGGGCACAGATCAGACCGCGGCACTCGCTCATCATGAAGGCGACGATCTCGGGGGTCGCCTTCTCGGCGGCGATGACGAGGTCGCCCTCGTTCTCCCGGTCCTCGTCGTCGACGACCACGACGGGCTTGCCCGCCGCTATGTCGGCGATGGCCTGCTCGACCGGATCGAGCGCGAAGTCCTCGATGTTGTCCATGCTGTACAGGACCGGCGCAGACGTCATGCGTGGGCTCCTTCCAGGACGGGCTGTGCTGCCCTGCGGGAGCGCAGCCACCAGTCGCGCATGCCCCACAGGACGAGCGCGCCGTAGATGACGTAGACGAAACCGGAGAAGGCGAAGCCGTTGGCGAAGTTGAGCGGGACGCCGACGGCGTCCACCAGCAGCCAGGCGAACCAGAACTCGACCATGCCGCGCGCCTGGGCGTACATGGCGACGATCGTGCCGACGAAGATGTACGCGTCCGGCCAGGGGTCCCAGGACAGCGACGGGTAGGCGGTGAACAGGGCCGCCACCGCGAGCGTGCCCACGGCCGCGGCGCCGACCAGGATCGCCCGCTCGCGCCAGGTGGCGAAGCGCACGGCGATGTGGCCGTCCGCCGCCTGGCCCTTGCCGCGGCTCCACTGCACCCAGCCGTACACGGCGACGACCATCACGACGATCTGCTTGCCGGCGCTGCCGGAGAGATGGGCCGTGGCGAAGGCCGCGAACAGGACGAGGCCGGACAGGAACTGAACCGGCCAGCTCCATATGGAGCGCCGCCAGCCGAAGGCGAGGGCGATCAGACCGATCACGTTGCCGATCATGTCCGACCACTTGATGTGCTGGCCGAAGAGGGTGAACGCCTCGGAGTTGAGCCAGTTCACCGGGTGGCCCCCTCACCGGGGGCCAGCAGGCGCTCGACGTACTTGGCGATGATGTCGACCTCGAGGTTGACCGGGTCGCCGGGCTGCTTGAGGCCGAGCGTGGTCAGCGCGAGGGTCGTCGGGATGAGGCTCACGGTGAAGCGGTCGGCGCCCACCTCCACGACGGTGAGGCTGATGCCGTCGACGGTGATGGAGCCCTTCTCCACCACGTAGCGGGCGAGGTGGTCCGGGAGGGAGACGGTGACGAGCTCCCAGTTGTCGGAGGGCCGGCGCTCCAGGACCGTGCCCGTGCCGTCGACGTGTCCCTGCACGATGTGTCCGCCGAGGCGCGCGCCGACGGCGGTGGGACGTTCGAGGTTGACGCGGGAGCCGACCGCGAGGGCGCCGAGGCTGGAACGGCTGAGGGTCTCCGCCATGACGTCGGCGGTGAATTCGTCGCCCTCGTGCTCCACGACCGTGAGACAGACACCGTTGACGGCGATCGAGTCACCGTGCCGGGCGCCTTCGGTCACGACGGGTCCACGGAGGCGGAAACGGGACGAGTCGCCGAGGTTCTCGACGGCGGTGACCTCACCCAGCTCTTCGACGATTCCGGTGAACACTTCCCGGGTCCTCCTGCCTCATTCGGGCACGGACTCCGGGGACTGTCGAAGACGACAGCAGACTACGGGCGAGGACACCGGGACGACGCCTGACGCGGTCCGTCCCACTGGACGAACCGAAACGGCGGCGTGCACTCAATGCCCGCCCGCCGCGCACTGCCTCCCATCCGGACTTTAACCGTCGGTCCAGGAATTCCACCTGGTCAACCGGCCGCTGGAAGCGACCGGGTCGCGGACTATAACCGCCGGTTCGGACTTTCACCGACCCCGGAGTGCGCTGCTTCTGGTACAGCATCAGTGTGCCACGCCCGATCGGCGGCCATGCGGGTGAACCGCTGTGTGGTGGCTCACAGGTTCACATACTGGACTTCTCAGGCTTGCTCGACCGGCGCAGACCCCCCGCCACAGAGGGGCAACAGCCCTCCCGTCTACGGCACTTGACAATTGGTCCATACCTATTGACCGGCATGGTCTAGTCCTTTTAGGGTCAGCGGTCCCGGGACGGCACACCGCCCACGAGCGGCCCGGCGGCGGTGACGGAGGCCCTTGCCCCGCCGCCGGGCCTCCCCCACGGCGTCTGCCAAGCTGACGGTGTGACACCCGTCGACGAGTTCGAGAGCCACCGTCCGCGCCTGTTCGGCCTCGCCTACCGGATGCTGGGCTCCGCCGCGGAGGCGGAGGACACCGTGCAGGACGCGTATCTGCGCTGGAGCCGCACGGACACGCGAGCCGTGGAACGACCGGGAGCCTGGCTCGCGAAAGTGGTGACCAACCTCTGCCTCACCCGGCTGACCTCGGCCCGTGCCCGGCGCGAGCAGTACCCCGGCCCCTGGCTGCCGGAGCCCGTGGCCACCGCGGACGGCACGCTCGGCCCCCTGGAGTCGGCCGAGCAGCGTGACGCCGTCTCGCTCGCCCTGCTCGTCCTGCTGGAGCGGCTCACCCCGGCCGAGCGGGCGGTGTACGTCCTGCGGGAGGCGTTCGCCTACGGCCACCGGGAGATCGCGGAGGTGCTGGGGCTGAGCGAGGCCAACTGCCGTCAGCTCTACCGCCGGGCGGTGCGGCAGGTGGCCGCGCCCGGGACGCGGTTCGAGGCGGCGCCCCGGAGACAGGCCCAGCTCGTCGAGTCGTTCCTCGCCGCCGCCCGGGAGGGAGATCTGGCCGCCCTGGAGAAAGTGCTCGCGGCGGACGTGACCTGGTGGGGCGACGGCGGCGGCAAGGTCACCGCGGCACGGCGGCCGATCGAGGGCCGGGACAAGGTGCTCAGGTTCCTGGCGGGCGCGTCGAGGGGCTTCGCGGCCGACGCGGACCTATCGATCGCGCAGATCAACGGTGCGGCGGGGCTCGTGGCCCGGGACGGCGGGCGCGTCGTCGCGGTCGTCGCCTTCGAGGTCGGCGACGGGCTCGTTTCCCGCATTCGGGCGGTGGTGAACCCGGACAAGCTGGCGTTCGTGGCACGGCAGCTCGAGCACTCCTGAGCCCTGTCACATTTCGCGGGGCCCGGCCAGTCGTAGCGGACGAGGGGCGTTCCACGAGGGGGCGCCCGGTATCCGACAGGGGCTGAACAGCATGACCACGATCCTGGTGACCGGCGGCACCGGAACCCTCGGCCGGCTCGTCGCCGAGCGGCTCCGGACGGACGGGCACGAGGTGCGCGTCCTGTCCCGGCACGCACAGCCGTACGCCGTCGATCTGATCCGGGGCGACGGCCTGGACGCGGCCGTCGCGGGGGTCCACACAATCGTTCACTGCGCCAGCACACCGCGCGGAGGCGACGAGAAGGCCGCCGCCAACCTCATCGCGGCGGCCCGCCGGGCGGGTGTGACCCATCTCGTCTACATCTCGATCGTCGGCGTGGACGTGGTGCCGATCGGTTACTACCGGGCGAAGTACGCGGTGGAGAAGCAGATCCAGGAGTCGGGCCTGGGCTGGACGGTGCTGCGGGCGACCCAGTTCCATGATCTGGTCGTTCAGGTGTTTGAGACCGTGGGCAGGCTGCCGGTGCTGCCGCTCCCGGCAGGCGTGAGCGACCAGCCGGTCGAAGTCGCCGAGGTGGCGGACCGGCTGGTCGAGCTGGCGACGGGCGAGCCGGCCGGGCGGGTCGAGGACATGGGCGGCCCCCAGGTCCGGAGGTTCGCCGACCTCGCCCGCACCTGGCTGCGGGCCACGGGGCGCAGGCGGCCGGTCGTGAGCGTGCCGATCCCGGGCCGGGCGTTCCGCGCGGTGAGGGCCGGCGGGCTGCTGACGCCCGAGAACGCGGTGGGCAAGGGCACGTTCGAGGAGTATCTGGCGGCGCGCTACGGGAACCGCGCGTCCGCGCGCTGAGCGGCCCGGCCACCGGGAGCGCGGCGGGGGCTCATCGGGAGGGCGGCGCGAACAACTCGTCCTGAGCCCCGTCCCGCGCGGTCAGCAGTGCCCCGCGCAGCACGGCCCCGCCGCCCAGCACGCTCGCCCGTACCTCGGTCGGCAGCGGTGACATACGGGTCAGCCGCTCGGCGACGCGCGCGGCGAGCACCTCCCCGCCGGCCTGCCCGATCTCACCGCCGAGCACCACACAACCGGGGTCGAGGACAGCGGTGACGGAGGCCGCCCCGATGGCGAGCCGGTCGGCGAGGGCGTCGAGAAAGCGGGACGCGGGCCCGGCACCGAAGGAGCCGCCGCCCGCCTCGCGCACGCCGGTCGCCTCCGCCCCGTCGCCCGTGGCGGAGCCGGTGCGCGCAGGGCTGACCGCCGCCACCGCCCGCCGCACCAGGCCCGCCGCGGGCGGCTCGGGTCCCGTGCCCTCGGTGGACAGCCCGTGCTCGAGGGCGAGTTCGGCGATGGCCGCCGCGGCCGCGAGGGAGTGGAAGCCGCCCTCGCAGTCCGTCGCCGACGGCAGGGACCGGGTGCCAGGGACCGGTAGGAAGCCGATCTCGCCGGTGCCGCCCGAGGCGCCGCGGCGCAGCGCTCCGTCCAGGACCACGGCCGCGCCCGTCCCGTACCCGAGCCACAGCAGCACAAAGGTGTCCCGGTCGCGGGCGGCGCCCTCGCGCTGCTCCGCCAGGGCGGCGAGATTGGTCTCGTTCTCCACCATCACGCGCGCGGGCAACCGCTCCTGCAGCGCCGCGGCCAGTCGGCGGTGCCACTCCGGGAGCCCGGTGGAGTTGCGGAGTTCGCCGGTCGCGGGGTCGATGAGTCCGGGCGCGCCGATGCCGACCGTGTGCAGCGACCCGGCGCCGGCCTCCTTCGCGGCGCGCTCCACCAGCGCCACCACCTGTTCGACGGCGGTCCCCGTTCCGGTGTCGCCCGCGATGGGCACCGAGGCCTCGGCGAGCACCCCGCCGAGCAGATCGGAGACGAGTACGGAGACTCCCTCGGTGCGCACGTCCAGGGCCGCCAGATGGGCGCGGTTGGCGACGATCCCGTACAGCCGTGCGTTGGGGCCGCGCCGCTGCTCGCCCGACTCCCCCACCACCGTGATCAGACCGGCCGCGGTGAGCCGTTCCACCAGATCGGCCACGGTGGGCCGGGACAGCCCGGTGAGCTGTTTCAACTGCCCTGCCGTCAACGGGCCTTCCTGCTGCATGAGGCGCAGGGCAGCCCGGTCGTTCAGGGCCCTGGCGGTGCTCGGGGATGCGGGCATGCCGGGATCCTCCCAGATCGGCGGAACCGCTCACCGCGGCCGGAGCTGCCCTATCTATCAGGCAGGGTTCCTGATAGTTTACGCCGACAGTGGGGCGACCACCCGGGGAGGGGCGGAGAATGAGCGGAATGGTCGAAGGGATCCATCAGCCGCGTGAGGTGAAGCGCGCCCGGTACGCGGTGGCGGCGGTGTTCGCCGTGCACGGCGCCGTCACCGGCTCGTTCGCGACCCGCGTGCCGTGGATCCAGGACCACGCCTCGGTGAGCGCCGGCCAACTCGGCTTCGCCCTGGCCTTCACCGCCTTTGGCGCCTCCTGCTCGATGCCGCTGGCCGGCCGGATCAGCCACCGCTTCGGCAGCCGCACGGCCCTGCGCGGACTGATCGCGCTGTGGACGATCTCCCTGGTCCTGCCGTCCCTCGCGCCCAATCTCTACACGCTGTGCCTGGCGATGTTCACCTACGGGGCGAGTGCGGGTATGGCCGATGTGGCGATGAACGCGCTGGGCGTGGAGGTCGAGCGGCTGCTCGGCAAGTCGATCATGTCGGGACTGCACGGCATGTGGAGCGCCGGCGCGCTGGTCGGCTCGGCGGCGGGCACGCTCGCCGCTCATCTCGGCGTCGACGCACGCCTGCACCACGCACTCGCGGCGGCCTGCCTCACCCTCCTCGGTGTACTGGCCTGTCGCTGGGTGCTGGATGTGCAGCCCGCGGAGGACGAGGAGCCTCCGCCGCGGTTCGCGCTGCCGCCGAAGTCGGCGCTGCTGATCGGCACGGTCGGCTTCTGCGCGGTGTTCGCGGAGGGCGCGAGCCTCGACTGGTCGGCCATCTACCTGCGTGACGAACTCGAAGCGTCGGCGGGTCTCGCGGCGGCGTCGACGACCGGATTCATGCTGACCATGGCCTTCGCCCGGATCGCCGGCGACTCGGTGGTCAACCGCTTCGGCGCGGTCCGCACCGTCCGCGCCGGCGGCATCCTCGCCGTCCTCGGCGGACTGCTCATCGTCGTCGCGGGCAACGCGGCGGTGGCAATGGGCGGCTTCGCACTGATGGGCCTCGGCATCGCGGTCGTCGTCCCACTGTGCTTCGCTGCGGCGGGCCACAGCGGCCCCAATCCCAGCCAGGCCATCGCGGGTGTGGCGACGATCACCTATACCTCGGGCCTGATCGCGCCGAGCGTCCTCGGCGGCCTGGCACAGGCGACCAGTCTGGTCGTGTCCTTCGGCCTGGTGACGGTGCTGGCCTGCGGGCTCGCCGGTTTCGCCGGGGTGTTGCGCGCAGGAGAGCGCGACCGTCCGAAGATCAGTCGGCCGAGCGCAGCAGTTCCCGACCCACGGCCCTGAACCGCTCGCTCCACGACGTCGGGCGCAGCGTCGCCGCGTCGAGCCGGACCAGGACCCGGGTGCCGTGCGCGTACGTCACCGCTCCGTCGGCCGAGCAGAACCGGAAGCCGTACGTCAGGCCCGTGTTCCCGAGCCGCTCCAGCCACAGGTGCACGGCGTACGCGCCCGGCTTCTTCACCGGCGCCTCGTAGGTGATCCGCAGTTCCTTGACGGCGTTGCAGAAGTCGCCCGCCGCCTCCCAGTCGCCCTCGAAGCCGAAGCCCTGCTCGTGCCAGAAGGCGGTCCAGGCGCGCTCGACCATGACCGGGTAGCGGGCGTTGTGGAGGAGGCCGAGCGCGTCCAGATCGTCGAAGTGGACGGCGACGGGCATCAGCCGGCCGTACGACAGGACGGGCGCGGTCTGGGCTTCGGCGGTCACGACGGGCTCCTCGATATGGCCTGGTGAGGCGCTCGCGACGCTGCGGCGCTGGACCCACCCATGGTAAGCGGTCGCTCAGCCCGGCCCGTCCAGGGGTCAGCCGGCGATCGAGTCCAGCTGCTCGGCGGCGGGCCTGAGGGCCCACAGGTCCCCGCCGGGCGGCGCTTCCAGCAGCAGCGCCGCCTCCTTGGCCCGCGCGTCTCCCGCGTCCGCGGCGGCGTGCACGACGTCGGCCGCCGCGTACTGGTGGAACTCGAGCTCCGGATACGCCCAGGGAACGGCGCCGGTCGCGGCGGGCAGCAGACAGTCGACCGCCTTGAACAGGCTCTGGCCGTCCGGGCCGCGATACGACCACAGGTTCACGCCGACATGGCGGCCGACGGCCGCGAGCCTGGTGTACGCCACCAGGTCGAAGGTCGAGTAGTGCCAGCTGCGGGTCCTGGCGAGCTCCTGCGGCTGGCTGCCGTCACCGGCGATCTGAGGGTCGATGCGCTTCGCGCGCGCGTCCAGGACCGTCTGCCGGGCGAGCCGCTCGTCGCCGGTCGCATACGCGAGGGCGGCGAGCTGCATGTCGTAGAAGGTGCCGTGATTGTTCGCCGCGGCGCCCTCCTCCTTGCCGAAGGCGCTGTCCGTCAGCCAGGTACGGAAGGCGGTGTTCCAGTCCCGCATCGCGGTCCGGTCGGACCTGGACCAGCCGGGGGCTCCGGTGTCCAGGATCGCGATCGCGTCCAGCACGCTGGTGTACGACTGCGAGAAGTCGATGATGCCGATGGCGCGGCCGTCGTACTTGCACGGGATGAACTGCCCGTGGTCCAGGTCGGGGTTCATCTTCGTCGCCGGGTCGAGGAACCAGGTGCGCAGGACCTGGGCGGCCTTCTCGGCGCACTGCTTCTTCCCCGTGTAGTACCAGGCGAGAGAGAGGTCGTAGGTCGAGTCGAAGACCTTCTCCACGTCCTGGCGGTCGGTGCCGGTGTCCACCTCGGGGTTGCGCTGGCCGTCCCGCTGGACGTAGGGGGGTTGTCGGCGGTCTTCAGCCGGCTGGGCCACCAGTACGGCGCCTGGCTGAGGTAGTCGTGGACGTCCCCGCCGGGTGCGGGCTGCGGCTTGTCGACGACCGTCCATGGGCCCTGGTCCAGCCAGGCGTCGGCACGCGCGGTCAGATTCTTGAGCGCGCTCCGCAGCCGGGATCCCCGTGGTCGAGCCGGATTCTGGTCTGCTGCAGCCGGGCGCCGTCGAGGACGGCGGTTCTGGGGACCTTCGGTGCCACATGGGCGGAGGCGGTGGGTACTCCGGCGACGGCGACGGCCGCGAAGGCGGTCACGGCCGCCAGGACGGTGGCCAGTCGGGGTCGTGCACTCATCAAGGCTCCGATCATCCATGTGAACGCAGTTCATGAGTGGAACCGTGTGAGCGTAGGACTGCCAGGTGCCCCTGACAATGGTCCGGACAGTTCTTCACGTACAGGGAAAGAGAAGCTTCACCATGGACCTCGGCGTGCGCTGGAAGCTGCACGGTGACGGGCGTACGCCCGCGCCCGGAGCGGTTGTCCGCCCCGACGAACGGCTCTCCTGGCCCCGAACGGTCGGGCTGGGCGCCCAGCATGTCGTGGCCATGTTCGGCGCTAGCTTCGTGGCGCCCGTGCTGATGGGGCTCGACCCCAATCTCGCGATCATGATGTCGGGCGTCGCGACCGTGCTCTTCCTGCTGGCCACCCGCGGCCGGGTGCCGAGCTATCTCGGCTGCTCGCTCTCCTTCGTGGGGGTCGCCGCGGTGATCCGGGCGCAGGGTGGCACCAGTGCGACCGTGACCGGCGCGGTGTTCGTCGTGGGCGTCGTCCTGTTCCTCGTGGGGCTCGCGGTCCAGCGGTTCGGGGCGCGGATCATCCACGCGGCGATGCCGCCGATCGTGACCGGTGCGGTGGTCATGCTGATCGGGTTCAACCTCGCGCCGGTGACCGCGTCGACGTACTGGCCGCAGGACCAGTGGACCGCGCTGCTGGTGATGCTGTTCACAGGGCTGGCCGTGGTGTGCCTGCGCGGCTTCTGGTCACGGATCGCGATCTTCCTCGGACTGGTCTTCGGATACGGGATCTCCTGGGCCTCCGACCGGATCTTCGGCAAGATCCACTCGGTGGACGCGAGCGGCAGGCTCACCGACCACTGGAGGCTGGACCTCTCGGGCGTCGGCAAGGCCGACTGGATCGGTCTGCCCCACTTCCACGGGCCGTCCTTCCAGTGGTCGGCGGTCCTGGTCGCGCTGCCCGTGGTGATCGCGCTGGTCGCGGAGAACGCGGGGCACGTCAAGGCGGTCGGCGAGATGACCGGCGATCCGCTGGACGACAAGCTGGGCACCGCCATCTCGGCGGACGGCGTGGCCTCCATGCTCTCCACCGCCGTCGGCGGCCCGCCCAACACGACGTACTCGGAGAACATCGGCGTGATGGCGGCCACCCGCGTCTACTCGACCGCCGCCTACTGGGCAGCGGCCGGCTTCGCGCTGCTGTTCGGCGTATGCCCCAAGTTCGGCGCGATCGTGGCCGCGATCCCCGCCGGCGTGCTCGGCGGCATCACCGTCATCCTGTACGGCATGATCGGCCTGCTCGGCGCGCAGATCTGGATCAACTCGAAGGTGGATCTGCGCAATCCGCTGAACCTGGTGCCCGCCGCGGCGGGCATCATCATCGGCGTCGGCAACGTCAGCCTGAAGTTCTCCAGCACCTTCTCACTGAGCGGTATCGCCCTGGGCACACTTGTCGTCATCACCGGCTACCACGCCCTGCGCGCGATGGCCCCCGCGCACCTCAAGACACAGGAACCGCTGCTGGACTCGGGCACCTCGTCGTACGACGAGGAAGGCGCCGCGGAGGGCGAGGGTACGAGGGACCGCGACGCGACCAGGCGCACCGACCGGTAGCGGCGCCCGGCGGCCGGCCTCCGGCTCGGAGCCCGTCCCCCACTCGGACCACCCGTGAGATCCCTCGTTCCGGGGAAGCCCACGGGCCGGAGGCGCTCCGGTGGGCCGGGGCCTGCGAGCCTTCCCCCATGGTGCGGTTGGAGCAGTTCACGACCGAGGTGGACACGGTCGTCTCACGTATGCGCGCGCTCGACGCGGTATGGCCGGAGCACGACGGCGTCGCGGTCTTCAACCGTGTCTACCTCGCGGTCACCGAGGAGGTCGACCGCCGCGTGGACGCCGGTGAATTCCCGGACCGGCGTGCCGCGGCGGCGCTCGGTGTCCGGTTCGCCGAGCGGTATCTGTCCGTCGCCGAGGACGGGCCGGTACCCGCGTGCTGGCGGCCGCTGTTCCAGTTCCGGCGCCATCCCGGCGTTCGCCCGCTGCAGTTCGCGCTCGCCGGGATCAATGCCCATATCGGGCATGATCTCGCACTCGCCGTGGTGGACTCCTGCCGCACGCTCGGCTGCGAACCGGCCGACCTCGAGGACGAGTTCGATCGCGTGGGCGACCTGCTCGGGTCGCTGGAGGAGCGCATCCGCGAGGATCTGATGCCCGGTCCCGATCTGCTCCAGGTTGCCGACCCCCTCACCCACCTGCTCGGCGCCTGGAGCCTGGAGCGGGCGCGCGAGGCCGCCTGGGCGGCGGCCCGCGCCCTGTGGGCCCTGCGGGACCTTCCCGAGGTGGGCGAGGAGTTCGCACGGCGGCTGGACGCGATCGTGGGATTCGCCAACCGGATCCTGCTCACCCCGCTGCCGGACTGATCGAATGCCCCTGCCTGTCGCGGCGAAGAACTGCCGTGACGTCGTTGTACGTTGAGCCGGGGGCACATCCACGGCGAAGGAGCAGCAGGTATGGCGACCCGGCTCGGACTCGGCCTCCCCCAGAACAATCACTACGAGATCGGGCGGGACGTGCCCGACGTGGCACGGGCCGCGGAGGAGATGGGCTACGAAAGCCTGTGGGTGTACGAGCGCGCCCTGTTCCCCACGGCGACCTCTCAGGGTCTGTACGACATCGAGGGGCTGCCCTGGCCGGACAGCTACCGCGGGGTCGCCGAGCCCCTGGTGACGCTCACGCTTGCCGCCGCCGCCACTCATCGCGCCCGGCTCGGCACCAGCGTGCTGGTGGCGCCCCTGCACGTGCCCTTCCAGCTCGCCAGGGCGCTCGCCTCACTGGACGCGGCCGCCGGCGGCCGGGTCGTGGCGGGTCTGGGCACCGGCTGGTCCCTCGACGAGTACGCGGCGTCCGCGGTCCGCCCCTTCGGGGAGCGCGGCAAGGCCCTGGACGAGGTGATCGACGTATGCCGCGCGGTCTGGGGCCCGGACCCCGTCTCTTACGAGGGCACGCTCACCAGGATCTCCTCCTCGGTGGTCGCCCCCAAGCCGGCCCGGCCGATCCCGATCCTGCTGGCGGCGAGCAACAGGACGGCCCGGCGGCGACTCGTCGACAAGGCCGACGGCTGGCTGCCGCTGGCCATGGGCGCCGACCAGGTGGCCGCGCAGTGGAGCGAACTGCAGGACCTGGCGGCCGAGCGAGGGCGGGTGACACCGCTCCGGGCCGTGCTGCGCGTCAATGCGACGTACTCGGCGAAGGCGTACGACGGTCCGGAGCGCTCTCCCTTCCAGGGGAACGTCGACCAGATCGTGGAGGACCTGGCCGCCTACACGGAGATCGGCCTGGACGAGATCCTGGTCGACGTGCAGAGCTCGACGCGGGACGCGGAGGAGCTCAAGGACGTGGCCGCGGAGCTGATGACGACGGCGCGAGCGGCCGGCGTCTGACCGACGGAATCCCGGGCGCCGCCCACCGGCACCGGCGCTGAGGCCCGACCGGCACCGGCATCAGGAGCCCCGCCGGCCGCCGCGACGCTGACGCGCGCGATCCGCGGCGGCGCGTCGCAGCACGGGGGTGCGCCGGCCCAGGCAAGCGCACCACGCCGCTGCTTCGCTCAGGTCCGGATCAGTCCTCCGGCAGTTCCACCGGCGCGATCTCGTCGTAGACGTCACCGGGGCCGGGGTTGGCCGGGTCGGTCGCGCCGCCGAAGTGGTGCATGACGCCCCACACGGCGTTGAGCGCGGTCTGCACGGCGCCCTCGGCCCAGCCGGCGGTCCACGAGATGTCGTCGCCGGCGAGGAAGATGCCCCGCTTGCCGGCGGGCAGCCGGTCCTGCATGAAGTGCGTGAACAGACGCCGCTGGTAGCGGTAGTGGCCGGGCAGGTTCGCCTTGAACGCGCCCATGAAGTAGGGCTCGTTCTCCCAGGAGACCGTCACCGGGTTGCCAATGATGTGCTTCCTGATGTCGACCTTGGGGTAGATCTCGCCGAGCGACTTCAGCATGACCTCCATCCGCTCGCTCGCGGACAGCGGCAGCCACTTCAGGCTGTCGTCGCACCAGGTGTAGGACAGGCAGATGACCGCGGGCTTGTCCGGGCCGTCGTCCAGCAGGTAGGTGCCGCGGGTCATCCGGTCGGTGAGCGTCATCGACATGACGTCACGGCCGGTCTGCTCGTCCTTGTCCAGCCAGAACGGCCGGTCCACCGGCACGAACAGCTTGCTGGACTCCATGTAGTGGGTGCGCTCGATCGCCGTCCAGTGGTCGATCGGGAACAGCTCGTCATCGCAGTCGATCTTGGAGAGCAGCATCCAGGACTGGGCGGTGAAGATCGCCGCGCGGTAGGTGCGGATGTCGCCGTTCGCGTCGGTGACGGTGATCGCGTTGCCTGCCGTGCGGTACAGCCGGGTCACCGCGGGGCGGGGCGCGCCGCCCTCGTGCAGGGAGCTGAGGGACGTCCCGTACGGCCAGTGCACGATCTTCTGCGGCTCGCGCTCCCACAGGCGCAGGGGCAGCTGCTGGGAGCCGCCGACGATGCCGCGGTGGTGGTCGTCGGCCTCGGAGTAGACGACGCGCAGGATCTCCAGGATGGAGTTCGGGAAGTCGGTGTCCCAGCCGCCGGTGCCGAAGCCGACCTGGCCGAAGATCTCGCGGTGCCGGAAGGACCTGAAGGCCTCGGAGTCGCAGAGGAAGCCGTAGAACGTCTGGTTGTCGAGCTTCTCGACCAGCTGGGACCAGATCTCGCGGATGCGCGGCACATCGCGCTCGCGCATGGCGCGGTTCATGTCGGAGAAGTCGGCGCCCTCCTCCAGGCAGGCGTTCCACGCGGCCGCCACGTCGCGGTAGACCTGCGGCAGGTCGTCGGGCGTCTCGGCGTAGTGGCTCTCGCCCTTGAGGTCGACGACGGTGGAGGGGGTCGCCTCGGCCAGCGGGTTGGGGAACGGCCGGGTCTCGAGGTCCACCAGGTCGATGTAGTGCTGCAATGCCGTGGAGGACGGCGGGAAGCGCATGGCGCCCATCTCGGCCGTCAGGGACGGCTCGCAGCCCTCGAAGCCGACGGTGCGCAGCCGGCCGCCGATCTGGTCGGCCTCGTAGACGACGGGCTTGAGGCCCATCTTCATCAGCTCGTACGCGGCCACGATGCCGGACAGTCCGCCGCCGATGACCGCGACCTCGGCGCCGTGCTCGGTCGCGGGTATCTGGCCGAGGCCCGCCGGGTGGGCGAGGAAGTCGTCGTACGCGTAGGGGAAGTCCGGCCCGAACATCGTGATCGGGGGCTGCTGCTCGTCTGCGTGCTGGACGGCGTTGGGCACCGTGGACGTCATGGGGTACGGACTCCTTGCGCGGAAAGAACTCTGGGGAAGGCTGAGGGTCAGACGAGGGACCCGTAGAGGCCGGGGCGGCGGTCCTTGAGGTAGGGGTTCGCCTCGCGGGACGCGGCGAGGTGGACGGGGTCCACGTCGGCGAGGACCAGCTCCTCCACGCGGCCCGCACGTGCCCGGGCGATCCCGTCGGGCCCGGCGAGGGTGGAGAGCCCGACGAACTCGAACTCGCCTTCCTGGCCGACCCGGTTGACGTACGCGACGTACATCTGGTTCTCGAAGGCCCGCACCGGGACGAGGGACTCGGCGACGAACTGGAAGGGGTGCATCTGCGCCGTCGGGACCACGAGGAGGTCGGTGCCGGCCAGGGCGTGGGCGCGGACGTTCTCCGGGAACTCGACGTCGTAGCAGATCATCAGCCCGATCCGCAGGCCGTTCAGCTCGGCCTGCACGACGGGCCTCTCGCCCGGGGTGAAGTGGTCGCGCTCGAAGCCGCCGTAGAGGTGGGTCTTGCGGTAGTTCGCGAGGCGGGTGCCGTCGGCGGAAACGAGCTGCGCGGAGTTGAAGACGCTCTCGCCGTCCCGCTCCGGGTACCCGTAGGCGATCGCCAGTCCGTGCTTGGTGGTGATCTCGGCCACGGCGTCCGCGGAGTCTCCGTCGGCGGGCTCGGCGAGCCGGGCGATGCCGTCGCCGATCGCGTATCCGGTGAGGAACAACTCCGTCGCGATCAGCAGCCCGGCGCCCGCGGCGGCGGCACGGCCCGCGGCCTCGTCGAGGACCTTGAGGTTCTCGACGACCGAGCCGGGCTGTCCGGAGCTCTGGAGCAGGGCGGTGCGCATACGTGTTCTCCACCGGTACCGAAGGGGGTTGGGGGGGCCAGTTAGACGGTACGGTCGCGCCCCCGGCCGGAACAAGGAGAAGCCGTTGCGCGCCAGTGAGCGGATCGTTGCGTCCGGCGAGGGTGGAGCGGCGATTCGTTGCGCACCCCATGTACCGCTGAGGCGCAGGTCACAGCGGTGTCCCTGCGGACGGCCCGCGCCGCCCCTGCTGCCCGGGAAGGTGGCGGCGGGTCGGCGGCCGCTACAGCTCCCGCAACCGCTGCACGATCTCCTGCAGCAGCTCGGGGCCGGCCGCCGCTCCGCCTCGCGGTGAGCGCCGTGGCGGATCGATGCGCACCAGGCCGGCCTCGGCCAGATCGCCGAGCAGCACGCGTACGACCGTCAGCGGCAGGTCGGCGTCCGCGGCGAGCTCGACCACGGGCCGCGGGCCGCGCCGCACAAGGTCGAGGAGCCGGGCACGGGCGTGATCCACCCCCGGCCGGCCGTCCTCCGGCTCCAGGACGGTGACGTAGGACATCAGGTCGATGGTGTGCCTGTCCGAGGGCCGGGTGCGGCCTCGGGTGACGGTGTACGGACGCACCATCGACCCGGTCTCGTCCTCGTACCACTGGTCGTCGGTCACAGCCGGATCAGGAAGCCCCCGGGTCGGCGGCCGAGCGGACGGCGGCGTCCATGTGGCGGCCGACACGGCGGACGAGCAGCGCCATCTCGTGGGCCAGCTGCCCCACGTCGGTCTGGACCTCGCTGAGCACGGCCAGCCGGCTGCCGTCGCCGGCCGGGGTGATGAAGAGGTAGGCGTCATCGAGCATGACCATGGTCTGCCGCACCTCACCGGCCTCGAACCGCTCCCCGGTGGAGCGGGCGAGGCTGTGGAAGCCGGAACAGACGGCGGCGAGGTGCTCGATGTCCCTTCTGCGCATGCCGTCCGAGGAGCTCAGCGGGAGGCCGTCCGCGGTCAGGAGCACGGCCTGGCGCACATGGTCGGTTCTGGCCACCAGGTCGTCAAGCAGCCAGCCGAGGTCCGAGCCTGGCGGCTGACCGGCCTCGTCGGTGGACTCGGGGCTCTGGTCACGGCGCATCGTGGGAGTCCGTCCCTTCCTCGGTTTCGGTTGGCTCCGTGGGGGGCTCGGCCCGCTCCGTGGGTGCGGTGCTCGTGGGGATGCCCTTGCGGCCGCGGTCCAGGCCGCGCTGGAAGGCGCCGAGGATCGACCGCAGCTCGTCGGCACTCACCTCGCGCTCCGCTGCGGCGTCGGCGGAGGGGGATTCGGTGCGCAGACCGGGAGCGAGCGAGGTCTGGCGCACGCGGGTGGGGAGGGCGGGGACATCCGCCGTACCAGCCATCAGCCCACCGCCCGGCCAGTCCGCCGCACGGGACGGGGCCTCGATGTCCGCCGTGGGCATCGGGATCCTGTGCTCCTCCCCCCGGGTCAGCTCCGGGGCCCGCTCGGGGGCGAGCACCGCCGTCCCGCGCCGCGAAGGCAGCGCCCGTGCGGGAGCCTCGGCCGCGGGCGCCACGGCCCCGGCCGCCACGTCCGCCAGCAGCGCCTCGGGCAGCAGCACGACTGCCGTCGTACCGCCGTAGGGCGACCGGCACAACGTGACGTCGATCCCGTGCCGGGCGGCGAGCCGGCCGACGACGTACAGGCCGAGCCGGTCGTGCCGCGTCGGGTCGAAGTCGTCCGGGCGGGTGAGGGTGCGGTGGGCCTCGTCGATCTGCTCGGGGTCGAGTCCGAGGCCGCGGTCGTCGATCTCCAGGACGAATCCGCCGCGGGCACGGCTGGTGCGCAGCGTGACCTGGGCGTTGGGCGGGGAGAACACGGCGGCGTTCTCGACGAGTTCGGCGATCAGATGGACGACGTCGGCGACCGCGTCCGCGGCGATGCCCACCTCCGCCATCGGCGGGATCACGACCCGCGCATAGTCCTCGATCTCGCTGACCGCAGAGGCGACGACGTCGGCGACGGGCACGGGCCGCCGCCATCTGCGGCCGGGCGCCGCGCCGGAGAGGATGATCAGACTCTCCGCGTGCCGCCGCATCCGGGTGGTCAGATGATCGATGCGGAAGAGCTCGTCCAGGACGTCCGGGTCCTCCGTGCGCCGCTCCAGCGTGTCGACGAGCTTCAGTTGTCGGTGCACGAGTGCCTGGTTGCGCCGGGCGATGTTGAGTAGGACGGCGAACAGCCCGCGCCGCAGGGTGGCCTGCTTGACGGCGGCCTCGACGGCCGCGAGACGGGCGGTGTTGAAGGACCGGCCCACCTGCTCGATCTCGTCGGAGCCGGACTCCCCGCCGGCCAGGGGCGGCGCCGCGGCCTGGGCGTCCACCTCCTCACCCGCGCTCAACCGCTCCATCACGTCCGGGAGCTGACGGGTGGCCAGCAGGTCGGCCGCGTCCCGCAGAATCTCCAGGCGACGGGAGATGCGGCGGGCGCCGCGCACCGCGAACCACAGCGACAGACCCGCGGCGGCCAGTCCCAGCGCTCCGACGACGATGGCCTTCGTGAGCTCCCGGTAGGCGAACGCCCGGGCGCGTGCGGCCGCGTTCTTGGCCGACTGGGTGCACAGCAGCATGTAGCGCTTGACGGCACGGTCGGTGGTCGTGCGCCAGGAGTCCGCCGCTACGGCCTTGCCCGCACCGTCGGCGCCAGCCCGCAGCAGGGCGTCCTCGCCCGTGGTCAACGCGCGGTACACGTCCCCGCGTTGGAACGTCTCGAACAGGGTCCGCGAGTCGGAGGGCAGATCGGGCACGTACGTCCGCTGGAAGACCCGGCGGTCCTCGATCGTCGCCGTGAGGGTGTCGTACTGGCGGTCGGTCAGCTTGCCTGCGGCGCGCGCCCCGGCGACCAGGGCGTCCTCGCGCGAGACGAACTCGCGTACCCGTACGAGCTCGCTGACGACCTGCGCCTCCCGCGCCATCTGCCCGGCCTGCAGTGCGGTGAGGGCGGACTGGTTGTCGAAGCCCGGCTCCACCAGCACGCTGTACTCGGCGACCGCGTCGTCCCAGGAGATACGGCCCGCGAGCACGCGCTCGCGCAGTCCCTCCAGCTTGTCGGCGGCGGCGAGCATGGAGTCGAGCACCTGCCGCTGCCGGTCGGAGAGGCGGCCGCGGTCCCCGTTGTGGATCGCGTCGCGCATCGCGCCGACGGCCCGGTCGGTGCGGCGCTGCTGCTGGAGCAGGTCGAGGGCCGCCCCGTTGCGGTGGCCCCCGCCCAGGTACGCGGCCGCGAGCCGCCGTTCGATCTGGATCTGTCCGATCGCCGTGTCGACGGGCGTGCCGAAGTCCACGTACACGCCCTGGACCCGTACCAGCGCGCGGAGTTCGCCGGTGACCGACACCATGGCGAAGCTCCACAGAGTCATCAGGGCGAGAGCCGGCGCGAACGCCAGCGCCACGATCCTGCCGCGGACCGTGGTGGGACGGCCGAAGGACCAGCGCATGATTTCCCCAGAACGACAGGACGATCGGGTGGCCGGGGCAAAAAACCGCTGACCGGCGAGATTTACCCGCCGGTAGCAAGCGCGCACAACCTATGGGATGCCATGTATCACCCGCAATGGTTGCCTCCGGTAACACCCGCCTCAGCCGTCCCCACCGGCGCGCTCAGTCCGCGCGGTACACGGCGAATCTGGTGATCACCGCCGCGTGGTCCGACGGCCAGTCGTTGCCGAAGACATCGGGCCAGGGGCGGGGGGTGCCGCAGACGTATGTCCGGGAGTCGAGCACCGCGAGACCCCGGTGCAGCACGTAGTCGATCCGGTCCTGCGGTTCGGGACGTCCGCTGCCGTCCTCGTTCACCGGGTGGATCGGCGACCAGGTGTGGCCGGGCTCGGCGGCCGGGTCGGGGTTGGCCTCGCGATAGGAGTCGCGCAGGCCCGCCTCCTCGGCCGCCTTCGTCACCGGCCACGCGACGTCCGGCCGGTCGAGGTGCGAGGGGCAGTTGAAGTCGCCCGTGAGCACGACCGGGACACCGTTCCCGGCCGACTCGCCGATCCGCTGGAGGGCGTCCCTCATCTGGGCCAGGCGCACCTCCTCGTGCGCGATCAGCTCGGCCGCGGGCAGCCCGTCGTAGACGGATTCATAGGGCCCGTACGGGGTGTAGTCCAGATGGGCCGTCCAGACGTCCACCTCGCTCCCCCGGCCGATGCGCAGACGGACGCCCGCCGCCCCGTAGAAGCCCACGTCCGGATCGCCGAAGTGCGCGGTGATGGGGTACCGGCTGATGACGCCCAGGTTCTCGCCCGCCCGGTGGTGGTACCAGCCGAGCGCCTCGGCCAGTTCCCCGGCCGCGGTACCGCCCGTCTCCTGCAGGCCCACCACATCGGCCCCGGTCTCCAGGACGGCCTTCAACTGCTTGGCCCGGTGGTCGTCGACCCGGCTGCCGCCGAGCCAGAGGTTCCAGGTCATCACCCGCAGTTCGTACGGCAGCAGCGAGCGCAGCCGCTCGGGCGTGACCTCCTCCAGGCTGGCCAGCACGGTCCGCCCCGGCGCCGCGCCGATCGGCGCGAGCGACGGTACTGCGAGCACGGAGCAGCCTGCGGCCTCGGCGGAGGCGACGCCGGTCTGGGTGTCCTCGACGGCCACGCAGCCGATGGGGTCGACGCCGAGCGCACGGCAGGCGACGAGGTACGGGTCGGGCGCCGGCTTGGTGCGTTCGGTGTCGTCCGCGGTGACGGAGACCGCGAAACGCCCGGCGCCGAGCGCTTCGAGCACGGTGTCGGCGACGGCGCGGGAGGAGGCGGTCACGAGTGCGGTGGGGATGCCCTCACGGGCGAGGGCATCGAGCAGGTCGAGCGCGCCGGGGCGGGGCACGATCCCGCCCCGGACGCGGTCCGCGAACTCACGGTGCAGCTCGGTGGCGAGGTCGGCGGCGTGGGCGCCGGTGAGTCCGGCCAGCCAGTCGGCCGTGTGCTCGACGGGACGGCCGAGCACCTGCGGCTGGTCCTCCTCGCCCAGCGGCCGTCCGAGTCCGCCCGCGACTCTCTCCACCGCCTCCCACCACAGCCGCTCGGTGTCGACGAGCGTGCCGTCCATGTCGAAGAGGACGGCTTGGAGAGGCAGTTGCGTCACGGTGTTCTCTTTCATGTGTGGGGGGATCGGTAGCAGGGATCACATCGGGGGCAGGGGCAGGGGGCAGGGCGCCGGTCAGCGGGTGCGTTCGGCGACCAGAACCGGGCGCTGAGGGAGCGTCACCGTCACCGCGGCACCCGCGGTGAGGGCGGCGGCCTCGTGTGCCGGCAGGTCGGCCTTCACCTCCGTGGCGTCGGACAGGCGTACCGTCAGCCGGATCGTGGCGCCGAGGAAAGCGGTGGCAACCACGCGCGCGCCACCCTCGTCGTCCGGGACCACCCGGACCGCCTCCGGCCGCACCAGCACGTCCACCTCTCCCGCGGCGGGAGCGTCCCCGTCGACGGGTAGCCGCTGCCCGAGCACGTCCACCTCGCCCGAGGTCAGCCGGCCCGGGATCCGGCTCATCGTGCCGACGAACTCGGCGACGAAAGCGGTGGCCGGGCGGCCGTACAACTCGGAGGGGGCCGCGCACTGTTCGAGCTTCCCGGCACGCATCACCGCCACCCGGTCGGCCATGGAGAGCGCCTCCTCCTGGTCGTGGGTGACGAACAGCGTGGTGATGCCGAGTTCCTGCTGAAGCCGGCGGATCTCCTCGCGCAGCGTGAGGCGCACCTTGGCGTCCAGGGCGGACAGCGGCTCGTCGAGCAGCAGGACGCGCGGGCGCAGGGCGAGCGCCCGGGCCAGTGCGACGCGCTGCTGCTGGCCGCCGGAGAGCTGGTGGGGGAAGCGGCCGCCCTTGTCGCCCAGACCCACCAGGTCGAGCAACTCGGCCGCGCGGGCCCGCCGTTCGGAGGTGCGCACCTTGCGCATCCGCAGCCCGAAGGCCACGTTGTCGAGCGCGCTGAGGTGCGGGAAGAGGCTGTAGGACTGGAAGACCATTCCCGCGTCGCGGCGGTGGGCCGGAACACGGGTGACGTCCTCGCCGTCGACGCGCACCTCGCCCGCGTCCGGGTGCTCGAACCCGGCGAGCATGCGCAGCGCGGTGGTCTTGCCGCAGCCGGACGGACCGAGCAGGGCGAGGAGCTCCCCGGGCCGCACGGTCAGGTCGAGTCCGTCCAGGGCGACGGTCGGGCCGAACTCGCGGCGCAGACCGTGGAATTCGACTGTCGCTGCGTTGTCGCGCGCCGCAGCCTTGTCGGTGGTCATGTGGTTCATCCCTTGGCGGCGGTACGGGAGCGCCCGCCGAAGACGGCGAGCGAGAGGAGCAGGGCCCAGGTGACGAGCAGGCTGAGCACGGAGACGGCGACGGACAGCTGGGCCTGGGAGCCGCCGACGCTGTAGATCCACACGACGAACGGGGTGAAGCCCAGCAGCTGGGCGACGGTGAACTCACCGAGGACCAGGGCCAGGGTGAGGAAGGAGGCGTTCAGCAGCGCGCCGCGCAGATTGGGCAGGACGGCCTGGAGCAGGGCCTGCGCCCAGTTCGCCCCGCAGCTGCGCGCGGCCTCGACGAGGGTGCGCACGTCGATGGCGCGCAGCCCCGCGTCCAGGGCCCGGTACACGAAAGGCAGCGCCATCACGACGTACGCCAGGACCAGCACGAACGGGAAGTCCGGGTTCTGGATGGCCACGAACGTCTGGAACAGCGGCGTGCGGGAGAGGTACTCGGGCCCCCATTTGAGCACCGTGGAGATCCCGGCGACGAAGGCGATCGGCGGCACGACCAGCGGCAGTGAGCAGATCACCTCGACGGCCGGCCGCAGCCGGGGCGCCCCGAGCCGCAGCGCGACCAGGGCGGGCACCATCAGCAGCAGGACCAGAACGATCGTGGCGGCAGCCAGCTCCAGCGAGAGCACCAGACTGGAGCCGAATCCGGCGGTGGAGACGATCTGGCTGTAGGCGTCGAAGGTGACGCCCTGGCCGGGCACGTCCACCGTGAAGATCACGGAGGCGGCGAGCGGCACCAGGAAGTACAGGCCGGCGCAGGCCAGGACGGCCCAGCGCCACAGGTTCAGGCGAGCCATCGCGTGCTCCGTCGTTGCAGGGGCAGGTACACGGCCATGACCAGGCCCGCGACGAGGACCATGTCGAGGCTGAGGGCCAGCGCCACATTCTCCTGACCGACGAGGACGTTGCCGGAGATGGCGTCGGCGATCTGCAGGGTGACCAGCGGGACGGCACTGCCCACCATGGCCGCGGCCGTCGCGTACGCGGCGAAGGCGCTGCCGAAGAGCAGGACGAATCCACCGAGCAGCGAGGGCAGCAGCACGGGCAGGGCCACATGCCGCCAGTACTGGAAGGCCGTCGCGCCGTTGTTCTGGGCGGCCTCGCGCCACTGGGTGCGCAGTCCGTCCAGGGCGGGGGTGATGGTGAGGACCATCAGCGGGATCAGGAAGTAGAGGTAGACGATCACCAGACCCCAGAAGCTGTAGAGGTTCCAGCCCTGGTCGGCGAGGCGCAGGTGGCGGGTGAGCACACCGGAGTTGCCGAGCGTGGCGACGAAGGCGAACGCCAGCGGGACGCCGCCGAAGTTCGCGAGCACACCGGACGCGGTGAGCACGGCCTCGCGCAGCGCGCGGAACCGGGAGGTCGCCACCACCTGCGCGAACAGCAGTCCGAACACGGTGCCGGCGGCGGCCGAGACCGCGGACAGTTTCACACTGCCGATCAGGGCCGTGAGGTAGGCGCCGTGCAGAGAGGTGGTCAGGTTGGCCGCGCTGTACGAGGTGGCGCCCGTGGCCGGGTCCTTGACCGTGAAGGCGCCGTTCAGCATGGCGATGGCGGGGATGCCGAAGGCGATCGCCGTGAAGGCGAGCAGCGGGAGGACGGCGAGTGCGCCCAAGGGGCGGCGCCGCCGCTGCTGCGGAGCAGCGGCGGGCGCCACCTCGGCCTCGGTGAGGACGGCGGTCATCCGGAGACGGCCTTCCCCCAGCCCTGCGCGAGGACCGTCTTGGCCTTGTCCTGCTGGGCCTCGGTGGGGAACGACGGCGTGCCGGAGACCGCGGGAAGCTTGGCAGCGGCGGTCTTGTCGAGCGTGCCGGCCGTGTCCATGGCCGTCATCAGGGCAGGGCGGGCGTAACCCGTGAGCCACAGGTTCTGGCCCTCGGCGCTGTACAGGTACTCCTGCCACAGGCGGGCGGCCGCCGGGTGCGGGGCGTCCTTGTTGATGGCCTGCGAGTAGTACTGGGCGTACTGGCCGTCGGTGGGGATGGCCACCTTCCAGTCCAGGCCCTTGGACTTGAACTCGTCGGCGTAGCCGGCGTTCAGGTAGTCCCAGTCGATGCTGATCGGGGTCTCGCCCTTCTCGACGGTGGCCGGGGTCGACTCGACGGGCGTGTAGTTGCCGTTCTTCTTCAGCTTGGCGAAAAAGTCGAGACCGGGCTGGATGTCGTCGAAGGACCCGCCGTTCGCGAGGGCGGCCGCGTAGACACCGCCGAAGGCCGAACCGGACTTGGTCGGGTTGCCGTTGAGCGCGACCTGCCCCTTGTACTGCGGCTTGAGGAGGTCCTTGAAGGTCGTCGGGCACACCTTGACGCGCTTGGCGTCGCAGCCGATGGAGACGTAGCCGCCGTAGTCGTTGTACCAGCGGGCCTGCGGGTCCTTCTGAGCGGTTGGGATGTCACCGAAGGAGGCCACCTTGTACGAGGCGAGCAGCCCCTGCTGTGCGGCGCTGAGCGCGAAGGAGCTGCCCAGGTCGAGGACGTCGGGCGCACGGTCCTGGCCCTTGCGGGAGGTCACGGCGTTGATCTCGTCCTGGCTGGAGCCGTCGGGGTTCTCGACGTCGATCTTGATGCCGTACTTCTTCTGGAAGCCGTCGATCAGGGCGCCGTAGTTGGCCCAGTCGCGGGGCAGGGCGATCGCGTGCAGCGTGCCCTCCTTCTTGGCCGCCTTGACCAGGGCGTCGAGGCCGCCCAGGTCCGCGGCCGAGGTCGCGGTGGCCGCGCTCTTGCCGTCCGCGGAGGTCGACGCATTGTCAGGGGCCGCGCCACAGGCGCTGAGGGCGAGTGCGGCGACGGCAAGGCCACCGGTGAGGACGGCGGTCCTCGGCAGGAACACGGTCACGGGTCTCTCCAGGAGTACGCACGAAGACTCGGGTCGGAAGGAGAACTTGTCTAAACAAGTCGACCCCAGTACGCCCGGCACCGGTGTCCTGTTCATGAACAGCGGCGAAACCCTGAACCTTACTTGCCTGCATATTCACCGCCGGTACTGATCACGTGCAGGTCTCGATTAGGCTGGTCAGGCTGTGCACAGCAGACGACCCAGAGGGGAAGCATGGCGGCGCGACACGAGGAGATCGCCGACGAACTGCGGCGGGCGATCGACCGCGAGGAGTACACGGTGGGCAGTCTGCTGCCCCCGGAGACGGACCTCGCGGCCCACTACGGCGTATCGCGCGGCACGGTCCGCCAGGCGATAGCGGCCCTGACGTCAGAGGGGCTCATCGGGTCCCGGCAGGGTGCCCGCCGGGTGGTGCTGGCCAGCAGGCGCAGCCAGAGCTTCGCGGAACTGCGCAGCTTCGCGCAGTGGGCGCGGGCGATGGGCCGCGAGGCGACCGGGCGGGTGGTGGCACAGGAGTACCGGCCGGCCTCCAAGGAGGACGCGGTACGCCTCCATCTGCCGGAAGGGACCCTGGTGTTGCACGTCCTGCGCGTCCGCGGTCTGGACGGCGAGCCGGTCCTGCTGGAGCGGACCGTGTACGCAGACTGGATCTCCCCGGCGGTCGAGTCCATCGAGCCCGACTGCCCCTCCGTGACCCAGCGGCTGTTCGAGGAGACGGGCCTGGTCTTCGCCTACGGCGAGCACATCATCGACGCGGTCGCGGCCGGCGCCCAGGACGCCGAACTGCTCGGCGTCCGCCGCACCAGTCCGCTGCTGCGGGTCCGCCGCGTCACGACCACACGCGAGGGGCGCCCGGTGGAGTGGTCGGACGACCGCTACCGCTCGGACGCCGTGAGCTTCAGCGTGCACAACTCGATCGGCAACAACGCGCTGGCGCGCAAGACTGCCGAGTGACCGGCCGGGCGGTGGGCGCTCAGCCGGAGGTCGCGGCCACGCAGAACTCGTTGCCCTCCGGGTCGGCCATCACGACGTGGTGGCCGTCGAACTCCCCGAGGATCCTTCCGCCCGCATCCACCAGGCGCCCGGCCTCCGCCCTGATGCGCGCCCACCGTTCCTCGGGAGTGCCGTGCCCCGGGACGCGGACGTCGATGTGCAGGCGGTTCTTGGCGGTCTTGGGCTCGGGCACCTTGAGGATCGACAGCAGGGGGCCGACACCGTCGGGATCGCACAGCCACGCGCCGTCGTCCACGGAGTCGTCCTCCGGCAGGTCGAACTGCGCGTGCCACTCCTCACGCGTCGCGAAGGGGGCGGGCGGCGGCTCGTCGATGTAGCCGAGTGCCGTCTTCCAGAACGCGGCGAGGAGCTGGGCGTCCGCGCAGTCGAGGGTCAGAGTGATTCTGGCTGCCATGGCGTGACCGTACTCCGCGCCACTGACATCGGCAGTCACGGCCGGATTCGCGGTGGCCGTGGTTCCGTCACCGGCCGGCAGCCGGGCCGCCTCAGGTCGGCGACCCCGACGAGAACCGTCGCAGCAGCGGGGACAGCACGAGTACCGACTTGGTGCGCTCCACGAACGGCTCCCCGGCGATCCGCTCCAGCACGCGCTCGAAGTGGCGCATGTCGGAGGCGAAGACCTGGGCGATCGCGTCCGCCTCACCGGTGACGGTGGAGGCGGCCACGACCTCCTGGTAGCGCTCAAGACCCCGCTGGATGGTCTCGGGCGAGGTGTTGCGACGGCAGTAGATCTCGACGAACCCCTCGGTCTCCCAGCCGAGCGCCCCCGGGTCGACCCGGACGGTGAACCCGGTGATGGCACCGGTCGCGCGCAGCCGGTCCACGCGCCGCTTGACGGCGGGTGCGGACAGGCCGACCAGTTGCCCGATGTCCGCGTAGGAGCGGCGGGCGTCCTCGGCGAGGGCGTGGACGATGCGTTCGTCGAGATCGTTCAGCAAGGCGGGTGGTTCACTTCTCTGCGGTGACTGCGGCCGGTGCGGGCTCCACGGCTGCCAGCCGGGAGCGCCGGTGGCCGTACACGAAGTAGAACACGAGCCCGACGGCCATCCAGACACCGAAGACCACCCAGGTGACGGTCGAGAGGCTGCCCATCATCCACACGCACAAGGCGAAGCCGAGCCCGGGCAGGACCGGGGACAGCGGGACCCGGAAGGTGCGCGGCATCTGCGGACGCGTCCGGCGCAGCACCACCACCGCGATGTTGACCAGCGCGAAGGCGAACAGCGTGCCGATGCTGGTGGCGTCGGCGAGCTGCCCGAGCGGGATGGCCGCGGCCAGGACGCCGCAGAAGAGCGACACGATCACGGTGTTGGCGCGGGGCGTGCCGGTCCGCGGGTGGACGCGCGAGAAGACCTTGGGCACCAGACCGTCCCGGGACATCGCGAAAAGAATGCGTGTCTGGCCGTACAGCACGGTCAGCACGACGCTCGCGATGGCGATGACCGCGCAGGCCGCGAGGAGCGTGCCCCAGAAGGTCTGGCCCGTGACGTCCTTCATGATCTGGGCGAGGGCGGCCTCCAAGTCGTCGAACTGCCGCCAGGGCTTCGCGCCCACGGCGACGGCCGCGACGAGGACGTACAGCGCCGTGACGATGACGAGGGACAGCATGATCGCCCGCGGCAGGTCGCGCTGCGCGTTCTTCGCCTCCTCGCCGGCCGTGGAGGCGGCGTCGAAGCCGATGTACGAGAAGAAGAGCGTGGCCCCGGCGGCGCTGACGCCGGCCATGCCGAGCGGCATGAAGTTCGCGTAGTTACCCGAGCGGAAGCCCTGGATGCCGATCAGGCAGAACAGCAGCAGCGCGGCGATCTTCACAACGACCATGATCGTGTTGGCCCGGGCGGACTCCTTGGCGCCGCCGAGGAGGAAGACCATGGCGAGGAGCACGACGATCAGGGCCGGAAGGTTGAAGATGCCTCCGTCTCCGGGCGGCGCGGACAGGGCGGCCGGAATGGTGACACCGAAGGTGCCGTCCAGCAGCTCGTTCAGGTACTCGCCCCAGCCGACCGCGACGGCGGCGACGGAGACGCCGTACTCCAGGACCAGACACCAGCCGCAGATCCAGGCGATCAGCTCGCCCATCGTTGCGTACGCGTACGAGTACGAGGACCCGGAGACCGGGATCGTGCCCGCCAGCTCGGCATACGACAGGGCGGAGAACAGCGCGGTGAGGCCGGCGATCACGAAGGAGAGGGTGACGGCGGGACCGGCCTTGGGGACGGCCTCTCCGAGCACCACGAAGATGCCGGTACCGAGGGTGGCACCGATGCTGATCATGGTGAGCTGCCACAGCCCAAGGGACCGCCGCAGGGTCCCTCCCTCGCCCTGGCCGCCCTCGGCGACCAAGCGCTCCACGGGCTTGCGACGCATCAGACGTGCGCCGAGGCCGGGGGTCGCGTAGGCCGGATGACTGGGGGACTGCGGGGGTGCGCCTTGGTCGAGCACGCGTCGGCTCCTTATCGCTGCCGGTCAAGGGGCAGGCGGGACCGGCGGCACCCTGCGACGGGGACCACCGAGCGGGGTCCTCGCCACGCCACGTACAGGGCATGACCTCCTAATGAGGTTGTCAAGCCGCACCAGTGACGGAGAACGCAGGGTCATAGCACCGTCCGTCACGGATCAGGGCCCACAGGACGTTCACCCGTCGGCGGGCCAGGGCGAGGACTGCCTGGGTGTGCCGCTTGCCTTCGGCGCGCTTGCGTTCATAGAAACGGCGAGAGGCGTCGCAGGCACGGATGCTGATGAGCGCGGAGGTGTAGAAGACACGCTGCAGTCCGCGGTCGTAGCGGCGGGGCCGGTGCAGATTGCCGCTGATGCGGCCGGAGTCACGGGGCACGGGGGCGACCCCGGCCAGGCTGGCCAGCCGGTCCGGGGTGCCGAAGCGGCTGAGGTCGCCGGCGGTGGCGGCCAGGAACTCCGCGCCCAGCAGCGGCCCGATGCCGGGCATGCTGCCGATGACCTCGGCGAGGTCGTGGGCACGGAACCGGGCCTCGATGCGCTTGTCGATCTCGGCGATCTGCTCGCTCAGATCCCGCACCTCCTTCGCCAGGGTGTGGATCACCTCTGCGGTGATCTGTTCCCCGGGCAGGGCGGTGTGCTGACGCTCGGCCGCGTCCAGCGCGGCCGCGGCCAGGGCTTCAGCACCGCGGACCTTGCGGTTGCGCAACCAGTTCTCCAGACGCTTGCGGCCGATCCGGCGCAGTGCGGCCGGGGTCTGGTAGCCGCTCAGCAGGGTCAGTGGGCCGAGGTTGCCCAGCTCCAGCTCTCGTTCCAACGCGGGGAAGATGTTGGAGAGTTGGCCTCGCAGACGGTTGATCTTCCGGGTACGGTCGGCGACGAGGTCGGCCCGCCGGTTGGTGAGGACCCGGAGCTCGACGACCTGTTCGTCCTCTGGTCGCAGGATGGTCAGGTCGTGGCGCATCCGGGCCTGGTCGGCGATGACAGTGGCGTCCTTGGCGTCAGTCTTGCCTGTGCCCCGGTAGCCGGCGGAGGCCCGGTTGACCGCGAGGCCGGGTATGTAGACGAGCTGCTGGCCGTGGTTGAGCAGGAGGCTGACCCACAGGGCGGCCATGCCGTCGGCAACGTCGACCGCCCAGACGACGTCCTCGTCCAGGGCCAGGACGTCGGCGAGCAGCTCCAGCAGTTCCGGCTCGTCGTTCAGCACCCGCCGGGACAGCAGTCGGTTGCCTTCACTGTCCAGCACCACGCAGTGGTGGTGGGTCTTGCCGATGTCCGTCCCCGCCCAGATGTTGGCCACGGGTTCCTCCGGTCGTTCGATGTGCATGTGCGTCCCGGCAACGACCGCGCCGACGTGGTCCTACTCAGCGATGCACCCGCAGGGGCCCGCAGCTCCTAATCAGTGGCCGGGTCGTCGTGAGACACCGGGCGGCCAGGTCAGGCGAACCATCAGGGGCAACCCTATGAAAGCCATACCCGGTGTCTCTGGGCCTCTGGACCTTACGACTGGCCCGTCCAACCCGATGAAGAAGGTAGGACCCTATGAGTCACGCTTCACGGGCGTAATGCAGCAACCTTGCGCACCGTCGCAAGATCATTGCGTTCATCGGAGCGTCGCGGAAATTTGTTGCGCAAGCCCTTTCGCTGTTTTCGCCTGGACACCAGAGCCCGCCGCTCAGCCCTCCTTGCACGCTCCGGCGACCGCTCGCGCCTCGGTTTCGTGCATCGCGTCGCAGCCCGTCCGTGCGGACCTTCCGCGGGCCGTCGGACGTCGATCCAGCGGGTGCGGGCCGCCTGCTCGGCGGCTCCGGGACGCCGGGGCGCGTGCCCAACGGACCGGGCTCCTACGGCGACGGCCCCGTCATCCCGGCCTGGGACAACAGGGCCGTCCGGCGCCTGACGAGCTGTCAGTTCCAGCTGGCGTGCAGCGGCTTGCCCTCCGCGTAACCCGCCGCGCTCTGGATGCCCACCACCGCGCGCTCGGCGAACTCCTCCAGGGAGTTCGCGCCCGCGTACGTGCAGGAGGAGCGGACGCCCGCGATGATCGAGTCGATCAGGTCCTCGACACCCGGACGGACCGGGTCGAGGAACATCCGGGAGGTGGAGATGCCCTCCTCGAACAGGGCCTTGCGGGCTCGGTCGTAGGCCGACTCCTCCGACGTACGGTTGCGCACCGCGCGCGCCGAGGCCATGCCGAACGACTCCTTGTAGAGGCGGCCCTCCGCGTCCTGCTGCAGGTCGCCGGGTGACTCGTAGGTGCCCGCGAACCACGAGCCGATCATCACGTTGGACGCCCCGGCGGCCAGCGCCATGGCGACGTCGCGCGGGTGCCGGACACCGCCGTCGGCCCACACGTGCTTGCCGTACTTCCGCGCCTCGGCCGCGCACTCCAGGACCGCCGAGAACTGCGGGCGGCCGACGCCCGTCATCATGCGCGTGGTGCACATGGCGCCGGGGCCCACACCGACCTTGACGATGTCCGCGCCCGCCTCGATCAGGTCGCGCACACCCTCGGCGGCGACGACGTTGCCCGCGACGATCGGCACCTGCGGGTCCAGCCCCCGGACCGTCCTGATGGCACTGATCATGGACTCCTGGTGGCCGTGCGCGGTGTCGATGACGAGCGTGTCCACGCCCGCGTCGAGCAGCTGCTTGGCCTTGCCCGCGACGTCGCCGTTGATGCCCACGGCGGCGGCGATGCGCAGCCTGCCCGCGGCGTCCGTGGCCGGGGTGTACAGCGTGGCCCGCAGGGCGCCCTTGCGGGTGAGGATGCCGACGAGCCTGCCCTTCTCGTCGACGGCCGGGGCGTAGCGGCGGTTGGCGGTGTCGAGGGTGATGAAGGCCTCGCGCGGGTCGATGCTCGCGTCGAGGATCAGCAGGTCCTTCGACATGACCACTTCGAGCTGGGTGAAGCGGTCCACACCGGACAGGTCGGCGTCGGTGACCACGCCGATGGGCCGGTGGTCCTCGTCGACGACCACACCGGCGTTGTGGGCGCGCTTCGGCAGCAGCGCGAGGGCGTCGGCGACGGTCTGGTGGGGGGCCAGCACGATCGGGGTGTCCAGCACCAGGTGGCGGCTCTTGACCCAGGAGATGACCTCGGTGACCACGTCGATCGGGATGTCCTGCGGTACGACCACCAGACCCCCGCGACGGGCCACCGTCTCCGCCATGCGGCGGCCGGCGATGGCGGTCATGTTGGCCACGACGAGCGGGATGGTGGTGCCCGTTCCGTCGGGTGAGGCGAGGTCCACACCCTGGCGGGAACCGACCGCGGAGCGGCTCGGCACCATGAAGACGTCGTCGTAGGTCAGGTCGTACGCAGGCTGGATGTCATTGAGGAAACGCACGTGCTGCACATCCCAGTCGATCAAAGGCGGCCCCCGGGCAGGACAGCCAAGGGGAAGAGCACGTACTTCATTGTCCCATGCCGGGTGGAATGCGGTCCCCGGACAGATCATCCAGGCAGGTCAGCGCCGTCTTCGTGGGATCCTCCAAGGGCGAGCGCGATACGGAGTCCCGGCTCGCGGTCCACCGCCGAGGTGAACACCTGCTCGGCGATCTCCCAGTCCTCCGGCCGCGCCGTCGCGTAACCTCTCCAACCGGTGACGAGGATCAGCAGGCCTCTGTCGGCGGCGGCCTCCGGCCAGACCGACAGATCGGTGAGTGAGTCGGAGAGTGCGTCCCAGTTGCGCCCGAACCAGCCCGGCAGCTCCAGTGCGCGCACGACCTGCTCCATGAACGCGGCCTTGTCGGTGACCTCATGGAGGTCCAGCGTCACGACGAGCGGGCCCGTCAGGTCCTCGGTCATCTCGGCACCGCCCGGAACGAGTTGCAGTGATCAGCAGGACGGGCATACGAGGGCGGCCCTGGTGGCACACCGGGGACGCGGGACGCACTGCGTCCACACGGCCCGGATGCCGCCACGACCGCCCTCGTATGCCCGGTGGTCAGGGCCCGTCGGGGTCCATCCGGTTCAGGGCGGGCCTGGGCGGCGGCCCCGCCGTCATGAGAACGTCCGCCGCCGACGTGTCCGTCACCAAGCTGGTGACGAGCCCGGACCGCAGGACCGCGTCGATCGCCGTCGCCTTGCGCTGCCCGCCCGCTATCGCGACGACCTCGGGGATACGGCGCAACTGGTCCGCCTTGACGGTGATGCAGCGTTCCCCGAGATCCCGTCCGACCCGGCGGCCCTCGGCGTCGAAGAGGTGCGCGGACATCTCGGCGGCGACACCCAGGGAGGCGTAGTGCGCGCGCTCCTCCTCGGTGAGCATGTCGTGGACCGTCGAGATGCCCGGCTCCCAGGAGCCGATGGAGACGCAGGCGACCGTGACCTTGTCGAAGTACTCGAAGGCGCGGGCGATCCCCGTCTGGTTGCGCAGCGCCGCCGCGGTCGCCGCATCGGGCAGCAGCATCGGCGCATAGATCGGGTGGGCGTCGCCGCCGGAGACCTGCGCGGCCCGACGGACGGCCTCCACCGAGCCGCGCTCGGCGGTCCCGGCGTCGTACACGCCCGTCAGCTGCACCACCGTGCAGGGCGGCAGACGGTCGAGGGCCGCCGCCATGTGGATGGTGGAGCGGCCCCAGGCCAGACCGAGCACATCGCCCTCGGTCACCAGTTCGCCGAGCAGGTCGGCGGCCACCTCACCGAGGTTCTCGGGGTCGGGAGACTCCTCGGCGTCGGCCGGGGACTCCACCACCACGGCGTGCCTGAGGCCGTACCGGGCGCGCAGCGCGTCGGAGCGCTCCGCATCCAGCTCGGCCGGCACCCGGATCTCGATCCGCACGAGATCACGTTCGAGAGCGGTCTCCAGGACCCGGGCCACTTTGAAGCGGCTGACACCGAACTCCTCCGCGATCTGGATCTTGGATTTGCCCTCGAGATAGAAGCGACGGGCCATGGCCGCCGCCTGCACCAGCTCAGCGGGTCCCATCCGCGTGGCTGACCGGCCCGCCGACATACCCGACACGGCCATCTCCTCACTGCTGTTCACACTCTGCATTCGCCTTCATCCTTGCAGATCCGGCGTGCTTGATCAGCCCAGACGGACGGCGTTCAGGTTCCGTTGTCTCACTCGTCGCACGCCCAGGACGCACGGGCGGCCGCCCGCTCCGCCTGGGTGCGCAATGCACGTACCGCGGCAGCCGGGTCGGCCGCCCCGTAGACCGCCGAACCGGCCACGAAGACGTCCGCCCCCGCCTCCGCGCACTGTTCGATGGTGGAGGCCGAGACACCGCCGTCGACCTGCAGCCACAGCTCGAGACCGTGCTTGCTGATCAGCTCCCGGGTACGGCGGATCTTCGGCAGCATGATGTCCAGGAAGGCCTGACCGCCGAAGCCGGGCTCGACCGTCATGATCAACAGCATGTCCAGCTCGGGCAGCAGGTCCTCGTACGGCTCGATGGGGGTCGCGGGCTTGAGGGCCATGGAGGCCCGCGCGCCCTTGGCCCGGATCTCGCGGGCGAGCCGCACGGGCGCGGCGGCCGCCTCGACGTGGAAGGTGACCGAGCCGGCACCCGCCTCGACGTACTGCGGCGCCCACCGGTCGGCGTCCTCGATCATCAGGTGGCAGTCCAGCGGGGTGTCCGTCGCACGCGTCAGGGCCTCCACGATCGGCGCTCCGAGCGTGAGGTTCGGTACGAAGTGGTTGTCCATGACGTCGACGTGGAGCCAGTCGGCCCCCTCCACCGCCCGCGCCTCCTCGGCGAGGCGGGCGAAGTCGGCGGACAGGATGCTGGGGTTGATCTGCACGGCCATGACCCAAGACTGCCATGCCCAGGCCATGCGTGTTGACGTCGGTCCGCCCCGGGGCACCGGGGGCCCGTTCTGCCGGGGCGGCTGCGGGAGGACGGCCGCGAGAGGCCGGAGGGCCGCGTGGAGCAGATCCTGGCCCAAGCCGTCCTCTCCCTCGCCGGAAGGGAACTCGCTCTGTGCGCGCGGGGGCCGGGTCCGCGCCCGTCACCGCGCCGCCGAGGCTCGCGTTCTGCGGCTGGTCGTTTTCCTACCTGCGGAAGAGGCCCCCGGTTCCCTGCGGAAGGGGCCCCTGGCCGGCGGTGACGCCGGCCAGGGGCCCCTTTTTACACGATGTGCCTAGTTTTTACGCGATGTGCCTAGCTCAGCCGTCGGACTCCGACGACGGGATGTAGGCGCCCGGTACGTCGTTCGGCGCGTACATCTTGCTCTCGCCGGGGTACGGCTTGGTCCAGTTGTGCGTCTCGTACCACGTGAAGTGGTTCATCTGCGCGGGGTTCGCGTAGTCCGGCACGGCGTGGGGACCGGTCAGCCGCTGGTGCGACTTCCACGCGTTCCACTGCGCCGCGAGCGCCTGCTCCTTCGCCGGCACCTTCGCCGACGTCGGTGCGGGGGCCGCACTCGCGTTCTGCGGCGCCGGGGTGTCCAGGCCGCAGGAGGGCGGGGTGCTCAGACCGAGGGTCAGCGAGGTCCGGTTGGGCAGCGCGGTGAACGGCGCGTTGTTCGGCGTCTTGGTGAACGCCGTGGCCATGGGGGTGGCCGCGCTGTCCTTCTGGTTCATCGGGTGGATCCCGAGGATCTGCTCGATGGTGCGGATCATCGTGATCTGCGAGTAGTAGCGGTTGTCGACAGCGCCGTGCTGCGCCCAGGGGCTGATGATCTGGATCGGGGCACGGTGGCCGTCGACGTGGTCGAGGCCGGCCTGGGAGTCGTCCTCGACGACGAAGATCGCCGAGTCCTTCCAGTACTTGCTGTGCGAGATCTTGTCGACCATCCGACCGACCGCGAGGTCGTTGTCCGCGACCTGCGCGGCCGAGTTCGCCGGACCACCGGTGTGGTCGTTGGACAGCCAGAACATGTTCAGGTTCGCAGGACCGTTCTGCGCGAAGTCCTGCTCCCAGATCTGCTCCTTGTAGATGTCCGGGACGCTGGTGTCGAACAGCGGGAAGCCAGGCACCGACACCTTGTTGAGCGAGGGGATCGCCGAGCCCGTCTTGATGGGGTAGGCGGTCTTCTGGCCGGTCGCCTGCATGTTCTTGGTGTCGCAGTACAGGTTCTGCCAGCTCGCGCCGGCCGGCTTGCTCTCGATCGACTGGAACTCGCCGTAGTCCTTGACGGACTTGCCGGCCGCCTGCGCCCCGGACCAGATGAAGCCGGACTTCTGGTGGCCGAGGGCGTCGTCCTCGGTGTCGTAGCTGCGCGTGTACTCGCCGGCCGAGGACTCGGTGTACTCCGGGTCGTCGGCCTGCATCAGCCAGTTGTGGCCCTCGGCGGAGTTCGTGCCGATGTCGTACGTGTTGTCGTACAGACCGAACTGCTCGGCCAGCGCGTGCTGGTTCGGCGTCACGTTCTCGCCGAACTGCGTCAGCGCCGAGTCGCCGTTGCCCTGCGGCATGTCACCGAAGACCTGGTCGTAGGTCCGGTTCTCCTTGACGATCAGGAAGACGTGCTTGATCGTCGAGGGGTCGCCGAGCCGCTTCGGGACCGGCACCGCCTTCGCCTTGCTGCCCTTGGCCACCTTGACCGAGCCGTTGGTCCAGCCGTTCTGCTTGAAGACCTTGGCCGTCTCGGACCTGATGACGCTGTCGTCCGGCAGCGTGAACTGCGTCAGGCTCGACGTGGTGTCGTGGGTGCCGTGCCCGGCGCTGCTGGTGGGGCGACGGGCGTCGATGCCACGGGTGTTGGAGACGACCACGTTCTTGCCCACGGTGGTGATCTCCGCGGGGAAGTAGTCCGTCGGAAGCAGGCCGACGTAGCTGACCGGCTCCTGCGCGGACTTGTAGCGGTAGACCGCGACCGCGTTGGCGCGGCCGAGCGTCACCAGCAGGTGACCGTCGTCGGTGAGCGTCACCGCGTCGGGCTCGTAGCCCACCGAGGCCTCCGGCCACGGCTGGGTGGAGATGGTCTGGACGACCTTGTCCTTGCGGCTGTCGATGACCGACACACCGTTGGTGGCGGTGTTGGTGACGAACACAACGCCGTTCTTGGCGTACACCGCGGTCGGGTGCAGACCGACGTCGATGCTCGAGGCGGCCGCGGCCGGGTTCGCCAGGTCGATGACGCTGACCGTGCCGGTGGTGGTGGCACCGGTGTCCGGGTTGGCCGGCACCTGGGTGCCGTAGGAGTTGATCGTGGTGTCGCCGGCCTTCGCCGGACGGCCGCCCTCGTTGCTGACGTAGAGCTTGTTGCCGACCATGGCCATGCCGCGGGGGGCGTTGCCGACGGCCCAGCTCTGCTTGATGGTCCCGGTCGCCGCGTCGATGGCGACCACGCGGTTCTGGCCGTTGACCGCGGAGTACACGGTGGAGCCGTCGGCCGAGAACACCGCCGCACCCACCAGCGCGTGCTTGGAGCCGTCGGCCGGGATCGAGACGGCCGTCGGGTTGGCGAGGGTGCCGTCCGCGTTCACGGTGAACTTGGTGTAGCCGTCGCTCTGACCCAACCACAGCTGCTTGCCGTCGGGCGAGTACGTCGGGCCTTCCTGGCCGACCGCGCTGCTGCTGATGCGCAGGTTGTCGGCGGCGTTGGTGCCGACCTTCTGCTTCACCTGGCCGGTCGCGAGGTCCATGATGACCAGGGCCGCATCGCCGTCGGTGACCGCAGCGGCGAGGTGCGTGCCGTCCGGGCTGACGGAGGACGACATGATCTTGCCGTCGTTGATGACGGTGTGGTTGCCGTACGGCGCGATGTACTGGTCGCTGGAGACGACCTGGCCGTTGGCGGTGACCTGGCCGACCTGGTCGGTTCCGAACTGCTGCGTCTGGGCAACAGCCGTGCCCGTGACGGCGAGGACGACAGCGGTGCCCACCGATACCAGAGTGGTACGGCGGCCGACGCGTCTACCGAAAAGGCTGATCTGTGCCTTCTCGTTGATCCGACGCTGCCGTGTTACCTGCATGGAATTATCCCTTCAGGGTGGTGTGCAGCAGTTCGACGTTGCCGTCGAACTGCCACAACGGGTTCGGAGCGTCACCGGTCGAAGTCCGGACGAGGAAGTAGCCGTTCACTTCCTTCGGACCGTCACCGTCGGCCATGAAACGCCCGTCAGGGGTGACGTCGAGCTGGTAGATGGCCTGTCCCGCGGCCTCGACGCCAGGAAGATGCCAGGACACAACGCACCGCCAGTCATTGCCCGGCCCCTCGGGCACGACCCTGGTGCTCCCCTTGTCACACGCCGCCGTGGCCCGCAACTGCGCCTCTGTCACAGCGGGCCGGTTCAGCTGGTCGGTCTGAAGGCGGTACAGGTGCGCGAACGCCGTCGCCACCGAGCGCTGCACCTTGTCCTGCTCGATCCCCGAGCCCGACGCCCCCGTCGTCGAAGCGAGTACGGCCACCGAGCAGGCCACCACCCCGACCAGCGGCAACACGCCGGCGACGACGGCGCGGCGGCCCGAACCGTCATAGGTCAGGTTGGTGAAGTCACGCCGCACGAACAGCACATACGCCAGCACGCTCGCCACCACGGCCCACACCAGACTGACCACGATGCCGATCCACAGCGCGCCCAACTGCTCCGAACTGGTGAACAGACCATTCCAGGAGATGAAGGCGTAGCTGGGCAGGGCCAGGCGCACGGACACGGGCAGCGGCATCATCTGGGCCAGCTGCATCGCCAACGCGACGACCGCGGGCAGCAGCAGCCCCATCGGGGACCGCCCCAACGCCACCGAGCCCAGGAGTCCGATCCCGGCCAGGGCCAGCGTCGGGGCAAGGACGCACGCCCAGGCGAGGAAGACCCTGGCCGCGGTGTCCCCGGGGGTGAGCAGGTGGCCGTCCAGACCGACCAGCGGCTGGTCGCCGACCGCCACCAGGCCGCCGACCGCGCTGGAGCAGGCGAGCCCCGCCACCAGCAGCACAATGACGGTCAGGCTGGCCAGGGCCTTGGCCAGGAAGATCCGCCGCGGCGAGCGGACGGCGACCAGCAGGTGCCGCCAGGTGCCCAGGCGGTCCTCGGAGGCGAAGACGTCACCGGCGACCACCGAGGTCAGCAGCGGCAACGCCCACGTCCCCGCGAACCCCAGCATCACCAACGGCCCCGCCCACCCCGTCGCATGCATCCAGCGACCGAACAGGGTGTCGACCGGGAGGGTGCTCTGCTGGCTCACCGCGGCCACGAACAACGCCGGAGCGATCCAGCACGCCAGCACCAGGAACCGGATCCGCCACTGCGAGACCAGCTTGACCAGCTCGAAACGGTAGCCAAGCGGCACCGACACCCGCCGGGCACCGGCAACGTTGTCGGCCACAAGGGTCGCGGTCATCGGTCGGCCTCCTGCGGCTCGGTCAGGGCAAGGAACGCCGCCTCCAGCGGCGAGACCACCGGGGCCAACTCACGTACCGCCACGCCCCCTTGCACCAGCGCGACCATCAACTCATCCAGAGCCGGTACCAGCGCGCGTACGACGAGGGCCTCGGTGTCACGCCGGGCCCCGGCGTCGGCGTCCGCCACGACATGGATGCCGGCCGTCTGCTCGGCCAGGCCGCGGGCGGCCTGCGCATCGGAGGTCACCAGCCGGTAGTCCAGCTCACGGTTCTCGGCGGCCAGCTTGCCCAGCGGCCCGGAGAAGACCACCCGGCCGGTGGCGACCAGGGTCACCTCCGAACACAACGCCTCGACATCGTCCATACGGTGGCTGGAGAGCACGACGCTGGTGCCCTCCTTCGCCAGCCGCGTCAGCACACCGTGCACATGCTTCTTCCCGGCCGGGTCCAGGCCATTGGACGGCTCGTCCAACACCAGCAGCCGGGGCTTGGTCAGCAGGGCGGTGGCGAGCCCCAGCCGCTGGCGCATCCCCAGCGAGAAGCCACGGGCCCGGTCGTCGGCGACATCGCTCAACCCGACCTCGGCCAGCGCATCCTCGATCCCGGCGGTGCGCGCGTCCCGGCCCTGCAGCGCGGCCAGCGCGGCCAGGTTCTGACGGGCCGTCAACGACGGGTACAGACCCGGCCCGTCCACAAAGCCCGCCACACCATCCGGAGCGGAAAGCGCCCGCCCCACCGGGGTGCCCAGGATCTCCAGCCGGCCGCTGTCCGCGACCGCCAGACCGAGCAACAGACCCAGCAACGTCGTCTTACCGGCCCCGTTCGGACCGACCAGACCGTGGATCTGTCCCTGTGTCACATCCAAGTCAACACCGTCGAGGGCGACGACATCACCAAAGGCCTTGGTGATCCCGCGGGCCCGGACTGCGAGGAGTGTGTCCATGAGTCCCTTCCTTCGAAAGCACCATGGACATTAGGTGCGGCACACAACGTCTTGCATGGGCGCCCGGTTGAACGCTCATGGAACGCATCGTCAAGGCCTGGCAAGTTGTGTGGACAAGTGACTGGCTTCGAGCCGGGTTTGGACAACGCCTGGACGGCCTGCGGCCGCAATGCGGTGCACTGCTCAGGCTGAGCTCAAGGAGTCCGGTGCGCTGATGACGCCGTCGTCCCTGGTCGGGCGGGCGGCGGGCAGTCAGTCTGGGGCCAGTCCTGAAACTTCCTCAGGTTCCGCTCGATCGCGCGGTTGAGGTAGGTGGGTTCGGCGACGGCGAAATCGGCCCGGTGCCGCTCGGAAAGCGACCGGACTCCTCGGTGCGGCTCGAGGAACGACCGCAGCCATCGGCCGGGTTCGGCTCCGGTGCGTAGAAGGGCATCTGGAAGTGCTGTGACCGGTCCCTGTGTTGGCCGGTGAAGTCGCCGGGTTCCGGCGCCGGATGCACCTTCAGGTGTCCCGAGAACCTACCCCGGCACGCCGGTTCAGCCGGTCCGGCGGATCAGCGCCAGGTACATCGCGTCCGTGCCGTGCAGATGCGGCCACAGTTGTACGTCGGGCCCCTCTCCGAGGGCCGGGACGTCCGGGAGCAGCGGGCGCGCGTCGATGAGCTCGGCCCCGGGGAACTGCTTGAGCACGTCGGCGACCACCGCGCGGGTCTCGGCGAGGTGGGGCGAGCAGGTGGCGTAGCCGACCACGCCGCCGACGCGTACGGACTCGAGTGCCGTGCGCAGCAGGGCGCGCTGGAGCGGGGCGAAGCCGTCCAGGTCCTCGGGACGGCGCCGCCACCTGGCCTCAGGACGGCGGCGCAGCGCCCCGAGCCCGGTGCAGGGAACGTCCATCAGCACCCGGTCGAAGGTGCCGGGGCCCCACGGAGGCCGGGTGCCGTCGGCGGCGATGACCTGGTAGGGGCCGGGGTTCCCGGCGAGCGCCTTGGCCACCAGGCCGGCCCGGTGCGGCTGCTTCTCGGATGCCAGCAGTGCGGCTCCGCGCTCGGCGGCGAGCGCCGCGAGCAGTGCCGCCTTGCCACCGGGACCCGCACACCCGTCGAGCCACTTCTCGTCGGGACCCTCCAGGGGCGCGTTCGCCAGGGCGAGGGCGACGAGCTGACTGCCCTCGTCCTGAACGCCCGCGCGGCCTTCCGCCACGGCCTTCACGGCACCGGGCTCGCCGCCCTCGGTGAGCCGGACGGCGTACGGCGACCAGCGGCCGGGCACCGCGGCCTCCTCGCGCAGCAGCTCCTCCGTGGTGGCGCGGCCGGGGCGGGCGACGAGCGTGACCTCGGGACGCTCGTTGTCGGCCTCCAGCAGGTCTTCGATCCCGGCGCGAGGTCCGCCGAGGGAGTCCCACAGGGCGGAGACGACCCAGCGCGGGTGCGAGTGGACGACGGCGAGGTGGTCCTCCGGGTCCTCGTCGTACGGCGGGGCCACCCGCTCCAGCCAGCCGTCGAGGTCGTCCTGGGCGACCTTGCGCAGCACGGCGTTGACGAACTTGGCCCGTCCGTCGCCGAGCACGACCCGGGCGAGCTCGACGGTGGCGGACACGGCCGCGTGGCTCGGGATCCGCGTCCCGAGCAGCTGATGGACGCCGAGACTCAGTACGTCGAGCACGGGCGGATCGACCTCGCGCAGCGGCCGGTCGACGCAGGCCGAGAGGATCGCGTCGTACGTCCCCTGCCTGCGCAGGGTCCCGTACACCAGCTCGGTGGCGAGCGCCGCGTCCCGCCCGTCGAAGTCGCCCTTGTCCCGCGCCTTGCGCAGCAGCGGCGGCAGCACGAGATTCGCGTACGCGTCCCGCTCGTCGACGGCTCGCAGCGCGTCGAAGGCGAGTATGCGGACGGGGTCCTTCTGGGGACGGCGGTACGGCTTGCCCGGCTTGCGGGGACGACGTGACTGGTCGCTCACGAAAAAGGTGCTCCGGATGTGGGATGACGTGCGCTTCCCAGCGTACGTCCACGCGTGCCGGGCCGGTCGCGGAGGGCGGCCCCCGGTCAGCTACCGAGGGTCTCCCCGTTGCCGATCCGCACCCCGCGCGCCCAGTCCGCGGCCCGCATGGGCTTCTTGCCCTGGGCCTGCACCCACACCAGCTCCACGGCGTACGAACCCGTGCCGACCTGCACGTTGTTCTTGCCGACGGCCAGCTGTCCCGGGGCAAGGTCGGTGCGCTCGGGCACCGGTGTGACCTGGATGAGCTTCAGCCGTTCGCCGCGGAAGGCGGTCCAGGCGCCCGGCGCGGGGGTGCAGGCGCGCACCATGCGGTCCACCCGGAGGGCGGGCGCGGACCAGTCGACGTGCGCGTCCTCCACGGTGATCTTGGGCGCGAGCGTCACGCCCTCGGCGGGCTGCGGGACGGCCTTCAGGCTGCCGTCCTCGATGCCGTCCATGGTGGCCGCGAGCAGTCCGGCACCGGCGAAGGCGAGACGGGTGAGGAGGTCGCCGCTGGTGTCGGTGGAACGGACCTGCTCCGTGATGGTGCCGTAGACGGGTCCGGAGTCGAGCCCTTCCTCGATGAGGAAGGTGGAGGCCCCGGTGATCTCGTCGCCCGCCAGCACGCTGTGCTGCACGGGGGCGGCGCCGCGCCAGGCGGGGAGCAGGGAGAAGTGCAGGTTCACCCAGCCGTGGGCGGGGATGTCGAGGGCGACACGCGGCAGGAGCGCACCGTAGGCGACCACCGGAGCGCAGTCGGGTGCGATCTCCCGCAGCCGGGCGAGGAAGTCCTCGTCCCGGGGCCTGTTCGGCTTGAGGACCTCGATCCCCGCCTCTTCCGCCCGCTCGGCGACGGGGCTGGCGACGAGTCTGCGCCCGCGCCCCGCCGGTGCGTCGGGCCGTGTGACGACGGCGGCCACCTCGTGCCGCTCGGACGCGATCAGGGCGTCCAGCGCGGGAACGGCGACCTCGGGGGTACCTGCGAAGACAAGCCTCATGGGTGGGTGACGGCCTCTCGGGCGGGAGTACTGACGGGCCCGTGCGCCCCCGGCTGCGCCGAGGGGGACGGGCAGCGCACCAGTCTATGGGGCCGGGGCGTGCGACGCGCTGCGGCCGCCTCGTGCCACGACGAACGCCCCATGGCAGCGCACGCCACTCATGGGGGCGTACGCATATGCCCTCGCGCCCCCGCACCGTGACCACAGGCCTGAAGGCGCGTTGGTCAAGTAAGAGTTGACCGCAACGGGCCGCGATCGCGCGGCCCGGCCCTTTTCAACGCCGGTTCGAGAGGCTTGTTCATGGCCGACCATGCAACCCACGACGCCCAGGCCCGGGCCAGCCTGCACTTGCTGGTGCGGGACATCGAGCGGGTCCGTCGGCAGGTGGACGCACTGCGCACCCTCACCGCCCAGTTGGGCAATGTGTACCGTCCGCGCCGCTCCGGCCCCTCCACGGGCTTCGTCGTCTACGGACGCGCCCCCGCTCCTACCGTCCGCCTCGCCCAGGAGTTGCGGGACAGTGTGGAGACCCTGGTGACGGCGGCCGTGGACTTCGACCGCTCGCTCGGCTTCTCGTGGGACGCCGTGGGCTCCGCGCTCGGCGTCACCAAGCAGGCGGTGCACCGCCGTTACGGTGCCCGCCGCGCGGCGGGCACCCAGCCGACCGGCGACACCGAGCGCTCCGCGGACTCGTCCGGCAGCCGCACGATCAATTTGGGCGCCGGTGTCCCCGCGGTCCCCGCGGCCCGCTCGATGCCGACTCAGCCGACGGCGAGCGGCCCCACCCTGCGCGACGAGGTCAGGCCGACGGCCTTCCCCGGCCCGCGCAACGGCTGAGCCGCTCCCCCGCCTGCCTCCCGGAACCTCCGGGAGGCAGCCGCACGGTCGCAGGGCGGGCCTGCGGACCGCGGGATGCCCGGCGGACGGCACACCGGCCACCGCCTCCGGGCCTCGCGGATACCGAGGCATCTCCTGACGCGCCGTCACCGGACGTCCGGCACGGCCGAATCGGCACTGCGCCGGAGGGCCTTGACCCGCTCGCGCGATCCGCTCGTACGACCCGCTCGGTCACCCGATGTCCGGTGGGTCGATCCGGATCCGGATCGGCTCGGCGCCGCCGCTCGCCCCACGTATCGTCCGGGCCGCCAGCGCGGTCTTCAGCGCCGCCGCCAGCGCGGCCCCGCTCCCCGGCGGCACCCGGACGAGCGCCCGTTCCCACCGCTGCCCCGGCGGCGGTGCACCGGCCCGCCGCGGCCGCCCGGCCTCGGTCGCCGGCACAGGCACCGGTCCCAGCACCTCCGCGTCCGCGGGAAGCCGTACCTCGCCGAGGAACCCGATCACCGTCTCGGCCGGACCCGAGACGGCCGCCATCCGCGAGACCGGCGGAAAGCCCAGCTCGGCCCGCTCCGCGAGCTCCCGCACCGCGTGCCCGACGGGATCCCACCGCACGAGCGCCTGCACCGGCCGCAGCGTCGGCTCGGCGACGACCACGACGGTCCCGCCGGCCGGCTGCGGTCTGACGAGCGCGCCCGCGCCGATCCACCTCCGCAGCGCGTCCTCGCCGGCCCGCAGATCCGGTCGCCCGAGCATGGCCCATCCGTCGAGCAGGAGCGCCGCCGCGTATCCGCCCTCGGCGACCGGCTCGGCCCCGGGTGTGCTCACGACCAGCGCGGGCGTCCCCGGCACCGTGTCGAGCACCTGCTCACGCCCCGATGTCCGCACCGGGACGGCCGGGAACGCGCGCCCCAGCTCCTCGGCGGTCCGCCGGGCCCCGACGACCTGGGCCCGCAGCCGGAAGCCGCCGCACTCCGGGCAGTGCCAGGACGTCTCCTCCCGTCCGCACCAGCCGCAGCGCAGCTCCCCCGCGTCCTGGGCGGCCAGCGGCCCGGCGCAGTGCCGGCACCGGGCGGGCGCGCGGCACTGGGCACAGGCCATACGGGGCACGTAACCGCGCCGTGGCACCTGCACCAGCACGGGGCCCGTCCGCAGCCCGTCCCGTACGACCTCCCAGGCGAGCGTGGGCAGGCGTGCCGCCCTCGCGGCCTCGTCCCGCGCAAGGTCGCCGTCCCCCACGGTCCGCACGAGGGGCGCGGCGGCCCGCACCCGCTCGCGGTCGGCGACGAGCGGTACGACCCAGCCGCTCTCGACGAGCTGGGCGGCCTCGACGGTGCAACTCCAACTCCCCAGCAGAAAGGCGCACTTGTCCCGTGAAGCGCGCAGCTCCAGCACTTCGCGGACATGAGGGAAGGGAGCGTTGTCGTCGCTGTGACTGGCGTCCCCGTCGTCCCAGACCACCACGAGCCCGAGATCCCGTACGGGCGCGAACATGGTGGCCCGCGTCCCGACGACGGCCCGCACGGCCCCGCGCCGTACGGCCAGCCACTCCCGGTAGCGGCGCTCCTGCCCGGCATCGGCGGTCAGGACCGCGTGCTGACCTTCTCCCATCAGCCCCTTGAGGGCGGCATCGACCCGCGCGGCGGCACGTCCGGCGGGCACGACGACCAGCGCTCCTCGGCCGGAAGCCAGCGTGGCCTGCACGGCCCGGGCGATCTCCTGCGCCCACTCAGGCCCGGGCAGGGCGGTCCACACGGCCCGGGGCGCCCCGCCGCCGGCCAGCGACTCCAGGAACTGCGTCCCCCGTGCATAGCGCCGCCAGGACCCGGGGTCGGGTGCGGAAGGCGGCGAGAGCGGCGCCCCCATCTCGGTGGCCTCGGCCCGGGCGTGCCGGGGTGGCACGGCGAGCTGGAGCACATCGGCGAGACTTCCCGCGTACCGGTCGGCGACGGCCCGGGTGAGTCCGAGCAGCTCGGGCGAGAGAACCGGCTCGGGAGACACGACCTGCGCCAGCGCGGCGAGCGGCCCGGAGTAGTCGGACTCGGCCACCCGCTCGACCAGGAACCCGTCGATGAGCCCACCGCCCTCGCGGCGCCCTTCCCGCACGGTGCGCCCACCGGCTCCGAAGCGCACCCTGACCCTGACCCCTGGCTGGGCCACCGCGTCGAGCTCCTCGGGGACCGCGTAGTCGAAGTACCGGTCCAGATGCAGCACGCCCTTGTCGACGAGCACGCGCGCCACGGGGCGCTCCTTGGCCAGCGCGGCTCCCCGCCAGGTCCGCGGCTTGGCCCTGGGCTCCTGGGCCTTCCGCACGGCCTCACGCATCAGCGCAAGCTGCTCGGGCGGCGTGGCTTCTTCCCCGCCCGCCCGCTGCTGCCCGTTCGCGCTGCTCACGCTTGCATTCTTACCAAACGTCACTGACACCGGCGCCGGCCCGAGCTCACTCCGCCGCGGCTCACGCACACTCCGAGGGCGCTTCGGGCATGGTCCGCTCGGCCGATACGGGTGCCGAGCCCGGGGCAGGATTCGAGCCTGGGAGGACAGAGGCCACCAGTGCCCGCACGCGCGCCGAGCATGCGATGGCGACTGTCCCAAGCCTTGTGCGAGGACGGCGATCCCGGGCCTCACAGCAGCCCACACGCGACCCTCGCGTTCCCCCGGGGCCCCACCGCAGCCTCCCTACCGCGAAGGGCCTCACACGGCCGTTTCCGGCACGACAAGGCCCGGCGTCCGAAAGACGGGCGCCGGGCCTTGTGCTACGCGTCGGGGGGTTACAGCCCCGCGGCCGTCCGCAGGGCCTCGATGCGGTCCGTGCGCTCCCAGGTGAAGTCGGGCAGCTCACGGCCGAAGTGACCGTACGCCGCCGTCTGGGAGTAGATCGGGCGGAGCAGGTCGAGATCACGGATGATCGCGGCCGGACGAAGGTCGAAGACCTCGGTGATCGCGTGCTCGATCTTCTCGGCGTCGACCTTGGCCGTGCCGAAGGTCTCCACGAACAGACCGACCGGCTCGGCCTTGCCGATCGCGTACGCGACCTGGACCTCGCAACGCGAGGCGAGACCCGCCGCGACCACGTTCTTGGCGACCCAGCGCATGGCGTACGCCGCCGAGCGGTCCACCTTCGACGGGTCCTTGCCCGAGAACGCGCCACCGCCGTGGCGGGCCATGCCGCCGTACGTGTCGATGATGATCTTGCGGCCCGTCAGGCCCGCGTCACCCATCGGGCCACCGATCTCGAACCGGCCGGTGGGGTTGACCAGCAGACGGTAGCCGTCCGTGTCCAGCTTGATGCCCTCGTCCAGCAGAGCCTTCAGCTCCGGCTCCACCACGAACTCGCGGATGTCGGGCGACAGCAGGGACTCCAGGTCGATGTCGCTGGCGTGCTGCGAGGAGATGACCACCGTGTCCAGCCGGACCGCCTTGTCGCCCTCGTACTCGATGGTGACCTGGGTCTTACCGTCCGGGCGCAGGTAGGGGATCGTGCCGTTCTTGCGGACGTCGGACAGCCGCTTGGACAGGCGGTGGGCCAGGAAGATCGGCAGCGGCATCAGCGTGGGCGTCTCGTCCGACGCGTAGCCGAACATCAGCCCCTGGTCGCCTGCGCCCTGGCGGTCCAGCTCGTCCTCGTCACCCTCGACACGGGCCTCGTAGGCCGCGTCCACACCCTGCGCGATGTCCGGGGACTGCGCGCCGATCGACACCGAGACGCCGCAGGAGGCGCCGTCGAAGCCCTTCTTCGACGAGTCGTAGCCGATCTCGAGGATCTTGCTGCGCACCAGCGTCGCGATGTCCGCGTAGGCCTTGGTGGTGACCTCACCGGCCACGTGCACCAGGCCGGTGGTGATCAGCGTCTCCACGGCGACCCGGGAAGTCGGGTCCTCACGCAGAAGCGCGTCGAGAATGGTGTCGCTGATCTGGTCAGCGATCTTGTCGGGGTGGCCCTCGGTCACGGACTCCGAGGTGAACAGGCGACGGGACACAACGCTCCCTGGGGTTGCAGCGGCTGCTGGCTGATCATTGGTGGACGGGACGGGGGCTGCGCCCGGCGTCGTCCGAGAACAGTTTATCGGTCGCGCTCGGCCACCCGCCCATGTGTCTCGCCTCTCGGGAACGCTGTGACCTGCGGCACGGGCATTCTGCCTATGCCGCGGGATCTTTTCCAGGGTCGCCACGCCTGAATGTTCCGAGCCGGCAGGTGTCCGAGGGCGGGTGAGATCCTCAGGTCAGACGGCGGGCGACCAGGTCCCACACCGTGTCGGCCAGTGCTTCCTTCGGGCCGTAGGGCACCGGGGTCTCACTGCCGTCGGCGCCCAGCACGACGGCCTCGTTCTCCTCGGAGCCGAAGGTCTTGCGCTCCCCCACCTCGTTCACCACGAGCAGGTCGCAGCCCTTGCGCTCCAGCTTCGCGCGGCCGTTGGCCAGCACATCGTCCGTCTCCGCGGCGAAGCCCACGACCACCTGGCCGGGACGGGCGCGCTCGGCGGAGATCTCCGCGAGGACGTCCGGGTTCCTGACCAGGACGACGGGCTCCGGGTCCCGGCCGTCCTGCTTCTTGATCTTCCCCGCCGCATAGGCCGCCGGGCGGAAGTCCGCCACCGCCGCCGCCATCACCACGGCGTCCGCCTCCGCGGCCGCCTTCACCACCGCCTCGCGCAGCTGGACCGCGGTGCCCACCCGGACGACATCCACTCCGGCCGGGTCGGGCAGGTCCGCGTTCGCCGCGATCAGGGTGACGCGGGCGCCTCGTGCCGCGGCCGTACGGGCCAGGGCGTAGCCCTGCTTGCCGGAGGAGCGGTTGCCGAGGAAGCGGACGGGGTCGAGAGGCTCCCGGGTGCCACCCGCGCTGACCACCACATGACGGCCCGCGAGATCCGGCTCGGTCACACCCCGGGCCAGCACCCGACGGCAGACCTCGAAGATCTCGGCGGGGTCGGGCAGTCGGCCCTTGCCCGTGTCCACACCGGTCAGCCGGCCCACGGCGGGCTCGATCACCACGGCACCGCGGCGCCGCAGCGTCGCCACGTTCTCCCGGGTGGCCGGGTGCTCCCACATCTCGGTGTGCATGGCCGGGGCGAAGACGACGGGGCAGCGTGCGGTCAGGAGCGTGTTGGTCAGCAGGTCGTCGGCCAGGCCGTGGGCGGCCTTGGCGAGCATGTCGGCCGTCGCCGGAGCCACGACCACCAGGTCGGCGTGCTGGCCGATGCGGACGTGCGGGACCTCGTGGACGCCGTCCCAGACCTCGGTGGAGACAGGGTGACCGGAGAGGGCGGACCAGGTCGCGGCACCCACGAAGTGCAGCGCGGACTCGGTCGGCACGACACGGACGTCATGGCCGGACTCGGTCAGTCTGCGCAGCAGCTCGCACGCCTTGTACGCGGCGATGCCACCGCTGACCCCCAGAACGACATTCGGCTTGCCCACCGGGCCTCCCGCACTCGACACCCGTACGCCGAGGTTCACCGGCGTACGGGTCTATGACACACCACGGGCCCGACAGCCGAGCTGCCGGGCCTGTGGAAAAACCCATCGCGACCCGCAGATATGACTACCTGCGAACGCGGTCCTGATGCGTACTGCTGTTACTGCGCCGGGCCTTCGATGGCCTCGGAGGTCAGCAGACCCGCGTTGATCTCGCGCAGGGCGATCGAGAGCGGCTTCTCGTGGACGTGGGTGTCGACGAGGGGACCGACGTACTCGAGGAGGCCCTCACCGAGCTGCGAGTAGTACGCGTTGATCTGACGGGCCCGCTTGGCCGCGTAGATCACGAGGCTGTACTTCGAGTCGGTGGCCTCGAGGAGCTCGTCGATCGGCGGGTTGATGATGCCCTCGGGCGCGGTGATGGAAGAGGACACGCTCTACCTTCCGAAGATGGGAAAGATCAGACCTGATCACACAACCCTGATCACACAACGTTCATCAAGGCTAGCAGCTCGCGCGCCACGCCTTCGACCGAGGTGTTGACCAGGGTGACATGGAACTCGGGCTCGGCCGCCAGCTCGATCTTGGCCGCCTCCAGACGGCGCTCGATCACCTCCGGCTGCTCGGTGCCCCGTCCGGTGAGTCTGCGCACGAGCTCCTCCCAGGTGGGAGGAGCCAGGAACACCAGCTGGGCCTCGGACATGGACTCGCGGACCTGCCGGGCGCCCTGGAGGTCGATCTCCAGCAGGACCGGCACTCCGGCCTCCAGGTGCTGGAGCACGGCGGCCCGGGGCGTGCCGTAGCGGTTGCCGGCGAACTCGGCCCACTCCAGCAGCTCCCCGTTGGCGATCAGCTTGTCCATCTCGTCGTCGGTGACGAAGAAGTAGTGGACTCCGTGCCGCTCGCCGGGGCGTGGCTTGCGGGTCGTCGCCGACACCGAGAGCCACACCTCGGGGTGTTCCTTGCGCATATGGGCGACGACCGTGCTCTTGCCGACCCCGGAGGGGCCGGAGAGCACGGTCAGCCGCGGACGTTCACTCATGCAGCGATTATTCCAGCAATACCGGAGTGCACCGGACTCAGCTGGTGGCGCCGCCGAACTCACGCTCCAGCGAGGCGATCTGGTTGGAACCGAGACCGCGCACGCGGCGGCTCTCGGAGATGCCCAGTCGCTCCATGATCTGCTTGGCGCGGACCTTGCCCACGCCGGGCAGAGACTCGAGAAGGGCGGAGACCTTCATCTTGCCGATGACGTCGTTCTCCTGGCCCTGCTTGATGACCTCGTGCAGAGAGGCGCCGGAGTGCTTGAGTCGATTCTTCACCTCGGCCCGCTCCCGGCGAGCCGCGGCGGCCTTTTCGAGCGCGGCTGCGCGCTGTTCAGGGGTAAGGGGCGGAAGAGCCACGCCTACGTCACCTCGGATGTCGAACTGTCGGATACGGACCGGTGAGGAACCTAGTCGGCCCACACCTGGGGAGCTACGAGCAACACGCTTGCCCGCTCTCTCGTCGGAGACTAGCGGGCGAGCGCGCCGGAGTCAGCGAGAACAGCGGAAAAGTCCTGGTCAGCCTCCATCGAGCCGGACTTTTCGGACATATTGCCCCGAATTTGAGGATGTATTCAGACTCAAGCCCTCCCGGAGACCCTCGTCGGAGGGCTGCTCGTGAAGCCAGAAGGGGACTAGAGGGCCGCCACGGCGGCCCTGATCTCGTCCGCGAAACGTTCCGCAGCGTCACGCAGAGCGACGACGTCGGGGCCGTGGCGCAGCACCCCCCGGCTCACGTTCGGCACCACGTTGCGCACCGCCGCCCCGAAGACGCGCGGCAGATCGGCCGCGGTGGCCCCCTGGGCCCCAATGCCCGGGGCGAGCAGGGGTCCGTTGATGTCCAGGTCGTACGACGACAGGTCGCCGAGCGTGGCACCCACGACGGCGCCGAACGAGCCGAGGGGCTTCTCCCCCGCGTTCTCGGCGGCGAGGTGTGCGAGCATCGTCGCCCCCACGTTCCGGCCGTCGGGTCGCACGGCGTGCTGCACCTCGCCGCCCTCCGGATTGGAGGTCAGGGCCAGCACGAAGAGACCCGCCCCGCTCTCCCTCGCCAGGTCCACGGCCGGCTTGAGCGATCCGTAGCCGAGGTACGGCGAGACCGTGAGCGCGTCGGAGAACAACGGGGAGTCCTTCCTCAGGAAGGACTCCCCGTAGGCGGCCATCGTCGAGCCGATGTCGCCGCGCTTGGCGTCCATGACCACCAGTGCCCCGGCCGCCCGCGCCTCCTCGACCGTCTTCTCCAGGACCGCCACGCCGCGCGAGCCGAAGCGCTCGAAGAAGGCGCTCTGCGGCTTGAGCACGGCGACCCGCCCGGCCGTCGCCTCCACCACCGTGCGGCTGAACCACTCCAGGCCCGCGACGTCGTCGTTCAGGCCCCACTCGGCGAGCAGCGAGGCGTGCGGGTCGATGCCGACGCACAGCGGACCGCGCTCGTCCATGGCACGGCGCAGGCGCGCGCCGAAGGGTTCCCAGGAAAGCCGCTGCGGCCCGCCGGCCTCCGCCGGAGAGTGGTGGCCCGGTGTCGGGTGGGCGGTCATACGGTCTTCCTCACGTCGGCGCCGACCGCGTCGGCGAGGGTGGCGTAGGGGCTCGTACGGAGCCGGGCGAGGAGCCCCTTGTGGATGGCTCGGCTCCAGAAGGGCCCTTCGTAGATGAACGCGCTGTAGCCCTGCACCAGCGTGGCACCGGCCAGAATGCGCTGCCAGGCGTCCTCGGCGCTCTCGATGCCGCCCACGCCCACCAGGGTCATGCGGTCGCCCACGCGCGCGTAGAGGCGGCGCAGGACCTCCAGAGAGCGCTTTTTCAGCGGCGCGCCCGACAGTCCGCCGGTCTCCTTGACCAGGGAGGGTTCGGAGCTCAGGCCGAGGCCCTCGCGCGCGATGGTGGTGTTCGTGGCGATGATGCCGTCCAGCCCGAGTTCCACGGCGAGATCGGCGACGGCGTCGACGTCCTCGTCTGCGAGGTCCGGGGCGATCTTGACCAGGAGCGGCACCCGCCGGCTGGTGACCGTGCGGTCGGCGGCCTCGCGGACGGCGGTCAGCAGCGGACGCAGTGCCTCGGTCGCCTGCAGATCGCGCAGCCCGGGGGTGTTCGGCGAGGAGACGTTGACCACCAGGTAGTCGGCGTACGGCGCGAGCCGCTCGGTCGACTTCACGTAGTCCTGGACGGCCTCGGTCTCGGGGACGACCTTGGTCTTGCCGATGTTGACGCCGACGACCGTCCGGAAGACCGGGGTGCGCGACGCCAGACGCGCGGCGACAGTCAGCGAGCCCTCGTTGTTGAAGCCCATCCGGTTGATCAGCGCCCGGTCCCCGACCAGGCGGAACAGCCGCTTCTTGGGGTTGCCCGGCTGCGGCTCCCCCGTCACCGTGCCGATCTCGACGTGGTCGAAGCCGAGCATCGACATCCCGTCGATCGCGACGGCATTCTTGTCGAAACCGGCGGCGAGCCCGAAGGGGCCGTGCATCCGCAGACCGAACGCCTCGGTGCGCAGTTCCCGGTGGCGGGGCGCGAGGGCCGCCGCGACGAAGGTGCGGAGCACAGGGATGCGCACGGCCAGGCGGATCCAGCGGAAGGCCAGGTGGTGGGCCTGCTCGGGGTCCATCCGTGTGAAGACCAGACGGAAGAACAGCTTGTACATGTCTCGGGAGTCCTCAGGGTCCGGGGTCCTCATGAGGAGGGGGACACCGTTTCCGGTGTCCCCCTCATCGGCTGCTAGTCGCGGGCCGCGATCAGGTGTTCCGCGTGCTCCTGGAGCGAGCGGACGCCCACGTCTCCGTGGTTGAGGGCGTCGATGCCCTGGACCGCCGCGGCGAGCGCCTGGACCGTGGTCAGGCACGGCACGGAGCGAGCCACCGCCGCGGTACGGATGTCGTAGCCGTCGAGGCGGCCGCCGGTGCCGTACGGGGTGTTGACGATGAGGTCGACCTCGCCGTCGTGGATCAGCTGGACGATGGTCTTCTCGCCGTCCGGGCCCGTGCCCTCGGACTGCTTGCGCACGACGGTGGCGTTGATGCCGTTGCGCTTGAGGACCTCGGCCGTCCCGGACGTGGCGAGCAGCTCGAAGCCGTGGGCGACCAGCTCACGCGCCGGGAAGATCATCGACCGCTTGTCCCGGTTGGCGACCGAGATGAAGGCGCGGCCCTTGGTGGGCAGCGGGCCGTACGCCCCCGCCTGCGACTTGGCGTAGGCCGTGCCGAAGACGGAGTCGATGCCCATGACCTCGCCGGTGGAGCGCATCTCCGGGCCGAGGATGGTGTCCACGCCGCGACCGTGGATGTCGCGGAACCGCGACCACGGCATGACGGCCTCCTTCACGGAGATCGGCGCGTCGAGCGGCAGTTCGCCGCCGTCGCCTTGCGCGGGCAGCAGCCCTTCGGACCGCAGCCCGGCGATCGTCGCGCCCAGCGAGATCCGGGCCGCGGCCTTCGCGAGCGGCACCGCCGTCGCCTTCGAGGTGAAGGGCACGGTGCGCGACGCGCGGGGGTTGGCCTCGAGGACGTAGAGGATGTCCCCGGCCATCGCGAACTGGATGTTGATCAGTCCCCGGACCCCGACGCCACGGGCGATGGCCTCCGTCGAGGCGCGCAGCCGCTTGATGTCGAAGCCGCCCAGCGTGATCGGGGGCAACGCGCACGCCGAGTCGCCGGAGTGGATGCCGGCCTCCTCGATATGCTCCATGACGCCGCCGAGGTAGAGCTCCTCGCCGTCGTAGAGGGCGTCGACGTCGATCTCGATCGCGTCGTCGAGGAAGCGGTCGACCAGCACCGGCCGGGAGGGGCTGATCTCGGTCGACTCGGCGATGTACGAGGCGAGCCGGGTCTCGTCGTAGACGATCTCCATGCCGCGTCCGCCGAGGACGTACGAGGGCCGGACGAGGACCGGGTAGCCGATCTCGTCCGCGATCGCCTTGGCCTCGTCGAACGTGGTGGCCGTGCCGTGCTTGGGCGCCGGGAGGCCGGCCTCCGCGAGCACGCGCCCGAACGCCCCGCGGTCCTCGGCGGCGTGGATCGCCTCCGGAGAGGTGCCCACGATCGGCACGCCGTTGTCCTTGAGCGCCTGGGACAGGCCCAGCGGGGTCTGGCCGCCCAGCTGGACCACGACACCCGCGACGGGGCCGGCCTGCTGCTCGGCGTGGACGATCTCCAGCACGTCCTCGAGCGTCAGCGGCTCGAAGTAGAGGCGGTCGGAGGTGTCGTAGTCCGTGGAGACGGTCTCCGGGTTGCAGTTGACCATCACGGTCTCGTACCCGGCGTCGCTCAGCGCGAAGGAGGCGTGGACGCAGGAGTAGTCGAACTCGATGCCCTGGCCGATGCGGTTGGGGCCGGAGCCCAGGATGATCACCGCGGGCTTCTCGCGCCGGGCGACCTCGGTCTCCTCGTCGTAGGACGAGTAGAAGTACGGCGTCCTCGCCGCGAACTCGGCGGCGCAGGTGTCGACTGTCTTGTACACCGGGCGGATGCCCAGCGCGTGCCGCACCTCGCGCACGACGTCCTCGCGCAGCCCGCGGATCTCACCGATCTGCTGGTCGGAGAAGCCGTGCCGCTTGGCCTCGGCGAGCAGCTCGGGGCCGAGCTTGTCGGCGGCGGCGAGCTCGTCCGCGATCTCCTTGATCAGGAACAGCTGGTCGACGAACCAGGGGTCGATCCTCGTCGCCTCGAAGACCTCCTCCTGCGTGGCACCGGCGCGGATGGCCTCCATGACCGTGTTGATCCGGCCGTCGGTGGGACGCCCCGCCATCTGGAGGAGCTCGGCCTTGTCCCCCACCTCGCCCACGAACGTGAACTGGCTGCCCTTCCTCTCCAGCGAGCGCAGCGCCTTCTGGAAGGCCTCGGTGAAGTTGCGGCCGATCGCCATGGCCTCGCCCACCGACTTCATCGTCGTGGTCAGCGTGCTGTCCGCGCTCGGGAACTTCTCGAAGGCGAACCGTGGTGCCTTGACGACGACGTAGTCCAGGGTCGGCTCGAAGGAGGCCGGGGTCTCCTGGGTGATGTCGTTCGGGATCTCGTCGAGGGTGTAGCCGACGGCGAGCTTGGCCGCGATCTTGGCGATCGGGAAGCCGGTCGCCTTGGAGGCGAGGGCCGACGAGCGCGAGACGCGCGGGTTCATCTCGATGACGATCACGCGACCGTCCTCGGGGTTCACCGCGAACTGGATGTTGCAGCCGCCGGTGTCGACGCCGACCTCGCGGATGACGGCGATGCCGATGTCGCGCAGGACCTGGTACTCGCGGTCCGTCAGGGTCATCGACGGGGCGACGGTGATCGAGTCTCCGGTGTGCACGCCCATCGGGTCGAAGTTCTCGATGGAGCAGACGACCACGACGTTGTCGTGCTTGTCGCGCATCAGCTCCAGCTCGTACTCCTTCCAGCCGAGGATGGACTCCTCCAGGAGCACCTCGGTGGTCGGCGAGAGGGTCAGGCCCTGGCCGGCGATGCGGCGCAGCTCCTCCTCGTCGTGCGCGAAGCCGGAGCCGGCGCCGCCCATGGTGAACGAGGGACGGACGACGACCGGGTAGCCGCCGAGCTGCTCGACGCCGGCGAGCACCTCGTCCATGGAGTGGCAGATCACGGACCGGGCGGACTCGCCGTGCCCGATCTTCTTGCGGACCTCCTCCACAACGTCCTTGAACTGGTCGCGGTCCTCGCCCTTGTGGATCGCTTCGACGTTCGCGCCGATCAGTTCGACGCCGTGCTTCTCCAGAACGCCGTTCTCGTGCAGCTTGATGGCCGTGTTCAGGGCCGTCTGACCGCCCAGGGTGGGCAGCAGCGCGTCCGGGCGCTCCTTGGCGATGATCTTCTCGACGATCTCCGGGGTGATCGGCTCGACGTACGTCGCGTCGGCGATCTCCGGGTCGGTCATGATCGTCGCCGGGTTGGAGTTCACGAGGACGACGCGCAGGCCCTCGGACCTCAGGACCCGGCAGGCCTGGGTGCCGGAGTAGTCGAACTCGGCGGCCTGGCCGATGACGATCGGGCCCGAGCCGATGACCAGGACGGACTGGATATCGGTGCGCTTAGGCACGCTGGGCCTCCATCAGGGATACGAAGCGGTCGAACAGGTAGGCGGCGTCATGCGGACCCGCGGCCGCTTCGGGGTGGTACTGGACGCTGAAGGCCGGCTGGTCGAGCAGCTGGAGTCCCTCCACCACGTTGTCGTTGAGACAGACGTGGGAGACCTCGGCGCGGCCGTAGGGCGTGTCGGACACCTGGTCGAGCAGGGCGTCGACGGCGAAGCCGTGGTTGTGCGCGGTGACCTCGACCTTGCCGGTCGTACGGTCCTGCACCGGCTGGTTGATGCCCCGGTGGCCGTACTTCAGCTTGTAGGTGCCGAAGCCGAGCGCGCGGCCCAGGATCTGGTTGCCGAAGCAGATGCCGAACAGCGGCGTGCGGCGCTCCAGTACGGCCTGCATGACGGAGACCGGGTGGTCGGCGGTGGCCGGGTCGCCGGGACCGTTGGAGAAGAACACGCCGTCCGGGTTCACGGCGTACACGTCCTCAGCGGTCGCCGTCGCGGGCAGCACGTGCACCTCGATGCCGCGCTCGGCCATGCGGTGCGGGGTCATGCCCTTGATACCGAGGTCGACCGCGGCGACGGTGAACTTCCTCTCGCCGATCGCGGGCACGACATAGGGCTCGGTGGTGGCGACCTCGGCGGCGAGGTCCGCGCCCTTCATCTCGGGGGCCTGGCGCACCTCGGCGAGCATGGTGCCCTCGTCGGGCAGCGCGTTGCCGGAGAAGATGCCGACGCGCATGGCGCCGCGCTCACGCAGGTGTCGGGTCAGCGCACGCGTGTCGATACCGCTTATGCCGACGACGCCCTGGTGGCGCAGCTCCTCGTCCAGCGAGCGCCTGGCACGCCAGTTGGAGGGCACCCGCGCGGGGTCGCGCACGACGTAGCCCGCCACCCAGATCCGCTTCGACTCGGGATCCTCGTCGTTGACACCGGTGTTGCCGACGTGGGGGGCGGTCATCACGACGACCTGGCGGTGGTACGACGGGTCGGTGAGGGTCTCCTGGTAGCCGGTCATACCGGTGGAGAACACGGCCTCTCCGAAGGTCACCCCCACGGCCCCGTAGGCACGGCCGCGGAAGATGCGGCCGTCCTCCAGGACGAGTACGGCGGGAACCCTCGCGGCTCCCTTAGTGGAGGTCGTCATCGTGCGCCTTCCGTCTTGTTGATCATCTGGTTCAGGGTGTCGACCCATTCGTTGTGCTCGGCCGCCCGGTCGGAGCGGAACCCGGAGTCGATCAGCCTGTCGCCGTGCGCCCAGGTCACCACGAGGAGCCCGCCCTCGGTGAGGACCTTGCCTGCGATCCCCTTGTCCAGCCGGGCCTCGCGCAGCTGTGCGGCCGGCACGAAGAAGTCCGTCGCCCCGGGGCGTACGACGTCCAGGCCCGCGTCCGTCAGCGTGAGCTCGACACGGCTGCGGGTACCCAGGCCGCGCGCCACGATCCGGTCCAGCCACTGCCCGGCGGTCGTGGAGCCGTGGTAGCGGCCGCTCATGCTCAGTCTCGCCGGGCCGGGGTCGTCCGGCGCGGTGGGAAGTTCGGGCAGGTCGCCCTGGAGGGTGCCGCGCCACTTCCAGCCCTCGCGCATCAGCCAGTAGACGAGCGCGATGAAGAGGACGAGTCCCACGAGCCAGCCGATACGGGCGGCCCAGTCGGTCACTTCCGCCGATTTCTTCTCTGCGGCGAACAGGATCACAGATGTCACGCGAGCTTCCCGTCGATCAGCGTGGCCTTGCCCCGCAGCCATGTGTGCGTGACACGGCCCGGCAGCTCACGGCCTTCGTATGGGGTGTTGCGGCTGCGCGAGGCGAAGCCCGCGGGGTCCACCCGGCCACGGTATGCGGTGTCGACAAGCGTGAGGTTGGCGGGCTCGCCTGCCGAGACAGGGCGGCCGTGGCCGGCCGCCCGGCCGATCCGCGCGGGCTTGAAGGACATGCGGTCGGCGACGCCCGCCCAGTCGAGCAGGCCGGTGTCGACCATCGTCTCCTGGACCACGGACAGCGCGGTCTCCAGACCGACCATGCCCATGGCGGCCGCGGCCCACTCGCAGTCCTTGTCCTCGTGCGGGTGCGGGGCGTGGTCGGTGGCGACGATGTCGATCGTGCCGTCGGCGAGCGCCTCGCGCAGGGCCGTCACATCGCGCTCGGTGCGCAGCGGCGGGTTGACCTTGTAGACCGGGTCGTAGCTGCGCACCAGCTCGTCGGTGAGGAGGAGGTGGTGCGGGGTGACCTCCGCGGTGACGTCGATGCCGCGGGACTTGGCCCAGCGGACGATCTCGACGGACCCGGCGGTCGACAGATGGCAGATGTGGACGCGCGAGCCGACGTGCTCGGCGAGCAGCACGTCCCGCGCGATGATCGACTCCTCGGCGACCGCAGGCCAGCCGCCGAGCCCCAGCTCGGCGGAGACGACGCCCTCGTTCATCTGGGCGCCCTCGGTCAGCCGCGGCTCCTGCGCGTGCTGGGCGACGACCCCCCCGAAGGCCTTCACGTACTCCAGGGCCCGGCGCATGATCACCGCGTCGTCGACGCACTTGCCGTCGTCGGAGAAGACGGTGACGCCCGCCGCCGACTCGTGCATGGCACCCAGCTCGGCGAGCTTCTTGCCCTCGAGGCCGACGGTGACGGCTCCGATGGGCTGCACATCGCAGTAGCCGTGCTCCCGGCCGAGCCGCCAGACCTGCTCGACCACACCGGCGGTGTCGGCGACCGGGAAGGTGTTGGCCATGGCGAACACGGCGGTGTAGCCGCCGCTCGCGGCGGCCCTTGTACCGGTCAGGACGGTCTCGGAGTCCTCGCGGCCGGGCTCGCGCAGATGGGTGTGCAGGTCGACGAGGCCTGGGAGCAGCACCTTGCCTTCGGCCTCCACCACCTCGGCGCCCTCGGCGCTCAGGCCGGTGCCCACGCCGGCGATCGTCTCGCCGTCGATCAGCACGTCCTGCGGCTCACCGCCGAGTACCTTCGCACCGCGGATCAGGGTCTTGCTCATCGTTCTTACTTCTCCTCGGTGGTACGGGCAGGGGCGCCGGCGGGCGTGCTCTTCGCGTCGAACACGGCGCCTCCGAGCAGCAGGTACAGGACCGCCATGCGGATCGAGACGCCGTTCGCCACCTGCTCGATGGCGGTGCAGCGGTCGGAGTCGGCCACCTCGGCGGTGATCTCCATGCCGCGGACCATCGGCCCGGGGTGCATCACTATGGCGTCCTCGGGCATCTTCGCCATGCGGTCGCCGTCGAGGCCGTAGCGCCGGGCGTACTCGCGCTCGGTGGGGAAGAAGGCGGCGTTCATACGCTCGCGCTGGACGCGCAGCATCATCACGGCGTCGGACTTGGGCAGGGTGGAGTCGAGGTCGTAGGAGACCTCGCAGGGCCAGGATCCGACGCCGATCGGCAGCAGGGTCGGCGGGGCGACGAGGGTGACCTCGGCGCCGAGCGTGTGCAGCAGGTCGACATTGGAGCGGGCGACCCGGCTGTGCAGGACGTCTCCGACGATCGTGATGTGCTTGCCGGCGAGGTCGCGGCCGATTCCCGCGTCCCGTCCGACCAGGCGGCGGCGCATGGTGAAGGCGTCGAGCAGCGCTTGGGTGGGGTGCTGGTGGGTGCCATCGCCGGCGTTGATCACGGCGGCGTCGATCCAGCCGGAGTTGGCCAGACGGTAGGGGGCTCCGGAGGCGCCGTGCCGGATGACGACAGCGTCGACGCCCATGGCCTCCAGGGTCTGCGCGGTGTCCTTGAGGGACTCGCCCTTGGACACGCTCGATCCCTTGGCGGAGAAGTTGATGACGTCCGCGGACAGGCGCTTCTCGGCGGCTTCGAAGGAGATCCGGGTTCGGGTCGAGTCCTCGAAGAACAGGTTGACGACGGTGCGGCCGCGCAGGGTCGGCAGTTTCTTGATCGGCCGGTCCGCGACCCGGGCCATCTCCTCGGCGGTGTCGAGGATCAGGACGGCGTCGTCGCGGGTGAGGTCGGCGGCCGAGATCAGATGGCGCTGCATCTTTCAGGCTCCGTAAGGCAGTTCATCATTCGGGAGGATTCGGGCAGGCGGGCGCGCGCTGGGGCGCACTCGCGGGGCGTGAGCTTGTGGCGTACGCCGGAGTGCTAGTGCTGTGCGCCCGGGGCGGTCTGCTTGGCGCCGAGCAGCACGGTGTCGCGACCGTCCTCCTCGGCGAGCTGGACCTTGACCGTCTCCCGCAGCGACGTGGGGAGGTTCTTGCCGATGTAGTCGGCGCGGATCGGCAGTTCGCGGTGGCCGCGGTCGACCAGGACCGCGAGCTGGACCGCACGCGGCCGCCCGATGTCGTTCAGGGCGTCGAGGGCGGCGCGGATGGTGCGGCCGGAGAAGAGCACGTCGTCGACGAGGACCACGAGGCGGCCGTCGATGCCGTCACCGGGGATCTCGGTGCGGGCCAGCGCTCGCGGCGGCTGCATGCGCAGGTCGTCGCGGTACATGGTGATGTCGAGGGAGCCGACCGGGATCTTGCGGCCGGTGATCTGCTCCAGCTTGTCGGCGAGCCGCCGGGCGAGGAAGACGCCCCGGGTCGGAATGCCGAGGAGCACCACGTCGTCGGCACCCTTGGCGCGCTCGACGATCTCATGGGCGATACGGGTCAACACCCGTGCGATGTCGGGGCCTTCGAGGACGGCCCGCGCATCGGAATGCTGCGTGTCCATACGAAACGGACCTCCTTCTCCGCCTCACGGGACGGACCTTAAAGGACGTCGGAATTGCGCCATACACGCTACCAGGCCGCCGGCGGTGACCCGTCACCCCCCTGGCCGCACGCGTCACCCGTCCGGCGGCACGGCGGGCCGTCTACCACGGAAGGGTCGGTCCGGACCATTCGGCTTGACGGGGGAGAGTCACGCTGCGTAACCTCACAGTGAGTCACCAGCCGCGCGGCCAAGCCGCACGTCGACACCGTGTCCGGGGAGCTATATGTCCAGCGAATACGCCAAACAGCTCGGGGCCAAGCTCCGGGCCATCCGCACCCAGCAGGGCCTTTCCCTCCACGGTGTGGAGGAGAAGTCCCAGGGCCGCTGGAAGGCAGTCGTCGTCGGTTCGTATGAGCGCGGCGACCGCGCCGTCACCGTCCAGCGCCTCGCCGAGCTGGCGGATTTCTACGGGGTTCCGGTGCAGGAACTGCTGCCCGGCACCACGCCCGGCGGCGCCGCGGAGCCGCCGCCGAAACTGGTCCTCGACCTGGAGCGGCTGGCCCATGTGCCGGCCGAGAAGGCCGGCCCGCTGCAGCGGTACGCGGCCACGATCCAGTCCCAGCGCGGTGACTACAACGGCAAGGTGCTGTCGATCCGCCAGGACGACCTGCGCACCCTCGCGGTCATCTACGACCAGTCGCCTTCCGTCCTCACCGAGCAGCTGATCAACTGGGGTGTCCTCGACGCGGACGCGCGCCGCGCCGTCTCCCACGAGGAGAGCTGACCGCCCCCGCCCTCAGCAGAAACGTGCCGCCCTTGTGCGCTGCCCTCACCGGCACCGCGCGGGGGCGGTTCTGTTGCGCCCTGTGAGGACCCGCCGACGCGGCCCCGGCCCACCCGCCACGCCGTACACACCGGCCCCGGTGGTCACCGTTGCCACGACCTCCCGGTCGACCTCGCGGGAGGCGGGATCGCTGGCCGAGAGGGCCGTGACGGGGCCCTAGAGGCCCGCGCGGAAGGCGGGCGGGGCGGTTTGCAGGCGGAGCGGTGACCGTGCCTGCCACGGAGGCGACGACGGCCGGCGGTCCGGGGCTTCCCCGCGGAACCGCCGGCCAGTCGTCGGTCGCCAGGCGTGTCGGCCGCACGCCTAGTCGCGACGCAGGCTCGGCTTCAGGTCCTTGAGACGGCCCAGCAGTCCGTTGACGAACGCGGGCGACTCGTCCGTGGAGAACTCCTTGGCGAGCTGCACCATCTCGTCGAGCACCACCGCGTCCGGGGTCTCGTCGACCCAGATCAGCTCATAGGCGCCCAGACGCAGGATGTTGCGGTCGACGACCGGCATCCGGTCCAGCGTCCAGCCGACCGCGTACTGCGCGATCAGCTCGTCGATGCGCTGCGCGTGCTCCGCGTAGCCCTCGACGAGCTGCATCGTGTACTCGCTCACCGGCGGCTGCCGGGTGTCGTCGCGCGAGAGCCGGATCCAGTCCGCGAGGACCGTGAGGACGGCGGCCCCGCGCTGGTCCCCCTCGAAGAGGATCTGGAAGGCGCGCTTACGTGCCGTGTTACGGGCAGCCACGGTTAAGCGTTCACCCGGCCGAGGTAGTCGCTCGTGCGGGTGTCGACCTTGATCTTCTCGCCGGTGGTGATGAAGAGCGGGACCTGGATCTGGTAGCCGGTCTCCAGCGTGGCGGGCTTGGTGCCGCCGGTGGAGCGGTCGCCCTGGACACCCGGCTCGGTCTCGGCGATGGTCAGCTCGACAGCGGCGGGCAGCTCGACGAAGAGCACCTCGCCCTCGTGCTGCGCGACGACTGCCGTGAAGCCCTCGATGAGGAAGTTCGCGGCGTCACCGACGGCCTTCGGGTCGATGTGCAGCTGGTCGTACGTCTCCATGTCCATGAAGACGAAGTAGTCGCCGTCCTTGTACGAGTACTGCATGTCGCGCTTGTCGACGGTGGCCGTCTCGACCTTGACGCCGGCGTTGAAGGTCTTGTCGACGACCTTGCCGGAGAGCACGTTCTTGAGCTTGGTGCGCACGAAGGCGGGGCCCTTGCCGGGCTTGACGTGCTGGAACTCGACGACGGACCAGAGCTGGCCGCCTTCGAGCTTGAGCACCATGCCGTTCTTGAGGTCGTTCGTGGAAGCCACGGTTGCGGAATCTCCTGGACTGGTACGACCCCGGGGCGCGCGCTACAGCGCGAGCAGCTCCTTGGTCGTGATGGTGAGTAGCTCGGGTCCGCCGTCCGCCTCGGGGCGTACGACGAGCGTGTCATCGATCCGAACACCGCCCCGTCCCGGGAGGTGTACCCCCGGTTCGATGGTGACCGGCACGCAAGCGTCCAGTTTACCCATGACTGTGGGAGCCAACTGCGGGTCCTCGTCGATTTCGAGCCCCACCCCGTGTCCCGTCAGCGGCGGAAGGCACCCGCCGTACCCCGCGGAATCCAGTACCTGACGCGCCGCGCGGTCCACCTCGCGGTTGGCGGCGCCGGGTGTCAGGGCCTGTCGTCCGGCGCGCTGGGCAGCGAAGACCAGGTCGTACAGCTCGATCTGCCAGTCGGCGGGCGAGGTGCCGATCACGAACGTGCGGCCGATCTCGCAGCGGTAGCCGCGATAGGCGGCCCCGAGGCAGACGGAGAGGAAGTCGCCCTCCTCCACCCTCCGGTCGGTGGGTCGGTGACAGCGGCGGCCGGAGTTGGGCCCGGTCGCGACCGAGGTGGCGAAGGCGGGTCCGTCGGCCCCGTGGTCGACGAGCCGCCGCTCCAGTTCGAGGGCGAGATGGCGCTCGGTGCGCCCGACGAGGATCGATTCCAGCAGCTCGCTCAGGGCCTGGTCGACGATCTCGGCGCCGATCCGCAGCAGGGCGATCTCCTCCTCGTCCTTGACGACCCGCAGCTGCTCGACGGCACTGCCGAGATCGCTGAGCCGCAGCCGGGGGGCGACGGATCTGAGGGCCCGGTGCCGGGCCACGGTGAGGTGGTGCTCTTCGAGCGCCAGGGACTCGGCACCCTGCGAGGCGGCCAGATCGGCCGCGGCGACGGCGGTGTCACCGGCGGGCACCGGCAGCGCGTGCACCCGTAGCGCCTCGTCGGGCCGTCCGTCGGCGATCTGGTCGTCCGGCGGTCCGGCGCACACCAGCACGTCGTGGCCGATGCCCAGCAGCAGTACGGCGCTCCTGGGCGCGGCGCCCGCGAGATAACGAACGTTGGCGGGGCGGGAGACCAGCGCCGTCGCGCTGCCGCCCGCACTGCAGCGCTCCCTCAGCCGCTCCCGGCGGGCCGCGTACACCTCTGACATGACCCGAGCCTACGAGCGTCAGCCGAATGTCGCCGTTCCAGAGGTCCGGACGGGCGGCTCTCACCCGTGGAGGCCGCATCGCGGGCCCGGCGGTCGGCCGTCCGGAGGATGCCTGTCCAGTGGGATCTCACCCGCGTGGGGTCCGACGGACCCGTCTCCGGGAGGGGCCCGTCAGGGCCTCACCACTGCGGTGGGCTCGCGATCGAGCGGGCCAGTACCTCGTCCAGGACCCGGGCCGTGCCCGGGACGTCGAGCTGAGAGTTGTCGATGATCGGCAGTCCGGAGCCGTACCACCCGGCCATACGGCCGTGGATGCGCGCGACTTCCTCGTCGGTGAGCCGGCGGTTGCCGGTGCGCTCGGCATTGCGCTCCAGGACCACCTCCAGGCCGGGCAGCAGCACGACCGGCAGCAGGCCCGGGCCCACATGCCGCTTCCAGCCGCCGAGGCCGACGACCGGGCGGTCCGGGAAGACGGCGTCGTCGAGGATGCAGGAGATCCCGTTCGCCAGGAAGTTGCGGGCGGCGAAGCCGCAGGTACGACGGGCGAGACGATACTGCGCCTCCGAGTGGTCGTTCCAGCCCGACTGCGGGTCGGCGAAGCCCGAGCGCACCCATTCGCGTACGTCGTCGAGGCTGATGTGGGCCGTGGGGGTCCTGCGATGGTCGGCCCAGTACTTGGCGACGCTCGTCTTGCCCGCACCGGCCGGGCCTATGAGCAGTACGGCGAGCGTGGTGGCCGCGAGGTCGGGTGCGCCCGGGGCCGGAGGTGCGCTCGGCATGCCGACCGGGCCGCCGGGTGGTAGTTGCACATGGCCCGTGGTGTCCGGCGCGGGCGGAAGAGGCGGCTGGGCCGGCGGGACGTGGGCGTGCGGGGCACCGGCGGGCGCGGGCGGTACCGCGAAACCCGGCGCGGGCGGGGCCTGCGGTACGGGGCCCGGCTGGGCGCCGGGCTGTCCCGGATGGTGTGCGGCCGGTGCCCAAGTGGTCGCCGGACCGTGCCCCGGCTCGTGGGGCGGCGGCAGCGGAGCTCCCACTGCGTCCTGCATCCGGTGCAACTCCGTCTCGTGTTTCGGTTCGCCTCCGGCGGGCGATCGGCGCTGGCAGCGGGGCCTGCCGCCCCGCTGCCTACCGAACGGTACCGTCCCCGGCCGCCGTTGTGTGAACGGCCAGGAGCGGCCCGAAGTGCCCGTCGCCGCAGGCGGATCGGGGCAGCCGGGCAGAGCGGAACGCGTCGCCCGCCGCGCAGACCCGGCGGACGCGCGGCGACCGCAAGGCAGGCCCGCAGGCGCCCGGGAAGGGGCTACTCCCCCACTTCTCCGTACGCGGCGAGCAGGACCGCCGGGTCCGGGCCCTCGAGCACGGTGGGCTTGGCCAGACCGTCCAGGACGATGAAGCGGAGCAGGTCGCCGCGGGACTTCTTGTCGACCTTCATCGTCTCCAGCAGCTTGGGCCACTGGTCGTAGCGGTAGTGCAGCGGCAGCCCGACCGACTCCAGGACCGTACGGTGCCGGTCGGCGGTCGCGTCGTCCAACCGGCCCGCCAGACGCCCGAGTTCGGCGGCGAAGTGCATACCGACGGCGACCGCGGCGCCGTGGCGCCACTTGTACCGCTCGTTCTTCTCGATCGCGTGGCCGAGCGTGTGCCCGTAGTTGAGGATCTCGCGCAGGCCCGACTCCCTCAGGTCCGAGGAGACGACCTCGGCCTTGACCTTGATGGAGCGTTCGATCAGCTCGGCCGTGTGCGGTCCGGCCGGGGTGCGGGCGGCCTGCGGGTCCTCCTCGATCAGATCCAGGATCACCGGGTCGGCGATGAAACCGGCCTTGATGACCTCGGCGAGCCCGGAGACGTAGTCGTTGACCGGCAGGGAGTCCAGCGCGGCGAGGTCGCACAGCACGCCCGCGGGCGGATGGAAGGCGCCCACCAGGTTCTTGCCCTCGGCGGTGTTGATGCCGGTCTTGCCGCCGACCGCGGCGTCCACCATCGCCAGCACGGTGGTCGGGACGGCGATCCAGCGCACCCCGCGCAGCCAGGTCGCGGCCACGAACCCGGCCAGGTCGGTGGTCGCGCCGCCGCCCACGGCGACGATGACGTCGGTGCGGGTGAAGCCGGACTGGCCGAGCGCCTTCCAGCAGTAGGCGGCGACCTCGGCCGTCTTGGCCTCCTCGGCGTTCGGCACCTGGATGGCGATCGCCTCGAGGCCCTGCTCGGCGAGGTCGGCACGCAGGACCTCGCCCGTCTCGGTCAGCGCCTCCGGGTGGATCACCGCGACCCGCCTGCTCCGGTCACCGATCAGACCGGGCAGCTCGCCGAGGAGTTGACGGCCGACCAGGACCTCATAGGGGTCGGTCCCCGCCGTGCCACCGACCTGGATCCGCGTCACTGCCTCGCTCATGCTTCCTTCAACTCCAGTGCGTCCAGGGCGGCTTGGGTGACCTCTTCGGGGCTGCGGCCATCGGTGGCGACGACGGCCGTCGCGACCTCCTCGTAGAGGTGGCGGCGGGCCTCCATCAGTTCGCGCCACTGCCGGCGCGGGTTGACGGCGAGCAGCGGGCGGGCCGTGTTGAGACCGGTGCGCCGGACCGCCTCCTCGACGTCCATGGACAGATAGACGACCCGGTGCCCGCTCAGCAGGGCCTGTGTCTCCTCGTCCAGGATCGCGCCCCCGCCGAGGGCGAGAACCCCCTCGTGCCCGGCCAGCGCGTCACGCACCGCCTGCTTCTCCAGGGCGCGGAAGACCGGCTCGCCCTCGTCCACGAAGATGTCGGAGATGGACCGGCCCTGCTCGGCGACGATGTCGTCGTCCGTGTCCCGGTAGCCGACGCCGAGCCGCTCCGCCAGCAGCTGCCCGACCGTGGACTTGCCCACCCCCATCGGGCCCACCAGGACCACCACCGGCGCGCTCACCGGATCGCCAGGCTCTCGAGGTAGGAGCGGACGTTGCGGCGCGTCTCGGCCACGTTGTCACCGGCGAACTTCTCCGCCACCGCGTCCGCGAGGACCAGGGCCACCATCGCCTCCGCGACGATGCCGGCCGCCGGGACCGCGCACACGTCGGACCGCTGGTGGTGCGCCTGCGTCGGCTCGCCCGTGGCCACGTCCACGGTCTGCAGCGCCCGGGGCACGGTGGCGATGGGCTTCATGGCGGCGCGTACGCGCAGCAGCTCACCGGTGGACAGCCCGCCCTCGGTGCCGCCGGAGCGGCCGGTCGCCCGCTTGATGCCGTCGGGCGTGGTGACGATCTCGTCGTGTGCCTTCGAGCCCGGCACGCGCGCCAGCTCGAAGCCGTCGCCGACCTCGACGCCCTTGATCGCCTGGATGCCCATCAGCGCGGCCGCGAGCCGCGCGTCGAGCCGGCGGTCCCAGTGGACATGCGAACCGAGGCCCACCGGCACGCCGTAGGCGAGGACCTCGACCACACCGCCGAGGGTGTCGCCGTCCTTGTGCGCCTGGTCGATCTCCGCGACCATCGCCTTCGACGCGTCAGCGTCCAGGCACCGCACCGGGTCGGCATCCAGCCGCTCCACGTCCGCCGGGGTCGGGTACACGCCGTACGGCGCCCTCGCCGACGCGAGCTCGACCACATGGGACACGATCTCGATCCCGGCCGTCTCCTTCAGGTACGACCGCGCCACCGCGCCCAGCGCCACGCGCGCCGCGGTCTCCCGGGCCGACGCCCGCTCCAGGATCGGCCGAGCCTCGTCGAAGCCGTACTTCTGCATACCGGCCAGGTCGGCGTGCCCGGGCCGCGGCCGGGTCAGCGGGGCGTTGCGCGCCAGCCCCTCGAGCACCTCCGGATCGACCGGGTCGGCGGCCATCACCTGCTCCCACTTGGGCCACTCGGTGTTGCCGACCATGACCGCGACCGGGGAGCCCAGTGTGAGTCCGTGGCGGACCCCGCCCAGGAAGGTGACCTCGTCCCGCTCGAACTTCATCCGGGCACCGCGCCCATAGCCCAGCCGACGCCGCGCCAGGTGATCCGCCACCATGTCCGTGGTGATCGGCACGCCGGCGGGAAGGCCCTCCAGCGTCGCGACAAGTGCGGGACCGTGGGACTCCCCCGCGGTCAGCCAGCGCAACCTGCTCAACGGTGCTCCTCAGTGCTCGCGCTCTGGTACTGCCCTGCGTACACGCGTCCTCGCGTACGGCGACGGCGACACCGGGTGCGCGGTCCCGGCCCGCCACCTCCGATCCTCCCACGTCCGGGGGCGGGAACCGGTCCCAGGTCCATCAGGCGGACGGGAGCGGACCGGGCGGGAGGGCCGGTGCCGGTCACGTCCGGCGGGCCTCCAGGGCGTGCTCGCCCGCCGTGCGCATGGCGTCCACGGGGGCCGGGGCGTGGCCCGTCATCTGCTCGACCTGCAGCACGGCCTGGTGCACCAGCAGGTCGAGACCGCTGATCACGGCACCGCCGTACATGGACCAGCGGGCGGCGAGAGCCGTGGGCCAGGGGTCGTAGAGCACGTCGAAGAGGGCGGCTGGGCGTTCGGGAACGGCGGCGGCCAGCGCGTCCGTCGTCCCGGCCGGCGTGGTGGCGACGACCAGCGGCGCGCGCAGCGCCCGGTCGGCCAGTGACCAGTCCGCGGTACGGACGTCGACCTCGAGCCGCTCGCCCCACCTGCGCATCTCGGCGGCCCGCGCCTCGCTGCGCACATAGGCGACGACCTCGCCGGTGCAGATCCTGGCGAGCGCGGCCAGCGCGGAGGAGGCGGTGGCGCCCGCACCCAGGATCGCGGCGGAGCCGACCTGCTCGATGCCCCGCTCGCGCAGCGCGGCGACCATCCCGGGGATGTCGGTGTTGTCGCCGAGGCGCCGCCCGTCCTTGTCGAACACGACGGTGTTCACGGCCTCCACCAAGGCGGCGGTGTCGCTGACGGAGTCGAGCAGCGGGATGACGGCCCGCTTCAACGGCATGGTCAGCGACAGCCCGGCCCATTCGGGTCCGAGCGCCTCCACGAACCGGGGCAGCGCCTCCTCGTCGACCTCGAAGCGGTCGTACGACCAGCTCTCAAGGCCCAGTTCCCGGTATGCGGCGCGGTGCAGCACCGGGGAGAGGGAGTGGGCGATCGGAGAGCCGAGGACGGCGGCCCGGCGCTTGCCGACGGTGCCCGTCATTGACCCTTCTTCTGCTGTTCGAGGTACTTCTCGCGGTTGCGGTTCTGCTCTGCGTTGGTCTCGGCGAACAGTGTCTCGTTCTCGTTGATCGAGACGAAGTAGTACCAGTTCCCCTTGGCCGGCTTGAGGGCAGCCTTGATCGCCACTTCGCCGGGGTTGTCGATCGGTCCGGGCGGCAGGCCCTTGAACTTGTACGTGTTGTACGGGTTGTTGATCTGCCGCAGATCGTTGACCGACCCGGTGGCGAGTTTGGACTGACCGCGGAAGTAGTTCACCGTCGAGTCGAAGTCGAGCAGGCCGTAGGTCTCGGTGTTGTCCGGTTTGAGCCGGTTGTAGACGACCGTCGCGACCTTCTCGAAGTCGCGCTTGTACTTGCCCTCCGCCTGGACGAGGCTCGCGACTGTCAGGACCTGCAGCGGATTGTCCAGGTTGAGACTCTTGGCCTTGGCCTGGATGCCGAACTCGGCGTACTTCTGCTTCGACCTGTCGACCATCTGCTTGAGGACGTCCTCGGGCTTCATGCCCTTGGCGACCGGATAGCTCGACGGGTACAGGAACCCTTCGAGCGGGTCCTTGATGTCCTTGTTGGTGTTCGCCCAGTCGGGCAGTCCGAGGGTCTTCCACTTCTTCGCGGCGATGTCCTTGGTGGTGCCCGCCTTCAGCTTCAGACGCTCGTCGATCGCCGCGTAGATCTCCGCGTTGCGCCGCCCCTCGGCGATGATCAGGTTGTTCTTGCTCTTCGGGCTGAGCATCAACTGGACGGCGGCGGCCGCGGACATGTGCTGGTTCAGCGTGTAGGTGCCCGCCTGGAGGGTCTTGCCCTCGGGGTTCTGCCCCTGCGCCGCCACGAACGCGTCGACGCTCTTGACCACACCGGCCTTTTTCAGCACCTGTCCGATGATGGCCCCGGTGGCACCGTCGGGAATGGTGACCGTGACCTGCTCGCCGTCGCCTTCGCCGGCGTAGTCGGGAGCCGGGCCGAAACGATTTTGGTAGAACTGGTACCCGAAGTAACCGACCACGCCGACACCGCCGCCGAGGACCAGCACGACCACCAGGCAGGCACATCCGCTGCGACGCTTCTTGCCCTTGTTGTCCTGGTCGCCCCGGCCCCGCCGGCCGCGGCGGTCACCCGGCTCGTCGTCGTCATCGTCGTCGTCCCCGCCCGTGAAGAAGGCGTGTTCGCCCTGGTCGGGGCCCGGGTCCCAGTCGGTCTCCGGTTCCGGCTCGGCACGTCGCCGACTCGGCGGCTCTGGGGGCGGATACGCGCCCGGCGTCGGGTAGAAGTCGGGCTGCTGAGCGCCGGACCGGGTGCCGTACGGGTCCGCCGGGTCCGAGTGCTGGGGAACCTGGCTCTGTCCGTTCCAGCCGGAGTTGTCGTACCCCTGCTGCTGCCCCCCGTACTGCGGCCCGCCGCCCTGCGGCTGCCCCTGCTGCGGGTACTGCTGCCCGCCCTGCTGCGGGTACTGCTGCTGCGGGTACTGCTGCTGCGGGTACTGCTGCCCGCCCTGCTGCGGGTACTGCGGCTGTCCCTGCTGCGGGTACTGCTGCTGCCCGTGGCCCGGGTACTGCTGGTAGCCCTGGTGTCCCTGGCCGTAGCCCGGCTGCTGGGCGCCGCCCCACTCGCCGTAGTGCTGCTGCGGCTGCTCCGGGTACTGCTGCGACCGGTCGCCGTACGGGGACTGGTCCGCGCCGGACTGCTGTCCTTGCCATCCGCCGTCCCCGTACAACGGGTCCTCGGGATGCCACGGTGCGGAGCCCGGGCCCCGGCCATACTCAGTCATCGATCCCCTCGAGCCGAAAGCGGCGGTCGCAGGAGCTGGTGGCTCGGCTTCCGTTCCGCCTCATTGCTGTGCGGTAGCTGTTCGAATGCCATCGCACCGCGCGGAACGTTACCGTATCGCGATCAGATGACCAGTTCGACGCCCTCGCCCGGTGCTTTACCTGACACTCGTTCGGATTCCAGCGCTTGCTGGAGGATGATGACGGCGGCGGCCTGGTCGATCACGGACCGGCCCTTCCTGGACTTCACTCCCGAGGCGCGCAGCCCCTGACCGGCCGTCACCGTGGTCATCCGTTCGTCCACGAGCCTCACCGGCACGGGCGCGATCAAACGCGCCAACTCCTGCGCGAAGCCGCGGACCTTCACCGCGGCCGGACCCTCACCCCCCTTGAGGGAGCGGGGGAGGCCGACGACGACCTCGATCGGCTCGTACTCCTCGACGAGCTGCTTCAGCCGCCGTTGAGCCGCCGGGACGTCCCGGCCCGCGACCGTCTCCACCGGAGTGGCCAGGATCCCGTCGGGGTCGCACGAGGCGACCCCGATACGGGCGTCACCGACATCGATCGCGAGCCGGCGTCCTCTTCTCATATTTCTTGACCGATTTCTTACTTGGCGGTCTCGACGACCAGCCGTTCGACGGCCTCGACGGCCTCGCCGACGGCGGCCGGGTTCTGGCCGCCGCCCTGGGCCACGTCCGGCTTGCCGCCACCGCCGCCGCCGAGCGTCTTGGCAGCGGTGCGGACCAGGTCACCGGCCTTGAGACCGCGCTCGCGGGCGGCCTCGTTGGTGGCGATGACCGTAAGCGGCTTGCCGTTGTTCACGGTGAACAGGGCGACCACGGCAGGCCGTCCGCCCTGGATGCGACCGCGCACGTCGAGCACCAGCTTGCGCAGGTCGTCCGGGGTGGTGCCGTCCGGGACCTGGCCGGTGACGACGGCGATCCCGTGCACGTCCTTGGCGGACTCGGCGAGACCGGCGGCGGCCTGGAGCACCTTCTCGGCGCGGAACTTCTCGATCTCCTTCTCGGCGTCCTTCAGCTTGCCGAGCATCCCGGAGACCTTCTCCGGCAGGTCCTCCGGACGGCCCTTGAGGAGCTCGGTCAGCTGGTTGACGACCGTGTGCTCGCGGGCGAGGAAGTTGTAGGCGTCGACGCCGACCAGCGCCTCGATACGGCGGACACCGGAGCCGATCGAGGATTCGCCGAGCAGCTTCACCAGGCCCAGCTGGGCGGTGTTGTGCACGTGCGTGCCGCCGCACAGCTCCTTGGAGAAGTCGCCGATGGTCACGACGCGGACGCGCTCGCCGTACTTCTCGCCGAACTCGGCGATGGCGCCCTGCTTCTTGGCGTCGTCGATGCCCATGATCTCGGCCTGGACGTCCAGGTCGCGGGCGAGCACCTCGTTGATCTTCTGCTCGACGTCGGTCATCACGGCCGTCGGAACGGCGGAGGGGGAGCCGAAGTCGAAGCGGAAGCGACCGGGCTGGTTCTCGGAACCGGCCTGGGCGGCCGTCGGGCCGAGGGCGTCGCGCAGGGCCTGGTGCGTCAGGTGCGTGGCCGAGTGGGCGCGGGCGATGGCCTTGCGGCGACGGGTGTCGATCGAGGCCTGGGCCTTGGCGCCGACGATGACCTCACCGACCTGGACGACGCCCTTGTGGACGTACACGCCCGGCACCGGCTTCTGGGTGTCGCGGACCTCGATGACGGCGCCGGAGTCGATCTTGATGCGGCCGGTGTCGCCGATCTGGCCGCCGCCCTCGGCGTAGAACGGGGTGCGGTCGAGGACGATCTCGACCTCGTCGCCCTCGGTGGCGGCGGGGGACGAGACACCGTCGACCAGGATGCCGACGACCGTGGACTCGCCCTCGGTGTCCGTGTAGCCGATGAAGTCGGTCTCGCCGGAGGTGTCGGCGATCTCACGGTAGGCGCCGAGGTCGGCGTGGCCGGTCTTCTTGGACTGGGCGTCGGCCTTGGCGCGCTCCCTTTGCTCCTTCATCAGGCGGCGGAAGCCGTCCTCGTCCACGGACAGGCCCTGCTCGGCGGCCATCTCGAGGGTGAGGTCGATCGGGAAGCCCCAGGTGTCGTGGAGCAGGAAGGCCTTGTCGCCGGACAGGACGGTGCCACCGGCGGACTTGGTCTCGGTCACGGCGGTGTCGAGGATGTTGGTGCCAGCCTTCAGCGTCTTGAGGAAGGCGTTCTCCTCGGCGAGGGCGACCTTCTCGATACGCTCCCGCTCGCTGACGAGCTCCGGGTACTGCTGACCCATCATCCCGATCACGGTGTCGATGAGGTCCTTCACCACGGGGCCCGTGGCGCCGAGCAGACGCATGTTGCGGATGGCGCGGCGCATGATGCGGCGCAGCACATAGCCGCGGCCCTCGTTGCCCGGGGTGACACCGTCGCCGATGAGCATGGTGGCGGTGCGCATATGGTCGGTGACCACGCGCAGCGACACGTCCGAGGCGTGCGAGTCGCCGTAGGCGACACCGGTGAGCTCGGTGGCCTTCTTGATCACGGCCATGGACGTGTCGATCTCGTACATGTTCTGCACGCCCTGCAGAATCATGGCGAGCCGCTCCAGGCCGAGGCCCGTGTCGATGTTCTTGCTCGGCAGGTCGCCGAGGATCTCGAAGTTGTCCTTGCCGGTGCCCTCGCCGCGCTCGAACTGCATGAAGACGAGGTTCCAGATCTCCACGTACCGCTCGTCGTTGACGGCGGGGCCGCCCTCGGCGCCGAACTCGGGGCCGCGGTCGTAGTTGATCTCGGAGCAGGGGCCGCAGGGACCGGGGACGCCCATGGACCAGAAGTTGTCCTTCATGCCCAGGCGCTGGATGCGCTCCTTGGGCACGCCGACGACCTCGTGCCAGATCTGCTCGGCCTCGTCGTCGTCCTTGTAGACCGTGATCCACAGACGCTCGGGGTCCAGGCCGTAACCGCCCTTGTCCTGGGGCGCGGTGAGCAGCTCCCAGGCGAGCTTGATGGCGCCTTCCTTGAAGTAGTCGCCGAAGGAGAAGTTGCCGCACATCTGGAAGAACGTGCCGTGGCGCGTGGTCTTGCCGACCTCTTCGATGTCGGGCGTGCGCACGCACTTCTGCACGCTGGTGGCGCGCGGGAACGGCGGCTTGACCTCGCCCAGGAAGTAGGGCTTGAAGGGCACCATGCCGGCCGGGACGAGAAGCAGAGTCGGGTCGTCCGCGATGAGCGACGCCGAAGGGACGACGGTGTGCCCGCGCTCCTCGAAGAAGCTCAACCAGCGGCGGCGGATTTCAGCCGACTCCATCAGTGGTCCTCATTCCGGTTGTACGAGTGCGCCGAGCTCTCGACGTACTTCGGGTTGTCGCGGTTCTCGATGGCGGGGTGCCGCCGGGGCGCCGGGAGTTCGGGGTCGCCGGATGCGGTCAGGCCCAGCGCGTCACCGAGTTCGGCCTCCCGCTGGGCCATGCCGGCCCGGACGTCGGACGCGAAGTCGAGCGCGCGGTCCTTGAGCCGGTGCCCCGCGTCCAGCGCCTTGTTGGCGGCCTGCGCGGCCAGGCTCTCGGGGGTCAGCTGCCTCAGCTTGCGGTTGACCTTGGTGGTGGCCCACACACCGGCGGCGACGCCCGTGGTGAACCAGAAGGTACGGCGGAACATCGCTCGGTCAGTCTCTCTTTTCCCGGGTGTTCCGCTTACCCCGTCGCGCGGACGGGACGGTGCGGCCCACGATCACGGTACGCCGGGGCGCCTTGGCGGGCACATTCTCACCACGGCCGGCCAGCGCCCTGCGCACGCCGTAGCCGAACGCCGCGACCTTGACCAGGGGGCCGCCGAAGGTGGACGCGACGGTCGTGGACAGCGCCGACGCGTTCGACGTGACCTCCTGGACGTCCGACGCGATGGCGTCGACCCGGGCGATCTGGGTCTGCGCGGAGCGCACCGCCTCGGAGGCGTCGGCCAGCAGCGGGACGGCCTGGTCGGTCACATCCGCCACCAGCTTGGTGGTCGCCCTGAGCGTCTGGGCCAGCCTCGCCAGCGCGACGGCGAGGAAGGAGACCAGGATCGCCCAGAAGACGGCCACGAGGATCCCGGCAACCTCTCCACCGGACACCGCGCGCACCCGCTCCCTAGAACGTGCCTGAACATCGAAAAGTCGTCCCCCGAGCCTATCGCGCCGGGACGGCCGGTCCGTACCGGATTTGGGACCGGGTACGGAAGACGCGGCAGCCCGCCGCCCCGCTCGCCCGGAAGGGCGGGGGACGACGGGCTGCGCGTGGGGAGTGCTACGTCCGCGGACGGATGATCAGCGGGCGTAGTACTCGACGACGAGCTGCTCGTCGCAGATCACCGGGATCTCCTTGCGGTTCGGCTCGCGGTCCAGGCGGAACGCCAGGGCCTTGAGGTTCACCTGGAGGTAGCGCGGGGTCTCACCGTCGGGGGCGAAGCCACCCTCGCGGGCGATCTCGAACAGCGGCTTCTGACGGCTGCGCTCGCGGACCATCACGACGTCGTCGGGACGGACGCGGAACGACGGCTTGTCCACCTTCTGGCCGTTGACCTCGAGGTGGCCGTGGACGACCATCTGGCGGGCCTGGTAGATCGTGCGGGCGATGCCCGAACGCAGGACCAGCGCGTCGAGACGACGCTCCAGCTCGATGATCAGGGCCTCACCGGTCTTGCCCTGCACCTTGGAGGCACGCTCGTAGGCACGGACCAGCTGACGCTCGGAGATGTCGTACTGAGCGCGCAGACGCTGCTTCTCCAGCAGACGGACCTTGTAGTCCGAGTTCTGCTTGCGGCCGCGGCCGTGCTCGCCCGGCGGGTAGGGGCGGGCCTCGAAGTACTTGACGGCCTTCGGGGTCAGCGCGATGCCGAGGGCACGCGACTTCTTGACCTTGGGGCGGGACTGGTTCGCCATGAACCAAACACCTCGTGTTTCTCTGTGTATTCGGCTTCACCAGGGTTAGGGGAGGTCGCATCCGCAGCCGGGGAATCCCCGCGGGTCACATGGACCTGCCGGGCAGCCGCTCCCCTGGTCTGGGCACATACGTGCAGCACGCGAGTGGCCCACCGACCCGTACCCCGGGGCTGCCGGGGAGGTGGTGGGCTGCCCGCGACACCGTTCGACGGTGCGCGACGCTCCTGGATCCCCGCGCGGTGAGGCGTGGGGTTCCGGCTGGATGTCCCGCTCTGGTGGTGCCGACTCCCCTTTTGTGAGGTACCGGACACGGGACGCAGCGCTTCGAGAAAGTCTACAGGCTGCTTACGGCTGCTTGCGACGCAGGTGCTTGCGGGTCCACTCCACGGCGTCCGCGTACCGCGCCTCCCCGCCGTGCCGGGTCGGCGTGTAGTACTCGCGGTCCTTGAGTGCGTCGGGGGCGTACTGCTGGGCGGCGATGCCCTCCGGCAGGTCGTGCGGATACACGTACCCCTGCGCGTGGCCGAGCTTGGCGGCGCCCTTGTAGTGCCCGTCGCGCAGGTGCGGGGGCACGGGGCCGGCCAGTCCCTTGCGGACGTCCTCCATGGCGGCGCCGATCGCCGTGGTCGCCGCGTTGGACTTGGGGGCCAGGGCGAGGGCGATGGTGGCGTGGCTGAGGGTGAGCGCGGCCTCCGGGAAGCCGATCATCGCGACGGCCTGGGCGGCGGCGACGGCTATCGGCAACGCGTTGGGGTCAGCGAGGCCGATGTCCTCACTGGCGGAGATCATCAGGCGGCGGGCGATGAAGCGGGGGTCCTCCCCTGCCTCGATCATGCGGGCCAGATAGTGCAGCGCGGCGTCGACGTCCGAGCCGCGGATGGACTTGATCAGGGCGCTCGCCACGTCGTAGTGCTGGTCGCCGTCGCGGTCGTACTTCACCGCGGCGCGGTCGACGGTCTCCTCCAGGGTCGTCAGACCGATCTCCGACTCGCTCTTGTCGAGCGCGGCCCCGGCGGCGGCCTCCAGGGCCGTCAGGGCACGGCGCGCGTCGCCCCCGGCGATCCGCAGCAGATGGGCCTCGGTGTCCTCGGGCAGCGTGACGGCGCCCGCGAGGCCGCGCTCGTCGGTCAGGGCCCGGCGGAGCAGGCCGCGTACGTCGTCGTCCGTGAGCGGTTCGAGCGTGAGCAGCAGGGAGCGGGACAGCAGCGGGGAGATCACCGAGAAGTACGGGTTCTCGGTGGTCGCCGCGATCAGGGTCACCCAGCGGTTCTCTACGGCCGGGAGCAGGGAGTCCTGCTGGGCCTTGCTGAAGCGGTGGATCTCGTCCAGGAAGAGGACGGTCTCCTTGCCGAAGCCGCCGGTGGCGCGGCGGGCGCCGTCGATGACCGCGCGGACCTCCTTGACGCCCGCGGTGATCGCCGACAGTTCGACGAAGCGCTTGTTGGTGGCCTTGGAGACGACGTACGCAAGGGTCGTCTTGCCAGTGCCGGGCGGGCCCCAGAGGATCACCGAGGAGGGTCCGGCGGGCCCGCCGTTGCCCTCGCCGACCAGTCTGCGCAGCGGGGATCCCGGCTTGAGCAGGTGCTGCTGGCCCACCACCTCGTCGAGGGTGCGCGGGCGCATACGGACCGCCAGGGGGCTGCCGGTCGGGTCCTTCTCCTGGCGTTCTTCGGCGGCGGCGGTGAACAGGTCGGGCTCCACGGTGAAACCCTATGTCACACCACTGACAACGCCGCCGGGCCAGATGCCCGGCGGCGTGCGGCGATGATGGAGAGGCTCAGGCCCAGAGCTGGCTGCCCCACCGGGTCAGGATCAGCATGGCGATGATGCCGGCGTGGGTGAGCGGGAGCACCCAGGTGAACTCGGCGAGGAAGTTCTTCACCGGGCGCGGGGCGGGCAGCAGGTCGTTGCGCACGTTGAACGAGGTCACGTACCAGAACATGGTGATCGTGGCGACCCAGGCCAGCGAGCACCACAGGCAGAGCGCGTTGATGCGGTACAGCGACTGGAACTGCAGCCAGGTGCAGAAGGCGACACCGAAGAGCGTGCCGAAGTTGAAGGTGAGCCAGTACCAGCGCGGGAAGCTCACGCGGGTCAGCAGGGTCATGCCGACGCAGATCACGATGCCGTAGCAGACGAGGCCGAGCATCGGGTTGGGGAAGCCGAAGGCGGCGGCCTGCTTGCTCTCCATGACGCTGCCGCAGGACACGATGGGGTTGATGCTGCAGCTGGGGGTGAACGTCTTGCCGCTCACCTTGCCCTCAAGGATCTTGAACTTGTCGATCGTGATGACCCACGCGGCGAGCAGGCCGGCCGCACCTGTGATCACCAGCAGCAGGGCGAACGCACGGCTGCCACCCACCGTCCGGGGTGCCTGCGTGCGCTCCGGCTCGGTCGACTCGGTGGAGACGTCCTTCACTGTCGTCTTGCTCATCACGTCGATTCCGATACTCGAGAGTTGGACCGGGGGTCACGGGTCATTGTGCCGCACGCGTCTGTGTGACCACCGTTCGATGGACATAAGGAGATACGCGAGATCGGACCGGAGCGTTCGGTTTCAGCCGGTGCCCGTGGGCTGCGACACATGCGGTCACGGCCGCCGGAATCCCTCCCGGCGTCCCCCGCGCCACCGGCGATTTCGCCTGTCCCGGCCCCGATCTTCCGGGCGGCACCGTTGTAGTGGAGATCCTCCGGGTCGGGTGATCCGCGACTGGGTCCGAGGCTGGTACCCGGCCTGGATCTTCACCCGGCAGGCTCGCACGCCTCTGAGAACGAGCATCGTCCGGCCGGACTACCCGGCGCGCACGGAGTTGACGTTCAGCGTGAGGCGCGCCCTCCGTCTCGCTCGGAACGAAGGGCCCGGGTAGCTACCCGGGCCCCAGGCACCGGATCAGCCGAGCTTCGACTCCAGCTCCGCCACGATCTCGTTCACGCCGACCGCGACCTGCTCCCCGGACTCCATGTCCTTCAGCTGGACCACACCCTCCGCGAGGTCCCGCTCGCCCGCCACGATCGTGTAGCGAGCGCCGCTGCGGTTCGCGTTCTTCATCGCGCCCTTGAGGCCCTTGGCCCCGTATGAGAAGTCGGCCGCGATGCCGAGCTTGCGCAGTTCCATGACCTTGGTGAACAGGACCCGGCGGGCCTCCTCGCCCAGCGGGACCGCGAACACACTGGTGGACGCGGGCAGTTCGAGTTCGACGCCCTCCGCCTCGAGGGCCAGCACCGTGCGGTCGACGCCCAGCGCCCAGCCCACGGACGGCAGCGCGGGACCGCCGATCATCTCCGACAGGCCGTCGTAGCGGCCGCCGCCGCCCACCGCGGACTGCGAGCCCAGGCCGTCGTGGACGAACTCGAACGTCGTGCGCGTGTAGTAGTCCAGACCGCGCACCAGCTTCGGGTCGTCCTCGAAGGAGACGCCCGCCGACGTGAGGAGCTCGCGCACCTCCTCGTGGTACGCCTTGCAGGCGTCGCACAGGTAGTCGCGCAGCAGCGGGGCGCCCGTCAGCTGCTTCTGCACGGACTCCCGCTTGTCGTCGAGCACCCGCAGCGGATTGATGTCGATGCGGTGCCGTGTGTCCTCGTCCAGGTCGAGGCCGCGCAGGAAGTCCTGGAGCGCGCTGCGGTAGACCGGGCGGCACTCCTTGTCGCCGAGGCTGTTCAGCAGGATGCGGAAGTTCCGCAGGCCGAGCGAGCGGTAGGCCTGGTCGGCCAGGATGATCAGCTCGGCGTCGAGGTACGGGTCCTCGGCGCCGATCGCCTCCGCGCCGACCTGCGAGAAGTGACGGTAGCGGCCCTTCTGGGGGCGCTCGTAACGGTAGTAGGAGCCCGAGTACCAGAGCTTGACCGGCAGGTTGCCGGCCTTGTGCAGGTTGGCCTCCAGCGCCGCCCGCAGCACCGAGGCGGTGCCCTCGGGGCGCAGGGCCAGCCTGTCGCCGCCCTTGGTCTCGAAGGCGTACATCTCCTTGGTGACGATGTCGGTGGACTCACCGACACCGCGGGCGAAGAGTTCGACGTTCTCGAAGCCGGGCGTCTCGATGTAGCCGTAGCCGGAGTTCCGCAGCGGGGCGGCGATCGCCTCGCGCACGGCGAGGTACCTGGCGGACTCGGGCGGAATCAGGTCGTACGTGCCCTTGGGGGCCTTGAAGGTGCTCACGGAAGGTCTCTCGTCACATTCCTCGTCGGGGAGCGGGCTGGGCTCCCTGGCCGGCGGCCACCTGCCGCAGATACGGGTTGGTGGCGCGCTCCTGGCCGATGGTCGTCTGGGGGCCGTGGCCGGACAGCACCACGGTCGAGTCGTCGAGCGGCAGGCACACACGGGCCAGCGAGTCGAGCATCTCGGCCATGTCACCGCCGGGCAGGTCGGTGCGTCCGATGGAGCCGGCGAACAGCAGGTCGCCCGAGAAGAAGACCGGCGGGATGTCCGCCGCCTCGGGCAGGCCGAAGGTCACCGACCCCTTGGTATGACCGGGCGCATGCGCGACGGACAGCTCCAGACCGGCCAGCTCGAGCCTCGCACCGTCGGTCAGCTCCTTGACATCGTCGGGCTCCCCCACGGTGAGCTCACCCATGAGCGGCATCCCGATGGACCGCCCGAGCGCCTTCTCCGGATCGCTCATCATGTACCGGTCCCGGGGGTGGATCCACGCCGGTACGTCGTGCGCGCCGCACACGGGGACGACCGAGGCCACATGGTCGATGTGGCCATGGGTGAGGACGACAGCGACGGGCTTGAGCCGATGCTTCCTGAGCGCCTCCTCGACTCCCTGGGCGGCCTGGTGGCCCGGGTCGATGATCACGCACTCCTCACCCGCGGCGGGGGCGACCAGATAGCAGTTGGTCCCCCAGGCCCCGGCGGGGAACCCGGCAATCAGCACGATCGTCCTTCGTTGTGTAGTACGGGGGTGACTGGCTGTGGGTCAGAGCCTACCGGCGCTGCCGATTCCTCAGCGAACCCATATACGGTACGGGGCACGCGCATGCAGTCGGCACACAAGACGCACGCGCACCGGACGCGTACCAGACGCATGAGGAGAGAACCCCGTGGTCAGCCAGGAACAGCGGCGGCGACAGCTCGCCCGGGAGAAATTCTTGCGGCAGCAGCAGCGGCGTACCGACGCACGGCGCAAGTCACGCATGCGCACGTCCGTCATCGCGTCAGTGGTGGGCGTGGTCGTGGTGGCCGGCCTGGCCCTGTACACGACCGGGGCGCTGAAGAGCGACGAAAAGAAGGCCAACGCCGGCGCGGAGGTGACGCCGAGCGCCTCCGCGGCGGCCAGCAAGGCGCCGGACCCGTGTGCCAAGCCCGCCGAGGGCCAGGTCAAGTCGCTGAGCTGGAAGAAGGAGCCGGCGATGACCATCGACACCTCGGCGAAGTACACGATGAAGCTCGCGACCACGTGCGGTGACATCGGTATCGCGTTGAAGACTGCCGCGGCCCCGCACACCGTCAACTCGTTCAACTTCCTTGCGGGCCAGGGCTTCTTCGACCACACCAAGTGCCACCGGCTCACCACCAACGGCATCTACGTGCTGCAGTGCGGCGACCCGCAGGGCACCGGTGCGGGCGGTCCCGGCTACACGATCCCCGACGAGAACCTGAAGGACGCGAGCCTGAAGGGGAACGTGTATCCGGCGGGCACGATCGCCATGGCGAACACCGGCCAGAAGCACACCGGTGGCAGCCAGTTCTTCCTGGTGTACCAGGACAGTCAGTTGCCGCCCACCTACACTCCGTTCGGCACCATCGACGCGGCCGGCATGAACGTACTCAAGAAAATCGCCGCCGCCGGCGAGAGCACGGGTGCGGGTGACGGTGCACCGAACGCGACGGTCGTGATCAACAAGGCCACAGTGGCGAAATCCTGACCGTCAACTGCGAAATTTCGGTCGCGCGGGATGCGGACAGCCGCCCCGCCGGTCGCCTATGTTGGCCGTGACGAAACTGTGGACGATGCCCGGGGGCGCTGAGGCTCCTCGCAGGCATCATGTGGAGGAGGCGCTGTGAGCAGCGACCCGTGGGGCCGCGTCGACGAGACGGGGACCGTGTACGTGCGTACGGCCGACGGCGAGCAGGTCGTCGGTTCCTGGCAGGCCGGCTCCCCTGAGGAAGCGCTGGCCTATTTTGAGCGCAAGTACGAGGGCCTGGTGGTCGAGATCGGCCTCCTCGAGAAGCGAGTACAGACGACCGACCTGTCGGCGAAGGACGCCGAGACCGCGATCGGCCACCTGCGCGAGCAGGTGGAGGCGCACCACGCGGTCGGCGACCTCGCCGCGCTGCGGACGCGACTGGACAAGCTCGTGGAGTCCGTCGAGGCGCGCCGCGAGGAGCGCAAGGCGCAGCGGGCCAAGCAGTCCGACGAGGCGCGGCATGCCAAGGAGTCGCTGGTCGTCGAGGCCGAGGAGCTGGCCCAGTCCGACCAGTGGCGGTCGGCCGGCGAGCGGCTGAGGTCACTGGTGGACACCTGGAAGGGGCTGCCGCGGCTCGACCGGAAATCGGACGACGAGCTGTGGCACCGCTTCTCGCATGCCAGGTCGGCCTTCTCCAAGCGTCGCAAGGCGCACTTCGCGCAACTGGACGCACAGCGCGAGGACGCCCGCAAGACGAAGGAGAAGCTGGTCGCCGAGGCCGAGGGGCTGTCCGCCTCGACCGACTGGGGTCCCACGGCCGCGCGCTATCGCGAGTTGATGGCCGAGTGGAAGGCCGCGGGCCGGGCCCAGCGTGAGCACGAGGACGACCTGTGGAACCGCTTCCGCGGCGCACAGGACGTCTTCTTCGCGGCACGCAGCTCGGTCTTCGCCGAGCGGGACGCCGAGCAGTCGGAGAACCTCAAGCTGAAGGAGGAGCTGGCTGAGGACGCCGAGAAGCTCCTGCCGATCACGGACCTGAAGGCCGCCCGGGCCGCCTTCCGCTCGATCAACGAGCGCTGGGAGGCCATCGGCCATGTGCCGCGCGACGCCCGTCCCAGGGTCGAGGGCCGGATGCACGCGGTCGACCGCGCCATCCAGGAGGCCGAGGAGAACGAGTGGCGCCGGACCAACCCGGAGGCGCGGGCCCGCGCCGAGGGTCTCACCGGTCAGCTGCAGGCGGCCGTGGACAAGCTGCAGGGCCAGATCGAGCAGGCTCGTACCGCGGGCAACACCTCGAAGGCCGAGAAGCTGCAGAAGGAGCTTGAGGGGCGCCAGGCCCTTCTGGACCAGGCGCTGAAGGGCCTGCAGGAGTTCGGCGGCTGAGGACCGGGCGGACCGGGCCCGGGCTGCGCCGCCCGGGCTCCACGTCTTCCTGTGCGGACGCGCATGAGAAAGGGGCTCCCGTACGTGGTGTACGGGAGCCCCTTTCGTGTGCCTACGGGCTAGGAGGGCCTGCGGGCCGAGGTCACGCGGTACACGTCGTAGACGCCCTCCACGCCCCGTACCGCCTTCAGGACGTGGCCCAGATGCTTCGGGTCGCCCATCTCGAAGGTGAAGCGGGAGGTGGCCACGCGATCGCGGGACGTCTGGACCGCGGCCGAGAGGATGTTGACGTGCTGGTCGGACAGGACCCGGGTGACGTCCGAGAGCAGTCGTGAGCGGTCCAGCGCCTCGACCTGGATCGCGACGAGGAAGACCGACGACTGCGTCGGGGCCCACTCGACATCGAGGATGCGCTCCGGCTCCCGGGACAGGGACTCGACGTTGACGCAGTCGCTGCGGTGAACGGACACACCGCTGCCGCGGGTGACGAAGCCGATGATCGGGTCGCCGGGGACGGGCGTACAGCAGCGGGCCAGCTTGACCCAGACGTCGTCGACGCCCCTGACGACGACACCGGGGTCCTGGTTCCGGCGCCGCTTGCGGGCACGGCCCCGGGCCGGCGGAACAGCCTCGTCGATCTCCTCGGTGGCGGCTTCCTCGCCGCCGAGCGCCTGCACCAGCTTCTGCACGACGTTCTGCGCGGCGACATGGCCCTCGCCGATGGCCGCGTAGAGGGACGAGATGTCCGGGTAGCGCATCTCGTGGGCCAGGGTGACGAGGGAGTCGCCCGTCAGGATGCGCTGGATCGGCAGGTTCTGCTTGCGCATCGCCCGTGCGATCGCGTCCTTGCCCTGCTCGATCGCCTCCTCGCGGCGCTCCTTGGAGAACCAGGCACGGATCTTGTTGCGGGCGCGCGGCGACTTGACGAAGCCGAGCCAGTCGCGGGACGGCCCCGCCCCGGTCGCCTTGGAGGTGAACACCTCCACCAAGTCCCCGTTGTCCAGGGTGGATTCGAGCGGGACGAGCCGGCCGTTGACCCTGGCCCCTATGGTCCGGTGGCCGACCTCCGTGTGGACCGCGTACGCGAAGTCCACCGGGGTGGCACCGGCCGGAAGCGCTATGACGTCGCCCTTCGGAGTGAAGACGAAGACCTCGTTGCGGGACAGGTCGAAGCGCAGGGACTCGAGGAACTCGCTCGGGTCCTCGGTCTCCTTCTGCCAGTCGAGCAACTGGCGCAGCCACGCCATGTCGTTGACGGCGTCGTGGTCCTTGGCGTTCTTGGCGCTCGAACGAGGCGCGTCGGTACGGATCTTGGAGGCGCCCGCGACGGCCTCCTGCTTGTACTTCCAGTGCGCGGCGATGCCGTACTCGGCGCGGCGGTGCATGTCGAAGGTGCGGATCTGGAGTTCGACGGGCTTGCCGTTGGGTCCGATCACCGTCGTGTGCAGCGACTGGTACATGTTGAACTTGGGCATCGCGATGTAGTCCTTGAACCGCCCCGGAACCGGGTTCCAGCGGGCGTGGACCGTGCCCAGTGCCGCATAGCAGTCGCGGACCGTGTCCACGAGGACGCGGATGCCGACCAGGTCGTAGATCTCCGCGAAGTCACGGCCGCGGACGATCATCTTCTGGTAGACGCTGTAGTAGTGCTTCGGGCGCCCCGTGACCGTCGCCTTGATCCGGGCGGCACGCAGGTCGGACTGCACCTCGTCGGTCACTATGGCCAGGTACTCGTCGCGCTTGGGGGCACGCTCGGCGACCAGCCGGACGATCTCGTCGTACATCTTGGGGTAGAGGATCGCGAAGGCGAGGTCCTCCAGCTCCCACTTGATGGTGTTCATGCCCAGCCGGTGGGCGAGCGGCGCGTAGATCTCCAGGGTCTCGCGCGCCTTCTTCTCCTGCTTCTCGCGCTTGAGGTAGCGCATGGTGCGCATGTTGTGCAGGCGGTCGGCGAGCTTGATGACCAGGACGCGCGGGTCCTTGGCCATGGCGACGACCATCTTGCGCACGGTCTCGGCCTGCGCGGCCTCGCCGAACTTGACCTTGTCCAGCTTGGTGACGCCGTCGACGAGGAGGGCCACGGTGTCGCCGAAGTCGCGGCGCAGCTGGTCCAGGCCGTACTCGGTGTCCTCGACCGTGTCGTGCAGCAGGCCCGCCATCAGGGTGGCCGGGTCCATGCCCAGCTCGGCGAGGATGGTGGTCACCGCCAGCGGATGCGTGATGTACGGGTCGCCGCTCTTGCGCTTCTGGCCGCGGTGCCAGCGTTCGGCGACCTGGTAGGCACGCTCGACCTGGCGGAGCGTCGCGTTCTCGATCTTCGGGTCGTTGCTGCGCACTATCCGCAGCAGGGGCTCGAGGACCGGGTTGTACGGGTTGGCGCGCTGCACCCCGAGGCGGGCCAAGCGGGCGCGTACGCGGTTGGAGGAGCCGGAGCGGGTGGGCGGGGCCGGAGCGGGGCGGACCGCCGCGGAGCGCTCGGCAGGGGCCGGCTTGGGGCGCGGCTGCTCGGCCGCCTGGTCGACGGGCGCCGACTGGGCGTGCTCCACCGGCCCGTGCGGGGCGTTCTTCGCGCTCCGCGCGGGCTGCGCCGCGGCCTTCGAAGGCGGCTCGGGCTTGGCGGCGGTCAGTGGCTGGGCCTCGTCTGCCAAGAGGGCTCCTCTGCGCGTTCCGGGTCCCCCGGTCAGGCTCCGGAGACCCCATGGTAGCGATCCCTGGCGCCGGGCTCGCCTTCAGGCCGTTGAGACGGCTTCACCTTGGGGAAACGCACGAGACGGGCGCCGGATTCCTCCGGGCCCGTCTCGTGCGTACAGCGGCCGTCCTCCACCTGGCGCGGCGGTGTATCCGGCGGCGCTCAGATCTGAAGCAGTGCCTCCAGCGGCGCCCCGGCCAGAGCCGGCTCCAGGCGGGCACGGCCGCCCAGGAAGCCCAGCTCCATCAGCACGGACACTCCGGCGACCCCGGCCCCCGCCCGGCGGATGAGCCGGAGGGAGGCCTCGGCGGTGCCGCCGGTGGCGAGGACGTCGTCCACGACCATCACGCGGTCCGCCGCGGAGAGGTCCTCGGCGTGCACCTCGATCTCGGCGGAGCCGTACTCGAGGTCGTACGCCTGACGCAGCGTGGCTCCGGGAAGCTTGCCCGCCTTGCGCACGGGGACGAAGCCGACGCCCGCGCGGACGGCGGCCGGCGCTCCGAGGATGAACCCGCGGGCCTCCAGACCGACGATCTTCGTCGCGCCGTGCCGCACGGCCAGCTCCGCCAGTGCGTCGGTGAGCGCGGTGAACGCCTTTGGATCCGCGAGCAGCGGGGTGATGTCCTTGAACATCACGCCCGGCTGCGGGTGGTCCGGCACATCCCGTATGCGGCTCAGCAGCAGCGCCGTTATGTCGGTCATCGGCGCTTGCCGGAGGGCCGGCCGCGACCGCGAGTGCGGGACGCGGGCTGGTGGCGCTGGCCCACGAAGGCGGGCGCGGAGTCCTCCGGTTCGCCCTCGTCCGGTTCGACACCGGCCCGGGCCGCGGCGAGCTCGCCCTCGGCGGGGGCCTGGGCGCGCTTGGCCAGGACCCGCTTCCTGAGGGTCTTCATCTGCGGCTCGCGCTCCTTGAGGTCGGCGACGAGCGGCGTGGCGATGAAGATCGACGAGTACGCACCGGCCGCGAGACCGACGAACAGCGACAGCGAGATGTCGTTCAGCGTGCCCGCGCCGAGGAAACCGCCACCGATGAACAGCAGACCGGCCACCGGCAGCAGCGCCACCACGGTGGTGTTGATGGAGCGGACCAGGGTGCCGTTGATCGACATGTTGGCGACGTCGCTGTAGGTCCAGCGGGTCTGCTTGGTGAGGTCCTTCGTCTGCTCCTTGAGGCTGTCGAAGACGACGACCGTGTCGTAGAGCGAGTAACCGAGGATCGTCAGCAGACCGATCACCGTACCCGGCGTCACCTCGAAGCCGACGAGGGCGTAGATACCGGTGGTGATGGTGATGTCGTGGATCAGCGCGACCAGGGCCGCGACGGCCATGCGCCACTCGAAGGCGATCGCGAGGTAGATCACCACGAGCACCATGAAGATCGCCAGACCCTGCCAGGCCTTGCTGGCGATCTGCTCGCCCCAGCTGGGACCGACCAGATCGGCGTTGATCTTCTCGGCGTTGACGTTCAGGTCCTTGGCGAGTGCGTCCCTGATCTGGTCGGCCTTGCCGGTCTCGATACCGGCGATCTGGATGCGCAGACCGCCCGTACCGAGCTTCTGCACGACCGCCTGGTGACCCGAGGAGTCCTGGGCGTAGGTCTCGGCCTGCGCCACGGAGACACTCGTGCTGGGCGTGGTGAAGACGGCACCGCCCTGGAACTCGATGCCCATGTTCAGACCGCGCACCGTCAGGCCGAGGATGGCCGTGATGGTGATCAGGATCGAGATGCCGTACCAGATCTTGCGCTTGCCGACGAAGTCGTAGGAGACCTCGCCTCGGTGGAGCCTGGCGCCGAGGTTGCCGAGCTTGGACATCTCTCACGCCTCCTTCGGGTCGACGGGGGCGGAGGGACGACGGGTGCGCCGCAGCGGCGGCTTGGCGCCCAGGCGCTTGGGGTCGAGACCGGACCAGCTGTGACCGCCCGCGAAGAACTGCCGGCGGGCGAGGATGGTCATCAGCGGCTTGGTGAACAGGAAGACGACCACCACGTCCAGGACCGTCGTGAGACCGAGGGTGAACGCGAAGCCCTGGACCTTGCCGACGGTGACGATGAACAGCACCGCGGCGGCGAGGAACGACACGAAGTCGGAGACCAGAATGGTGCGCCGGGCACGCGGCCAGGCACGCTCGACGGAGGGCCGCAGCGAGCGCCCCTCGCGGATCTCGTCCCGGATGCGTTCGAAGAACACGATGAACGAGTCCGCGGTGATACCGATCGCGACGATGGCACCGCAGACGGCCGGCAGGTTCAGCGCGAAGCCGATGGTCGGGCCGAGCAGCGACATGATGACGTAGGTCAGGACGGCCGAGATCATCAGCGACGCGATCGCGATCAGCGACAGACCCCGGTAGTAGACCACCAGGTAGATCACGACGAGGGCGAGACCGATCGCACCGGCGATCAGACCGGCGTGCAGCTGCTCACCGCCGAGGGCGGCGGTGACGGTGGTGACGCTCTGCTCCTCGAAGGAGAGCGGAAGCGCACCGTACGACAGGACGTTCGCCAGGTCCTTGGCCTCGGTCTGGTCGAAGCTGCCGGTGATCTCGGCGCTGCCGCCGGTCAGCGCCTGGCTGACGTACGGGCTGGAGACGACCTCACCGTCGAGGACGATGCCGAACTCGTTCTGCGGCGCCTGGTTCTGCGCCAGCTTGCCGGTGATGCTCGCGAACTTCTTGGACCCCGCGGACGTGAAGTCCATGGTGACCTTCCAGCCACCGGCGCCCTGGGTGTCGTAGACCGCCTGGGCCTTCTTGACGTCCGTTCCGGCGACCTCGGCCGGGCCGAGGAGGTACTTCTGCCACTGCTTCTGCGAGTTCTGGCCGCAGGCCACCGTGGGGTCGGTGGGCTTGGTGCCCACGCCGGTCTTGGCGCGGACGGCGCTGTCGGCGCAGTTCAGCTGGGCGTACTCGGCCTGGAGCTTGCTGGTCGCGTCGGAGGCGCCGCTGCTCGCCGACGGCGAGGCGCTGGCGGAGGGGCTCGCGCTCGAGGTTGCCGACGGCGAGCCGGACGGCGACGGCGACGAGGTGGCCTTCAGCGCGTCGGTGACCGCGCGGCCCTGAGAGGTGGCGCTTGCCGAGGGGGTCGCGGAGCCGGACGGCGTCGCGGAGCTGGAGGAGCTCGCCTTGCTGCCGGTACCCGGCGAGGCGCTGCTGGACGGGCTCGCCGTGGGGCTGCCCGAGGCGGCCGGGCCGACGACCTCGGTGGCGAGGACGGGGCGGAAGTACAGCTTGGCCGTGGTGCCGACCTGCTCCCGGGCCTGCTTGGAGTTCGTGCCCCGCGGGATGTTGACGATGATGTTGCGATCGCCCTGCGTCTGGACCTCTGCCTCGGACACGCCCAGACCGTTGACACGGCGGTTCATGATGTCGACCGCGGTGTCCATGTTGGTCTTGTTGATCGCGGATTCCTGGCCGCTCTTCGCCTTGAGCGTGATGCTCGTACCGCCGGCGAGGTCGATGCCGAGACGCGGAGTGGTGTGCCCGGAGGCGAACATGCCCCCGGTGAGCGCCACGATGGCGATCAGGATGAGGGCCAGCGAGCGCCCTGGCTTGCTCTGGGCGCTCGCGCTCCGGCCCTTCTTCGGTGCTGCCACCTTCTCGTACTCCCTCTCGTGCCGCCGCGCGCGGGGTCGGCGTGCGGGCGGCCATGACATTGTGTCGGGTCTCCGGCGAAAACCGCACAATCCGGGACCGGAGCGCGTGTCTGCGCTCCGGTCCCGATGGGCGGCTACTTCGCGTCGGCCTCGCCGTCGGTCTTCTTGGGCTCTGCTTCGTCCGCCTTCGCGTCGGCCGCCTCGTCGGCGGCCTCCTCGACGGAGTCCTTCTTGCCGAGGTCGACGGGCTTGTCGTCGGAGGCGTCGGCAGCGGAGTCATGGGGCTCGGTGAGGGAGGAGACGTCGTCCGGCACGACGGCGCCCTCGGCCTTCAGGTCGTGCTCGATGCCGTGGACGATGCGGTTGTACTCGTCGTCGGTGAGGACGGCACCGATCGCGTTCTTCGCGAAGAGGAGCTCCACGCCCGGGCCCGCGTCAACGAGGACCGTGTCCTCGTTGACCTCCTTGACCGTCGCGTACATGCCCCCGATCGTGCGGACGCCGCTTCCGGGCTGCATCTCATTGCGCATCTGGACGGCCTGCTGCTGCTTGCGCTTGGCCGAGCGGGTCATCAGGAGCATGGCCCCGAACAGCACGATGAACAGGAGGAGGGTCACGATATTCACGGGACGGAATTTTCCTTCGCACGACCGCTCGATCGGCGGCCTGGTGGATGGGAGGGGACGGCGCCGCTTATAAGGGCGGCATCGGCGGAGTCTAAGCGAGTCCGCACGCAAGGAACAACGCTCAGCATGGCACCGGGGTTCCTGCCGGTGCGAGTCCCGCGCCGTCAGGCCCCGAACAGGTCCTGTTGTCCGTTTCCGCCGGTGACACCGCGTGGCGCGGTGAGCCCGAGGTGTGCCCACGCGGCCGGAGTGGCCACCCGTCCGCGCGGGGTGCGGGCGAGCAGGCCCTCCCGGACCAGGAAGGGTTCGGCGACCTCTTCCACGGTCTCTCGTTCCTCCCCCACCGCGACCGCGAGCGTGGACAGGCCGACGGGGCCGCCGCCGAACAGCTTGAGCAGGGCCTCGAGGACCGCACGGTCGAGGCGGTCCAGGCCCCGGGCGTCGACCTCGTAGACGGTGAGCGCGGCGGCCGCGATCTCGCGGTTGATCACTCCGTCCGCCTTGACCTGCGCGTAGTCCCGCACACGGCGCAGCAGACGGTTGGCGATGCGAGGCGTCCCCCGCGAGCGTCCGGCGATCTCAGCGGCGCCGTCGGGGTCGATCTCCACGTCCAGCAGGTTCGCCGAGCGATGGATGACACGCTCCAGCTCGGCCGGCTCGTAGAACTCCATGTGCGCGGTGAAACCGAAGCGGTCACGCAGCGGAGGCGGCAGCAGGCCGGCCCTGGTGGTGGCGCCGACCAGGGTGAACGGCGGCAGCTCCAGAGGGATGGCGGTCGCACCGGGTCCCTTGCCGACGATCACGTCGACCCGGAAGTCCTCCATCGCCATGTAAAGCGTCTCCTCGGCGGGCCGGGACATGCGGTGGATCTCGTCGAGGAAGAGGACCTCGCCCTCCTGCAGGGAGGAGAGGATCGCGGCGAGGTCGCCCGCGTGCTGGATGGCGGGGCCGCTGGTGATCCGGATCGGGGCGCCCATCTCGGCCGCGATGATCATGGAGAGGGTGGTCTTGCCGAGGCCGGGGGCGCCGGACAGGAGCACATGGTCCGCGGTGGCGCCGCGGGCTCGGGCCGCGCGGAGCACGAGGTCGAGCTGCTCGCGGACCTTCTCCTGGCCGATGAACTCGCCCAGGTCCTTGGGGCGCAGCGCGGCCTCGACGGCCTGGTCCTCACGGTCGGCGGACGCACCGACGAGCCGCTCGGGGGCGGGAGTGTCGGGCGTGTCGTCCCAGTTCATCGGTTCCTCTGCCTTGCGGTCTCGTGGTGGCGCGGGTGATTCAGCGGGCTCGGTTCAGGCTCTGCAGGGCCGCCTTGAGCAGGGCACCCACCTGGGGCGTGCTTCCGGCGGCCTCGGCCTGCGGGGCGACCGCGGCGACCGCCTCCTCGGCCTCGCGGGTGGCGTACCCGAGGCCGATGAGCGCGGCGTGCAGCTGGTCGCGCCAGCCGGAGGTGACCGGAGCACCGACCGCCGGGGCGCCGATCGGCTCGCCCAGGCGGTCCTTCAGCTCGATCAGCAGCTTCTGCGCGCCCTTCTTGCCGATGCCCGGGACGGCGATGAGCGCCTTCTCGTCACCGGTCGCCACGGCTCGGCGCAGGGCGTCGGGGCTGTGGACCGCCAGCATGGACTGGGCCAGACGCGGGCCCACACCGCTCGCCGTCTGCAGCAGCTCGAACACCTGGCGCTCGTCGTCGTCCGCGAAGCCGTAGAGAGTCAGCGAGTCCTCGCGCACCACCAGGGACGTGGCGAGCTTGGTCTGCTGTCCCATCCGGAGTCCGGAGAGCGTGTTCGGCGTGCACTGGACGGCGATACCGATACCGCCCACCTCGACCACCGCGGAGTCCGGGGCGAGGGCGGCGACCGGGCCGCTGACGAAGGCGATCATGCGGTACGGCCTTTCGATGCGTGCAGGGCGACTGCCTGCTGGAGCCGGTTCTGGGCGGGCGCGCGCCAGATGTGGCAGATGGCGAGGGCGAGGGCGTCGGCGGCGTCAGCCGGCTTGGGCGGCGCGTCGAGCCGCAGGAGCCGGGTGACCATGGCGCCGACCTGCGCCTTGTCGGCCCGTCCCGTGCCGGTGACGGCGGCCTTGACCTCGCTCGGGGTGTGCAGGGCGACGGGGATGCCGCGGCGGGCGGCACAGAGCATGGCGACGGCGCTGGCCTGGGCGGTGCCCATCACCGTACGAACGTTGTGCTGGCTGAAGACCCGCTCCACGGCGACGAATTCGGGCCGGTGCTCGTCCAGCCACTGCTCGATGCCCTGCTCCACGGCGACGAGGCGCAGGCCGAGGTCGGCGTCCGTGGGCGTGCGGACGACACCCACTCCGAGCATGGTCAGCTGCCGTCCTGGAACGCCCTCGACGACGCCGACCCCGCACCGGGTCAGCCCCGGGTCCACCCCCAGTACGCGCACGTACGCCCCTTCCCCTCTGTGCGGCCGGCCTCGCCCCGACTACCGCTGGGCGGCGCCCCCGGCCGCGCTCGCGGACCTGGCCGGGCGCCACCGGGTTTACCTAGGCACGGTCCGTGGGCGGTGATCATTGACTGACGCCAGGCTATCGGCTGCCACTGACAACGACGGCGGGCCGGGGGACGTGTCCCACCGGCCCGCCGTCGACGTCGAGCTCGCGGCAGCGTTACGCGTCGACCTTCTCCATGACCTCGTCGCTGACGTCGAAGTTGGCGAAGACGTTCTGCACGTCGTCGCTGTCCTCGAGCGCGTCGATCAGCCTGAAGATCTTCTTGGCGCCCTCCTCGTCCAGCTCGACCTGCATGGTCGGGACGAAGTTCGCCTCGGCGGAGTCGTAGTCGATCCCGGCGTCCTGAAGAGCGCTGCGGACCGCGACCAGGTCGGTGGCCTCGCTGAGCACCTCGAAGGACTCGCCGAGGTCGTTGACCTCCTCGGCGCCCGCGTCCAGCACGGCACCGAGAACGTCGTCCTCACCGAGCTCAGCCTTGGGGACGATCACGACGCCCTTGCGGTTGAACAGGTACGAGACCGAGCCGGGGTCGGCCATGGAGCCGCCGTTGCGGGTCATGGCGACACGGACGTCGGAGGCGGCGCGGTTGCGGTTGTCGGTGAGGCACTCGATGAGCACCGCGACGCCGTTGGGACCGTAGCCCTCGTACATGATCGTCTCGTAGTCGGCGCCGCCGGCCTCGAGGCCCGCGCCGCGCTTGACCGCGGAGTCGATGTTCTTGTTCGGGACCGACTGCTTCTTGGCCTTCTGGATGGCGTCGTAAAGAGTCGGGTTGCCTTCGGGGTCCGAGCCCCCCGTCCGGGCCGCGACCTCGATGTTTTTGATCAGCTTCGCGAAGAGCTTGCCACGCTTGGCATCGATGACGGCCTTCTTGTGCTTCGTCGTGGCCCATTTAGAGTGGCCGGACATCTGCCTGTCTCCTTCGCGTAACCCAACTCTGTACGAACGTCAGAGATCCTACAAGGACTCCGCCCCTCGCTTGGCGAGCACCATGTCGACGAACAGCGCGTGCACTCGGTGGTCGCCCGTCAGCTCCGGGTGGAACGACGTGGCCAGCGCGTTGCCCTGGCGTACGGCGACGATGTGACCGTCGTACTCGGCGAGCACCTCGGCCTCGGCGCCCACGGACTCGACCCAGGGCGCCCGGATGAAGACGCCCTCTACAGGATCGCCCTCGACTCCTTCGACGTCGACCGCCGCCTCGAAGGACTCGTTCTGACGCCCGAAGGCGTTGCGGCGCACGATCATGTCGATACCGCCGATGGTCTCCTGGCCCGAGCGCGGGTCGAGGATCTTGTCGGCCAGCATGATCATGCCGGCGCAGGTGCCGTAGACGGGCATGCCGTCCCGCACGCGCGCGCGGAGGGGTTCCATCACTCCGAAGAGGACGGCCAGCTTGGAGATGGTGGTGGACTCGCCGCCGGGGATGACGAGGCCGTCGATCTCGGCGAGTTCTTCGGGGCGCCGCACCGGCCTGGCCACGGCGTCGGCCGCGGCCAGGGCGATGAGGTGCTCCCGTACGTCGCCCTGGAGAGCCAGGACGCCTATGACGGGTGCGTCGGTCATGTACGTGGTGTCCTCGGTGATGTCGTGCGGTGTCCGGACAGACGGGTACTACCAGCCGCGGTTGGCGTAGCGCTCGCTCTCGGGGAGGACGTCGCAGTTGATGCCGACCATGGCCTCGCCGAGGTTGCGGGACGCGTCCGCGATGATCTTCGGGTCGTCGTAGAAGGTGGTCGCCTTCACGATGGCGGCGGCGCGCTTGGCCGGGTCGCCCGACTTGAAGATGCCGGAGCCGACGAAGACGCCCTCGGCGCCGAGCTGACGCATCAGCGCTGCGTCGGCCGGGGTGGCGACACCACCGGCGGAGAACAGCACGACCGGGAGCTTGCCCAGCTCGGCGACCTCCTTGACCAGCTCGTACGGGGCGCGCAGCTCCTTCGCGGCGGCGTACAGCTCGTGGTTGTCGAAGCCGCGCAGCTTGGCGATCTCGTTCTTGATCTGGCGCAGGTGGCGGACGGCCTCGACGACGTTGCCGGTGCCCGCCTCGCCCTTGGAGCGGATCATCGCCGCGCCCTCGGCGATACGGCGCAGCGCCTCACCCAGGTTGGTGGCGCCGCAGACGAACGGCGTGGTGAAGGCCCACTTGTCGGAGTGGTTGACCTCGTCGGCCGGGGTGAGGACCTCGGACTCGTCGATGTAGTCCACGCCGAGGGCCTGCAGCACCTGGGCCTCGACGAAGTGGCCGATGCGGGACTTGGCCATCACCGGGATGGAGACGGCGTTGATGATGCCCTCGATCATGTCCGGGTCGGACATGCGGGCCACGCCGCCGTCCTTGCGGATGTCGGCCGGGACCCGCTCCAGAGCCATGACGGCGACGGCGCCCGCGTCCTCGGCGATCTTCGCCTGTTCCGGCGTGACGACGTCCATGATCACGCCGCCCTTGAGCTGCTCGGCCATGCCGCGCTTGACGCGGGCGGTGCCGGTCTCGGGGGTCTGGGGGGTGGAGAGCGTGCTGGACACGGGTTTCGACCTCACTCTGAAAAAGAGGGATTTCTGCTGGACCGAGGAAACGTGAGGTGAACGGGCCACTGCAAGGGCCAATACGGAGGCGGTGGATCATTTTGCCCCGCACATCGGATGCGGCCCGGCGGCTTCTGCCCCCGAACCCCGGCCGGGCGAGGCCTTCAGACAGCGGAACGGTCCGTGAGCGCCGCAGGCGGCTCGTCGTCCATTTCGAAGGCCATCGGGAACGGGGCATGGCCCGCCAGGCGGAACCAGCGCACCTTGCGGTGGCGCCGCAGCGCCCGTGCCGCCCCCACCGCGTCGTTGTGGAACCGCCGGGCCATCGGCACCCTGCGCACCGCCTCGGTCAGCTCCCGGGCGGCCGCCTCACCGCCGGGGGCCTCGCGTACCGCGTCCACCTGCGAAGCCTCTCCGAAGACGGCCCGCAGCGCCTGGCTCAGCTCGCTCTCGGCGACCTCACGCTGCTCCTCCTCCGCCTGCCGGGCCCCGTGCGCGGCCTCGTACAGGACGATCGACGCGGCCGGGTCCAGCACGCCGGAGGTCGCGAGCTCCTGGGCGACCGAGGCCCGGCGCAGCAGCTGCGCGTCGAGCGCGGCGCGTGTCGCGTCGATCCGCGAGTGCAGCCGGTCGAGGCGGCCCGCCGTCCAGCTCAGGTAGAGGCCGATCGCGATGAGGGCGACAAGGATCCAGATGAGGGTTGCGGTCACGGGCGGCAAGGCTACCGGTGCGCCCGCTGGGCTCGGCCGGACCGGGTCCTCCTTGTGCGGCGGGACCCCCACCACGGGCCCGTCGCGTCAGGGACCGGCTCAGGAGGCGCCCCGGGCGCCTTCCACGTCAGTCCCTCGCGAGCGCCCCAGCCGAGCCCGCAGGCCCGTCCGTTCGTCGGCCGCCACCGCGGCCGCGCCGTCCGTGACCGTCTCGTAGACCGAGAGGATGTCCGCCCCGACCCTCGACCAGTCGAAGCGCCGTACATGGGCGCTGCCCCGCGCGCTCAGTTCCGCGCGGCGCTCCGGGTCCCCCAACAGCCGCACAGCCGCGTCGGCCAGCGCGTCGGCGTTCTCGTTGGCGAACAGCTCGCCCGCCGCGCCCCGGTCGAGGACCTGGGCGAAGGCGTCCAGGTCGGAGGCGAGCACCGGCGCCCCCGCGGACATCGCCTCCACCAGGACGATCCCGAAGCTCTCGCCGCCGGTGTTGGGCGCCACGTACAGGTCGACGCTGCGCAGAAGGCGCGCCTTGTCCTCGTCGCTGACCATCCCGAGGAACTCCACGCGGGAGCGCAGCTCGGCGGGGAGCGTCTCCACGGCCGCCTCCTCGTCGCCCCGTCCGGCGACCAGCAGCCTGGTCCCGGGGCGCGCGGCCAGGATCTTCGGCAGCGCCCTCATGAGGACCGGCAGGCCCTTGCGCGGCTCGTCGATGCGTCCTATGAAGCCGATCGTCTCGCCCTGCCATTCGGACTTGGGCTCGGCCTTCGCGAAGAAGTCGACGTCCACCCCGTTCGGGATCACCACCGCGTCGCCACCCAGGTGTTCCACCAGCGTGCGCCGGGCGTACTCGCTGACCGCGATGCGTGCGCTGATCTTCTCCAGGGCCGCCTGGAGGATCGCGTACGCGGCGACCATCGCCCGGGAGCGCGGGTTCGAGGTGTGGAAGGTCGCCACGATCGGGCCCTGTGCCGCCCAGCAGGCCAGCAGACCGAGCGACGGCGAGGCCGGCTCATGGATGTGGATCACGTCGAACCGGCCCTCGTGCAGCCAGCGCCTCACCCGGGCCGCACTGAGGAAGCCGAAGTTCAGGCGGGCCACCGAGCCGTTGTAGGGCACCGGGACGGCACGGCCGGCGGAGACGACGTAGGGCGGCAGGGGCGTGTCGTCGTCCGCGGGGGCGAGGACGGAGACCTGGTGTCCCAGACGGATGAAGTAATCGGCCAGATCACGGATGTGGAACTGGACGCCGCCCGGCACGTCCCAGGAGTACGGGCAGACGATGCCGATCCTCACGAGGTCCCCTTCTCGGGCCCAGGGGGAGCCTTGGCTGGATTCAGGTCAGCAAGCCACAGACGCTGCAGCATGTGCCAGTCCTCCGGATGTTCTGCGATCCCCGTGGCGAAGGCGTCTGCCAGCGCCTGTGTCATGACAGACGTCTTCTCGGCCCGGGTACCTGTCTCCGGTACCTCGATCGGGGGATGTACGCGGCCCTGCATCACCGGCGAGTCGTCGTACCAGAGCGTCACGGGGAGCAGCAGCGCCCCTGTCTGCTGGGCGAGCAGCGCAGGTCCCGCGGGCATACGGGCCATCTCGCCGAAGAAGCCGACCTCGATCCCGGAGGCGGACAGGTCGCGGTCGGCGACCAGGCAGACGAGGCCTCCGTCGCGCAGCCGCCGGGCCAGGGTGCCGAACGCGGAGCCGCCGCTGTGCGGGAGCACCTCCATGCCGAGGCCCTCGCGGTAGGCGACGAAGCGGTCGTAGAGCGTCTCCGGCTTGAGTCGCTCGGCGACCGTCGTGAACGGGATCTGCAACTCGGTGGTGACCCAGGCTCCCGCCAGATCCCAGTTGGCCAGGTGGGGCAGCGCGAGGACGACGCCCCGCCCGGCGGCCAGTCCGTCGGTCAGGAAGTGCAGGTCCTTGGGATCGAAGCCGTTCTTCACCCGCTCGACGCTCCAGGCCGGCAGGCGGAAGGACTCCATCCAGTAGCGCAGGTAGGAGCGCATGCCCGCCCGGCTGAGCTCGGCGAGCCGCTCGGGCCCGGCGCCGGGCACCACGCGCGCGTAGTTGCTCTCGAGTCGTTGCACGCCCTTGCCGCGCTGCTTCCAGGCGAGGTCCGCGATGCCGCGGCCGAGCCGCGCGGCGACCGGTTCGGGCAGGGTCTTGACCGTGCTCCAGCCCAAACCGTAGAGCCCGTCCGTCAAACGCTCCCGAGGACTCGTCACGCCGCCGCCCCGTTCTCCCGGCCGTCCCGCCCGCCGCTCACGTCGCAGCCCCGCTCCCGTGCGAGGCGTTCTCGTCCCGCTGCGCCGCCGCGGCATCCGCCTCGGCCGATTCCCGGCGCACGGTGACCACGCGCTGGATCAGGGTGACGAGGCTGCCGACGGCGACGATCCACAGCGCGATCGGCAGCAGTACCTGGATACCCGGCACGCCGAACTTGTGCAGTCCCGCGAAGCCGGCCGCGACCAGCGAGATCACCAGGCGTTCGGCGCGCTCCACGAGCCCGTTGACCGCGACGGGCAGGCCGATCGACTCGCCGCGGGCCTTGGTGTACGACACCACCTGGCCGCTGGCCAGACAGAAGATCGCGACCGCGCACAGAAGGTTGTTGTCGCCGTTGCCCGCGTACCACAGGGCGAATCCACCGAAGATCGCTCCATCGGCCACCCGGTCGAGCGTGGAGTCCAGGAAGGCGCCCCAGCGGCTGGAGCGGCCGAGCTGGCGCGCCATGTTGCCGTCGACGAGGTCCGAGAACACGAACAGGGTGATGACGACAGTGCCCCAGAAGAACTCGCCCCGGGGGTAGAAGACCAACGCGCCCGCCATCACGCCGGCGGTGCCGATCAACGTGACCGTGTCGGGACTGACGCCCCTGCGGATCAGAAACGCGGCGAACGGTGTGAGGACACGCGTGAAGAATGCACGCGCGTACTTGTTCAGCATGGCCTTCCCGACGGTCGTGTCGCCGCGCGGCCCTGCTGGCCACCGGCGCGCCCATCGTAGCCACGCGCACGCGTGCATGACCGCCGGGCACCCGCACCGGGAGCATGAGCCGGCCACCGCGTGGGCCAGGACGGATCACGGCGGGCGCGGTACGGAGGGCGGCGGGAACACGTCCTTCGTATGGACGCACCGTGACGGGAGTGCAAAGCTCGAAAGACACCGCGGGCGTCGTCGGAGCCGCCGGCGCCGGGGTACCTCCCCGACCAGGTCCGGCGAGGATCCGTACGTCCGCGCCCACAGTGACCTCACCGTGCACGGGAGGCAAGGCCATGGGCGACAAGGCGAACCCCCACCCCGGAGCCGCCGGCAGGGCAACGGCGGCCGACCACCCCACGTCCGTACGGAATGTGGTGCTGGTCGGCCCCAGCGGATCGGGCAAGACCACTTTGGTGGAGGCTCTCGCGCTGGCAGCGGGAGCGGTGAACCGGGCGGGCCGCGTGGAGGACGGCGGCACCGTCTCGGACTACGACGAGATCGAGCACCGGCAGCAGCGCTCGGTGCAGCTCTCGCTGGTGCCCGTCGACTGGGACGGAATCAAGATCAACCTTCTGGACACTCCTGGATACGCCGACTTCGTCGGGGAGCTCCGGGCCGGTCTGCGAGCCGCGGACGCGGCCCTTTTCGTCGTCTCGGCCTCGGACGGAGTGGACGGTTCGACCCGCATGGTGTGGGACGAGTGCGCGGCCGTCGGCATGCCGCGCGCCATCGTGATCACGCACCTGGAGGCGGCGCGGGCGGACTTCGAGGAGATGACCCGGATCTGCGGCGAGGCGTTCGGAGGCGACGACCCCGACGCCGTCCTGCCGTTGTACCTGCCGCTGCACGGCCCGCAGGCACCTGACGGGCACGCGCCCGTGACCGGACTGACCGGGCTGCTGACGCAGAAGCTCTTCGACTACGCGTCCGGCGAGCGCAAGGAGTCCGAGCCCGCGCCGGACCAGCTGCCCCCGATCCAGGAGGCACGCAACCGGCTGATCGAGGGGATCATCGCGGAGAGCGAGGACGAGACCCTCATGGACCGCTATCTGGGCGGCGAGGAGATCGACCTGGACAGCCTGGTGCAGGACCTGGAGCGAGCCGTCGCGCGCGGGACGTTCTTCCCGGTCCTGGCCGCCGCGCCCGCCACCGACGGCGGCCGCCAGGGGCTCGGCACCGTCGAACTCCTCGAGCTGGTCGGGGGCGGGTTCCCGACTCCCCTGGAGCGCGAGGCGCTCGCCGTCAGCTCGCCGGACGGCAAGCCGCGCGAGCTCGCGCTCTGCGACCCCGGCGGACCGCTCGTGGCGGAGGTCGTCAAGACGTCGTCCGATCCCTATGTGGGCCGGGTCTCGCTGGTCCGGGTGTTCTCCGGCACGCTGCGTCCCGACGAGACGGTGCATGTGTCCGGGCACGGACTGGCCGATCGCGGCCACGAGGACCACGACGTCGACGAGCGCATCGGCGCCCTGTCCGCGCCCTTCGGCAAACAGCAGCGTCCCCTCTCGCACTGCATCGCGGGCGACCTCGCGTGCGTGGCGAAGCTGAACAGAGCCGAGACGGGGGACACGCTTTCGGCCAAGGACGACCCGCTGCTCCTGAATCCCTGGGAGATGCCCGATCCGCTCCTGCCGCTCGCCATCCAGGCGCACAGCAAGGCGGACGAGGACAAGCTCAGCCAGGGACTCTCCCGGCTGGTCGCCGAGGACCCGACCATGCGACTGGAGCAGAACCAGGACACCCATCAGGTGGTGCTCTGGTGCCTGGGCGAGGCGCACGCGGACGTGGCCCTGGAGCGGCTGCGCAGCCGCTACGGCGTCCAGGTCGACGAGGTCCCGCACAAGGTCTCCCTGCGGGAGACGTTCGCGGGCAGGTCCACCGGGCGCGGCCGTCATGTGAAGCAGTCCGGCGGGCACGGCCAGTACGCGATCTGCGAGATCGAGGTCGAGCCGCTGCCCGGCGGCTCGGGCATCGAGTTCGTCGACAAGGTGGTCGGCGGGGCCGTCCCCCGGCAGTTCATCCCGTCCGTCGAGAAGGGCGTCCGCGCCCAGGCCGCCAAGGGCGTGGCCGTCGGTCACCCGCTCGTCGACATCCGGATCACGCTCCTCGACGGCAAGGCGCACTCCGTGGACTCCTCCGACGCCGCATTCCAGACGGCTGGCGCGCTCGCCCTGCGCGAGGCGGCGGCCGACACGACGATCCACCTCCTGGAACCCGTCGCCGAGGTGTCGGTGCTCGTCGGCGACGACTACGTCGGCGCCGTGATGAGCGACCTGTCGGGGCGGCGCGGCCGGGTGCTGGGCACCGAGCAGACCAGCGGCGGCCGCACCCTCGTACGGGCCGAGGTGCCGGAGATCGAGATCGGCCGGTACGCGGTCGATCTGCGTTCCCTCTCGCACGGCACTGCGCGCTTCAGCCGCTCCTACGCGCGGCACGAACCCATGCCGCCGCAACTGGCGGTGAAGATCCGCGAACAGATGCGGGACGCCTCGTAGTCGTCCCGGTGTTTCCCGAGTCCCCTCGGCGGGCGGCTTCTTGGCCGTCCGCCGACGGATGTCGGTGCCTGCCGATACGCTGATCACCTGATCACGTCGAGGCGCGATCAGTGCGATGGCCTGTTCAACAGGTGTGCAGAGCAAGGAAGTCGGGAAGGCCGCAGGAGCGGGTTCGGCGGCGAGGGGGCGGCAGTGACGGACGGATTCGATTTCAGCCCCGGGGCCCAGGTGCCTCTCTCGGGCTCCGCGGGCCAGACGGCGGCGACCTACGCGCTGGCCTCGGCGGCCTACCGGGACGCGAGCGTCGAGAAGATCCTCGACGCCAACAACGAATGGCACGAGTCGGCCGTCACCCCCGGCCGCTCGTGGGCGAAGATATTCCGTCCCAACCTCGGTGAGGCTTTCTCGCTTGCGGTGCGGGACCGCATGCTGGGCGCCAACCGCAAGCCGCTCATCCAGTCCTTCGGCACCGAGCCGCAGGTGGTCGTGGAGCACTGCCTGGCCGCCCACCGCATCCGCAGGGAGCGCGACAACTGGCTCTCGGCGGTGACGGTGCTGTGCGGAGTGCTGTTCCTGCCGGGGATGCTGGTGTGGCTGCTGGTCTTCCAGATCCGCGCCACCGTCGCCAAACGCGACGACCGGCGCAGCACCGCCCTCGGCTCGTCGCTGCTGGTCGCCGTGGGCGCCCTCGCCGTGATCTTCCTGATCCGCATGCCGTTCACGGGCTTCTGGGCGTGGCACGCACGTGCCTCGGTGGTCATGCCGGTCGTGGGCTGGTTCTGGGCCAAGCAGATCTGCGAGCGCACGGCACAGGACCTGCGCGACCGCTGGGACAGCCTGCTCGCCGGCGGCGGCCTCGGCGCCAAGATCCCCGAGGCGGTGCCCGGCAGCCCCGGTGAGACGTCGGCCGAGCGGCTGCGCCAGGCGCTGGCCCGGCTCAGCGCCGAGCAGCAGTCCAACTCCGTCTTCTACGCCGGGCCCAAGGGCATCCTCGGCATGGGCACCCGCTGGGGCAGCTGGCAGCTCGCCGAGGACCTCGTGCCGCGTGAGAAGGACAAGGAGATCCACCCCTTCCGCAGCTGGGACGTGATCAAGGCCATCCACGACCAGCTGCGGATGCTGGAGCGCGGCCCGCTCAACACCGGCGGTTTCCCCACCCCTTCGATACGTCACTGGGTGGTCAGCCCCATCGGCGAGAAGGCGAAGGAGGTGTCCCGTCCCAAGGGCACGGACGTGGACGCCTACCAGGTCAAGCCCCACGCGATACAGGAGATCTGCAACAAGCAGCAGTTCGGCAGCGGTGAGCGGCACTACCTGGGGGTCCAGTGGACGCTCTGGGACGGCCAGTTGATCATCACCATGCTGATCACGGTGACGGTGCTGCACGAGACGCTGCGCATCGAGGTCACCGGGCACGCGCTGGGCCCGGTGCACTCCCTGTTCACGTCGAAGCCCGAGGCGCCGACCAAGAAGGTGCAGAAGCAGGTCAGGTTCTGGGAGACGCGCGAGGTGAAGCTCCCGCTCGTCGACACGGACGAGGTGGTACGCCTCGCGGTGCGCGCTCCCCTTACCGGGTACCCGCCGGTACTGAACTGGCTCGGCGGTTCGCTGACCCTGCCGGAGCCCTTCGGTCTGCGTCACGCGTGGGCGGACCAGCCGTGGCGCCACCGCTTCATGGCGGACGACGCGCTGCGCGCCGCCACACCGGTGCTGCGGGTGGTGCATGCGGCCACGATCCGGGTGCTGGAGGAGAACGGCGTGGACACGGAGAAGTTCGGCACACGGTCGTCGTTCCTCAGTACGCAGGTGCAGGACACGATGCCGAGGAAGGCCGACGTCTACGACGCGTAGTGCGCGGGAGGTGAGCCGGTCCGTGCCGCGGGCCGGCCGTCACTGGGGACCGACGCCCCAGACCCCCGCTCCGGCCTGAACGGCCTCGTCCTCAAGCTCCCCGACGACCGGCAGAACAAGCTCCCCGACGACCGGCAGAACACGACGGGCTGAGTCAACCGGATCCGGGACGGGACCTCAGACCGCGGGCCACGCCTCCGCCAGCATCTTCCTGGTGTCCGCCAGCAGCTGCGGCAGCACCCTGGTGTGGCCGATCACCGGCATGAAGTTCGTGTCGCCGCCCCAGCGGGGGACGATGTGCTGGTGCAGATGGGCGGCGATGCCCGCGCCGGCCACCGCGCCCTGGTTCATGCCGATGTTGAAGCCGTGGGCGCCGGACGCGGTGCGCAGGGCGGTCATGGCCTGCTTGGTCAGCTCGGCGAGTTCCACGGTCTCCGGACCGGTCAGATCCGTGTAGTCGGCGACGTGGCGGTAGGGCACGACCATCAGATGGCCGCCGTTGTACGGGTACAGGTTGAGCACCGCGTACACCTGCTCGCCGCGCTTGACGATCAGTCCGTCCTCGTCGGACTTGGCCGGGATGGAGCAGAACGGGCAGCCGTCACCGGCCCCAGGACCGGTCGGCTTGTTCTCGCCCTGGATGTACGCCATCCGGTGAGGCGTCCACAGGCGCTGGAAGGCGTCCTGCGTGCCCACTCCGATCTGCTGTTCCGGCTCACTCGTCATGCTGTGCAGCATATGGCTTCGCCCGTTCGCGGCGTGTCGGCAGGGCACGGGCAGATCTGCCGGCGGCGAAGCTGAACCGGTGGACGACGACGGCCTCACTGCGCGCTGGGAGCGGCGGGCTGGGACCCCGCTCGCGGTGGCCTCAGTGCTCTATCTCGCCTCGTACGCGGTGCGCGTCCTCGGCCATGGGCTGCCCGAGCCGGTGCGCAATCTGTGCCTGGCGCTGACCTGCGCAAGCTGGGCGATGTTCGTCGTCGACCACGCGGTGCGCAGGCGCCAGAGCGGTCAAGGGCTCCACTTCGTCCACCGGCACTGGCTGGACTCGGTGGTCGTGCTGCTGCCCCTGCTGCGGCCGGTCCGCATCGTACGGGTCCACGACGCCGTGCAGCGCCGCCACGGACATCCCCCGCGGATGTCCCTGCAGGGCCGGGTGATGCTGTACGCGGGGATGTCGGCGGTGCTGCTCGGCTTCACCGCCGCTCTCACCGTCTACGACCTGGAGCGCACGGCCCCGCACACGACGATCCACACGTTCGGCGACTCACTGTGGTGGACCGTCTCCACGCTGTCGACCGTGGGCTACGGCGACTCCGTCCCGGTGACACCGGCCGGGCGGCTGGTCGCGACGGGCCTGATGGGCTGCGGACTCGGTCTGCTGGGCGCGGTGGCGGGATCGTTCTCGTCGTGGCTGATGCAGGCGTTCTCGCGGCGCGACGACGGCGGAGGGCCCCCGGGGAGCTGAACCCCGGGGGCCCTCCGACAGGTCTCCGTCAGATCTGCGCCCGCTCCTCGACCACCTTCGCGATCTTCGCGATGGCCTCGTCGAACGGGATGCCGTTCTCCTGGGAGCCGTCCCGGTAGCGGAAGGAGACCGACTCGGCCGACATGTCTTCGTCGCCCGCGATGACCATGAAGGGCACCTTCTGCTTCTGGGCGTTGCGGATCTTCTTCTGCATACGGTCCGAGGACGAGTCCACCTCGACGCGCAGCCCCTTCTTGCGGGCCGCCGCGGCGAACTTCTCCAGGTACTCCACGTGCGCGTCGCCGATCGGGATGCCGACCGCCTGCACCGGGGCCAGCCAGGCCGGGAACGCGCCCGCGTAGTGCTCCAGGAGCACCGCGAAGAAGCGCTCGATCGAGCCGAAGAGAGCGCGGTGGATCATGACCGGGCGCTGCTTGGAGCCGTCGGGCCCGGTGTATTCGAGGTTGAAGCGCTCGGGCAGGTTGAAGTCCAGCTGGACCGTCGACATCTGCCAGGTGCGGCCGATGGCGTCCTTGGCCTGGACCGAGATCTTCGGCCCGTAGAAGGCCGCGCCGCCCGGGTCGGGGACCAGCGGGAGGCCCTGCTTCTCGGCGACCTGCCGCAAGGTCTCGGTGGCCTCCTCCCAGGCCTCTTCGGAGCCGACGAACTTCTCCGGGTCCTTGGTGGAGAGCTCGAGGTAGAAGTCGGTGAGGCCGTAGTCGCGCAGCAGGTTCAGCACGAACGTGAGCGTCTTGTCGAGCTCGTCGGCCATCTGCTCGCGGGTGCAGTAGATGTGCGCGTCGTCCTGGGTGAAACCGCGGGCGCGGGTCAGGCCGTGCACGACGCCCGACTTCTCGTACCGGTACACGGTCCCGAACTCGAAGAGGCGCAGCGGCAGTTCACGGTAGGAGCGGCCGCGCGCGTCGAAGATCAGGTTGTGCATCGGGCAGTTCATGGGCTTGAGGTAGTAGTCCACGCCCTCGTCGAGTTGCATGGGCGGGTACATGCCGTCGGCGTACCAGTCCAGGTGGCCCGAGGTCTCGAAGAGCTTCCCCTTCGTCGCGTGCGGGGTGTAGACGAACTCGTAGCCCTCTTCCTCGTGACGGCGACGCGAGTAGTCCTCCATCACCCTGCGGACGATGCCGCCCTTGGGGTGAAAGACGGCGAGGCCGGAGCCGATCTGCTCCGGGATGGAGAACAGGTCCAGCTCGCTGCCCAGCTTGCGGTGGTCGCGCTTCTCCGCCTCGGCGAGGAAGTCCAGGTACTCCTTCAGCTCGTCCTTGGACGGCCACGCGGTGCCGTAGATGCGCTGGAGCATCGGGTTCTTCTCGCTGCCGCGCCAGTACGCGGCCGCGTTGCGCATCAGCTTGAACGCCGGGATGTTCCGGGTGGAGGGCAGGTGGGGACCGCGGCAGAGGTCCTTCCAGCACAGCTCGCCGGTCTTGGCGTCCAGGTTGTCGTAGATCGTCAGCTCGCCCGCGCCGACCTCGACGTCCGCGCCGTCCTCGCTGGACACCGAGCCCTTGAGGCCGATCAGCTCCAGCTTGTACGGCTCGTCCGCCAGTTCCTCGCGGGCGGCCTCGTCGGTGACGACGCGGCGGGAAAAGCGCTGGCCGCGCTTCTGGATCTCCTGCATCTTCTTCTCGACGGCCTTGAGATCCTCGGGCGTGAACGGCTTCTCGACGTCGAAGTCGTAGTAGAAGCCGTCCCTGACCGGCGGGCCGATGCCCAGCTTGGCCTCGGGGAACAGCTCCTGCACCGCCTGGGCCATGACGTGCGCGGTGGAGTGACGCAGGATGTTCAGACCGTCCTCGGAGGAGATCTCGACACCCTCGACGGTCTCGCCGTCCTTCACCTCGTAGGCGAGGTCCTTCAGGTCACCGCCGATACGCGCGGCGATGATCGAGCGCTCGCCGGCGAAGAGATCGGCGGCCGTGGTGCCCGTCGTCACCGTGCGCTCTTCCCGGTCGGAATCGCGTTGGATGATCACACGGACGTCTGACACCGGTCTCTCCTGACTGCAGGCGGGTGCGGCGCCATACCTGGAGCGCGCGCATGACTGGGATCGTACCGACCGGGCCCCGCCCTCCGCGAAAGGGTTGTCGTCAGTCCCCGCCGCATGCCTCTTCGAAGAAGTCCAGATTCTCCTGCAGCGACTTCATCAGCCGGTCCCGCTCGGCCTCGTCGACCTGGACCGGCGCCACCCCGGACGGCGCGACGAGACGCCGGAACCCGCCCCGGCTCTCCAGCCGCCCGTGCACCCGCACCGGCAACCCGATGAGATGGGCGTGGCCCGCGATCCGGTACGCCTCCTCGTCCAGGGTCATCCGGACGTGGGGCACCTCGGCGCCAGCGATGACCCGCAGCCGCACGGTCCCCTCACCGCGCGGTCCCGACCTGCGCAGACGGACGACGGCCCCGGTGATCCGCACCGGCACGGACGGCTCCTCCCGCTGGTAGCGCGCCGAGGCCTCACGCAGCACGGGCAGGTCGCCGGGCGAGAACTCCACCGGTTCGGCGGGCGCCGCGCAGCCCTCGGGGACACCTGCGGCGGGCGCCCACTCCACGGCGATCCGGGCACCCTCGGATCCGCGTACGAGGGCGACCAGCGCCTCGGTCAGCTCATGACTCACGCCCGCCTCGACCGCGGCGTCGAAGGCGTCCATCCCGCCGGTGGCCCGCCGGTAGTCGATGGCCTCCCGGGCCGCGTACAGGGCCTGGTGCAGTCGCACGGCCAGCGGCCTGCCGGTGGACGCGGGCACGAACGCGGTGAGCCTGCGGCCGCCCGGGGCCGCGCCGACCAGGACCGGTTCCAGGGACGCTGCTGCGGGCCTGCGGTGCCGGGCGCCGTAGTAGCCGGCACGCGCGCGTGTGGCGAGCGCGCCCGCCATCAGCATCTGGCGCGCGGCGGTGCGCAGCTGGTCCTCGACGGCCCAGGGCGCCGAGCCCGCCGGCCCCGAGGGAACGTCCCGCCACCAGTGGATCTCGTCGCTGGGCACGGCGAGCCCCACCAGCACGTCGCGCGCCGCGGGCGAGCCGCTGCGGTACAGGGCGACGAGGGCTTCGCCTATGAGGTCGTCGCTGTCCGGGAAGGCCCGGTTCTCCGGGACCAGCAGGCTCGTACGGCCGTTGCCCGGGCCTGGTGGGGTCCAGCGGCCGTAGCGCCCGGCGGCTCCACCACGGCGCTGCCAGCCGTGGCGGTGCAGAAGGGCGCTGAGTACGGCGGGGTCCACCTGGTCGGGCGCGGGCGGCTGGTTCCACAGCGGTTCGGCCGGGTGCGGCCGGACGGCGCGGGCCGACTCGTCAAGGGGACGGTGTGTCACGGTCTGCCTCCCGTTCCGACCCGGGTCATGATCTCGCACAGCGCGCGGTCGTCGAAGATGCGTGAAGTGGGAATGCGCACGGTGGTGCGGCGCCGGCCTGTGATCGGGTGTCCTGCCAGGTTGACCCAGTAGCAGCAGTGCCGCAGGTCGAGCCGGTCGTGCCCGGCCCGCAGCCACTGCTCCTGAGACCGCGGGACGATCATCACGACCAGGATCTTGTGCACGGAGACCGGGGTGCGGGCGAGCTTCGCCAGGTGCGCGTTGTCGAGCGTGAAGGAGAAGGAGCGCCCCGGCGGGTTCGGCGGGATCTGGTAGGTCGCCTTGAGCTGCACCTTGATGGTGACCTCGTCGTCCACCGTGTGGCCGGGTGCGCTGTGGCTGACGTGCCAGTCGATGCCGTTGTCCGGAAAGGGCTGCGACAGCGAACAGCCGGCCGCGGCCGCAACCGCGTGCAGATAGCCCACCTGCAAGGTCTCCATGCAGGCGGTGGTGGCGAGGGTGCCGCGACGGGTTGCCGTCCTCTCGGGCAGCAGCCCGCCCCGTTCGGGCTGCGCTATCGCCATGACCAAAAGCCTTCCCAGCCAGATGAGTCCCCGTGACGGGCCCGTGAACAGCAAAGACCCGTACTCCTGTTGTCTCCTTCCGGCGTACGGCGCAAACGGCCCGGGTATCACCAAACGGGCAGAAGACGGTACGTCAGCTGCCAAGGGTGAACGAGGAGTTGTGTACGCATGACGTGCTGGTACGAGGGGCCTCTGGCCGCGTTCGATACAGAGACGACGGGCGTGGACGTCGAGACCGACCGGATCGTGTCGGCCGCCGTCGTCGTCCAGGACACCCCGGGAGCCCGGCCGCGGGTGAACCGCTGGCTGGTGAACCCGGGTGTGCCGGTGCCCGCCGAGGCGACGGCGGTGCACGGGCTGACGGAGGAGTATCTGCAGCGCAACGGCCGCTGGCCGTCGCCTGTGATGGACGAGATAGCGAGGGAACTGAGCGAGCAGGCCACGGTGGGCCGGCCGCTGGTGGTGATGAACGCGCCGTTCGATCTGACCTTGCTCGACCGGGAGTTGCGCCGGCATCGTGCGTCCTCGATCGAGCGGTGGTTCGCGTCGGCTCCGCTGCTGGTACTGGACCCGCGGGTGCTGGACAAGCATCTGGACCGGTACCGCAAGGGCCGCCGCACGCTCACCGACCTGTGCGCGCACTACGAGGTCGTACTGGACGGAGCGCATGACGCGGCTGCGGACGCGGTGGCGGCCCTGGAGGTGGTACGGGCCCTGGGACGTCGTTTCGCCGGTCGTCTGGAACGACTGACTCCGCCCGAACTGCACACGCTTCAGACCGGGTGGCACGCGGCGCAGGCGCGCGGGTTGCAGGCGTGGTTCGCGCGCAGCGGCACGGACGAGCTGGTGGACCCGGCCTGGCCGGTGCGTCCGGAGCTGCCGGCCGCCGCCTGAACATGTCACGGGAGGTCGCGGAACACCTCATGACATGCGAAAAGCCGGTCCGTCGATGACGGACCGGCCATTTCCGGGTGGGCGATACTGGGTTCGAACCAGTGACCTCTTCGGTGTGAACGAAGCGCTCTCCCACTGAGCTAATCGCCCGGGAACGCACTGAACAATACAGGTCCCGGCGGGCTTCCTTCAAACTGCTTCGAGGTACGCCACCAGTCCGCGCCGCCCGGCCCGCGTCATCAGCCGGTGGTTGGCCCGGAAGAACGGGCGTCCCGGCACGGCGAACCGCCTGAGCAGCGGCTTGTGCACGTCGACCACCTGCTCGTAGTCGGCGTGCGAGCCGCGGGCGGTGGCGGTGACCGTCCAGCGGGCCCAGCCGTCGATGTCGCCGGACATCGCGATCTGCAGTATCCGGGCGGCGGGATCCTGCCGTATCCGGCGTGCGGTGAAGGTGATGTCGTACGGGAGCAGGGAGCGGATGGAGATCACGGCGCTGTCGTCGTCGATCCGGTGCACCGTGCGCACCTGCGGCCACCACCGCGGATAGTCCTCGGCCTGTTCCAGCACGGCGTAGGCCCGATCGGGCGGGACGGGCAGCGCCCATACGCTGCGGAAGCGGTAGTGGTTCCAGTCCATGGGCCGAGTGTGCCGGTCCGTGATGCCCGGCGGTACGGATCCGGAGGGATACGGGCAACCGCCCTCGTCCCCTCACAGATGGCACGCGCCGCGGGGGGGCGTGGCCCATCCGCCGCTTCCGCCCGAGGAGTTGCCGGACCCTCGACGCCGGACGGCGGCCGACCCCGACACAACCTGCGCTCACCGGCTGCGGGCGCCGGGCGGCGCTGGAACGCGTGCGCTCAGGGGCTTGTGGCACCTCGTCAGCCACCAAGTGCCGGGCCTCTCGAAGGCGAAGTCCGTGGACCGAAACAGGACCGGAACCGAACCAGAAGTCGCTCGTCCTCGAATTCCCCGCACCCGGCTGTGACTTGAGGCCGTGCCAGACATCGCCGTACTGGTTCCGTAGAAATCCGGCGAAATCCGACGGTGTTTCGGAATTCGTACGGAGGATTTCCGGCCATAGGGCGCTTTTGTCATGAATCCATTCCGTGTGATACCCGGCATTCGGGCCGACGCGCATACCACGGGAACAGCGGAGACGCCAGTCGCCGGGCCGGACACGCGACGAGGGCGGCATGACACACGGTGACTGTGTGTGCACGCCGCCCTCGATACTGTGGGCGATACTGGGTTCGAACCAGTGACCTCTTCGGTGTGAACGAAGCGCTCTCCCGCTGAGCTAATCGCCCGGGCCCAGGAAGAAGATTACCCCATGTCAGGGGGTGCCTCCGACACGGTGACCACAGCCACCGGATCACTCTTCCCTGATGTTCCAGGGCATCGCGACGCCGAACTTCCAGACGTAGACGCCGACGAGCCCGCACACGATCACCGTGCCGGCCGTCGTCAGGATGATGTTGCGGCGGCGCACCCTGGGGTCGAGTGCACGCTCTGCCGCCTCGGTGACCTTCCGCTTCGTCCAGCGGAGCACCAGCTGGGCCCAGACGAACTCGGTCGCCCAGATCGCCACGCCGGCGAAGATCACCAGCCAGCCCGGCCCGGGCAGCGGAAGCAGGATCAGGCCGCCGCCGACCACCGCGAGGCCGACCAGGAAAACGCCCACCTGCCAGCTGCGATGCAGCGCCGGTCGCACCTTGATGAATGCGGGCGCCCGCGAACCGAGGCCCGGCCCGGCTTTCGATTCCTGCCCGGCAACGGCGATCTTGCCTTGTTCGTCACTCCCCGTATCCATACGTACAAACCCTACCCGAGAGAAACCGGTCACCAGAATGGCCGTATGGTGCGAAACGTGTCTCCGCCGGACGAGCTACGTAAAGACAGGCAAAACTCTCAGAGGGGTTTACAACGGCACCGTAGGTGGCATGTCGATTTCGCCGACGTGCGAATCCCCGAGCGCACACTGAGCGAAAGGCCCTGGCGCTTATGAACACCACGGTCAGCTGCGAGCTGCACCTGCGCCTCGTTGTGTCGAGCGAGTCCTCACTGCCTGTTCCCGCGGGACTGCGGTATGACACGGCCGATCCCTATGCCGTGCACGCCACCTTCCACACCGGAGCCGAGGAGACCGTCGAGTGGGTGTTCGCCCGCGACCTCCTCGCCGAGGGCCTGCACCGGCCCACAGGGACCGGCGACGTCCGCGTCTGGCCGTCCCGGAGCCATGGTCAGGGCGTCGTCTGCATCGCCCTGAGTTCCCCTGAGGGCGAGGCCCTGCTCGAGGCCCCGGCGCGGGCCCTCGAATCGTTCCTGAAGCGAACCGACGCGGCCGTGCCCCCCGGCACGGAGCACCGTCACTTCGATCTCGACACGGAGCTTTCCCACATCCTTGCCGAGAGCTAGCGACACCTCGAACCGCCCGGCGCCGTCCACTCGGGGAGACGGCTCGGGCCATGACAACCGCATACGGCACACCCGGGCGCCGTCGCCGCGAGCTCTCGCGGCGACGGCGCTTCAGTCGCCTACGGACGGTGACGGCCATGCGCAGGCCGTGGTGGGGTGAGCTGCGGCGGGTGCCGCGGAGGTTTCCGCCCGGTCCGGCGGGTGCGGAACCGCGCCACCGCGTGCCTGCGCGCTATCGAGAGTGCCTCGTGGGCCGAGAGCGCGTGCGGCACTCCTGCGCGCCTGCGGCGGGCTTTCCCGCGCGTGCCGCAACCCTTCCACGGCTGGGACGGCCTCCACGCCTGGGGCGGGCTTCCCCGCGCATGCGGCAGCCCCTCCACGCCTGGGACGGCCTCCACGCCTGCGTGGCCACTGCGCGCGGGGTTCCGGGGGGTGCGGTCTTCCGAACGCGCCGCAGCCCGACCCCGCGCGTGCAGCGCCCTCCGCGGGCGCCGGGGCCTACCCCGCGCACCGCGCGAACTCCCGCGCGCCGCGGCCCCTCCGCGCGTGCCGCGGGCTTCCACGGGCACCAGGCCGTGGCGGGGGCCGCGGAGGGAGGCGGAGAGATGTCCCAGGGGGAAGTCGAGGTGGTCACGGCACGGAGAAGCCGGCGAGGTCGCGCAGGGAGCCACGGAAGCCACCGGCGTCGACGGGGTGCCGTCCCGACGAAGACCGGGGCGACGTCGTGGCGCCCGCCGAAGCTCCCGGCACGCGCGGGGCGGGCCTGCCGCGTACGGGAGGCGGGCGAGGAGATCGCAGAGGAAGCCCGGGAGGCTACGGAGACGTCGCGGGGAGCCGGAGTGAGGTCGCGGAGGGAGCGAGCCATGGCGGGCGCGGAGGGAGTCACGGAAGCCGCGGACGTCGACGGGGTGTCGGCCCGGCGAAGCCCTCCGGAACCTCCCGGCTCCCTCCGCGCTCTCCCCCGCTCCCTCCCCCCTCCCCGTTCGCCGTGAGCCGCTAGGCTCGGCCAGCATCGGCGGGCGCCCGCCCGACCCCCAGGCCAGGGAGCGACACGTGCTGATCACCCACGACACCCGGTGCGCGCTCGACCTCGTGGTCGATCTGGTGAACACCACACCCGAGGGTGCGGAGACGGACGGGCTCCCGGATGTCACCGCCCTCGACGCCTTCGCACGCGAGCACGACCTGAGCGACGTCGGCGTCCTCTCGGAGTTCGACCTCTCGGCCGTGCGCAAGATCCGCGGGCGGTTCGCCGCGATCTTCGCCGCGACGGACGCCAGGACAGCAGCCGGGCTGATCAACGATCTGGTCGCCGCCGCGGGGACGACGCCCCGGCTGACGGACCACGACGGCTACGACTGGCATGTGCACTACTTCGCCCCGGGCGCCTCGGTGACCGACCACATCGCCGCGGACTGCGGGATGGCGCTGGCCTTCTTCGTGGTCGCCGGTGAGCAGGAGCGGCTGCGTCGCTGCGAGGCGCCGGACTGCCGGCGCGCCTTCGTCGACCTCTCCCGCAACCGCTCGCGCCGCTACTGCGACAGCCGTACCTGTGGGAACCGGCTGCACGTGGCCGCGTACCGGGCGCGCCGCAAGGAAGCCGCGGGCTGAGCGGAGCGGCACTGCCGCCGATCGACAGGGAGAGCCCTTTGTTCGCGCCGAGGTGGTGGGACTGACGGAGCCCTCGGCGGGTGGCGCCAGGGGCTCCGCATACGGCTCAGAGCATCAGCAGGTCGTGCAGTGATGCCATGAGCAGCAGGCAGCCGATCACCGCAAGGAAGATCATCAGCGGTGGCTGGGAAATCGCGAAGAGACAACCCCGGCGCTCCTCGGGAGGAGCAGCGGTGTCGCTCTGGGTTCTGTCCAGCATCTCGCGGCGATGATGGCGCAGCCCCCACCCGCTACGCGATCAACACGCCCGGAATGACGGGGTGTTCGCCAATATCCGTGATCTACGGAACGAAGATGATCTCGACGTGTGCGACCTTGATCGTCCCGGGCCCCCGCCCGACCGTCCTGCCGTGTCGACGCGTCAGATGCCGTGCTTCTTCAGAATAGCCTCGATGTCGCTGAAGTCGTCCGTGGAGCCGGTCGAGCGGGGTGCGGCCGCGGGCCGACTCGGGGCGCCCAGCGCCGGCGCGGAGGACGACGAAGGCGCTGCTTCGCGCTGCGCGGCCCGCGCCGCCTTGCGTTGCTCACGGGTCCCGCCTCTGCGGCGCTCCACGGTCCGCGTGGTCGCGAACAGCAGCCAGGCGGCAGCGAGCACGGCGAAGCCCGCCCATGCCGTGGGACTGAAGGCCGTGTCGGCCAGCCAGCCCACGACCCCTGTCATCACCAGCCCCACGGGCACCAGCGAGTAGGCGGCGATGCGGGCCGCCGACAGGAAGCGCTTGCGCCAGGCTGTGACCGCGGCAATGCCCAGGCCGGCCGCGGAGACGGCGGCACAGACTGTCTCGGCAATCATCCGGTCCTCCACACAGGTCGGTCGGCGGGGTCGGTTCGTCCCTTCCATCCTGCACCGCCGCGGGCCCCGCAGGCCACGGCCAGGCCGGACTTCAGGGAGATCTCCGGGTCGTCTCCTCCTCAGGGCGGCCCCGGGTCTCCACCCGCGACGGCAACCGGGCACCCGGGCGTCCTCCTTCCCCCTCCACGCGCCCCGCTCCGGTCGTACTCCGGTGCTCCGCCTGCGGTGACGGAGGTCCCGTTTGGGCCGCGTGCGCGATCCTGGGAGACTGGTGACCATGAGTGACTCCTCCCCTGCCCCGGCCGCACCCCCCGTCCTTGACGTCTGGTGCGAACTCCAGTGCCCCGACTGCCGTACCGCCCTGGACGATCTGCGCGCACTGCGGGCCCGCTACGGCGACCGGCTGGAGATCCGGCTGCGGCACTTCCCCCTGGACAAGCACCGGCACGCGTTCGCCGCCGCCCAGGCCGCCGAGGAAGCGCTGGAGCAGGGCAAGGGCTGGCCGTACGTGGAGTCGGTGCTCGGCCGGGTGGAGGAGCTGGACCGCCAGGGAGAGGCGTTCCTCGTCCAGATGGCAGGCGAACTCGGCCTGGACGCGGAGGAGTTCGACACGGCACTGGTCGACGGCCGGCACATCCTGATCGTCGACGCCGATCAGGCCGAGGGCAAGGCGATCGGAGTGACCGGCACGCCGACGTATGTGATCGGCGGCGAGCGCCTCGACGGCGGCAAGAGTCAGGCCGGGCTGCGCGAGCGAATCGAGGAGATCGCCGACCGGCTGCTGGCCGAAGGGGTCTGAGCCTCAGACGAGCTGCTTGGTCAGGTGATACTCGGTCGTCTCGTACCCCAGTGAGGTGTACAGCTGCTCGGCCGGGGTGTTGCCCGCGAAGACGTTGAGGCCGACGCGGTCCTTGCCGCCCCCGGCCGCCTGTGCCTCCGCGAGCAGCATCAGCGTGCGCCCGTGGCCGCGGCCGCGCCGGTCCGCATCGATCTCGACATCGAGAACGAACGCGGTCTCGGGCCAGAGCCCCAGCCACAGGGTGCCGACCGGTTCCCCCTGCTGCTCCAGCACGCTGATCACCGTGTTCTCGGACGACAGTCCGTCCGGCAGGAATCTGGCGTGACCCCGGTCCGCCTTGGCGTACGCCTCGGCCGCGGGCACGCCCCGCTCGATCAGATCGCGTGCGAAGCCCTCCCGGCCCCTGGCCAGCCAGGGACCGAATTCGGCCTCGGTCATGGGCCGGGCGGCGATTCCGGCCGGCAGCCGGGGCGAAGGCCCGGCCAGACGCTTCTCCATGTTCCGGTTCCGCAGGACATACCCGAGCGCCGTCGCCAGCCTGAGCCCGGCCTCGGTGTCCCCGGGCACCGACATCTCGATGCGGCGGCAGCCCCAGCCGCGCGCGACCTCCTCCGAGGCGAGCGCGGCCACCGTGCCCCGCCCCCTGCGGCGATCCGGTTCCTCGATGGTCAGGTCCAGGATGCGAGCCGTGCCGAGGCCGTACTCGGGATCCGTGGACAGATGCAGCCGGCCCACGGGGCGACCGTTCACACACACCTGGAAGTGTCGCGAACGTGCCCCGTCCGCGCTGAGCTGAAGCGGCTCGGCCGGCCGCAGTGTCGTGGTCATCAGAGGTGTTCTACCCGGTGCCGCGCCGCGGGTCAGCCGATTTTGACCGCGGGCCCTCAGGGATCGAGGTCGTCGCCGGACCGCTCGTCGAAGATCCGCATGGCCTTCGCGGTCACGGGTCCGGGTGCACCCGCGAGTTCACGGCCGTCGACCCGGTGCACGGCCTGGACGTCCCGCAGCGTGGAGGTGAGGAAGATCTCGTCCGCGTGCTCGAGGACGTCCAGCGGCAGGTCGGTCTCCTTGGCGCCCGTCCACTCGGCCGTGAGCGCACGGGTGATGCCCGCGAGGCACCCGGAGGCGAGCGGCGGGGTGTGGATCTCGCCGCAGAGGACGACGAAGACGTTCGATCCCGTGCCCTCGCACAGCTGCCCCACCGTGTTGGCGAACAACGCCTCGGTGGCGCCCTGTTCGGAGGCCCGGGCGAGGGCGACGACGTTCTCGGCGTACGAGGTGGTCTTCAGGCCGGCCAGGGCGCCGCGTTCGTTCCGGGTCCAGGGGACCGTGATCACGGCGGTGGAGTCGGGGCGCCGACGGGTCTCGCCGATCGCCACCACCAGGGTCGGACCCCGGTCGCCGCGGTCGGAGCCGAGCGGGCCGTAGCCGCCGGTGTAGGTGATGCGCAGGCGCCCGAGGGGCATCGGGTTGGCCTCCAGGACGGCGGCGCAGGCGCGACGGACCTCGTCGGCGTCGGGGTCCGCGAGTCCCAGGCCGCGTGCCGAGCGGGTGAGCCGGTCGAGGTGTCGGGTCAGCGCGAACGGCCGCCCCTCGACGGCCTTGACGGTCTCGAAGATGCCGTCGCCGACGGTCAGTCCGTGGTCGAAGACGGATACGCGGGCGGACTCGGTGTCCTGGAGCCCGCCGTCGAGCCAGATCTTCACGAAAGGGTCCCTCCACTCACCTCGTACGACCCCGACGCTACCGCGAGCAGCCGGGCGGCCTTCAGTTCGGTCTCGTACCACTCCCCCTCGGGGTCGGAGCCCCAGGTGATCCCCGCACCGGCGCCGAAGCGCAGTACGGGGGCGCGCTCGGCGGTTCGGTCGATCCAGAAGGTACGGATGCCGACGGCGAGCTGGCCCGCGCCGCGGTCCGCGTCGACCCAGCCGATGCCGCCGCAGTAGGGGCCGCGGGGCGCGGTCTCCAGGGCGTCGATGATGCGCAGCGCGCTGGACTTCGGTGCCCCGCTGATCGAGCCGGCCGGGAAGGTGGCCTCGAGCAGGGCGGGCCAGCCCGTCTCCGGGCGCAGTTCGCCGCGGACCGTGGAGACGAGGTGGACCAGGCCGGGGTGCTTCTCGACGACGCACAGATCGGGCACGGACACGCTGCCGGTGCTGCAGACACGCCCGAGATCGTTGCGGACCAGGTCCACGATCATCACGTTCTCGGCGTAGTCCTTGTCCAGGAGGTCCGCCTCGGTGCGCCCGGTGCCCTTGATCGGCCCGGATTCGACGATCCGGCCCGTGCGGCGCAGATAGAGTTCGGGGGACGCGGTGGCGATCTCCACACCGCGCTCCGGCAGACGGATCGTTCCTGCGTACGGCGCCGGGTTGCCGCGTGCCAGCACGGCGGTCAGCGCGTCCACATCCGCGTCGGCAGCGACCGGCGCGGACAGCACCCGGCAGAGGTTGACCTGGTAGACCTCTCCGGTCGCGATGTGCTCACGGATCCTGCGCACCCCTGCCGTGTACGCGGCGCGGTCGAGCGAGGACTCCCAGTCACCGGCCGACGGTCCCCGCCATCCGCCCGGGCGCGGGGCGGGCACGTGTTCCTCCCGCACCTCGGCGAACCGGGCGCAGGTCACACGCCCTTCGTAGTCCGCGCAGACCGCCCAGAAACCGGTGGAGTCCAGGGCCGCCGGGTCGCTGGTGACATCGAGGAGACCGGTGGCGACGCGATCGCCGAAACGGGCAAGAGGAGGCAGGTGGGGCACGTGTCGAGTCTATGGCGGGTGTCCTGCGGGTGGCCCGGACATGTCCCCGTGGGTGCCCTGACCATGTCGTTGACCAGGTGCAGCGCAGCACGCTGCACAAACGCGTTTTTGTACTGGCCCGGGAATCCGCTAGAGTTCAACTCGTCGCCGGGACGCGTGAGCGTCCGAAACGACAAGCGGACGTAGCTCAGTTGGTAGAGCGCAACCTTGCCAAGGTTGAGGTCGCGAGTTCGAGCCTCGTCGTCCGCTCGAAGGAACCAGGGGACCTCCGGGTCCCCTGCACTCCTGGTGGAGTGGCCGAGAGGCGAGGCAACGGCCTGCAAAGCCGTCTACACGGGTTCAAATCCCGTCTCCACCTCCATGGACGATTAGCTCAGCGGGAGAGCGCTTCCCTGACACGGAAGAGGTCACTGGTTCAATCCCAGTATCGTCCACCAGGTCAAGGGCCTGATCCACTCGTTGGATCAGGCCCTTGACGTATCCGGGGAGCCACACGGGGAGCCACCGGCCGATTGATCAAGGCTCCGAATCATCCTCGCCGAAGATCACATCCATGGTGTCGGCCCCCTCGGTGATCACCGGCCGGAGCTGCTTGCGGTAGACGACCTCCGTCGTGGTCGTGCTGCTGTGGCCGACCACGCGAGCGATCTTTTCCACGGGGATACCGTGATCGGACATCAGCGACACGAAGCTGTGCCGCAGCTCCCGAGGCGTCCACTCCGGCGCCAACCCTGCCGCCTTGACGATCGACCGAAAGGCCCGGCGCACGTTGGCAGCATCGAGCACCTGGCCGGTGGTCGTGGCGAACACCAGGTCGGAGGGGTCCCACAGCAGTCCGTACGCGATCCGTTCGTCTTGCTGCCGGCGGCAATGCTCTATCAAGGCTGCGACGACCAGCGCAGGCAGCTTGAGCGTCCGACGGCTCTTGCGAGTCTTGGTGTCTCCATGCCGCCGCACCGACCGCCACACCTCCACATGGGGTGGCACAGCGCCAGAGGGCCGCAGGTGAACGTGTTTCCAGGTCATCGGCCGAGCCTCCTCGGTGCGCACGCCAACCAGCAAGGAGAGCACCACGTAGGCATAGAGCCGAGACTCCCGCGCCGCAACCAGCACCGCCCGGGCCTGGTCCAGGGCCAGCGCCTTGCTGAGCCGTCCGGCCTGCCCCTCGGGCACCTCGACGAGCAACGTGACGTTGCGCCGCACCTTGTCCCGCCGCATCGCGTGATCGATGGAGCGGCGAAGGATCGACAGCACGCTACGGAGTGAGGACGTGGCCAGCACCTTTGCGCGATCATCCAACCAGTCGTCCACGGCGTCGGCGGTCAACTCCCGCAGCTTCGCCCGGCCCAGCAGAGGCAAGACGTGTTGCTCGGCCAAGATGCGGTTCTTGTTGACCGTGGCCGTGTCGCGCCCTTTGAGTCCCCGGGCCAGCCAGTCGTTCACGGCGTCTGCCACGGTGTAGTTCGCTGGCGTCCGGTCACCAACCTCCAACTCTTTCCGCAGCTCACGGAGTTTGCCGCGCACCTCGGTCTTGGTCTTGCCGTAGACCTTTGGGCGGCGGCGCTTGCCTGATGGCGTGTAACCCAGCGAGATCGCACCGACCCAGCGCTGTTTCGACTCCTCCCAGTAGATCGAGTCATCGCCATTGCCCGCCTTTGAGCGACGCCTCTCCGCAGTCATGCCGCACCTTCCCTGACAACGCGCAGCCAGGGTCGTTGTGCCGCATCCTCGGCCAGCGCCTCGCGCTTGAGCAGGTCAACGTACTCGTCTACATACTCGGTCGGGATCAGACGACGACGCCCGATCCGGACCGTACGCAGTCGCCCAAGTCGGATCTCCTCGTAGACGGTCGAACGAGCCAGGTCGAGGAGCTGTGCCACGGCCTCTACCCGAAGGAGACGCTGAGGCTCAGTCAGTGCCTCCATGGTCACCACTCCCTCGCGTCGTTCAGGTCGGCGAGTGCTTCGCGGGCGGTTTCGCGGTTGCGCTGGATGTCGCGGCGGATGGTGTCGGCGAGCCAGGATTCGCCGGGGGTGTGGCCGTGTCCGGCGTAGGTCCAGTGCGCGAGCACCAGCGTGGAGCCCTCCGTTTCATCAAGATCTTCCAAGAGTCCGCGTTCCCGGCGTTCCTGCCGGGCGCGGTAGTCGGCGCGCACCTGGCGCAGAGCTCCGAGGGTGGTGGAGTAGCGGCGGGACTTGGTGGAGAAGTGGCCTCGGAAGCCGAGCATGTGAGCCCAGCGGGCCAGCAGCCGTTCCGGGTAGGCGTCGTCCAGGTCCCAGCAGGCCTCGATCAGCCGTCGCGTGTGCGCGGGCAGGCCGGGCAGCCTGTCCAGCTCCGAGAGCTCCCCAATGCGCCGGTCGACCGTGCCGGTGGTCTCGGCCGCCTTGGTGGCGTACTTGGCCACGTACGAGGCCACGGCCTGTTCCGTCAGCTCCTCATGCCCCAGGGCGCCGATGGGTTGCACGTCGACCTGCGAGCCCCACCGCAGGCTGCGGGCGGGGAAGTCCCCGGCCGCGGGCACCGGTACGGAGACCCGAGCGGCGGCGGCGCGGATCGCGTCGTCCAGGAGCGCGACCGTGGCCCAGGCCGGCGGGGACGTGTCGGGACCGTCGGGTCCGTCCAGGCGCACCACGGCATGGAAGTGCGCAGCCCCGCGCTTTTGGAACTCGGCGACCTTGCCGAAGGAGACCCGGCACACCTCTTTCAGCGCGGACTGGGTCAGACCCGCACGGGTGGCGATCTCCCGGCGGAGGTAGATGGTGAAGCGCCGCCACAGGTCCCCGGCGTGGTTGTTCCACAGCACGGCCCCGGCGTAGTCGTACCGCTCCGGGTCGAGCGCCGTGCCCAGCGCCGGGTCATCGTCGCCATGCCGGGCGCCGCACCGGCAGCGCCCGGAGTCGGGTCGGTTGTGGACGGGCCCGAACGAGGGGGCCGTGAGGGTCGCGAAGACGCGGGGGTGATCCCGGACCGTGGCGGGCACGTCCTTGCGTTCATCGCCGGTGATCCCGGCACGGATCAGGTGGTAGGTGTCGCCCGCATAGGTCCAGGCGCACGAGGGGCAGCGCGAGGCACGACGGTTGCCGCAAGCGACCCGGAGCACGCCGCCCGGTTCACGCTCGGTGCTGTAGGAGTACAAGACGTCACCGGTCTTGGCGTCACGGGTGACCGTCTGGCCCTGGAGGTGGATCGGGTTGGAGCAGCCGCCCGTGCGGCGGACCTGTTCCTGCCAGCGGTTGAAGCCGGGGGCGTTGGCGACCCGGAGGAGGTCGGCGAGGGTGAGGGGGTCGGTGCCCAGGGAGGCCGCAGCACCGGCTACGGCCTCTGGGGCGACGGGGAAGACCGTCACGCAGCCACCTCCACCAGGACCACGGGCGAGGCAGGCGACGCCGACGCGCCGAAGGTGGGATCGGCTGGGCAGATCAGGTCACCGTCATGGGTCAGGACGCGCAGCCCGTCCACCGGGACCCGGTCCCAGCCGGGCGCGTGAGCGCGGCAACCGGGGCATGTGGTCGGGCGGTCCAGGAGCTCGAGGCAGGAGGGGAGGAGGCTCATGCCGCCACCGCCGCTTCGAGCTGGGCCGTCAGGTCGGACACCAGGTGTTCCAGGGCGTCGATGCGGTCGGCGAGCGTCGCGTTGCCGGTACCGGTGAAGCCGAGGTCCTGCGGCGTGGCCCGGAACAGGGCACAGAGGAGAACCTGGTAGGTCTGGCTGGGCCGGTTGACGCCGTTTTCCCAGCGGGACATCTGCACCTTGAGGGAGCTCTCGGCAGCCACCTCCCAGCCCCAGCTCTCGGCCAGCAGGCGCAAGGCCCGCACGACCTTGTGCTGCGACCAGCCACGAGCCACCCGAGCGCGGCACAGCGGAGTGCCTGTAGCCCGAAGCGCGCTGCGCAAGGGCTGTACCGGCGGTGCGGTCACGTCGGTCAGGGGTGTGATCACGGCGGGGCTCATGCCTCCACCCCCGCTTCCACGACCTTGGCGCCGCCGCAGATGGGGCACCAGATCTGAAACTCGCTGGTGTCGTAGCCGGTGCCGCCGCAGTCCAGGCAGTTGATCCAGTCCCGATCCGCGAAGTAGGCGCGGCAGAACGCCGCGTCGGCGCAGCGAGGCTCCGCGCACACCGGGCAGCAACGGCCCGTCCCAGTACGGCGGATCGGCTCAGAGCGCGGGACCGGTAACGGCAATACCGGAGCAACGTGCGCGGCGGCCAGCGTCGCAGGCATCATGGAACTTCCCTTCGTGGGAACCAGGGGCGACGCGCTTGCTTGGCGGTAGGAGCGTCGCCCCGCTTCGTCACTTCGTGAGTTTGTCCACAAACCCACGATGCTGAAGTTAGCGGCCCAAGAAGGAACTCCGCAAGGGTTTGCCCACAAACCGGCGAACCTGCAAGGATGGTGGCCATGGAACCGCGACGCACTACGGTGGAACCGCCGATCCATCTCAAGATCGCCGATGACATCCGTCTGAAGATCGAGAGCGGCGAACTCGCGCCGGGCGACTCGCTGCCGACGCTGAGCGACATCTGCGAACAGTGGGAGTGCTCAGCCAACTCAGCGCGCGGGGCGATCTCGCTCCTCAGGTCGCAAGGTCTGATCACCGGCGGTCGCGGTAAGGCTCCCATCGTCCGTATCCCGCCTGGCAGGGTTGTTCGCTCCTCAGACCGGCACCAGGCAGAGAAGGACCTTGCTTACCGCCCCGAAGAGGAGCGGGCCAAGGTTGGCGAGGCTGAGACGAACCTAGGGATGTCGATCGAGAACCAGCAGTTCTCGACTCGATACGAAATCGTGGAGGCCGGTGCCGAGATCGCCGAACTCTTCGGGATTGCGCCCACAGACGAGGTTCTACGGCGCCACTTCGAGGCGACCACCGAGAAGACCGGGCACCTGCTGTCCTACAGCACCTCGTACATCCCCAAGGCGCTGGTAAGTTCGAACCCTGCCCTGCTGGACGAGCGCAATGAGCCTTGGCCCGGCGGTACCCAACACCAGCTCTCGACTGTGGACATTGAGATCATGTGCATGGTCGATCAGGTCACAGCCCGCATGCCTACCACTGCGGAAGCCCAGCTCTGGGGACTTCCTGACGGTGTGCCGCTGATCATCTGCCGCCGGATCTCCCTGGACGCCGATGACCGCAACGTCGAGATTTCGGATGCCACGTACCCCGCCGACCGTACGGAACTTCGTTTCGTGACTCCGCTGGAACCGTGGCCTAAGAAGCCGACACCAATCAAGGCGTAGGAAGGTCAAGCAATGACCACCCTGAACGACGTTGATCAGAAGTTCCTGAAGCGAGCGATCTCTGTTTCCCGCCATGCCCTGGAAGACGAGGGTAAGACGCCTTTCGGAGCGATCGTGGTAGTGGACGGGGTGATCGTCGGCGAGGGGACAAGCAGTGTCGTAGAGCTGCGCGACCCAACCGCGCACGCGGAAGTCATGGCACTGCGGAGTGCCGGTGAGAAGCTGCAACGGCACCTGTTTGAGGACGGCGTCATGTACGCCAGTAGCGAGCCATGCCCGATGTGTCTGGCAGCTTGCTACTGGGCCCGCATCCCCCGACTTGTGTTTGGGGCAACGAGCCGGGACGTAGCAACATGGGGTTTCGAGGATCTCTGGTTCTACCAGGAGATGGCGCGGCCGGCGGGCCAGCGGACCATGCGCGAGGAAACAGCCGAGGGAGAGCTCCGCGACGAGGCCGTCAGCGCCCTTGAAGCATGGGCCGCCAAGCTCCCCGAGCCGGTAGTCCCCAAGCTCTGACCCGGAGCGCGCCCGATGTCGAGTCTCAGTTGATGGTTGACGGGTTGGCGTCGGGTGATGCTCGACGTCTGCCCTAGCTAGTAGGGCTTGGTCAGGTAGGGGGCGAGCGTGTCGTATCAGGGCCAGGGTCTTCGGCAGGTGGGGCACGCCCCGGCCCAGCAGACGAGGAGGACTTGGAGCCCGGCCACGACCTGGTAGATCGTCAGACCGTGGCCGGTGCTGGCGGGCACAGTCGCTCCAGGGTGCAGAACGCCTGCGCCACCGAGGCCAGCGTGAGATGTCGCAGGAAGCCCTGGTAGGTGCGTCCCTCGAAGTGGCCCAGCCCCAGGGCGGTCTTCAATTCCCGGTAGTCGTGCTCGACCCGCCAGCGGATCTTCGCCAGCCGCACCAGGCGCCGCAGGGGAACGTGGGCGGGCAAGGTGGACAGCCAGTACTTGGTCGGCTCCGGCTCTTTGGCGGGCCACTCGGCCAGCAGCCAGCACACCGGCAGGTCCTCACCGGGGTGCGCCCGGCGGACCCGCGCTCCGGCCGGCCGGACCCGCAGCGCGACGAAGTACGAGCGCAGCGGCCCCTTCGAGCCGCGCCGCCAGGTGACGCGGTGCCGTGCGCCGCGCCCGGCGGCCAGCACGATCTCGCGGACCGACACCGGCTTGTCCCGGTAGCAGGGCACCGGCGGCCGCCCGGTGCCCGACCACGGCGGGGCGGTGCGCGCCGCCGTCTGGGGCAACACCGCGGTATCCGACCGCACCCCGACGACATACGCGATCTCCCGCTCCTCCAGTGCCAGGCGAAAGGCCCCGTCCTGCCCGTAGCCCTCGTCGGCCACCACCAGCGGCGGATCCAGGCCCCAGCAGCGCAGCTCGTCGACCATGTCCACGGCCAGCTGCCACTTCGGCACGTGCCCGACCTCATCGGGGACGCGCGCCCGACGGCGCCGCAGGACGGCGCTCTCGGGCTCGTCTGCGGTGGCCGGATCCCATTCGGCGGGCAGGAACAGCCGCCAGTTCACCGGGCAGGAGGCGGCGTCGGTGACCAGGTGCAGACTCGGCGCGACCTGGCAGTTGGCGGTCTTGCCCAGCGCGCCGCAGTACTGCGCGGCCACCCCCGGGGAGGCATGACCGTCCTTGGGGAAGGACACGTCGTCGATCACCCAGGCTGCCGGGTGGATGGCCGGCTCCATCCGCCAGGCCAGCTCGGCCAGCACCATCTGGTGCGACCACGGGGAGTCGGCCAGGAACTGCTGCAGGCCCTGCCGGTCCACCCCCAGCCGGGCGGCCATCGGCTCCATCGACTTGCGCCGCCCCGCGCCCAGCAGCCCCCGCACATACCGCTCGCCCCACCGCCGCTGATCCACCCGCCCGAACGAGCCGAACACCTCGGCCGCGAGCGACTCCAACCGCTGTTGGGCCTCCGTGAGCTCCTGCGGTGTCATTCCCCTCACCTCCGAGAGACGACACACCGCTACTCACCCAAGGTAACCAAGCCCTACTAGTGCCGCATCAGGCAACGTTCGCCCTGTTCGAGTACCAAGCGAACACACCCGCGCCGGCAGGTGCACCGACAAAGAAGCCTGCAAGGAGACCGATTTTGTGGTCAGCCAGCGACGGAAAGGCCCAGTCCGCTGCTGCGCCGCAAAGCATGGTCACCGTCATCGTCGCAAGGAGGGCGGCCAGAGCGGCGAGCCGACGAGGCGGCCCTGTGCGGTACAGCTCGCCCACGGGCCCCGCCGCGAACATGGCAGGGATGGCGAGGAAAAAAGCCCAGTCAGGCGGCCCTTCGAACGGCCAGAAGAACAGGGCGATAACCCCGCAGGCAGCGAGGCCGTAGAGTTCCCGCACGGTGGTGCAGAGCATCAGGTACCACGGCTGGCGCCGGGTCGAGCCGCTATCGCTGCCCTTCTCATCGGCCACATCGAAAGAGTAGCCGTCATCAGGGCGAATGTTGCCTGGCGGGGCACTAGTTGGCCTCGCGGCACTGCAAGCTACCGGCTCGCTCGCCTGCGGCGACGGTGTCTGGGTAGCAACGCAGTGCGTCGAGAAGAGCCTCGCTGGGGGCAATTGTCGGCCGGCCCGCGCGATCCCACGGGCCGACCGTTCCGGCGTCTGGGGGACGAATGCGCGTTCAGTGGCTGGGCGTCGCCGTCGGGTGGTTGGACGTCACCTGGAAGCAGGCCACGTCATACTGCGATACGGACTTGGGGTTATTCGAGTTTTGCGGCTGTTCTCCTGCATAGACCGTTCCGGCGTGGCCGTCCGGGTTGAACGGGGCACCGGTAGCCCCCATCGCCTGACCTGGCCTTAGCGGTTGGTCTTCGCACGACTGGTTTGGCTGGCCAGTACTGGATGGGTTGGGTGCGGCGGACACTGCACCGCCGATCGCTACGAGCGCGACCGTGACTACGGCACCGCCGGCACAGAGCACGGCGCTACGCGCAAAGGTTCGCATGTCCTTCTCCTCGTGTTGTGAACAGCCCGGAGCTAAGCCCGCGCCAATGCGCACGACCGGGCTCGCGAGCAGCCGACGTCACGGAACGATCAGGCCGGCCGGGCAGGAGTGTATGACCGACTTGGAGACCTTTACGGGAATTCGCGGAGTTTGCAGGTAATTCGGACGCGTCGATCACCTGCCCGTAGCGAGCCCTTTGCATCGTGGTCAAAGACCAGCGAGACGAACAGGCCGCCGAACGGGACCGTCTCGACCATCAACACCGCCCCGGCCTGCGAGACCGCACCCGGGCCGCCGCCCTGGACGCCGACAGGCGGATACGACCCGCTACGCATCTTCACCTGGAGTGCTTCTTTCCCTGCGGCGACATAAATAGGACGCCGGAGCGCGCCCGAGACTGTTACAGGTTTCCCTACCTCATCAAGCACCCGGCTGCGCTCCGCTCCGCCGGGCGCGCTTCCCGGCTCCGCTGCGGGCGCCGCTCCTGCCTCCGGCCCGCTCCGCCCGCGCTGCGCCGACGCGCGCCCACGTGTGGATAGGACCGGAGGCCATGAGTCGAACACCGCACGGAGCGGCCACCGTCAGAACGAGCCTCCGGCGGGGGCGCTCAGGCTCCGAGATGGAGGGGGCGCCGTTCGCGAGTGCCGGCCGGACAGTGGCGTGCGCGGGGAGCTCCCATCCCGCCTGCCATCGACCCAGGCAGAGCCGAGCAGACGCGGCCCCTGGCGTCCAGGTCGTTCGTACAGTGGCGCGCTCCACCTGGACGCCAGGGACCACGCCCGCTCCACGGTGTGTGGGTCGACGGCAGACGGGATGGGAGCTGGGGAGGGTGGTGGGTGGAGGTTGATCGTTGACGCGCTCAGGGCAACCCGACAGGATGCGCGTCATGTTGCAGCTCAGCGAGCAGACCACCCACGGCAGTCGGGTGTTCCTGTTGATTTGGGGCGTGGGCGCGCTGGCCATTGGATCGGCCTTCGCCTCGAAGAAGGGGTCCGGCTGGATTCGCGAATTGATCGTGTCCGGGCTGGAGGGGAGGCCCGTACAGCAGGCCCGCGCGAAGAACTTCGGTGGTGTGCGGCTGATAGCCGCAGCGATGGCCGGAGCCGGTCTGATCGGGATCGTGGCGGCCGTGGTCCTGCTGACACGAGGCTAGACCCGGTCGTGCCCCAGACGTGCCCGATCGAGCGGCGACCGCCGGGGAACACCGGGGAATAGCAGCGAACACCCCGGGAACACGCAGGTCACCGTCTCCCCAGCTCAGCAGCCACCCGCATACGCGATCTTCCAAGCTGGTGCTCCATGGCACCGTCACCACAGACCGAAGCCGTTCCGCCCGTGCAGTAGCCTTCCCATGGAGGGGTGCCATGTCCGCGTGGATCATGTTGGGTTCCGGCTGCTTCATCGTAATTCTGGGCGTTTTGACCTTGAATGGCCGGGGAACCGCGGCGTATGCGCGGTCGCCTAAGGCTGGTTGGGGTTCGATAGCAATGGGTGGCGGCTTCGTCTTGGACGGAGGAACCAAGCTCCTCGGCTTCCCGCCCGAAGCGGCGTGGGTGCTTTCTATCGCAGCTCTGGGGCTCGTCCTGCTTGGCGTAGTGCTTCAGGCCCGGGGCGGAGCGTTCACCAAGGCTCGTCGTGCTGGCGACGGCGACTGAGTGGCGCCGCTACTGCCTGCTTAGAGCGACAGTCAAGTTGGCCACTGATGTCTGACACCAGCGGCTGACACCAACAGCGGCGGATGAAGGCGGATCACGGCGAACCCTGGCGACCATTCCCGCGCCGCAAGGCGACCAGGATCCAATGCTTAGGGGCCACGGTGATCGACCTGATAAGGATGAGGCTAGATCTCAATGCCGATGCCAGCGTGGGCGTCGTCATCGACCGCTGGGCCTGCTTGACGCCGTTATGTGCGTCGGATGACCAGCACGGCCACGTCGTCGAGGTGGTCGACCGCGACCGCGGTGTCGAGGATGCGGTCAGCAATCTCCTCGGCGTTCAGCCCGTCGTGTACGGCCTGGGCGGCCAGTGTTCCGGCTCGCTCCAGTCCGGCTTCCAGCGTCAGGCCCGGTCCCTCGACCACCCCGTCGGTGACCATGACCAGGGCACTGTCCTCGTCCAGGGTGAAGGTCTCCTCGCGGTAGTCGGTGTCGGGCACGACTCCCAGGACCGGCCCGCCCGGCAACTCCAGGACATCGTGGCTGCCGTCCCTGTGCGCGCACAGCACCGGCACATGGCCCGCGCTGGTTGCGGTGACCCGTCCGTCGCGCGAGTCGACATGCAGGAGGGTGCAGCTGGCGAATCGTGCGAGGTCCATCGTCATGAGCAGCTCGTTCGTGCGCGTCAGCACGGTTCCCGGATCCGGTTCCTGGACGGCGAGCGCACGCATGAACGAGCGGACCTGTCCCATGAAGGCCGCGGCGTCCACGTCGTGCCCCTGAACGTCGCCGATTTCCAGGGTGATCGCGCCGTCCGGCGTGACGAAGGCGTCGTACCAGTCTCCGCCGATATCGAGCCCGTCCCGGCTCGGCCGGTAGCGAGCGGCGACCTTTAGGCCCGGGAGGTGCTCGGGCAGCGTGGGGAGCATGGTCTGCTGCAGCGCCGTGGCCAACTCGACACGTGCCTGCTGCAACCGGATGCGCCGTAGTGCCTGGCCGGCCAGGTCGGCCAGCGCGCCCATGAGGGTCCGCTCCTCCAGGGACGGCCGGTATTCGCTGCCGTAGGTCATCAACCACGCCCCAAGTGGCTGATTGCCGGTCTCGCCGAGGGGGGTGATGGAGACGGTGTAGTCGGAGCCGAGCCGGTCCATCCACGGCAAGCTGGCCCCATGCGGCCAGCGGCGGACGTAGTCCGCCCGGTCGAGGACGAACAGCGGCTTGCCGGTGCGGATCGCCTCGGGCAGTGGGCTGGGATAGTCCAACGACATGCCGTGCACGGCCTGGGCCTCACACATGGATATCCCGGCGTCGGTGGAGACGCTCAGGCGGCCGTCGTCGACGAGTGCGAACAGGACGCCGCTGGCGCCGAAGGTCGCGGCGAGCCGGGTCAGGACGACCTGCTGCAGTTCCTGAATCGTGGCCGCGGTGATCAAGGCGGAGGAGAAGTCGGCGATATCTTTGGCGCGCCGTCGCTCGGCAGCCAGTGCGGCCTGCGCCTTCTGCTTGCGCTTCTCCTGCTTGGTGTCGTCCCGGAGCACCCCGAAGTTCCGCTCGGGGCCGCCATACCCCAACTGGAGCCGACGGGTCTGAAGAGCCAGTTGGTGCCAGCCATCCTGCGGGGTGAAGTGCCGCAACCTCAACCAGGAAGACTGGACGGGAGCCGAGCGCACGAGCTGCCGGAATACCTCCCGGTCGTCAGGATGCAACGCCGAGATCACTCTGGAAAGCGGCGTAGTGAGATCCGGCGAGAGCGCGACCAGGGCGGGTGCGCCACCGAGCCACTCCAGCTGATCCCGCTGGGGTGAATACATCCACAGGCCGAGGTCGGCGGCCTCAGCGGCCAACCGGAACGGGATCAGCAGGCTGGCCAGGTCGTTGTGCGCATCCAGGGAGTGCACCCAGACCAGCTGCTCGCCACAGGCGGGATCCTTCACCGGCCGCGCCTCGAGCAAGCAGGCAACGGGTGCTCCGCCCGGCCCGGGGAACTCCAGCACCCGCATCGCGACCGCCTTCGTCCTGGCGGCGGTCACCACGAGACTCTCGGCCGACAGCCGCTGGCTTGCAGGCCACAGATCACCGAAGCTCCGTCCCAGGCACTGTTCTGCCGGCCTCCCCAGCGCCGTGGCCATTGCGGCGTTGAGACCGCTGATGACACCATCCAGAGTCAGCAGAGCCGCCGGGTCAGGCTTGTGAAGGAGTTCGTCCGAGGCATCCATCTCTGGCTCCCTGGCACATACCGAAACAGCCTCTTCAGCCATATTCGCCCATTTTGCCGTGATGTATCGGACAAGGGTGTGTTTGACCGCCTGCGTCAAGTGACGATGGCAGGGCCCGCTGGAAACGGAGGACGGCAGCCCGTGAAGAGGGGGCGACAGAGCTTGGTTGCGGTACAGCAGCGGAGTACAGCAACCCCAGCAACGGCCTGTGCCCTGTAGCGTCCGGTGGAGACTTCGACGCGACCGCTATGGCCGGGCAAGGGAGCCACCGGGGGAGCCAGAGAGGGAGCCACCCGACGCAGACGCTCCTGGACGACGGCGGACGGATGCGGACGCCGGAGCCGAATTGGCGCAGGTGGCGGAGGATGCGCTACTGTCTTCCACGTCGCCAAGGCGACGAGGACGATTAGCTCAGCGGGAGAGCGCTTCCCTGACACGGAAGAGGTCACTGGTTCAATCCCAGTATCGTCCACACACCGAAGCCCCCGGCCCTGCGGCCGGGGGCTTCTTCGCGTCTCAGCTGGAGAACAGCATGTGGGCGAAGCTCTTGTGACCGTGATGGCCGTAGTGGCCGTGACCGCCGTGGTGGCCGCCGTGCGGGGCACCCCAGGCGGGAGCCGCCGGGTAGGCCTGAGGGGCGGCCGGGGGCGGCGGGGCGGGCTGTGCCCACTGGCTCTCCAGACGGGTCAGCGTCTCCAACTCCCCGTAGTCGAGGAAGATGCCGCGACAGCCGCTGCACTGCTCGATCTGGACGCCGTTGCGGTTGTACGTGTGCATCGGCGCATGACACTTCGGACACTGCATGGTCGGCTCAACTCCTCGCCGGTCGGTGGTGCTTCGCCAGGTAAGGACTCGCTCCCACGCTGGCCGGTTGCAGCCTACGTCGCACATCCTTGCGTCAATCCGGGTGGGGTGGTGCCCATTCGGGCGCAGGCGTCGACCACGGCCTGCTCGACCTCGTCCAAGGGGCGGCGGGCGGCCGCGGACTTGGCCACGGCCAGGGCCGCCGTCTGCACGGTGAGGGCGCGGGCGGGCACGTCGAGGGCGGGCCAGGGATCGCCGGCGGACGGAACGGCGGGGCCGCCCTCGCCCCGGTACGCCGAGAGGAAGCGGGACCATTCGTCGGGCGGGAGCAGTCCGCATGCGTACCAGGCGGCCGGGCGGGCCAGGTCCCAGGCCGGGTCGCCGACGCCGAGGTCGTCGACGTCGATGAGGAGCCAGGGGCCCGTCTCGGCGGGGTGGCGCACGAGCTGGCCGAGGTGGAGATCACCGTGGCAGAGGGTGCGGGCGGACGGTGCGGGAGCCTCCGCACGGGCCCAGGCCGGGAGCGCGGCCCAGGCGCGGAGAACGGGCTCGGCGGCGGGGTGCGGGCCGGCCGCGCTCAGCCGCCGGATGGCCCGCGCGGCCTTGGCGGGTCCGCGCATCGGCGGAAGGCCGGGCGGGGCGGGTGCCCGGTGCAGCCGCGCGAGAAGGGCCGCGGCCGCCTCCCAGGGGGCGGCCTCCGGGGTGTCGGGGTCCACGGGGGTTCCGTACGGCCAGAAGGTCACCAGACGGCCGTGAAGGAGGACGGGGGCGAGGCGGAGGGGGGCGAGGAGGGTGTCCGGCAGCCCGGCAGCGGCGGTGAGGCGGAGCTTGAGGTGGCCGGGGTCGGTGCCGGGGGCGTGGGCCTTGGCGACCGTGGCACCGTGGCGGACGACGGTGGCACTGTCGCTGCGCTCGGCGAGGACCGTGTGAGCGGTCGGGCAGTGGCAGTCGGTGCCGGGACTCGTGTGCACCGCGGCACGTGCGGTCGCGGCGAGTGCGGGCAGGAGTGCGTTCACGGGTCCCCTCGGATGCATACGGCTCTGTCCGGGAGCGTACGTGGAGGGGTTCGGCCGCAGATCAGGTGTGCCGGCGCCGGGACGGCGATCGACCCGATCCGCGAGCGCGGCGCCGCTCCGGCCCGGAAAACGGCGCAACGCCCGCGCAGCTCCCCAGCTGCGCGGGCGTTTGTGCCGTCCGCCGCACCCCCGTCCCCACGGGGTTTCATGGGTGGATGTCCCCGCCCGGACCGCTCTTCCGGGCCCGGGGCGCCGCTCAGCGCCCCAGCATCACTCCCACGGACGACGCTTGTGTGACCACTGCCTCCCAGCCGCCGAAGGCGTACACGAGCAGGGCCGCCAGGGGGAGGACCATCGCGGTCGCCACCAGCGGGTGGCGACGGCCCTGACGGTGCGTACCGAACGCGAGGCCGAACGCCTTGCGTCCCTGCGTGCGGACCAGCGTCCGCGGTGCCGTCTGGGCCATGGTCCCTCTCCTGACCGTTGTGTGGTTGTCGTCGGCAGCGGCGGGTGACCGACCTCGGGGGACGAGTGCTGCACCCGCCGCTTGACCTCAAATCTAGGATCCTGGCGCCCCCGGGGCGTCATGCCCTCGTATCGATTGCCTGGCCTCCCGGAGGATGAGCGATGACCTGTGGTGTACTCCCCTGGGTGGAGACGAGGTCCTAGGTCTCAGGGTCATCCCCGAGGGGGCGTCCGCTATGCCCCTTCTGCTCGGATCCTTCCTCCCGTGGAACCGGCTGCTCCACCAGTGCGAGCACCCGGTTCGCCATGAAGCGGGCCGTCCGTACGACAGTCCCACTTCGGGTGACTTCGCTCACTTCCACGACTCCCCTGCGCACCGCCGTCTCCACCCGGCGGCCCGCCCTGCTCGCCACCACCTCGTAGGTGCGCGTCGTGTCACCGGCGTCCACGACTATCTCCACACGATCACCCTTCACGGGCTCAAACCCCCTTCGACGTAGGGTGGTTGAGATCAAGGGTGATGCGAAACCGCCCTGCTCGCACGCCCCCTGACCACCTCTCAATTCTCCCACCCGGCACTGACAATCGATCGATGGGAGAGGGCGCGGCCTCTGCGCGCACCCGGCCGCGAAAACGTAAGCTGTGGCTCGTCAAACGGACCGGGCAGCGGGGATGGACATGGCGATGATGCGCCTGAGGCGTGAGGACCCGCGTGTCGTCGGCTCGTTCAGGCTTCACCGGCGGCTCGGCGCGGGCGGGATGGGCGTCGTCTACCTGGGCTCGGACAAGCGCGGCCAGCGCGTCGCCCTGAAGGTGATCCGGCCGGATCTGGCGGAGGATCAGGAGTTCCGGTCGCGGTTCGCGCGTGAGGTCTCGGCGGCACGGCGGATCCGCGGCGGATGTACGGCGAGACTGGTGGCCGCCGACCTGGAGGCGGACCGTCCGTGGTTCGCCACGCAGTACGTGCCCGGCCCCTCCCTGCACGACAAGGTCGCCGATGCAGGCCCCCTCACCGCCGCCGAGGTGGCCGCGGTGGGCGCCGCCCTGTCCGAGGGGCTCGTGGCGGTGCACGAGGCCGGGGTCGTCCACCGCGACCTGAAGCCGTCCAACATCCTGCTGTCCCCGAAGGGGCCGCGGATCATCGACTTCGGCATCGCCTGGGCGACGGGCGCCTCGACGCTCACGCACGTCGGCACGGCCGTCGGATCGCCCGGCTTCCTCGCCCCCGAGCAGGTGCGCGGAGCCGCCGTCACCCCGGCCACGGACGTGTTCTCGCTGGGCGCCACGCTCGCGTACGCGGCGACGGGAGACTCGCCGTTCGGGCACGGCAGTTCCGAGGTCATGCTCTATCGGGTGGTGCACGAGGAACCCCAGCTGCACGGCATGCCGGACGCGCTCGCCCCGCTCGTCCGCGCCTGCCTGGCGAAGGACCCCGACGAGCGGCCCAGCACGCTCCAACTCTCGCTGCGGCTCAAGGAGATCGCGACCCGGGAGGCCCAGGGGCTCGGGGGGGATGTGCGGCCGCCGTCGCAGCGGGGCGAGCCGGACCGGCCCACGGGGCGGCTCGCGGAGCAGTACGCGGATCAGCCCACCGTGCGGCGGCCGCCGGGGCCGGGTACTCCCCCGCCCCGCAGCAACGGCTCCCGGCCGGGTGCGCGCCCGACACCGGCGCAGCGCAACTCGACCCGCTCCGGCGGCCGGCCCGTGCCGCGCAGCGGCGCCGGACGCCCCGCCCCCCGGACCACCGGAACCGGGCGGCGCCCGGCCAACCCGCGGCTGCTGCGCCAGCGCCTGTTCGTCTTCGTGGTGGTGACGCTGCTGGTGGCACTGGGCATCGCGGCGGCCCAGGGCTGCCAGGGGCCCGCGCGAGGGCTGGACGACGGGAGCGCCCACCGGGACGTCCGGCCTGAGCGGTCGTACGCCTCCCCGGCCGCCGCTCTCGTGACCGACCGGCACCGCGGCGGGCTGATCCAGGCCGGCTGACGGGTGCGCACCGAGCGGCGCCCGCGCTGATCCCGGCGCCCGCGCTCGGACGCCGGGGGACCGTCACAGCTGCGGCAGGATCCGTTCGAAGAACTCGCGGTCGCCGTCGAAGACCGGGTCCATCGCGAGGAACTCCTCGGCGGTCACCCAGCGGGCGTCGCCGACCTCCCCCGGGTCGGCGACCACCTCGTCCGTGCCCGGGTCCGCGGTCCACCAGTGGAGTTGGAAGATCCCGTCGTCGGTCTCGGACTCCCAGACCTTGGCCAGCGGGCGGACGGTCAGACCGACCTCCTCACGGACCTCCCTGACCAGCGCCTCCTCCTGGGTCTCGCCGGGTTCGAGCGTGCCGCTGAGCGGGGCCCAGTAGCCGGGGCGGCGCGCCGCGGGACCGCGTTTGATGACGAGCAACCGGTCGGCGCGGCGCAGCACCGCGACGATCGCGTCTCGCTGGGCCATCGGCCTGTCCGATCAGAGCTGGGGGCGACCGGTGGCCACCGCGTAGAAGGCGACGGCCGCCGCCGCGCCCACATTGAGGGAGTCCACGCCGTGGGCCATGGGGATGCGGACCCATTCGTCCGCGGCGACGAGCGCCTGGGTGGACAGACCGTCGCCCTCCGCGCCGAGCATCAGCGCGACACGGTCCATCCGGTGCGGCGCCGCCTCGTCGAGGCTCTTGGCCTTCTCGTCGGGTGTGAGCGCGAGCAGCGTGAAACCCGCCTCGCGCACCGAGTCCAGGCCCTTGGGCCAGGTGTCGAGACGGGCGTAGGGCACCGAGAAGACCGCACCCATGGAGACCTTGACACTGCGGCGGTAGAGCGGGTCGGCGCAGTCGGGCGACAGCAGGACCGCGTCCATGCCGAGGGCCGCGGCGGACCGGAAGATGGCGCCGATGTTGGTGTGGTCGTTCACCGACTCCATGACCACGACCCGGCGAGCGGTCGCCAGGAGTTCGTCCGCCGTCGGCAGCGGCTTGCGCTGCATGGAGGCGAGCGCTCCGCGGTGCACGTGGTAGCCGGTGACCTGTTCGGCGAGCTCCGGGCTCACCGCGTACACCGGGGCCGGGAGTTCGTCGATGACGTCCCGCATGACGTCGACCCACTTGGCCGACAGCAGCATGGAGCGCATCTCGTAGCCGGCTTCCTTGGCTCGCCTGATGACCTTCTCGCCCTCGGCGATGAACAGGCCCTCGGCGGGTTCGCGCTTGCGGCGCAGCTCTACGTCGGTCAGGCCCGTGTAGTCGCTCAGGCGCGGGTCGTCGGGGTCCTCAACGGTGATGAGATCGGCCACAGGGTGATACTGCCTTGTCCTGGGGGCGGTGCCAACGGCTGGAACGGGCCGGGTTACCGCGGGTTACGAATGGGTCTGTCCGGTTCCTGTCAGCCCACCGGGCGCGGGCCTGTCTGCACGACCTCGCCGATGACGATGACGGCCGGGGGCTTCACGTCCTCGGTCCGCACGGCCTCGGCGACCGTCGCGAGCGTGGCGTCGACCCGGCGCTGGGCCGCGGTGGTGCCCTCCTGGACCAGGGCGACGGGGGTCTCGGGCGCCTTGCCGTGGGCGACGAGCGTGTCGGCGATCTTCCCGATCTTGTCGACGCCCATGAGGATCACCAGCGTCCCCCTGAGCCTCGCCAGCGACGGCCAGTCGACCAGCGAGCGCTCGTCGTCGGGAGCGACATGACCGCTGACCACGGTGAACTCGTGTGCGACACCGCGATGGGTGACCGGAATGCCGGCCGCACCCGGCACCGAGATCGAGCTGGAGATGCCCGGGACCACGGTGCACGGGATGCCCGCCTCGGCGAGCGCCTGGACCTCCTCCATGCCGCGGCCGAAGACGAACGGGTCGCCGCCCTTGAGCCGTACGACCGACTTGCCCTGCCGGGCGTGCTCGATCAGCGCGTTGTTGATCGCCTCCTGGGCCATGAAGCGGCCGTAGGGGATCTTCGCCGCGTCGATCACCTCGACATGCGGCGGGAGTTCGGCCAGCAGGTCGCGGGGGCCGAGCCGGTCGGCGATGACGACGTCCGCCTCGGCGAGCAGGCGCCGGCCGCGCACCGTGATCAGATCGGGGTCGCCGGGGCCACCGCCGACCAGCGCCACGCCGGGCGTACGCGTGCGGTGGTGCGGGGCGACGAGCGTTCCGTCGCGCAGGCCCTCCACGACGGCGTCGCGGACGGCGGCGGTGTGACGGGGGTCCCGGCCCTGCGGCCGCGTGGTGAGCACGGCCACCGTGACGCCTTCGCTGTGACCGGTCGCCGGGGTCCAGGCGGTGGCCGCGTCGGCGTCGTCGGAGCGCACGCACCACACGCGGCGGCGCTCGGCTTCGGCGGAGGCGGCGGTGTTGGCCTCGGGGTCGCTGGTGGCGATCAGGGCGTACCAGGCCTCTTCCAGGTCCCCCGGCCGGTACGGGCGCTGCAGCCAGGTGATCTCACCCGCGTCCGCCATCGCCTCCACCGAGGGAGTCGCTTCGGGAGACACCAGGTGGACGTCCGCGCCGGCCGCGATCAGCGCGGGCAGACGGCGCTGCGCGACCTGGCCGCCGCCGAGGACGACCACACGGCGACCGGTCAGACGGAGCCCTACGGGGTATGGGGGGTGTTCGGCCATGGAGGTGCGGCTCCTCGTCCAGGCGGTACGGAAGGGGCCTCTGCGGCGTTGGAGCGGCCCTGACATGGGGATTTTAGGCGCGACGGGCAAGCGTGGAGCCGAGCGGGGCCGGACGGCGCGGTCCGATGCGGGCGTCATGCGCGGGCTGTGTCCACCCGTTCCGCCAGAACGGAACGGGTGGACACAGCCCGCAACTGCTTCGCCGGGCCCTACTTCTCGGTGACCCCGGCCGAATCGAAGGTCGCCACCTCGTGCATCGCCCTTGCCGCGCTCTGCACGAGCGGCAGGGCGAGAAGCGCGCCCGTACCCTCGCCGAGGCGCAGGTCCAGGTCGACCAGGGGGCGCAGTCCCAGCTTGTTGAGGGCGGCCACGTGGCCGGGCTCGGCGCTTCGGTGGCCGGCGATGCAGGCCGAGAGGGCCTCGGGGGCGATGGCACGGGCCACCAGGGCCGCGGCGCCCGCGCTGACACCGTCCAGGATCACCGGCGTGCGCAGGGAGGCGCCGCCGAGCAGCAGACCGACCATCGCAGCGTGCTCCAGGCCGCCGAACGCGGCCAGGACGCCGATCGGGTCGGCCGGGTCGGGCTGGTGGAGTTCGATGGCGCGGCGCACGACCTCGGTCTTGCGGGCCAGCGTCTCGTCGTTGATGCCCGTACCGCGGCCCGTCACCTCCGACGGGTCGGTGTCCGTGTAGACCGCGATCAGGGCGGCCGAGGCCGTCGTGTTGGCGATGCCCATCTCGCCCGTGAGCAGCGCCTTGTTGCCGGCCGCGACCAGGTCCCGGGCGGTCTCGATACCGACCTCGATCGCCTGCTTGACCTCCTCGCGGGTGAGCGCGGGGCCGGTCGTCATGTCGGCCGTGCCCGGGCGGACCTTGCGCGGCAGCAGGCCGGGGGTCGCGGGCAGGTCGGAGGCCACACCCACGTCGATGACGCAGACCTCGGCGCCCACCTGGCTGGCGAAGGCGTTGCAGACCGCTCCGCCGCCGAGGAAGTTGGCGACCATCTGGCCGGTCACCTCCTGGGGCCAGGGGGTCACGCCCTGGGCGTGCACCCCGTGGTCGCCCGCGAAGATGGCGACGGCCGCGGGTTCCGGGATCGGGGGCGGGCACTGCCGGGACAGTCCGGACAGCTGAGCGGAGATGATCTCCAGCATGCCGAGCGCACCCGCCGGCTTGGTCATCCGCTTCTGCCGCTCCCAGGCCTCGCCGAGCGCCTTGGCGTCCAGCGGCCGGATGCTCGCCACGGTCTCGGCGAGCAGGTCGTGCGGCTCCTCGCCGGGCAGTGCGCGACGGCCGTACGTCTCCTCGTGCACGACCCAGGACAGCGGGCGGCGCTTGGACCAGCCCGCCTGCATCAGCTCGGGCTCCTCCGGGAACTCGTCGACGTAGCCCACGCACAGATAGGCCACGACCTCCAGGTGCTCGGGCAGACCGAGGGCTCGGACCATCTCGCGCTCGTCGAAGAAGCTGACCCAGCCGACGCCGAGGCCCTCGGCGCGGGCCGCGAGCCACAGGTTCTCCACCGCGAGCGCGGAGGAGTACGGGGCCATCTGCGGCTGGGTGTGCCGGCCGAGGGTGTGGCGGCCGCCGCGGGTCGGGTCGGCGGTGACGACGATGTTCACCGGGGTGTCGAGGATGGCCTCGATCTTCAGTTCCTTGAACTGCTTCGCCCGGCCCTTGGGCAGCGACTTGGCGTACGCCTCGCGCTGACGCTGGGCCAGTTCGTGCATGGTGCGGCGGGTCTCGGCCGAGCGGATGACGACGAAGTCCCACGGCTGGGAGTGGCCCACGGAGGGGGCCGTGTGGGCTGCCTCCAGGACACGCAGCAGCACGTCGTGCGGGATCGGGTCGCTGCGGAAGCCGTTGCGGATGTCGCGGCGCTCGCGCATCACGCGCAGCACGGCCTCGCGCTCGACCTCGTCGTAACCGGGCGCCGCCGGGCCGGTGGACTCTCGTACCTCTTCCACTGCGGCCGTGCTCTCTTCCTGGTCGGCGGCCCTGGTGTCCAGGTCCTCCGCCTGCTGTGCGACTACGGGCTCCGGCTCCGCGAGGAGCGGCTCCGGGGCGGGTGACTCGCCCTCACGGGGGGCGGGAACCGTGGCGACGGGTTCCTCCGCCGCCGGCCCGGCGGCCGGCTGCTCCTGCGGGGCGGCCGCCGCGGCGGGTTCTTCGCCGGTCTGCTGCTCCCGCTCGGGCAGCGGCGGCACACGCAGGGCGTGGGGCGGGGTCGGGGCGAGGTACAGCGTGGTCGGCACCGTGCCCTCGACGGGCACGAAGTGGCCGAGCGAGTGGTCCGCGGAGAACTCCGCTCCGGCACCGGGGGCACCGGACTGCTCGCCGGACGCGGGCGGTTCGCCGTGCGCCTGCACGCCGTGCGGCGGGGTCGAGGACGCCTCGGACTCCGCGGACCGGGCGGCACCCACCGGCTGGACCAGTTCGGGCTCGGCGACCGCAAGGCGCCGCCGCCGGGCGGTGCGTTCCGGCGCGGGCTTCTCGAAGTGCGCCTCCGCGCCTTCTGCTTCTGCCGTGGTGTCCTCGACGGAGCCGACGGGAGCAGCGGGGCGAAGCTCGGGCGCGTGCGGGTCCGGTACGAGGGGCACGGCCTGGGCGGGGTCCTCCTCAGCCGGAGCCGAGGCGGCGGCGACGGGCTCGGCGGCCAGCGGAGGAGACAGCGCGATGTCGTCGAGGGCGGAGGCGTGAATCCCGGCGCCGTGGGAGGGCGTGCCGATGCCGGCGGCGTCGGCCGGTCCGGCGTGCGGGGTCTCGTCCGCCGGATGTGCGGTGTCCGGTACCGGCGCGAAGGACGCGGCGTCCGGCGCGGCTTCCGGGAACGGCGGGGGGACCTGAACGGGCGTGGCGTCCGCGGACGCCGCCGGCTCGGCGATCGGGGTGTGCGGGAAACGCGGGCCCTCCGGGGCGGGCGCGGCCTCAGCCGTCGGCATGCCCTCGGGAGTGGGTCCGTTGTGCGCCGCCCTCGGGGTGTGCGGGGCCGCCTGCTGGGCCGCAGCCGTGCCCGCGAGGTCGTGGGGAGCGGCCGGGCCGTACAACGGCTCGGGGCCGAACGGCGCTCCGAGGGCCTGGAATCCCGCCGAACCAGCCGGGATCGCCTGTGCGTGGAACGCACCGGACCCCTCCGCGACCATGACCGCGGCCTCGGGCGCGGCCGGCACCGGCTCGGACGCCGATGCAGGGACGCCCATTTCTTCGGCCGTCGCCCCGGAACCCGCCGCCGGCACGAACTGCGTCTGCGCGGACCCGTCCCACGGCGCCGCCGCCTGCGGGGAGTTCTCCCCCAGCTGGTGCACGTCGAGGTACTCGGGGCCGGTCGTCGGCGGCCCGGAGGGGCGCATCGGCGCGGCGGCCGGGCCCCGGTCGGCGAGCGAACGCACCAGGCTGGAGGAGTTGTCCGGGGTGGGCGGACCGAGGTGCAGCGGGCGGCGGGCCGGCGTCGCGGGGGGCGGCATCCGCACCGCGCCGACGTCGATCGAGCCGCTGTCCCGGCCGGACGTCTCGTGCGGGCCCGGCTCGTGGTGGAACGACGCCGGGGCCGGGGCGGGCTGCGGCATCTCATTGCCCCACGCGCCCTGCTGGCCGGGCATCAGGAGCAGGTCGTCGTCTTCCACGGCGGCGGTGTCGGAGTGGTCGAGGTAGGTGTACGCGCCCGGCGCGAGGACGCCCGGCTGCTCCACCATGCCTGCGTTCTCCGGCAGCCCCTCGCCCGGGACCTGGCCGGTGTCGGTCATGCGTACCCCTCGCCCATCGGTTTAGTGCTTCCACGGCCAGCTCGCCCGGAACGTCGCGCCGACCGCCCGCAGTGAAGAACGAGCGTGCGTGCCCAGCGGCACGAACGACCCGGCAACAATGACGACAAAGCCCTTGAACGGCATTGTCGCGGTCGTCCCGCCGTCACGGCAGGTTGATCCGCGACGACCCGCTGTGGACTGCGCCACGTTGCGCGCCCTCCGGTTCTGCCGTACCACACTTGCCTCAAAAGGGGCACGGTTTCCGGACATTGGCTGACGAATGCCGGATCACCCTAGTGCGGTGCGACGGTCGGCCAGCCTACCGCGCCGGTACGACAACCGGATCACGGGGCGCGTTCAGGCAGTCGCCCACTGAGCAGGAACGCGACACTCCGTTCCTTCTCCGTCCAGGCACGCGTGTCGAGTTCGACGGACTGCAGCAGCGCGCATTCGACGTCGTAGCCGTGCTCCGAGAGGTCCCTGCCGACAAGTTCGGCCGCGTCGCGGGTCGCGGCATGCGCGACGATGCACTGCGGGCGGCGGTCGGCGACGGCCGAGACCACCGCGGCTCCCCCGCCCCCGACGCGCACGACGTCCGGTTCGGGCAGGTTCTCCAGGATGTGCGGGGCGGTGCCGTGCACGATCTGGAGCTGGACCCCGAAGCGGCGGGCGACGGCAGCCGTACGGCCGCAGGCGTCCGGGTCGCTGTCCACGGCGATGACGGCGGCTCCGCAGCGGGCGGCCTCCGCGGCGAAGGCCCCGCTGCCACTGCCGATGTCCCATACGAGGTCACCCACCCGCGGCCCGAGGCGGGCGAGTTGCGCGGCGCGCAGCAGATCCGTTTCGCCTTCGCCGAGTCCCCCGCCGTACGCGTCGGCGGGCAGCGCCCAGCCGCGCGGTCCCGCACCCGGATCGCGTCCGGCGAGCCAGCCGCCGCCGTCGGCCGCGGTCACGGGTCCGCCGATGACGATGACGACGTTGGGATCGCGCCAGGTGTGGTCGGCCGCCTTGTCGGAGGTGACGACCGTGACCTGCTCCCGCTCGGTGCCGAGTTCCTCGCAGATGACGAAGGTGCGGTGGACCCCGTCGAGCAGCAGGCCGAGTTCGGCGGGCCCGGCGCCCGGAGAGGTGAGTACGGCGACCTTCGTATGGGCACGGCATACGTTCACGGCCCGTCGCAGGGTGCGGCGGTGTGTGACGACCACCTGTGCGTCGTCCCAGGGCATCCCGGCACGGGCGAAGGCGGCGGCGACCGAGGAGACCGCCGGCACGACTTCGACCTCGAGGCCGAACTCGGGGGCCCGCAGTGTGCGCACGACGCCGAAGAAGCCGGGGTCACCGTCGGCGAGCACGACGGCGGTGCCGCGGTGCGCGGCGATACGGCGGGCGGCGAGGCCGACGCTGCCGAGGCGGATGCGCTCAGCCGTCGCCGGCACCTCGGGCAGCGCGAGGTGGTGGGCGGCGCCGGCGACGAGCGTGGCGGCACCGAGGGCGGAGCGCGCCGCGGCGGTCAGCGGCGAGCCGTCCCAGCCGATCACCGTGACCCGGTCGGCCATCGTCGTCAGTCTCCAGGGGGTTTGCGCAGGTCGTCAGGAGGGCAGCCCGCACGGCAGGCACCGTGAGGGTACCCGGTGCGGCTCGGAGCCCCCGCCCCGGGCCCGGCCGGTGGGAGCGGTCCCCCGGTGTCAGTTCCAGTTCGAGAACGACGTGAAACCACCGGTGTCGGCCAGCTCCTCACTTACCCCGTCGAGGTCCTCGGGCAGCAGGCTCCAGATGATGAGGTCGGTGCGGACGTCGGTCCACGCGCCGTCATCGCCCCTGGTACGCGCTATCCAGGCCCCGCGAAGGACGCCCTCACTGATGCAGCCGATCTTCTGGGCGACCTGCTGGGAGGCGGTGTTGTCGGCGGCGGTGCGCAGCTCCAGGCGCTCGAACCGCTGATCGCGGAAGAGCCACTGCGCGGTGGCGAAGGCCGCCTCGGAGGCGTACCCCTCTCCGCGCGCCCAGGGGGCGATGACGTAGGCGATCTCGGCCGAACGCACGCGCCAGTCGGTGTTCCGCAGGTGGAGCGTGCCGACCAGGCGCTGGGTGAGGAACTCGGTGACCGCGAAGACGATGCCGCGGCCCTCGGCACGCTCCGCCGGCGCGAGTTCGGTGATCCAGGTGCGGGCATGGGCCTCGGTGTAGGGCTGCGGCACGGAGGTCCAGGCGGTGACGAGCTCGTCGTTCATCATCTCGGCGAAGGCATCGATGTCCGGCTCCTCGAGAGGGCGCAGTACCAACCGCTCCGTGCTGATGGAGACGTTGGGGAAGGTGCCAGTCATGCGCCGCTCCGTATCCTTCGGAAGACCTTCAGGGCCTGCTGAACTGCCCAGCATGCAGCATGAAAGCACCGGACCGCACCACGGGGTCCGCTCCCTCATGAGGGAGCGGACCCCGTGCGTGGCGATACGCGGTATACGCGTCGTCAGCGGTGGGCCGGGGGTGTTCAGAAGGACGGGAGGACGGAGCCGGCGTACTTGTCCTCGATGAACTTCTTCACCTCGGGAGAGGTGAGGAGCGCGGCCAGCTTCTTCACGCGCGGGTCCTTCTCGTTGCCCTTCTTGACCGCGAGGAAGTTGCCGTACGGGTTGTTCTTGGCGGACTCCAGGACCAGGGCGTCCTTGGCGGGCTTGAGGCCCGAGGAGAGGGCGTAGTTGCCGTTGATCACCGCGGCGTCCACGTCGTCCAGGGAGCGCGGGGTCTGGGCGGCCTCCAGCTCCTTGAACTTCAGGTTCTTCGGATTCTTGGTGATGTCCTGCGGGGTCGCCTCGGTGCCCACGCCGCTCTTGAGCTCGATGAGTCCGTTGGTGGCGAGCAGCTTGAGGGCCCGCGCCTCGTTCACCGTGTCGTTGGGGATGGCGACGGTCGCACCGCTCTTCAGGGCGTCGGCGCTCTTGACCTTGTGGGAGTAGAGACCGAGCGGCTCCAGGTGCACCGTGACGACGGGCACGATGTGGGTGCCGTTCTTCTTGTTGAAGTCGTCGAGGTACGGCTGGTTCTGGAAGTAGTTGGCACCGACCGACCCGTCCTCCGTCGCCGTGTTCGGCGTGACGTAGTCGGTGAACTCCTTCACCTCCAGGTCGAGGCCCGCCTTCTTCGCCAGGTTCTGCTTGACGAAGTCGAGGATCTCGGCGTGCGGGGCGGGGCTCGCGGCGACGACCAGCGGGCCGCTGAAGTCGGCGGAGGCGGAGGAGCTCTTGCCGGAGCCGCAGGCGGTAAGCCCCACGGTGAGGGCTCCGGCGGCGAGGACGGCGGCGGTGATCTCGGCAGTGTTACGCACGAAAAGTGCCTTTCCTGATGGGTGGTGCGACCCCGTCGCGGGTGGGAACGGGGAGATCGGGGCGAAGGATTCAGGCGGCCTTGCTCGCATCGGCCGTGGCGGTGGCCGCCGGTGCGGCGGGCGCCTCGTCCTTGAGCAGCCTCAGCCGGGGCGCGGCCGACGAGCCACCGCCGCGGCGGTGCAGGGCGCGGGCCGCGTAGTCGCCGGCGAACTGGATCAGCGAGATGACGACGGCGAGGATCGCCACGGTGATCCACATCATCTGGGTCTCGAAGCGCTGGTAGCCGTAGCGGATGGCGATGTCGCCCAGGCCGCCGGCTCCGACCGTGCCCGCCATCGCCGAGTAGCCGATGAGGGCGACGACCGTGGTGGTGGCGGAGGAGATCAGCGAGGGCAGGGCCTCAGGGACGAGGACCTTGCGCACCACGGTCCAGGTGTTGCCGCCCATCGCCTGCACGGCTTCCACCAGTCCGCCGTCCACTTCGCGGACAGCCGTCTCGACCAGGCGCGCGAAGAAGGGGATCGCGCCGATGGCGAGCGGCACGATGGCGGCCTCACGGCCGATCGTCGTTCCCGTGATCGTGCGCGTGAAGCTCATCAGCGCGACCATCAGGATGATGAACGGCATCGAGCGGGCGACGTTCACGACCTGTCCGATGACCTTGTTGGCGAGGACGTTCTGAAGAAGCCCGCCGCGGTCGGTCAGTACGAGCAGGATGCCGAGCGGCAGACCGCCGGCGACCGCGATCAGGGTGGACCAGCCGACCATGTAGAGGGTGTCCCAACACGCCTGGGACAGCAGCGGCTGCATCTCGGACCAGGTCACTGTGCACCGTCCTTCACCAGCACGGGCTCCTGGCCCAGCACGTCGATCTGCAGCCCCTGCTCGCGCAGGAAGCCGATCGGCACGACGTTCTCCTCGTAGGCGCCGGGCAGTTCGATGCGCATCCGGCCGACCTGCCTGCCGCCCACGGTGTCCATCGCGGCGCCGAGGATCGAGATGTCGATGTTGTACGTGCGCGCGAGCTGCGAGACGACGGGCTGTGTGGCGGCGTCGCCGTGGAAGGTGACGTCGACGACGGTGCGGTCGTCGCCGGACGCGTCGCCGCTGACCGGGAAGAGCGCGGCGGCCAGTTCGGAGCCGGGGGTGGCGAGCAGCTCGCTGACCGTGCCGGACTCGACGATGCGGCCCTTCTCCATGAGGGCGGCCGAGTCGCAGATGGTCTTCACGACGTCCATTTCATGGGTGATGAGCAGGACCGTCAGGCCCAGCCGGCGGTTGAGGTCGCGCAGCAGCTGGAGGATGGAGCGCGTGGTCTCCGGGTCGAGCGCGCTCGTCGCCTCGTCGGAGAGGAGCACCTTGGGGTCGCCCGCGAGGGCGCGGGCGATGCCGACGCGCTGCTTCTGACCGCCGGAGAGCTGGGCCGGATAGGCCTTGGCCTTGTCTGCCAGGCCTACCAGATCGAGCAGTTCCAGGGCCTTGCGGGAACGTTCCTTCCCAGACCGGCCGAGGATTTCGAGGGGCAACTCGACATTGTCCTGCACGGTGCGGGAGGACAGCAGATTGAAGTGCTGGAAGACCATGCCGATACGGCTGCGCGCCTGCCGGAGCTCCTTGCCGGCGCGCGGTCCGCGGCGGGCGAGCGCGGTGAGGTCCTGGCCGGCCACGGTGACCGTGCCGGAGGTGGGGCGCTCCAGGAGGTTGACGCAGCGGATGAGCGTGGACTTGCCGGCGCCGGACTGGCCGATGACGCCGAACACCTCGCCCTCGCGTACATGCAGGTCGACCCCGTCGAGGGCGGTCACCTCGCGGTCGCGCGAGCGGCCGGCCCGGTAGGTCTTGGTAAGGCCCGATGTGGTGATCACTGGGTTTCCGTCACTGTCGAGTGCAGGCGTGGATGTGCGCCGGGCACGGGTGCATGCGTGGGAACGCGGCACGGTTCTCGCGTCGGCGATCGAACCGGGGAGAACGTGTGCGCACTGAGGCTCAGTCACGTACGAAGAAGGCGTACGGACATGCCACGGCGGTCTCGCTTCGGGGCGCGAGGCTCTGGGCGGTGCGGGGGCCCTCTAGCAGGCGCACATTCGACACATACAACGAGCACCGGGCGTCATGGTCGCCTCGGTCGCAAAGGTGCGGTCGCTCGTCGTGGTCATGGGCCAAGTAAAGCAGACGCACAACCGCACCCTGGCCACGGCTGTCCGCATGGCGGACAGCCGTGGACACTTCAGCCGCGGGTGCGGACCTCCACGGAACCGCCCTCGACCAAGGCGGACAAGGCCGAGAGGTCCTTCACCACCAGGTCGGCGTCCAGTTCATGGGCGCCGTGTGTTGTGGCCAAGGCCACGGTGGTCATACCGGCGGCGCGTCCGGCCGCCAGGCCCGCGGGGGCGTCCTCGAAGACGACGCAGCGGGACGGCTCGACACCCAGCGCACGGGCGGCGAGGAGGTAGGGCTCGGGATCGGGCTTGCCGCGCGTGACGTCCTCCGCGGCGACGAGGGTCTTGGGCCGGATGCCGACGGCCTCGAGACGGGCTTCGGCAAGGCGGCGCGTCGCGGAGGTGACGACGGCCCAGCGGTCGGCAGGCAGCGAGTCCAGGAACTCCCGGGTGCCCAGCAGCAGACGGACACCTCCGTTCGACACGTCCTCGACCTCCAGTCGCTCGATACGCGCGACGGCCTCCGGGACGACGTCGGCGGGCAGCAGGTCGGCCGCTATGTCCACGGCGGTACGGCCGTGCAGCTGGATGCGCCCGAACTGCTCGGCGGTGACCCCGTACTCGTGCGCCCACCGCGTCCAGCACCGCCTGACCGACTCGAGGGATGAGACGAGCGTCCCATCGTTGTCGAACAGCAGCGCGTCAGCATGGATCTTCATGTCCCCGACCCTACGGAGTCGGCCCGGGGTCGAGCGCATCGGGCCTTTTGGCCCGTAATAGGGTCACGGCATGCTTGATGCCCTGACACTGGTGACCGGTGTCGCCGCGTTGCTGCTCGCCGCCTGGTGCGGCTGGGCGGCTCACCGAGATCAGCCCACCAAGGACTGGCACTTCATCGGCATGGCCGTGCTGACGTTGCTGGTCCTGGTCCAGCTGGTCGTCGGCATCGTCCAGCTGGCGCGCGGCGAGAAGGCGGAGCAGGGCACGACGATCTTCGTGGCGTATCTGATCGGCGCCTTCGCATGCATCCCGGCGGTGGGGTTCATGTCGCTGGCCGAGCGCACGCGCTGGGGCTCGGTGACGGTCGCGGCCGGCGGTGTGGTCCTCGCCGTGCTGGAGGTGCGGCTCTATGACATCTGGGGAGGGTGAGATGACGGCCACACAGGACAAGCCGGTGAGGACGCGGCTGATCAGCGGGCCGGGCATGCTGCTCGTCTGGCTGTACGGCGTGATGGTGGTCGGCGCGGTGTCGCGTTCGGTGGTGCAGATCTCGACCGAGTTCGACAAGGCTCCGCTGGCGTACTCCCTGTCCGCGGTCGCCGGCCTCGTCTACGGCTTCATCACGTACTCCCTGGTCCGCGGCGGCGAGACGGCCCGGCGGGCGGCACTGGTGTGCTGCGCGGCCGAGTTGGCGGGAGTTCTGATCGTGGGCACGTGGACGCTGGTGGAGCCGTCGGCGTTTCCGGACGCGACCGTGTGGTCGGACTACGGCATGGGGTACATCTTCATTCCGGTGCTGTTGCCGTTGTCCGCCATGTACTGGCTGCGCAAGGCGCAGGCGCGGCAAGAGGGCGTCTGAGGCGATCGGGGCGCGCCCCTTGCGGGGCGCGTTCCCTCAGGCCGTCGTCGCGTAGGAACCCGCCGGTACCTGCTTCTCCAGGATGATCATCGGTACGCCGTCGGCGCCCTGCGACGTGCCGACCGTCTCGTAGCCGACCCGGCGGTACAGGCGCAGATTGCCCTCGCTGCGGTGGCCGGCACTGAGGCGGAGCTTCTTCGCGCCGCGCTCCTCGACCAGCGCGGCCTCCGCGGCACGCAGCAGCCGGGCGCCGATGCCGTGACCCTGGAGCCGCGGGTGCACACAGAGCTTGCCGATGGACGCCGCGCCGTCCTCGGTCACGCTGCCGCGCACCGAGCCGATGACCTCCTCGCCCAGCCGCGCCACGAAGACGCAGTCGGAGGTGACCTCCTCGCGGACCGATTCGAGGCTCTGGACGAGCGGGTCGATGCGGTAGTTGCCGTACAGCGCGGCCTCGCTCTGGAAGCACAGGTACTGCAGCCTGAAGATCTGCTCGGCATCCTGCTCGGTCGCCACCGAGATGGTCACGCTCATGCCCATGTGCGCACTCCTCCCGCTCACCTGATCGCCTGTTGTTCCACACTCCTATCCCCGCACTTCGTGAGCCGCAACCTCCACCGTCATCAATCGACGTAGACATCCCAGACATTTAGAGCGTTCCGGTCCGAGACTGCCCTGTGAGATACCCAACTCCCCCGCGATTTCCCGGTAGGTCAGATCCCGCGGGGAGAGCAGCGCGGCCACGAGACGGGGGCAACGCCCGGGCAACCGGCGCACAGCCGCGTACAGGTCCCGGCGGCGGGCCGCGATGAGCGCCTGCTGCTCTGGGCCGGGACACAGTTCGTCCGCGGGCTCGGTGCGGTGGGACAGTTCGAGACGAGCGGTGCGGCGGCCGCGGCGCGCCTCGGAGCGCACGGCCCGGCGCAGCCATCCCGGGGCGTCGACCGGCGGCCGGTCCACCGCGAGCCGTTCCAGGAGCCGTAGCCAGACCGCCTGTTCCAGGTCGCCCGGCTCCATCCCGAATGTGTACGCCTCCGCCGACGCCTCGGCGGCGAGCAGGGGACGCAGGGCCGTGAGCATCTCGTGGGTCACGTCCGGCGTGACGCGGCCGCCCCGGCAAGAGGTTGCCGGGGCGGCCGTAAGTCACCCCAACCAGGGCGAGAGTCCGCTGCGTTGACGCGGGCCCGCTGTTCAGCCGCGGAGGAAGTCCGCGCGGGCGAGCAGTCCGGTGTCGGCGTTGTCGGTGAAGACACCGTCGATGCCGGTGGCGAAGTACGTCTTGAAGGCACCGAAGGCGTCGCCGTAGCCGTCCACGTCCGTGCCCTTGCGGAATTCCGCGGGCAGGAACGGGTTCTCGTTGCGCATCGTGTACGGGTGCAGGATCAGGCCCACCTTGTGCGCGTCGGCGACGAGCGTGGTCGGCTTGGTGAGGCGGCCGTTCGCGTCCTTGGGGATGATCAGGTCCAGGGTGGGACCGATGCCCTGCGCGTAGCCGGCGATCTCCCGCAGGCCCCGCGGCGTGATCAGGTCGGCGACGGTGCGCGGGTCGCCCGCGTCCACGAAGTCCCAGGGGCGGCTGTCGGCGGTGGAGAGCAGGACGACGAGCGGGTTGTCGACCAGCTTGTTCAGCCGCTCGATGCTGCCGGGCTCGAAGGACTGCAGGATGACCGGCGAGTTCCGCTTGTCCTTGCCGTACTTGCGCAGCAGCTTGGCGACCCGCTCCTCCAGGCCCAGGCCGAGCTTGCGGAAGTAGGTGGGGTGCTTGGTCTCGGGGTAGATCCAGACCTGCTTGCCGCGCTTACGGGTCTGCTCGTCCTGCCACTTCAGGACCTCTTCGAAAGTGGGGATCTCCCAGTGGCCGTTGTAGAGGGTGTTGTGCGGGCGGTTGGCCGGGATCCGCTCGATCGCGCGCAGGGTCTTCAGCTCGGCGAGCGTGAAGTCCTCGGTGAACCAGCCGGTGGTGGGGACGCCGTCCAGGACCTTGGTGGTCTTGCGGCCCGCGAACTCGGGGTGGTCCGCGACGTCGGTGGTCCCGCCGATCTCCGGCTCGTGCCGGCACACGAGGTGACCGTCCTTGGTGGGCACCAGGTCGCCGGCCTCGACGATGTCGGCACCGAGGTCGAGGGCCAGCTGATAGGAGCCGAAGGTGTGTTCCGGCCGATAGCCGCTCGCCCCGCGGTGCCCGATGATCGCGGGCACGGGCAGGCTCTTCAGCCCGGCGCTGGGCCGCGCGTCCGCCGTCGCGGCACCGGGCAGTCCGAGGACCGCTCCGCTCGCGCCGAGGACCGCGGCCCCGAGCAGCGCCCGTCGTCCCGTTCCTCGCCCCTGCTCGTACGACTCCTGGGTCGCCATGAGTGCCCTCCCGTGACATCTGTCGAAGCGGGTCGATCGTAGGTCTGTACCGATGACGGCCGGGAGACGCGCGCGGGAACGCGTGGCGGACGTGCGCCGTCCTGCCGGATGCATGACGGAGGGCTTACGGGGCACTCGTAGTGACGGACCGTCACCCTCCGGCGCGATGTCCGTCACACCCGTCCGGCGGATGACGAACGTGCGACAAGGCGTCGTCGCAGGTAAACACTCGTCAACGACGCGATTTCGCAGTGTGACCCGATGTGCGACACGGCGGTTGTCGCGAGTATCGTCCTCACCTGCACAGACTCATACCGCATCCCTTGGCACCGGAGGGTACGTTGTCCCGCTTCGCGCTCATCAAGGCAGTGCTCGGACCGATCATGCGCCTGATGTTCCGCCCACAGGTGGAGGGCGCGGAGCGCATCCCGGGCGACGGCCCCGTCATCCTGGCCGGCAACCACCTGACGTTCATCGACTCGATGATCCTGCCCCTGGTCTGCGACCGTCAGGTCTTCTTCATCGGCAAGGACGAGTACGTCACCGGCAAGGGCCTCAAGGGCCGGCTGATGGCCTGGTTCTTCACCGGCGTCGGCATGATCCCGGTCGACCGCGACGGCGGCAAGGGCGGTGTCGCGGCGCTGATGACCGGGCGCCGGATCCTCGAGGAGGGCAAGCTCTTCGGCATCTACCCGGAGGGCACGCGGTCTCCCGACGGCCGCCTGTACCGGGGGCGCACCGGTATCGCGCGGCTGACGCTGATGACCGGGGCGCCCGTCGTCCCCTTCGCGATGATCGGCACCGACAAGATCCAGCCCGGCGGCGCCGGCCTGCCCCGGCCGAGCAAGGTCACGGTCCGCTTCGGCGAGCCGATGGAGTTCTCGCGGTACGAGGGGATGGACCGGGACCGGTATGTGCTGCGGGCCGTGACCGACTCCGTGATGACGGAGGTCATGCGACTGTCGGGGCAGGAGTACGTGGACATGTACGCCACGAAGGCGAAGGAAGCGGCGTAGCGGAGGCCGAGGGCTCATCCGTGCCGTCGGCGGCGTCCCGCTGGGCGGGCGCGGGTGCGTCGTGAGGGTTCGCGCGGTTTCCGCGCCCGTCGTGGGCGCGGACCCTCCGCCCGCCCGGGGACGGGACTAGGAGTCCCCGAGCCGCTGGCCCCGCAGCAGGAACCACGCCGCCACCGCCGTGGCCAGCAGCACCGCCGCACCGACGCCCGTCGCCAGCGTCAGGCCGTCCACGAACGCCTCCCGCGCCGACGACAGCAGCGCGCGGCCCGGCTCGGGCGGCATGGCCGACGCCGCCTCGACCGCGCCGCCCAGTGACTCGTGTGCCGCGGCCGGGGTGCCCGCCGGGCCGGTGAAGCCGCGGTAGACGCCGGTCACGATGGAGCCGAGCAGTGCGATGCCGAGAGCCGCGCCGAGTTCGTACGCCGTCTCCGAGACCGCGGAGGCCGCGCCCGCCTGGTCCTTGGGGACGCTGGAGAGGATGACGTCCGCGGTCACCGTGAACGACAGGCCGGCGCCCACGCCCACGACCAGCAGTGCGGCCCCGATGAGCGGGTAGCCCGTGGTCCGGTCGACCACGGTGAGGGCGGCGAGCGCCAGGCCCACCGTGGCGAGCCCGGCCGAGACCACGGCCCGCACCGAGAAGCGACGGGCCGCGGCGCCCGCGGCCAGCCCCGCCGCGACCGCGCCGACGGCGGCCGGCAGCTCGGCGAGGCCCGCCTCGAACGGCCGCCTGCCCTGCACCAGTTGCAGGAACTGCGAGAGGAAGAAGACCAGCCCGGACATGCCGAGGACCGTCAGCAGGTCGGCGAGGACGGCACCGCTGAAGCCGCGGCTGCGGAACAGCCGCATGTCCAGCAGCGGTACCGGAAGACTGAGCTGGCGGCGCACGAATCCGTACAGCGCGGCGATGCCCAGGACACCGGTGGCCAGGGCGGGCCAGGCGAAGCCGTGCGCGGCCGCTTCCTTGACCGCGTACACGATGCCCACCATGCCGACGAGCGACAGCACGACACTGTTCAGGTCCCAGGGGCCGGGGTCGGGGTTCCGCGACTCCGGCAGCGTCCTGATGCCGACGAGGACCAGGACCACCATGACGGGCACATTGATGAGGAAGACCGAGCCCCACCAGAAGTGCTCAAGGAGGAAACCGCCGGTGATCGGGCCGACCGCCGTGCCGGCCGAGGCGGCCGCGCCCCAGATGCCGACGGCGACGCTGCGCTCGCGCGGGTCGTGGAAGAGATTGCGGATCAGGGCGAGGGTGGCCGGCATCAGGGTCGCGCCCGTGACACCGAGCAGCGCCCGCGCCAGGATCATCATCTCCGGCGTCGACGCATAGGCGTTGAGGACGGATATCAGTCCGAAGGCCGTGGCCCCAACCAGCAGGATCCGCTTGCGGCCGATGCGGTCGCCGAGACTTCCCATGGACACCAGCAGCCCGGCGATGACGAAGGAGTAGACGTCGCCGATCCAGAGGAGCTGCGTGCCCGAGGGCTCCAGGTCCTCGCTGAGATAGGGGGTCGCGAGGCCGAGGACGGTCGCGTCCACGGCCACGAGCAGCACGGCGAGCACGAGGACGCAGAGCGCGAGCCACCGGCCCGGACGCCTCTTCGCCCGCGGCGCGGCGGCCGGCTGCAGGGTGCTGGTCATGGTCCCTCTCTCCGGAGTGCGCCGCCGAGCACCAGCTCGACGATCATGTAGGTGAAGTCCTTGCGGGCCAGACGCCCCTCGGCCACGGCCCAGGCGCCCGAGGCCATCAGGCCGTACAGGGCCTCGGTGAGCCATGCCGGGGTGAGGTCGATACGGAACTCGCCGCTCGCCTGGCCGCGTCGGAACAGCGCCGCGATCCGGGCGTCGAGCCGGGCCCAGCCCTCGTTCTGCTCCTCGCCCTCGAAGAGCTGGTTCTCGGTGTAGAGGAAGGCGAGCAGGCCCGCGGCCGGCTCGATCTCCGACACGAAGCGGCGCAGGGCCTCCTGGGCCGTGCCTTCGTCCAGCCGGGCGGCGTCCAGCGCCGACTCGCACTCCTCGATGCCGAGCGCCTCGAGCGCCCGTACGAGGGCGTCGCGCCCGGCGAAGTGGCGGTGCAGAGTGGCCCGGCTGATCCCGGCCGCCCTGGCGACCTCGTCCATGGTGGCGGTGGATTTCCGGGTGAGCAGGGCTGCCGCGGTGCGCAGCACGTGATCGCGATCGACGGCCATGAGACAACGATAACCCGTGTGAGACATTCTTGTCTCATCAGAAGCGTGTGTGTCTCACGATCTCCGTCGGCGGGCGTTGGTCAGTGCCAGGGCAGCCGGCCCCGCTGCTCCCAGTACGCGCCCGGCTCCTCGGCGAGGGCTTCGAGCCGCGCGATCTGCTCCTCGCCGAGGTCGACGGCGGCGGCGTGCAGGTTGGAGGCGAGCTGACCGACGGTGGCCGCGCCGGAGAGAACGACGCCCGCCCAGGGCAGCCGCAGGATCATCGCGAGGGCGACCGCGTCGCTGCCGAGGGAGGTCTCCGCCGCCACGGCCCTCAGCGCCTGCGGCGCGTGCGGGTCGGCCAGGCGCCCGTTGGCCATGCCCTCCTTGACGATCACCGTGAGCCCGGCGTCGTGGGCCTCGGCGAGCGCGGGGGCGGCCGAGGTCTCCAGCAGGTTGTACGTGGACTGCACCGTGCGGAAGAGAGGTTCGCCGTCGACCGTCACCTCCAGCGCGGCGCGGATCGCAGCGGCCTGCGCGGGCCCACTGGTGGAGAAGCCGATCGTGGTGCCTCCCGCGGCTGTCTCGGCGAGCTTGGCGTGGAGTTCCTTGTCGGTGAGGGCCGGGCTGTCCGGGGTCACCGAGTGGATCTGGTAGAGGTCGAGCCGGTCGCCGAGCAGGGCCGTGGTCTCGGCGTGCTGCCGTTCGAACGTGGCGAGACCGTGGTCCTTGACCTCGTGCTGCTCGGCGTCGGTGCTCCAGGCCGCGGTGTAGGTGTAGCCCCACTTGCTGCCGACCACGACGTCGTCGATGCCGGGGCGTGCGTGCAGCCAGCCGGCGAGGAACTCCTCGGAGCGCCCGTAGGAGCGGGCGACGTCGAAGTAGCGGACGCCTTGCGCGTAGGCGGCGTCGAGCAGTTCATGGGTGCGTTCGCGCAGGGCGTCGACGCTGCGGTCGGGCGGGAGGTCCTGCTCCCGGCCGAGGTTGATGTAGCCGGGCCGGCCGATCGCGGCAAGGCCCAGGCCGAGGTGGCAGGTGGGAGTCGTTGCTGAGGCCAGTCGGGCGAAGGGCATCGCGGGCTCCGTTCGGTCGGCTCCTTGCGGCTGCCGACCAACCTAACCCGCGACGCCCTTCCTGTACGCGACCTGCTACTTCTTCTGCTTTGCCGTCGCCCACGCGTGCTGGGCCGCCACGTCGGCCTTCACCTCGGCGAGTTGCACGGCGACCGCCTCGGGCGCCGTACCGCCGCGGCCGTTGCGGGAGGCGAGGGCACCCGGCACGTTCAGCACGGACCGCACCTCGGGGGTCAGATGCGCGGAGATCTTCGCGAACTGCTCGTCCGTGAGCTCGTCCAGTTCCTTGCCCTCGGCCTCGGCGGCCTTCACGCACTCACCGGCGACCTCGTGCGCGACCCGGAACGGCACGCCCTGCTTGACCAGCCACTCGGCGATGTCGGTGGCGAGCGAGAAACCGGCCGGCGCCAGCTCCTCCATCCGCTCACGGTGGACGGTCAGCGTCGCCATCATGCCGGTGAAGGCCGGGAGCAGGACCTCAAGCTGGTCGATGGAGTCGAAGACCGGCTCCTTGTCCTCCTGCAGGTCGCGGTTGTACGCGAGCGGGAGTGCCTTCAGGGTGGCCATGAGCCCGGTGAGGTTGCCGATGAGCCGGCCGCTCTTGCCCCGCGCGAGCTCGGCGATGTCCGGGTTCTTCTTCTGCGGCATGATCGACGAGCCGGTGGAGAAGGCGTCGTGCAGGGTGACGAAGGAGAACTCCTTCGTGTTCCAGATGATGACCTCCTCCGCGATACGCGACAGGTTCACCCCGATCATCGCGGTGATGAAGGCGAACTCCGCGGCGAAGTCGCGGGAGGCCGTGCCGTCGATGGAGTTGGCCGAGCTGCCGTGCTCGAAGCCGAGGTCCTTGGCGACCGCCTCCGGGTCGAGGCCGAGGGAGGAGCCCGCGAGCGCGCCCGAGCCGTACGGGGACACGGCCGTGCGCTCGTCCCACTGGCGCAGCCGCTCGGCGTCCCGGGACAGGGACTGCACATGAGCGAGAATGTGGTGCGCGAAGAGCACGGGCTGGGCATGCTGCAGATGCGTACGGCCGGGCATCGCCACGCCGGGATGCGCCTCCGCCAGTCCGACCAGCGCGTCCTGGAGGTCGGCGATCAGACCGCCGATGATCCGGGCGTGGTCGCGCAGGTACATACGGAAGAGGGTGGCGACCTGGTCGTTGCGGGAGCGGCCCGCGCGCAGCTTGCCGCCGAGGTCGGGGCCGAGCCGCTCCAGAAGGCCCCGCTCCAGGGCGGTGTGCACGTCCTCGTCGGCGACGGTGCCGGTGAACTCGCCGGAGGCCACGTCGGCCTCCAGCCGGTCGAGCCCGTCGATCATGCGCGCCAACTCGTCGTCGGTGAGGAGCCCCGCCGTGCGCAGCACGCGCGCATGGGCACGAGAACCGGCGATGTCGTACGGCGCGAGGCGCCAGTCGAAGTGGACGGATGCGGACAGCTTCGCCAGGGCTTCGGCGGGACCGTCGGCGAAACGGCCGCCCCAGAGCCGTACGTCACCGCTGTTGCTGCTCACTCTGCGTTGCTCCTCGAAGGTGGCGGTGTGCGACCGCCTCCCCACTCTCGGCAAGTGAGGAGGCGGCTGTCAGGCTAGTGCGTGCCAGGTGGCCGGGCGGTCAGACCAGGTCGCGCTTGGCGGCGATCTTCGACGACAGGCTGTAGATGTCGATGAAGCCCTTGGCCGCGGCCTGGTCGAACGTGTCGCCCGTGTCGTAGGTCGCGAGGTTGAAGTCGTACAGCGACTTCTGGGAGCGCCGGCCGGTGACGACGGCACGGCCCCCGTGCAGGGTCATACGGATGTCGCCCGAGACATGCTCGTTGGCCTCGTTGATGAAGCCGTCCAGCGCGCGCTTGAGCGGGGAGAACCACTGGCCGTCGTAGACCAGTTCGCCCCAGCGCTGCTCGACCTGCCGCTTGTAGCGGGCGAGTTCGCGCTCGACGGTGACGTTCTCCAGCTCCTGGTGGGCGCTGATCAGGGCGATCGCGCCCGGAGCCTCGTACACCTCACGGGACTTGATGCCGACCAGCCGGTCCTCGACCATGTCGATCCGGCCGATGCCCTGGGCGCCGGCGCGCTCGTTGAGCTGCTGGACGGCCTGCAGGACGCTGACGGGCTTGCCGTCGATCGCGACCGGGACGCCCTTCTCGAAGGTGATGATCACCTCGTCGGCCTCACGGGGCTCGGCCGGGTTGGAGGTGTACTCGTAGATGTCCTCGATCGGGGCGTTCCAGATGTCCTCGAGGAAGCCGGTCTCCACGGCGCGGCCGAAGACGTTCTGGTCGATGGAGTACGGCGACTTCTTGGTGGTCGCGATCGGGAGGTTCTTGGCCTCGCAGAACGCGATGGCCTTGTCGCGGGTCATCGCGTAGTCGCGGACCGGTGCGATGCACTTCAGGTCGGGGGCGAGGGCGACGATGCCGGCCTCGAAGCGGACCTGGTCGTTGCCCTTGCCGGTGCAGCCGTGCGCGACCGTCGTGGCGCCGTGCTTCTTGGCCGCGGCGACGAGGTGCTTGACGATGGTCGGCCGCGAGAGCGCGGAGACCAGCGGGTAGCGGTCCATGTAGAGGGCGTTGGCTTTGATCGCCGGGAGGCAGTACTCGTCGGCGAACTCGTCCTTGGCGTCGGCGACCTCGGCTTCCACGGCACCGCAGGCGAGCGCGCGCTTGCGGATGACGTCCAGGTCCTCGCCGCCCTGGCCGACGTCCACGGCAACGGCGATGACCTCGGCGCCCGTCTCCTCGGCGATCCAGCCGATGGCGACGGAGGTGTCCAGACCGCCGGAGTAGGCGAGTACGACGCGCTCGGTCACGGGTTTCTCCCTCACAGTGCATTCGCTGATATGCATGAGTATGCAGCACCATGCATGATTCGTCAATCCAGCCACGCGCGGCGCCACGGGCCTCGCCACGGAGGGGCTTCGACCGGGCCTGCGGACACGGGCAACCGGAAGCGGCGATTCATTAGACAGCCGAACGACTTTCACCAATAATCGGTGGACATGGGTAAGACCTATGAACGCATTGACGGCAGACTGCGTACGTTCATCGAGGCGCAACCCGTCTTCTTCACCGCCACCGCACCGCTGTCGGGCGATGGCACGGTCAACCTCTCCCCCAAGGGACTCAGGGGCTCGTTCGCCGTCGTCGACGAACTCACGGTCGCCTACCTGGACTTCGCCGGGAGCAGCGCCGAGACCATCGCTCACCTGCGGGAGAACGGCCGGATCACCCTCATGTGGTGCGCCTTCCAGGGCCCGCCGAACATCGTGCGGGTGCACGGCCGCGGCGAGGCCGTCTTCCGCGACGACCCCCGGTTCCCGGGACTCCTCGAGCACTTCCCGGAGATCGACCCGACTCCTCACGGTCTGCGCGCGATCATCGTCGTGACGGCCGAGCACGTGCGGGACTCCTGCGGCTACGCGGTGCCCTTCATGTCCTACGAGGAGGACCGCGACCTGCACGGCAAGCGGTTCGCACGTGAGGACGACCCTTCCCTCAGCGACTACTTTCGGAGGAAAGAACACGTCGAAACCAGCCTCGACGGCCTGCCGGGCCTGCCTCTGCCGCTGCCGCCGTCTACGTTCTGACGCATGCGTCCTGGTGTCGTAGCCGCCCTCGCCTTCGCCTCCCTCCTTCTGCTCGGTGCCGCGCCGGTCCCCCGTGAAGACGCCCCGCTGCCGGAGCGGCTGACGGACACCGGCGGCGGCACCCAGCTGATCACCGCCCTGGCGCCCACCACCGGCGCGACGTCGGGCACGGTCAGCTGGTGGGACCGCCGGGACGGACGGTGGGTGAAGGCCGGTTCGGCACCGGCACGCTTCGGCGCGCGCGGGCTCGTCGAGGGCGGCTCGCGCACTCAGGGCACCAGCACGACACCGACCGGCCTGTACGACCTGCCGTACGCGTTCGGGATCAAGGCCGCCCCCACGGGCACCAAGACGCTGTACCGCCCGGTCCACCAGGATTCGTGGTGGTGTGAGGACAGCGCTTCCACCTCCTACAACCGCTGGACCGAGCCCCTCCCGCCCGACTGCCGCGCCTCCGAGTCGGAGCACGTGGCCGCTTATGACCCCCAGTACGGGCATGCCTTGGTCATCGGCTTCAACTACCACCATCCGGTGCGCGGCCGCGGCGCCGGCATCTTCCTCCACGTGAACGGCAAGGGCGCGACGGCCGGTTGTGTGTCGGTGCCGGAGGACGCGATGCGGCGGCTCCTGCAGTGGGCGGACTCTTCGCGGCGGCCGCACATCGCGATCGGGACGGCCGGCGGGACGACCGCGATCAGCCGCTACTAGCCCGGGCCGCGGGCAGCCGCACGGTGAACGTCGTCGATCCCGCGCGGCTCTCCAGTCCCACGCTCCCGCCGTGCGCCTCGGCCACCGCCGCCACGATCGACAGGCCGAGCCCGGCGCCGCCGCCGTGGTTCTCCGGGCGGCGGCGATGTTCGGCCCGGGTGAAGCGCTCGAAGACACCCGGCTGGATGTCTCCCGGGACCCCCGGCCCGTCGTCGTGGACCGTGAGCACGGCCCCGGCACCGCCGCCCTCCAGCGAGACGGTCACCTTCGAGCCCTCCGGCGTGTGCAGACGGGCGTTGGCCAGCAGGTTGGCCAGCACCTGGTGGAGGCGGTGCTCGTCGCCGGTCACCGTCACCGGCTCCTCGGCCAGCTCCAGCGTCCAGCGGTGACCGGGACCGGCCGCACGCGCGTCGGTCACCGCGTCCAGGACCAGACGGGTCAGGTCGACGGGGCGCCGCTCCAGCGGGCGGCCCGCGTCCAGACGGGCCAGGAGCAGCAGATCGTCCACCATCTCACCCATGCGGGCCGACTCGGCGGCGATCCGCTCGAGTGCCCGGGTCACCTCCGGCGGGACCGGGCCCGGGTGCAGCAGCGCCAGCTCCGCATGTCCGCGGACCGAGGCGACCGGAGTGCGCAGCTCGTGGCTGGCGTCGGCGGCGAAGCTGCGCAGCCGTTCCTCGCTCGCGTGCCGCTTGGTCAGGGCGTCCTCGACATGGCCGAGCATGCGGTTGAACGCGGTGGCGACCCGGCCCACCTCGCTGCGCGGCTCGTTCTCGGGGGCGCGCGGCGGCAGGGCGACCTCACCGCTGGCGAGCGGGAGTTCGCTGACCCGCGTGGCGGTCGCGGCCACCCGGTTCAGCGGCCGCAGGGACCAGCGCACCCACAGGGCGCCGGCGACCCCGGTGACCGCGAGGGCCGCGCCGAAGACGACCACGGCGACGAGCTCCAGGCGGTGCACCGCGGCCTCGACCGGCTCCAGCGGCAGTCCGGTGATCAGCACGTCGCCGTCCGGGGCGGCCGCCGCCATCAGGCGGTACCCGCCGAGGGAGGCCAGACGGACGGTGTGGCCCCGGCCGTCCGTCGGGATCGCTGCGAGCATGCGCCGGTCCCGCGTGTCCAGCGGGGCGCTCAGATGGGTGCTGTCGCTGAGGGGGCGCACCACCGCCGCGCTGGTGACCGTGCCGTGGACCACACAGGCGCCGAAGGTCCCGGTGGACTGCTTGCGGGTGTCGCCGTGCTCGTCCCCGTCGTGGTCCGAGAGCCTGACGCCGTGCTCCAGGCTCGCCGGGAAGCGCGGGCCGACGTCGCGCAGCTGCTGGTCGAGCCGGCCGGTGAGGAAGCCGTTCAGCTCCACCACGGCGGCCACCCCCACCGTGGCGCAGCAGAGCGCGAGCAGGACGACGAGCCCGGCGGTCAGCCGGGATCGCAGCGTGCGCGGCCAGGGCAGGTGCCGCACCCACCGCAGCCGGGCCCTCACCGGGCCCCCGGCTTGAGCACGTATCCGGCCCCGCGCACCGTGTGGATCATGGGCTCACGGCCGGCGTCCACCTTCTTGCGCAGGTAGGAGATGTACAGCTCGACGACATGGGCCTGGCCGCCGAAGTCGTAGGACCACACCCGGTCGAGGATCTGCGGCTTGCTGAGCACCCGCCGCGGGTTGCGCATCAAAAAGCGCAGCAGTTCGAACTCGGTCGGCGACAGCTCGATCAGCCGGCCGGCCCGGGTCACCTCGCGGGCCTCCTCGTCCATGACCAGGTCGCCGACCGTCAGCCGGGGGCCCTCCTCCAGCTGGCGCGCCATGCCGGCCCGGCGCAGCAGTCCGCGCAGCCGGGCGACGACCTCCTCGAGGCTGAACGGCTTGGTCACATAGTCGTCTCCGCCCGCCGTGATGCCGGCGATCCGGTCCTCCACGGCGTCGCGGGCAGTGAGGAAGAGCACACAGACCTCGGGCTTCACCTCGTGAAGGGAGCGCAGCACGGCGAAGCCGTCGGTGTCCGGCAGCATCACGTCCAGGACGACGGCGTCGGGCAGCAGATCGCGGGCCTCGGTGACGGCCGAGGCGCCGTCGCCCGCCGTGCGCACCTCCCAGCCCTCGTACCGCAGGGCTCCCGACAGCACCTCGGCGAGGTCCGGATCGTCATCGACGACGAGAACGCGCAGGGGCGTGCCGTCGGGGCGGGTGAGGGCGGGGCGGCCGGAGCGGGGTGTGTTCATCGCGCTCTCCAGGATCCCCCCTCCCGGCGGCGTCCGTGGAGGCCGCTTCCTCTGAGTTCGCCATGAATGCCGGGGCACGCCCGCCGAGGGTCCCCTGCCCAGGGGCCCCTCCCCCGGTTTCTTCAGCACGGGCTCAGATTCCTCAGAGCCGCCACAGAGGTTCCGGCGGCACAGTTGCGTTCCCGATGTCCGAAAGGAACGGATCATGACCACGGTCCACCAGCAGCAGGCGCCGCCCGCGCCACCGCTCGTCAGGCGCTTCCCGGCAGGCCTGGTGCCGGCCCTGCTGTGGGCCGGGGCGGCGGCCGTGGTGGCCCTGTGGTGGCAGAGCACCGGCTCGGTCGTGGGCACGGCCGGCCGGCTGCAGGGGGCGGGACGGATCGCCGGTCTGCTGTGCGGGTACTCCTGCGCGGTGCTCGTCGGGCTGATGGCACGGGTGCCGCTGCTGGAGCGGCGGATCGGTTCGGACCGGGTGGCGCGCTGGCATGCGATGGCGGGGCGGTACACGGTCTGTCTGCTGGTCGCGCACATCGTGCTGATCCTGGCCGGGTACGCCGCGCAGGACCGGGCCTCGATCGTGCACGAGACGGTCAACGTGGTCCTGCACTACCCCGAGATGCTGAAGGCCGCTCTCGGGACCCTCGTGCTCTTCGCGGTGGGCATCACCTCGGCGCGTGCCGTCCGCCGCAGGATCAGCCACGAGTTCTGGTACTACACGCATCTGCTGACCTATGCGGCGGTCTTCCTCACCTTCGGGCACCAGCTGGCGCTGGGCGCGGAGTTCATCGGGAACAAGGCCGCGCAGGCCGCCTGGTACGTGCTGTACCTGGGCGTCGCGGCCCTCGTCGTGTGGTTCCGGCTCCTCGTCCCGGTGCGGGCCAATCTGCGCCACCGCTTCCGGGTGGAGTCGGTGCACCAGGAGGCACGGGGCGTCTGGTCGGTCGTCGTGCGCGGCCGGCGCCTGGACGAGCTGGACGCCGAGCCGGGGCAGTTCTTCCGGTGGCGGTTCCTCACCCGCGGCCTGTGCTGGACGTCCACGCCGTACTCGTTGTCGGCACCGCCGCGCCGCACCCAGTTGCGCATCACTGTCAAGGCGCTCGGCGACCACAGCACATTGGTGGCCCGGCTGCGGCCCGGCACCCGGGTGTGGGCGGAGGGCCCGTACGGGTCGCTGACCGCGGGCCGGCAGACCACGGGCAGGTCGCTGCTGATCGCCGCCGGCGTCGGGATCACCCCGCTGCGCGCCCTCTTCGAGACCCTGCCGGGCGAGGTGACCTTGCTGTACCGGGCCGGCGCGGCCGAGGACCTGGCGCTGGGGGCCGAGCTCGAGGCGATCGCCCGCTGGCGCGGCGCCCGGGTGCTGTACGCCCTCAACGGCGAGAACGGCTCGCGCCCGCGCCTGACGCCCGGGGCCCTGCACTCGGCGGTGCCCGGTCTCGCCGACCACGACGTCTTTCTGTGCGGCCCGCCCGGCTTCGCCGAGGACATGTACGAGGCGCTGCACGCGGCCGGCGTCCCCGACCGCCGTATCCACCACGAGTCGTTCGAGCTGTGAGGCCGTCATGCACCCGTTGAAGAGGAAGAGCCCGCTGCGCCGGATCGTGCTGGCGAGTGCCGCCACCGTCACCGGGATGGTGCTGCTGCTGTCGCTGAAGCCGCACACCCCGCCCGCTCCGGCCGTGGCCGCACCTGCCCCGACCAGTACTGCTAGCGCGTCGGCCGGATCCGGCGGGTCCGCTGGGTCCGGCGACGCGGGCGGTTCCAGCGGATCGAGCGCGCCGGCCACGGCGAGCACGGCGGGCACGAGGACCGTCACCGGGGACTCGGTCGAGACCCGCTACGGCCCCGTCCAGGTCCGGATCACGGTGAAGAACGGCGAGCTGACCGATGTGACGGCGGTGACGTACCCGCAGGAGAACCCGAGGGACCAGGAGATCAACAGCTATGCCGTCCCGCAGCTGAACCGGGAGGCGCTGGCCGCCCGGAGCGCGAACATCGACGTCGTCTCCGGGGCGACTTACACGAGTCAGGGTTACCAGCAGTCACTCCAGTCGGCACTGGACTCTGCGAAGGGTTGAACGCGTGGCCGTTCCGCCACGTACCTGTGGGCCAAGGGGGCCACTGGCCTCACCCGTCCCACGGAGGACCACGGAGGAGACCGTGTCCACGATCGCCGGTGGCCGCGCCGCGCGGCGCCAGACGATGCGCGCCATCCGCCCACGCCGCTCCCCTGCCGTCCCGCTGGTCGTCGCCGTCTGGGCGGGCGCGGCGGGCGTCATCTGGCTGTGGTGGATGAACACCCCGTCCATCGCCGACAACACCAGCAAGATCCTCAACGCGGGCCGGATCACCGGCCTGCTCGCCGGCTATCTGATGGCGCTGGTCGTGCTGCAGATGGCGCGGGTGCCCGCCCTGGAGCGCCGCGTGGGCTCCGACCGGGTCGCCCGCTGGCACGCGATGACGGGCCGCTACACCATCTGCCTCGTCCTCGCCCACCTCTTCCTGACCATGTGGGGCTACGCCCTCCAGGCGGGCAGGAGCCTCGGCGGAATCGTGCAGCAGACCATCGACTCGATCAACCAGCTGCCGGACGTCGGCCTTGCCGCCATCGGCACCGGTCTGCTGGTGCTCATCGGGCTGATCTCGATCGGCCCGATCCGCCGCAGGATCTCCTACGACCTCTGGTACCACGTCCATCTGCTCACCTACGCGGCCACGTACCTGTCGTTCTGGCACCAGCTGTCCACGGGCAACGAGTTCGCCGCCCAGCCGGAGGCGAAGACCGCCTGGTACGCGCTGTACGGGTCGGTGACCGCGCTCATGGTCTGGTACCGGATCATCACCCCGGTACGGCTGAACATGCGCCACCGGCTGCGGGTCGAAGCCGTCATCGAGGAGACGCCCGGGATCGTCTCGGTGCTGATGAGCGGGCGCAAGCTGCACCGGATGGGCGCGGAGGCCGGGCAGTTCTTCCGCTGGCGGTTCCTCGCGCCCGGCATGCGCTTCAGTTCGCATCCGTACTCGCTGTCGGCGGCGCCCCGCCCCAACATGCTCCGCATCACCGTGAAGGCGATCGGCGACCACAGCTCCGCGCTGCGTGACCTGGAGCCCGGCACCCGGGTGTGGGCCGAGGGCCCGTACGGGGCGCTGACCGCCGACCGGCGCAGCCGCGGCAAGGTGCTGCTGGTGGCGGGCGGCGTCGGCATCACGCCGATGCGGGCGCTGTTCGAGACACTGCCCGGCGCGGCGGGTGATCTGACGCTGCTGTACCGGGCCAACAGCACTCAGGACCTGGCCCTGTGGGACGAGCTGGCCCAGATCGCCGAGGAACGCGGGGCACGGCTGATGTACGCGGTCAACAGTCCGGACGGCGAGCGCCCGGACATCTCCGCGGACACTCTGCGCCGCAAGCTGCCGGACATCGACCGGCACGACGTCTTCATGTGCGGGCCGCCCGGCTTCGCCCAGCAGGTGTACGAGGCACTGCGCGGCGCGGGGGTCCCTGCCCGCCGCATCCATCACGAGTCGTTCGAGATGTGAGCGACGGACATCAGGAGCTCAGGAGAGATGAGGAACAGCCACCCCATTCGGCGTGCCGTGCTGGCGGGCGCCGCGACCGTGTCCGGGATCGTGCTGCTGCTGTCGCTGAAGCCGGCGTCCGACCCGGCCTCGGCCCAGGCGGCCGACGGAGCCGCCCCCCAGCAGACCGCGGCGGCGCAGGAGTCGCCGCAGGGCGGCAGCGGGCAGCAGACGGGCACGCGGACGGTCACCGGTGACGTGGCCCGGACCCAGTACGGCAACGTCCAGGTCCGCCTCACCGTCAGCGGCGGGAAGATCACCGAGGCCGAGGCCGTCCAGGCACCCAAGGGCGGGGTCAGCGACCAGAAGACCGCCCTCGCCGTGCCCAAGCTCAACCAGGAGGCCGTCGCCGCGCAGAGCGCGCAGATCGACGCCGTCTCCGGCGCCACGTACACCAGCGGCGGATACAAGCAGTCGCTGCAGTCGGCGATCGACAAGGCGAAGGCCGCCTCCGGGAGCGGTTCGTCGGGGGTGGCAGGCGGTTCCGGGTCCCGGAGCGGTTCGTCGGGGGCGGCAGGCGGTTCCGGGACCTCGGCCCAGGCACGTACGGTGACGGGTGATGTGTCCCAGACGCAGTACGGCAACGTCCAGGTCCGCCTCACCGTCAGCGGCGGGAAGATCACCGAGGCCGAGGCCGTCCAGGCACCCAAGGGCGGGGTCAGCGACCAGAAGACCGCCCTCGCCGTGCCCAAGCTCAACCAGGAGGCGGTGAGCGCGCAGAGTGCGCACATCGACGCGGTCTCCGGCGCCACGTACACCAGCGCCGGATACAAGGAGTCGCTGCAGTCGGCCCTCGACAAGGCCGGTGGCTGAGTGGTCGGCGAGATGACCGACCCCGCCGGGGCACCGCCCGCGCTGCGCCATGTGGAAGAGGTGATGGGCACCGTCGTCTCCTTCGACGTGCGCGGAGGCGCGCCGGGTACCGTACAGACCGCGCTGGAGCAGGCGGTCGCGGGCCTGCACCGCGTCGACGAGGTGTTCAGCACCTACCGGGAGGACAGCCAGGTCTCGCGGCTGGCCCGTGGAGAGCTGACGATCGAGGAGTGCGACCCGGAGGTCGCCGAGGTGCTCGCCCTCGGCGCCGAGGCGGAGCGGGTGAGCGACGGCTGGTTCAGCACGAGGTTCCAGGGCGAGGTCGACCCGACCGGGATCGTGAAGGGCTGGGCGGTCGAACGGGCGGCCCGGCTGCTGGCGGCGTCCGGGGCGGACGGGGTCAGTGTGAACGGCGGCGGAGACGTGCAGATGTACGGCATGCCCGCACCGCACCGGCCCTGGCGCGTGGGCATCGCGGACCCGCTGCGGCCCGGCGGGCTCGCGGCGGTGGTCTCCGCGGCCGTCGACCGTGAACTGGCCGTGGCCACGTCCGGGACCGCGGAGCGCGGCGCGCACATCGTCGACCCCCGCACCGGCAGATCCGCTGTCACGGACCTGGTGGCGGTGACCGTGGTGGGCCCCCGGCTGACCTGGGCCGACTGCTGGGCCACGGCCGCGTTCGCGATGGGCTCGCGGCAGGCGCTGGACTGGCTGGAGTCCCTGCCGGACGTGGAGGCCCTGCTGATCACGGCGGGCGACGAGGTGCGGTGCACCGGAGGCCTTGCGGCGCGCCTGGGATAAAGGGCACGCCCCCTGGGGTGAGCAGGAGAGACGAACGCGGGAGGGCGTACCGGTCCGGTACGCCCTCCCGAACGTGTCTCAGTGGTTGTTCTGCGCCAATCGCAGCAGATGGTCCGCCAGCGCCTGGCCACCGGTCGGGTCGCGGCTGATCAGCAGCAGTGTGTCGTCGCCCGCGATGGTTCCGAGGATGTCGTGCAGTTCCGCCTGGTCGATGGCCGAGGCGAGGAACTGGGCCGCACCCGGCGGTGTACGCAGGACCACGAGATTGGCGGAGGCCTCCGCGGAGATCAGCAGCTCCTGGGACAGGCGCCGCATCCGCTCCTCCTTGGCCGACTCGCCGAGCGGCGCGCGCGGGGTGCGGAAGCCGCCCTCGCTGGGGACCGCGTAGATGAGGTCTCCGTCGGTGTTGCGGATCTTCACCGCGTTCAGCTCGTCCAGGTCCCGGGAGAGCGTCGCCTGGGTGACGCTCAGCCCGTCGTCGGCGAGGAGTTTCGCCAGCTGGCTCTGGGAGCGCACCGGCTGCCGGTTGAGGATGTCAACGATCCGGCGGTGGCGTGCGGTGCGGGTCTGCGGCAGGGCGGGCCCCGCGTGCTCGTGGTCCTGCGCCTGACTCATCGTCGTCTCATTCTCCGGCTCGTCCGTCCCCGTTCACTGCGTCGAGGACACCGGGAAGCGCCCGGAGGAACACCCCCACCTCGTCGTCGCCGAGGTTCAGCGGCGGCATCAGCCGTACGACGTTCGGGGCGGGCGCGTTCACCAGGAGACCGGCGTCCTGAGCCGTCTGCTGCGCCCGCGGCGCGAGCGGCTCGGTGAGCACGATACCCAGGAGCAGGCCGGAGCCCCGGACATGGCTGACGAGCGGGTGCCCCAGGGACTCGATTCCGTCGCGCAGCTTCTCGCTCTGCCGCTTGACGTTGTCCAGGAGACCCTCGCCCGCGATGGTGTCGAGGACGGCGAGCCCGGCGGCGCACGCGACGGGGTTCCCCCCGAAGGTCGTGCCGTGCTGTCCCGGCTGGAGCAGGTCCGCGGCGCGGCCGAAGGCGACGGTGGCGCCGAGCGGCAGGCCGCCGCCGAGCCCCTTGGCAAGCGTGACCACGTCCGGCAGGACGCCTTCGTGGGCCTGGTACTCGAACCAGTGCCCGGTGCGTCCGACACCGGTCTGCACTTCGTCGAGGACGAGCAGCGCCCCGGTGGCGGCGGTGATCGCGCGTGCCGCCTTGAGATAGCCGGCGGGCGGGACGACGACCCCGTTCTCGCCCTGGACCGGCTCGATGATGACCAGGGCGGTGTCCTCCGTAACCGCGGCGGCCAGGGCCTGCGCATCGCCATAGGGGACGTGCGTGACATCGCCGGGCAGCGGAAGGAACGGTTCCTGCTTGCCGGGCTGGCCGGTCAGCGCGAGGGCGCCCAGGGTGCGCCCGTGGAAGCCGCCCTCGGTGGCGACCATATGGGTGCGCCCGGTCAGCCGTCCGATCTTGAAGGCGCCCTCGTTGGCCTCGGCTCCGGAGTTGCAGAAGAAGACCTTGCCGTCCCGGCCGAAGAGCTGGAGCAGCCGTTCGGCCAGGGCGACGGGCGGTTCGGCGATGAACAGGTTGGAGACATGGCCGAGCGAGGCGATCTGCCTGCCGACCGCCTCCACGACGGCCGGGTGGGCGTGGCCGAGCGCGTTGACCGCGATGCCGCCGACGAAGTCGAGGTACTCCTTGCCGTCGGCGTCCCACAGCCGGGTGCCCTCACCTCGGACGAGGGGCAGCCGGGGGGTGCCGTAGTTGTTCATCAGCGCACCCTGCCACCGCTGGGTGAGCTGCTCGTTGGCCGAGCCGGCGGTCATACCGCGTCCCCCTTGTTCCCCTGATCGGATGCGTCGGGCAGGACCATCGTGCCGATGCCCTCGTCGGTGAAGATCTCCAGCAGGATCGAGTGCTGGACCCGGCCGTCGATGACGCGGGCGGTGTTGACGCCGTTGCGGACGGCGTGCAGGCAGCCCTCCATCTTCGGCACCATGCCCGAGGACAGCTCCGGCAGCAGTTTTTCCAGTTGGGTGGCGGTCAGGCGACTGATCACCTCGTCGGAGTGGGGCCAGTCCTCGTAGAGGCCTTCGACGTCCGTGAGGACCATGAGGGTTTCGGCGCCCAGTGCCGCAGCCAGAGCCGCAGCCGCCGTATCAGCATTGACGTTGTAGACATGTCCGTCGTCCTGACTGCGGGCGATGGAGGAGACGACCGGGATGCGGCCGTCGGCGAGCAGGGCCTCGATCGCGCCCGTGTCGATCTCGGTGATCTCGCCCACCCTCCCGATGTCGACGGACACGCCGTCGATCTCGGGCCGGTGCTTGGTGGCGGTGATGGTGTGTGCGTCCTCGCCGGTGAGGCCGACCGCGAGCGGGCCGTGCTGGTTGAGCAGCCCGACCAGCTCACGCTGCACCTGCCCGGCCAGCACCATCCGTACCACGTCCATGGCGTCCTCGGTAGTGACCCGCAGGCCCGCCTTGAACTCGCTGACGATGCCGTGCCGGTCCAGGGCGGCGCTGATCTGAGGTCCGCCGCCGTGTACGACGACCGGCTTCAGCCCCGCGTGCCGCAGGAAGACCACGTCCTGGGCGAAGGCGGCCTTCAGCTCCTCGTTCACCATGGCGTTGCCGCCGAACTTGATGACGACCGTCTTGCCGTGGTGGCGGGTCAGCCAGGGCAGTGCCTCAATGAGGATCTGCGCCTTGGGGAGCGCGGTGTGCTTGCGCGTCGTTCCGTTGTTCATGAGGAGTAGGCGCTGTTCTCGTGGACGTAGTCGGCGGTGAGGTCGTTGGTCCAGATGGTGGCGGTCGCTCCGCCCGCGGCGAGGTCGGCAACGATGTGCACCTCGCGGTAGCGCATGTCGACGAGCTCCCGGTCCTCGCCCACGGAACCGTTCTTGCAGACCCAGACGCCGTTGATGGCGACATTGAGCTGGTCCGGCTCGAAGGCGGCCTTCGTGGTGCCGATCGCCGACAGGACACGGCCCCAGTTGGGGTCTTCGCCGTGGATCGCGCACTTGAGCAGGTTGTTGCGGGCGATGGAGCGGCCCACCTCGACGGCGTCCTCCTCGGTCGCGGCGTTGATCACCTCGACCTTGATGTCCTTGCTCGCGCCCTCGGCGTCGCCGATGAGCTGCCGGCCGAGGTCGGCGCAGACCTCGCGGACGGCCTCCGCGAACTCCTCGTCGCCGGGGGTGATCCCGGACGCGCCCGAGGCCAGGAGGAGCACGGTGTCGTTGGTCGACATGCAGCCGTCGGAGTCGACCCGGTCGAAGGTGACCTCGGTGGCGGCTCGCAGGGCCTTGTCCAGCGTCTCGTCGTCGGCGTCGACGTCCGTGGTGATGACCACGAGCATGGTGGCGAGGCCGGGGGCGAGCATGCCGGCGCCCTTGGCCATGCCTCCGACGGTCCAGCCCTCCTTGCTCACGACGGACGTCTTGTGCACGGTGTCGGTGGTCTTGATGGCGATGGCGGCCTTCTCGCCGCCGTGCTCGGACAGCTGGGCGGCGGCCGTCTCGATGCCCGGGAGCAGTTTGTCCATCGGCAGCAGGACGCCGATGAGGCCGGTGGAGCATACGGCGACCTCGATGGCGCCCCGGCCGAGGACCTCGGCGGCCTTCTCCGCGGTGGCGTGCGTGTCCTGGAAGCCCTTCGGACCGGTGCAGGCGTTGGCGCCGCCGGAGTTGAGGACGACCGCGGAGACCTGTCCGGCCTTGAGGACCTGCTCGGACCACTGCACCGGTGCGGCCTTCACGCGGTTGGAGGTGAAGACGCCCGCGGCGGCACGGCGGGGCCCGTCGTTGACCACAAGGGCCAGGTCCGGGTTGCCGTTCTCCTTGATCCCGGCGGCGATCCCCGCCGCCCGGAACCCCTTTGCTGCCGTGACACTCACGGTGCGACTCCGATCGTGGAAAGCCCGGTGCTCTCGTCGAGCCCGAGGGCGATGTTCATGCTCTGCACGGCGCCGCCCGCGGTGCCCTTGGTCAGGTTGTCGATGGCGCTGATCGCGATGATGCGGTGCGCGGCGACGTCGTACGTGACCTGCAGTTGAACGGCGTTGGAACCGTAGACATACGCGGTGGCGGGCCACTGCCCCTCGGGCAGCAGCCGGACGAACGGCTCGTCGGCGTACGCCTTCTCGTACGCGGCGCGCACCGATTCGGCGGTGACGCCGGGCCTTGCCTTCGCGCTGCACGTGGCGAGGATGCCCCGGGGCATCGGCGCGAGGGTCGGCGTGAAGGAGACGGACACGTGCTCGCCGGCGGCGGCGCGGAGGTTCTGGACTATCTCCGGGGTGTGCCGGTGGACACCACCGACACCGTACGGGGACATCGACCCCATCACCTCGCTGCCGAGCAGGTGCGGCTTGGGGGCCTTGCCCGCGCCGGAGGTGCCGGAGGCCGCGACGATGACAGCCTCGTTCTCGGCGAGCCCGGCGGCGTACGCGGGAAAGAGCGCGAGCGAGGCGGCGGTCGGGTAGCAACCGGGCACCGCGATGCGCTTGGACCCCTCCAGCGCGGCGCGGGCGCCCGGCAGTTCGGGCAGGCCGTAGGGCCAGGTCCCGGCGTGCGGGGTGCCGTAGAACCTCTCCCAGTCGGCCGCGCTCTCGAGCCGGAAGTCCGCGCCCATGTCGACCACGAGCACCTCGGGCCCGAGTTGCTCGGCGACGGCGGCGGACTGCCCGTGGGGCAGGGCGAGGAACACGACGTCGTGTCCGGCGAGGACCGTGGGGGTGGTCTCCTGCAGTGTCCGGTCGGCGAGGGGCAGCAGATGCGGCTGCAGCGCGCCGAGCCGCTGACCGGCGTTGGAGTTCCCGGTCAGGGCACCGATCTCGACCTCCGGGTGCGCCAGCAGCAGACGCAGCAGCTCCCCACCCGCGTAACCGCTCGCTCCGGCCACCGCCACGCGTACCGCCATGGAACCCTCCTCCTGTATGGCATGACTATACGTTCTGTTGCACGTTTATGCAATCCTCGACAGCGGGACTCTGTCGAAGCCCGTGTGACTGAGCGCTTCAGTTGGCCCATGAGCGGTCGAGTTGGCCTGTGAGTGTCTGGGGTGGCCCGCAGGGTAGCGGTCGCCGCACTCACCTGCTGGGTTTTCGTGGGAAGTTGTACGGGAGGCCGCTCGGGCGGGCTGTGCTGGTGGCATGGAGGTATCGGCCCGTACTCTGGCCCTTGAGCCGGGACCCGTGTGGTCACACAACTGCACCCTCGATGACCTCGTCGTTCCGTACGCCGTCGACCCGACAGCAGCCGCAGGGCTGGAGACGGGGCCGGGGTGGACGTGTCGGTGGATCACGGCGTGGAAGGCGGCTCGGGCTGAGGTGATCTGCCCCGTCCGGGACCTGGCCGGCTTTCCGGTGTTCGTGTCGGCCCCAGTACGCGCCTTCACCTGGCAGGCGGGACAGCGGCACCGTCCCGGATTGCAGTACATGCTGGCCACAGGCCGGATGCATGGCTTCGAGAGCCTGGCTGAGCGCCGTCTGCTGCTGGCGTTGGACTTCGTGGGTGGTGTCGAGGAGGTGCTGGCCCAGCCGTTCAGGTTGCGGTTCACCACCGCCGACGGCACCGAGGACCACACCCCGGACTTCCTGGTGCTGCTGCCCGGGACAGCGGTGCTGATCGACGTCCGGCCCGGCCATCTGATCAAGGACAAGGACCTAGTAGGGCTTGGTTAGGTTGGGATGGGCTTGGTGTGTCTGGGTGGGGGCAGCGGCGTCCGGCACAGCGGGCAGCGCCCGGCCCAGCAGGCCAGCAGGACCTGCAGTCCGGCCACGACCTGGTAGGTCGTCAGGCCGTGGCCGCCGCTTTCGGGGACAGTCGCTCCAGGGTGCAAAACGCCTGGGCGACCGAGGCCAGGGTGAGGTGCCGGTGGAAGCCGTTCCAGGTGCGGCCCTCGAAGTGACCCAGCCCCAAGGCGGTCTTCAGCTCGCGGTAGTCGTGCTCGACCCGCCAGCGGAGCTTCGCCGAGCGCACCAGGTGCCGCAGGGGGGTGTCCGCGGGCAGCGTGGAGAGCCAGTACTTGGTCGGCTCCTTCTCGCCGGCGGGCCACTCGGCCAGCAGCCAGCACACCGGCAGGTCCTCGCCGGGGTGCGCCCGGCGCAGCCGCACTCCGGCGGGGCGCACCCGCAGTGCGGCGAACCGCGAGCGCAACGGGCCCTTGGAGCCCTGCCGCCAGGTCACCCGGTGCAGGGCGCCGTGCCCGGCGTCCTGCACCAGCGTGCGCACCGAGGTGGGTGCCTGCCGGTAGCGGGGCACCGGGGGCCGGCCGGTGCCCGACCAGGCCGGAGCGGTACGCGTGGCGGTCTCGGGCAGCACCGCAGTGTCCGAACGCACCCCGACCACGTAGTCGATGCCGCGCTCTTCCAACGCCAGCCGGAAGGCACCGTCTTGACCGTAGCCCTCGTCGGCCACGATCAGCGGCGGGTCCAGCCCCCAGCACCGCAGCTCGTCGACCATGTCGACGGCCAGCTGCCACTTGGCGACATGCCAGACCTCGTCGGGGATGTGGGCCCGGCGGCGGCGCTTGGCCACCTGGTCGGCGTCCTCGGCGGGCGCGGCGGTCACGTCCCACTGCTCGGGCAGGAACAGCCGCCAGTTCACCGGACAGGAGGCCGCGTCGGTGACCAGGTGCACGCTCGGGGCGACCTGGCAGTTGGCGGTCTTGCCCAGCGCCCCGCAGTACTGCGCGGCCACGCCGGGCGAGGCGTGGCCGTCCTTGGGAAAGGACACATCGTCGATCACCCAGGCGGCCGGGCGGATGACCGGCTCCATGCGCCAGGCCAGCTCGGCCAGCACCATCTGATGGGACCACGGGGCGTCGGCCAGGAACTGCTGCAGGCCCTGCCGGTCCACCCCCAGCCGGGCCGCCATCGGCTCCATCGACTTGCGGCGGCCCGCACCGAGCAGCCCGCGCACATACCGCTCGCCCCACCGCCGCTGGTCGGACCGTCCCAACGGGGCGAACACCTCGGCCGCGAACGCCGCCAACCGGTCCTGGGCCTCCACGAGCTCCTGCGGAGCCATGGCCCTCACCTCCGCGAGGCCAACACGCCCTCCTTCCCCCAAGATAACCAAGCCCTACTAGTGAAGTTCGCCGCGGCCGAGCGGGCGGCAGCCGCAGCCGGATGGCGCTACCTGGTGGTGACCGGCTGGCGCCATAACGTGGTCACCGGGCTGGACGCGCTGTCTGCCCGACGTCGGCCGATGGCCGACCGTCTCGGCCTGCACGGTGAACTGCTGGAGTTGGCCTCCGAACGTCCACGGCGGTTGGGAGAGCTGACGGACGCCACGTCGCTGCCTGCGGTCGCTCGCGCGCATGCTGTCCATCTCCTATGGCACCGGCGCCTGGCGGTGGATCTTGCCCAGCCGTTGGGTGACGCTGCGTGGATCTATCCGACGGGGAGGCCGTGATGCTTGAGGGGCGCCAGCGATCAGGGGCCGAAGATCTCCAGGAACATGATCTGACCAGGGCACGGATCAGGATGGCGCATCTCCTGGAGGTCCAGACCGGCTACCGCAGCGGCAGTCGGCATTGGGCACAGCCGGGAGAGCCCAGGTCCGAGTACGACCCGTCGCACACCACGTTGACCGAGCGACGCCAGACCAAGGCGGCCGAGCTGAGGCAACTGGACCGCCAGGAGGCCAAGCACCTGGGACTGGAATGGTTCAGTGAACGCACACTGAAGCGGATGGCCGCCCAGTACGCCGAGCACGGGCTGATGGGCCTGGCGGACGGGCGGTGGACGCCGCCCCTGCGAGGGCGGCGGGCGGTCACCGAGGAGGTCGCCGAGGCGATTCGGGCCGTTCACGCCGAGTGCCTGCACCGCTCAAAGGTGAGCATGAAGACCAAGGAACGGATGATCCACCAGTACGTGGCCGAGAAGTTCGACGCCGAGGTACACGTCCCGCACTACACGACGCTGGCGAACGTGTGGAAGGAGTGGTTCGGGAGCGGCGGCACTCGTCAGCGCTATGTCCGCTCCGCTGCCGCAGTGGAGACGGGGAAGGCGAAGGTCGTGGTCACCCGACCAGGCCAGGTGGTCGCGCTGGACACCACGCCGCTGCCGGTGAAGGTCCTCGACGACATCTTCGGCCTCCCGATCACCGCCCACCTCACCCTCGCGCTCGACGCCTACTCGCATTCCCTGGTCGCGTTCCGCCTCACGCCGGTGTCGGAGTCGTCGGTGGAGGTGGCGATGCTGCTCCGGGATGTTCTGCGGCCGCTGCCAATGCGCCCCGGCTGGGGCCAGGAGATGGAGTGGCCCTACCCTGGCGTCCCGGCCGCGCTGGTCGCCCAGTTCGCCGGGCACGAGGTGGCCGGACTCCCGTTCTTCGCCCCGGAGACGGTGACCAGTGACCACGGCAGCGTCTACAAGAACCATCACATCGTCTCCGTAGCCCGCCGACTGGGAATCGATCTGCTGCCGGCCCGCGCCATGCGGCCGACCGACAAGGCCGCCTGCGAACGCGCGTTCTCAGGAATCCAGTCACTGCTGCTGGAGATGCTGCTCGGCTACCGCGGCGTCGATATCGCCGACCGCGGCGCCGACCCGGAAGGCGACGCGGTCTGGACGCTCGCGGAGATGGAACATCTACTGGCGACCTGGATCGTCGCGGTCTGGCAAAACCGCAGGCTGGGCCAGTACGCACCGGCCTGGGACCCCGGCGGGCGGCACAGCCCGAACACGCTGTTCGCCGCTGCGGCAGCCCGCGACGGGATCAGCCTGGAGATTCCCGAGCCGGATCTGTACTACGAGTTGCTGCCCGCCCACTTCGTGAAGATCGACCGACGGCGCGGGGTGAAGATCGGCGGACTTTGGTACGGCGGCACCGACCCCGTGCTGGACGCCTTCCGCGGCCGACGCTCCGGCCGCGGCGGACGTCACGCAGGCAAGTGGGCGGTCAACTGCGATCCACGGGACTGCCGGCGGGTCTACTTCGAAGATCCCGAACGGTCCGGGTGCTGGCATGCTCTGGATTGGAACGGACTGCCGCCCGGGGATGACGTCCCGGCCTTCGCCGACACACGCGTACGCGAACTCCTCCGCGAGGCGGCCCGCACTGGGCTCAAGCCGCAGGATGACAGGGAACTGCTGCCGGTCCTGCTCAAGCTGCTGGCTGCACGGACACCGGTTGCGGACTGGCCGACCCAGATGACAGCCCAGCAGAAGACCGAACGGGCCCGCGAGATGGAGCGGGCACGTGCTGCCGCCGCCGACCGGCCGTCCACTCCGCTGAATAGGCTTCCTCCACCCGACCGGCCCGCTGAGCTCGCTCAGCGAACCCGCCGGGCCGTCACGGAGGATCGCCAGCGTCGCCGCGAAGCCGCCGTCTCCCAGCCGCCGCCGCCTCCGCCGCTGCTGGGGGACTCCCTGCGGGCCCGAAATCTGTTCCTGCTGCCCGACGAGGATGAGGACGATGGTCAGGCCCCCGAGCTGAGTCCGGAGCCTGCATGAGCACCCCGGGAGACGACGGGCCGGTCCCATTCCTCCTGCCCGGCTCTCCGCCTATGCGGGACACCGTGAGTGGATGGGAGCACTGGCGAACGACCCGCAACAGCTTCGTGCCCGCGCCCCGACTGGGCCTTGCCGAGTGGCGACGCTTGAGCGGACGGAGAAGGTCTCTGCATGATCTGCACCGCGCGGCCACTCACGCCAACCTGCCGCTTCTGCAGACTCCGATGACCAAGGCCGTCACCAAGCTGCTGCACGGACGCATCATGACCAACGCGCTCAAGCGGAAACCCAGCACGAGGGCCGGCGTGATGGTGACCGGCGGCGGCTACCAGGGCAAGACAGAGACGATTTGTGAGATCGCTGCGACCTTCGAGGACTCGTGGCTTGAGCTGCACCGACACCTCAACCCCGCGGCGGTTGCCGGGGCCCGCGATCTGCACATCCCTGTCGCATACGTCCAGACGCCAGTGACCGCGAAGCCGAAAAGCACCTGTAAGGCCATCCTGAACTTCTACGGCGCGCCGCTCAACCCGCGGATGGATCTACCCGACCTCATCCGCCAGGTCGCCAACTCTCTGCACGATCACGGCACAAAAGCCTTGATTCTGGACGATATTACGAGGCTTCGCCTGCACAGGGCCGATGATCAGGACACCCTCGATTTGATCCGGGCCTTCATGAGCATGCACGTCACCCTCGTCCTGGTGGGTGTCGACATTCCCGGCTCGGGCCTGCTGAGAGAGGGGCGCCACGATGCCCGCTCCCGGCAGGTAATCTTCCCTGCGTCACGACATGCCAGAACCCACGGTCTGGAGTCGACCCAGACGGAACGACGCTTCGATCTGGTCGAACTGGACCGATTCCGCTACGACACTCCGGCTCAGATGACGGCTTGGATCAGCCATCTGACCGGCGTCGAAGCCCAGTTGAGACTGCTAAAAGCGCCCTCTGGAATGCTCACGGACGGCCACATGCCCGAGTACCTCCTCGAGCACACAAACGGAGTGGTCGGCCTGCTGGAGCGACTGGCCGAGGACGGCTGCCAGGAAGCCATCGACTCGGGCGCGGAATGCCTCACAGAAGCTCTGCTGGACGGCATCGACATCACGGTCGACGATGCACCGGGCCGTGACCCCAGTGCAGGCGAGATCCCCAACGTCCCGGGCAGTGGCGGCAGGAGGTCGTCCGGCACCAGCAAGCGCAAGCGCCCCAGGAATACGGTGTTCGACGACCGCGGCCCTGCCGCGACAACGGGCACGTGAAGGGAGACGAGCCGTGCATCCGCTTCCTCGAAGCCTGGTTCCGCTCACCGGCGAGTCGCTTCCGGGGTTCATCCTGCGTCTCTCACACCGGCTCAGCGTTCCCCCACTGCATATTGCTCGCATGGCAGACGGCCGTTCCGAGCCCGTTGGCGGCCACATCCGCCACAGACTTCTACTGGAACTCGATCCCAGCGACGCCGTCGCCTTCGCCCGCGCGACAAGGCTCAGCCTGGCCGAGGTCATGGAACTCACCTTGGCCGGCTGGAAGGACCGCTACCCGCCGGTCGGCGCCTCCGGCGAACCAACCACCCGGGCCGGGCGGGATCCGTGGCTTTTCATCAGCCCTCGACACTGCCCGAAGTGCCTGGCCGGGGACGCCTCGCCCATCCAGAAGCAACTCGGAGGTGCGTGGCAAAAGGCATGGCATCTCCCGGTCGTCTTCGCCTGCCTGGATCACAAGCGCTATCTCGAGCATCACTGCCGACGATGCGGCGGCGCCGAAAGCGGAACCGACGCCCTGATTCACCGAGCGAACGACCCCGCCCTGCATCCGGCCCAGTGCCGCCGACAACCCGCCCAGCCATCTCCCGCCAAACGCAAAACGCCGGCATGTGGCACCAGGCTGGACAGGACGCCCAGCAGGGCAGCGCTCCAACCCACGGAACGGCTCCTCAGTCTTCAAGCACACATCCTCGGTCTGCTCACCTCAGATCGTCCCCCCGAAGATGCCTCGCAGTACTTCACCGATCTGCGACTCATCGCCGCACTGGTGACCTCTTCGTGGCCACAAACCCGGTCACTCGTCGACGAAGACGTCGTTGCGCTGATGAATACGTACGTCCAGAACGCCCAGGCCGTGGGGAGCACCGCTGGCGAGCGCAACCGTGTGCTCTACACGCCGCCACGCGACGCCGCCCTCTGCGCAGCACTCCTCAACGCGTCCCACACGCTCCTGAAGGCGCAAGACCTGCGGAACACGCTGGCAGAATTGCTCGTCGAGTCCTCCCGCAGGAACCGCATGCCCAGAGACGCCTGGGGGCGTCTGTTCAACCGCCTGGAAAGTTCCTGCTCGGCACGGATGCGCCACGCGGCAGAACCGCTGACGCGCACGTTCCGGCGCGCGAGTGGCTCCCACGGACTGACTGGCATGTTCCGCAGCGACTACGGGCCCGAACACATCCCGGCCTTTCTCGAGCCCCGCTGGTTCGAGGAGCACTTCAGTCACCTGGAAGGCATCACCCCCAAGATCCTGCGGCGGACTGCTGCCGTCCGCCTCGTTCACTGGGTCTCCGGAGGCTCCATGAACGAAGCAGCCGAGTTCCTCGGGATCTCGCCCGGCCGGATGCAGTTCACCCCGGCCAACGACGCGCACCGCTGGTCACGCGCCCTACAAGGCCCGGCAGCCTTTGAGAAGGCACTGCATAACCTCGCCGACCAGCTGGCCGCCGAGACCGACCCCGTCGACTATCAATACCGCCGTTCGGTCCTTGAGGACTGGAACCTCAGCCGCGGTGAATGGCAAGCGCTGATCAACCGCTTGCCGCCCACCGCAGGGTCCGCGCAGCCGGTGCTCGATGACCGTAAACGGCAGGACGCCTCCATCTTCATCTGGAGCTGCGTCACTCGAGGCGAACATCTCTTCGCTCCCCGTCCCATCGAGGCCGGGAAGACGGAGCACGTTCAACGCGCCTGGGCGAATCGGCGTCACACCACCTGGTTTCAGCTGACCCGGCCCGATGCCCTGCCCCACTACGCTGAGCTGCGAGAGCTTCTCGTCGAACACGCAAACTCGCTGGCTCGGCAGATCGACGCGGGTGCGCCGATTCCCCGCGCACAAGAGCGGCTTTGGCTCCCTCGACAACTCTCCCCTGACCCTCCACCGCGACAGACAAGGACCCCGGAAATCAGCGGCACGCGATGGATACGCTCCTACTACGACGATCTCGACACCTGGTCCTACTTCGAGCTCGACTCCGAGGGCTGGGCACTCCGCCATGTCGATCTCCAGGGCCCCACTCTGAAGCCGGTGACCGCAGCGGCTTTGAGCGAGGTCCTCGACATCCGCGACCGCGGTGACCGAACCGCGATGGCCGTCTACCAGCACAAGTACGGCATCCTCGCCGAGGGCAGCCTGGACGGCTGGCAGGAGACCGACTCCGCAGCCGAGATTACGTCGGCCGAGTTCGAACGCGTCTGGGCTTCAGCGCGCGAGGCCATCACGAGATGGCCCGCCTGAGATCTAGGCGCTGCGCAGCAAGGCGGGCCAGCAGGTGGGTACCGACCGGTTGCACCGAAGCCGATCACTAGGCTCCCCGTCATGACCAGTGATCTCGGATTCGCCTGCTCGTGCTGCGGCGCGCACCACCCTGAGCTGCCCATGAACTACACGGCCGAAGCCCCAGCTGTCTGGGATCCGACCTTCGCTAACGCCGACGACTGCCTGCTCTCGTCAGACCAGTGCGTGATCCAGGCGCAGCACTACTTCGTCAAAGGCCTGATCGAGATACCGGTGATCGGTAGCGACGAGGTGTTCTCCTGGGGTGCCTGGGTGTCTCTCAGTCGCGAGAACTTCTCCCGCGCGGCGGACCTGTGGGACACGCCAGGCCGGGAGTCCGAGAAGCCGTACTTCGGCTGGCTCACAACCGACCTGCCGGTCTACTCGCCCACGACCCTCAACCTCAAGACCAACGTCCACACCCGCCCGATCGGCCAGCGCCCCTTCATCGAGCTCGAACCTACCGACCACCCTCTCGCCGTTGAACAGCGCACGGGGATCACCCAGGACCGCGTACGGGAGATCGCCGCGGCAGTGCTGCACCCCTCCCGCGGCAGGAGGCAGCAGTGACGGGGGACGCACGAGTGCCGCTGACCCCTCGGGCGCCAGAAGGCCTGAGCCGCCGAGCCCGATATTTCGTAGAGGGGCATGGGCTGCGGGTCCTCCGCCGCGACCTCACGCTCTGTCGGGAGGTATGGCTCAAACGGGGGATACCGGCTGCCGAGATCGACCGGGCCGTGGCCTTCCAAGAGCGCTGGGGCGGCATCGCTCTGCCCCCGGCCCCCGCATACGAGGGTGGCCCACGCGTTCTGGAAGCCGATGTTCCCGAAGGCTCGGCCGCGGACGGATGGCGGTTCCCGGCCGGCGGCTGTCGCGTCTCCATGGCTCACGGGTTCATGATCGGGCCGGGAGGAGAGTTCGGGATCGACGCTGACCGCTGGACACCGCTGCACGCCAGCACAGAGGGATGGGTGGAAGCCCTGGCGTTGGCCGACCACGCGGGCTACTGGGCCAAGACCATCACGAAGATCAAGGGCAGTGCCGTCGATGAGCTGGACCTTGACGGATTCGAGCCGGTACCTGAAGTCCAGGGCCTCGCTGACACCTGGTGGCGGGGCAAGGATTCGCTGATCGCCGTCTACCGCGGCGAAGCCTCAGGCTTTGACGCCCCCCACTGCCTGAGGGCCCATATCTACGGCGGACTCGATGCATGGGGCCTCAGCGGCAGTTAACACGCGGATGGCCAAGTGTGCCGGGCCACGATAGTTGCCACCAACTCGCCCTCTGGCCTGGGCGTTCAGGTGAGCCGGCCACGATAGTTGTCACCATCCGGCCAAGATTCTTGGCATCACCAGCGAATTGCCACGCTTGTTGGTACCGCACCGGCTACCAGATCCACATCGCTCTGGAGTCCGTCTGGCCTCTCTCGTCAACGCTGATCAGATGTGCGGCCTCGGGACCCACGCGTGAAGCCTGGTCCAGCGGGATGGCGAATCGGTGCTCGCCGAAGTCCACGGCGAGGATCCGATCCGGGTCCAGCTCATAGTCGTCGACGGTCTTGCCGATGTAGCAGCGCATGAGCTCCAGCGACCCCCGGGCAGGGAAGCGCCACCCGCGGCAGCCGTACAGCCCGAAGGGATTGCTCAGCGCCCTCAAGACCGGTCCGTCGAAGTGCAGCTCGACGTAATCGCGCACGAAACACACGGCGCTCACCTCCTGGCCCATCAGTAGCCGGAGTGGGTCACCCGAGTCGTCGACGGTCTCCACGTGCCCATGCTGCCAGAAGCCTCAATGGATCTGCCCGTGCGACCGCTGAGGATCCGAACAAACCGGCTCCACCTGCTCGGTGCCAACCATCCTGGCCAGGTTCCACCTATCGTGTCTTGGCTCACCAAGCTCTCCGGCCCGGCGCCGCCAGCTGAGCATCTACTTGGCCGAAGGGGCCAACTAGAGCACGCAGTCACAGCCCGTGTGACGAGGATCGACAGTCGGCCCCTCCGATCGACAGTCGACCCCCCTTGGAGTCGGGGTGATCGTCTCCCGATCATCCAGCCTCGCCAGACTCCCCTGGCCGCTGCCCTGGAGCCAGGGACACGGAATCCGAGCTGGTGGTGCGGTCGGCACGGTGCGGCCCGGTAGGCCAGATCAAACCGTACGTGCCTGCCGAGTCCTCGCCCGCGTCACTGCCGGATCCGCTCTGAGGGCGCCTGCGATTCCGTCCGGCACTCTGACAGACAACGTGACTGAAGAATGTCGTTCGTCGAGTAGCACGACTCTGAGTGTCCTGCCATCCACCAGACGCCAATCGACTACAAATTCGTGTAGGCCAGGCCGGAGAGTCACGATGGCCCGCGCCTCATGATGGACATACGGGCCCGATGAGCATGGGTCGCCGGGCCGCATCCGCGGGGCGGAGCGGCACCGGAAGGTGTAGACGCCAGGCGCGGCGCTCGCACAGATGCATCAGCGCACCCTGACGGCGCTCGGCCCGCGCTGTACAGCCCACCCATACCGGCGCTCGGGTCTTGTCCCGCGACTCCACAGCAACCGAAAGGCATCCGACACCGATGAGGACCAACGTTCCCGGCGTGCCGAAGGCCACCGCCTGGCGCCTGCTGGGCCGACGAAGCCTCTGGTTTTTCCCTGCGCTCGTCATGATCGCCGTAAGCGTGGTGGTGTCGCTGTCCTACATCGGAGGCATCATCAATCCCGCCGGCAACCTCCACCGCTTCCCGATCGCCATCGTCGACGAGGACCGGGGAATTCACGCCGGCGACCGAAAGGTGAACCTCGGTCCGCAAATCGCTCACGGCATCACGACCGCGCCGGATTCCCGTCAACGCGTTGAATGGCGATCCTTGGGTTTGGCTGAGGCGGAAGCCGAGATGGACAAAGACGCGGTCTACGGCGCCTTGATCATTCCGGCGGATTTCAGCAGCAACGTCGTTGCCTTGACGGGTCCTGTCGCAATGCCGCGTAGCGTAAGTTGATCAAGGGCATGGGGTCGCCCTTCGGCTGGGGCGGTAGGTTGCTGATCGTGAGTCAGGGTGGGGGTGCAGGCGGGCGGTTGCCGGAGTGGATCTCGATCGGGCTGCTGGCGGGTTCGGTCCCGCGTGATGTGATCGACGACGCGGTGCGGGCGTTCGGACGGCAGGCCAGACGGTCGGACGGGAAGCTCCCGCCGCATGTGGTGGTGTACCTGGTGATGGCGTTGGCGCTGTTCGCGGACGACGACTACGAAGAGGCCATCACCCGTCTTTCGGAGCCGCTGGAGCGGTGGGGCTGCTGGGACCGGGCCTGGGAGGTGCCCACGACCAGCGCGATCACCCAGGCCCGCAAGCGCCTGGGCTCCGAACCGCTCGCGGAGATCTTCGACCGCATCACCGAGCCGGTCGCGGAGCAGCTCACCCGCGGGGCCTGGCTCGGGCCCCGCCGCCTGGTCTCCATCGACGGCATGGAGTGGGACCTGCCCGACACCGAATCCAACGCCGAGGCGTTCGGCCGCTCCGGGACCGCCGCCAATCCCTCCGCCTTCCCCAAGGCGCGGGTGCTCACCCTGGTCGAGACCGGCTCCCGCGCCCCGATCGGGGCAGCGATCGGGCCGATCGCCGGCAAGCGCGCCGGCGAGCAGACCCTGGCCTTCCAGCTGTTCGAGCGCCTGGAAGAGGACATGCTGCTGCTGGCCGACCGGGGCTTTTTCGGCTTCGAGCAGTGGTGCGCTGCCGCCGGGACCGGCGCGGACCTGCTCTGGCGCGTCGGCGACACGCTCACCCTCCCGCTGGTCGCGGACCTGCCCGACGGCTCCTACCTCTCCCTGGTCTACTCCCCCCGCCTCAACACGGCGGCGCGGGGCCGACTGCTGGAAGACGCCCGCGCCGGGCGGGAGGTCGATCCCGCAGCCGCCCGAGTGGTGCGCGTGGTCGAGTACGAGGTCCCCGACCGCGGCACCGACGCCGAGCGGGAGCTGGTCTGCCTGATCACCACGATCACCGACCACGCGAACGCCCCCGCCCCCCTGCTCGCTCACGCGTACCACCAGCGCTGGGAGCACGAGCAGTCCAACGATGACCTGAAGACCGCCCTACGCGGCCCAGGCCGCATCCTGCGTTCCAAGAGCCCGGACCTCGTCCGGCAGGAGCTGTACGGCTACCTGCTCACCCACTACGCGATCTCCGCCCTGATCTGCCGGGCTGCCACCGAGGCCGACATCGACCCCGACCGGGTCAAATTCACCCGCACCCTGCGCATCGTCCGCCGCCGCGTCGCCGACCCGGCGGCTATTTCCCCTGAGGACCTGGACGCCGTCCTGGCCAGGGTCCGCGCCGACATCACCCGCAAGAAGAACCTCAACCCCGCCGCCGCCATCGCAGTTACCCCCGTGTCGTCAAGCGCGCCCGGCACAACAGCTACCGCGTCAAGCGTCCTGCCGACACCGGCACCCGCCATCCGGCGCCGCCCACGATCCACCTCGTCAACGCCCGAGCACTCACTCTCACAGCATGATCAACTCACGCTACGTGGCATTGGGTCCTGTCGCACCGCGCCGGACAGCCCCCCGGCAGCCGACCGTCCGCCTGCTCACCAATCCCCGTTCCGGCAGCGTGGCCACCTCATTGGTTCAAGCCATCGGGGAGCACACCACTCGAACCATCTCAAGTCGTGTCGCCGCGCAGCTGGCCGAGCAGGTGAAGCTCGCACCTCACGAGAGCCACCGACCGATTCCCACAGCCGAGGGGATTCTGCTGGCCCACCCCGTCACGTTGCACACGTCCGAACACCGCCCTGTCGGCGACCACTCCGGCTTCGGCCTCAGCGCCTTCTACGTCAGCCTTGTCCTTACCCTTGGCGCGTATCTGGGCGCGGGTGTCGTCAGCAGCTCGGTCGATTTCGCGTTGGGGTACCAGTCGTCCGAGCGTGGACGTCGCTGGTTCAGCAGGCTCCCGGTACCGATCACACGCACTCAGACACTGGTGGCCAAGACCGCCGTGTCGAGCGTTCTGTCGTTGGTCACCGCCACCGCGGTGCTGCTCACGTGCACATGCGTCCTTCATATGGACACACCCCACTTCGGCCAACTGTGGATCTACTCCGTATGCGCCTCGATCGCTGTCGGGGTGAGTGCTCAGGCCGTCATCTCGCTGGTCGGAGGGCTCGGGTCGCTCGTCGGCATGCTCTTTTTCGTCGCCCTGGCAGTGCCCTCGTCCGGCGGCAGCTTTCCACTCCAGACCGTTCCCGGCCCCTATCGCTGGCTGGCCGAGTTCGAACCGATGCGGCAGATCAACGATGGCGTTCACGCGATCCTCTACTTCGACGCCCGAGCCGATGCCGGCCTGACGCGTGGCTGGATCATGATCGCCGTGGGTTGTGTCCTCGGCCTGGGTCTGGGCTTGGTCGTCGCGACGATCCGCGATCACGGCGGTCACCAGCGTCTCACGAGTGATCAGATCGCCGCCGCGCACTCCGGTTCCCAGACTTCCCCCGAAGCCCCGGCCGCCGTCACACCGCACCAACCCGCTGGGAAGCATGCCCTGCGAACTGCGGCGTCCGACCAGCGCATCGCCGCCACGCCACCTCCTCCTTCTCAGGCGGTGTCTCGCGTGTTCGGCCGGGTGCGGAACTCGCACGGAGACGTCGTGCCCACGGCAGCCATAACCCTTCTCTCGCTGGGCGGAAGCCAACTGGGCCGGATCAGCGCGCAATCTGATGGCTGGTACGAAATTGTTCGGCCGGGATCCGGATCCTGCCTCCTTCTTGCAACGGCGGACAGCTACCAGCCCCACGCCGACATCGTCCAGATCGGCGCCGGATCACTGTGCCACGACGTTGTACTGAACGGGACGGCCGTAGCATGACCTGCGGCGATCCGGCGCCTCAGTTTGGCATCACTGAGCCTTTCTCGGTAACCGGCGGTCGCTGAGTGTGATCGCCTCCGGGTGTCTCGTGGTGCACTCCCAACTCCGGGCAGGCGTAAGGCCCCTGGTAGGAACGATCTTGCAACAGAAAGATCCGACCGAGGGGCCTCACGTGCCGACCAGTGTCACATACACCGCCGTGCTCGATGTCCGGCGCTCCACCGCCGAGCACCTGGCCCGGCTCCTGCGAAGCCATCGAACCGAGGTCGGCACCCGCCGCGGGCGCCGCGCCCTGGGCTGCTTCAAGCAGGCCGTGCTGATCCTGCGCTGGTTCATCGACGGCACCCGCCTGGCCCAACTCGCCCGCGACAACGCCCTGTCCACGTCCACCGCCTACCGATACCTGCACGAAGGGCTGACGGTCCTGGCGGCCGGGGCACCGGACCTGGCCACCGCGCTGGAACGGGCGAAGGCGGCCGGCCTGACCCATCTCAATCTGGACGGCACGGTCATCCGCACCGACCGTGTCGCGGCCCCGGGGCCCAACGGGGCAGACCTCTGGTGGTCCGGGAAGCACAAGCATCACGGCGGCAACGTGCAGGTCATCTCCGCCCCGGACGGCTGGCCGATCTGGGTCTCGCCGGTGCGGCCCGGCCGCGAGCACGACACTACCTGCGCCCGCCACCACGGGCTGCTCGATGCGCTGAACCGGCTCGCCGACCAACTGGGCACCCTCACCCTGGTCGACCTCGGCTACGAGAACGCCGGAGACGGCTTCCGTCACCCGGTCAAGAAGCCCGCGGGCGGTGAACTCACCGAAGCCCAGCAGACCTTCAACAAGGTCATCCGAGGTATCCACGGGATGTGCGAACGCGCGAACGCCCTGCTCAAGACCACCTTCAAGGCCCTGCGGCGGGTCAGCCTCGATCCCAGCCGCATCACCCAGATCGCCGCCGCAGCCCTCGTCCTACTCCAACTTGAATACGACCGCACCATCTGAACGTTCACACACAGGCATGATCGCTTACCGGGAAAGGTTCACTGACCTCGATGCCGCGGTTGCCTGGCTTCACTGGCTTTCCTATGAGTCAGGGGGCCAGGACGTGGGGCGCAGAAAGCCGAGGACATATGCCTTGGCGACCAGCGCGGTTCTGTTCGGAACTTTCAGCATGCGGCACAGGCGGGAGAGATGGTAATTCACGCCGTCCGCGGTAAGACCGACCGACCGGGCGATCAGCGCGGACGTGGCTCCGGATGCGACCAGTGCCAAAATACGGGCTTCCAGTGGGGACAAAGCCTGCGCCGGCATCGGTTCCGCGCCGTGTGCCGTCGGGTCGACGTCCAGGGATGCGATCAGCAGCGTCGGAGCGATTACCTCGTCGCTGACGGCTTCCACAGTGAGTTGCCCACTTCTGGTCGGACCTTGGGCATTCCACTCGACACGAATCGGGTAACGGGAGCGACGCCCGTGCCGAAGCCCCTCGGTGAGCTTGAGCAACGACTCCTCGTCCATGGAGACCAGTAGATCGAGCAGATTGCGATCGCGTATTTGTCCTGGCGTCAAGCCCCACAGTGCGGAAAATGCCGGGTTGGCGATCACCAGCAGGCCGTCGGGACGGCTTATCGCGGTCGGTGCCGGTGTCCGGTCGAGCAAGCGCAGGAACCGATTGCGCCAGACCGCCATCTCCTGCTGCAGCCCGGTCGATTCATCCAATTCATTGATCACGGACAACTTGCGCACTTTTTGCCTCATCTGGTCAAGTCGGTCGCCAGACCGGAACACCGGGTCTGGATTCGATAGCTCACACTTCGCGCATTCGGACGGGAAATTCCGGACCCAGGGGAATACCGGACTGGACGCCATGGCAGACGTCCAGTTGGATCAGGCGGCGGCGACAGCCGGGGACGCCCCCGGTACCTGGATCGCCGACGTCAGGTGTTGCTCCTGGCTTAGTGGGTCTTCGAACTTGATGGGGGTGCGGCGGTGACGGGCGGGCTGGCCGGTCACTCTGTGTGAGGTGGTTGGGGTGCGGGTGGCCCAGATGCAAGGAGCCCGCGGGTCTTCGTGATCATGGTTGTTGTCTAGGCAACCGATCATGAAACCCCACGGGCTTGAACATCGACGATACCGGGATCAACGAGGCGGCAACGCGACTTCTGGGGCTGGAGGGGGTGAGTGTGACGCAGGTCAAGGACGATGGGGCGGGCGGTTCGACGGTGTACGTGGTCACGAACGAGGACTCCGCCCGGGCCTGCCCCGCCTGCGGGGTCTTCGCCACCCGGCTGAAGGACTACCGCACCACCCGGCCCAGACACCTGCCCAGCGGTGGGCGCCCGGTGAGCATCCGATGGCGCAAGGCACGCTGGCACTGCACCGACCCCGCGTGCCCACGCGGCTCGTTCACCGAGGCGATACGCGCGGTGCCCGCGGGGATGCGCACCACCACCGCCCTGCGCCAGGCGGCGGGGGCCGCGGTCTGCGACGGCGGCCGCACCGTCGTGCAGGCCGGCCGCGACCTGCACCTGAGCTGGCCGATCGTGCAGCAATGCTTCGAGGACTACGCCGCCCAGGTCCTGCCCGAGACCCCGCCCGCGACCTCGGCGATAGGGATCGACGAGACCCGGCGGGGCAAGCCGGTGTGGAAGCAGAACCCGGCCACGGAGAAGTGGGAACTCGTCGCGGACGCCTGGCACATCGGTTTCGTCGACGCGATCGGCGGACAAGGGCTGTTCGGCCAGGTCGAGGGCCGTAACGCGGCCTCGGTCGCCGACTGGCTCACCGCCCAGCCCGCCTCCTGGCGCGAGCAGGTCCGCTACGTCGCCATCGACCTGTGCTCCACCTTCCGTGCCGCCGTCCAGCGTGCCCTGCCGCATGCGGCCGTGGTCGTCGACTGCTTCCACATCGTCCAACTCGCCCAGCGCCACCTCGCCGACCTGCGCCGCCGCCTCACCTGGAAGCAGCACGGCCGCCGAGCCCGCAAAGGCGACAGCATCTACACCGTCCGCAAACTCCTGCGCCGAAACAAAGAAGACCTCACCGAGGACCAACACACCCTCTTTAAGGTCGAGTTGGACCACATGGGCACCTACGGCCGACAGATCTACACCGCCTGGCAGGCCAAAGAACTCCTGCGCGACCTCCTGCACCTCGCCGTCAGCCGCGCCCACACCACCCCCGACCACTCCGCGATCTCCGCCGCCCGCCACCGCTTCCTCGCCCACGTCGCCGACCACGCCCACCTGCCCGAACTCGTCACCCTCGCCGAGACCATCGAGCAGTGGTGGGACGGCATCGAGACCTACCTGACCACTGGAATCACCAACGCCGCCTCCGAAGGCAACAACCGCCTCATCAAACTCGAAGCGCGTAACGCCTTCGGCTTCCGGAACCGAGCCAACCAACGACTCCGGTCACGCTGTGCAACCACACGCCGGAGCCGCCGGGAGGCGCACCCCCACTAAATTCGAAGACCCGGCTTAGTCGTCGTCTGCGGTCGCGATGAGGCCGCGCTGCCGGCGGCGTTCGGCGCCCAGGCGAGCGAAGTAGGCGACCAGGTCAGGGTTGTCGACCGCCGCGGGATTGAGGACCTGCTCGGGCGGGGCGCCCTGGAGGAGGCGCTTGACGGGGACCTCGAGCTTCTTGCCGGTCTTCGTGTGCGGGATGGCCGGCACGGCGACGATCTCGTCGGGGACATGGCGGGGTGAGGCGCCGGTACGGATCGCTTCGCAGATCCGGTCGCGCAGGGCGCCGTCCAGGGTGACGCCGAGGGCGGGGACGACGAACAAGGGCATCCAGTAGCCGCCGTCGGGTTCCTCCGCACCGATGACGAGGGCCTCGGTGATCTCGGGGAGGCGTTCGACGATGTCGTGGATGTCGGCACTGCCCAGGCGCACACCGTTGCGGTTGAGGGTGGCATCGGAGCGGCCGTGGACGATCACCGAGCCGTGAGAGGTGAGGGTGATCCAGTCGCCGTGCCGCCATACACCCGGGTAGGTGGCGAAGTAGGCGTCGCGGTAGCGGTTGCCGTCGGGGTCGTTCCAGAAGTACAGGGGCATGGACGGCATGGGGCGGGTGACGACCAGTTCGCCGACCCGGTCGCGGACCGGGGTGCCCGTGGCGTCGTAAGCGGCCAGCGCCACGCCCAGGTTGGGAGCGGACAGCTCCCCTGCCCAGACAGGGGTCGTGGGGGCACTGCCGGCGAAGCCGGAGACGACGTCGGTGCCGCCGCTGGTCGAGGCCGGCTGGACGCCGGCACCCACATGGTCACGGACCCAGGAGTAGGCGGAGGCGGGCAGAGCGGAGCCGGTACAGCCGACGATGCGGATGGCCGACAGGTCGTGCACGGAGGGTTCGATGCCCAGCTTGGCCATGGCCAGCAGGTACTGGGGGCTGGTGCCGAAGACGGTGACCTTGTGGCGGGCCGCCAGCTCCCACAGGATGTCCGGGTGCGCATGCGGCGCCGGGCTGCCGTCGTAGGTGCAGGTGGCGGCACCGGTCAGCAGGGTGGAGACGACCAGGTTCCACATCATCCAGTGGGTGGTGGTGTACCACATCAGGCGGCCCTCGACGCCCAGATCGCAGTGCAGGCCGAGGGTCTTGAGGTGCTCGAGCAGGACCCCGCCGTGCCCGTGGACGATGCCCTTGGGCAGGCCGGTGGTGCCGGAGGAGAAGACGACCCACAGAGGGTGGTCGAACGGAACCGGAATGACGGTGAGGGTCTCGATCCGGGTGGCCGCGTCCTCCCATGGAACTGTCAGCCCCGCGTGGCCGCGCTCGGGCCACGCGAGGTCCACGTGGTCCACGAGCACCGTGCCCTTCAAGGAGGGCAGGGCGCACGCCAGTTCGAGCGAGGAGGCGCGGCGGTCGTGAGTGGTGCCGTTGAAGAGGTAGCCGTCCGCGGTGATGAGCACCGTCGGTTCGAGCTGGGCGAAGCGGTCGGCGGCGGCCTTGGGTGCGTAGTCCTGGCCGCACACCGACCACACCGCGCCCAGGGCGGCGGTGGCGAGGAAGGCGATGACGGCGTGGGGGGTGTTGGGCAGGTAGCCCACCACTCGATCGCCCTGTCCGACGCCCAGATCGCGCAGGGTGGCCGCGACGGAGGCGACCTGGGCGCGCAGCTGCCGGCCCGTGATCTCGTAGGAGGCGCCGGTCTCGTCCAGCGCGGTGATCGCGGGGGCGTCCGGGTGCAGGTTGCGCAACGCGTGGTGGGCGTAGTTGAGGGTGGCGCCGGGAAACCAGCGGGCTCCGGGCATGGTCTCCTGGGCCAGCACCAGCTCGTACGGGGTTGTCGCATCGATGGCGAAGTACTCCCATACCGCGGCCCAGAACCCTTCCAGATCGGTGACGGACCAGCGGTACAGCGCCTGGTAGTCGGTCGGGTCGGGGGCGCCTTCGGCGCTCCGGTGCCGGGCGGCCCACCGGGCGAAGTCCGCGATGCGGCTTCCGGAGGCCGCCTTCGGGTCGGGAGACAGGAAGGGCTGCGGGTACGGCGTGGGATGCGGGATGGTCATGCTGCGTTGCTCCTCGGCAGGGGAACGGGTGGGCATCGGCGGTACAGCGAAACCCTGGCCGGTAATGCGGAGCCGTGACGAGGGAGCGTGAACCACCCCGCCGGCCCGGGTGCCGTCGGGGTCAGCCGGCCAGGCCGGAATCGTCGGTGGCGGCGAGAGATCGGACCGCGGCCCGCAGCACGTCCGGGATGTCTGTCGCGGGCAGTACGGCCTCCAGCAGCACCAGATCGGTCGGATCAGCGGCGCGGGCCAGCGCCGCGTGCAGCTCGTCGGGTGTGCTCGCCCGCATGGTGGTCACGGACTCGCCTCCCATGGCCGCAGGAAGCAGCGTCCAGTTCCACCGGGAAATGTCGTTGTAGCGCCGCTCCTTGCCGTGGATTGCGTTTTCGATGGTGTAGCGGCCGTTGTTGATCAGCAGCACGATCGGCGTGCAGCCCTCCCGCAGAAGTGTGCCGAGCTCCTGTGCGGTCACCAGCGCGGAGCCGTCCCCGATGAGCAGGATCGTGCGCCGCCCGGGCGCCGCGAGCTGCGCGCCGAGGGTCGCCGGGAGGGTGTACCCGATGGAGGCCCACAGTGGCTGGCCGATGAAGGTCGCACCGGCCGGTAGCCGCATCGCCTGTGCTCCGAACAGCGAGGTGCCGAGCTCGGCGAGCACTATGTCGCCCGGCCGCAGGAAGCTCTCGACCGCCGGCCACAAATCTGCCTGGCGCAGACTGTCCGCACCGCTGGAGGCTGTGTCGCCGACCAGGTCGTAGGCCGGATCCGGCGGAAGATCCGAGCGTGCCCACGACCGGCCGGACTCGGCCACCAGTGCGGTCAGTGCACGGACCGCCTCACGCATCGGCAAGGGCGCAAACACCCGGTCGCCGATGCGGGTGGCGAAGGGCTGCACGTCGATGGTCCGGTCCGGGTCGATACGGTGGCTGAACCCGGTGGTGCTGTCGCTGAGCCGCACACCCACTGACAGCAGCAGATCAGCCTGCTCGACGGCGGCGAGCACCCGTTTCGCGCTGAAGGCGCCGCTGTAGGTGCCGACGAAGTTCGGGTCGCTCTCGTCGAGCACGCCCTTGCCCATGGACAGCGTCGAGTTCGGGACCTGCCCGGCGGCGACCAGCTCGGCAAGCTCGGCCTGGACACCGAACCGGTCGACCAGGAAGTCGGCAAGCACACCCAGCGTGCCGGCTTCGGCCAGCATGGTGCGCACGGCATCGGTGAACCGGGCCGGTACCCGGGCCGAGACCTCCGGCGCCGGCACGACCAGCGGCCCCGCCGGCGGCTCGGCCGGGCTCGCCGCCACATCCGTGGGCAGCGCCAGGTAGCCGGGACGGCGTTCCCTTTGGCTGGTGGCCAGTACCCGGTCGATCTCGGCGATCGCATTGCCCGCACTCAGGTACGCCTGGGCCACGGTGACCTCAGCGTGCGCCCGGAGGAAGTGCCGGTAGTCGCCGTCACCGAGGGTGTGGTGGGCCAGGGCGCCGGCCTGTTCCACCGCCGTGGACGGTGCGCCCACGATGTGGATCACCGGCACGTACTCGGCGTAGGCACCCGCGATCCCGTTGATCGCACTGAGCTCGCCCACCCCGTACGTGGTCAGCAGGGCACCAGCCCGGTTGACGCGGGCGTAGCCGTCGGCAGCGTAGGCCGCGTTGAGCTCGTTGGCGTTGCCGACCCAGGCGATCCGGTCGTGGTCGACGACGTGATCGAGGAACGCCATGTTGTAGTCGCCCGGCACCCCGAACACGTGCCGGACACCGATCTCGGCGAGCCTGGCAAGAAGGTAGTCGCCAACGGTGTAGTCGCCCGACATGTCTGACCTCGATTCCGGCGGGTGCGCCCGTCGCACACTGCTCGCCTCGACACATCGAGCTTTCCACCACGTATTCAGCGGATCTACAGGGAAAAACCGGAAATGCTAGGATCCGATTTGTGGAATCCACGAACTCCACTGATCCATCGACGCCGCTCTCGGACGCGGCCCGGCAGGCCGTCGCCCAGATCTGCGCACAGATCACCGAGGATCTGCCGGGGATCAGTCACGAGATGGTCGGGCGCATCCGGGCCGAGATCCCCGAATACGCCTTCATACCGGCGGAGGAACACCGCCAGTTCGTGCTGTATCAGGGCCGCATGCTGCTGGCCGGCATCGCGGAGCAGAGCCCGCCGCAGCAAGAGCACATCGCACACGCCCGCGAACTCGGCCGGCGGCGCGCCGAGCAGGGCCTACCCATCGAACTGATGCTCGGGGCCTACCACATCACCTTCCGCGAGGCCTGGAACACCATCCTGCGACGGGCCGCGGCCGACCACCCCGAGCACGTCGGCGACCTGGCCTATCTGGTCACTCTCATCTGGACCTGGATCCGGGTCCTCACCGGCAACGCGTCCGAGGCATACGGGGAGGAGATCCAGCGCGCCCAGGTCACCCGGGCCACGCTCGCCCATCGGCTGCTCGCGGCGCTCACCGCCGACCCGGTCCAGTTGGAGCCCGCGGCCACGCTGGCCGAGTCGCTCGGCTACCAGTCGGACGGCGAGTTCCAGGCGCTGTGCCTGCCGGCGGAGGACTGGCCGGACGACCGCACCGAACAACTACGGCACCGTCTGACCACCGTGCCCGGCGAACTCCACTGTGCCACCGCCGGCACCCGGCTCCTGGTCCTCGGCCAGCGGCACGACCCGGACACGGTCGCCGCGGCCGCCGCAGCAATCCCGCCGCCGGGCGCGGGTGCCGCCGTCGGCGTCGGTCTTCTGCGGCCCGGCCTGGCCGGGGCGGTGGACAGCATCACCGACGCGACACAGGCGCTGTCTCAGACAGGCGGGCAGCACCGCGTCGTCCGTTTCGCCGACGCCTGGCTCGCAGCCGGCCTCGGCGGGCAGGCAACCCGGCTGGCCCCGCTGTTCACCAAGGCCGTCTCCACCGCGCGCACGGATTCCCACCTGGCCGAGGCGGTGGTCGCATTCGCCGACCACGGCCTGTCGGTCGCCGCGGCGGCCCGCGCGCTGCACCTGCACCCGAACTCGCTGGCCTACCGACTCAGCCGGTGGCACGAACTCACGGGATTCGATCCGCGCAGCGGCGACGGGCTCGTCGCGTCCCTGGTCGCGCTCCGCCTCTATCGGACGGCCTGACGTCATGTGCCTTGTCTGCCTCACGGCGGGACGCGGCTGCGCCTAGGAACCCCGCTCGGTCGAGCAGACCGACCAGGCGTCCCGGGAAGAGCACCTCGTCGTCGCCGGCACGACCTGTTGTGGATTGCTGTTGTCCGCTCCTGCCCTCTGCCGTTCCGGCCTGAGGTGGTGAGACCACAGTGTTCAGCCGCCGGCCGATACGCGGCACTGGGCCGTCAGTCGCCGGCCAGGACAGCCGCGATCACACGCTGCGGCGCCTCCAGTGACGGCCAATGGCCCACGTCCGGCAGCTCGAGCAGCCGCGCCCCAGGCAGGCAGTCGCGGATCCGCTCGGCGATGTGGGCGCCGGAGACCGGGTCCTGAAGCCCCCACACGAACTGCAGCGGTAGGTCGGCGCCCTCGAGCGCGCCGATCCACCGATCGCGGTGCGTCTCCCGATCGCGGATATAGCGGATCAGCAGATAGGAGTTCAGGTGTCCCTCGTCACGGCTGTACGTGCGCCACATCTCCACGCTGTCGGTCTGCGCGTCGTAGGCGGGCGCGAACGTGACGGCGAGGTCGGTGACGAATCTGTCTTCGTTGACCTGCGCGCTCAGCAGGCGGCCGACTTCGGGGTCCAGGAACCGGCTCTGCGCGTCGGTGCGCCGGTGCAGCTCGGGGTAGATCCCGGCATTCATCAGTGCCATGTCGGCCAGAGCCACGGACAGCGAACCCTCCGAACGTCGTGCGAGCAGCTCCTGCGCGACCGAGCTGCCGTAGTCGTGAGCGACGACCCGGGTGGCACTCAGGCCGTCGTGCGCCCACAGCGCCTCCACCAGATCGGCCTGCTCGATCAGCGAGTAGTCGTGCTCGCGCGGCTTGGCGGACGCGCCGAAGCCGAGGAAGTCCGGCATCACCAGAGTGTGTCTGCGGGCCAGCTCGGGCGCGATCTTGGCCCACTGGTGGGAGGACGCCGGGTATCCGTGCAGGAGCGTGAGCGGGGGGCCGCTGCCCATCCGGCGCACGAAGATCGCGCGCTCCACACCACGCAGACGCAAAGACACGTACTCGCCTTCGGACCACCAGTCCTCGACGGGGTCGACGGACATTGAGCGCCTCGCTCTCAACTCGAGTGACAGCTCGCGGGACACAGCAGCCAGGAGCGACTCACCTCGTTGAGTTGACCGCTGCCAGGGCGCCGTGCCCCATGACATCGGTTTTTGGCAGATCTCCGACTCGGCTGAACGGCCACACCCTCGTCCGGCCGCAGTAGCACTCTGCCCGGACTACGGCACTGCGCCGGAAGGAGAAGAACTACAAGAATATGCAGTCGGACATCACTGAGTCGCCGAAGCCGAAGCCTAGTTTGGCAAGGCCGAAGCCCAGATTGGCAAGTCGAAGAGCATGCCACGGTTATGGGCCCGGACTATCGAGCAATTGCCTATCCGCTGCCTCGCTCACCAGTACCTCGCTGTCACATTCCCAGAAGGAGCCGTCGTGTCTCGTCTTCCCTACCCCGACCGGCAGGATTTCCCCAAGGTGCTGCGCGACTTCCTCGACCAACTGCCGCATCACGCCGCATTCGACATGCTGTCGCACTCGCAGGCCACCGTTGAGGGCTTCTCCGGCAGGGCCAGGCGCAGTTCACCCGGCTGGCTCTCTCCCCACAAAACCGTGAGCTGACCATTCTGACCGCGGCCAGCGCGACGGACTGCGAATACGAGTTCATCCAGCATGTGCCGATCTCAGCATCCTGCGGCGTCCCGGACGCCGTACGGGACGCGATCAAGCGCAAGGACTTCAACGCCCCGGAACTCCCCGACAACGACCGCGCGATCGTCCGCTTCGTGGCCGCGGTCGTCGCCGCCCCGACCGTATCCGATGAGATCTTCTCTGCCGTCAAGGAACGCCTCACTCCACGCGAGATCCTCGAGATCATGCAGGTGACCGGGTTCTACTGGTCCTTCGGGCGAGTCTGCACCGTTCTCGAGGTCGAGGTCGAGAACGACCACGGCGATGCCGTGATCGACGCGAGCCGGCGGCTGGAGGGGGCGGCGCAGCGACCCTTCGGAGCAGGCGCGTGATTCAGCGAAATCGCAGTCCGCACCTGCCCGCACGACGGGATCAAAGCGGCCCTCAATGATCCCTCGAGGCAGCTCCCCGACCCCACACCGCCTTTCAACACTTCATGCATCGTCGCGAGCGACGCGCACTACCCGAAGGAAGCGCACACCATGAGCACTGTGAAGGCGGAATCCTTCCGCAACATCACCATCGTCGGCGCCGGCGTCATCGGCATGTCCTGGGCAGCACTGTGTCTCGCCCACGGACTTGAGGTAACTGTCACCGACCCAGCCCCCGCAACTGAGAGCCAGGTGCGCGCAGGTCTGGCTGCTATCGTCCCCACGCTGGAAGAATTGGGATTGCAGACTGAGGATCTGACTGCCCATCTGCGATTCGAGGCCGATCTGGCCGCCGCTGTGGCCCACGCCGACGTTGTGCAGGAGAACGGCCCGGAACGCCTGGAAGTCAAGCACCAGATATGGGCCACCATCGAGGAGAACGCCCCTGCCCATGCGCTCTTCGCCACCTCGACCTCGGGTCTTCCGGTCAGTGAGATCGCCACGATTCTCAAGCAGCCCGAACGCCTGATCGTCGGCCACCCCTTCAACCCGCCGCACCTCGTGCCCCTTGTCGAGATCGTTCCGGGCAAGCTCACCTCTGAAAACACCGTTGAGCAGGCACGCTCCTTCTATACCGCGCTCGGCAAGAAGCCTCAGGTTCTGCACAAGGAAGTTCATGGTTTCGTCGCCAACCGCTTGCAGGCGGCCTTCTTCCGGGAGTGCGTCCACCTCGTGGCCGAGGGAGTGGTGACCGAGCAGGAACTCGACGAGCTCGTCACCTCCTCGATCGGATCGCGGTGGGCAGTCGCCGGCCCCTTCCAGAGCTTCCATCTCGGCGGCGGTACCGCTGGGTTCGCTCACTTCCTCTCGCATCTCGCCCCAGCGATGGAGGAGAGCTGGAAGTTCCTGGGAAGCCCGACCTTCGACGAGACCACTGTCAAGCTGCTGAGCGAGCAGGCCGAGGCCTACCTCGGCAACCACCCCATCGAGGAACTCGCGGCTGAGCGGGATCGGGCACAGATCGCCCTCATGCGGGGTCTTCAAAGTTGAGCGGTGCGGAGGTGTCCGCGGGCTCGGCGGGTGGTGACGCAGCGTGTGCGTAGGCGTTGGTCCTCTGCGTTGCGGAAGCCGAAGGCGTTGCGTGCGACGAGCTTGATCACACGGTTGATGCCCTCGCTCTTGGCGTTGCTGTGACCGGTGTCGAGGAACGCGGCGATCTCCGCCCACCACCGGTCCACGGTCACGGCCAGCCGGACGACCTCGGGGATGTCCGAGTCCGCGCACCAGGTTAGGAACTTCCATCGGGCTTGGCCGACATGGTGCCGGTCGGCGCCGGTGCTGGCCAGGGCGAGGAGATTGCGCAGGCTCTCCTTCGCGATCCACGCGGTCAGCAGCGTCCGCCCGATCTGCCCCTCCTCCAGCAGCGGGTTCCACATCTTCGCGAACTGCTCGTCGGTGAGGTCCTCGCGATTGCGCAGGAGACGTCGTCTGGCCTTCCACTCCGGGTCACTGGCGCGTCCGCGCCGTCCGCGGGCCTCGGCGGTGGTGCGGCGCCGGAGTGTGGAGAGCATCTTGTTGGCGAGCTGGACGACGTGGAAGTGGTCGACCACGACGATGGCGTCGGGCAGGCCGGTGCGGATCGCGGCGCGGTAAGTGGCCGACATGTCGATGGCGACGTGAGTGATGTTCTTGCGCCAGGTCAGCGGGGTGGTGGACAGCCAGGCCAGGACGTCGGCGACGGCGCGGCCCTCGACCTGGCCAAGCAGCCCACCGTGGCCCAGCGCGTCGACGAACCCGGTGTGCCACCGATCCCGCATCAGGCGCCACTTGCCGGACTCGGGGTCCTGCTCCCACTTCGTCTTGCCCCGCCGGGTCTCGTCGACTCCCAGCACCTTCACCTCGGGCAGCGGGGCGTGGACGACCTCGCGCGCCGATATACGGAAGGCGCCCATCACCGTCGGCCAGGACAGATGCAGGTCGCGGGCGGCCTGGATGACCGTGGAGCCAGCATCGCGTACCCGGCGCCCGGCCGCCTGGCGCAGCCGGGCAGTGATCCGCGCCCCGGGCGGTATCTGGGCGACGCTCTCGGTAAACGACTTCCGCGGACACTTCGGCTCGCGGCACCACCAGCGGCGCTTGTGCCACAACAGCACCAGCCCGCGCTCCCCGTAGGGAAGATCCCGAGGACGGGTCCGGGCTGTGCCCTTCACCTTCCAGGCGAAGGCCCCGCACTCCGGGCAGGCGCGAGCCGCTTCCTCCGCCGTGGCCAGATGCACCCGGCGGGTGCCGTCCTCAAGCCGCTCGACCCGTATGACGGACACCCCGTCGAGGTCGAGCAGCAACGTCGTATCGTTGACCACGCCCGTGGCTCCCACATGATCGTTCTGCCTAGAGAACAGAAATGATCACTCAGGACCACGGGCTCCTTGCATCAGTGGGCACCAACACCCCATGTAGGTCACCGACTGTGACGAAAAGTCAGGGTGTCAGGCAAGGCGCACCGCTCAAGATCGAAGACCCCTCATGCGTGCGCTGGGTGGGCTCCCGCCCGCTCCTGCGGACTCAGCCCGCCCGTAGGCCGGTCGAAGCAACGGAAGGTGCCGAGCAGACAGGCCATCACGGTCGCCGACAGGCAGCCTGGCTGAGCAGCCGGCTCTGTGCCGTCTCCAGGACTTCATCCCGCTGGCGGGCCACTGGGCATGGGTCCTTCACGATCTCCTCATCCGGTGGGATCGCCGCGTCATAGGCACGGCCCGTTCGGTCCGCTTCCTCGACTTCCGTGAGGAGCAATATGGCTGCGTCGGACGGGCGGTAGGGCTTGTTTCCCGTTGGAACGCCGTTGGTCTGCTCGCCGAAGCATCGACGGGAGCGAAAGCGATCCAGGCGTTCCGACCCGCGCCGTCACCGTCACCCGGGACGCGAAGGACAGCGGCGCCTCCTTCGAGCTGGTTCTGTGGCGCACGGACGGCGGGGTACCGGACGACGCGGTGGTGCTCCGGGGCGCCTGAGAAGGTGCTGCCGACGGTCCCGGGGTGGTCCGCGGGCGAGCGACGGCGTCCTCCCCCGGCCTCCCCCGGCATCCGAGGCTCCCGCCGAGGCCGGCCACGTGTTCCTCGTAACTGTTCCGGCCTCCACGTGCCGCAGGGGCCGCCTCGGCCGTCATCATGATCGGCATGACTCCGATCACTGGCATGGACCTGACCGGCTTCATCGAGCGCGAACCCGGGGTGTGGACCGACGAGCGGGGGCTCGTCCTGTCGGTCCACTTCTTTCCCCAGGTCCCGGACCTGCCCGCCCCGCTCCACGAGCCCGAGCGACTCCGCCAGGGGATCGCCCAGGGGGTGGGCGGGCGCGGCGGGGGCCTGATCGAGGCGGTGTTCGGGACCGTGGACGAAGTGCCGGCCGTCCGGCAGCTCATCAAGGTGCCGCGGCCCGGCGGCCAGGGTCAGGTCTTCCTCGGTTCCTGGACGGTGCCGAAGGCCACCTGCAGCACGGTCCTCAAGGTGCAGGCCGCGGAAGGGGCGACCACCGGCGTGCGCGAGGCCATGGTCATGGCACAGGTGGGCCCGGCCGAGTACTTCCGGCCCCACCCGTACGCGCCCGGGCTGCGCGACGGTCTCCCCTGCCACGTCGCCGACGACGAAGGGTGGGACCCGCACTTCCCCGACCACCCGCTCACGCTCGTCCGCGCGACCCTGAACCGGATCGCGCCGTCCATCACCCTGGACGAGCGGTTCAAGGTCCTGCCGCCGTTCGGCACGCCCACGCCCCCTGCGGCTCAGCCGCCCGCGACCGGCCGCGGCCGGCTGCGCCGCCGCAAGGACGGCTGACAGGGGACCACCGCGCGCCGCCCCCTCAGCGCGTCTTGCGCGCCGCGTACGCCCGCGCCGCCCGCACCCGGTTGCCGCACTTCGTCGTGCACCAGCGCCGTGCCCCGTGCGAGCGCAGGAACCAGCGGTCACAACCCTGGGCGGCGCATTCCGTGAGCTGTTCGGCCTCGGAGCCGGTGAGCAGGTCGGCCGCGTCCTCGGCCAGCAGGGAGAGCGCCGCCGCGGCCGGGTTGCCGGTGTCCGGCTCGGCGGCGCGGTGCGGGCCTTCGGCCGTCCAGGCGAGGCGGGGGGTCGCGGGGGCCGCCGCCAGGGCGGCGTTGAGGGTCGCGAGGTCCTCGGCCGCGGGGACCTCATGGACCCCGTACGACGCGAACAGCGCGCGCAACGCCTCGCGCAGACCCAGCAGCCGCCCGAACTGCCTGCCGTTGAGCGCCACCGGGTCCGGCAGCAACCGATGCCGGACGAGCCACAGGTGCGCCGCCTCGGCGTCGTCGAGCAGGTCGACGGGGCCGTGGCTGAGGGTGAACCGCGTGTTCACCAGCGCCAGGGAGACATAGCGCTCCTCGCCGGGGACCGGGAGCTGGTGCAGGTAGACAGGGGCGTCATGATCCACGGCCTCATGCTAATCCTTGTCATTCTCCGTGAGAAGGCCTAGCGTGACTCACGGAGAATCGATTCAGAAACCGTGAGAGGTGAGCCGCCGTGGCCTTCGACGTCGACGTACTGCGCAAGGACTTTCCGATCCTGGAACGGACGGTGGACAGCGGCGCCCCTCTCGTCTACCTGGACTCCGGGGCCACCACCCAGAAGCCGCTCCAGGTGCTCGACGCCGAGCGGGACTTCTACCTCACGCGCAACGCCGCCGTGCACCGCGGCGCGCACCAGCTCGCCGGGGAGGCGACGGAGGCGTACGAGAACGCCCGGCACACCGTCGCCCGGTTCATCGGGGGCGCCGACGACGAGGTCGTCTTCACCAGGAACACCACGGAGAGCATCAACCTCGTCGCCTACGCCCTGGGCAACGCCGGCCGTCTCGGCCCCGGCGACCGGATCGTGGTGACGGAGATGGAGCACCACGCCAACCTGGTGCCCTGGCAGCAGCTCGCCGAGCGCACAGGCGCGACGCTGGACTGGTTCGGGCTCACCGACGAGGGGCGCCTCGACCTCAACCGTGTCGACGAGCTCATCGACGAGCGCACCAAGATCCTCGCCGTCACCCACCAGTCCAACGTCCTCGGCACGATCAACCCCGTACGCGAACTGGCCGACCGCGCCCATGCCTTCGGTGCCCTCGTCGTGGTCGACGGCGCCCAGTCGGTCCCCCACCGGCCGGTCCGCGTATCCGATCTGGACGCCGACTTCCTCGCCTTCTCCGGGCACAAGATGCTCGGCCCGAGCGGGGTCGGTGTGCTGTGGGGCCGGCGCGAACTGCTCGCGGGACTACCGCCGTTCCTCACCGGCGGCTCGATGATCGAGATCGTCGAGATGGACCGCACCACCTTCCTGCCCCCGCCGCAGCGCTTCGAGGCGGGTGTGCCGATGACGGCCCAGGCGGTCGGACTGGCGGCGGCGGTGGACTACCTGGAGGCGCTGGGCATGGACGAGGTGGCGGCGCACGAGGACCGCCTCACCGCCCGCGCGCTCGAGCTCCTCGGCGACCTCCCCGGCGTGCACATCGTCGGCCCGCGCGACCTCACCGACCGCGGTTCCGCCGTCTCCTTCACGGTCGACGGCATCCATCCGCACGACGTCGGCCAGGTGCTGGACGAGCGGGGCGTCGCCGTTCGGGTGGGCCATCACTGCGCCCGCCCCGTCGTACGGCGTTACGGGATTCCGGCGACCACCCGGGCGAGCTTCTACGTGTACAACACGATGGACGAGGTGGATGCCTTGGTGGAGGGCGTTCGCGCAGCTCAGGCCTACTTCGGCGGGTGATCGACGCCGGCGCTTGACCTGGAGCGCGCTCCAGGTCCTACGGTCTTTCCATAACCAGCGGAGAGCCCCTGGCGCCCGAACGGGAGCCGACCCTGACCATCGCCCAGGTCGCCGAGCGCACCGGCCTCACGCACGACACGTTGCGCTACTACGAGAAGGCCGGGCTGATCGAACGGGTCGGCCGGACCGTCGGCAACCAGCGGCGCTACGCGGCGGCGGACCTGGCCTGGCTGGAGTTCCTGCTCAGGCTGCGCGAGACGGGCATGCCGATCGCCGACATGCAGCGATTCGCGCGACTGCGGGCGCGCGGAGACACCACGGTCGGCGACCGGCTGGCGATGCTCCGGGCGCACCGCGCCGAGCTCGCGGACCACATCCGTGCCCTGCGCCGCAACGCGGCCGCGCTGGACGACAAGATCGACCACTACGAACGGCTGCTCGAGCAGCGGCAGCCGGGGACGGAAGAACGGGAATGAGCGAGAGCACCACCCGTGAAGAGCGCTTCGGCCACGGCCTGGAGGTCCTGAACAACGTCGACGGCGAGGCCGGACAGCGGGTCCTCGACGCGCTCGCCGACGTCAGCCCCGAACTCGGTCACCAGATCGTCTCGTGGGCCTTCGGCGAGATCTACGACCGGCCGGGGCTCGCCCCGCGCGACCGCCAGCTGGTGACCCTCGGCATGCTCACCGCCCTCGGTGGCTGCGAGGCCCAGCTGGACGTGCATGTGGGCGCGGCGCTGAATGTGGGCCTCACGCCCGAGCAGATCGTCGAGGCGCTGCTGCACTCGGCCGTCTACTGCGGCATACCGAAGGCGCTCAACGCGACCTTCGCCGCGAAGAAGGTGTTCGCGGAGCGCGGGCTGCTGCCGCTCGGCGAGCCGTCCGCCCCCGCCGGGGCTGCCTCCGCCTGATCCACGGCAGGATGGAGGAGGGGCACGAGCGCCTCGACGAGGCGTGTCGTGCCCGGAGGGCGGAAAGGGAGACGATGAGTGAGTTCTGGCCGGTGAACGACGTGCTGGCCTATCTCACCGGGCGCTGGCGGGTGGAGCGCACCGTGCGGGATCTCGCGAGCGGTGAGGAGGGGCGCTTCGAGGGGACGACCGTGTTCTCGCCGCTGGAGGACGACGGCGACGGGCTGCTGCACCAGGAGTCGGGCACGTTCGTCTGGCGGGGCACGCCCCGTCCCGCCGAGCGGACACTCCGGTTCCTGCCCGGGACGTCGGCCGGCACCTCGGACGTGCGGTTCGCCGACGGCCGTCCGTTCCACGACCTCGATCTCACCGGCGGCCGCCACGTCGCCGAGCATCCGTGCGCCGCGGACCTCTACCGAGGCGAGTTCACGGTCCACGACCAGGACCACTGGCGCACGGTGTGGAGGGTCGGCGGACCCGCGAAGGACCTCCTCCTGACCACCGACTACACGCGCGAGCGGGACCGGTCAGACGCGGACCTGTGACCCGGCCTCCAGCCGAAGGTTCCAGCGCCCGTTGTGACCGGCGAGCGTGATCGTGGACAGCGGGCGGACGTCGATGTTCCAGTACGACGACGGCCCCGCCTTCAGCGCGTACACCAGCGCGGCCCGCACCACCGCCGGCTCCGTCACGGCGACGATCCGGCTGCCGTCGTCCACGGGACGTGTGTCCAGCCAGCCGCCCACACGGGAGATGAAGGACATCAGCGGCTCTCCGCCGTGCGGCGCGGAACGGGGGTCGGCCAGCCAGGCGTCCACAGCGGAGGGCTCCCGGGCCATCGCCTCGCCCAGGGTGAGGCCGCGCCAGCGGCCCATGTCGCAGTCCCGCAGCGCGGGCTGCACCAGTGGCGCATACCCGAGCGCGTCGCCGGTCGCCCGGCTCCGCGGGGTCGGCGAGCAGTAGCGCAGCTCGGCCGCCGCCAACGGCACCAGGTCGTGGGCGACACGCTGCACCTCGTCCCAACCGGCCTGGTCCAGTGGCCGGTCGTCCTGGAACCGCTCCGCCAGCAGCGACGAGCTACGCGCTGCGGCGACGAACGTGACCCGAAGATGCATGCGGCGATCGTGTGCCCACCATGTGGGCAGGTCAAGGGGGCGTTACTCAGGAGTTACCAACGGTACCGCCGTCTTGACGCGCGCCCGGCCCGTGCACCGGTCGGCGGCGTCCGCGATGGTCACCGGCCGGAAACGTCCGCGTCGAGTGCAGTTCCCGTGGCGCGCCCGGTCGGCCGGAGCACCTTCTCGCAGGCCGTGCGCAGACGGCGCACGCCCTCCGTGATCTCCCCCGTCCCCGCGGCCGCCGCGAAGCTCAGCCGCAGATGGGCGGCGGGGGGTTCGGCACTGAAGTAGGGGCGTCCGGGGGCGACCGCGACGCCCTCGCGCAGGGCGCCCGCGACGAGGGCGGACTCGTCGGTGCCCTCGGGCAGCCGCACCCAGAGGTGATAGCCGCCGGCCGGGACGTGCGGCAGGGCGAGCCCGGGCAGAGCCAGACGCAGCGCGGCGGTCAGCGTGTCGCGGCGGCGCCTCAACTCGGCGGAGACGGTACGCAGATGACGCGGCCAGGCAGGCGATCCGACGAGTTCGAGCGCGGCCTCCTGCAAAGGACGCGGCACGAAGAAGGTGTCGACGATCTGGATGGCCCGCAGCCGATCGAGGACCGGACCGCGGGCCGCCAGGGCGGCGACCCTGAAGCTGGGCGAGGTCGCCTTGGTGAGCGAGCAGACGTGCACCACGACACCGTCGGGATCCTCGGCGGCCAGCGGGGGCGGCACCGGTCCTGAGTCCTCGTGCACCAGCCGCCGTACGAAGTCGTCCTCGATCACGAAGGCGCCGGCGTCCCGCACGATCCGCAGGACCTCACGGCGGCGCCCGGGCGCGAGCACGGCTCCGGTCGGGTTCTGGAACAGCGGCTGGCAGACGAGGACGCGGGCACCGCTCGCGCGGAACGCGTCGGCGAGCAGCTCCGGCTTCACCCCGTCCGCGTCGACCGGGACGGGCACCGGTCTCAGGCCGGAGGCGCGGGCGATCGCCAGCATGCCGGGGTAGGTGGGCGACTCCACCAGGACCGGTGCACCCGGGGATGCCAGGGCCCGCAGCGCGGTGGTGAGGGCGGACTGGCCGCCCGCCGTGATCAGTACGTCGGCCGCGGTGATCGCGCCGCCGATGCCCCGTGCGAACCACTCGCGCAGTTCGGCGATGCCTTCGACGGGCGGCCGCGCCCACACTCCGGGCCTGCGCCCGGCCCGGGACAGGGCGGCGCCCATCGCGCGCTCGGGCTGCAGAGCGGGATGCAGATAGCCGCCGTTGAACTCGACGACACCGGCGGGCGGGGCGGCCAGCGAGGCCAGTACCCCGGAGGCGTCGACGCTGCGCGGCACGAGTTCCACGGTGGTGTCCGCGCTCAGCGCGACCTCCTGCCATGCGGTGTCGCCCACCGCCTGGGACTCGGCGCGCGGCTCGGCACGGAACGCCCCGGCTCCGGGACGCGTCACCACAAGCCCCTCGGCGGCCAGTTGCGCCAGCGCCCGCGACACGGTCACGGGGCTCACGCGAAACCGCTCGACGAGGACACGGCTGGACGGCAGCTTCTCTCCAGGAGAGTAGCGCTTCAATTCCGGTCGCAGCAGATCCGCCAACTGTCCCACGCTGCTACGCTCATGCATGAGAGCAGAGAATAGCGCTACCCCCCATAACGCGATAGCGGTGCGCCCGGCATCCGGGAGCACCTCCCCCGGCAGCGGAGCCGCCGGGGATCCTCAGGACGCCACCTCGGTCTCCCAGCGCCGTGCCGGCACGCTGCAGGCGGCCCTCGGGGTCGTCGCCTTCTCGCTCACGTTTCCCGCCACCGCCTGGGGACTGGACGGGTTCGGGCCCTGGTCGCTGGTGGCGGTGCGCAGTGTGCTGGCGGCGGTGATCGCCGGCGGGTGTCTGCTCGCACTGCGCGTGCCCCTGCCCGCGCGACCGCACTGGCCGGGCCTCGCCGTCGTCGCGGCCGGGGTCGTGGTCGGCTTCCCGTTGCTGACCACCCTCGCCCTGGAGACCTCGACCACCGCGCACGCCGCCGTGGTGGTCGGGCTTCTCCCTCTGACCACCGCCCTCTTCTCCGCGCTGCGCGTCGGCACCCGCCCTTCCCGGACCTTCTGGCTCGCGGCCCTGGCCGGCGCCGCCGCCGTGATCGCCTTCACCGTGCAGCAGAGCGGCGGCGCACTGACGGGTGCGGACGCCTACCTCTTCGGCGCCCTGCTGATCTGCGCGGCGGGCTACACCGAGGGCGGCCGGCTGGCCCGGGTGATGCCCGGCTGGCAGGTCATCGGCTGGGCACTGGTGCTGTGCCTGCCGCTCACCGTGCCCGGTGCGCTCGTCGCCCTGTCGTGGGAACCGGTACGTCTTACGGTGCACTCCGTGACCGGGGTGCTGTGGGTGGCGGCCGGGTCGCAGTTCCTGGGCCTGGTGGTCTGGTACCGGGGCATGGCCGCCGTGGGGATACCTCGGGCGAGCCAGTTGCAGTTGGCTCAGCCGCTGCTCACACTGGTGTGGTCGGTACTGCTCCTCGGCGAGCACCTCACTCCGGCCGCACCGCTCACGGCCGTCGCGGTCCTGGTCTGCATCGCGGTCACGCAGCGGGCGAGAGCATGACCGGGGCGGGGCACGAACCGGCGCTCCCGGGCCGCGGACTCGCGGCCAAGGACCGACGACGCTTACGCGACGAGGAGGCCCATCGGATGCGCGCAACTGTGGGCGACAAGCTGGTGCAGCACGGCAGGATTGTCGGGCAGCACGACAAGATCGGTGAGATCGTCGAAGTCATGGGCACGAATGGCAACCCGCCCTACCGCGTCCGCTTCCAGGACGGGCACGAAGGCGTGTGCTCACCGGGCCCCGACACGGAGATCCGCCACAAGGAAATCAGCGGGCAGATCGGGCACTAGGCCCGGCAGGGTCAGCGCGGGGGCTTCGCCGGCTGCTTGTAGTGGTCGGCGACCACCCGCGCCATCGCGCCGATCGGATCGAGCGCGATGTCCTTGGCGGCGAAGAAGACATGGCCGCCCACCTGCGGGTAGCGGCCGGCCAGAGTCAGGTGCCGGGAGAGCTCCGCCGGGTCCTGCCAGGCAGCGGGCTGCTGGGGGTCACCGGCCTTGTACAGCGCCTCCCCCACGTACAGGCGTACGGCCGTGCCCTGGACGGTCTTCGCCCACCAGCGCACGAGTTCCGCGTAGTCGGCCGCGCCGAAGCCGATGTTCCAGTAGATCTGCGGGCAGATGTAGTCCAGCAAGCCGGAGCGCACCCAGGCCCTGGTGTCCGCGTACAGGTCGTCGTACGTCTGGACGCCGGCCCGTGTGGCCGAGCCGCGGGAGTCGGTGGCGGCGTTGCGCCACACCCCGAAGGGGCTGATCCCGAAGCGGGCGGTCGGCCGGACGCGCCGGACGCGGGCCGCGACCTCCTCCACCAGCAGGTCGATGTTGTTCCGGCGCCAGGCCGCCCGGCTCGCGAAGCCGCCGCCGTGTGCGGCGTAGGCCGCGTCGTCGTCGAAGACCTGGCCCGCGACGGGATACGGGTAGAAGTAGTCGTCGAAGTGGACGCCATCGACCGGATAGCGCTGCACGGCATCGAGGATCGCGTCCTCGACGAAGGTGCGACCTGGGGCAGACCGGGGTTGTAGAAGAGCATGCCGCCGTAGGACACGACCCACTCGGGATTTCTGCGCGCCGGGTGCGAGGGCACGAGCCGCGAGAGGTCGGTGTGGGCGGCGACCCGGTAGGGGTTGAACCAGGCGTGCAACTGAAGCCCCCGCGCGTGCGCCTCCTCGATGGCCGTCCCCAGCGGGTCCCAGCCCGGGTACTTGCCCTGGGTGCCGGTGAGGTACTGGGACCAGGGCTCGTACGTCGAGGGCCACATCGCATCGGCCGTGGGGCGGACCTGGAAGAAGACCGCGTTCAGCCCGCGCCGGACCGCCGTGTCGAGGTGGGCGCGCAGCTGGGCCTGCTGCACGGCGGGCGACAGACCGGAGCGGGAGGGCCAGTCACGGTTGGACACGGTCGCGAGCCACATCCCCCGCAGCTCGGTGGTCGCCTGCCGTCGCCTCGGTGCGGCCGCCGCGCCCGTGGTGAAGGCCGACAACGCGGCCACCGCGAACGCCCGTCGTGACAACTGGCTCATCTGCCCCGCCCTCGTACACTGTGGATCCACACCGTCACGGATCGTTACCGCGCCCCAGCATGCACGCACCCTCACGATCGATCATCGATACTTGGGAGTAGCGTGCACGAATGGAGCAGGCGACCGGTACCCGAACGGACCTGCCACAGCCGTAGATCAGCGAAAGGGACGATGTGACCGACATCGAACGCGTCGGAGTGGTGGGCTGCGGCCAGATGGGAGCGGGCATCGCCGAGGTGTGCGCCCGTGCCGGACTGGACGTGAAGGTCGCCGAGACCACCGGCGAGGCCCTGGAGATCGGGCGGACCCGCCTGTTCAACTCCCTGTCCAAGGCAGCCGAGCGAGGCAAGATCTCCGAGGAAGAGCGGGAGGCGACGCAGGCGCGCCTCACCTTCACCACCGACCTCGGCGAGTTCGCCGACCGCGACCTGGTGATCGAGGCCGTCGTGGAGAACGAGCAGGTGAAGACCGAGATCTTCCAGGTGCTCGACCAGGTGGTGACCCGCCCCGACGCCATCCTCGCCTCCAACACCTCCTCGATCCCTCTGGTGAAGCTCGCGGTCGCCACCTCGCGTCCGGACCACGTGGTCGGCATCCACTTCTTCAACCCGGCCCCGGTGCAGCAGCTCGTCGAGCTGATCCCGGCCCTCACCACCTCCGAGGGCACCCTCGGCCGGGCGCAGCTGTTCGCGGAGAAGGCCCTCGGCAAGCATGCGATCCGGGCCCAGGACCGCTCGGGCTTCGTGGTCAACGCGCTGCTCGTGCCCTATCTGCTCTCCGCCATCCGGATGTTCGAGTCGGGTATCGCCGGCCGCGAGGACATCGACAACGGCATGGAAATGGGCTGCGCCCACCCGATGGGCCCGCTCAAGCTCTCCGACCTGATCGGCCTGGACACGATCGTCTCCATCGCCAACTCGATGTACGAGGAGTACAAGGAGCCCCTGTACGCCGCTCCCCCGCTGCTGCAACGCATGGTGGAGGCGGGCCGGCTCGGCCGGAAGACGGGTTCGGGCTTCTACACCTACTCCTGATCCCTTCGCCGGCTTCTGCCCTGACGCCTGATCACGGACCGTGGGCCTTCGGCCGGTACGGGCCCGGCACCGTTCGCGGTGCCGGGCCCGCTCCATTCACACACCGTGTGCGCATCGGACCCGCATATGCCACGCGCACACTCTCCCCACCCGTCCGCCAGGCGAGTTGACTTCTCATGCGCATGCAAGGGATGTGACGACTACGGAAAGGAGCGGACTTGTGACCGCCGACCCCGAGCATCCCGTGGTCCATGGAGATGTCGCAGAGTTACGCCGTCGCCTCGACGTTGCGCAGGCACGGGTGGAGGGAGGACTGGCCCTGCTCAGCCAGCGCGCCGAGCAGACCGCCAAGGATCTCGACGACCTGAGCGAGCGGGTCGTGGCACTGGAGCACACGCGCTGGCCGCTGCCCGCGGTAGCCGCCCTCACGGCCGTGGGCGCACTCGTCGTGGCGGTCTGGCAGGCTCTCGCCCGTTAGCCGCCGGGACGCCGTACGGGATTCAGGGCACAGCGTCCTGCCCGAACCTGAGGTGATGCAGGAGGAGCAGCGCGGCTGCCATGTTCGCGGCCGGGACCTCTCCGCGGGCGACCATGTCGGGGACCAGTTTGAGGGACACCCATTCCCGGCGGTCCGACTCGAAGTCGTCCACGGGGTGCCCGACGTACTCGCCCTCGTCGGCCCAGTAGATGTGGTGCCGGGCGTCGGTCAGTCCGTTGGAGGGCTCGACGCTCATGAGATGGCGCAGGGGTCCCGGTCGCCAGCCGGTCTCCTCCTCGAGTTCGCGGGCCGCCGCGGCGGCGATGTCCTCGCCGTCCTCGACGACCCCCGCGGCGAGTTCCCATCCCCAGCTGTCGGTGATGAAGCGGTGCCGCCACAACAGCAGCACCTCGTTGGCCTCGTTGACGACGGTCGCCACGGCGACGGGCCGCAGCCGTATCAGGAAGTGGTCGAGGTGCCGACCGTCCGGCAGCTCGACATCAGCGAGATTGACGCTGAACCAGCGGTTCGCATAAACGGTTTGTTCGTTCTGCTTCGTCCACTGCACGGTTCTGCCACCTTCCACTCAGTAAGTGGCAATATCGCAGCAGGAGCGTCCACGCAGCAGGCTCACAGCGATGCATCCCCGGCGCGGCGGCGGGCGCGACCGTCCGCGCCGAGGGGGCCGATACCCGCATCGGGTGTGGTGGGAGCGGGTCTACAGCGGTACGCGCAGTGCGCCGTCGATGAGTTCGGCCGCGTCCGCCGTTCCCGCACCGCCGCTGCGTACCAGGTGCTCGCGTACCGCCCGCAGTCTCTCGCGCAGACGCATGGACTCCATTCCCCGGGCCCGCTCCGCCATCTCGACCGCGGTGGCCACCGCCTTGTCGGCGTTGCCCTGGCGCAGCTCGATCTGACTGAGCATGGCGAGCCGGTGCACCCGGCCGCGGTCGTGCGCGGGAGTGCCGACGGCGGCCGCCGCGTGCTCCCCTGCCGCCGTCAGATCGCCGAGGCTGAGCAGCGCCTCCGCGACCTGCACGTTGACGAGGCCGGGCTGGACATAGCCGGTCTCGTCCGGCTCGTATCCGCGCCTGATCCGTTCCGCGGCCGACTCGGCCCGCCGGATGCACGACAGCGCTCCCGTGGCGTCGCCGAGGTGCGCGTACGCCTTCGCCTGCATCGCGTACAGGTCCGAGGCCAGAGCCGGAGTGATCTGCTTGCCCGCGGCGCGCAGCGCGGCCTCGGCGAACGCGACGGCCTGCCGGTACTCCTTCATGAACAGCGACTGGTTGACCAGCAGCGCTATCACATAGGCGCCGAGCCCCTGGTCGCCGCTGGCCTTCGCCAGACGCAGGGCCTGGTGGAAGTAGCGCTGGGCCAGGCCGTGGGCGTCCGAGTCGTAGGCGCAGATGCCGGCGATCGCCACCAGGCCGCCGGTGGCGCGGTGCAGCTGGCGGCCCATCGCGTCGGTGTAACTGCCGCGCAGCAGGGGCGCCGTCTCGGAGTTGAGGAAGCCGACGATGCGGTTGCGGGTCGCGACGCCGCCCGCCTTGCGGTACATCTGCTCGTAGTGGGCGCGGGCGGACCGCAGTGTCTCGATGTCGGCCGGGGTGACCCGGTGCCTGCCTCCGCGTGAGACGTCCACGTCCTCGGGCGGGTTCTCCCATTCCCACACGGGCATCACGGCGGGCGTACCGGTGACGGCGGGCGCGTCCAGGATGTGGGGGCGCTGCTGCTCGTCGGAGCGCCACAGGGCGGTGGCCCGTTCGACGAAACCGGACAGGCCGGAGCCGTGCGGGGCGGCCGGTTCGCCGGGTACGCCGAGGCCGATGTCGTCGAGCGTCACCGGGCGGTGCAGCCGGGCGGCGAGGACCTCGCAGATCAGGTCCGGCACCTGACCGCGGGGACGCTGGCCCTTCAGCCAGCGTGCCACGGCGGTGTGTTCGTATCTGAGCGCAAGGCCGCGGGCCCGCCCTGCCTGGTTGACGTGCGCGGCCAGTCCCGCGTGGGATGTCCCGGCCTCGTCGAGGATCGCGTCGAGCAGAGTGTTGGGCTGCATGGGTGCCCCCCGGTGACTTCGTCTCGACAGCGTAGTGCGTTCGGATTCACACGGGGTGTGAACGAAGTGCGCGAAGCCGGGCTGTGCGCGCGCTGCCGCAGAGGGTTTCCGGCCGCTTGACTTGAATCCCTCGTAAGAGGCCGGCCGGGCCGCCGGCTCCCCCTCGTACAGTGCGGCGGTCCGATTCCGCGCCGTCCGTCCCGCTGCCTGCCCGACACTCCGTGGCGGGGCGGACGGCGCGGCCGTGGTGCACAGGAACGCGCGGGGAGGCGCGGGTCCGGCCGCGAGCGGTCCGCGGCCGGACAGCCACGCGTTCCGCCGGCGCCGGCGCCACCCAAATGAGCCGGGGCGCGCGACCTGGCGCGGCATCACGGCATGGCCGGGTCATCCGGGTGCGCCCCACGGGACAGATCCCCCCGTGGGGCGCACCGCACCGAACAACGCGCAACGATCCGACCACGAGGGGCCGGACCCGTCTTAGCTCCGCAGCGTGGCCCCTGGCCGCAAGGTGGCGGTCACGACCGGAGCGCAGGGCACCTGGCCGCATTGCCGGTACAACCAAGTGCGCCCTACGAGAGGAACCCCCGCGGACCCGACCGCGAGGGGCAGGACCGCGCCCAACTCCCCAGCACGGCCTGCCTGCTCGACGGCCGGCGCAACCGCGGCACACGACGCCCGACACTGCACATCACCGCGTCGCCGCGTCATCCGAGTGCGTGCCACGAGGGAAGAACCCCGAGGGCGCACCGCAACGGACATCGCGCACCGACCCCACCGCGAAGGGCGGGACCCCGCCCAAATGCGCAGCATGGCCCTGCCCGTTCAGCGGTCGGCGCGACCGCGCCGCACCGCGCCGCAGCCCGGCACGAACCAAGTGCGCCCCACGAGGGAAGATCCCTCGTGGGACGCACCGCATCAAACGTCGTGCGACGATCCGACCGCGACGGGTCGGATCCCGCCTAGCTCCGCAGCGTGGCTCCCGTCCGCTCGGCCGCCAGGGCGACCGCGGCGTCGCGGGCCGCGGAGGCCTCGTCGACGGTCAGCGTCCGGTCGGGGGCGCGGAAGCGCAGCGCGTACGCCAGCGACTTCTTGCCCTCGCCGAGCTGCTCGCTCTCGTAGACGTCGAACAGCCGCAGGGACTCCAGCAGCTCGCTGGCGCCCTCGCGCAGCGCGGCCTCGACGTCCGCGTGCGGGACGTTCCCGTCGACGACCAGCGCGACGTCCTGGGTGGCGACCGGGAAGGTCGAGATCCGGGGGCCCTTCACCGGCCCCGTGCCCGACTGCTCCAGGACGTCCAGGTTCAGTTCCATCGCGCAGGTGCGCTCGGGCAGACCCAGGGTCTTCAGGACGCCGGGGTGCAGCTCACCGGCGTACCCGACGACCTGCTCGGTCCCCTCGGTCACCACGGCCAGTTCGGCGCAGCGACCGGGGTGCCAGGGACCGTACTGGCCCTTGCGGACGACGAGGTCGGCCCCCACCTCACGGGCGACGGCACGCGCGGCCTCGATGGCGTCGGCCCAGTCGGCCGGGCGGCCCTTGCCCCACCAGCCGACCTGCTCGCGGGCGCCCGCGAGGACCACGGCGATGTGCCGGGGCTGCTCGGGCAGCGCTGCCGTGAGCGAGGCGATCTCCTCGTCGGTCGGGCGGCGGTCGACGGGCAGGCGCGAGGCGACGCGCTGCTCCGCGCGCGGGTGGAAGACCAGCCCGGACTCGAAGAGCGCCAGGTCGTGCGAGCCGCGGCCGTCGTTGCGGCGCAGCGCGCCGAGCAGGCCCGGCAGCAGCGTCGTACGGAGGGCGGGCTCCTCGTCCGAGAGCGGGTTGACCAGCTTGACGACCCGGCGGTTCGGGTCGTCGGCGGCCAGGCCGAACTGGTCGAAGATCTGCTCGCCGATGAACGGGTAGTTCGGCGCCTCGACATAGCCAGCACCGGACAGCGCGCGGCCGACACGGCGGTGCAGCCGCTGCCGCTCGGTCAGGCCACGGCCCGCCGGGGGCTTGGGCAGCGTGGAGGGCAGGTTCTCGTAGCCCTCCAGCCGGATGACCTCCTCGGCCAGGTCGTTCGGGTCGGTCAGGTCGGGCCTCCAGGACGGGACGGTGACGATCAGCTCGTCCTGCCCGTAGACGTCGCAGCCGACCTCCTGGAGCCGCCGTACGACGGTCTCGCGGCCGTAGTCGACGCCCGCCACCTTGTCCGGGTGGTTCGCCGGAATGGTGATGGTGCGCGGCGCGGACGGCGCGATGACCTCGGTGACACCGGCCTCGGCGGTACCGCTCCCGAGCAGCACCAGCAGGTCGACCGTGCGCTGGGCGGCGGCGGGCGCGGCCAGCGGGTCGACACCGCGCTCGAAGCGGCGGGACGCCTCGGAGGCCAGCTTGTGGCGGCGGGCCGTACGCGCGATCGAGATCGCGTCGAAGTGGGCCGCCTCGATGACGACGTCGGTGGTGCCGCCGTTCTCGTGCTGGTGGTCGGCGATCTCCGTGTTGGCGCCGCCCATGACACCGGCGAGGCCGATCGGGCCTCGGTCGTCCGTGATCACCAGGTCCTCGGAGCCCAGCGTGCGCGTGACGCCGTCGAGGGTGGTGAGCTGCTCTCCCGGCTCGGCCCGGCGCACGCCGATCGTGCCCTGGATGAGGGAACGGTCGTACGCGTGCAGGGGCTGGCCCAGCTCGATCATCACGTAGTTGGTGATGTCGACGGCCAGGGAGACCGGGCGCATGCCCGCCTTCTGCAGCCGTCGCTGCAGCCAGATCGGGGAGCGCGCCTCGGGCTCGATCCCGGTCACCGTACGCGCCGTGAAACGGTCGCAGCCGAGCGGCTCGGAGACCTGCACCGGGTAGCCGGAGGCGTTCGGCGCCGGGACGTCGATCAGCGCCGAGTCGCGCAGCGGCAGACCGTAGGCGATGGCGGCCTCCCGGGCGATGCCGCGCAGCGAGAGCGCGTAGCCGCGGTCCGGGGTGACGGCGATGTCGAGCACCTCGTCGACCAGCTCGAGCAGTTCGATCGCGTCGATGCCGACCTCGGTCTCGGGCGGCAGCACGATGATGCCCTTGCTGCCGTCGTCGCCCATGCCCAGCTCGTCGCTGGAGCAGATCATGCCGTGCGAGGTCCTGCCGTACGTCTTGCGCGCGGCGATCGAGAAGCCGCCGGGCAGCACGGCGCCCGGCAGGACCACGACGACCTTGTCGCCGACGGAGAAGTTGCGGGCGCCGCAGACGATCTCCTGGGGCTCACCCGTGCCGTTGGCCTGACCGACGTCGACCGTGCAGAACCGGATCGGCTTCTTGAAGCCCTCCAGCTCCTCGATGGACAGCACCTGGCCGACGGCCAGCGGGCCCTTGAGGTCGGCGCCGAGCTGCTCGACGGTCTCGACCTCGAGACCGACCGAAATGAGCTTGGCCTGGACGTCGCGCCCGGTCTGAGTCGCCGGCAGGTCGACGTACTCCCGCAGCCAAGAAAGCGGGACCCGCATCAGATCTCCATCCCGAAGGGCCGGGTGAACCGGACGTCACCCTCGACCATGTCTCGCATGTCTTCGACGTTGTGGCGGAACATCAGCATCCGCTCGATACCGAACCCGAAGGCGAATCCGCTGTACTTCTCGGGGTCCACGCCGCAGGCGACGAGCACCCGCGGGTTGACCATGCCGCAGCCGCCGAGCTCGATCCAGCCCTCGCTGGAGCAGGTGCGGCAGGGCCGGTCCGGGTTGCCGACGGACTCGCCCTTGCAGACGTAGCAGAGCATGTCCATCTCGGCGGACGGCTCGGTGAAGGGGAAGTAGTTCGGCCGCAGCCGGGTCTTCATGTCCGGCCCGAAGAGCGACTGGACCATGTGGTCCATCGTGCCCTTGAGGTCGGCCATGGTCAGGCCCTCGTCGACGGCCAGCAGCTCGATCTGGTGGAAGACCGGGGTGTGCGTGGCGTCCAGCTCGTCGGTGCGGTACACGCGGCCGGGGCAGACGATGTAGACGGGGGGCTCGCGGTCGAGCAGGGAGCGGGCCTGGACCGGCGAGGTGTGCGTGCGCAGCACCACACCGGACTCGCCGTGGTCGCCCTTGGGGCCCTCGACGAAGAAGGTGTCCTGCATCTGCCGGGCCGGGTGGTCGGGGCCGAAGTTCAGGGCGTCGAAGTTGAACCACTCCGCCTCTACCTCGGGGCCCTCGGCGACCTCGTACCCCATGGACACGAAGACGTCCGCGACCCGCTCCATGAACGTGGTCAGCGGGTGCCGTGCGCCGGCCGGTACGCGGTCGTAGGGCAGGGTGACGTCCACCGACTCCTCGACCAGCACGCGGGCGTCCCGCTCGGCCTCCAGCTCGGCCTGGCGGGCGGCGAGCGCCTTGTTCACCGCGCCGCGGGCCATACCGACACGCTTGCCGGCGTCGGCCTTGGCGTGCGGGGGCAGGGCGCCGATCTCGCGGTTGGCGAGGGCCAGCGGCGAGGCGGGGCCGGTGTGGGCGACCTTGGCCTCGTGGAGCGCGTCGAGGGAGACCGCGGCGCCGAAGGCGGCGAGCGCCTCGTCCCGCATGCGCTCGATCTCTTCCGATTTCAAGGCCTCGACCTCGACAGGGTCGTACGACTTATTGGGTGCCGACATCTCTTCCCGTGCTTCCGATTGGCTGGCTGAAGGTCCCCGTCACTGGTCCTGACACTGGTCCGATGACACTTTCCGATGACGAATCGTCGCCGACTTCGGGACGCAAAGGTGCCAAAGGCCGAGTCTAACGGGGTGGGAGCGGCAACCGGGCCGAGTGTCCACGAGGTGGCCGGACGGCGGCTCCCTGAAAATGCGGAGGAGCCCGTGGGCCTCGGCGGCGTTACAGGAGATACGCCGGTGTGCCCACGGGCAGGCTAAATCGGAACTCGGCCCCGCCACCGCGGGCGCGGCCGACCGTGATGGTTCCGCCGTGGGCCTCGACGATGCCCTTGACGATGTAGAGCCCGAGACCCGTACCGCCGCGCTTGCTGCCCCGCCAGAAGCGGGTGAAGACGCGGTTCATGGATTCCTCCGGGATGCCGGGGCCCTCGTCGCTCACCGTGACCGACGTGGCGGTGTTCTCGTCGTTCCCCTCGTCCCCCGCTTCGCGCCGGGACGCCGAGGGGGTGATGTCAATGGTGACGGTTCCCTCACCATGGCGCACGGCGTTTTCGATCAGGTTGCTCAGCACCTGGTCGATCTTGTCGGGGTCGGCCCAGAGGGCGGGCAGCGGGTGCTCCATGCGCAGCAGGAAGCGATCGGCCGGCTGGCCGGCGGCGACATACGCCTGGATGTGCCGTCCGACCGCCGCCCCCATGTCGACGGGCTGGCGGCGCAGCTCCAGCCGCCCGGAGTCGATCCGGGAGATGTCCAGCAGTTCGGCGATGAGCCGGGTGACGCGGTCGGCGTCGGCGTCGACGGTCTCCAGCATCAGCCGCTTCTGGTCGTCGGTGAAGCGGTCCCACTTGGCGAGCAGGGTGGCCGTGAAGCCCTTGACGGACGTGAGGGGCGAGCGCAGTTCATGGGCCACCGTGGCGATCAGCTCGGCGTGGCTGCGCTCGGTGCGGCGTCGCGCCTCGGTGTCCCGGAGGCAGACGACGACGCGGCGGATGGGCCCGGTGGGGTGGGTCCGTACGTAGTGCGCCGACACGAGCACTTCCCGCCCGCCGGGCAGCAGCAGGTTGCGCTCCGGCTGCCGGACGCGGATGGTGAGGCCGCCGTACGGATCGGTCAGCTGCCACCAGCGCCGCCCCTCCAGGTCCTCCAGCGGCAGCACCTGGTCGAGTCGCCGGCCGAGGGCCTCCACAGCGGGCAGGGCGGTGATGCGGCCGGCCGCGGCGTTGAAGCAGATCACCAGGCCGCGCTCGTCGGCGACGACGAGTCCGTCGGGCAGTTCGTCCGAGTCGATGCCGAGCCCGGCGAGATCACCGGGCTCGGAGGCGGGCGTGCGGCCCGCGTCACGTGCTCCCGGTGCCCTGCTCGTGCCGATCATGCCCGTACCCCACCTCTCGTCGGGGGGCGCACCCCCGAGCCCGCCACCCTACTAGCCGGATGTGACGGAACGGCACCCTCCGGCCGCGCGCTGTGCACGCGCGGACGCATAGAGACATACGGCGGCGGCGGTCGCGAGGTTCAGGCTCTCGGCCTTTCCGTGGATCGGCACCCGCACCACGGCGTCGGCGAGCGTCCGGGTCTCCTCCGGCAGCCCCCAGGCCTCGTTGCCGAAGACCCAAGCGGTGGGGCCGCCCATGGTGCCCTTGTCGAGCTCGTCGTCGAGGTCGTGCTGCCCCGCACCGTCGGCGGCCAGGATCCGCACTCCGGCGCCCTTCAGCCCGGCGACGGCGTGCTCGACGGGGACGCCGACGGCCACCGGCAGATGGAAGAGGGAGCCGACGGAAGCGCGGACAGCCTTGGGGTTGTACAGATCGACGGAGGCGTCGGTGAGGACGACGGCCTCGGCACCGGCGGCGTCCGCGCAGCGCAGAACGGTCCCGGCGTTCCCGGGGTCGCGCACATGGGCGAGGACGGCGACCAGCTTGGGGCGTGCCTCGAGGATCTCGTCGAAGGGCGTGTCGAGGAACCGGCAGATCCCGACGAGGCCCTGCGGGGTGACGGTGGTGGAGATGTCGGCGATCACGTCCTCGGCCGCGAGGTGTACCCGGGCCCCGGCGTCACGGGACTCCCCCACGATGTCGGCGTACCGCTCCGCGGCTTCGACGGTGGCGAACAGCTCGACGAGGGTGGGCCGGCCCTCGGCGCGGTGCGCGGCGGCCTCCCGTACGGCCTGCGGCCCCTCCGCGAGAAACAGCTGCTCCTTCCCCCGGAAGCTCCGCCTGGCGAGCCGCCGCGCGGCGCTGACGCGGGGGGAACGGGGGGAGATCAGCTCGGGGGTGGCGGGAGCCATGGTGTTCACTTCCGGGGGTTCAGGAGTCCGTCGGCGCGCGGCGGCGATCCGCGGAGCGGCGGATGTGTCGTCTTCGGAACGCAGTCGGACCCGCAGGCTGGGAAGCCTGCGGGTCCGTGATCACGTCGGCCAAGGCCGGCGCAGCGGTCAGGCGGCCGCCTTCGGGGCGTTCACATCCGCCGGCAGCGCCTTCTGCGCGACCTCGACGAGCGCGGCGAACGCGCCGGCGTCGTTGACGGCCAGCTCGGCCAGGATCTTGCGGTCGACCTCGACGTTCGCGGCCTTCAGACCCTGGATGAAGCGGTTGTAGGTGATGCCGTTGGCGCGGGCAGCGGCGTTGATGCGCTGGATCCACAGCTGACGGAAGTCGCCCTTGCGCTTCTTGCGGTCGTTGTAGTTGTAGACCAGCGAGTGGGTGACCTGCTCCTTGGCCTTGCGGTACAGGCGCGAACGCTGACCGCGGTAGCCGGAGGCCTGCTCGAGGATCGCCCGGCGCTTCTTGTGGGCGTTGACTGCCCGCTTGACGCGTGCCACTTTTTAACTCCTTGTAGCGGGGCCGCGGTTGAACTCACGCGGCCCGGAATCGATTGGGTCCCGGTCCAGACGTGCGGCGCGAAGGGATCGAAGGATCCGGCGCCGCCGCGTCACTTGCCGAGAAGCTTCTTGATCTTCTTGGCGTCGCCCGGGGCCATCTCGGCGTTGCCGGTGAGGCGACGCGTCAGACGGGACGACTTGTGCTCGAGCAGGTGGCGCTTGCCGGCGCGCTCGCGGAGCACCTTGCCGGAGCCGGTGATCTTGAAGCGCTTGCTGGCACCGCTGTGCGACTTGTTCTTCGGCATAGCGCCGTTCTCTCCTCGTCGGTGGCGCTCCGGTGCCCGGTCACTGAAACCGGGCACGTTGGAGCGTCGCTCTTGTATCGGTTGGTCCTGGGACTGACGTCCCGGGGGTCACGCCTCGGCGGAAGCCTCGGCCGGGGCCTCGGTGGTCTCGGGCTCGGCGGCGTTCTGCGAGCGGCCCGGGTGGGCCTTCGCCTCGGCCTTGCGAGCCTCCTGCGCCTGACGAGCCTCGGCCATGGCCTCGGTCTTCTTCTTGTGCGGACCGAGAACCATGATCATGTTCCGGCCGTCCTGCTTCGGGTTCGACTCGACGAAGCCGAGGTCCTGGACGTCCTCCGCGAGACGCTGCAGCAGCCGGTAGCCCAGTTCGGGCCGGGACTGCTCGCGACCGCGGAACATGATCGTGATCTTGACCTTGTCGCCCTGCTTGAGGAACCGGACGACGTGACCCTTTTTGGTGTCATAGTCGTGCGGGTCGATCTTCGGCCGGAGCTTCATCTCCTTGATGACCGTGTGCGCCTGGTTCTTGCGCGCCTCACGGGCCTTCATGGCCGACTCGTACTTGAACTTCCCGTAGTCCATGAGCTTGCAGACGGGCGGACGGGCGTTCGCCGCGACCTCGACCAGGTCCAGGTCGTACTCCTGCGCAAGCTCCAGGGCCTTGGCAAGCGGCACAATGCCCACCTGCTCGCCACTGGGACCGACAAGTCGCACCTCGGGAACGCGAATCCGGTCGTTGATGCGGGGCTCGGTGCTGATGGATCCTCCTCGGTAGCACCATCACGACCGTCTGGCGGACAGCCGCATATGTCTGGTTGACATGGGACCCAACCATCGCGGCGCATGAAAAATGCCCCGGACGGTACACAGGCGGGGCTCCAAAGATTCCGGAGCACCGCCGCGGGTGGACCGCGGGGCGCACATTCGGGCGACTCCACCGTCCGTACGGAACGGTGGTGGCCGCCTGACCGGTGACCCGCCGTCCCGGAGGACGGTCAGGTGGGAGATCGGAGCCTCCACTTGTGGGCCGGGCACTGCCATGTCCGGCCGGTCGTCACACAAGGTTAGCAGCTCCCCGGGAGTGGTGCGAACCGGCGTGCACCGGGCATCTGCCGCCCCGCCCCCGAGGCCGCCTCCCCTGCCCTCCCGGGAGCGGAGAGGCAACTGCCGGGGCCTATCGTGAGGGACATGAGTGACTCCCCCGAGGAATCCCCGGCCGCCGCTGAGTCCCCGGCCGCCGACGAGAACCGCGACTTCGACGCCATGGCCCGTGACATCGCGGAGGTCCCCGCGGTCGAGGTGATCGTCACGGTCGCCGTCAACCTGATGAGCGCCGCTGCCGTGAAGCTCGGGCTGACCGAGGAAGGCGACAAGTACAAGGACCTGGACGAGGCCCGCAAGCTGGTGCACGCCCTCGCCGGGCTGCTCGACGCGAGCGCGACGGAGATCAGCTCCTTCCACGCGGCTCCCCTGCGCGACGGCCTCAAGTCGCTCCAGCTCGCCTTCCGCGAGGCGTCGGTCGTCCCGGACGAGCCGGGCCAGGGCCCGGGCGAGAAGTACACGGGGGCGGTGTACGGCTAGACGGCCGGACCGCACGGGCCCGGCAGGGTCTTCGCACCCCGCCCCGCCCCGGGAGCGGAAGCGTCAGGAACGCACGAACAAGGGCTCGCCCGGAGGCGTCGCCCCGGCCGGCAGTACTGCCAGGTCGAGGCCGCGCACCAGGCGGGCCCTCAGCGTGTCGTCGGCGGCCATGCGCTGTGCCACCGCGCGGGCGGCCTCGGCCGGGGGCGCGGACGGGTCCAGGACGAGCGCCAGGGTGCCGTCGGCCTGCCCCGCGCCGAAGTAGGCGCGCAGCACGGCGGGCTCGGCGGCGACGGCGGCCCGCACCGCCGCGGTCACGGCCGGGTCGGCGAGCGGATCGGTCGTCGTGCGCCCCTCCGCGAGGGCGAGCAGCGCGGGGCCCGTGAGCTCGAACGGCACCGGTCCCGACAGGTCCAGCACGATGGTGTCGGCCTTCTCGTGCACGGCGGCCTGCAGGGCCTGGTGCAGGGGGACGGCGACGGGGCGGGCCGCCGGGTCCCAGCGGGCCAGCGACTCGGTGGAGGTGAAGGCGGGCAGGGCGGTACGACTGCCGGCCTTCAGCGTCGGCACGGCCATCTCGCTGGTCTTCTCGCGGCGCAGCCCGTTCCCGTCCTCCTCCGTCTCTCCGAGGATCGCGACGACGGGAACCAGCAGCCGTGCGCCCTTGAGCGCCTCCAGAACGGGCCCGACGACGGTGCGGTCCTCGGCCCACGCGGTGAGCGCCGCGCTCAGCCGCGGATCGGCGCTGCCGTCGTCGTCGGAGAAGCCGGAGTCGGGAATGTTCTTGTTCGCCACGGTCACCGACCCTATCGGGGGGCCTTTGCCGCGCTTGTGCCGACCCTGCGGCACGGCGGCCATGCGGTTCACGGGTTTCTCAGACATTGCTGAGCCGCATCTCACGTCCGTCCAACGCCCCGCACAGCACCGCCCCCGAGCATCGCGGCCATGGAGTCCCACAGAGCCCGTCGCCGCCGCGCCCGTTCCCCGCGGCGCCGCCCGCTGCTGTACACGATGCTCGCCACGATCGTCGTCGTCGGCGGTACGGCGGCCGGGACGGCGTATGTGAGGGCGCAGGCGCACGCCGACACGGGCGCCGTATCGTCGCAGTCGTCGGTGACGCCCTCGGCGTCGGCCACGGCGAGCCAGGAGGCATCGGTGGAACCTGCGGCGGAGCCCTCGGTGGACCGGGGCGCGTTGCTGGCGAAGGCCATGAAGTCGGTGCCCGCCGAGGACGGGACGGACGTGGCCGTGGCCGTCCTCGACATGGACTCCGGTGACAGCGCCGTGTACGGCGACGGCGCCTTCGACACGGCCAGCATCGTGAAGGTGGACATCCTGGCGACGCTGCTGCTCCAGGCGCAGGACGCGGACCGCAAGCTGACCGAGCAGGAGAAGACGTACGCCACCGCGATGATCGAGGACAGCGACAACGCCTCGGCGACGGCGCTGTGGACCGCGATCGGGGAGGCGGGCGGGCTCGACAGCGCGAACAAACGCTTCGGCCTCACGGCCACCACGGGCGGCGACGGTCCTCTGTGGGGCCTGACGCAGACCACGGCAGCCGATCAGCTCACCCTGCTCCAGCAGGTGTTCGGCGACGGCTCGAAGCTCAGCGACGCCTCGCGGTCGTATGTCCAGGAGCTCATGGGGAACATCGCGGCGGGCCAGCACTGGGGGGTGTCAGCGGCCGCCGACGGGTCCCGGTGGGCGCTGAAGAACGGCTGGCTGGCGCGCAGCACGACCGGTCTGTGGGACGTCAACAGCATCGGGCGGATCACGGCCGACGGCCACGACTATCTGGTGGCGACCCTGTCGAACGGCAACTCCACGCAGGAGAAGGGGATTTCGCTGGTGGAGGCGGCCGCGCGGGCGGCGGTCGCGGTGTTCGCCTGACGGCTCGGCCCCGAGCCGGTGCTCACAGGCCTCGGGTGCGCGTCCTGGTGCGGCCCCGCCACAGCACCACCGAGGCCACCAGCAGCGCCACGCCCAGACCGCCCGCCAGCGCGCCCGCCCAGCTCGGGGAGCCCCCGGCGCCGTCGGCCTTGTCGGGGCCCTGACCGAAGTACTTCTGGCCGTACGCCGCCGGGTGCAGGGACTCCGGTTTCAGCCCGGCCGCCGCCTTGATGGCCGCCGCGGGGTCGATGAACCCGAAGCCGCGGGAGTCGTCCCGACCGCCGGTGGGGGCGTTGCGGGCCGTACGCTCCAGGAGCTGCTTGATCTCGGCCGGGGCGAGGCCCGGATGGGCGGCCTTGATCAGCGCGACGGCGCCCGAGACGAACGCGGACGCCGCGCTGGTGCCCCAGCCCTCGTAGTACTTGCGGTCGGGATCGGCGATGACGACGTCGACGCCCGGCGCGCTGACGGTGGCGTACCAGCGGCGGGTGGAGAAGGAGGCGCGGACACCGTAGCGGTCGACGGCGGTCGCGGCGATCACGCCCGGATAGGCCGCCGGGTACGAGATGTGGTCGCCCTTCTCGCCGCCGTTGCCTGCCGAGGCGACGACGACGGCGCCCTTCTTCAGTGCGTACTGCACCGCGTCGTCCTCGGCCGCTTCGGGGTGCGCGGAGTCCGAGTCGTCGCCGAGGGAGAGGTTGATGACGTCGGCGCCGTGGTCGGCGGCCCAGCGGATGCCCTCGGCGAGGGCGTTGCCCCGGGTGTTGCGTGCCCGGGTGCGGGCCGCGTCGCCGTCCTCGAGGATGACGCGGACGGGCAGGATCTTCGCCTCCGGAGCGACACCCACGACTCCGTCGGTGTCGCCGTAGCCATGACCGTGACCGGCGATGATGCCGGCCATGGCGGTGCCGTGCCGGGCCCATGACCGGTCGCCGCGCCCCGCGCCGAAGCCGACCATGTCCTTGCCTGTGAGGACGTTGCCTGCCAGGTCGGGGTGGGTCCCGTCGACGCCCGTGTCGAGGACGGCGACGGTGATCCCCTTCCCCTTGGTCGTCTGCCAGATCTGCTGGGTGTGCAGGGCGTCCAGAGCCCACTCCTGGGCGCGTATGCCGTCGGCGTGCGCCGCCGTCGCGGGCAGCACGGCGAGGGAGCCGGCGAGCAGGACGGTGAGGAGCCGTGCGCCGGTTCGGTGGGGGGTCATGACGGTTTTCCCGTGGCCGAGGTGACGGTCTTGCGGAGGAGGGCCTCGACCTGTTCGGCGAGTCCGGTCGCCTCGTTGCCGAGGCCGGCCTGGGCGGGGGCCGTGGTGGCGCCGGTCTGCATGGCCTGTACTGCGGGCTGAGGTTCACTGACGGTGCGGCCGTCGGCGAAGCCCGAGACGGCGTAGACGACGACGGGGATGTCGGCGAGGACCGAGACCGTCCAGGAGGCCCGCTGCGCGTCGCCGAACCTCTCGGCGACGGTGCCCTTGGCCGCGTACGGGCGGGGCATCAGATCGGTGCGCCGGGCGAGGCCCTCCTTCTTGAAGCGGCTGCGCGCGGCGGACATCGCGGCGGCGTCGGCCCGGGTGAACAGCAGGCCGACGGTGGTGACATGGCTTTGGGTGGCGTCCGTGTAGGTGGCGCGCAGCAGCCGCAGGCACCCGACGGGGGCGAGGGCCTTGCGCAGCAGGGGATCGAAGGCGTCCTTGCAGGTGCCGTCCTGGGCAACGCCGATACGCGTCCAGGTGCGGTCGGCGCCGCCGGGGCCGGCACCCGGTCCGTGGACGGTGGGCGGGAAGAGCTGGTCGACGGGGACGCTGTGCCACAGGCTCCCGGCGACGGCGAACGCGCCCTGCACTCCCTCGCCCGAACCGTCCGAGGTGAGCCAGCTGCCGGTCACCGCACCACCGATGAGCCCGAGCCCGAGCACCAGGCAGGCGGCGGCCGCGGCGGTGTGGGGGTGGACCCGGCCGCCGAACAGCAGCCGGCGTCGGGTGTCGAGGTCGCGTGTGTCGGGCTCGGCGAAGCTCACGAAGGGGCGGGTGGGCGAGGCAGGCCCGGTCTCCTCCTGCGGGTGCTGCAGTCGCGCGGTGGTCTCCACGATGCCCTCGGTGGGCCGGCGGGTGCGCTGCGGCGGCACGCCGGCCGTCGGCGGCGCGTCCGGGAAGCGCGCGGACGCGGCGGGTGGAGGCGGGCCCGCTGGCCGGCTGTTCCGGTCCAGGCGGAGGTTGGGGAAGCGCACGGATCCGGGTGTGCGCGTCGCGCCACCGTCGGGGTCGCTCCCGGACGCCGGCGCCGTGTCGCCGGAAGCGCCGGAAGGGCAATCGCTGTTCGCGCCCGGCCGGTGTGCGGGCCCGCTCGCGCCGGGGCGGGCCGGGGAAGCGCCGGCTCCTGGCCGGTCCGGCGCACCGTCCGCCGCGGCCCGGGGCGGGGGCGTCGTGCCCCAACCGGTGGGCGGCTGTTCGGGCCGGGACGGCCCCGTGCGGACGGACGTTCTGCCGGGCCGGAGCGGCGCCGCCGGCTGCGACGGGGTGCCGGGCCTCAGGGGCTGCTCGGCTTGCGCCGGGAACGAGGACGCGCCAGTGGACGGCGGCTGGGGCGCGGGGGCCTCAGGCGCGGGTGCGCTCCCCGCCGTCGGCGGTCGTTCGGGGCGCGCCGGGATGCTTCCGGGGGCGCGGTCGCGAGCGCGGGACGGGTCGTGCGGCGCGGACGACATGCGGTTCGGTGCCGTCTCGGCCGGCTCATCCGGCGGGGTGGACGGGCGCGGCGGGGTCGTGGGGCGCGGAGGGATGGAGGCGCGGCGCGCTTCCGTGCTCATGCACCCCCCGTTTCGTTGTGGCCGGGCCGCCCCGGACCGTGCCGGGCGATCGACCGCCTATGGGGAGCGGCCGGTCTGCGTGGAGCGGGGCCGCCGCCCCGTCCGGGCAGGCATACCCGCGCGTGCGGCCACCCATCCCGGGCGTGCCCGCCCGGGCGGGGCCACCGCTTCCCCGCGTGCGCGTCACTCTACGGGTTGAAGCGCCTCGAACGGGAACCAGTCCGCAGCACCGCGGCATCTGCCCGGATCGTCCCCCTACCCTGCGGTAATCGCATCTGGCAGGCTTCGTTCATGACTGCCCGCGCCGCAGACAGGGCCCGCTACGACCGGGCCACCGCTCATCTCGACGCTCCCGTCGCGATCGTGGACCTGGAGGCGTTCGACGCCAACGCCGGCGACCTCCTCCGCAGGGCCGGAGGCAAGCCGATCCGGGTCGCCAGCAAGTCGGTTCGCTGCCGCGCCCTGCTCGAACGGGTCCTGGCCCGGGACGGTTTCGCGGGCATCATGTCCTTCACGCTCGCCGAGTCCCTGTGGCTGGCGCGCTCGGGGTTCGACGACATCCTGCTCGCCTATCCGTCGGCCGACCGGCAGGCCTACGCCGAACTGGCCGCCGACCCCAAGCTGGCCTCCGCCGTCACGGTGATGATCGACGACCCGGCCCAGCTGCGCCTCATCGACGACGCCCGCCAGGGCGGCACCGAAGAGGTGCGCGTCTGCCTGGAGTTGGACACCTCGCTCAAGCTGCTCGGCGGGCGGGTCCGGGTCGGCGCGCGGCGCTCACCGCTGCACTCGCCGGCCCAGGTCGCCGAGCTGGCCCGGGTGGTGGCGCGCACGCCGGGCTTCCGGCTGGTCGGGATCATGGCGTACGAGGGCCACATAGCCGGTGTCGGCGACGCGGTGGCCGGGCGCCCGGTGCGGTCGCGGGCCATCCGGCTGATGCAGGCCGCGGCGCGCAGGGAACTCGCCCAGCGCCGTGCCGAAGTGGTGCGCGCCGTCCGGGCGGTGGCACCGGACCTGGAGTTCGTCAACGGCGGCGGTACGGGCAGCGTCCAGCACACGGCCGCCGAGGACGCGGTGACCGAGATCGCGGCGGGCTCGGGGCTGTATGTGCCGCGACTGTTCGACAACTACACCTCGTTCCACGGCCGTCCGGCCGCGTTGTTCGCCCTGCCGGTCGTGCGCCGGCCGGGTGTCGGGGTGGTGACGGTGCTGGGCGGCGGCTACCCCGCGTCGGGCGCCGCGGGCCCTGACCGGCTGCCCGTCCCCCATCTGCCCGAGGGGCTGCGGTACGACCCCCAGGAAGGGGCGGGCGAGGTGCAGACGCCGCTGCTGGGCGCACCCGCCGACGATCTCCTCATCGGCGACAAGGTGTGGTTCCGGCACGCCAAGGCAGGCGAGTTGTGCGAGCGTTTCGACGTGCTGCACCTGGTCGAGGGTGCCGAGGTCACGGCGACCGTACCGACGTACCGCGGCGAGGGGCGCACGTTCCTCTGACCTTCGAGGCCCTCCGGGCTGCCGGGCCGGTCGCTCAGCGGGTGGGCCCGATGCTGCTGCCCACTCCCCCGCCCGTCGCCGCGTCGCCGACCGGTCGGATGCCCCTGGTGATCCTGTCCATGTCAGCGAGCGGCGGTCCGTCGGCGCCCGCGTCGAAGGCGAAGCGGACGATGACGGGCGCCCCCGAGCCGACGCCCGAGGGGAAGGCCAGCGACTGGACGTAACCTCCGGGCCCTTTCGCGGTGCTGACGCGCCAGCGGACGAAGTACCCGGCCCGGCCCGCGACCGCGATCTGACCGGATTTCACCAGCCGGTGAGACGTGATGCCGCCGAAGGGCCGGCTGCCGATCGTGTCGCGGTCGTACTCCGCGTCCGCGGCCTCCGCTATGTCACCTTCGGCCAGCGACCGGGCGGTTGCGCCCGGGCCCGCATTGGCGGTCCGTGAGAGCACCCGGCCGTGGCGGCACAGACCGGGGTCGCCCGGGCAGTCGTAGGTGCCCGGTGTGGTCAGCACGACGTCGTCCTCGGCGACGTTTTCGGGCTTTGCCCAACCCTTGAGGACGGGGAAGGTGATGCCGTTCAGGTCGTCCACGACGACATCCGCGTCCCCGATGGCGGAGGCGGACGCGGCCGGCGAGCCGGCGGCGCTCGTCGGCGCGTACGTCACCGCCGTGGGCGCAGGTCCGGCCTGTGCGGCGCTCCGGCCGTCGTGTCCGAGGACCACCGCCCCGATGACGATCGCCGCGATCAGTACGGCCCCGGCCGTACCGAGCGCGACCGCCTTGGCTCGCCGGGAGCCCCCGCCGTCCACCGGTTGCGGCGGGAGCGGCGGCGGCCCGTGCACCTCGGGTTGGCGCCGGTGGTCCGTCCATCCGGTCCCGTCCCACCAGCGTTCGGTGAGTGGGTACGACGGGTCGCGGTACCAGCCGGGCGGAGGCGTACTGCTCATCCCGGCCACTCTAGGCCGTGCCCGGCGGCACCGCGCCGGTCCCGTCTCAACTCGCCCCGTACACCGTGTCCTTCTGGTCAGGCACCACCGAGCCGTCCCTTCTCAGGACCGGTCCCCGGCTCCCGTCCGGCTCGTTGTAGGCGGTCGTGGAGCACGGGTACGGTTCCGGCCTGCGCGGGAGCGGTTCGATGAACATGGGGTTGACCAGCCAGCGGCCGTCGGCGTCGTCGTACGCCCTGCACATCAGTTCGCTCTTGTTGCGGTTGATCGCCAGGTGGGCGCCGGTGGCGTCGCGGACGAACGTGACGTCGGTGTCGGCGTCGCCCGCCGCGAGCACGGGCCGGTGCGCCGCGTCCTGCTTCCGCCAGGCGGCGGCGCCCCGGACGCCGTAGATCTCCTGGTTGATCCAGCACCGCTTGCCGTCGATGTACGGGATGACCTCGCCCCGGCTCGCGGGGACGTCTCCGCAGCCCTCGGTACGGGTGGTGATACGGCCCCGGCGGTCGAGGACCGAGCGGATCGCGATGGTGTGTGCGGCGTCCACGCCGGCACCGCGCGACCACACCTCGGTGACGGGTTCGAAGCCGGCGGAGACGATGTAGACGTCGAACCGGGCCTGTTGGAGCGTGCGGATCAGATCGCGCTGCTGGTCGTAGTAGCGGGCGTACGCCGGCACCGTGTGGGTGCCGAGGACCCGGGTCGCGCCGACAGGTGCCGCGAGGACCTCCGCGCGCGCCCTGCGGGCGTACGAGGAGACATCGGCGACCGTGTGGCCCGCGAGGAGTTGGGGCACCCAGACGTACTGCGGGATGGTGCGCCGGTGGTTCCAGCGGCCTGCGAAGGCGGCCTCACCGCTCATGGTCGTGCCGTCCTCGTAGATCTCGAGGATCTCGTCCGTGCAGCGGGGTTCGGTGGAGGTCGGCAGGGGCGCGCCCACGGGGGTGGCGGTGCCGCAGGCTTCGCTGAGGGCCCGGTCGGCCGCATCGGTCAGCCACTCGCTGGTGTGCTTCCAGCGGGCCGGGCGCAGGATCCTGTCGTGTGCCAGTGCCCAGTAGAGGGTGGCGTCGGTGACATCGTTCTTGGTGACCGTGTTGTCCCAGTCGAAGACGGCGACCGGGCGGCGGGCGGACGCGGAGCAGCTGCCCCGTTCGTCGATCACCCGTTGCAGGCGTTCACGGTTGTCGCCATACCAATCCCCGCTCAGCCGGGGGCACTTCGGGGGGCGGTCGGTGGCGGTCGGCGAAGGCGGCGCGGCCGCCAGTACGGCGGCCGCGGCCAGGGTCCACGCCAAGAGATGTCTCATATGACGTGGACCGTACCCTTTTGCCCCTACAGGGGTGTGACGTACGCGCCCGAGATTCCGCCGTCCACCAGAAAGTCGGTGGCGTTCACGAAGGAGGAGTCGTCGCTGGCCAGGAAGGCGACCGCCGCGGCGATCTCCTCGGCCTCCGCGAACCGGCCGACCGGGATGTGGACCAGACGGCGCGCGGCCCGCTCGGGGTCCTTGGCGAACAGGTCCTGCAGCAGCGGGGTGTTGACCGGCCCGGGGCACAGGGCGTTGACCCGGATGCCCTCGCGGGCGAACTGCACGCCCAGTTCACGGGACATGGCGAGCACACCGCCCTTGGAGGCCGTGTACGAGATCTGCGAGGTGGCCGCGCCCATGCGGGCGACGAACGACGCCGTGTTGATGATGGAGCCCTTGCCCTGGCGCCGCATGTAGGGGATGGCGGCCTTGCAGCACAGGTAGACGGAGGTCAGGTTGACCTCCTGGACCCGCTTCCAGGCCTCGAGGCCGGTCTCCAGGATCGAGTCGTCGTCGGGCGGCGAGATGCCCGCGTTGTTGAACGCGACGTCGACGGAGCCGTAGGTGTCGAACGCGGCCTTGAACAGCGCCTCGACTTGCTCGGGGTCGGTGACGTCGACCTTGACGAACAGTCCGCCGACCTCCTCCGCGGCCGCCTTGCCGCGGGTCTCGTCCACGTCGCCGCAGACGACATGGGCGCCCTCGGAGGCGAGCCGGCGCACGGTGGCGAGACCGATGCCGCTGCCGGCACCGGTGATGACGGCGGTTCGGCCGGCCAGGCGGCGGCAGATGGTGTCCGGTGTCTGAGCGGTCACTGTGCGGGGCCCTCCGTGCTGATGAAGACGTTCTTGGTTTCGGTGAAGGCGGCCAAGGCGTCCGGGCCGAGTTCGCGGCCGATCCCCGACTGCTTGTAGCCGCCGAAAGGGGTCCAGTAGCGGACGCTGGAGTGGGAGTTGACGGACAGGTTGCCCGCGCGTACAGCCTGGGAGACGCGCAGCGCGCGGCCGACGTCGCGGGTCCAGATGGAGCCGGAGAGGCCGTAGGCGGTGTCGTTGGCGAGGCGGATCGCGTCGGGCTCGTCCTCGAAGGGCAGCACGACGGCGACCGGGCCAAAGACCTCCTCGACGGCCACACGCGCCCGCGGGTCGACGCCGGTGAGGACGGTGGGCGGGAACCAGAACCCGGGGCCCTCGGGGGCCTTGCCGCGGAGACCGGGGGCGTCGTCGGCGACGTAGGAACGCACCCGCTCCAGCTGTGTCCTGGAGATCAGCGGGCCCATCTGGGTGCTCTCGTCGGCAGGGTCGCCGACCAGGACCGACTCGATCGCGGGCGCGAGCAGTTCGAGGAAGCGGTCGTAGGCGGAGCGCTGGACGAGGATGCGGGTGCGGGCGCAGCAGTCCTGGCCGGAGTTGTCGAGGAACGACATGGGCGCGGCGGCCGCGGCCGCGCCGAGGTCGGAGTCCGCGAACACGATGTTGGGGCTCTTGCCGCCGAGTTCGAGGGTGACGCGCTTGAGCAGCGCGGAGCCCTTCGCCAGCACCTGCTTCCCCACGGCCGTCGATCCGGTGAAGACGATCTTCGCCACGCCCGGATGCTCGACGAGCGCGGCGCCCGCGACAGGCCCGTGGCCGGGCAGGACCTGGAACAATCCCTCCGGCAGCCCGGCCTCCAGGGCGAGTTCGGCGAGGCGGAGGGCGGTCAGCGGGGTCGTCTCGGCGGGCTTGAGGACGACGGCGTTGCCGGCCGCGAGCGCGGGAGCGGTCCCCCAGGCGGCGATCGGCATCGGGAAGTTCCAGGGGGCGATGACCCCGACGACGCCCAGCGGTTCGAGAATGGTGACGTCCAGGCCGCCCGGGACCGGGATCTGGCGCCCGGTCAGGCGTTCCACTCCCCCGGCCGCGTAGTCGAGCAGGTCCCGGACGTTGCCCGCCTCCCAGCGGGCGTTGCCGACCGTGTGTCCCGCCTCGAGGACCTCCAGCCGGGCCAGCTCCTCCAGATGTTCGTCGACCGCCGCGGCGAACCGGCGCAGCAGCCGGGCCCGGTCGCCGGGCGGGAGAGCGGCCCACCGGGACTGCGCCCGCGCCGCGCGCAGCACGGCGGCGTCCACGTCGGCCGGACCGGCGGCGGGAACGGTGGCGACGACCGCCTCGGTGGCCGGGTTGAGTACCTGAAGCTCGAGCTCGTTCGGCACGAAAGAACCTTTCACATGCGTTCGAAGGAGCGGCGCAGCTCCCAGTCGGTCACCGCGGCGTCGAAGGCGGCCAGCTCGACACGGGCCATGTTGTGGTAGTGCGCGACCACTTCGTCGCCGAATGCGGCCTTCGCGACGGGGCTGTTCTCCCAGAGCTCGGCGGCCTCGCGCAGGGTCGTCGGCACGTGCTCGTACGCGGCGGTGTAGGCGTTGCCCGGGCACGGCTCGGGAAGCTCCAGCTTCTGCTCTATTCCGTACAGTCCGGCCGCCACCATGCCGGCGACCGCGAGGTGCGGGTTGACGTCGCCGCCGGGCACCCGGTTCTCGAACCGCAGCGAGCGGCCGTGGCCGACGACCCGGAGTGCGCAGGTCCGGTTGTCGTGCCCCCAGGCAACCGCGGTGGGGGCGAAGGAGCCGGGCTGGAACCGCTTGTAGGAGTTGATGTTGGGCGCGTACAGCAGCGAGAAGTCCCGCAGAGCGGCGAGCTGCCCGGCGAGGAAGTGCCGCATGGTCTGCGACATCCCGCCCGGATCGCCGTCCGGGCCGGCCATGACGTTGCGTCCGTGCTCGTCGGCGAGCGAGAGATGGATGTGGCAGGAGTTGCCCTCACGCTCGTTGTACTTGGCCATGAAGGTGAGGGAGACCCCCTCCTGGGCGGCGATCTCCTTGGCACCGGTCTTGTAGACGGCGTGCTGGTCGCAGGTGACCAGGGCCTCGTCGTAGCGGAACGCGATCTCGTGCTGGCCGGGGTTGCACTCGCCCTTGGCGGACTCGACGGTCAGGCCGGCGCCGGCCATCTCGTTGCGGATACGGCGCAGCAGGGGCTCGATGCGGCCGGTGCCGAGCACGGAGTAGTCGATGTTGTACTGGTTGGCCGGTGTCAGGCCCTGGTAGCCGGCGTCCCAGGCCTGCTCGTAGGTGTCCTTGAAGACGATGAACTCGAGCTCCGTGCCGACCTGGGCGCTGTGGCCGAGGGTGGCGAGGCGGTCGAGCTGGCGGCGCAGGATCTGGCGGGGGGCGGCGGCCACGGGCGAGCCGTCGTTCCACGCGAGGTCGGCGATGACCATGGCCGTGCCCTCGTTCCACGGCACCCGGCGCAGTGTGCTCAGGTCGGGGTGCAGGGCGAAGTCGCCGTAGCCGCGGTCCCAGGAGGACATGTCGTAGCCGTCCACCGTGTTCATCTCGGTGTCGACGGCCAGAAGGTAGTTGCAGCCCTCGGTGCCGTGTTCCAGGACCTCGTCGAGGAAGAAGCGCGCGGCGAACCGCTTGCCCTGGAGACGCCCCTGCATGTCGGGGAAGGCCAGGACGACGGTGTCGATCTCGCCGCCCGAGACGAGGGCGTGCAGCTCCTCGACGCCGAGCGGGGGTGTGCGGTGTGCCACGGGAGGTCTCCTTCGGTCCGCCGAGAGCCATAAGGTATTTCCGCGAACCATTGCCTGGGAAGGGGGCGCGGCCAGATGCCGCAGGCGGAATCCGATGGCGGCCCTGGCCGTCCGCAGGACCGGCTGACGCCGGTGTGGCGGCCCGTGCGGGCCGGAAACGGCTTCGAGGAGGCCCTGGAGCAGATCCTCCAGGTCGTGCGCCTCGGGCTGGTGCCCGGCGGCGAGCGGCTACCCGCGGAGCGGGAGTTGGCGGAGCGGCTGGGCATCAGCCGTGTGACGCTGCGCGAGGTGCTGAAGGTCCTCCAGGACGAGGGCCTGGTGGAGTCGCGTCGCGGACGGTACGGCGGCACCTTCGTACGGCCCCGCATCGACGCGGGCGGTGAGGACGAGCTGCGCCGGCGCATCGAGAAGGTCGACATCGAGGACGTGTTGCGGTTCCGTGAGGTGCTCGAAGTGGGGGCGGCGGGCCTGTGCGCGGCGCACGGCCTCACGGCGGAGCAGGCCGGGCGGCTCCGCCAGGCGCTGGCCCGCGCGCAGGACGCACCCCTCGCGGAGTACCGGCGGCTGGACACCCTGCTGCACCTCACGCTGGCCGAGCTGGGCGGGTCGCCGTCGCTGACGGCGCAGTACGCGGCCGTCCGGGCGACGGTGAACGACCTGCTGGACTGCATCCCCCTGCTGGTGCGGAACCTGGAGCACTCGCAGCGCCAGCACGAGGCGCTGGTGGACGCGGTGCTCGAGGGGGACGCGGACGGTGCGCGGGAGATCATGCGGGAGCACTGCGCGGGGACGGCGGCGCTGCTGCGGGGCTTCCTTGCCTGAACAGGCCTGCCGCACGGCCTTGATGCGGCACCCCCCGCCGCGTAAAGGTATGGCTGTGCGCCATTGGAATCCCGGGAGGCCCGAGTGACCGGACGACCGCTGATCGGTGTGAGTACGTATCTGGAGGCCGGTACGCGCTGGGGCGTCTGGGAGCTGGACGCGGCGCTGCTGCCGGCCGGCTATCCGCGGCTCGTGCAGCGGGGCGGAGGACTGGCCGCGATGCTGCCGCCCGACGATCCGGCACACGCGGCGGCGACGGTGTCCCGGCTGGACGGCCTGGTCATCGCGGGCGGCCCGGACGTCGATCCGTCCCGCTACGGCGCGCCACGTTCCCCGCGGACCGGACCACCCGCGCCCGAGCGGGACTCCTGGGAGCTCGCCCTCATCGAGGCGGCGCTGGCCTCGCGCACCCCGTTGCTCTGCATCTGCCGCGGGATGCAGTTGCTGAACGTCGCCGCCGGCGGCACGCTCGTCCAGCACATCGACGGGCACGCGGAGGTCGTCGGAGTCTTCGGCCGGCACTCGGTCCGACCGGTGCCCGGCACGCTGTACGCCGGGGCCGTACCGGAGGAGACCCTCGTACCGACCTATCACCACCAGGCCGTGGACCGCCTCGGCGAGGGACTCGTCGCCTCGGCCCACGCGGCGGACGGCACGGTGGAGGCGATCGAACTCCCCTCCGCCGACTGGGTGCTGGGCGTCCAGTGGCACCCGGAGATGGGAGAGGACCTACGGGTGGTGAAGGCGCTGGTCCGCGCCGCGTCCACCGGCTGACGGAGCCACCCGGAAGTCCTGGCTCCGCGTCAGGCTCAGCAGGTCCCGGCCGGGCCCCGCCGGCCGGTGGCCGGTACGCCAGACGGCTCGCAGCTCGCGGTCGAGCCGCACGCCCTCGACCGGGACGCTGACCAGCCGCCGGGCCGCGAGTTCCTCTCCGACGGCCAGTTCGCTCAGGACGGCCGGGCCCGCGCCGCTCACCGCGGATGCCTTCACCGCCGTCGTGGAGGACAGCTCGAGGAGAGGGCGGGCCAGCCCGCCCAGGGCGGTGGCCAGGACCTGACGGGTGCCGGAGCCCTCCTCCCGCAGCACGAGCGGTGCCGACGCCAGTTCCGCGGCCGACAGCGGCCTGCGGCGGCGCGCCCACGGGTGCCCGGGCGCGGTCACCACGATCAGGCGGTCATGGGCGACGACCGCCGCGTCCAGTCCCGCCGGCACGTCCAGTCCCTCCACGAAGCCGAGGTCGGCCTCGTCCGCGAGCAGGCGTTCCGCGACCGCCGCTGAGTTCCCGGCCAGCAGGGACACCGCCGTGTCCGGCCGCTGGGCGCGCAGCGCGATCAGCCAGCCGGGCAGCAGGTACTCCGCGATGGTCATGCTCGCGGCCACGCGCAGCCGGGAGTCCCGCCGGCCCCGCAGGGCCTGCGCCCCCGCGTCGAAGGCCTCCGCCGCCTCCACGATCCGCCGGGCCCAGTCGGTGACCAGCGCCCCCGCGTCGGTGAGCTGCGAGCCCCGCGGCGAACGGTCCACCAGTGCCACACCCAGCTGCCGCTCCATCGACCGGATCCGGCTGCTGGCCGCGGGCTGGGTGATCCCCAGCTCCCGGGCGGCGCGGCCCAGACTGCCGAGCCGGGCGACGGCGAGCAGCAGCTCCAGCGCGCCCAGGTCCGGCACCCGGTGCGCCAGACCAGCCACCGCATGCCCGAGGTCCTCACCCATAAACCCAGCTTATGTCGTCATAGGGACACGCTCCCTGGTGAGGCGGCCGTCGCGGCGCAATCGTGGACCGCATGGTCACCGCAGTCCAGCCCCTTGCTCTCACTGTCCCCCAACGGCGCGCCCCCGCCGTCCGGCACCTCGGCCCGAACTGGTACGCCGCCGTGATGGGCACCGCGATCCTCGCGACGGCCGGGGCCGGTCTGCCCGGTGCCGCACGGGTGCCCGCGCTGCGGACCGTCTGCGCGGGCGTCTGGGCCCTTTCGCTCGTCCTGCTCGTGGCCCTCCTGTGCGCCCGGGCCGTGCACTGGATCCACCACCGCGACCAGGCGCGCGCCCATCTCGACGACCCCGGCACGGCCCCCTTCTACGGCTGCCTCGCCATGGCGCTGCTCGCCGTCGGCGGGGGCGCCGTTGTGGTCGGCCGGGACTGGATCGGGTCGGGCCCGGCCCTCGCCCTGGACGCCGTCCTGTTCACCGTCGGCACCGTCTCCGGCCTGGTCGTCGCCGTCACCGTGCCGTACCTGATGATCGTCCGGCACCGGATCGAGCCGGGCCAGGCGACTCCGGTCTGGCTGCTGCCCCTGGTCGCGCCCATGGTCTCCGCGGCCCAGGGGCCGCTGCTCGTCCCGCACCTGCCCGCGGGTCAGCCCCGGGAGACGCTGCTGCTGGCGTCGTTCGCGCTGTTCGGGGCCAGTCTGCTCGCCACGCTCACGATGCTGCCGCTGGTGGTCGCCCGGCTCTTCACCGCGGGCCCGCTGCCGCTGCCGCTGACCCCGGCCCTGTTCCTGGTCCTCGGCCCGCTGGGCCAGTCCACCACCGCGGTCGCCGCGGCCGCGCGCGCGGCGACGGGAGTCGTGCCGGGCCCCTACGCCCGGGGACTCGGCGTCCTCGCCGTGCTCTACGGGGTACCGGTGCTGGGCTTCGCCCTGCTGTGGCTTGGGCTCGCCACCGCACTTGTGGTGCGCGCCCGGCGGCGGGGCATGGGCTTCGCGATGACCTGGTGGGCGTTCACCTTCCCGGTCGGCACCTGTGTCACGGGGGCCGAGGCGCTCGCCCTGCGCACCGGGCTCGCCGCCTTCGACGGACTCGCGATCGGCCTGTACGCCGTGCTTCTCGCCGCGTGGTGCTTCGCCGCCGTCGGTACGGGCCGGGGTGTCGTCAACGGCGAGCTGCTCGCAGCGCCTCGGCGATGACCTGGGGCGCGTCGGTCAGCGAGGGCCCGTACCAGGTGAGGTGACGCCCGCTGACCAGCGCGCACGGTGTCCCCTCGAAGGCCTCGGGGCCGTCGGCGGCGGTGAAGCGGTACGGCTCGTCGGGCAGCACAACAAGCCCGGGTGCCGCCTCCCGCAGCTCCTCAAGGGCGATCCGCGGATAGCGCTCCGAATGCGTCGCGTAGACGTTGTCGACGCCCAGCCTGGCCAGGACGTCCCCGGCGAAGGTGTCCCGGCCCAGCGCCATCCAGGGCCGCCGCCAGACGGGGACGACGGCGGTCGTACGGGTCCGCGGCACCGGCAGCCGGGACCACGCGGCCTCGGCCTCCTCGAGCCACCGCGGCCGGCCGGGGGCTCCGCAGGCGGTCATCGCCCGCTCCAGCTCGTCGAAGGCCTGCGGGACCGTCCGCACCTCGGTGACCAGGACCTCGAGGCCGGCCTCGCGCAACGCGGCGAGGTCGGGTTCGCGGTTCTCCTCCTCGTTGGCGAGCACGAGGTCGGGGGCGAGCCCGACAATCCGCTCGACCTTCGGGTTCTTGGTGCCGCCGACCCGGACGACGTCGAGGCCGGCGGGGTGGGTGCACCAGTCGGTCGCACCGGCCAGAGCGCCCGGCACAGAGGCCGCCACGGCCTCGGTCAGTGAGGGCACGAGCGAGACGACACGCATCATGGACGCCGCCTCCCGCTGCCGGCCGGCGGACGGGAGGTGGCTCCTTCCCCGGGGGTGCCGGGGCCGACGTCGGACATACCGGCCAGTATTCCGCGGCACCCGGACGGCCGTCCTCCGGACGGGTCGGCCGAAAGCGCCGCCGGGTCGGCGGGCAGGCCGCGTGCATACCGCCCCGGGGGGATCACCGCCGGCCCGGAGGGTTCTCGACCGCCTCGATATGGTCCGCGACCGCGACCACTATCACCCGGGTCTCCGGCACGGTCGCCCGCCAGCGGTGGCGCACTCCCCCGCTCAGATACAGGGCGTCGCCGCGCCCGAGCCGGTGCGCCCGGCCCTCCGCCTCGATCTCGACGGCGCCGTCGACCACGTACATCAACTCGTCGTTGCGGTGCTGGAATTCGCGGCCCTCGTCGTGATCGCCGATGAACTCCATCGCATGCAACTGGTGGTGGCCGCGGACCAGGGGACGCATGCGCGGCCGTTCCGGCGCGAGCTCCTCGTCATCGGCGCGCAGAACGTCCACGCTGCACGCCGGGTCGGCCGCGGCGAGCAGTTCCACGGCGGTGGTGCCGAGGGCGTCGGCGATCCGCTCCAAGGAGGGCCGGCTGGGGCGTGCCCGCTCGTTCTCCACCTGGCTCAGGAAGGGAACCGACAGCCCGCTGCGCTCGGCCACCACGGCAAGGGTGAGCTCCAGCGCCCGGCGCCGTCGCCGCACGGCCGTGCCCACTCGAAGGGGCTGTTCTTTGTGGTCGCCCATCGCTCCGGCTGCCTCCCTCGCTCGTCGGTCCGTTGGGCTGCCCGGCGGGCGGGTCGCCGCCGTCCGATGGTCCATCGGTGTACTGCTTCTGTCGAGTTGTCTGCACCCTACGCATGTTCGGCAAACCGTTTCATGCGCCCGTCACATCGGTGTCACATACAAGAGTGGTGAGTGTCTCGGTTCGCGCCACCGGGTGAGCCGATCCGCCTCCGGGCGCGCGCCTCCTCCGGGACATGCGCGAAGGGGCTGTCCAGGGGCACGGAACCGCCTTGTGGGGCTGCCCCCGGTCCAGTGACGGCCGGGGCCGGTGGGACCGGCCGTGGCCGCCCGAGCGGGCGGGTGGTGGCGGGGCGGCACTCAGGCCCGCGGGCCCTGGAGCAGCACGACGAGGCCGGGGGCGCCGAAACAGGGTTCGGCGCCCCCGGCCGGCCGGGTGTGATGTTGGGCGGGACCGCGGATCCGACGGGGTTGTCCGGATCCTTCCGGTACGCGGTACCCGCACGGACTACTGCGGAGCCATCCGCTCCACCATCTCCGGGTGCTGATCCAGCCATGCGGCCACGGTGGCCTCCTCGTGGCCCTGACCGCGGTTCTTGATCTCGCTCTCCAGGCTGCCCAGTTCGGCCTCGCTCATCCGGAAGTTCTTGATCCACTTCGTGAGTTGCGGATACCGGTCCGGGAACGCCCGGGCGGAGATGGTGCGGATCGTGTTGCCCTCGCCGAACAGCTTCTTGTCGTCCTTCAGCTTGGTGAGCTGGTACTCGCTGTAGGCCCAGTGCGGCGACCACAGGACGACGGCTACGGGCTCCTTCTTGGCGTAGGCGCGCTTCAGCTCGGCGAGCATCGCGGGCGTGGAGCCGTCCACGACCTTGTACTCCTTGTCGAGGCCGTAGCCAGGCAGCACCTTCGTCTTCAGGAGGTTCATCTCGCCCGTGCCCGGCTCGATGCCGACGATCCGGCCGCCGAAGGTCTTCCCCTTGCCCTTGAGGTCCTCAAGGGACCTGACGTCCTTGACGTACGAGGGCACGGCGATCTCCAGCGACGTCGGCTGGTACCAGGTGCCGAGATCGGTGAGTCTGTCCTTGCTCTTGTCCCAGTAGTTCTGCTGCGCGTACGGGAGCCACGCGTCGAAGTTGAGGTCGAGGTCGCCGCCCGCCAGACCGGTGTAGACCGGGCCGACGTCCATCTGCTTGAGGTTCAGCTTGTAGCCGCGCCGCTCCAGGACGTTCTTCCACAGGTAGGTCACGGCCACGTCCTCGTCCCAGGGGAACCAGGCGACGTTCAGGGCGCGCTTCGCCTCGGCCGGGCTGCCGGCGGCGGAGTTCTGGACGGGGGCGAGCTTGTCCACGAGCCCGGGGTACTTCTTCAGCCAGCTGCGCACGGCGTCCTGCTGCCTGCCCTGGCCGACCTTGTTGATCTCCGCCTCAAGGCCGGTGAGCTGCTTCTCGTCCATCTTGAAGTTCTTCAGCCAGGTCCCGACGACGGGGTTGTCCTGCGCGAATCCCTTGCGGGAGAGCGTGTGCACCGAATCGCCGCTGCCCCAGGCGCCCATCGGGTCCTTCAGCTTCTTCAGGTCGTAGTCGTTGTACGCCCAGTGCGGCGACCAGAGCGTGACGACGATGGGCTCCTTCTTGGCGTACGCGCGCTTGAGCTGCGCGAGCATCGCGGGAGTGGAGCTGTCGACGACCTTGTACTCCTTGTCGAGGCCGTACTTCTTCAGGACCGTGCTCTTGAGCAGGCCCATCTCGCCCGCGCTGGACTCGATGCCTGTGATCTGCCCGCCGAACGTGGCGGCCTTCCCCTTGAGGTCCGCCAGCGAGTCGATGCCCTTCATGTACGAGGGCACGGTCAGCTCCAGCGACGTCGGCCCGTACCAGGAGCCCACGTCGTCGATCCGGCTGCCGTACTTCTTCCAGTACTGCGCGTGCGTCGTCGGCAGCCAGGAGTCGGTCTCGAAGTCGACGTCGCCCTGGGCCAGCGAGGTGTACAGCGGTCCGGCGTCGAACTGCTTGACGTCGACCTGGTACCCGCGCTGCTCCAGGATCTCCTTCCACAGGAAGGTGGAGGCGACGCCCTCGTCCCACGGGATGTAGCCGATGGTGATCTTCTTGCCCTGCCCGACGTTCTGTGCGTCGGCGGCGGTGGCGGACTTGTCCGCGCCACCGAAGACGCCCATGCCGCCGGCGGCCAGCGCGAGCACGACCACACCGATCACGGCCACGGCGGGCCGGGGGCGGTACGACCAGATCTTCAGACCCTGCGCGGCGCGCAGCCGGGCGATCGCACGTCGGCCCAGCGGGGAGACCTGGGTGCCGAGAGCACTGGTCATCCGGTCCAGGTAGATCGCCAGGATGACGATGGCGACCCCGGCCTCGGCACCGAGACCCACGTTGAGCTGGCCGATCGCCTCGTTCACGTCGCCGCCGAGGCCGCCCGTGCCGACCATGCCCGCGATGGCCGCCATGGACAGGCCCAGCATGATCACCTGGTTGACGCCGGCCATGACCGTGGGCAGGGCGAGCGGCAGCTGGACGCGCAGCAGCGTGTTGCGCGGGGTGGTGCCGAAGGCGTCGGCGGCCTCCACGAGCTCCTTGTCGACCTGGCGAATGCCGAGCTCGGTCATGCGGACGCCGGGTGCGAGGGCGAAGATCAGCGTGGCCACGATGCCGGCGGGCGCGCCGGTGCCGAAGAACAGGATCGCCGGGATGAGGTAGATCATCGCCGGCAGCGTCTGCATGAAGTCGAGCACCGGCCGCACCAGTCCGCTGATCCGTGCGGAGCGGGCCGCCCAGATGCCCACGGGCACGGAGATCACGAGCGCGATGAGGGTCGCCACCAGAACGAGCGACAGGGTCACCATCGCGTCCTGCCACAGCTCCAGGGAGTCGATGAAGGCGAATCCCACGAAGGTGAGGAGGCCGGCGGACGTGCCGCGCAGCCAGAACGCGATCACGGCGAGGATGCCCGCGAGCAGCAGCGGCTCGGGAGCCTGCAGGACGGTGTCGATGCCCTCGAAGGTGCCCTGGAACACGATCTTGCAGAAGTCGAACAGCCACCCCATGTGGTGCAGCAGCCAGTCGACGGCGGAGTTGACCCAGTCGCCGAACGGGATCCTAGGCACGAGCGGTCACCTTCCCGCCCTTGTCCTGCGGGCAGTCGCAGGGCTCGGGCCCCTCCGCCCGGTCGCCGAGGAAACCGACGAGGCGCTGCCGGGGCACGACGCCCACAAGCCGGCGCTCCTCGTCCAGCACTGCGACCGGGTGGCTGACGCCGGCGCTGATCGCGCACAGCTCCACGAACGGCGTGGCGGGCGTCGCGGTCGCGCAGTCGCAGTCAGCCTCGTCGCCCCGCACGGACGTGTCCATGACGGCTCCCGCGGTGAGCACCCTGGAGCGGTCGACGTCCTGGGTGAAGGAGGCGACGTAGTCGTCGGCCGGGTGCACCAGGATGTCCTCGGCGGTGCCGATCTGCACGATCCGGCCGTCCCGCATCACGGCGATGCGGTCGCCGAGGCGCATGGCCTCGTTGAGGTCGTGCGTGATGAAGACGATGGTCTTCTTCAGGGTCTTCTGCAGCTGGAGGAGCTGGTCCTGCATGTCACGGCGGATCAGCGGGTCGAGCGCGCTGAAGGACTCGTCCATCAGCAGCAGATCGGCGTCCGTGGCGAGGGCGCGGGCGAGACCCACACGCTGCTGCATACCGCCGGACAGCTCGTCGGGCCAGGACTTCTCCCAGCCGGCCAGGCCACACAGGGCGAGCGCCTCGTCGGCACGCTTGACGCGCTCGGCGCGGGGCACGCCCTGCACTTCCAGGCCGTAGGCGGCGTTCTCACGGACGCTGCGGTGCGGGAAGAGCGCGAAATGCTGGAAGACCATGCTGATCTTCCGTGAGCGGACCTCGCGCAGCTCGCGGGGGCCGAGAGCGGTCAGGTCCTGGCCGTCGAAGCGCACGTGTCCGCCGGTGGGCTCGAGGAGTCCGTTGAGCATGCGCAGCAGCGTGGACTTGCCCGATCCGGACAGGCCCATGACGACGAAGATCTGCCCGGGCGCCACGGTGAAGGAAGCGTCGATCACGGCGGCAGTGGTGCCGTCTGCGCGCAGTTCCTCGCGGCCGGCTCCCTGCCGGAGCCGTTCCACCGCCTCGTCCGGTCGTCTCCCGAACACCTTGTACAGGTGCTCGGCCTCAAGCGTGGCTGCCACTGCGTACCTCTCGTCTCGAAGCCTGCGAGCCGCTGCAAACGTTGAATCTGCAATCGGCATCGCTCCGAGCCGCGCCTGCCCTCGGCTGTCCAGGGCAAACGCAGAGGTGTTTCTCTTCACAGGACGTTAACGGGTGCCACGTAGCGCTCGGCGCGGCAGTATGCCGTCAGTGCCGTACGGCATGATGCGCAAGGTGACCCGACGCCTGATGCTCCTCGACACCGCCTCGCTCTACTTCCGCGCCTACTTCGGCGTCCCGGAATCCGTGAAGGCCCCGGACGGCACGCCTGTGAACGCCGTGCGCGGGCTGCTCGAATTCATCGACCGCCTGGTCCGCGACCATCGCCCGGACGACCTGGTCGCCTGTATGGACGCGGACTGGCGCCCGCACTGGCGGGTCGAGCTGATCCCGTCCTACAAGGCGCACCGCGTGGCCGAGGAACACGCGGCGGGCCCGGACGAGGAGGAGGTGCCGGACACGCTGTCCCCGCAGGTGCCGGTGATCGAGGACGTCCTGGACGCGCTGGGCATCGCGCGCGTGGGTGTGGCGGGGTACGAGGCGGACGACGTGATCGGCACGTACACGGCCCGCGCGAAGGGCCCGGTGGACATCGTCACCGGCGACCGCGACCTGTACCAACTGGTCGACGACGCCCGCGGGGTACGCGTGCTGTACCCGCTCAAGGGCGTCGGGACGCTCCAGCTCACCGACGAGGCGTTCCTGCGGGCGAAGTACGGTGTCGACGGACCCGGTTACGCGGATCTGGCACTGCTGCGCGGCGACCCGAGCGACGGGCTTCCGGGTGTGCCGGGCATCGGCGAGAAGACCGCCGCGAAACTGCTCACCGAGTTCGGGGACCTGGCCGGGATCATGGCCGCGGTCGACGACCCGGCGTCCCGGCTCACCCCGGCGCAGCGCAAGCGGCTGGACGAGGCCCGCCCGTATGTCGCCGTGGCGCCCGAGGTGGTCCACGTCGCCGGCGACGTGCCGCTGCCCGAGGTGGACCCGGCCCTGCCCCGTGCCCCGCGCGACCCCGCCGCAGTGGACGCACTCGCGGCCCGCTGGGGCCTGGGCGGCTCCCTGCAGCGCCTGCTCACCACGCTCGGCATGTGACGGTTCCGGCAAGGGGTGTGAGCAAGCCTTCCTGGGAGAGGTGTCTACTGGATCGAGGTGCTAGCTTAGGTAAACCTAAGCGAGGGAACTGGGAGGCCGTCATGGCAGAGCGCCCGGCAGGCGGGGGCCGCAGGACCCACTCCGCGCAGGTCGTCCGCACGGAGCGACTGACCCCGCACATGCAGCGGGTGGTGCTCGGCGGAGACGGCCTGGCCGATTTCACGGTGGGCACCTGCACCGACCACTATGTGAAGCTGCTCTTCCCGGCCGAGGGCGTCACCTACCCGGAACCCTTCGACATGCAGCGCATCCGCGAGGAAGTCCCGCGCGACCAGTGGCCGGTGGTCCGCACCTACACCGTGCGCGCCTGGGATCCCGAACACCGCGAGCTGACGCTGGACTTCGTCATCCACGGCGACGAGGGCCTCGCCGGGCCCTGGGCGTTGCGCGTCCAGCCGGGGCAGACCGTGCGCTTCATGGGCCCCGGCGGCGCCTACGCCCCGGACGCCGGCGCCGACTGGCATCTGCTCGCCGGGGACGAGAGCGCGCTGCCCGCGATCGCCGCCGCCCTGGAGGCGATGCCGGAGGGGGTGGAGGCGTACGCCTTCGTGGAGGTCTCGGGTCCCGAGGAGGAGCAGAAGATCGACTCCGATGTGGAGGTGGTCTGGCTGCACCGCGGGGACCGGCCGGTCGGCAAGGCGCTTCTGGAAGCGGTCCGCGCGCTGGAGTTCCCCGAGGGCCGCGTGCACGCCTTCGTGCACGGTGAGGCCAGTTTCGTGAAGGAGCTGCGCCGGCTGCTGCGGGTGGAGCACCACATCGCACGCGAGGACCTGTCGATCTCCGGGTACTGGCGGCTCGGCCACAACGAGGACGGCTGGCAGGCGTCGAAGCGGGAGTGGAACGCGCGGATCGAGGCGGAGCAGGAGGGCGCGGCACCGGCCGCGTGAGACATCGGCAAGGGGGCGGCACCCGCTGGGTGCCGCCCCCTTCGTCCTGCTCCGGACCCCTACACCGAACGCTGGTAGGACCGGAACGTCCGGATCGACAGCCACACCGCGAAGACCGCGAGCGCCAGCAGCGCCCCGCCCCGGCTGCTCACCGCACCCCAGTCGGGGTGCTGGGACATCGCCGAACGGCCCGCGACCATCGCCCAGTTGAGCGGGTTGAAGTCGGCGATGTGCCGCATCCAAGAGGGCATCTGGGACGGCGCCATGAACGCCGAGGACAGGAAGGTGAGCGGGAGCAGCAGGAAGGTGTTGATCCCGATGATCGACTCCCGCTCCTGCACCAGCATGCCCAGCGCGTTGGACAGCGCCCCGAAGACCGTGCCGAGCAGCACGGAGGCGAGCACGAGGATCGCGACCCCACCGGCACCGCCCGGGTAGTCGGCCCCGCCCAGCAGTCCGAGCAGCACGATGATCACGGATTGCAGGGCGGTGATCAGGCCGTTGTTGACGACGTTGCCGTTCATCAGCGCGGCCCGGCTGACCGGTGTGGTCAAGAAGCGGTTGAGCGTGCCCCGCTGGATCTCCTCCAGCGTGCCCATGCCCGCCCACATGTTGGAGCTGAGCGCGCTCATCACGACCACGCCCGGCACCAGGTAGTCCAGGTAGGAGGTGGTGCCGAAGCCGCCGAGTTCCACGACCTTCTTGAAGAGGTTGCCGAACAGGAACAGCCAGATCACCGGCTGGATCAGGGTGATGACGGCGTACGCGGGCTGCCGTGCGAACACCATGAGCTGACGCCGGGTCATGTACCAGGTCTGCGAGACGGCTGTGCTCATCGCGCACCTCCGGCAAGGGCGAGGACACCGGCGTCCTCGGCTTCGGCCTCGGAGAAACGCCGGCCCGCGTAACGCAGGTACACGTCGTCGAGCGAGGGGCGGGCCACGGTCGCCGCGGCGACACCGACCCCGGCGCGCTCGAGCGCCGCCAGCAGCGCGGGCATCGCCGCCGCACCGTCGTCGGCGCGTACGCTGGCTCGGCGCCCGTCCAGGTGCACCTCGTGCACACCGGGCAGCCCGACCAGGGCGCCCCTGAGCAGCGTGCGTCCGGCATCGCCGACGGCTTCGCGCAGTTCCAGGTGGACGGCGTCGCCGCGCAGTTCACCCTTGAGCGAGTCGGGGGTGCCCTCCACGACGACCCGGCCGCGGTCGACGATCGCGATGCGCTCGGAGAGCCGGTCGGCCTCTTCCAGATAGTGCGTGGTGCGCAGGATGGTGAGGCCCTCCTCGCCGGCGAGCCGGGCGATCTCCTCCCACATGGCGGTACGGGCCTCCGGGTCCAGTCCGGTGGTGGGCTCGTCGAGGAAGAGCACTTCCGGCCGGTGCACGAGTCCGAGCGCGACGTCGAGACGGCGTCGCATACCACCGGAGTAGCCCTTAACCTGGCGGCCGGCGGCATCGGTGAGCGTGAAGCGCTCGAGCAGCTCGTCCACCCGTGCGTTGACCGCCCGGCCCTTCAAGCCGTATAGCCTGCCCTGGAGTTGGAGGTTCTCGCGGCCGGTGGCGACCGGGTCGGCACCGGAGTTCTGCGCGACCACGCCGATCGCGCGGCGTACCCGGTCGGGGTGGCGCAGCACGTCGTGGCCTGCGACGGTGGCCGAGCCCGAGTCGGGGCGGGCCAGAGTGGTGAGGATCTTGACGGCGGTGGACTTCCCGGCGCCGTTCGGGCCGAGGAGCCCGAAGACGGTGCCCGGCTCGACGGTGATGTCCATGCCGTTCAGCGCGGTGACATCGCCGGAATAGGTCTTGATCAGCTGGCGCGCCTCGACTGCGGGCGCACGGGTGGTCATGACGACTGCTCTCCTTGGACAGCGGGCGGCGGGTCCACATGCGCGGAGGGCACGCCGCCGGGATCAGCGGATGACGGCTGATCCGTGTGAAGAGCACCGGGCTATCCTGGGTGTGCCGCACCTCGATCGCCTGGATGTGCCTCACGGCGGATTCAGCTCGGGGTTCGAGACCCTGGCGGGACTGCTGCAACAGCCCTGCCGGGGTCCTCTCCTTGTGGCGGCTACGGACTTTCGCGTTCGCCGCCGTCCAGTTGCGCAAACTCCTCGGGGACCTCCCCCGTCTCACTGAAGGTCCGCCACTCCTTGACGCCGGGCAGCGTGCCCGACCTGATCTCCGCGAGGAAGCCGCGCACCCACGCGGCCTCCGCCTCGATCATGTGGAGTTTGTACTCGGTCTCGACGAGGAAGAGCCGGGGAAGCGTCTCGTAGAGCTTCTCCAGGCCACCGCGCGCGCTCGCGGCCTGCACCTCGAGGGTGTCCAGCCGCTCCCTGAGGAGACGGGTCACTTCGTCGGGGTGGAGCACTCCCATGAGCGAGAGCGCCGCCTCGAAGATGGGGAACTCCTGCGCGGGGACGGCCAGCAGATCCGAGAGCCACTCGGTGGCCTCTTCCCGGCCAGCGTCCGTGATGCCGTAGAGCGTGCGTTCGGGCCGGTTGCCCTGGCGCTGCACATCGGCGACCTCGACGAAACCGTGTTTCTCCAGATTCTGGACGACGGTGTAGAGCGACCCGTAGTTGATCTTCAGACTGGTGTCCTTGCCGCGGCGGCGCAGGGTCTGGGCGATCTCGTACGGGTGCATGGGTTTCTCGGTGAGCAGCACCATGACCGCGAGTGCCAGCGGGTTGGCCAGCTTTCGGCGTTTCGTCGCCACGGAGGTTCACCTCGATCCGTCTCCGAATATCCGTGCACGAACATATCGCGACCGGGATCCGGGAGTCAACACACACGATGTATCGCGTTCGCGGTGCGCAAGGCCTTCGGCGCAGAGCTGGTGGCGGCCCTGCGGTGGCTCCGCAGGACTGGTCGCTGAGAGTCCCCGAAGACGGCCGGCACCGGAATGCCGATCGCCTTCCATCCGCCGGGCTCTGGCAGCGGAGCCAGCCACCCGGGACCCATCCGCCTGATCGGCCAGGCCACCGCGGCACCTCGTACGCTTGGCGGTGATGCGACGTAAGGCCCGGATCCCACCCTCTCCCCTCCCCCAGCGCGACGGGGTCGATCCCGTACGGGTGCGACTCCCGTTCGACGGCGAGTGGGCCACCGTGCGGGACCATCTCGTGGCCCGGCTCGCGGCCGGGGACGGGGTCATCGACGGCATGCTCGACGCGGGCCGGATCGTCGGGGCGGACGGCCGTGCCGTCCCGCCCGACGCGGTGTATGTACCGGGCATGTACGTGTGGTTCCACCGTGCGCTGCCCGACGAGGTGCGGGTGCCCGCGCCGGTCGAGGTGGTCTACCGCGACGAGCACATCGTCGTCGCCGACAAGCCGCACTTCCTCGCCACCACCCCGCGCGGCAGCCATGTCGCCGAGACCGCCCTCGCCCGGCTGCGCCGCGACCTCGGCATACCGGCCCTGTCGGCCGCCCACCGGCTCGACCGGCTCACCGCCGGGCTGGTTCTGTTCACGGTGCGACCGCAGGAGCGCGGCAGCTACCAGACGCTGTTCCGCGACCGGCGGGTCCTCAAGGAGTACGAGGCCGTCGCCCCCTACCGGCCCGAGGTCGCGCTGCCGCTGACCGTCCGCAGCCGGATCGTCAAGGAGCGCGGGGTCATGGCGGCCCGGGAGGTCACGGGCGAGCCCAACGCGGTCAGCGGGATCGAACTGCTGGAGCACCACGGCGGGCGCGGGCGCTACCGGCTGCTCCCCCGCACCGGCCAGACCCACCAACTGCGTGTGCACATGAACGCGCTGGGACTGCCGATCCTCGGCGATCCCCTCTATCCGCTGGTCGCCGACCCACGACCGGACGGTGACTTCCGGCACCCGCTCCAACTCCTGGCGCGGTCGCTGGAGTTCACCGATCCGGTCACGGGGCGGGAGCACCGCTTCGTCAGCGGGCGGATCCTCCAGGCCTGGTCGGCGTACGACGAGTGGGCCCGATAGCGGCTCAGTCGCCCCGCCACCAGCGCAGCACCCGCTGCCACAGTCCGGGGCGGCTACGCTCGCCGGCCGGGTCCGCCGGGGACGGCCCGGCGGCGGGGTGGGGCGACACCGGCGGAGCGGCCGCCGGCTCGGGCGCCGGCCCGGTGGTCTCGGGTCCGGGAGTCGTGATCAGCCAGCCGGGGCGCTGGTGCGGCACCGCGTGCATGGCGGGCCGCTGTGTCTCCTCCTGGGGCGGCCTCGGCTCGAACCGCACCGGGAGCTCCATCAGGTGGCGCGAGGCGATGGACCCGGTCCAGCGCAGTTCGTCCTCGTCGCAGTCCAGCCGGATGTCCGGCAGCCGCATCAGCAGCGCGTCGACGCCGGTGTCGGCGATGGCACGGCCGACGTCCTGACCCGGGCACTCGTGCGCGCCGCCACCGAAGGCGAGGTGGGAGCGGTTGCCCTGCATGCCGGCGGCGAGGTCGGGCCGTACCCGGGGGTCGACGTTGCCGGGCGCGATGCCCAGCAGCAGTCCGTCGCCCTTGCGGATGCGCCGGCCGCCCAGTTCGGTGTCCTGCTTGGCGAAGTAGCCGAGGATGGTGCTGAACGGCGGCTCGTCCCACAGGGACTGCTCCACCGCCTCGGGCACCGTCATCTGCCCGCCGTTGAGCTGGGCCCTGAACCGCGGATCGGTGAGCACCACCCGCAACACATTGGCAAGGAGGTTGGCGGTGGCCTCGTAGGACGCGATCAGGACCAGCCGCAGATGCTCCCTGATCTCGTCGTCGGTGAGCCCTGCCGGGTGGTTGATCAGATGGCTGGTGAAGTCGTCCTCGAACTGGGCCCGGCGCGCGGCGGTGAGCCGGGTGAGGGCGTCCACGATGTACTGGTTGCTGGCGATCGCGGTCTCGGTGCCCTTGAGCATGTCGCGGGCGGCGTGCACGATGTGGTCGCCGTACTCGTCGGGCATACCGAGGACCTCGCACATCACCGCCATCGGCAGATGGTCGGCGAACTGGCCGACCAGGTCGGCGCGGCCCTCCTCGCAGAACCGGTTGACGAGGGCCTGGGTGGCGCGGTTGATGTAGCGGCGCAGCCCCCGGTAGTCGATGGTCGAGATGGCGCCGGTTACGGCGCCGCGCAGCCGCAGGTGCTCGTCTCCCTCGGCGTACGAGCAGATGGGCTGCCAGGCGAAGTGCGGTGTCAGTGGGTGGTCGGGCTTGATGTGGCCGTACAGCAGCGGTGCCCAGACCCGGCTGTCCCGGGTGAAGTGCACGGGGGAACGCACCATGTGCAGGTTCTCGCTGTGTCCGAGCACCACCCAGATCGGCACGTCGTCGTGGAGCAGCGCGGGCGCCACCGCACCGTGTTCGGCGCGCATCTTCTCGTACAGGGCTCCCAGGTCCCCCGCCTCGGAGCCGAACAGCCTGTGCGCTCCGCCGGGGCCGCGGCCGTGAGCCGGGCAGCCGGGCGGCGGGACGGGTCCGGCGTCATCTGTACTGGTGAGGTCCCGGCCGGTCAGGGAGTGGGATTCAGGCGTCACGATGATCGCTCCGAGTCTGAGGTTGGGTCCGGTGTCGGGGGCTGGTGACGGGCGATGGGGACGGGTACGGCGCGTGCGTGTGCGGGTCAGACGGGTGCGCGGGTCACGGCCAGGGCGTGCAGGAAGCGCATCAGCGTCATTAGTACCTCGCGGCTGGAGGCCCGGCGCCGGGCATCGCACTCCACGATCGGGATCTCGTCGGGCAGGTCGAGTGCCGCCCGGAGCTCCTCCATGGGGTAACGCGGGGCGTCGGGGAAGGAGTTGACGGCGATCACAAAGGGCACGCTGCGCTCCTCGAGGCGGCCGATGACGCCGAAGCTCACCTCCACGCGGCGGGTGTCGAGCAGGACGATCGCGCCGAGGGCGCCCTCGAACAGGCCGTTCCACAGGAACCAGAAGCGTTCCTGGCCCGGGGTGCCGAACAGGTACAGCACCAGTTGCTCGGTGATGCTGATCCGGCCGAAGTCCATGGCCACGGTGGTGGCCGTCTTGCTGTCGGAGCCGAAGTTGTCGTCGACCCCGAGGCCCGCCTGGGTCATGGTCTCCTCGGTCGTCAGCGGCCTGATCTCGCTGACCGAACCGACCATGGTCGTCTTGCCCACTCCGAAGCCGCCCACTATCACGATCTTGACCGCGGCCTGCGTGGTGTGCGGCAGGTGGTCCTCGGCCCGTGGACCCGGGATGGTGTCAGAGCCTTTGCAGTCCATGCATCACCGCTTCGAGGAGGGAACGGTCGGGCGTCGCCTGCCGGACGACGGGGGCGCGTGCCTGGACCAGTTCGGCCGCCAGCAGGTCGGTGAGCAACACGGTCACCACGCTGAACGGCAGGCTGAGGTAGGCCGAGATCTCGGCCACGGACAGGGGTGCCCGGCAGAGCCGGAGCAGCGCCGAGTGCTCCGGCGTGGCCGTGGGCGGTGGGTCGGCGCTCGCCACGATCAGGGTGACCAGGTCGATGGGGGCCCGCTCGCCCCCGTCGGTCGCGCCGGTGAGGATGTACAACCGCTCGGGGTTCTTCGCCTCGCCCTCCTTCCCGGTGCCCGCTGTGTCGGGTGTATCAGGTGTGCCGGGCTCCGGCGGAGGCTGCTGATCGGGGTGACGGCGACGGCGCTGCGGAGGAGTCATACGGCCTGCCCGTTGCGGCGTGGCGGACTTGTGAGGTGGGAGCCGATGCGCAGGACCAGGTCGCGCATCCGGTTGCTCATCAGCCCGGCCTCCGCGACGGTGTCGGCGAGCACGGCCAGGTACGCGTTGGGGCCGGCCGCCATCATGTAGAAGTAGCCGCCGTCGATCTCGATGATGACCATGCGCATCCGGCCGTCGCTGTCCGGGATCTCGGCGGCGACCGCTCCGGCCAGGCTCTGCAGCCCGGCGCAGGCCGCGGCGACCCGGTCGGCGGCGTCGGGGTCGCCGCCGTAGCGGGCGATGCGCAGTCCGTCGGCGGAGAGCACCACGACCTGGTGCACGCCCGGTACGCCGTCGGCGAGTTCCTTCAGCAACCAGTCGAAGTTGCCTCGCTGCTGGATCACTTGAAGTCCCCCTCGTCGGCCTGGGCGGCTGCCGGTTCGTCGTCGGTGAAGTGCGGATCGTCGGCCGGAGGCCCGGCGGAGAAGGCGTTGGGGTCCGGGTCGGCCTTGAGCCCGTTCATGAACGCCTCGACCCACAGCCCGGGTGGCGGCTCCTCCTTCTCCGGTTCCGGCTCCGGCGTCCACGGGGAGTGCGTCGCGGCCTCCGCGGCCTTGGCCGCCGCCTCGGCCGCGGCGGCCTCCGCGATCCGCCGGCTCAGCGGGATCTTGACCCGGCTGCGACGCTGCGGCAGCCCGCCCGCGGTCCACTCGGTGACCACCGGGACGTCGTCCTCCATGGCGATCTGCTCCGGGATCCGGGGCCCGGTGGTGGGGCGGCGCTTCTTGGCCTTGCGTTCGGGGCCCTCGACTCCGTCGTTGTCCAGGGTCGGCACCGAGGTGGCGCCGATGCCGTGGGCGAACCCCGGCGCGGGGTCGGTGGTGAGCATGTCGTTGGGGATCACGACGATGGCGCGGACGCCGCCGTAGGCGGACTGCCGCAGCGAGACATGCATGTTGAACATCGACGACAGGCGCCCGACGACGGCGAGCCCGAGGCGCGGGGCCTCGCCGAGCTCCTGCACGTCGACACCGGCCTGTGCCTCGACGAGCTTGCGTTCGACCCTGGCGTGGCTCTCCTCGCTGAGGCTGATGCCGCCGTCCTCGATCTCCACGGCGATGCCGGTCTGCACCTCGGTGGCGGTGACGTGCACCTTGGTCTGGGGCGGCGAGTAGCGCGTCGCGTTGTCGAGCAGTTCGGCGGCGGCGTGGATGATCGGCTCGACCGAGATGCCCTTGATGTTGACCTTGGCGATGGAGTGCAGCTCGATGCGGCGGTACTCCAGGATGCGGGACATGGCGCCGCGCAGCACGCTGTACAGCGGGACGGGCTGGGGCCACTGGCGCCCGGGACGGCCGCCGCCGAGGACGGCGATGGAGTCGGCGAGGCGGCCGATCAGCGCGGTGCCGTGGTCGATGCGCAACAGGTCGTCGAAGACCTCGGGGTTGCGGCCGTGGTCCTCCTCCATCTCCCTGAGTTCCTTGGCCTGCTGATGGACGATGGCCTGGACGCGGCGGGCGATGTTGACGAAGGCGCGCTGCGAGGAGTCGCGCAGCGCGATCTCGCGGTCGACGATCTGGAGCAGGGTCCGCAGAAGCTGCCGCTGCGGCTGGGGAAGGCCGCGGAACTGCGGACTGCGGTCGACGACCGTGCGGATCACCTCGGCGGGAGAGACGCCCCCGCGCAGGGTGTCGAGGGCCCGGACCAGGATCTCGCTGCGGAAGTACTCGATGTCGTCGTCCTGGGAGGCGATGCGCTGTTCTAGGTAGGCGGTGCGCTGCGCGAAGTCGGCGCGCAGGGCGCGGACGGTGCGGCCGCGGCGTGCCGCCAGCGCCGCGACGGCCGTCACCAGGACCGTGGCGACGGCTCCGCACCAGCCGACCGGGGCCCGGGCCTGATCCGGGACCACCGCGGCGGCGGCCCCCGTCGCCGCCGCCATCAGTATGGCGGGCACCAATAACTCGCGCGCGTAGGGAAGTTCACGGCCACCGGTGGGAGGCGATGGGACACTCACCATGTATGCCCTCTGAGACGAATCGGCTGGTTCGGGAGGCTTGCAGCGGGAAAGCGAGGGTATATTCCGGATCAGACGTGGGGGATGAAACGGAACTCTCGGTATATTTATCAACAGACGCTCGATTTCACCTCAACTCGGTGCGTCGCGGGCGAGCTTAGTCCGGCCGGATCATCGCCGTGTCATATTCAGCAAGCACCTGAAATGCCCTCAGGGGCGGGAGTAATCTCAGCCTATTTGCACGCTGCGGCATTATTTGAACACGCAACGTCACGGCGTACTGGTATGCGAGTCAGGCCGCTCGCCGAACGAACGCCCGCTTCGCAGGGGTGAGTTGAGGGAGTGTCAAGCCCCGGCGACGCGCAGTGCGGCGTCCGCCGTCGCCGGCTTCCTGTGCGAGCCGAGCGCCCTCGCGGACGCCGAGAACATGACGCGGTACGGGGGCTGGCGGGCCTGTCTGAACCGCCGCGCTGGCCGGCGCCCCTGAGGGGCCCTGGAGCGGCAGGCGGCTCCGCCGCGTGGGCGCGATCGACCGAACACGGTCCGCAAGCCGCAGAGCCGCCTGCCGCTCCGAAATCCCAGGCGCGGGCGACCGTCACCCCACCGAGGAGTACGCCACCACACCGCGCAGCAACGCGTCGACCGCCTTGCGCGCGTTCTTCGCCACGGTCGAGCCCTCCATGGGCGCGGCGGCCGAGATCTGGCCGAGGACGTCGATGACCTGCTTGCACCAGCGCACGAAGTCGCCGGCCGGCATCTCGGCCTCGCGCAGCACCTCGTCGAGGCCCTTGCCGCTCGCCCACATGTAGGCGGCCCAGGCGAAACCGAGGTCAGGCTCGCGCTGGCCGACACCCTCGGTCTGGTTGATCCGGAACTCCTCCTCGAGGCCGTCGAGCCGGCCCCAGATGCGCACCATCTCGCCGAGCGCGGCCTTGGCCTTGCCCGACGGCAGCTTCGGCGCCATCGCGTCGTCACCCACCCGGGCCTCGTACACCAACGCCGAGACGCACGCGGCCAGTTCGGGCGGGGCGAGGCCCTCCCAGACACCCTCGCGCAGGCATTCACTGGCGAGCAGGTCCAGTTCGCCGTACAGCCGCGCGAGGCGCTTTCCGTTCGCGGTCACCTCGTTGGCGCGCAGGTAGTCCAGTTCCGTGAGCAGGGCGACGATGCGGTCGAAGGTGCGGGCGATGGTGTTCGTCCGGCCCTCGATACGGCGCTCCAGCTGCGAGGTGTCGCGCGACAGGCGGTGGTAGCGCTCGGCCCAACGAGCGTGGTCCTCACGGTCGTTGCACCCATGGCAGGGGTGGGCGCGCAGGGCCGTGCGCAGCCGGGCGATCTCACGGTCGTCGGCGGCCGCGGACCGCTTCTTGCGGTGCCGCTCCGCCGGGATGTGGCCGGCCTTGGTGCGCAGCGCGGAGGCGAGGTCCCGACGGGACTGCGGTGAGCGGGGGTTGAACGACTTCGGGATGCGCATCCGCTCCAGCGGCTCGACCGGCACCGGGAAGTCCATGGACGCGAGCCGTTTCACCTGCCGCTCGGCGGTCAGCACCAGGGGGCGCGGGCCGTCCTGGTGCTCGAAGCCGCGATGGCCGTTGGAACGGCCGGCCGGCAGCCCGGGGTCGAGCACCAGGGCGAGGCCCGCGTACTTGCCGGTGGGGACGTGGATGACGTCGCCGGGCTTGAGCTTCTCCAGGGCGACCGCCGCCTCGGCGCGGCGCTGTGCGACGCCCTGCCGGGCCAGCTCCGTCTCACGGTCCTTCAGTTCGCGGCGCAGCCGGGCGTATTCCTCGAAGTCGCCGAGGTGGCAGGTCATGGACTCCTTGTAGCCCTCGAGCCCCTCTTCGTTGCGCTGGACCTGGCGCGAGATCCCGACGACCGACTTGTCGGCCTGGAACTGCGCGAAGGACGTCTCGAGGAGTTCGCGCGAGCGGTGCCGGCCGAACTGCTCGACCAGGTTGACGGCCATGTTGTACGACGGCCGGAAGCTGGAGCGCAGCGGATAGGTACGCGTGCCAGCGAGGCCCGCGAGGTGCTCGGGGCTCATCCCTCGCTGCCACAACACGACCGCGTGGCCCTCGACATCGATGCCGCGGCGGCCGGCGCGGCCGGTCAGCTGGGTGTACTCGCCGGGCGTGATGTCCGCGTGCTGCTCGCCGTTCCACTTGACGAGCTTCTCCAGCACCACCGAGCGGGCGGGCATGTTGATGCCGAGCGCCAGGGTCTCGGTGGCGAACACGGCCTTGACCAGGCCGCGTACGAAGAGCTCCTCGACAACCTCCTTGAACGTCGGCAGCATGCCCGCGTGGTGGGCGGCGATACCGCGCTCGAGGCCCTCCAGCCACTCGTAGTAGCCGAGGACGTGCAGGTCCTCGGGCGGGATCGAGGCGGTGCGCTCCTCGACGAGGGCGCGCACCTGCTCGCGCTCCTCCTCGCTGTTGAGCCGCAGCCCGGCGTACAGGCACTGCTCGACGGCGGCCTCGCAGGCGGCCCTGCTGAAGATGAACGTGATGGCGGGCAGCAGGCTTTCGGCGTCGAGCCGTTCGATGACCTCCGGTCTGCTGGGCGTCCACACCCGGGCGCGCTGTCTGCGCTCCCGCTCGCGGTCGGCCTCGCGCATGGCGCGACCGCGCCGGCGGTCCGTGTAGGAGGGGCGGCTCGCCTCCATCCGGGCCAGACGGGTCAGGTCGGGGTTGACGGCCTTCCGGTGGCCCTCACCCTCCTCGAACAGGTCGTACATCCGGCGCCCGGCCAGCACGTGCTGGAACAGCGGCACGGGCCGGTGCTCGGAGACGATCACCTCGGTGTCGCCGCGGACGGCGTCGAGCCAGTCGCCGAACTCCTCGGCGTTCGATACGGTCGCCGACAGTGACACCAGCGTCACCGACTCGGGCAGATGGATGATGACCTCCTCCCACACGGCGCCGCGGAAGCGGTCGGAGAGGTAGTGCACCTCGTCCATGACCACGTAGCCGAGGCCGAGGAGGCTCTGCGAACCCGCGTAGAGCATGTTCCGCAGGACCTCGGTGGTCATCACGACGATCGGGGCGTCCGAGTTGACGCTGTTGTCGCCGGTGAGGAGGCCGACCTTGTCCGCGCCGTAGCGGCGGCACAGGTCCGAGTACTTCTGGTTCGACAGCGCCTTGATGGGTGTCGTGTAGAAGCATTTCTTGCCCTGCCGCAGGGCGAGGTGGACGGCGAACTCGCCCACGATCGTCTTGCCGGAGCCGGTGGGCGCGGCCACCAGTACGCCCTTCCCCGCCTCGAGCGCCTCGCAGGCCTCGATCTGGAAGGGGTCGAGGCCGAAGTCGTACATCTCGCGGAAGGAGGCGAGCGCGGTGGCCTGCTCGGCAGCGCGCCTGCGGGCTGCCGCGTACCGCTCGGCCGGTGAGAGGTCCTGTGTCATCGTACTTTCGAGCGTACCGGCCTCACTGACAACGGGACGATCATTATCTGGATCGGGCCCGTGACCGGCGCGGGAACGACAAGGGCCCCGACCGGTACACCGGTGGGGCCCGCTGACTGCGACGGTCGCGGAACGCTCCGCGACCCTGCCGGTCAGGTCACGTCGTCGTAGCCGTTGACCCGGTCCGTGCCGGAGGCTTCGGCCGGGGCACCGCCCGCTGAGACCGACTCGACCTCGCCGATATCCTCGGGCGTGAGGTCCAGGTCGGAGGCCTCGTCGTCGCCCGGTCCTCCGGCGTCGCGGATCCGCTTGCGCCGGTCGTTGAGCAGCGAGAAGGCGACCGCGCCGAAGTAGAGCACCCAGATCGGCCCGGCCAGCGCCAGCATGGAGATCGGGTCGGTGCTCGGGGTCGCCACGGCCGCGAAGACCGTGATGCCGAGGATCATGGCCCGCCACCAGCCGAGCATCCGCCGGCCGGTGAGCACCCCGGTGAGGTTGAGCATGATCAGCAGCAGGGGCAGCTCGAAGGAGAGCCCGAAGACGACGACCATGCGCGTGACGAGCTGGAGCAGGTCGTCGAGCGGCAGCAGGTTGTCCACACCGGTCGGCGTGAAGTCGATGAGCACCTTCGCGGTGGTGGGCAGCACCCGGTAGGCGAAGAACGCGCCGCCGAGGAAGAGCGGAACGCCGGTGCCCACGAACGCGTAGGCGTACTTCCGCTCGTGCCGGTGCAGGCCCGGAGCGACGAACGCCCACAGCTGGTACAGCCAGACCGGCGAGGCGAATACGACACCGGCCATGAGAGAGACCTGCAGCGCCAGGGTGAAGGGGGCGAGCAGGCCGTTGATCGTGATCCGCGCACACTGGGTGTGGTCGGTCGACTTCGCGAGTTCCGCGAAGGTCTTCCCGCAGCCGACCGAGTCGAGGATCGGCTTGGTGAGGAAGTTGATGACGTCGTTGTAGAAGAAGGCAGCGACGATGGTGACCAGGATGATGGCCAACATCGCCTTCGCGAGCCGGTTGCGGAGCTCACGAAGGTGGTCCGCAAGGGGCATCCGCCCCTCGGGGTCCTTCTCCTTGCGGGCAGGCTTGGGCAACCCACGTCCTCATCTCATGCGGCGGGCCGATGGATCCGGCCCTGCGTCAGCGCTGGGTGGTGTCCGTGGGCTCGTTGACCGGGCGGGAGCTGGTCACGTCACCGGGGGCCGCCTGGATGGTGCGCTGCGCGGACGCCTCGTCGTTCGGCGGGCCGGCGGGGGCGGACGGCTTGCCGTCGTCCTTCATCGCCTTGGCCTCGCTCTTCAGGATGCGCGCGGACTTGCCGAGGGAGCGCGCCATGTCCGGAAGCTTCTTCGCGCCGAACAGCAGGATGATGACGACGAGGATGAGAATGATCTCGGGAGCTCCGAGCCTTCCGAACATAAGTTTTTACCTTCTCACCGAGGCGGCATGGGTGGGCGTGCTGTCCGAACAGTCGGACATGTGTCCGACGCCCGTTCAGCGATCGTAACGCCCAGGGGTGAACGCGGGGCAATCCCTGTGCGTACTCCCGGTCTGCGGTCCGAGCCTCGATCTGCGGGCCGCGATCAGAGCGTACCTGTCCACGTACGGAAGAAGACAGGCTGTGGCAATCCGTCCCCTGTCGGCGGGCGGCAAATGTGCGGCACACGGAGACCCCGTTGAACTGGGTGCGCGTCGGCGGAAACGTTCCCGCACGGGGTGTCGTCCGAACCGGTGCCCGCTGCGGACTCACACCCTGTTCATATCCGTTCCGCGGCACGGGCGGCGCCGACGGACACCCGCTCCAGGTCCTCCGCGGCGCGGTTGATCCGGCGCGTCGAGTCCGCGACCTGCCGTCCGAGGCGCTCCGCCTCCACGAACACGCGGACGGCGAGCACACCCAGAACGGCGAGCCCCAGGAACCCGAGGGCGATCGCGAGCATCGGCCAGAACATGACGTCGAGCCTAGAGGGTGGAGTGCAGCCGCAGGGTCCGCACCCCGCCCCCGGTGAGCAGTTCGACGATGCGGTCCCCCGCCGGCTTGCGGACCGAGGCGCCGCACTCGGGGCAGGTGAACGAGTAGAAGGTGGTCTTGCTGGAGGCACCGATGGCCAGCCGCAGCGCGCTCGCCCCCAGCTCGAAGCGGGCCCGGCAGTCCGGGCAGCCGGCCCTGAAGACCACGTCCGCCACCCTTCTCATACCGGCGAACGCCGTCCGCACCGACACCTCCGCGGCCTCGGCCGCCTGCGCCGCCGCATCGGCCGGAGCCTCGGGCCGCTCGGGAGTTCCAGACTTCGCCGACGTGCTCACAGCCCCTGCTCCTGCCTGTCGTACAGCCCGTCCTGAACCCCGTCCGGCCTGTCGTACGCCTCGAGCGCCTCGGCCGCCGCCCGGCGGGCGCTGTCCGTGAGGTCCTGCGGCGACACGATCCGTCCGTCGCGCCCGAGCCGCAGTGCCAGCCGGCGCAGCGACGCAGGATCCGGGGTCCGCAAGGTGATACGCAGCCCGCCGTCCGGCAACTCATCCGCGCTGTCGTGCGGGTAGTACTCGGCGACCCAGCGACCACCCGGACCGACCTCGACGACCACCTCGGGGTCCTCGGCGGCGGGCTGGACGAGTCCCTCGGAGAGGTCGCGCAGCTCGACCTCCGGAGGCGCCGAGGGTTCGTCCAGAATCCTGATCTCGGCGACCCGGTCCAGCCGGAAGGTGCGCCGCGCCTCCGAGCGGCGGCACCACGCCTCCACATAGGTGTGGCCCACACTGACCAGGCGGATCGGGTCGATCTCGCGCTCGGTGACCTCGTCCCGGGCCGGCGAGTAGTAGCGGATCCACAGGCGGCGGCGCTCGGAGATGGCCCGGTCGACGTCCGCGAAGACCCCGCCCTCGGACTCGAAGGTCACCGAGAGCCGCGAGCTGGCACCCGCCGCCTCACCGGCCGCGGTCTCCACCTTGGCGGTGGCCCGCAGCAGCGCCTGCCGGTCGCTCTCCCGCAGACCCGGCAGGGTGGCCACGGCCCGCGCGGCCACCAGCAGCGCGGTCGCCTCGTCGGCCGCCAGGCGCAGCGGCTCGGCGGCCTCCGCGCCGAGCGCGGCCGGGTTGTGCCACCAGATGCGCTCGCCGTCGGTGTCGATGTCCAGCAGATCGCCGCCCCGGAAGCTGGTGCCGCACATCGGCAGCACATCGAGGTCCGAGACCAGCTCGTCCTCGGTGATCCCGAAGGCCCGGGCGACGTCCTCGATCCGGGCGCCGGGGCGCTCGCGCAGATAGGTCACCAGGGAGAGCATCCGCCGGGTCTGGTCGATGGCGTTGGCCGGTCTGGCCGGTTTGGCTGCCACTGTCGTACCTCTCCCCCTCAGCCCTTGGCCACGGCGCGCAGCCGGTCCACGACGTCGGAACGGAGCTCCGCCGGCTCCAGGACGACGACGTCCGGCCCGAACTCGACCAGCCAGGCGTCCAGGCCGTGCCCGTACGGAATCTCCAACTCGTCCCAGCCGTCGCCGAGTTCCCGCACGGCGGTGGCCTTCGCACGAAGGGGGTACCCCGCGTCCGTGCGCAGCCGGATCCGGGCCGTGCGGTCGGCCGTCTCCCCCGCCCAGCTCGCCACGGTCTCGCGGACGGTGACCACGTCGGGCACCTGCGCGGTGAAGCCGCCGCCGCGGCTGCGCACCTTGCCGGTGATCCGGGAGAGCCGGAAGACGCGCTCGGCACCCCGGTCGCGGTCCCAGCCGGCCAGATACCAGTGGCCGCGCCAGCACTCGAGCGCCCAGGGCTCGACCTGCCGGGTCTCGGGGCGGGCGGCGTTGGCCTTGCGGTAGTCGAAGGCGACCGGGCGGCGGTCGCGGCAGGCGAGCATCAGCGGCTCGAACGCGGCCTCGTGCACCGGGATGCGCGGCTCCAGGGCCCCGTGGGCCTCGTAGGGGTCGACGTCCTCGGGAAGTCCGGCCGCGCGGAGCTTCTGCAGCGCGCCGCTCGCGGCTCCGGCGAGGCGGGCCTGCTGCCAGACCTTGGCGGCCAGACCGAGCGCGGCGGCCTCCTCGGCGTCCAGCGTGATCGGCGGGAGGCGGTTGCTGTCACGGCGGGCGAGATAGCCGACCTCGCCGTCCAGGTTCTCCACGGTCTCGATGACCAGGCCCAGCTCGCGCAGGTCGTCCTTGTCGCGCTCGAACATGCGGTTGAAGGAGTCGTCGGACCCGCCCGTGCCCTTCTCCGGCCCGAACGCCTCGACATACGCCTCGATGGACTCGCGCAGCTCCCGCTTGCTGAGCGGCCGCCGCGTCCCCAGCAGACACAGCGCCAGGTTCATCAGCCGCTCGGCCTTGGCAATGGCCATCGACGCCCTTCGCCTCCCCATGATGCTTACGATCGACGACCGTACCGCTCGCGGGTGTCCCGGCAAAAGCCGAAGGCCCATGCCCGCACAGGCATGGGCCTCAGATGATCGTTTCCGGTCGGGCACCCTGCCGCCGTCGTACGGCGACCGGCCCCGGTCCGACGACGCCCGCCCGGCCGGATCCGGGGCATCGGCCGCACCCTGACCACCGGCGCGCGGCGACCGGTCCGCGCCCGACGCGACACGTCCGACGCGGTGGCGGGCGCACCCGGCAGGGCGGCGGTCACCAGCCCCCGGATCACCGCTCAGGCGATCCGGGAGGAGAGTGACCGCAGGAAGGTGACCGGACCCCCGGATCAGACCGCGACCAGGTCGCAGACGAAGATCAGAGTCTCACCGGGCTTGATCCGGCCGCCCGCGCCACGGTCGCCGTAGGCGAGGTGTGCCGGAATGGTCAGCTGGCGGCGGCCGCCGACCTTCATGCCCTGCACGCCCTGGTCCCAGCCCTTGATGACCTGACCCACACCGAGCTGGAACTTCAGCGGCGTGCCGCGGTTCCAGGACGCGTCGAACTCCTCGCCAGTGGAGAAGGCCACGCCCACGTAGTGGACGGAGACGGTGTCGCCCGCCTTGGCCTCCGGGCCGTCACCCTCCCAGATGTCCTTGATCTCGAGGTCGGCCGGGGGCTCGCCGCCCGGGAAGTCGATCTCGGGCTTGTCGATGCTCACGTCAATAGCTCCTGCTAGTTCGTGTTGAGGCCATTGCGGCACCTCCGACACTCTCACATCCCTGAAGGCGTTACATCTTCGCCAGGATGTCGACCGAGAAGACGAGGGTGGAGTCCTTCTTGATGCTGCTGCCGGGGGGCGGGTTGTCGCCGTACCCCAGCTTCGGCGGGACGACGATGAGGACACGGCTGCCCACCTTCTTGCCGGTCAGCCCCTCGGCCCAGCCCTTGACGACCTGCTGCAGCGAGAACGACGCGAGCTGGCCGCGGCTGTACGTGGAGTCGAACTCCTTTCCGGTGTCCCACAGCACGCCCTTGTACTGCACCAGCACCGTGCTGTCCGCCGTGACCGCCGGGCCGTCGCCCTCCAGCACGTAGTTCGACACGAGGCCCGTCGGGGCCTTCGTCTTCGGCACATCGATGGAGGGGGCCTTGCCGTCGGTGTTCGTGCCCACCTTCGGCAGGTCCGCCCTGTTCTGCGGGACCGCCGTGCCCTTCGCGGAGCTCTTCCCGTTGAAGGCGTTCTCGATGTCCACCACGAAGACCAGCGTGTCGGTGCCCTTGATACCCGCCTGGGTATTGCCCTGCGCGCCGTACCCCCAGGTCGGGGGCACGGCCATCACCACCCGGCTGCCGACCTTCTTGCCCGGCAGTGCATACCGCCAGCCGTCGATGATGCCGCCCGGGGCCAGCTGGATCACCAGCGGCGTCTTGCGGTCGTAGGAGTTGTCGAAGACCTTGGCCGTGCTCCAGATCTGGCCCAGGTAGTTCGCCTGGATGTAGTCGTTCTCCGCGACCGGCTGGCCGGTGCCCGGGATCACCGTCCTGACCGCCAGGTCCTGCGGCGGGGCGCCGGGCCCCTTGGCGATGATCGGTTTCTCGCCGAACTTGGTACCCGAGGTGATGGCCGGCAGCGGCCCCTCGACGATCTTCGGCGAGGGAGCGGCGGAGGTGGCGGGCGCCGTGGGGGACGGGCTTGCGCTGGCCTTGCTCTTGCCGGACCCGCCGCCGCATCCGGCAAGCGTGACCAGTCCGGCGGGCAGGGCGGCAAGGAGGAGTGAACGTCGGCGCACGGTGGGGCCTCGTAATCGGTCGATCTTGATTGATGGCGTGCGCGCAACTCTACGGCGTGATGAGGGCGCCGCACGGCAAACGTGCGACGCCCGCGTTGCGTTCCGGCGATTTCCGGGGAACGCCTCCTCACATTCCGGCGATCAGCTTCTCCACCCGGTCGTCCACCGACCGGAACGGGTCCTTGCACAACACGGTGCGCTGTGCCTGGTCGTTGAGCTTCAGATGCACCCAGTCCACCGTGAAGTCACGGCGCTGTTCCTGCGCCCGGCGGATGAAGTCGCCGCGCAGCCGGGCCCGAGTGGTCTGCGGAGGAACCGACTTGCCCTCGAAGATCTTCAAGTCGTTGCAGATCCGGGTGGCTTGGCCCTTCTTCTCCAGCAGGTAGTACAGGCCGCGGCGACGGTGGATGTCGTGGTAGGCGAGGTCTATCTGAGCGACCCGCGGATGCGACATCGTCATGTTGTGCTTGGCCCGGTACCGCTCGATGAGCTTGTACTTCATCACCCAGTCGATCTCGGTGCCGATCCGGTCCAGGTCCTCCGCCTCGATGGCGTCCAGCGTGCGGCCCCACAGCTCCAGGACCTGCTCCACGATGCCCGTACGGATCCCGCGGCGCTCGCAGAAGTCCACGGCCTTCTCGTAGTACTCGCGCTGCACCTCCAGGGCGGAGGCCTCACGACCGCTCGCCAGGCGCACCTTGCGGCGGCCCGTGATGTCGTGGCTGACCTCGCGGATCGCCCGGATCGGGTTCTCCAGGGTGAGATCCCGCATCACCGTGCCCGCCTCGATCATGCGCAGCACCAGGTCGGTCGCGCCGACCTTGAGCAGCATGGTCGTCTCGGACATGTTCGAGTCGCCCACGATGACATGCAGGCGGCGGTAGCGCTCGGCGTCCGCGTGCGGCTCGTCACGCGTGTTGATGATGGGCCGGGAACGCGTCGTCGCCGAGCTGACGCCCTCCCAGATGTGCTCGGCGCGCTGGCTCACGCAGTACACGGCACCCCGCGGCGTCTGCAGCACCTTGCCGGCGCCGCACAGCAGCTGCCGCGTGACCAGGAACGGGATCAGGATGTCCGCCAGCCGCGAGAACTCGCCGTGCCGCGCCACCAGGTAGTTCTCGTGGCAGCCGTAGGAGTTGCCCGCCGAGTCGGTGTTGTTCTTGAAGAGATAGACGTCGCCCGCGATTCCCTCCTCGTGCAGGCGGCGTTCGGCATCGACCAGGAGCCCTTCGAGAATGCGCTCGCCGGCCTTGTCGTGAGTGACCAGTTCGATCACGTTGTCACATTCGGGTGTCGCGTATTCCGGATGTGAGCCCACGTCGAGATACAGGCGGGCACCATTCCGCAGAAACACATTGCTGCTGCGGCCCCATGACACGACACGGCGGAAGAGGTACCGCGCCACCTCGTCAGGCGACAGGCGGCGCTGTCCCCTGAACGTGCACGTGACGCCGTACTCGTTCTCCAGCCCGAAAATGCGGCGGTCCATGAGTGAACATTACGCCCGATCCCCCGAGCTGAAACGAGGTTCGACAGCACGGTTTGGATCATTTTCCGGTGAAGCTGCAACCACCGCACCCCCAGCGGGAGCTGCGAGGACCCGCCCCGTTGCCAGCAGCACCAGCAAGGACACCGCCCCGGCGGCACCCGGCAGCGCGAACCCCCACAGCGCGCCGCCCGCCTGCACGACCGGCCCCGCAAGCCCCGTACCGACCGACGCCCCCACTGTGAACGTCGTCACGAGCCACGAGAACGCCTCGGTGACCGTCCCGCTCGGCGCATGCCGGTCCACGATGATGAACGCACAGGCGATACAAGGTGCCAGGAACACCCCCGCGAGCGCCGTGAGCAGCACCATCGCCACCACACCCGGCATCAGCATCAGCGGCAGATAACACACCGCCAGAAGCCCCACGAGCACGCGCAGTCGCCGCTCCGGCGCACCCGACCACCGCCGCGCCCCGTACGCGGTGCCTCCGACCAGGGCCCCGAGCCCCAGAGCGGCCATCAGCCAGCCGTACACCCCGTCGCCGCCGTGACCGTCGGCGTACGAGACGGCCGCCACCGTGATGGAGCCCAGCGCGATCCCCACGAACAGGAACGCGCCGAGCAGCGCCAGCAGCCCCCGCGAACGCAGGGCACCGAGCCAGTGCGCCTCACGGGGCGCCGAGCGCCACCCGCGCGACGGCGGCGAGACGACGACCGACAGCGCCCCCAGGACACCGATGACATTGAGTACGACCAAAGCCACCCGGGCGGACCACACGGCCGCGCACACGGTCACCAGCAGCGGGCCGACGGTGAACATCACCTCCTGGGCGACGGCGTCCATCGCGTACGCCGTGGGCACCTGCTCCTTGCGGCGCAGCACGACCGGCCACAGAGCACGCAGACCGCCCTCCAGAGGCGGCGTGAACAGCCCGGCGACCGCCACGGCGGCATACGCCCATCCGGGTGGCTCGACGCCCGTCAGGGCGAACCCGGTCATCGCGAGGGCGGAGACCACTGCGGCCGGGAGCTGCACCCGCGGCTGCCCGCGCAGATCCACAAGACGGCCGAGCAGGGGCTGACCCACCGCGTTCGCCACCCCGTACACCGCGGCGAGCGCACCGGCGAGGCTGTAGGTGCCGCCCTCGGCCCGCACGAACAGCACCACCGCGATCGCCGCGGTCGCGTTCGGCAACCGGCCCACCAGCGTCCCGACCAGCAGGCGCGCGGCATGCCTCTCCCGGAGGATCTCGAGGTAACCCGCGGTCATGCCCGCCCCTTCTCCTGCTCCATCGCCTGCCGTCCCCGGACTTCCGCGAGCTCCGCCGTGCCGGTGACCCGAGACGTTGTACGTATAACGTCCCCCGCCATACGTACCATGTGCGCTGTCCAGGAGTCCAGACGAAAGAGCAGGCCCACGGTGGCACCAGGTAGCACGCGACCCACCAGCCGCGATGTCGCCCAGGCCGCCGGCGTCTCCCAGGCCGCCGTCTCCCTCGTCCTCGGCGACAAATGGCGCGGCCGCGTCTCCGAGACCACCGCCGAACGAGTACGCGAAGCCGCACGCGAACTCGGCTACCGCCCCAATCTCGCCGCCCGGAACCTGCGCCTCGGCCGCACCCGCACCGTCCTCCTCGTCGTCCCCGCCCTCACCACCGAATTCTTCGCCGGCGTCTACACCGGCGCCGCCCGCGTCGCCGCCGAACACGGATTCGGCGTCGTCCTCTACCCCTCGCCCGAGGGCGTCGGCCCCGCCAAAGACCCCTTCCACTCCGCACAAGCCGCACTGGACGGCGTCATCGCCTCCTCCATGGCCGCCGACGCCCTCACCGTCATCCGCGGCGACCAGCTCCCCCTCGTCATGCTCGACAGCGATCCCCGGGGCAGCCTGGGAGCCGCCACCGTCAACCTCGACATCGCCGACGGCATACGCCAGGTCGCCGACCACCTGCTCGCCCTCGGCCACCGGCGATTCCTCCACCTCGCCGCCGACATCCCCTCCTGGACCTTCGACGTACGAGCCCGCGAACTGGCCGCACGCCTCGCAAAGGTCCCCGGCACCAGCCTGGCCGCCGCCCGCGCACCCATCTCCATCGACGACGCCCTCGCCGCCGCCGAAGCCGTCCTCGCCACCCCCGGCCCCCGCCCCACCGCGCTCGTCTGCGACGACGACAAACTGGCAGCCGGCGCCTACAAGGCCGCCCGCCGCCTCGGCCTGCGCATCCCCGACGACCTCTCCGTCACCGGCCTCGACGACCTCGCCCTCGCCACCGCCCTCGACCCCGAACTCACCACCGTCCGCCTCGACGCGGAACTCTTCGGGGAACGCGGCATGCAAGCCCTCCTCGCCGTCCTCGAAGGCCGTACACCGGAACAGGGCGACATCCCCGTCCAACTCGTCGTACGGGGCTCCACCGCCCCTCCACGCCCCTGACACACAGCAGTGCGCCCCGGCCGTTCCCGGCCGGGGCGCACTGCATGGCTCACCACGCCGTGCCGCACCCTCACAGTGCGGCGCCGGCGATCACTCCTCGTCCTCGGAGGACTCCTCCTCCGCTTCGGCAGCCGTCGCCACACCGTCCGCCGCCAGCAGACGCGAGAGCTGACGGCCCACGATCCGCTTGAACTTGCGCGCCTGCGGCCGCATACGGTCCAGCACCGCGACCTCCAGGCGCTCCGCGGGAATCTCCCGCTCGCTGCCGTTCGTGTCACGGGACAGAGCCTGAACGGCCAGCTTCAACGCCTCCGCCAGCGTCATACCGTCCCGATGACGCTGATCCAAGAAGCTGCTGATCTGCTCCGCATTGCCACCGACCGCCACCGAACCGTGCTCGTCCACGATCGACCCGTCATGCGGCAGACGGTAGATCTGATCGCCCTCCGGGGTCTCCCCCACCTCGGCGACCACCAGCTCCACCTCGTACGGCTTCTCCGCCGCACTCGAGAAGATCGTGCCCAGCGTTTGGGCATACACGTTGGCGAGGCCCCGAGCGGTCACATCGTCACGGTCGTAGGTGTAGCCCCGCAGATCGGCATACCGGACACCGCCGATCCGCAGATTCTCGTACTCGTTGTACTTACCGGCCGCCGCAAAACCGATCCGGTCATAGATCTCACTGAACTTGTGCAGCGCACGGGACGGGTTCTCACCGACGAACACGATGCCGTCGGCGTACTGCATCACGACCAGACTGCGGCCCCGCGCGATGCCCTTGCGGGCGTACTCCGCCCGGTCGGCCATGGCCTGCTGGGGGGAGACATAGAACGGCGTCGACACCGGTTACCCGTCCCTTTCTGTCGAAGTCACACGATCACCTTCACCACAACCAGGGCCGGCGTCAGAGCAAGGCGGCCTTCGGGCCGTCCGGCTCCTCCAGACGACGCTGCAGAACCGCACGGGCGAGGTCACCCGCCTCGTCCTCGGTGAGCCGGCGGAAACCGTCCTCGGTGATCACGGTGATAACCGGATAGATCCGGCGGGCGACATCGGGACCACCCGTCGCCGAGTCGTCGTCCGCCGCGTCGTACAAGGCCTGGACCACCAAAGTGGCGGCCTGCTCCTCGGTCAGATCGTCACGGAAAAGCTTCTTCATGGCGCCGCGCGCGAAGATCGACCCGGAGCCCGTGGCCGCGAATCCGTGCTCCTCGGAGCGGCCGCCCGTCACGTCGTACGAGAAAATACGGCCCTTCTCCCGGTCCACGTCGTAACCGGCGAAGAGCGGCACCACGGCCAGGCCCTGCATGGCCATACCGAGGTTGGAACGGATCATGGTCGACAGGCGGTTCGCCTTGCCCTCCAGGGACAGCTGCGCACCCTCGACCTTCTCGAAGTGCTCCAGCTCCAACTGGAACAGCTTCACCATCTCCACGGCCAGACCCGCCGTGCCGGCGATCCCGACCGCCGAGTACTCGTCCGCGGGGAACACCTTTTCGATGTCGCGCTGCGCGATCACATTGCCCATGGTCGCCCTGCGGTCACCGGCGAGCACCACACCGCCGGGGAACGTCACGGAGACGATGGTCGTGCCGTGCGGGGCCTCGATCACGCCCTGAGTCGGTGGCAGCTGCCGGTTGCCGGGCAGCAGCGTGGGCTGGTGCTCGGACAGGAAGTCCATGAAGGACGACGACCCAGGCGTCAGGAAGGCAGCTGGTAGACGCCCGGTGCTACGAGGATTGGCTTCCACGCGTTTCCTTCCAGGTATGTCGCAGCCCGCCGTGTGACGTCGGGCCGACCCTTGAACTGCCCCAGTGCGGCATTGCAGCTGAAGCACAGTACGCCACGGACCCTACCCGTGTTGTGACGGTGATCCACATGCGTTGCCGGGGCCGTTGGACATGTGCAGCAGACGCCTCTGCGGGAGGCGATCAACTCGTCGCGTCCGGCTTCGGTGATGCCGTACTGACGCTTCGAACGGTCGGAGCGCCGCGTCGCGGCCCTGAACACCTGGCAGCGCATGGACAACGGCGGTTGCGTTCCGATGCCACTCGCTCCCTGGCTTGACCTCGTCACACCCCAGGCGGTGCTTGTGCCTTGCGGGAACGCCCGAACCACGCGCCGTCCTGCCCTGAGCCACACGACGGCGCCTGCACGCCGCTGCCCCGCATTCGCGGCAACGGTCCTCAAGCCCGTCGAGCTTCGACGTGTTCGCCGCGAATGCGCTGGTGGGGAGAATCCGCTTGCATGCCGGGCAGTTCTCCCCGGCATCCAAATCGGACACGTGGTGCTATTCCCCACCCTTTTGGACAAATGACCGAACGAAGTCCTCTGCGTTCTCCTCGAGCACATCATCGATTTCGTCGAGGACAGAGTCCACGTCGTCACTCAGCTTCTCGTGCCGCTCCTTGAGGTCCTCCGAGGCCTGCGCGTCCTGCGCCTGCTCCTCGACCTCCTCCGTGGAGCGCGTCGCCTTCTGCTGTCCGCCGCCGGTGTCCTTGGTCGCCATAACCGTCACCCCGCTCAGTTCGCCCGACATGGTCGGCATTCCTGCCGATCGGTGATGATCAGACCCTACAATCCCGGTCCGACATCGGCCCCGCAGTTACTCCAACGTACGGGGGCCACCTCGATGATTCCCGGCCGCCGGGATTTACACCCCGGTCGGCCGGGACGGCCCGTGCGGGCCGGTCAGCCGCCTGACAGGACCCTGACCAGGTCCTCCGCCGTGCGGCAGCGGTCGAGGAGCTCCTTGACGTGATTACGCGTTCCGCGAAGCGGTTCCAGGGTTGGCACCCGCTGCAGGGAGTCACGGCCGGGCAGGTCGAAGATGACCGAGTCCCAGGAGGCCGCCGCGACGTCGTCCGCGTACTGCTCGAGGCAGCGTCCGCGGAAGTAGGCCCGGGTGTCCTCCGGGGGCTTCGTACGGGCCCGCTCGACGTCGTCCTCGGACAGCAGCCGCTTCATCTTGCCGCGGGCCGCCAGACGGTTGTAGAGGCCCTTCTCGGGGCGTACATCGGCGTACTGGAGGTCGACCAGGTGGAGCCGGGCGGCGTCCCAGTCGAGGCCGTCACGGCGCCGGTAGCCCTCCATGAGTTCCCGTTTGGCGACCCAGTCGAGTTCGCCGGCGAGGCTCATGGGGTCCCGCTCCAGGCGGTTGAGGGTGTCCTCCCAGCGGGTGAGGACGTCCTTCGTCTGCTCGTCGGCGTCCCCGCCGAAGCGCTCCTCGACGTATTTGCGCGAGAGCTCGTAGTACTCCATCTGGAGCTGGACGGCGGTGAGCGTCCGGCCGCTGCGGAGGGTGACGAGGTGCTTGAGGGTGGGGTCGTGCGAGACCTGGTGCAGGGTGCGTACGGGCTGGTCGACGGCCAGGTCGACCGCGATGAAGCCGTCCTCGATCATGGACAGGACCAGGGCGGTGGTGCCCAGCTTCAGGTAGGTCGAGATCTCGGAGAGGTTGGCGTCTCCGATGATGACGTGCAGGCGGCGGTACTTCTCGGCGTCCGCGTGCGGTTCGTCGCGGGTGTTGATGATCGGGCGCTTGAGGGTCGTCTCGAGGCCCACTTCGACTTCGAAGTAGTCGGCGCGCTGGCTGAGCTGGAACCCGTGTTCGTGTCCGTCCTGGCCGATGCCGACGCGGCCGGCGCCGGCGAAGACCTGGCGGGAGACGAAGAACGGGGTGAGGTGGCGCACGATGTCCGAGAAGGGGGTTTCCCGCTTCATCAGGTAGTTCTCGTGCGTGCCGTAGGAGGCGCCCTTGTTGTCGGTGTTGTTCTTGTAGAGGTGGATCGGCTGGGCGCCGGGAAGCTGGGCGGCCCGTTCCGCGGCTTCGGCCATGATCCGCTCGCCGGCCTTGTCCCAGAGGACGGCGTCGCGGGGGTTGGTCACCTCGGGGGCGCTGTATTCGGGGTGCGCGTGGTCGACGTAGAGCCGTGCCCCGTTGGTGAGGATCACGTTGGCGAGGCCGATGTCCTCGTCGGTGAGCTGGCTGGCGTCGGCGGCCTCGCGTGCGAGGTCGAAGCCTCGCGCGTCCCGCAGCGGGTTCTCCTCCTCGAAGTCCCAGCGGGCCCGGCGGGCCCGGTGCATCGCCGCCGCGTAGGCGTTGACGATCTGGGACGAGGTGAGCATGGCATTGGCGTTGGGGTGCCCGGGGACGGAGATGCCGTACTCCGTCTCGATGCCCATTACTCGCCGTACGGTCATGCGGCCCTCCTTGCCCGGCGGCGCCCTCGGTCGGGGGCGGCGCTCAGATACCGCTGGTGCTCCGGTGCGCGTGCGGTGCCCGTCCCCGCACGGCGCGACGCGGCGGTACGAAGAGCCTAGAACGCCTTTGCGCTGGTGGGGAGATCATTTGCGTCATTGCCTTGCTCCAGCCGTGCCCGAAAAGCGGTCGGCTGCGGGTACCCGGTGAGGGCACCCGCAGCCGCCCCAGCTGTTACAGGTACTGACCGGTGTTGGCCACCGTGTCGATGGAGCGTCCTGTGTCTGCGCCCTGCTTTCCGGTGATGAGGGTACGGATGTAGACGATCCGTTCGCCCTTCTTTCCGGAGATCCGGGCCCAGTCGTCGGGGTTGGTGGTGTTGGGCAGGTCCTCGTTCTCCTTGAACTCGTCCACGCACGCCTGGAGGAGGTGGGAGACCCTGAGGCCCTTCTGGTTGTGTTCGAGGAAGTCCTTGATCGCCATCTTCTTGGCGCGTCCGACGATGTTCTCGATCATGGCGCCGGAGTTGAAGTCCTTGAAGTAGAGGACTTCCTTGTCGCCGTTGGCGTAGGTCACCTCGAGGAAGCGGTTCTCGTCCGATTCGGCGTACATCTGTTCCACGGCGGTCTGGATCATGCCGTGGACAGTGGCCGACTTGTCGCCTCCGTGCTCGCCGACGTCCTCGGCGTGCAGCGGGAGCCTCTCGGTGAGGTACTTCCCGAAGATGTCCTTGGCCGCTTCGGCGTCCGGACGTTCGATCTTGATCTTCACATCGAGCCGGCCGGGCCGCAGGATGGCGGGGTCGATCATGTCCTCGCGGTTGGAGGCGCCGATGACCACCACGTTCTGCAGGCCTTCCACACCGTCGATCTCGGCGAGCAGCTGGGGGACGATGGTGTTCTCCACGTCCGAGCTGACACCGGAGCCGCGGGTGCGGAAGAGGGACTCCATCTCGTCGAAGAAGACGATGACGGGGGTGCCCTCGCTGGCCTTCTCACGGGCGCGCTGGAAGACGAGGCGGATCTGCCGCTCGGTCTCACCGACGTACTTGTTCAGCAGCTCGGGGCCCTTGATGTTGAGGAAGAAGCTCTTGCCCGCGGCCTGGCCGGTCACCTCGGCGACCTTCTTGGCCAGCGAGTTCGCGACGGCCTTGGCGATGAGCGTCTTTCCGCATCCGGGGGGCCCGTACAGCAGGACGCCCTTGGGCGGCCGCAGTTCGTGCTCCTTGAACAGGTCGGGGTAGAGATACGGGAGCTCGACCGCGTCCCGGATGGCTTCGATCTGACCGGCGAGGCCGCCGATCTGCTCGTAACCGATGTCGGGCACTTCTTCGAGGACGAGTTCCTCGACCTCGCTCTTCGGAACGACCTCGTAGACGTAGCCGGAGCGGGGTTCGAGCAGGAGGGCGTCGCCGGGACGGATGGTGACGTCCAGCAGCGGCTCGGCGAGCCGTACCACCCGTTCCTCGTCGGTGTGCCCGAGCACCAGGGCGCGCTCGCCGTCCTCGAGGACTTCCTTGAGGGTGACGATGTCCCCGACCCGCTCGAACTCCATGGCCTCGACCACGTTGAGCGCTTCGTTGAGCATCACTTCCTGGCCGCGGCGGAGCTCGTCGAGCTCCACGCTGGGGCTGACGTTCACCCGGAGCTTGCGGCCGCCGGTGAAGATGTCGGCCGTGCCGTCCTCGATCGCCTGCAGGAACACACCGAAGCCGGCCGGCGGCTGTGCGAGCCGGTCGACCTCCTCCTTGAGGGCCACGATCTGGTCGCGGGCCTCACGGAGCGTGTTGGCGAGTCGTTCGTTCTGTGCGGACACGCCGGCCAGGTTGGTCTGCAGCTCGACGATCCGCTCTTCGAGAATCCTCGTGTGTCGCGGAGAGTCGGCGAGCTTGCGTCGCAGGACGGCGATCTCCTGCTCAAGGTAGGCGATCTGCCCGGCAGGGTCGTCGGACCCTCGCCCCGGGCGGATGCCGCGGTTCATGTCGTCGTCGTGGGCTGCCACGGTCCTCACCTCCTCCAAGGGGAGCTGGACGCTTCCAGACCCTACCTGGGTGGGTGTCGATTGAAACCCCTAGATCACAAAGACTGTCGAGGTGTGTCCGATCTTCACCCTTGCGCTCTCCCTCACGCCAGGGGAATACCCACCGAACATGATTGGGAAGCCGCCGCAGGTAGGCTCACGGTGTTCAACACCCGTCAGAGCTGGCCGGATTCCCGGGGACGGCTCTGCGCAGGAAATCGGCAGGGGAGATGATCGTGCAGCAGGCCGGAGTCGAGGGCGAGGCGCTGGAGGTCTGGATCGATCAGGATCTGTGCACCGGTGACGGGATCTGCGCCCAGTACGCGCCTGAGGTCTTCGAGCTGGACATCGACGGTCTGGCCTACGTGAAGGGCGCTGACGAGGAGCTTTTGCAGGCCAGGGGGGCTGCAACGCCCGTGCCGCTGCCCCTTCTCACCGACGTGGTGGACTCGGCGCGGGAGTGTCCGGGCGAGTGCATTCACGTACGTCGAATTTCGGACAAGGCGGAGATCTACGGGCCTGACGCGGAGTGATCCCATGAGGACGTAGCGTCATTCATGTCTTTCTTCTCACATCGGGTTCGCCGTCCCGTCGCGTGCCCGCCTCCTGGCGGTCACGCGACGGTGTGTGTCGGCGGCCGGGAGTGCGACGTCACACGTTGCGTGCGCCGGAGGGCGTGGAGCGGACGAACGCGCCGCCCTTCCACTGCCACTTGGCGGGGGTCTTCACGTCGGGGCAGCAACTGGGTATGTCGGCCGAGGAGTAGCCGAGGAGCGTGGCGGTGACGGCGGCGTCGCGGACGGCGAAGTCGGTGACCGTGAAGCGGTCCTTGGGGTCGACGAGAGTCGCGACGATGCGGGGGCTGGTGGCGTCGGCGGCCTGGGTGAGGACGTAGACGCCGTCGGGCGGGGTCCCCATGGCGGCGTCGCAGTGAACGACGGCGACGGTTTCCGGGCGGCCGTCGCCGTCGAGGTCGCCAGTGGCCTTCTTGTGGACGAGGAGTCTGGCGGGGCCGCAGTCGAGCGGGAAGTCGGCTTTGGCCGGGTCGGGTGCCGCGATACCGGCCGAGGCCGTCGTGCTCCCGGGGTGAGGCGGAGTCGCCGTCGCGGAGCTGGGCTGCAGCACCGGGGACAGGACGATGACACCGGATATCGCGGTGGCCGTGGCGACCCAGTGGATGGGGCGCGGCGAGGTGTGAGCGAGTTCCGGAACGACGGAGTGCTGCACGCGAGACGTGTCTCCTGTGAGAGCTGTGCCGGTGGGGGTGTCCCGCATAGTGCCACACGTCACAGTGCGGGGGAACGGCGGGGGGAGCACTTCCGTCGGGGGCTCTGGCCGGGGCGTGAGCGGCGCTGGGGCCTCAACGGACGAGCGCCGTGGCCGAGTTCCGGGGGTTTTCCGGTAACTCGGCCACGGCGCTCGTCCGTTGGCCTGGGCAAAGGCCGGGTCAGCGGCCGTCGCCTCCGTCGGCGTTGGGGCCCGCGTAGTCCTCGCCGTAGGCGCCCTTGGCGGGCCGGCGGCGGCGCATGGGCGGCTCGACGCCGTCGGCGAGGCGGCGGGCGGTGAGGAGGAAGCCGGTGTGGCCGATCATGCGGTGGTCGGGGCGGACGGCCAGGCCCTCGATGTGCCAGTTGCGGATCATCGTCTCCCATGAGGTCGGCTCGTTGAAGGAGCCGATCTCGCGGATGGACTCGACGGTCCTGGCGAGCTGGGTGGTGGTGGCCACGTAGCAGCAGAGGATGCCGCCCGGTACCAGTGCCTTGGAGACGGCCTCCAGGCATTCCCAGGGGGCGAGCATGTCGAGGATGACGCGGTCGACGTCGGTGTCGCTCAGGTTGTCCTGGAGGTCGCCGACGGTGAGCTGCCAGGCGGGGTGGGGGCCGCCGAAGTAGCGCTCGACGTTCTGCTGGGCGATCTCGGCGAAGTCCGCTCGGCGCTCGTAGCTGTGCAGCATGCCCTGGTCGCCCACGGCGCGCAGCAGGAAGCTGCTGAGCGAGCCGGAGCCGACGCCGGCCTCCACGACGCGTGCGCCGGGGAAGATGTCGGCGAAGGCGAGGATCTGCCCCGCGTCCTTCGGGTAGACGACGGCCGCCCCGCGGGGCATGGACAGGACGTAGTCGGGGAGCAGGGGGCGCAGCGCGAGGTAGGCGACGTTCCCGGTGGTGCGGACAACGCTGCCCTCGGGAGCACCGATCAGCTCGTCGTGCGGGAAGGAACCCTTGTGGGTGTGGAAGTTCTTCCCGGCTTCGAGCGTGAACGTGTAGTGGCGGCCCTTGGGGTCGGTCAGCTGTACCTGGTCCCCGACCTTGAAGGGCCCGCGACGGCGGGCGGCACCGGTCGGTTCGGACATGTGACCAGCCTACCGGTCCGTGGAGGGGCGGCCGACCACGAGCGGCTGCGCCCGGGCGGTGGGGCCGCTGGGGTGCGGTGGCCTGGAACGGGGCCCGGAATGGGGACCCTTAGTTGGGGCGGGCCATCGCCTTGACGAAGGCTCGCTCGACGTCGGCGGCGGACAGGACGCCGTAGATCTCGCCGGTCTCCTCGACGACGAGGTACTCGGTGGCGGGGGCCGCGCGCAGGGCGTCGAGGAGGTCTTCACCGGCGAGGTCCGCGGAGACGCGCATGCCGTCGGTGAGCTCCTGGGCGAGGCCGCTGACGGGGACCCAGGGGCGGCGGTGCTCGGGTACACCGACGATGGCGGCCTCCCGCACGAGGGAGAGCGGTTCGCCGTAGGCGTCCACGACGACGAGGGCGCGGGCACCGACGGCGTTGGCGCGGCGCAGGGCCTCGGACAGAGGGGTGTCGCTCTGGACGGGGACCGCGCGGCGGGTGAGGGTGCGGGCGCGCAGTTCGGGGAGGTGTTCGCGCAGGCGGGCCATGCGGAGGCTGTTGCCGGCGCCGGTCCAGATGATGGCGGCCAGGATGGCGGCGAGCAGGGCGTCGGTGACGGTGTCCATGCCGACGTTGTCCTCGGCGGTGGAGCCGAGGGCGCCGGACTGGGTGAGCAGGGGCAGTCCGATGAGGACGGAGATCGCGAGGGCACGGCCGACCCAGGCGGCCGCGACGGTGCCGCTCATCGGCCTGCCGGTGATCTTCCAGACGACGGCACGCAGCATGCGGCCACCGTCGAGAGGCAGGCCGGGAAGCAGGTTGAAGACGGCCACGATGAGGTTGGAGATCATCAGGCCGGCCAGCAGGACTCCGGGGACGGTGCCGGGCCGGACGGGCTGCATGGCGAGGTAGAAGATCCCCGCGAGGACGAGGGAGAGCAGGGGGCCGACGAAGGCGAGGACGAATTCGCGGCCGGGGCTGTCTGCCTCCTTCTCGATCTCGGAGACGCCGCCGAAGAACTGGAGCTGGATACGGCGCACCGGCAGCCGGAAGCGGAGGGCCGCGACGGTGTGGGCCAGTTCGTGGACGAGGACGGAGGCGTAGAAGGCGACGGCGAAGAAGAGGGAGACGAGGTAGCGGGCGGCGCCGAGTTCGGGCAGCACGCGGTCCAGCTGGCCGCCGAACACCCAGGTGATCAGGGCCGCGACGAGGAACCAGCTGGGGGCGACGTAGACGGGGACGCCGAAGGGCCGGCCCATGAGGATGCCGCCGCCGGGTTCCCTGGGCCGCTGTGGCGGGCGGGCCTTGCCGGGGCCGCCGGTGTGCGCCTCGCTGCGGGCCGGGAAAGGCGCGGCGGGGTTTCCGGTGGGCGGGGTCTCGGAGGAGTCGTGGGGTTGCGGTGTCGCGGAGGGCTGGTCGTCCGCCGGCGGTGTGTCGGCGTGGGCGTCGGGTGGCTCGGGGGCGGTTCGCCCCTCGGAGTGGTCCGCTGCCGGGGCCGGGCTCGCGCCGGGGTCCCGGTCCTGCTCGGGGCGTGCGGGACCGGCGGTGTGCGCCGTGGGGCTCGACTCGGGTTCGGTCGCCCTGTCGTTGCCGGGGCGCGGCTGTCCGCTCCCGCCGGTCTCGTCCACGATGTCCCCTCGATCGAATCGTCTCCCCGGCCCCGGTCGTGCCGGGTGAGAGGGTCTGTGGTCGATGGTATGCGGCCGTCGCTTCGTGTTCCGCCCCGGCACCCTCTCTGTTGTCCCCCTGGCCGCATGGTCGAACCGCCCCAGCCAAAAGGTGCCTGGGGCGATGTGGCCGGTTGCCGGCCGGAGCGGCCGGACCGCCCCGCATCGGCCAGCACGGGCTGGGTCACTGTCAGTGGCGGGCCGTATGGTCTGTGGTCATGGAAACCAGCACCGACGGCACCGCCGGGCCGTCCGCCGTGGCCGCCGTGCCCCCGGAGTCGCTGTCGCCGTCCCGTGCCAGTGATTTCATGCAGTGCCCCCTGCTCTACCGGTTCCGGGTGATCGACAAGCTGCCCGAGAAGCCGAGTGAGGCGGCCACCCGGGGAACGTTGGTGCACGCAGTGCTTGAGCGGCTGTTCGATGTGCCGGCCGCCGAGCGGACCGCCCCGCGCGCCAAGGCGCTGGTCCCCGGTCAGTGGGACCGGTTGCGGGAGAGCAGGCCGCAGCTCGAGGAGCTGTTCGTGGACGATCCGGACGGCGAGCGGCTGGCGCGCTGGCTGACCGAGGCGGAGCGGCTCGTGGACCGCTGGTTCGCGCTGGAGGACCCGACGCGGCTCGAGCCCGCCGAGCGCGAGCTGTTCGTGGAGGCGGAGCTGGAGTCGGGGCTGAAGCTGCGCGGGATCATCGACCGCGTCGATGTGGCGCCCACCGGTGAGGTGCGGATCGTCGACTACAAGACGGGCAAGGCGCCCCGGCCCGAGTATGCCGAGGGTGCGCTGTTCCAGATGAAGTTCTACGCCCTGGTGGTGTGGCGCCTGAAGCGGGTCGTCCCGCGTCGGCTTCAGCTCGTGTATCTGGGCAGCGGTGACGTGCTGACGTACGACCCGGTGCTCGCCGACCTCGAACGTGTGGAGCGCAAGCTGCTCGCGCTGTGGGAGGCGATCCGGCTCGCGACGGAGACGGGCGACTGGCGCCCGCGGCCGACCAAGTTGTGCGGCTGGTGCGACCACCAGGCCTTCTGTCCGGAGTTCGGTGGTACTCCCCCGCCCTATCCGCTGCCGGTTTCACGGGCCGGCGAGCAGCCGGCCGGGGAGCCTGCCCCCGCCGGGTCGCAGCCGCCGGTCAGGGTGGCCGAATCGGGCGAGACCGAGCAGGGCAGAATGGGGCCGGACTAGCGAAGGAGACTCACGTGGCCATCCGCGTCCTACTGGTCGACGACCAGCCGCTGCTGCGTACGGGCTTCCGGATGATCCTGGAGGCGGAGCAGGACATCGCGGTCGTCGGCGAGGCCGGAGACGGCCTCCAGGCGCTCGACCAGGTGCGTGCCCTGCAGCCCGATGTGGTTCTGATGGACATCCGGATGCCCCGGATGGACGGGGTGGAGGCGACCCGGCAGATCACCGGGCCGGGGCGGGACGGCCCGGCGAAGGTGCTGGTGCTGACCACTTTCGATCTGGACGAGTACGTGGTGGAGGCGCTGCGCGCCGGTGCCAGTGGATTCCTCCTCAAGGACGCTCCGGCCCATGAGCTGGTGCAGGCGATCCGGGTGGTGGCGGCCGGCGAGGCGATGCTGGCTCCGAGCATCACGCGCCGGCTGCTCGACAAGTACGCGGGGCATCTCCCGTCCGGCGACGAGCCGGTCCCGGACACGCTGCACACCCTCACCGAACGCGAGGTGGAGGTGCTGAAGCTGGTGGCGCGCGGGCTGTCCAATGCCGAGATCGCGGCCGATCTGTTCGTCAGCGAGACCACGGTCAAGACGCACGTGGGTCATGTGCTGACCAAGCTGGGTCTGCGGGACCGGGTGCAGGCGGCGGTGTACGCGTACGAGAGCGGACTGGTGCGCCCCGGCGCGCAGTAGCCGCCCGGACTTCCCGGAGCGGCTGCGGACGTCCGGCGACAACTGCCGGACGTCGTGCGTCGGCTGCCGGGACTTCAGCTGCACACTGAGGGCGCCCCTTGCGCGGCAAGGGGCGCCCTCAGTGCTTCCCGTCCTCCTGTGGCGGCCTCCGGACACGGCGAGGGCCTCCGGACACAGTGAAGGCCCCCGGGCAGATGCCTGGGGGCCTTCACATGAGCAGGTCAGCTGCCGGAGCCGCGGGAGAGCTCCCACAGCTGCAGGGTGGAGGAGGAGTTCATCGCGTACTCGCTGCCCGAGATGTCGTCACGGGTGGCGACGTACTGCTTGCCCTGCCACAGCGGGAGGATCGGCACGTCGTTGGCGACGATGTCCTGGATCTCGGTGAAGCTCTTCGACGCGCTCAGCCGGTCGGCCTGGCGGCGGGACGCCGGGATCAGGTTGTTGCGGATCAAGCCGTTGTCGTAGGGCAGGTTGAGGAAGTTGTCCTTGTCGAGGAACGGCGCGAGGTAGTTGTCGGCGTCCGCGAAGTCGGGGAACCAGCCCATGCCCCAGACGTCGTAGGCGAGCTTGCGCTGGGCCGGCACGAAGTGCTCCCAGTCCGCGCCCTGGACGCTGACGTCGAACAGCCCGCTGGCGTTGAGCTGCTCCTTGAGCACCTCGAACTCCTTGACGGTGGCCGGGCCGTAGTGGTCGGTCGTGTAGTGCAGCGTCAGCTTCACCGGGGTGGTGATGTTCGCCTTGGTCAGCAGGGCACGGGCATTGGCCACACTCGGGTCGCCGTACTTGTTGAAGAAGGCGTTGGAGTGGCCGGTGATGGTGGCCGGGACGAGCGAGTACAGGGGCTGCGCCTCGGTGCCGTACACCTTGGACACCAGCGCGCCGCGGTCGATGACCTGCGCCATGGCCTGGCGGACGGCCGTGCTCTTGACCGAGGGGGCATTGGTGTTGAAGGCCAGGTAGCGGATTTCCAGGCCCGGCATCTCGACCAGGTTGACGTTGCCCGCCGTGTCGTTCTGCAGCTTGCGGATCTGGTCCGGCGCCATGGTGCGGGTCATGACGTCGATGTCGCCCTTGGCAAGGGCGTTGCCCATGCTGTCGGCGTCCTTGAAGGTCTGCAGCACGACCTTGTCGTTCTTCGGGGTGAGCAGGCCCTTGTAGTTGGGGTTCTTGGTGAAGGTGGCCTTCACCATCTCGTTGTTCTGGACCTCGGACTGCAGCGTGTACGGGCCGGAGCCGTCGACGGAGAACCCGTTGCGCAGCTTGTTCTTCTCGTAGTCCTTGGGGTTGACGATGCCCGCGACCGGCGTCGACAGCTTGAACGGGAAGGTGGCGTCCGCGACCTTGAGGTGGAAGATGACGTCCCTGTCGCCCTGCGTCTCGACGGTGTCGATGGTGGACAGCAGCGCGAAGACGCCACTGTCGGCCTTGATGGCGCGGGCACGGTCGATGGAGAACTTCACATCGGCCGCGGTCACCGGGTCACCGTTGGAGAACTTCAGGTCCTTGCGCAGCTTGCAGGCGTAGCGCTCGTTCCCGGTGTCGGTGAAGCCGCAGCTCTCGGCGGCCTCGGGCTCGGGCTCACCGTCGCCGCGGGGCTGCACCATCAGCGTCTGCACGGTCTGCCGGAGAACGTTCCAGGTGCCCACGTCGTACGCGTACGCCGGGTCGATGGGCGCAGGGGCGTCGCTGGCGGCGGTGAACCGGTCGGTGGTACCGACGACGATGGCGTCACCGCTGTTGCCCCCGCTGCTGGACCCGCCGCAGGCGGCGAGGACAGGGGTGAGCAGACCAGCGACCGCCGGCAGCACCAAAGTCTTACGGTTCATGCTCGTGTTTCTCCAGAGCTGTCGAGTCCGTGTACCCGGCAAGCAAGGGTGGCGCTACGGATCACGGGGGTTGTGGCATGTTCTCGCGATGAGATTAGTCCGCACACGCACGAGCGCTGACAGCTACCGGAGTTGAGGCCTCATCACGCTGCGAAACCGGCTGTGGACGCACCGGAAAACCGGTCACGGAAGGATTAGTGCAGCGTCTCATCAATCGGGACACATGGGCGCGTCACGGGGGCGCGAATGGGATGGAACAGCATACGCCGGGCCCTCTGTCGACCCCCGCGCACGTGGTGAACGTCACACCTCCCGACTCGGGCGGTGTGCGGCCGAATTCGGGCGCGCGACCGGGTATTAATTCATTCTGCTGGACGGTCCCCGGTATTCCGTCCATTCGTGGTGCACGCTGCGTGAACGGTCAGCGCATTTCCGTCATCAAACCGCGCAGGAATGTCAGGTCGACCTCTTCGAGCGAGGTCACGACGGTGCGGCCCGCGGCAGGGGCGATGGGGGCGACCGACGGGACGGCGACGACCCGGCAGCCGGCGGCCTCGGCGGCCGCCACCCCGGTCGCCGTGTCCTCGATGACCGCGCAGCGCGCGGGCTCCGCCCCGAGGCCCTTGGCGGCCAGCAGATACGGGTCCGGGAACGGCTTGGTCCGCTCCACCTCGTCGCCCGCCACGGTCAGCGCGAAGTACTGGGGGCCGAGGGAGGCCAGGATGCGGTCGATGATGCGCCGGTGGGACGCGGAGACCAGGGCGGTGGGGATCTCGTGGGCCGCCAGTTCGGCCAACAGCCGGGCGGCCCCGGGCATCAGCGGCAGCCTGTGGTCGATGCGGTTCTCGAACCCGTCGTTGAGCAGCACGGTGAGCTCGTCGAGGGTGATGTTCGCGCCCGTGGCCTCGATCAGGAAGCCCGCGCTGCGGGTCATGGGGCCGCCCACGACGACGTGGCGCCATGCCTCGTCGAGCGTGTGTCCGAGGGTGGCGAAGACGTCGACCTCGACCTCCCACCAGAAACCCTCGGTGTCCACCAGGGTTCCGTCCATGTCGAGGAGCACGGCCTGCAGTGCGGAGCCTTCGGCCGTACGGGTTCCGAGGGCGGGGACCGTGGTGGTCATCCGGCGTACCTCCTTCAAGGGACGACCAGGCCGGTTCCCACGGAGGGAACCGGCCTGCGGTGGACCTGCCAGTCTACGACGGCCGTGAGAAAAGTGCCGATCGACATGGGAGCGGCCCCGTGTGTGGTCACACACACGGGCAAGAGGAGCGGCCCGCGCGTGCCGCGGAAGCCCGGGGACCGCGGTCCCGTACACGGGTGTGCGGGACCGCGGGGCCCCGCGGTAGTCCTGGGGCGAAGGCGCAGGCCGCGCCTGTGTCGGCCCGGACGCCGCGGGGTCCGAGGGCACGCCCTGCGGATGCGGTTCCGCGCGGGTCGTCACCGCGCGTTGAAGTACTTCGCCTCCGGGTGGTGGATCACGATCGCGTCCGTGGACTGCTCCGGGTGGAGCTGGAACTCCTCGGAGAGCTGGACGCCGATCCGCTCCGGCTCGAGCAGCTCGGCGATCTTGGCGCGGTCCTCCAGGTCGGGACAGGCTCCGTAGCCCAGCGAGAAACGGGCACCGCGGTACTTGAGGGCGAACATGTCCTCCATCTCGTCCGGGTCCTCACCCGCGAAGCCCAGCTCGGAGCGCACCCGCGCGTGCCAGTACTCCGCGAGCGCCTCCGCCAACTGCACGGACAAACCGTGCAGTTCCAGATAGTCACGGTAGGAGTTCGCCTCGAAGAGCCGCGCGGTCTCCTCGCCGATCCGGGAACCGACGGTGACGACCTGGAGCCCGACGACGTCCGTCTCGCCCGACTCCTCAGGACGGAAGAAGTCGGCCAGGCACAGCCGCCGGCCGCGACGCTGGCGCGGGAAGGTGAACCGGGTGCGCTCATTGCCCTGTTCGTCGAGGATGATCAGGTCGTCGTCCTTGGACACGCAGGGGAAGTAGCCGTAGACGACGGCCGCTTCGAGGAGGTTGTCCGTCTGCAGCCGGTCGAGCAGGCCGCGCAGCCGGGGCCGGCCCTCGGTATCGACTAGCTCCTCGTAGGTCGGTCCCTCGCCGGTGCGGGCCTGCTTCAGGCCCCACTGGCCCTTGAACAGCGCGCCCTCGTCCAGCCAGGAGGAGTACTCCTTGAGCGGGATGCCCTTGATGACGCGGGTCCCCCAGAAGGGCGGCGCGGGGACGCGGTTGTCGGTCGCGACGTCGGAGCGCACGTGGCCTTCCTCGGGCCGCTCCTCGATCTCCACCGTGGCGGCCCGCACCCGGCGCTGCCTCAGCTCGGGCAGTTTCGCCCCCGGCACGCCCCGCTTGACCCCGATCAGCGCGTCCATCAGGCGCAGGCCCTCGAACGCGTCGCGGGCGTAGCGGACCTCGCCCTCGTACAGCTCGTACAGGTCCTGCTCGACGTACGCGCGGGTGAGCGCCGCGCCGCCGAGGATGACCGGGTAGGCGGCGGCGAGCCCGCGCTGGTTGAGCTCCTCCAGGTTCTCCTTCATGATCACCGTGGACTTGACCAGGAGCCCGGACATGCCGATGACGTCGGCCCGGTGTTCTTCTGCGGCCTCCAGGATCGCGGAGACCGGCTGCTTGATGCCGAGGTTGACGACGTTGTAGCCGTTGTTGGACAGGATGATGTCGACGAGGTTCTTGCCGATGTCGTGGACGTCGCCGCGCACGGTGGCCAGCACGATGGTGCCCTTGCCGGCCTCGTCGGTCTTCTCCATGTGGGGTTCGAGGTAGGCGACCGCGGACTTCATGACCTCAGCGGACTGCAGCACGAACGGCAGCTGCATCTGGCCGGAGCCGAACAGCTCGCCCACGACCTTCATGCCGTCCAGGAGTGTCTCATTGACGATGTCGAGGGCGGACCGGCCGGTCAGGGCCTCGTCCAGGTCGGCCTCCAGACCGTTCTTGTCGCCGTCGATGATCCGCCGCTTGAGGCGCTCCTCCAGCGGCAGCGCGGCCAGTTCCTCGGCCTTGCCGGCCTTGAGCGACTTGGCGGTGGCGCCCTCGAACAGCGCCATCAGCTTCTGCAGCGGGTCGTAGCCGTCGGCGCGGCGGTCGTAGATCAGGTCGAGGGCGGTGGTGACCTGCTCCTCGTCGAAGCGCGCGATGGGCAGGATCTTCGAGGCGTGCACGATGGCCGAGTCGAGCCCCGCCTTGACGCATTCGTCGAGGAAGACGGAGTTGAGCAGGATGCGCGCGGCCGGGTTGAGGCCGAAGGAGATGTTCGACAGACCGAGCGTGGTCTGCACGTCCGGGTGGCGCTTCTTCAGCTCGCGGATGGCCTCGATGGTGGCGATGCCGTCCTTGCGGGACTCCTCCTGGCCGGTGCAGATGGTGAAGGTCAGGGTGTCGACGAGGATGTCCTCCTCACGGATGCCCCAGTTCCCGGTGAGGTCGGCGATCAGCCGTTGGGCGATCTCGACCTTCTTCTCGGGGGTACGGGCCTGGCCCTCCTCGTCGATGGTCAGGGCGATGAGCGCGGCGCCGTGTTCCCGGGCGAGCCGGGTGACCTTCGCGAAGCGCGACTCAGGCCCGTCGCCGTCCTCGTAGTTGACCGAGTTGATGACGGCGCGGCCGCCGAGCTTCTCCAGACCCGCCTCGAGGACGTCCACTTCGGTGGAGTCGAGGACGATCGGCAGGGTGGAGGCGGTGGCGAAGCGGCCGGCCAGCTCCTCCATGTCGGCGACGCCGTCGCGGCCCACGTAGTCGACGCAGAGGTCGAGCATGTGGGCGCCCTCGCGGATCTGCTCGCGGGCCATCTCGACGCAGTCGTCCCAGCGGCCGTCCAGCATGGCCTCGCGGAACTTCTTGGAGCCGTTGGCGTTCGTCCGCTCGCCGATGGCCAGATACGAGGTGTCCTGACGGAACGGCACGCTCTGGTAGAGGGAGGCGGCGCCCGGCTCGGGCTGCGGGGCGCGCTCGACCGGGGCGAGGTCGCGGACGCGTTCGACGACCTGGCGCAGGTGCTCGGGGGTGGTGCCGCAGCAGCCGCCGATCAGGGAGAGGCCGTAGTCGCGGACGAAGTTCTCCTGGGCGTCGGCCAGACCCTCGGGACCGAGCGGGAAGTGCGCGCCGTCCTTGGTGAGCACCGGCAGGCCAGCGTTCGGCATGCACAGCAGCGGGATACGGGAGTGGCGCGTCAGATAGCGCAGGTGCTCGCTCATCTCGGCGGGACCGGTCGAGCAGTTCAGGCCGATCATGTCGATGCCGAGCGGCTCGAGCGCGGTCAGCGCGGCGCCGATCTCCGAACCCAGCAGCATGGTGCCGGTGGTCTCGAACGCCATGGAGCACAGCAGGGGCACCTCGATGCCGGTCGCCTCCATCGCGCGCCGGGCGCCCAGGACCGATGCCTTGGTCTGCAGCAGGTCCTGGGTGGTCTCGACGATGAGGGCGTCCGCGCCGCCGGCGAGCAGGCCCTCCGCGTTGGCCTGGAAGCCGTCGCGGAGGGTGGTGTAGGCGACGTGGCCGAGGGTGGGCAGCTTGGTGCCGGGACCGATCGAGCCGAGGACCCAGCGGGCGCGGCCGTCGTCGGCGGCGAAGCCGTCCGCGACCTCCCGGGCGATCCGGGCGCCGGCCTCGGACAGCTCGTACACGCGGTCGGCGATCTCGTACTCGGCCATGGCGGCGTGGTTGGCCCCGAAGGTGTTCGTCTCGACGCAGTCGACGCCCACCGCGAAGTACGCCTCGTGGACGGAGCGGACGATGTCGGGGCGGGTCAGGTTGAGGATCTCGTTGCAGCCCTCGAGACCCTGGAAGTCCTCCAGGGTGGGGTCCTGGGCCTGGAGCATCGTGCCCATCGCTCCGTCGGCCACCACCACACGGGTGGCGAGGGCTTCCCGGAGGGCTTCGGTTCGGGTCCGGCTGTCGGTGGAGGCGGACGAAAGGGACGGGTTCGGCAACGAGGCCATGGAAGATGCTCCCTGGAATGCGACGGCTGTCGGCTTTGCGCTTCACATGGGACGCGCACGCCGCCAGGGTAGCCCGCGGCACGCCATACGGTCAGGGGCGTCCAGCGGGCGGACGGGCGTGCTGGACGTGACCCGTGGGGGGGATTGCGCCCGAACGGATGACGACCGCCTATTAGCGAGAGGAAGTCCCCGACCGGTAATGTTCGGCATTGCCGAACGGTGGTAAACGAATGACGGTCGGCGGTTGAAGGTGACGGAGGGCAGAACGGCGATGGCACGGAACATCCAGTCGCTCGAACGGGCGGCCGCGATGCTGCGGCTGCTCGCGGGCGGTGAACGGCGGCTCGGCCTGTCCGACATCGCCTCCTCGCTCGGCCTGGCCAAGGGCACCGCCCACGGCATACTCCGCACGCTCCAGCAGGAGGGTTTCGTCGAACAGGAAGCGGCCTCGGGCCGCTACCAGCTGGGGGCCGAGCTGCTGCGCCTCGGCACCACCTACCTCGACGTCCATGAACTGCGAGCGCGCGCCCTGGTGTGGACCGACGACCTGGCCCGCTCCAGCGGGGAGAGCGTCTATCTGGGGGTGCTGCACCAGCAGGGCGTGCTGATCGTGCACCACGTGTTCAGGCCCGACGACAGCCGGCAGGTCCTGGAGATCGGGGCCATGCAGCCGCTGCACTCCACGGCCCTCGGCAAGGTGCTGTCGGCGTACGACCCGGTCGCGCACACCGAGGCGGTGGAGGCGGACCGGAAGGCGTTCACCGACCGCACCGTGTGCGAGCTCGACGCATTCGAGCACGTCCTCGACCTCGCACGGGCGCGCGGCTACGCGGCCGACGTGGAGGAGACCTGGACCGGCGTCGCCTCGATCGCCGCACCCATCCACGACCGCAGGCGCATGCCCGTCGGCGCGGTCGGCATCACGGGCGCGGTGGAGCGTGTGTGCCCGGACGGGGAGGTGCGCCCCGAGCTGATCGCGGCGGTCCGTGACTGCAGCCGCGCGGTGTCGCGGGATCTGGGTGCCGGGAGGTTCTGAACCTCGTGTTCCCGGGCCGTCACGGCGACGCCGTGACGGCCCTTCGGCGTGCCCGCGCACCGTGGGGCACCTCCCTGGCGAGGCCCCGCGGGGGTCGTGCGCGACCACTCCACGTGCCCGTGCGTCAGCGGTGCGCAGCCACGCCGGAACTGATCACTGCAGGCGATCAATAACGATCCTGTTTTCGATTACCGAACTCTTGACGCTCGGCGAACCGGAGACAAGACTCCCGTCCACCGGTCGGCATTGTCGAACACCAAACGGCAATACGCGCTAGGGTGTGACAACGCCAAGGGCCGGCATCGCTCTCACCCCCGAGGGCGCGGACCACCGGAGGGACCCGGGGTTCGCCTTCCCCTGGACGAAGGACAAAGGAGTCGCGGGTGTCCAGCTCCGACATCTTCATCGGCGAGACCATCGGTACCGCCATACTCATCCTGCTCGGCGGTGGCGTCTGCGCCGCAGTGACGCTGAAGGCCTCCAAGGCCCGTAACGCCGGCTGGCTCGCCATCGCATTCGGGTGGGGCTTCGCCGTTCTGACGGCGGTCTACACCTCGGCACCGCTCTCGGGTGCCCACCTCAACCCGGCGGTGACGCTCGCGCTCGCCATCAAGGACGGCGACTGGAGCAACGTCCCGGTCTACTGGGCCGGCCAGCTGCTCGGCGCCATGATCGGCGCGACCCTGGTCTGGGTCGCCTACTACGGCCAGTTCCAGGTCCACCTGACCGACAGAGAGGTCGTCGGCGGCCCGGGGGCGCAGGACACCAAGGCGGTCGAGGCCCAGGAGGCCCAGGCGGGTCCGGTCCTCGGCGTCTTCTCCACCGGTCCCGAGATCCGTAACGCGGTGATGAACCTCGCCACGGAGATCATCGGCACAGTCGTGCTGGTCCTCGCCGTCCTCACGCAGGGCCTCAACGACAAGGGCAACGGCCTCGGCACCCTGGGCGCCCTGATCACTGCGTTGGTGGTCGTGTCCATCGGTCTCTCGCTCGGCGGCCCGACCGGCTACGCCATCAACCCGGCCCGCGACCTCGGTCCCCGCATCGTGCACGCTCTCCTCCCCCTGCCCAACAAGGGCGGCTCCGACTGGGGCTACGCCTGGATCCCGGTCGTCGGCCCGCTGGTCGGCGGCGCGATCGCCGCAGGCATATACAACGTCGCCTTTGCTTGAGAAAACTGAGCTTCTCCGAAACTTGCCCCTCAGTACCGCTCTCAGTACCGCGCCGTAAAGACCGCCCCACTTATCCACGGAATTCCAGGAGCACACCGTGACCGACGCACACACCGCCGGCCCCTTCATCGCCGCCATCGACCAGGGCACCACGTCCTCACGCTGCATCGTCTTCGACCGGGACGGCCGCATCGTCTCCGTCGACCAGAAGGAGCACAACCAGATCTTCCCGAAGCCGGGCTGGGTGGAGCACAACGCGACCGAGATCTGGACCAACGTCCAGGACGTCGTCGCCGGAGCCATCGAGAAGGCCGGGATCACCCGCGACGACATCAAGGCCATCGGCATCACCAACCAGCGCGAGACCACCGTGCTGTGGGACAAGAACACCGGTGAGCCCGTTCACAACGCCATCGTCTGGCAGGACACCCGCACCGACGCGCTCTGCAAGGAGCTCGGCCGCAACGTCGGCCAGGACCGCTTCCGTCGCGAGACCGGTCTGCCGCTGGCCTCCTACTTCGCCGGCCCGAAGGCCCGCTGGCTGCTCGACAACGTCGAGGGCCTGCGCGAGCGCGCCGAGGCGGGCGACATCCTCTTCGGCACCATGGACACCTGGGTCATCTGGAACCTGACCGGCGGTGTCGACGGCGGCCACCACGTCACCGACGTGACCAACGCCTCCCGCACCCTGCTGATGAACCTGCACACCATGGAGTGGGACGAGAAGATCGCGGAGTCCATCGGCGTCCCGCTGGCGATGCTGCCCGAGATCCGCTCCTCCGCCGAGGTGTACGGCGAGATCACCGGCGGACGCCTCGGCGACCTGCTCGGCGGCATCCCCGTCGCCTCCGCGCTCGGCGACCAGCAGGCGGCCCTGTTCGGCCAGACCTGCTTCTCCGAGGGCGAGACCAAGTCCACCTACGGCACCGGCACCTTCATGGTGATGAACACCGGTGACAAGATCATCAACTCCTACTCGGGCCTGCTGACCACGGTCGGCTACCAGATCGGTGACCAGAAGCCGGTCTACGCCCTGGAGGGCTCCATCGCCGTCACCGGCTCCCTGGTGCAGTGGATGCGCGACCAGATGGGCCTGATCAAGACCGCCGCCGAGATCGAGACCCTCGCGCTCACGGTCGAGGACAACGGCGGCGCCTACTTCGTGCCGGCCTTCTCCGGCCTGTTCGCGCCGTACTGGCGCTCCGACGCCCGCGGTGTGATCGCCGGCCTGACCCGGTACGTCACCAAGGCGCACCTCGCCCGCGCCGTCCTCGAGGCCACCGCCTGGCAGACCCGTGAGATCGCGGACGCCATGACCAAGGACTCGGGCGTGGAGCTGGCGACGCTGAAGGTCGACGGCGGCATGACCTCCAACAACCTGCTGATGCAGACGCTCTCGGACGTCCTGGACGCGCCGGTGGTGCGCCCGATGGTCGCCGAGACCACCTGCCTCGGCGCCGCCTACGCCGCCGGTCTCGCCGTCGGCTTCTGGACCAACACCAACGACCTGCGCGCCAACTGGCGCCGGGCCGCCGAGTGGACGCCCCACATGGACGCGGAGACCCGCGACCGTGAGTACAAGAACTGGCTCAAGGCCGTCGAGCGGACCATGGGCTGGATCGAACACGAGGAGTAAGAAGCGATGACCACCCTGCAGAGGGTCCCGGCTCTGGGGACTCACCCGGCCTACGGCTCGGGGCCGAGCCGCGCCGAAACTCGGGAGCAGTTGTCCAGGGCGACATTCGACCTCCTGGTGATCGGCGGCGGGATCCTGGGCATCTCCACGGCCTGGCATGCCGCGCAGTCGGGCCTGCGGGTGGCGCTGGTGGACGCCGGCGACTTCGCCGGCGCCACCTCCTCCGCCTCCTCCAAGCTGCTCCACGGCGGTCTGCGCTATCTGCAGACCGGCGCGGTGAAGCTGGTGGCGGAGAACCACTTCGAGCGCCGTGCGGTCTCTCGTCAGGTGGCCCCCCACCTGGCGAACCCGCTCACGTTCTACCTCCCCGTGTACAAGGGCGGGCCGCACGGCGCGGCGAAGCTCGGAGCGGGCGTCTTCGCCTACTCCGCGCTGTCGGCGTTCGGTGACGGCGTCGGTCACCTGCTGTCGCCCGCCAGGGCGCAGCAGGACGTGCCGGAGCTGCGCACCGAGAACCTCAAGGCCGTGGCCGTCTACGGCGACGACCAGATGAACGACGCCCGCATGGCGCTGATGACGGTCCGCGGCGCCGTCGACGCGGGCGCGGTCGTCCTCAACCACGCCGAGGTCACCGGACTGCGCTTCACCCGGGGCCGGGTCACCGGTGCCGAACTGAAGGACCGGCTGTCCGGCGACGAGTTCGGGGTGGACGCGCGGCTGGTGCTGAACGCCACCGGGCCGTGGGTCGACCACCTGCGCCGGCTGGAGGACCCGAAGGCGGCGCCCTCCATACGTCTGTCCAAGGGCGTGCACCTGGTGCTCAAGCGCACCTCACCCTGGCGGGCGGCGCTGGCGACGCCGATCGACAAGTACCGCATCACCTTCGCCCTCCCCTGGGAGGACATGCTGCTGCTCGGCACCACGGACGAGGAGTTCGAGGGCGACCCGGCCGAGGTCGGGGTCGCCGAGAAGGACATCGCCCAGATCCTCGACGAGGCGGCGTTCTCCGTCCGCGACCAGCAGCTGCGGCGTGAGCTGATCACCTACTCCTTCGCCGGTCTGCGGGTGCTGCCGGGCGGCCCCGGCGACACCGCCAAGGCCAAGCGCGAGACCGTCGTCACCGAGGGCAGGGGCGGCATGCTGTCCGTGGCGGGCGGCAAGTGGACCACGTTCCGGCACATCGGCCGTACGGTCATGAAGAAGCTGGAGTCGCTTCCGGGCCGCCCGCTCGGCGACGACTTCGAGCCGATCTCCACACTGCCGAAGCGGCTGCCGCTGCCCGGCATCGCCAACCCGCGCGCGGTGGCCCACCGGCTGGTGGTCGACGGCCCGGCGCCCGGGCCGCGCATGGCGCCCGACACCGCCAAGCACCTGGCGACCCATTACGGCTCGCTGGCCTTCGACATCGCGCGGCTGGCGAACGAGAACCCGGAACTGGCCGAGCGCGTCCACCCGGACGCCCCGGAGATCTGGGCGCAGGTCGTCTACGCCCGAGACCACGAGTGGGCCCAGACGGCGGACGACGTGTTGCGCCGCCGTACGACGCTGACGATCCGCGGTCTTGCCACCGACGAGGTGCGCAGCAAGGTGCAGGACCTGCTCGACAAGGAGTAGGACGTCGAACCGGTCCTGTGCACCGCGCGGGGCCCGATGACGCGGGGGCGGCTTCCGGCAGGGAGCCGCCCTTTCCGTCTGTGCTGCCGCACCGCCTGCATACGTGCGCGATGTCGATCGCGCGCCGCGAAGCGCCGGGCACGCCGTGGGCCGCCCTGCGCTCGACCACGGGCGGTGATCCGGAGCGGGCTGCGGCTGCGTACGGTAGCCGGTGTGCCCTGCGCGTCCGCCGCGCGCCGCACTCCGGATTCGCCGGCCCACTGGAGTCGCCTCATGACGCAGGACCTGTCGCCCGTCACCCGCATCCCCCGCAGCGGGCTGCCTCCCCACGCCGTCGTGGTCGGCGACCCGGCCCGCGCCGCGACCGTCGCCGCGCTGCTCGACGGGGCCGAAGAGATCTCGTACCACCGCGAGTACCGGGTGTTCCGGGGAACCTGGAAGGGCCTGCCGGTGACGGTCGCCTCGCACGGGGTGGGCGCGCCGGGCGCGATCCTGCTGTTCCAGGAGCTCGCGGACGCGGGCGTCCGCACATTCCTGCGGTTCGGTACGGCGGGCGCGATGAAGCCGGAGATCGGCGACGGCGATCTGGTGATCGCCGAGGCCGCTGTGCGCGACGACGGGGTGACCCAGCAACTGCTGCCGCCCGAGTACCCCGCTGTCTGCGCGCCCGAGGCGGTGTTCGCGCTGCAACGGGCGGCCAGCGAGGCGGATGTGCCGCACCATCGGGGGATCGTGTGGACCCGGGCCGCGTTCCAGCCGGGGCTGATCCCTTTGAACGCGTACGACGGTGCGGGGCTCGCGGCGATCGAGATGGAGCTGTCCGCTCTGCTGGTGACCGCCTCACTGCGCGGACTGGTCGCGGGCGGTGTACTCGTGGTGGACGGCGCCAACGCGGACGAACTGGTCGACAAGGACGCGACTTTCTCGACGGGCGCCTACGACCCGCACCGAGAGGTCGTCGCCCGGGGAGTCGAACGCGGCGCGCTGGTCGCGCTGGAGGCACTGCGCATGCTGGCCGAGGAGAACGCGGAATGAGGGAGCGCATCGATCTACTGGTGCACGGCGGCGAGGTGCTGACCGTCGACGACGCCGGGACCGTCGTACCCGGTGGGGCCGTCGCCGTGCGCGGCGGTGCAATCGTCGCGGTGGGCGCTGCCGAGCCGTTGCGGGACCGGTTCACGGCGGACAACGTCATCGACGCCACGGGCTGTCTCGTACTGCCGGGTTTCGTCAACACCCATACGCACCTGGCGATGACGCTGCTGCGCGGCCGCGCCGACGACGTCACCCTCCAGGGATTCCTGGAGCGCGTCCTGCGCTGGGAGGCGGAGTTGCTCTCGCCGCGGAACGTGGCGTCGGCGGTCCGGGTCGCGATCGCCGAGAGCGTACGGGCCGGGGTGACCTCGGCGCTGGACATGTACTGGTACCACGAGGAGGCGGAGCGGGTCGCGCGGGAGGCGGGCTGGCGGCTGTTCGCGGGGCCCACCTTCATGGACGTCCCGGACTCCCCCGACGGCCGGGCGTACGAGGACCGGATGGAGTGGGCGCGCCGGGACCTCGCGGCCCGGACCGCGCACCTGTCCGGGACGCGGCCCGTGGTGTTCGCGCACTCGGCCTACACGCTGACCCCCGAGCAGCTCGTCGAGATCGCCTCGCTGGCACGGGAGTTCGGGGCTCTGCTGCACATCCACGCCGCGGAGAACGCGGCGGAGGTCGCCACCGTCGAGGAGCGCTACGGCAAGCGCCCGGTGGAGCTGCTCGACTCGCTCGGGCTACTCGGCCCCGATCTGCTGCTCGCCCACGCCGTCGAGCTGACCGGCCCGGAGGTGGCCGCACTGGCCCGTACCGGCACCTCGGTGGCGCACTGTCCGGTGTCCAACCTCAAGCTGGGCTGCGGGATCGCGCCGGTGCCGCAGCTGCTGGACGCGGGGGTGACGGTCGGGCTCGGCACGGACGGGGCGGTCAGTTCGAACACGCTCGATGTGCTGGGCGCGGTGCGGCAGGCGGCGCTGGTGCACAAGGCCGCCGGCGACCCCACCGCGGTCGGCTCCGAGCAGGCGGTGCGGATGGCGACCATCGAAGGTGCCCGTGCGCTCGGCCTCGGTGACCGGCTCGGCTCACTGGAGGCGGGCAAGCGGGCCGACTTGATCGTGCTCGACCTGGACCGGCCGCATCTGCACCCCCGGCACGACGCGTGGGCGACGCTCGCCTACGCGGCGCAGTCCGCGGACGTACGGGACACCGTCGTCGACGGCCGGGTCCTGATGCGGGACCGGGTGCTGACGACTCTCGACGAGGCGGCGGCGCTGGCGGAGCTGGAAGCGCCGGCGCCCGGTGCCGCGGCGAGCCGGCCCCCGGGTGGTCCGGCGCATTGAGCGGGCCGGGGTCCGGCGGCGGTTTCCCGAGGTGACATGGGGATTATCGTCCCCGTTCAGCCGACTGGACCCCATAATGGGCTGAGACATCGGATGTCTGAGCGAACAGGGAGGCCCGCCATGGCGGTCACCGACGAGGCGATCGAGAAGATCAAGGGAATGATCGTCTCCGGCGCGCTGCGGCCCGGCGACCGGCTGCCCAAGGAGAGCGAACTCGCCGCCGATCTCGGGCTGTCCCGCAACTCCCTGCGCGAGGCGGTGCGCGCCCTGTCACTGATCCGGATCCTGGATGTACGGCAGGGCGACGGCACCTATGTGACGAGCCTGGACCCCCAGTTGCTGCTGGAGGCGCTGAGCTTCGTCGTCGACTTCCACCGCGACGACACCGTGCTGGAGTTCCTCACGGTGCGCCGCATACTGGAGCCGGCGGCGACGGCGATGGCGTCCGCACGCATCAGCGAGCAGCAACTGGACACTCTGACGGCTCAGTTGGACAAGCTGGGCTCGGACCCTTCGGTGGAGGAACTGGTCGCCTGCGACCTGGAGTTCCACCGGGGCATCGTGCAGAGCTCCGGCAACTCGGTGCTGTGCTCGCTGCTCGACGGGCTGTCCGGGCCCACCACCCGGGCCCGGATCTGGCGTGGTCTGACCCAGGAGGACGCGGTCAGCCGCACCTTGCACGAGCACCGCGCGATCCTCGGCGCCCTGCGCGACCGCGACGCGGAGGCGGCCCGCTCCTGGGCAACCGTGCACATCGCGTCCGTGGAGCAATGGCTGCGTTCGACGCTCTGATCCATCGGAGGTGTGAAACACCTCCCTTCACCAGGCCCGGGATCGGCGATCATGGTGTTCGACGGCCCCCGACGGGGCAGTCATCCGTTCACTCCCCCGTGCAAGGGGGCTGCGGGCGCCCCCGCCGAACGCCGTAAGGTTGGGACGTACGTGAGGAGACGTCGGAAGGAGGCACTGGGTGATCGAGCTCGAGGGGGTTCCCGAGCTGATCGACCCGGTCATGGTGGCCGCGTTCGAGGGCTGGAACGATGCCGGCGACGCCGCCTCCACCGCGGTCGCGCATCTGGACAGGGAATGGAAGGGCGATGTGTTCGCGGCGCTGGACGCCGAGGACTACTACGACTTCCAGGTGAACCGCCCCACAGTGTTCATGGAGGCCGGTGTTCGCAAGATCACCTGGCCCACGACCCGACTCTCGGTGGTCCGTGTGGCCGGCGAGAAGCCGCGGGACCTGGTACTGGTCCGTGGCATCGAACCGTCGATGCGCTGGCGCTCGTTCTGCAACGAGCTGCTGGGCTTCGCCCATGAGCTGGGCGTGGAGCTGGTGGTGATCCTGGGCGCGCTGCTGGGCGACACCCCGCACACGCGTCCGGTCCCGATCAGCGGGACCACCTCCGATTCGGACCTGGCCCGCCGGATGGATCTGGAGGAGACCAAGTACGAGGGGCCGACGGGGATCGTGGGCGTGCTGCAGGAAGCGTGCACGCACGCGGGCGTCCCGGCCGTCTCGCTGTGGGCGGCGGTCCCGCACTATGTGTCGCAGCCGCCGAACCCGAAAGCCACGCTGGCCCTGCTCAACCGTCTGGAAGACCTGCTCGACCTGCGTATTCCGCTCGGCGAACTGCCGGAGGACGCCCGCGCCTGGCAGCTCGGCGTGGATCAGCTGGCCGCCGAGGACAGCGAGGTCGCCGAGTATGTGCAGACGCTCGAGGAGGCCCGGGACACGGCCGAGCTGCCGGAGGCGTCGGGTGAGGCGATCGCCCGCGAGTTCGAGCGGTATCTGCGCCGACGGGACGTCAGCCCGCCGGGCGGGCACGCCACGGACAGCGGCGAAACCGGTCCGTTCCGGCTGGACAACCCGGGCGGCCGGACGCGGCCGCCGAAGCCGCCGCGGCCGGGTGGCGAGGACGAGGACACCCAGGAGGACTGACAGGGCGGTGCGCACCGGCGCACCGCCCTGGTCCGTTCCGCATGACGGGCGGCTCGCCGCCGCCGGTCCCTCTCCTTGTCACGGGCGACGCCCGGTCCGCCGGTGAACCGGCCGGACGGACGCCGAGCGGCGCCGGGCGGGTACGTCCCGTCCCGGCGCCGGTCTGCCGTTGCCTCAGGGGCTCAGAGGGCCACGCCGAGCAGCGCGTCCACGGCACGTGAGACGACACCGGGCGCACCCGTGTCCGTACCGCCGCTCTGCTCCTGGAGCGCCGCCCAGCGGTCGACCGCGGCGAGCGCGGCCGGTGCGTCCAGGTCGTTCGCGAGGGCCTCGCGGATCTCGTCCACGAGCGCGTCGGCGGGCGGGCCGTCGGGCCGGGAGACGGCGGCGCGCCAGCGCTCCAGCCGCGCCTCGGCGTCCCGCAGCACCTGGTCGGTCCACTCCCAGTCGGACCGGTAGTGGTGCGCGAGCAGCGCGAGCCGGATCGCGGCCGGGTCGACGCCGTCGCGCCGCAGCCGGGACACGAAGACCAGGTTGCCCTTGGACTTCGACATCTTCTCGCCGTCCAGCGCCACCATGCCGGCGTGGACGTACGCCTTGGCCATCGGGTATTCGCCGGTCAGCACCTGCGCGTGTGAGGCACCCATCTCGTGGTGCGGGAAGGCGAGGTCGGAGCCGCCGCCCTGCACATCGAAGCCCATGCCCAGGTGGTCGAGGGCGATGGCCACGCACTCGATGTGCCAGCCGGGCCTGCCGGGACCCAGCGAGGCGCCGTCCCAACTGGGCTCGCCCTCGCGCGCGGCCATCCAGAGCATCGGGTCGAGCGGGTTCTTCTTGCCCGAGCGGTCCGGGTCGCCGCCGCGTTCCGCGGACAGCAGGCGCATCGCGGCGGCGTCCAGGTTGGACACCTTGCCGAAGTTGGGGTCGGACTCCACGGAGAAGTAGACGTCGCCTTCGAGTTCGTAGGCCGCTCCGGCGTCCCTGAGACGCTCGACGAGCGGCACGATCCCCGGTATCGCCTCCACGGCGCCTATGTAGTGCTTCGGGGAGAGCATGCGCAGGGCGGTCATGTCCTCGCGGAAGAGCGCCGTCTCCTGCTCGGCGAGGCCGACCCAGTCGACGCCGTCGCGCTGCGCCCGCTCGAGGAGGGGATCGTCGACATCGGTCACGTTCTGGACGTAATGGACCTGGCGCTTGGTGTCCAGCCACACGCGCTGCACGAGGTCGAACGCGTTGTAGGTCGCCGCGTGACCCATATGGGTCGCGTCGTACGGGGTGATGCCGCAGACGTAGATACGGGCGACGGGACCGGGGTCGAGGGTGACGAGGCCGCCGGTCGCGGTGTCGTGGATCCTCAGGTCGCGGCCCTGACCAGGCAGGGCGGGGACCTCGGGAGCGGGCCAGGCATGCATGTCATGAGCCTAACCGGCCCGAAGTTACGTATACGAACCGGACCGGGCCGGATGGCCGGGAAGGCGTCCTTGCGCGACACCCGAGAATGTGCAAGGCGGTGATCCGCACCGCCCTCGGCTCACACCGGCGGCCACGGGATCGCCGGCCACTCCCCGCTCGGCTCGGGATGCCTGCCCGACTCCAGCAGCGCCGTCACCCGTGCGCGCGTCGCCTGCACCTCTGCCCCGGTGAGCAGTTCGGAGAGCCTCACGGCCAGTGCCGCGCCCTCGTCGAGCGCGTCCTTCAGGCCCTTGAGCACCTCGACGGCCTCCCCCGTCAGCGACTCCCCTGCCCAGCCCCACAACAGGGTGCGCAGCTTGTTCTCGGTGTTGAATGTCACCCCGTGGTCGATGCCGTACAGACGCCCCTCGGCGGCCGGCAGCAGATGGCCGCCCTTGCGGTCGGCGTTGTTGATGACCGCGTCGAGCACGGCAAGGCGCCGCAGCCGCTCGTCGTCGGCGTGCACCAGCAGGGCCGTCCTGCCGTCACCGGCGTCCGCCAGGCCGATGGCTTTCCAGCCGTCCTCCGGCTCCTCGCCGTCCATCAGGGCGAGCAACTCGGCACCCGGCTGCCCGTCGATCCACAGCTGGCACATGCCCTGGCCGTACGGCCCGTCACGGAGCACGGTGGGCGGCACGAGCCCCCAGCCGGTCGCCTCGGACACCACGTACGCGGCGACCTCGCGCTCCGCCAGCGTGCCGTCCGGGAAGTCCCACAGGGGCTGCTCGCCGGCGATCGGCTTGTAGATGCAGGCGGCTTCGCGGCCGTCGTAGGAGACCGTGCAGTACAGGGCCGCGTTGGACGCGTCGCGGATCTGCCCGACCACGGTCAGCTCGCCCTCGGCGAGGAGTTCGGGCGTGGTCACGCTCCGCGGCGGTATCCGTTCTGGCGCGGACATACGTGTCCTTCCGGGTCGAGCGGGAGGCTGCACAGCGGGCAGGGTGGCCGCCCCGCGTTGACGACATCGAGGGCGCGCTTGGCGAAGGCCCTGGCCTGCGCGCCGGTGAGCCGGACCCGGAGCATCGGCGGGCCGTTCTCCTCGTCCTGGAGCAGTCGCTCCTCGGCCTCGGCGAGGTCCTCCTCGGATTCGGCGTCCAGCTCGACCAGGGCCTGGGCCTCGACGATCATGCGCTGTTCCTCGCCGTCCCAGGCCAGGGCCATGGTGCCGACGCGGAACTCCTCCTCGATGGGGGTCTCCAGCGGTGCCGTGTCCGAGACCTCCGTGGGAGCCATGGCGGGTACGGCCGCGCTGCCGCCACTGCGGCGCACGACCTCGTCGAGAAGCTCGTCCATGCGCTCGGCGAGCGCCGCGACCTGGGTCTTCTCCAGGGCCACGCTGGTCACCCGGGGTCCGGCCGAGGCCTGCAGGAAGAAGGTACGGCGCCCGGGCAGCCCGACCGTACCGGCCACGAAACGGTCCGGGGGGTCGTAGAGGAACACCTGACGGGACACGTCCTGTCTCCATTGGATCGGGATCGGGCCGGCTGACCGCGCCGGCCCGCTTCGTTTACTGACAACTACTGCGCTGGTGCGATCGCTTCACCCTACTGCGGCGGACGATCACGGTGCGCCCGCACCGCCTCCGACCGTGGCGTCCGACCCGGAGGCCTCCTCACGGGGCACGAGGGAGGTGAAATCGCCGGTGTCCCCGAGGCGAACGAGAAATGGCCTCAGACGGGTGTAACGGATCGCGGTGATGGAACACGGTTCCACGGAGATCCGCTGGAAGAGGTCGAGATGAAGCCCGAGTGCGTCCGCGACAAGCGATTTGATGATGTCCCCGTGCGAGCACATGAGGTACACGGCGTCGGGGCCGTGATCGCGCTCCACGCGCGCGTTCCACTCCCGGACCGCCTCCGCGGCCCGGGCCTGCATGGCCCGCATCGACTCGCCGCCGGGGAACGCGGCCGCCGAGGGATGCGCCTGCACGACCTCCATCAGCGGCTCGTCCTTCAACTCGGCGAGCTTGCGGCCGGACCAGTCGCCGTAGTGGCACTCCCCGATCCGGTCCTCGGTGTGCGCGCGCAGTCCGGGGCGGGCGTCGAGCAGTGGCCGGACGGTCTCCTGGCAGCGCTGCAGGGGGCTCGTGACGACCTCCGCGACCGGAAGTTCGGCGAGCCGCCCGGGCAGGGCCGCGGCCTGCGCGGCGCCCCGCTCGTCCAGGGCGACGCCGGGTGTCCAGCCGGCGAGGAGTCCAGAGGTGTTGGCGGTGGAGCGTCCGTGCCGGACGAGGATCAACGTGGGCATGACGCCCAGCCTAAAGGGAGGCCTCACGAACCGGACCGGCCGCGGTGCCGGCCCCGGGGTGCGAGGCAGGGGCGCGTCGGGGGCACGGCACCGCCGGGTTTCCCGAGGCGGGTGGGCCAAGAGACATCGGCATGCGGCGGCAACGACCGGACGGGAGAATACGCTCTGTGATCATCGACTGCGCCATCTACCGTGACGGACGGCGGATCGGGGGCCCCGAAGACCTCTCCGACGCCCTGGCCGAGGCGCGCGCCTGTACTGACGCCTTCTTGTGGATCGGTCTGTACGAACCGACGGAGAAAGAGTTCGACCTGGTCACCGAGGAGTTCGGACTGCATCCGCTGGCGGTCGAGGACGCGTTGACGGCACACCAGCGGCCGAAGCTCGAGGTGTACGACGACTCGCTGTTCGTGGTGCTCAAGCCGGTGGCGTACGAGCCCCGCAGCGACACCGTCTCCACGGGTGAGCTGATGGTCTTCCTGGGCGACGCCTTCGTGGTGACCGTGCGCCACGGCGATCCCGTGCCGCTCGGCTCGGTGCGGCGGCACCTGGAGGAGCAGCCCGACATGCTGCGGCACGGACCGACGGGCGTCCTCTACTCGATCGCGGACTCGGTCGTCGACCACTACCTGGACGTCGCGACCGAACTGCAGACCGACCTGGAGGAGCTGGAGACGGGGGTGTTCTCACCGGTCGGCGGCGGGTCGCGGCACACGGCCTCGCGGATCTACGCCTTCAAACGGCAGATCGTGGAGTTCCGGCGGGCGACGGTCCCGCTGGCGCCGCCGCTGGCCCGGCTGGCGGGGCAGAGCACCCATGGTGCGACGGTGCCGTTCGTGCAGGAGAAGTCGCGGCCCTTCTTCCGTGACGTCCTGGACCACTTGACGCGGGTGAACGAGTCGGTGGAGGCCCTTGACCGGCTCGTCTCCGACGTCCTCGCCGCGCATCTGGCGCAGATGAGCGTCCGGCAGAACGACGACATGCGGAAGATCTCGGCGTGGGCGGCGATGGCCGCGGTCCCCACCATGATCGCGGGGATCTACGGAATGAACTTCGAACACATGCCGGAACTGCACTGGATCTGGTCGTACCCGACGGTGATCCTGGTGATGGGAGGGTTCGAGGTCCTGCTGTACCGGCTGTTCAAACGGCGGGGCTGGATGTGACGCGGGCCCGCCCCACGCGCGCGTGGCGGGCCGCTCAGGCGAACTCGGGCGCGGGGGCGGCGGGCTCGCCGAGCGGGTCCCGTCGCTCGGGCATCCGAAGGCTCACCATGCGCCTCCAGCCGCCGAGCCGCTCGTAGGCGTACATCGCCTGGACGGCGGCCGTGAGCAGCGCCGACCTGGCCGGGGACCAGCCGAGGATGCGCCCCATGTGGGCCATGACGGCGAGGCTGACGTCCCGGTGGACGCGGATCTCGGCGAGCGCGCACTCCCGCAGCGTCCGCCGGATGAAGGGGCCGTGTCCGGCGGCCTCGAAGCGCAGCAGTTCCACGTGGGAGTACGCGAGATGATTGTCCTCGTCGCGCGCGATCACGCGGACGGCTCTGCCGATGTCGGGGTCGTCCGAGAAGTGCCTGCGCAGCAACGCCATCTGTTCCGCGGCACGCTGCTCGGTGACCCTGCTGTGCGCCAGATAGGTGATGACGTCCGGGACGCCGAGCGGCTCGTCGGCCTTGAGCTTCTCGTGCGCGAGGCCGATGCCCCGCCGTTCCAGCAGCATCGTGTAGTCGGTCTCCGCGGGCACCGGCATGGGTGTCAGACCGCGCTTGCGCAGCAGCGCGCCGAAGATCCGCGCGTGCTTGTCCTCGTCCCTGCCGTGGCGGGCGATCTTGGGGGCGAGTCCCCGCTCGCTCGCCGGTACGAGTGTGGCGATGCGCCCGTTCTCCCAGCCGCCCTGTGCCTCCCCGCTGGCCGCGATGGAGCAGAACAGCCGGAAGGACTCGTCATCGTCGAGGATCTCCTGGAACAGACTCTTGGCCGAAAGCATCGCGCGCACCTCTCTGCAGGACTCCGCAAAGAACGAGTCAAATGCGGTCGTGAGGGTGCTGCAACAGCTGTGCGGGGCGACTCGGCCGAACGGAGCACGGCCCGGCTCGGGCCGGTGCCGTAACCGTGTGGGGCTCAGCGCGTTGTTCCGGGTGACGGCCGTGGCGGGGAAGACCCCCGAGCCCCCACCACGGCCGCTGAGACGTCCGCCCCGCTACGCGAGCCCGGCCCGCTCCAAGGCCTCGGACCCGGCCCGCAGCGAGGCGATCCGCTCCTCGAGGGCGAAGCCCGCGGGCGCCAGGGTGAGGGTGGTGACGCCGGCTTCGGCGTAGGCCTTCATCCGGTCGGCGATGCGGTCCACGGAGCCCAGCAGGGTGGTCCGGTCGATCAGCTCGTGCGGGACCGCGGCCGCGGCACCCTGCTTGTCGCCGGACAGGTACTTGTCCTGGATCTCGGCGGCCGCCTGCTCGTAGCCCATGCGCTGGGCGAGCTGGTTGTAGAAGTTCTGCTTGCGGCTGCCCATGCCCCCGACGTACAGGGCAGTGTAGGGACGGAAGGTGTCGGCGAGCGCGTCCACGTCCTTGTCGTCGCCGACCGCGAGCGGGAGCGTGGGGCAGATGTCGAAGCCCTCGAGGGTCTTGCCGGCCTTCTCGCGCCCGGCGCGCAGGTGCTTGACCGCGGTCTCCTCGAGGTGGTCGGCCGAGGGGAAGATGAGCAGGGCCCCGTCGGCGATCTCGCCGGTCTGCTCCAGGTTCTTCGGGCCGATGGCGGCGATGTAGAGCGGGATGTGCTCGCGCTGGGGGTGCACGGTCAGCTTGATCGGCTTGCCGGGGCCGCCGGGCAGCGGGAGGGTCCAGTGCTCGCCCTCGTACGACAGCCGCTCGCGTGTCATCGCCTTCCGTACGATCTCCACGTACTCCCGGGTGCGGGAGAGTGGCTTGTCGAACTTGACTCCGTACCAGCCCTCGGAGACCTGCGGTCCCGAGACGCCGAGGCCGAGGCGGAAGCGGCCGCCGGAGAGCGAGTCGAGGGTGGCGGCGGTCATCGCGGTCATCGCCGGCTGGCGGGCCGGGATCTGGAAGATCGCCGAACCGACGTCGATGCGCTCGGTCTGGGCGGCTACCCAGGTGAGCACGGTGGCCGCGTCGGAGCCGTAGGCCTCCGCGGCCCAGCACACCGCGTAGCCGAGCCGGTCGGCCTCCTGGGCCACGGCGAGATTGTCGGCGTCCATTCCGGCGCCCCAGTAGCCGAGGTTGATCCCGAGCTGCATGCCCGATTCCCCTTACCGATCAGTAACGTCCCTTGGGGGCAGACCTTAGCGCGGTGTCCGCCCCGGAAGGCAGACCGACTCATCACTCGCCGGGAAGCAGGGGAAATCGGTTGTCCACAGGCCCCCCACGGGCCGAGTTCAGGCCGTAATCTCGGCGTTCATGGAGCAGAGGCATCTCGGCCGTACCGGCCTTCGTGTGTCCCGGATCGGACTCGGCACCCTGACGTGGGGACGCGACACGGACGAGCACGACGCCGCGGAGCAGTTGAAGGTGTTCTGGGAGGCCGGCGGCACCCTCGTCGACACGGCGGACGTGTACGGCGACGGGGAGGCCGAGTATCTGCTCGGGCAACTCATGGACGGGCTCGTGCCACGCCGCGACCTGATCATCTCCACCAAGGCGGGCAGCGTGCCGGACCCCGACCGCCGCTTCGACGGCTCGCGCGGCCATCTGCTCGCCGCGCTGGACGCCTCGCTCGCCCGTCTGGGCACGGACTACGTCGACCTGTGGCACATCCACGCCTTCGATCCCGACACCCCGCTGGAGGAGACGCTGCAGGCGCTCGACCTGGCGGTCAGCAGCGGGCGCGCACGGTACGCGGGCGTGTCCAACTTCTGCGGCTGGCAGCTGGCGAAGGCGGCGACATGGCAGCTCACGGTGCCGGGCATACGCACCCGCATCGCCAGCACCCAGATGGAGTACTCCCTGCTGCAGCGCGGCGTGGAACGCGAGGTGCTGCCGGCCGCACTGGACCTCGGGGTCGGGCTACTGCCGTCCTCTCCCCTGGGCCGGGGTGTACTCACCGGCAAGTACCGGCAGTCGACGCCGGCCGACTCACGCGGGGCCTCCGAACACATGGCGCCCTTCGTCGCGCCCTACCTGGACGACACGGCGAGCAGCATCGTCGACGCGGTGCAGACGGCCGCCGACGGACTGTCCGCGACGCCGCTCCAGGTGGCGCTGACCTGGGTCCGCGACCGGCCGGGTGTCGTCGCGCCGATCGTGGGCGCGCGCAACGCACAGCAGCTCACGGCCGCGTTGTCAGTGGAGGCGCTTAGCCTTCCCGACGAGATCTGCCGGGCGCTGGATGATGTGTCGGCCCCGGTGCACCGCTATCCCGATCACGACTGGAGCACGCTGTGAGCACGGACCCGGAGACCACGGAGTCGGCCCCCCGGCCGCAGAAGCAGGAGGACGGGGCCGTGACCGGGGCGGACGGTGCCGAGGAGCCGGCGGCGGCCGCCGGGCAGGGCGAGGGCCGGGCCGAGGGGTCGTCCTCCGGCGCCGAGGACGACGCCACTGCGACCGGGCGGTCGGAGGCCGAGGCGGAACTGGCCGCCCAGCGGATCGAGCGGGAGCGGATCGAGCGGCGCAAGGCGGAGAAGCACGGCCCTGTCGAGGCCGGTGCAAAGCTCAGCGGGCAGGCCGCCGACCTGCTCGCGGCCGTGCGGGCGGTGGAGCGCGGAGAGCAGCCGTTGTCGAGCGCCTTCGCCGAGCCGGCCCCCTCCCCACGCCGGCCCGCCTCGGAACCCGCGCGCCCCAGCCGGCCTGTCGCACCGCCAGCCTCCCCGGCGGCCCCCGCGACGGAGACCGTCGCGGCGGCCGGCGCCGTCCTGAGCGAGGGAGGCGCCCCCGGGACACTGGCGCCCCAGGTCGCGGAGGCCCTCGGCGAGGGCGCGGACGCCCACCTGCGTGCGGACCCCTGGCAGTTGCTGCGGGTCGCCGGGGTGCGCCCCGAGCAGGCCGACGGCTTCGCCCGCGCGCTGCTCGGTGCCGAGTGCCGCCCGGACGACGAGCGACGGACCCGCGCGGTCACGGTCTGGCTGCTGGAGCAGGCGGCCCTGGCCGGGCACACCGCACTGGAGGTCGCGGCCCTCGAGATCGCGCTCGCCCAGAGCTCGGTGCCGGACCCCGACGCGGCCGTGCAGAGCACGATCGCCGAGGGCGAGGCCCTTGTGTTCCAGGACGCCCTGGAGACGTCCGCGGCCGGCGGCGCGCAGGACGGAGAAGAGGAAGAGGACGCCGAACGCCCGGTCCGTGTGCTGATCGGCCTGGAGCGGTACGCGCTCGCGGAGGAGAGCCTGGCCGACGGACTCGCCCGGCTGATCAACTCCGCGCCGAAGGAGGACGGTTCGGCCGAGGAGTGGGAGCAGGCGGCCGGGACCGCTCGCGGCTCCACGGGTGAGCTGATCCGCGCGGTGGCCGGTCATGGCCTGGTGCTGCACACCGGCGGCACGGCCTCGCACATCGAGTCGGCCACACTGTTGTCCGAGGCGCGCAGACTCGGGGTGCGGGCCTGGGGCGCCACCCACAGCCCGGCCGGTCGCGATCTGTTCGCCGCTGTGCTCGCGCGGCTCGACCAGCCGGACGCCGGCGCGCCGGAGCCGGATCCGGCGCTCGCCACGGTGGCCGGTCTGCTGTCCGGTGCCGAGGGACCGGGCCGGGACGCGGACGGCGCGCTGGACCTCGATCTGCTCATCGTGCTGGACGCACCCCAGCTGGACGTCGAGACGGCCGCGCTGCTCACCGAGTCACTGCCCGACGGGGCCCGCCTGGTGCTGAGCGGTGACCCGGGAGTGCTGTGGTCGGCCGGTCCGGGCCGGGTGTTCGCCGATCTCCTGGCCGCCCGGGTGTGCCCGCAGATCGCCTCGCGGACCCCCGACCCCGGCCCGCTCGGCGAGCTGGTGTCCGCGATCGGCATCGGCGAGCTCCCGCAGATCGACGCGCCCGGCAAGGAGGTCGTGATCGTGCCGGTGCGGGACGCCGGTGAGGCGGTGCACCGTACCGTCCAGCTGGTCGCGGACTCCGTGCCGCGGGCGATCGGCGTGCCGTCGGAGGAGACCCAGGTGATCACACCGGGCCACGGCGGGGCGGTGGGGACCCGCGCGCTCAACGCGGCACTCAAGGAGCGGTTCAATCCGGGTCCCGGCCGCTTCGGGGGCTTCGACCCCGGCGACCGGATCGCCTACTCCCCCGCACCGGGCCGTACGCTGCCGGGCCGCGTCGTGACGGCCGACGCCGAGGGACTGCACCTGGACTGCGAGGGCGTCCCCGTCGTCGTACCGAAGGAGCGGGTGGAGCAGGCGGTACGGCACGGCTGGGCGCTGACCGCACACCAGGCGGTGGGGCTGCGGTGGCCCGCGGTGGTCGTGGTGCTGCCCAAGGACGCCGTACAGGCACTCAGCCGGCCCTGGGTGTACACGGCGTTCGGGCGGGCTGTCCGCCATCTGTCCGTCGTCCACGGGGCGGAGCAGGCACTTCCCCGCGCCGTGGCCGAGGTCCCGGCCAAGCCGCGCACAACCCGCCTGACCCCACTGCTGCGGGCCCAGATCCCTACGGCGGGCTGAGCACGGGCGCTGCGGCGACGGGATCGGCGCGGGCGCTGTGGATACGGGCTGACCGCGGCTGCTGCCGCAGCGGCCCCGGCGCGGCCGTCGCGGCGTTGCCTCGCGCGACCGGCGGCTGTGCTCCGTGGCTTGGCGCGCGCCGGGGAGGGATCACGGCGGTAGGAGGCCGACGTGTGTCGTGTCGGCCTCCGGTTCTACGTGGCACGGCCGGCCAACGCCGTGCCTCCGGTCTGCCTGATACGGCTGGCCGACGTCGCGCCTCCGGGCTACCGCCGACCGCGGTGGCACCGCCGCCCGGCACCGCGCCCCCGCCGACAAGGTGCTCCTCCGACCGGCGCCGCCCCTCCGGCCCGCAAGCGCCCCCACCGGGCCGCGACGTCCCGCGGCCCGGTCGGGTCCGCGCTAGCGCTCCGCGTCCAGCGGTTCCAGGTCCTCGTCGTCGTCCAGCTCGCGGTCGAGTTCGAGCTCCTCCTCGAGGTCGTCGTCCGACTCCTCGTCGAAGACCGAGCTGACGTCGAAGCGGCAGACGACCCTCTGCGGATCGACCTGCTCGAAGGGGGTCTCCAGCCACTCCCCCGCCTCCGCGGGTTCGTCCGCGGCCAGCACCCACAGCGTGGAGTCGCCCTCCTCCAGGCCGAACTCCTTGTGCCGTGAGGCGATCTCGTCCGGTTCGTACTCGCCGAACAGGACGCCGAGGGCGCCATGGACGGTGCGGGCGGAGGACTCGGGCCCGCTCGCCGCGTCCGCGTCCTCCACGCGCTGTGCCTGGGCCAGCAGCCGCTGCGGTTCCGCCACCGAGTAGTCCCGGCGGATCAGCACGCTCAGCGCGTTCGGCTCCTCGGGGCCCGTGTACGGCGGCAGCGCGTCCTCCGCACCGGGGATCTCGAATGGCGTGACCTCGTCATAACGGTCATACAGCAGTTCGTCGTACTCCTCGGCCGCCGCGGCCAGCTCGTTGAACGCCTCGTAGACGGCCGGGTCGTCCTCACCCGTCCTGCGTTCGACCGCGGCCAGGTGGCGATCGAGCGCGGTCTTGACCGCCTCGGCGGCGGCGCGTACCTCGGCAGCGGTGGGCTGCGCAGCATCAGACATAGTGCAGACGCTATCCGTACCGGGCCCCAGCCCGCACAATAGATGCGATGCCGGAATACGAATTTGTCGACGTGTACGTACCGCGCGGGGTCTCGCGCAAGGATGCCACGCGTCTGCTGACGGACCATGCCGAGTACGGGCACTGGGAATTGGACCGCCTGAGCCTGCTGCGCGACGGCAGCCGCAGGGTAAGGCTGCGTCGGCGGATCATCCGCCAGGCGCGGGCCACGTGGTGAGCGGAGGCAGCTGAAACGGAGCGGGCCCCGCGGATGCGGGGCCCGCTGCGTTGCACGGACCGCCGGGGAGGATGGGTGCGATCCGTGGTGTGCGGCTTCGGCGGGTCGTGGCCCGCCCAGGCGGCGCGCCCGGTGTCGATCGCCCGGACCGCGCCGTGCGACGGCATCGCGGGCGTGCCCAGCACGCTCGGCACGCCCGAGATGCACGTGGCGCCGGTCTTACATGCCGGCGCACGCCCGGCGGTAGAGCAGCGCGCCGCCGAGCAGCGCGCCCGCGCCGAGGGGAGCCAGCACACCGAGCGGGAGGTCGCTACCGGTGTGGGCGAGCTGCGCGGTACCGCCGGTCTGCGTACCGGGGTGGCTGACGTGCCTGCCGCCGCCCGGCTGCTGCGGTGTGCCGGGCTGGGTGGGCGTGGCGGGAGGGGTGGTGGTGCCGCCGCCCGGAGGCGTCGTGCCGCCGCCGGGAGGAGTCGTCCCCTCACAGCCGCAGGGCGGCAGCGTGCCGTGGCCGGGCGGGGTGGCCCTGTGACCGCCGCCCGTGTGGGCGCAGCCGTTCCCGGCGGCCGGGTTGCCGAGGCCGCCCACGTTCACGGTGTTGCCGCAGACGTTCACCGGGACGTCCACCGGGGCCTGCACCGTGTTGCCGGAGCCGACACCGGGCGAGCCGCTGGTGCGCCCGCTCGCGTGGGAGCCACCGGTGTGGCCGCTGCCGCCCGTGTTGGCGCAGGCGTTGCCGGCCGCCGGGTTGAGGAGCCCGATCACGTTCACGGTGTTGCCGCAGACGTTGACCGGAATGTGCACCGGCGCCTGCACGGTGTTGCCCGACAGCAGGCCGGGCGAGTCGCTGGCCGATCCGTGCGCTCCCGAGTCGGCGTGCGCGTAACCGCCGGTGACGGCGAGGAGGCCGGTCGCCGCGGCCACGGTCATCAGGCCCTTGCGGGTGACCTGTCGCATTGCTGATTCCCTGTCTTCGACCTAGTCATGGACCTTGTGGAACGCGGCCGCGCGGCTGCAGGGCGCGGACGCGGAGGAACCGGCCGGCCCCGGAGCGCATGGCAGGCACTCCGGGGCCGACGGGCTCAGCCCCTCACGGGGTGAGACCCCTCATGGGGTGGGGCACAACGTCACTTGTTGACGCAGGTGTTGCCGAAGGCGGGGTTCAGCAGCCCGATCACCGAGATCGTGTTGCCGCAGACGTTCACCGGGACGTGCACCGGGACCTGGACGACATTGCCCGACAGAACGCCCGGGGAGTGCGCGGCGGCACCCTGGGCACCCGAGTCGGCGACGGCCAGACCCGCACCCGCGAGAACCAGACCACCGGTGGCAGCCGCAGCAGCGACGACCTTCTTGATCATTATTCCTCCTTGTTGGCAAACGCGATCCAAGCCTCGGACCACACCACGAGTAACGAGGAGGGAGTAATAGAGCTACGAGCTTATGGTCGCATTCACCCGTCCCGGTCGGCGTCCGTACGCACGGGCGAATAGTGCAGTCTCGTTTCAGCACGCAAACCGGGACGGAATCAAGGCAGTTGGGCAGTCTCCTTCAGGACGCGTCGATGAATCGGTCGAGGACCCGCACACCGAACTTCAGCGCGTCCACCGGGACCCGCTCGTCGACGCCGTGGAACATGCCCGCGAAGTCCAGCTCGGGCGGCAGCTTCAGCGGCGCGAAGCCGAAACAGCGAATGCCGAGATCGGCGAAGGACTTGGCGTCGGTGCCGGCCGAGAGCATGTACGGCACGGCGCGGGCGATGGGGTCCTCGGCCGACAGCGCGGTCTGCATGGCGTCGACCAGCGCGCCGTCGAACGTGGTCTCCAGGGCCTTGTCCGTGTGCACGTCCTCGCGCCTGACCCGCGGGCCGAGGATGCGGTCGAGGTCGGCGAGGAACTCCTCCTCGTAGCCCGGCAGATAACGCCCGTCGACATGCGCGGTGGCCTGGCCGGGGATCACGTTGACCTTGTAGCCGGCGCCCAGCTGGGTCGGGTTGGCGGTGTTCTGCAGCGAGGCGCCGATCAGCTTGGCGATCCCACCGAGCTTGGCGAGCGTGTCGTCCATGTTCTCGGGGTCGAGTTCGGTGCCGAGCGCGTCGCCGAGTTCGTCGAGGAAGTGCCGCAGCGTCTTGGTCACGCGCACCGGGAACGAGTACCGGCCGAGGCGCCCGACGGCCTCGGACAGCTCCGTGATGGCGTTGTCCTTGTGGATCATCGAACCGTGGCCGGCGGTGCCGTCCACGGTGAGCTTCATCCAGTGCATGCCCTTCTGCGCGGTCTCCACGAGGTAGAGCCGCAGCTTCTCGTTGACCGTGAAGGAGAACCCGCCGACCTCGCCGATCGCCTCGGTGACGCCCTCGAAGAGACCGGGGTGCTTGTCCACGAGGTACCGGGCGCCGTAGGTCCCGCCGGCCTCCTCGTCGGCGAGGAAGGCGAGGACGATGTCCCGCGGCGGCTTGCGCCCGCTGCGCAGCCGGTCGCGCACGACCGCCAGCGTCATGGCGTCCATGTCCTTCATGTCGACCGCGCCGCGTCCCCATACGCACCCGTCGGCGATCTCGCCGGAGAACGGATCGTGCGTCCAGTCCACCGCGTTGGCCGGTACCACGTCGGTGTGGCCGTGGATCAGCAGCGCGGGCCGCGAGCGGTCCTCTCCCTCGATGCGGGCCACCGTGGAGGCACGGCCCGGGTGTGACTCGAAGATCTGCGGTTCGAGGCCCACCTCGGCGAGCTTCTCGGCCACGTACTCCGCCGCCCTGCGCTCGCCGGGGCCGTCGTGGTCGCCGTAGTTGCTGGTGTCGATCCGGATCAGCTCACGGCAGAGGTCCACGACCTCGTCCTCGCCTGTGACGCTCCTGGCCGTGTCCGTGTCGGTCACGCTGCTTCCTCCCACTTCACAGCTGCTGGTGGTCCCCCACATCCTCTCTCCGACCCCCGCCGCACCCCAAGGCGGCGGGAGGTCCGTCACACCCCGTTCACGACGGAACGGGGTGTGATCGAACGCCCCCGAAAGCCTGGTAATGTTTCCTTCGTCGCCGCGGGCGGGGCCCGCACGACAGACACTTTGTCCGGGTGGCGGAATGGCAGACGCGCTAGCTTGAGGTGCTAGTGCCCTTTATCGGGCGTGGGGGTTCAAGTCCCCCCTCGGACACACATGGCGAAGGGCGCCGATCTGGCTCAGGTCGGCGCCCTTCGCGTTTGGCCGGCGCCCGGCCGGTTCCTAGACTCTGAAGTGTGGCCCGGCCCAACGAAGAGGTCGAGGCGCTCCTTCAGGAGTACGCGGACCTCATCTCGATCACGGGAGGCGACGCCTTCAAGGTGCGCGCCTACGAGAAGGCCGCGCGGGCGATCGGCGGCCACCCTGCGGACATCTCCCGGCTGGACCCCGGCGCGCTGCGGGACATTCCGAACGTGGGCCGGTCGATCGCCGAGAAGGTGGCCGAATACCTGCGCACGGGCACCATGGCGGTGGTCGAGGAGCGCCGGGCGCGGATCCCCGCCGGGGTGCGGGAGCTGATCACCATCCCCACGCTGGGCCCGAAGAAGGCGCTGAGACTCTACGCGGACCTGCACATCTCCTCGGTGAACGAGCTGGCCGCCGCGATCGACGCGGATGCACTGCGAGACCTCAAGGGCTTCGGCGAGAAGACGCAGGAGAACATCCTGCACGGCATCTCCCTGATGCAGCAGGCGGGCGGCCGCATCCCGCTGCATCTGGCCCTGGAGACGGCCGAGGAGATCGTCGCGGAGCTCTCCGCCGTGACCGGCTGCAAGCGCTGCGCGTACGCGGGGTCCCTGCGCCGTATGAAGGAGACCATCGGCGACATCGACGTCCTCGTCGCGGCCGGGCGGTCCGCGCCGTTCATGGACGCGCTCGCCGGGCTGCCGTCCACCGCCGAGGTGATCGCGCACGGCTCGAAGAAGACATCGGTCCGCACCACCAAGGGCGTCCAGGTGGACCTGCGGGTGCTGCCGCCGGACTCGTGGGGCGCCGGGCAGCAGTACTTCACCGGGTCCAAGGCGCACAACATCCGCACCCGGACCATCGCCGTGCGCCAGGGTCTGAAGCTCTCCGAATACGGCCTGTTCGAGGTGGACAGCGGACGGTCGGTCGCCTCCCGCTCCGAGGAGGAGGTGTACGCCCGGCTGGGCCTGCCCTGGATACCGCCCACGCTTCGTGAGGACCGGGGCGAGATCGAGGCGGCACTGCGCGGCGAGTTGCCGGACCTCGTGACCGAGCGGAGCATCCGGGGCGATCTGCACACCCACACCGATCTCACCGACGGTCTCGCGCCGCTGGAGGAGATGGTGGCGGCAGCCGCCGAACGCGGTTACGCGTACTACGCGATCACCGACCACGCGCCCAATCTGTACATGCAGCGGATGACGGACGAGAAGATGCTCGCCCAGCGGGAGCAGGTGCGGGCACTGGACGGCACCCGCCGCCGGATGCGGCTGCTGCACGGTACCGAGCTCAACATCGGCCCCGAGGGAGATCTGGACTGGCCCGACGAGTTCCTCGCCGGCATCGACGTCTGCGTCGCCTCCCTGCACTCCCACTTCGACCTGGGCCGCAAGGAGATGACCCGCAGGCTGATACGGGCCTGCGAGAACCCGTATGTCAACGTCCTCGGCCACCCGACCACCCGGCTGATCGGCAAACGGTCCGGGGTGGACGCCGACTGGGACGAGGTGTTCGCCGTCTGCGCCCGCACCGGAACCGCACTGGAGATCAACGCGCAACCGGACCGCCTGGACCTGTGCGACGAGGACATCCTGCGCGCGCGGGAACTGGGCGCGAAGTTCGCCGTGAACTCCGACGCCCACTCCGTTCTGCACCTCGGCCTCCTGCGCTACGGCGTCGGCACCGCGCAGCGCGGCTGGCTCACGCCCGACGATGTGATCAACACCTGGCCGCTGCGCAGCCTTCGCCGGTTCCTGCGCAAGGGCAGGGCGAGTTGACGGCGGGACCTGGCGGCGACCGCCGAGGCCGGAGGCACAGGTGCGCGTTTGCTGTACGGCAGACCGGAGACCCGACAGGAGTCGCGGTACTCGTGGGACGCAATGTGTGAGGCGGTGTGGAAGTGACGGAGTACAGCATGGGTGACGAGGTCTACCAGCCGCAGGACGACGAGGACGTGGTGGCGGACAGCGGCCTGCTCGACTCCGCGGACACCCTGGACGACCGCGGTGTGGAGCCCATGGAGGAGGGCTTCTCCCCGCCCGAGAAGCCTCTGGCGGTGAACCAGCGGGGTACCACGGCCGCCGAGCAGCGGCGGAGCGAGACGCTGGACGAGCGGCTGGCCCGGGAAGTGCCCGATGCGCCGGGTCAACAGGGCGACGGGGTCGAGGACATGGCCGACGGTGCGGGGGAAGCGTGGGGCGAGGGGGCCGGCGGCCGCGATGCCGGACGGCTCGTCGCGCCGGACGAGGGTGCCCGTTCCGGTTCCGGTCCGGGCCTTGTCGGACAGGACGCCGGGATCGACGGCGGTGCCCGGACGGCGGAGGAGGCCGCCGTGCACATCGTCGACGAGGACGACGTGCCGGGCGGCGACGCGGCACAACTGTGACGGGCGGTCACCGTCACCCGGGACGCTCCGCGGGTGGGAGACGGAGTGTCAGCGTGCCGTCGTGGTCACGGTCGACGTGGGTGCCGAATTCCCGGCCGCACCGGTCGAGGACGGCGCGCAGCCACTCGGTGTCCTCGGCCGAGGCGTGCTCCAGCCGCAATCTGCGGGCCTGGAGCGGCACCAGCCGGACACCGTCCAGCCGGCCGGTGTCCGGCTCCACCGACACCAGGTACAGCAGCCGGAGGTCGTCGCGGTACCGCTCGTAGCCGCCGATGCCCTCGTAGTCGTCCACGAGGTCGCCGCAGCCGTACAGGACGAGTCGGCCCCGGTACACCTCAAGTGGCCGCGGATGGTGGGAGGAGTGCCCGTGCACGATGTCCACGCCCGCGTCGACGAGCGTGTGGGCGAAGCGCACCTCGGTGCGGGAGACGCCGTATCCCCAGTTGGAGCCCCAGTGGATGGAGGCGACCGCGATGTCGCCCGGGCGCTTCAGCTGCCGCAGACGGTCGGCGAGCGCGGCGGCGACCGCGACAGAGGGGCCCTCGGCGAACTCCACACCGGACCGGTCGCCGGTGGCGGCCCAGTCGTAAGGGACGCCGCTGGACGCCATCCCGAGGGAGATCACGAGCACGCGCCCGCCGGTGCCCAGGGGGACGACCGCCGGCCGCCCGGCCGCAGCCGCGTCCCGGCCGGCTCCCGCCGTGCGCAGGCCCGCCCCCGCCAGGGAGTCGAGCGTCTCGTCCAGGCCGCGCCTGCCGAAATCGAGCACATGGTTGTTGGCCAGCACGCAGACGTCCGGGCGGGCCGCCGCCAGACACGGCAGGTTGGCCGGGTGCATGCGGTAGTGGACGCCCTTGCCGGGCGCGAACTCCCCGTCCTGGGTCACCGAGGTCTCCAGGTTCAGTACCCGCACGTCGGGCGCGGCGGCCTCCAGGACCGGCAGCGCCTCGCCCCAGGGCCAGGGGAACCCGACCGGCCGCGGGATCGGCCCGTTGGCCGCCTCGGCCAGCTCGACGTAGGCCCGGGCGTCATGGATGTACGACTCCCGCAGCGCCGGGTCCCCGGGGTGCGGGAGGATCTGATCGACGCCCCGGCCGAGCATCACGTCACCGGCGAGGAACAGGGTGACCGGGCCCTCGTGCACGCTCCCACGCTATGGCGCTCGCGGTCACCGTGCGAGGGACCGGCCTCCCTGGTCCCCGGTACACGTGTGAGGGTGACCAGGCCGACGCACCTCCCCGCCATGGCGCTCACGGTCGCCGTGCGAGAGACCGTGCTCCCCGCTACACGTGCGCGGGTGCCATGTGGTCGGTGAACCAGTCGCGGGCCAGGTCGGTCACCGCCTCCAGCGCGCCGGGCTCCTCGAACAGGTGCGTGGCACCGGGAACCACCGCGAGCCGGTTCTCGCAGTGCAACCGGGCCTGTGCCTGCCGGTTGAGGTCCAGCACCGTCGGGTCGGCACCCCCGACGACCAGCAGGGTGGCGGCCGTCACCTCGGGCAGCCGCGGCCCGGCGAGATCGGGCCGGCCGCCTCGGGAGACGACCGCCGCGATGCGCGCACCGGGCTCGGCTGCGGCCCACAGCGCGGCGGCCGCACCGGTGCTGGCGCCGAAGTAGCCGATGGCGAGCCCCTCGGCCGGGGGCCGTCCGCGCAGCCAGGTGGTGGTGTCGGCCAGCCGGCCGGCGAGCAGGCCGGTGTCGAACACATTGGCCCGGTCCTGCTCCTCCTCCTCGGTGAGCAGGTCGAACAGCAGCGTGCCGAGCCCGGCCCGGTTCAGTCCGGCGGCGACGAACCGGTTGCGGGGGCTGTGCCGGCTGCTGCCGCTGCCGTGCGCGAAGACCACGATTCCGGTCGCGTCCTCGGGTACGGTCAGCCGGCCCCGCAGCCGGACGGCTCCGGCCTCGGCCTCGACCTCCTGGTCGAAGGGCCCGGCACCGTGCGTCTGGGGCCGGCTCTGCGTCCGCTCGAGGCAGGCGGCGACCTCCTCGTCCTCGACCTGGGCGAAGTCGACATAGAACTGGCCGACCGCGAAGAAGTCCCGTGGTGTCTCCAGGGCGACCAGTTCGTCGGCCTCACCGCCCAGCCGCTCGATCCAGTCCTGCGGCGCGACGGGCACCGCCAGTACGATCCGCCCGGCTCCGCGGGCGCGGGCGATCCGGCAGGCGGCCCGCGCGGTCGAGCCGGTGGCCACGCCGTCGTCGATCACGACGACCGTCCGGCCCTCGATGCCGACGGGCGCACGCCCACCCCGGTAGCGGCTCCCCCGCCGTTCCAGCACCTCGCGTTCGTCCTCCTCGACCTCCGCCAGTTCCGCGCGCGTCACGCGCGCCTCCCGTACCACCGCGTCATTGATCACCCGCACTCCGTCCTCGCCGATCGCGCCCATCCCCAGTTCGGGCTGGAAGGGCACGCCCAGCTTCCGGACCAGGCAGACGTCGAGCGGTGCGCCCAGTGCCTCGGCGACCACGGCGGCAACGGGAACTCCGCCCCTGGGCAGTCCCAGGACCACAGTGTCCTCGCCTCTGAGGTGCCGTAGGCGTTCGCCCAGCCGCCGGCCGGCTTCGAGACGATCCATGAAGACCACGATGCAGCCTCCTCACTCCCGTGGGCTCCAGAGCGGAGCGGGCGGGGCCTCGTCCGGCGCCCCGGCCGCGGTGATGTCACCCGCGGCGGCACGGAGCAGCTGCCGGCCCAACGAGATCAGGGCCCGCCCGGCGGCGAGTTCGTCGCCGATCTCGGGCACTGCCGAGTCGAACGGGTTCCGGTGGGCTTCGGCATGGCTTTCCAGCACGCTGTCACCGGTGTCCAGGACGATCCTGGCCGTGGTGGCGGGGTCGTGTTCGGACAGGTAGAGGTGCAGCCTCCACTCCTTGGCGGACGGTGGCCGAATGCCGGCGGCTCGTGTCATCTTCCGTCCTCCTCACGCGGTGCGAGGCGACGCGGCAGGGGTGCGCGGCTCTCTTCCCCTCCACTGTGACTCCGATGGACGCCTGCCGCATGGTGCCCGCGGGGGCATCTTTCGGGGGCGGGCACAATGGCGGGCATGACCACGCGTTCCTGCCCGTGCGGGCTGCCCGAGGCGTACGAGAAGTGCTGCGGCCGGTTCCACGCGGGTGCCGCCGCGCCGACCGCGGAGGCGCTGATGCGGTCGCGGTACAGCGCCTTCGTGCAGCGGGACGCGGGCTATCTGCTGCGGACCTGGCATCCGCGCACCCGTCCGGCGCGGCTCGACCTCGATCCCGGGATGCGCTGGACCGGGCTCGAGGTCCTGGAGACGACGGACGGCACCGCGTTCCACTCCGCGGGGACCGTGACCTTCCGCGCCTCCTACCGTGGCGGCACTCTGCACGAGCGCAGCAGGTTCGAGCGGGTCGACGGCGCCTGGGCCTACGTCGACGGGGACTTCCTCGACTGACGCGGACGAGGACCTGTCGCTAGGGCGCCAGGATGTCCAGTTCGTGCAGGGCGCCGACCGTGATCTCGCGGGTCAGCTGCTCCGCGCGGTCGGCGTCGCCCTCCCGCACCGCCTCGGCGAGCTGGACGTGCAGGGTGACCGCGGCCGGGTCCGGGTCTTCGAACATGACGTCGTGGTGGGTGCGCCCGGACAGGACCTCGGCGACGACATCGCCGAGGCGGGCGAACATCTCGTTGCCCGACGCGCGCAGGATCACGCGGTGGAAGGCCACGTCGTGGAACAGATAGGCCTTCAGCCGGTGGCCGCGTGAGTTGGCGACCATGCCCAGGGCGCACTCGGTGAGTTCGGCGCACTGCTCGGCGGTGGCGTTGCGCGCGGCAAGACCCGCGGCGACCGGCTCGATCGCCGAACGCAGCACGGTCAGTGAGCGCAGCTGCCGCGGACGGTCGGCGCCGGCCAGCCGCCACCGGATGACCTGGGGATCGTAGACGTTCCACTCGGACTCGGGACGGACCGTGACGCCCACCCGGCGGCGGGACTCCACCAGGTGCATCGACTCCAGGACGCGCACCGCTTCGCGCATCACCGAGCGTGACACCTCGAAGTGCTGGGCGAGTTCGTCGGTGCGCAGGACACTGCCCGCAGGGTACTCACCCGCGGTGATCGCGGGGCCGAGGGTGTCGAGTACGCGGCCGTGGAGCCCCCGGCCCGGTGTGGTCATGAAGTCAGAGTACGAGGCGGGCTCGACGAAGAAAAAGTCAGACTTATATGTCACAGACTCTTGAATTCGTCGTACCTAATCGGTTTCAGTGACGTCGACACCAGTCGACGAAGACAGCGAGGAAGCGATGAGTACCCCCCACGTCGTCGTGATCATGGGCGTCGCGGGCACGGGCAAGACCACGATCGGCCCCCTGCTCGCGGCCCGGCTCGGCGTTCCGTACGCCGAGGGCGACGACTTCCACCCCCCGGCCAACATCGCCAAGATGTCGGCCGGAATCCCGCTCGATGACGCCGACCGCTGGCCCTGGCTGGACGCCATCGGTGCCTGGGCGCACGAGCGGGCGGGGTTCGGCGGGGTGGTCAGCAGCTCGGCGCTGAAGCGGGCGTACCGCGACCGGCTGCGGGCCGCGGCTCCCGGCGTCGTCTTCGTGCACCTCACGGGCGACCGCTCGCTCATCGAGGACCGGATGGCGCACCGGCAGGGGCACTTCATGCCCACCGCACTGCTGGACTCCCAGTTCGCCACGCTCCAGCCGTTGGAGCCGGACGAGGCAGGGGTCGCGGTGAGCGTCTCGGGAAGCCCCGAGGAGATCACCGACCGCGCCGTGAACGCCCTGCAGGAACTCGAGCGGTCCTCCACCGCTCAGTAGTTCCGCCCCCGCAGTACCCCCGGCCCCGCAGCCGGCCGGCCCTCCCAGGACGGCCCGCGGTGCCGAGGCCCCCCTCACCCGAAACCGAGAGTTCCTCTCCTTACCCAAGGGACCCCCCGTGACCAGACTCAGCGTCGAGATGCTGGCAGCGGACACCGTCGAGCCGATCACGTCGGCGGGCCACGCTCAACTGGGCATCGCGGCGGCGGCGGGCATCGCCGTCATCGTCCTGCTCATCACCCAGTTCAAACTCCACGCCTTCCTTGCCCTGACCATCGGCTCGCTCGCGCTCGGCGCGTTCGCCGGGGCGCCGCTCGACAAGGCGATCACCAGCTTCACCACCGGCCTCGGCTCGACCGTCGCAGGCGTGGGCGTCCTCATCGCCCTGGGCGCGATCCTCGGCAAGCTGCTCGCCGACTCGGGCGGCGCGGACCAGATCGTCGACACGATCCTCGCCAAGGCGAAGGGGCGTGCCATGCCGTGGGCGATGGTGCTGATCGCCTCGGTGATCGGTCTGCCGCTGTTCTTCGAGGTCGGCATCGTGCTGCTGATCCCGGTCGTGCTGATGGTCGCCAAGCGCGGCAACTACTCGCTGATGCGCATCGGTATCCCGGCGCTCGCCGGTCTGTCCGTGATGCACGGCCTGATCCCGCCGCACCCCGGCCCGCTGGTCGCCATCGACGCCGTCAAGGCCAACCTCGGCGTGACGCTGGCGCTCGGTGTGCTGGTGGCCATCCCCACGGTGATCATCGCGGGCCCGCTGTTCTCGAAGGTCGCCGCCCGCTGGGTGGACGTCCCGGTCCCGGAGCGCATGATCCAGCCGCGTCCCTCCGAGGAACTGGAGACGCGCCCCGGCTTCGGCGCCACGCTGGCCACGGTGCTGCTGCCGGTCGTCCTGATGCTGTCCAAGGCACTGGTCGACATCGTCGTCGACGACCCGGCGAAGATGGTGCAGCGTGTCTTCGACGTGATCGGCTCTCCGCTGATCGCCCTGCTCGCGGCGGTCGTCGTCGGCATCTTCACGCTGGGCCGCCCGGCCGGGTTCAGCAAGGAGCGGATCTCGCACACCGTCGAGAAGGGGCTCATGCCCATCGCGGGCATCCTGCTCATCGTCGGTGCTGGCGGCGGCTTCAAGCAGACGCTGATCGACTGCGGCGTGGGCCAGATGATCCTGGACATATCGAAGGACTGGTCGATCCCCGCGCTGCTGCTGGCCTGGCTGATCGCGGTGGCGATCCGTCTGGCGACGGGTTCGGCGACGGTGGCGACCGTGTCCGCCGCCGGTCTGGTCGCGCCGCTCGCGGCCGATATGTCGACCACCCACGCCGCCCTGCTGGTGCTGGCGATCGGCGCCGGCTCCCTCTTCTTCAGCCATGTCAACGACGCCGGTTTCTGGCTGGTGAAGGAGTACTTCGGACTGAGCGTCGGACAGACCATCAAGACCTGGTCCGTCATGGAGACGATCATCTCGGTGGTCGCGGGCGCCCTGGTCCTGCTGTTGTCCCTGGTGATCTAGGAGTACGGCGACGACGGCTCACCCACTCTTCGACATCAGCGGCCGCACGGCCCTGGTCACCGGCTCCAGCCGGGGCATCGGACCGGCACTCGCCCGCGGTCTGCCGGAGGCCGGCTGCACGGTGGTCCTCAACGGACGCGATGCCGACCGCCTCACCAAGGTGGCGGCGGAGCTTTCCGGGGACGTGCACACCGCCGCGTTCGATGTGACCGACGGCCCCTCGGTCGCCGCCGGGGTCGCGGACGTCGAGGAGCGGGTGGGCCCGCCGCCCGCGTGGTGCGGCAGTGACGCGCACCCTTGTCATCCCCGCTTTGGCGGCACCTACCGCTTCGGCCGGCCCACACGCCTACCGAGCCTGTTGGTGAGGGGAGGGGTGCGCCCACGGTCGTTCACCTGCGTTCATGGGTGCACGAGTGCCGGGGCGGTCTCTGCCGATGAACCCGCCTGTACGGCAGCGGACGCAGCTGAGTGCCGTTGAGGGTCGTACTGGCTGCAGTGAGTGCTTTGAGAGCCGCTATTCGACACTGACGGTTGCTGAGGTTGCTGTACCTCGCTGCTGTACAGCCGTGGTTGTCCTAGTGAGTTGCTGGTAGCCCACGAGCGCTACGAGCACGGCGAGCAGAGCTCCTGACGTGATGGTCGTTCCTACTCCCATTCCCCCCTGTGCGACAGGCTTTTCGACGGCGTTCTCCGCGACAGCACCAAGGGGCCGGGTCAGCACATAGGCCGACCAGAACAGCACTGTGCCGGAGATCGGGGTGCAGTAATGCGCGGCGAGGATCAGCAACATCGTCCCAGACAGCAGGAGAGCGCTGTCACGGAAGCCGATGCCCAGACCATCCGAGAGAAAGTCACCGCTGGAGGTGCCCAGCGTGTTGGACACCAAGGTCGCGGTCCAATACAGGACCTCGCCCTTGGTTGTGGCGATCCGTTCCACGTCCATGGTTTGCCCGGTCGCTCGCCACCCGATCAGCACGACCACCAGCAGGGTGGTCAGCACGGCTGCGCCGCCGGCGTAGCCCAGCCCGGCAGTGCGGTTCATGAAGTCCGACATGGCGGTGCCCACGATGCTGGTCGTCAGGATCACCGACCAGAACACCGCTGGCTGGAACCGGTCGCTCTTCAACTGCATTGCCAGGGTGAGCGCGAAGGCCACCAGGAAGATGAGTGCGCTGGTGGCGTAGCCGAGATGCAGGGGCGTCATCGACACAAAGTTCGATACCGACTCCCCCAGCGTGGTTGCCACGATCTTGATCGTCCAGAAGAGCACGCCGACCATCGGCAACTTGCTTACAGGGACCTTACTCACCGAGGCTCCTATCCACAGCCGGCTTCACGTGCTGATCATGCGGATCCCACGGCGACCGGAGGTGACAGATACATCGGGGTGTGCCGGGCGACGGACGGCCGGGCACACCCCCACGCAGAAAGAGGCGTGAGCCAAGGCTCGCTCACCGCACGCACCTCGGCCAGGCGGTCGGGGCCAAAGGGAGCATCCCTGGTTCCTCTTACAGCCGGGATCACCGCCACGATGCCCTGGAGTGGGCACACACCCTCTGGACGCCGGAGTACGGCGGCCCCGGCGGTCCGTGTGGACCACGTCGACCAGCGGTTTTGTTCACCACTGATCCAATAGTCAGCCCGCCAACTGGACGGCCCTGGCCTGGAAGCCGAGGCGCTTCAGCCAGGCGCCCGCATGTCGATCGATGCGAGTTGAGATCCGGTTCGAGGGGTGTGCCGACGCAAGTCGGCCTGGGCGTCTCCCGCTCAGACACTGGTGAGCTCGATGAACACGCAGACGTGCCGATCAAGAACCAGGTCGGCAGGTCCATACCCGTGACGCGGACGGCGCACGGCCCGACGTCGAGGCCCGGTCGGCGGGCACGGTCAGGACGCCGCCCGTCTCGCGGCGGCTATGGCCGCCACAGCGGATGTTCCTCTTCCGCCCACCGGCGGCTGACCCGTCCCGTCCGCAGGCCCCGGCGTGCCTCCGAGTCGCCGAGGGCCATGCCGATGTGGCCGGCCAGGACCACGCCGATGGTCAGCGCGAGCCAGTCGTGGACGAAGGTCGCCGAGGTGCGCCACACCAGCGGGGCGAGGTGGGTGAACCACATCAGCAGTCCCGTGCCGAGCATCACCAACGTGGCGCCCGCGATCCAGGCGGCGTACGTCTTCTGCCCGGCGTTGAACTTGCCCGCGGGCCGGAAGGCTCGGCGGTGGTCACGGCGCAGGGCCGCGCGCAGCCAGACCCGGTCGTGCGGCCCCCAGCGGTTGAGGTGGCCGAGGTCCGCGCGGAAGGCCCGGGAGGCGAGGCCCGCCAGCACCGGGACCGGGAGCAGAAGTCCCGCCCACTCGTGGATCCTCACCACGAGTTCACGGCGGCCCACCAGCTCCGCGAACGTCGGGATGTACAGGCAGGCGGCCGTCGCCACGCACAGGCCCATCAGCACGGCCGTGCCGCGGTGCACCCACTTCTCGCCCCGGCTGAAGCGACGCACATGCGTGGACCGGGTCGGGGCCTCAACTGGTGGGCGCATCGTCCCGCCCGTTCGACTTGCCGACCCATGCGTCCACGTCGTACCCGCGCTCCTCCCAGTACCCAGGGCGTACGCCTTGGGTGACGGTGATGCCGGAGAGCCACTTCGCCGACTTGTAGAAGTACATGGGCGCGACATAGAGGCGGACCGGGCCGCCATGGTCGTAGCTCACCGGTTTGTCCTGCATCTTGAGGGCGACGAGCACGTCGCTGCGGCGCGCCTGGTCGAGGGTGAGGCTCTCGGTGTAGGCCCCGTCGAAACAGGTGAAGCGGACCGCGCCGGCCGAGGAGCGCACGCCCGCGGCATCCAGCAGCGTGGCGAGCCGTACCCCCTCGAACGGCGTCTTCGGCACCCGCCACCCGGTGACGCACTGGACGTCGTGCACGAGCCGGGTCTGCGGCAGCGCGCGCAGGTCGGCCAGCGAGTACAACTTCGGGTGGTCCACCAGGCCGTTCACGGTGAGGCGGTAGTCCTTCTCGCCCAGGTGCGGAACGGACGCCGTCACCGAGTAGTAGCGGAAGCCGCCGCCGTTGGGCAGCAGCCCGGTCAGGCCCGTCGGGTCCTTGCCGGAGACACTGCCCAGGAAGCCCTCCAGGCCGCGCTGGAGCGTGGGCGCGGCGACGACGCCGAGAGCGCCGAGTCCGAGGGTGCCCAGCAGGACCCGGCGGCCGATCGGGGTGCCGGTGGCCTCCGGCGTCTCGCGGTCGGCGGGCTGCGGTGCGTCCCGCTCCTCGGGTCGTTCAGGGTTCACACCACGATTCGAGCACCCGACACCCCTTCGAGGCCAGGGGTGCCGGATGCTCGTCAGAATTCCGTAACCACTTCTCACCCGGTTCTCAGGAAGTGGATCAAGGGGTCACGACGCCGATTCGGCCACCTTCTCCAGTTGGAACGCCTCGTTGCCGAGGCCGATGCGGGCATGCGCCTGGGGATTGCGGGAGCGCATCAGCAGCCCCTGGACCAGGCCGAGCAGCAGGGCCACACCGATGATCGCCGGGAGCAGCCAGGCGAGCGCGGAGTCCGGGCCGGTGCCGACGAGGACGTCGAAGTCCTTGACGGTGTAGCCGACGATCACCAGCAGCGCGAGACCGGCCACCGCGGAGCTGACGAGCCGCCAGGCCTGCGCACGGGCGGAGCCGCGGCGGGCGAAGAAGACGATCACCGAGACGGAGGCCCCCACCATCAGCAGGGTGACACCGAGCGCGCCGACGCTGCCGAACCAGGTGAACAGGTGCAGTACGGGCGCGGTCGGGTCGCCGGTCGGCTTGTCGTCGGCCACGGCGAAGACGATCACGATCACCGCGGACACCGCGCTCTGCAGCAGCGAGCCCGTGCCGGGGGCGCCGTTGGTACCCGTCGTACGGCCGAAGGCGGCGGGCAGCAGTCCCTCACGGCCCATGGCGAAGGCGTAACGGGCGACGACGTTGTGGAAGCTGAGCAGCGCGGCGAACATGCCGGTCACGAACAGCACCTGCATCACGATGCTGACGGGGTGGCCGAGGATGGACTCGGTCAGCCAGAACAGCAGACCCGCGCTCTGCTTCTGCGCGGCCGGGACGATGGCGGAGGGCCCCGCGGCGATCGTCAGCGTCCAGGAACTGATGGCGAAGAAGACGGAGACGAAACCGATCGCCAGGAACATCACGCGCGGCACCAGGACGTGCGGGCGGCTGGTCTCCTCGGCGTAGACGGGCGCCTGTTCGAAGCCGGTGAAGGCGGCGATGCAGAAGCACAACGCGGTGCCGACGCCCGCCCCGGTGAGCGTGTCCGGGTTGAAGGCGTGCAGCGACAGACCCTCCTTGGCGGGGTTGCCCACCGCCGCGACATCGAAGATGACGACGAGCGTGACCTCGATCAGCAGCAGCACGCCGAGCAGGCGCGCGTTGACGTCGATCTTCAGCCAGCCGAGCGCCCCGACGACGGCCACGGCCACCAGCGCCGGTATCCACCAGGCGACCTGGAGGTCCAGGTGGGTGGCGCACAGGCTGGAGACCTCGAAGCCGAAGATGCCGTAGATCCCGAACTGCAGCGCGCTGTACGCGACGAGGGCGACCACGGCCGCGCCCGCTCCCGCCGTGCCGCCGAGGCCGCGGGAGATGTACGCGTAGAACGCGCCCGCGTTGTGGACGTGACGGCTCATCTCCGCGTACCCGACGGAGAACAGGGCCAGTACGCACCCGAGGATGACGAAGAGCAGCGGCTGGCCGACGATGCCCATCACCGCGAATGCAGTGGGCATGACACCCGCGACCACCATGAGCGGGGCGGTCGCGGCGAGCACGGACAGCAGCAGTCCGGCCGTGCCCAGGCGGTTGGCGCGGAGCGCGCGCTCCTGTCCTTTGAAGGTGCTGATGGCGCCGCCGTCGGCGGCGGGTCTGCTCGTGCTCGAACTGCCGGTCGTCATCGCGCGGTTGTCCTTTCGGGACGGGTGAACGGGGACTGTGCGGACGGGGCTTTCTGGACGAGGTCTTCCGGATCTTTGCGGCGAGCCGTCACGTCGTACCTAGAGCCCTTTCGCGCGCGGCGCGGAAGGCCTCGTACGGGTCGCGGTCCGGGTACGACCACGGCGCCGGGGTCACATGCGGTCCGATGCGCAGGAACAGGGCGGCGGCCTCGGCGTCCCGGCCCTCGCAGTGCTTGGCGTGGGCCAGGAAGTTGAGGTCGACATGACGGCGAGGATGATCGTCGCGCTCCCATTCCAGCCACCAGTCGAACGCGGCCTTCATCACCTGGCGGGCCCGTCGGCCGACCCAGTGCCCGGAGGCGACGGGGTCGGGGGACTCGGTTCCGGCGGTGGCCAGCACGCGGTAGCGCTCGGCGTGCGCGACGACGGGGAGGATGGCGAGCGGTGAGTCGGCGGGCGCCTGCTCGGCGGCCCAGTTGGCGAAGTCGTAGACCTCGTGCAGCGGGTCCTGGCCGGCGTGGGCGCGGCGCTCGGCGAGCCTGGCGATCACCAGGTGGTGCGCATGGTGATGGTCCGGGTAGCGGGCGCGGACCTCGTCGAACAACCGGACCACGTCCTCCTCGGTGCCGAGCGAACGCTCCAGGATCAGCAGGCCGAGCCAGGGCGTCGGGTCCTCGGGGGCCTGCGCGGCCGCCGTCCGGCAGGCCTCGCGGGCCGCCTCCGGGCGCTCCTTGCCCTGCAGAGCGCGGTGGACGATGGCATGGGCGACGAGGACGGAGGCGCAGGGGGAGTCCGGTTCGGCGAGCAGCCAGTCCTGCGCCCAGACGAGGGCGGCGGTCTCCTGCGCGAGAACGGTGACCCGGTGCCCTCGGCGGTCCCAGTCGTCGGCGTCGGACGCGAGCAGGGACCGGACGGCGGTCCATCGCCCCCGGGAGAGGGAGGCTCGTGCGGCAACGAGTTCGGCGTCGTCCAGCGCGGCGTCGAAGCCCTGGGCAGCACGCTTGCGGCCGCGGCCGAAGGACGGCGGGGGTGGGGGTGGGGGTGGCACCGCGGGGCTTCCTTACAGAACGCGGCTCGTCAAGTTTTGGTCACGCACAGCAAACCCCGCACCAACGGTTGGAGTCAAGGGCGGACGAGCACCACGACACGTGTCAACTGCCTTTGACTCCATGCTGGTTGAGCCTGGGACAGTCTTGCACGGCCGGCCCTCCTCGGCCGCCCGCCGAACCGGCCGGCAGGCGGCGTCGCGCGTGCCGCCGCCCTTGGGAGTTCGCCGGACCGGACCTGCCCGCGCGGCCGGCTATCCGACCGCCTTCGCCGCCGCCCGCCCCGCGGCACGGCCCGAGAACAGGCAACCCCCGAGGAAAGTGCCCTCCAGCGAGCGGTAGCCGTGCACACCCCCGCCGCCGAAGCCCGCCGCCTCCCCGGCCGCGTACACCCCCGCGAGCGGGTCGCCGCCCTCGGACAGCACCCGCGAAGACAGGTCGGTCTCCAGACCGCCGAGCGACTTGCGGGTGAGGATGTTCAGGCGCACCGCAATCAGCGGGCCCGCCTTGGGGTCGAGGATGCGGTGCGGGGCGGCAGTCCGGATCAGCCGGTCCCCGAGGTAGCGACGGGCACCGCGTATCGCCGTCACCTGGAGGTCCTTGGTGAAGGGGTTCGGGATCTCCCGGTCGCGCGCGACGATCTCGCGGCGCAGGTCGGCCTCGTCGATCAGCGGTTCCTTGGTGAGCGTGTTCATGCCGCGCACCAGCGCGCCCAGGTCCTTCTCGACGACGAAGTCGACTCCGTTGTCCATGAACGCCTTGACCGGTCCCGGCACGTCCGCGCGGGCCCGCCCGATCACGTCCCTGACCGACTTGCCGGTGAGGTCCGGGTTCTGCTCGGAGCCGGAGAGCGCGAACTCCTTGCCGATGATCCTCTGGTCGAGCACGAACCACGTGTAGTCGTACCCGGTCCTCATGATGTGCTCGAGCGTGCCGAGGGTGTCGAAGCCGGGGAAGAGCGGCACGGGCAGCCGCCGGCCACGGGCGTCCAGCCACAGGGAGGAGGGGCCCGGCAGGATGCGGATGCCGTGGTTGTCCCAGATGGGGTCCCAGTTGTGCAGGCCCTCGGTGTAGTGCCACATGCGGTCGCCGTTGATCAGCCGGGCTCCCGCGCCCTCGGCGATGGCCAGCATCCTGCCGTCGACGTGCGCCGGTACACCGGAGACCATCCGCTCGGGCGGGGTGCCGAGACGTTCCGGCCAGTTGGCCCGCACCAGTTCGTGGTTGCCGCCGATACCGCCGCTGGTGACGATCACCGCCTGCGCCCTGAACTCGAAGGCGCCGGCGACCACACGGCTGCTGGCCTTGCCCCGCTGCACGTCCGACGGCTCCAGGACCTCACCGGTGACGGTGTCGACGTCGCCCGCGCTGCGCGAGAGACCCGTGACGCGATGACGGAACTTCAGCTGGACGAGACCACGCGCCACCCCGGCCTGCACCCGCCGCACGAACGGGGCGATCACTCCCGGGCCGGTGCCCCAGGTGATGTGGAATCGGGGCACGGAGTTGCCGTGCCCGGTGGCGTCGTAGCCGCCGCGCTCGGCCCAGCCGACGACCGGGAAGAAGCGCATGCCCTGCCGGTGCAGCCAGGCGCGCTTCTCACCGGCCGCGAAGTCGACGTAGGCCTCGGCCCACTGGCGCGGCCAGTGGTCCTCGGGGCGGTCGAAGGCCGCCGTGCCCATCCAGTCCTGGAGGGCGAGGCCATGGCTGTCCTTGATCCGCAGCCGGCGCTGCTCCGGAGAGTCGACGAAGAAGAGGCCGCCGAAGGACCAGAACGCCTGGCCGCCCATCGACTGCTCCGGCTCCTGGTCGAGGAGGATCACCTTCCGGCCGGCGTCGACCAGTTCCGCGGTCGCCGTGAGCCCGGCGAGGCCTGCCCCGATCACGATGACATCAGCGTCGTAGGCCATGCGCCCGTCCTCTCACGGTGACTACCGGTCGGCCCGCCTTGTTACCGACCGGTCAGATCCTTGGGCAGAAGAGTGACCGAGTCAACCGCCTGTCAGCGGGTATTCGATACCGCCGGGAGACTTCCGTTCGGCGGGGCGAGGCCCTGCGGGGAAGCGTTCAAGGGCGGGCGGGCCACAGCGGCTGGCGCTACAGTCGGCGTGATACGCATCCCGTGACTCCGCTGAATCATCGAGGTACAGCGTGTCAGTACTGGTTCTGGCTCTCGCCGTGAGCGCGGCCTTCTGCCTGGGCACCGGGTTCGTGCTGCAGCAGAACGCCGCCCAGCAGGCGCCGCTGAGCGACTTCCTCTCCCCGCGGCTGCTGCTGGACCTGGTCAAGATGCCGCGCTGGCTCGGCGGCCTCGGCCTGATGGTCGCCGGCATGATCCTCAGTGCCATCGCGCTGGCCCACGGGGAGATCTCCCTGGTCGAGCCGCTGGTCGCCACGAACCTGCTGTTCGCGCTGGCCGAGTCCCGCCGGCAGACCAAACAGCCCCTGGGCCGCCAGGGGTGGGGCGGCCTCCTCCTGCTCGCCGGAGGCGTCAGCGCGTTCATCGTGGCGGGTCAGCCCAAAGGGGGCAACGCGGTCACCGATCCCGTACGGCACTGGCTGATCATCGGCGTGGTGGTCGGCCTCGCGTTGCTGCTGACGACGTATGCCAAGAAGTCCCGGCTGATCATCGGCCCGGTACTGCTGGGGCTCGCCGCGGGGCTGCTGTACGGGGTGCAGGACGCGCTCACCCGGGTCAGCGGGCAGCGGCTGACGGCGGGCGGCTGGACGGAGTTCATCACGGGCTGGCAGCCGTACGGCGTGCTGGTCCTCGGGGTGACGGGGCTGATCCTGGTGCAGAGCGCCTTCGAGACGGCACCGCTGCGGATGTCCCTGCCCGCGCTGACCGCGGCCCAGCCGCTGGCCGGGATCCTCTGCGGGGTCGGATTCCTCGGCGACCAGCTGCGCACTGACACCGGCGCGCTGGCCTGGCAGGCCGCCGGGCTGGCGGCGATCGTCTTCGGCATCGTGCTCCTCGGGCTTCACCCGGCCATGCCACGGGGGCTGGGCGAGCCGGAGCGGGAGAGGGATCTGCAGCCGCGGTGACGGACCGCGGGACGCTGGCGCGCCTCCGGGGCCACCGATGGCCCAAGGGGCCCGCACTGCTTGGATGGTTCCATGAGTGCCGCTGACGAACTCCTCGACATCGTGGACGAGAACGACAGGGTCATCGGGCAGTCGGCTCGCGGTGAGGCGTACGCGCGGGGGCTGCGCCACCGGTGCGTCTTCATCCAGGCGCGGGACGCCGAGGGCCGGGTCTTCGTCCACCGCCGCACCCCCACCAAGCTGGTCTTCCCCTCTCTGTACGACATGTTCGTCGGCGGCGTGGTCGGTGCGGGCGAGACGTACGACGACGCCGCCCTGCGCGAGGCCGAGGAGGAACTCGGTGTCAGCGGGCTGCCCCGGCCCGAGCCGCTGTTCAAGTTCCTCTACGACGACGGCGCCGGGCAGAGCTGGTGGTCGTCCGTCTACCGGGTCCGCTGCGACCTGCCCGTCAGCCCCCAGGCCGAGGAGGTCGCCTGGCACGACTTCCTGCCGGAGGAGGAGGTGGAACGCCGGCTGTCCGACTGGGCCTGGGTCCCGGACGGACTCGCCGCCTACGAACGGCTCAAGGCCCACCTCCGCTCCACCGGCTGACCGCCTGTCTCCACCCTCTCCAGGAGCCCGGCCCCGGTCTCTGCCCCGGGGTCCGGTAGGGTCCTGCACGTGATCGAATTCGTACGGAACGTCCGGCTGTGGTTCGCGCCCCAGGACATCCGGGAGGAAGGCCGTACGCCCGACTATCGCTTCTCGCTGGCCAACGAGCGGACCTTTCTGGCCTGGCTGCGTACCGCGCTGGCGCTGATCGGCGGCGGCTTCGCCGTGGACCAGTTCCTGCCGGACCTGCGCTGGGCCTGGCGCGTCGGGCTCGCCCTCGGGCTGCTCGCCGCCGGGGTCCTGTGCTCGCTGCGCGCCATCAACCACTGGGTGCGCTGCGAACGGGCGATGCGGCGGGGCGACGACCTGCCCGCTTCCCGGTTCCCGGCCCTGCTGAGCATCGTCGTCGCCGTGGTGGCCATCGCCATGGTCGTGGTCGTGATCACCGGCTGGGAAGGATGAGCGCCCCGGCCTCCGGGCGCGACCCGGGGCTCCAGCCGGAGCGCACCCGGCTCGCCTGGCGGCGTACGACCCTGTCGGGCACCGTCGCCGCGGTGCTCGCCGCGAAGTCGGCGCTGCACAGCGGCACGGCGGCCGGCTTGGGTATCGCCTCCGTGTGCTGCCTGCTCTGGCTCGCCTTCCTGGCCCTCGCCCATGGGCGTATCCGGGCCCTCGCCATGGCGGAACCCGGCCGGCCGCCTCGCCTCACCCCCCGCTACGCCGCCGCCGCGGCCCTGTGCACGATCGCCCTTGCCGTGTGCGCCGTGGCGCTGGTGTTCTGAACACGGTCGGGGCATCCGGACGGCGCGCATCCCGGATGACGGCGAAAGAGGCGTTTTGTCTCGTTAGCCTGAACCGTCACTGCACGCGCCTTCGAAGGTGAGCGCCATGAGCACCGTCCACCGGGAACACACCGCGCACGACCACAGCCACGGCCCGGCCTGCGGCCACGACGCGGTACCCCACGGGGACCACGTCGACTACGCGCACGACGGCCATCTGCACCGCGAGCACGAAGACCACTGGGACGAGTGCGAGGCCGGCGGCCATGTCAGCCATGAGGGAGGCCACGAGCACCGGCACGGCGAGGGGTGCGGCCACCGCCAGGTCCAGCACGGCGACCATATCGACTATCTGCACGACGGCCATCGCCACGCCGCGCACGAAGACCACTGGGACGACCACTGACGCACGCGGCATCGGCCGCGGACGGGCCGGGCGACGACCACTGACGCACGCGGCGCCGACCGCACCCGAAACTCCTGACGCCGGACGCGCACCGCGCGCGACAGCCGGCCCCGTATGAGCGCACGGCGGTGCCATGCCGCCGTGACAGCTCCGGCCGTCGGCGCCACCATGACACCGTGGCGCCGATCACGTTCGCTCCGCGCTCTGGACTGCATACCGACCGGTCGGCATCATGATGCAGGTCCTGTCACCGCGCTGGAGGAGCAACGATGAGCCCAGACCACCCGCCAGGTCTCGATCTCGACCGGCTGCGCGGCCTGCTCGACACCGAGCGGCCCGGCCTGGTCACCGGACCCCTGACCGGACGGCTGATCGAGGGCGGGCGGTCGAACCTCACCTACGCGGTCTCGGACGGGGCATCCGACTGGGTCGTACGGCGCCCCCCGCTCGGGCATGTGCTCGCCACCGCACATGACATGAAGCGCGAGCACCGGGTGATCAGCGCGCTGCATCCGACATCCGTCCCGGTCCCGCGTCCGGTACTGCTGTGCGAGGACGACTCCGTCCTCGGGGCCCCCTTCTACGTGATGGACTTCGTCCAGGGCACGCCGTACCGCACCGCCGAACAGCTGGCCTCGCTCGGCCCGCAGCGTACGCGGGACGCGGTCCTCGGCCTGGTGGACACCCTGGTCGAGCTGCACGCGGTGGACCCGGCCGCAGTGGGCCTCGACGACTTCGGCCGCCCCGAGGGATTCCTGGACCGCCAGCTGCGCCGCTGGGGCAAGCAACTGGACGCCTCCCGCAACCGCGATCTGCCCGGCATAGACGAGCTGCACTCCGCACTGGGCCGGGCACTGCCCGTCTCGCCCGCTCCGACCGTGATCCACGGCGACTACCGCCTGGACAACGTGCTGCTGGGCGACGACGACCGCATAACCGCCGTCCTCGACTGGGAGATGTCCACCCTCGGCGACCCGCTCACCGACGTGGGCCTGCTGGTGATGTACAGCGTGCCCCTCGGCACGCCCGACTCCCCCGTCTCCACCACCGCCCAGGCACCCGGGCACCCGGATCCGGCGGAGCTGATCGAGCGGTACGCCGCCCGCTCGGGCCGTGACCTCGCCGCCGTCTCCTGGTACACGGCGTTCGCCTGGTTCAAGCTCGCGGTGATCCTCGAGGGCATCCACTACCGCTACACGCTCGGCCAGACGGTCGGACCGGGCTTCGACCGCATCGGCGGGCTGGTGCCCGTCTTCATCGAGCACGGCCTGACCACTCTTCAGGAGGGCTGATCCGCCATGGACTTCGCATTCGACGCGCGCACCGAAGAGCTGCGCGCCAAGCTGCTCGCTTTCATGGACGAGTACGTCTACCCGGCGGAAGCCGTCGCGGACGAGCAACGCGAGCGGCTCGCCTCGCCCTGGGACACCCCCGCGATCGTCGAGGAGCTGAAGGCCGAGGCCCGCAGGCAGGGCCTGTGGAACCTCTTCCTGCCGGACTCCGAGTACGGCGCCGGGCTCACCAACCTGCAGTACGCGCCGCTCGCCGAGATCACCGGCCGCTCCCCTCAGCTGGCGCCCACCGCGCTGAACTGCGCGGCACCAGACACGGGCAACATGGAGGTGCTGGCGCAGTTCGGTGACGACCAGCAGAAGAAGCAGTGGCTGGAGCCGCTGCTCGCCGGGGAGATCCGCTCGGCGTTCGCGATGACCGAGCCCGAGGTGGCCTCCTCGGACGCGACGAACATCACCACGCGCATCGAGCGCGACGGCGGTGACTACGTCATCACGGGCCGCAAGTGGTACATCTCCGGGGCGATGAACCCGGACTGCAAGATCTTCATCGTGATGGGCAAGACGGATCCGGACGGGTCCGACATCCGCCGTCAGCAGTCCATGGTGCTGGTCCCGCGTGACACGCCCGGCGTCCACGTCAAGCGCGCGATGCAGGTCTACGGCTACGAGGACCACTACCACGGCGGGCACGCCGAGGTGGTCTTCGACCACGTGCGCGTACCGGTGGCGAACCTGATCGGCGAGGAGGGCGGCGGCTTCGCCATCGCCCAGGCCCGGCTCGGTCCCGGCCGTATCCACCACTGCATGCGGCTGATCGGCATGGCGGAGCGGGCGATCGAGCTGATGTGCAGGCGGGCGGTGGAACGAACGGCGTTCGGCAAGGCACTGGCCCAGCAGGGCGTCGTGCACAACTGGATCGCCGATGCGCGCGTGGCGGTCGAACAGCTGCGGCTGCTGGTGCTGAAGACCGCGTGGATGATGGACACGGTCGGCAACAGGGGGGCTCACACCGAGATCCAGGCGATCAAGATCGCCACCCCGCGCACGGTCGTCGACATCATCGACAAGGCGGTCCAGCTGCACGGCGCGGGCGGCGTGAGCCAGGACTTCCCGCTGGCCGAGCTGTGGGCGGCCGCGCGGACCCTGCGGCTCGCGGACGGCCCGGACGAGGTGCACCAGCGGTCGTTGGCGCGACGTGAGCTGAAGAAGTACGTGTGACACAGGGGTGAGGGGCGGACGCACACGCGTCCGTCCCTCACCTGCGCACAGGTCGGTTACGGGCGAAGCGCCCGCAGCAGCAGATCCGCCAGATGGTCGGCGACCTGTTGGGGGCTGAGCGGGCCGTTGGGCCGGTACCACGTCGACAGGTGGTGCACCGAGCCGAAGTGGTAGTCCACGACCAGGTCGGCGGGCGTGGCGGTGGAGAACACGCCCTCCTTCTGGCCCTCCTCGATCAGGGCGCGGAACCGCTCGTGGTAGCGGCGCCGTTCGGCGCGGACCTGCTTGTTCTTCTCCGGGCTCAGATGGTGCATGGACCGGAAGAAGATCATCGCGTCGTCGAGGTTCTCGATCGTGGTGACGACGACGTCCGCGGCCGCGGCCCGCAGCCGCTTCTCCACCGGCTCGTCGGCGTCAGCGAAGGCGTCCAGACGCTCCTGCTGGACCCGCAGCACGCGCGCGTACACCTCGTGCAGCAGATCGTCCTTGGACCCGAAGTAGTGGTACAGCGCCCCCTTGGTGACGCCGGCCGCCTCGACGATCTCCTGCACGGACGTGCGGTCGTAGCCCTGGTCCGCGAAGAGCCGGGTGGCGGCGGCCAGCAGCCGCTGCGGGACGGGTGCGCCGTCCCCGTCCGTCGTTCTGGGCACTGCCGCCACCTGCCTTTCCGTCATGTCTACTGGGTCGCCTGCGGACGGGAACGCAGTTCCCGACGGAGGATCTTCCCACTCGCCGTCTTCGGCAGGTCGGGGAGGATCTCCACCTGACGCGGGTATTTGTAAGCCGCCAGTCTCTCCTTGCAGTAGGCCGCCAGCGCGTCCGGGTCCGCCACGGCGCCCGGACGCAGGCTGATGTACGCCTTCACGGTCTCCCCGCGGTATCCGTCCGGCACCCCGACGACGGCCGCCTCACGGACCGCGGGATGCGTGTACAGGACGTCCTCGACCTCGCGCGGCCACACCTTGAAGCCGGACGCGTTGATCATGTCCTTCTTCCGGTCGACGACATACAGCCAGCCCTGCTCGTCCATGAAGCCGATGTCGCCGGTGCGCAGCTCGCCGTCCGGGAAGGTCTCGGCGGTGGCCTCGGGACGCCGCCAGTAGCCGGGCACCACCTGCGGGCCCCGTACGACGATCTCACCCTGCCGGCCGAACGGCACCTCCTCGCCCTGGTCGTCGACGATGCGCACGACCGTGTCGGGGCCCGGCACGCCGACGGCCAGCGTCCCGGACTCCGGGTCCACCGGTGCCTCACGGCCGGGCGGCACGGCGGCGCAGGGGGCGGTGCACTCGGTGAGTCCGTAGCCGTTGCGGACGTACGGCCCGAAGCCGGCCCGGAACTTCTCCACCAGGGCGGGCGGCAGCGGGGCCCCGCCGGAGGAGATGACCCGGAAGGAGGAGAAGTGGCCGGGGGTGACGGACGGGTGGGCCGCCAGGGCCATGAAGGCGGTCGAGGGGCCCACGGTGTAGTGGGGCCGGTGCTCGGCGAACGCGTCCAGGACGACGCCTGGCTCGAAGCGGTAGGCGAGGACCAGCGTGCCCCGGCTGTTGAGGCACGCCACCAGTTCGCACACCATCCCGGTGATGTGGAACAGGGGTGCCAGCGCGAAGTAGACGGGCTGCTCGGGCAGGCCGAGACCTGTCCGCTGCCGCTCGGCGTTGTACATGATGTTGCCGTGCGTGTTGGTGGCGCCCTTGGGGGTGCCGCTGGTGCCGGAGGTGTAGCTGATCAGCGCGATGTCGGACGGGGCGGGGTCGCGGCCCTCGGGCGCCTTGTGGCCCTGCCGGGCGGCGGCGAGCAGGTCGTCGGCGTCGGCGGCCTGCTCGAGCCGCTCGAAGGTCAGCACCCGTGCGTCGCCGCGGGTCTGGAGGTCCAGCTCGCAGGCGGTGAGCACGATCCGTACGGGCGATCCGGCGGCCGTCTCGCGCAGATACGACTCCCAGGCGCGGTCGGAGCACACCAGGGCGGTCACCTCCGCGTCCTTCAGGACATGGGTGACCTCGCCCGACTTGTACATCGGGTTGACCGGCACGACGGTCAACCCCGCCTTCCAGGCGCCGAGCAGGGCGAGCACGAAGTGCGGGGAGTTCTGGAGCAGGATCGCGACGCGGTCGCCACGCTCCAGACCGCGGCCGGCCAGGTACCCGGCGACGGAGTCGGTCAGCGCGTCCAGTTCCGCGTAGCTCATCCGGCCGTCGAAGTAGGCGAGGGCCGTGCGGTCGGCGGGAGCCCCGCGCAGGGCGTGCACCAGGGAGTCGGCGGGGCTGACCGGGGAGCGCTGGGCGTCGTCGAGAAGCGCGAGCCAGGGCTTGGCGGCATACGGGGAAGCGCTCACTGGGCGGCCTCCCACTTCTGCTGGAGGTGGTTCATGCTGGTCAGCCAGCGGTCCGGCTCGGTGGCGCGTGCCTGGTAGTAGGCGGCGACCTCGGGGTGCGGCAGGATCAGGAACCGGTCCGCCTCGATGCCCTCGAGGAGCGCGTCGGCGACGTCCTCGGGGGCGATCGCGGTCGGTACGAGCACCAGTTCGCCGGCACTGCCGGAGGCGGTCAGCATGTCGGTGCGCACGCCCTGGGGACAGATCGCGTGGACCTTAAGGCCGCGGTGCCGGTACGTCAGCGACAGCCACTCGGCGAAGGCGTAGGCCCCGTGCTTGGTGACGCTGTACGGGGCGGCGCCGATCATGGTGAGCAGTCCGGCGGCCGAGACGGTGGAGACGAAGCGGCCCGCGCCGCGCTCCAGCCAGTCGGGCAGGAGGGCGCGGGCGGCGCGTACATGCGCCATGACGTTGACGTCCCAGGCCTGGGCCCACACCTCCTCGTCGGCGGCCTCGGTGCCGCCGGAGCCGAGGCCCGCGTTGGCGCAGTAGACGTCGACCGTGCCGCCGAGGGCTTCCCGCGCCTCGGCCACGATCGCGGAGGCGTCGCCCGGGACCGCGATGCCGCCGATCTCGTCGGCCACGGCCTTCGCCCGGCCGGCGTCCAGGTCGTTGACGACGACCCGGGCCCCCTCGGCGGCGAAGCGGCGGGCCAGCGCCGCACCGATGCCGCCTCCCGCTCCGGTGACGACGACTCCCGCATCCCGCACGGCTTCCACCATCGGCCTCCTTCGGCACGACGCGAATCGGCTCTGTCGCAGTCGGCTCTGCCTGCAGCCGGCTCTGCTGCGGACGTCAGACTAACCAGTCGGTATGTGACGAGGGAAGAGGCGGCCCGTGGTGCACGGAACGAGGAAGCCGCACGTGCCGGGTCGTGTGCCGGGAACGTATGGTTCCTTCCACAGCGCCGGGGGCCGCACTAGCGTGCGTGGTCATGACAGTTCCGTCGATCACGGAGGTCACCCCATGAGGCTGTCCAGACGAGGGCTGCTGGCCGCGGCCACGGCGGCCGTGTCGCTCCCCGCACCCGTGGCGTCCGCCGCCGCGGGCGGCCGGCGGCTGCGCACCGGCTTCGAACGGCTCGCGGCCGGCGGCTACGCGCCGCTGGCCGGGCAGCGCGTCGGCATCGTGACCAATCCAACGGGGGTCACCAGGGACGTACGGCACATCGTCGACGTGATGCACGCCGACCCCCGGGTGAACCTGGTCGCCGTCTTCGGCCCCGAGCACGGCTTCCGGGGCACCGCTCAGGCGGGCGGCTCGGAGGGCCGCTACGACGACCCGGCGACCGGCCTGCCCGTCTACGACACGTACCTCAAGAGCGGTCAGCCGCTGGCGGACGTCTTCACGGCGTCCGGCGTCGACACGGTCGTCTTCGACATCCAGGACGTCGGGGCCCGCTTCTACACCTACATATGGACGATGTACGACTGCATGGAGGCGGCACAGCTCGCGGGCAAGCGGTTCGTGGTCCTGGACCGGCCGAACCCCGTGACCGGGCGGTCCGCCCAAGGACCGGTGCTGCACAAGGAGTTCGCGTCCTTCGTGGGACGGCAGCCGATCTCCCAGGCGCACGGGATGACGGTGGCCGAGCTGGCGCGGCTGTTCAACGCGGAGTTCCTCGCCAAGCCGGTCGCGCTGGAGACCGTCCTGATGACCGGCTGGAAGCGGTCCGACTTCTTCGACGCCTCCGGCCTGCCCTGGGTGCTGCCGAGCCCGAACATGCCGACCCCCGACACCGCGCTCGTCTACTCGGGGACCTGTCTCTTCGAGGGCACGAACCTGTCGGAGGGGCGCGGCACCACCCGCCCCTTCGAACTCCTCGGCGCCGAAGGGATCGACGGGCGGTGGGCCGCCGAAGCGGAGCGGCTGGGGCTGCCCGGCGTGCACTTCCGGGAGGCGTACTTCGCGCCCACCTTCTCGAAGTTCCAGGGCAAGACCGTGGGCGGTGTGCAGATCCATGTGCACGACCGGGCCGCGTACGACCCCGTGCGCACCGGGATCGCGCTGCTCGTCACCGCGAAGAAGGTCTGGAGCGGATTCGCCTGGCGGTCCGACGACTGGATCGACAAGCTCACGGGATCCACGCGGGTCCGCACGATGATCGACGCGGGAGCGACGGCCGACCAGGTCGTGGCCGCCTGGCAGGACGAGCTGGCGGCTTTCCGGCGTGTCCGCAGGGAGTATCTCCTGTACGGATGAGTCGTGACGTATGGCCAACCCTCCCCGGCGGCAGGACGATGCGCCCACAGTGCACTGGGCCTCGGGGCAAGGGAGTCCGTCATGGCGGTACCGGCAATGAGCGTGAGTCCCTACTGGGAGCTGACCTTCGACGCGGACGGCGACGTGGACGGGCCGGAGAGGGACCGGCTGCTCGCGGAGGTGAGCCGGCAAGGGGTGCGGGACCTGCTGGTCTTCGCGCACGGCTGGAACAACGAGCGCTCCGGCGCGAGACGGCTCTACGGCCGGTTCTTCGCGCCGGTGCCCTCCCTGGCACCGGGGGCGCGCCTCGGGTATGTGGGGGTGATCTGGCCGTCGATGATGTTCACGGACGAACCGATCCCGGACTTCCCGCCGACGGCGGTGGCCGCTGCCCCCACTCCCCCGCGTCCGCAGCTGGACAAGGGCAGCCGCCATGCCCTCCTGGAGATGTTCCCCGGCCGCGCCACCGTGGTGGAGCAGATCGTCCGGCTGCTGGAACAGCACCCGGACGACGACGCCTCCCTGGAGGAGTTCGGGCGTCTGGTACGGCTGTTGGTGGAGGTGCGAGCCGGAGGGCCGCAGGCCGGGTGCGCCGCGGACACGCTGTCGGAGCAGGTGGCCGGGGGCGATCCGCTGATGCTGCTGGGCGACACGGCACGGGTGTGCCATGAGTTCGCGCGGGCGCTGGAGCGGGTGGAGTCGGGCGACGGAGAGGCTTCGGGGGCCGCGGGGTTCGCGTTCACGCCGAAGGGTGTGTGGGACGGGGCGCACGAACTGCTGCGCCAGGCGACGTACTACGCGATGAAACGGCGCGCGGGCACGGTCGGGGAGCACGGCCTCGGACCGCTGATCGGGCAACTGGCCCGGACGGCGCCGGACGTGCGCGTCCATCTGGTCGGGCACAGCTTCGGCGGGCGGCTGGTGTCGTTCGCGCTGCGCGGGCTGCCCGACGGCGTGCGGTCGGTGAAGTCGGTGACGCTGCTCCAAGGCGCCTTCTCGCACTACGCGTTCGCCGCCCGGCTGCCCCAGGACCCACATGCGAGCGGCGCGCTGAACGGGCGGCACAACCGCATCGACGGTCCGCTGGTGTGCTGCTACTCCCGCTTCGACTCGGCGCTCGGCACGCTGTATCCGATGGCGTCGCGGATGGCGGGCGACGACCGGTCGGCGGCCGGCGAGTTCCCCGGCCCGGTGGAGGGCTTCGACATCGGCCGCCTCCTCGGGCCTCAGTGGGGGGCGATGGGCCACGACGGGGTGCAAGCGGTCGACGGGACGCGGAACCTCACGCTCGCCGACGCGCTGACGAGGAGCCTGCCGACGTCGGGCTGCGTGAACGTCGACGCGTCCTCGGTGGTCTGCCGCGGCGGCCCGCCGTCGGGCGCGCACAGCGACATCGTCCACCGGGAACTGGCCCAGGTGGTGCTGGCGGCGGGCCGGGTGAGCTGACTCGGCCCGCCGCCCGGGATGGCCTACCGGTGCGACGTGTACTCCACCACCTGCTGGAACGTCGGCCGGTTCTGCCAGCTGATCCTGCCGTGCTTGATACCGCCGAGGGCGCGCTGAGTGATCGAGTCGGCGCACCACTGGTCGCCCGCCGAGCACTGGTCGTCGCCCGGGTACACCTGGGAGGCGGTCATGCCGGCGGCCTGCTTGAGGGTGCTGATCAGGGCGTCACGGCAGGCGCTGAGGCTGCCGCCGCCGCAGTACTTCTGCGCCAGCGGGCCCTGCACCGGCCGGCCCAGCACCGCCCGGATGTCCTTGTCGACATAACTCCACCAGCCGTACTGGAAGGAGCTGCCGGCGTGCGACCCGGTCGGGCCGTGCGCCGCCGAGGGGGACTCGTCGACCGGCAGGTTGGCGGTGATGGCCGCGTACAGGTCGCTGCCGAGCCCCGGCTCGAACTCGGCCTTCACCAGCAACGGCCACCAGGCGTCCAGGATGCGGATGGCATCGGCGTCGGCGTACGTCTTCGAGCCCGCCGAGGTCTCCGTGCGCCGTGCGCCCGCCGACACCCACGCGGACAGCTTGCTCACCGCCGCCGCGGCCGCCGGGTCCGTGACGGTCGAGCTGTTGACGACCGCCAGCAGCTTCGGCAGCACGTCCTCGGCCCGCAGATCGGCGAGCGCCGCGTCCGCCATCGCCTTAGTCAGCGAGGCGCGGGTCACCCCGCCGGCCGCCACCAGCTTCTTCACCCGGTCCTCCAGCAGATTGCCGCGGTGGACCGGGCCCTCGCCCCAGGGAGCGGCCGTGTAGTCCTTGGCCTGCTTGTTGTTCCAGGAGATGTAGTAGTCCTGGTCGATGGAGTTGGGGTGCTGGGACGGCGGTGTGTAGTCCGCCGTGTTCGTCGCCGGGTCCCAGTTCCGCCACTCGTACGCGGTCTGGGCCCACACCGGGAACTCGGCGTCGACACCGCTCGCGCGCACCGGGTTGTCGCCGCTGTTGTAGTACGCGGTGTGCTGGGAGTCGGCGTAGAACCAGTTGAACGTGTAGTTGATGTGCTGCACGGCACTCTGGAAGTCCTGCGGGCCCTTGACGTAGCCGGGGTCGTTCAGCATCTGGAACCCGATGATCGAGTCGGCCTCGTGCTGGAAGGACGAGCGCAGGGTGGTGTAGGCGACCTTCTTGCCGCCGACGGTGGCGCGGTACTCGACGGGACCGTACTTCGTCCGCCAGACCCGCATCGTGTAGGACCCGGCCGCGGTTCCGTCGGCGACGGTCGGGGACCAGGCGTTCTTCTGCTCGATCTTGTCCATGGCGGTGCAGGTGCCGTGGTACAGGTAGTGGTAGTCGTCCTGGCACAGCTCGACCGCGTAGGTGTCGATGATGTCCTGGCCGGAGGTCGTGGCACTCCACGAGTAGTCCTGCCCGCGGCCCAGTTCGACGTACATGCCCAGGCCCGCGAACGAGGCACCGCGTGCGCTGATGCCCGGGCCCTGGATCTCCTGGAGCATGAGCAGCTGGGGCGCGAAGTAGCCGGTCTGCGGTCCGAAGACGGCGACCGGGTGACCGCTCGCCGTGTACTTGCCACTCACCACGAGGGCGTTGGACATGCCCCGCTTCGCGGAGGTCAGAGCGGTGGTGGCGGCGGTCTTGGAGGCACGGGCGGCGCTCGCGCCGGCCGCGCTGCCGGTGCGGTCGTAGACGAGCGGCTCCTGGGTGACCGAACCGGCGTCGGGCAGTGCCGCGCCCTGCGGGCTGTCGGGCTTCGAGGCGTACGGGAAGCTCTCGCCGTTGTGGACGGTGAGGACGGCCTCGGGGTCATTGCGCTCGCGGAAGGACTCCCAGACCGCGGTGCCCTGCTCCACGCCGTACTTGGACTGGGCGGCGAGCAGCGAGATGGCGTTGTTGACCTCGCCGCCGCCGCCGGAGCCGAACAGCGCGCCGATGACGGAGGCCAGCGCGACCATGTCGGTGACCTTGAAGTGCTCGATGGTGCCGGCGTTGGTGATGGCGTCCTTGTGGCCGGTCAGGACGTACTCGCCGGGGAAGTAGCGCCCGCTGTCGGAGGCGTCGATGTAGGCGTTGACTCCGGCGAGGTAGGCGTTGACGTCGTCGAGGGCCTGCTTGCCGCGGTCGCCGGCGCCGGCCACCGCGCGGTCGATCTGGGCCTGGAGATCGGCCTCGGTGTACGGGGCATTGCGCCAGAACTCCTGCTCAAGGCCCTGGTTGGCGGCCGCGCCGCCGGCGAAGGAGGTCAGCTGGCCGCGTCCGACATGGCGGAAGACGTCCATCAGCCACAACCGGTCCTCGGCCGCCGCGTATCCGGCGCCGAACTCGGTGCCGTAGCGAGTGGTGCCGGTGATGTGCGGCACACCGGACTTCTTGTCGCGGACGATCGTCACGTCGCTGCGGCCCGCGGGTTTCTCGGAGGAGGCGACCTGATCGGACGGGACGCCGAACGACGCGTCGTTGAAAAAGTTGTTGATCTTCGCGTCGGTGAGCGTGGAGTAGCCCGTGGCCAGGTTGGCGTACGGGCCGAGCTGGTCCTCGGCGTGGCTCGGCTGGGTGCCGAAGGCCTGGTTGAGGAGGATCTGGGCGAGGGTGGCATTGCCGTTCTCGCCCGGTGGAAGGATGTCCGAACACTGACCGCCGCAGTAGTCGTTGGAGGCGGCCGCTTCGGCCGTACCCGCGGCGACCGGCGACAACAGACCGGCGATGAGCACGCATATCGACGCGGTCTTGAGGAACTTGGGAAGCCTGCGAGGAGTTCTCAGTCTGTCGAGGGTGGTGCGTGGGGTGCGCCGTGGCATGGCAGCTCCTCCCGACGTTGGTGGGCGGACGTTACCGCCGGTATCCCCGGGAGTGAATATGAACATGCGTCAACTTTTCGGAATGACAAGGGTCAAGTGGAGCTCTCGACGGCGACCGACGGCATGAGGGACAACCGAGAACCGTGGCTGATGGAGGTCATCGGAAAACGGATGGAGCCGAATCGCTTGTCGATACGTCTATTCGGCGGCGTCCGTGCGGACGTCGCCGAAGTGACCGAAGTACAGCTGCAGGTGTGACGGAGGTGCAGGGCGATGGCCGGTTTCCGGAGTCTGGCGAGACAGGTGCGCGACCAGCGGTGTGATCTGGCGCTACGCCGCTACTCGCTGCGCAAGTGCCTTGAGAAGTTCGCCCCGTACGGGCATCGGGCGACCTGGGACCATCTGTGCTCCCGGGCCGGGTTCGGTCCCGAGGACCGCTCCCCCGACCCAGTGCGGCTCGTGGCCGCACTGGAGGAGCTGGAGGAGGCCCGTTCCGTCTGGCTCGCCTACGAGGCCGGGTTCACCGAGCGCCGCAGGCGGGAGAAGCACGACGGACTGCGCAGGCCGGGCAGTGTGGACGACTGGCACCGGCTGACCTGGGGCGGCTTCGGGGTCGCCTGGTGCGACGACCCGAAGGTCCACCCCCATGAGCCGCTGGCCGAGGTGCTGCGCCGGATCATCTCCGCACTGGAGCACGGGCCGGGCTCGGTCTGCCCGGTGTGCACCGGCGAGCGCCTCGTCTGGATGTATGGCCTGGCCCACGAGCCCTCGTCGGGCCCGGTCTGCACGGACTGCGGCATCGTCGTTCCGGCTCCCGTTCTGACACCCGAGACGCTGACGGCGACCAGGCGCGTGCGCCTGCTGGTGTCGGCGTGAGCACAGCCCTCGGAGCGCGGGGGTGCGCCGGTGCTGCCGCACCCCCCGTTGTCAGTGGAGTCCGGCACCGTCGGTGACCTGGTCCGGGTCCGGAGGGCCTGGTTCAGTACAGGCGTCCCGGCGCTGCCCGCCCGTGGGAGGACGGGGTCGTTCAGCAGCAGTTGTCGGCCGCTTCCCTCTGCTCCGGCGTGCGTGGCGCCCGCCTGGATCCCCGTTCCACCATCAGCCGCGACCCCGACTGCCGTTCGCCGATGATGTCGTCCGGATTGGACAGCACACACGTCTCCAGCGACAGGCAGCCGCAGCCGATGCAGTCCGTGAGATGGTCACGGAGCCGGCTCAGCTGGCGGATGCGCTCGTCCAGTTCGGCACGCCAGGCCTCGGAGAGCCGGGCCCAGTCCGCACGGGTCGGAGTCCGCTCCTCGGGCAGTTCGGCGAGCGCCTCACGGATGGTGGCCAGCGGGATGCCGACGCGCTGGGCGGCACGTACGAAGGCGACCCGGCGCAGTGTGTCGCGCTGGTAGCGGCGCTGGTTGCCCGCTGTGCGGCGGCTGCTGATCAGACCCTTGGACTCGTAGAAGTGCAGGGCGGAGACGGCGGCGCCGCTGCGCGCGGACAACTGGCCTACGGTGAGCTCGTGGATGGTCTCGGGGATCTGGGGCACCCCGCAGAGCCTACCCACCGCGTCACACGACCAGTCCGTTGACAGGGAACCCGGACGGGACCATGCTAAGCAGTTGCTTAGGCAAGGGTGACTTAGTGACGCGAAAGGCCGGGAACATGGCAGAGCCGAGGACCTTCACGTCCGCCGACGACCTGAAGGCGGCGGTGGGCGAGCAACTGGGATACACCGACTGGGTGGAGATCGACCAGAAGCGGATCGACCTGTTCGCGGACGCCACGGGCGACCACCAGTGGATCCATGTGGACCCGGAGAAGGCGGCCGCCGGCCCCTTCGGGACCACCATCGCGCACGGCTACCTCACGCTGTCGCTGCTCCCGCTCTTCGGACCGCAGCTGATCATGGTCGAGGGCGTGAAGATGGGCGTCAACTACGGGACCAACAAGGTCCGTTTCCCCGCGCCGGTCCCCGTCGGCTCACGCCTGCGCGCGACCGCGACGATCAGCGGAGTGGAGGACGTGCAGGGCGGGGTCCAGACGGCCGTCGCCTTCACCGTGGAGTGCGAGGGCGGCGACAAGCCCGTGTGCGTGGCCGAGTCGGTCGTGCGCTACTACTTCTGAGCCCCTAGGGGCTGCTTCTCCGCACCCACCATCCGCAGGACGAGGTCGGCGTAGAGCGCGCCGACCTCGTCGGGGGTGCGGGGGCCGTCGATGTTGAACCAGCGGGCCACGTCGATGCACAGGGAAAGCACGGCGAGGGTGGTGGCCCACACGTCCAGCACGTCGAACTCGCCGGCCGCCACCCCGTCCTCGATGATGCCCCGCACCTCGGCGTCGCACTGCCGGCGCAGGGCGACGATCTCGGCCCGGGCGTCCGGTCCGAGGGCGTCCAGTTCGTACTGCACGACCCGCGCGGTGGTGCGCCGCCCGGCGTGCCAGCGCACGAAGGAGCTCACGGCGTCGGCGAGCCGCTCCGCGGCGCTGCCTTCACGCCGGGCCGCCGTACGCAGGATCTCGAGCGCCTTCTCGTGACCGATCCGGCTGATGCGGTGCAGCAGCTCTTCCTTGGTCTTGTAGTGGATGTAGAGCGCGGCCGGGCTCATGCCGGCGCGCCCCGCGATGTCGCGCGTCGTGGTGGCGTGATAGCCCCGCTCGGCGAAGGCCTCGACCGCGGCGACCAGCAGCCGCCGGGCCGCGTCGGGGGTCACCTCGACCCACGGCTCCATCTCGCCGCCGGCCGTCTCCTCCGCCGTAGTCATCGCTCGCCCCTTCCACTGGCAGGACGAACACCATACCGCCGAAGGTGAGCGGGCGCTTAGCGTGCCCGCTCACGGCGTGGGAAACATCCCTCAGAGTTTCTCGAAGGGGCTGTACACCCTGTGGGCCGTCTCCTGCCGGTCACGGATCACCTTGGCCAGGGTGAAGGCGGAGGTCACGAGATAGAGCACCGCCACACCGAGGAAGGCCCGGACCCAGGCGTCGGCGTGCAGCTGGTAGATCCCGATGGCGGTGGCGACCATGGCGACGGCGAACGATGCCACCGCCTGGCCGTAGAAGGCGGCTGTGCTCAGTGGCTTGACCGGTATGTCACTCATGCGGACCAGGGTGGCCGGATGTGGCCGGTGCCACATCCGGCGGGATACTCAGACAGGTACTCAGAACGCCGAAACGCCCGTCAGCGCCCGCCCGATGACCAGCTTCTGGATCTGGCTCGTGCCTTCGTAGAGGGTCATCACACGGGCGTCGCGCAGGAGTTTGCCCGCCGGGTACTCGTCGATGTAGCCGTAGCCCCCGAAGACCTGGAGCGCGTTGTTCGCGGCGCGTACCGCCGCCTCGGAGGCGAAGAGCTTGGCCTTGGAGGACTCGACGGCGAACGGCCGGCCGCGGTCGATCAGATCGGCGACCCGCCAGGTCAGCAGCCGCGCCGCGTCCACATCGACGGCGATGTCGCTGATCAGCTCCTGGACGAGCTGGTGATGGGCGATGGTCCTGCCGAACTGCTCTCGCTCGGTGGAGTACCGGACCGCCGCCTCCAGGGCGGCCCTGGCTATGCCGACACAGCCCGCCGCGACCGACATGCGCCCCTTCGCGAGGGCCGACATGGCGACGGAGAAGCCCTTGCCCTCGGCACCCAGCATCGCCGAGGCCGGCACGCGGACGTCCTCGAGGACCAGCTCGGCGGTGGCCTGGCCGCGCAGGCCGAGCTTGCCGTGGATGGTGCGGCGGCTGAAGCCCGGAGCGTCCGTGGGCACCAGGAAGGCGGAGACGCCCTTGTGGCCCGGGGCGTCCGTGGAGCGGGCGAACAGGAGCACGACATCGGCCCAGGTGCCGTTCGTGATGAACATCTTGGTGCCGTTGATCACGTAGTCGTCGCCGTCGCGGACGGCCCGGGTGGTGAGGTTGCCCGCGTCGGAACCGGTGCCCGGCTCGGTGAGCCCGAAGCAGCCGACGTACTCGCCGGAGGTGAGCCCCGGCAGCCAGCGCCGCTTCTGCTCCTCGCTCCCCCAGGCGGCAATGGTCTTGGCGACGAGCCCTAGCGAGACGGACACGATCCCGCGCACGGACGAGTCGCCGCGGCCCAGCTCCTCGGTCACCAGGCAGTAGGCGAGGTGGTCGCCGCCCGAACCGCCGTACTCCTCGTCGATGGTCAGCCCGAGGAACCCGACCTCGCCCAGCTTCTTGACGATCGACCGGTCGACCTCCTCGACCCGGTCCCAGTCGACGACGTGCGGGGTGATCTCACGGTCCACGAAGTCCTCGGCCAGCCGCCGGACGGCGACCTGCTCCTCGCTGAGCTCCAGGTTCACGACGCGTCACCCCAGGGAAGTCGGGAAGGTCTTTGAAATCCGCACATTTAAATTAGCACTGCTAGTTTATGTCCGCAGCCCTACTATGAGCGCCATGGCCCGACCGCACAAGCCCCTCCTCAGCACCGACCGCATCGTCGACGCGGCACGGGCCCTGGTGGACGCGGAGGGCCTCCCCGCCGTCTCCACGCGCCGGCTCGCCGCCGAACTCGGGGTCAGCGGGCCCTCCCTCTACAACCACTTCCGCACCAAGGACCAGATCCTCGAGGCGGTGGCCGACTCGGTGAGCGCCCAGGTCGACCTGTCGATGTTCGAGGACGGCCGGGACTGGCGGACCGCGCTGCACGACTGGGCCGTCTCCTACCGGGAGGCGCTGCGCGACCACCCCAACATCGTGCCGGTGCTGGCCGGCGGGCCGGGCCGCCGCCCGGCCGCGCTGCGCCTCGCCGACGCCGTCTACGGTGCGATGGTCGACGCGGGCTGGCCGCCCCCGCAGGCCACGTCCATCGGCGCGGTCATGCGCTACTTCGTCATGGGCTCCGCGCTCGGCTCGTTCGCGGGCGGCTTCGTCGACGACGAGTCGGCGTACGACCCGGCCGACTACCCCCACCTCGGCCAGGCCCACCTTCTCGCCGAAAAGCAGGAGAAGATCGACGACCGGGCCTTCGAGACCGGGCTCACGGCGCTGCTGGACGGGCTGGAGCGGCAGTACGAGCAGGTGGGACGCCCCGCGTAGGACGGCCCGGCATCCTTCGGCGGGCGCCGAAGTGTCCGTACCCCATGCTGGAGTCATGACGAGCCGGAAGGAAGCGGGGGCGGCGGGTCTGGCCCGACTCGCCGGGCTGATCGCCGACGAGACGCGGGCCGGCTGCCTGCTCGCGCTGCTCGACGGACGGGCGTGGACCGCCGGTGAACTGGCACGGCACACAGGTGTCGCGCCGTCCACACTCAGCGAGCATCTGGGCAAGCTCGTCGCGGGCGGACTGCTCGCCGAGGAGCGGCAGGGCCGGCACCGGTACGTCCGGCTCGCCGATGCCCGGATCGCCCAGCTGGTCGAGGACCTGACGGCCCAGGTCTCGCCGGACTCCGGGGCCCGGCGTACCCGCACGCTGGGTGAGGCGAGCGCCGGTTCCGCGATGGCCAGGGGCCGTACCTGCTACGACCATCTCGCCGGGCGGCTGGGCATCGCCGTCACCGACGCACTGACCGAGCGCGGGCTGCTCCGCCAGGACACGGGGTTCGCGCTCACGGACGCGGGGCTGCGGTGGTTCGATGCCGCCGGGATCGTCCTCGACCGCCGGGGCCGCCGGCCGCTGGCCCGTGCCTGTCTCGACTGGACCGAGCGCCGCCCCCATCTCGCGGGTGTCGCGGGCGCGGCCCTGTGCCGGCACGCCCTGGCCGCCGGCTGGTGCGTGCGCATCGGGTCGGAGCGGGCCGTGAAGGTGACGGAGACGGGTGAGCGGGCGCTTTCGGAACTGCTGGGGATCGAGGCCGCGGCGCTGAGCTGAGCGCCGACGTGCCGTCCAAAATCCGCGAGTAATGGCGTCCCTGCCCTCCTAGCCTCTGGAGCATGATGAACATCTCCCCCGCCCGTCTGGCCGCCGGAGCTGCCACGGTCAGCGTCGTGCTCTGGGCCTCCGCCTTCGTCTCGATCCGCAGCGCGGGTGCCGTCTACGCACCGGGTGCCCTGGCACTCGGGCGGCTGCTCGCCGGGGCGCTCACGCTCGGGATCATGTGCGCCGTACGGCGGGAGGGGCTGCCGCCGCGTGCCGCCTGGCGTGGCATCGCGATATCCGGCCTGCTGTGGTTCGGGTTCTACATGGTCGCCCTCAACTGGGGCGAGCGGCAGGTGGACGCCGGCACCGCGGCGCTGGTCGTCAACATCGGCCCGATCCTGATCGCGCTGCTGAGTGCGCGGCTGCTCGGCGACGTCATGCCGCCGCGGCTGCTGGCGGGGATGGCGGTGTCCTTCGCGGGTGCGGTGACCGTGGGCCTTTCCATGTCGGGGGAGAGCGGTTCCTCGGTGCTCGGGGTGGTGCTGTGTGTGCTCGCGGCGATCGCGTACGCCGCCGGTGTCGTCTCGCAGAAGCCGGCGCTGGGCGCGGCGAGCCCGCTGCAGGTGACGACGTTCGGGTGCCTGGTCGGAGCGGTGGCTTGTCTGCCGTTCGCCGGGCAACTGGTCCACGACGCGGCCGGCGCCCCGCTCTCCGCGACCCTCAACATGGTCTACCTGGGCGTCTTTCCGACCGCGCTCGCCTTCACGACCTGGGCGTACGCCCTGGCCCGTACGACGGCGAGCCGTATGGGCGCGACGACGTACGCCGTGCCCGCGCTGGTCGTTCTGATGTCCTGGCTGTTCCTCGGCGAGGTGCCGGGACTGCTGACGCTCGGGGGTGGCGTGCTGTGCCTGGCCGGCGTGGCGGTCTCGCGGTCGCGTCCGCGCGTCTCGCCCCCGGGCGGGCCCGTCGTGCCGTCCGCGCCCCGGCGTGAGCCCACGCTGGACTGACCGCCCGGGGGTCCGCCGCCCGGGACCGCCGATCGCCGACGGCTTCGCCTCGACACCCGGACGGTCTCCTACGCCGGCGGGCCCCGCCAGAGACACACCGACAGAACACCACCCGGCGCCCGCCAAGGACACACCGGGCAGAACACCACCCGGCGGACCCCGCCAAGTACAGACCGGGTCAGAACACCACCCGGCCGACCCCGCCAGGCACACACCAGTCAAAAGACCACCCTGCGCCCCGCCAATCACGCACGGATCAGAACACCACCAGTGCCCGTCCTCCCCGGCCGCCCACCATGTTCTCGAAGGCGCCCGGGATGTCCTCCAGGCCGATCCGTTCCGTCACCAGCGCGCCCAGGTCCAGGCGTCCGGCCCGTACGTGTTCCGCCAGGACCGGCAGGTCCTCGGCCGGGTTCGAGTTGCCGTAGATGCAGCCCGACAGCGTGCGGCCCCAGTGGAAGATCTCCAGGGCGTTGAAGGTGACCTGCTGGTCCTTGCCCCCGATGCCGACGACCGTCGTACGGCCGCCGCGGCGCGTGGAGTCCCAGGCCGCGCGAATGCTGACCGCGCGGCCCACGCATTCCACGGCCACGTCGACGCCCTGCTTGTCCGTCAGACCGCGGATCTCGCGGGGCGTCGTGTCGGAGGCGAACAGGAAGTCGGTCGCGCCCGCCTGCCGTGCCAGGTGCTCCTTCTCGGGGGAGACGTCCACCGCGATGATCCGTGCCGCGCCCGCGATCCGTGCCGACTGGAGGGTCGCGAGGCCCACTCCGCCGGCGCCGAAGACCGCCACGGTCTCCCCCGGACGAACCTTCGCCGCGTGGTGCACGGCGCCGTATCCCGTGAGCACGGCGCAGCCCAGCAGGGCCGCGTCGATCAGCGGCACCCCGCCGGGCAGCGGCAGCACACAGGACGCCGCCACCACCGTCTCCTGGGCGAACGCGGCCACGTTCAGACCGGGATGCAGGTCCGTGCCGTCGTCCCGGCGGCGGGCGTGGACGTCGCCCGAGCCGGTCAGCGCGTTCGCGCACAGCCACACCTCCCCCAGGGCGCAGGCGGGGCAGGCACCGCAGGACGGTGCCCAGTTGAGGACGACGTCGTCGCCCGGCGCGACATGGGTGACGTCCTCGCCCACGGAGACCACCGTCCCCGCGCCCTCGTGGCCGAGCACGGCGGGCACCGGCACCCGCATGGTGCCGTTGGACAAGGACAGATCGGAATGGCAGACCCCGGCGGCGGCCAGCCGGACGCGGACCCGGCCGGGACCGGGCTCCGGAAGCTCGATCTCGGTGACCTCCAGCGGGGCACCGACGGCGGGCAGGACAGCGGCTCGGACCATCTGGCTCAGCGCTCCTGGAACTGGAGGGACTTGGTCTGGAGGTACTCGGCGAGCCCGTGCGCGCCCAGCTCGCGGCCCACCCCGGACTGCTTGTAACCGCCGAAGGGAGCAAGGGGGTTGAAGCGTCCGCCGTTGATGTCGACCTGTCCGGTCTCCAGCCCGCGGGCGAAGGCGGCGGCCTCCGCGTCGTCGCCCGCCCAGACGGCTCCGGCCAGTCCGTAGACCGTGCCGTTGGCGATGCGCAGGGCGTCCTCCTCGTCCTCGTAGCGCAGGATCGAGAGCACCGGGCCGAAGATCTCCTCCTGCGCGATCACCATGTCCGGGCTGACATCGGCGAAGACGGTGGGCGGTACGAAGTAGCCGCGTTCGTGCGGGGACCCGGTGCCGCCCGCGACCAGACGCGCGCCCTCGGCCACGCCCTTGTCGATGTAACCCCGTACCCGTGCCTGCTGTTTGGCGTTCACGAGCGGGCCGATGCGGTCGCCGTACTTGGCCGCGGCCGCGGCGGCGAGTTCCACCGCCTCCTCGTACTGCTCCCGGTGGACCAGCATCCGCGTCCACGCGCTGCACGTCTGCCCGGAGTTGGACATGACGTTGGCGACGCCGACGTTGACGGCCCTGGCGAGGTCCGCGCTCGGCAGGATGACGTTCGCGGACTTGCCGCCCAGCTCGAGGGCGACCTTCTTGACGGCCGCTCCCGCCGTCGCGCCGATCTGCCGGCCCACGGCCGTGGATCCGGTGAAGGAGACCAGGTCGACGCCCTCGTGCGCGGCGAGCGCCTGGCCGGTCACCGGGCCGAGGCCGGTGACGAGGTTGAACACCCCGGCCGGTACGCCCGCCTCGTGCACCGCCTCCGCGAACAGCTGGGCGGTCAGCGGGGTGTCCTCGGCCGGCTTGAGGACGACCGTGCAGCCCGCCGCCAGGGCCGGGGCAACCTTGGCGACGATCTGGTGGAGCGGGTAGTTCCAGGGCGTGATCGCACCCACGACCCCGACCGGCTCGTGATGGACGGTGGAGTTGCCGACCTCCTCCTCGAAGGAGTGCGTCGCGGCGATCTCGGCGAAGGAGCCGGCGACCGCGATGGGCAGGCCCACATGGACGCTCTGCGAGAACGGCAGCGGTGAGCCGAGCTCGGCCGTGACGGTCTCGGCGATCTCGTCCTTACGGGTCCCGAGGACGTCCCGCAGGGCCGCGAGCCGGGCGGCGCGGTCGGCGGGCGCGGTGGCGGCCCAGGCGGGGAGGGCGGCCCGGGCGGCGCGTACGGCGGCGTCGACGTCCTCGGCGGTGCCTGCGGGTACGTGCCCGACGACCTGCTCGTCGACCGGGTTGACGACCGCGATGGCGTCGGTTCCGACGGCAGGGCGCCAGTCGCCGTCGATGTACATGCCGTCATGTGCCTTCATCGTCTTCCTCCCTGGCCGGGCTCCGTCGTCCGCGGCCCAAACTAGCGCTGTTAGTTTTGCTGCGCCAGGGGGCTCCGGGACGCTCGGCGCGGGCCCCGCTCGCGGCCGGTCGGTCCCCCACCCGGGCGGCGGCCGACGGTCGGCGCGCCCGCGCCCCACGGCGGGCATGGGCGCACGTTCCGGGTCAGCGTGGTGCGGGGAGCGGCGCGAGTTCGACGGGGACGCCGTTGAGCACCGCGTTGCCCGACAGCGGGTCGAGCAGGCTGCCGTCGAGAAGCTGGTTGACGTTGACACCGGGGTCCAGCGCGGCGTGGCTCATCCGGGTTCCGGGCCGGTCGTGGCCCCAGCCGTGCGGAAGGCTGACGACTCCGCGCCGGATGCCGTCGGTGACCTCGACGGGCGCGGTCACCGCTCCTCCTGCGCCCTTGACCCGTACCTGTGCGCCGTCCGCGAGCCCGAGCCGCTCGGCGTCCTCCGGGTGGATGTGCAGGGTGCAGCGGTTGGAACCGCCGGTGAGGGCGGGCACGTTGTGCAGCCAGCTGTTGTTGGACCGCAGATGGCGCCGGCCGACCAGCACGAGTGAGCCGGCGCGTTCGCTCAGGGCCTGCCGCAGGCGGGGCAGGTCGGCCGCGATGGGCTCCGGCAGCAGTTCCACCGTGCCGCTCGGGGTCTTCAGCGGCTGCGGCAGCCGGGGTTCGAGCGGTCCGAGGTCGATCCCGTGCGGACGGGCGAGCAGTGTGCGCAGGCTGAGTCCGTCGGGCCGGGCGCCGAAGCCGTCGCCGTACGGGCCGAGGCGCAGCATCATGTCCAGCCGCCGCTCGGGGCCGCTCTCACCGGTGAGCTGCCCGGCCAGTTCGCGCGGGTCGCGGCCGTGGACGGGCGAGTGAGGCTCGGTCACCGCCTTGCCGAGAGTCTGCTCGATGACCAGGGTGTCCACGGCGGCCGGATCGGCGCCGTGCATGCCGGTGGCGGCCAGGACGAGCCGCGCGAGGATCTCGGTCTCCGCCATACGGCCCGCCTCCAGAGGCAAGGCGGCACGGGTGTAGCGGACCTGGTTGCGCACGGCGAGGGTGTTGAAGGCGAAGTCGAAGTGCGGCGCCTGGGACGGCGGGGGCGGCGGCAGGACGACATGCGCGTGGCGCGAGGTCTCGTTGAGGTACGGGTCGACGCTGACCATGAAGTCGAGCGAGCCGAGCGCCTTGTCGAGCCGGTCGCCGTCCGGGGCGGAGAGCACGGGATTGGCGGCGACGGCGATGACGGCGCGGACGGGGCTGCCCTCGTCGGTGGCGGTGTCGATCTCCTCGGCGAGCGCGGAGATGGGCAACTCGCCCTTGGCCTCGGGGTGCCGGCTCACCCTCGAGTGCCAGCGCCCGAGCGCGAAGCCGCGGCCCGGCCCGGCGGGCCGGGGCGTCCTGTCGGTCGCCGACAGCGGGAAGAGAGCGCCGCCGGGCCGGTCGAGGTTGCCGGTGAGAATGTTGAGCACGTCGACAAGCCAGCTGGCGAGGGTGCCGTGCGGGACGGTGCAGCTGCCGATGCGGCCGTAGACCGCGGCGGTGGGCGCGGCCGCGAGCTCGCGGGCGAGGGCGCGGATGGTGTCCGCCTCGACGTCGCACGCCCCGGCGGCGGCTTCGGGCGTGAAGTCCGCGACGGCGGCGGCCACTTCGTCGAGGCCGGTGACATACGGCGCGAGGTCGCCCAGGTCCATCAGGTCCTCCTCGAAGAGGACGTTGGCCATCGCCGCAAGGAGCAGGGCGTCGGTGCCGGGGCGGACGGCGACGTGCCGGTCGGCGAGCCGGGCGGTGCGGGTGCGGCGCGGGTCGATCACGGTCAGGGTGCCGCCGCGGCTCTTGAGGGCCTTGAGCTTGCCGGGGAAGTCCGCGGCGGTGCACAGACTCCCGTTCGACTCCAGGGGGTTGGCGCCGATCAGCAGCAGATGGTCCGTACGGTCGAGGTCGGGTACGGGAATGGCGTTCGCGTCCCCGTAGAGGAGCCCGCTGGAGACGTGCTTGGGCATCTGGTCCAGCGTGGAGGCCGTGAAGAGGCTGTGGGTGCGCAGACCGGCGAGCAGGACCGTCGGGTACAGCGCGCCGGCCATGGTGTGCACGTTGGGGTTGCCGAGCACGACGCCGACGGCGTGCGGCCCGTACTGCTCCACGACGGGCCGCAGTCCGGCGGCGACGGCGTCGAACGCCTCGTCCCAGGTGGCCTCGCGCAGTTCGCCGTCCCGGCGCACGAGGGGGGTGCGCAGCCGGTCGGGATCGGAGTCGGCGGCACCGAAGGAGGCGCCCTTCGGACAGACGAACCCCTTGCTGAACACATCGTCCCGGTCTCCGCGAGCGCCGGTGACACGGGTGCCCTCGATGGTCAGCGTCAGCCCGCAGGTGGCCTCGCACAGGGGACAGATACGCAGGGCGGTTCGGGACACGGGTCCTCCCGGAGGGACGGTGGCAGCGGTGACGCACGAACGGAGCCGAGCATACCGACCGGTATGAACGGTGGGGAGGGGCCGGCGGGCACACGTCCCGCTCGTGCGCGGCACGCAGGGGCGGGCTAGTCGAGCGCCTTCTCCAGATAGGCCCGCAACAGTCCCCGCGTCTCCTCGATGATTCTGTCGTCGCCCTCGGGGGACATCCGGAAAGCCAGGTGGACCAAGGTGTCGGCGGTCTCCACGGCTATCAGGAACGTGCGGCGCAGGTCCTCGTCCGGTTCGCGGTCGAGGTAGGCCGACAGCAGGTCCGTCAGACGGTCGGCGACACGGTGATTGGGCTCGTTGTAGCGGGCGCCGACCGGTATCTGGTTGCCGAAGTCGACGAGGGAGAAGCCGGGCGCCGTGCGCTTCATGTCCAGGTACTCGTCCAGCACCGCGTCCATCGCCCCGCGCCAGCCGCCCTCGTCCCCCGAGGCCGCGAGGCGGCGGGTGACGCGCTCGGTGTAGCGCTCCAGGTTGCGCTCCGCGAGGGCGTCGGCCATCGCCCGCTTGTTGCCGAAGAAGCGGTACACGGAGCCGATGGGCACGCCGGCGCGCAGGGCCACGGCGCGGGTGCTCAGGTCGTCGTAGCCGACCTCGTCGAGAAGGTCGGCACAGGCGTCGAGGATCCTGGTCAGTCGTTCGGCGCTACGGCGCTGGACGGGCGCGCGGCGCAGCGATCTCGCTTGGGGCACGGGCTTCATAATGCCTTTCCGCCGAGGGCCGGTGAACCTCGCCCGTCAGTACGGAAAACGATGGCCGGAGCACTCATCGACTTCCCGCGGCGCTCACCTCGGGTCCTTCGGGCCCGCCACTCCATCCTGACTTCCCGCTCCTCACGTTCCCGCCTTGCCGTCCGGGTTCGTACCCGCGTTGCCGTCCGGGCTCGTACCCGATACGGCTTCCGACGCCGTGATGTCCGCGGTGCTCTCCACGGGCTTTCCGTGCACCGCCCACACGGTCTGGTCGTCCGCGTACAGGCGGGCCGTGACGTGATGCGTACCGCGCGGGACCAGTGCGCCGCTGAGGTGGTAGTCAGGAGACCGCAGCCGGGTGAGCGGGTGGCCGTCCAGGTAGAGCCGCGCGACGCCGTGCCCGGCCACCGCCACCGGGTGCGCATCGACGGGCGAGAAGCGGAAGTTGCGGACGGTCAGCCGCACGTCCCAGTCGTCACCGGAGTCCGGCTGCACCTCGAGCGCGATCTGCGGTGCGTCCTTCTTGTCGACTTCACGGTAGTGCCGCCCTTCCTCGTCCGTGCCGTCCAGCACCTTGCCCACCGGCGAGGCCGCCACCTCGCCCTTCCGCTCGTGCGCGTCGCCGGAGCCGCAGCCGGCCGAACCGCCGAGCAGGGCACCCACCGCGAGCGCGGCGAGCACTCCGCGCGTCCACGACATGGCCGGGAGCGTATTGCACGCGCAGGACGGCCGGATCCCCCTCAAGGCTGGTTCTCCCGGCTTTCCGCGCCGTCGGTCCGGGCCAGGAGAAGGGCCGCCCTGGAGGCCGGAAGGCCGGGGGCCGACCTCAACTCCCTCTTGCGTAGCAAGGACCCGAATCCTACGGTGATACATAGGAATCAGCGACAAGGGAGCCGTGATGAACGGGGACGCGAGGAAGATCGCGGAGGGACTGACCTATCTCTCCGGTTTCGGTAACGAGCACAGCTCGGAGGCGCTCCCGGGTGCGCTGCCTGAGGGCCACAACTCGCCGCAGCGCGCGCCACTGGGGCTGTACGCGGAGCAGCTGAGCGGTAGCGCGTTCACCGAGCCGAGAGCCCACAACCGGCGCTCGTGGCTGTATCGCATCCGCCCCTCGGCCGCGCACCCCACCTTCACCCGCACCGACAACGGCGCGATCCGGTCGGCCCCCTTCACCGAGACGGTGCCCGACCCCAACCGGCTGCGCTGGAATCCGCTGCCCGAACCCCCGGCCGGGACCGACTTCCTTCAGGGGCTGTGGACCCTGGGCGGCAACGGCGACGCCACCCAGCGCACCGGCATGGCCGTGCACCTGTACCACGCCAACGCCTCCATGGACCGTGTCTTCAGCAATGCGGACGGCGAGCTGCTGATCGTCCCGGAGCGTGGAGGCCTGCTGCTGCACACGGAGTTCGGCATGCTCCGCGTGGAACCCGCGGAGGTGGCACTCGTCCCGCGCGGTGTCCGCTTCCGCGTGGAACTGCTGGACGCCACGCCCGACGGCGGGCAGAGCCCGGCCGTACGCGGTTACGTCTGCGAGAACTACGGCGCCCCCTTCCGCCTCCCCGATCTCGGCCCGATCGGCGCCAACGGCCTGGCGAACGCCCGGGACTTCCGGGCGCCGGTCGCCGCGTACGAGGACGTCGAGGGCCTGGTCGAGGTGGTGAACAAGTTCTGCGGCAACCTCTGGACGGCGACGTACGACCACTCGCCGCTCGACGTCGTCGCCTGGCACGGGAACCATGTGCCGTACGTCTATGACCTTCGGCGCTTCAATGTGATCGGCACCATCAGCTACGACCACCCGGATCCGTCGATCTTCACGGTGCTCACCTCGCCGAGCGACACCCCGGGACTCGCGGGCGTCGACTTCGTGGTCTTCGCGCCGCGCTGGCTGGTCGGCGAGGACACCTTCCGGCCGCCGTACTTCCACCGGAACGTGATGAGCGAGTACATGGGCCTCGTCGAAGGTGCCTACGACGCCAAGGCGGAGGGCTTCGTGCCGGGTGGTGGCTCGCTGCACAACATGATGTCGGCGCACGGCCCCGACCGGGAGACGTTCGACCGGGCAAGTGCGGCCGAGCTGGCGCCCCAGAAGATCGACGACGGGCTGGCGTTCATGTTCGAGACCCGCTGGCCGCTGACCCTGACGCCGCACGCCGCACACGCCGAACACCTGCAGCGCGGCTACGACGGGGTGTGGCAGGGCCTCCAGCGCCACTTCCGCCCGTTGCACTGAGCGCCGACGACCGGTACGGATAGCCCGTGACCTCCTTCGCCCCGGATTCAATCGTCCTGAACCGCAAGCTGCCGCTCTGGTATCAGGTGTCGCAGTCGTTGCGCGCCTCGATACTCGGCCGCTCGGCGCGGGATCCGCTGCGCCTGCCTACCGAGGAGCAGTTGGCGGGGCACTACGGGGTGAGCGTGCTGACCATGCGCCAGGCGCTCAAGGAGCTGGAGGTCGAGGGGCTGATCACCCGCCACCGCCGACGCGGCACGTTCATCGAGCCGAGCGCGCAACGGGGTGCCCCGGTGCGACTGCTGGGCTCGGTGGACGCGATCGTGGCCCAGCAGTCCGGTATGACGACCGAGCTGCTGGACCACGGCAGAAAGCCGGTGCCCGCGGAACTCGCCGAGCACTTCCCGGATCTCGCCGAGGTGGCGACGTACCACCGGCTGCGCAGCGACGAGAAGAGCGGTGAGCCGACCAACCACGCCCGCAACTACGTCCGCCCCGAACTGGCCGAGCGCATCGACCACGCGGACCTGGTGCGGTGGCCGATGACCAAGGTGCTGCGGGACGTGGTCGGCGCGGACATCAGTCGCATCACGGACACCGTGGAGGCACGGCTGGCCGACCCGGAGACGGCCCGGCTGCTCGAAGTGCCGCTGCTCAGCCCGATCCTGCACTACACGGGCGTCACGTACGACGCCGGGGGACGGCCGCTCGATGTGGCGGTGATCCACTACAGGGGCGACCGCTTCTCCTTCACGGTCACCCTCGAGGCCACCTGAGCACGTCGTACGATGCCCAGCGTGACGCACGACGACGCTCCGCTGCTCGCGGACCTCATGCCGTGGTCCGTCGCACCCCTGCGGCCGGGCCGCGCCTGGCCGGCGGCACCCGACGCGGCCTCGCTCAAGGCACGCTGGGACACCTTGACGAAGGCCGAAGGGCCCGACCGGGAGACGCTGTTCGAGCCGACACGCTCACGCACGCTGTACTCCGCGGTCGGACAGCTTCCGGGCCGCTCCGGCGGCACGGAGAAGCTGGTGCGCGCCTCGGGCCCCTGCCCGGAGCCGGTACGCGTGCTGTGCGCCCCGTTCGACGAGCAGTGGCTGATCCCCGACCACCGGCTGATCGACGTGGCGCGACCGGAGTTGTGGCGCGTCGCGGACGAGCAGCAGGTCTTCACGGTGGAGACGGCCCCGGCGCCCGACTCCCCCGGCCCCCTGCTGCTGGCCTCGTCGCTGCTTCCCGTACTGCGCGCCGGACGCATCCGCCCGCTGTACCGCCGCCCCGGCGGTGCCGAACCCAATCTGGCGCCGGGCCTGCTGGGGCACCTGACCGCCCGGCTCGGCCTGTCCCCCGCACCCGTCGACGTCCTCGCCTGGAGCGTGGCGGCGGTACGCCCGGGGCCCGACGGCCTGACCGTCCCGCTCACCGAGGACCCCGCGCTCTGGACCCACGGCGTCGAACTGGGCCACCGCATGCTCTGGCTGATGCGGCGCGACGGCGAACGCCCCAAACTCCCCGGCGGGCGCCGCCCCTACGTCCGGGCACCGCTGCCCGCACGCCCCCTCGCGCTCCACTACGACCGTGACGAGGAGACCCTCCATCTCGACGAGGGCCGTATCTCCCCGGTGCCCCCGGAGGCCTGGGACTTCGAGGTGAGCGGAGTCCGCGTCCTGGAGCAGTGGTTCACCGCGAGGACCGCGGGGGCCGCACCCGGCACCCTGGAGGCGATCCGCCCGGCGACGTGGCCCCAGACCTGGACGTCGGAGCTCCTGGAGCTGATCACGGTCCTGGCGCTCCTCGCGGAACTGCGTCCGCAGTGGGCGGAGTTGGAGGTGACCGCCGCCCTCACGGCAGCCGAGCTGCGCACTGCGGGGGTACTGCCGGTGACAGCGGCGGCACGGCGCCCGGCCTCGGTGCTCGACCACCACGAGGAAGGCCCCGAGGGTCAGTTCGCGCTGATCTAGCCCCAATCCCGTGTAGATAGCGCGTGGGGCCTGTGTGCCAAGTGGCCTGAAACGGGACGGAGCTCCTGCTAGAACCGTGTCGACCAAGATCACTGTTCGGCGGGAGCTCCGTTGGGTACCCAGTCTGTCATTTCTCGTGAAGTTGTTGTTGCCGCCGGGGCGTTCGCGCCCGGCCATCTGGGCGAGTTGACCCGGATCATCCCGTTCGAGATGGTCGACGAGGCGTTGACGCAGACGGGCAGGGTGCAGGAGCGGGTGCGGGACCTGCCGTCCCGGGTGGTGGTGTATCTGCTGCTGGCAGGGTGTCTGTTCCCCGGGCTGGGCTGGCGGCAGGTGTGGCAGCGGTTGACGGCGGGACTGGAAGGGCTGACGGTCGCGGACCCGACCGGTGGTGCGCTGGCACAGGCCCGCAGGCGGGTGGGGGCCGAGCCGCTGCGATGGCTGTTCGACCTGCTGCGTGGACCGGCCGCCGGCATCGCCACCACCGGCGTGTGGTGGCGCGGGCTGCTGGTCTGCGCGATCGACGGCACCACCATGGCGGTGCCCGACAGCCCGGCGAATCTGACCGAATACACCAAACACCGCTGCAACAACGGTGGTGCGGGATATCCAGCGTTGCGACTCCTGGTGCTGGTGTCCTGCGGCACCCGCACGGTCATCGACGCGGTGTTCGGACCAACCACTGACGGCGAGACGACGTACGCGCCGCGCCTGCTCCGCAGCCTGCGCAAGGGCATGATCGTGCTGCTGGACCGGAACTTCGCCGCCCAAGCGCTGGTGACCGCCATGGCCAGGACCGGCGCGCACGTGCTGACCCGTGTGAAGAACGGCCGTCGGCTGCCCGTCCTGGGCCGCTGCGGTGACGGCTCCTACCTTTCGGCAATCGGCGCCGTCCCCGTGCGGGTCATCGACTGCGAGATCACCATCACCACGGCCACGGGACGCAGCACCGGCCTCTACCGCCTCGTCACCACACTGACCGACCACAGGACCCACCCCGCCGCCGAACTGATCACCCTGTACCACCAGCGCTGGGAGATCGAGACCGCGTATCTGGAGATCAAGTCCACCACCCTGGGCGGCCGTGTCCTGCGCGCCCGCACCCCGGACGGTGTCTCCCAAGAGCTCTACGCCCTGCTGGTCACCTACCAGGCCCTGCGCCTGGCCATGGCCGACGCCACCGCCGCCCGGCCCGGCATCGACCCCGACCGGGCCAGCTTCACCACCGCCCTGAACACCGCCCGCGACCTGGTCATCCAGGCCGCGGGCGTCATCGCCGACACGGTCGTCGACCTCGTCGGGGCCATCGGCCGCCGCGTCCTGGCCGACCTCATGCCCGACCGACGCATCCGCACCCGGCCCCGCGTCGTCAAACGCGCGATCTCCAAGTACAACGCCAAAGGCACCATCGACCGGACCAGCTACAAGGCCACCATCAGCATCGACATCCTGACCGCACCAGGACCTTGACACCCAGCCCAGCCGCCTATCTACACGGCATTGGATCTAGCCCTTCGGCGCGAACCCCTCCAGCATCCGACCGAGCGTGCGCTCGAAGGCCGCCTCCAGATCGACCGGGCCCGGAGCCTCGGAGAAGGCGGCGGCGATTCGCGGGTAGGCGCCCGTGGCGATCCGGCTCCCGAGGTAGGCCGTCCGAGCCGCGTTCTCCTGCTCCTCCGACCAGGGCAGGGACCGGGCACGCTCGGCAGTGGCCAGTTCGTTGGCGACGTACATGGTCACCACGCTGTTGAGCATCGCGATGAGCTCCATCTTCGTGCCGGCGGGCACCTCCAGCGGGTCTAGGCAGGCCAGGCAGTGCTCGACGTAGCGCAGGGCGTTCGGGCTGAAGCCGTAGATCCCCGACATCAGGCGCGGCAGCCAGGGGTGGCGGCGCATGAGGTCGCGGGTCTGGTGGGCGACCCGGAGCATGTCGGCACGCCAGTCACCGGAGGGCTCCCACAGCTCGTGTTCACCGCTGACGGCGTCGACCATCAGCTCGTACAGATCCTCCTTGCGGGGAACGTAGTTGTACAGCGACATGGTGCCGCAGCCCAGCTCGGCCGCCACATGCCGCATCGAGACCGCGTCCAGCCCCCCGGCGTCGGCGATCCGGACCGCGGCCGCCGCGATGTCGGCTCGGCGGTAGGCCGGTCTCGGCCCCCGGCCCGAACGCTCGGGACGCGACCAGATCACTTCAGGTTCGGCCGCTCGGCCCGCCATCGCTCATCACCTCGGCCTCCATCCTAGTTACGTACACCGTACGTAGTGCGCTATGGTCCTGTCATGACTACTACGTACGCTGTACTTAGTGAGGGTCTGGAGAAGCGGTTCGGGACCGTCCATGCCGTCCGGGGACTGGATCTGGCGGTGGCTCGGGGCACGGTCTGCGGGCTGCTCGGGCCGAACGGCGCGGGCAAGACCACGGCCGTACGGCTGCTCACCACGCTGCTGCGGCCGGACGCCGGCTCGGCGCGGATCGCGGGCCACGATCTGGTGCGCGAGCCCGAGGCCGTGCGCCGCGGGATCGGTGTCACCGGGCAGTACGCATCGGTCGACGGCGACCTGACCGGGCGCCAGAACCTGCGGCTGTTCGCACGGCTGCACAGGGTCCGGGACCCGGCGGGACGCGCGGGTGAGCTTCTGGACCGCTTCGGTCTGGCCGAGGCCGCGGACCGGCCCGTGTCCACCTACTCGGGCGGCATGCGGCGCCGTCTGGACCTCGCGGCGAGCCTGATCCGCCGACCCGAGGTGCTGTTCCTGGACGAGCCCACCACCGGGCTCGACCCGGCGAGCCGCAACCGGATCTGGGAGGCCGTGCACGCGCTCAAACAGCAGGGCACCACGGTGCTGCTGACCACGCAGTACCTGGAGGAGGCCGACCGGCTCGCCGACGACATCGCCGTCGTCGACCGGGGCCGGGTCGCCCACACGGGATCGCCGTCCCACCTCAAGGCGCTCATCGGCTCGCACGCGGAGGCCGTCGTCGCCCAGGCGGACGCGCTGGTGAAGGCGGCCGGCGTGCTCGACCGGCTCACCGGCGCCGAACCGACCTTCGATCACGACCGGAACGCCGTCGGCGCGGTCACCACCGACCCCACGCTCACCCTTCCCCGCCTCGTACGCGAACTGGACGCGGCCGGCGTGCCCTTGCTCGACGCGAGCCTGCGTCCGCCGACCCTCGACGAGGTCTTCCTGCGCCTGACCAGCGCCTCTGCGGACAGTGAGGAGCTCGCGGCATGACGACATGGGCGTACGACGGCACGGCGCTGCTCGGCCGTCAGCTCCGGCGGATCCGCAACAATCCGGGGCTCGCGATCCTCACTCAGACGATGCCGATCACCATGCTGCTGTTCTTCGGGTACGTGTTCGGCAGCGCGGTCGCGATGCCCGGCCGGGAGTACCGCAGCTTCCTGGTGCCGGGGCTGCTGGCGGCCACGGCCGCGGGCGGCATCATGACCGGCATGTTCCAGGCCGCCCAGGACTCGCACCGCGGCGTGATGGACCGCTTCCGAACGCTGCCGATCAGCCGGGCGGCCGTACCCCTCGGCCAGGCGGTGGCCGACCTCGTGGTCACCGCCGCGGGGACGGTCCCGTTGCTCCTGGTCGGCCTCGCGGTGGGCTGGCGGATCGAGGGGTCCGTGCCCCAGGCGCTGGGTGCCGTCGGCCTGTTGCTGCTGTTCCGGTTCGCGTGCACCTGGATCGGGATCCACCTGGGGCTGCTCAGCCGGAGCGAGGAGGCCGCCGGGCAGCTCGGCGGCGTCACCTTCGTGCTGCCGCTGCTGTCCAACGCTTACATCCCCACCGGGAACCTGCCGGGCTGGCTGCGCACGCTCGCCGAGTGGAACCCGATCAGCGCGGTGACCAGCGCCCTGCGGGAGCTGTTCTCCGGTGGGCAGGCAGGTGCCCACGTCGCGGCCGTCCCGGACGGAAGCGCCTGGCCGGTGGCCCACCCGGTGGCCGGGTCCCTTGCCTGGTGCGCGGTGCTGACCGCGGTCTTCTGGCCGCTGGCTGTCCGCCGGTACACACGTCAGGAGCGCTGACCGCCTGCTGACAAAGGCGGCGGTCACGGGACATGATCCCCGGCATGGATCCACTTCCGCTGCCCCTGGAGGGCATCACCGTCGTCGCCGTCGAACAGGCCGTGGCCGCTCCCTTCGCCACCCGGCAGCTCGCCGATCTGGGTGCCCGGGTGATCAAGGTCGAGCGGGTCGACGGCGGCGACTTCGCCCGCGACTACGACACCGCCGCCCGGGGGCTCGCCTCGCACTTCGTGTGGTGCAACCGCGGCAAGGAGTCGATCGCCCTGGATCTGAAGGATCCGCGGGGCCTTGCCGCGGTACGGAGGCTGATCGCGGGCGCGGACGTCTTCGTGCAGAACCTCGCCCACGGGGCCGCGGCCCGGCTCGGCCTGGACGCGGCCACCCTGTGCGCGGCGCACCCGCGGCTGGTCGCCGTGGACATCTCGGGCTACGGGGCGTCGGGGCCGTACGCGGACAAGCGTGCGTACGACATGCTCGTCCAGTGCGAGGCCGGTCTGGTGTCGGTCACCGGCACACCGGAGCAGCCGGTCAAGGCGGGCATCCCGGCGGCCGACATCGCGGCCGCCATGTACGCGTTCTCGGGGGTCCTCGCGGCGCTCGTCCGCCGGGGCACGACCGGGCGCGGCGGGCCGGTGGAGATCTCCATGCTGGAGGCGCTCGCCGAGTGGATGGGACATCCACTGCACCATGCGATGCACGGCGGCACTCCCCCGGCGCGCACGGGGCTGGCGCACGCCGTCATCGCCCCGTACGACGCCTATCCCACGGCGGACGGCGGGCGGGTGCTGCTGTCCGTGCAGAACGACCGGGAGTGGCGGCGGCTGGCCGAGCAGGTCCTCGAGCGGCCGGAGCTCGGGACAGATCCTGCGTACGCGACGAACGCGGCGCGGGTCGCCCACAGGGAGGCCACGGACGCGCTGGTCGGCAAGGCGCTGGCCCCGCTCGGGGCGGACGAGGCCGTGGTCCGGCTGGAGTCCGCCGGCATCGCGTGCGCACGCCTCAGGGACCTGTGGGACGTCGCGGCCCATCCGCAGCTGGCGGCCCGGGAGCGGTGGCGGGAGGTGGGGACGCCGGTCGGGCCGCTGAAAGCACTGCTGCCACCGATCACGCTGCCGGGCGGGAACGAGGCACGAATGGGGAATGTGCCCGCGCTCGGGGAGCACACCGAGGCGCTGCTGCGTGCCGTGGGGATGACGGACGACGAGATCGCAGCACTGTGCCAGGACGGTGTGGCCGCCTGAGCGCGGGCCCTTGCCGGGCGCCCGCGTCGCGGGCGCCGTACGGGACGCCGGTGCTCAGCGCCCACCGAAGAGCGAACGACGCAGCCGGCGCAGCGGCGCGAACAGCGAGACCTTGCTCACCCGCGCACCCCTGCCGGTACGGTCGTGCGCAGGCTCACGCGAGGTCAGTTCGCGCATCAGCGAGGTGGCCTCGGCCGTCTCACGCTGCGGGACGGCGGGACCGGCCAGCACCGAGAGATGACGGTCGAGGCGCGAACTGGTCGCGCTGCTCCCGCACGTGATGGCAGGGACCCTCGCCCTGCTGCGCACTGTTATCTGATCCATGTCACTCCCCACCCGTACGAGTCCACCCGGCCCGGGCAGAGTAACCCTATCGCTCCCAGGTGGCACTCGTGTATCGCGGTCACAGGATTCACCTTCCCCATAAGGGGGTTGACGACTACTGTCCGAATCCGATGGATTGCAGGGCGAGTTGGACAATTGGCTGGCTGGTGGGCTGCGGTGAGCCTCCGTCGGGCTCGACGGTCACGGCGAGTGACGTCGCCGACCTGCTCAGACCGCTCGCGACCAAGGGCGTGTCGCCGTCGAACAGCCCCAGAGAGCGTGGTTGCTCATGGGGGCGCATCAGCCACAGTTGGTGCACACGCCCGCCGGGCGGTGCACCGAGTCCGCGCAGGGTGACGACGGCGCGCCCCTCGGACGCGGAAGCAATCACTCCGATCCCTCGGCCCTGGGCGTCCCGGTCGCTGGTCGCACGGGCGTCAGGAGCGGCGAGAACGTGGGCGATCTCACGCGCCTGGGCGCGCTCCGTGTCGAGTTTGTGCTGCGTCTGGGTGGCCTGGACGGCGAAGAGCGCGGCGACGACGAGGGCCGCCGCGGCCGTCGCGGTGGCGAGCGGGGCGAACAGGGGGCGCAGCCGGGGCGCACGGATGCGTGCGGGCGGCGGTGCGGTCCCCCAGACGTGCGGCGGCAGATGGGGGGCGCGGGCACGGGGCACGTCCGCCACGGGCGAGGGGTCCTGGGGGGTGCTCCGCACGGCGGTGAGGACACGGTCGCGCAGTCCGGGCGGGGCCAGGGCCGCCGTCGACCAGGCGAGGCGGACGGCGTCCTCGGACAGGGACCGCACCTCGGCGGCGCAGCGCTCGCAGCCCTGGAGGTGCTTCTCGAACCTCACGCGCTCCGCGGGTTCGAGAGCGTCCAGGGCGTAGGGGGCCGCCAGGGAATGCAGGTCCTCGCGTGCGAACAGTCGGCCGAGGATGCTCATGCGACTCCTCCCAGGCACTCGCGCAGCCGGGTGAGTCCGTCGCGCATCCGCGTCTTGACCGTGCCGAGCGGCAGCGAGAGCCGCTCGGCCACTTCACGGTAGGTGTAACCGTCGTAGTAGGCGAGCGTCACCGACTGGCGTTGCAGGGCGGTGAGCCGGTCCAGGCAGCGGCGCACCCACTCGCGCTCCAGGCCCGCCTCCACCTCCTCGGCAACCTGGTCGAAAGCCGGGTGGTGGGCGCGCCGGGCCTCGCGCTGCTCGCGTTCACCGGCCGCGCGGGCGCTGCGCACCCGGTCGACGGCGCGGCGGTGCGCGAGGGTGAGTATCCACGACAGGGCGCTGCCCCGGCCGGGGTCGAACCGCGCGGCGGAGCGCCACAGTTCGAGCAGCACCTCCTGGGCCACCTCCTCCGACTGCGCCGGGTCCCGTACGACCCGGCGCACCAGGCCGAACACCGGCCCCGACACCAGTCCGTACAGGTCCTCGAACGCCTTCTGGTCACCTCCGGCCACCAGCACCAGAAGCTCGTCCGCCTCCACCCGTACCCCCCTCACCGCCGCCGTGCCCGGCATGCTCACTCCACTGGGACATTCGCTGCGCTCACGCCTTCGGATGGGATACGGATCAGCAGGGGGAAAACGCGGGTCGAGCAGGCACGAAAAGATTCTTCAGGATCGACCAATCCGCCTCGGCGGCAGCTCCGAATCCCGGTGCGTCAGGCAAGTTGGCACTGAGGACGGACGGCATGACACCTATCTCCAGGAGCGCGGGGCGCAGGAGCGTCGCGACCCTCATCTGTGGTGCGCTGGCCGCCGGGGGGCTCGCAGCCGCCGGCATGACCGCGCTGGAACCGGGGGCGGCCTCCGCCTCCTCCCACCGGGAGGCCCCGCTGATCTCGGGGCAACCGCAGTACGACAACACGGATCTGTACGCGTTCGTGAGCCCCGACAAGCCGGACACGACGACCATCGTCGCGAACTTCGTCCCGTTCGAGGAGCCGGCGGGCGGACCCAACTTCTACACCTTCGCGGACGACGCCCAGTACGACATCCACATCGACAACAACGGTGACGCCCAGGGCGAACTGCTCTTCCGCTACAGGTTCAAGACCCGTACGAAGAACAAGAACACCTTCCTGTACAACACCGGTCCGGTCACCAGCCTGGACGACCCCGACCTGAACGTCACCCAGACCTACGACATCGACCTGCTCAAGCTGCACAACCAGAAGCTGGTCTCACGCACCAAGATCGCGGACGATGTGCCGGTCGCGCCGTCCGACGTGGGCAAGGCGTCGATGCCGGACTACGGCACGCTGCGCGACCAGGCCGTGCACAAACTCACCAGCGGCGCAACGACGTTCGCCGGGCAGGCGGACGACCCGTTCTTCGCGGACCTCCGCGTCTTCGACCTGCTGTACGGCGGGAACCTCTCCGAGGTCGGCAACGACACGCTCAAGGGCTACAACGTCAACTCCCTGGCGCTGCAGGTGCCGAACGACTACATCCGCGAGTCGGCGAAGCAGCCGATCGTCGGCATCTGGTCGACCGTCCAGCGCAAGGACGCGCACGGCGACTGGACGCAGGTCTCGCGGCTCGGCAACCCGCTCGTCAACGAGGTCGTCAACCCGCAGAAGGACAAGGACAAGTTCAACGCGTCCGCGCCCTGGAACGACGGGCAGTTCCTGAAGAACGTGACCAACCCGGAGCTGCCGAAGCTCATCGAGGCGATCTACAAGATCAAGGCGCCGGCCGAGCCGCGCAACGACCTGGTGGACGTCTTCCTGAAGGGCGTCAAGGGCCTCAACCAGCCGCCGTACGTCCGAGCGGCCGAGGAGTTGCGGCTCAACACCTCGATCAAACCCACCGCGAGCCCGAAGCGGCTCGGTGTGCTCGACGGCGACAACGCCGGCTTCCCGAACGGGCGCAGGCTCACCGACGACGTGATCGACGAGGCGCTCCAGGTGGTGGAGGGCGAACTGGTCGGCGCCAAGAACGACCTGGGCGACGCGGTCGACGCGAACGACAAGAAGTTCGGGCACTCCTTCCCGTATCTGGCCGAGCCGACCTCGGGTTCACGCGGTCCGCTGGCGAAGGGCACCGGCAACAGCGTGCGTAACCAGCTGGGTGACGGGCTGTTGGCGACGGGCTCCAGCGGCCCGGACACCGCGCTGATCGCGAGCTCCGCGGCGGCGGGTGTGGCGGGCGTGCTGCTGATCGGCACCGCCGTGATGTGGTGGCGCCGGCGTACCCGCTACCGGGCGTACTGAGCCGCCCGTCCGACGGGCGGCCCTCCGGTCCCCGTCGCCTCGAACGGCGCGGCCCGTACCCCTCCCATCCCCCACGGCGCGGGCCGCGCCACCCCATCCGCGACAACGACCGTTTCCGCCCGGAAGACTGAGGAGAGGGCATGTCCCCGCGTACGAACGACAGCGCGCCGGAGAGCGGGCACGGCGACCGGCCACAGGCCGAGCCGACAGGGCCGACGCTCCGCGCGGCGGAGACCGGGCCCAAGGCAAGCATCACGGGCACCGGGACGGCCGGCGAACGAACCGGCGCCGCACAGCAGCCTCCGGCGGACGACGCCCGCACCGCCGAGGGGCACATCATGGACGGGCAGCAGGAGCCGGCCGGCCCGGCCGCGACCCCGGAGACGACCGGCCAGGGACCCGGCGCAACGGCCCCTGCCCCGGAGACGACCGGCACACCCACCGGACCCATGGCCGCCGCCCGATCCGCCCCCAGCCCCAAGGCGATCGGCCAGGACGCCGGCCCAACGGCCTCCGCCTCGGAGACGACTGGCACACCCACTCGACCCACGATCTCCGCCCGGCCTGCCCCCGACCCCGAGGGGACAGGCCAGGGAGCCGGTGCCACCACCTCCGCCCGGGAACCGGCCCACACGCCCACCCGACCCACGACCTCCGCCCGATCCGCCCCCAGCCCCAGCCCCAGCCCCAGCCCCAAGGCGATCGGACAGGACGCCGGCCCAACGGCCCCCGCCCCGGGGGCGACCGGCACGGCCCCCGCTTCGGAGACGACCGGCACACCCACTCGACCCACGACCTCCGCCCGGCCCGCCCCCGACCCCGCCCCCGCCCCTTCCGGCGGCTCCGACGAACGGGCCGTCGCGCTGCGGCGGTTCTCCGCTTCGGGGCGGCGTTGGCGAGCCGTACATCTCGGGCTCTGTGCCGCCTCGCTGGCCGTCGCGCTCACCGCCGGCGCCGTGGTCGTCGGCGCGGTGCGGGACGGCGGCGGTGCGGCCCCGGTCGCCTCCTCGCCGGGCGGCATCTCGCCCGAACTGCTCGCCAGTGGTGACCTGGACCCGAGCATCCGCGCGCTGCAGGCCCATCTCCGGGCCCAGCCACGGGACCACAGCAGTTGGGCGACCCTCGGACTCGCGTACGTGGAGCAGGCCCGCACCAAGGGCGACCCGTCCCGCTACCCACAGGCCCAGCGCGCCCTCGACCGGTCGCTAAGGCTCCGCCCGGACAACGACGCCGCGCTTGCCGGCCGGGCCGCCCTCGCCGCGGCCCGCCATGACTTCACCGGCGCCCTGACGTACGCGGACCTGGCCCTGAAGCAGAACCCGTACAGCGAGCGCGCCCTGTCCTCCCGTATCGACGCCCTCGTGGAACTCGGCCGCTACCCCGAGGCCGCCAAGGCCGCCGACCTGGCCGACTCCCGCCGCCCCGGCGTCCCCGTCTTCACTCGCTACGCCTACGTCCACGAACTGCGCGGAGACGTGAAGACCGCCCGGCGGGTCCTGGAGCAGGCCCTCGGCACGGCCACCACGCGCGGCGACATCGCGTACCTGGCCACCGCGCTCGGCCAACTCGCCTGGAACCAGGGCGACTACAAGACGGCCCTCGACCAGTACGCGCGGGCCCTCGCCGCCGACGACTCGTATCTCCCGGCGCTGGAGGGCCGCGCCCGGGCGCAGGCCGCCCAGGGCGACACCGCGGATGCGATCCGCGCCATGGAGCAGGTCGTCGACCGCTGCCCGCTGCCCCAACCCCTGGTGGAGCTGGGAGAGTTGTACGAGGTCCGGGGCAAGGAGGGCGATCGGGCCAAGGCCCGTGACCAGTACGCCCTCGTGGACGCCTGGGTGGCGCTCGCTCGCGCCAACGGCGTCGACGCCGACCTCGACACCGCTCTGGCCGCCGCCGACCACGGCGACCGCAAGGCCGCGCTGAAGGCCGCCCGGGACGAATGGGCGCGCCGCCACACCGTGCATACCGCGGACGCCCTCGCCTGGGCCCTGCACGTCAACGGCCGTGACCAGGAGGCCCTTCCCTATGCCCGGCGGGCCACGGCCACCGGTTTCCGCAACGCGGCCTTCCTCTATCACCGCGGCATGATCGAGCGCGCCACCGGTCACCGGGACCAGGCCCGCGCCTCGCTCACCGCGGCACTGAGGCTCAACGCCGGCTTCTCGCCGCTGGGTGCGCGTGAGGCCCGTAAGGCGCTGGAGGCGATGAAGTGAAGCTCCGTCGCGCCGTCGCCTCCGGCACGGCGGTCCTCGCCGCCGCCTGCGCACTCCTGCTGGCCACCGCCGGCTCCGCGAGCGCCCATCCGCTCGGCAACTTCACCGTCAACCGCTACGACGGCCTGATCGCCGCTCCGGGACACCTGCGCGTCGACCATGTCGAGGACCTCGCGGAGATCCCGGCCACGCAGGCCGAGCCCGACATCGAGAAGCTCGGCCTGACGGAGTGGGCCCGGCAGCGGTGCGCGCAGGCCGCCGACGGCAGCAGGCTCACCGTGGGCGGGCGTACGGCGCCGCTCACCGTCGGCACGAGCCACGCCGAACTGCGACCCGGTCAGGCAGGCCTTCACACTCTGCGCGTGGAGTGCCGGCTGACGGCGCCGCTGCCCAAGGGGGACACCGTCCTGCTCGGCTTCCACAGCGCGGGCGCGAGCACCGGACCCGGCTGGCGGGAGATCACCGCGCGGGGCGACCGTATGACGCTGATCGCGTCGGACGTGCCGAAGACCTCCGTCTCCCGCGAACTGACCAGCTACCCCAAGGAGCTTCTCTCCTCACCGGCCGACACCGTCAAGGCGTCGCTGCGGGTGCGCCCCGGTGGTCCCGCCCTGGCCGACGAGCGGCGGGACGGGCCGGCTGCCTCCGTGCTGCCGCGCGGCGCCGACCGCTGGACGCAGGCCCTCGACAACCTGGTCGCCCGGCACCACCTGACCCTCGGCTTCGCGGCGCTGGCCCTGGTCATCGCGATCGGGCTCGGCGCGATGCACGCGCTCGCTCCGGGGCACGGCAAGACCCTGATGGCCGCGACAGCGGCGGCCCGCGGCGGCCAGGCGAAGCTCAAGGACGTGCTGCCCCTGGCCGCTTCGGTGACGGTGACCCACACCCTGGGCGTCGTCGCCCTCGGCCTTTTGGTCACGGCCGGGTCGGCGGCGACACCGTCCGTGATCGCGTGGCTGGGCCTGGCGAGCGGGGTCCTGGTCACCCTGGCGGGCGCCTCGCTCGTACGCCGGGCGTGGCGCAACCGTGACCATGGACACAGCCACGGGACCGCGCACGGGCACGGCCCTGCGCACAGCCATGCGGACCACGCGCACGACGACGCCCCCTCCCACGCCGGTCACGACCACGCACATGGCCACGGCCACGGCCACGGCGTCCCCCACACCCATGGCGGCGTCACCCACACCCACCCCACCGCCCCGACCCTTCGCGGCACGATCCTGCTCGGCTTCGCCGGCGGGCTCGTGCCCAGCCCCTCCGCCGTGGTGGTCCTGGTCGGCGCCGCCGCGCTCGGCCAGGCCTGGTTCGGTCTCCTCCTTGTCGTCGCCTACGGAGTCGGGCTCGCCCTGACGCTGACCGCGGCCGGGTTCGCCGTGGTCAAGCTCGGCAGCGGGATGAACCGGGTACTGGACCGGGGCCCGCGCTGGACCGCGGGCCCGGCGGCGGCGCTGGTCCGCAGGACGGCACCACTGGGATCCGCCTTCGTCGTCGTGGCCCTCGGAGCAGGACTGGTGTTCAGGGGGGCGGCATCCGCACTCGGTTGAGCTACTTTTAGGGAGAAATCGCGCGCAGTGGATACATCACGCGGATGCGAATGGGGGGCGCCCGTGTCCGAAGAACCGGGCCATGAACGTGTGATCGCGGGCCGTTACCGTCTTCTGTCCGCCCTTGGCCAGGGCGGCATGGGGACGGTGTGGCGGGCCCGTGACGAGGTGCTGCACCGGGAGGTGGCCGTCAAGGAGGTGCGTGCCCCGGCCGGGCTTCCCGCGACCGAGGTCGAGCGCATGTACACCCGGCTGGAACGCGAGGCGTGGGCGGCGGCACGGGTGGCCAACCGGAACGTCGTCACGGTCTACGACGTGGCCCACGAGGACGGCCGTCCCTGGATCGTGATGGAGCTGATCCGCGGCATCGCCCTGTCGGACCTGCTGGACGCGGAAGGGCCGATCTCCCCTCAACGGGCCGCGCACATCGGCGCCGAGGTGCTGACCGCCCTGCGCGCGGCGCACGGGGCCGGGGTGCTGCACCGCGACGTCAAGCCGGGCAACGTCCTGCTGGCGAACGACGGGCGGGTGGTGCTCACCGACTTCGGCATCGCCACGGTCGAGGGCAGTTCCGCGCTCACCATGACGGGCGAGGTGATCGGCTCACCCGAGTTCCTCGCGCCGGAGCGCGCGCTCGGTCGCACTCCGGGACCCGAGTCCGATCTGTGGTCGCTCGGCGTGCTTCTTTACGCGGCTGTCGAGGGCAACTCTCCGTTCCGGCAGAACACTCCGCTCAACACGCTGCGCGCGGTGGTCGACGAGGAGTTGCCGGCGCCGCGGCGGGCCGGTCCGCTTGCCCCGGTGATCGAGGGGCTGCTGCGCAAGGATCCGGCGGAGCGCATCCCGGCCGACCGGGCCGAGCAGGACCTCCGGCTCATCGGCGCGGGGGGCACCCCGCGCACGGGCACAGCGGCGTACACGCCGACGGTCGCGGCGTTCCCGGCCGGCCCGCCGACGCCTCCGCAGCCCACGCCGTTCACCACCGCCGTGTCCCGGCGCGGTCACCCGGCGCCTCCCGAGCCGCCGCAGCGCAGCCGGCGTGCGGCGGTGGTGCTGGTCGCGGGCCTCGCCGCGCTCGCGCTGGCCCTGGCCGGGCTGACGTACGCACTGGTGAACCGCGACGACACCGGGGGTGGGAGTGCGAGCGGCGGGGCGACGCACAGCTCCGGCACCGGAGCCGGCGGATCGCCTTCCGCCAGTTCCGAGCAGAGCACCACGGCCGGCGCCACGCCCAGCGGCGGGTCCACCTCCGGCAGCGGGTACGGGGGAGGCTCCACGCCGGTGCGGCAGTCGGTCCGGGTGACGGTGACCGGGACGCACACCGAGTACCACGGGAGCTGTCCGCCGCCGGATGCCCAGGCGCCCACGTTCACCGCCACGTTCACGGTGGGCAGTGTGCCGGTGGACGTGTCCTACCGCTGGGTCACCAGAACCGGGCAGGTGTCGGACCCGGGGTGGAAGACCCTGTCGTTCCCGGCGGGCGGTGGCAGGACCGCACAGCGGCAGGTCGTCGTCTCCGCGTACGACGCCGGGGGTTCGGTGCAGAACGAGATCGGTGTGGAGGTGCGGAGCCCGCTCCACGTCACCTCGAACTCCGTGCCCTTCACCGTCACCTGCGAGACGGAGACCCCGTCGGACGAGGCCTCCCCCTCGAGTTCGTGACCGTCAGGCCGCACCGGCCAGCACCGGCAGATAGCCGCCGGACTGGCCGGCCGCGGTCGGGTGGTAGGACTCGCCGATGTTCAGCCAGCTGACGCTGTGCAGCCAGGAGCTTGCGGAGCAGATCTCATGGCCGCTGAACGTGGTGCGCACGTCGCCGAAGGTGAAGCCGTGGTCGGCGGCTCGCTTGGCGATCGCGGCGTCGATGTAGTCGGCGGCCTCGTTGATCGCGGACCGCTTGGTCCCGGACAGTCCGAGGCAGAAGGTGCCGAGCTTGTAGAAGCGGGGGTAGCCCAGCACGACCACGCGGGCTGAGGGGGCCTTGGCGGTGATCGCCGAGTAGACCTTGTCGAGTTGGCCGGGCAGGGTCGAGTCGACGTACGCCTTGGCCGTCGCGATCCGTGACAGGCAGGCGCTGTCGGACTGGAGCACACAGGTCGTCATGACGTCTGCGAAGCCCGCGTCGTTGCCGCCGATGGTGATCGAGACGAGACCGGTCGACGTGGTGAGCGGGCCGAGCTGATTGTTGAGCACATCGGTCGTACGGGCGCCCGAGCAGGCCATGAAGCTGAACGAGGAGGGGGCGTGGGCGGCCTGCCAGAGGTACGGGTAGGCCTTCGTGCTGCGGTCGCAGTCGCCGCTGGAGCTGATGTAGCTGCCGGCGCCGACACCTGAGGAGTACGAGTCCCCGAGGGCCACATAGCCGGTGGCCGCCGCGAGAGGGGACGCCTGTGCCGCGGCCGCCCCGGTGAGAGCGAAGCCGACGGCCAGGAGGAGTGACGTCACGTACGCCGCAAGTCGGGAACGTCTCATGGAACCTCCCTTTAGCAGGATGTCTGCCACAACCGTCGTAGCAGCTGCGCGAGTTGACTGGAAGTGTCCATGCCAAGACCGTTTGGGCACACTCTCGCACCACCGGTCGAGGTTCGAACGACTGCTCCCAGGAGGTCACCGCTCCAAGGGGGAACACGTATTTAGACCAGGCCAAGAACGCGCGCACGGCCCGTCCCCGCCTTGACGGCCCTCTACGCTTTGCGACATTGAAGCCCGGCATCCGGCGCATCGGGGGGCAAAGTCGCCAATGCAGACCTTACGTATCAAGCCACCTTCATCGGGCAAGCACGGGCGGTCGGGACGGGATCCGTGGAGGAACCTGTTCCCCCTGCTCGCGGGCGCGGCCTTCGCCGTCGCGGTGGTCGGAGCGATCCTCGCGCTCAGCGACGCCGACTCTCCGCTGCGCGGCCCGTTCACCCTGTTCTTCCTGCTGGCCGCACCGGCAACGGCCGTCGGCGCCGCTCTGCGGGGGCTCGAACCCTGGCCCCGCACAGTGGTGTCCGTCGCGGGAGCGATCGCGACCGACCTGCTGATCGCACAAGGCATGTTGGCGATGCACTGGTGGTCGGTCCGCGGCGGGATCGTCGCGGTGACGGTGATCAGCCTGCTGGCACTCCTGCTGGCAGTGGTACGACGACAGCTCCGCCGCGCGGCGAGAAACCAGGGTTGACGACATGGACATCAGCGTGTACCGCCCCGGCGAACTCACGGCCGCCGACCGGGCGGCGTGGACCGCTTTGCAGTCGAAGGCCTATCTGAACGGGTCCCCCGAACTGGCGAACCCGTTCCTCACCCCCGAGTTCACGCTCGCCGTGGGACGGACGAGACGCGACGTACGGATCGCGGTCGTGCACGAGGACGGTGAGCCGGCCGCGTTCTTCCCGTACCAGAGAACCAGCACCGGCGTCGGACGCGCCGTCGGCCTCGGCCTCTCGGACTGCCAGGGCATGGTGTACCGGCCCGGCTTCATCTGCGACACGCAGGAGCTGCTGCGGGCCTGCCATCTCGCCATCTGGGAATTCGACCACCTGGTGGCAGGCCAGCCGCCGTTCGAGGCGGGAGCCTCCGGCACGTTCCCCTCTCCGGTCATGGACCTGGACCAGGGCTACGACGTCTACCTTCGCCGGCTGCGCACCACATCACCGGTGTTCACCCGCAGGACGATGACCAAGGAGCGCAAGCTCGGACGCGACGCCGCCCAGGTGCACTACGTCCATGACGAACGCGATCCGGCGGTTCTGCGCACGCTGCTCGGCTGGAAGTCCGCCCAGTACCGACGGACCGGACGCAGCGACCGCTTCGCGCACGACTGGATCAACCAGCTGGTGCACCAGCTCTTCCACACCCGTTCGGAGTCGTTCGCGGGGATCCTCTCCGTGCTCTACGCGGAGGGCCGGCCCATCGCCGCGCACTTCGGACTGCGCACCGAACGGGTGCTGTCCTGCTGGTTCCCGGCGTACGACCCAGCATTCGGAAAGTACTCGCCCGGGCTGATCCTTTTTCTGCGGATGGCCGAGGCGGCCGCCGCCGACGGAATCGCCTATCTGGATCTCGGCCGGGGCCAGAAGGGATACAAGGACTCCCTGAAGACACGCGAGCTGTTCGTGTCCGAAGGGTGGGTGACTCGCCGTCACCCGGTCGCGATCGGGCACAGGGCGCACCGCGCCCCGGTCCGGGCGCTGCGCAATACGGTGCTGTCACGGCCGGAGCTCTTCGGGCCGGCCGACCGGCTCCTCAAACGGATGGGGGAAATCCGTTCGAGGGGTTGACTTTATGGCCATACCGACGAAATAGAGGGACATGTTCCAGATCGTGCCATAAAGTCGCAATCGTCAACACCGTCTTACACCTACCCGCATCGGTCCATCATCCAGCGGTCCAGGGGAGGGCTTGAGTACCGCGATGGTTCCGTCGCGGGGCGCGGTAGGGGCGTGACGTACTCGGCGATCTCGGTCGTACGAGTCGTGCCGCGCGACTGGCTGCCTTTTAGCGGCAGTCGACCAGCTTTGCCAGCTCACCCGGCGTGCCCGGAGATCCATTTCGGCATTCCGTAAGTGAGAAACCCCCCTTTCGAACCGGATAAACACCCGGACCGTCCAGGGGCGGACGGTCCACCGGACGAGAGGGACACCATCATGAGTTCTGTTCTGCGCCCCGCAGTTTCGGATCAAGATCCGTTAACTCAGGGAAAGTACCGTCCCATCTCCTCTCACCTGGCCATTGCGCCGCCGGTGAGCGTGGTGATCCCCGCCATGAATGAGGCGGAGAATCTCCCCTACGTTTTCAAGACCCTTCCGGACTGGATCCACGAAGTGGTTCTGGTCGACGGCAACTCCACCGACAACACCGTCGAGGTCGCACGTGATCTGCGGCCGGACGTCAAGGTCGTGGGGCAGCGGGGCAAGGGCAAGGGCGACGCCCTGATCACCGGGTTCGAGGCCTGCACCGGCGACATCATCGTCATGGTCGACGCGGACGGCTCGGCCGACGGCCAGGAGATCGTCAGCTATGTCTCCGCACTGGTGTCCGGCGCCGACTTCGCGAAGGGCTCGCGGTTCGCGAACGGCGGCGGCACCTCGGACATGACGCCGATCCGCAAGCTGGGCAACCGGGTGCTGTGCGCGGTCGTCAACGCCAAGTTCGGCGCCCGGTACACAGACCTCTGCTACGGATACAACGCGTTCTGGCGGCACTGCCTCGACAAGATCGAGCTGGACTGCACGGGCTTCGAGGTCGAGACCCTGATGAACATCCGGGTGGTCAAGGCAGGGCTGAAGGTCCAGGAGATTCCCAGCCACGAGTACCTGCGCATCCACGGATCGAGCAATCTGCGCGCGGTACGCGACGGATTGCGGGTGCTGAAGGTCATCCTCCAGGAGCGCTCCAACCGCCGCGCAATGCGTCGCCGCCCGCGCGCCGTGGCACTCAACTCGGATCAGGGAGAGGCGTCGTGAACAATCCGGACATCTCCGTGGTGATATGCGTCTACACCGAGGACCGCTGGGGGGACATCCTCGCGGCGGTCGCCTCGGTCCGGACGCAGTCCCGGCCGGCTCTCGAGACGCTGCTGGTCGTGGACCACAACGAGACCCTGCTGGAACGGCTGACCAATGAGTACAAGGAGGTCGAGGAGGTCCGCGTGCTCGCCAACGCGGGCCCCCGCGGCCTGTCCGCGGGCCGCAACACCGGAATCGCCACCTCGCACGGTGAGATCGTCGCCTTCCTCGACGACGACGCCGTGGCCGAGCGCGACTGGCTGAAGCACTTCGCCGAAGGGTACGAGGACCCGCGGGTGATGGCCGTCGGCGGCCGCACGATGCCCATCTGGGCGTCCGGCCGCCGCCCGGCCTGGTTCCCGGAGGAGTTCGACTGGGTGGTGGGCTGCACCTACAGGGGCCTGCCGCCCGGACGAGTCCGGGTGCGCAACGTCCTCGGTGGCAACGCCTCCTTCCGGCGCAGCGCGTTCGCAGCGGCGGGCGGCTTCGCCACGGGTATCGGGCGCGACGGCGACAAGCGCCCGCTGGGATGCGAGGAGACGGAGCTGTGCATCCGCCTCACCCGGGCCAGGCCCGACGCGATCCTGCTGATCGACGACCGCGCGGTGATCCACCACCGGGTGCCCGAACCGCGCGAGCACTTCGCCTACTTCCGCACCCGCACCTACGCGGAGGGCCTCTCCAAGGCACTCGTGGCCCGCAGCGTCGGCTCCGACAAGGGGCTTGAGTCGGAGCGCCGCTACGCCACCCGGGTGCTGCCCGCCGGGGTGGCCCGAGGACTGCGCGACGCCCTGCTGGCCCGCCCCGGCGGCGCGAGCCGGGCGGGCGCGATCGTCGCCGGGGTGCTCACGGCCGCCGGCGGCTACGTCCTCGGCAGTGTCCGGGCGCGCAGGGGCGGCACCACCTTCTCGGTGGTGGACATCGCGGACCAAGAGGGGGACACCGCATGAACGACCAGGCCGTACCGATCCTGATGTACCACTCGGTCGCCACCGCACCGAACGACGCGACGCGGGCCCTGTCAGTGGCGCCCGAGGCGTTCGTGGAGCAGATGGCCCAGCTCGCGGACCTGGGATTCACCCCGGTCACCACCGCCGACCTGGCGCGCAGCTGGCGGCGCGGTGGTCCGCTGCCCGAGCGGACCGTCCTCATCACCTTCGACGACGGCTACGAGGGCGTGCACGGGCACGCCCTGCCCGTGCTCGCCAAGCACGGCTTCGCCGCCACGCTGTTCGTCTCCACCGGCTGGATCCGGGGCGCCCACGACACCGGCGGCGGCCTGGACACCATGCTCGACTGGGACCAGGTCCGCGAACTGGCGGCCACCGGGGTCGAGATCGGCGGGCACAGCCACACGCATCCGGAGATGGACCATCTCGCCGACGACGCACTCCGGTTCGAACTGCTGCGCTGCGCGGAGATCATCACCGGCGAACTGGGCACGCGCCCCGTGTCGTTCGCCTACCCGTACGGCTACTCGAGCCGCCGGGTGCGCCGCGCGGTACGGGAGACGGGGTACCGCCAGTCGTTCGCGGTCGGCAACGCCCTGGCGCGCCGCCGCCAGGGCCCGTACGCGCTGCAACGCGTCACCGTGCGCCGCAGCACCGGCGCCGACGAGTTCGAACGGCTCGTCCAGGGCCGTGCGATCGCCCGCAACTTCGCCAGGGACCGCGCCCTGACCAAGGGGTACGCCGTGGTCCGACGAGCGCGACAGGTTCGCCGGAAGGCCGTCCTTTCCCGTGTCTGACACGACGGCAGCCCAGATCGCTCAGTCCACGACCACGTCGCCCGAGCAGTCCGGACGCCGCCTGCGCCTTCGCGGACGTGGCGGAGGCGGCGGCAACCAGTTGTTCCGCAACGCCTACGCGCTGATGCTCAACACCGGTATCTCCGCGGTGCTCGGCCTCGGCTACTGGCTCGTGGCGGCCCACTACTACCCCGATTCCGCGGTCGGCCAGGGCTCGGCAGCGATCGCGGCGATGAAGTTCCTCGCGGGGCTCACCGCGGTCACTCTCACCGGCGCGCTGGCGCGCTTCATCCCGGTCTCGGGGCGGAGCACCCGGCGCCTGATCCTGCGTACGTATCTGGGCAGCTCGGTCGTCGTGGCCTGCGCCGCGAGCGTCTTCCTGCTGACCCTGCACGCCTGGGGGCCCTCGTACCGCTTTCTGCACGGGACCGTCAACGGACTCGGCTTCGTCCTCGCCGTCGTGGCCTGGAACCTGCTCACCCTCCAGGAGGGTGTGCTGACCGGTCTGCGCAGCGCGCCGTGGGTCCCGGTGGGCAACACCGTCTTCTCCATGGTGAAGCTCGGGCTGCTCGTGGCGTTCGCCGTGGCCATCCCGGCGACCGGCGTCTTCGTCTCCTGGGTCGCGGCCATCGCCACGTCCGTCGTCCCGCTCGGCTGGCTGGTGTTCCGGCGCCTGGTGCCCCGGCACGCCAAGGCGACCGCGGAGCACACCGACCCTCCGTCGCCGAAGGAGATCGGGCGGTTCCTGGCCGGCGACTACACCGGCTCGCTGTTCTCGCTCGCGGTCGTCTACCTCGTCCCGGTGATCGTGGCCTCACAGGTCAGTGCGGCGGACAACGCGTACTTCTACGTCACGACCGCCATCGGCGGCACCTTCAACCTGCTCGCCATCAACATGGGCGCCTCGCTCACCGTCGAGGGCTCGCACGACCCGGTGCGGCTCGCCGCCAACACCCGGGCCGCGCTCAAGCGCATAGCCGGCATCCTGCTGCCGGTGTGCGGGGTGCTGTTCATCGGCGCACCCTTCATCCTGCACGTCTTCGGCACGGGGTACGCCCAGGCGGCGACTCCGCTGCTGCGCTGGTTCGCGGTCGGCGCGGCGCTGCGGGTGGTCATGGAGACGTACTTCGCGGTGCTGCGCGCCCAGAGCCGCACCTCGGGACTGGCCTATCTCCAGGGCCTGCTGTGCGTCCTGGTACTCGGGCTGACCCTGCTGCTGCTCCCCCGTATGGGGCTGACCGGCGCGGGCGTCGCGGAGATCTCCAGCCTGGCGGTGATCGTGGCGATCGCCGCGCCGAAGCTGTACAAGATCCTGCGCGCGTCCCCGGCGGACAGCCCGCCCGAGGACGCGGCACCGGACGGTGACCTCGCCGACCTGGGGGGGCGCGAAGTCCCCGCGCCGAGGAGCGGGCCGTCCTGGGCGAAGAACCTGGACCCCGACACCCTCGCGCTCGGCATCCGTGTCGACTTCGACCATATGGAACGCCGGCCGGACGTGCGCCCCGGCCCGGGCACCCCGCCCACCGGGATCCCAGCGTTGTCCGGTGGCCACGACGGACCGGCCTCGGCGCTGCGGCTCCCGGCACCCGACGGTCAGGTGGACCAGCGCACCGAGCCGGAGGTTCCCCCGGTCGAGCGAGACCGGGGCCGGGAGGCGGGCTCGGAGGCAGACGAGTCCTTCCTCGCCCCGACGCGAGAAGCCACGGACGACGCACCGCTCACGGACGACCCGCTCTCCTCCGGTTCTCCCGGCGGAGCCCACCGGTTCCGCCCGACCCGGGCCGGGCTTCTGCTGGGCTGCCTGCTCGCCTGCGCGCTGCTGCTGTACTGGGTGCCCGCGCTGAGGCTGGACGACGCCGCCCTGGAGCGGATGGACGGTCTCGGCCTTGTCTCGGTCCTGCCGCCGCCGACCCTGGCCGGGGCCGCGCTGCTGGTCGTGGTCTTCGCCGCGCTGCTGCGGCGCGAGCGCGAGTCAAGGGTTCTGCTGCTGGCCACGCTGCTGGCCACAGTCGTCTCGCTGCACGCGCTGCCCGCGGTGATCGAGACCGAACCGCGGTTCCCGACGGCCTGGCAGCACCTCGGCTTCCTCGACTACATCGACCGGACCGGGTCGGCCGTGCCCGACCTGGACGCGCGCTGGAGCTGGCCCGGCTTCTTCGCGGCGACCGCGTTCGTCGCGAAGGCCTGCGGCGTCACCGACCTCACCGAGGTCATCCGCTGGTGGCCGCTCGCCATCCAGCTCCTGTATCTGGCGCCGATGTTCCTGCTGGTCCGCTCACTGCGAGCGAGCTGGCGGGCCAAGTGGTCCGGAGTCTGGATGTTCGTGCTCAGTGGCTGGGTCGGCCAGGACTACTTCTCCCCGCAGGGATTCACCTATCTGCTCTACCTGGTCTTCGTGGCCATGCTGCTGGTGTGGTTCCGGGCGCCGCGCGTGATCTGGACGACGGCACGGCCAGGTGAGGCGGAGGTCGAACCGGCCGGGCGCGGGCAGCGGGCGGTGCTGCTCATGGTGCTGATCGGGCTGTACACGGCGAGCGTCCCGGCCCATCAGCTCACCCCGTTCATGATGCTGGGCGTGCTCGCGGCACTCGTCCTGGTGGGCCGCTGCGAACTACGGGGGCTTCCTCTGCTGTTCGCGGTGCTGGTCGCGTTCTGGGTCTGCTTCATGGCCGAGCCGTACTGGTCCGGGCACTTCGACGAACTCTTCGGCGGCGTCGGCGGCCTCGGCAGCAATGTGTCGACCTCCGTTTCGGGGCGCATCCAGGGCGGCGACCCGACTCACAAGCTCGTGCTGTACACGCGCGTGATGCTGGCCGCCTTCGTGCTGGCCTTCGCGTGCTGGGGCTGGTGGCGGCGGCGCGCGAACAAGTACCGGGAGCGGTCGCTGCTCGTCCTCGCCTTCGTCCCGTTCCTGGGCTTCGGCATGCAGTCGTACGGCGGCGAGATGGCCCTGCGCGTCTTCATGTTCGCCGTGCCCGGCGCGGCCCTGCTCGCCGGGCTCGCCCTCTTCCCGCGCACGGGGGTGACGGCTGCCGAGCGGGCCAAGGATCGAAGACACCTCGCCCCGGTCGCGGCTCTCCTGACGGGCCTGCTGCTGATGGGCGGTTTCCTGGTGGCGCGCTGGGGCAACGAGCCGTTCGAGCGGGTCCGTGCGGGCGAGGTCGCCGCGATGGACTACGTGTACGCGCACGACGACCCGACCGTACGGCTGCTGTGGCTGAGCAACGACACGGCCGACGATGTCACTCCGGCGATGCCGTGGGGCACCAGGGACATGGAGAAGGTGCAGTACGTGCCGACGCTCGCGCCGGTCGATCCGGGCCTGGTGTCGGGCCTGGTGAAGGCGCTCAAGGACGCGGGCCCGAACTCGTATCTCATGGTCAACGCCAGTCAGGTGGTCTCCCTGCAGATGGGGGCGGGCTACTCGCCGACCTGGGAGTCGCGGCTCATCGCGAACCTGGACGACCGCCAGGAACTGACGAAAGTCCTCGTCAACGACGACGTCGCCCTGTACGCGCTGCGCGAGCAGCCCGCGGGCGCGGTGGCGGAGCCGGAACCGGGTCCGATCGGCCCTCGGGTGACCTGGACGCGGTGGTCGGTCGTCGGGGGGCTCGCGGCCCTGGTACTGGTCCCGTTGCTCACGGCGCGGGAGGTCGTGCGGGTCGCGGTGCGGCCCGGTGCGCGGCGACTGCGATGGCTGCGGGCCGGCTTCTGGTTCTCCCTGCCCCTGGTGGCGGTGCTGCTGGCCTCGCTGGTCCAGCGGTTCCTGACCCTGGGCAAGGGCTGAGCGTGAACCTCCCCGGCCTTCAGGACTCCGTTGGGAAATCTGTAAACCGGGTGTGGGTGGGCCTTTATGCGGCCAGGTCAAGTCGGGCCAGATGCGAGGTCCTGGTCTGGCCGAGTGGGGTTTCGGTGAGCCAGGCGTCGAGTCGGATGATGTTGATGGCGGTGACGGCGAAGACGTGGCCGAGGTGGGTCTTGGGCAGGTCGGTGAAGCGGGTCCGGCGGATGCGGGTGCGCCGGACCGCCTGGGAGATCGTGTCCTCCACGCCGGCGCGGATGTTGTAACGCTGCTGCCACTCGTCGGTCAGCTGCTCGCGGCGCCGCGCTTCCAGCGACTCCTGCTGGTCCCGGGGAAGCAGGGTCAGACTGCGGCCCCATTTGCCGTTCGCCGCCTTGGTGCACTTCTGGCGCACGGGGCAACTGCCGCAGTCTTGGGCGGTGAAGTGCACCCTCGCGACGGGAGTTCCGCTGCTCTTTCGCTGGTCGGACCAGCTGGCGCTGATCTTGCCCTCGGGGCAGGTGACCTTGCGGGCCTGCCAGTCGACGGTGAAGGCGCTCTGCGTGAAGTGCTCGCCTTCGTGGTTCTCGTGGCAGGTGTCCAGTCCGACCGGCCCCACCAACTCGATCCCGTACTCGTTCCGGGCGGTGACGATGTGCGCGGCGGTGACATAGCCGGCGTCAACGTCGTGCTCGGCAGGCAGTAACTCCCGTGCGGCCAGGCCCTGATGGACGGACTCGGTGACTTCGGTGTCGGCGACGGTCGCGTCCGTGGTGATCACCTGGGTGATCAGGTGCGGGACGTCCGACTCGCAGGTCTCAGACAGGTGGGTCTTGTAACCGCACCAGCCTGAACCCCGCTTCACGCCGTAACGGGCGTCGGGGTCATAGGGCGAGGAGAGCCGGCATCTGCCCGGCGGGAGGTCCTTGCCCTCCCGCCAGTGCACCCCCTCGCCATCGCGGTGGTACTGCTCCACCCAGGCCCGGCGCAGGACCTGGACAGCAGGGATCTCCCGCAGCCAGCCCGGCGAGCCGGGAGCGAAAGCGGCCTCAAGAATCGTGAAGCCGTCACGGCCTACCTGCTCGGCCCACTCCTGGCGCACGTTCTCCCCTTTGGGGAAGCGGTAGGAGTCGATCCGGACACCGTATCGTCTGACCCAGTCCGCAGTGACCAGCGCGGACAGCCACTGCGGGGCCGCCGCTGACAGGGCCTCCAGGGCAGCCCGCAGGGTCTCGCCCACGAACTCCATCCGGTTCAACGTCCCCACCGCCGCGAGCACGTGGGTGGAGTCGGTGCGCTGACGGCCCCCTGCGCGCAGCAGCCCGATCCCGGAGATTCGCTCCAGGACCAGGTCCAGGACCTTCTCCTCCAGTCCGTGCTCGATCAACCGGGCACGGAAGTCGCAAAGGACGAAGAAGTCAAACCCCGGGTCGTCCAGCTCCAGGCCGTGAAGTCGGCCCGGAGCGCGGTCCCCGCCTTTCAGCCGGGCCGTTTCTCCGGGCCGCTTCCCGCACCCGCCGTGCGCCTCTCAACGCAACGGGCGCTCCACAAGTCCCGGTGATGTCCTGATGGTTGGCCTCACCTCGTGAGCGGCCATGGGGAGGGGATGACTGATCCGCGGTAGCGATAGCGCGTGGTGTGCACCTTCGCCGGGCTGAACAGTTCCCGTTCCTCGCTGGCCGGCCACCAGCCGCCGCCGCAGAAGCGGCGGCGCAGATTCTTCCAGTTCATTCGGGGGTGCTTGCGCCGAAGCCACCAGATCACCCGGCCCCAGACATACGAGCTCAGGTACTGGAAAACGGCACTCGACACTCCGGGCCGGAAGTAGGCGCACCAGCCCCGCAGCATCCGGTTGAGACAGATGAGCAGGGTGTCGAATGGCACGTCTGTGCCTGTTCTGCGGCACTGCGTCTTGACCTTGGCCATCACGGCCGCGAGGGCCTTGCGGGACGGGTAGGTGTAGACGTAGTGCTTGCTGGTGCCTCGCTTGCGATGGCGTTGGATGCGCCAGCCAAGGAAATCGAGGCCCTCGTCGATATGGGTGACCAGCGTCTTCTCCGGCGACAGGCGAAGGCCCATCGTGGAGAGGACCTGGGCGGCCTCTTCCTTGAGCGCCTCCGCGTCGGACTGGGTGCCCGACACGACCAGACACCAGGCGTCCGCGTAACGGATCAGCCGATAGTTCGGCAGTCCGCGACGGCGGCGTTTCTGGCGGTCGTTGAAGGTGCTCGCTGGACCTCCCGGGCCCCGGGCGATGTGCTCGTCCAGGACGGAGAGGGCCACGTTGCTCAGCAACGGGGAGAGGATTGATCCTTGCGGGGTTCCGGCGCTGGTCTCCCTGAACGCCCGGTCCTCGCCGAGGATGCCGGACTTCAGGAACGCCTTCACCAGGGTCAGGACGCGTTTGTCCCCGACGCGAGCGCGCACCCGGTCCATCAAAGCGGCATGCGCGATGTTGTCGAACGAAGCCCGGACTTACTACCCGCATCGAGGACCTCGCGGCCGCGTTGCGCGCTGGGGCCGCGGGGTTGTACTGCGCGGTGGCGGCCGTCGAGTTGCTGATTGGCCAGGAACGGTGGCTGCGCCGCGACGACTTCATCGCGGACTTCGTCGAGATCGTCCCTGCTGCGGACGGGACGCCGATGGCGTTCGTCGACTGGTCGCGGGTGGCAGCCTGTCTGAAGCGCGGGCGGCTGGCCTGCTCCACCGGCGAGGGCCAGGTGCTGCGGCTGTGCGCGAGCCTGGTCGAGGGCGTCCCCGTTGACCTGGGCACCGTGTTGACCAGCGTGGACGCACCCACCGTGGTACTGGTGGCCCGCGCCGTGCTGCGCGCCGGCGGCTGTGCGGAGGTCGCTCTGCCCTTGCGAGACGGTGGTGCGCGGTGAGGTCCGTGCAGGTGGTCAGGGACCACCACCCGCTCAAGGGCCGCAGCCTTCAGGTACTCGGCCAGATGCACTGCCGGGGACGGCTGGAGCTGCTGCTGGTCCTGCCGGACGGGAGCAAGTCGCTCATCCCGGCCGCCTGGACTGACTTCCCTCAGGACAGGGAAGAAGCCACCGGCGCCGGAGACGATCGCATCAGGCAACTTGCCTCGTCGGTCAAGCTGTTGGAGGCGCACGGGCTGGTTTCCTCGCTTCTCGCCCGGGCGATCGCTGGGCGGGAGCAGGCTGCACGGCAGTCACCGTGCAAGGAGGACGACCGTGCAGCCTGTCCAACTCAGTCTGCTCCCCGAGCAGGTATCCCCGCCGCAGAACCAAGTGATCGGCCGACTCCCGCAGCCCCAGCTGCAAGAGGCCGTCACCCAGCTGGCCCATCTCATCGCCAAGATGACCGCCGCACGCCGAACGGAGGCTGACGATGAGTGAGCACAGTAAAGTCACCGCGTCCCATCGACAAAGAGCGGCGATCGTCTACGTGCGCCAGTCCACTCTGCTTCAGTTGGAACGCAACAGGGAGTCCACGGCCCGCCAGTACGATCTGGGCCAGCGTGCGGTGGCGCTCGGGTGGTCCCGTGCGCAGGTCAGCGTCGTCGATGAGGACCAGGGCATCTCCGGCGCCAGTGCCCTGGGGCGGTCCGGGTTCGCCGGGCTGGCCGCCCGGGTCGGCCTGGGCCAGGTCGGGATCATCCTCGCGCTCGAGGTGAGCCGGCTGGCCCGCAATAATGCGGACTGGTACCGGCTGCTCGACCTCGCGGCGATGACCGACACGCTGGTCGCCGACGCGGACGGCGTCTACCACCCGCGTCGGTTCGACGACCGCCTCGTGCTGGGCATGAAGGGGACCATGGCCGAAGCTGAGCTGCACATTCTGCGGGCCCGCCTCGACGGCGGGGTGCGCAACAAGGCCGCCCGCGGGGAACTGCGACGCGGCCTTCCCGTCGGTCTGGTCTGGGGCGAAGCCGATGGCGAGATCCTCTTCCATCCCGACGAGGCCGTGGTCGGCGTGATCCGCGCGGTCTTCGAACACTTCGCCGCCTGCGGCTCAGCGCGCGGGGTGTGGCTGTGGTTGCGCGAGCAGGGCCTGAAGTGGCCGCTGCAGCCGACCGGGTACGTCAACGGCACCGAGATCGTCTGGGTCGAGCCGACCTACCACGCGGTGCACAACACGCTCACCCACCCCGCCTACGCCGGTGCCTACGTCTACGGCCGCACCCGCTTCGAACGCCGCCTCGACACCGACGGCACCGTGCGCACCCACCGCCGCGTCCTGCCCCGCGACCAGTGGCAGGTCCTGATCGAGGACCACCACGAGGGCTTCATCACCTGGGAGGACTACCTGGCCAACCAGGAGAAAATCAGTGCAAACACCCGCCCGCGGCGTCACGAGCCCGGCACCGGCGCGGTCCGTGAGGGGTGCGCGCTGCTGCAGGGCCTGGCCGTCTGCGGCATCTGCGGGCGCAAACTCGCCGTCTTCTACCAGGGCCCTGCCAAGGCCACCCCCGGCTACTACTGCACCGGATCCGGACAGCTGGTCGACGGCCGCGGCACGCGCCACCTGCAGGTCGGCGGGCAGGCCATCGACGCCGCGGTGGCCGCCGCGTTCCTGGCCGCGCTCACCCCCGCCGCCCTGGAAGCCTGCCTCAAGGCTGCCGACCAACTCGAAGCCGACCACGACACGGCGCTTGCCCAATACCGGCGCGAGGTCGAGCGCGCCCGCTACGACGCCTTGCGCGCCGAGCGCCGCTACCGAGCCGTCGACCCGGACAACCGCCTGGTCGCCCGCGGCCTGGAGGCCGACTGGGAGAAGACGCTCACGGCCCTGGCCGCCGCCGAGGCCGAGCTCGCCCGCCGCGATCGCCGCCGGCCCACCGCCCTCACCGCGGCCGAGCGCGCCACGGTGCTCGCCCTCGCCGACGACCTCCACCCGGTCTGGACCGCCGAGACCACCACCGACAAGGACCGCAAGCAGCTGCTGCACACCCTGCTCGAGGACGTCACCCTCACCGTCCACCGCGACGACTCCGACCCGCGCGCCGAGGCAGTCATGCGCTGGAAAGGCGGCGCGATCAGCAAACTGGTGGTGCCGATCCGCCGACCGCAGCCGAAGATCCGCACCGACGAGGACACCGTCGACCTCATCCGCCGCCTGGCGGTGCACTACCCGGACGCCCAGATCGCCGGGATCCTCAACCGCCAAGGTCGGCGCACCGCCCGGGGATTGTCATACACGGCCAGTAGAGTCCAATCACTACGGCACCACTGGGGCATCCCCTGCCACACCAAGAGCGACAAGCCGCAGGAAGGAGAGCTGGTCACCGTGGCCCAGGCCGCCGACCGACTCGGTCTCGCGCCCTCCACCCTGCATCGCTGGCTGGGCGACGGCTTCATCGCCGGCGAGCAGGACACCCCCGGCGCCCCCTGGCGCATCCGCCTCACCGACGAACTCCGTGCCCTATTCGTCGAGGACGCCCCCGACGGCTGGCTCGCCATGCTCGAGGCCACCCTCGCCTACGGCGTCTCCCGCCAGACCCTGTTGCAGCGTGTCAAGCACGGCGAACTGAAGGCCGTCCACGTCCGCACCGGACGCAGAAAAGGCCTGCGTATCGAGCCCCCGACCCCTCAGAACAGCCTGTTCTGACCCCCACAATCAGCACAAGGAGCAGTGTGACGATGCGTCAAAGCAGGCTTTGATGTCGCCTTCCACGATCCACTCGTAGGAGTGGGAAGTGAAGTGGCGGACCTCGGCCACCGCGTCATGAGCCCGGTGGTTCGGGCGGAACCCGTAAGAACACGGGAGGAAATCCGCCTCGAAAATCGGCTCTAGCACCAGCTTCAGGGACGCCTGCACCACCCGGTCGGTCACGGTCGCGATCCCCAGACGGCGCTTCTTGCCGCCCGCCTTGGGGATCATCCTTTCCCGGACCGGGAGCGGGCAGAAAGTGCGGTCCTTGATTGAGGACCGCAGCCCGTCGAGGAAGTTCTCGACGCCCCGCACGGTTTCCACGTAGTAGGCGGTCTCGCCGTCCACTCCGGCCGTGCGGGCTCCCTTGTTGCCCCGCACCCGAGCCCACGCGACCAGCAGGAACGCGGGGTCGGCAACGAGGTTGAACAGATCACTGAATCTGCGATGAGGGTCCTCGCGGGCCCATCGGTGCAGCTTCGTCTGGATCTCCAGTACCCGGCGTTCCGCCCTGGTCAGGGCGTATTCCAGCTCGTCGGTATTCACCAACGGCCTCCTGGCCTTCCAGTCCTTCGGCTGCTGACTTGCTGTCCTCCTTCGCCATGTACGCGCCTCTCGCGCGCTCGGACTACTGCGAGGACTCCGCCACAGTCCGGTGCCGTCAGCCGACGACGGGCCTGCCCTCCGCCCGGCTGGCTGCCGGGACTTGGGCGGCATCGGACCGCTTCCCACGTTCACCGCTATCCGGTTGTCGAGTGAGCCGCCCAGCTGTACCCCGGCAGCATCGCCATGTCTACGCCGCAGACCTTCAACATGGCCTCCGGACCAGCGCACTTCACCAGCCACGGAGACGCCCCCACCTCCTTCGTGGGAACGAGCACTGCACCCGGCCCAGATCCGCCAGATTCGAGCCGGTGGAAGTGTTACGAGGCTTCAGACACTGGTTCCTCTCGTACAGCTTCTCGTCTCGCTTGCCGGGCCCATACCGTCTGGCAGTTCCGGTACGTCCCGTCGTTGTCAGGGCTGCTTACCACCCTCCCGCGCGACTCCGCGATCAGGCTGCCCTCAGCTTCGCTAGCCTGCTGCGACAGGCCAGCGGCGGAGTCCTTTCACCCCCGCCCGGAAAATAGCGGCGCCTCGTGGCGCACGAGGAGGAACTTCCAGTCCATCCGGGCCCGGACCTGGTCAGCGGCCTGCCGGTCGGTGAGGCCTTCGGCATACTGCAGCACCGACACCAGCGCCAATGCCCCAGGCGAGACCGCCGGCCGCCCCCGTCCGGGGAACGCCTCGGCAAAGGACTCGTCCTCGAACAGCGGACCGAGCGCCTCACGGACACGGACCGCAAGCGTCCCCTTCGGGAACGAAGCCCGCACCACCCGCGCAGTTAGCTCCGGCACTCCGCGATCAGCCCGCGGTTCCAGCGACATCCAGCCCCACCCTCGATCAGCGAACAGGCCGATCATGGCAGCCCGACACACTCATCATCACCGGTTTACGGATTTCCCAACGGAGTCGTAAACGCCCGGGCTTGCGCTCAAGAGGAAGGTCAACCGGCGTACCGGGTGCGGCGGCTCACCGCTCGAGCCACTTCACCTCGTACGCCTTCATGTCGAACTTCTTGCCGTCGATCCCGGCGCTGATCGTCCGGCCCTGGGTGTTCACCACCAGAACGACCCTGTCGGTGGCGAGGACGCGCACATCGGGGGCGACGTCCTCGGCGACCTGGACCGTCGTGTACTTCGTCCCCGGCCGGAACTCCTTGCCGAACCGGGAGACGAGGTCGTACATGGGCAGCGGTCTTCCGCCGTTCGCGGAGTCGGTCGGCGACCACAGGCAGCCGGGGCAGTCGGGGCCCTTCTCCTCCTCCGGGTTCCAGTAGAAACCCGAGGTGGCGCCGCCCTTGACCATGGCGATCATCCCGGCGGCCTGCACGGCGACCCGGTGGTCCTCGCTCCAGCCCTTGCGGTCGTCGTTGCCGTCGGAGGGCTCCACGTAGTACTCGGCCCACCACAGGGGCAGGTCGCCGGTTTGGCGGCGTACCCAGGCGCTGACGTCGGTGAGCTTGTCGGTGGCACCGAACTCGTCGGGCAGCAGTTCGTTGTCGTCGGTGTAGCTGGAGCCGTCCACGACGACGAAGTCGGCGCCCGCCTTGTGCTCGTTCCAGTAGTCGAAGGCGTCGAGGACCCGCTGGTCCATCGCCCCCCACGGCCCGCGCAGGGTGGTGGAGGCGTCGTGCTGCTGCCGCGGGTCGACGCTGTCCATGACGAGGTACGGTCCACCCACCATGATCTTGGGGTTGACCTGCTTGAGTGCCTTGTAGACGAGGTTGTACAGCTCCGTGTAGCCCTCGTAGTCCCAGCGGGCCCGGGAGTTGTTCCAGAAGCCCTTGAACTCGTTCCAGACCACGAAGTGGCGCACGTCCGGATACCGCTTGGCGACGGTTGCGGCGAGGGCCGCGAAGTCCTTGTAGTGGTCGCGGGTCGGGGCGGTCTCCAGCGCGGCCTGGCTCCAGTTGGTCCTGTCGACGCCCGCTCGGCCGCCCTTCATCCAGTCCGGGGCGCAGCACAGCGTCACGACCGGGGTGCTGCCCGACTCCCGGATGAAGTCGATGCGGCGGTCCATCTCCGCGAAGTCGTAATGCCCCTTGACCGGCTCGGGGTTGCCGGCACCCCAGCCCATGATGTGCTGGTTCTGCGGCATCCGGTTCGCCGACAGCAGGTCCTCGACCCGCCGGGTGGCTCCGTCGCTGCCGTCGTCGGCGCTGAACTGGGTGTGGGTGAAGCCCCAGCCGACGTCGGGTGCCGTGTTCTCGAGCGGGGTGCCCGGTGTGCCGTGCACCTTGCCGCCCTCGGTGGTGGTACCTCTGATGCTTCCGCCGTCGGGCAGCGTGCCGAGCGTCACCGCCAGGGCCAGTGCGACCACGGCCGCGCCCAGCAGCGCGGTGAGGCGCCACCGCCGCCCCCCCGAAACCCACCCATGGCATCCCATCATGGACAACAGTAACGGCGGAGGTCGGCCCAGGGGCAGGTTTTGTCATACGACATCCCCGTAACAGGACGTACCGGAAGCACGGGACACAGCCGACACACCCGACGCACCTCGGAAACCGGATGCACGGGGCGCCCACGTGCCGGATCATGGCGGCATGTCCGCGAACCCACACGACGCGCTGCCGATCCGGCTCAACGTCGACGACAGCGACTCACCCTCCGACATCGTCGACGCGCTGTTCCTCGGCCGCTTCGCGGCGGGCGAGCAGCCGTACTCGCACGCGGCGAACATCGACCGCGTACGCTCCGGGGCCACGCTTCTGCCACCGGGTGCCCGGGTGCTGCGGCTCGCCCGCGACGACGACCGCAGCGCCACGCTCGCGGAGGGCGAGGGCTGGACGTTGCTGATCTCGCGCTGGAACCGCGGCGCGGACGTCACGGTGACCGCGACCACCGCCGAACTGGCCGAACAGGTGCTCAGCCAGGCGACGGACGGCGCGGCGGACGAACCCGAGCCGCAGCCGGAGAACGTGACCATGGGGTTCTGGTACGTGTCGCCGAGGCGGGGCCCGCACCGCACGACACGTCAGATCACGGCCGGCACCTGGGAGGAGGTCCGGGCCAACTACACGGCGCCGGTGGCGGATGCCATGGACCGTCTGATGAAGACGACGCCCGAGGACATCGGGGGCCGTCTGCTGCTGCTCCACGGTCCGCCGGGCACGGGCAAGACCTCGGCGCTGCGCACACTGGCCCGCTCGTGGCGTGACTGGTGCCAGGTGGACTGTGTACTGGACCCCGAACGTCTGTTCTCGGACGTCGGTTACCTCATGGACATCGCGATCGGCGAGGAGGACGGGGCGGGCAAGGGCCGCTGGCGTCTGCTCCTGCTGGAGGACTGTGACGAACTGATCCGCGGCGAGGCCAAGCACACGGCGGGCCAGGCGCTGTCCCGGCTGCTGAACCTGACGGACGGACTGCTCGGGCAGGGCAGGAACGTCCTGGTGGGCGTCACCACGAACGAGGACCTGGAGCGCCTGCACCCGGCCGTCGTCCGCCCCGGCCGCTGCCTGGCCCGGATCGAGGTCGGCCACCTGACCCGCTCCGAGGCGGTGGGCTGGCTGGGCCGGGACGAGGGCGTCGGCCGCGACGGGGCGTCGCTGGCGGAGTTGTACGCGCTGCGGCGGGGCACATCTCCGGCGTCGGTGCCGGACCCGCGGGCGGGAGCGGACTCGGGGCTGTACCTGTAGTCCCGCCGGTGGAAGCCCGCTGTCGGTGCTTTGATGGACGTATGACCCTGTTCGTCGGCACGTCGGGGTGGCAGTACAAGGACTGGCGCGACGTCCTGTACCCCGCCGACGTGCCCATGCGGCTGTGGCTGGAGGAGTACGCGCGACGGTTCGCCACGGTCGAGATCAACAACGCGTTCTACCGGTTGCCGTCGCAGGAGACCTTCGAGGCGTGGCGAGAGCGGGTTCCGCCGGACTTCGTGGTGGCGGTCAAGGCGAGCCGCTATCTGACCCACATCAAGCGGCTGAAGGAGCCCGAGGAGCCGGTGCACCGCCTGATGAGCCACGCGGCGGGACTCGGCGACCGGATCGGCCCCATCCTGCTCCAGCTGCCGCCCAATCTGCGCGCCGACCCGGGCCTCCTGGACGACTGCCTCGCCTGCTTCGCGCCCGGCACCCGGGTGGCGGTCGAACCGCGCCACGACTCCTGGTGGACCCCGCAGGTGCGCGAGGTGCTGGAGGCCAGGGGCGCGGCGCTGTGCTGGGCCGATGTGCTCTCCCGCCCGGTCACCCCGCTGTGGCGGACCGCCGACTGGGGATACGTCCGCTTCCACGCGGGCCGCGCCCGGCCGTGGCCGCACTACGGCCGCCGGTCCCTGATCTCCTGGGTCCACCGCATCGCGGCCGCCTGGCCCGACGAACAGGACGTCTACGCCTACTTCAACAACGACCCGCACGCGGCGGCGGTCCTGGACGCATCGGTGTTCGCCCGGGTGGCGGCGACGGGAGGCCTGGCGGTGACCCGCACGCCACGGCGTCTGCGGACGGCGGACCCGGCACAGCTGTGAACCCGGCTCCGGAAGGTGCGGCTACCCTCCGTAGGCCGCCCGCAGGGCGTCCCGGGCCGCTGCCAGGCTCTCGGCCTCGCTGAGCCCGAGGCGGTGCACCCGCTCGGCGTAGGCCTGCGCGGCTGCCGCCGCCTCCCGCTCTGCGGCCGAGCCTGCGGCAGCCACGAACGTGCCGTTGCGCCCCCGCGTCTCGATCACCCCGTCCGTCTCCAGCGCGCGGTAGGCCTTGGCCACCGTGTTGGGCGCGAGACCGAGCGACTCGGCGAGCCCGCGCACGGTCGGCAGCCGGTATCCCACCGGGAGCGCCCCCGACCGGGCCTGTTCGGCGATCTGTGCGCGCACCTGCTCGTACGGCGCACCCGCCTCCGTGATGTGGATCTTCAAGGTCACGCGCCGATTGTCCCGCACCCGCGGAAAATTGGGAGGACTCCCCTACTGGCCCCGCGTAGCGTGCACGCCCATGACCATCAGCGTGCGCGACCTACACCCCTCCGTACGAGCCGACGCCGAGGGATTCGCCCGGGTCCGGCGACTGGCCCTCCCCTTCGTTCTGTTCACCCCGGAGTCGATCGCCTACGACATCGGCCATATGCACCCCGACGCCCACTACCGCCCGCTCGTGGCCGAGGAGGACGGCGAGACGATCGGGACGGCCCAGGTGGGTCTCGCTCACGACAGCTCGGAGCCCGGCCAGGCGTACCTCAACATCTACGTGCAGCCGGATCGCACCCGTCGCGGCGCGGGATCGCTTCTCGTGCGGGCCGGTGAGGAGTATCTGGCCTCCGTGGGCGCCACCACCGTCTTCGCCTGGGTCCTGGACGAGCCGGGCAACCGCGCCTTCGCCGAACGACACGGCTATCGCCCGAGCCGCTCGGCGCACTTCCTCCGCCTCGACCTCGCGAACCACGACCTGCCCCCACTCGAGGAGGCCCCGCAGGGTGTCGAACTGCGCACGGGATCGGACTTCGCCGACGACCCCCGTCCCCTCTTCCGTCTCGACGCGGAGACGATCTCCGACGAACCGAGCGACATCGGCCATGAGTTCACCGAATACGAGGTCTGGCTCGAGGAGACCTGGCGGCACCCCCTGTTCAGCCCGGAGCTGACCTCGGTCGCGGTGGTCGACGGCCGTCCCGTCGCCTTCAGCATGGCCCGCACCGACGGAGGCGTCCGCTACGGCACGGTGATGACCGGCACCGCCCGTGCCTTCCGCGGCCGGGGCCTGGCCAAGCTCGCCAAGAACCACTCCCTGCACCGCGCCCGGGCCGCCGGGTACATCGAGGCGTTCACCGGCAACGACGCCGGCAACGGCCCGATGATCGCGATCAACAAGTGGTTCGGCTACGAGATCCGCGCGACAGAGGTGCGCCATGTCCGCGAACTCGGCTGACTCCGCGGCCCGGGTGGACGTCGCCCTCGTCAAGTCGGGCCGTGTGAAGATCCGTTACCCCGCTGAGCTGCTGCACGACGACGGCACCCGGATCACCGTCCGCGCGCCCTGGGCGGGCGACGGCGTGCGCGACTTCGGCTTCGTACGGTTCGAGCCCGGTGACGTCTTCACCGAGTACTACTGGCGCGACCGCTGGTACGCCGTCAAGGAGGTACGCACGGGGCAGGGCACCCTGAAGGGCTGGTACTGCGACATCACCCGCCCCGCCGCGCTCTCCGGCGGCGAACTGGTCGTCGAGGACCTCGACCTGGACCTGTGGCGTTCAGCGGACGGCGGTACCGTACTCCGCCTGGACGAGGACGAGTTCGCGGCGAGCGGCCTGGCGACACGGGACCCGCACGCCGCCGAGGCCGCCGTGCGCGCCCTGGACGCCCTCGAACTCCTCGCCCGCGGGGACGGATTCGGGAACCTGCTGGCCTGAGCCGCCGGCGGTCAGGTCACCGCCACCACCGCGTACCGCTCGTCGTCCACCTCTTTCCCCCACAGCCGGGCGTCGTGCGACAGCGACTCGACACGTATGTCCCGCACGAGGGGTGCGAGGAGGGCGGTCAGTCGGTCCGCGGGCACGCCCACCGGACTTGTCGTCCCCCACACTCCCTCCACCAGCACCAGGCGTCCTCCCCCGCTGCCGACCGCATGGGAGGTGCCCGAGGGACGCAGCAGTCCCCGCCAGTGCCGCAGCGCCCGGCCCGGATCCGGCAGGGCCCACAGCACATGACGGACGAGGATGACGTCGAAGAGCTGCTCGCCGACGGGAGGGGCCGCCGCGTCACCGACCAGGAACACGGCGTCACGGCCGGCCAGCTTGGCCCGGGCGAGGGCGACCATGGCCGGAGACAGGTCGACACCGGTCACCCGGTGCCCCCGCTCGGCGGCGAGGAGTGACAGGCTGCCGGTGCCGCAGCCCAGGTCCAGCACGTCACCGGGCTGCTGCGGCAGCCACTCGCCCATGCGCGCGTCCCACGCCTCACGCACCACGGGATCGCGCAGCCCGTGGTCCGCCTCGTCGTCGAAGGCGGCGGCCGCGGCGTCCCAGTCCACGCCCGAGCCGCCCCCCGAGGTTTCGGAGCGGTTGTTCCTGGCCATGTTCTTGGTCATGTACCTGGTCATATGCCTGGTCATGACCCCAGGGTGACAGGCACCACTGACAGTCGAATCGTGACAGCCGCCACAGACAGACAGCCATCTATGAGCAACCCTCGCCAAAAGGGTCTACCTCCACCCAAACGCGGAACCCGGTAGACACAAGGAGGCAGCCATGCGCCGAGTGACCGTGCACAAGCCCCTGAAGAGGTCCGACTCCCGCCGAGTGCGCGATGAGGCCGACGAGCGCCCGGTCGAGCGCAAAGAGGTGCGCAAGGACATCGCACGTGTGTGGTGGCCGGACGGCTGAGCCGGTCCGCTCGCCGCCCCTGCCCGCGCCCGTGTTGAAGGGCAACTGCCTCCGCCCCGCACCACGTCGGCCGCGCGGCTCCGTGGACCGTCCGCGCACGCGGCGAGTCGGCGACCCGCTTATGGGGCGACGCGCTTGACCGCCCCGGCCTCGGGGTCCCCGTACTCCGCGATCACCTGCCGGTCGGTCATGCGGTCGACTTCCTCGCTTCGCTCGACCGGGAAGATCACGTGGGTGCCCTTGTCCGTCCAGTACTCGACGACGCGGTGGGTCTCAGTGGCGCGGCCCATGGTCTGCTCCCTTGCAGTGCGTGGGGGGTTCAGGTGTTGCAGTGCGTGGGGGGTTCAGATTGCGTCGGTACACGTCGAAGAACAAGAGGAATTAGGTCTTCCGTTTCGGTCGAGGGAGGCGTAGGTTCCACTTACCCCGCGACGTCGGCCCGCCGGTTCCGGGCCGGACGGGCCGCGCGGGGGCCAAATGCCTTGCCGCTCAGGTCATACGAGGCCCCCTCCCCCGGGCCGGGAGGGGGCCTCGGGCGGCTCCGTCAGCCGTGACTTCGCGGATTCTGAAGGGTGTTCACCGGACGCCGAGCGCCAGTAGGGTCCACGCATGCGCGAAGTGGCGACCGGTGTCTGGCACTGGCAGGCGCCGCACCCGGACTGGACGCAGGACGAACGGTGGCCGCAGCGGGTGTCGTCGTACGCCATCGACGACGGCGCCCGTCTTCTCCTTTTCGACCCGCTGTCCGTGCCGGACGAACTCCTCGAACTCGCCGCCGACCGTGAGCCGGTGGTGGTGCTCACCGCGCCGTGGCACGAGCGCGACACGCGGAGCCTGGTCGAGAGCCTCGACACGCCGGTGTTCGTGCCACCGCCCGACACCGCAGACGACCTCGTGCGCAAGTTCGGCATCACGCACGAGCAGGCCGGCGGCGGCAGCCCTGACGTCGCCTGGCTTTTCACCGGGGACAGCGGCAAAGGGCATCTGTACGCGGCGGGCGACCGGCTTCCGATGGGGATCGAGGCGCTTGCCGGCAGGGAGCACAACGACCTTGTGCTCTGGGCCGACCGCGCAGCGGCCCTCATCCCCGGAGACACTCTGGTCGACTTCGGCCACGGCCTGCAGATCAACGACTGGCTGCGGGGCGGCGTCACACGCCAGCAGGTCGTCGAAAGACTGCGCCCGCTGCTCGCGCTGCCGGTCGAGGTCGTGCTCCCGGCGCACGGGGCACCGGCAGACCGAGCCGCGCTCGTGCGTGCGCTGTCTCTCTGACTTCGCCCCTGAGCCTGAGGTCCACCGTCCTGAGCCGACTGGCTCCTTCAACCGCCCTTCCTGATCGCTCAATCAGGCCTGCCGCCGTGCCGGTGGTCATGGCGGTCGGATGCGCGAGCGCGGTGAGCAGACCGGTCAGCGGGCTTTGCGCGAGGAGCGGGGGCGATCCGGACGGGTCGGCTCGATGCAGCGGGGCTGAACGTGCTCGTAGACCATCGTGGTCTGCACGTCGGCGACTTCGCGGCGTTCAGAGCACCCGCGTCTACAGCGACTTCATCGCCGCCGTGGGCAAGACCCAGACCGAGGACATGGACTACTGCGCGGTCAGCATCGTCGGCCCGCGCAACCGCGTCGACAAGATCGTCGGCAAGCTCCCCCTCATCCCCTGAGCCAGGATCGAGTCCGCGGCGGCGAGGGCCTTCCCGTTCAGCACCCCTGGTAGTGAACGGGAAGGCCTGCCACGGCGAGTACCCGCCGTCAGAGCGCGCAGCGAGCGAAAGCCTGCACGCTGCCGGACTGCTGCGACTCGTTCTGGAACTGGATCTGCCACTGTGTCGGGCTCACCGCACGGTTGCCCGTCACGTCGATGCTGGCGGAGGACACGTTCCAGCCACCGCTGAGGGCACCGGTGCCCGCGGGGCAGGTGACCGTGACGACCTTGGTTTGGCCGCCCGCGATGGACTCGACCGAACTGCTTGCGACGGGGGGCGGGTCGGTCATGCTCATGGCCAGTGCGGGGGACGCCAGGGCGACGGCCAGGACGGGGGCGGCGGCCAGGGCGAGGAGCTTGGTGCGGGTCATGGTTTGACCTCCTTGAGTGGTTCATGCGTTCCAGTCGAATCGAACGCATGAGCCCAGGCTAGGAACGGGGTGGATGGAGCCGCCATCCGATGCCACCCGTTAGAGTGATGAGATACTCACTGTGAGTTATTGATCGAAGTTGCTTGGGAATGGCCGCGGCCGCAGCCGAGAGGCCGAGGTGAAGAGGCCGCGCCCGCCACACACCCCGTCCTGGGCGATGCAGATGCCTCCGGACCGGCAGCATCCCGCACGGCCGGAGCGTGCCGGTCGAATGCGCGTCGAAGTCGACGGGCCGTCCAACACCACCCGCCCGGAAGGCCGGTTCAGAAAAGGACTTCCCAAGGACCGAACGGGACGGACGAACGGGACGGACCGCGCCGCCAGGTTGAAATGAACTCGCTCATGGTGCCGTCACCCGCTCGGGGAGAGTGACACGTACCGGAGTGTCAGGCATCGCGTCGGCGCACGGCCCGCCAACCGGCCAGGAGCGCGGCTGCCGCCCACAGCGCCGTCACTGCGAGACCTGTCAAAGGGCCGAGGCCTCCCGCCGGGTCCTGGTGCAGGACTTGTTGTCCAGCACGGTCCGGAAGACAGGCGGCGGCGCCCTCGGCGATGTCTCCGACCACGAAGGACACGATCAGGATGAACGGGACGAGCAGGCTGAGCACCGCGACGGCGCTGCGCAGCAGGAAGGTGAGTCCCACGGCGAACAGGGCCATCAAAGTGAGGTAGATCCCCGCGCCGATGCAGGCCCGCAGTGCTCCTGGCTCGCCGAGGCCGATGGCGTACTGCCCCAGGAACGCCTGGCCCACAAAGAACGTGGTGAACCCGGTGGCGAGCCCTACGACGAGGGCGGCGGTGGCCACGATTGCCGTTTTGGCCACGTAGAACAGGCCCCGGTGCGGCACGGCCGACAGGGAGATCCGCAGGGCATCGCCCGCGTACTCGGAGGAGACGGCGGTGACCCCGAAGGCGATCGCGGCGATCTGCGCGAAGTTGATCGCGTAGAAGGCCCCGAAGACGGGATCCCCGCCACCTTGCGCCTCCGCCCGGCCGACGGTGGCGAAGACGAGCAGGGTGATGGCCAGCGTGGCGGCGAAGACCGCGATGAGCGATCCGAAGCTCGCCCGCACGGACCTGATCTTGATCCACTCGGAGTGGAGCACCGCGGTGACGGACATGGTCAGGCCTCCTGCTGGACGGTCGCGGACGTGGGAGCCGCGGCGGCGAATTCCGTCTCGGCCGTCGTGAGAGCGAAATAGGCCTGCTCCAAGGAGGCGCGTTCGTCGGTGAGTTCGAGAACGGGGATGCCCTCCCGGGCGGCGACGGCTCCGACCTGCTCGGCTGTGGCGCCTTCGACCACCCATCGGCCGTCGTCGTCTTCCGCGACTGTGTGTCCCTGGGCCAGCAGTGTGGCCCGCAGCCGGGCGGGGTCTCTGGTGCGCATGCGTACGCGCGCGTGGCTGTGCTGTTCGATGAAGTCCTGTGTGGGGATATCGGCGAGGAGCCGGCCGCGGCCGAGGACGACGAGGTGGTCGGCGAAGGCCGCGGTCTCGTTCATCAGGTGGCTGGAGACCAGGACCGTACGGCCTTCGCGGGCGAGTCGGCGCAGCAAGTGGCGGATCCAGACGATCCCTTCCGGGTCGAGGCCGTTGGTGGGCTCGTCCAGCATGAGCACGGGCGGATCACCGAGGAGCGCGGTGGCGATGCCGAGCCGCTGGCGCATGCCGAGCGAGAAGGTTCTGATGCGGCGGTGTGCCACGGGGGCGAGACCAGTGTCCTGAAGGACCTCGTCCACGCGGCGGGTCGGGACGCGGTTGCTGACGGCGAGGAAGCGCAGATGGTCATGGGCGGTGCGGGAACCGTGGGCCGCCTGCGCGTCCAGCAGGGCGCCTACCGTGCGCAGTGGCTCGTGAATCGCTGCGTAGGGGCGGCCGTCGACCGTGGCGGTGCCGGAGGTGGGGTGGTCGAGGCCGAGGACGAGTCGCATGGTGGTGGACTTGCCTGCGCCGTTGGGGCCGAGGAACCCGGTGACCCGGCCTGGTCCGATGCTGCACGTCAGACGGTCGACGGCCCGGGTGCCGCCGTACTCCTTGGTGAGGTCTTCGACGTCGATGCTGGTCATGGCCTCAGCGTGGCCGGGGCAGCGCGGCCGGGCATCCCCCGCTGGAGGAGAGCGTCTCCCCCACGCGGGGGAGACGCCGGCCCCTGCCGCTCTGCCACGATGACGGCATGCCTGGCCTCCTGCTGCCGCTGACACGTGCGGTGACGTACACCCGCTGGCTGCACATGCTGGTGGGTGCGATCGTGCCGTTCGCCTGCGCCATGGTCTGTCCGGGGCTGACTGACCCGTCGCTGGACGACTGGTTGCTGATCGCGGTCCTTCCGGTCCCCCTGGTCCTGGCCGCCGCCGTGGTGCCCTCGGTCCGCCGTGCGGAGGGGCTGCAGGCGCGGCTGATGTTGTTTCCCGGTCCTCACGCTCGTGTGAGGACCGACGAGGACCCGGGTGTCTCCACCGTCTCCTCTGCTTCGTGGACCGACCGGGCCAGAACCGGTGCCTGGCTGGTCCTGCGTCTGGAAACGGGGCTCGCCATGGCCTTGGTGACCAACGAGTTGATGACGCTTGCGCTGTCGCTTGCCGGGGCGACCGCCGAGGATCCCGGCCTCGCCGACCCGATCCTGCACGTTTCCGGTGCGGGCTGGGTGTACGTCCTGCTGGCACCGGTGCCCGTGCTGGCGCTCGTCTTGGTGGCCGCAGGGGCGGGTGCGCTCATGGCCCGGGCTGCTCGCCGGCTGCTCGGGCCGTCGGTCAAGGAGCGTCTGTCCGCATTGGAGAAGCGCACCGAACAACTGCTGGAACGCAACCACATCGCACGGGAGTTGCACGACACCCTCGGCCACGCGCTGACTCTGGCCGTGGTGCAGGCGGGTGCTGCCCGGGCGGCAGGCGACCCGGATTTCACCGATCGGGCGCTGGAGGCCATCGAGGAGACGGGACGGGCCGCGCTGGAGGACCTGGATCGGGTCCTGCTCGTGCTGCGCGAGACGGGGCGGCCGGCCGGTACCCGGCCGGCTCTTGGCGAGGCGGGCCGTCTGCTGGAATCCGCGCGGTCTTCGGGTGCGCGGGTGGACGCCGAGGTGACCGGGACGTTGGAGCACCTTCCGGGGCCGGTCTCCCTTGAGGCCTACCGGATGCTCCAGGAGGCTCTCACCAACGTGCTGCGGCACGCAGGCCCCGTCCGCATCGGCGTCCGCATCGCTGTGGAGGAGGCGCGCCTGCGCCTCGAGGTACGCAATCCGCTGCCTGCAGAGGCATCGATGGCCGGCACGGGCGGTGGCAGCGGGCTGCGCGGAATCCGTGAGCGTGCCGCGATGCTCGGCGGCGAGGCGCGGGCTGGGCAGGTCGGCGGCCAGTGGCTGCTGCACGTCGATCTGCCACTGCGGTGATCTAGGCTGACCGGATGCCGCTCACCGTTCTCCTGGTCGACGACGAGCCGCTCGTACGGGCCGGCCTGCGCGCTGTGCTGGAGGCCCAACCGGACATCGAAGTGGTGGGCGAGGCCGCCGACGGGGCCGCCGTCATCCCCTTGGTACGACAACTACGCCCCGGCGTCGTCGTCATGGACGTGCGCATGCCGCTGATGGACGGCATCGAGGCCACGCAGGCGGTGCTGCGCACGGTGCCGGACCCGCCGAAGATCGTGGTGGTGACGACCTTCGAGAACGACGAGTACGTGTACGGGGCGCTACGCGCGGGTGCCGACGGCTTCCTGCTCAAGCGGGCACGGCCGGCGGAGATCGTGCACGCCGTACGGCTGGTGGCCGAGGGCGACTCCCTGCTGTTCCCGGCCGCGGTGCGGCAGTTGGCCGCCTCCTACGGCCGGGACCACGGCAATGCTGCGGCCCGGACCGCCATGAAGCGTGCCGCACTGACCGAGCGGGAGGGGGACGTGCTGCGTCTCATGGCGCGCGGCCTGTCCAACGCGGAGATCGCCGCGCGCCTGGTCGTGGGGACCGAGACCGTCAAGTCGCACGTGAGCTCCGTACTGGCGAAACTTGACGCAAGGGATCGCACACAGGCGGTCATCGCGGCCTACGAGTCCGGCTTCGTCTCCCCGGGCTGAGGATCGAGCGACCGGACCTGCACCTGTCCGCGCCCAGGCGCACCTGTACGCGCCCGTGAGTCGCCCCCTACCTTGCGGCATCAACCGAAGGGCTTGGCATGGAAGCCAATTCGACATCTGCGCCAGGTCGCTGAACCGCTCCGGGCGTCGGAGTGGCCGCGGTGCGGCCGAGGATGAGGGCGCCTACGCGTGGCACATGCCGTTGTTGACCATCTGGGTGTGACGTGCGACCACCGGGCGCGCGCTCTTGGCCAGGGACTTCACGAGCGGGTTGGTGCCCGAGGTGATCTCCTTGTCGATGAGCGCGAGGGTCTCCACGTGGGCGGGGTACTGGGCCTTGAGCCACGCGGCATCGTACGCGGGCGTCCCGGCGAGGGCCTCGAGGGCGGCGGTCTGCCTCAGCTGTGCGTCCGTTTGCCCGGACGGAAGTGCCACGCCGAGTTTTGCCGCGGTCTTGACGACACCGGCGTCAAGGGCGGTGTGGTCGCGGATGAAGTCGGCGCCGACCCGCTTGACGCAAGCGGTGGTCGCGGCGCGCTGAGCTTGCTGACTGACCGTGATTTCCCACAGGTTTCCCTGATGGGCCGCGGTCAGGAGCTGCCTGTCCAGGGTGGAGACCGGTGACAGCGAGAACGACGACGAAGCGAGGGCCGGGAGCGACGTGGCACCCATGACGCACAGGGTGGCGGCGCAGACGGCGGCGGAACGTGCACGGAATCGAGTCGTGTACATGAGTCCTCCACAGGTCGCACGTGCAATCCTCGACGAAACCTCATCCTTGTTACTCGAAGCGTGACAAACCATACCTATGACATGGTTCACCCGGTCGAGGTCCTCGGCAACTGAGGACCCGGGCGCCTCTGTCAGCTTCGGTGGTGGTCGGGCGTCGATCCTCGGCGACGGACCGTACGACCTTCGTAGTCCACGCCGAGTACGAGAAGTTGCGGATCCCCGCGTGAAATGGACGGTCAGACGCCTGTCCGGAAAACGCGAGGGCCCCGGGCGGCGACCGAGGGACACGACGTGTTCCACCCCGTACGCCGGGCATTCAACTTGCGGTGCGGGAGCGGGCTTTGGTCACTCCAGCACTGCCCCCACCAGGTCCAGCCCCAGGTCGTGGGTGTGGTGGACCGAGAGGCCCTCGTCGAGGAACCAGGCGTCGTTGGCTTCCGGGTGTGGGCCCACGACGCCGACGCGGCCGCTGCCGAAGGGGGTGACCAGGGCGGCGATGGTGCCGTTCGGATAGGTGGCGAGGATGGTGACGTCGGCGTCGCGGTCGAGGATGAAGTGCGGGCCGTCCTGGAAGTAGAGAGTGCGCGGGATGCCGCGCCATGCGGTTTCCACCAGGGTGTCGCGGTCGTTGTGGACGGTGGCGCCGGGCGTGGCGATGTATTGGTCGGTGTCGCCGGGGAGGAGCGCGAAGCCGGGGGTGGCGCCGGCCAGGTAGCCGCCCAGGCAGAAGCCCAGGTAGCGCCCGCCGCCGTGGACGTAGTCGCGGATCTCGTCGGTGTGCTTCTTCAGGCGGCGGTACGCGGCGGAGAGGGAGCCCCCGCCGGGCTGGGCGTAGACGTGGGCGTGGGCCAGGGCCGCGGCGGAGAGCGGGATCTCCTCGCGCGGTCCGGTGTAGCGGACGTCGAGGTCCCAGGGGCCGGAGGCGAGCAGTGCGGCGACCGCCTCGGAGCAGCCGGCGGGGCGGGCGGCCGGGCCTCGGTAGACGAGGGCCAGGGGGCGCCCGCCGGGAGCGGGGAGCGGAGGCTGTTCCGGGGTGCTCCGGACACCGAAGGCCCGGCGGAGGGAGTCGAGGAAGTCGGAAGCAGGTGGCATGGATACTCACCGCCACGGTTGGTGGTTGTCACCGGGAGTGGCTGGTGTGGTGAGGGGTCGGCTGGGATGACGGGTCGTCGGCGGGACGGAGGGCCCGGCCCTGGGCGGGGACGCCGCGCCATGCCGTGCCGGGGGTGAGGTACTCGCCCTTCATGACCAAGGACAGGGCGTCGAGCCAGACGCCTTCGCCGACGACCCCGTCGTACAGCACGACCGTGCGACTGCCGACGGTGGCGCCTGCCCGGACGGTGACCTTCGACATCTTCATGACCCGGTCCTCGAACAGGTGCGTCTGCAGGCTTACGCCCGTGCCGATCTCCGCCTCGTCGCCGACCTCGACCAGGTCGAACTCGGTGAGGAAGGTGGTGCTGATCCACGTGCGCCGGCCGATCCGCGCGCCGAACAGGCGCAGCGCGGGCGGCAGGAACGGGGTGCCGGTGAGAGTGGCGAGACCGGCCGGGACGGCGGCCGCCTCGTAGAGACCGGTGACGAACTCGGTGCGGCGGACGAACCAGCTCCACAGGGGCGCGACGTGCGGCTCGTAGGTTCCGATGACGAGGCGTTTGAGCAGGGCACAGTAGGCGATGACGGTCAGGCCTGCGGTCATGAGGAGGAGGGGGGCGAGGAGGACGGAGAGGGCCGGGCCGGTGTCGTGGGCGACGCCGGAGAGGGCGAGGAAGAAGAGGAAGGCGGTCACGCCCAGAACGGACGCGGGCATGGTGACGCGGAAGAACTCGATGGCCAGGCGGCGGCGGACCGCCTTGGGCGTGGGCCGGAACGTCAGTTCCTCGGGGAAGTTGCCGCTGCTCTGGCGCTGCGGAAGGTGGATCGCGGGCGAGCCCAGCCAGGAGGTGCCGGCGGGCACCCCGTCCTGCGGAGGAACAGTGCCGACGCCGATCAGGGAGCCCGGCCCGGTCCGCGTCCCGGCAGGCAGGTACGCGGCGTTGCCGACGAACGCGTGGCGGCCGATCTCGGTGGGTCGGCAGTCGACCCGGCCGCCCGCGAAGGCGGCGCCGCCGACCCCCGCCATGTCCGCGACGAAGCTGCCCTCGCCGAGCGCGAGCAGGTCCGGGTCGAGATGGGAGGCGGTGGAGACCTCGGCACCGGGGCCGATGCGCGCACCCAGCAGCCGTAGCCAGGGGACGGTGTAGAGGGTGGCGTACAGGGAGTTGGTGATGGCGAGGCTGGATTCCAGCAGCTTGTCGGAGAGCCACTTGCGGATGCCCAGGGCGGAACGGACCGGGTGGGTGCCGACCGGGGAGCGGCGCAGCACCAGCCGCTTGGCGAGGGCGATCGCGGCGCAGGCGGTGACGACGTAGAGCGGGCCAGCCAGGATGAGGGCGGCCAGGACCGCGAGCGGAGTGCCCCAGGCGAGCCAGGTGAGCCAGATCAGCGCGGCGCTCGGCAGCGCGACGGCCAGCCTGAGGATTTCGAGGAGGACGACGCCGAGTTGCGCCGCGGCGACATACCGGAGCCGTCGGCGCTCGGCCGTGCCGCCGGCCCGCAGCATGTCCTCGATGTGCGGGGCCAGCGCCTCCACCGGGACCGGCGGCGATCCGGCCCAGCGGGCCCCGGCCGGCACCACCTCGCCCTCGCCGAGCACCGACTGCTCGCCGAGCCCGGAACCGGCTTCCATATGGGCGCCCGGCTCCAGCACCGCGTGCGCGCCCACGTAGGCGCGGGGGCCGATGTCGATCGGGGCGACCGTCACCCAGCCGTCCGCCACCCGCCAGGCGCCCAGCGTGACGCCGTAGCCGACCGAGGCGTCCGCGCCGACCTGGAGCAGGGACGGCAGCGGGACGGCGCTGGTGGCGAGGGTCGTCCGCGGCCCGATCCGGGCGCCCAGCAGCCGCAGATAGCATCCCACCAGGGGGGAGCCGCTCAGTTCGGGCAGCGGGCTGACTCTCAGCAGCAGTGCGAGCGCCCAGAGGCGGATGTAGGTCGCGCCCCACAGGGGGTATCGGCCCGGCCGGATGCCGGCGGCGAGGGGGCGGGCGAGGACGGCGGGCAGCAGCCAGCGGATGCCGAAGTAGCTGATGAGTGCCGCGAGTACGGACTGCACGGGGACCGTCCCGATGGTGACCTGTCCCCCCTGCCAGCTGTCGACACCGGCGAAGGGGAGGGTGATGAGGGAGAGCAGGAGGTAGATCACTCCGGCCTGGACCAGACCGGCGGCGGCGATCCGGCCGCTGCCGTGCCGGAGCGGATGGGGGCGGGCCAGGGGTGTCGAGGGCGAGCCGTCGACAGCAGTGGCCGGGCCCTCGCCGCGCATCCTGGCGGTGTCGTCCGGCGTGTCCAGGCGTGCGGCGAGCCGGCCCACGGTCGGGTTGGCGTAGAGGTCACGCAGGGTGGGGCCGACGCCGGCCCCGATGCCCCGGCCGCGGAGCAGCGACACGGCCTGGGCGGCGAGCAGCGAGTGCCCGCCGAGATCGACGAAGAAGTCCGCCTCGGTGGACAGCGCGTCGGGGGCGATGCCGAAGACCTCCGCCCAGACGTCCCGCACCTGGGTCTCCAACTCGCCCCGCGGGGCCTTCACACGCCCCCCGCTGACCAGCCGTCGGCCGGTCGGGGCGGGCAGCTGCTTCCGGTCCACCTTGCCGCTCGGCAAGGCGGGCAGCCGAGGCAGGATGTCGAGGAAGTGCGGGACCATATAGGCGGGGAGCCGCTGCCGCAGGTGCCCGTGCAGGCGGGCGATCAGGGCATCCTCGTCCCCCGTCCCGGACCGCACCGTGCCGGTCCGCCGCGCCGTGCCATGTGTCGTCGGCACCACGTATGCGGACAGCTCCCGGCGGTTCCCCGCTCCGTTCTGGTCCGGTATCGCGACGAGCGCGGTGGCAGCCTCGGCCACGCCGGGATCTTCGAGCAGCACATTGTCGATCTCGCCGAGATCGACGCGGTATCCCCGGACCTTGACCTCGTCGTCGGCCCGCCCCAGGAACTCGATCTCGCCGTCCGCCGTGAGCCGGCCGAGGTCGCCGGTGCGGTAGAGCCGGCTGCCCAGGGGGGCCAGCGGGTGCTCGATGAAGCGTTCCGCGGTCAGTTCCGGACGCCCCACATAGCCCCGGGCGACACCGGGACCGCCGACACAGATTTCGCCGACCGCCCCCGCGGGGACCAACCGGCGACGGTCGTCCAGCAGCACCACCGTGTAGGTGGGCAGCGATGTGCCGATCGTGACCGGCCGCCCCGGCCGGAGTTCCGTGACGGTCGCGGTGACGGTCGTCTCCGTCGGCCCGTACGTGTTGAGGATCCGGCGCCCCGGCCGGCTCCACCGCTCGACGAGCTGAGCCGGGCAGGCTTCGCCGCCCACCACGATGGTACGGATCCCCGGCAGGTCCCTGGGGATCGTCGCCAGCAGCGTCGGTACGCAGTAGAGCACCGTGATCCCGGACTCCTCCAGCGCGTCGGCCAGTTCGGCGCCGAACAGCCCGGTTCCGGAGCCGACAGGCCCTGCGACGAGGGTTGCGCCGACCGTCCAGGTCGGCCAGATCTCCTCGATGGAGAAGTCGAACGCGATGATCATGCCCTGGTGGACCCGGTCTTCCAGACGTATGTCGTAGATGTCCGGGACGACGTCGAGGAAGTTGCAGATGCTGGAGTGCGCGATGGCCACGCCCTTGGGACGGCCGGTGGAGCCCGAGGTGTACATGATGTAGGCGAGGGGGTCGTCGCCGGCCGTGCAGGCGGTGGGCTCGTCGGCCCGCAGGCCCGCCGCTCCCCGCCGGACGCCTGTCGCCCCACCCCGGACATCCGGCGTGTCCGGCCGGGTGGCCGGCACGGAGGCCAACGCGGCCCCGCACCGGTCGAGTTCCACCAGCCGCGTCCGCTCCCCGAGATCCGGCTTCTCGCGGTCCGGCTCCCGGAGGTTCGGCTTCCTGAGGCTTGGCTTCACACGGTCCGACACCCCCGCCGACACCTCCGCCGGCAGCCCGGCCGCCAGCTCGGACACCGTCAGCACCGCGTCCACCTGCGCGTCCGCCGTGATGAAGGCGACCCGGTCCGGGGGCGCCGCCGGGTCGACCGGTACGAACGCGGCGCCCGCCTTGCCCACCGCCAGCAGCGCGGCGTACATGTCCACCGATCGCGGCAGCAGGATCGCGACCCGGGACCCTTGGCCGATGCCCAGCCCACGGAGAAGGTGCGCGAGCCGATTGGCGCGGGCGTCGAGTTCGGCGTAGGTCAGGACGTGCTCCCCGCACTCCAGTGCCGTTGCCGAGGGCACCCGGTCACAGCTGGCTTCGAAGAGGCAGTGCAGGCGCGCCGCGCCCCTCTTGGTCGTGGCCATGACTCCATCGCATCGCCGAACCCCGGTGATCGCATCTCCGGTCCGGGCATCTCGTTGACCTGCCCGTTTTCTCGGGGTGCGGGCTGCATTTCGTGCGGGCAGGGCCGGGGGCCCATCCGTGGGACGGGGCAGGGCGAGGTGGGCCGATCCGTGAAACGGGTCGTGTCGGGGCGGTCATCTACGGACGGGGCGAGGCGGGTCATCTACGGACGGGGCGAGGCGGGTCATCCGCGGGACGGGGGCCGTCGGCAATCAGCGACTGGCCGGCGAGACGAGGGGTCGCACCACGGAATCCGGCATCGATGCCGACATCGAGCGGAGGTGAGCCGCAAAAGGGCGGACGCCACAGTGCTGTCCGGGTGTCCTCTCCGCGCGAGGGAGCCATTCTGGGAGCCCATCACGGCGTCTGACTGCGGACGAACACGGACTGCCACGGACGATAGCGCCGCACAGACGCAGGTGAGCCGGGGCCTCCGAACCTCTCTCCCTCAGCGCTCGGTTAGGCCTGCCTTAACGGCGCCATAAGGATCTCTTCCCCCCACCCCCGGCTGGCGACTTCGACGGCTCCTGGGGCTAGCTTGCTGATCGCCCCCCACGGGATCGGCCGCAGGTCACATCCGGCTGTGGAGCCGTCTGTCGGCGTGGTCCCGCTCGTGCTCACCGCGGCCCTGTCCGCGTCGGTCCGTGACCGCGCGTCGGATGGCGGCCGGCGCGGGCGGTGAGACTCTGGGGCCTGTCCGGCGGCTCAGGTCGGACAGGCCCTGGCGACGGCCGCAGCCGCTGGGGACGGCTGCGGACGTCTCGCGGTGGTCGGCAGGCAGCCGGGGTCAGCTGAACGCGGACGCGCAGGTCGTCCGCGTGGCGTGCGCCGGGTCGAGCGCGTTGGCCACCTCATGGAAGGCGATCCGGTCGGTGAGCCCGATCAGCAAGTGCTCGGAGAGGTCGAGCGCGCACAGGTTCTGCAGCAGGACGTTGTTGACGTCGGACCCGCTGAGGAACTGCGAACCGTACGGCGTGACCACTTCGTCGTACTTGGTCGCGATGACCGTGTAGTGGACGCCGGCCACGGTGTCCCCACCCGCGTTGAGCTTGGCCAGGAAGGCGGAGCCCGCCACCTGGTCGGCGAGCCCGGGGGTGGCGGCAGAGAGGAGTTCCTCGGCGCCGGGGAAGTACGGCAGCAGGTTGGCCAGTCCGCTCAGGGTGGTGCCGTGGTTGTCGGGCGCGACGCCCACGAGGGCGTTCACCTTGGCGGCGCCGCCGAGGAACTTGAGGTAGTAGCGCGGCATCATGCCGCCCTGGGAGTGGCCGACGATGTCGACCTTGGAGGCGCCGGTCGCACCGAGCACCTTGTCGACGAAGGTCTGGAGCTGCTCGGCGGACGTGGCGATGGGGCCGAGCCCGTAGAAGAGGGGGACGCCCGGCAACTGGCCGTAGTCGAGGGAGAAGACGCAGTAGCCGCGGCTCTCCAGGTAGGGGGCGAGGGCCAGCCAGTTGTCGACGGAGTTGGCGAACGTCCCGTGGACGAGGACGACGGGGCGGGGGTGGGCTGCGGACGGCTGGCAGGAGTAGTCGTTCCAGCCGCTGCTCGGGGCGGCGGCTTCGGCCGTGGCGGCCGGGACGATGGCGACCGAGGCGGTCAGCAGAAGCGCTGCAAGCGGTCTGAGCAGGCGTTTCCAGGGCAGCATCGGGTGATCTCCTTGCGGCTCATGGGGGGTGCGACGGCTCTACGCCCTGTGATCCGGATCACGAGGATGCTGTGCACTCGTCAAGTTACGAACGAGTAGGTCTTCTGGGAAGTTACGCGTCAGTAAAAACTTTCACCGATAGCCCACCACGCCAGCGGCATCTGGTAATGGGCTGAACGTATGTGACGGCCCGTCACCATGCGGGCCTGACCGGCCCATAGGGTGCGATGGACAGCAACTGACGCAGCAGTGAGCGCATTTCGGACTCTCCGAGCAGCTCCGCCCACGACCCCACCACCTCGGCCGCGGCCTCCTCGGCGGCCCGGGTACAGGCGCGGCCGCGCTCGGTCAGCACCACCAGCCGGGCGCGAGCGTCCCCGGGATGGGGCCGCCGCTCGGCGTACCCCTTGCGCACGATCTCGTCCACGAGCTGGCTCGCCGCCTGCTTGGTCACCCCGAGGTGGGCGGCCAGCTCCGTGACGGTCGCGCCGTCCGGGGAGAGCCGGGCGAACGCGAAACCGTGTGCGGGCCGCAGCCCTTCGAAGCCCCGCGCGACAACACCGGCATGAATGCGCTGCGTCAGCTCACCCGCGACGGCGAGCAGGGCAGCGGACAGGGCCATGGCTTCGGAGTTCTGCACGCAGGCATTGAAACACCCTTGACCAGATGGTCAAGCTGCTTGACCATAGTTGAGTAGTCAAGCAACTTGACCATCTCTCTCCGGAGGCGTCCATGCCCGTCGTCCGTTCCCGCCAAGCCGTCACCCGCGAGATGCACGGCGCCCGTTTCGTCGCGTACGCCACTTCCTCGACCGGCAGCAAGGAGCTGTGCGCCTGGCGCGGCGAGATCCCCGCCGGTACCCGCGCCCCCTTGCACACGGTCAGCCGGGAGGAGATCTTCCATCTGCTCAGCGGTGAGCTGCTGATCACGCTCGACGGCCGCACCGAGCGGATCACCGCGGGGGACACGGTGATCGTCAATCCTGGTACGACCCTCGGCGTCGAGAATCCGACGGGTGAGGTCGCCGTCTCCTGGGTCACCACCTCCATCGGTCTGGAGGCGGAACTCGCCGACGGCGCGCGGTCCGCGACCTCCTCGATCCGGCGGACCTTCTCGTCCACGGGATCGAAGGTGAGCTGATGGGCCGTCTGCTCGGCGGAGGTCAGCCCCTCCGCGCGCAGGGCGAACGCGCGCACCCGGGCACGCTGCAGCCCGAGCGCCTCGTACATGCGGTACGCCTCGGCGGTGAGCGCCGCCGAGTGCGCGGTCGGCTCGGCGAGGGTACGGCTGCGGGTCGTCGCGGAGCGGTCGGCGTAGCGCACGGTGAGGGTGAGCGTGCGGCACACCCGCTCGAGGTTGCGCAGCCGGGTGCCCAGTTCCTCGGTGGTGGACAGCAGGGCGCGCCGGTGCCGGACCGGGTCCAGTTCGTCGCGCTCGAAGGACCGTTCGGTGGTGAGCGAGCGCGAGACGGCGTTGGGTACGACCCGGCCGCGGTCGACGCCGTTCGCCTTCTCGTGCAGTTCGCGTCCGGCCCGGGCGCCGACGAGCCGCTGCACCGCCGAGAGGGGCGCATCGGCGAGCTTGCCGACGGTGTCGAGCCCGTACTCGCACAGGGTGCGGGCGGTGACGCCGCCGACCCCGGGCCGGGCCCGGACCGGCAGAGGGGCCAGGAACGCGGTGACGGCGTCCGGCTCCCCGGGGACCGCGCGGACCGTCCCGGGCGCCGCCTCCCGCAGGGCCATACGGGCCAGCATCGGCCCGGGCCCGGCACCGATCGCGCAGTCGACCCCGTGGTGCGCGAGGGCCCGTACCCGGATCAGCGTGGCCAGTTCGGCGGCGTCCCGTCCGAAGTAGCGCTGGGCGCCCCGCAGATCGGCCAGCGCCCCGTCGGGCGGCAGCGCCTCGACGACGGGGGTGAACTCCTCGAGGAGTCCGAGCAGCCCCGGCAGCGCCGCCTCATACATCACAGGCAGCTGGAAACGTACGCAAAGGATGGTCAATCCGCACTCCCCGGACTCTGGTGCCACAACTTCTTTCCACCCGCCGGGCCTTCGCCCGCGGGACGCAGATCGGCCCAGGGGTTCATCTCGTACCCCGTGGACATCCGGATGCGGCGGCCCTTCGCCGCGTCACCGTCGCCGTCGTCGTCCGGCTGCCTCGGCGCGGGCTCGGCCAGTCGCTCCGCCACCACGTCGAGGCCGCCCTCGGCGCGCAGTTCGGCCAGTTCGGCGAGGTTCCAGGCGGCGGAGCCCACCACGCTGAGGCTGCGCGGTCCGCGCCGCTGCACCACTCCGCGCACCAGCAGCAGCCAGGAGTGGAAGACGGTGTGGGCACAGGCGTCGTGGGAGTCGTCGAAGAAGGCGAGGTCGACCAGACCCGTGCCGTCGTCCAGCGTGCTGAAGATGACCCGCTTTCCGGAGCGTCCTGTTGACTGCACCTACCTCATGTATTCAGCTATGAAGTGGAACTGACGCCCTGACAGCAGAAGGGTGCCTCTCACCTGCGATGATCTGGATTGCCTAGATCAAGAGCGTCGCGAGGAAGAGGCACCCGGAAGGTGAAGAGTACCCGCTGGGACCACCGGCTCGGCGTGCGGGCCGACGACCGCAACCTCGTGGGGCACGCCGGCGTCGTGCTCCTGCGCAGGATCGCTGACAAGACCGGACTGACCACGGCCCTGGCCCGAGCCCTGCCCCAGGGAACCGGGCCGGGCTGGCGTGACCGCGGCGAGGCCCTGGTCATGCTCGCCTGCGCGATCATGCTCGGCGCCACCAACGTCCTGGAGGCCGAACAACTCCAGCACCACTGGCGGCGATTGTTCCCGCGCCCGATCTCAGACAGCACCCTGCGCCGCGCCCTGGAGGCGATCGACGGCCCGGTGGCGGCGCGGGTTGAGCGCGTCCGCGCTGCGATACGACGCGTGGTGTGGACGATGCTCGCCCTGCGCCCCGGGGGCTTTCCCTGGATCTCGGTGTGCGGGCGGGAGCTGGCCGGCTGGTACGTCCTGGATCTCGACGCGACCATCGTGACCTGCAGCAGCCGAAAGGAGGGGGCGGCCGGCACGTTCAAAGGCAGCTATGGGCATCATCCGCTGGGGGCGTGGGTGGCCAATACCCGCGAGTGCGCGGCGATGCTACTGCGGTGTGGCAACGCCGCCGCCAACGACGTCGCCGACCACAAGAGCGTCCTGGCCGCAGCTCTGCGCCAGCTACCGCTGCCCATATGGTCGAAGCTGCTGATCCGGATCGACGGTGCGGCCTTCAGCCACGCCCTCCTCGAGCACCTGCAGGCGCTGACCACCAGCCGGCGCCGCGTGCGCTGGGTGACCGGCTGGGCGATCAACACCGCGGACGAGCGGGCGATCGCGCTGCTGCCCGAGCAGGTGTGGACTTGCGCGCTGCGGCAGGACGGCCAGGTGCACGAGATCAAGGGCCCCGACGGCGAGTGGCTGTCTTACCAGGTCGCCGAGCTGACCGGGGTGCGCGACCTGACCGGCTGGCCCGAGGGGATGCGGCTGATCGTGCGCCGGGTAAAACCCTCGCGCCGGGATGCGAAGAAGCTGACCGCCTTCGAGAAGCGCACCGGCTGGCGCTACCAGATCATCGCCACCAACATCCCCGCCCACCACGGGCTTTCCGGGGTGCCAGCCTCCGGGCAGATGTGGTTCGTCGATGCCTTGTATCGCGATCACGCTGAGGTGGAGGACCGCGTGAAAGCAATCAAGCGGGTCGGGCTCGCCCTGCTGCCCTCGAAGTCCTGGCAGCTCAACGCCGCCTGGATCCTGGCCGCCGCCCTCGCGGCAGACCTCGACGCCTGGATGCGACTCCTCCTCCTGCATGACGAGCCGGAGCTGGCCGGTGCCGAGCCGGAGACGATCCGGATGAAGCTGTACCACCTGCCCGCCCGCCTCACCGCCCATGCCCGCCGACGCACCCTCCACCTCGACCGCACCTGGCCCTGGGCGGCCGCGTTCGCCACCGCCTGGCAGCGCACCACCGAACTCCCGGTCGCCCCCTGACGGCTGGTCACCACCCCGACGAGGACCAGGAAGGAGAAGACCCGCACCACCCTCGGGTCCGTGGAACCCGACGCCCCCGCAGCGTCATGCGACGGCCCACCCCGACACGGCACGGGACATAACGGGCAGACAGCCGCCCATGGCGAGGCCGTCACGCCGCAGAACAATCGAGGCCTACGTGTGAGGCCGCGAGGCCTCAGGACTGTGAGGTGCAGTGTGCTGAGCATGCGGACCGAGCTCCGCGAGGGGCGTGTCGACCTGCAGCGAATCGGCAGCGTCGTGACTACTGACAGGCTTTTCCACCCTGGACAGTACTGGACTCAAGTGACATGCCAATCGGGGTAGTTGTCGACTACTTGAGGAGCCTGGCCCTGGGTTCATCAAGCCCGTCAACCTGTCGCAGCTATGCCTATGACCTGTTGAGGTGGTTTCGGGTCCTCTGGCAACTCGGGATCGCCTGGGACCGGGCCACGGTCAGCGAGGTGGAGTGCTTGGTGGGGTGGATGAGGACCGCGGCCAACCCACAGCGTGAAAGGCGCAGCCCGGATTCGCCGCCGCCCGGATCCGTGAACCTGCGGACCGGAAAGCAAACGCTCGGACCGGGGTACGCGGCTCGGACCATCAACCACGCGCTGACCGTGATCTCCGGTTTCTACGAATTCCATGCCGGGAGCGGCACCGGTCCTGTGGTGAATCCGGTGCCGGCGTCCAAGGACCGCCGTGCAGAACTGTCTCACCGAAGCCCGATGGAAGCGCCAATCCACGTACGACGGGCACGACTCCGGCAACGTGTACCCAAGCGACTCCCCCGCTCGCTTCCGGACGGCATGTGGGACGAGTTGTTCGAGGCGATGAAGAACGACCGGGACAGGGCACTCCTCTCCTGCTACGTCTCAAGCGGTGCGCGTGCGGAAGAACTGCTGGGTATCGAGATCGGGGACGTCGACTGGGCCGGTCAGCAGATCTACGTCGTCTCCAAGGGGACGAAGACCCGAGAGCCGGTCCCCGCTTCGCCCGACGCCTTTCGGTATCTGGCCGCATACCTTTCCCAGGCTGGAGTGCCCAAAGCGGGCGAGAAGCTCTGGAGGGCTTTGCGTGGCGATCCGAGGCCACTCACATATTCGGCCATGCGCCGGGTCCTGCAACGAGCGAACGCAAAGCTTCAGACCAACTGGACTCTGCATGATCTCCGACATACCGCCGCGACTCGGATGGCGAACGACCCGAAGATGACTCTCCCCGAGGTACAGCGGGTGATGCGCCACGCAAAACTCGACACAACGGGCATCTACCTGACTGTCCGCCTGGACGAGATGACCGAGAAGCTTCAGGACTTCTATACGCGTCCACGCCAGGTACCGAAGTTCGCGCCGGGCTACGACCCCGAGGACGTCCGGGCGGTGTTCGGTGGCTGACAGCACTCTGCGGCATCGCCGGATCGACCACGTTCCGGCGCAGTCCGGAAAGCGTCTCAAGCACGACGTCGGCAAGCTCGTGGCCGCACCATCCACCGCGCGTTCCGCGCCTCGTCCTTACGGCGACCTGAGCGAGGCCGGCGTGGAGGACATCGCCGACTGTGCGGCTGTCGCCTGGGAGACCGTCACCCACAGTAGCGGAAGGAAAACACGCAGGATCGCAACTCGGCGGGTCCTTACGTATCTGGCTCAGTTTCCGGGGAAGACTTGGCAGGATCGCTGGGTTGCCAGCGGTCTCGACGAACCGGGCAACCCGTTGCGAGAGCGGTTCGACTACGGTCCCCACAAGACTCAGGCAGCACTCGGTTTGCGTTGTCTGATCTGTCTCCGGGTCATCCAGCCGTCGCTCCGCGCCGTACGCTCGAATGATTTCGTCGGGCTTGCGGAACAGTTCAGACATGTTCAGCGGGATAAGCGTCTGGACGAGTTCTTCGCGGCGGAGTCAGCCAGCGCCCACAGCCTCGGCCAGCAGCGGACCTCGTTGTTCGACGTGACCCTCGCTCTGGTCACTCAGGGGATCGCCCTGGAAGATCTGACTCCCAAGGGACTACTGCACTATTCGCTCGAGTGCCATAGGTACGGACTGACCCGAGGTGCGTCGCCTGGAAGCAGCCGTTTCGCCGGCCACTCCGCCTGGGAGACATTGCACAGCATGGGGGTCTTCCCTGCGGGGACGCCCCAACAACTCCGCGCTGTGCTGGTCTCCGGACAGAAGTCCGTGACCGAGCTGGTGGACAGCTATCCCATCCGGTGCGGTGGGGTACGGCAGCTGTTCATCGACTATCTCGAACGACGTCGAACCGAGCTCGACTACAGCGCACTGACCGGCCTGACACAGCTTCTGGTCTCGGTGTTCTGGCAGAAAATCGAGGAGATCGCGCCCGAGCAAGCCGACCTCAGCTTGTCAAACGATGTCTACCAGGAATGGAGGGAAGAGGTCAGCTTCGTCGGAAAGGAGCGGGATCAACCGCGCCGGACCCTGGACTCCCTCCTCCTCCAGGTCCGGGGTTTCTACCTTGATCTGCAGAGCTGGGCTCTTGAAGAGCCGGAACGGTGGGGCGTCTGGGCAGTACCGTGCCCTGTCCCCCGGCACGAGGTGCGCTCCGCGCGAAGCGGCCGCCGCAGGGCGAAGGAACGGACCGACAACCGCATTCGTGAACGGCAGCCGCTTCTGCCCACGCTGGTTGAGCATGTGGATGAGAAGCACAGGAAGTCGCGCGCCCTGCTTCAGGCAGCGGCGGCTATCCCGCTCGGCGAGGAGTTCACTCATGCCGGCCGCCCGGGAGGCGAGCGCGCGCTGGGCGGTGCGGTGGCCGGCGCCCACCAGGTACGGCTCGGGGAAGTGGACCGTGCCGATGCCGAGGTCGTCCTCGGGGTCGACCAGGCACTCGGCGGCGGTGTCCCGGGTCTGCTCCAGCAGGCGGTGGGCGGTGTCACGGCGGTAGCCCGCGGCCTCGACGATCCGCTCGGCGACCGTGAGCATGGCCGGTGCGTCCTTGAGCCAGGCCTCCCCCGAGTCCAGTTCCTTGGTGGGGTCGACGGGGACGAGACGGCGGGCGGCGTCCAGGACGTCGGCGACCGGGCCGAGGCCTGGGTCGGCGTACCGCACGGCGTTGCTGAGCACGGGACGGATGCCCTGCTCGACGGCGAGGCCGAGGGTGCGGGCGGCCAGGCGCAGCGAGCCGGGTCCGGTGCCGGTGCAGCCGTGCCAGACGACCTCCAGACGCAGGGCGTCGCCGTAGACCTCGCGCCAGGGCGCCAGCAGCCTGGCCGCACGGTCCGGCCGTCCCGCGGCGAGGGCGCGGCCCACGTCGGAGGCGGGGCCGAGCAGGACGGTCAGACCGTCGCCGTGGTTGTCGGCCCAGGGCAGCAACGGGGTGCCCTCGGATGAGGGAGAAGCCGAGGGCCTGGGGGAATGGACGGCGGTGACCAGTCGGCACAGATCGGCCCAGCCGCGGGCGCCGTCGCGGGCGAGGAAGACCGCGCGCGGTGTCGACTCGTCGATGAAGGCACCCCCGCGTACGGGAGTACGGCGCCTCTCCCAAGCTCTCGACTCGTCCCCCGCTCCCGGTCTCGCTCGATCGGGGGAATCCCCAGGAGCAGGGGTGCCCCCCGTCCGCCGTACGGGCCCGGGCTCCCCCACCGCGAGCTCCACCCCGAACAGCGGCCGGACGCCCGCCGCCGCGCACGCCTTGATGAACCGGACCGCGCCCGCGACGGTGTCCCGGTCGGTGAGCGCGAGGGCGTCCATGCCCAGCTCACCGGCGCGCTCGGCCAGCCGCTCCGGGTGCGAGGCGCCGTAGCGCAGGGAGAACCCGGAGGCGGTGTGCAGATGCGTGAAACCCGGCACACGCACCTCCCGTACCCGTGAGTTCCGCACACGGCTCCCGAACGCCAGTTCCCATCTCCCCCATCCCCGCCATAGACCAATTTTCGAACTCTCGTGCGACATCCGTCGAGCGTGTCCGGTCTGCGCGGACACGGTGACGCGACGCGACTGCGGGCGCCTGGACCGTGCGGCGGGGCCCACCGGAGGGGCCGCCCCGCCGGAGCGCATACAGGAGTTCCTGGCATAAGCGTGCATACGGGAGTCCCGGGACAAAAGGGAGTCCCGCCCCCATGAATGCGGGGGCGGGACTGCGCCGACGGCGGGAGGATCAGCCGATCTGGGCGCCGACCGCCGAGAGCGCCTCGGTGACCGGCTGGAAGAAGGTCTCGCCGCCCGCGCTGCAGTCGCCGCTGCCGCCGGAGGTGAGGCCGATCGCGGTGTCGCCGTCGAAGAGCGAGCCGCCGCTGTCACCGGGCTCGGCGCAGACGTCCGTCTGGATGAGGCCGCTGACCGTGCCCTCCGAGTAGTTCACGGTGGCGTCCAGGCCGGTGACCGTGCCGGAGTGCACATGGGTCGTCGAACCGCTGCGGCTCACCTTCTCGCCGACGGTCGCTTCGCCGGCCTTGGTGATCGTCTGCGTGGAGCCGTCGTAGAGGTCGACCGCACTCGGGTGGTCGACCTGCGCGGTGTACTTCACCAGACCGAAGTCGTTGCCCGGAAAGCTGGACTGCTCGTTCTGGCCGATCACCTGGCCGCTGGAGTCCGACCAGCTGGAGATCGCCTGGGTGCAGTGCCCGGCGGTGAGGAAGTACGGCTGACCGCCCTTGACCACGTTGAAGCCGAGCGAGCAGCGCCCGCCGGAGCCGGTGATGGCGTCGCCGCCCGCGATGAAGGGCTTGAACTCACCCTTGGAGCGCTTGAGCTCGGCCTTGGCCCCGAGCCCGTCGACCACCTTGGTGAGCTTGGCCCACTCGGTCCCGGAGACGGTCTTGTCGGCGGTGACGACGACCGTGTTGGTCGTGGGGTCGGTCGCCCAGGACGTGCCGGGGATGGTCGCGTCCTTCTTGAGCGTGGTGCGGGCGCCCGTCAGTTCGGCCAGGGAGTTCTGGACGATTCTCGCCCGGGCGCCGGCGGCCTGGACCGTCCGCGCGGCCGCATCGTCCAGCACGTTGACGACGAGCTGCTTCGTCTTCGCGTCGTAATACGTTCCGGCCGCGTCGGTGCCCAGGTCCTGACCGAGCGTCGAGGCGAGCTTTCCGGCCGCGACGGCTGAGAGCGTGTGGGGCGCCTCGGCCTGGCCGGTCTCGCTCGCGTTCGCATTCTGCAAGGTGACACCCGCGGCGATCAGCGCGGCGACGGCCCCGCCTGCCATGGCGGCCCGCCGCCGGGATATGCGTCGGTGCTTCAACTCACGTCCTCCTGTGGGGGGTCGGCCGCGGAGATTGTGGGGACCGCCACGACCGTAAGGCGAACGGGTACGGAGGCGGCGCGGCACACGAGCCACGTCCGCACCCACCGTATGGCCCCACTATTCCGAGGCCCACAGGGAGCACACAAGGTCGACTTCAGGACGCGCGCAGGCCAACGGCCCTACGCCCCCCGCCCCCTGACCGCCCCTGCTTCACTCTCCGGATTGATTCCCGCTGCAAACGTTCCGGAAGGGTTATCCCTCTGCCCCGCACGAGGTCTAATCCTGTCTTGATTTCGACCCTTCGGGGTCCGGATCCGAGAGAGGGACGACAGAGGGGAGTTGCTCCTGCACCGATTGCTCCGCCGTCGGGGGCGCCGGGGCCTGCGGGGCCGGCACCGCCGGGGCCTGCTGCCCGGGGGCCCCGGCCACCGGCTGCTGCGCCCGCTCCAGGAACCTCAGCAGCTCCACAGGGAAGGGCAGGACGAGCGTGGAGTTCTTCTCCGCGGCGACGGCCACCACGGTCTGCAGCAGCCGCAGTTGCAGCGCCGCGGGTGTCGCGGCCATCTGCTGCGCCGCTTCAGAGAGCTTCCTGGACGCCTGGAGTTCCGCGTCGGCGTTGATGACGCGGGCCCGCCGCTCACGATCCGCCTCGGCCTGCCGGGCCATGGACCGCTTCATCGTCTCCGGCAGCGACACGTCCTTGATCTCGACCCGGTCGATGGTGACGCCCCACTCCACGGCCGGGCTGTCGATCATCAACTCCAGCCCCTGGTTGAGCTTTTCGCGATCGGAGAGCAGATCGTCCAGCTCGCTCTTGCCGATGATGGACCTCAGCGACGTCTGGGCCATCTGCGAGACGGCGAACCGGTAGTCCTCGACGCGGACGATCGCGTCGGCGGGCGAGGTCACCTTGAAGTAGACCACGGCGTCCACGCGCACCGTGACGTTGTCCCGGGTGATGCCCTCCTGCGCGGGCACCGGCATCGTCACGATCTGCAGATTGACCTTCTGGAGCCGGTCGACGAAGGGCACGACCATCGTCAGTCCGGGCTCCCGCACCCCGGGCCTGAGCCGCCCGAGACGGAACACCACGCCTCGCTCGTACTGTTTGACGACCCTGGCCGCCGCCATCGCATAGACGGCGCCCACGGACACAAGGGCCGCTCCCGCCGTCAACAGCTCCTCGACCATGCCGGCCCCCTGGGGTCCGAAGCGGGCGTGTTGAGGGGAACACGCCGCACTCACCGCGTGTACTTCGACGGTAACTCCGCGGTGCGGACAAGGGCGAGCCCCCGCACGCCAGTTGCGTGCGGGGGCCCACCTGCTGCCGGCTGGGCTCGGGCCGTGCCCGGATGCCGGAATGCCGGAATGCCGGGCTCAGTAGACGTGCACCCCGTAGGCGCTGAGCGCCTCGGTGACCGGCTGGAAGAAGGTCGTACCACCGGAGGTGCAGTTGCCGCTGCCGCCGGAGGTCAGACCGTAGGCGGTGGAGCCGCCGTACAGCGGGCCGCCGGAGTCACCGGGCTCGGCGCAGACCGTGGTCTGGATGAGGCCGTAGACGATCTCACCGTTGCCGTAGTTGACCGTCGCGTTGAGCGCGGTGACCCGGCCGCTGTGCGTCCCGGTCGTGGAGCCGCGGCGGTAGACGGTGGTGCCGACCGAGGGCGTGGCCGCGCTGGTGATGTCCTGGCTGCCCACGGCGCCCGACTTGGCGACCGAGCTGTTGGTGTAGCGCACGATGCCGTAGTCGTTGCCCGGGAAGGAGGAGCCGGCCGTGGTGCCGAGCGTGGTGGTGTGCGAGGAGTTCGACCACCAGGTGCCGGCGCCGTCGGTGCAGTGACCGGCGGTGAGGAAGTAGTAGTTCCCGCTGGAGTCCTGGACGTTGAAGCCCAGCGAGCAGCGCCAGCTACTCGCATAGATGGCGTCGCCGCCGGAGATCAGCTTGTTGAACTTGCCCGGGGTGTGCTTGATGGTGAGGGCACCGGCGTTGCCTCCGGCAGTCTTCTTGATCTTCGCGATCTCGGCCTTGGAGACCGTGCTGTCGACGGTGACGACGACGCGGTTCGTCGCGGGGTCGACGGCCCAGGCAGTACCCGCGACATCGGAGTTGAGCACCGAGTCGCTCGCCTTGGTGAGCTGGTTTGCGCTGAAGGTGTGCACGTCGCTCGCGTTCGCGTTGGGGACCGCGATCGCGGCAGCGGCCACGAATCCGGTGGCCACGGCCATGAACCGGGTCCGTCTCGCGATGCCGCTTGTGGGGGTGGTGCGCTTGATCCTCACTTTTCGTTCCCTCCAAGGGAAGTCGGGGGCCCACGTGGGGTTGGGGCCCGTGAGGCGCAGCCAAGGGCGCCCTGCCCGGATTCCGGACAAGTCGTGCTCCTGACAAGCGCTGTGGGGGAGTATTCGGCCACACGACCGACCGACGCAAGGGCGCCTTTCGGCCGTGCAGCGTTCAACTTAAGGACGAGCCGGATACGTTGAGGGACTTCTACAGCAAGGTGCGCTCCCCCGCCTCGATCGCGACGCCCAGCGTGTTGCCGGGCGGCGGGAAGGGGCAGATGAAGTGGTCCGCGAAAGCGCACGGCGGCAGCAGAGCCCGGTTGAAGTCCACCGTCGTACGCCCGTCGGCGTCGGGCGCGGGCGGCCGCAGGAACCGGAAGCGGTAACTGCTGTCCCCGCTGGTGGTGTCGGCGAAGACGGCCCACAGGGAGCCGTCGCCCTGCACCGACACCTGGAGCGTGAGGTCCTGTCCGTCGAGCGTGAAGGCGAGCACTCCGCCGAGGCCGAGGCCGCGATGCCGGCCGTCGGCGTTCTCGACGCGTACGGTGCGGTCCTCGCCGTACGGGGTGAAGTGGCCCTCGACCGACCAGCGCGGCTCGTAGGGCGTGGCGTCGATGCCCTTGAATGCCTGGCGGGCGGGCGCGGCGGGATCGTAGTCCCGAACGCCCCTGACTCCCTCGCGGACGAGGACGACCAGACGGCGCTCGCCTGCCGCGACGCGGGCCGCGGTCACGGGTCCCGGGTCGGCGTCGAGGCGGACCTCGCCGACGAACGGCTTCCCGTCGACGATCAGACCGTCGCCTTCGGCCGCCGTCAGCACCACCGCGTCACCGTCGTCCGCCCACTGGCCGGGAATGTTCGGAATTCGCCCTTCCGGGTAGTCCTCCAGCCAGGAGGTGCCGGTCAGCGCGAGCGGCCCGTAGGGCTCCGACACCTGGGCGGTGCGGTGCTCGTGCCACTGCTTCCACTCGTCGGATACGTCCGTCGTCATGTGATCAACCCTTCCATATGGGATCCGCAGGCCCGAGGTGCGAGCGCAGCGTGCCCCGCGTGTATTCCGTTCGGACCGGACCGCGCTGCTGGAGCAACGGCTCGGCCCGGTCCGCGAACTCGCCCCGTCCGCCCGGGACGGACGGGGCTTGAGGATGAACCCATCGGCCGCGTCCGTCCGGACGAACTCGTCCGCCTCCGCGGCGGGGGCCGGCAGTACCGGTGAAGCACCGCCGTCCGCCTGTCTCCATGACGGTCCGTCGGATGTCCGGTGGCACGGTCAGGCCGCGGTGCGAAGGGACAGCCGGCGCAGGAAGTCGAGCGCGGACCGTGCCGCCGCGTCGTTCTGCCGGAACGCCGGTCCGCCCGTGCGGGGCCGGGTGAACGCGCCCGAGCCCCGGCCGTCGGTGTGCGGGCCGAGTGCGAAGCGCCGTGGATGAGGGCGGCCGGACCGGTCCAGGACACGCCCGTCGGCGGGATCCACCGCGAGCAGTCCCTCGGCGGTGGCCGCGGCCCCCTCCGCGTGCAGCTCCCGCAACAGCCGGTCCCGGGTGCGCTCGACCGTGGGGTGGGGCAGCCGCGCCTCGACCAGCGCGCGGGCCTCGACGAACACGCCGGGGAGGGTGGCGCTCGCCGCCCGGAACACCCCGTCCTCGGCGGTGACCGTCATGCCGGCGCCGAGGAACCTCAGCACACCGGCCCGGGACAACGCGAGCATCTGCCGCAGCCGGGGCCCGGGCGGCCCGGACGCCAGATAGCTGAAGAAGCCGTGCCACCAGGACCCGATGTCGCCGAGCCGCACCAACTGCCCGTAGACGGAGAGCAGTCCGAGAAAGACGGCCAGGTCGGGGCTGTGAGCGGAGTCGTGCCGCCGTGCCAGGTCCGCCTCCACATAGGCGCGCAGCCCGTCCTGGAGCGCCTCGTGGGACCGGTAGCGCACTCCGTCCAGCGGATGGTCGAGCGCGGCGAGATCGAGCCGGTCGGCCGGGTCGGGGACGGCGGCGGCGACCAACGCCGGCAGCGACGCCGGGTCGGCCACGGCGTACTTCTCCTCGAAGTCCGTCCAGGCGGCGGCGGTGCGTTCGGGATGGGCCGTGAACAGCCGGTGGTAGTGGGCGAAGCCCAGTTCCTTCTCGACCAGCGGCCACACGTCCCGCCGGAAGTCGAAGCCTCCCGGGCGCGCGAGCAGGGCGTCGACCTGGGCGGGACCGAAGAAGCGCGGCAGCGGCGGCCGCTCGCCCGTCCAGTCGTAGCCGATCTTGGAGTGGTACGGCACGCCGCGCCGGGAGCCGACGTACAGGACCGGTTCTCGGCCCGAGGGGACGTAGACGTCGCCCTCGTACCGTCCGCCGCGCCCCTCGGTGAGCAGCACCATGAGGTCGACGAAGGCGAGTCCGAAGCCACGGACGAGGACGGGTTCGCTGGCCTTCAGCGAGGACAGCTCGGTGTCGGCCGTGAAGTCGGGCGGCAGATGGACCAGGCCGTGCGTGCGCGCGTACGACGCCAGGGCGCGCTGCTCCTCGTCGAGTTCGGCGTCGAGATGGCCCAGCGTGAGAACGACGAGGTCGGCGAGAAGCGGCTCGGGCCGTCCCTGGAGCCACACCAGTTGCCGGCCCTCACGCGGCCCCTCGACCCGGAGGGCGAGACGGGGGTGGTGGTGGACGTGGATACCGGGCGGCAGGGCGGCGACCGTCTGCTCGTACACCCAGCGCAGGTACGCGCCCTGCCGCTGCCGGTCGGCGAAGACGCGCCCCTCGACGCCCGCCCACTCGTGCAGCGTCGGCCCCCCGCGCACGGGGCCCTCCATGGTCACCGTCTCGTCGGTGAACATGGTGACGTCCTCCGCGTGCGAGTTCATCCACAGCAGCGGTGACTGCGCCTCGCGCCAGATGCGTCCGCCGCCCGGGGGGTACGGGTCCACGAGATGCACGTCGAGCTCCGAACCGGTATACAGCTCAGACGCGTTGGCGGCGATTCGTTCCAGCAGACCGGTCCCCCGGGGCCCGGCTCCCACGATCACCAGAGAAGGCCTCATCGGAGGACTCCCGCAGGGACGAGAGAGCCCGCGGTCCACGGGCCCGGACGGTGCCGGGGGACGATACGCGGGGGTGCGGCTTCTTCGGCTGCCGCGGCCGGTGGGACGAGGGTGTCGGAGGACATGCGAAGGCTCCGTGATGCGTCGAGTCGAACACGGGGTGCCTTCACACAGGCGACATGCGGCCGAGCCCCTCAGCAGGGCCGCCCACCGAGAGTACGGGGGCGTTTCCCCCGGCTGTCAAGGCTGTCCATACTGTGAGCTGTGCGTCTCAAGTCGGTTGACGTGGATACGGAAGCCTGTTCCACTTGGCACACGCATCGACAGCAGCGGCTGGTCACCCGCTCCCACATCGACTTCGGTCGTGTGTGGTCCTGTTCCTGTTGAGCCGACCCCCTGCTCGCCCCGGTTTTGCCGGGCCTCTTCCGCGTACCTCCCGCGCCTTCACACGCGTTTCCCCTCCCCTCTTCGCGTTTCCCCTCCCTCGCGCTGTTCCGCCTTCTGCTCCCAGGAGACCGCAGACCATGCGTGCGTCCTCACGCTCCCGCCACGGCTTTCTTCACCTGTGTCCTCACCGTGCCGGCGGCCCCTGTCCCTGACCGCGTGCGGCGAACTCGGTGATCATCGGGTCCGCCGCTGGAATCGACGGACGGCTCTCCCAGCACGATGCCCCGTCAGGGGGCGTACCGGCAGCGCCTCAGCAGTCGCAGCCGCAGTCGCAGCAGTCACAACCATCGCAGCCGTCGCAGCAGTTGCCGCAGCACTCGCACACGTCACAGCAGTCGCAGCAGTCCTGGCAGGCCCCCTGCTTGCGCTCCCGGTTCCAGGGGTCCTCGTACGTCCCGCAGCACAGTTGGCAGGTGCAGGCGAGGCCCAGCCACACCGCGCAGCCCGCGATGAGCCCGCGCCGGTCGCGGCGGGGCGGCTCCGGCGGCGGGCCTCCCGGATCCCCGGGGCCGCCGGGCGCGTACGGTCCGTTCGGCGTGTACGGCCCCGAGGGCGGCGGCCCGTACAGCCGGGGCGCGTCGTGCGAGCAGGCGGTCGTACCGAAGGCTCGGTCCACGGAGTTACGCAGCTCGTGGACGAGCAGGACGTGCGCGAGGCGTTTGTCGGCGAAGGTCACTTCGCGCAGCGCGAGCCGTATGCCGTGCAGCGCGTCGTCGGCGAGTCGACGGGCCTCCTCCAGCGAGGTACCGGTGGCCGTCAGAGGGTTCCAGGCACCTGACGCGGCGTCGGCCGCCCTGTCCTCGACGGCGTCCAGCAGGTGGGCGAGCCGTCCGAAGAGCAGGCCCGCCTCGGCGAGCGGCTCGGCGTTGCGGGGACGTCCGGCCAGGACCGCCGTGTGCGCGAAGGCGGCGGCGGTGGCGGTCTCGGTCGGTTCGGTGACGGTCAGGATCGCCGTGCCGGGCCCGGCGAGCGACTCAAGGCCGGCCTGCCGGTCCACGGCGTCGACGAGTACGGCGGTGTCGAACCCGACCGCGGATCCGGTACGGGCGCCGGCCCTGCCCCAGCTCGCGGCGACCCAGCGCGCGGCGGCCGCCACGGGCCTGCGCGCCAACAGCCCGTCACCGTCGGAGATGTGGTCGCGCACCTTGGCGGAGGCGAGCACCAGGGAGACCGCCGCCGCGAGTCGCGCCCCCTCACCCCGGGCGACGGAGGCCGTGCGCATTCCACGCAGCGGGCAGGGGCCCGCGGTGCGCCGCCACCCCGTGGTCCGCTCCGACTGAGCCCCCGTCAGAACCGAGACGAGCAGACCGTCGCAGTTCGTGACGACTCTGGCGAGCTGACCGTGGTCGCCGCGCAGCGCGAGGCACAGCCCGCACAGATGCGCCATCCACTGGGTTCTCAGGCCCTCACTCAGCCGGTGACGGCAGGGCCGGACTATTCCGAACACGACACTCCCCCGTGGCTCGTTCGACGTTGAGCTGCGGCATCGTAACGACCCCTTCGTTCACCCGTACGCTCCGACCGTCACCCGAACGCCAACGAACATAATATTTCACTCTCAGTCAGCAGCCGTATGTCTTACAGCCCTTGGGGTACGCGGGCTCTCGACGTATTGGCCGTGCACCAGTACCGTCACGAAACCCCCGCGCGCCGTCTATCCACTTGGCGCTGCATCCGCATCATGGACGACCATGGGGTTGCGGAAAGCATGAAGGACCGCTGTGAGAGGAGGCGTCCATGGGATCGGTACGCAAGGCGAGCGCCTGGCTGGGCCTCGTCGACGACAACGATGACGAGCGTTACTACGAAGACGACTACGCCGAGGGCCAGGAGCACGGCGACACCTGGGTGACCGACCCGCGCGTGAAGGTCGCCTCCGAGTCGGCGGAGGAGAAGGGCCGCCGGATCGGCACGGTCACCCCGGACAGCTTCCGGGACGCCCGCGTCATCGGCGAACTCTTCCGGGACGGCGTCCCGGTCATCATGAACTTGACGAACATGGAGTCGCCCGACGCCAAGCGTGTGGTGGACTTCGCAGCCGGTCTGATCTTCGGCCTGCGTGGCTCGATCGACCGTGTCTCCAACCGCGTGTTCCTGCTGACCCCCGCGAACACGGAGATCGTCAGCGGCGACGCCGCGAGCCGGCAGAACAACGGCTTCTTCAACCAGAGCTGAGGCAGGGCCGCTCACCGGCCCTGCCCGCTTCGGGCACGGTCACCGGAAGGCGTCGAGTCCGGTGAGCGCCTTGCCCAGCACGAGCTGGTGCATCTCGACGGTGCCCTCGTAGGTGAGCACCGACTCCAGGTTGGTGGCGTGCCGCATCACCGGGTACTCGAGCGAGATCCCGTTGGCGCCGAGGATCGTGCGGGCGGTACGGCAGATCTCGATCGCCTCGCGCACGTTGTTGAGCTTGCCGAAGCTGATCTGCTCGGGACGGAGCCGTCCCGCGTCCATGCGCCGCCCCAGATGGTGGGCGAGCAGAATCCCCTTGTGCAGTTCGACCGCCATGTCGGCGAGCTTCGCCTGGGTCAGCTGGAACCCGCCGATGGGCCTGCCGAACTGCTCCCTGCTCTTCGCGTACCCGACGGCGGACTCGAAACACGACCGGGCCGCGCCCATGGCACCCCACACGATGCCGTACCGGGCGTGCGAGAGACAGCTGAGCGGCCCCTTGAGCCCGACGACATCGGGCAGTACGGCGTCGGAGGGCAGCCGCACGTCGTCCAGGACGAGTTCACTGGTGACGGAGGCCCGCAGGGACCACTTGTGCCGGATCTCCGGGGCGGAGAAGCCGGGACTGCCGGCCGGGACGACGAACCCGCGGATCCCCTCGTCGGTGCGCGCCCAGACCACGGCGACACCGGCGACGGAACCGTTGGTGATCCACATCTTGCGGCCGTTGAGCACCCAGTCCCCGCCGTCGCGCTTGGCGTGGGTGCGCATCGAGGCGGGGTCGGAGCCGTGGTCGGGTTCGGTGAGCCCGAAGCACCCGATGACCTCGCCCGCCGCCATGCGTGGCAGCCATTGCTGCTTCTGCTCCTCGCTCCCGAACCGGTGGATCGCGTACATGGCGAGGGAGCCCTGCACGGAGACCAGGGACCGGATGCCGGAGTCGGCGGCCTCCAGTTCCAGACAGGCGAGCCCGTACTGCACGGCGCTGGCCCCGGCGCAGCCGTATCCGCTCAGCGACATGCCGAGCGCACCGAGCGAGCCCAGTTCCTTGGCGAGTTCGCGGATCCCCGGCAGCTCCCCCGTCTCGTACCAGTCGGCCACGTACGGCAGTACGCGTTCGGCCGCCCAGGTCCGCACGGTGTCGCGGATGGCGAGGTCCTCGGCCTCCAGCAGGTCGTCGAGCCCGAGCGGATCGGCGGGGTCGAAGGGCGGCAACGTCGAGGACGCGGACATGGAGCAGCCTCCGTGACACTGAAAACTAGCAGCGCTAACCGAACCGGACGGCCCGACCGTACGTCGCGCCGGGCCGTACGTCCAGTATCGGGCGCCGTCCGGTCCGCGGGCACCGTCAGGCGGTGACGCGTGAGTCCGCGGCCTCGCGCTGTGCGGGCACCACGGCCGAGCCGGGCGCGGGTGGCGCCTCGCAGTTCATGGCCCTCGGCAGCCGCAGTGCCATCACCGCGCCCAACAGCAAGAGCGCGGCGCTGACCAGAAGTGTCACATGCAGGCCGTGGACGAAGGAGTCGCGCGCGGCGTGCCGCAGGACGGCGCCGCGTGCCCCGCCCAGCCGGCCGGCCACCTCGTACGCCTCCCCCAGCGACTGACCGGCGGCCCGGGAGGCCGACGCCGGAACCCCGGGCACCGAGGACAGGCCCGGCGCGTACGCCGCGTTCATCACACTGCCGAGCAGCGCGATCCCGATGCCCGCGCCCAGCTGGTACGAGGTCTCACCGATCGCCGCCGCTCCGCCTGCCTGCGACTGCGGCGCCTCGCTCAGCATCGACTCGTACGCCCCGAAGAGCGTCGTCTCAAGACCGAAGCCGAGCAGGACGAAACCGGGCAGCAGCAGCGACGGGTTGTCCCGGTCGCCCATCGCCATCAGCGTGATCACCGCCGCGGCCGTGAGGCAGAAACCGAACGCGACCATGCGTCGCGGACCGAAGCGGCGCAGCGCCTTCGAGCCGACCAGTCCGGCCGCCATCGCCGCGAGCGTCAAAGGAAGCAGCCTCAGCCCAGTCGCCAGGGGCGAGAGGTGCAATACGAGCTGCAGGTACTGGGCCGCGATCAGCTCGAGCCCGACCAGGGCCAGCATCGCGAGCACGATGCAGCCGACCGACGTGCTGAACGCCGGACGCGCGAACATCCGCAGATCCACCAGGGGATGCCTACGGCGTCGCTGCCGCCGTACGAAGGCCACCATCAGGGCCGCGCCCACCACCGGCGGCAGCAGCGTCCACGCGCTCAGCAGCGGCGCTCCGCCACCGAGCCGCTTGACGCCGAGGATCAGTCCGAACAGACCGGCCGCGGCCATGAGCGCTCCGACCACGTCCCAGGGACCGTCGCGGTCGCCCGTCGACTCCGGCAGCAGGAGCCGCCCGACCGGCAGGCTGACCAGCATCAGCGGGATGTTGATCAGGAAGACCGAACCCCACCAGAAGTGCTCGAGGAGGAAGCCGCCCAGCAGCGGCCCGACCGCCGCCCCCACCGCGGCCACCGCGCTCCAGATACCGATCGCGGTCGCCCGCTCGCGGCGGTCGGGGAAGACCTGCCGGAGGATGGACAGCGTGGCGGGCATGATCATCGCGCCGCCCACACCGAGCAGCGCCCGCGCCGCGATCAGCATCTGCGGGTCCCGGGAGAGCGCGGCGAGACCGGAGGCGATGCCGAAGAGGCCGTAGCCGAGCAGCAGGACCCGTCTGCGGCCGACCCGGTCGCCCAGCGTGCCGAACAGGATCAACAGCGAGGCGCAGACCAGCGGATAGGTGTCGACGATCCAGAGCAGTTCTATGGCGCTGGGCTTGAGGTCCTCCGTGACGGCCGGCATCGCGACGTGCAACACAGTGGCGTCGACGGCCACGAGCAGCAGACTCACGCAGAGGACGAAGAGAACGACCCAGCGGTTGGCACCGGCCCCGGCCGCCCGACGGCGCAGCCCAGCGGCGGCCGTGGTCGTCCCGGACATGTACGTACCTCCCAGATGGTCCCTCGCTCCGGCGGATCGACGGGGTGGGGACTCCCCGCGGCTGCGGCCGGGAGGAGCGGGGTCCCGGGGCCACGCGAGGAAGCGAGCGAGTCGTCAGCGTACGCGAGTTCCCGCGGGCGTCGCGTGGCGGACCTCTCATGATTCCCGGGGAGGGGTGTGGCGTGCGCCACCTCCCCCGCGTCCATCACGCGGCCGATGGCGTCTGCGGTTCCGTAATACACCGATAATCGAGCGCGTGACCGATCTTGGAACGCGCCCGGCGCCGACCCGCACCGGCGCCCTGCGCCGGGCCGCCCCCGCGCTGGCGGGATACGCGGCCGTCCGCGCCCTGGGCCTGGTCGTGCTCGCGGTGTGGAGCGCGGCGCGCGGCGCGAGCCCGCACACCCTGCTCACCGCACGCTGGGACTCCCTCTGGTACACCCGGGTCGCCGCCCTCGGCTACGGCTACGAGGTCCGCCTCCCGAACGGCGACGTCCACTCCAGCCTCGCGTTCTTCCCGCTGCTGCCCTGGCTGGAGCAGCTCGGCGCGGCGGTGACCCCTCTGTCGTACGCCGACGCGGGTCTGCTCGTCTCGACGCTCGCCTCGCTCGCGGCCGCCTGGGGGATCTTCGCTGTCGCCGACCATGTGTACGGTCGCCGGGTCGGCGTCTGCGCGGCCCTGCTCTGGGCGGTGCTTCCGGTCGGTGTCGTTCAGTCGATGGCATACAGCGAGTCCCTGTTCACGGCGCTCGCGGCCTGGGCGCTGTACGCGGTCCTGACGGACCGCTGGGTGACGGCGGGCGTGCTCGCCTCGCTGGCGGGTCTGACCCGGCCGGTGGGGGCGGCCGTCGTCGCGGCCGTGTGGGCGGCGGCGATCGCCTCGTACATACGGGACGGGCGTGAGCGCCGGACCGGCGGACCACCGTTCCCTCGCCGGGCCCTCGGCATGCTTCTCGCCCCGCTCGGCGCCGCCGGCTACGTCCTGTGGGTCGGCCACCGCACCGGCCGGGGCCCTCTCGGCTACCTGGACGTCCAGGCGGGGTGGCGCAACGGCTTCGACGGCGGCTACGCCTTCGCCCGTTTCATCGCGAACACCTTCACCTCCTTCCCCTCGGCCCTCGCGGGCATCGGGCTGATCATCGGTGTCGCCGCGATCGTCTGGCTGTACGTGGTGTGCGTACGGCAGGGCCAGCCGCTGCCGCTGCTCGTGTACGCGGGGGTCGTCACCGCGCTCGCCCTGTGCGCGTCGAGCTACTTCGGCTCGAAGCCCCGTCTCCTGTTGCCCGCCTTCCCGTTGCTGCTCCCCCTCGCCCGAGGTCTCGCCCGGTTGCGACCGCCGAGGTCGGCGGCGGTCCTCGGCGGTGTCGCGGTGGCGTCGGCCCTCTACGGAGCGTTCTGGCTCAACGGCTCCGGTCCGCCATGATCGTTCGCGACGACCGGTGACCGGGAGGGTAAGTCCGCCCGAGCATTCGGTGAACGAATAGATAAGGGGCATAAAACGGAGGCGTTGTCGATCAATGGAATTGAAGGCCGAGTGTGACCCCGATAGCGGAATCCATAGAAATAAACCCGCTGTTGAGAGGAATCCCACATCACATCGTCATCACAACCCCGGTGATTCGCGTGGGTGTGGAGCTCACTCGCTGTAACGTCGATTGAGTGCGTACCGAACGAAAGCTGAGCCGTCCAGACCGGGTGTTCGCCCGGTTGGACCGTGAGCCGGAACGACCAGCTCACATTGACGTGCCCAGGATGAGCCGGCACCGAGTGGTTCTCTTCTCGGCAACTCTGGCCTTCTACACGGCGATCGTGTGGGCCGTCGTCGTCTCCTCATGGCTGGTCCGGCTCGACTGGCAGGTCATGTTTTTCCGGCCGTACCAGCAGTGGCCGCAGATCCACGCCTTCCTCGACTACTACGTGGTGCTGGGCCAGCGCGGCCCCACCGCGGTGATGGTCGCGGCCTGGCTGGGCTGGCGCTCCTGGCGGCAGCACACCCTGCGCCCGCTGCTCACCCTGGGCGCCGCGCTGCTCCTGCTCAACATCACGGTGGGCGCCGCCAAGTACGGGATGGGCCGCCTTGGACCGCACTACGCGACCGTCATCGGGTCCAACGAGATGTGGCGAGGCGGCGATATATTTCCCTCCGGCCACACCGCGAACGCCGTGGTGACCTGGGGGATTCTGGCGTATCTGGCCTCCACGCCGCGGGCCAGGCGCTGGCTGTCCGCGCTCTCCGCGGTGACCTCCCTGGGCGTCGGCATGACCACGGTCTACCTCGGGACGCACTGGCTGAGCGACGTGCTCCTCGGCTGGGCCGCGGGTCTGCTGATCCTGCTGGCGCTGCCCTGGTTCGAGCCGCTGATCGCCCGCGCGGAGATCGCCATCCTCGCCCTGCGGGACCGTCGGCGCAGCGGCCGTGCCGTCCCCGTCCCCGTGCCCGCTCCGGCCCCGGTCGCCGCCCGCCCGGCGTTCGTCGCCCCGCGCGTGCCGACCGAGGAGGGGGCCCAGGTCCGGGAACCGGTGGGCGTCACCCGGACGACCAAGGCGCCGGTGTACATGGCCCCCGGTCCGCACACGAGTCGTGGCGAGCGCACCCCGGTGACCCCGGTGGGCAGCCGGCGTCCGCCGAACTCGGACCGCGTGTCGCGCGGCACCCCCTCGGCCCGGCCCCTGACGGGAAGCTGACCAGCGACTACGACGCGGGGACCGGTACGCACGACCTCCTCGCACGGCGAAGGCCCCGGCTCATATCGAGCCGGGGCCTTCGCCGTGGGCGTCACCGGGGCCGGGCCTCAGGGCCCTTTGTCAGCCTTTCCAGCAGCGCCTGACCGTGCCGTCCACGACTTCGAAGTTCAGCCGTCCGACGCGGTACTCCATGGTGATGATCGTCCCCGGCGGCAGCGAACGGACCGTGCTCCAGCCGCGCTCACGGGCCAGCCGCTCGGCACGGTCGGCCGCCAGGCCGACGTACGTCTCGGGGATGTCGTCGGGTTCGGCTCCAGGGGGGTGAATGGGTGCCATGCCGCCACGGTAGGCCGCGGGATCTCACCGGGGAAGTGCACAGCCGTCTCTTCTGTCACACATCCCTCTCCTGTCACGCTTGTGTCACAGAATCACGACACTCGTTTCGTCGACGCGACTGTCACACGTACGAGGGGTTCTCATCCACGGACAACACCTCGAACATAATTCGGAACTGTTCCGCCATCACCGGAAGGGGTGTGAATAACTGCGGAATGCGCGGTGCCGGTCGAACAAGCGGATTGCATTCCCCATTCGGCGGTCGGTATGCATCCGGTCCCGCATAAGAAGTACACGGATTCAGCACAGAATCCACTACCCCGGCCGGGCCGCCTCAGGCCCGCCTCGCGCTACGACGACCGTTCCACGGCCCGGGACAGCAGGTCCCGTGCGGCACGGAGCCTCCCGGTCAGTTCGGCGGGCTCCAGCACCTCGAACTCGAGGCCCGTCATCATCACGTGAATCGCCATCACGTCGAGGTTCGGTGCTCCCGTGCGCAGCAGACAGCTGCCCTCGGTCTCGGCCTCCAGGGTGCCCGCCGACGGCGAGATCCGCTCGGCCGCCTCGTGCAGCGGCACCAGCAGCCGTACGACGGCCTGGGCGGCGTACGCGCGCGTGGAGACGCCCCTGGAGACGTACTCGGCCAGGTCCTCCGCCGGTGGCGTCCGCGGTGTGAAGCGGGGTCCGTGCGGCGGCTTGAGGACCATGCGGTCGACGCGGAACGTGCGCCAGTCGTCGCGGTCGAGATCCCAGGCGACCAGATACCAGCGGCGCTCGGTGCACACCAGGCGGTGCGGCTCGACCGTGCGGCGGGTCAGGGCGCCCAGGGCGTTCTCCCCGCCCGAGCCTGTCCGGGACCGGGGGTGGTCGCGGTACTCGAAGCGCAACCGCTCCGCGTCCCGGCACAGATGGGCGACTTCGGTCAGTACGGCCGGGTCGACCGCCGACGGCCCGGGACCGCGCAGCATCGGCACGGTGAAGGAGTTGAGGGCGCTCACGCGGCGGCGCAGCCGGCTCGGCAGGACCTGTTCGAGCTTGGCGAGGGCGCGTACGGACGTCTCGCCGATGCCCTCGATGCCCTGTCCCGCGGCCGTGCGCAGCCCGACCGCCACGGCGACCGCCTCGTCGTCGTCCAGGAGCAGCGGCGGCAGTTCGGCCCCCGCGCCGAGCTGATAACCGCCGCCGGTGCCCGGGCTGGCGCTGACGGGGTAGCCGAGTTCGCGCAGCCGGTCCACATCGCGGCGCACGGTGCGCGGGCTGACGCCGAGGCGCTCGGCCAGATCGGCTCCGGACCATTCACGGTGGGCCTGGAGCAGGGACAGCAGGCGCAGCAGTCGTGCCGAGGTCTCCAGCATGGCCCCGAGTCTGCCAGCCCTTGCGGACAGCGACTGTCCGCAAGGGAGTACGGGCCAAGGGGCTGACGGACACCGGCAGATCGCGGTACGCCACCCAGAACGGCCTTGCCTCGACCTCTCCCTGCTCCACCCGCAGCGCGGCCTTCGGAGGGCGGAACACCGGCTGCCTGTCGGCGACGTCGGCCGACGGTCGCACGCGCCGCCCTGCGGCCTCTTGCCCCGGCAGGCGCCGCATCGCGCCGCCGGCGACCGGGCCCGGTGTCGGACCCGACAGGGATGGTGGCCGGAACGCCACCGGGCTCCGGCGCCGCGATGCGACGCCGGAGCCCGGTGCACGGACACGCTCAGAGTGCGAGCCGCTGTCCCGGCACGATCATGTCGGGGTCGCCGCCGATGACCGCCTTGTTGCGCGCGTAGAGCTCCCGCCAGTCGATCCCGTGGCGCTCGGCGATCCCGCTGAGGGTGTCGCCGCTGCGGACGGTGTAGTCGCCGCGGGACGCCCCGCGGGCCGTGTGTCCCGCCGAGTGCTCCGGCGCCTTCGCCGGACGCGTCGTCGGGGCGGACTCAGTGGTGGCGGAACCCGAGGACGACCTCGTGGCCGACTGCCCGCCCGACCCGGCGGGCGCGCTTCCGTAGGCTCCGGCACGCGCCGAGCAGACGGGCCATGCGCCCCATCCCTGCGCGTGCTGCACCTTGGCGGCCACGGCTATCTGCGCCTCCCTGGAAGCCTGGTCGGCGGTCGCGGCGTAAGCCGTACCGCCGTACGCGCGCCAGGTGCCGGCAGAGAACTGCAGTCCCCCGTAGTAGCCGTTGCCGGTGTTGATGTGCCAGTTCCCGCCGCTCTCGCACTGGGCGATGCGGTCCCACACTCCGCCGTCGGCCGCGGCGGCGTTGCCGGTCGCGGCGAGCAGTCCGAGCGGGGCGAGCAGGGCCGCGCCGGCGAGGACCGCCGTCGTACGGGTCGTACGGGTCTTACGGGTGTTGTCGGCACATTCAGACATGTAATTCCCTCTCCACAAACCCGGGATCCCCCAAGGCGGGACACGTCGATCCGCGGATGATTCGCGGCCGTCGTGTTCCGCCCCGTCCACCGGAGGTGGTGCTGCGCGCCGACTGTGCGGCGCGGCCGGTGGACGTACCCGGGCGGTGCTCGTTGCACACGGCGGAGGAATGTAGGGAGATCCACCGCCCGTTTTCAACCAACTCCTAGTCATTCCAGGCCAGTTCGCCGTTACCCCCGGTATCGTCGATTTTCGGCCACCCACTTCATTCGCTGATTTCAGGATTTGTCGGCCAGGCGGCTCGATGACCTGTGAGCCACTTCACGCAACCAACTTCCCTGAGCCCTGCAAGAGTTGACACGGAGTAACCGGTTCCGCAGGTACGTTCACCCAGCGCAGCGGATGGTGCGAATCCGTTCGCTCCCGGGCGTGACTCCGGCCACAGATCGGCCGTTGTCTTCTTCATGAGCCGGGGACCGCCGGGCTCATGGGCCGGGAGCCACCCGGCACCGTCACGTACCGCATCCCGAGGGAGCCACCCGTGCCGCGCATGCTCGACGTCAGCGACGCCGTACGCGCCGAGATCGGCGACGAAGAAGCCGACCGGCTGCTCGCCGGAGACAACGCCCCGGGCAGTTATGACTGCACCTCGTGCCGCACGCCCGGCGACTCCGAACAGGAGCGCACCAGCACCGTCCTGTTCATCGGCGAGGAGACCGCCGTCCTCGCTTTCGCCCATGCCTCCTGCCTGCCCTCCCAGGTCGTCCAGGTCACCGAGGAGCAGTTGCAGGGCGCGGTGCGCTCCATCACCGCCGACGAGCAATTCAGCACGGCTGCCCCCGAGCAGGCCGTGCTGGGCGTCACCAGCGGACTGGTGCTGATCGCCGGGGAGTTGCACCCGGCGCTGGTCGTGGAGCCCACCGCGCCCATCGTGCGCCCGGGCACGATGGGGATCGGCGACGACTTCCTGCCCCTGCTCATCGAGCAGGGGTTCATGCCGCTGACCGTGATCGAGTCCGTGCCGCCCGTGCTGCACGGGTGGTCGGTGCTGCTCGCCATGGGCCAGCTGCACGCCGTGCTGCAGCCCGGCGCGAACGGCGGGCAGCCGGTCGCCTGGTGGCAGGCGCACCAGCCGCTCCAGGTCACGGACGGGTGGCGGGCGGCCGCCAACAAGCACCAGCAGATCCTGATGTTCGCCGCGCCGGTGGGCTCGATCGGCCGCCAGCCCCGGGAGGATCTGCTGCGCGACGCGCTGGACAAGGCGGCGGCGAACGGCAAGCTGGTCGCCGCCGCGCTGCCGCTGGCCGGGACCTGAGGTTCCGGGACGGTCCGTTCCAGGGGCCGGGTAGGGAGGTGCGGGTCCGCCGCGGTCGATCGCACGGTTCCCGTACCCCCTCACGGGATGCGGGCTCGCCCGTCAAGTGGCGTGCCGCAGTGGCTGATCGCGCAGCTCCCCGACCCTGTTTCAGCGGCTCCCGCCCCATGGACGGGTGTGCCTGTACGGCGGCGGCACACCTGCGTACAGCCCCCGCGCCCCAGTCGGAGCGCGGGGGCTTTACTTGTGACGAAGCGGACTAATCGACCGCATCCCTTGGGCTGCAGTGTCGTTGGCACCTACGTGCATGCATATGACGTCCCCCGCCGCCAGTCCTACCAGCCGATCCCCTCCGGGCGAGCGGACCAGGACCCGGGCGGCTCATCGGCCACGCCGATCTACGACGAGTACGTCACGTCCTTCAAGGCCTTCCCGGGCGACCGCAGCGGCGAGGAGGACACCGACTTCGTCCCTTTCGCCAACTTCCCACGGGACACGGACTCTTACGGCACGGGGACGTACGGCATCCGCCACGGCACCCCCCGGCACGCGACCGGGCGACTGGCCGCCCAGCACGGCCAGTCGGCCACGGCGAACGACGTCTGGCAGCAGGTGGCCCGGCACGCGAGGGGCATGCACCACGTCCCGGCGCTACCGCCCGCACCGCGCAGGGGGCTGTGAGGACGATGCGAAAGGGGCGGCCCGCCATGGAGCCGCCCCTTCGACGTCTTCGGTGTCCCTACGTCACTTCTTCTTGCTGCGCTTCTCGCGCACACGCACCGAGATGTGGATCGGCGCACCCTCGAAGCCGAACGCCTCGCGCAGCCGTCGCTCGATGAACCGGCGGTAGCCGGCCTCGATGAAACCGGAGGCGAAGAGCACGAACCGCGGCGGCTTGGTGCCCGCCTGCGTGCCGAAGAGGATGCGCGGCTGCTTGCCTCCGCGGACCGGGTGGGGGTGGGCGGCGACCAGCTCGCCGAGGAAGGCGTTGAGGCGGCCCGTGGGGACCCGGGTCTCCCAGCCGTCGAGGGCGGTCTCGATCGCCGGGACCAGCTTCTCCATGTGCCGTCCGGTGCGCGCCGAGACGTTCACCCGCGGCGCCCAGGCGACCTGGGCGAGCTCCGTCTCGATCTCCCGCTCCAGGTAGTAGCGGCGCTCCTCGTCAAGGGTGTCCCACTTGTTGTAGGCGAGGACGAGCGCGCGCCCGGCCTCCACCGCCATGGTGACGATGCGCTGGTCCTGGACCGAGATGTTCTCGGAGGCGTCGAGCAGCACGACGGCGACCTCGGCCTTCTCGACGGCGGCCGCGGTGCGCAGCGAGGCGTAGTAGTCGGCGCCCTGCTGCAGATGCACCCGCTTGCGGATGCCGGCCGTGTCGACGAACTTCCAGGTCTTGCCGCCGAGTTGGATCAGCTCGTCGACCGGGTCGCGGGTGGTGCCGGCGAGTTCGTCGACGACCACGCGGTCCTCGCCCGCGACCTTGTTCAGCAGGGAGGACTTGCCGACGTTGGGACGGCCGATCAGGGCCACGCGGCGCGGTCCGCCGATCCCGGCGGCACCGAAGGTCTGGGCGGGCGCCTCGGGCAGCGCCTCCAGGACGGCGTCCAGCATGTCACCGGTGCCGCGGCCGTGAAGGGCGGACACGGGGTGCGGCTCGCCGAGACCGAGGTTCCACAGGTATGCCGCGTCCGCCTCGCCGCTCTGGCCGTCGACCTTGTTGGCGGCCAGCACCACGGGCTTGCCGGCCTTGCGCAACAGGCGCACGACCGCCTCGTCGGTGTCGGTGGCGCCGACCTTCGCGTCGACGACGAAGACGACCGCGTCGGCCGCCTCGATCGCGTACTCGGCCTGCGCGGCCACGGAGGCGTCGATACCGAGGACGTCCTGCTCCCAACCGCCTGTGTCGACGACCTTGAAGCGGCGGCCCGCCCACTCGGCCTCGTAGGTGACACGGTCGCGGGTGACACCGGGCTTGTCCTCGACGACCGCCTCACGACGGCCGATGATCCGGTTCACCAGAGTCGACTTGCCGACATTGGGGCGACCGACGACGGCGAGAACGGGCAGCGGACCGTGTCCGGCCGCCTCGATGGCGCCCTCGACGTCCTCGAGGTCGAAGCCCTCTTCCGCGGCAAGCTCCATGAACTCCGCGTACTCGGCGTCGCCGAGCGCCCCGTGCTCGTACTCGTGCTCGGCCGAGCCGTCGGGCTGGATGTGGTCGTTCATGAAGTCCGTACCTCGTTCATCGTGGTGATCGGTGGAGCACCGCACCGCGGTGATCCACTACTCAAGTGTCGCCTAGCGCCCGGTGAGGCGCCTGGCCATTTCCAGGTGCTCGGTGAGCTGCTTCTGGATGCGCTCGGTCGCCTCGTCCAGCGCCCTGCGCGTACGCCGGCCGGTCCCGTCGCCCGCGTCGAACGGATCTCCGAAGACGACGTCGATACGGCTGCGCAGCGGCGGCAGCGCCTTTATCAACCGGCCGCGCCGCTCGGAACTTCCCAGCACCGCCACGGGCACGATCGGCGCTCCGCTGCGCACCGCGAAGTAGGCGAGCCCGGCGCGCAGCGAGGCGAAGTCGCCCTCGCCCCGGGTGCCCTCGGGGAAGATGCCGAGCACACCGCCGTTGTCCAGCACGGACAGCGCCCGGGTGATCGCCGTGCGGTCGGTCGCCGTGCGGTCCACCTGCACCTGACCGATGCCGGTCAGGAAGGAGCCGAGCACGCCGACGAACGCCTCCTTCTTGATCAGGAAGTGCGTCGGCCGGGGTGCCACGGACAGGACCATCGGCCCGTCGATGTTGTGGGAGTGGTTGACCGCGAAGATCGCCGGACCGGTGGCCGGGACCTTCCAGGCGCCGAGGACACGCGGCTTCCACAGCCCGCGCATCATGGGTACGCCGATGCGCCGCCCGACCTCGGCGCCCCGCTCGGACGCGGGGGTCAGGGGCGGCTCCGGGCGCCTCGCGGAGGCGTCACGGCCGGGTGACGGACGGGTGCTCACTTGGCCGCCCGCTTCTCCTCGACGAGCGTGACGACGCATTCGACGACCTGCTGGAGGGTGAGCTCGGTGGTGTCCACCTCGACCGCGTCGTCCGCCTTGGCGAGAGGGGAGGTCTTGCGGCTGGAGTCGGCCGCGTCCCGCTTGATGAGCGCCTCACGGGTGGCATGGACGTCCGAGCCCTTGAGCTCGCCGCTGCGTCGCGCGGCCCGCGCCTCGGGGGAGGCGGTGAGGAAGATCTTCAGGTCGGCGTCCGGCAGCACCGTCGTGCCGATGTCGCGGCCCTCGACCACTATGCCGGTCTCCGCGGCGGCGGCCAGGGAGCGCTGCAGCTCGGTGATCCGGGCCCGCACCTCGGCCACGGCGCTGACCGCGCTCACCTTGGCGGTGACCTCCGGGGTGCGGATCGGGCCGGAGACGTCCGTTCCGTCCACGGTGATGGTGGGCGCCGACGGGTCGGTGCCGGAGACGATCTCGGGCTTGCCCACGACCGCCGCGATCGCCGTCGGGTCCGCGGTGTCGATACCGTTGCTGACCATCCACCACGTGATCGCGCGGTACTGGGCGCCGGTGTCCAGGTAGCTCAGCCCGAGCTGCGCGGCCACGGCCTTCGAGGTGCTCGACTTGCCCGTGCCGGAGGGGCCGTCGATGGCGACAATCACTGCCTGGGCGGTCCGGGCGGCGCCGTTTTCCACGGTGAGGACACCTTCCTGGTGCGAGGTGGTGGGTGCGGGGGTACACAGACCCTGTCGTCGCCCTCCCGTCGTCCGCCCGGAGGGCGGGCGGGGCAGGCGGGAGTACGGCCACAGCGTCCGGGGCGCCCCGCACAAGGTTACTGGGTCGCCGGACCCGGTATGACTGACGGACGGCGGGCCCACCGCTACTGGCGAATCGTCCAGCCCCGCTCCCGCAACGCCGCGCTGAGCAGCGGGGCCGCCTTCTGCTCCACCATGAGCTGGACCAGACCCGCCTGCTGCCCGGTCGCGTGCTCGATGCGGACGTCCTCGACGTTGACGCCCGCCGCTCCGGCGTCCGCGAAGATGCGGGCCAGCTGACCGGGCTGGTCGCTGATGAGGACGGCCACGGTCTCGTAGACCCGCGGGGCGGCGCCGTGCTTGCCGGGCACCCGGATCTGGCCGGCGTTGCCGCGGCGCAGAACGTCGTGGATCCCGTCGACGCCCTCGCGCCGCTTGTCCTCGTCGGAGGACTGCAGTGCGCGCAGGGCCCGCACGGTCCCTTCGAGGTCGGCGGCGACGTCGGAGAGCAGGTCGGCTACCGGACCGGGGTTCGCGGAGAGGATGTCGATCCACATGCGGGGATCGGAGGCGGCGATCCGGGTCACATCGCGGATGCCCTGTCCGCACAGCCGTACGGCCGTCTCCTCCGCGTGCTCGAGGCGCGCGGCGACCATGCTGGAGACCAGGTGGGGCATGTGCGAGACGAGCGCGACGGCCCGGTCGTGGGCGTCCGCGTCCATCACGACCGGCACCGCACGGCAGTGCGAGACCAGCTCGAGGGCGAGGTTCAGCACCTCGGTGTCGGTGTCCCGGGTCGGGGTGAGCACCCAGGGGCGGCCCTCGAAGAGATCGCCGGTGGCCGCCAGCGGACCGGACTTCTCACGGCCCGACATGGGGTGCGAGCCGATGTACCGGGAGAGGAGGTCCGGGTCGAGGCCGAGCGCCTCCAGTTCGCGGCGCGGCCCGCCCTTGACGCTGGCCACATCCAGGTAGCCGCGTCCGAGACCGCGCCGCATGGCGTCGGCGAGCGCGGCGGCCACATGGGCGGGCGGGGCCGCGACGACGACCAGGTCGACGGGCCCCTCGGGTGCCTCGTCGGTGCCGGCACCGAGGACGGCGGCCGTACGGGCCTGCTCGGGGTCGCGGTCGGTCAGGTGCACGGTGACACCGCGGGAGGCGAGCGCCAGGGCCGCCGATGTGCCGATCAGCCCGGCACCGATGACGAGCGCGGACCTCACTGGGCGATGTCCTTGCGGAGGGCGGCGGCGGCACCGAGATAGACGTGCACGATGTCGGCCCGCGGCTTGTCGGACGCGATGTGGGCGAGGACGCGGACGACGCGGGGCATCGCACCCTCGACGTCGAGTTCCTGGGCACAGATCAGCGGCACGTCCACGATGCCGAGCTTGCGCGCGGCGGCCGCCGGGAAGTCGCTGTGCAGATCGGGTGTGGCGGTGAACCAGATGCTGATCAGGTCGTCCGTGGTGAGACCGTTCCGCTCCAGGACGGCGGTGAGCAGGGCGCCGACCTGCTCGCTCATGTGCCCGGCCTCGTCCCGCTCAAGTTGGACGGCGCCCCGGACCGCTCGTACCGCCACGGTGTCGCTCCTCGCTGATCTACGGAAACCTCTGATCACACCAGCGTAGTCAGCCCGGAACGTACTGGTGCGCGACGCCCGTCTGGCGAGACGGCACCGCGCCGTGACGCGAACGCCCCCGTGCGCCCCTCGGTGCCGGGGCGGCGGCCGGCTCACCGGGACCGGTGGCCCAGCGGGCGTGTCGGGGGCGCACGGAGCGGCGACACGCCCACTGCCCGCTGAGCGGATCCCGGTCGAGGGCAGCGTCTACCGGGGGGTCACGCGTCCCAGAGGGCCCCGAGCGCCTGCAGTTCGCTTCCGTACTCGATGCGGTCCGCCCACTCCCGTGGCCAGGCCTCGGCGCCGAGGTGGGCGCCCGCGAAGGCGCCCGCGAGGCAGGCGATCGAGTCGGAGTCGCCGGAGGTGCACGCGGCCCGGCGCAGCGCGGTGACGGGCTCGTCCGGGAAGAGCAGGAAGCACAGCAGAGCGGTGGCGAGGGCCTCCTCCGCGATCCACCCCTCGCCGGTCGCCAGGCACGGGTCGATCTCGGCCGAGACGGTCCGCACGGCCTCCTGGAGGCGTTCGAGGATCTCCAGGCACTCGTCCCAGCCGCGCGCGATGAAGTGCTCGGGCGTGGGGTCCTGGGCGCGGGTCCACAGATCGCCGAGCCACTCCTCGTGGTAGCGGCTGCGGTTCTCGTAGGCGTACGACCGCAGCAGTCCCACCAGGCCGGTCGGCTCGGCGCCCTGCGCAAGAAGGTGTATCGCGCGGGCGGTGAGATCGGAGGCGGCGAGCGCCGTGGGGTGGCCATGCGTGAGCGCGGCCTGCAACTGGGCGGCACCGGCCCGCTGTTCGTCGCTCAGCCCCGGTGCGAGCCCGACGGGCGCCACACGCATGTTGGCCCCGCAGCCCTTGGAGCCGATCTGGCTGGCCTGCTGCCAGGGCCGGTTCTCGTCGTTGAGCAGATTGCAGGCGACCAGGCAGGTCCGGCCGGGCGCCCGGTTGTTGTCCGGCGAGTGGTACCAGTCGACGAACTCCTCGCGCACGGGCCGTTGCATCCGCTTCGGCGCCAGGACACCGCGGTCCATGGCCGTGCGCAGCCCGCGTCCGAGCGCCAGCGTCATCTGGGTGTCGTCGGTGACGATCGCCGGCCTCGGCAGCTCCATCTCCCGCCACGGCCCGCACTTGGCGAGGATCGCCGGCACATCGTTGAACTCGGTGGGAAATCCAAGGGCGTCGCCGAGAGCGAGCCCGATCAGGGATCCGGTGGCGGCGTGCTTGGCGAGGGCCGTGCCGGTCATGAGAGCCGTCCTTCCGTGGCGGGGCGGAGCAGGGGCGGGTGCAGGGCGGTGGCGCCGCCCGCACGGTAGAGCGCGGCGGGTTTGCCGCGGCCGCCGGTCAGCCGGGCGGCGCCCGGGACCGGTTTGACGAAGCCGGGGGTGGCGAGGACCTTGCGCCGGAAGTTGGGGCGGTCGAGCGAGGTGCCCCACACGGTCTCGTAGACCTGCTGCAGCTCGCCCAGGGTGAACTCGGTCGGGCAGAAGGCCGTGGCGATACAGGTGTACTCGAGCTTGGCGCCGACGCGTTCCTGGGCGTCGGCGAGGATCCGGTCGTGGTCGAAGGCGAGCGGCCCGGCGGCCTCGTACGGCAGCCAGCGGGCCTGCACGGCGTCGCCGCCGCCGTGCGGCTCGGGAGGGTCGGGCAGCAGCGCGGCGAAGGCCACGGAGACGACCCGCATACGGGGGTCGCGGCCGGGGTCGCTGTAGGTGCGCAGCTGCTCCAGATGGAGCCCGGAGACGTCCGCGAGCCCGGTCTCCTCGGCGAGTTCCCGCCGGGCCGCGTCCTCCGCGGACTCCTCGGGCCGCACGAAGCCGCCCGGGAGCGCCCAGCGGCCCGCGTAGGGCTCCTGCCCGCGCTCGACGAGCAGGACGTGGAGCGCGCCGGCGCGGAGGGTGAGGACGGCCAGGTCGACGGTGACGGCGAAGGGTTCGAAGGCGTACTTGTCATAGCCCTGCACGGCCCCCACGACCCCCACCCCCCTTAATGGTCGCATTGACTATAAAGAGAGCGGACGTCGGCGCACAAGAGGACGGCCGGCTCCCGCACCGCGGGAACCGGCCGCTCGGGCGTGGAGCGTGGCTAGAGTTCGACTTCCTTCATCAGCATCCCCACCTCGGTGTTGGAAAGACGGCGCAGCCAGCCCGACTTCTGGTCGCCGAGGGTGATCGGGCCGAAGGCGGTCCGCACCAGCTTGTCGACGGGATAGCCGGCCTCGGCGAGCATGCGGCGCACGATGTGCTTGCGGCCCTCGTGCAGGGTCACCTCGACGAGGTAGTTCTTGCCGGTCTGCTCGACCACCCGGAAGTGGTCCGCGCGCGCGTACCCGTCCTCCAGCTGGATGCCGTCCTTGAGCTTCTTGCCCAGGTCGCGCGGGATGGGGCCCACGATGTGCGCGAGGTAGGTCTTCTTCACGCCGTACCTGGGGTGGGTCAGCCGGTGCGCCAGCTCGCCGTGGTTGGTGAGCAGGATGACACCCTCGGTCTCCGTGTCGAGCCGGCCCACGTGGAAGAGCCGGGTCTCGCGGTTGGTGACGTAGTCGCCGAGGCACTGACGGCCCTCCGGGTCCTCCATGGTGGAGACGACACCGGCCGGCTTGTTCAGCGAGAAGAACTGGTACGACTGTGTGGCCACGGTCAGCCCGTCGACCTTGATCTCGTCCTTGTCGGGGTCGACCCGCAGGCCCTGCTCGGTGACGATCTCGCCGTTCACCTCGACCCGGGCCTCCTCGATCAGCTCCTCGCAGGCACGCCGGGAGCCGTAGCCCGCGCGAGCGAGCACCTTCTGCAGCCGCTCGCCCTCCTGCTCGGCGCCCGGGAAGGTCTTGGGCAGCTTGAGGTTCGGCTTGCCCGCGTACCGCTCACGGTTGCGCTCCTCGGTCCGCGCCTCGTACTCACGGGAGCGCGAGGGCGTCGTACGGCCGCCACGCTGCTGGGACTGCTTGGGACCGCCCTTGGCGCCGCCCCGTGCGTCCGAGCCGCGCCCTGACTTCGGGCCGTCCTGGGAGGCCCCGGGGCCCACGTCGTAGCGGCGCTCCTCGGGGCGGGGCTTGCGGGGGCGGCCCTGCCGCTCGTCCCTGTTGTTACCGGCACCGCGGTAGTTGCCGCGCCCGTCGTTCCTGCCGCTGCCGCTGCTTCGCATCAAAATTCCGTCGTCGTGTTCGTCGTGTGATCGCCGTCCGCGTCCGGAGCATCGAGTGCGTCCGGGTCGAACGACGGAACGCCCTCCTGGGTCTCGGCCTCGATCGCCTCCGCCTCCGGGAGGAAGGGCGCGAGATCCGGGAGCTCGTCCAGGCCGCGCAGGCCCATCCGCTCCAGAAAGTAGTTCGTCGTCCTGTACAGGATCGCACCTGTTTCGGGTTCCGTGCCCGCCTCTTCGACCAGACCGCGCTGGAGGAGGGTGCGCATGACCCCGTCGCAGTTCACTCCGCGGACCGCCGAGACGCGGCTGCGGCTGACCGGCTGGCGGTAGGCGACCACCGCCAGCGTCTCCAGTGCGGCCTGGGTGAGCCGGGCCTGCTGGCCGTCGAGCACGAAGCGCTCGACGGCGGGCGCGTAGTCGGCCCGGGTGTAGTAGCGCCAGCCGCCGGCGACGAACCGCAGCTCGAAGCCGCGCCCCTGCACCGTGTACTCGTCGGCGAGTTCGCGCAGGGCGTCGGCGATCTGCCGCCGGGGACGCTCCAGGATCTTCGCCAGGTGCTCCTCGGTGGCGGGCTCGTCCACGACCATGAGGACGGCCTCCAGGGCGGGCTTGAGGTCGAGTCCGGCCACCGTGTTCAGGCCGGCCGGAACCTCGGCGGTCTTCTCGCTCACGCCTTCTCCTCCGTCTTCGTGCCGCTCTTGTCGGGATCCTCGGGCGGCCGGTCGAACTCGTCCGTCACCACCGGTGCCTCCTCGCCGACCCCGCCGGTCCAGCGCACGACCAGGTCGCCGAGGGCGGTCTCCTGCTCCAGCGCCACCGCCTTCTCCCGGTACAGCTCCAGCAGGGCCAGGAAGCGCGCCACGACGGTGAGCGTGTCGTCGGTGTCCTCCACGAGCACGCGGAAGCTCGCCTCGCCCAGTTCCCGCAGCCGCGCGACCACGATCCCGGCCTGCTCCTGCACGGACACCAGCGGGGCGTGGATGTGGTCGACGTAGACCTGAGGCTTGGGCTTGGGCTGCATCGCCTTGACCGCCAGCTTCGCGAACCCCTCGGCTCCGATGCTGATGACGACCTCGGGCAGCAACTCGGCGTGGTGGGGTTCGAGACCGACGGTACGGGGGTAGCGCCGGGCCTCGTCCTCGGTGCGCCGGTTGAAGATGTCGGCGATCTGTTTGTAGGCGCGGTACTGCAGGATCCGCGCGAACAGCAGGTCGCGTGCCTCAAGGAGCGCGAGGTCCGCTTCGTCCTCGACCTCGGCGGCGGGCAGCAGCCGTGCCGCCTTGAGGTCGAGCAGGGTCGCGGCGACGACGAGGAACTCGGTCGTCTGGTCGAGGTCCCAGTCCGGCCCCATCGCCCGGATGTGGGCCATGAACTCGTCGGTCACCTTGGACAGCGCGACCTCGGTGACGTCGAGCTTGTGCTTCGAGATCAGCTGGAGCAGAAGGTCGAAGGGCCCTTCGAAGTTGGACAGCCGGACCTTGAAGACACCGTCGTCGGGCTCCTGCTCGGCCGGGAGTGCGCCAGGAGTGCCGACGGCCTCGCCGGAGGATCCGGAACCCGGCGCGGTCACCGCAGCGGCAGGGGCCGCGTCGGCGGCGACAGCCGGGCGGGGCCCCGGTACCGACGTCACGACGGCCGCCGGGCCGGGCACGGCCTCCGGCTCGCCCTCCGGTGCTGCGACACCCGCCCCGGCCGCCTCCGAGACGTCCACTGCGGCCGAGGGGACGGTGACCCGGGACTCCTCCGGGGCGGCTCCCCGCTCACGTTCCGTCTCGGCACGAGCCTCCGCTTCGAGCACCGACGACGCGCCGGTCCCGGACTCCTCCGCCGCGGAACCAGGCCCCGGCACGTCGGCGGCAGGGAGTTCCGCCCCTGCTCGGGAGGGGACGGCGGGCGCGGGCGTGCGGGACGGGGCTGTCCGCGCGGGCTCCTCGGACGGGCGGTCCTGTCCGGCTTCGGGTTCCTGGGGGGCGGCCTGGGGCTCGCTCTTCTGAGAGTCGGCCTCCGGTTCGGGACCCGGGCCGAGCGGGGTCTCTTCGAGGGGCTCCGCTTCCGCGGGAGGCACATCCGGGGCCACCGGTGCGGCGCCCGGCCCGCGCCCCAGCGCACGCCGGCGGCCGGCGGAGCCGGGGGCGGATGAGGAGCCGTCGTACGAGGTCATAGCCGTCGCAGGCTACCTGCTCATCGCCCCCGGAGCCGACGCACGAGGATGCTGGCGTCCCCCCGGGACTCCAGATCCGCCAGTACGACGGCGACCGCCTCACGCACGATGCGCCCGCGGTCGACCGCGAGCCCGTGCTCACCCCGGAGCACAAGACGTGCGTGCTCGAGGTCCATCAGTTCTTCCGCGGACACGTACACGGTGATCTTCTCGTCGTGCCGCTCCCGCCCGCTGGGCCGCCGGCCGGCCGCGCGCGCCCGCTTGCGCGACTGGGCCGTCGAAGAGGCGGGAGAACCTTCCTGCGCCGCCTGCCGGCGCGCGGACCGCTCCGCGGCCTGGGACCGCGTGCGGGACTCCCCCACCTCCGCCTCGGCCGTGTCCGCCGCGACGTGCTCGTCACCCTCCCCGTCACCGCCCTGGACGGGCACCGACGGCGGTGCGTCCTCCGTCGCGGCCGTCGCGTCGCTCTCGCCCGCAGGAGCCGGCACCCGGGCCTCGCCGTTGGCCTGGCGCCTGGGAGAGGACGACTGGAGCGCCATTCCCCCGGTGGTACGGAACAGTTCGTCGGCCCCGGGCAGACTCACTCGGCGTGACACCGGGCGAGCACCTCCCTGGCGAGCTGGCGGTAGGCGGCGGCACCGACGGAGTTGGAGGCGTACGTGGTGATGGGCTCGCCGGCGACCGTGGTCTCCGGGAAGCGTACGGTCCGGCCGATCACCGTGTGGTAGACGTGGTCGTCGAATGCCTCGACGACACGCGCGAGAACCTCACGGCTGTGCACGGTCCGGGAGTCGTACATCGTGGCGAGAATGCCGTCGAGTTCGAGCTCGGGGTTGAGTCGCTCCTGGACCTTCTCGATGGTCTCGGTGAGCAACGCGACACCACGCAGCGCGAAGAACTCGCACTCCAGCGGCACGATCACCTTGTGCGCGGCGGTGAGCGCGTTCACGGTGAGCAGGCCGAGCGAGGGCTGACAGTCGATCACGATGTAGTCGTAGTCGGGCATCAGCGGCTTCAGCGCCCGCTGGAGCGTCGACTCGCGCGCGACCTCGGACACCAACTGGACCTCGGCCGCGGACAGGTCGATGTTGCTCGGCAGCAAGTCCATGTTCGGGACCGCGGTCTTCAGCAGGACCTCGTCCGCGGACATGCCTCGCTCCATGAGCAGGTTGTAGACCGTGAGGTCGAGCTCCATGGGGTTGACGCCGAGGCCCACGGACAGCGCGCCCTGCGGGTCGAAGTCGACGAGCAGCACACGGCGGCCGTACTCCGCGAGCGCGGCACCCAGGTTGATGGTCGACGTCGTCTTGCCGACGCCGCCCTTCTGGTTGCACATCGCGATGATCTTCGCCGGGCCGTGGTCGGTCAGCGGGCCCGGGATCGGGAAGTACGGCAGCGGACGGCCCGTCGGGCCGATGCGCTCGCGGCGCTGGCGGGCCGCGTCGGGCGCGAGCGTGGCCGCGTACTCGGGATCGGGCTCGTATTCGGCGTCGGGGTCGTAGAAGTGCCCTTCGGGCAGTTCGTCGTAGTCGGCGAAGTGGTTGTGGACCCCGCCACTTCCGTTGCCGGCCATGGCGTTCACGTGTTGGCCATCCAAGCTTTGATGTGCTGTCTCAGCCAGGTAAGGGCTCTGGCTCTGGTGGGCAGCGAAGGTACGGACAGCGACGGAGCCGACAGCCTCGAGCCCCGTGGGGCCCGTGCCCCGCGCAGGCATTCCTGGTTGACCACCCCCGGGAGCAAATGTCGACTCATTCACAAGTCGTCTTACCTCCTTGGTGACCAGGAAACTTCTAGATAGGTCAGCGTGGCACCATGCCGACGGTTGGCGACTCTATGGCGTGTCGGCGGTCCGCAGCAACACAATCCGCCGGACCCGGCCCGATGTGTCGGCAATGAAACATCCCGCTGTCAAGGGTGTCCGGGCACCGTTCGCCAGGTTTCACCGATGTACGAAACGGTGGAAGGGTTGCGTTCGAGGCGAGTTGAACGAGTGCCGCAAAGTGACCATACACACACCCGGCCGGACCTTGCCGGACAAGGTCCGGCCGGGTGCCGGGTGTTGACGAGGCGTGTTGACCTATCGCCTTGTAGTGCCGGGTAATCGAACCCGGGTCGCGGCCCGCTCAGCCGATGAGGGTCTCCAGGTCCACGTGCTCGAGGCCGTGCGCCTCGGCGACCTCCTTGTAAACCACCTTGCCGTCATGGGTGTTGAGGCCCTTGGCCAGCGCGGCGTCGCGGCGCAGCGCCTCGGCCCAGCCGCGGTTGGCGAGCTCCACGATGTAGGGCAGCGTGGCGTTCGTCAGCGCGTAGGTGGAGGTGTTGGGGACAGCGCCGGGCATGTTGGCGACGCAGTAGAAGACCGACTCGTGGACCTTGAAGGTCGGCTCGGCGTGCGTGGTGGGACGGGAGTCCTCGAAGCAGCCGCCCTGGTCGATCGCGATGTCGACAAGGACACTTCCCGCCTTCATCCGGGAGACCAGCTCGTTGGTGACCAGCTTCGGGGCCTTGGCACCCGGGATGAGGACGGCGCCGACGACGAGGTCGGCGTCGAGGCAGGCCTTCTCGAGCTCGAAGGCGTTGGAGACGACCGTCTGGATCTTCGTGCCGAAGATCTTGTCCGCCTCCTTCAGCTTGTTGATGTCCTTGTCGAGCAGGGTCACGTGGAAGCCGAGACCGATGGCGATCTGCGCGGCGTTCCAGCCAGAGACGCCACCGCCGATGATGACGGCCTTGCCGGCCGGCACGCCCGGGACACCGCCGGGCAGCACACCGCGACCGCCGTTGGCGGCCATCAGGTGGTAGGCGCCGACCTGCGGGGCCAGCCGGCCCGCCACCTCGGACATCGGGGCGAGCAGCGGGAGCGCCCGGTTCGGCAGCTCGACCGTCTCGTACGCGATGGCCGTGGTGCCGGACTCCAGGAGGGCGTCCGTGCACTCCTTGGAGGCGGCCAGGTGCAGGTAGGTGAAGAGGATCTGGTCCTTGCGGAGGCGGTGGTACTCCTCGGCGACGGGCTCCTTGACCTTCAGCAGCAGGTCGGAGGTGGTCCAGACCTCGTCGGCGGTGTCCAGGATCCGGGCGCCGGCGGCGATGTACTCCTCGTCCGGGATCGAGGAGCCGACGCCGGCGTTCCGCTCGACGACGACCTGGTGGCCGTTGCGCACCAGCTCGTGCACGCCGGCGGGGGTGATGGCCACCCGGAACTCGTTGTTCTTGACCTCGCGGGGGATGCCGACCTTCACGTCGATCACGGTCCTTGACTCAGGGAATGTGGGGCATTGAACTGCATACCCGGACGTGCAGGGGCACATCGGGAGACACCGCCGAAGAATGTGCGGCAGAGCCAGTTTAATGAAGGCGTTCCCGCTGTCTAGCCTTTCATTGCATCAATCTTCAGCTGACGCACTGCGGATTTCGTAGGCGTTACCGGCGGGTTCCTGGTTTTCGGCGTCTTCCGGACCCACTTCACCCAGCATTCGCGAGGCGGCCCCCCGGTGCAGACCGGCGGCCGCAGGCTCGCCGAGGCGTTCGAGAGTGTCGGCCAGCCTGAGCTGCAGCGCCGCCTGGAGCCGTACATCCTCGGCGCGCCGCGCCCACTCGACCGCTTCCTGGCAGGTGCGCAGCGACTCCTCGGGCCGGCCGGCGTACTCCTGGACCCGGGCGAGCTCGCTCAAGGCCCGTGCGTGGGCGGCGACATCGTCGTTCCTGCGGTGTCCCGCCACCGCCGCGCGCCAATTGCGGAGCGCCTCGCCGTAGCGGCCCGCGTAGGTGTGGACGGCCGCGATGCGGCCGTAGAGCCGGGCGGCGTCCGCGCCCTCGTCGCGGGCGAGCCGCTGGGCGAGCGCCCGGCCGTACCAGTCGGCGGCCCGGTCGTAGTCGCCCAGCTCCTGGTGGGCGCCTGCTACGGATTCCATTGCGCGCGCCGTCGCATACGGGTCCTCGGCGCGCCGTCCGGCGTCCAGCGCGGCCCGGTAGCGGGCCAGCGCCTCCGTCGTACGGCCGGTCTGGGCGTCCAGGTCAGCGAGGTTCAGCAGGGCCGCCGCCTGCTCACGGGGCAGGTCGCGGCGCTCGGCGACATCGAGTACCAGCCGGTGGATGCCGTACAGTTCGGGCGCCGCGGCCTGGGTGCCGAAGTGCGCCACCATGGCCCTGACCAGCGCGGCCATGAGGCGCCTGGCCAGGGTGTCCAGCTCGCCGTCGGCGACCGCGAGGCGGGCCGCGGCCAGCAGCGCGGGCTGCCGTACGCGCAACCAGTCCTCCGCGGCACGGGGACTCTCGAAGCGCAGGGCCTTGGGCAGTCCGGCCAGCTTCTCGCGGGCCTGCGGGCTGTCCGTCTCGGTGATCGCGCGGCAGGACTGCAGCAGCCGTACGGTCCGCTCCAGCATCCGCGCCCGGGCCAGCTGCAGCTCGGCCGGGCGGTCCTGGCTGCCGCTGAGGCCTCGCAGCAGGGGCAGCAGACAGCCGGGTACCTCGTACTGCGGTACGGCGCAGGCGACGCGTCGCAGGAAACCGTGGGCCGTGAACTCCTCGAGGGCGGTGCGGGCGTCGTCCACCGAGCAGCCGGCGAGCGCGGAGGCGGTGTGCGGGTCCACGAGGCCGGCGGGGGCGAGATGGAGCAGGCGCAGCATCCGCTGGGCGGTGCCCGGCAGCCCCGCGTGGGCGAGCCGGAAGACCCGGGCCAGTGGCGGTCCCTCGTCGCCGCCGGCCCGCAGCTGCTTGCCGAGGTCGGCGACGCCCGCCTTGGGACGGGCGGCCAGCCAGCCGCCGGCCAGGACGAGTGAGGCGGGGTGGCCTGCGCACTCCTCGACCAGCCGTTCGGCGGCGCTCGGGTCGACGGTGACGCGCACCGATCCGGTGTACCGCGTGAGCAGTTCCTGGGCCGACTTGGTGTCGAGTCCGCCGAGGGTGCAGGGACGGACGTCCGCGATACCGGTCAGCGGGCCCTCGGAGACGGCGACGACGAGGCAGTCGGGAGCCTCGGGCAGCAGCGGGTCCACCTGCTCGGCGGTCATGGCGTCGTCGAGCAGAAGCAGCACGCGACGACCCGCCAGGCCCTCGCGCACCGCCTGGCCCAGCTCGTCCCCGTCGGCGCCCGCGGGGGCGCGCAGGCCGAGGGCGGTCAGCAGTTCGCGGGCGGTGCGCTCGGTCGGTACGGGTGTGCCGTCGGGCTCTCTGAGGCGGGCCCGGAGCACGCCGTCCTCGTAACGGTGTGCGACCTGGCGCACCAGTTCCTCGGCGAGCGCGGTGCGGCCGCAACCGGGGCGGCCGGCGATCAGCAGCACCCGGGCCCGGGGCGCCTTGCGGCCGGAGAGGGTGTCGAGTCCCGCACGCTCGATGTCGAGCATGAGTTCCTTCAACTCCCGTGTGCGGCCGAGGAACTGACCGTCCACGGGGGCGGCGGGCCGCTCGCCCCGGCACAGCTCGACGCCGGGTGTCTCCACCGCCTGATCCGCCACGGGCCACGCTCCCGTCCCACTGCGCACACGGGCCCGCCGATGCCTTGGGGCGGGTCGTTCCCAGAGCCTAGTTGACGCTCTGCGACGATCCCGGTGGACCACGGCGGGCACATCCCCCGATCGGATCAGCCGATGGTACGACCGCCATGGTCGGAGGGTTGTGAGGCCCGTGAGCGAAGGTGCCTCAGGGGTGGTCAGGCCTCGAAGGGCCGTGCCGGCCACGGCGCCTCGGCCGGGCGCAGGGCGTCGAGACCGTCGCCGCCACGCGCGGCGAGGAGTGAGAGGACGCCGACCACGAGGCAGTTGTTGTGCAGCTCGCCGGCGAGCACGCCCCGGGCCAGTTCCTGGACCGGGATCCTGGCCTGCTCCATGTCGGCCTCCTCGTCCTCCACCTCGAAGCGCCGGCCGTCCGCCTCGGACAGACCTCGGGCGAGGAAGATGCGCACCGCCTCGTCGCAGCCCCCGGGGGTGGTGTAGACGTCGGTCAGCACACGCCAGTCCTCGGCCTTGACGTGCGCCTCCTCGTACAGCTCGCGCTGGGCGGCGTGCAGCGGGTTCTCACCGGGGACGTCGAGGAGTCCGGCCGGGATCTCCCAGAGCTTGTGGCGCACCGGGTGGCGGTACTGGCGGATGACCAGGACCCGGTCGTCGTCGTCCAGGGCGAGGACGGCCACCGAGCCGGGGTGCACCTGGTAGTCGCGGCGGGCGACCGAGCCGTCGGGCATGACCACATCGTCGGTGCGGACCGAGGTCTTCTTGCCGACGAACGGGGTCTGACTCGCCCTGACCTCCCACTCCTCGGGGGTGTCCTTGATCGTCATGTCGCCCTGTTCCTCCCACGCCCTCGCGCGAACCGGGGTACGCCTCCCGCAGGACGCGCACCCCGGCCACCGTACAGCTCTTGTGTCACTTGCCGTTCTTGCGCTCGACGGCCGCCTTGACCAGGCCGGCGAAGAGCGGGTGCGGCCGGGTCGGACGGGAGCGAAGCTCGGGGTGCGCCTGCGTCGCCACCAGGTAAGGGTGCACTTCGCGCGGGTACTCGACGTACTCGACGAGCTTGCCGTCCGGCGACGTGCCGGAGAACACGATGCCCGCCTTCTTCTCCAGCTCGGCCCGGTAGGCGTTGTTCACCTCGTAGCGATGGCGGTGGCGCTCCTCGACGTACTCCTTGCCGTCGTACACCTCGCGCACGATCGAGCCCTCGGCTAGCTTGGCCGGGTACATGCCGAGCCGCATCGTCCCGCCCATGTCGCCCTCGCCCGCCACGATGTCGAGCTGCTCGGCCATGGTGGAGATGACGGGGTGGCCGGTGGCCGCGTCGAACTCGGTGGAGTTCGCGTCGGAGATGTCGGCCAGGTTGCGCGCCGCCTCGATCACGATGCACTGCAGGCCGAGGCAGAGTCCGAGCAACGGGATCTTGTTCTCGCGGGCGTACTGGATGGCGCCCACCTTGCCGGACACACCGCGGTCGCCGAACCCGCCCGGGATGCAGATCGCGTCCGCGTCGGACAGCTGCCTCTTGGCGCCCGCCGGGGTCTTGCAGTCGTCGGAGGTGACCCACTTGATCTTCACGCGGGCCTTGTTGGCGAAGCCGCCCGCGCGAAGCGCCTCGGTCACCGACAGATAGGCGTCGGGCAGGTCGATGTACTTGCCGACCAGGGCGAGGGTGACCTCGTGCTCCGGGTTGTGGACGCGGTCGAGCAGGTCGTCCCAGGTCGTCCAATCCACGTCGCGGAACGGCAGGTCCAGCTTGCGGACGACATAGGCGTCCAGGCCCTCGGTGTGCACGACCTTCGGGATGTCGTAGATCGAGCGGGCGTCGGGGCAGGCCACGACCGCCGCCTCGTCCACGTCGCACATCAGGGAGATCTTGCGCTTGATCGCGGTCGGGACCTCGCGGTCGCAGCGCAGGACGATCGCGTCCGGCTGGATACCGATGTTCCGCAGGGCGGCCACCGAGTGCTGGGTCGGCTTGGTCTTCAACTCGCCCGAGGGACCGATGTACGGCAACAGTGAGATGTGCACCACGAAGACGTTGTCACGGCCGACCTCGTGGCGGACCTGGCGCACCGTCTCCAGGAACGGCAGCGACTCGATGTCACCCACCGTGCCGCCGACCTCGGTGATCACCACGTCCACCTCGTCGGTGGCCATGCGCCGGATGCGGTGCTTGATCTCGTTGGTGATGTGCGGGATGACCTGCACCGTGTCGCCCAGGTATTCGCCGCGCCGCTCCTTGGCGATCACCGTCGAGTAGACCTGCCCGGTGGTGACGTTGGCGGAGCCGTCCAGATCGCGGTCGAGGAAGCGCTCGTAGTGGCCGATGTCCAGGTCGGTCTCGGCGCCGTCGTTGGTGACGAACACCTCACCGTGCTGGAAGGGGTTCATGGTGCCCGGATCCACGTTCAGGTACGGGTCGAGCTTCTGCATGACGACGCGCAGGCCCCGCGCCTTGAGCAGCATGCCGAGGCTGGACGCCGTCAGGCCCTTGCCGAGCGAGGAGGCGACACCCCCGGTGACGAAGATGTGCTTGGTCGTCGTGGCTTTGCTGGTTCGGAAAGCAGCGGGCGGCATGGCCAAGAGGGGGCTCCCGTGGTCGCGGTCTGGTGCGGTCCGGCTGGTCCTCCGAGGGATGTCGGGGGTGCCGTCGCTGCGGTTCGGGGGTTTCGTGCCCACCGGTCCACGGGCTACCAGCGTATCAGCGCCCGGGCGGGACTGCTTCCGGCCACGCTCCGCGCATGTGTCACCACAGACGCGCAACAGTCACCCGCGCCCCACTCGTTCGGCGCACTCGCGTTATCCGGAGCGGCGCGCGGATCATGGAGGTGCGTCGTATCCTGCTCGGACACTCGCTGCCGAGCACATCCGGAAAAGGGCACCACCCCCCGCCCGTCACCGGAACAACAAGAGCTCGTCAGATCGTTGAACATCGACTGCTTCTTTTCCGAATGGGTCGGTGGACAACGACTTTCTCACCAACCCCCATGACCGCAAGAGCGACCGCCCCTCGAGGGCGACGTGGCCGTTCGACTGGAGTTCAATTGGCCGGGCGCATCGAAGACTACGCACTCATCGGAGACATGCAGACCGCGGCGCTGGTCTGCCGGGACGGCACCGTGGACTGGCTGTGCCTGCCCCGTTTCGACTCCCATGCCGTCTTCGCAGCACTGCTCGGCACGGAGGAGCACGGCTTCTGGCGGCTCGGGCCGGCCCACGCGCCGAACGCCCAGCCGCCGACGGCGACCCGGCGCTCCTACCGCGGTGACTCCCTGATCCTCGAGTCCGAGTGGGACACCCCGCGCGGCACGGTCCGGGTCGTCGACTTCATGCCCCCGCGTGACGGCGCCCCGCAGCTGATCCGCATCGTGGAGGGCGTCACCGGCCGGGTGCCGATGCGGTCGGCGCTGCGCATGCGGTTCTCGTACGGACGGGTCGTGCCCTGGGTCCACAAGCACGAGGGCCGCACCGTCGCCGTCGCCGGACCCGACTCTGTGTGGTTCGACACCCAGGCCGAGACCTACGGCAAGGGACTGACGACGTACGCCGACTTCACCGTCGCGCCGGGCGACCGGATCGCGTTCACCATCTCGTGGCAGCACTCGCACCAGAAGCCGCCGCCGCTGCCGGAGCCCGAGCAGTCGCTCGAGGCGGCCGAGGACTTCTGGCGCGAGTGGGTGGAGCACTGCACGTACCACGGTCCGTACCGCGAGGCGGTGGTCCGCTCCCTGATCACGCTGAAGGCCCTCACCTACGGGCCGACCGGCGGCATCGTGGCCGCACCCACGACCTCGCTGCCCGAGGAGATCGGTGGCGTGCGCAACTGGGACTACCGCTACACCTGGCTGCGCGACGCGGCGATCACCCTGTCCTCACTGCTGCGCACCGGCTACCGCGAAGAGGCCCGCGCCTGGCGCGAGTGGCTGCTGCGGGCCGTCGCCGGCGATCCCGAGAACCTGCAGATCATGTACGGCATCGCGGGCGAGCGGGAACTGGGCGAGGCCGAGCTGGACTGGCTGCCCGGCTACGAGAACTCGGCCCCGGTGCGCGTCGGCAACGGCGCCGCCCACCAGCTGCAGCTCGACGTGTACGGCGAGGTCACCGAGGCCCTGCACCTGGCCCATATGACGGGCCTGGCCCGCAACGACTACGCCTCGCTGCTCCAGTTGAAGCTGATCCGCTACCTGGAGCAGCACTGGGACGAACCGGACGAGGGCATCTGGGAGGTGCGCGGGCCCCGCCGCCACTTCGTGCACTCCAAGGTCATGGCCTGGGTCGCCGTCGACCGCACGATCAAGCTGATCGAGTCCGGCGACGCGGACGGCCCGCTGGAGAAGTGGCGCGAGTTGCGCGACGACATCCACCGGGACGTGTGCGAGAAGGGCTACGACAAGGAGCGCAACACCTTCACACAGTCCTACGGATCCAGGGAACTGGACGCCTCGCTGCTGCTGATCCCGCAGATGGGCTTCCTGCCGCCGGACGACAAACGCGTGATCGGCACGATCGAGGCGATCCAGCGCGAGCTGTCCACCCCCGACGGCTTCATCCTGCGCTACCCCACCGCGGGCGCGGAGGAGGGCGTGGACGGGCTGCCGGGTGACGAGGGCGCGTTCCTCGCCTGCTCCTTCTGGCTGGCCGACGACCTCGCGATGATCGGCCGTGTGGACGAGGCCCGCAAGCTCTTCGAGAAGCTGCTCGCCCTGCGCAACGACCTCGGCCTGCTCGCCGAGGAGTGGGACCCGCGTCTGCAGCGGCAGGTCGGGAACTTCCCGCAGGCGTTCAGCCATGTCCCGCTGATCGACACCGCCCTGCGGCTGACCGCGTCCGGCGCGTACGGCGGCTGAGTCCGCCCCTCCGCGCGCCGCCGCCGAACAGGACCGGTGCGCCGTGCCCGCCTAGGCTGAAGGCAGATGTGTCCTCTCGCTGGAAGGGGCGGCTGCCATGGCTCCCTCGTCGAAGGCGGGCGCGGCGCTCGCCGTGCTCCGCGAGGACCTCGAGGGCGAGGTCCTCGCCCCCGGTGACTCGGGCTACGACGAGGCCCGGACCGTCTTCAACGCGCTGATCGACCGCCACCCGGCCGTGATCGCGCAGTGCGAGGGGACGGCCGACGTCGTCCGGGCGGTGCGCTTCGCCCGGGACCTGGATCTGAAGATCGCGGTCCGCGGCGGTGGTCACAGCGTCGCGGGCATGGCGCTGAACGACAACGGCCTGGTCGTGGACCTGCGCCGGATGCACGCGATCACGGTCCATCCCGGGTCCGCGTCGGTGCGGGTGGAGGGTGGCGCCCTGATGAGCCATCTGGACCGCGCCACCCAGCCGCACTCTCTCGCCACCACCGGGGGCCGGGTCTCCACGACCGGCGTCGGCGGCTTCGTGCTCGGCGGCGGCAACGGCTGGCTGGACCGCGCCTTCGGCCTCGCCGTGGACAACCTGCTCGGCGTGGAGCTGGTGACCGCCGACGGCACCACGGTGCTCGCGACCGCCGCGGAGAACCCCGAGCTGTTCTGGGCCCTGCACGGCGGCGGCGGGAACTTCGGCGTCGCCACCGCGCTCACCCTCAAGCTGCACGAGCTGCCCGAGTTCTCCGTCGCGCTGCTCATGTTCCTGCCCGAGACGGGCCCGGAGGTGGTGCGGACCTACCGCGACATCATCGCCACCGGACCACCGGAGGTGGGCGGCGCCGTGCTGTACATCACGGGCCCGCCCGAGCCGTTCGTCCCCGGGCACCTGGTCGGCACACTGCTGTGCGCCGCACTGGTCACCTATGTCGGCGGCGAGGAAGGCCTGCGCAAGTTCGCCCAGCCGCTGCTGGCGCTGCCGCACGAGGCGGAGGTCGTCGCCGCGATGCCCTACGCCGACCTGCAGTGCATGCTCGACGATCCGCCCGGGCTGCGGAACTACTGGTCGGTCGAGTACGTGACCGGCCTGCCCGACGAACTGGTCGAGGTCTTCTGCGCCCGCGCCCCCGCGATGCCCGTGCCCTCCGAGTGTCAGCATGTGCTCTTCCCGCAGGGCGGCGCGATCGCCTCCGGACCCGGCGAGTACCCGGTCCCCTACCGGGGTGCGGCCTGGACCGTGCACCCCTTCGGCGTCTGGGAGGACCCGGCGGACGACGAGCAGGCTCTGCGCTGGGTCAGGGACCTGCGCGCCGACGTACGGCCCTGGAGCACCGGGGCGGTCTATCTGAACTTCATCGGGGACGAGGGCAGGGACCGGGTGGTGGCCGGCCTCGGCACCGAGAACTTCAATCGGCTGGCCCGGGTCAAGCGCCAGTACGACCCGGACAACGTGTTCCGGTACAACCACAACATCCCGCCCGCCTGACCGGGGCCGGCGGTGCGCCCGGGGCCTTTGCGCAGGTAGCGTCACCGCATGGACAGCCGTTTCGACCCCGAGGACACCCAGGGCACCGGAATCACCGTGCGGCGGGCGCTGGAACTGCCCGGGCTGCGCAGCGGGCTGCCGGAGGTGCTGGCCGGCGCCGACCGGCTGCACCGGACGGTGCGGTGGGTGCACGCGGGCGAGGTCCCGAACATCGCCTCGCTGCTCAAGGGCGGAGAGCTGCTCCTGACCACCGGTTACGGCCTCGGCACCCGTCCCGCCGACCAGCGTGCGTTCGTCCGTACGCTGGCCGAGCGCGGTATCGCGGCCCTGGTGGTGGAGCTCGGCCCGCGCTTCGCCCGGCTGCCCGCCGCACTCGTCGAGACGGCCCGCACGGCCGGGCTGCCGCTCGTCCAGCTGCACCGCGAGGTGCCGTTCGTGGCGGTCACCGAGGAGATCCACACCGAGATCGTCAACGGCCACTACGCCCTGCTCCAGCAGGCCGAGGAGGTGCACCGCCGCTGCACCGAGGCGCTGCTCGGCGGCGGCGGGGTGCCCCAAGTGCTCACCATCCTGGCCGACTTCAGCGGCAATCCGGTGTTCCTGGAGACGGCCGACGGCCAGCTGCTGTACGCCGCCGGGACGGGCCCGGCGGACACGGACCCGCTCCAGGTGTGGGAGGGCCTGCGGGGCCAGCACAAGGACGAGCCCCCGGCCGGGACGACGCTCGTCGACGTGCCGGGCGGCGGGCCCGGCACCGGTTCCGTGCGGGCCAGGCTGGTGCTGCTGCCGGTGAGCGCGCCGGTCGCGCCGGTGCATCGCATCGCCGCCGAACGGGCCGCGGGCATCCTCGCGGTGGTACTGATGCAGGCCCGGCAGGAGGAGGAGCTGGCGGCGCGCGGGCGCGGTGACTTCCTCACCGACCTCGCCGAGGGCCGGATCGCCGCCGAGGATGCACCCGCGCAGGCCCGGGTGCTCGGCTTCAGACCGGGGACCGGCCCCCTGCTGCCGGTGGTGATGCGGCTCGCGGACGGACTCGCCCCGGGCGGCGGGGGCTGGGCGGTCCTGGCGCGGGCCGTCGCGGAGGAACTGGCCTCCGTGGGCGTGCCGGTCCTGCTGGGTGTCCGGCCGGTGGAGGGCCGGGTGCCGCTGCTGCTGGGTCTGCGTTCGGAGTCGGAGCGCTCGGCGGTCGCCGACCGGGTGGCGGCGGCGCTGCGGGCGGGAGTTGAGCGGGCCGGGATACAACGCCCCGGTGTGCGGCCGCCGGTCGTCGTGGTCGGCGTCGCGGGCGGCTGGGCGGCGGCATCGGCGGGGCTGCGGCACGCGGCGGAGACGGCGACAGCGGCACAAGGGCTGCCGGAGCACCCCTGGTACGACGCCCGCCGCCTCGACATCGACCTCCTGCTGTGGCGTCTGCGCGACCACCCGGACCTGGCGGCCTTCGTGGACCGTGCCATCGGCCCGCTGCGCGAGCACGACCTGCGCTCCAGGCCACCGCTGTTGCCCACGCTGGAGACGTATCTGGCGCATGCGGGCCGCAAGGCGGAGACCGCTCGCGAACTGCATCTGAACCGGCAGACCCTCTACAACCGGCTCGCCCGGATCGGTGAGTTGCTGGGCACGGACCTCGACGACCCGCAGACGGTGCTGGCCCTCAGCCTGGCGCTGCGGGCCCGGAGGCATGTGCCCTAGGTGTGCTGCGCTGGGGCGTCGGAGACGGACCGCGCAAGGACGGCTCCGTCGCCGGCAGCACGCCGAAGTGACGCCTCACGTCGGCTCCGACGTGCCGCCGGCCGGGCGCGGCGAGGGGCGAGCCCCGCCGCGCCCAGTAACTACAGCCGAACGTCAGCCTCGCGACGTCGTGTTCAGGAAGATGGGGTTGGTCAGCGCGGCCATGGGGCCGAACAGCAGGGCGTCGCCCATGGTGTTGCCCTGACCCGGGCTGCCGTCCGCCATCGGGTGACGCACCTCGGCGCGTACGTACGCCGCGAGCGAGGCCGTCGTCCGCCACACGACCGTGCCGGAACCGGCGGCGCCCACCGACTCCTGGTGCATCTGGCCCTCGTCGGTGATGAACCGGACCGTGCCGTGGGGCACGCCCTGCACGTCGAGGCGGACGTCCACCGGCGCCTCGGCGGGAACCTCCAGCTTCTCGCCGATGCCGGCCTGCTTGCCGTGGCCGCTGGCGGTGAAGGTCAGCTTGACCGAGGACGACTCCGCGATCCAGCTACGGCCCGCGCGGATACCGTCCGTGATGGGGTCGGTGGCCAGGTCGTCGGCGAAGACAACGTTGTGCGGGAGACCGATGACCTGCGGGTCGCTGTGCGCGTCGCTGTTGCCCATGGCCGGGAGCCAGCGCTTGCCGGTGCGGACCGCCTCACCGAGCTTCTGGTCCCAGGTGCTGACCGCGTGCTCGTCGTCGTAGGTCCACGGTCCGGTCCACACCTCGGTGGCGTCGGCGTCGTCGAAGCCGAACTTCCACTGGCAGGCCACGTACGCGCAGTACATGTGTGCGGGAACCACAAGGCCGCCGGCGCGGTGCACCTGTCGTGAGAAGCGGCCGAACGCGTCGTCGCGCGAGCGGTAGCGCCAGTCGATCCACTCGCCCGCCGGAAGGCCGAGGGCCAGCCAGTGACCGTTGCGGGTGGTGACCTCCTCACCGGTCATGATCAGCAGGTCCGGTCTGGCGTACTCGCCCCACACCGCGTGCGAGGAGGACGTGTTGTGGTCGGTGGAGACCATGAAGTCCAGCCCGGCGGCACGCGCACCGGCAGCGACCTCGCTCGGCAGGCGCTTGCCGTCGGAGTAGACCGTGTGCAGGTGGCAGTCGCCGCGGTACCAGTCACGGCCACGGCCCTTGGCCCGCTGCGGCGGGTACTTCGTCACGAAGGCGGGCCCGGGCTCGCCGTAGGTCAGCGTCACCTGGACGCGGTAGTTCATGCCCTGCGGCGCCACCTGGTACGGGCCGAGCACGATGTGCCAGGTTCCGGCGTTGACGGGGCCGGGCAGGTAGCCGGGGGTGGCGTCGCTGTTGCTGATCTCGAACGAGGTGCGGAAACCACCGGACCAGCCGCGGAAGCCACGACCGCCGAGCGCGATCCCCCGCTCGTCGAACACACCGACGTCGCAGGAGTTGCCCGGGGTGCCGGAGGCGACGGCCGGCTTGTCGTAGGAGTACGACACGGCGATCTTCTGCACGCCCTTGGGGACCTCGACGGGGAGGTAGACGAAGTCCGCGACTCCGGTCTCCAGGAACCCGGTGATGACGCGGGTCTCGTCGCCGCTGGTCGGGGCAGTGCCACCGGAGGTGCCATCGGCCGCGTGCGCGAAGGAGACCGGGGCGAGGGTCAGCGCGGCGGCACCGGCCATCCCCGCGGTGAGCAGCCGTCGCCGCCCCATTCCGGCGCCCGCGTTGTCGGCACCCGCGGCGTCGGGTTCGAAGGGTTCCGCGTTGTGCTCGCAGTGTCCGTCAAGGCACATGTTGTCCTCAGCAAGGTCGGTGAAGGGTGCACGATGAATGCGCTGGAAGCGTTCAGACCCTGATCCGGCTTGGTGGACGGCGGATGATCTCGGAATGACCGGTCTGCGGCTCCCGGGCATCGACCTGCGGCAGTTGTCCGGATCACGCAGCGAACGCGCTGGTCACGGTCGTTCGTCGAGAGGCGCCTCGTTGCCCCGCGTGCCGCTCGCGGTGGTCGCCCTCCGGGAGAAACCTCGGCGCGTCTACGCGTAGGGCACGATCTGCGTCAACTCATCGTAGACGCTGAGGACTTGTGCCACTGTCTCATCCTCGGTCGGCCAGCCGGCGGCCTGCCGGGTGCCCTGCTCCTTCAGCAGCTCGCGCCGCGCCGGATCACCGAGGACCCGTACGACGGCGGTGGCGAGCGCCCCCGCGTTCCCGTACGGCACAAGTTCGGCCGCGTCGCCGACCAGTTCGCGGATGCCGCCGACATCCGTGGCGACCAGCGGCACCCGGGCGTGCAGGGCCTCCTGGGCGAGAACGGACCGGGACTCCCAACTGCTCGTCAGCAGTGCGAGGTCGGCGGCGGCCAGCAGTTCCCCGGCGTCCTCACGCCGGCCGAGCAGCCGCACTGGCAGTCCCTCGCTGTCGATGCGGCGCTGGAGCACACCGCGCAGCGGCCCCTCCCCGGCGATGACGACCAGGGGCACCGGGTCGAGCCGGAGCCAGCCGCGCGAGGCGTCGAGCAGCATGTCGTACCCGCGGTGCCGGTCCAGGGACCCGACGGCCATGAGCAACGGGCGGTCCGTGGCGCCGAGTTCGGCGCGGATCTTGGGGTGCGGCCGGTCGGGGTCGTCGTACTCGACGGGTTTGCGGGGTGCGGGCAGAGCGACCGCGGCGAGCCGTGCGTCCCGCGCGCCGCGGCGGCGGGCCCGGTCGACGAGGTCGGAGGAAGTGCCGAGGACGAGGGAGGCGGCCCTGGCCACGCGCCGTTCGAGAAGGCGCTGGAGATGAGCGCGCGCGCCCTCGGCGTGCGCCTGTGTGTGCCAGGTGACGACCAGCGGGATGCGCCGCCCGCTCAGCGCGAGCGCGGCGCGCAGACCCGCGTGCAGCCCGTGCGCGTGCACCAGGTCGGCGTCCGCACAGGCGATACGGAGCGCGGCGAGGGCGCTGGGGTCCGTGCTGCGGGGAACGGGGATGTGCCGGCCGCCCACGCCGGTGAAGTCATAGGTGCGTTCGGCCTCGACGGGAGCGCACACGCTCACGCGCACGCCCCGTGCGACCAGACCCGAGGTCAGCATGCGCACATGCGCGCTGCTGCCCGCGCTGCCTCCGCCGAGCACCTGCACGGTGCGCAGCGGCGACCGGCCGTGCGGTGAGTGGCTGCTCGCAAGGCTCACGTGGCCGGGGCTCCTGGTTCGGCATCGGACGGTCACGAAGAAACGTACAGAAGGATCGCGCGATGAGGGTGGACCGCGCGAGGTGCTCCGCGGATGACCCAAGCATGCCAGGGCGCGGGCCTCCTGGTGCACCGGCGGGTGCGTGCGACAACCGCGGGCCGGTCCGCGGGACACCGGTGTGGTCACTCACATGGGTGAGGGAGTCGGGCGCCGGCGTCGCTCACGGCAGGGCTTGCCGGGAGCTCCGACGCGCCACGACCTCGCCGCATCGCTCACCTTCTCCCCGTACACGGCCGCGGCCACCAGGGCCGCCGCGTGGACGACGAGTCCGGCCCGGCCTTTCCCGCTCCCGGCTCCTCCCCCGCTCCCGGCTCCTCCCCCGCTCCCGGTCGCCCCCGGGCGCGGCGACCCCCATGCGGCGGCGACGGCGGTGCCGAGCGCCGCCCCGAGGGCGTGCGCGCCCGTGTCACCGATCATCGCGCGTGCGCCGAGATCCTCGGGGAGGACGGCGGCCGCGGCGCCGGTCGCGGTGGCGGCCAGTTCCCCGGCCGGGCCGCCGCGCAGCAGACCCGGAGCGCCGAGCGCGAGGACGGCACCGGCGGCACGCCCGGGGCGTACGTCCATGAGGTTCACGAAGTGCGCGGCCCCCGCGATCACCACACCCGCGAGCACCTTGTCCACGGGCCGCTCCTTGAGCGCTGCTCCGGTGGCCAGCGCGGCGGCGGAGATACCGAACAGCTTCACGGCACCGCTGGTGATCTCGCCTTCCCAGAGAGCCGAGAGGTGGGCCCGGAATCCGCGTCGCGGGTCACCGGCACCAGCCACGTCGTCGCAGGCACCGCACGCTCCGGCGGCGAGCACCGCCGCCCCGGCCGCGGGGTGGACGCGCCACGCACCGAGCGCTGCCGCAGCGGCCAGCGCGGGACCCGGGTACAGCCCGACGGTCCGGCCCGCGTGGTTCGTGCGCTCCCAGCGGTGACGCCCGCCCGGAGCCCTTGTGCGCAGGACGGCGGTCGCGGCGCGGGTGACGGCCGCGGTGAGTCCGAACGAGACGATCCTGGGGATGCGCGTGATCATCCCGTCACCCTACGAGAGCCGTCCGGTGCGGGCGGCCGCTACCCGTCGGCCCGCGCCGTCGCCAGCAGTTCCTCGGCATGCGCCCGGGCCGTCTCCGAGTCCTCCTGGCCGGCCAGCATCCGCGACAGTTCGCGGATACGCTCCTCGCCCTGCAGAACCTTCACGCCCGAGCGGGTCACCGATCCGTCGTTCGTCTTCTCCACCAGCAGCTGCCGGTCCGCGAAGGCCGCCACCTGCGGCAGGTGGGTGACGACCACGACCTGCGCGCTCTTCGCGAGCCGGGCCAGGCGCCGCCCGATCTCGACGGCCGCCTTTCCGCCGACGCCCGCGTCGACCTCGTCGAAGAGGTACGTGGGCACGGGGTCCGTCCCCGCGAAGACGACCTCCACGGCGAGCATCACGCGGGACAGCTCGCCGCCCGAGGCGCCCTTGGCGATGGGCCGCGGCGGCGCGCCGGGGTGGGGTGCGAGCAGCAGCTCGACCTCGTCGACGCCCGACGGCCCGTAGGCGACCGTACGCCCGCCGACCTCGACACCGTCCGGGTCGTCCGTCTGCCGGAGCTCGAACGACACTCGCGCGTGCGGCATGGCGAGCGAGGCCAGCTCCGCGGTGACGGCGGCGGCGAACCGCTCGGCGGCCTCCGTCCGCGCGTCGGTCAGCGCCTGGGCGAGCGCGCCCAGCTCGGTGCGCAGCCCGTCCCGCTCGGCGGTCAGCTCCTCGATCCGCTCGTCGTCGCCGTCGAGTTCGGTCAGCCGTGCGGCGCTCTGCTCGGCCCATGCGAGGACGGCGCCCACGTCCTCGCCGTACTTCCGGGTCAGTGCGTTCAGCGCGGCCCGCCGTTCCTCGACGGCGGCCAGCCGCAGCGGATCCGCGTCCAGGTCGTCGGCGTACCCGGCCAGCTCACCGGCCACATCACCGAGCAGGATCCCGATCTCCCCGATCCGTTCGGCGAGCCCCGCCAGCGCCGGGTCGTGCGACCGCACCGCTTCCAGGGCCCGGTGCGCACCGGCCACCAGCGTGGAGGCGTCGACGCCCTCGGGGTCCTCCGGATTGCCCGCCAGCGCGGCGTGCGCGACCGTCGCGGCGGAGGCGAGCGCCTCCGCGTGCCCGAGCCGCTCCGCCTCCTCGGCCAGCTCCACGTCCTCGCCGGCCCGGGGCTCCACGGCCGCGATCTCCTCGAGCCCGAAGCGCAGCATGTCGGCTTCCTGGGCCCGCTCACGGGCGCGGGTGGTGATCTCCTCCAGTTCGGTGGAGACGGCCCGCAGCCGCCGGTAGGCCTCGCCGTACTTGGTGAGCGGCACCGCGACCGCGTCACCGGCGTACCGGTCGAGTGCCTGCCGCTGCCGCGAGAGTTTCAGCAGTCCCTGCTGGTCGGTCTGCCCGTGGACGGCGACCAGTTCGTCGGCCAGCTCCGCGAGCACGCCGACGGGCACGGAACGTCCGCCCAGGTGCGCACGGGAGCGGCCCTCGGCGGAAACGGTACGACTGATCAGCAGCGCCCCGTCGTCCAGCTCGGCCCCGGCCTCCTCGGCGCGTACGGCCGCGGTGGCGCCCTCGGGCACGGTGATCCGCCCCTCCACGACCGCGTTCTTGGCCCCGATCCGTACGAGCGCCGGGTCGGCGCGTCCGCCGAGCAGCAGGGCCAGGCTGGTGACGACCATGGTCTTGCCCGCACCCGTCTCACCGGTCACGGCGGTGAAGCCGGGTGACAGCTCGACGACCGCGTCGTCGATGACTCCGAGCGACCGTATCCGCATCTCCTCCAACACGGAGAAGACCTTACGAGGTCGGCCGGGGGATGTGCGACGGCCCCCGGCCCGCTCGCGCGAAGGCGCAGGTGGCGGAACGGCACCGAGCGGCGCATATCACCCCCGCGAGGTACCGCGCCCCCGGCGGCCCCTAGGGCCTGTTCTGAGTTTCGATCACAGTTCGGCTGAGCGGCTGCGCCGTGCCTCCGCTTCGGTGTAGACAACTGGCCGTGGCACGAGGCGATCTGGCGGACGATGAGTGGGCCCTGGTCGAGCCGTTCCTGCCGGTAGGCGGGCGCGGGCCGTACGACCCGGAGGCGGTGCGACGGCAGTTCAACGCGGTCATGTGGCGGTTCCGCACCGGGAGCCCGTGGCGCGATATCCCCGAGCGCTACGGCTCCTGGTCGACCGTGTACGGGCGCTTCGAGCAGTGGGCGAAGGCGGGCGTGTTCCAGGCGCTGATGGACGGCATGATCGCCGAGGCGGCGGCCCGCGGCCAGGTGGATCTCTCGCTGGTCAGCGTGGACTCCACCATGGCCCGCGCGCACCACCACGCGGCCGGGATGCGCGTCGATCCGGAACTGCTGGACGAACTAGCGAAGGCGGTGGAGGAGGAAAAGGGGATTCACCAACCGGGCAAAGCGCCGCGATAGCCCTGGCCGACGATCCGGCCGAGGCCGGCAAGGCGCGAGCCAGGGAGGAACGTCGTCGTGTACGCCGCCTCCGCCAGGCGCGACTGCGCACCGCGGACCTCGGTCGCTCACGCGGCGGGCTGACCACCAAAACCCACCTCTCGGCCGACCGGCGCTGCCGCCCCTTGTCTTTCGTGCTCACGCCCGGCCAGGCCGCCGACAGCCCCCGCTTCGCCGAGGTCGTGGACAAAATCAAGGTGCGGGGCCGGGTCGGCCGACCCCGAACCCGGCCGGACGCTGTGGCCGGGGACAAGGCGTACTCCTCCCGCCGCAACCGCAACTACCTGACACTATGAGGGCCGGGCCCCCTTCCGCGCCAGCCCGGTGGATGCTGTTTCCGGGTGTCCATACGAGCTCGGGAAGGAGGCCCGGGATGTCTGTCTACGTCGGAATCGACGTGCATCGCAAGAGGTCGCAGATCGCCATCGCCGACCAAGGCGGTGGGATCAACGTGAACAGGAACGTGCCCAACGGGCGGGTGCCGGTGCTGGGGGTGATCGGGGATCTCCCCACGGGCACACCGGTGGCGTTCGAGGCCGCCTTCGGCTGGGGCTGGCTGGTCGAGCTGCTCCAGGAGCACGGCTTCGAGCCGCACCTGGTGCATCCGCTGCAGTGCAAAGCCATCGCCTCGGCCCGGTTGAAGAACGACAAGGTCGATGCGGCCACCCTGGCCCAGCTGCTGCGCGCCGATCTGTTGCCAGAGGCCTGGATCGGCCCGCCGTCGGTCCGGCAGCAGCGGGCCGTGCTCCGACATCGGGCCCAACTGGTCCGGTTGCGGACCCTGTTGCGTAACCGGATCCATGCCGTGTTGGCCGATCACGGCTGTGACCGGGGAACCAGCCGCAGCTGCTGGAGCGGTCCCGGCCGCCGCTGGCTGGAGCAGCTCCCGCTGCCCGCGTCCTCCCGCACAGTGATCACCGACCTGCTGGAGCTGATCGATGCCGTCCAGGTTCCCATCGACCGGCTTGACGCTCGGCTGACGGCCGAAGCCAAGAATGACCCGCGGGTGAAGGTCCTGACCACTCTGCCGGGAGTAGGACCACTCACCGCTCTGGTCCTGCTGGCTGAGATCGGCGACATCCGCCGCTTCCCCTCGGCCCGCAAGCTCGCTTCCTGGGCTGGGCTCACTCCCACCGTCCGCGGCTCGGACCGCACCGTCCGCTACGGCCACATCTCCAAACAGGGCGACCCCTGGGTGCGCTGGATCCTGAGCGAAGCGGCCCAGACCGCCAAACGATCCCCGCAGTTCGCCGCCTGCTACGAGCAGATCGCCCATCGCCGCGGCAAGAAGATCGCCACGATCGCGATCGCCCGCAAACTCCTCACCCGCACCTGGCACCTGCTCGTCGAGTACGAAGCCGACCAGCACGCCACCCGTCCCGTCGGGGAGGCAGCGCTGAGCCAATGACAGTCACACTTCCCCTTCCGAGAGGTTGCCGACCCCGGGTGCGCTCGCGTCAGCGCATGAGCCGGCCCCGCCGTGCTCGACTACCTGAATGAGCAGCCCGGCCCCCGGACTAGGGTCATGGCGCCGGCCCGGCGACGGTGCACGGAGCCGAATGGGTGCGTGTGAGACTCCTCCGCCCGACCTACCCCCGGGGATCATCGACAGCCCTCGACCGAGGAGACACGGGCTCCTCCACCCACCTCCGGCACCAGCCCCGAGCATGCCGGGCCAGGTTCCAGTCTGCTCTTGACAAGCCCGGCCCTCATGGGTGCGCCGGCGCAAGATCCGAGCCGTGATCCCGGAGAAGGCAGACCAGGCGGCAAACCGCAAGAAGAAGGGCTCGCACGGCGGTCGTCCCGTCGGCCACGATGCGGCGCTATACAAGGAGCGCAACACCGTCGAACGCGCCATCAACAAGATCAAGGAGTGGCGGGGGCTGGCCACGCGCTATGAGAGAGAGACGCCGCGCAGCTACGAGGCCGGGCTGCACCTGCGGGGTGCCGTCATCTGGCTGCGCAGCCTGCGACCCGCCCAATGATCAGAACTCAGAACAGGCCCTAGTGCGGCGCCCCCCGCCACCCGGACACGGGCAGCGCGAACTTGGCCACCAGCCGGTCCGTGAAGGAGGCGTGGTGCAGCCGGGCCAGCCGCACCGGAACCGCTCCCCGTCGCACCTCGACCCGTGCCCCCTCGGGCAGCTCCACCGTCCGGCGCCCGTCGCACCACAGCACCCCGTGCGGGGTGTCCGGCTGCACCTCCACGGCGAGCACGGAGTTCGGCGAGGTCACCAGCGGCTTGGCGAACAGCGCGTGCGCACTGATCGGCACCATCAGCAGCGCCTCCACCTCCGGCCACACCACGGGCCCGCCCGCGGAGAAGGCGTAGGCGGTCGACCCGGTGGGCGTGGCGCAGACGATGCCGTCGCAGCCGAACCCGGTCACCGGCCGCCCGTCGATCTCCAGGACGACCTCCAGGAGTTTCTCGGCGGAGACCTTCTGCACGGCCGCCTCGTTCAGCGCCCAGTCGGTGTGCACGATGTCGCCGTTCTTGTGCACGACGACGTCGACGGTCATGCGCTCCTCGACCTCGTACGCCTTCATCACGACCCGGTCGACGACCCGGTCGAGGTCGTCGCGCTCGGCCTCGGCGAGGAAGCCGACCCGGCCGAGGTTGACGCCGAGCATCGGCACCCCGGAGGCGCGGGCGAACTCCGCGCCGCGCAGGAGCGTGCCGTCACCGCCGAGCACGATGAGCAGCTCGCAGCCGTCCAGGCACTGGGGAGTCGCCTCCTTGACGAGCTCCACCTCGTCCGACAGAGGCAGGTCCTCCGCCTCGGCCTCCAGGACGCGCACGCCGATGCCGCACCTCAGCAGCCCCTTGACCACGAGCTCGGCACTGCGGATGGCCGCGGGCCGCCCGGTGTGGGCGAGAAGGAAGACAGTACGACCTGGGATCTGTGTCAACGCGGCCCCTCCGCCACTGCACGGTCAACGTCGGCCGGATCCAGTGCGGGTGCTCCGGCTCGCAGCCACAGAAAGTACTCGACGTTGCCCGAGGGTCCGGGCAACGGGCTGGCCGTCACACCCTTGACGCCGAGTCCCAGCTCCGCGGCACGCTCGGCCACCCCGCGCACGGCCTCCGCACGCAGGTGCGGGCTGCGGACGACGCCTCCGCTGCCCAGCCGTTCCTTGCCCACCTCGAACTGGGGCTTGACCATCATCACCAGGTCGGCGTCCGGCTTCGCGCACCGCACAAGGGCGGGCAGCACCAGTCCGAGCGGGATGAAGGACAGATCCCCCACAACAAGATCCACAGGCTCCCCATCGATCGCTTCGAGCGTCAACTCGCGTACGTTCGTACGGTCCTTGACGGTGACGCGTTCATCGCTCTGCAGAGTCCAGGCCAGCTGTCCGTATCCGACGTCGACTGCGACGACATGGGCGGCGCCCGCGCGCAGCAGGACGTCGGTGAAGCCACCGGTGGACGCACCTGCGTCGAGCGCGCGCCGCCCACCGACCTTCAGACCCTGCGGTACGAAGACCTCCAGGGCGCCCGCGAGCTTGTGGCCGCCCCGGGACACGTAGTCGGGGTCGCTGCCGTCCTGTGCGACGACGATGGCCGCCGCGGTCTCCACCTGGGTGGCGGACTTGGTGGCGACGGTCTTGCCGACGGTGACCCGGCCCGCGGCGATCAGCTGGCCGGCGTGCTCGCGCGAACGCGCGAGCTTCCGGCGGACCAGCTCCGCGTCCAGACGGCGGCGTGCGACTCCTGCCACGTTCGGTTCAGCTCCTGTGTCCGTACGGCGACGGGGGCGCCGGAGGTCCCGGGCGGGCGTCGAGCGCGGTGAGCGCGTCGCGCAGCCCCCTGTGTACATCCTCGTACACCTCCACATGGCCGTCCGTGGCGAGGTGGTCGGCGTCCGCCAGCCGTTCCAGCTGTGCGTCGACGTCGGCGTCACCGGTGGGGGTCCGGGGCACGTTCAGCGGGGCGGGCGCGGCCGGGTCGTTCTCCGGTTCGAATGCGGTGCCGTCCGGGGCGTCCGGATCCGGTACCGCCGCCTCCGTGGAGACCTCGGCCTCGGGCACTGAGTCGCTCATGCCCCGACGCTACCTCGAAGCGCTGAGGTACCGTCGCTGACAATGGCGACCATTGAGGAGTGCCGCAGCGCACTCGACAAGCTCTCCGACAACCTGGCGGGCGCCGACGGCGACGTCCGGGCGGCCGCCGGCATGGACCGCTCGCTCAGCTGCCGGATCACCGACCTGGACATCAGCTTCCTCGGTCGCCTCAGGAACGGCCGGATCGAGGTGCTCGACACGATCCAGGGACCGCCGCCCGAGAAGGCCCAGATCCGGCTGACGATGACCGGCGACGACCTGGTGGCGATGGTCGACGGCGAGCTGAACTTCGCCAAGGCCTGGGGCTCGGGCCGGGTGAAGCTGGAGGCGGCCCTGCTCGACGTGTTCCGCCTCAGAAAGCTTCTGTAGGCCCCGGCCGCCCGGAGGCCCGCCCCACTCCCGCGCCAGACGCCTCAGGAGGCCTTCTCGGCCGTCGTACGGGCGCGTGCCTTGCGGGCCGCCGGCACCACCAGCGGCGTCCCGGTCTCCGGATCGTCGATGACCTGGCAGCGCAGCCCGAAGACCTCCTCCACCAGCCCGGCAGTGACGATGTCGTTCGGGGCGCCCTCGGCGATCACCTTGCCGGCGCGCAGGGCGATCAGATGGGTGGCGTACCGGGCGGCGTGGTTGAGGTCGTGCAGCACCGCGACGAGCGTGCGCCCCTGCTCCTCGTGCAGCTGCGCGCACAGGTCGAGCACGTCTATCTGATGCTGGATGTCGAGATACGTGGTCGGCTCGTCGAGCAGCAGCAGCGGTGTCTGCTGGGCGAGCGCCATCGCGATCCACACCCGCTGCCGCTGGCCGCCGGAGAGCTCGTCGACATAGCGGTCGGCGAGCTCCGCGACGCCTGTCTGCGCCATCGACTCCTGGACGACCCGCTCGTCCTCGCCGGACCACTGGCGCAGGAGTCCCTGGTGCGGATAGCGGCCGCGGCCCACGAGGTCGCCGACGGTGATCCCGTCAGGCGCGATCGAGGACTGCGGCAACAGCCCCAGGGTCCGCGCCACCTTCTTCGCCGGCAGCGACTGGATGGCCTGCCCGTCGAGCAGCACCCGCCCCTGGGACGGCTTGAGCATCCTGGACAGGGCGCGCAGCAGCGTGGACTTGCCGCAGGCGTTCGGGCCGACGATCACCGTGAAGGAGTTGTCGGGGATCTCCACGGACAACTGCTCGGCGATCACGCGCTGGTCGTAGGCAAGGGTGACGTTGTCCGCGGAGAGGCGGTTCACAGTGCTCCTCATGACGTTCGTGTCGGGTCCGCCGGCGGCGCTCATATGCGGCCCGCCCGTCGCTCGCTGACCAGCAGCCACAGCAGGTAGACGCCGCCGAGCACTCCGGTGACCACGCCGACCGGCAGCTGGTCCGCGCCGAAGACCCGCTGGGAGGCCCAGTCGGCCGCGACGAGCAGGGTGGCGCCCATGGTCATGGAGGGCAGCAGGTTCGGGCCGGGCGAGCGAGTGAGCCGGCGCGCGAGCTGCGGTGCGGTGAGCGCCACGAACCCGACCGGGCCCGCGGCCGCGGTGGCGCCAGCAGTAAGCAGCACGGCGGAGACCATCAGCAGCAGCCGTACGCGTTCGACGCGCACCCCGAGGGCGTACGAGACGTCGTCGCCCATCTCCATCATCCGCAGGCCCCGGGCGTTGCCGAGGACCAGGGGGACGAGGACGGCACACATCAGGAGCAGCGGCCACACCTGGTCCCAGTCGCGGCCGTTGAGAGAGCCGGTCATCCAGACGATCGCGCGGGTCGCGTCGACGATGTCGGCCTTGGTCAGCAGAATGCCGTTGACCGCCGTGACGACGGCCGACACGCCGATGCCGACCAGGACCAGCCGATAGCCGTGCACGCCCTGCTTCCAGGCCAGCAGATAGATGGCGAGCCCGGTCGCCAGGCCGCCGACGAGGGCGCCCACGGTGACCTGTGTGGCGCTCCCGGAGAACAGCACGATCATCACGAGTGCCCCGGCCGTCGAGCCCTGCCCGAGACCGAGCACGTCCGGGCTGCCCAGCGGGTTGCGGGTGACGGACTGGAAGAGCGCACCGCCGAGACCGAGCGAGGCGCCGACCAGCAGCCCGACGAGCACGCGCGGCAGACGCAGTTCGGTGACGATGAACTCCTGCCCCGGGTTGCCGTCGCCGACCAGCGCCCTGAGGACGTCCCCCGCCGGGATCGAGTAGTCGCCCGTCCCGATCAGTACGACACTCGCGGTGAGCGCGGCGACCAGGAGCAGCACGACGACGGTGAACGCCCGGACGTCCAGGCGCACGGAGAGTCCGCCGGGGGTGCGGAACGTACGGGTGGTCTTCACAGCTGCGCCGTCCTCCTGCGCCGTACGAGGAAGATGAAGACCGGGCCGCCGATGACCGCGGTCACGATGCCCACCTGGAGTTCGGCGGGCCGGGCGACGACCCGGCCGAGGACGTCGGCGCCCAGCAGCAGCACGGGCGACAGAACGGCCGCGTACGGCAGGATCCAGCGCAGGTCGGGACCCGTGAAGGACCGCACGGCGTGCGGCACCATCAGCCCGACGAACGCGATCGGCCCGCAGGCCGCGGTGGCCGCCCCGCACAGGACGGTGGCGGCGGCCATGGACAGGGCGCGGGTGCGGTCGAGGGCGGCGCCCAGGGCGCGGGCGGTGTCGTCACCCATCGCCACGGCGTTCAGCGGCCTGGCCAGGGCCAGCGCGACGACGGTTCCGGCCAGCAGGAACGGCAGGACCTGGGTGATGGTCGAGTCGGTGGCCGACGCCAGTGAGCCGACGGTCCAGAAGCGCATCTTGCCGAGCGCCGCGTCGTCCGTGATCATCACGGCCTGGAGGTAGCCGTAGAGCGCCGCGCTGATCGCGGTGCCGGCGAGCGCGAGCCGCACAGGCGTGGCGCCCCGGCTGCCGCCGAGGAACCACACCAGGGCCCCGACGGCGGCCGCGCCGAGGAAGGCGAACCAGACGTAGCCGCTCAGGCTCGTGACACCGAAATACGTGATCGCGGTGACGACCGCCGCCGACGCGCCCGCGTTGATACCGAGCAGGCTGGGGTCGGCCAGCGGATTGCGGGTGAGCGCCTGGAGGACGGCACCGGACAGGCCGAGGGCGGCGCCGGCGAGCAGCCCGAGGGCCGTGCGGGCGAGGCGGTCGCCCACCACGACGTCGGCATACGTCCCCGAGTCGTGGAACAGGCCGTGCCAGACCTGGGCCGGTGACAGCCCCTTCGCACCGATCGCGATGCTCGCCAGCGCGACGAGCGCCAGGGTCAGGAGGGAGACGAGGAGCCCAAGAGCCCGTGTCACCCTCCGAGTCGGGGGCGCGGAGGCGAGCTCCGCGCGTGATTCGGGAGGACTGTCGACCAACACGAGGTTAGGTTAGCCTACCCTCGCTATGGGCTCGACGGGGTGGCCGTCCTCCCCCTCACAGACCGAGTCGCGCCAGCGCCTTCCCGCCGTCCAGCTCGCACGGGCCCGTTCCGGCCGCCGTCCAGGCCGCCGCGCACAGCGCCCGCAGCCCGTCCAGGGTCCCGCCCTCGCCCTCCAGTTCGAGCCGCTCCTTGCCCGCCGTCGCCGTCCAGCCGCCGCAGCGGAAGCCGTCACCCGACGCCACGACGTCCGGCTGACCGGTGAGCAGCCCCCTCAGGTCCTCATCCACATAGGTCGGCCGGTGCTGCGGCAGGGCGGCGAGCAACCGGGTCCCGTCCGTCACTCCCGTCAGCACCAGCAATGAGTCGACCCCGCCGTTGATCGCGCCCTCGATGTCCGTGTCCAGCCGGTCCCCGACCACCAGCGGCCGCCGCGCGCCCGTCCGCAGGATCGTCTCCCGGTGCATCGGCGGCAGCGGCTTGCCCGCCACCTGCGGTTCGGCACCCGTCGCGATCCGTACGACCTCCACGGCCGCCCCGTTGCCCGGCGCGATCCCCCGGGCGCTCGGGATCGTCAGATCCGTGTTGGACGCGAACCACGGCACACCGCGCGCGATGGCATAGCAGGCCTCCGCGAAACGCCCCCACTGGAGCTCCGGACCGCCGTATCCCTGCACCACGGCCACCGGGTCGTCCTCGGCCGACTCCACGGGTGTGAGCCCCCGCTCCCGCAGGGCGACGCGCAGCCCCTCGCCACCGACGACCAGCACGCGGGACCTGGCGGGCACCTGCTCACTGATCAGCCGGGCGACCGCCTGCGCCGAGGTGATCACGTCGGACGCCTGCGCCGGTATCCCCAACTCCGTGAGGTGCGCGGCCACCGCGTCCGGTGTGCGCAGCGCGTTGTTCGTGACGTACGCCAGATGCATTCCGCCCGAACGGGCGGTACCGAGGGACTCCACGGCGTGCGGAATCGCGTTCCCCCCGGCGTACACCACGCCGTCCAGGTCCAGCAGAGCGGTGTCGTACGCCTCGTTCAGGGGCTGCGCACTGCCCTCCGGCTGTGTCCTGACGGTCTGGCTCATTACGCATCGCTCCTCGCTCGCTCGTTTCCCCCGATCATCCCGCACGACGCCCGCACACTTACGATGCATCAATGAACACTGCAGGTCCCTGGGACGTACCGGCGCACACGGGCCTTGAACTGAGCCCTTTCCGGGGCCTGCGCTATGACCCCGACCGCGTCGGCAGCCTCGCCGCGGTCACCTCCCCGCCGTATGACGTCGTCGTACGCCCGGACGGGCTGCTCCACCTCGAATCGGCCGATCCGCACAACATCGTCCGGCTGATCCTCCCCCAGGCTTCCACCCCCGCCGCACGCAACAAGCAGGCGGCGGAGACCATGCGCCGCTGGGTCACCGAGGGGATCCTGACCGCCGACGCCGAGCCGGGCCTCTACGTCTACGAACAGCGAGGGGGCGGTGTGCTGCAACGCGGCATCATCGGGGCCCTGCGCGTGTCCCAACCGTCGGACGGTGTGGTCCTGCCCCACGAGGACGTGATGCCGCATGTGATCGCCGACCGCGCGGCCCTGATGCGCGCGACCTCCGCCAACCTCGAACCGCTGCTGCTGACCTACCGCGGCAAGGGCTCGGAAACCGGTGCGGCGGCCGTCATCGAGAGCACCGCCGAGGGCCCGCCACTGTTGTGCACCACCACCGAGGACGGTTTCAGCCACTGCCTCTGGGCGGTGACGGATCCAGTCGACCTCGCCGAGATCCAGATGGACCTGGCCCACCACCAGGCCCTGATCGCCGACGGGCACCACCGCTGGGCGACGTATCTGCGTCTACGCGCGGAGCACACCTCCCCCAGCCCCTGGGACTACGGTCTGGTCCTCCTCGTGGACACCGCCCGCTATCCCCTCCGGGTCCGCGCGATCCACCGCCTGCTGCACCGTCTTCCGGTCGCCGAGGCGCTGTCCGCCCTCACGGGCCTGTTCCGCGTACGCGACCTGCACGTCTCACTGCCCGAGGCCATGGCGGCGCTGGCCGACGCGTCCTGCGCCGGCAACGCGTTCCTGCTGGCGGGCGACGGCGCCTTCCACCTGGTCGACCGGCCCTCCCCGGACGTCCTGGCGCGTACGGTCCGGGCGGACCGCCCGGAGGCCTGGCGCACCCTGGACGCGACGGTCCTGCACGCGACGCTGCTCGAGAACATCTGGCGCATTCCCGAGGACTCGCCCGATCACATCGCCTACATCCACGACACCGCCGCCACGGTCGAGAAGGCCGAGCGGGACGGCGGGACGGCCGTGCTGATGCACCCGGTCCGCGAGGAGGTCGTACGCGAACTGGCCAGGCAGGGCGTGACGATGCCGCGCAAGTCGACGTCGTTCGGTCCCAAGCCGGCATCGGGACTGGTGCTCCGGGCCCTGGCGCCACCCGACGCGATCTGAAAGCCGCTCCCTGCGTGACGACGGGGCGGGGATCCGCTGAGGATCCCCGCCCCGTCACCCGGTCGGGTCAGCGCTCGTCGTCGTCTTCGGAGTCGCCCTTCTCGCTCTCCTCGTCCTGCCCGGCAGCCGCGTCCGAGAGCTGCGGGTCGCCTTCGCTCTCGCCGTCCGACTCATCGTCGAGCGCGTCGAGGAACTCCACGCCGTCCAGTTCGGCGAGCCGGTCGGAGGCATCCGTGCTGCCGTCCTTGTCCGCCTCGACGGCCTTGGCGAACCAGTCGCGGGCCTCGCTCTCCCGACCGGCCGCGAGGAGCGCGTCGGCGTACGCGTAGCGCAACCGCGCCGTCCACGGCTGTACGGCGCTGGAGGCCAGCTCCGGGCTCTGCAGCGTCACGATGGCCGCGTCGAGCTGCCCCATGTCCCGGCGCGCACCGGCCGCGACGAGCCGCATCTCGACCTGAGCCGCCTTGTCGAGCTTGTGCACCTCCGGGGCACCCGCCATGTCGAGCGCCTTCTCGGGCCGCCCGAGACCGCGCTCGCAGTCGGCCATGACCGGCCACAGGTCGGTGTTCCCGGTCATGCGGCGGGCGGCCCGGAACTCGCCGAGTGCCTCCCCGTACTTCTGGTTGGCGTACGCGGCGAAGCCGGCCGCCTCGCGCACGGCGGCGACACGGGACGCGAGACGCAGCGCCACCTTGGAGTACGCGTACGCGCCCTCCGGGTCCTCGTCGATGAGCCTGGCGACCATCACCAGGTTCTTGGCGACGTCCTCGGCGAGCGTCTTGGGCAGGCTCTGCAGCTCCTGCCGTACGTCCTTGTCGATCTCCTCGCCGGTGACGTCCTCGGGGATCGGCAGCCGCTTGATGGGCTCACGGTCGCGGTCGCGGTCCCGCTCCTCACGGAACCGAGGACCCGCACCACGACGGTCGTCACCACGACGGTCGTCGCGGCCGCGGAAGCCACCGGGGCGGGCGCCGCGGTCATCACGACGCGGACCGCGCGCACCAGCACCGCGGTCGCCACGGTCGTCGCGACCACGGAAGCCACCGCGCTCACCGCCGCGGTCGTCACGACGGCCGTACCCGGCACGGTCTCCATAGCCGCCACGGTCGCCGTGACCGGCGCGGTCTCCGTAGCCGCCACGGTCGTCGCGCCGACCGTAGCCCGTGCGCTCGCCGTCCCTACGGTCGTCGCGGCGGTCGTCCCTACGGTCGTCACGGCGGCCGTATCCGGCGCGGTCGTCACGGCGGTCGTCGCGCCGGAAGCCACCGTGGTCGTCTCCACGACGGTCATCACGGCGGTCGTCCCGACGGTCATCACGCCGGAAGCCGCCGCGGTCGTCCCCGCGACGGTCGTCTCCACGGCGGTCGTCGCGCCGGCCAAAGCCGCCGCGCTGGTCGTCCCGGCGGAAACCGCGGTCACGGTCGTCGCGACGCTCACCACGGTCGTCGTCACGTCGGCCGTAACCGGTGCGGGTGTCGTCGCGCCGACCGTAGCCACCCCGGTCGTCGTCACGGCGGCCGTAGCTCCCACGGTCGTCGTCACGGCGGCCACCGCGGTCGTCGTCGCGCCGGTGGGCGGGACGGTCACCGTCCCGGCGGAAGTCCCGGTCGCGGTCGTCACGGCGCGGGCCTCCCGGGCGTTCGTCGCGGCGGAAGGAGGGACGTCCGCCCCGGTCGCCGGAGCCACCACGGTCGTCACGGCGGAAGCCGCCCCGGTCGCCGGAGCCACCACGGTCGTCACGGCGGAAGCCGCCCCGGTCCCCAGAGCCACCACGGTCGTCACGGCGGAAGCCGCCCCGGTCCCCAGAGCCACCACGGTCGTCACGGCGGAAGCCGCCCCGATCGCCTCGGCCACCGTCCTGGCGGTCATCCCGGCGCTCGTCGCGTCGGAAGCCGCCGCGGTCGTCCCCGCGACGGTCATCTCCACGGCGGTCGTCGCGCCGGCCGTAGCCGCCGCGCTCGTCGTCACGGCGGGCGAAACCGCCGCGGTCGTCGCCCCGACGCGCCCCTCCGCGGTAGCCGCCGCGGTCACCACTGTCCCGTCGGCGCTGGTCGCGCTCAGGACGCTCGTCGGGAGAGTTGGTGGACATCGGTGACTCCTGTCTTCGGTACTGCAAACTCATTCTCACGCAGCCGGGTACCCGGCGCGCTCCGGAAAAACGAAAAAGGACCCTTGGTCCCAGCGAGTCGCTGGGACCAAGGGTCCTCCAAAGATTGTTCGGCGGCGTCCTACTCTCCCACAGGGTCCCCCCTGCAGTACCATCGGCGCTGTAAGGCTTAGCTTCCGGGTTCGAAATGTAACCGGGCGTTTCCCTCACGCTATGGCCACCGAAACCCTAATGGTTTCGAGCGAACAAGCACACTCTTCAGTTGATGTTCTGCTCTGTACCGACAACGGATCGTTGCCTCAGAACCAACACAGTGGACGCGAGCCTCTATGGACAAGCCCTCGGCCTATTAGTACCGGTCACCTCCACACGTTACCGTGCTTCCAGATCCGGCCTATCAACCCAGTCGTCTACTGGGAGCCTTACCCCATCAAGTGGGTGGGAGTCCTCATCTCGAAGCAGGCTTCCCGCTTAGATGCTTTCAGCGGTTATCCCTCCCGAACGTAGCCAACCAGCCATGCCCTTGGCAGAACAACTGGCACACCAGAGGTTCGTCCGTCCCGGTCCTCTCGTACTAGGGACAGCCCTTCTCAAGACTCCTACGCGCACAGCGGATAGGGACCGAACTGTCTCACGACGTTCTAAACCCAGCTCGCGTACCGCTTTAATGGGCGAACAGCCCAACCCTTGGGACCGACTCCAGCCCCAGGATGCGACGAGCCGACATCGAGGTGCCAAACCATCCCGTCGATATGGACTCTTGGGGAAGATCAGCCTGTTATCCCCGGGGTACCTTTTATCCGTTGAGCGACGGCGCTTCCACAAGCCACCGCCGGATCACTAGTCCCGACTTTCGTCCCTGCTCGACCCGTCGGTCTCACAGTCAAGCTCCCTTGTGCACTTACACTCAACACCTGATTGCCAACCAGGCTGAGGGAACCTTTGGGCGCCTCCGTTACTCTTTAGGAGGCAACCGCCCCAGTTAAACTACCCATCAGACACTGTCCCCGATCCGGATCACGGACCCGGGTTAGACATCCAGCACGACCAGACTGGTATTTCAACGACGACTCCACAACCACTGGCGTGGCTGCTTCAAAGTCTCCCAGCTATCCTACACAAGCCGAACCGAACACCAATATCAAACTGTAGTAAAGGTCCCGGGGTCTTTCCGTCCTGCTGCGCGAAACGAGCATCTTTACTCGTAGTGCAATTTCACCGGGCCTATGGTTGAGACAGTCGAGAAGTCGTTACGCCATTCGTGCAGGTCGGAACTTACCCGACAAGGAATTTCGCTACCTTAGGATGGTTATAGTTACCACCGCCGTTTACTGGCGCTTAAGTTCTCAGCTTCGCCCCACCGAAATGGAGCTAACCGGTCCCCTTAACGTTCCAGCACCGGGCAGGCGTCAGTCCGTATACATCGCCTTACGGCTTCGCACGGACCTGTGTTTTTAGTAAACAGTCGCTTCTCGCTGGTCTCTGCGGCCACCCCCAGCTCAAGCAGCAAGTGCTCTCACCAGGCATGGCCCCCTTCTCCCGAAGTTACGGGGGCATTTTGCCGAATTCCTTAACCATAGTTCACCCGAACGCCTCGGTATTCTCTACCTGACCACCTGAGTCGGTTTAGGGTACGGGCCGCCATGAAACTCGCTAGAGGCTTTTCTCGACAGCATAGGATCATCCACTTCACCACAATCGGCTCGGCATCAGGTCTCAGCCCCATGTACGACGGATTTACCTATCGCACGGCCTACACCCTTACCCCGGGACAACCACCGCCCGGGATGGACTACCTTCCTGCGTCACCCCATCACTCACCTACTAACCGCTTGGTTCGGCGGCTCCACCACTTTCCTTTCCCCGAAGGGTCCGGAACGGCTTCACGGCCTTAGCATCACGATGCTCGATGTTTGACGCTTCACAGCGGGTACCGGAATATCAACCGGTTATCCATCGACTACGCCTGTCGGCCTCGCCTTAGGTCCCGACTTACCCTGGGCAGATCAGCTTGACCCAGGAACCCTTAGTCAATCGGCGCACACGTTTCTCACGTGTGAATCGCTACTCATGCCTGCATTCTCACTCGTCAACCGTCCACGACTACCTTCCAGTGCCGCTTCACCCGGCAGACGACGCTCCCCTACCCATCCATACACCCGTTGGGGCTTATATATGAATGACACGACTTCGGCGGTACGCTTGAGCCCCGCTACATTGTCGGCGCGGAATCACTAGACCAGTGAGCTATTACGCACTCTTTCAAGGGTGGCTGCTTCTAAGCCAACCTCCTGGTTGTCTGTGCGACTCCACATCCTTTCCCACTTAGCGTACGCTTAGGGGCCTTAGTCGATGCTCTGGGCTGTTTCCCTCTCGACCATGGAGCTTATCCCCCACAGTCTCACTGCCGCGCTCTCACTTACCGGCATTCGGAGTTTGGCTAAGGTCAGTAACCCGGTAGGGCCCATCGCCTATCCAGTGCTCTACCTCCGGCAAGAAACACACGACGCTGCACCTAAATGCATTTCGGGGAGAACCAGCTATCACGGAGTTTGATTGGCCTTTCACCCCTAACCACAGGTCATCCCCCAGGTTTTCAACCCTGGTGGGTTCGGTCCTCCACGAAGTCTTACCTCCGCTTCAACCTGCCCATGGCTAGATCACTCCGCTTCGGGTCTTGAGCGTGCTACTCAAACGCCCTATTCGGACTCGCTTTCGCTACGGCTACCCCACACGGGTTAACCTCGCAACACACCGCAAACTCGCAGGCTCAT